>NZ_JBODJB010000003.1:0-1243 GCF_050611725.1 Ferruginibacter sp. SUN002 | reverse complement strand
GTATTGCGAATGCTCATAATGCCTGGATGATCTACATCAGAGGTGATAGAACCAAAGGTGTAAATGCAAGCAGTACAACAGATGCATCAACCGCCAGATTAAGAGTTAAAGGATCTTTACGTACAGGTGATCAGGATATTAATTTGGTAGATGGCTTTAACCTTGTAGGTAATCCATTTGCATCAGAAATAGATTTCGATAATATTCAGGTATTATCCGGTAGTATCGATAACACGTTGCAATTGTGGGATCCGAAAGTATTAGGTTTGTATAACTTAGGTTCTTTTGTATACTTCAATGGTGGATTAATGAACGGTAGCCCAACCGGTACCAGCTATCCAAGTGGAGTAAATACGAAGATCCAATCGGGTATGGCCTTCATCGTTCACTCAAACGGCGCCTCACAAATACGTATAGGCGAAAGTGCTAAAACAAATGGCGGTAATGCAGGTGGAGCCGGTTTCAGACCACAATCACCACTTGCAGGTGTAAGTACATTTGTAACAAGTCTTTCACCGATAGTAAACAATGTACCTGTATATGCCGATGGTGTAACAATGGCATACAGCAACAGTTTCAGTAATGCAATTGATGCAAACGATGCGGTTAAGACCAGCAACTTCGGAGAAAGCATGGGTATGTTGAGAGACACTAAACTGTTGGCAATAGAAAGAAGACAAACGATCACAGATAAAGACTCAATCTTCTACAAAATAAGCGGCTTGAGGACGTCTAAATATCGTATGGAATTCATTCCAACAGCGATGTCAACAGATCTTACAGCGTTCCTTGAAGATAAGTTCTTATCAACGAGTACACCTATAGATCTTACAACAACGAGTCATATAGATTTTGATGCTGTACAAACCAACACATTAACTTTTGCCGACAGGTTCAGAATTGTGTTCAAAGCGGCTGGTACAACACCTGTATCGATCAGCAATGTAAATGCAACACAAAAATCTACGTCAATGCAAATTGATTGGAAAGTATCGGTAGAGAACGGAGTTAAACAATACGAAGTAGAACGTTCAGTGAACGGAACAGATTTCACAAAAGTAGGGGTGGTACCAGCAACAACCAACAATGGCGGTTCAGCATTGTACAGCTTTATGGATGTGGCACCTGTAGCCGGATTGAACTACTACCGTATAAAAACCGTAGATCTATCAGGAGCAACCAAATACACTTATATTGTAACAGTAACTTATGGTTCATCAGTTCCAAGCATTACGTTGAATAC
>NZ_JBODJB010000002.1:0-7874 GCF_050611725.1 Ferruginibacter sp. SUN002 | reverse complement strand
GGCACCTGTAGCCGGATTGAACTACTACCGTATAAAAACCGTAGATCTATCAGGAGCAACCAAATACACTTATATTGTAACAGTAACTTATGGTTCATCAGTTCCAAGCATTACGTTGAATACGACTATCATCAATGATGGAAGGATAAGTGTTCAATTTATTGGCCAGGAAAAAGGTAAATACAATGTTCGTCTAACCAATACCGTTGGTCAGCAGTTGATGCAGTCGTCTGTACAACACAATGGTGGTAACAGTACGCAAACATTCAACGCACCAAACCTGATGACCAAGGGTATCTATTATTTGGAAATTGTTAAACCGAATGGAGCTAAACAAGTTGAAAAATTATTAGTTAACTAAGGTTTAAGTAATTTTAAAGGTTGATAAAACAATATATAAAAGAAAGCAAAAAATAAAAATTTCAAAACATATGAAGAATCAATTAAAGCAGGGAATGAAAAAGATGTTCGGTTATATGATGCCGTTAGTGGTGGTGATGCTGCTGGTTGTTTTACCAGGTATAGTTTTCGGTCAGAATCCGGGAGATAACCCCGATGCTGAACCTCAGGCTGTACCATTGGATCCAAAAATGACCATATTGCTGATTGCAGCGGGCATGTTTCTGGCCGTTAGTGTGATGAAAAGGGCTGTAAAGCTTGCTGCGTCACAGGTTATCCCTGCCAAAGCATAATAGTTTATATCTATTAAAATAGTTAGAAAAATGCACTTCCGAAAGGAAGTGCATTTTTGTGTTTAAATATTGCATAAATCATCATATTTCGCTGCAATATCTTTACGCAATCGATTGCGTAAGCTTTTCTGCAATCGATTGCGTAGATTTTGGACCCATCAAATTATATTTATGTTAAAAATGTATCTACCTTGTATCACTATTATAACGTAGAATCCTTTACCTGCTGAAGCCACTTGCCCGAATTCCCTTACAAACGATTTGCTTTTTTAACGATAATGTCATTCTAAATTGCCAGGTATGAAAAAAACATTTACCCCTTCGATTGTACAATTTATTTGTTCTAATTTCTTTTCTCTCCCAATTCAAATTAATAAACTTATGTTTAAGAAATTGCTGTATGCATGCCTGTTGCCCTTGATTGCGACTCTATTTGCTGTTAGCGCCAGTGCACAAACAACTGTGTTTACCGATGATTTTAGTGGATCTGTAACTAGTGGTACTTTACCAACTTCAACATCCGGCAATACTTTTGGTTTAGCTTCTACTAGCCCATCAGCTGTTTATACCTATACCAATACTACAAATGGTAATAATCAGGTTAGACTTACTTCAGGATCATTGGTTTTAGGTACTAATGGTTCAAATCAAAGTGCTAGTCAGGGTGTAACTTATTCATATTCTAATTTAACAAGTCCATTTCCTAGCGATCGAAAATTGGCTTCAAGTACAGGCTTGGTTACTTGGACATTTAATATGCAAAAAGCTAACGCAACCAATGGTACTTATTTTAGTACTTCAAATGGTCGCTACATCGCAACAATTCTTTGTGCAAGTAGTGCTTCTATAACAGCCGCTGGAACCACTGGTTATATGGTTGCACAAACTAGTACTACTACATATTCTTTGTACCGTTTTGCAAATGGGGTTACTTCTACAACCGCTGGAGATTATACTTTAATTGGAACCACAACTGGTGCTTTATCAGCAACTGCTAACTATGCCAGTTTTAAAGTGACTTATAACCCTACAGATGGTAAATGGTCTTTATATTTTAGAGATGATGGTGCTTCTTTAGCTGATCCCGCCGGAGGCACGATTAATCAAGTGGGCACTTCTACAGTAGATAATACGTATACTTCTACAGCAATGGCTGTATTTGGTTTTTATCAAAGAAAAACTACAAGTAATAGTGATGCTTTTTTATTCGATAATTTCAAAATTACAATTACGTCTTCATGTACACCACCTACACCAACATTCACCGCTTCTCCTACGGGTCCTCAATGTGCTCCGTATAGTGCAACCTATACAACACAGGCCAGTATGACAAATTATGTATGGTCTGTGACCGGTACAGCAGGAACAGATTATAATATTACTTCAGGTGGAATAGGTTCAGGAAGCAATACAGTAACATTGAATTGGTTAACAGCCGGTAATAAAACTGTTACTGTTGGTTATACATCTGCTGGTTGTGCCAGCACAACTCCGGCATCTAATAGTCTTACAATAAATACTGTATCTACTGCAGCAACAAATGTATCTGCTACCAGCACTTCTTTATGTAGTGGAACAAATACAACAACATTAAGCCAAACAGGTGGTACCTTAGGTACGGGGGCAAGCTGGAAATGGTATTCTGATGCAAGTTATACCACTTTGGTTGGTACAGGTACTGGTTCGCCGGGTACTTTGGTGTTAAACAATTTATCGGCAGCATCTACAACTTATTATGTACGAGCAGAGAGTTCAACAGGATCTCCTTGTACTGCTAATGTTGGAGATAATACAAAAAGTGTTACGGTAACTGTAACTACTGGTTCTTCAGTTGCCGGCCAAACTTTAGGAGCTACGTCAACTACTATATGTAGCGGAACAAGTACAACCTTAAGTCAAACAGGTGGTACATTGGCATCTGGAGCTTCTTGGAAATGGTACACAAATAGTGCATTCACTACTCCTGTTCCGGTAAATAATACAGGTTCAGGTTTAGACGGTACATTATCAGTATCACCAACCACTACTACAACTTATTATGTAAGAGCAGAAGGTGGCTCAGCACCATGTACGGCTCCTGTTGGTAATAATGCAATAAGTGTTACCGTAAATGTTGTTTCAGCAATAGTACTTAATTCATATCAACTTTCAGGTGCAGGATATGTTGTAGGACAAACTCCTACAGATCTATCCGTAAACGTTATCGGAACAGGTCCAACTTATCAATGGTACAGTTCTCCGAATCCGGATGGTAGCGATCCTACATTGATTGAAGTAGGTGGAGATGGTTCAACTTATACACCACCAACTGATGTAGAAGGAACAACTTATTATTATTGCGAAATATATGGAGAATCTCCATGCGGAATGGTTACAAGCCCTGTTTCAGGAGCAATAACAATCAGCTCTGCCTCAAGCCCTACACTTACTTTAACCAGTGGCTCAAATGTACAAACTGTTGTTGCAGGTATTGCAATCGGCAATATCGTATATACATGGGATGGTTCAGCTACAGCTGCAGAAGTAACCTGGTCAGGCACTGCTTCATCAACTACGCCTCCAACAGGTATTACTGTTGACGATAATAGTGGCGCAGGTCCTGTTACATTCTCAGGAACGCCTACAGTATCCGGTGTATACGGTTATAGCATCGCATCAACAGATGGTGTAACTTATTCAACTGCTTTAACAGGAACATTAACAGTTAGGCTTACAGTACCTTCGCCAACAGGCGCTACAGCTCCTACCGGAGTTGGGTTTACTGCTAATTGGACTGAAGTTACAGGTGCAACGAGCTACACAGTTAAAACGTATTTATCAGGTGTTTTACAAACTACAGTTAGTGGTATTACCGCCCCTGCTTCAAGTACAGTGATCACCGGATTAACTAATAATACAACTTATACATATAAAGTAACTGCTGTTGGAACGCCAACAACACTTAATTCAGATGAATCAAGTGCTTCTGCAACCATTCGTACATTGAGTACGGCAAAAGATATTACATCATTTGTTATAGCAGGCGTTACAGCAACTATTGGTTCTAATACTGTTACAGCAACTGTACCATTTGCAACCAATCTTACAAGTCAAACACCAACGGTTGCAATTTCCGCATTGGCTCAAGGTTACACTCCTTCAGGTGCTCAAAACTTTAGTAGCAATGTAATATATACCGTGACTGCGGAAGATGGTAGTACTAAAGATTACACGGTAACTATTACTAAAGCAGCTGCCAGTACAGCAAAATCTATTACATCTTTTGTTATAGCAGGCGTTACAGCAACTATTGGTTCTAATACTATTACCGCAACTGTACCGGCAGGTAATAATCTGGCAGCATTGTCTCCAACAATTGCTGTTTCAGCGCTCGCTACAGTAAGCCCATTATCAGGAGTTTCTAATGACTTTACGAATGATGCAACCTACACTGTTACAGCAGAAGATGGTTCTACTCAAAATTATACTGTAACCATTTCTTTAGTATTATCTGCTCCAAGTGTAACCCTAGGTGGTACAAGTGCTACCGGTACAAGCTTTACAGCAAGATGGGCAGATGTTTCTAATGAAAGCAGTTACACAGTAACTGTTTACAAAACATCAGATAATTCAGTTGTTTCAACCCTTACAAGTATAGCAGCCAATTCTACTAGTACATCTGTTACAGGCTTAACAGCAGGAACAAGTTACTATTATAGAGTAACTGCTGTTGGTAATGGCACCAAATATATTACCTCTGCTCAATCGGCGAATTCTGCAAATATATCTACGTTGAGTAATGTGGCTACTATAACCAGCTTTACCATTAATGGAACAGCAGGTACTATAAATGATGGAGCAGGAACAATAACAGTTGCTCTTTCTACTTTTGCAGATAGGTCAAGTTTAACACCTACAATTGTATTAGCATCGGGTGCTACTGTTTCTCCAAACTCAGGAATAGCTCAAGGTTTCTGTTCTCCTGTTAACTATACTGTAACTGCTCAGGATGGAGTTACAACAAAGGTTTATACTGTAACAGTTACGGTACCATCTCCATCTACTTCTACTACTATAAATGTAGGATCATACTCAACAACTGCAACATTGATTGCTGCATATCCTGTTATAACATCTATTACGGGAGCTTATGCATTAAATAATACAAACGGTTGTGGTACAGCAAATAAAATAACGCTTCCAAATAATACAGCTAGCATTGTTACAATGGTATTCCCGAATGGTTTGGGCACTTTCTCTGGTCGTTTTGCTGCATCCGGTAATGGTAGAATTGTAAACATTGTTGCAAGTGGCGGGGCAACGGGTTCAACTACGGTAACTTTCCCTGGAAGTGGTGGTAGTACAGCATGTTTAACTTCAACAACCCTGACATTAAATTCAACTAGTTCTACAACAATTGTAATCTCTACCGGATCTGGTGGTGGTAATGCATTCTTAGTTGATGCCACCTATACAATTCCAAATGCACCACTAAGTAGAACTTCAGCAAGTGGTACAGACGCTCAGACTCTTCAGCAGCAATCTGCAATTACAAATATTACTTATTCAACCGGATCAGGTAATCCTTCAATTACCTGGGGAGATGGTATTCCTAGTGGAATTAGCACTAATGTAAGTAGTCAGGTATTAACTATATCAGGTACACTTGCTAAGTTTGCTACGCCTAAAACCTATCCATATACCATTAGAGATGGTAACTGTGCAACATTATCGGGTTCAATAGTTGTAACTGCAAAAACATATAGTACCGACGCAACTATTAGTAGTTTTGCTTTTGGAGCTAATAGCGGTACAATAGATAATCTTAATAATACAATTTCAGTATCCCTTCCTGATGGTACAGACTTGTCTGCACTTATCCCAACGATTACTTTGGGCAATGCAAACGCAACAGTAGTACCTAATAGTGGTGTGGCACAAAACTTCAACTCGCCTGTAAATTATACGGTTACTGCTGAAGATGAAGCTACTACAAAAACATATACAGTAAATGTTACAACGGCATTAAGTTCAGAAGCTAATATTTCAGCATTTACTATTTCAGGACAGATTAGTTCTAATATTTCCGGAGATAATATTTCGGTTACGATGCCTTATGGTACTAATTTAACAGCATTAACGCCAAGTATTACTGTATCTGCTGCGGCTACTTATGCTCCAACAGGTGCGGTTGATTTTACTAACCCGGTTGTGTTTACTGTAACGGCTCAGGATGGAGTTACAACGCATGATTATACGGTTACTGTAGTGAATGCTGTACCTAGTATTTCTCTTAATAGTGCTACGACACTTAACTTTAATGTTACAGGTTGGACTGCTTCTACTGTACAAACGAAAACAGTAAATGCAGCTAACTTAATTAATAATGTAAGTGTTTCAGTTGGTGCTCCATTCCAGGTAAGTAGTACAAATAACGGATCGGATTGGGCAACAACAGCAACTCTAACACAAACTGGTGGTTCTATAACAAACGCTACCTTATATATAAGATATAATCCTACATCCGGAACCGGTGATAATAGCGGTACTGTTTCATTAACAGCATCAGGCGCATCTAATAGTTTTGATGTAACGGGTAAAGCTGCACCAGCTATTGCATTAAGTTCGGGCCCTTCTACACAGGTAGTGAAAGCCGGTACTGCAATTACTAATGTTGTTTATACTATTACCGGTGGTGTTACCAGTGCAACTGCAACTCCGTTACCAACGGGTGTTACATTTAATAGTGGAACGGGTACCATAAGCGGTACACCGGGTACAGAAACAACTTATCCTGCTGTTTACGGTTATACTTTAACGGTAGTAGGTCCTTCGGGAACAGCAAATGCAACTGTTTCGGATACAATTATTGTAAAAGATCCTGCTGCTAAGAAAATGGCGTTCTTATATACAAGTACAAATGCTCCAAAGGGCATAGATAAGATATATACTGAGTTTGAGCAGTATTTTGATATTACAACTCTTACTGCAGCAACCGCTGCAGGTGATACTGCTGCTCAAATGTTAGATCTTAAAAACAATTATGATATTGTTTATATGCATGAAGCAGTTGGTAGCGGTACCCTTGCTTATGAAAGATTAGGTAGATACATTGGAGTTATGCCAATATTAAATTCTAAAGGGTTTATGTATGGTAAAACAGGCTGGCCTGCCGGTTCTCCTCAAAATGGGGTTACTGGCACAGATCTTTCTGTTACGGTTAATTCTGGGTTCAATACTCATGCTATTTTCTCGGGTGCTACTTTTAGTGGCAGTAATGTTACACTGGCAACTGCTACAGGTCAAATCAGATGGGTTGAAGGCCCGGCTGCACCGGCTGGTCAAACTCAGCGACTGATCGCAAACAACCGTGCTAATTCGCCAAGCAATGCCGTTTCAATTTTGGAATTGAATACTTCAGGTGCAAATAGTTTGAGTAAATATATGACGATTGCATTAGCTGCAAGTCCGGAAAGTATGAGTGCAAATGGTTTGTTAGTTATGAAAAATGCAGCATTTTATGTAATGACAAAATCTATCACTGCATCAGCCGGCTCTAACGGTACCATATCTCCATCAGGTGAAATTAACCCTACAAAGGGAAGTAATCAAACTTATACAATAACACCAAGTTCAGGTTATAAAGTAGCGGATGTATTAGTTGATGGTGTTTCAGTAGGTGCAGTTACATCTTATACATTTACTAACATAACAACTAACCATACAATTGCAGCAAGTTTTGTATTAGACTGTGGTCTTTATGTTGGTACAAACGGTGATTTCAGCAACCCTGCTAACTGGCAATGTGGAACAGTTCCAACAGCCGGCACAACTATAACAATTCCATCGGGTCATGGTAAAGTAACCATAGATGCTGATCTTGATATTACCGGTACATTAAACTTTAGCGGTGGTGCAGGAGATACTTTGGTAATTGGCCCGGGTGTTGAATTAAAAGTTACCGGTGGTACAGTTAATTTGAACGGTAGCCCGTTAGTACTTCAATCTACTACAGATGGTACAGGTTCAGTAGGAGCGATCACGGGTGGTGGTAGCATCACAGGTGCAACCAATGTAATAGCCGAAAGATTTACAACCCAACAATTGAACAGAGGTTGGAGAATGTTGGCTTTACCAGTAGCAAGTACACAAACGATCAGAGCTTCATGGCAGGAAAATGGTATCAACGATAACGGATTCGGT
>NZ_JBODJB010000001.1:2872468-3209519 GCF_050611725.1 Ferruginibacter sp. SUN002 | reverse complement strand
GGCACCTGTAGCCGGATTGAACTACTACCGTATAAAAACCGTAGATCTATCAGGAGCAACCAAATACACTTATATTGTAACAGTAACTTATGGTTCATCAGTTCCAAGCATTACGTTGAATACAACTATCATCAATGATGGAAGGATAAGCATCCGCTTGAACAATGAACAAAAAGGCAGATACAATGTAAGAATATTGAACAGCATTGGTCAGCAAATGGTAAAAACAATGTTTGAACATGCAGGTGGCAATGCTACACAAAGCATAGCATTACCGAAAATGACAGCAGGTATTTATCACGTAGAATTAGTAAGACCAAATGGTGTTAAACAAGTTGAAAAAGTTATTGTGAACTAACGTTTAATAATAACCGATAATAAAACAAAAGGTAAAAACAATAAATAGTTAAAGAATGAGCGTTAATTTAAAATCAGTGAGAGGTAAGGTGGTAAGAAACATCATTCCTCTGGTAGCTATCATATGTATGACTGTTTTACCAAGTTTAGTGCTTGGTCAGAATCCCGGAGATAACCCTGATGCTGAGCCACAGGCTGTACCATTAGATCCGAGAATGACAGTATTACTTATCGCAGCCGGTTCATTTTTAGCTATGAAAGTGATGAAGCGAATGAATGCTTCAACAACTCTTCAGGCTTAACTAACTATTTAGTTTACAAGCCAATAAAATTAAAGTGCATTTTTCCGAAAGGAGGGATGCACTTTTTATTTCAATGTCACCGATTAATTAATAACACTTTTTATTTTCAGAAGTATAATGTACTTTCATATATTCAATTAATTCTCGAAATAACCTTATATACTAATTACTATTAAACCTCATTACCTAGATTATGACGTCAAATCAATTCAAGCTTTTTGGTAGTGACGAAAAGTTGAGCAAAGCAATCAAGAAATTCTTTCTTCAATTGATAATTTTGATTGTTGCCTGGCAACTATTGTACAATTTTGTTTTAAAGCCGTCAAATGTGCCTGATAAAATGCTGACAAAAGTAACGACTATAGGAGCTATGGCCTGTATCAATACTTTTTTACCGGTTGACCCGAAGTTAACCATGGATCCTGTATATCATGGAAATAAAGGGGGGTTTCAGTTGTTGCAAAGAGATAAGCCTGTTTTTATTATAGCTGATATTTGTAATGGGCTGGATTTATTTGTTATCTATTTAGGCTTGATCATATTACTGCCATACTATTCTATTAAACGAAAAATTGCATTTGGGTTAGGTGGACTGATCGTTATAATGCTTGCCAATGTGATCAGGGTAACAATGTTGTACTGGTTATATGCATATCATCGACCAATGTTTGAATTGAACCACAAGTATATTTTTACACTTTTATTGTATCTGTTGATATTTTGCGGATGGGTATTATTTACCCGTAAAGGATTTAAGCATGAAAAGAACTAGTGTTTTTATTTTACTGATGTTTCTTATAACCCTTGGCTCATTTACCTTAGATTGGTTAAAGGCAACATATTTCCTCCATAAATATCATTCACTTTTTATTGCTTTATGGACTTATTTTATTCCTGTAGCCGGTATAATTATAATGTGGTATGCAGTGTCGAAAAAGATATTCAATGTTTTCATAAAAGTTTATCTTTCGTTGTGGGCTGTGTATTTTCTTTTGAAAATATTACTTTATGGATTAGATCATTTCAATTTATATCCAATTGCAGTTGACATGAGGGTACAATATTTATCGGACTATTTAAGCTTTACAAAATTGAACTCCCCGATTCCCTTTATATTTTTCTGGTTGATAGAACGAATTTTTTTTAAAGAAGCAGGGAATACCGAAAAACAAAAAAAGCAACCTTAACAGATTGCTTTTTGTTGGGTTACCAGGATTCGAACCTAGACAGACAGAATCAAAATCTGTAGTGCTACCGTTACACCATAACCCAATCATTTTCCCAAAATCGATTTGGGAGTGCAAATTTACAATAAGAACATAAAAGTCCCAAAAGGAATTTAATAATAATTGAAATCTTTATTTCTAAGAGGCTTTTCAAGCTAAAAGAGCTTGAATTTAAATGTGATATGAGAAAGATAGGAAGATTTCTTGGCTAATAGGTATAGAAATTAAAAGGGGCTTAAATATATTAAGCCCCTTTTAATTATTTTGATCGTATCAGTTATTTGAAGAAGTATCTCAAAGATATTTCATGAGCATCGCCACCATCATCAAAAACACTCAATGGTGTTTTGTAAACATCGTAAGCATAACCAATAGCCAGTTTGTTTTGTATTTTAACACCGGCAAAAGCTGCATAGCTTTGTTTGTAATGATAATTGAACCCTACCCATAAAATGTTCTTGTGTTCTAATCTTACGCCTCCTTCAATATCAACAGGTGCATTAGGCAGATATCTTACCAAAACATTTGGAATTAACACATTGTCTTCATCAGTTCTTGCATAATAATCTGCCGTAAAATTATAGTGTCTGTATTGTTTGCCTTGTGTATTGGTTGTTCCTTTGATAAAATCAAGTTTTGATTGGATCAATTGTTGTACAGAGAAACCGAAGTTAACGGTTGGTGTTTTGTAATAAATACCTGCAGATGCATCTCCTTTGGTAACATTAGCAGGAGCCGACATGATCGGGTCGGTATCATCAAAATAATCAGATTCAGCAAAAGCAGCTTTATCTAATTTTTGTTGAAGTATTTGTCCGCCCAAACCAAACATTAAACGTCTGCCTTCTTTTAAAGGGATACTGTAAGAAAGGTTTATTTGTCCGCCTGTACGACTGGTAGGTCCTGTTTTATCATCATACAAAGCAACGGCAACACCTACTTTTTTCTTAGCAAAATATTTATCGCCAAACAAAATGGTTGTTTGTGGTCCGCCGTCAATGCCTGCCCACATTTTTCTGTAGGATGCTCCTACCGAAGCCTGATCGGCTGCACCGGCAGCTGCAGGGTTATACAGAAAATTATGCTGTTGGTACTGGCTCATTCTAAAAATCTGTTGTGCATTAACGTTAGCAGCACTAACACTTAAAAACAGCACAGCAATGATTGATTTTAGTTGCATATTATTTATTTTTTTAATGGTCATTGTTTTATTTACTGTTTACGGTTATTATCTTACGATGGTTACATTACCTGTTTTAATAATAACTTTTTTGTTAGCCTGTGTTGCTTTTACTACATAGTAATAAGTAGCATCTGGAACCGCTTTGCCTTTAAACTCGCCTATCCAGTTGTTAGTGTATTTATCTGAATGATAAACCAGACCGCCATAACGGTTGTAAACGTCAACCTGTACTTTTACAAAGCAACCTTCATCGTTGAATACGATCCATCTGTCATTATGCCCGTCACCGTTCGGAGTAAATCCTCTCATCGGATCTAAACATTCAACATCAGGAACTACTGTAAGCGTCATGTCATCAGATGCAGTACAATTATTCGATTGAACCGATAATGTGTATGTATATGTTCCAAGTTCACCGATCTGTGCTTCTGTTACCAAAGCATTTGTAGGAGTAATTCCGGTAGAAGGTGACCATGTATAAACGCCTTCTACAGAGCTTGTACCCGTAATGGTAATTGGCTTGTTAATTACAGTTGTAAGATTTGGTCCTGCACTAACAACCGGTAAAGCATTTACAACAATTGTATTAGTACCTGAATTAGAGCAGCCAGATTCACCGGTAACTGTATACGTTATAACATTTGGCGCACTTGTAGAAACGCCTTGAGCTGCAGGATTAAATGTATATACACCTTGATTAACAGTAACACCTGCACCTGAATATACACCACCTGCCGGAGTTGCTTGGTTTAATGTTATAACTGCAGCATTAGAACATACCGGGGCAAATTGGTTGTTGAATACTACTTGCGGAATGGTTGGTGTTGGCAATGATTTTTGTAATTCACCATAACAGCCAATACTGTTGATCGCTATTAATTTAACATTAGCAGCAGTATTATTAGCAGGATTTGTAAACACAGGGTTTTTAACAATATCCTGACCGCTTGGTAATGGTTTACTTCCATTGTCATAAGACCAATTCCATTTTACAATATCATAACCTAAACCATTTGTTGCATCGGTAATAGTAACTGTATTGCTTACGCAAGTATTGTAGTCAATAGTATAAGCAGGAGCAATGCCATCAACAACTTTAATAGTATAAGAAATTGTTTTGTTACTACCTCCCTGACCACAACCATCTGAAGGAGAAGGGTTGAAGTAGGTAACATTTATTTGATAATCGCCATTAGCACTAAACACATGTTTTTGAGCTAATTTATAAACATAGAATGTTTGGCCGTTGAAATCAAAAGTATGGCTAAGGACTGGGTTTGCAATAACATCATCTGCATTAGGACTGATATTTGCGTTCCCGCCATAACTAAATACAATTGGTTTTCCTTCTACATTCGCAAAAGGAAGTGTTGCAGATAGTGCAACTTCCGTTCCTCTACAAGTTGTAAGTGGTTTCGATGTATTCAATGAGTTAAGCGAATCTCCGAACGGATTATTCAAAATTAATGGAGTTGTTAAGTCATTTACCTGAGTACCTGCATTGAAACCATAGCTTTCGCCTTTTGCAGTTCCGTAAGCGATCGCATTAAATGGAATTGCAGATTCAAGTGTATGTGTTCTATCTGAAAGCACTTTAAATTTAGCCCAAGAGTAGTTAGCATCAAATGGATAAGGTTGGAATGCCTTATCAATAGTAATCAATTCAGAAGACCCTTGATATGCACCCGCTACATAACTGCTGCTACCTGTATCAACAAGTGGTTGTACATTATTTAAATAATCATAGTCTAATTTAAATGTATTGATACCTGCATTAGGTACTACTACATTAATATAGTGTGCACCTGGGCCATTACCATTTTTAATGGTAGTAGAAACCACAGTTACTTTATTGATTGCTTGAGCAGCAGGGCTAAGGATGATCATTTCAGGGTCACCCTGACCATTATTACCAATAGTTTCATTAGATCCACAACTTTCTGAAGAAATAAATTGTGTAACACTGATAGGTTTATCTGACTCAATTACTGAAGGTAAATTGGTATAAATTTGATAGAATTTGTGCACCGCATCGTATCCGCTCAATGCTGTAGGGTTTACAGATTTGTTTACCCATACCTGTGTAGCAGGATCGTCAACTGTGATTCTGTATGTATTGTATTCCATATGCTTGGTAGGTACAGTATAGTATTTTGTACCCCATGCTACTTTCGGGAACATTTGTTGAATCAAGTTATCGGTACCTGCGCCTGTAGTATAGTTACAAAGATCGCTACCGATACCATTTCTACCATTACCTGCAAATACTGCAAACTTTTTACAGTTAGTACTTTTAATAAGTGTACCTGAAAGATCGGTACCAACACCACCAACAATTGTACTGATGGCATTGAATACTTGTCCGGTATTCAAAGTAACTGTAAATGTACCTGTGCCCGGAGAGTATTTCACGTTTGAAGAAGTTTCAATAGTATTAATAGCTACTGAATCTAAGATATCTCCGGTTGGCGTAATTTCAATTTGTGTATCATCTTCTTGGGCAATAACAAAGAAATATGAGTTAGGGCTACCGGCACTGTTAGCACCGCCGCCAATTGTTTGTACTGTGTAAGATGTGTTCCATGTATTGGTTGGGAAAACCAAGCTACCGGCTGCTGCATCTCCGCTGCTATAATCATACAACCAAACTGATACAGGTACACCGTTAGTACTGTAAACATGGATTGCTCTGTTACTTGTTCCTGTGTAGTAAAGTCTTGAATCCGGGGCATTTGTTGCGTTTCCTGCAGTTCCATCTCCATATGGGAAATCACCGAATTCGAAGAAACCTCCATTCCCGTCGATATCTACAGGGCCTGCTGTATATCCTAATCCAGGTATTTCAACCATTACGCTTGCTTTTTCAGTTGATGGGTTAGATACATATACTGAAAGTCTTGCTCTTCCCGAACCTGTACTGTTCATACTTGCATGATAACCGAAACCTAACCAGAAATCATTACCTACGTTTGAGGCAACTGCAGGATCAACCAGTTTACCACGACCGCTCACTTTTTCATTAATGATATAATCACTAGTAACACCACCGCCGCTCAATGTAATTGTACCGGTTGTTGTAGCAAAAGCAATAGTAGGAGCAAATTTTACATAAATCGTAGTTGGTGCTAATATACCTCCTGAATACGGAAGTGATAAGGTCGGACCAAATGTTCCGTTGCTTGAAAGAGCTATTGTAAAACCTGCCGGAGCAGTCACTAAAATATTGTCGCTAGCAGGCTCAAGGTTTTTACCTGAAACTGTGTAAGAAAGCACAGATGTTGTATTGATGGTAACACCGCCGAAATCAAGATTTCCTGTATTAGAGGTTAATTTGTAATCAGGAACAGGAGTTGTAAAAGAAGAAGCCGTTCCGTAAACTGTTCCGGCCGGAGTTACTACATATGAGTTATAATAGTAAGTAACACCCGGAGTTAATGATGACAAAGTTACACTGTAAGCACCACTTGTAACCAATGGATCAGTAGCGACTTTGTTGTTGGCAGTAGTTGGATTTGTATTAGAAGTACTCCATACAATACCGCTTTCTGAAATTGGTAGACCTGTTGCATTGATAGTTCCGCCTAAAACCGCACTGGTAAAGTTAACTGTTGCAGGGGGAGTTGTTGTAGCAACAGTAGGCATAGCCGCTTTTGTTACAACAACATCATCTATTACATAAGCATAGTTAGATGATGTACCTCTGAATGTAATTGTTGACGTAGCTGTACCACCTGTTAATATGATATTGTATGTTTTAAATTCGGTTGAATTATAATCTGCCTGACCAGCTGGGATAGAAACAACACCCTTTTGTCCGCTGAAAACATCACTACCGTTTAATTGTACAATAACTCTTGAGCTTGTACTACCGGTAATACTGTTGGTGCCGTAAAACTTTAGTTTAAAGGAAAGAATTACAATATCGGTTCCCGAAAGATCCATTTGCGGGGTAGACACGTTACCACCGCTACTTCCGCTTCTTCCAATAGTTAATGTTCCTGCTTCTGTACAAGATTGACCACTGCTCGAAGAAGACGTCCATCCTGTATTATCGAACAGGGTATTAAAAGTGGAAGGATTAATGGCAGTTGAATAATTGACATTAGTTACGTTACTAAATGTCTCGTTAAAGACAACTTGTGCATTTGCTTTGTTCACTGACAATCCAATAAGGAGGATTGCAACAGCTTTGAAAGCAGATGACCAAAACTTTTGAATAACACCCCTATGAGTATTATTCGGGTTCAAAAACTCGGGTAGTTGCATTTTCATGTTGTGCAGCATTTTATGATGTTGTTTTATAAATTGAATGGTTGAATACTAATGTGAGATTGTAAAGCTGCAAAGCATCTTTTTTTAAGAAAAATGTATCCTTTTGTTAGAGATACTATCGTCATACAGCTGGTTTAATTTGTTGATCAATCAACAGATAAAAATTTACAATCGGTTTTGGTTGATAATGGAAGCAAAATATTCGTGTAAGTTGCTACTTATATCGAATATTCAGTTGGATTTTTTATGCAATCGTTGCCGGGAACGTTATTTTATTCAAAACTCTCGAAACCGGCTTCAGGAAAGCAATTCGAACAGCGAATATAGCTTTTAACCCTCGTATTTAAAAACATTTTAACCCTTTTTTCAATTGCTACTTGCAAGACTTATATCAAATAAAAAACGCTGCCTAAAGAGCAACGTTTTTGTAAAATAAAAGATGATGAATTTTGATCAGATCACAGTAATGAGGTAATAATTTTTTTTACCCTTTTGAATGAGTAAATATTTATTGTGAAGCATCATCGAATCATCGATCTTGAACTCAATTGTTTCAACTTTTTTTCTGTTGATGCTTACACCTCCGTTTTGTATCATTTTTCTTGCTTCACCCTTACTTGGAAAAATACCTGTTTCCGCTAAAAAATCAATCACTGAAACGCCTGTTTGGATCTTACTGAGTTCATAATTGTTTTTTACAATGCCTTCAATGGTTTCCAATTCTTCCTCGCTCAAACTTTCTGCCGGGGCGTTTTGGTTGGAAAACAATTTCTCAGTTGTTTCAATGGCCTTATTATATTCATCTGCCCCATGTACAAAAATGGTGATCTCTTTTGCCAGTGCTTTCTGCAGTATTCTTTTGGCCGCATCTTGTTGATGTGCTGTTATAATATCTTCGATCTCTGTTTTACTTAAGAAAGTAAATATCTTTATAAACCTTTCTGCATCTGCATCTGCGGCATTTAACCAAAACTGATAGAATTGGTATGGAGATGTTCGAACGGGGTCTAACCATACATTACCTTTTTCTGTTTTACCGAATTTTCCACCATCGGCTTTTGTTATTAGAGGACAGGTAAATGCAAATGCTTCGCTACTGCTTTTTTTTCTGATCAGTTCGGTGCCTGTAACAATATTGCCCCATTGATCGCTACCACCCATTTGAAGTTTACAGTTTTTATTTCGGTGCAACCAGTAAAAATCATAGCCCTGAACCAGTTGATATGTAAATTCTGTAAAACTCATACCTGCATCACCTTCCAAACGCTTTTTTACACTGTCTTTACTCATCATGTAATTGACTGTAATATGCTTGCCTACATCTCTAATAAAATCAAGAAAACTAAAATCTTTGAACCAGTCGTAGTTATTGACCATTTCAGCTGCATTTGGGGCATCTGAGTTAAAATCTAAAAATTTTTCAAGCTGAGCTTTTACGCCCTTCAAATTGTGTTGCAAAGCCTCTTCACTTAACAGGTTTCTTTCCTCACTTTTACCACTGGGGTCGCCTACCATTCCGGTAGCTCCACCAAGCAAGGCAACGGGTTTATGGCCATTCTTTTGAAGATGTACAAGCAAAATAATTGGTACAAGGCTACCTATATGCAGGCTATCAGCTGTAGGATCAAAACCTATATACCCGGCAGTCATTTCCTTCTTAAGCTGCTCCTCGGTTCCGGGCATAATGTCTTGTATCATACCTCGCCATTGTAATTCTTCTATCAAATTGCCTGTCATTTTTATACTATGTTTTGATTTATAACGTTTAACAGTTGAGTAAACTTTTGCAAAAATGGCAAGAAAAATCGAAAAAAATAATTAAGTTTGCAACCACTTACATTTTTTACCTGTCTACCTAGCTACCGTTGCTTATCTTAATGAGCATATAATATATAAAACATTGATATTCTAGTAGTAACTTTTAAAGTCTTTAATGAAAACATACCTCCTGATCCTGTCGGCTCTATTCGGTTCCGTTGTTGCAAGTGCCCAAACCTACAACAATGAGTGGATAGATTACAGCAAAACATACTATAAATTTAATGTAGGTGCTACCGGTCTGTATCGTATATCGGGTACGGCATTGGCGAATATTGGGCTGGGTAGTACAGCCGCTCCCGATTTTCAGTTATGGCATAATGGGGAAGAGGTAGCACTTTACACAAGTATTGCTTCAGGTACACTTACTGCCTCTGATTATTTAGAGTTTTACGGGGAAATGAATGACGGGAAGCTGGATACAAAACTCTACAAGACTGACCTACTGCAAATGAGCGACAAGAACAGTTTGTATACAGATACTTCGGCATATTTTCTTACAGTAAATACAACGTCTGCCAATAGACGAATGACCGATGCGGTTAATGATGTGGCAGGGAATGTGTTGCCGGCTGAGTCATACTTTATGTATAAGTTCAGCAAGTATTTCAAAAATCAAATGAATGTTGGTTTTGGTTACGATCTTGGTGAACTGGTAAGTGCAGCATCTTATGAAACAGCAGAAGGCTGGACAAGCAATAATATTGCTCCTGCCGGAAAGTTGCAGGATTATAATGCTAACATGAAAGTGTATACATCGGGCCCCACAGCAACATTAAGTACCGTGATGGCCGGTAACGCTTATACAAGCAGATCGGTAACTACAAGATTAAGAAACAATGTTCTTGTTACAACACCCATCAATGGGTACAATATTAGCAGAGTAACAACTACTGCTGTGCCACTTGCATATTTTGTAAACGACTCTGCTCGTTTTGAGTTTTCTAGTGCAAGTAGTTCCACTGCCGATAAAATGGTAGTGTCGCATTACGAACTTACTTATCCGAGACAATTTAATTTTAACGGTGCATCTCAATTTTATTTTGAATTGCAATCAAGTGTTTCAGGTAAATATCTAGAGATCAGCAGTTTTACTGCAGGATCAGGGGTGCCGGTATTATATGATCTTACAAATGGTCTGAGATATACGGCTGTAGTGGGCTCCGGGTTAATGAAATTTGCACTGCCTGCATCGGCAGTTACCAGAAAATTTGTTTTATTAAGTACCGATGCAACTAAAATTCTGAATGTAAATAATTTTACTCAAAGGAATTTTGTTAACTACGGGCTGGTAGCAAACCAAGGTGATTATGTAATCATCAGTCATCCTTTATTATATGATGACGGAGCAGGAAATAATAATGTTGAGAAATACAGAGAGTATAGAAGTTCTGTAGCCGGTGGTGCTTACAATGCCAAAATAGTAAATATTGATCAGTTGATCGATCAGTTTGGTTTTGGTGTAAAACACCATCCGCTTTCAATTAAGAATTTTGCTGCATACACACTGGCAAACTATACAGTTAAACCAAAATATTTCTTTTTAATCGGAAAGGGGTTGAATTATAATCGTTTCAAAAGCTCCGAAAATTCTACCTGGATCAACAGGTTGGCAATGGTGCCCACAATAGGTTTTCCTTCGTCAGATAACTTACTAACGGCAACCCGTACAGGTGAAATTCCATTGATACCGATTGGTCGTTTATCGGCTATTACAGGGAACGAAATTGCCATTTATCTTAATAAAATAAAACAATACGAGCTGGTTCAAAAAACAGCACCTCAAACTATTGAAGGCAAGGGGTGGATGAAAAACATTGCTGAAGTAACAGGAGGCTTGGATGATCCTAGTTTAGCAGGACTTATAACAAGTTATATGCAAGGGTATGAAGAGATAGCGAGTGATACATTATTTGGTGCAAACGTTTATCAGTTTAGTGCAAATTCCGGAAGTAATAAAGCGCTTGGTACCAACAAAACAATTGAAAATTTATTTAGTGAGGGTTTGAGCTTGATCACATATTTTGGCCACTCATCTCCAAATACAATTGAATTTAATTTAGATAATCCCGGTAGTTATAACAACACAGGTAAGTATCCTTTAATTGTGATCAACGGATGCGAAAGTGGCGATCTGTTTGAGTTTGATACATCCAGAGCATTTAGTGCAGGAACACTTTCGGAAAAATTTGTTTTTGCCGATCAAAAAGGAAGTATAGGATATATTGCCAGTACACATTTTGGATTGCCAACACAATTGAACTACTGGAATACAGAATTCTATCGTAATCTTTCAAACGACATGTACGGCCAGTCGCTTGGTAATATTTTGCAAACTACTATTAAGAATATGATCACAACATACAGTTCTGATTATATTGCTCAAACACATGTTGAAGAAATTACTTTACATGGTGATCCTGCAATTCTTATTAATCCGCATACCAAAGCTGATTATGCCATAAAGGATTCTATGTTGAATTATTCGCCTTTGTTGGTAAGCGTAGCAGATGATAAAGTAACCATCACTGCAAAAATATTGAACATTGGAAAAGCAACAGGTGATTCTATTACTGTGTTGATACAACATACGTTACCTAATAATACTGTAGAAGCAATTTTTAATGGTAAGATAAAACCAATTGCTTATGATGATAGTGTGGTCGTGATCTTGCCCATCAATCCACTACAAGATAAAGGACTTAATCAGATCACAGTAACCATTGATCCTAACAATCAGATTGATGAATTATCGGAAATAAACAATAGTGCAACAAAAAGTTTTACTATTATTGAAGATGAAATACGACCTGTTTATCCATACAACTATGCAATCATTAATAATAATAACCCTTTGTTGATTGCCTCAACGGCAAACCCTACTGCAGCGGCTAAGGAGTATATTATGGAGATGGATACAACTGCATTATTTAATTCGTCTCTAAAAGTAGTAAAAACTGTAAACACCATTGGCGGCATGATCGAATTTACTCCCGGTCTTGTTCTGACAGATAGCACAGTTTATTACTGGAGAGTTGCTGTTGGGCCTGTTGCCGAAGGTACTAACTGGAATACTAGTTCTTTTATCTATATAAATGGAACGGATGATGGATTTAACCAATCGCATTACTTCCAGTATAAAAATAATACGTACGATGCGATTGATATTGATTCAAATTCAAGAAAGTTTGCTTTTGGAGATAAGATAGGTAAGATATTAGTAAGAGCAGGTGTTCATCCTTATTACGACTGGGATCAAAACAATGTAAATCTTGATGATATTCAGGTTGATTATTGGGGCTGTACAATTGATCATCCTTTGCAATTCTATGTTTTTGACAGTTCGAGTTTAGCACCATGGGAGAACTCTACGCAGTTAGATGGAAAAGGCCGTTTTGGAAGCGGGGCTGTATGTAATGGCCCGAGACATTTCTTTGAGTTTCCTATGAACAAACAAGCTTACCGAAAAAGTGCGATGGATTTCTTTGATAGTATTCCTCACGGATCAATTGTACTGATAAGAAGTTTATTGTTCAGTACTTTCAATAATCCTGCTGCAGCTTATATTAATAACTGGAAGGCAGATACAAGTGTATATGGCAGTGGCAAATCTTTATGGCACCAGTTTCACAACTACGGATTGCATATGATAGATTCTTTCACTAAAGCACTTCCGTTCGTATTTGTATTCAGAAAAGGTGATTCGATCAATACTCCAATATATCAATCGGTCGGCACTTCGGTGAATGAGCACATCGTTAATAATTATTATATACCGGGTAAACAAACAGTTGGAGATGTAACAACTCCATGGATGGGGCCTGCAAAGGAATGGAAAAACTTCAAGTGGGATGAGTTTGCAGATCCGGCATCAACCACCGAAAAAACATTTGATATAATTGGAAAGGACTTTACCGGTCAGGACATAGTGCTTGCTACAGTAAAAGATGCAAAAGATACAACCATAGCTTTTATAGATGCTGCAACTTATCCGTATCTGAAGCTTCGTATGAACAATGCAGATCCCCAACAGGCAAAAACAGCACAATTGAAATTCTGGATGCTTACCGGCACCAAAGTACCTGAAGGAGCTGTTTCGCCAGCATTGGCATATAATTTTCCAGCGCCAGTGTCGGCAGATGATACACTTCACTTTAGAGTGGCATTCAAAAACATAAGTGATGTTGCGTTTGATAGTATCGATGTTCGTTTAACCATTACCGATATTAACGGAGTTGCACATGTTTATAATAAACAGACCAACGGATTAAAAATAGAACCTCTGGAAGGAGGGGATAGTGCGGTGGTTGTTTATGACATTCCTGCTGCTGCTTATTTGGGAGTAAATGAATTTTATTTGGATATAAATCCTGACAATAGTCAGGCTGAACAATATCATTTCAATAATGTATTGTATAGATACCTTGTTGTAACACCGGCTGCAGGTTGTGCAGATGAATCTGTTGTGTTGTATGCCGGTAAATATGTACCGGGTAATACTTATCAGTGGCAGGTAAATACAGGAAGTGGTTATGTCGATATTGCCGACGGGCCAATGTACTCTGGTGCTCAAAAAGATACACTGATCATCAACAATCCGCCTTCATCTATGTATGGTACAAAGTATAGAGCTATTACAAATAGTAATGCTGTTCTAACTACCGGAGATGAGTTTGTGCTTCGATTTGCCAATACATGGACAGGAGCAATTGATGATGCATGGGAAAAGAAAGGCAACTGGAGTTGTCATGAAATACCCGATGCGAATACTGATGTCATCATTAATTCAGGATTATCAGATTATCCCGTTATTAAAAGTGATGCTATCTGTAGAAGTATCAGGGCAAAACCTAATGCTTCAGTTCAGGTAAATACAGGTCATTCACTAACAATAACAGGAACCAATACTCAATAAAAGAATTGAAAGCCTGCTTTTGTATAAAAGCAGCCTTTTGGTTCGGTAAAGCGTCTATATCATAACTATATTTATTCAAACAGAAATTCTATAACACACGTATATTGATTAAATTTGTACATTAAGTAGTTTTAATGAATGGTCAGTTTGTTGCTGCCGCTTCGTTAAAAAATTTTATAATCATAACCAACTGTTAATTAGAAAAAGATGTTGAATAAAAAGCTGTTTATAATACTCCTCTTGTTTTTCCCTGCCTTATTATTTTCCCAGTTTAGAAAGTATTCTAACGAATTTTTAAACATAGGTGCCGGAGCCAGAGCTATGGCAATGGGTAGTGCACAAATTGCCAGTGTCAAAAATAGTACTGCCGGGTATTGGAATCCAGCCGGATTGGTAGGTGTTAAAGATAACCCTAATGTCAGTCTTATGCATGCATCTTACTTTGCCGGCATTGGCAAATATGATTATGGAGCTTTAGCAATACCTGTACAAGATAATAAAAGAACACTTGGCTTGTCTGTTTTAAGATTTGCCGTAGACGATATTCCCAATACATTGTTTTTGGTAGAACCTGATGGCAGTATCAATTACAACAATATTCAAACTTTTTCATCTGCTGATTATGCTGTTGTATTTTCATTTGCTCAAAATCTTAAACCGATAAAAGAACACGCTTTCAGTTTTGGTGTAAATGCAAAAGTGATTCACCGAAAAGTTGGTTCATTTGCTACAGCATGGGGTTTTGGTATTGATGCCGGCGCACAATTGCATGGAGATAAATGGCATTTGGCAGCAGTAGCAAAGGATCTTACAACAACCTTCAATGCATGGTCGTTTAAATTTACGGAAAGAGAGAAAGAAGCGCTTTATCTTACCAACAACGCTATACCACTTAAATCAACCGAGTTAACCGCACCTCGTTTGATCTTGGGCGGGGGCTATAATTTCACTTTAGGTAAATCTGTTAATCTTCTTGCTGAAGCGAATCTTGATCTGACTTTTGATGGTAAAAGAAATACGCTAATAAGTAGTAAAGCGGTAAGCGTTGATCCGCATATCGGATTGGAAGCTGCGGTAAAGGATGTGTTTTTTGTACGAGCAGGCATCAATAATTTTCAAAAAGCATTATCAGATGGCGATCTGATCAACCAGAAAAAAGTTTGGATATATCAGCCAACTTTAGGAGCCGGCTTTAAATTGAATAATGTAGTGATCGATTATGCATTTACTAATCTTGCCAATCAATCTAATCCGTTATATACTCATGTTTTTTCTCTGCATGTAAATCTGATCAAGAAAGAAAATATTAAAATTGTAAAGTAATCTGTGATGAAAAAAATATTAATTCCGTTTTTCCTTTTTATAACAGTTGTTGCAGATGCACAACTTAATAATAGCTGGATAGACTATAGTAAGGTTTATTATAAGTTTACGATAGGTAGATCCGGTTTATATCGTATCAACCAACCGACACTTGCAGGAATTGGACTTGGCAATACGCCGGCTCAAAATTTTCAACTATGGAGAAACGGAGAACAAGTTCGTTTGTACACTTCCGCTAGTGCTGGTGCACTGTCTTCCTCCGACTATATTGAATTTCTTGGAAAAGCAAATGATGGTGTTGTTGACAGACAATTGTACAGAAAACCTGAATTTCAATTATGCGACAGTACAAGTTTGTTTACCGATACTGCAGCATATTTTCTTACTGTAAATGCGGCAACGGCCAATCTTCGTTATACGACGGCATCAAACAATACTGCAGGTAATATATTGCCGGCCGAATTGTATTACATGAGAAGATTGAGTCACGTTTTTAACAATCCTTCAAATGGTGATCAAATAAATCGTGGATATGCTTCACCTGTTGGCGAATATGTTTATTCTTCGTCTTTTGACAATGGCGAAGGATGGTCGAGTAGAGATATACAACCCGATCAAGATCTTACGTATCAATTTTCAAATCTGAATGTTTATACTGCAGGTCCTGCTAACAGTCTTTCTGCTTATATATCCGGATATGGAAATGCTTTAAACTTCAGAAACATACGAATGAAGCTGTTTGGAAATACGGTGATTAATGAAACGATGGATCTTTTTAGTGCCGCAAAAAAACAAGTCGACGGATTGCCATTATCGTATCTTCAAAATCCTAACACGGTCGATGTTTCTATCAATGGTACTTCTGCAAATGTGAATGATCGGATAGTAGTTTCAGAAATTGCAATTACTTATCCGGCTACGTTTAATTTTTCAGGTAGTAAGAATTTTTATTTTGAATTAGCGGCCGATGCATCACCCAAATATCTGGAGATAGATAATTTTAACAACGGTAGTGTTGCTCCTGTTTTGTATGATCTTGTTAACGGAAAAAGATATGTGGGAGATATTTCAACAGTGGGCAAAATAAAATTTGTTTTACCTGCATCTCCAACTGAATCAGGTAAGTTTATGCTGGTAAGCGAAGACGCATCGAATATCACCGCAGTGAATCAATTAACGCAACGAAACTTTGTTAACTATTCAAGTGCTGCCAATCAGGGAGATTATCTTTTGATCTCACACAAATCTTTGTTTGATGATGGAGCAGGAGTAGATAACGTTTTAAAATATGCTCAATACCGTACCTCAACTGCAGGTGGTGGCTACAATGCAAAAATTGTTTCCATCGATGAATTGGTCGATCAGTTTGGGTTTGGTATTAAAAAACATCCATCATCTATACGAGATTTTGTAAGATATGCTGCACAACAATTTACAGTTAAACCTAAATACGTTTTTCTGGTAGGACGAGGTGTTACTTATGATGAGTATAGAAAAAATGAATCTGATCCTAATGCTGATAAATTAAATTTGGTTCCAACATTTGGATGGCCTCCTTCAGATGTATTGCTTGCTTGTGAACCTAGTAAGTATGTGCCGCTTATTCCTATCGGAAGAATTGCTGTTGTGAGTGGAGCCGAACTTGGAAATTATCTTGACAAAATGAAAGAATATGAGCAGGTGCAAGCAACTACAAGTTGTTCTCTTATTGATAAGGTTTGGATGAAAAATATAATCCATGTAATTGGTGGTGCCGATAGTGCAGAGGATGCGTTATTTAAAAATTACATGAAAGGCTATGCAGACATAGCAGCAGACACTTTATTTGGTGCTAAAACTGAAACATTTAAAAAAGAATCTACTGCATCTGTAGAACAAGCCAATGGCGAACGGATCAAAGCTTTGATGAAAGAAGGAGTAAGTGTGATCAGTTATTTTGGTCACTCATCAGCCAATACACTTGCATTCAATTTAAGTAACCCCGAAGTGTATGATAACAAAGGAAAATACCCGATGTTCTGTGTAAGTGGTTGTAGCGCCGGTAATTTCTTTACTTATGATATAGCCCGCCTTTCAGGTAGTCTTTCGCTTTCGGAAAAATACGTATTGGCAAAAGACAGAGGAAGTATTGGCTTTTTAGCCGATTCACATTTGGGAATACCTCCTTATTTAGATGTGTATGACAGGCAGTTGTATACTGCATTTTGTAGAACACTTTACGGTAATTCAATGGGCAATCAACTCAAATTGATCCTACAGAATTTGGGTAGTAACATAAAAGAATCTGATTATTATATACGCATTCATCTCGAAGAAATAACGCTGCACGGGGATCCGGCGCTTAAGGTTAACTCCTTTAATGCCCCTGATTATGTTGTAGAAGATCAAACTGTTAAGATCAGTCCGTCAATAATATCTGTGGCAGATAATAGCTTTACGGTGAATGTTAAAACTTACAATATTGGCAAAGCGGTAAACGATTCTATACGTATTACAGTAAAGCGCAAGTTACCTGACGGTAATGTACAAACGCTTTATGATACTAAAATAGCATCAACCAGATATGTGGATTCTGTTAATCTGGTGGTTCCTATAAATTCATTAACAGATAAGGGGTTGAATCAGCTTATTGTAACTACAGACGCTGATAATCATATTGCGGAGTTGTGTGAAACGAACAATGTAGTTACAAAGGATTTTTACATTTTTGAAGATGAACTCCGTCCGGTATATCCCTATATTTACTCAATAGTAAATCAGCAAAACATTACATATAGCGCATCTACTGCTAACCCTTTGATGGGACAACGTCAGTTTTTAATGGAGGTAGATACAACGGAATTGTTTAATTCACCTTTCCTGAAACAATATACTTCAACCGGTACGGGTGGATTGATTCAGTTTACACCAAACAATATAACTTTTGTAGATGGCAAGGTTTATTACTGGCGTACGGCTATTGCATCTTTGACAGCAACACCACCTGTGTGGAATGTTTCTTCATTTGTATACCTGGCAGGTAGTAGCAGCGGATTTAATCAATCGCATTACTATCAGCATAAGCATAGTGAATATAATACAGTTAGTTTGGATGCCGATAGAGTGTTTCGATTTGCTAAAACAAACAACGATCTGTTGATACGAACAGGGTTATATCCTTATTTTAATTACGATGGAATAGATCTTAATTTGAATTTTACAAGACTTGATTTGTATGGATGTCAATATAATGTAATTCAAATTGCAGTATATGACAGCTTAACGCATCTTCCGTGGAAGAATTATGTAGTGAATGGAAATGAAGGAAGATTTGGTAGTCTTCAACCTTGCGAAGATGTTGCCCATCCGGAATATAGAACTTTCTTCGAATTCCCTTATAACGATGCCGGATACAGGAGAAAGGCGATAGACTTTTTAAATGCTATTCCTAACGGAATGTATGTATCCATCACCAACTTTGCTTCAGATATTGATGCTTTTGGGTTTATTCACAAGAATACAACTTTTATAAGCGATTGGCAGACAGATCAAACTACACTTGGTGCAGGTAACTCTTTATATCATACTTTTAAAGCAAATGGATTAAGCAGGATAGATGAGTTTACAAAAAACCTCCCATTTGTATTCTTCTATCGCAAGGGTACAAGTAGCTATACACCGCAACAATTTGTTGGTGTAACGGCAGACGAGCATTTGGAAAAAGTGTTTAATCTACAAGGCTCAGAGCGTTCGGGTACAATTGAATCTCCATTATATGGTCCTGCCAAAACCTGGTATTCATTACATTGGAGAGGTCAAAGTCTAGATCCTGTTACAACTGCCGATTCAGTTGACATAGAAGTTTACGGAGTTAAGAAAGACGGTAGCAAAATATTGTTAGCTACTGTACATCCTGCAATTGATACATCACTTGCTTTTATCGATGCATCGATTTATCCATATGTTCAATTGAAAATGATAAACATCGATGAAACATACGCTACGCCAAAACAACTTACGTATTGGAGAATTAACGCAGATTATCTTCCCGAAGGTGCGGTTGCCCCTAATATTCTCTTGAATATGAAGGATACGGTAGAACAAGGGGAAAAGATCAACTTTGCGTTGGTATTTAAAAATATCAGTTCTGTAAATTTCGATAGTCTTAAAATAAAATTTGTCATCACCGATAGAGATAATGTACCACATACAATCGATATCCCAAGACAGAAAGCTTTGATTTCAGGCGATACAGTTGTTGTTCGATATGCGATTGATACCAAAGATTACTCAGGCGATAATACTTTATATCTGATGTTTAACTCAGATGATGATCAGCCTGAACAAACATTGTTCAATAATTTTATTTATAAGAATTTCTTTGTGAAAGCAGATCAGTTCAATCCTTTGCTGGATGTGACTTTTGATGGGGTACATATTCTTAATGATGATATTGTTTCATCAACTCCTAATATTCTTGTTAAACTGAAAGATGAAAGTCGTTTCATGGCATTAAAAGATACTTCTTTGTTAAAAGTACAGGTGCAATATCCTGATGGTACTTTGCATGATTTCTATTTTGCAGATATGCTTCATTTTACTCCTGCCGATCTTGGTAGTGGGCAAAATACTGCAACCATTGAGTTTAGCCCTACATTCCTTGCCGACGGAACATATATATTGATCGTTTCTGGTAAAGATGCTGTTGAAAATAAGGCCGGTTACATAGAATATCGTGTAAACTTCTCCGTTATTAACAAACCAATGATCTCAAACTTGTTGAATTATCCTAATCCGTTTACCACTTCAACCGCATTTGTATTTACGGTTACCGGTAGTGAACCGCCACAAGGTTTTAGAATACAGATATTAACTATTACAGGTAAAGTAGTAAGAGAGATCAATAAGGATGAATTGGGTCCGATCCACATTGGTAGAAACATCACTGAGTTTAAATGGGATGGAACAGATAGTTATGGTCAAAAATTGGCCAATGGAGTTTATTTGTACAGAGTGTTAACCAGTTTAAATGGCAAGGCTATGGATAAATACAAAGCTGATGGAGATAAGACTGATCAATACTTTAATAAAGGATATGGTAAGATGTATTTAATGAGATAGGAATATTCATACTTAAATTAAAAACCCTTTCAATGATTTGAAAGGGTTTTTTGTTCGGCAAAGGAGATTGGTTACCCCATCCCGCTTTTGACGGAACTACCACCTCTCTAAATCCTAATGATGTTTGAACGATTTGTATAAAATCAAAAACCTTTCAATAATTGAAAGGTTTTTTGTGCGGCAAAGGAGATTCGAACTCCCACGCCCTTTCGAGCGCTACCACCTCAAGGTAGTGCGTCTACCAATTTCGCCATCGCCGCAGGTGATTTTTGTGGTGCAAAAGTAATGATTTTATGAGAAGGTTTAGAAGTGCAACCTAAACCTTCTCAACCTTCTCAATTATTTCCTCAACACTATCCTGAAAGTAGTTCCCTTGCCAAGTTCTGAATGTTTTACCGATAAGTTCCCTTTATGATATTGGTCAATAATTCTTTTTGAAAGACTAAGACCAAGTCCCCAACCGCGTTTTTTTGTTGTGAACCCGGGTTTAAAAACCTTTGCAATGTTTTGTTTGCTGATCCCTTTTCCAGAATCAGCAACATCAATTAAAATTTGCGAAGTCTCATTTGTTATTGTAATTGATATCTTGCCTTTCCCCTCCATTGCATCCAATGCATTTTTAAGCAAATTCTCTATTACCCAATCAAATAATGGAGCATTGATCAATGCTGTAATTTCTTTTTCATTTGTATTAATAAAAAAATCAACCCGGTCAGTAGCCCTTCGTTTAATATAGGCTACCATGTTTTCTATTTGTGCAATAATGTTGGTTTCTTCTAAATGAGGTGTACTGCCTATTTTACCAAAACGATCACTCACTAAACGCAATCGATCAACATCTTTTTCCATCTCAATGGCGATCTTTTCACCGGCAGGATTGTCTTTCAGCATCTCTACCCAACCTTGTAAAGAAGATAGCGGTGTGCCCAATTGATGGGCCGTTTCTTTTGCCATCCCCGCCCATACCTGATTTTGAGTGCTTTTATTTCTTGTGCTGATTGTAATTAAAATGATGATTATAAAGAATGCAACAATTACCAGTTGAATGATCGGGTAGTATCTTACTTGCTTTAATAATTTAGATTCACCATAAAAAACACGATTGGTTTGTGTGCTGTCGAATGGATTTTTCCATTCAATAGGTGTATGTAATTGTTTAAACTCTTCTATTTTATCGGTGAGGTAAGATTTCTCGGCTTTTATCTTATTGGTGTCAAGATTATAGTGATCTAGAATGCTATCTTTTTCAGTTACTGCTATCATCGGAATATCCTTGCTATTGTCTGTTAGTATTTCAGTAGATAGAGTAGTTGCGATCGCATCTGGATTATTGAGGTCTTTTACAGCTTCTACCCATTGTTCTATTTTAAGCCTTTCGCCGGCAGCAATTTTTTTAGCAAGCTGATTTGAATAAAATACAGTACCCGTTACAATTGTTATTGCAACAACAGCAAGCAGTGTACGCCAGTTAAATAGTTGAGTGAACATTTTATCAAATATAAATTAAGAAATAAGAAATGAAAAATAAGAAATGAACTAAGTTTGTGCAAAACACAAGTAAGGTTAAATAGTTGTACTGCGGATTAATCCCGATGATTATCGAGACAAAGCAAGGATGACTATACATTTGATATGCTTAACAATCAAGATTTACCATCTGTAGCAATTGTGATATTGAATTGGAATGGCAGGGCTTTTTTAGAAAAATTCCTGCCATCGGTATTGGCATCTACCTATATTAATAAAAGGGTGATCGTGGCAGATAATGCTTCAACAGATGATTCAATTAGCTTTTTGCAACAATATTTTCCAGAAGTTGAACTACTTAAGAATACAGTAAACGAAGGCTTCGCAAAAGGATACAATACAGCTTTAAAGCAAGTAAAGAGTGATTATTATATTTTGCTGAACAGTGATGTGGAAGTTACACCTGATTGGATTGAGCCTGTTATTGCTTTGATGGAAAGCGATCATTCCATTGGAGCTTGTCAGCCAAAATTATTATCGTACAATCATAAACGTGAGTTTGAGTATGCCGGTGCTAGTGGCGGCTGGCTGGATGCATACGGCTATCCGTTTTCGAGGGGCAGGATCTTTGACATTGTTGAAGAAGATAAAGGACAGTATGATAATGCTCAACCCTGCTTTTGGGCAAGTGGTGCCGCTTTGTTTGTGAAAGCAGAATTGTATCACAGTATTGGCGGTTTAGATGAGTATTTCTTTGCTCATCAGGAAGAAATTGATTTTTGCTGGAGAATGCAATTGGCAGGGTATAAAATATATGTTCAACCAGCCTCAGTAGTTTATCATGTAGGCGGTGGGACCTTGCCTAAAGAAAATAACCTGAAAGTTTTCCTTAACTTCAGGAATAACCTGATCATGATGGCAAAGAATTTTACTCTGTTTGAAACATTTTGGAAAATTCCCTTCAGGATGTTATTGGATAATGTGGCAGCTGCGAAAGGTTTATTGGGTGGTAATCCGGGCTATTTTATAGCCATTCAAAGGGGACATGTTCATTTTTTAAGATGGATATTTACAAAAAAGCGGAGACAATTTTTTCCTATACGCAAAAACAGCAGATTATCAGGATGGTATGGTGGATCGGCGGTTTGGCAACATTTTGTAAAGAAGAAGACAACCTTTTCAGAAATTGTTGCTGGTAAATAAGTTTTTTTGAGTGGCATACCTTATTTTTGCACTGCAAATCAGAAATTATTATGGCTCAGGAAATAATAGACAATAAACACAAGGATTTTGCCCATAATTGGGTGTCTTCATCTCGTTTTATTTGGTTTTGTCAGGTTTTTTTAGTGGTGGCTTTTATTTTAGGCGGCTGCTATAATTTGTATACACACCGCTATAAAGGTAAACCTCAAGTAGCTGTACCTGAAAACACGCTATATAATCCATCGTATAAATAAAAAAAATTTTGTGGTTGTAATACAACCCTTATTTTTGCAGTCCGAAAAAATCGGAAAAGTTCTTTTAAACAGTTCAATAAGTTTTCGACTCATTGAATATATAATGCGGAAGTAGCTCATTTGGTAGAGCACGACCTTGCCAAGGTCGGGGTGGCCGGTTCGAGCCCGGTCTTCCGCTCTGAGAATAGAGCAGATAGCTTTTGTTATCTGCTTTTTTTTTCAATTCGTTGCTCATTTTTTGAGTAAACATGTGTCACTCGGGTGGTGGAACTGGTAGACACGCAGGACTTAAAATCCTGTTCGCAGTAATGCGAGTGTGGGTTCAATTCCCATCCCGAGTACCCTTCAAACTCCAAAAGTAGCGTCCCGCTTACATTTGGAGTTTTTTATTTTAGCTAGTAGACCGCTGGGTAGCCCCTTTTCATTTCTTTGATCCTGCCAAATGGATTCATTTCTTTTACTTTTGGAAACTTTTTCTACATTTCCATTTAAATTCATTTTAAAAGTGAAAGTGACTTTTCAAATGATTCAATTCTTTAAATATTAAGAAATGAAAAACAAATCTAAAAATATTGAATTAACTGCCGATGGTCGTATTTGGATAAATACTCATGAGGGTAAGTTGGTAGGTAAAGGTCGGATTGAATTAATGGAAAAAATTAAGGAATTTGGTTCAATCCGACAAGCTGCTGCTGCTATGAAAATGTCTTACAGGCAAGCGTGGCAGTTGATCGATGATATCAATACAAAAGCAAAAACCCCATTGGTTATATCTCATCGTGGTGGCAAAGGTGGAGGGCAAGCTGTTGTTACTGAGAAAGGGCAAGAAATGATAGCACTTTTTAAATCTTTCAACAATCGATTCCAAAAATTCTTAGAGAAAGAAGCAGAAAAATTTAATTTTTAATTTCTTCCGTTTCTTTTATTTTTACCATCGTTATTCATTTCAAGGAATAACGAAACTGTTTTACCAAACTACTCTATTATGAAGTTTTTTACAACTACGCTTGTGGGGTGTTTTTTATTGACACAAATGAATGCACAAAAATTATCAGATTCTGCACATGCTGCTATTTTAGATGAAGTAGTTGTCTCAGCTTCAAAAGTGCCTGAAAAAATATTACAATCACCAGTAAGTATTGAAAAAGTGGGTGCTGAATATTTTAAAAATTCTGCTGCTCCTTCATTTTTTGATGCGTTGGAAAATGTAAAAGGTGTGCAGATCATTACTCCCAGCATAGGTTTTAAAGTAATTAATACAAGAGGTTTTGCAAACACAACCAACGTTCGTTTTGCTCAATTAGTAGATGGTATGGATATACAGGCACCGCATATCGGTGCACCGATTGCCAATGCAATTGGTCCGAATGATATGGATGTAGAAAGTGTGGAGGTCATACCTGGTGTAGCTTCTGCCCTGTATGGCATGAATACTATTAATGGGTTGGCAAATATCATTACGAAAGATCCCTTTACATCTCAGGGAATAAGCATTCAACAAAAAACGGGTATAAATCATGTAAGTGATTCTAACAGCAGTGCTAAAATATTTTCAGAAACAAGTTTGCGTATTGCTCGTGCATTTAATTCAAAGTTTGCATTAAAAGTAAATGGAACATTTACAACGGGTACTGACTGGATCGCAGATGACCATACCGATATCAATGCCGCCGGTAATGCAACCCTAGGGTTAACTGGTTTGGATAATCCGGGTTATGATGGTGTGAATGGATATGGTAATGAATCGTCTAACAGAAAAGCAATTACTTTAAAAGGTAAAAATTATGTGATAGCAAGAACAGGTTATTACGAAAAACAAATTGCTGATTATTCATTGCAAAATATAAAAGGCGATGCAGGATTGTTTTACAAAATTAATGACCGCACTGAAATTTCTTACGCTTATAAATTTTCTTTGATGGATAATATCTATCAAAGATCTAATAGATTTAGATTAGAAAATTATTTGGTACAACAACATGGTTTAAATTTAAGATCTAAATCGATTACTGTCCATGCTTACTGGAATGTAGAGAACACAGGGGATTCATACAACCTCCGCTCAATGGCAGAAAATACTGATAAGGCTTATAAAAGTGATGATAAGTGGTTTGGGGATTTTGCAACAAGATTCAATAGTACATACGCATCACCAGCTAGTGTGATACAAGCTTTGCAGGCTGCCCGGATTTTTGCGGATACTGCAAGACTACAACCTGGAAGTGCAGACTACCAAACCACTTTTAATAAATTAAAAAATATTAACAACTGGGATTCGGGTGCGGCATTGAGAGTAAAAGCAAATTTGATCAATATTGATGCACAAATAAATTTGACAGAAAATATTTTAAGTGCATTTAAGAAAAAAACAAATGTAGAATTGCTAGCAGGGTTTGATTACAGAACGTATGTTGTTATTCCAGATGGAAATTATTTTATCAATCCTACTGCTACAAACAAATTTGATAATTTAATTTATAGTAAATCAGGTGGGTTTATTTCTGCAACAAGAAGAGTACTGAAAAATAAAGTAAAACTTGGTGCAATTATAAGAGCTGATAGAAATGATTATTTCTCTATGTTATGGAATCCGAGATTTACTGCTGTCTATTCTCCAAACTTAAAAAATAATTTCAGGATCGCTTATCAAAGCGGCAATCGTTTCCCGAGTTTGTTTGAAGGATTCTCAAATGTAAATAGTGGCGGTGTAAAAAGAGTGGGCGGGCTAAAAGTTATGTCTAATGGGGTTTTTGAGAACTCATACCTTAAATCACCCATCGATGTTTTTAAAGCAGCTGTTACAAAAGATGTAAACACTTTAGCGATCACGAAAGATTCTTCCATTAAAAGAAATGCCAGTCTATTGAAAAAAAATGGGTACACTTATCTTAAACCGGAACATGTTAGTTCAATTGAATTGGGTTACAAAGGGTTGTTTGTACATTCGAGATTATTTGTTGATGTAGATTTCTATTACAACAAATACAATTCATTCATTGCACAGGTAGAAGCAAGTGTTGCAAAAACTTCAAAGCCGGATTCTGTTGCTTTTTATTTGAACGATAATAAAACACAGGATAGGTATCGTTTATGGACAAATTCCAAAACAACTGTGTACAATTATGGAGGTAGTCTTGGGTTGAAATATAATCTTCCAAAAAATTATATTCTTAGAGCAAATGTTTCTTATGCAAAGCTGGATAGAAAATCAGGCAATGATGGTTTGGAAGATGGTTTCAATACGCCGCAATGGATAACTAATATTTCAGTTGCAAATGAAAATATTTATAAAGGCATAGGTGCAGGCATTACTTATAAATGGCAGAATAGTTATTATTCACAAACATTTTTAGTAACAGGCACTGTCCCTGCTTATGGAAACCTTGATGTAGAAGCTAGCTATCATATTAAAGCCCCTCAAATAAACATAAAGTTAGGAGGTACTAATGTTTTAAATAAGTATTATTATTCGTTTTTAGGAGGCCCATCTATAGGAGGTTTTTATTATATGACATTGACCTACACGTTGAACCATATGTGAATAAGCGGGCCTATTAACAATAATTCACTATTTCGGTAGACCCTCTGGTAGACCCTTTTCAATACAATCATATACAATAATGCACAAAATGTGGGGCATCCCGACATTTTTCATGTACATGGTTGCATGAGATTGTTTCAAAGTTAGCCTCCCATCCCGAGTACTGGATTAAAGCGGCAGATGCCGCTTTTTTTATTTGCTACCTTTTGCAATATTTTTTCCCGCTTATCACAGCTGCACTTTTTTATTTTACCACTTATATTGTTTTTATCTCTGTTCATCCAATTTAATTATTGAACCTCAATTTTTTAGAAGTGCTTTGCACTACATTTAAAAACCACCAAAACAATGAGAAAGAAAATAAACATAGCATTAGCAGCATTGATGCTATTTGCTATGCAATCAATGGCTCAAAGCCCGGCTAAAGTGAGCGGTACAGTAAGTGCTGGCAGTAAGCCGTTGCAATCTGTAACAGTATCGCTATTAGCTGCAAAAGACAGTAGTCTTGTAAAAACAGATATTACCGATGCAAATGGCGAATATTCAATTTCAGTGAGAAAACCGGATAATTACATTCTGTTATATTCTCTAATAGGATATGAAAAAAAATATACTGAAGCGTTTTCAGTTGCTGAAGGTATTGATGTGAATGTTAAACCTATTTTACTGGATCTTGCAGCAAACCAGTTAAGTACAGTAACAGTAACTTCAAGAAAACCCATGATAGAAGTAAAAGCAGATAAAACTGTTTTTAATGTAGAAAGCAGCATTAATGCAACAGGTAGCAATGCTTTGGAACTACTTCAAAAAAGCCCCGGTGTGCAGGTAGATAACAATGAAAATATCAGCATGAAAGGGAAAACCGGTGTAAAGGTTTATGTAGACGGAAAGATGTTGCAACTCGATACAAAAGATCTTGCTGCCTATCTTAAAAGTATTAACAGTAATGATATTGAAGCGATAGAAATGATCACAAACCCAAGTGCTAAATATGATGCAAGTGGTAATGCCGGTATCGTTAATCTTCGTTTAAAAAAGAATAAAAAATTCGGTACCAATGGTAGTATGAACCTTGGATATGTTCAAGGTGTAACACCTAAAGCAAATGCTTCTGTGGGATTGAATTACAGAGATAAAAAAATAAATGTATTTGGTAATGTAAGCGGTAATATTGGTAGGTATGAAAATATACTGAAATTATATAGGGTACAACAGGATACATTGTATGATCAGTTAAGCACAAATGCTGATAAGAACAATAATATCAATTTCAAGGCTGGAGCTGACTTCTTTATCAATAAAAAGCATACTATTGGAGTTATGGCCAATTCAAGTTTTAGCGATAATGAATTCACGGCAGATAGTAAGACTTCAATTTTTTACAACCCGACAAACACATTTGTAAAAACATTAAAAGCAATTAATAATATACCCGGTAGCAGAACTAATGCAAATTTTAATCTGAACTATCGTTATATCGATACAACCGGAAGAGAGATAAATTTTGATGCTGATTATGGTTTGTTCCGTGGAGTTGGTAGAAGTCGTCAACCTAATAATTATTATGATATCAATAATAACCTGTTATATAGTGTTATCAATCGTAACTATACTCCTACCGATATTGATATCTACACAGCAAAAATTGATGCAGAGCAAAAATTGGGCAAAGGAAAATTCGGGTATGGAGTTAAAACATCTTTTGTAACAACAAAAAACACATTTGATTTTTTTAATGAGATAGGAGGCATACCTGAAAAGGTTGATGAAAAAAGTAACAGTTTTAAGTATAAAGAAAATGTAAACGCAGCTTATGTAAATTATCAACAACAATTAAATCAAAAATGGAGTTTACAAGCTGGTGTACGTATGGAGCAAACAAATAGTGATGGCACGCTTACAAGAGGAGATGGTATTGTGCAGCCAGATAACAGGGTGAAACGTAACTATCTTGATTTCTTCCCAAGTGGTGCCGTTTCATGGATGGTTAATCAGAAAAATTCATTGAGCTTAACATATAGCCGCAGAATTGACAGGCCTACTTATCAAGATTTGAATCCCTTCGAAAATAAATTGGATGAGTTGACATATCAAAAAGGAAATGCATTTCTGCGTCCACAATACACAGATAATGTTGAGTTGACACATACTTTTTTGGGAATGATCAATACAACAGTTGGATATAGTCATGTAAAAGATTATGCAACAATGGTAACTGATACAACTAAGAATGCAACCTATGTTCAACAACAAAATCTGGCAACTCAACAGATCATCAACTTTAATATAGGTTCGCCATTGATGATAAAAAAATGGTGGAATGGTTATGTGAACCTATGGTACAATTATCAAATTTTTGATGGTGCTATAGGTAACAATAAAGTAAATGTAGAATTATCAATGTATGGAGCATATATGCAACACACTTTTACATTGGGCAAAGGTTATTCAGCGGAAATAAGCGGTTGGTATAATGGCCCGAGTATCTGGGGTGGAACCTGGAGGACAAAATCTCAGGGTGGCGTTGACGTAGGTGTACAAAAATCTGTATTGAAGAACAAAGGGACACTTAAAGTGTCAGGAACTGATATATTCTATACTGCTCCGTGGAGTGCTACCAACGACTTTGGTGGTGTAAACATTAAAGGTAGTGGCTCGTGGGAAAGTCGCACATTCAGGTTGAGTTTCTCATGGCGTTTTGGAAACAGTCAGGTTAAAGCGTCTCGTCAAAGACAAACCGGATTGGAAAGTGAAGCAAAAAGAATTAAAGGATAGTGTTATAGTTTTAGAGATCAATAGTAAATTAAAGCCTCCTGTTCTCAGGAGGCTTTAATTATTTAGTTCAATCATTTATATTCATATTCAAAAGATCCTAATAATTTTTTCTCGTTTGAAAAACATTTTTCAATGATCCTGAATCCATCATCACCATAAAAATATTTCCAGATAAAATAATTGTTCTGTACTGAATAATTATTTGCTACTTCTTCTTCAGTTGTTATCATTTGTAATAATTGCCCATCTGTATCATATTCAAACATAAAATCCGGTAACAATTTTCTTTTGATAACACTATATTTTACAATATCTGTGAGCCTGTTGTTTTCACTGTAGTAATAGTAATAATGTCTACCATTTGGTACGGCTTCAATTTCATCAGTTACATTGCCGGCCTCATCAATAGTGAAATTAAAAACAGTGGTGTCTGTTTTGTTTTTAACTCTCAGCATTTTTGTCGGTTGTCCTTTGTTGTTGTATGAATAAATATGTTCTTCTGAAAGAGATATGGTGTCATTTCTGCTGTCAACATACAAGGATGTATCTGTTTCCTGTGTTGAATAAGAGTATGCAAATATGGAAATGAGATTATTATCGCTATCGTATTTGTAATTTGAAACTGCTGTAAGCAGGTCGGATTGATCAATCGTCTTGCTTACTAATCCTTTTGCATCAAAATAAGTAGTTAGTATAGATTTGCCCGTTGATTCTGTTTGAGTTTCTGTTTCAATACGGCTGTAGTCTTTGCTGATTTTCTTTTCGCAGAAAAATCCTTCACTAGGTTCTCCATTCGCTTCAAGGCTATGTACAATTATGGTTCTTATCTTTTTTTCTTTATAAGCGTTCCGATCGGCAATTAGTTGTTTGTTGCTTAAAATCTCTTTGTAATAGTACTGTGCCAGCGCTGAAGAGCTGAATCCTATGCAAACTGACAATATCACTAATATTCTTTTATTCATTGTGTTTAATTTCGGCATAAAAATAAGCTAATAATTGATTTAATTACATTGCTTATTTTGTGCCGAAAAGCTTCGACAGAGACAGACTGAGAGGTTTTAACAAATTAATAAATATGCCCTGTGCATATTCATAACAATACGAATGAAGAAAAATATTTTTCTAGTCATAATATGTATCACTGTGGTGAGCCTTGCCGGTTATATTTTGATTGCTTGCAGTACAAAGGGAGTCGAGGTTCAAGGCAAAAAAGAGGTATTGGGAAGATATCTGTTTTATGATCGACGTTTATCTGTAAATAATTCCAAATCGTGCGGTACCTGTCACAATCCCAATTTAGCTTTCACCGATGGATATAAACGTTCCTTGGGTGCTTATGCAGATCTCCATCAAAGGAATACACAACCGCTGTTTAATCTGAGTAGTTTTAAATATCTGACAGCTGCAGATTCTACTATTCATCTTACGATACAGCAAATGAGCAATCCTTTGTTCAATGAACATCCGAAAGAAATGGGTGTAAAGGGGCATGAAGAAGAAATATTGAAAAAAATTGCCAATGATCCTTTGTACATAAAACTATTTGCTGATGCATTTCCCGACGACAAGAATATTTTTAACTGGAATAACATCAAGCTCAGCATTAGCGCATTTATGCAAACGATCATTTCTAATCAATCGGCATATGATAGATATATCGGAGGTAACAAAAATGCATTATCATCATCTCAGAAAAATGGGATGCAATTATTTTTTTCAAATAGATTAAACTGTTCATCCTGTCATGGAGGGTTTAATTTTTCGTCGCCTGTTGTTATCAATGCAAAGAAAGACACCGTTTATTATTTCAATACCGGCTTATACAATATTGATGGCAAAGGAGCTTACCCCGCCTACGATATGGGGCTTTATCAGCTCACAAAAAATAATACCGATATGGGTAGATTCAGGGTACCTACATTGCGGAATTTAGCGTTCACTGCTCCATATTTTCATGATGGAAGTGCAGCAGATTTAGGTGAGGTTATAGATATGTATGCATCTGGTGGACGTGTAATAAGTACAGGTATATACGCCGGTGACGGAACAAAAAATCCTTATAAAGATCCGTTAGTAAAAGGGTTTCCCATAACCGAAAGTGAAAAAATAGACCTTTTAAATTTTTTACAATCGCTTACGGATTCTTCTTTGATCAATGATGTTCGCTTTAGCAATCCATTTGTAGAAGATGAAACCAAAAAGAAATATTAATTTGCAATAAATATGTCCTCTACAATGAAGCTGCTTACAATTTGTGTCTTACTTGGTCTATCGTCACTTGTTTTTTCATGCAATGATGGCCATAGTTTGCCTGGCAATGCTGTAAAATACGATGAAGATGTGCTGAAATCTGTTCTTGCAGAAACTGATTCATTGAAAACTTTTCCATTTGTGAACGAAAGAGTAGAAGCTTTTAAGAAAGCTATGCAACAGCCAGTGCCTGTATTATTATGCGGCGATTCTTTGAATCAGTATCAACTACTTGCACAGACAATTGCGTTAAAGGATTCGGGATTTATAAAAAATACTCGGCAGCCCGGAACAAATATTCCCTATCGAAACGAAGTATTTGGTGTATATCCTGCAAGAGAAAGCGATATGGCTTATGTGAAGGCAGCCTACAATCTACAAGATTGCTATAGGGTTGAAATGTATAATTATGCACTCAATCTTTCCTCAATTGCCATTACAGATATCAAACAACAAAAAGTATTGTTCAATAGCACACAAGAACAAACGCAGCCTGATCTTTCTCCTTATCTGAGAGATATTGCCGTTAAAATTGCCATATCATCCTCTGAAGTAGAAACTGCACTCGGAATAAAACCTGAAGAAAAAGATGCCTTGATGGCGAGTACAAAAACAGCACTTAACCGTAGCCGTTGTGAAAGGTCCAGGCATTTATGTGTAGCGCCAACTTTTGTGAAAGAGGGAAAAGCTTTGTGGGCAATTGTCGATCTTACAAATCATAAATTAGTGGGTGTGCGCTGGACAAATGTTGGTACCACCGGACCGGCTCCAACTATTACAGAAAGGCGTTTGCAGGATGATAAGGTAACAGCCTGCTTTTGCGAAAAAGAAACTACATTGGAAAAAGATGGATGGAAGTTGAATTACATGCTTACGAGTAGTGATGGCTTAAGAGTGGCACAGGTGTCTTTTAACGGAAAACCGGTTTTACAAAGTGCTAAACTTGTAGATTGGCATGTGAGTTATTCCGGAACGGATGGCTTCGGATATAGCGATGCGGTAGGTTGCCCGTATTTTTCTCAGGCGGCTGTTGTAGCGGTTGAAATTCCCAAAGTGGCTGTTTTAAAAAATACAAAAAATGAAATTGAAGGTTTTGTATTAGAGCAAACCTTTAAAAGTGAAGGCTGGCCCGGCCCATGCAATTATGATTACAAGCAAAGATTTGAATTTTATAAAGATGGCCGATTCAGGGTGTCGGCAGCCAGTTTGGGTAGAGGATGTGGCAATGACGGTACTTACAGACCGGTATTCAGGATCGCTTTTGCAGCACCTCAAAATAATTTTTCGGAATGGAATGGAAAAGATTGGACTAATTGGCCGGCAGAAAAATGGATGCAGCAATCGGCAACCACAACTTATACAAAAGAAGGCTATCTTTTTAAATTATTGGATAATACCGGTAGCGGATATTATGTAGAACCGGGCAGAGGCCAATTCAATGACAAGGGCAGAGGAGATAATGCATATATTTATGTAACAGCCAATAAGCCAACTGTTGATGAAGGCGAGAGTGATCTGGTGACGATTGGTCCGTGTTGTAATACAGATTATCAGCAAGGACCGGAAAAGTTTATTGGAACCGTTCCGGATAATATTCAGCATTCGAAATTGGTAATGTGGTATGTGGCGCAATTAAAGAATGATGATTCTAAAGGAAGAGAATATTGTTGGGCAGAATCTGTTCTTGAAAATGGTATCTATGTAACACATGTCTATCCATGTTTTTGCGGACCAATGTTTATTCCTGTTAAATGAGAAGAGTAATTAATATACAATACTTCATCTGTATCACACTGTTAATTGCAGGGTGTAAAGAGGAAGTAGTGGATTATAATAATAACAGTTGTAAAGGCACTACATCCTTTATTACAAAGTTTGGATTTCAAGCTAATAAGGCTTATTTAAGTACTTCAGATAAAAGATTGATGGGTTTGCTTTTAGAAGAACTCCCTGATCCGAAAGATCCGTTGAAGCGGCCTCGTACCTATCAGCACCCGAGCTGGAAAATGGCCGGCTGGCTTGGTCCGATGCAGATAGATAATGTAGGTAATGTTTTTTTAGCACCGGTACCGGTTGTAAATGTTTTACACAATAAAGCAGATAAACAAAATACCTTGTATAGAGTGGATGGACAATCGGGTGAGATGAGTGTTTTTATGGAATTGTCTGCATTAGACAGTTCGAATATTTATAACGCTTATGGCATTTTGGGCTTTGCTTATTTATGTGAAACTAATACGCTGTATGTATCGTCGGTAGCAGGTTCTACTCGTAGTAAGGAGGTAGGTGTTATTTATGCGATTGATATCAACAACAAAAAAATAATAGACAAATTAGAAGGTATAGATATTTTAGGTATGGGTATTTCTTACATAGAAGGAAAAAGAAAATTGTATTTGGGAAGTGCACGTACTTCGAATGTTTATTCAGTTGTGTTGACCAAGGAAGGTAAGTTTTCCGGAAAAGTAGAACAAGCGTTTACACTCGAAAATATAGGTCCAAGGGGAGATGATAAACTACGGAAGATTAAGATCGATACATATGGCAACTTAAATGTTTATGGCTACGAGTTTAATTTTAATTTAATAGCTCCGACTGAAAAGCAGGAAACTGTATATGAGTTTATTTACGATGATGCGACAAAGAAATGGAACTACAGTAAAATACTTTCAAACAAAAAATAATTATGCAGAACGAAAAGAGCGAAGCTTTTTTAAGATTAGTGAAGATCATGGACGAGTTGAGAGAACAATGTCCGTGGGATAGAAAGCAAACAATTGAAACACTGCGTCAGCTTACTATTGAAGAAACCTATGAACTGGTAGATGCAATAACAGACACAGATTGGAAAGGTATTAAAGAAGAATTGGGAGATATTTTGCTTCACATCATATTTTATGCAAAGATCGCTACAGAACAAAATCAGTTTACTTTAGAAGAAGTGATTAACGGAGTATGTGAAAAATTGATATACAGGCATCCGCACATCTACTCAGATGTAAAAGTCAATGACGAAGAAGATGTTAAAAGAAACTGGGAAAAACTAAAAATAAAATCCGGAAAAAAATCCGTTTTAAGCGGTGTGCCCAAATCTTTACCGGCCACAATAAAAGCCATGCGTTTACAGGAAAAGGCAAAGCAAGTTGGATTTGAATGGGAAAACAAAGATCAGGTTTGGGAAAAAGTAGAAGAGGAGCAAAAGGAGCTTTTTGAAGCCATTGCATCGGGGGATAAAAGCAAAATGGAAGATGAATTAGGAGATGTTTTTTTCTCTTTGATAAACTTTGCAAGGTTTTTGCAGTTAGATGCTGAGAATGCACTTGAACGTACCAATAAAAAGTTTTTTGATCGTTTTGTGAAGATGGAAGAAACGGCGGCGGGTATGGGAAAAGCTTTGTCGGCTATGACATTACAGGAAATGGATGCAGAATGGGATAAAATTAAGAAACAGTCAAAAGAATAATCATCCTATTGCAAAAGACACACACTTTTAAGCAATTTATTATTAGAAACAGCTATTTGTTAGTAGCTGCAGCTTGGCTTATAACTATTTCTTTCATTATTGATAACTATTGGTCTGACAACTCTTCCGTACGGGCAGCCGAGAAAAACATTTCGAAATATGTACGAGAACAAGAAGATGATTTTGAACAATTGGCAGGTGATTCTGCATCGGTATTTAAATTAGCATCAGGAAAATATAACGAAGCTTTTTTAAAAAATATTACGGACAAACCATACTTTTTCTTTGTGTTCAGGCAAAATGCAATGTCTGAATATGATATGGCATTTTGGAGTACACAGGTGGTAAAACCTACCAACGCTATATTAGCAGATGCAGATAGCAGTGGGTTCATACAACTATCGAACGGTAATTATGTTTGGCGAAAAACCCCATGCTATGCTTATACAACAGTTGCGCTTATTCCGATCAAATGGGATTATTCTATCACGAATGAATACCTGAAAAATAATTTTGCTGTTGGTGAAGATATTGAAGATGGCTATGCCATCTCTGAAGGTCCCTATAATAATACCGTTATCAAATCAAAAACGGGGAAGTTTCTTTTTTCACTTGAGCAAAAATCGCAGCCTGTTATTAGTCATAATAATCTTGGAGCAGTAATATGCCGATTGCTTGCAGCTTTTCTTATCTTATTGTTTATTCATTTTGTTGCAACTTATTTGGTGCAAAAGAACTTTTCTGTGGCCGTTCTATTCCTAATCACAGTTGTAGTGGGTATCAGAATTTTAAGTTATTATTATCCGTTGCCTTTGAATTTTCGTCAGTTTGAATTGTTTGACCCCTCTGTATATGGTTCCAATGCAGTGCTACGTTCGTTAGGAGATCTGCTCATCAATGCAATTCTACTTTTATGGCTGACACTTTTCACTCGGCATTATATCGAAGAAAAAAAAGTTATCATACAATTTAAGTCGCCAATATTAAATTGGTTTGTAGTATTGGTTGGAGTTGTTTTGATTTTAGTGATCACTTTTATTTGTGGTAACGTTTTTCGTTCACTTGTAGCTGATTCGCAAATATCTTTCGATGTAGTTAATTTCTTTACGCTTACTTATTATACTGTAATTGGCTTTGTAGTACTCGGATGTATATCTATTAGTTATTTCTTTGTAACGCAGATCATAGCTTATTTGATCACACCACAGATCAAAACAACAGTCTTTCCGCTGAGTTTCTTTGTGGCTATTGTCGGACTGATCGGCTTATCTTCTTTGATCAGTATGGGAAGTGTTACTTTTGAATTGATGTTGCTTGGATGGCTGATATTGTATCTGTATCTACTTAACAATAAATATCTTTCGTTACTGGCTTCTAAAATTGTCTCATCAAGACTTGTATTCTGGTTGTTTTTCTTTTCTTTCTCTATTGCGGCTATCATCATTGTAGAAAATAAAAAGAAAGAGATTGACAGACGGCAACATTATGCAGAAACGCTTTCTACCAAAGCCGATCCTTCGAGTGAACGTTTGATGAATACCGTCTTAACAGATTTTCGAAGTGAAGTATTAGCACCTTTGTTCGATGAATTCAAGATAGATTCAACCAACAAAATATTGAAAGATAGTTTGCTGAGCGAAAATTTTACAGGGTACCTCAATAAATACGACACACGGATATACACGTTCAGTGATACCGAGAAACCCTTATTCAATCAGGATTCTACGAGTTTCAATACACTGCTAACTATATTGAACACACAGGGTAAACCTACGGCAATTGCCGATCTGTACTATTATGACGTTTCCTACGACCGATTCACCTATATCAGCAAAAAAGATATTACGGATACGTCCGGAAAAATACTGGGTTATGTATTTATACTGGCATCTCCTAAAAAATATAAAACAGATGCTTTGTATCCGGAGTTGTTTTTGAAGGGGTATAATAACTCTATAGAAAATTCGCCTATTTATTCTTATGCGGTTTATAATAAGTTTCAATTGGTAAACAGCCACAACGACTATGCATTTCCGTGGCAACTCGATCAATCACAAGTGCCGGCCACAGAGTTTGAAAATATTCGTAAAGGCAGTTATGATGAACTATGGTATAAAGCAGCTACAGATAAAATTGTTATCATTGCCAAACAGGATAATTTCTTTATCGAATCCATTACATTATTCTCCTACTTATTCTGCTCGTTCTTATTTGTAACAGCCATCTTTTGGTTTTTAAATGCGGTTATACGTTCCCGTTTTAAATTAACCGAAATGCGCCAATACTGGCAAATGAGCATACGAAATCAGGTACATGGTACAATTATTTTTATTAGTCTCTTGTCTTTTTTGGTAATAGGCGTGGCTACAATTTTATTCTTTATAGATAGATATAACAGTAACAATAAAGAAAAATTAAGTAGAACCATACATGTTATGGCCAACGAAGTACGAAATACTTTGGGTGAATTATCTGCCTTTGATGATGTGATAAAAATATATGACCAGGCTTACAAAGCAAGTCTTGAACAGATGGTTACAAAAATATCAGAGATACATGCTGCTGATATTAATTTATACGATCTCGAAGGAAATCTGCAAGTGTCTTCGTTGCCATTGCCTTACAGCAAAGGAATTGTAGGCACTAAGATGGATCCCATGGCTTATTATCATTTACGTAATCTAAAAGAAATACAATATTTTGGTGAGGAAAAGATCGGAACACTGGAATACCTCAGTAACTATGTCCCTGTAATTGATGAATCCGGTAAGGAGTATGCTTATTTGAATATTCCGTATTTCACCGCTCAAACAAAATTGCGTCAGGAGATTTCTAATTTTTTAGTGGCCATCATTAATTTGAATGCATTTATCTTTTTAATAGCAGGTGTTGTTGCTTTGTTTCTTACTAACAGAATTACAAGTTCTTTTTCTTTCATCAGTCATAAAATGAGAGAAGTGAATTTGGGTAAGAAGAATGAAGCGATTATATGGAATAGAAAAGATGAAATAGGAGAGTTGATCAATGAGTATAACACAATGGTAAATAAGCTGGATGATAGTGCTATTGCTTTGGCAAAGAGCGAGCGTGAAGGTGCTTGGAGAGAAATGGCGAAGCAGGTTGCACATGAGATCAAGAATCCCCTTACACCGATGAAGTTGAGTTTGCAGTACTTACAAAAGGCGATTGATAGTAATTCGGGAGATGTAAAACAATTAGGTAATAGTGTGGCAAAAACGTTGGTAGAACAGATAGATCACTTGAGTCAGATCGCAAGCGATTTTTCTCAGTTTGCGAATATCGGTAATCCTAAAAATGAGTTATTTGATTTAAACGAAACATTACGTTCTGTTGCACAATTACATGCAATTGAGGATAATGTAGAGCTTACATGGCATCTCGTAAGCTATCCGGTTATTATTGATGCAGATAGCACTCATATTAACCGTCTCTTTAATAACCTTGTTCAGAATGCATTACAGGCTATTCCGGCAGACAGAAAACCGGTTATTGATATTAAGGAAGTTGTAAAAGAAAAAAGGGTACTCATTATCGTTAGAGATAATGGATTGGGTATTCCTCACGATATGCGTTCTAAAATATTCATGCCTAATTTTACAACTAAAACATCCGGAACGGGCTTGGGACTTGCTATGTGTAAAGGCATTGTAGAACAAAGTAAGGGTAAGATATGGTTTCAAACCGAAGAAGGGGTAGGCACTACTTTCTTTGTAGAATTGCCTTTAGCCGAAGAAGATATCTAATTACAGTTTTACAATTTCCTACAATTATTTACCCTTCGAACATTTTCAACAGTTGATCTTTATAGGTGGCAGAAACTTCCAGTTCAGATCCATCTGATAGCAGCACAGTGCCTCCTCCGCTTTTAGAATACGATTTGATGAAATTTACATTTACAATAAAGGAACGATGTATTCTTACAAAAGGAGCATCAAGCAGGTCATCAAAATGTTTTAAAAATTTGCATATCATTTTTTTTGATCCGTTGTCCAGATAAACATCAGTAAAGTTTCCATTAGCTATAAGTTTAGTAATTGAAGCGGTTTTGATCACATCAAAGCCCTGCATGGTAGGTAAAATGATCTGCTGTTTTTCCGGTTTCAATTTTAAATTATCCAGCAGTATCTGTGTTCTGTTAAATTCTTCTGTTTTAAGAATGCTCATCTGAATTTTATTAACAGCAGAGACCAATTCGGTTATGTCGATCGGTTTTAAAATATAATAAGCTGCACTCATGTTCAGTGCTTTTAATGAATATTCAGCAAAAGCGGTAATGAAGATGGTTTCGAAATGCTGATCCTGACAAGCTTCCAGGATATCGAATGCATTGCCATAGGGCATCTCAACATCTAAGAATACTAACTGAGGTTGAAGCGACTGTATCATTGGTACGGCATCCTTAATATTTTGTGCCTGACCAACAACTTCTACTATCGGGCAATATTTTTTCAGATAACCGGCCAGCACATCTCTTGCGATCGATTCGTCATCTACAATGACAGCTTTAATTTTCATTTTCAATATTTTTTAAAAGAGGGACAGTGATCTTTACCAATACACCGGGATTTGTTTGAGGTTTATCCTCTACCGAACAAGTGATCTTTTGATGATACAACTCATTCAATATCTTTATTCTCTCCATTGTATTGGTAATGCCTCTTCCCGAATGTTTTTTTTGATTGGCCGTTTTTACATTTTTACTACCCGCAATACCAATGCCGTTATCTTCAATGACAATATCAATTGCATTCTGGTTTTTAGAAAAACTTAATTGTAAAAGTCCTTGCCCTTCTATGTATCGTAAGCCGTGCCAGATAGAGTTTTCCAAATGTGGCTGTATTAGCATACCCGGTATGTACAACTGTTCATTAGCATATAGTTCATCATCTACATTTATTTTGAAATTAAACTTGTCTGGGAACCTGCTTTTTTCCAGTTCAAGATAATTCTGTAATAATTCCAGTTCATTTGACAACAACACGAAATCTTCCTTTGAATTTTCCATCACTCTACGCATTAAAGTAGAAAATTTTGTAAGGTACTGATTTGCTTCTAACTCATTATTATTAGCTATAAACTGATTGATGCTATTAAGACTATTGAAGATAAAATGAGGGTTCATTTCCCTTCGTAAAGATTGTAAAGCAATTTTCTTATTTCTTACTTTGAGTTTTTTAAGAATAGAAAGTGTTACACCGGAAATGATCAGCAATACAACCAGTGACCCTATTAGCCAATAATTGAAAATGTTTTTTCTTTTGATCAATGCATCTTTTAAGGCTTTTTCACTTTCGAGTTTTTGAATTTTACCTACGGTTTCTTCAATGATCTTATTATCGATCAGTGAACTGTCTTTAGCAATAATATCGGGCAATTGCGATAAGAAACTTTTATACAATTGCAAGCTCATTTCCTTTTGCCCGCTGCTTCTGTAAATGCTATCCAATTTTTCAATATTTCTTTTCGCTTCCAATGTATGCCCATTCTTTATTGATAAAGCGTATGATTCATTCAGTAGCCTGATTGCGGTACTGTCATCATTTTTTTGTAAATAGATGTCTGCTAATAGGGTTGTTTCGCTGGCTTGTAATTGTGTGGAATTTGCAACAAATGGTTCTTTTAATATCTCTTTCTTAGTTTCAATTGCTTTGTCAAAATTTTTGTCTTTGAGATAGGCACTCGTTAATTGCTGATTGATTTTTAAAGCCTGTGGAGGGTCATTTACAGATAAATTATAAGCGTTGTTTAAAGCCCCAACGGTATTATAACCGGCACCGGTTCCGTTCCAATTTATATCTGCCATTCTTGAGTAAGAAGTTAGCACCTCACTTGTGTCTTTGTTTTTTAAACCTAGATCAATATTGGCTTCTATGAGTTTTTGTTGAAGTTTTGTAGAGTCCGGATTGGATAGTCGAAGAAAATCGTTTGAGTTTAAAGCCTTTGAGGAAACATCTCCGGCCTTTATATTATTTTCCTGAGCAAATTTATAATTAGCTAATGCTTCTTTATTTTTATGAAGATCTTCCTGCACTTTGGCAAGCGACCTGCTGGCTTTTGCAATACCGACTGCATTGTTGGTTTTTTCGTAGATGGCTTTTGCTTTTTTATATTGCTCTTCACTTTTTTCCAATTCGCCTCTTCTGTAAAAACTTTCTCCAAGCTCATAATGGCCTTTTGCAACAGTATCCTGATTGTTTTTAGCATATCCCTTTTCAATCTTTTTTCCGGCCTGGGATATTTTTTCCGTTTGATTCATTTGAGCAGACACGTTACCGGTTACTCCACTGTATAATAAGAGTAATAACACGATCAATAATTTAAAATGAGTCTGTTGCTTCATCGGTAATACAAAATAACATCTTTTATAGCTATTTCATCAGTTCTCAACCAAGTCAAATGGCAGTTTCACCAAGTGTGCCTGCAAATGGCTTTGTCCGGATAGTACTTTCATTGAACAAAAACTATTAATATGAAAAAAATTAAAGGTTTAGCCCTTGCTATTGTAGCAATGACAACATTCAATGCTGCGGCACAATTAAATAGCGAAAATTTATTCATTCCTTTTGGAGATCTTTCGCAGTCGGCAAAGACGGATTTTGTTACCTCACACAAAAAAATAAAACTTTATTTTATTAAAGCCAAGCCTTCACTAGCCGAAGCTGTAAAAGATGTAGGAAAATATACCACATTAGAAAAAGCATTACAACAATCTAAAATCACAGTAAAAGAAATATCAGCTTCAGGAGAAGTAAATACTTTGAAATTTACTAACACTTCAAAAGATACGATCATAATCGGCATGGGAGATATTGTTAAAGGAGGTAAACAAGATAGGGTAATAGAAAAAGATACCTTGATATATCCCGGACAATCCATTCCTATATCAGTGTATTGTGTTGAGCATGGGAGATGGGCAGGGTCGAATGTGAATACTAATGGATCGGCTACTACAGCTACCGGAGCAGGTTATAGTTTTACGACCTATCATAGTAGTATCAATAATGTTGTTAGAAAAAGTATTGTAAAAGAGAAAAGTCAGACGCAGGTATGGAATAAGGTTTCGGATATAAATGCTTCAAACGGAACCGAAACAAGTACGGGTACCTACACGGCAGTGTCGCAATCTTCGAAATACACCAAAGAAATAAAAGAATACAAAGATGCGTTTATCAAAACAATTGATGCAGATACCACAATTGTTGGTTTGCTTGCTGTTACCGGCGATAAGATCATTGGTTGCGATATTTATGCAACAACCCAATTGTTCAAAAGTAATTACAGCAATATGCTTGAGTCTTATATTTCAGAAGCCGTGTATGAAGGAAAGCCTGTAACTATTTCAGATGCTAAAGTGGCTAAGTATTTGAATGATCTTTTATCTGATGAAACAAAACAGGATAAACTACTGAATGAAAACGGACGTAGTTTAAAAGTGAATGGTAAAAAAATTAAGATCACTTCTTTTTAATTTGTATAATGAATATAGAAAAAGGATTGCATTTGCAATCCTTTTTCTATATTATAAAGCTTTGTTCTTATTTTTTTACTTCTACTTTCACACCTCCTTTATCTAAAGTAACAGACGTTCCTTTATCGGGAGTTGGAGTTGCAGGAACAATGATCACTTCTTTTTTAGGAGGTGTTGTAACCGGAACAACAATGACATCTTTCTTAGGTTCGGTAGATTCATTTGTACAAGACATTGCAGTAAAGCCAATTGCCAACGATAATAAGCCAATGATTTTTTTCATAACAAAAATTAGTTTAAGTAATACTGCATTTTGTTAAAGCACCAGTTGGCACCATACAGCTTTAAATAGCCTCAATAATCATACCCCAATCACTAAAAGTCTTATTCCCTCTATATTTCGCCATATTGGCTGATAATTCGTCAATGTCAATGTTACTTATGGGATAATTGTTGAGTCATTAATGTTATTCAATCTTCAAATCTTCACATCATCAAATCATTATCTTTGCAAGCATATGTCTCTATTTATTACATCACTTAACTCCGGCAGCAATGGCAACTGCTATTATGTAGGCAACCATACCGATGCTGTTTTGGTAGATGTAGGTCTTTCATGCCGAGAAACAGAAAAGCGGATGAAGAGGCTAGGTCTTTCTATGCAAACTGTAAAAGCAATTTTTGTATCGCATGAGCATGGAGATCATATCAAAGGTGTTTCAACATTAGCTAACAAATACAAACTGCCGGTTTACATTACTGAACATACTGCCAAAAACGGCCCTATACTAATTGGTCATCTATCTAAAAGATTTTTTGCAAACGAGCCTGTAACAGTCGGCACATTAACAGTTACTCCATTTGCAAAAAAGCATGATGCCATCGATCCTCATAGTTTTATTATAAGCCATAACAAAATTACGGTAGGTGTTTTCACTGATATCGGTATTGTTTGCGATCAGGTCATTAATTACTTCAGACAATGCCACGCTATTTTTTTAGAAGCTAATTATGATGATGCCATGTTAGAGAATGGACGTTATCCTTTACACTTGAAAAATCGTATTCGTGGAGGAGAAGGACACTTGTCGAATGATCAGGCATTTGACTTATTTGTAAAGCATCGGCCACCCTTTATGTCGCATCTTATATTATCTCATTTATCGAAAGAGAATAATACTCCGGAAATAGCATCAGCATTATTTGCCCCGCATGCCAATGATATAAAAGTGATCGTTGCATCAAGATATGAACCCACTCAAATTTTTACGGTCACTGCAGATCCTAATACAATTGAAATAAAAACCTCTATACATGTAAACTCAATGCAATTGGGTTTATTCTGATTTTTACCGTTCATCATTTTCATTTGTTTAACAATCTTTTGGCACGATATTGTGGTTCTTTGCAAATTAACTTCTTAAGAATTTGATAGTCATACTATCCAAATAACATATATGATAAAGAAAATAAGCCTTTTCCTATTGCTAAACTGTTTTGTGAGCCTTGTATTTGCTCAGGATATTACACTTACAGGTAAGTTGATTGATAATACAGATAAGACACCGGTTGTCGGTTCCTCTATACGTTTAAAATCAAATAATGATTCAGGTGTTGTAAAAACTGTTATTACTGATAGTAAAGGCGAGTTTACGTTTACAGGCCTTAATCCAACAAGCTATACGTTGACCACTAGCAATTTGAATTACGAAAATATCTCACAAAAAATAGTTTTGCAGGCAAGTAATAAACAACCAATTGTTATTCCTGTTACAAGATTAGCAGCTACACTTGAAGCAGTGACTGTTGTAGGAAAAGTAGCACCTGTGAAACAAAAAGGAGATACCACGGAATTTACAGCGAGTCAGTACAAAGTAAATCCTGATGCAACAGCAGAAGATCTTATAAAAAAAATGCCGGGAATTAGTGTAGATGCTTCAGGTAATGTAACAACACTTGGTGATCAGGTTAAAAAAGTTACAGTAGATGGTCGTGATTTTTTTGGTGATGATGCTACAGCCGCACTTAAAAATTTACCTGCAGAAGTGATCGACAAAATACAGGTGTTTGATAGACTGAGTGATCAGGCCGCATTTACAGGTTTTGATGATGGTAATAGTGTAAAGACGATCAATATTATTACTAAGAAAGGAATGGCCAATGGGCAATTCGGTAGAGTTTATGCAGGTTATGGGACGGATAATCGTTATACGGCAGGTGGTAATGTAAACTTATTCAAAGGCGCTCAAAGAATTTCCATATTGGGAATGTTCAATAATATCAACCAACAAAATTTTTCGTCAGAAGATCTATTAGGGGTTAACAGTTCTAGTAGCAGCGGTGGCGGAGGAAGAGGCGGAGGTGGTGGTGGAAATCGTGGAGGTAACTTTGGCGGAGGGGGTAATAATTTCTTAGTCGGACAAACAAATGGCATTAGCAAAACCAATGCATTCGGTATTAATTATTCCGATCAATGGAGTAAGAAGGTAGATGTTACCGGAAGCTATTTCTTCAACAACAGCAACACAGGGAATAATCAAAATTCCAACACACAATATTTTATTAAAGGTGCGAATGATCAATTTTATGATGAAACAAATACATCATCTGCAAACAACTTCAATCACAGATTAAATCTTCGATTGAATTATAAGATTGATGATAAGAATACTTTGACTTTTACTCCTTCAATTAGCTTTCAAAAAAACAGTTCATACAGAACTAATGAAGGTACAAGATATGTAACGGCAACCAACCTGGTAAGTACGGCAAATAGTTCAACCAGATCTGATAGATCTGGTTATAACTCAAGCAATAGTTTGCTTTATAGACATGCTTTTGCAAAAAAAGGAAGGACGATCTCTCTGAATTTAACAGCAGGGTACAATGACAGAGAAGGCGATGTATATCTGAACTCTAACAATAAATATTATACAGGCGGATCTGTTTATTTAGATACTACTACCAATCAATTTACAGATCAACTGGTAAATGGAAATAATTATGCAGCTAACATAAGTTATACAGAACCGATAGGAAAGAAAGGGCAATTGCAGTTCAGCTATTCGCCATCTGTAACCAATAATAAATCAGATCAACGTGTTTTTCGTTTTGATGATGTAACAGATAAATATTCTGAACTTGATACGGCGTATTCAAATAAATTTGATAACAAAACCATTTCACATACCACTGAAGCTGGCTACCGGGTGGGAGATAAGGATAATATGTTTAATGTTGGTGTAAGTTACAGATATCTTGAATTGAACAGCGACCAGGTTTTTCCGAATGTTCTTTCGGTAAATAAAAATTTCAATAATGTATTACCGAATCTGATGTGGCGTAAAAAGATAAGCCCGAAAAGTAACATCAGACTTTTTTACAGAGCTAATACAAATACGCCTTCAATTAATCAATTGCAAAATGTGATCGATAATAGCAATATACTTTTTCTAAGAGCAGGTAATCCGGATCTTAAACAACAGGTAAGCAATACAATAGGAGGAAGATATACGTTCAATAATACTCAAAAGAGCACTAGTTTTTTTGCAAATATATTTGTGCAACAGGCCGACAATTATATAGCCAATGCAACATACATTGCTGCTGCCGATTCATTATTGGATAACGGAATTGTTCTGTACAAAGGCTCTCAATTAAGCAAACCAACCAATCTCGATGGTTATATAAGTCTTCGATCCTTGCTTACTTATTCCATGCCTTTAAGTTTTATAAAATCTACTTTAAATCTGAGTGGTGGAGTGAGCTATTCTAAAACACCAGGACTAGTGAATAGTGTAAGCTCTGTATCGAATAATTATACCTATAACACAGGTGTTGTATTAGCAAGTAATATCAGTCAGTATATTGATTATAATCTTTCATACAATGTGAATTTCAACAATACAAAGAATAGCATCAACTCAGCATTAAATACCAACTATGTTTCTCAAAATGCAAGATTGCAGGTTAACTTGTTAGATAAGAAAGGATGGTTCTTACAAAATGATGTATCTAACGCAACCTACAGTGGTTTAAGCAGTGGCTTTAATCAAAGCTATTGGTTGTGGAATGCAGCGGTGGGTAAGAAATTTTTAAAGAATCAGGCAGGCGAATTAAAATTGTCTGTATTCGATCTTTTAAAACAAAATCAAAGCATTACACGTACTGTTGATCCAACGTATATCGAAGATGTTAGAAACCAGGTATTGCAACAATACTTTATGCTGACTTTTACTTACAAGCTTAAAAGTTTTGGGATAACTACCTCAACAAATAATAAAGTTCCTCTGGGAGATAGACCTCCGGGAGGGCCTGGTGCACCGGGCTTTTAAAGAAATTCTACCCTTTGTTATCTTTGTGTAAGTACCGAAAATGAAAAATAAAATAGCCTTTATGGCATTATTGAGTTCACTTTTTGTCGGCTGTATTAAAAGGCATAAGTCTACTATTAAAGTTTGTAACAACACTCTAAATGTTGAAGTTTTTAATATTAACCCGGCAGGTGTTGATGCAGAATATTTAATGGATTCTGTAAATTTTAGATTATACATTGGTAAGCTAGATAGTGACCATGAGAGATATAGTTACACTTGCCAAGAAGATACCGTTTGTGTGAAAAAAATAGCGATAGTAGATATGACAGGGGATTGGAAACAGGTAGATATAAAGACTTATAACATTAAGGAGCTAAAGAAAAATAAAGTATTTGAATAGGCAAAAATGTAAATTGCATTTACCTGTTTATGCAATTCAAAATAATCTATAATGTTTCAAGCTGCTTTTAGAATCATAACTGTTGCTTTCATTTTGGCAAGTTGTCAACAAATCAGTAGTCCAAAAGAACTTATTGATAGGTTTTATACTAACAAAGCTGATTTGGATAGCCTTGTAAAAAAAATCGGAAACAATAAACATCTTGATTCTTTGTTTTATTCAGGTCCGGAAACTGGAATACCTGATATCAAAGATTCTTATCCCAATGAGTTTAGGCTGTTAACGAAAATTGGTATTACTGACGCATCCTCTCATAATACATGTTATGTATGCGATAGGTGGTATTATTTAAAGACAAATTGGCCAAGCGAATATCCTATATACCTTATCTATAATAACAAGCAAGATTCAATAGAAAACACCAAAGGGTTCTACAAAAAAGATAAGTACAAGAATGAAACTTGGGGTTTGGGTGGAAATTGGAGAATGTTTCGTTTTGTTGACACAATTAGAGATATTAAGTTTTAGGCTTTTGTTACCCTAACAAATAATTAAATTGGTAAACTCTCTAAAATATACCTACTTCACGCTATAACTAATATTCAACCCAACCTCGGTACGATTACTTGTTATATACAATCCTATAGCTAATACAGCCATACTACAATTATAAGCGATAGAATGAACTTGTGATTTTCATAATGGAATGTCCATAATAATATTGTAGAAAAAGTGATCTGGTCATGTGGCGTTGGCCGGACAAATAGGCGGAGCCATTTATTTGTCCTTGACTTTTTTGTTACTTTTTGCGTCAAGGCAAAAAGTAAATAAGGATTAAATCCCCTTCAATTTTTTTCTATTCACCACAAATTCCTCAAACTCTTTCAACCTCATACTGCTTAAATTATTTGCAGGCGTCACCATTGCCTTCTGTGCAGCTAATACGCCATATCTGATATCATCATATCCTTCAATAGTATGTGCATCCGGATCTATGGAGATGAGTACATTCTTTTGAATGGCATAGTCGATATATTTCCAGTCTATATCTAAACGGCGAGGATGAGCATTCAATTCGATCACTACATTATTAGCAGCACAGGCATCTATGATACCTTTATGATCAACAGGGTAGCCTTTGCGGCTTAATAATAATCTACCCGTCATATGTCCCAAGATGGTTGTGTATGGGTTTTCAATGGCTGTGATCAACCGTTGCATTGCTTTTTCTTCCGTCATTTTTAAGATGGAATGCACAGAAGCGATCACCAGGTCGAATGTAGAAAGGATATTATTACTATAATCCAGGTTCCCATCGTACAAAATATCTGACTCAATGCTTTTAAATACCTTGAACGGGGCATATTTAGCATTCAGTTCATCTATTAACTGATGCTGTGCCTTTATTCTTTCTTCCTGAAGCCCGTTGGCATAAAAAGCACTCTTACTGTGGTCTGAAATAACCAGATATTCAAAGCCTTTTTCAATAGCAGCTTTTATCATTTCTTCAAGCGTATAACTTCCATCGCTCCAGTTACTATGGCTATGTATGATTCCCTTGATATCTGTTGGTTGAATAACTGCAGGGATCGAATTTGAAGCAGCTAATTCTATGATACTTTCTGTTTCTCTTAAATAGGGTTCTATATATTGAATACCTGCTGTATCAAAAATAATTTTATCACTTGCAGCATTCGCTACATTGAAATTTGAAGAAGGGTATTTTTTCAGAAACGCATTCGTGAATGTCTCACTGCCCGTTGTATAAAATATACGTTCAACTACATTATTATCTGCGGTATAAAAACGAAGTTTCAATCCATTGGTCAACTTAAATAAAATGTTTTCGCTATTCTCTTCCAATACTTGAGGAGGATTTGCAGTTTGCATTTTTTGTTTGATTACTTCGATCGTTTCATTCACTACAAACTCTAATGCTTCAATTGTATTTTCTTGTCTTGCATATGCTCCGGTAACACTAATAACTTGTGGAAAAAATATTTTTTGGAGGTAAGCATTTATTTGAAAAAAAACGGCTTCAACCTCCGAAAAAAGAAAAATTCCCTGGTTTCGAAGAAAAAATTCAATATTCTCTTCGATGCTGTTTTGTGTTTTTTCACCGAAGCCTTTGTATAATTTTAGTCTGTTTTCCTGGCAAGCGTATAATAATTCTCCAATACTTTCTATCTCCATTTCTTTCCATATCACAGAAATTTTTTTCGGACCAATACCTTTTATGTTCAACATTTCTACAACACCTTTTGGCGTTTTTTGTAAGATATCATTGAGTGCTTGCAGTTGCCCCGTTGTTAAAATTTCAATTATTTTTTTTGCAGATGACTCGCCGATTCCTTTAATCGATGATATTTTTTCATGATCGATTTCACTTAATTGAACCTCTAATTTTTCGATATTAAATGCAGCTGCTGCATATGATTTTGCTTTAAAACTATTCTCGCCGTGTATATCCATCAATTTGGCTAAAAGTGAGAAGGAGTCTGCAATCTGTGAATTATCCATATTCCAAAAATAATAAAAATTGAATGTGGGAGAAGTGAAATTTATTGCATCAAATGTAAATCAGTTTTCCGGAGTAATAAGTGAGATGGAGCTAAATAAGTTTTTGTAAAAGTAGTGTAACAAAAAAGTCTCTCAATTGCTTGAGAGACTCTTTTATTCGTTTTACTTTTTTAGAAGTAAACTTATTTTTTCTTAGCAGCTTTTTTAGCGGCTTTTTTTGGAGCAGCTTTTTTAGCGGCTTTTTTTGGAGCAGCTTTTTTAGCGGCTTTTTTTGGAGCAGCTTTTTTTGCAGCTTTTTTTGGAGCAGCTTTTTTAGCGGCTTTTTTTGCAGTTGCCATGTTTTTTAAATTTAATTGGTTAGTAAATAATACTTAAAAATAAAAACATTTTTCAATCTACCAAAAAAAACTTTTGTTTTTTTTAGTTAGCGGCTTCTACTGCGTTAACCGAAATGTAACTTTTATCTCCTTTACCTTTCTTAAATTCTACAACTCCATCAGCTAATGCGAAGATTGTAAAATCTTTTCCAACACCAACATTTTTACCAGGATGATAAACAGTACCTCTTTGACGAACGATGATATTACCTGCAAGTGCTGGTTGACCGCCGTAAATTTTTACACCTAATCTTTTGCTTTGTGAATCTCTGCCGTTTTTTACCGAGCCTTCACCTTTTTTGTGTGCCATTTTTTTAAGTTTTAAGTTTTAAGTTTTAAGTGATAAGTCACTTACTTCTTAGAACATATTTTTGAGTTTTAATTTTAAGTTAGAGTTAAAGTGCAAAGCGTAAACTTATTACTTATAACCTATCACTTATAACTAAGCTATATCTGTTACTTTAATTTGTGTGTAGTGAGTACGATGACCGTGTTTTTTACGGAAACCTTTTCTTCTTTTCATTTTAAAAGCAATTACTTTATCACCTTGTATAAGGCTTTTTAGTATTTCCGCTTTTACTACAGCTTTAACACCTGTACCAACTGAAATTGTTCCTGCGTTATCTGTTAAAAGAACATCAGAAAATTCCACTTTATCGCCATCATTGCCTGCAATGTGGGGAACGTATAGGCTATCGCCTGCTTTTACTTTAAATTGCTGACCGGCAATTTTTACTATTGCTAACATAATTTCCAAAATTTAGGACGGCAAAGGTAAGGAAATACAATGAATAATCGGTAATTGACAAGTGATAATTTTATAGTGTTGTAATTTTACAGTTATTTGCTGAATAAATGACTGATCGGAGGGCATTGGTTATTTTGTAAGTCATTAATTATTAATTATTTAAAACATTCGGTCTATATTCGTTATCGGACAATGAAGTACTTTCTTACTATCTTAAAGGCAATTTTTTCCATTTATGGATTTGTGGTTTTCTTGTTATTTATGCTGATTGTTTTTCCGATTGCCGTTTTTCTGTCTTTTTTTGGCCGGATCCGTGGTGGGAATATGATCTACAAACTATGCCATTGGTGGACCGATTGTGTTACCCTGCTTTGGGGGATCTTTCATAAAAACCTATACAAAAGTCCACACGATAGAAACAAACAGTATGTTTTTATATTTAACCATACCTCTTATATAGATATACCTTTTTTATTGAAAGCTATCAGAAACCAACATATAAGAGTATTGGGTAAGGCGGAAATGGCCAAAATCCCAATCTTTGGTTTTATGTATAGAAAGGCAGTGGTATTGGTTGAAAGAGATAATGCAGCAGCAAGAGCTAAAAGTGTACTACAGTTAAAAGCGATCATTAAAAAAGGGATATCGATCGTTATTTTTCCGGAAGGTACTTTTAATATGACCAATAGGCCATTGAAGGATTTTTATGACGGAGCTTTCAGAATTGCAATTGAAACACAAACACCCATAAAACCTGTTGTACTTTTAGATGCGTATGATCGGCTGAATTATAAAAGCATTTTTTCTTTAACACCAGGCAGATCAAGAGCTGTTTATTTGGAAGAAATACCTGTAGATGGATTAACATTGAATGATGTAACTATCCTTAAAGCAAAAGCATACAAATTGATGGAAGAAAAATTAATTGAATACAAAGCAAACTGGATTACCCCCTCCGCCCCCTAAAGGAGGAACAAGGCAGGTACTGTAAATACGAAACAGAAATTAAAGATGATAACTGAAAGCAATATACTCTTCACAGTTCCCCCTTTAGGGGGCGGAGGGGGTGTATTATTTGCCGAAGTCATTCTTCCGTTGGCACTACCTAAAACATATACATATTCCATTCCTTCAATCTTTGCAGATAAAGTTAAACCCGGCTGCAGAGTGGAAGTGGTACTGGGAAAAGCAAAACGTTATGCAGGAATTGTAAAATCAATTTCATCCGAAGCTCCTCCATATCAAACAAAAGATATCATCAATGTTTTGGATGATGAACCTGTGTTATATCCACAGCAATTACAATTATGGAATTGGGTAAGCAACTATTATATGTGCAGCGAAGGAGAAGTGATGGCTGCCGCATTACCAGCTCATTTTAAATTGAGTAGTGAAACTATTTTATTGTTCGATGAAGAGTATGGAGATGATTTTTCTTTACTTGATCATGATGAATATTTAGTTGCCGAAGCGCTGCTGATTAAAAAGCAGTTGAATTTGACCGAAGTGCAGCAGATACTGGATGTTACGCATATTTATCCGGTTATAAAAAGATTGATCGATAAAAGAGTTTGCCAGGTTTGGGAAGCCCTCACTGAAAAGTACAAATCGAAAAAGGAAAACTTTGTTTTACTTAATCCGCAGTATGATAACGAAGATGCTTTAGGAGAGTTGCTAAATAATTGGACAAAAGCACCTAAGCAAATGGAATTGCTGTTGGCTTACCTCCATTTAATAAAAACTACAGGAGAAGTAACGCAAGCTGAGTTGTTGAAAAAGTCCGGCGCTTCTGCAGCACAACTAAAAGGGCTGTCAGATAAAAATATCTTGCTAATAGAAAAACGAGCTGTTGATAGAATTAAAGTTTCACCCAGATCAATGGAAGTTAATTTTGATCTGAGTCCGGCACAAGAAACAGCATTGAAAGAAGTACAGGAAAGTTTTACCCAAAAAAATATTTGCTTACTGCATGGTGTTACAAGTAGCGGAAAAACGCAATTGTATATTAAGTTGATCGAACAATTTTATAATGAGGGTAAACAGGTTTTATATCTCTTGCCGGAGATCGCATTAACCGCACAAATGATTCGTCGTTTGCAAATACATTTTGGCGGCAATATTGCTATCTATCATTCTAAATTCAACAATAATGAAAGAGTAGAATTATGGAATAAAATTAAAAGCGGCGAAACAAGGATTGTTCTGGGGGCACGTAGCGCCCTATTCCTGCCATTTAAAGAGTTGGGGTTGATAGTGGTAGACGAAGAGCATGACGCATCCTTTAAACAGCAGGATCCTGCACCAAGATACAATGCAAGAGATACGGCAATTTATTATGCCTCATTGTTCAACGCAAAAGTTTTACTGGGTAGCGCTACGCCATCTATTGAAACATATTACAATACACAAAAAGAAAAGTATGGTTTAGTTGAGTTGAATGAACGTTTCGGTGGTGTTAAATTGCCGCTCATTGAAATTGTTGATACAAGAACAGTTGTACAAAAAGGAAAGGTAATGATCTCTCCTCAGTTGAAAGAGGCTGTAGAGAAAACGGTTGCAGATGGCAAACAGGTTATTTTGTTTCAAAACAGAAGAGGGTACGCACCTTATCTTATTTGTGGTACCTGTGGTTATCTTCCCCAATGCAAGAATTGTGATGTAACATTAACGCTTCATAAATTTTCTAATAAACTGCACTGTCATTACTGCGGCACAACTTATCCTAAAATAATTGAATGCCCGGCATGTGGTACAGTGAATTGGAATGAACGGAATTTTGGTACGGAGAAGATAGAAGAATTGATAGAAGAAGAATTTCCGAAATTAAGAGTTGCCAGAATGGATGTAGACTCGGTAAGAGGTAAAACAGCGCATGATGATCTTATAAGACAGTTTGAACAACAAAGAATAGATGTTTTGGTAGGAACGCAAATGGTGGTTAAAGGGCTGGATTTTGAAAAAGTGGGTCTGGTAGGTATATTAGATGCTGATGGCCTATTGAGTTTTGCAGATTTTCGTGTAAACGAAAGAGCTTATCAATTGATGGAGCAGGTGAGTGGCAGAGCCGGCAGAAAGGATGTACAAGGTAAAGTGTTGATACAGGCATCACAAATAAAACATCCTGTATTACAATTTGTACAGTTGCATGATTATAAAAAAATGTACGAGTTTGAGTTGGCTAATAGGAAAGAGTTTTTTTACCCGCCATTTAGCAGGATAATACAGATCATTTTAAAACATAAATTGAAAGATGTTGTAGACGAAGCTGCTGATAAATTGGGCATAGCTTTGCAAAAAGATCTTGGAGACCTGGTAGTTGGCCCTGCGGCACCGGTTGTCAGCAGAATAAGAAATCAGTATTTGATGGAAATATTGATCAAGCTTCCTTTAGATATGAAACGGATACAACAGTATAAGAAGGTGCTGCAAAACCATTTTAATTTATTGCAATCGGAAAAACATTTCAAATCTGTCTCCATTGTTACAGATGTTGATATGTATTAGTTAAATAAAATCAGTAGTTGGTAATGATAGAACAACACATATCACTAAAAAATTATAACACATTTGGCATTGGTGCAATGGCACAATATTTTTCCGTATTTAATACCGTTGATGAACTATCGGAGCTCCTCGAATTTAAACAACTTCCAGCTTCCAGCCTCCAACCCTCAATACTGATCCTCGGCGGCGGCAGCAATATCTTATTCACTAAAAACTTCGAAGGACTCGTATTGAAGAATAACATCCAGGGAATTGAAAAAGTAGGCGAAGACGACAATTCAGTTTATATCAAAGCTGGAGCAGGTGTTAACTGGCATCAGTTTGTATTGTATTGTATTGAAAATAATTTCTCAGGCATAGAAAACCTTTCTTTGATACCGGGCAATGTTGGAGCATCGCCAATGCAAAACATAGGAGCGTATGGTGTGGAGATAAAAGATGTATTTCATGAATTGGAAGCATTTCATCTAACAGAGAAAAAAATAATAAAATTTAATTTAAGTGAATGTGCATTCGGATATAGAGAGAGTGTATTTAAAAGAAAATTTAAAGGACAGTTTGTTATACTTTCTGTTACGTATAAATTGAATAAAGTCCCTGTTTTTAATACCTCTTACGGTGCAATAGAGCAAGAGTTAGAAAAAATGGGTGTGAAGGAATTAAGTATTAAGGCTATTTCGGAAGCTGTGATACATATTCGTTCATCAAAATTACCCGATCCGAAAGAGATTGGTAATGCAGGTAGTTTCTTTAAAAATCCTGAGATCAGTAATGATCAATATTCAATATTAAATATTCAATATCCTAATATCGTAGGCTACTCTTTACCAAATGGTAAAACAAAACTTGCTGCAGGTTGGTTAATTGAACAATGCGGATGGAAAGGATATAGAAAAGGTGATGCAGGTTGTCATGCCAAACAAGCTTTGGTGCTGGTAAATTACGGTACTGCTAGCGGTAACGAAATTTATGATTTAAGTGAAGCAATCATTTTAAGTGTGAAGGAAAAGTTTGGCGTAACATTAGAGAGAGAAGTTAATATTATTTAAAATTTTGACACAACAATATCTTGTTTATATTTGTCACCACTAAAAAACTTAACATGAAGAAAATATTTTCAGCACTTTTACTTTTATCGGCAATAAGTGCAAACGCTCAGGATGAAAAAGTAGAAAGACCAAGACATAAAAAAGCAGAAGAAGTAGAAAGCCCTGCAAAAGTTGCTTATTTCGAATTAGGTGGACCGGGCTTTGCGTCTTTGAACTATGATATGCGGTTTACAAAATCTGAAAAAGGTATTGGTGGCCGTGTGGGTATTGGTGGTTTTAGTCTTGGTGAAGCCGGTAACAGGTCAACTGCTATTTTTATCCCGATCGGTATAAATTATATGTTTGGCGGTAATGATAGTGAAGGTAAACGTTATTTTGAAATTGGCGGTGGTATGACAGTTGTGAGTACAAAAGATACTTATGATAATGGATCAGGTAGCAGTACCGATAAATTTTCAACAAGTTTCGGGCACCTGAACTTTGGTTATCGTATGCAGCCGCAGGATGGTGGTTTCTTTTTCAGAGCAACACTTAATCCGTTATTTGGTAAAGGATTTTTCTGGCCGATATATGGAGGTGTTTCTTTCGGGTATAAATTCTAATCAGATCATACATTAGTAAAAAGCCGCAGTAAATAACTGCGGCTTTTTTATTAGTTGAAATCACTTTCATTAAAATCATCTTCGCTAAATTCTTGTGAACCTAAATTGAACATACTGCCCATCAGATCTTTGAATTCTATTCTTCCATCCAACACTTTTTTACTGATCAATGAGTGTGCTGCAAGTCCATGTAAAACAAATTCCATTAATAAGGCAGTTTCTTTTTCATTCGCACCTTTAAAATATTTTTTTACCAGAGAATGTAACCCATCTACCTTATAAAGCAATTGAATTTTGTCTGCGTCTTTGGTGTCAAAAAGCGTATTCAGATGGTTGCCGCCGTCAAACCACCGGGTGATCGATCGGTAAGGATTTTCTGTTTCTGTTTTCTCTTTTCTGTTTTTCTTTTTTAGTGCATCAGGGTTAGGGAAATACTCGCCGAATTGAGTGCGAATGGCTCTTTCTAATAAATTAAATGCAACCTGATAAGGACCTTCCTGTTCTCCTTCATACACTAATTCTATTTTTCCTGTGATAGAAGGAATGATACCGATCAGGTCGCTGATCCACACTTGCGTTTCTTTTTCATTGTTCATAAATGCTCTGCGTTCTGCAGCACTCACTGCATTTTCGTATGCAGCAATCGTCAATCTTGCACTTACGCCACTTTTCTTGTCAACCAATTCGCTGCCTCTGGCTTCAAAAGCAACCTGCTCAATCAAACGTTTTACTAAGTCGCTTATTTTTATTTTTTGGGATTGAGCTTCATTAATGTTGGCCTCTTGTTCAGTAATGCTTAATGATGTTTCAATCGATTTAGGATAATGTGTTAATATCTGACTTTCAATTCTGTCTTTCAGTGGCGTAACAATGCTCCCACGGTTGGTATAATCTTCCGGGTTTGCAGTAAATACAAACATAACGTCTAATGGTAAACGAAGTTTGAAACCACGTATCTGCAAATCGCCTTCTTCCAGAATATTGAATAAGGAAACTTGTATCCTTGCCTGAAGATCAGGCAATTCATTGATCACAAATATGCTTCGATTGCTTCTTGGGATGATACCGTAATGCAGCACTCTTTCATCTGCAAAACTTAATTTTAAATTAGCTGCTTTAATGGGGTCAATATCGCCGATAAGGTCTGCCACACTTACATCAGGTGTAGCTAATTTCTCTCCATATCGTTGGCTCCTGTGAAGCCATTCAATCGGTGTTTCGTCTCCTTGCAGGTCTATCAAATCGATTGCGTATTTAGATGTTGGCTGCATAGGGTCGTCATTGATCTCACTACCGGCAACAATTGGTATGTATTCGTCTAATAATTCGATCATTTGTCTGGCCATTCTTGTTTTGGCCTGACCTCGTAAGCCTAAGAACAAAATATTGTGCCGGGATAACAAGGCTCTCTCTGTATCGGGAATTACAGAATCTTCGTAGCCCAATATACCGGGAAACGGATTTTCCTTAGCTTTAATTTTTACAATTAGATTTTCACGTATTTCATCTTTGATGCTTTTAGAAACGTAGCCGCTCTTCTTTAATTCGCCAAATGTTTTAATTGTTGGTCTGCTCATCTTTTTTATTTTTTAATATACTGTTTTTCTTTTTCCGCTTTCAAAATCTTTAAATATAAACGCTCCTAATTTATCAAGCGAAGCAAAGAAGGCCTTGCCATTATTCGTTTCTGTAAATTCCTGTACAAACCTTTGCAAGTAAGGATCTGAAGCGATCATAAAAGTTGTGATCGGTATTTTTAATTTTTTACATTGTGTAGCCAAACTCATGCAGCGGTTCAATATTTTTCTATCTACACCAAAACTGTTTTTATAATATTTTCCACCAACTTTTAAGCAGGTAGGCTTACCATCGGTGATCATAAAGATCTGTTTGTTAGGGTTTCTTCTTCTGCGTAAAATATCCATAGCTAATTCCAATCCTGCTACTGTATTGGTATGGTACGGACCAACTTGTAAATAGGGTAGGTCCTTTACTTCAATGGTCCATGCATCATTACCAAATACAACTATATCCAGTGTGTCTTTTGGATATTTGGTTTGTATTAGTTCACTCAATGCCATGGCTACTTTTTTTGCAGGGGTAATTCTATCTTCGCCATATAAGATCATTGAGTGAGAAATATCGATCATCAATACTGTTGATGTCTGCGATTTAAAATCCGATTCTCTGATTTCAAGATCATCTTCCTGCAAACGAAAACTTTCTGCACCATGATTGATTTGTGCATTACGAATGGAAGCGGTGAAATCAATTTGTTCGAGTGTATCTCCAAATTGGAAGGGTCTTGTTTCGGGATTGATCTCATCACCGCCGCCAGGTTTGAATGTATTGTGGTTGCCTTGTTTTGTTTTCTTTAGTTTACCGAAAATTTCTTCCAGACTTTTTTTACGGATACCTTGTTCTGTTTTTGGAGTAATTTTTATCTCTCCGTTTTGTTTATTTTCATCAATGTATCCTTTGTCTTTCAGATCTTCAAAAAAGTCTCCCATGCCATAATCATCATTGGTAAGATTATATTCTTTATCCAATTCATTCATCCACTGCATTGCTTCACTTACATCGCCATTTGTATAGGTGAGTAATTGCATGAAGATGTCGAGCAATTTTTCAAAACTGCTTTTGCCATCTTGGTTGGGATCATATTTTGAGAAGTTATATCCTTTCATAGTTTTTCACTTTTCGATATTCTTTGCCTCCCCACAATTTACGAAACATTTAAGCTCATCGATTGGTTCGGTTGTTAAATAAAAAAACCTTCCGTATTTCGGAAGGTTTTTTTATTTATGAAGTTGTTTTATTAGCTTTTCTTTTTTGGTGTATCTGCTACTTTTGCAGGAGCTGTGCCTGTGCCGGTTGATTTACCAGGTGTTGCCTGTTCTACAGGTGGTTGAGGGTTGGTATATTGCTGTTTCATTTGTTCTATACCCTTAAGGAATCGATCGGCTTGTTTTGCATCATCAGCTAATGCTTCCTGTGCACCATCACTAAGGTTGCTGTAATAAGTTATTTGTTGTTGAAGATCTTTTTTCAAGCTTTCAAAAACCTTATTTGCTAATGTGAAATCTCCTGCTTTATAAGCTGCTTCCATGAATTGAATAGAAAAATAATCATGCAGTTGATTACGGGAAACCATTCCATAAGGGAAGTTTTCCTGCAACATGTTTGAATCACATCTGTGCAATAATTTTTTAGCTTCTTCTTTTCTGCCGTTATCTGCTAAATTAGACGCAGCTTCAGCAAATGCCAAACGGATTGAATTTAAGTGACGACGGTTTTCTTCATCATAATAAACACCGGGTTTATTACAATTACCAAAAACAAATTTGTTCATCATTTTATCGTACACCCAATCTCTGTTTACGCCGGTGTTAACAACCGGTACTAAACGGCTTGTCAACCCATCGCTACGTAAATAATTGTCAAATCCTAAGCCTGCTCCGTTACTTGTAAAGTAAATAGGGCGTTTCCATTTATTGGCAGCAATGATATTTAGGATCGCTGTTTCACCCTTATTCAATTGATCTTTTTCTTTAGGAATTTCAAAACGAATTTCGGTCAGTACACTATCATCTGCATTTACTGTTCCGTTTCTTCTTACAAGATCAACATCTACCGGTATGATCACTTTTTTAGTAGGATAAACACTCAACATTCCACCACCTCTAGCCGGAACTTGCCTTAACGGATCTTCGCTACCTGCATAGTCTTTCATCATCGTATAAAGATCCATATACTGATTTGGATCTACGCCTGCAATCGGATAGCTGATGATCGCATCTCTCTTTGGACCTTCAATCTGTTCTTTGGTCCATATAACATCGATAGGGTCGCTGTCATTTACTTTATATCTTAATTGATTAATGTACCAATCTGTTCCAAGTAAACTTGAATTGATCACTCTCACATCTCTTCTAATACCTTCTACTTCTTGTGCATACCAAAGTGGATAAGTATCATTATCGCCATACGAGATTACGATGGCATTTTTATCACAACTTTCTAAATAGTTAATAGCCAGATCTCTTGCTAAAGTTTTATTGCTGCGGTCATGATCGTCCCATTCCTGAGAAGCCATCAACAATGGAACAGCTAAAGTACAAACAGCAGCAGCGGCATATCCTGCCAATGGTTTGCTGATCAGTTTTGAAAGCTGGTCTTTTACAAATAAAACACCCAAGCCGATCCATATAGCAAACGCATAGAACGATCCTACAAACGCATAATCTCTTTCACGAGGTTGATTGCCCGGCATGTTCAAATAAACTACAATGGCAAAGCCGGTAAAGAAAAATAACAAACCTGTTACCAATGCATCTCTTCTATCTTTTGAAAATTGAAATACAAGGCCCAATATGCCAAGAATAAGCGGTAGGGCAAAAAGTGTATTGTTTGCTTTATTATGTTTTAAGGTGTCGGGTAAAGCTTTTTGATCTACAAATTTCCAGTTACCATCACGACGATTACCCGGGTTGGTTCCTTGTATATCATTTTGTTTACCTGCAAAGTTCCACATGAAGTAACGCATATACATCCAACCAACTTGGTATTGCATGAAGAAGTTGATATTGTCTCCCATGGTAGGTTTTCTGTCCCATTCGCCTTTATCATTTTTTGTTATTTCTGCAAAACTTGCGTAGAAGTCAGCATGGCGGCCTTGATCATTGCTTGCATCCCACATACGAGGGAAGAAATGTTGGTCTTCATCAGCATAAACATAATTGATCTTCCTGCCATTTTTTTCGTATTTATCTTTTCCTTTTATGTAGGTTTCTTCTGTTTCCGAATCAATAGGCTCAGCAGTAAAATCCTGTCCGAATAAAACAGGCGTTTCGCCATATTGTTCACGAGCTAAATAGCCAACTAAGCTCACCGGATTATCTACATTGAACATATCAATTGAAGTATCTGCATTGCTACGAATTAGTGTTGTAAAATAAGTAGAGTATCCTAATAGCATGAAGGTGAATATCCAAAGACCAAGACGTAAGAAATTCCAGTTTTTCTTTTTAGCAACACGTATTCCCCAAAAGATAAGTACAGCCAATAAAACAAAGAAAAAAGCAAAGCCGCTGAAAAAAGGCAGACCAAAATCATTTACAAACAGTACATCAAAGTTACCGGCACCTTTAATAGTCCATTGAATAACGGCTTTTTGAACCACACCGGTGATCACACATCCAATTACAAAAGCCCAAAAGGTTCCCCAGTTGGTTACTTTATAACGTTTGAAATAATAGATCATTACAATTGCAGGAATCGTCAACAAGTTCAATAAATGCACACCAATTGATAATCCCATAAAATAAAATATCAGAATAAGCCATCTGTCGGCACTTGTAAAGTGACCATTAATACCGGCTTTTTGTTCTTCTGTAACAGCGTTCTCCCATTTAAGAATAGCCCAGAATACAATAGCAGTAAAGAAAGATGACAATGCATATACCTCACTTTCAACTGCACTGTACCAGAACGAATCGCTGAATGTATATGCTAACGCACCAACAACACCGGCAGCCATGATGCCGAAAGTTTTTTCTCCGGTTAATTCTTCTCCGCTTTTTTGAACGATCTTTTTTGCAAAGTGGGTAATGCTCCAGAATAAAAATAAAATAGTGAAGCCACTTGCTAAAGCACTCATTGTGTTAGCACCTAATGCTGCATTGTGAGAGAACGGTATCATAAATAAACGGGCAATCAAAACAAAAAGAGGTGCCCCCGGTGGATGCGGCGTTTGCAATTTATAAGCACTGCTGGCAAATTCGCCACAATCCCAAAGACTACCGGTAGCCTCCATTGTCATAAGATATACTGCACATGCAATGAAACACACGATCCATCCGGTAATGTTGTTAATACGTTTATAATTCATATAGAAGTTGATTATGAGGAGGCAAATATAATTAGTTTATAGTTTGCGGTTCATAGTTTGTGGTTATTTATGTTTTTTTTTGGAAGGAGTTTGTTTGAGGTTGGAAATTGGATGTTAGCTTTCAATTCGAGAAATTATCAAAGATTATATAAGTTATTATTCTCCCAACACTCAACTTCTAACTGCTTACTATCTTTGCCCCAATGAAAAAAGCCTTCACACAATTACACATTGCGGTTTTCTTAGCTGGGTTTACGGCAATACTCGGAAAGTTAATTGGATTGAACGAAGGGCTTTTAGTATGGTACAGATTATTGCTTACGGTGCTTGCGCTGGTTGTAATCTTATTTATACGAAAACAATTGGTAAGACTTTCTATGCAGGATATGTTGCAAGTTTTCGGAGTTGGAGGTATCATTGCATTCCATTGGGTAACATTTTACGGTAGTGTAAAATATGCCAATGTTTCGGTGGCTGTTGTTTGTTTGGCTGCTTCGGGTTTTTTCACAGCTTTTTTAGAGCCTATTATTTTTAAAAGAAGGATCAAACCAGTGGAGATCATCTTAGGGCTTTTAGCAATTATAGGTATCTATATTATATTCGATTTTCATCCTCAGTATAAATTGGGGATCATTTTTGGAATTTTTGCCGCTTTAGGCAGCTCACTTTTCCCCATTTTCAATAAAAAACTGATCAATCGGTTTACACCCTCCATTCTTACCCTTTACGAAATGATCGGAGGGTTGATTGTATTGAGTATTTTAATTCCGGTATACCTATATTTTTTTCCTGCAACCTATTTTTTACCAACGCTAGCTGATTGGTGGTGGTTGATCGTATTGGCCTTGTTATGTACCGTATTATGCTTTGATTTACAGCTAAATGCATTGAAAAAAATATCACCTTTTACCTCTAATCTGGCTTACAATTTAGAACCTGTTTATGGTATTATTTTGGGTTTTATTTTCTTCAAGGAAAACAAAGCTTTACACACTCAATTTTACTTAGGCGTTGCACTAATAATTATTGCCGTAGCTTTACAAACAGCCTTGGTTATCAGCTCTCATCGCAAAAAAAAGGCTTAAGTAAGAATAATTTTCCCCAAAAGTCGAAAATTCTTAATTCTTAATTAAAAATTCTTAAATATTTTCCCTACCTTTGCCGTCCAAAAAATTAGTACAATGGCTAGAGTATGTCAGGTTACAGGTAAGAAGCCAATTACAGGTAACAAAGTATCGCATTCAAATATCAAGACAAAACGTAGATTTTTACCAAATTTGCAGACGAAAAGATATTTCTTGGCTGAAGAAGACAAATGGGTAACGTTGAAAGTTTCGTCAGAAGCTATCCGCACTATCAATAAAAACGGTTTACTTTCTGTTGTAAAACAATTGAGAGCTGCCGGCGAAAAAATTTAATAATCTTACAATTAAGATAAAATGGCAAAGAAAGGCAACAGAGTTCAGGTGATTTTAGAGTGCACAGAGCACAAAGCTAGCGGCCAGGCAGGTACTAGTCGTTACATCACTAAAAAGAACAAAAAAAATACTCCTGAAAGACTAGAGTTGAAAAAATACAACCCTATTCTTAAGAAAGTAACTGTACACAAAGAAATTAAATAATTGAATTGCTGATTGGATGGTGCAATCATCAAATCTCCAAATCATCAAATCTTCAAATTAAAAGAAAATGGCAAAAGCAGCATCAAAGAACGCTAAGGTTAAAGATATTAAAGCGGCAGCAGAAGCAAAGAACTGGACAAAAGTGATCCGTGCAGAACGCAGTCCTAAAACCGGTGCATATACTTTTAAAGAAAACATCGTTCACAAAGATAAAGTGAAAGAATTTTTAGCAAGTTAATTTGCTAAGTACTTACTATATTAAAGCTGTTCTGAAATATCGGAACAGCTTTCTTTGTTTTAATAATACTTCGATCTACAACTAAGAACTATAAACCAAGAACTAAAACATGGGACTCTTCGATAAACTTTTCGGAAAAAAGCAGCAGCAGGAAAGTCTTGAGCAGGGATTGCAAAAAACAAGAGAAGGTTTTTTTAGCAAGATAACAAAGGCCATTGCCGGAAAAAGCACTGTTGACGCAGAGGTGTTGGATAATGTTGAAGAAGCATTGGTTGGCGCTGATGTAGGTATTGAAACAACCGTTAAGATCATTGAGCACATTGAACAACGTGTTGCCAAAGATAAATACTTGGGAACCTCAGAACTTAATACAATATTAAAGGAAGAGATAGAAAAAATACTGGTAGCAGCTCCGCAGGATACATCATATGAAAATTATGAGTTACCTACGGGCAATAAACCGCATATCATTTTAGTAGTTGGTGTGAATGGTGTTGGTAAAACAACAACTATTGGCAAGTTGGCACATAACTTTTCTAAAGCAGGGAAATCTGTTTTACTCGGTGCCGCCGATACCTTCAGAGCTGCAGCAGTTGATCAACTAACGATATGGAGTGAACGAACTAATGTGCCTATAGTTAAAAAAGAAATGGGTAGTGATCCTGCTTCGGTAGCTTATGATACGGTGATAAGTGGTGTTGCAAAAAATGTAGATGTTATTTTAATAGATACAGCAGGTAGATTGCATAACAAAGCTCATTTAATGGATGAGTTAACTAAAATAAAAAGAGTAATTCAAAAAGTAATTCCTGATGCACCACACGAGGTAATGTTGGTATTGGATGGAAGTACAGGTCAAAACGCATTAGAGCAGGCAAAACATTTTACTGCCGCAACGGATGTTACTGCTCTAACAATCACTAAATTAGATGGTACAGCAAAAGGCGGTGTGGTATTGGCAATAGCCAATCAATTCAAGATTCCTGTAAAGTTCATCGGCGTTGGTGAAAAGGCAGAAGATCTCTTGGTTTTTGATAAGCATCTTTTCGTTGAGGGGCTCTTTAGTTTAACAACATAAAACAATTATGATAAAAGTCGGTCAATACAATACACTAAAAGTAATACGTGCCGTAGATTTCGGTGTGTATCTCGATGATGGCGCTCAAGGTATTTTATTGCCCAAACGTTTTGTACCCGAAGGCTTGGAAGTTGGCGATGAGATAAAAGTGTTCTTATATCATGATGGTGAAGAAAGATTGATTGCAACAACTCAACAACCAAAAGCTGTAGTAGGAGATATCGTAAAATTAAGGTGTGTGAATGCAACACCACAGGGAGCGTTTTTAGACCTTGGTTTGATGAAAGATATTTTTGTTCCTGCTGCAAAACAAATAACAGGAATGCGGGTGAATGGCGATTATCTGGTTAAGATATATATAGATGAACAGACAGGACGTATTGCAGCAACAGAAAGATTAGCTGATGCTCTAAATAATGATCTTGTACAATTAAAAGAATTGGATGTTGTTGACCTTACGGTTCAACGTCGTTCCGATATTGGTTATGTGTGCATCATCAACAATCAATATACAGGCGTTTTGCATTTTAATGAAATTTACAGAAATATTCAAGTAGGCGATAAATTTCAGGGGTATGTAAAAAAGATATATCCCGATGGCAATAAAATTGATCTTGCAGCAGGTAAGCCGGGCTACAAAAGAGTAGAGGATGAAACTGAAAAAGTGATCAGACTTTTGAAAGAGAATAATGGTTTTCTTCCATACAACGACAAAAGCAATCCCGATGATATCTATGATTTTTTTGCAATGAGCAAAAAAACATTTAAAATGACAACGGGGAATTTATATAAGCAACGGAAGATTGTTTTTGAGAATGACGGTATTAAACTCGTTTAAAAGATTTAAATCGTTTAATACGTTTAACGTTCATTAAACTTGTAAAACTTTTTGAACATTTTCAACCTCTTAAACTTTGTAGAAATGGCTAAAATAAAAGTTGATCTGCATCCCATTTACAATAACAGCAAAGCTATTGATAATGCATTGTTACAGGCTTTTGAAATTGCTATTGAAAAGCGTATCACTGAAGTAGAGATCATTCCTGGTAAAGGAACCGGACAGCTGAAAAAGAAGGTGCAACGTTTTTTACAAATGCCGCATATCAAACCATTATATCATAGAATAGAAAACGACAGCAAGAATTTTGGAAGGCTGTTTGTTTATTTTAAGTTTAAATGATTTATTATTTACGATTTCTTTTAAATATTACAACTGTCTTAATAGGATTACTCTAACAATTTGAACAAAATCGTAAATCCCAAATCAAAAATCGTAAATTCTTAAACCCCAGTTTTAACTACCTTTGCACTCACCAAATTATGCGTACAAGATCATTACATAAGGATAAGGTAAATATCATTACACTCGGCTGTAGTAAGAATATGGTGGATAGTGAAGTGCTGAGCGGTCAGTTGATCGCTAATGAAATTGAGACCGTACATGAGAGTACAAAAAAAGATCACAATATCGTTATTGTAAATACCTGCGGTTTTATTGAAAAAGCAAAAGAAGAAAGCATCAATACTATTTTAGATCAGGTTGAATTGAAGCGTAAAGGCAAACTCGATAAAGTTTATGTTACAGGTTGCCTGAGTGAACGGTATAAAAATAATTTGGAAGACGAGATTCCTGAAGTAGACGCTTTTTTTGGTACGATGGAATTGCAAGGCATGTTGAAGACCTTCAACGCAGATTATAAAGCAGACCTTATCGGCGAACGTTTGTTATATACACCGCAGCATTATGCTTACATGAAAATAAGCGAAGGCTGTAATCGTACCTGTTCATTTTGTGCTATACCATTGATGAGAGGTCAGCATGTAAGCAGACCGATAGAATCATTGGTAGATGAGGCAAAACGTTTGGTACAACGTGGCGTAAAAGAAGTGATGCTGATTGCACAAGAACTTACTTATTACGGATTAGATATTTACAAAAAAAGAGAGCTTCCTAAATTATTGCATGCACTGGCAGATGTAGAAGGATTGGAATGGATCAGAATGCATTACGCCTATCCTTCAAAATTTCCAATAGAAATTATTGATGCAGTAAAAGAACGTCCGAACATTTGTAATTATCTTGATATGCCTTTACAACATGCTGCCAACAATATGTTGAAAGCGATGAAAAGAAATATCACCAGAGAAGAAATGGAAGACCTGATCGGTGAAATAAGAAATAAGATACCCGACATTTGTTTGCGTACTACTCTAATTGCCGGCTTTCCCGGAGAGACAAGAGATGATGTAGAAGAACTAAAAACCTTCTTACAAAAAATGCGTTTCGATAGGGTAGGTATATTTACTTATAGTCATGAAGAAGGAACAACTGCACATGGTTTGATTGATAATATCTCTGCAGAAGAAAAAGAAGAAAGAGCACAGGAGATCATGGAAGTACAACAGGAAATTTCTCTCGAAAAAAATCAGGAAAAAGTTGGTAAAACCTTTAAAGTGCTGATCGATAAAAAAGAAGCCGGCAGATATCTTGGCCGTACCGAATTTGATAGCGTGGAAGTAGATAATGAAGTGATCGTTCAAAGCAAGAAAAAATTAACCATTGGTGATTTTGTAAATGTTAAGATCACTAAGGCATATGATTATGATTTGGAAGGAGATGTAGTTTAGTTATTTACGATGTGTGATGTACGATTTACGATTTTGTTTAAATTTTTAGAGCTTTCTTTTAAATAAGTCCTAACATGTTGAAGGAAATCGTACATCGTACATCGTACATCAAATATTCACGGTTTAAATGAATACAACAGCTTCACATATTTCTTACGCTCAAACGGGTTACTTCTCAAAAATGGTAGCAGACTATATTGCTGCTGATGAGAAACTAAAACCTTTTTACGATCATCCTGTATCGATTAACGGTGTTAAAGCTGCCATTGCCGAAAGAAAAAAATATTCTACCGATAGAAAATTGCTTACAACAGTTCTTACAGAGCAATACAAAGGCATTACGATTTCGAGTAAACAACAATCAAATCTTACTCAACTAAATAGTGATGATACCTTCACTGTTACAACAGCACATCAGCCCAATATATTTACCGGCCCGTTGTATTTTATCTATAAGATATTGCATGCAATAAAATTATCTGAGCAATTAAAAACAGAGTTGCCCGAATATAATTTTATTCCGGTGTATTATATGGGAAGCGAAGATGCTGATCTGGATGAATTGAATCACATTTTTATCAATGGAGAAAAACATGTTTGGGAAACCAAGCAGACGGGTGCTGTTGGAAGAATGAAGGTGGATAAGGCTTTGATGAAAATGCTGGATGAAATTACAGGAGAACTATTGGTCTATCCTTTCGGCAACGAGATCATCGATAAAATAAAGAACTGTTATAAAGAGGGTTCAACCATTGAACAATCAACATTTTGTTTAGTGAATGAATTATTTGCTGATTACGGCTTGTTGATCTTATTGCCCGATAATGCTGTATTGAAACATGCTTATGCTCCTGTTCTTAAGAAAGAATTGCTTGAGCAATTTTCTCAGAAAGAAGTAGCGAAAACAGTTGCTGCGTTCCCTTCAGAGTATAAAGTACAGGCTGCAGGCAGAGACCTGAATCTATTTTATTTGAATGATACCAGCAGAGAAAGAATAGAAGTAGCGAATGGTGAATGGTCTGTTGTTAACGATAGTAAGAAATTTGATGAGGCAGGAATACTTAATGAATTGAAAGATCATTCCGAACGTTTTAGTCCGAACGTAATTTTAAGACCGGTGTTCCAGGAATTCATTCTACCAAACATTGCATTTATTGGCGGTGGAGGAGAAATTGCATACTGGCTGGAATTAAAAAAAGTTTTTGAAGCGGTAAACGTACCATATCCAATTTTGATCGTTCGTAATTCATTTGCTTTTATTTCAAAAGAAGTACAAGCACTTCAAGATAAATTACAGTTTAGTGCAGCCGATCTATTTAAGCCGGAAATGGAATTGCTAAATGCATTGGTCAAAAGAGATTCCGACGCTCAGTTAAGTTTAGAAAAAGAAAAAGCAGAGATCGATGCATTGTACAATAAAGTGAATGCAATTGTAAATGCTGTTGACGTAACACTTTCATCGCATACCGAAGCATTGAAAACTGCAGCGTTAAAACGTATTACCGAATTAGAGAAAAAATTATTAAGAGCAGAAAAGAAAAAATTTGAAGCACAGCAAAGACAATTGCATAAAATAAAATCACAGTTGTTTCCTAATCACAGTTTGCAGGAAAGAATTGATAACTTTTTACCTTACTATGCTAAGTATGGAAAAGATTTTATTAAAATGATCTATGATAATTCTTTGGGGTTAGTGCAGGAATTTATAGTTCTTACAGAAAATTAATCTACACATCAAACTCATTCGTGAAACCAAGTTGTCTAACATTCTTCACACTTTCCATAACAATATCATCCTGGTATTCTTTATAAGCTTCTAATTTTCCGGCAATCGAAGGATCATGCAAGGCAAGAATTTGTGCAGCTAAGATACCTGCATTCTTTGCACCATTCAATGCAACAGTAGCAACTGGCACACCATAAGGCATTTGTAAAATAGATAAAACCGAATCCCATCCGTCAATAGAGTTAGAGGATTTTACCGGTACACCAATAACAGGTAAAATAGTTTGTGCAGCTACCATGCCCGGTAAATGTGCAGCGCCGCCAGCTCCGGCAATGATCACTTTCAAACCACGTTCTTTTGCTTTGGAAGCATATTCTTTTAAACGTTCAGGTGTACGATGTGCAGATACGATCGTTAATTCAGGTTCAACTTCAAATTGTCTGAGCATTTCTGCTGCACCTTTCATTATATCAAGATCGCTTTCGCTGCCCATTATGATTCCAACTAATACTGCTGCCATGGTTTGTGTTTTTATAAAGATAAATTATTTTGATAAAGTTTAAATTATTACTGGTCCATAGTTGATAGTCAATGGACCATGGACTATCAACTAATCACTTTCAACGTACTCTTAATCCTGTTAGCCTGATGGATCAATTCTTGTTTTTCTGCACTCAATATGGTTACATGCCCCATCTTTCTTCCCGGCTTAGTTTCTTTTTTACCATAAAGATGAACAAATACATTTTCAATCTGCAACACTTCTTCTAATCCTTTGTAATGTACAGTTCCACTATAGCCTTCTTCTCCAATAATATTTACAATGGCTGCAGGTAGAATATGATCGGTATTGCCAAGCGGATAGTCTAACAATATTCTCCAAAGCATATCAAATTGTGAGGAGTAATTAGCTTCTATAGAATGATGTCCGCTGTTGTGAACACGGGGAGCGGTTTCATTTACAAATACTTCATCATTTTTATCTACAAATAATTCTACTGCAAAAATGCCCGGGCTTTTTAATTCTTTTACCACTTTCAACGCAATGGCTTCTACTTTCCAAAATGTTTTTTCAGGTAGGTCGGCGGGACTTATCTGATAGTCTAATAAATTCAACACCGGATCAAAGACCATATCTACCGGAGGGTAGATAGCAGTTTCTCCTTTATCGTTCACCGCAACGATCACAGCGATCTCTTGTTTAATCGCTACCATCTTTTCCAATACACTGGGTGCATCAAAGCCTTTTGCAACATCATCTTTTGTTCTGATGATCTGCACGCCTTTTCCATCATACCCACCTTTGCCAACTTTATGTACTGCAGGTAAAAAATCGGTATGGCTGTTGAGTTCCTGTAAGTTATTGGTGATTAAAAAATCCGAAGTAGGGATCTCATTTGTCTTATAAAATTGCTTTTGTACAACTTTGTCTTTAATGGTTCTTAATGCCGATGGTTTTGGGTAAACTTTTATGCCTTCAGATTCAAGTTTTTCCAAGGCTTCTTCGTTAACACTCTCAATTTCAATGGTTATGGCATCCAGGCCTTTCCCGAAATTATATACATCGTCGAAATTAGAAATATTGCCTATTGTAAACTGGTGGCAAAGATGTGCAGACGGGCAATCAGCGTCATTTTCCATTAAAAAAGTCTCAACGGGGTAGTTTACAGCGGCTTGTAACAACATTCTGCCTAATTGACCGCCACCTAAAATGCCAACTTTTTTCATGAGGCAAATATAAATCCTATATACGAAGTTTAAAGTTTTTACGTTGTATATAAATAATCGTGAATTTACTAAGCAGCTTTACGCAAACGATGCCGTAAAAAACGCAATAATTAACAAAATGAAACCGATAAATAATATATTTTTACATCCCATAGTAACAACTAAGGAGGATAAAATATCAATGAAGAACCTGTTTGTCGGCGCTTGTTTACTGGCTTTGCTTGCAATTACTGCGGGCAATTCTGCGTTTGGCCAAACCGCATTCACTGATTACAAGACCTCTTCCTACAAACTTGCCGAGATATATAACCGAAAAGAAGATTCTCTCAAAAAACAATTTGAAGCTAAAAAGCTCAGCTGGCCGGTAAAAGAAATGTACATACGTTCTTTTAAATATGATAGGCAATTAGAAGTTTGGGTGAAAAGTTCCGACAGCGGATCATACAAGTTGTTTAAAACGTACAGGGTTTGTATGCAGAGCGGTACCATGGGGCCTAAACGCATGGAAGGTGATTATCAGATACCCGAAGGATTCTATTATATCAATGATTTTAATCCTAACAGTAATTACCATTTATCTCTTGGATTAAATTATCCGAATGCATCAGACAGAATTTTGGCTGATGATGCACACCCGGGCAGTAATATTTACATACACGGCAGTTGTGTTTCAGTAGGTTGTCTGGCAATCAGTGATGAACCAATTGAAGAGTTATATATTCTGGCCAATCAGGCAAAAGAAGCCGGGCAGGATTTTATTCCGGTACATATTTTCCCGGTTAGATATGATCTTAAAAAATCAATGGATTATTTAACTCAATTCACAAAAACCAACCACGCTTTAGAAGATTTTTCAAATTCGCTTAAAGTGGCATTCGATCATTTCGAAGCTAAAAGAGCACTGCCTGTTGTAATGGTCAACAAGCAAGGCAAGTACATCGTTGAGTAATTTTATTTCAGTATCAACTGAATGATCTCTTCTGTTTTTTGTTCCAATACAATTTTTCTGTTACCGGTTAGTTTGTTCACCGTTTCATTGTTGTAATGACGTATAGTCAATAACGTTAGTCCCTTCTCTATTTGTACATCAAATAATTCACTTGCTTTCAATGCAAGCTTTTCTATTTTATCAGATCTATTGTCTAAACAACATAATAAACTGATGGCACCGTTTTGCGATATATTCGGACGGATCTTTATCTCAACAAACAGATCATGCAATTGACTCACCAGATGATCTTCAACAAAAGAAAAGTCTTTTGAATTCAACTGCATTACTACCTGATCTTCTTTTACAACAATGATAGGAGGCAGGTTATGTACCGGATCGTTACTGATGATCGTTCCCTTCAACTCAGGCTTTAGAAAACATCTAACATGTAATGGTATATCCTTGTTCTGTAAGGGTTTTATTGTTTTTGGGTGAATGACCGTAGCGCCATAAAAAGCCATTTCAATTACTTCTCTGTAACTCAATACGTCAATGAATTGTGCATCCGGAAATTTTTTCGGATCAGCATTCATTACACCTTCAACATCTTTCCAGATCGTTTGACTTTCTGCATTCAGTATATTGGCAAAAACGGCAGCACTATAATCACTGCCTTCTCTTCCGAGTGTAGTACTTTCATTTTCATCTGTTGCGCCGATAAAACCTTGTGTAATGATGATATTGTTTTTTTCAAAAAGCGGAACAATATTTCGTTCAACCTGTTGCGTTGTAAAGGCCCAATCAATAGTAGCATCTCTGAAATTATCATCGGTTCTTACGATATCTCTTACATCTACCCAACTATTATTGATATCAACTGTATTAAAATAATCGCTTACAATAGCAGTGCTCAGTAATTCACCCAAACAAACGATCTGATCATAATAGTAATCATATTCTCTTACAGGTTTGTCGTGCAGGAGCCATTCTACTTCGGTGAATAAGTCGTTTAGTTGGAGGTTGGAGGTGGGAAGTTGAAGGTTGGAGGCAACAGTTAAATGTTCTTCTTTTAATTGGGTAAATAAAGCAAGTGCTTCATCTTTTTTGCCTGCAAAAAATGCTTCAACAACTTTTTCAAGCGCATTAGTGGTTTTACCCATTGCTGAGATGATGATAAATATCTTCTCATTACTATATGATCTGACAATTTTGGCAATATTCTGTATTCTTTCTATACTATTTATACTTGCTCCCCCGAATTTAAAAACCTTCATTGTAAATTGTGATTGATTGAGTTAATTCATTTAATTTCGTCCTGCAAAATTTGCGGTGCAAAAATCGTGAATATTGCTCAATAAACACCTAAGAAAAAAACGATAATGGCAATTAACAGACGAGTACTCACGCTGGATGAGTTTACTATCCAGCAAATGCGTAGCATACCCGGCGCAACCGGTGAATTATCAGGCCTTTTGAGGGATATTGGTTTGGCTGCAAAAAGAGTAAATGTAGAAGTAAACAAGGCAGGTTTGGTGGATATACTCGGAGATGCCGGTACAACCAATGTGCAGGGAGAGGAAGTAAAGAAACTCGACATATTTGCCAATAATCAATTCATGGGGGTATTGAGGCATGGTATCAATTGTGCAGGTATAGGAAGTGAGGAGATGGATGACTTTGTGATCTTTGATGATGAAATAAGCATGAACAGTAAATATGTATGCATGTTCGATCCATTGGACGGTAGTGCCAATATTGATGTGAATGTGTCTATCGGAACCATATTCAGTGTGTTCAAAAGAGTTACTGAAAGAGGAACACCGGTTACTGCGGCAGACTTTTTACAGCCGGGTAATAGGCAAGTGGCTGCAGGATATGTTATTTATGGTTCATCAACCATTTTGGTGTATGCAACAAAGAGAGGTGTGAATGGTTTTACATTGGATCAGTCGATCGGAGAGTTTTCGCTGAGCCATCCGGATATTCAATGTCCCCCTACCGGTAAAATATACTCTGTGAATCACGGGCACTTTTTTCAATATACTCCCGGGGTGCAGGATTATATTCATGCTTGTCAGGCGAAGAACGCAAGTAACGGTGGTCCATATACGCAAAGATATATCGGTAGTATGGTAAGTGATGTACACAGGAATTTGATCAAAGGTGGAATATTCATGTATCCTGCCATTAAAGATAAACCAGGGGGTAAGTTAAGGTTAATGTATGAGTGTAATCCTTTTGCTTATATTGTAGAAATAGCAGGAGGGGTGGCAACAGATGGTACTCAAAGAATACTGGATATACAACCAACAGGCTTACACCAACGTACACCATTTTATGTTGGAAGTAAGTTGATGATGGAAGAATTAAATAGTTATTTGACGAAATAAAAATGCAAGAATCTATCATATCTGTTACTGATCTTAAAAAAGACTATGGTGCTTTTCACGCTGTGAAAGGCATTTCTTTTGAAGTATATCAGGGAGAGATATTCGGTTTGCTTGGTCCGAATGGGGCCGGAAAATCTACAACGCTGGAGATCATTGAAACACTTCGAAATAAAACAAGTGGCCGGGTTATAGTTGACGGACTTGATTTAGATAAAGAACCCGATAGCATTAAAAAGATCATCGGTGTGCAATTACAAACATCGGGATTTTATCCGGGTTTGAATTTAATAGAACTAATAGAGCTTTTTGCAGGATTGTATAATCAGGAAGTAAAACCATTAGAGTTGCTGAAGCTTGTAAATTTAGAAGACAAAGCGAAGAATAAATATAAGGAATTGAGTGGCGGACAAAAACAACGTTTTTCCATTGCCACAACATTGATCAATAAACCGAAGATCGTTTTTCTGGATGAGCCAACAACCGGACTTGATCCGCAGGCAAGAAGAAATTTGTGGGATTTGATAAAAGATATAAGAGCTAAAGGAACAACAGTAATCATCACCACACACTATATGGATGAGGCAGAGCAATTGTGCGACAGGATCGCTATTATGGATGAAGGGAAAATAATTGCATTGGCTTCGCCTGATAAACTGATCGATGACTTAGTGGCTACGGGTTTTGAAAGACCTAAACAAGTGAAAGCTGCTAATCTGGAAGATGTTTTTATTCATCTTACAGGAAAAGAAATAAGAGAAGAATAATTTTATAAATAAAAAGAAAAGTAACATGAATAAGTTTTTTTTAGGATTATGTGTAGCGATCTCGGGAGTATTTGCAATAAGCTTTACTTCTTCGGGAAAAACGGTTGCTCAAACTGTTTCTGGAACAGAAGTGAAGTTGCCCCACACCGATACTTTATTGAATGTAGCAGATACGTTTGCATATGGTTTGGGGATGAATATCGGAAACAATTTAAAAGATCAGGGAGTAGTAACATTGAATTTTGATGCGTTGAAAAAAGGTATGCAGGATGTTTTTGCTGCCAATAAAATGACCATTACCGAGCAGCAGGCAAATGACTGTATACAAAAAACATTGATGGATCTTTCTGCAAAAAAACTGGCAGCCGAAAAAGCACGAGGTAAAGCTTTTCTTGATTCAAATGCAAAAAGACCCGGCGTGATCACGCTAGCAAGTGGGTTGCAATATGAGGTTATGAAAAAAGGAGATTCCACTGCTGTTATGCCTAGAGCATATGACACGATCGTTGCACATTATGTTGGGATGTTGACCGATGGAAAAGAATTTGATAACTCTATTGTAAGAGGGCAACCTTTGGTTATTAAAGCAAATGAAGTAATACCGGGTTGGACGGAGATCGTTCAAAAAATGCATATCGGTGATAAATGGACCGTTTTTATTCCAAGTGAATTGGGTTATGGAGATAGAGGCGCAGGTGCTGATATTCCTCCCGGTGCAACATTGGTATTTGAAATGGAATTGCTAGGTGTAAAACCTTTTGTTTTACCGCCACCTCCACCGGCACCTCCAAAAATACAAAAGACTACCAAGCCGGCGCCGGTTAAACCTAAAACAAAAACAAAAGTTAAAGCAAAACCATAAGTATGGAAGATCTTAGTTTTCCTATTGGCAAATATGAACCACAACCATTTTCCGATAACCAATTACGGGAATGGATAAATGATATTAAATTCTTACCGCAGGAATTGGAGAATGCTGTGCAAAATTTAGACGAAGCTCAATTGAATACTCCTTATCGTTCCGGTGGTTGGACGGTGAAGCAATTAATACATCATGTGGCAGATAGCCATATGAACGCTTATATCCGGTTTAAATTAGGATTAACAGAAGACAATCCTACCATCAAACCATATGAGCAGGATCTGTGGGCTGAGATGAGTGATACAAAGAATTTACCCATCAATATATCGTTGACTATTTTACATGCAGTGCATTTGCGTTGGTCGGAAATATTAAAAGCGATCAAACCGGAAGAATGGAACAGAACTGTTGTTCATCCTGAACATGGTAAACAAATGACATTGTATTTTTTATTGGGTATGTATGCATGGCACAGTAAACATCATACTGCTCATGTTACCCGATTAAGAGAAAGAAATGGCTGGTAGTTTCTATGGTCCATAGTCCATGGACTGAAGCTACAAACTAAGAACTAAAGCAATGAACTGGAAAACACTCACAACAAAATACATTTCTCGTCACAAATATTTTACTGCAAGGGTAGATAAATGTGAAATGCCTGATGGCAAGATTGTAGAAGAATATTATGTTGTAGAATTACCGGTTTCTGCATGTGCATTGGCTATTACAGAAGATGGAAATGTTGTATTGAACAGACAATACCGTCATCCAATAAAAGAAACGATCACAGAATTACCCGGAGGCTTTATGGATGAAGGAGAGGAACCAACCAAAGCCATTGCAAGAGAATTGCTCGAAGAAACCGGTTATGCATTTTCATCTATTGAATATGTTGGCAAGGTTGCAGCTAACCCGGGAGTGTTAGATAATTATACGCAATTATTTCTTGCACAAGGCGGTAAAAAGGTAGCAGCTCAAAGTCTCGATCACAATGAAGAAATTGATATTGTGTTAGTGCCGTTAGCAGAAGTGAGAGCGATGCTTGCAAGAAATGAATTTGCTCAGGCATTGCACACTTGTTGTTTGATGTATGCTTTTCAAAAATTAGACAGTCAATAATTTACTTCCCCTACTAAAAAAACACTACCACAAACAATGATCAGATCATCTTTTTGCGCTGATCTTTTCGCTGCATCGATTGCATCATTCACATTGTCGAATGTTTCACCGATTAACCCAAATTCTTTTGCTTTTAATTGTAGTTCGCTGGCCGGCAATGCTCTTGGGATATGTGAGTTGGTGAAATAATACCTGGCTTCTGAAGGCAGTAAGGACAACACTTTCGAGACCTCTTTATCTTTTACCATACCGATGATAAAGTGTAGTTGTGGTTTTGGTTGTTCATGGTTCATTGTCCATGGTCCATGGTCTATGGTCGATTGTCCGTCGTCCGTGGTTCGTCGTCTCACCTGTTCCAACACCTGCTTAATGCCATCTTCATTATGTGCAACATCTAATACCACAATGGGGTCGCTACTAATTACATCCCAACGTCCGTGCAAGCCTGTTAGTTTTTTTGTATTGGCCAATGCATATTTTTTATGTTCATCGGAAATGATAAAACCTTGTTCATTTAAAATGTTTACTGCACTTAAAACTGTTCGTAGATTTTTACTTTGATACAAACCATTTAAATCTAACTTCAATAATTCTCTTTTTTTAGTTTCAGCACTTTCAACAGTAACACTTAAATCGTAAATCGTAGATCCCAAATCGTAAATCGAAAACTGTTCTTCAGCAAAAGAAACAGCGGCCTTACATTCTGCAGCCTTATTAATAAAGATTGGTTTTGTTTCAGGCAAATATTCTCCAATAATAACCGGGATGTTCGGTTTAATAATGCCTGCTTTTTCAAAAGCAATTTTATCTAAAGTATCTCCCAATATATTCATGTGATCGTAACCGATATTGGTGATGATGGATAGAATGGGAGTGATGATATTTGTAGAGTCCAGTCTGCCACCAAGGCCTGTTTCAATAACGGCAATATCAACTTTTTCTTCAGCGAAATAATCAAATGCCATCGCAACAGTTAGCTCGAAAAAAGAAGGACTGATCTTATCCGACAAAGTTTTTGTTTTCTCTACAAAATCGATCACAAAATCTTCAGTGATCATTTCACCATTGATCTTTATTCGCTCCCTGAAATCTTTTAAATGTGGCGAAGTGTATAAGCCTGTTTTATAGCCTGCCTTTTGTAAGATAGCGGCCAACATATGGCTGGTACTGCCTTTGCCGTTGGTGCCGGCAATATGAATGCTTTTGAATTTTGTATGCGGATCATCTAAACTACTGCACAATTCAATGGTGTTATGCAGATCGGCTTTGTATGCAATACTTCCAATGCGACTGAACATTGGTAATTGTGCATATAAATAATCGATGGTTTGCTGATAGGTCATCTATGCAAATATAATATCCTAATTGACCTTAAAGTTCAATAAAAATGTGGTAATTCCACCATCAAGAGAAGGAGGGAATTTTAATACGCTTACTTTTTGTTTTGCAATTCTTAGAATAGTAGCGTTTGTTGTAGTAGTTCCTCTAATGGTAGTAGCACTGATGAATTTTCCTTCGCTATCGTATTTAACATCAATATATACTTTTGCATTTTCGCTGAAATCATCTTCAAATCTTAATGCTCCAGGGTTTAACGGGCCAACACCTTTGATCTTACTAAAACTACTGCCGCCACTACCACCACCTTTACCCGGACCGGGGCCATCACCAATTCCATCGCCTTTACCTCTTCCATCTCCAAAGCCATCTGTTTGAGTGCCCGGAGTTTTACTATTGTTCGCTCCCATTACGGCTTTAGCTGTTGGTGCTTTCGGAGTTGGATTGGTAACTTGTTTTGTTGGAGTAACTTTTGAAGTAGATGGTCTGGTGTTTTTTGCTACAGAAGCGCCTTCATCAATATTATCTTCTGCAGCATCTTGTTGTGCTGCATCTTCTTCATCATTATTGCTTTTTGTATTTGTTGTAGATGCTGCAGGGCTTGAGCCGCCACCTATCTCATCTGCCAATGGACCGAATGCCGCACCTAAATTAATTTCCATTATATCTACCGGAGGAGGCGGTGGTGGAATTTTTGTATTCGGCCATGTAATAATGAATGCCAGCAATAAAATCACCGCACAAATTATGGCTGTGTAGATAAAGGCCTTGCGGTTTTTTTCTGTTTCAAATACTGCTGATTGCATAGTGGGTGTGTAGTACATAGCAAAGTTATTGTATTATTTTATACAGATACAATACTGTGCCGAAATACATAGAAGCCACATGATTTTAACAAATCTATAGGAGGGTTACTTGTTGTAATTCCTTTCGCCGAACAGCAGGCTGCCGATACGTACCATGTTGCTGCCTTCTTCGAGGGCTATTTTGTAGTCGCTGCTCATACCCGAACTTAGGGTTGTTAGTTCATAGTTTTTAGTTCTTAGCTCATGGTTCTTAGTTCTTAGTTGGTCGAAGAGTTGTTTCAGATAGGCAAATTCTTTTCGGATCAATGTTTCATCTGAAGTAAAGGATGCCATACCCATCAACCCGACAATACGAATGTTTTTTAATTCGTGTAATTCGTGTAATCCGTCTAATTCGTGAATACCAAACCCAAACTTAGTTTCTTCCTGTGCAATATGAATTTGCAAAAGACAATCAATGACACGATCATTTTTTGCTGCTTGTTTGTTGATCTCTTTCAACAAATTAAAACTATCAACCCCATGTATCAAATGAACAAAGGGTGCAATGTATTTTACTTTATTGCTTTGCAGATGACCGATAAAATGCCAGCGAATATCTTTTGGCAGGGTAGCAGCCTTGTCAACTAATTCCTGCACATAGTTCTCACCAAAATCTCTTTGACTAAGATCGTATAAAGCTTGTATATCTTCAATGGGTTTAGTTTTCGAAACTGCTATTAATGTTGCTTTACCTTCAAGCTCTGCAAGTATCTCCTTATATTTTTCTGTATTTACACTCATAGTTTTTCGCCACAAAGGCTCTAAGGCACGAAGTTACACAAAGTGGGAAATAAAAAATGCGCTAACAGTTTTCACCATCAGCACATCAGCACATTAGCACATCAGCACATCAGCATATTAGCACATCAGCACATTAGCACATCAGCACATTATTTCAATATCCCCCTTCCAATAACGATCCGCTGCACTTCACTCGTACCCTCATATATCTGGGTAATCTTTGCATCTCTCATTAATCGCTCTACATGATACTCTTTTACAAAACCATAACCGCCGTGAATTTGTACCGCTTCGGTGGTGGTCCACATAGCTGTTTCGCTGGCAAAAACTTTAGCCATACTGCTGCTAACGGTATAGTCTAGGTGTTGATCTTTTTCCCATGCTGCTTTCAGGCAAAGCAATCTGGCCGATTCAATTTTAGTGGCCATATCTGCCAGTTTGAATTGAATGATCTGATGGTGCATGATCTCTTTACCAAATGCTTTACGTTCTTTACTGTAAGCCAACGCTCTTTCATACGCACCACTTGCAATGCCCAATGCTTGCGATGCAATGCCGATACGTCCGCCGGCCAATGTTTTCATGGCGAATTTAAAACCAAAGCCATCTTCGCCAATACGATTAGCTTTCGGTACTTTTACATCGGTGAACAAAATGGAATGTGTATCACTTCCACGAATACCCAATTTATTTTCCTTAGCACCAACGGTTACGCCGGGCCAGTTCTTCTCAACAATAAATGCATTGATGCCATGGCTTCCTTTGCTGATATCTGTTTGAGCGATTACCAGATAAACAGAAGCTGAATTGCCATTGGTGATCCAGTTTTTTATACCGTTTAATACGTAATGATCGCCTTTATCAATTGCTGTGGTCTTTTGTGAAGTAGCATCACTGCCTGCTTCGGGCTCACTTAATAAAAAAGCGCCGATGTATAATTGTCCGTCTTTTTTACCATGCGCCAACGGCACTAAATATTTTTGTTTCTGTTCTTCGTTGGCGTATTCCTGTAAGCCATAACAAACCAGACTGTTGTTTACACTCATACAAACACTAACGCTTGCATCTACCTTACTTATTTCCTCCATAGCTAAAACATAACTGATGGTATCCATACCGCTTCCGCCATATTCAGGCTTTACCATCATACCCAAAAAACCCAGATCGGCTAATTTTTCAATTTGTTCTTTCGGGAACTTTTGTAATTCATCTCTTTCTATTACACCGGGTAAACATTCATTGATGGCAAAATCTCTGGCAGCTTTTTTTATCATTAACTGCTCTTCAGACAATTCAAAATGCATATCGTTAAATTTTGTACATAAAGATAAGGTACAATATTATTGTAAGAAATGAACGAGTTATTACAACTATTATTCATTGCGGATAAATAATATACCATTAATGGTACTAAAAGAATTTATAGGAAGAGAAACGCAGCAACTTTATAGCTATATTATTTGTTTTTTTTCTTCTTGGACGATTTAGCTCTTTTATTAAAGTCTAAGCATAAGTTTATCCAATAGTCGAACTCTTTTTTGCTTTTCATTCCGCTTTCGTCCACCATTACATAGCCCTTCATTGGCCTGCCGGTAAAGTCCATAATACGACAGCCTTTTTTTGCAAGCGCTGTTTCCTGCATATCAGGATCAATACGACACATCATTTCATCACCAATAATGCCGATACACATTTTATCATTCACCATAAAAGTAAGTCCGCCCATCATAGTTTTTTCTTCAACTTTAGAAATATGGGCAATTGTTTCTCTAATACGTTTTGCTAGTTTTTCGGAGTATGCCATAAAGTTTTTTTATGATTAAATCCAAATGATTGTTTCTACATCTTTTGTAATATCGATCTTTTCTTTTTTTCTTATTTCAGCTTTCAGTGGAAGTAAATAAGTGTTCATTTTTGTATCGAACCAAATGGCTGTTTTCCATTGGCTGTTGCCAATTTTAGCAGTTGCTTTCAACCGTCCCCAGCCTTCTTCTTCAGATCGGAGTGCACTTCTAATCTCTTTCGACATTGATTTAGGCAGCGAAACAAAATACCAGCCGTTAGGGCCACTGTATTGCCAGGGCCTTGTTACAAATTCATATTGTATTGCCGTACTTTTCAATTTATGTGTTGGAATGAAGCGCCACCGAATTTCCTTCAGTATCCATAAAGAAAGCCATAAAACCATTTGGTCCGATAGATGTTTTAGGCATGGTTATTTTGCCTCCGGCTTTTTCTATTCTGTCTAAAACAATTTGCAGATCAGGATTTGCATTCAGGTAAACAATAGCACCTGTTGTACCCGGTATGTGTTGCGGACTTTGAGCCAAACCACCTGCAATTTTTCCTTTGGTAGGGTCAAACGGAAACATGGCATATTTCATACCCAGCATTTCCATTTCTTCCATTGCAATATCGAAAATGGTTTCGTAAAATTTTTTTGCTCTTGAAATATCCGTTGCAGGAATTTCAAACCAGTTAATGGCATTGGTATTGCCGCTCATTTTTTCATTCATGTTGATTATTTTTTAGGGATTACAATTTAATATTTTTATTTGAATTTTATAGAATGATTGATTTAATGATGTAAATGTTGATTGCAACGATTTATTTGTTGATGCTTTTCGTCCCGGCGGGGTTTTCGCCTTTGTTGGTGTTCTAACTCATCAAATATAATACTCTAACTGTCCCGAACGCCGTTGTTGGTGTTTTCCACCAACAACCGAAGTCTTAACCGGCTTAATCAAACAGGTGAGTAATAAACTCATAATCATTTACACCTGTATAATACAATTTTGCAGAAAAATATTTATACTGCTCAGGGAAAGTGCATATGCCTGCTGTTACAGGGTTCTGGTGAATGTATTCCAGTTTTTTTCGCCTTTGTTGGTGTTCTAACTCATCAAATATAATACTCTAACTGTCCCGAACGCCGTTGTTGGTGTTTTTCACCAACAACCGAAGTCTTAACCGGCTTAATCAAACAGGTGAGTAATAAACTCATAATCATTTACACCTGTATAATACAATTTTGCAGAAGAATATTTATACTGCTCAGGGAAAGTGCATATGCCTGCTGTTACAGGGTTCTGGTGAATGTATTCCAGTTTTTGCTTAAATACTTCATGGGTGTATAAATCTATACTAAGTGGGTTTCGTTCCCAGAACTGATACTTCCTGTCTTTTGCATCTACCCGAAACATTTCCAATACGGCCGGATGGTTTTTAACCAGGTCGTATTTTATTTTTTGAGCAACGAATTTTAAAAAATCTCTTTGCACATCTTCTAAAGTATTATCAGGTTGTATCTGCCACATTAAATGAATATGATTCGACATGACAACAAATGCAAATACTTTTACTCTTTTTTCTGTTGTTAAATATCGCAAGCTATCCAGGATGATATCTTTCGCCTTTGTTGGTGTTCCAACTCATCAAATATAATACTCTAACTGTCCCGAACGCCGTTGTTGGTGTTTTTCACCAACAACCGAAGTCTTAACCGGTTTAATCAAACAGGTGAGTAATAAACTCATAATCATTTACACCTGTATAATACAATTTTGCAGAAGAATATTTATACTGCTCAGGGAAAGTGCATATGCCTGCTGCTACAGGGTTCTGGTGAATGTATTCCAGTTTTTGCTTAAATACTTCATGGGTGTATAAATCTATACTAAGTGGGTTTCGTTCCCAGAACTGATACTTCCTGTCTTTTGCATCTACCCGAAACATTTCCAATACGGCCGGATGGTTTTTAACCAGGTCGTATTTTATTTTTTGAGCAACGAATTTTAAAAAATCTCTTTGCACATCTTCTAAGGTATTATCAGGTTGTATCTGCCACATTAAATGAATATGATTCGACATGACAACAAATGCAAATACTTTTACTCTTTTTTCTGTTGTTAAATATCGCAAGCTATCCAGGATGATATCTTTATACTTATCAGGTTTTAAAAGATGTTTCCATTCTAAAATAGTAGCAGTAAAAAATTGTGCATAGTATTCCGGGTACTTCATTCGTGTTTTTTGCGAATACTAATTTATTATTTTTTCGTGAATGTTTTCGATGCGTTCACTTCGGTTGTTGGTGGAAAACACCAACAACGGCGTTTGGATAAGTTGGCTAGTGATGAGGGATGGAGTGGAAGACCAACGAAGGCGAAAATTGTTTTGGATGTATTCTGCGAAAACCCCGCCGGGACGGTCATGTTTTTTTTCGTTTGTCCCATCGGGGTTTCACAGATAGTGTTCAATTGTTTTAAGTGTATTTGGCGAAAACCCCGCCGGTACGGTCAACGGCAAGATTAATGTTGTCGAATACAGTCTAGTTTGTAGGAGGAGTAACAACCGGCGTTTCATTAGTAACACCAGCAACCCTTCTCGCCAGCAGATCATTGTAATAACTGATCAGTCCGTTGATAGATGCTACCGCTGTTTTATACGGTTCGGCGCCATCGGTAATAATGTAACGGGCATCGATATTATCCCTTAGTTTGTAGTAAGCCTCGTTGGCCTGCACACGTTTTAGCTTGATGCTTTCAGTAGTATCGCTGCCGAGCTCCACGGCACGTGCAATGTATTTATCTGAAAAATTATTGTTGGCTGTTTCTAAATTTGTTTTCCAGCTTTGCAGGTTAAGTGCGTTTATGGCAGCCGTTAGTTCGGGCTTAGTGTTCCAGTCGTCGATGATGTTGCGGATAGAACTTGTTTCGCTTTGGTAACTATCGGCGGCAATGTCTTTACCAAAGAGAGCCAGGTGTGTGTCCAGCACAGTTGCATGATTTTTTACAACGGTGTCCTCACTATAGGTGCTACCCCGAACGATTGAAATGATGCCCCTTATGGCATTGTCACGAAGCAGATCTAAATTTTCCAGCTCGGTGGTAATGGCGCTGCCTATCGGTGTTCTGAAAAGCGCTTCTATCTCTGCAGCTACGGCAGACAAAGCAGTTAATTGCGGCTCTACCTGCATGGCTGCCGGGTTATTTTGATTGGTGATGCTGATAACATCCTGTATGAATTGTGAATATTCGCCGTTGCGAAGTTTTTGAAGGTCTATTGCATTTATCATATAAGTAATTTTAATTGTAAGTGATTGATTTTTAATAATATGTGTAATTGATGGCCGAAAAGCAGCCTCGGAAGTCTACAACCCGTCATGAGCTTCATGATGGCGTGCAGGAGTTTCCGGGAAGCAATCATGAAGCTCATGATGCCTTCCCCTGACTCAGGGGGACCTATCATGACGACCATGACGGCTTGCCGGGATGCTAGGGAAAGTTTCGGGATGAAAAACCGGTTTTACGTAATAATTGGGTGTAAAAATGCCGGGGTGCCGGTAGCAAACGGACAGAAAATGACATACTGTTATATTTAATTTGTGACTAAAAATTAAAAAACAGGATGAGGTTTAATGGAGGCTTTTTTTAAAGAGAAGGTTGAAAGCATACTATGCAAAGCGTAGCTGCATGTTGCTGAAATGAAGATAAAATATTTATGAAATATGAACAAAATTTTTTTGTTGAGATGTGTTTCGTGTGTGACCTACGGTTAGTGATTAAAAATATATGAGGGAAAGTTTTATTTTTTGGGGAGGTTTTGGTAAGTTGTGTGACTTCAATCCTTAGATAAGCTAGCTAATATCCTTTCTGAATAATTTTATTTAACTGCATAAAAAAAGTTATGGAACTAAATATCTGGACCAAAAGGCATTTTACTGCGGATTCAAAAATAGAATGGCCTTGCCCCAATTGCAATAACAAAACATTGGAAATAGTAAAGACGAAATTTCACGAGGAAGAAACAGCAGCATCAAAAAAATACAGAAAAGAAAATGAAGATTGGGAGCCAGAATGGATTGACTTAGTTTTTTCTGGACAACTAACTTGTAATGACATTATTTTTTTTACGGGAACAGGAAGTCCAGAGCATAGTGGATATTATGATTATAAAGCTGATTCTTATAACGAGGGATGGACAAATACATTTACCCCAAGCTTCTTTCAGCCATCTATCCCAATATTTAAAATTCCCGACAATTGCAGTAAAGAATTAACAGCAGAAATAAGGCATTCATTTAAACTCTTCTGGTGTGACCTCCCTTCTTGTGCAAATAGAATTAGAGTTGCCTTGGAAATTTTAATGAATGAACAAGGAGTAAAAAAATATGAAATTAAAAATGGGAAAAGAATTCCTATTAATCTTCACAAAAGAATTGAGCAATATAATCATCCTGAAATTAAAGATCTATTACTAGCAATAAAGTGGATTGGCAATTCAGGTAGTCATAATGGTACTTTAGAGACTATTGATATTGTTGAGGCATTTCGCTTATTAGAGTTTTCTCTAAATAAACTTTACAATGATGAAACAAAAGAGTTAAAAAAAATTACTAAGGAAATAATTAAACGAAAAGGCGCTAGAAAAGCTAAGAAGAAATAAATTAAACTAAATACTAAATTTATGGCGGCTACATTTGAAATTGGAATTTTGTGGACAGTATTTAAAGATGTCCGTGATTTTTTGACTGGCAATGCTGAAAATAATATTAATGCACATGAAGCGATTAATGATGCATTCATAAATACTTATGATTATTTAAAAAATAAAAATGGTGAATACTTGCCAAATCCTAATTTGGCAAAAGACTGGAATAAAGCCTCAGCCGCAGTAATGAGAATAAATCCTAATCTAGGAGAATTATTATATCATAAATCTAGGTTTTGGCTGGATCCGCAATTATATATTAACCTCAATAGAGCTGACGAAATAATTAAACTAAAAGAAATCGTAGATGAAATGGAAAGAATAAGGATAAAATTATAGTTCGTATTCTTCCAACCGCCCTCGTTCGTGGCACATGAAACGACAAGATTAATGTTGTTTCGTGTGTCACGAACCAAGGTGAAGAACAAAAAACAAATAAATCTTTTAAATCATGAGTGATAAGCAAAATGAATTTCAACTAGTTTTACAAGGGGACAAGCATGATATTGATGCAAAGGTTTTATCAGAAACCATAAACAATTTTGACAACTTAATAGCAGAGTTGAATATTGAACTAAAACCTGAATATCCAATTTCGCTTAGAGTTCAGACATTCAAGGAAGGAAGCTTTGAAATTTTATTTGCATTATTTGCTGATCCGAATATAAATAGTACATTATTTAGTTTACTTTCAAAGGACAATTTAGCAATAGCCGGCAACATCATCTCAACTCTTGCAGATTTAATTTCAATTAAACAGTTTTTAGGTGGGGAAAAACCAAAAACGATTACGAAAACTGGACATAACCAAACAAAAATTGAAAATAATAAAGGTGAAGTTAAAGTCATTAATAGCAAAACCGGAGATATTATTTTCAACAACCCGACTATAAATGTCACGATTAATAATACATTTCAAACAATAGAAAATGAAACTAATGTTAAGGGTATTAAGTTTCAATCCTTGGCAAATGAAAAGGAAGTGTTAATTCCTAAGGCTGAGTTTGAAAATGTAATCAAGTCTGACCCTAAATTATTAGAGAAAGAAATTGCAGAAAGAATTGAGCCAGCAAGAACAATCACAAAAGAAAATGTTTCTTTAAGTATTTTCAAAATAGTTTTTGATGAAAAGTATAAATGGATTTTTGTTGATGCTGAAGGGCAAAAAATATCGGCAACAATAAAAGATAAGGATTTTTTTGAACGAGTTAAAAAGAATGAACTATATTTTACAAATGGAGATATTATCATTGCTAAATTAGAGATTTCTCAAGAATACAATGAAATTGCAAAAACCTATGAAAATAGAGGTTATACTGTAATTGAAATAAAAGATGTGAAACATCAGCCTACGCAAACTAAATTACATTCTTAAAATTTTTTTCTTAAATATTTGAATAAATTATTTCATGGACAAAATATTTGCATCAAAGCCAGGACGAAAAAGATTCATATTTTTAATTTCAATTCTACTTTTGCTTTTGCTTTTGGTGCGGTTCTATATGCTTCCTATTGAATCTTTTTCTGATAAAATCAATGAAACCATTATTTCCTTTCTGGAAAAATTTATTACTTCTGTCTTTACGGCAGTAATAGTCGGTTACTTTTTATACTGGATAATTGGAGATGAAAAGAAAAAGCAACTTGAATTTACTGAATCGAGTTATGAAATAGAAAAGCACTTGTCAAACTCCAGGCTAAAAACGGAAAGATGGCTCTTTAATGGTGGGTTAGGAAGATACACTAAGTCTGACACCATCCCTAAGCTGTCTGAAAGGGCATCGAAAGAAAGGCAAACAATTACTGTACATTTAATTGTTATTAATCCTTTTAATATTTCATTGATTCAAAAATATATAAACTTTAGAGTTAGTGTTGAAACACCTTCAAAAAAAGCCTATTGGACAGAACTTGAGGTGCAATCTGAAATACTTGCTACAATTGTTACAGCTTTATTTTACAAAAAGCAAAATCAATTTTTAGATATATCAGTAAAAATTAAGGATTTTTTTACTTTATCTCGAATGGACATTTCAAGTTCGTTAGCTGTCATCACTCGTGAAGATCCAGCTATACCTTCCATCATAGTCGAAAAAGACTCATACCTCTATAGGCACTATTCAGAAGAGTTTCAACAAGTGTATCGACAAAGTAAGACTCTCGACTATGTATTTTCAGGTATAGGAGCACCTACAAAAAATGAAATTCAACTTTGTATTCAAAGTCTATTTCCTTTTGAATCTATTAATTCTTTACTTCTTGAAGCTGTATATTCAAAATTTGAGAAGCCAAAAAATCCTTTTGCATAATGCTTGAATTTTTGCAGACTGATATTGATCAAAATAAAACGATATCTGACGTTTTGCCAATTGTACAAAACATTTTTGAGTTGATGCAGAAAGAGGATAAATGGGTGGATGATTTTTTTCTACATCCTTTGGGATTCTATTATTGTCGACTTTTTACAAGCGACCAACATCAGATTAGACTTCATATTTGGGAGCCTAATTATCCAATCAAATCAGACTTATTTATTCATGACCATTTTTATGATTTATGTAGCTGGATTCTTTGTGGCAAAATTGTAGATTATTTATATAAAGTGGAATCATCGAAAGAAGAGAGTGATTATACTTTATTTATTTCGTCTTATCTACCTGATAAAAATGTTCGGACGTTAACTCGAACCAATAATTTTAAAACTGTAAAAAAGGTTACTGAAAGAATTATTGGAAACAAAGAAAAGTATATAATTCCTCGAGATACCTTCCACTCAAATAAGATTTTATTTGAAGAATCTGATTTAGCTGTGACTTTTGTTTTTACATACAATCACAAAGAAAATCCTTCTCCAAATGTGATAGGCTTAAGTAAAAATGAAATCTATTATGAAAGTGATCCGATTAAGATAGCTCCTGACAAGGTAAAAGTGTTGATAAAAAAAGCTTTAAATAATATTTGGTCACAAAGAGAATAATCTAGTTACTATAATTTCTTTTGGGTTGTCCTCACACATCCATCGCCCCCGGTTCTTGGCACACGAACCCGGGCAAAGGTTTATCACACGAATATTTTGCCAAGTTAATATATTTATTTTTTAATATTAGCTATTCCAAATGGGATATGAACAAGTGGAATATTCTCCAGAGCTGGGTCAAGATGTGTTATTTGATCATCAAAAAACAAATGAGGTTTTAATACTTCTAAAATTCGTTTCTTTTCAATACCTCCTAATAAAAACATTTCATCTACAGTTACCCCCCAATCTTTTAAAGTATTTATTGCTCTTTCATGCGAAGGAGCATTACGGGCAGTTACAATAGCCGTTTTTACAATCTTTTTATATCCTGGATTCTCAACTTCTTTTTTTGTTTCTAGTTGTTGAAAAAAAGAAAGTTTTTTAAAAAAATCTGCTAAAGGTCCAGGGTTGTGTGTTTCTGTAATATGCTCCTGTTCATGCTCATGAAAGATTTCAAGTTGACCGCTTTCTTTGAAAACTTTTTCGGCTTGGTCATCAGCAATTACTCCGTCAAAGTCAAATGCAACCCTAAGTTCCATATCTTTATCATCATCAATCACGTTAGTTTTTAGTATCCTCCCTGCTCCATGATTTGCTTCAATTGCATTGATGACATCTTGCTCATGTGTTGACAGGAATAGAGAAACATTGTACGCTGGAATATATTGATAAGGTGATTTACCTGAAGTAAAAGCAGCTCTTGAAATATCTAGCCCATGACTTTTAATGGCATTAAAAATTCTTATTCCAGTTTCTGGGCTATTTTTAGACAGTAATACAACTTCAACGGGGATCTCTTGATTATAAACTTTATTGATATTTAAAAAACGTTTTATAAATGGCATAGCAATTCCACCGTCCAAAGATTTTTTTTTGTTTTCAGATTGGAATTGTCTATATTTTTCTATACCCTCATCTACAAAAATTTTATCTTCCAATTCCAAATTGAAAAGAGCATTAGACGAAACGCCTACTACTAATTTTCTTTCTATTGGGTAAGGCATATATCTATGGGTTTATGAAGGGAATGAATAAATTTTATTGTTGTTATTATCCAAAAATAACATTTTTTATTACGCAATAAACCTACTTCAATAAAAGCCCAATAACGGTATGCCGTACAAGTGAGTGACACAACGATGTCCCCGGTTGTCCGTAGTGTTCAACAAATTTAAAAGAGCCGCTGTCCTGAGTTTATAACTCAGGACTTTTCAATTCTACATAAGTTTATTATAATTGTTAGTTGTCCGTAGTCAAAGACATACGGACAGCGGCTCTTTTCAAATCGATATACACTAAAAATATTTGAGGTCGGAATTCTTAACAGCCAATCTTCGACAAGCTCAGACTGACAGCTTTTAAGTTTGCAGGAGTGGTTGCTGTCTATTTCGCCTTTGTTGGTGTTTAGATAGGTCGGTCTCTGATAAGGGATGGAGTACAAGCCTAATAACTTCAGCATCAAATATGATCCTCCAACTCCGCCCCGGTTCATGCACCCGTAAACCTGGGCGGAGAGCAAAACAAAGTCTACCAAAAACTGAAAATTTGACTTTTTCAGCATTACAAAATTTCAGTTCTTCTGAAAAAAAATCAGTACAAAATATCCTTACCTGTGCTGGCATTTATTTTGTTGATCGATGAACATCATTTATTTTTTAACCAAATTAAAAAGGAGGTAATTATGACAATCGTTAAGAGAAACGGTACTTTACAAAACCACTTCCCTACACTTTTTGATGATTTCCTGAACCGTGACATTTTTAATTGGGGCTTGTCGAATTTTTCAAACACCAATACGACGATCCCTGCGGTTAACATTAAAGAAACTTCAGACAATTACGAAGTAGAAGTGGCAGCACCCGGTATGACAAAAAAAGATTTTAAAGTGGTGCTCGAAGGTAACAACCTTACCATCAGTTCAGAAAAAACGGCACAGAAAGAACAAAATGAAGATGTAAGGTACACCAGTCGGGAGTTTAGCTACCAATCTTTTTCACGAACCTTTACCCTGCAAAAAGATGTAGTAGACACTGAAAAAATTGAGGCCAAATATGAAGACGGCGTATTACATCTTTTGATCCCTAAAATGGAACATGCCAAACAAAAACAACCTAAGTTAATTGAGATCCACTAAGGTTGTGAAAACATCTCATGCAAAAGTTGCCTTTACCAAAAGGCAACTTTTTTGCTTTTAAAACAACCCCTAATTTGTCTAAGCATGTAACAAATTAAAAAGAGCCTGGCGCAAGGGTCCGCTTGCGATAAGAATGGGATGGTATCCTCTTCAGCCCGTCTTCGACAACACTTCGATAAACTCAGTACAGACTGACAGCTTTTAAGCTTGTAGGAGTGAGAGCTTTCTATTGCAAAACATTTTGCGAATTAAAGACGCTCAGTCTAACGATTATTTTACTGTCAGTCTGAGCTTGTCGGGATTCAACTACTAATAAAGGTACAAGACAGGGTAGAGTAGATTTTCTTAGATATTTTTAGTTGATTATCAGTACAGAGCAATTATTAACTACCAATTATATTTGGTAATATCATAAAAGGTGGTATTTTGTGGTATCGTTGCCTCAAAACAACTGCTTGGATTAAATAAAAAAACCTCTTAGTCGACCAGAATAAGAGGCGAAAAAACCGAAAGGTTATTTTGCTTGAAGTAAAATGTAGGCTACCAGAATCGAACTGGCGTTTCACGGGTGGGAAACCAGATAACGTCACCAGAACAGCCCACAAGAATTTAAAAGGTTATTCAGAAATGAGTAACCTTTTGTTGTGTTAGTACTCCGCAATAATAATGTATTAAGGTATATTAAACCCACTGCGTTATCCACAGTGTTAACTACTTAAATAACATTAAGTTATAGTATTGTCAAAGCTATAATAAATGAAGGGAATTTTATTTGGGTATTTTTACCTTAATAAAATTTGATTATAAATCCTTATAAGTGTAGGTAAGTATAATTATCTTTTCTTCTTAATGGGAGTAGTGATAGCCAACTTAAACAGTTGGTCTGCTGTCAAGTTAGTTTTGATAGTTATATCTTTTTTTGGAATAGCTTTTTTGGTAGGTGCTTTTTTAGTTGCTTTAGCCATTCCCAAATCTACAAATATTTGAATTGATAACCATGAGTAGTTATCTTAATACCGATTAGTACCTCCCTTATTAATTCTGTTGCTATACCAGTTTGTCTGCTGCATTCCCGTATAGATTTAAACTCTGCTATTATTACGCCTTCATTCATTTGTACAATAGGTCTTATAACTCTTTTTTGAGTCTGTTCCTCTGTGCGGATATTTCTTGTTGCAATAAATGTGGGAGTATCTTCTTTCTTTACTAATTGTTTCCATGTCAATCGTCCGTTTACTTGTGTAAGGGAATAGTTAAATCTTGCAGCATCATTTATTCCCCTAAGATTGTAACGGAACATAGTTTCATCACAGTATCGTTTTAAATGCTTTGGTGTTACTTGATGGTAGATACCTATAATGCTTCTTTTAAGTAACCCAAATGCTCCCTCAATAGAATTGGTATGTATTACTTTATCCCGTACATATTCCATTTCTGTATGGTTTACTACTTCATGCCCTGCGTAGTCTTTACTTATGTTAGTATAAGTAGAAAGGCTATCAGTTATTAATACCGCATCAGTATCTACGTTCTGTTTTACAGTAGGGCAAATTGCTTGTGTGTTAGTTGATTTCCCAACGGGAATAAGTTTTAGGTTACCACCTCTTTCAAGCATACCCATAACCATAGTTTTAGTATTGTATGTGTTGCCTTCCTCTCTTAATTTTTTTCTTTTGCTTTTACTCATATTCCCTACTTTACCACCGATATAAACTTCATCTACTTCTACTATGTTATCCAACTTGATATTTTCTTTACTACATAATGCTTCTCTAATACGGTGTAGCATAAACCAAGCATTTTTTTGTGCTATTCCCAAGTCCTTACCTAATTGATAACTACTAATACCTTTCTTATGTGCAGTTACTAAGTAGATAGCAGTAAACCATTTTACTAAGGGTATGTTACTTGCTTCCATGATAGTACCTACGGTTATTCTAAAACGTTTATAACACTCTTTACTTGCACATTTATATCTTTCTCCCTTCTCAATTAAATAACACTTTCCATGACCACAATAAGGGCATATAGCTACTCCGTCTTCCCAACGTTGTTTTGCTAAATATTCCCTACAAGCCTGTTCAGTTGGCATACTTAAAATAAGTTCTCTAAGATTATTAAACATGGTATTTAGTTTTAAAATTTGTAAATTCGGTTTCCTCAAAACAACCTTTATATGACAACTATTGATATTCTTGAAAAAATTATAGTTCCTTTAATTGCTGCTGGTATTGGTGCTATTTTAGCTTTTCGTTATCAGAATACATTGGAATTAAAAAGAGAAAAAAGACAAATTCTGCAAGTGCTAATGATGTATAGAAATGCAGGTGCAAATGAACTTGATTGGATAAAAGCGTTAAATGCTGTTGATGTTGTTTTTCACGATGAAAAAAATATTAGAGCATTACTACACACCTTCTTTTCCCAAACCGAAAAACATATTATACAGAATCAACAATATTGGCAGACATACAATCAGATGCTTTTAGAGATGGCTCGGTCAATCGGGTATAAAGATGTAACACTACAAGATATAAGGGATTTCTATGCCCCAGAAGCCCTAAAATGGCATTACCCATTAAAATCCGAACAAACCGAGCCAAAGGACGCTGCCGTAACTTCTGATGTTCTGCCGAATACTTAGAATAAGGGTTTTGGTTAGGTCTTAAAGTCCATAAAAAACGATGTTGATATAAAGGGTTAATCTCCCCTTCTTTTTTTGTTCCTTTATTAGTAGTTATAGCCAGCTTGTCGAAGACGGGCTGAAAAAGGTGAGTCCACTACGCTTAGATGAAAGATGAATAACGGTATGCCGTACAAGTGAGTGATCCTTCGTTCCTCAGGATAAACTCCACGATGTCGCCATGAAAAACAAATGCCGGTTAAAAAGAAAGTAAAAACCATGGTCTATGGTCCATAGGCCATAGTCTAAAGTATTGTTCTCGTAATTATCCTTAGGTTCTCTTTCCTTTCTTCCAGTGCTGTCTTATATCTAACGTACACGGATACTCTTTATTGATTTCTATTTCGGGAGCATCAACAATGTATGTTGGCCTGTCGGGAGTGATATAATGTTTTGCTTCGGTAACATTGTCGCCGGCTTGTACGGTAGCGGTGAGTACATCCTGTGTATGTCCGAAATCGTTGAAGCGGCTCACACGGCGGCTCTCTGCTTCGTAACTGTTTACAGGGAACACATCGTAGGATCTGCCACCGGGATGTACCACATGATAGGTGCAACCACCAACAGAGCGGCCATTCCATGTATCAACAATATCGAAAGTGAGCGGTGTATCAATACCAATGGTGGGGTGTAATGCACTCGGCGGCTGCCAGGCACGGTAACGGATACCGCAAACATATTCGCTTTTAATTTCGGTGGCTCTTAATGGCACACGGGCACCATTGCATAACAACACATAACGGCCTTCGTTAAAATTGCGGAGTTTTACCTGCACACGTTCCAGCGATGAATCTACAAAACGTGCAGTGCCTGAGCTGCTCATCTCTTCGCCCAATACATGCCATGGTTCTATGGCCATGCGTACCTCCATATCGATGCCTTTTACCTGCACACTGCCGTAATGCGGAAAACGGAATTCGAAGAATGGTTCGAACCAGGAGAGTTTGAAATCGTAGCCTGCATTGTTGAGGTCGTTCACTACTTCCTGCATATCTTCTCTTACAAAATGCGGTAACATAAAACGGTCGTGCAACTCTGTACCCCAACGGATGAGATCATGTTTGTAAGGTTTTTTCCAGAACCATGCAATGAGTGTGCGTATCAACAGCATTTGCATTAAACTCATTTCTTTATGCGGTGGCATATCAAATGCACGGAACTCCAGAATACCTAAACGTCCCGATGATGAATCGGGAGAATATAATTTATCGATGCAGAATTCTGCCCGGTGTGTGTTGCCGGTGATATCGGTTAATAGATGTCTGAAAATTCTATCAACCAACCAGAAAGGAACTTCTTCGCCTTCGGGTACCTGACTGAAAGCAATTTCCATTTCGTATAATCTTTCTTCACGGCCTTCATCAAATCGTGGTGCCTGAGATGTTGGTCCGATGAATGCACCCGAAAATAAATACGATAAACCGGGATGGTGTTGCCAGTAAGTGATAAGGCTACGCAACATATCGGGCCGTCTCAACAACGGACTATCGGCAGGTACTGCACCACCAATGGTAATATGATTGCCGCCACCGGTGCCCGTGTGTTTACCATCGAGCATGAATTTTTCTGTGCCCAATCTTGAGAGGCGAGCCTGTTCAAACACGGTACCGATAATATGTTTTAACTCATCCCAGTTTTTTGCAGGATGAATGTTTACTTCAATCACACCGGGATCGGGAGATACTACCATTCTTTCAAGACGGTTATCTCTCGGTGGTTCGTAACCTTCAATGCGGACAGGTATATTTAATTTGGTAGCTGTTGCTTCTACAGAAGAGAGCATATCTAAATAATGTTCTAAATAATCGCAGGGAGGGAAGAAGATATAGACCACACCTTCTCTTTCTTCTACACACAATGCTGTTTTAATAACAGGTATTGCTTCGGTGATGTTTGGTTTTTCTTTTTCATCTCGGGGTTGAAACCCCGAGCCAGTCATGGGAGCTTTTGACTTTGTTGTCTTTTTTATTGGATCGTTGTGTGTGCTTACTGTATCATAACGACCGCTAATGGTATTATCAAAATTTTCAAATGGAGGCACTTCTTCAAACAAACTGCGTTCTACTATTTGTGGTTCATCTTCTTTTGCTACTGCAGGGATAGAGTCTAACGGTAACCGTAAGCCGATGGGAGAGTTGCCGGGCACAAGGAATACATGCTCACGATTGAGTTGCCATTTAATGCTTTGCCAGGTATTGCTCCAGTAATTCCATGCAATGGGTAAAACAAAGCCTGCTGGTTTTTCTAAACCTTTATCTAATAATTGTGCAATGGTTTTTCTTTCGGTGGTATCTTTTAAATTATATTTTAATGGATCAACGTTGACAGGGAGTTTTCCTTCGCTCCATAAAAAATAAAATACATCTTCAAAAACAGGAGAAATATTTTCAGGACTAACGGCTAAATGTTTTGCTAATTCGGTTGCAAACAATTCAGCATCTTTTTCGGTGTATTTTTTGGGAACTCTTTCCCCTGCGATGTAGTTGCTGCTCTCCCACACAGGTACACCATCTTTACGCCAGAACAAACCGTATTGCCAACGGGGTAGTGGTTCGCCGGGATACCATTTGCCCATACCGTAATGCAACATACCGCCGGGGCCAAATTGATCTCTCAATTTAAAAATAAGATCATGTGCCAGTAAACGTTTTTCTTTTCCGTCTGCTGCCGTGTTCCATTGTGCAGATTCCATATCGTCGATGGAAACGAAAGTTGGTTCGCCACCCATGGTCATGCGTACATCGCCTTCTAATAATTCCTTATCTACTTTATAACCCAGGGCATCCATCTCAGCCCATTGTTGTTCGCTGTATGGTTTCGTAACACGAGGGTCTTCGTGAATACGGGTTACACTATTATCAAATTCAAAAGTTACGTTGCAAAGATCTGTTGTGCCTACTACGGGTGCAGCACTTGCAAAATCGGGTGTGCATGCCAGTGGTATATGTCCTTCGCCTGCAAATAATCCGGAGGTGGGGTCCATACCGATCCATCCTGCACCGGGGATGTACACTTCTGTCCATGCATGCAGATCAGTGAAATCTTTTTCGGGGCCTGATGGTCCGTCGAGTGATTTAATGTCGGCCGTTAGTTGTACTAAATAGCCGGAAACAAAACGAGCTGCAAAGCCGAGGTAACGTAATATTTGTACTAAGAGCCATGCAGAATCTCTACAGGAGCCCCAACGTGTTTCTAAAGTTTGTTCGCAGGTTTGTACACCTGCTTCCATACGAACGGTATAATTAATATCTCTGTTTAATTTTTGGTTGATGTACACCAGAAAATCTACGATTGGTTTTGGTGATCTATCTATATCCAATAACCATTGACGCAGGAGTGGCCCGTTCTCTGTCAACTCACGATAAGGGACTAATTCTTTAGAAAGATTTTCTTCATACTTAAATGGAAAATCTTTTGCATAGTCTTCTACAAAAAAATCAAATGGGTTGATGACGATCATGTTGGCGATGACCTCAACTTCTACTTTCAATTCTGTAGCCGGTTCAGGAAATACTACTCTTGCCTGGAAGTTTCCAAAGGGATCTTGTTGCCAGTTGATGAAATGATTCTTTGGTTCGATCTTGAGTGAATAGGCTTCAATGGGTGTTCTGGAATGCACTGCCGGTCTCAACCTGAAAATGTGCGGTGCGATGTTGACAGCTCTGTCGTACTTGTAGGTTGTTTTGTGTTGTATTGCTACCCTGATTGCCATAGTTAGTTAGGTTGTTTTGGTGTTTGTGTAGGGCAGGCAATCGTTGTGTATAAAGTAAGTACATTTTTTGGGGATTACAAAATTTAAAAATGCATGGGAGGATATTAAGGAAAGCGATAATAATGCAAAAATATATTTCCACTTATGTTAGTACGAGATAAGTGATTTATGAATTAATTCTTTGCCATTTCATTGTATTCGTAAAGTTTCCCTATTGGCTCATTCTTTATTACTCTATTTACATTTATTTTTTCTTTATAGTCGAAAATACCAGATCATTTAAAAATAAAATTATTTCCGACTCCTCTTTATTCTTTCCAAAATCTGTAAGTGAGGGGAGGTTATTCATAAAAAAATTCTGAAAATGAGCCATTTCAATAATCGTAGTTGCCAATGATCTTGGATACTTGTACTTTGGACTACATTCTGAAATTATTTCTCCAATAACAGCACAAAGGTCTTTGTAGGGCTTAAAAAATTGGTTCTTATTATCTTGTCCAACCTGCTTTGTTAAATATGCTTTTGAGCCTTCTGAAACTATTATTTTGTGGAGCAAACTTTCATTTACATAACTTGTATTTGCATCATCTTCCACTGTTGTTGCCAATAATTTTACTACTTTTTTTAACTTTACTTCCGGATCTGTAATATTGTTCGTTTGAAAAATAATTTGGTATTCAAGCCAACTCCAATACCAAGCAATAATATATAAAAGAAGGCGGTGCTTGTTTTCAAAGTAGCGATAAATACTTGCTTCGGTAGTACCTATATCTTCTGCCAACTTTTTGAATGTAAAAGCCTCAAAACCATCCTTTTCAACTAATTGAATGCTATGTTTAATGATGTTTTTGCCCAATTCTGTTTGCTCCGGATTTCGTAGGAATAAATCCTCATTCATTTTTATTTGTAACTGTAGTTTCATTTTTACTGTACTTAGGTAAGTTTCTGAATACTTTACAAAGCTACGGAAAAAATGTTTTACAATTATTTATGATAGTATTACTATCTTTTAAAATAATAATCCTATCTTTGTCGGAAATCATAAAAAATATGAATCAGACAAGTCTATTCAAAAGCCTAAAGAACGATCTGCCTGCAAGTATTGTGGTGTTTTTTGTAGCAGTTCCATTATGCCTTGGAATAGCATTGGCATCCGGGGCGCCGTTATTTGCGGGTATCATTGCGGGTATAGTTGGTGGTATTGTTGTAGGAATTGCAAGTGGTTCACCATTAGGAGTAAGTGGTCCTGCGGCCGGATTAGCAGTGATCGTATTAACTTCTATTAAAACATTAGACGGTTCGTGGACGGCATTTTTAGCAGCTGTTGTTTTAGCGGGTTTATTTCAATTGATTTTGGGATTTGCCAAAGCTGGTTTTATTGCCTATTTCTTTCCATCTTCAGTAATTAAAGGAATGCTTACTGGCATTGGGCTGCTAATAATTTTAAAACAGATTCCCCACGCATTGGGTTGGGATAAAGATGCAATGGGGGATGATGCTTTTTTTCAGGCCGACGGGCAAAATACGTTTTCTGAAATTTTCAGGGCATTTAATTTTATAACACCCGGCGCTTTAATCATTGGTGTCATTTCTTTAGTCATTCTTATTTTATGGGATAAAGTATTAATTAAAAAACATAAAATTTTCAGTATCGTTAATGGTCCGCTGGTAGTAGTGATATTTGGCATTTTAATGTTTAATTTATATAAAAACGGCATTTTTGATTTCAGTTTAAATACAAAACAAGTAGTTGCTGTACCGGTACCACATTCAATTGCAGAGTTTTTCGGTCAATTTACTTTTCCTGATTTTTCGGCATTAATGAATTTTGAAGTATGGAAAATTGCTGTAGTAATTGCCATCGTTGCAAGTTTAGAAACATTGCTTTGTGTAGAAGCAACCGATAAACTTGACCCGGATAAAAGAATTACACCAACCAACAGAGAATTGAAAGCACAAGGTTTAGGAAATGTAGTTTCTGGTTTAATAGGCGGTTTACCTGTTACACAGGTAATTGTGCGGAGTACGGCAAATATATCTTTTGGTGGCAAAACAAAATTGTCTACAATACTTCATGGTTTTTTTCTACTACTAAGTGCATTATCAATTAGCAGTGTATTAAATATGATACCATTGGCAAGTTTAGCCGCAATACTTTTAATGGTTGGTTACAAGTTAGCAAAGCCGGCACTCTTTAAGGATATGTATAAATTGGGCTGGGAACAGTTTATCCCTTTTACTGCAACAGTTGTAGCAATTTTATTAACTGATCTATTAAAAGGAATTACAGTAGGTATACTCTTTGGTATCTTTTATACGCTACGACATAGTTATCGTAACTCACACCATTTAAAACAAATAGAAACAACAGAGAACGGGCAAGAAGTTCATCATCTTGAACTTGCACAAGAAGTGTCATTTTTTAATAAAGCAAGTGTTATGAGAGTTTTAGATGAAATTCCTGCTAATTCAAAAGTAATTATTGACTGCTCAAAATCTAAATCAATTGCTTATGATGTAATTGAACTGATAAAAAATTTTGAAAGCAACGCAAAAACAAAAAATATAATTATTGAAAAAATAAATTTTACAGAAACAATAAATAATTAAAAATGAAAACATTAACAAAAGAAATGCAGGCTTCCATTACACCTTCAATGGCATTGGAATTATTAAAGGAGGGAAACAAACGTTTTGTAAACAACCTTAAAATAAATCGCAACCTTTTGCAACAGGCGAATGAAACCTCAGACGGGCAGCATCCTTTTGCTGTAATACTTAGTTGCATTGATAGCAGAACATCTGCCGAATTAATTTTTGACCAGGGTTTAGGAGATATTTTTAGTGTTCGTATTGCAGGAAATATTATTAATGAAGATATTTTAGGCAGTATGGAATTTGGTTGTAAGGTTGCAGGTTCAAAAATCATTGTGGTTTTGGGACACACCAAATGTGGTGCTGTAAAAGGTGCCTGCGACCATGTGGAAATGGGTAACCTTACAGGACTTTTAAACAAAATACAGCCTGCTGTGTATGATGAAAAAACTGTTAAAGAAAATCGTAATTCGGGTAACAGTGAATTTGTAGAAAAAGTAGCCAGTATTAATGTAAAAAGAACTGTACATGCCATAATGGAACGTAGTCCGATTTTAAGAGAAATGATTGAGAAAGGTGAAATAGGTATTGTTGGCGGAACTCATGATATAGCCACCGGAGAAGTAAGTTTTTATGCTGATACTTCAATTATAAATAGCACTCAGTAAACTCTTTTCGGTTAGGTGTACTATCAGCAAATTTTTAACACTCATTTTTAATCGTCTTATAACATTATTACATGATCATTGTAAAACTTTTAGTAGTTGGAAAAGAATTAGGAAGTGATGTTGCAAATTGCATTCTGAAAAATAAGTTTACCCTGAATGTTTTTGGAAGTTGCTTTGACTCTTATCATTTAAACTCTTCTAGTGAGAAACTACATTCGGAAGTTTATGTGGTTCAGTTTGTAACAAAAAGTATGTTGTATAATGAAATAGACTCCATTTTAAAAAAAGAGTTTCCGAATATAGATTTTTATATGATAGCTACCCCTATTGTGCATATGTCTATAAATTTTCACAACAAGATTAGAAAAAGGGTAACCGGGTTAAATTTAATAAACGAAGATCTAGTAGATTAATAAGAAAAATATGGATTATCAAATTTACATTTCACTTGCTACACTTATAATTTTAGAAGTTATTTTAGGGATAGATAATGTTATTTTTATATCCATATTAGCCAATAAATTACCGGCAAATCAACAAAAAAAAGCAAGGTTCTATGGGTTAATACTGGCTATGGTTTTACGATTAGGTTTATTGGCTATAGTCACTTTCATAATGAAATTAAACAATGATTTATTTAACGTATTCGGTCAGGGTATATCAGCCAAAGATTTGATATTGATATTAGGCGGATTGTTCTTATTATATAAAAGTTCAAAAGAAATATATCATAAAATGGAAGGAGAGCAAGGCAATAAAACTAATAAAATAAAAGCAGCTTCCTTTGCACAGGTTATTTTCCAGATTTTACTTATGGATATGGTTTTTTCAATTGATTCAATTATTACAGCAATCGGTATGGTGAAAGAGGTATGGATAATGTATGTTGCTATCGTTGTTACGGTTTTGATAATGTTGCTAGCCGCTGAACCGATTAGTAGTTTTGTAAATAAACATCCGGCATTTAAAATGCTGGCACTTTCATTTTTATTATTGATAGGGTTTGCCCTGGTAAGTGAAGGCTTTGGTATTGAAATACCAAAAGGATACATTTATTTTTCAATGGCATTTTCAATGTTGGTCAGTATTTTTCAAATGCGGATGCACAGAAATAATACACCTGTAGAAATACATGAACATTACAAAGATGGAGAAGAAAAATTACCTAAAAATGTATTCTGACAAAAAAATGAGGTAGCTGCAATCAATTCTTTGTTACCTCACGCAATCACAATTTAAAATGGCTTTAGCATATATTATATCATTCGTAACTGAATCGTAAATCCTGTTTAAATGGCAACAAATACAAGCCCAATTTCCAGAATACTAAAGTTAGTAAAACTGGAACGTAAAGAAATAACTGCTGTCTACATATATGCCATACTTAATGGCTTGATACAACTTTCATTACCACTGGGTGTACAAGCTATCATTGGTTTCGTATTGGGAGCTTCCATGAGGGCTTCGCTGATAATACTCATTACATTAATAGTACTTGGGGTACTGGTTGTTGGCATCATGCAAGTAAACCAGATAAAGATTATAGAAAAAATTCAGCAAAAACTTTTTGTACGTTACGCTTTTGCCTTTGCTGAGCATATCCCCAAACTTGATCTAAAGAAAACTGACAATATTTATTTGCCCGAATTGGTCAATCGGTTTTTTGATATTCCGGTATTACAAAAAAGTTTATCCAAAATTCTGCTGGACATACCAATCGCAAGTATTCAAATTTTATTCGGGTTAATATTACTATCTTTTTATCATCCGGCATTTATCCTTTTCGGTATCATACTGATTTTTTTGCTTTGGTTAATACTTCGCTATACAGGTAATAATGGTTTGCAAACCAGCCTTGATGAAAGCAGTTACAAATACAAAGTAGCAGGCTGGCTTGAAGAGGCGGCAAGAGTTATCAAATCTATTAAACTGGCAAAAAGCAATGACCTGCATTTGCATAAAACGGATGAAAGTGTTATTGGTTACCTGAAAGCCCGTAATAGTCATTTTAAAATATTGCTTTTCCAATATAATTTATTGGTTTTGTTTAAAACTATTATCACTGCGGCAGTGTTGATTGTAGGTACATTGTTAATGGTTAATCAGAAATTGAATGTCGGCCAGTTCGTTGCCGCAGAGATTGTAATATTATTGGTGTTGAATTCAGTGGAGAAATTGATTATGAATTTGGAAAGTGTATACGATACCTTGACATCGGTTGAAAAAATTGGAAGCTTTATTGATAAACCAACTGAACAAAACGGGTCGTTTCAACTATCAAAATTATCTAAAGGACTAAAGTTGGAGATGAGAGATGTAAGCTTCAGTTATAACGATCAAACAGATGTGTTAAAAAATATTTCACTTCAAATAAACAGTGGTGAAAAGATCTGTATAATGGGCAATAACAGTTCAGGGAAGTCAACATTATTACGGTTACTAGCCGGAGCCTATACCGATTTTAAAGGGTCTATACTGCTCGATGATCTTCCCATTAATAATTACGATTTAGATTCTATACGCTCACAAACAGGCGTGCTGCTAAATGAGCAGGATATTTTTCATGGTACGCTTTGGGAAAACATTTCTCTTGGGTATAATAATATAAATTTGGAAACTGTTATTGATTATGCCGCTAAAGTTGGACTTACTGATTTTATTGCTACACTAAAAAATGGGTTCGACACAATACTTGACCCCAATGGAAAACAATTGCCCAGTAATGTAGCCCACAAAATTTTATTAGTAAGAGCCCTTGCCGGAAAACCCCGATTGTTGTTATTAGAAGATCCTTGGCGAAATACTGAAGATATTTATCGCCGTAAAATCATTCAGCTACTCAGTGAAATAAAAGATACAACAATGATCATAGTAACTAATGACGGAGAGTTTGCGACAAAATGTGATAAGACTATAACGATGAAAGAGGGTAGTGTTTTTATCAAATAATTTCAAATATAATCGTAATGAATACAGATAAAGTAAAGTCGTATACGCATATTTATAAACATGGAACGGATAGTCGTGTAAAAGAGTGGTTTATTGTTTGTGTACTTGTTTTTGTTGTCTTTTTGTTTCTTCCATGGACACAAAACATACGGGCCAAAGGAACGGTTACAACTTTGTATCAAGACCAGCGTCCGCAACAGGTGAATACTGTCATCGGTGGTCGGGTAATGAAATGGTATGTCAAAGAAGGGGACTATGTAAAAGCTGGTGATACACTTGTTCAATTAACGGAAGTAAAAACAGATTACCTGGATCCTGATTTGTTACAAAGAACAAAAGAACAACTCGCTGGTAAACAATTATCTGTTGAATATTATAAAAGTAAAGTAGATGTAACGGGACAACAGATTGGCGCTATCAATTCAGGGCTTCAGCTAAAACTGAACCAATTAGAAAACAAACTGAGCCAATTGCAACTGAAAGTACAGGCCGATAGTGCAGAAGCAGTAGCAGCTAATAATGATTTCATCATTGGCTCCAAACAATACAGCCGCCAGAAAGCCATGTATGACAGCGGCCTTGTTTCATTAACACAATTAGAAACAAGAAATCAGCAATTTCAAAATGCAATGGCAAAAAAAATTAGTGCTGAAAATAAACTTGCTAACAGTAAACAGGATTTAACCATTACCAAAATTGAAATGAGTGCAGTGCAACAGGAAAACCTGGAGAAAGTTTCCAAAGCACAGGGCGACCAGTTTCAGTCACTCACACAAATAGCCAGCGGCCAGGCAGATGTTGCGAAGTTAGAGAATCAATATGCCAATTATGTTATTCGCAACGGTATGTATTATTTACTTGCTTCGCAAAGTGGACAAATTATAAAAGCACAAAAAGCCGGTATAGGTGAGTTTGTAAAAGATGGTGATATGATTGCCGAAATAGTCCCCAATAAAATTCAGTATGCAGTGGAAATGTATGTACAACCACTCGACCTGCCTTTGATTGCACCAGGGCAAAAAGTTCGTTTCCTTTTCGATGGATTTCCTGCAATCGTATTCAGCGGCTGGCCTAAAGCATCTTCTGGTACGTTTGGTGGCGAGATTGTAGCGGTGGAAAGCAATGTAAGTATAAATGGCAAATTCAGGGTGCTGGTAAAAGAAGATATATCCGACAAACCATGGCCTAAAGAATTAAAAATTGGTGCCGGTGCAAATGGAATTACTTTATTAAAAGATGTAATGGTATGGTATGAGCTATGGCGAAATATCAATGGCTTCCCGCCGGACTATTATAAAAAAGAAGAAGCACAACTAAAAGAAAAAAAATGAATTCGATCAAATACATAACATTATTTATTCTCTTACTATTTATCTCTTCTTTAAAAGCCCAGGATACCCTGAGAACTTTATCAGCCCAAGAGGTGATGGAAATTGTAAAACGATTTCATCCCGTGGCAAAGCAGGCGGATATATTTATTGAAAAAGCGAAAACCGAAGTCACCATTGCCAAAGGAATGTTTGACCCCGTTTTGCAAAATGAAATGGCACAAAAAACTTTTGATGGTAATGACTATTATTATTACAACCGCCCTGAACTTTCCATCCCCACTTGGTTTGGTGTGGAAGTATTTGCAGGGTTAGAATATTTATCGGGTAACCGTACTGACCCTGTAGAAACAAAAGGAGAAACCAGTTACTTTGGAATCAGTATACCATTGGCAAAGAATTTGTTTATGGATAAAAGAAGAGCCGCATTGCAATCAGCAAAAATTTTTCGAGAAGCATCAAGCATCGAAAAAAAAAATATGCTGAATAATCTGCTTCTTGAAGCTATGACAAGCTATTGGAATTGGGTAAGGCAATATCAGATATATAAAATTTTAGCTGACGCGGTATCGGTAAATGAAAAAAGAGTTGAACTTGTAAAGATAGGTTATGAATTGGGCGACAGGCCTGCTATTGATACAACAGAGGCTTTAGCTCAACTTCAAAATTTTGAAATGCTGAAGAGTCAGGCGCTTCTTGACTTTCAGAACACAGCATTGGAACTCTCTGTTTATTTATGGACGGCTGATACAAAACCTTATAATTTACCTGTAGATATTATTCCAAACGACGACTTAAAGTTTTTAAATGTTACTGCAATTCCCAAATTAGATAGTTTGTTGGAAACGGCTATGCAAAATCATCCCGAACTGGTTATTTATAATTATAAACTCAATGTATTGGGCATTGAAAAAAAATTAAAATTTCAGGAACTGTTGCCAAAAATAAACTTAAAATACAACCAATTAGGCAAAGGGTATGATGTTTTGAAAACTGCAACTATTCCTCTGTTTGAAAATAATTTTCAATATGGCTTATCACTTGGTATTCCACTTCGTTTATCACAAGGAAGAGGAGATTATAGAAAAGCGAAATTAAAAATTACAGAGACTCAACTGCAACTTGACCAAAAAAGATTGGAAGTAGAAACAAAAATAAAACGCTACTATAATGAGCTTTTCGCACTGAAAAAACAGATAGCCCTACAGGAATTAACATATAAAAATTATCAGACTTTACTACGTGGAGAGGAAATCAGGTACCAAGCTGGAGAAAGCTCGTTATTTCTTATCAATGCCAGAGAAAATAAAATGTTAGAAGCATTGCAGAAATTGCAGGAATTAAAAGCTAAATATTATAAGACTGAAATAGTCTTACAATGGTCCGCAGGTATTTTAATACGATAATTATACTAAAAATCTAACCGATCCTCCTCACATCCACCGACACATGCAGCTTATGTGGACGGCTGCTGAGGATAATACCTTTGAGCGGAGCGATATCGGCATAGTCTCTACCCCAGCCGATGGTGATGTGTTGAGAGGATGGGATCTGGTTGTTGGTAGGGTCAAATTCAACCCAACCCATGTCTGGTATGTAGGTAGCAAACCATGCATGCGAAGCATCAGTGCCAACCAGTTTTTCTTTGCCCGGTGCCTGAATTGTTTCTATGTAACCACTTACATAACGGGCAGGTAATCCCAACGATCGCAAACAGGTAATAGCAAGGTGTGCAAAATCCTGACAAACACCTTTACGAAGTTTTAAAGTTTCGTTCACGGGTGTTGTAATGGTAGTTAGTCCGGCTTTAAATTCAAAGTCATGATATATCCTATGCATCAGATCATGTGTAGCAGCAAATAAGGGTCTGCCGGGAGTGAAAGATTGCAGCGCATATGCTTTTACTTCCGGTGTGATCTCCGTCATGGCTGTTTGTGGTACATATTGACGAATATCTATGTATTCCGGCGTATTGGAATGGATCTTTTTTGCTTCTTCTTCCCAAGGAGTTTGAGCACAGTTGTCTAATGAAATTGTAGTGGGTGTTATTTCAATATCGGAAGTAACCGTAACCGTTAGTTTGTCGTGATCCTGTTCAATAGCGAAGTAAGCAACATGGTTGCCATAGAAATCCTCATATCTTTTATAAGTATCCGGTTCAGGGGTAATAACAATTTCAGACATATTGCAAACCTGTCTGTCAACAGAACGGGGTATTAGCCTTGCAATATTGTGGCAAAGACTGATAGGTTCCTTGTAAATGTATTCTGTTTTATGTGTGATCGTGTAATGCACCATTTTTAAGCAACAATTAAATTGATTTGTCATCTTCAGCAGCAAACAATTGTTTTTGCCCCTGTGCATGTTTGAAATATTTTTTTGAGATCACTTTTGGTATTGCCAGTAATAAACTGCTCAATGTATCAAGTAATTCTTCCAGATTTTTATAAGTACCTGTTTTCTCGTCGGGCTGTGCCAATTGTAAATTATCGGCCAGCTTTAGCAAAGTGAATGCTTCCAGTATCAATCGTTCATGTTTTTCAAGTGTTGCACTCTTTTGTGTTTTCGGCAGACTTGATAAATATGCTTTTAATCTTTCTATCTGATAAATCAATGAACGAGGGTTAGTGGTATCCAGTAACATTAGTTCGAGCATCAACGGTAGTTGAATATGTACTTTGTATTTATACCGGTAGTTCATCAATGTTTCATGGCTTTTCAAAACGGCTTCCTGTAAATTGTATTCAACCTCTTCGCCGTTAATTTCTGTTAATGTAGATTGAAGAACGCTGATCAACAAAAGCGATTGTTCTACTTTTCTTCCGGTGTCTAATAAATTCCATCCTTGCTCACGTGAAATGCTTTCTCTGTTCAAGCCAATAAATGCAACCATTGAAGTAATTAAATTATCCAATGCACTGATCATCCTGAAATTGGTAAGCTGCGATTTTGATGCCGCTTCCCATTCATCTTCCATACCTTTTAAAACACGCCATGTATCAGTACTCCAATGGTCACGAACAGTATTCACTGCTTTTGTGAATAGTGAAAAATTATTACTTAAACTTCCTTGCCGGTGTGTATTAAATAAAAGATCGGTCAGTTCCGGCCATGGGTTTTTAAATTTCTCTGCTGCGTCAGCTCCAGTAAAGCCCGGATAAGTACAAGTGTATTCAGTTAACGTTTTTAAGAGCAGTTGTTCTGTTTTGATATCATTATCAAATTGTAATCTGTTTCCTTCAGCAACCAACTGCATTATTGTACGTTGAAAGCGGGCATTACCTAAAACTCTTTCAGCGTAGCGTCCAACCCAAAAAAGATTTTCTGCTGTATGACTTGGCAGCACTCCGCTAAAGCTTGGCGCTTTTGTTTTCAATACATCTTTATTGCTGCTTAATGTGTAACCGGGTTCGGGGGAGATGATCCATGTGTCTTTACTGATGCCGCCTAACTGATTAGATATAACAAAATTACCCGGTTCAGCAGATGTTCTGCCTAGGCCGCCTGTCATACATGTATAGGTATCGTCTGTTGCTACCAAGAAACTTCTGAACAATACATTACGTGGTTCTATTTTTCCGCTTATCAGCGATGGGGTAGACGAAAAAGCGATCTTTTCCTGACCTACATATAAATGTGGTTGTGCCTGTATATCCAGTTTTAACTTTTCAATCTCATTTTTTGAAAGATTGGAAGTATTTACAGAAGTGCTGATCCTCGATTCTCTGTATATCTTTTTTACAACAAGCGATTCAATGTTGTCTAACACATATTTTAATTCCATCGGTTGGCCACACCACCACGATGCAATAGTAGGTAGTATAAGATCTTCACCAAAGAAATGACGTGCCAGTCTTGGTAAGAAGCCCATTAAGCCCGGGTTTTCTAAAACACTACTGCCAAGCGGATTTGCAATAGATACATTGCCGCTTCTTACTGCTTGCAATAAACCACTTACACCTAACCGTGAGTCTTCTTTTAATTCCAGCGGGTCACAATAAATATCATCCACTCTTCGAATAATCACATCCACCTTTTCAAGTCCGCCAATAGTTTTTAACCAAACATAATTATCTTTTACCATTAGGTCTTCACCTTGTACCAAAGTATAACCGAGGTAAGATGATAGATATGAATGTTCAAAATAAGTTTCATTACTTGGTCCGGGTGTAAGAATAACGATACGTGGGTTCAGAGCCTTTGCCGGTGCAATGGCGTGCAGGGAGTCTCTTAACTGAATAAAGTATGGAGAAAGGTGACGAACTTTTAAACCCGAGAATAATTCGGGTAAGATTCGGGTAATAGCTGTTCTGTTTTCCAATGCATAACCCGAGCCCGATGGGGCCTGTGTTCTATCATTCAACACCCATATTTTTCCTTCGGGGCTTCGGGCAATATCTGCCGAGTATAAAATAAGGCTATGCTTGCCCGGTAGTTTTACACCATCACACTGCCGTAAAAATCCGGAATGGTTATAGATCAATTCTAATGGTAATAAACCTTCTTTGATCAGTAAACGTTCGCCATACAGATCTTTTAAGATAAGATCGAAAAGCGTGGCACGCTGGACAAGGCCGGATTCTATTTTTTGCCATTCCTGCTGACTGATCAGAAAAGGGATCACATCCAGATTCCATGGACGGTTCAGTCCGGAAGAATCTCCATATACATTATAGGTAACACCGTTCTCTTTTAAAAAGCGTAAAATGTCTTGTGCTCTGTCCTGTATCTGTGCAGGCCCAAGCTGACTGAATGAGTTGAAAAATGTTTGCCAGTGGGGGCGGAGAGTACCATCATCACCTAATAATTCATCATACGAATAATTATTGCTGAAGTAGTTCTGAAACAACGATTCCTTTGCGTCTACGATCATGTAATGTGTTTACGGGTAATATCTAGCCTAAAAATACAAAATTACAAGCCAAAAAGACGTTTTGCTAATTAGTTTAGTATTTCTATCTTTATAAATATGTATGCAATAGTAGATATAGAGACCACCGGTGGTTATGCTTCAGCAAATGGCATAACTGAAATTGCTGTGTATGTACATGATGGAACAAGGGTGGTCAAACATTTTGAAACCCTGATCAATCCATTACAAAAAATACCCTTGCATATTACTGCATTAACGGGTATCAATAACGCAATGGTACAAGATGCTCCGGCATTTCATGAAATTGCAGAAACGTTATATGATATTTTAAATGACAATATTTTTGTTGCACACAGTGTAAATTTTGATTATTCTTTTATCAATCATCAACTCAAAGAAAACGGTTTTATTTTATCTCCTAGAAAATTATGTACGGTAAGGTTGAGTAAAAAAGTGGTGCCGGGATTTCGATCATATAGTTTGGGTAATCTTTGCCGAGAATTAAATATACCAATCAACAACAGACATAGGGCAGGAGGTGATGCGGCTGCAACGGTTTTGTTGTTCGAGCATCTGTTGGCAAATAATGCACAACAGCATATTGATCAGATGTTGAAGAAAACTTCCAGTGAACAGTGGCTGCCACCTGCATTGCAAAAGACTGATATTTCGAAGTTGCCGCCGGCGCCGGGTGTATATTATTTTCATGACAGTAAAGGAAAGATCATTTATGTTGGTAAAGCGGTGAATATTAAGAAAAGAGTGAGCAGTCATTTTACGGTGAATGATGCAGAAAGAAAGCGACAGAATTTTTTATTGCATGTTGCTAAAGTCAGTTGTAAAATATGTGCAACAGAATTAGAAGCAATTGTGTTAGAGAGTACGGAGATAAAACGTCTGTGGCCAAAGTATAATAAGAGTCAGAAACAACCCGTACAGAAATATGCTTTGTACATGTTCGAAGATGGGGCAGGGTACATGCGATTGGCTATTGATAAGAGAAAAAAGAATGTGCAGGCATTATATTATTTCAATTCATTGCATGAAGGAATTATTTTATTAAGAAAGATGCTGGAAGAGTTCGACCTGCATGAAAAATTATGTTACTTGAATAAAGCATCTATAAGTATTGAGGAAAGGGCATTAATTGAATCTGCGAAGCAGTATAACAAAAAAGTTATAAAAGCCATTACCGCATTAAATAACCAGCTACCCACTTTTGCTGTTTTGGACGATGGCATAAAAGAAAATGAAAAATTGTGTTTATTGATAGAGAAAGGCAGCTTCTGGGGAATGGGATATCTACCATCATCTTTCTCTATTACTTCATCTGCAGATCTGAAAGATCTTTTACAACCCTATCAGGATAATGATACCATTCGAAACAGTATTTATTCTTTTGTGGAAGCTAATCCTGAGAAGAAGTTTGTGTTTTGAACTAGCTGTGAATAACTAAAGAATTACTTTATTGATTAAAATTTTTTCTTTCCTCCTACACCATTATTTTCGCAACCCATTTTAAAGAACTATAAAATTATATGATAGAATTTTCAAAAGATATTGCAGCTAAATTATCCATTAAAACCACACAGGCAGAAGCCGTTTTAACCATGTTGGCCGAAGGTGCTACTATTCCCTTCATAGCTCGTTATCGTAAAGATAAAACAGGAGCATTGGATGAGGTACAGATACAACAGATACAGGATGAAGCAAAATTCTTAAAAGAATTTACAGAACGTAAAGCATTCATTGAAAAGACGATCACCGAGCAGGAAAAGATGACCGAAGCGTTGCAAGAAAAAATTAATAAAGCAACAACGATCGCAGAATTGGAAGATATTTATTTGCCATTCAAACCTAAGCGTAAAACAAAAGCACAAACAGCAAGAGAAAATGGTTTACAACCGCTGGCGGATATGTTGTTGGAGCAAAAAGATGTTGATCTGTTAGCAGAAGCTGCAAAATATATCAATGATAAAGTCGCTGATGCAGATGCAGCATTGCAAGGTGCTAGAGATATCATTGCAGAAACGATCAATGAAGATGCAACAGTAAGAGCAAAAATGAGAAAGTTGTTTGAAGTAGAAGCAACATTACAAAGTAAATTGATCGCAGATAAAGAAGCTGAAGCTGCTAAGTATAAAGATTATTTTGATTTTAGTGAGCCTATTTCAAAAGTGCCCTCTCATAGAATATTAGCAGTGCTTCGTGGTTTCTTAGAAGGCTACTTGCGTATTGCAATCAGTCCGGAAGAAGAAAGAGCCTTGGAATTGATAGAAGCGTTGTATATCAAAGGAATGAGTTCATGCAGTGATCAGTTACGTAAAGCAATTAAAGATGCATACAGAAGATTATTGCAGCCGAGCCTTGAAAGCGAATGCAGGACAGCATTGAAGACAAAGGGAGATGAAGAAGCGATCAATGTATTTGCAGAAAACCTGCGTCAGTTATTATTAAGTTCACCGCTGGGTAGTAAAAGAATATTGGCAATTGACCCTGGATATAGAACAGGTTGTAAAGTTGTTTGTCTGGATGAAAAAGGCGAACTGCAAAAAACAGATCTGATATATCCCCATGAAACGAATAGGGTAATGGCAGAGGAAATCAAAATAAAAAACCTAGTTCAACAATATGGCATTGAAGTATTTGCCATAGGCGATGGTACGGCAGGAAGAGAAACTGAGCAGTTCATCAAAAAACTTAATTTGGGCTTACCGGTATTTTTAGTGAATGAAGATGGAGCCTCTATTTATTCAGCCTCTGAAATTGCAAGAGAAGAGTTTCCGAATGAAGACATAACAGTACGTGGTGCAGTAAGTATTGGTCGGAGATTGATGGATCCTTTGGCTGAATTGGTAAAGATAGATCCGAAGAGTATTGGTGTGGGGCAATATCAGCATGATGTGAATCAATTCAGACTAAAAGAAAAACTAGATGCAACAGTAGTGAGTTGTGTAAATAATGTAGGCGTTAATTTAAATACAGCCAGCAAGCATTTGTTGAGTTATGTAAGTGGCATTGGTGGTACATTAGCCGATAATATTGTTAAGTATAGAAAAGAGATAGGAGGTTTTAAAAGTCGTAAACAATTATTAAGTGTACCACGTTTAGGCGACAAAGCATTTGAACAATGTGCAGGGTTCTTAAGAATAAAGAATGGGGAAGAACGCTTGGATGAAAGTGCTGTGCATCCGGAAGCTTACTCAGTTGTGGAAGCAATGGCAAAAGATCTGAACGTAGAGGTAAAGACGCTTATTGGCAATGAAACATTGCTTAAAACTTTGGAACCCAAAAAATATACTAATGAAAAGATCGGTGAACTAACGGTTAAGGATATATTAAATGAGTTAAAAAAACCGGGTTTAGATCCCCGTAGTGAAGTGCAGCAATTTGAGTTTGCAAATATTTATAGTATCGATGATGTTAAAGCAGGGATGGAAGTACCTGGTATTGTTACCAATATCACGAGGTTTGGTGCTTTCGTTGATATTGGAGTAAAGCAAGATGGATTGGTGCATGTATCTGAAATATCTCATACATATATCACTGATCCGAATGAAGTGTTGAAATTGAATCAACAGGTAAATGTAAGAGTGACAGAAGTAGATGTTGCTAGAAAAAGAATTGCTTTATCGATCAAACAAACAATGGATGCTCCTGCAAGAAATATGAAACCAAAATTTGGTAACCATCAAAAGGGACAGCAGCAAAAGAGTATGGCAGATATGCCGATAGGGGATGCTTTAGCAGCATTGAAACAGAAATTTGGAAAATGATAGCAATAAAAAAGTCGGTTTCTACAAACCGACTTTTTTATTGCTATCACTCAGTAATTATTTGCTTTTTTTGCATGCAAAAGTTTTTTGAATTCCAAGTCCAATTGTGTTACCGAAAGTAACATTGAAGCTATTGTTTTTTGCAGAAGATCCTTTTAGTCCAACTGACGTGTACTCAATTCCTCCTAAATTAAAATTGATTGCAAATCCCTTGTGTACATTTAGTGAAAGAGCAGGGGTAATGTTGCCATTGAAGCCTGCATACTTTGTTGAACTGCCTGTATAGGGAGTGTATTTTTGACTAAGGTAATTAAGGTTTAATTGAGCGTAAGCACTAAACAAGTTATTTAATGTTTTAGTGTAACGTAAAAAAGGGCCGAAATTTAAATATAAATTTTTGTTGTAGTTATCAGATGATGGAGTTGTTTCTGTTTTATCAGCATCTACGCTAAGATTGATACCTGCAGTAAAATGGTCGCTGAATTGATAACCTACACCCGGGTTAACAACGATCGTTGCTGATTGAGTTCCTCCGGCATCATTTGAAGAGCGGCCTGTTAAATTGCCATACAATAAAACGGATCCTTTTTGTGCACTTGCTGAAATACTGATCAATGCAAATGCTGCTACTAATAATTTTTTCATGTTACGTTGTTTAATTAAAAATATTTCTTAGCAAGACAGCAGTGGTTTTGTTTTGGCTGCGTAACGAGGGGTATATTTTTGTTAAGGATTTCTTAATTAATAGAGATCAAAATATATTTTCCCTCAAGATGTTTGTAAAGTCTTGTCTGGAGATCATTTCAGCACCTAGGCTTTCAAGGTGGGTTGTATGTACCTGACAGTCAATGAGTGCAAGCCCTTCCTTACTTAACAATTTTACATAATTAATAAAAGCAAATTTGCTGGCATTGTTTATTTTGCTGAACATGCTTTCTCCAAAAAAAATATTGCCAATCTTCATGCCATACAATCCTCCAGCGAGTTCTCCATTCATCCAAGTTTCGGCACTGTGAGCATACCCAAGTTCATGCATTTTCGTGTACGCCTCAACGGTATCTTGTTGGATCCATGTACCATCCTGATCTTCCCTGCTGATCTGCTTGCAATTTTCTATCACGTCTTTGAATGCTTTATTGATTGTAAAACGGAATTTTCCATTTTGCAAAACAGTATGCATGCTTTTGCTGATCTTTAATTTTTGGGGAAATAAAACAAATCTCGGGTCGGGGCACCACCAGATGATCGGCTCATCTTCATTATACCACGGGAAAATGCCATTTTTATATGCAAGCAGTAGTCGTTCGGGTCTTAAATCACCACCAATGGCCAATATACCATCTTCGTTAGCCATTTCTACAGGCGGAAATGAAATTTCTTGTGTGAGTAAGATCAATGGAATGAATTTATGCAGCCGTTACTTCGATGGTAGCTCCAATGCCTCTGTCTAAAATTGCATCACACATAGGTTTTAAAGTATCGTAGCTTCCTTCTTTAACGGCATATTTTCCCTTGTGATGAATGATCATGGCACATTGCTCTGCCTGCTCAGGCGAGTGATTGCAGATATCAACGAGCGTTTCGATCACCCAGTCAAATGTATTCACTTCATCATTCCAGATGATTAAAGTGCAATACTCATCCAACAATGTGGCGGTATCAGTTTCCTCTTTGAACTTTATGTTATTATTTGTGATCATATCAATTCTTCCCAAAAATAAGACGAAATTTGAGAATATCCGACAATTGGTATGCAACATTTTGCATATAATCTATGTCAATACAGAATAACTATGCTAAGGATCTTGAGGAAAAAGAAGGAATCATCTAATACACAACCGCCGCAACAGGCAGTTGTATTGCCGCTTCATGCCTCTAATCGTAGTATAGAATTTCTGGTTGAATTGATCGATAAGATACGTCCGGAAAAGGCAAAAGATATTGCTCAGGCCGAATTGAGGTTTAAGGCTGTTTTATATCAGATATCTCAGGAACGGACCGCTTTGTTTTCTCTTCGTAAAGCCTTGCTTTCGCAGTTTCTGAAAACAAATATTGTAATAGCGCTTACTGAAAATGGGATTGTGAGTAGCAGGGGGTTTGTGCAGGAATTAATGAGCAAGATCAAACACAAAATATTACCGGCTCTTCAGACGCCAGACAATTTCCTGTATATCATCAATAAAATATTCTATAAAAAGAGAGATCATTTTTGGGTAGAAGGCATCGATAAAAAACTCTGGGTGCAATTTTTTGAAATGTTGGGTATACAGATCAATCTTACAGAGCCTAAACTGATCAAACAATTTCAGCAGTCTTTACAATTGTTAAGTTATAGGATCACTACATTGGGCTTGGAAAAGGAGATCACACATCGCTATGAGAATTTTGAAGATGCTATTTATCCTTTTTTGGAGCAGAATAGATTAGTAAATGAATACCTGCATTTGAACGAAACGCATGGTAACGAAGAGATGCAACAAATGTTGCTTGCTAATATTACGGAAGCTTTACATAATTGTAATCAAAGTATTCAGTGGATCAACGAGCAACGGCATGTGTATGGCACCAGCCTTTCTCAGGCTTATATCCTTACCCGTCTGCAACAGCAGATCAGTCGTATGTTCATTATTTTAGATGTGCTTGACAGAGATAATGAATTTAATACCGAACGTTTCACGGAGTACTTCACTACGGTTATCAGAAATGAGAATAAGAAAAATTCTATCAAGGAATTTATCAGTGATAATACCGGATATCTGGCTTATCAAATAGCAGAGCATGGAGGAAGAACAGGGGAGAAGTTTATTACTACCACAAAAAAAGAATTTTGGAAAATGTTTATTAGTGCATGTGGTGGTGGTATTATCATATCATTTATCGGTATTATTAAAAATTTATTGGGGAAGATGGCGATACCGCCTTTCTGGCAAAGCTTTTTGTACAGTACCAATTATTCTTTAGGATTTATATTGATACAAGATACAGGCTCTACGTTGGCAACTAAACAGCCGGCCTATACCGCAAACAATGTTGCCAGTTCTTTAGATGTGCAGAAAGCAGGAGGGCAGCCCGATTTACGTAATCTGGCAATTACGGTGGCAAAAGTGAGCAGAACACAGTTAGCTTCTTTTGCAGGTAATCTTATCATTGTTTTTCCACTCACCTATTTATTAGCAATGTTATTCTTTAACCTTACAGGTATGAAAATTGCCGAAGGAGATGCAGCTCAAAAACTATTGATCGACCAACAACCCTTTCACTCACTGGCATGGTTATACGCTTGTTTTACCGGTTTCTTTTTATTTGCAAGCGGCCTCGTTGCCGGTTATGTAGAGAACTATGTTGTTTATGGAAAGATCGGGGAAAGGCTTCGCAGTTTATCTTCATTCAAGAAAGCTTTTAGTGAAAAGCGGAGGTATAAGATCATTCACTATATAGAGAATAACCTAGGAGCATTAACAGGCAATATTGCATTAGGTTTCTTTTTGGGTATGGCCGGGTTCTTTGGTAAAACCTTCGGACTGCCTTTTGATATCAGGCATATCACTATTTCTGCAGCCAACTCTGCCATCGGTTTTTTTGGATTGGATCATCAGGTTACAGCAAGTGAACTTGTTTATACAATTGTAGGTGTTTTCGGGATAGGCTTTTTAAATTTTGCTGTTAGCTTCGGCTTGGCATTTATTGTTGCTGTTAAAAGCAGGGGCATACATTTGAGAGAATACCCTGAATTCTTAGGAATACTTTGGCGTTATATAAAAAAATATCCAAGAGATTTTGTTCAGGCTCCATCAAAACGTAGAGTAGAGCAGCTCAGTTAAGTTTGTTGATCCTAACCTTCTTTTCTATTGATTACTATTGCATTTCTAGCTTTTAGGTATTATATTCATAGTAAAATTACTATCAGTAAATCACGGGTAATGCGAAGAGTCAGTTCGGCGTAATTCAATGTGAATGGGACTTTCGACAATAAAGGCAGGGGATAAGCGTTAAATAGGAGCGTATCATTACTAAATGATATTACCAATAACCTTAAACTCAATCCAATGAAACAAGTATTTTTTCAACGAAAAAATGCACTAACGCTTCTCACTTTTTTTGCATTCTTAGTAATATCAAATAGCCTTTTAGCACAAAGAACGGCTAGTGTTTCGGGCTTGTGGAGTAGTACAGCTACATGGGGTGGAAGTTCTGTTCCAAGTTCAACAGATGCTGTAACTATCAATGGTAACATAACCGTTACTGTTGATGTTGCTACTGCAACTTGTGCATCACTGGCAATCAATCCAAGTAATAACAACCAAACCGGCACATTGCAATATGATGCCAATGGATTGGGAGTGCTCACTATTGTAGGGAATTTAACCATAGGTGGTTCAGGAAACAGAAGAGGAGCAATAAATATGACAAATACCGGTACGATGAAGATCGGTGGTTCTGTTACTATTAATAACCTTATTACTTACACTGCCGGTAACGGTACTTTTGAGTATAATGCTGCAGGGGCTCAAACCGTAGCATCTGGCTTTAGCTCTTATAATAATCTTACATTATCAGGTAGTGGCGTTAAAACTATAACAGGTATAACAGTAAATGGTAAACTATCAATGCAGGGTACAGCTACTGCAACAGGTAGTGTAACTACATATGGCGCTGCCTCAACACTGGAATATAAAGGATCATCTTCACAAACAACAGGCTCTGAATTTCCTTCTACTTTTTCAGGGACCGGAGGTTTGATCGTTGATAATTCAAATGGAATAATATTGAATGCTAACAGAACTGTGGCGAATAATGTAACTTTTACCAACGGTAAAATAACCACTAATGCTTTCAAACTTAGTTTAACAAAAGCGACACCTTTAACAGCAATTGTAAACTCATCTTCGAGTAAATATGTAGTTGGTAATCTGGAATTTACTTTTCCAGCAGGAACAACTACCGGCTTGGTTTATCCAATAGGAACATCAAGCATATATGCACCGTATACAATGACAATAACGGGTGTTTCTGGTGTTGTAAGTATATCAGCCGGAACTGCGGCAGGTTTTTCTTCTAATGATCCTGTTGGTACACAACCATCTGGTATCGACAGAACGAATTACGCAAAAGTTTACTGGGTGCTTACCAAAACAGGTACAGGTTCTTTAACGAATTATGATGCAACATTTGATTTTTCAAATGCATCACCTGGTGGAACACCTTCAAATTATAAATTAAGAAATTATACAAGCAGTTGGGCAAACATTGCTTCGCCATCAATTGTATCAAATAAGATCAGTAAAACAGGATTAACTGCATTTGGTGAGTTTGAAGCAGGTGAGGCGAATGCACTTGCTGTTTCAACACAACCGTCTAATACATCAGCTTGTGACCTTGCCGCTACAAGTTTTACAGCGGCATCAACTTCATTGCCTGCGCCTACTATTCAATGGCAGCAGAAAGTTCCGGCAGGAAGTTTTACAAACATTTCCAATGGTGGTGTTTATTCAAATGTAACTACAGGTACGGTAGGTATTTCTAATGTTACAGGATTGAATAATTATGAATATCAAGCTGTGTTCACAAATATTAATGGTACTGCAACTTCTTCTGCGGCTACACTAACAGTAAATGCACTTCCTGCAGTAACCAATGCCAGCGGGGGTGGTACATTCTGTGGTAGTTCAACAACCATTACAGCAAGTGGTGGATCAGGTGGTACAATATATTTCCAAGGTACCACTTCAGGTGGTACATCTACATCAACAGCATCTACATCAGAAGTAGTGAGTGCTTCAGGTACTTATTATTTTCGTTCAAGAAGTGCGGCCGGATGTTGGGGAACAGAAGGCAGTGTAACGGTAACGCTGAATCCAATTCCGGCAGTAACGAATGTCAGCGGTGCCGGTACATTCTGCGGTAGCACAACGATAACCGCCAGTGGTGGATTAGGTGGTACAATATATTTCCAAGGTACTACTTCGGGTGGTACATCAACATCAACAGCATCGACGTCAGAAGTAGTGAGTACATCAGGTACTTATTATTTCCGTTCAAGAAGTGCGGCCGGATGTTGGGGAACAGAAGGTAGTGTAACGGTAACGATTAACCCAAATCCTGCAATAACGAATGTCAGCGGTGCCGGTACATTCTGCGGTAGCACAACGATAACCGCCAGTGGTGGATCAGGTGGTACAATATATTTCCAAGGTGCCACTTCAGGTGGTACATCTACATCAACAGCATCTACATCAGAAGTAGTGAGTACATCAGGTACTTATTATTTCCGTTCAAGAAGTGCGGCCGGATGTTGGGGAACAGAAGGTAGTGTAACGGTAATAATAAACGCAGTTCCCGCTGCACTGAATTTATCCGGCAGTTCTATTTGTTCGAATAATGATGGAACAGGGACGATCAGTTCAACAACATCGGGTGCAAATACGATCAACTACCAATTATATGATGGCACTAATACGCCTGTTCAAAGTCCTAAATCTGGTACAAATGCTGCATTGACATGGAATAGTTTGAATATCGGTAGCGGATATTATGTAATCGGTACAGGAACAGGGGGCTGTAATTCTACAAGTAATACAGCAGATGTTGCTGCAGCAAATAATGTGTGGACGGGTTCAAACAGTAATTTTAATAATGCTTCGAATTGGTCTTGTGGTGTGGTTCCTACTTCAGGGTCGTCTATTGTGATCAATTCTGGCAGTGGTAAAGTAACGTTAGATACAGATTTTGATGTTACCGGTTCATTTGATTTCAATGCTAATACAGCAGGTGATACTTTAATCATTGGTGCCGGAGTAGAATTAAAAGCTACAGGTGGAACAATAGATTTTCATGGTAATCCGGTTATTATAAGATCAACAGCAGCAGGAACCGGTTCGATTGGCCAAATGACCACTGCGTTACAAGGTGCAAGCAATGTAACTGTAGAAAGATTTACTGCACAAAATGCTTACAGAGGTTGGAGAATGCTTGCGATTCCAACGCAAAGTACTCAAAAGGTATTTGCATCATGGCAGGAAAGTGGAGCGCTTGATAATGGCTTTGGTACTTTAATTACCAGTCCTAGCGGAGCAGCAGGGTATGACGCAAAAACACCAAGCTGGTCTTTATTAAGTTATAATCCAGGGCTTGTGCCAAGTTGGTCAGGTGCTACGGCAGCTACCAATACTATTAATATTGTAAACAACGCAAGAGCATGGATGGTCTATATCAGAGGTAATAGAACAGTAGGAGTGTCTGCTACAGATATTGTAACCAATTCTCCTGCACGACTAAGAACTACAGGTGCATTACGTACAGGCAACCAGGATGTTAATTTGGTAGATGGTTTTAACCTTGTAGGTAATCCATTTGCATCTGAAATAGATTTTAATAATATTTCAGTTCTGTCAGGCAGTATTGATAATACGCTTCAATTATGGGATCCAAAAGTTGAAGGGCTTTACAAACTGGGTAATTTTGTGTACTTCAGTGGAGGTCTTTGTGGGGGCTGCGGAGTAGGAAGTAGTTATGAATTTAATCAGAGTAATAGTAAGATCGAATCAGGCATGGCCTTTATCGTTAAATCAAACGGAGCATCACAAATTCGTATAGCGGAAAGTGCTAAAACCAGTGGTAAAAATGTGAACGGTTTAGGCTTCCGTCCTCAGGCAGTTCCAAGTCTGTTAGTAACGGGTCTGTATCCTATCGTAAACAATTTACCGGTTTATGCAGATGGTACTACAATGGCTTACAGTGGTAATTTTAGCAATACAATTGATGGTAATGATGCGGTTAAAACAAGTAATTTTGGAGAGAATATCAGTATGGTTAGAGATACTAAGTTATTAGCAATTGAAAGGAGAAGTCTTATTACTGATAAAGACTCTATATTCTACAAAATAACAGGATTAAAGACCGCAAAATATCGTCTGGAACTTAAACCTTCGGGGATGGATACACAAGGTCTTACAGCTGTTTTGGAAGATAAATATTTATCAACAAGCATACCGATTGATCTTGGTGCAGTCAGTCATTATGATTTTGACGCAGTTTCAACTAATATTGCAACATTTACTGACAGATTCAGAATCGTGTTTAAGATCGCAGGTGTAACACCTGTTACAATTTCGTCTTTCAAGGCGCAGCAAAAAGATGCAACAATAAAAGTAGAATGGAATGCGTCGGTAGAAAATGGCGTTAAACAATATGAAGTAGAACGATCTCAAGATGGTGTAAGCTTTTCTCCAATAGCAACTCTTGCTGCTGCTGCTAATAATGGCGCTGCCGCATCTTATAGTTTTACAGATGAAAGTCCTAAAGCGGGTGTAAATTATTATCGTATCAAAACTGTGGATCTATCAGGTACAACCAAGTATACAAATGTTGTAAAAGTAACTGTTGTTAAAATTGCAGCAGGTATTAGTCTAATATCTACAATGATCGCCGATAATAAGATCGCTATTCGTTTAGATGATCAAATGGGAGGTAAGTATTTTGTAAAACTGACGAATCTTTTAGGTCAGAAATTTTTGAAAACAAGCTTCGAGCATACTGAAGGCAGTAACACTCAAAACATAACAATACCTACTTTAAATAAAGGAACTTACTTGTTAGAAATAATAACTCCGGTAGGTAAAAAAATAATTGAAAAAGTAGTAATGAATTAATGCATCACTGAAAACCAAATGCATTTTAAAATGAAAGCCTCTCAGCAATGAGAGGTTTTTATTTTGTGTAGTTGCTCCTGTTTTAAAACGCTGAATAAAGTTATATGGTACAAGTGTGCGACGCCAATAAAGCTTAATAGTAGTACCAAAGCTTAGTACAAAACAAAAAGCCTCACATTGCTGTGAGGCTTTTGTGGGAGCTACAGAGCTTGTTCCGATTCATCGGAAAGTCGAACCTGTGACCCTCCCGATTATAAATCGGGATGCTCTAACCCAATGAGCTTTTCAATTAATCGTCTACTTTTCCAGTTTTTTATTTGTCTCTCCATTTGTGGCTTCATTTTTTGCGAAGTAAGTTTATTGGTATGCTAATTTCCAGTCTCCTGTTTTACCTGTAAAGCTTTTATGATTAGTATTGTGCTTTCTTATACGTTCAGATAACTCATCAGCAGTAAACTCGATATAGTATTTATCCTTTATTGCTGAAAATAATATGTACACTTTGAATTCCGTAAAATACAAAACCCCACATTTCTGTGAGGTTTGTTTCTGTGGGAGCTACAGGAGTCGAACCTGTGACCCTCTGCTTGTAAGGCAGATGCTCTAAACCAACTGAGCTAAGCTCCCTTCCTTATTTGGGAGTGCAAAGATAAGGGTTAAATATTTTCTGCAAAATTTTTTGCAGAAAATATTAGAAATTAGTTCCTTTTATCCCTCATCGGTATTCTTTTCCTTTCTCCGCCGCCTCTACCTTCATCGCTTGGTCTTCTGAAACCACCATCGGCTTCATTCATACGTACCTGTCTGCCATTGTATTTTTTGCCATCAATACTCTTGATCATTTTGCCGGCTGCAGCCTTATCTATCTCTACCCAGCTGTTCATTTCCTTCATATCTATACGGCCTAGTACTTCCTTATTCAGGTTGCTTTCGTCCAAAATGAATTGTAGAAAACTAGCTTTGTAAAAACCGTCTTTTGTGCCAAGGTTGATGAATAATCTTGTATAGCCATTGTCACGTTGGTTGCGGTCGCCTCTTTCTCTTCTGTTTCCGTTATCTCTACCATCTCTGCTGTTTCCATTATCTCTTCTGTCTCTACCAAAATCACCTTTCGAATTCAAGTCCTGAGCATTTTCATAATATTTCAAGAAGTGACTAAATTCTAACGCAGCTACTCTTTGTAAAATTTCTTCTTTTGTAACATCAGCAAATTTTGTTTGCAGATCACCCATGTAAGTTTCGTAGTCACCATGAGAAATATCCGCACTCATTAATTTTTCCATGAAATGAAAGAATTGTTTTCTGCAAACTTCTTTACCGCTTGGAGCATCAATCTTATGGAATTGAGAATTGATCATACGCTCCAATTGCTTGATCTTATATGTTTCTCTGCTATGTGTAATGGATAAACAAATACCTGTTTTACCTGCACGTGCAGTACGTCCGCTTCTATGTGTGTATACTTCAATATCGTCCGGTAATTCGTAATTGATAACATGTGTAACGCCATCAACATCAATACCACGGGCAGCCACATCTGTAGCAATCAATAATTGCAAATGTTTTGTACGGAATCTGCCCATTACTTTATCTCTTTGTTGTTGAGTAAGATCTCCATGCAAGGCTTCAATTTCGTAACCCTCTCTTGTTAATTTTTCTGCAATATCCTGTGCATCTAATTTGGTACGGGTAAAAATAATACCATACATGCCGGGGTTAAAATCAATCACTCTTTTTAATGCTTCATAACGCTGATGGGCAGCTACTGTCATGAATTGATGATCGATATTTACATTGCCACTGTTCTTTTTACCAACCGTAATTTCTTTAGGATTGGTCATGAAGTTTTTAGAGATAGCTCTAACTTCAGGCGGCATGGTTGCACTGAATAACCAAATGCTTTCTCTGTTTACTGTATTTTTTAAAACAAAATCGATATCATCTCTAAAGCCCATGTTCAACATTTCATCGGCTTCATCCAACACTACATATTTTACTTTTTGAAGATCGATGGCTTTACGTTCTATTAGATCGATCAATCTACCGGGAGTAGCAACAACAATGTGCACGCCGCTGCGTAAATTGCGTATCTGCATAGAGATAGAAGCACCACCATATACGGCTTCCATTTTTAAACCTCTTGTATGTTTTGTAAATACTTCTAAGTCTTTTGTAATTTGTAAACAAAGCTCTCTTGTAGGACAAACGATCAAAGCCTGAGGATGTTTATCTGCGATGCTGATCAGTTGTAATAATGGTAGTCCAAACGCTGCAGTTTTACCTGTACCTGTTTGTGCTAATCCAACAAAATCCATTGTTCCTGATAATAAAACCGGAATGGCTTGTTCCTGAATTGGTGTGGGGGTTTCGAAACCTAGATCGGTTACGGCTTGTACTAATTGTTCGTTTAAGCCTAAGGCTTGAAATGCATTCATGTAAATTGTTTTGTGTTTACATGATATGCTATTTGCCTGTTGTTACACTACTTAAAACTCGTGGAAAACTAAAAGTAAAACTTAACTCAACAGCCCGTGGGCACTTCATGCAATACTCGTTATTAAAATAAATCGCCGCAAAGGTACTGTATTTTTTCGAGATAACCGAATAAAATCAAAGCTTAACGCATAATACAGCTATTTTAAGGTATATTTTGTTTGATAGTATATCGGTTATTTGTAATAACGGGCTTTCAATTTTTGTTTTGATGTTAACATATCTTTACAAAGAATTACTTAAACTTTGGTACATAAATTGGTTCTCACACGGTGTATCTAATTTTTAACAAACTTTATTTTATGAAACTAAAATTATTAATCGCTTCAATTTTCTTTTTTTCTTTTGCTACAGTACAAGCACAAAAATTCAGCCTCGGTATTAAAGGTGGTGCTAATATCAACAAACTAACCGGTAGTTCATTCAAGGATGAGTTCAGTTATGGATTTCATCTTGGAGGATTTGCACAAATTGGTCTTGGAAAGAAATTTGCTATACAACCGGAAGTGTTGTTCACTCAAACAAATGTTGATACAGTAAATAATTTTAATCAGATAAATAGCAGCAGCTTAAAAGATGCCAGATTATCTTATTTGAGTATTCCACTGTTACTAAACTATAAAGTAAATAAGTTACTTACATTACAAGCGGGCCCTCAATTTGGGGTGTTGATCGATAAAAGTAAAAATATATTACAAAATGGCGAAGATGCTTTTAAAGCAGGCGATTTTAGTTTATTAGGTGGTGTACAGTTAAATCTTTCTTCTTTTAAAGTATATGCTCGTTATGCGGTTGGGTTAAATAATCTGAATGAAATAGACGATCAGGACAAATGGAAAAGTCAAAGTATTCAGTTGGGGGTTGGGCTCAGATTATTTTAGGAACGGATCACATTAAAGCTGCCATCTTTTCTTAATTGTATGATTGCCGATGGGGCAGCCGGAGTAGTATCATCTTGACGGTGTTGAACAATGTAGTCAACACCGTTTTTTATTACTATATCAACATCTTTGAATATTGCAGGAGAAGGGTTGCCTGAAATATTTGCGGAGGTTGATACAATAGGTTTTCTAAAACGTTTGATCAGTGTTTTACAGAAAGGGTCTTTCACAATTCTGATGGCAATGGTATTTTCTGCACTGATGAGATTGTTTGCTAAACCAACGGGCCCGTCGTAAATGATGGTAGTTGGTTTTGTTGTCTGTTCCAGAAAATCAAATACGGCAGGATTGGGTTGTGTAATGTAGGTATTAATGTCTCTTTCATCGGCGAGTAAAATGATCATACTTTTCTCGTCAGGACGATTTTTTAGTTGATACACTTTTGATACAGCGGCTTCATTTGTAGCATCGCAACCGATACCCCAGATAGTGTCGGTAGGGTAAAGAATAAGTCCGCTTGTTTCAAGCGTAGCAATACAATTTTTAATATCGTTTTCAAAATCTTGCATGAGTTATGCTGATAAGGTTGCTAAAAGTTGATTTGTTTCTATTCCGAAGCCACATTTAAAATGTTTTAAAGGACATTCTTTTTTTCCATGTAAACCACATGGCCTGCAAGCTAAGGTTTCTTTTGTTTCTATTACGAAAGATCTATCGGACAATGGGGTAAAGCCAAATGCAGGAAGGGTTGAACAGAAAACAGCAGTTACAGGTGCATTCATACCTGAAGCAAAATGCAAAGGAGCAGAGTCATTCACGTAATTCATTATAGCTGATTTCATTAAAGCGGCCGATTGTAAAAAATTCAATTCGCCTGCTAATGTTATAACATTCTTATTCAAACATTGTTCTCTGATTGCCTCACATTCTTTTTTATTATCGGGCCCACCTAATAAATAAATTCTATAATTCTGCGGAACAGCATTGATAAATTCTATCCACTTCTCTATAGGGTATTGTTTGGTAAACCATACACTTGACGGTGTAATACTTATGTATAGATGGTCTGTATATTGTCTTGTTTTTTCAAAGTCTTTTTCTGACGGATAGAGTTTTGGTTTGTTTATAGACACATCTGTAAAATCCTTGATAAGATCGTTGTTGCGTTCTACTTCATGTTTGTATGGTACAGATGTACTGATGATATGTTTTATTTTCTTGCTAAAGAAAAAACTAAGTGGGTTCTTATCAAAACCAATTGTTTCGGTTGCGCCTGATAATGCTGTAATTAAACCTGTTGCAAAAAAACGTTGCAGGTTAATTACCTTATCATATTTTGTTTTCCGTATTTTTTTAATAATAGAAAATAGATTTTTTATTTTGTTTTCTTTCTTAACCCAGATCAGTACTTCATTTATGTGAGGATTGTTATTGAGTAGATTTTCATTTCCTTTTCTCAATAAAAAATCGATTTTGGCATCCGGTAAATATGCTTTTATTTTTTCGACTACAGCTGTGGCTAATACCACATCTCCTATAAAAGCGGTTTGTATGATCAGGATCTTTTGCATCAGGGCACAAAGTTAGAGGTATTTCACAGAGATACACAAAGGATAAACTGAGTTTCACAAAGCGATCGTTCTAAATAAAAGGCGCTCTCAGTGCATCTTTGTGAAACTAATTTTGGGATACACTGTCAACCTTGTAATTTTGCAAAAAAATTAAACTATGGAATTAAAGGGCTTAATAGAAACTGCATGGGGTAACCGAGAATTATTAAAAGATAAACAATATGCCGATGCAGTAAGGGCTGTGATCGAAGAAGTAGATAAGGGAAGATTACGTACGGCTGCACCTACAGACGCTGGCTGGCAGGTAAACGAATGGGTAAAACAGGCAATATTGATGTATTTCGGTATTCAGCAAATGGAAACCTATACATTGCCTCCGTTTGAGTTTTATGATAAAATGAAATTGAAAAGCGATTACGCCTCTCTAGGTGTAAGAGCAGTGCCGCATGCCGTGGCAAGATATGGGGCTTACTTAGCAAAGAATGTGGTATTAATGCCGAGTTATGTAAATATTGGTGCATATGTTGATGAAGGCACAATGGTAGATACCTGGGCAACCGTTGGTAGTTGTGCTCAAATTGGTAAAGGTGTACATTTAAGTGGTGGTGTTGGTATTGGTGGCGTGTTGGAACCATTGCAGGCAAGCCCGGTAATTATTGAAGACGGTTGTTTTATTGGTAGTCGTTGTATTGTTGTTGAAGGAGTTCGTGTAGAGAAAGAAGCTGTATTGGGTGCCAATGTGGTATTGACTCAATCGACTAAGATCATTGATGTGAGTGGAGCAGCGCCTGTTGAAACGAAAGGAGTTGTTCCTGCAAGAAGCGTAGTTATTCCGGGTACATACAATAAAAAATTCCCGGCAGGGGAATACGGTGTTGGTTGTGCATTGATCATTGGTCAACGTAAACCAAGTACAGATCTGAAAACAAGTTTGAATGATGCGTTGAGGGACTTTAATGTATCAGTTTAAAAAATAAAAATGAAAGCCCCATCACTGGGGCTTTTTAATTTATATGAGTGAAACAAAAAAAGGTACATCGAAATATTTGATGGGTTTCATCATCGCTTTTGTTGGAGCATTATTTTTCTCTACAAAAGCAGTGATAGTAAAACATGCATTTATTAATACCGATGTAGATGCGGTTACACTACTTGCATTGAGAATGATATTTGCTTTACCTTTTTATGTTTCAGTTGGTTTATTCGCAAGTAATAAGATTACAGCCACACCTTTTACCAAAAAGCAATGGGTATATGTGATCGGTTTGGGATTAGCAGGTTATTATTTGAGCAGTTTATTTGACTTTATCGGTTTGCAGTATATTTCAGCAGGACTCGAAAGGTTGATCTTATTCTTGTACCCAACATTTGTGGTACTGATGAATGCTTTTATTTTTAAACAAAAGATCAAACCTGTTCAGAAACTGGCATTGATACTTACCTATATTGGTATTGGTGTTGCATACTTTAGTGAATTAAAGTTCAATACGTCGAATGCAAATTTCTTTATCGGGAGTTTCTTTGTGTTTTTGTGTGCCGTAACCTTTGCGGCTTATATAGCAGGTAGTGGTAAATTGATTCCACAGACCGGAGCAACAAGATTTACGGCATATGCAATGATCGCTTCTTCAATTGGGGTACTGGCACATTATTTTTTAACAGGGAATACCATACATCATTTTTCAACACCATTGCTTTGGTATGGATTAATATTGGGTATTGTAGCTACAGTGCTTCCAACGTTTATGGTATCGGGAGCCATTAAGAAGATCGGGGCTAATAATGTAGCAATCATATCAAGTATTGGTCCTGTATCTACCATATTACAGGCACATTATGTTTTAGGTGAGCATATTACTATAGCTCAAATCGCCGGAACAATACTGGTGATTGTTGGTGTGATATTGATAGGATGGAAAGGAGGGGAAAGTAATTAATTAGATGGGGACTTTAGCTGTGTATAATAAGCAACAAATTCTCTTGGCAAAGAAATTATATCTCTGCCTTCAAAATAGTTAGGACTTACACTACTGATATTTGAAAAGTGGCGATTTCTAAAAAGCATTTTCGTTCTGGTTAAATGAAAATATTGAGATACAGAAATTATGCTATTAAACTTCAGGCTGTCTCTTAATTTCAATGTGTTTTCAACTGTAGCAATTGTATTGTTTCCATAATTGTCAACAATAATAACTGAGTCAGGCACTTTGTTTTGAATTAAAAATTCTTTCATCTTATCGCCTTCATAAAAGCCCTCCCGGCCAAGCCCGCCACTCACAAGAATTTTTTTAACACGTCCTTTTTGGTAAAGTTGTAGACCACATTCCAATCTCTTTCTAAGTCTCTCCGAGAGCGTGCCATCTATATTGACCTTACTGCCTAAGATCACGGCAATATCTGCGTTCTTTCCTTCGTCGCTAAGTCCATCGATAGTGATGTATGTGAGATGGCCTAAGAACCACAAAAGTAAAATCAAAAATACGAGTTTGATTTTTTTTCGAAGGGGCATAGAATCATTTATGGGTTGATCGTCATCTCAAACATTTTCGGCCAATCTTTACCGGTTATATAAACTTTTTGAGTGGTGCTATCATATGCAATGCCGTTCAATACTTCACCTTTTTCATTTAAGTCCAAAGAATAATTAGGGGCATATTGTTGAATCAGTCCTTGCATGCTCATTCTTCCGACAACATGGCCATTATTAGGATCTATTTTTACAATGTAATCAGCTGTATAAACATTCGCATACACATATCCGTTAATATATTCTAATTCATTTAGTCTTATTACAGGTCCTTGGTTATCTACTACCTGACGAGTTGTTTTAACGGAGAAGTCTTCCGGGTTCACAAAATAAATATTGGACGTACCGTCGCTTATGATCAGGTCAGTTCCATTGTTAGTAATGCCCCAGCCCTCATAAGGCCATTTGAATGTTTTAATAGGGGCGTTAATATTTTTCAAGTCGTATACATATACGATATTGCTCTGCCAGGTAAGTTGATATATCTTATCTTTAAAAATAGTAATGCCTTCGCCAAAAACCCCTCCGGCATCTATGGAAGATCCCATCATGTGTTTTTGTAAAACATTACCGGTCTTGATCTCCGTAATTCTTAGTGATGATTTTTCATACTCACCGGTACCTTCATATAACTTACCATCATGAAATTGCAGGCCTTGCGTATAGGCAGATGTATCATGTGGGTAAACACCAATAATATTGTATGTAATATTCTGCGGAGCAGGAATGCCTGTACTCTGGGTAGTAATTACAGAGTCGTCGGGTTTATCTGAGCCACCGCCTGAGTTAGTGCAGGCTGCAACAAAAAGTAATAGAAGTACAGGTAATAGTTTATTCATTTTTTTAAAATATGAGCAAAGATATAAAATGACGGGAGAGAAAATGATAACGGCTTGTGAATGTTTACGGACGCATTAGTTGTGCAATATCGGCTGCTACAACGGGTGCTAAGGCGACTCCCATGCCACTCATGCGTACGCAACAAAAAACCCTGTCTGAAAGTTTTTGTACAATCGGTAATTTTTCGCTGCCCATGGCCATAATGCCGCTCCATTTATCTGTTATGGTATAGGGTGTGTTGGGTAACAAATAAGTTGTCATAAAATGATTCAAGGCGGTTTCTATTAGTTCGGTGGTGAGCATCTCGGTTGTATTCTCTTCATCAAATGCTTTGTTCCTTGCGCCACCTAATAATAAACGATTACCAAGGTTTCTGAAATAATAATAGCCCTGGTCAAAATGAAAAGTTCCTTTAATTTTCAATCCTTCGATAGGTGCTGTAACAATTACCTGTCCACGATTTGGGATAATATCCATTGCCGGAACCAATTGTTTTGTAAAAGCATTGGTACAAAGCAATAATTGTTTTGTTGCGAATACGGCTTGGTTTGTTTCGATCTCAACCCTATCATTTTTTTCTGAATAACTTTTTACCTCAATGCCGCATAGTATTTGCACACCTAAACTTTGAACTTTCAGTTGTAGAGCCTGAACTAATTTGCCTGAGTGTAAACCTCCTTCTAATTTATTTTCTATTAGGTGTTCGATTTGAGCAAATCCCAGATCAATAATTTTATTGTCGGCAATGGTAAATGTTTGGCTCGTGCTTGTTATGCCTTTTAGTTGCTCGTTGAGCCAGTCGATCTTTGAAGCACAATTTTCCCAGACTTCTTTTCCGTTAGTAAAACATTCATAACCGCCGCAGGGGTCATAATCAATGATGGAGTCGCTAAAATGTTCTCTTATTGTTACTAACCCTTTGAAACGCATTTCAACAAGCTGTAACATTTTTTCTTCACCCATCATTTCGGCATCCTGCAATAATTCTGTAGGACTACCAAAGCAACTAAAGCCTGCATTTCGAGTACTGGCACCGGTTGGTATGATACCTCGTTCAAGTATGGTGATCTTGTAATTGGGGTGGAGTTCCTTTAGATGCAATGCACTCCATAGGCCTGTGAAGCCACTCCCGATAATAATTACATCTTGCGGAGCAAAAAAACTTTCTTTTTCCCAGATTGATAATTGAGGCATGTAATTGGTGGAATTATATCTTCCAATCTACAATATTATTTTCGAAAGCAGGATCGAAAGGAACAGTTATTTTAATGTAGTTGTCTGTATAACCTTCCATCATGCCATTTTTATTTTTTCCTTCAAACAATACTTTTCTTGTTTCACCTATATGTTGATTGGTGAAGTATTGCATTTTTTGATAACTCAGGTTACGCAGTATTTTATTCCTGTCATGACGGATATTTACAGGAATAACAGGTTTAATGTCCAAAGCAACCGTATTGGCTCTTTCACTGTATGTAAAAACATGCAGGTAAGAAATATCTAAGCTGTGCAGAAAATCAAATGTTTCTTTAAAGTCTTCGTCTGTTTCGCCTGGGAAACCAACAATCACATCTACACCGATACAGCAATGCGGCATTAGGGTTTTGATCAAACCAACTCTTTCGGCATACAATTCACGTTTATAACGCCTACGCATACCTGCAAGAACTTTGTTGCTGCCACTTTGCAATGGTATATGGAAGTGAGGCATGAATTTTTTGCTGTTGCTCACGAACTCAATAATATCATTGCTCAATAAATTCGGTTCAATGGAAGAGATTCGATAGCGTTCAATACCATTAATTTTATCAAGCTCCTGAACTAAATGAAAGAAGTTTTCTTTGTTAGCTGTATTATAATCCCCAAGATTGATACCCGTAAGTACAATTTCTTTGCCACCTTGTGCTGCAATCTCTTTTACATTGGCGATTACATTGGCAACACTGTCACTACGACTTTTACCTCTAGCCATTGGTATGGTACAAAATGAACAGTTATAATTGCAGCCATCCTGTACTTTTAAAAAAGTTCTGGTACGATCGTTTACAGAATACGAAGAAGTGAAGGTGTTTACATCTTCAATATCGCAACTGCAGATCTTTGCACTATCACCTTTTGTGATCTCTTTCAAATGTTGCGTAATGTTGAACTTTTCAGCGGCACCCAATACAAGATCAACACCCGGTATTTCAGCAATTTCTTTAGGTTTTAATTGGGCATAACAACCGGTAATTACTACCATGGCCTCAGGGGCTTTGCGTTGTATCCGACGAACCAGTTGACGGCATTCTTTATCCGCATTTTCAGTAACGGAACAGGTGTTAATTACATACACATCTGCTACTTCATCAAATTCCTTTTTGACAAAACCATCATTCTCCAATAACCTGCCAAGCGTGGAGGTTTCGGAGAAATTGAGCTTGCAACCCAACGTATGTAATGCTACTGATTTCATTTGGACGGCAAAGATAACCTTTGATTTTAAGGTTTTTTGTGATTTTGCTGTATTTTCTTTCTCATCTTTGCAGGAATGATCAAAAAATATATACCATATATACTGTTATTGCTTGCAGCAGGGTTGCTTTATTATACTAAAACACATCAGCGTGGGAAAACTTCTATTCAAACTGAAGATACGATCACTGTTCCTGCTGAACCATCATCTTCTTTTAACAGGAATACTAATAAATTGATTTACAGTAAGCATGCTCTATGCCGAATGGAGTGCAGACATATTGATGAAAGTGAGGTAAAAGAAATATTAGCGAATGGAGAAGTTAATTACGATAAGATAGAAAAGGACGATAGAGGGAGAACATACCCTTTAGAAGGTGTAACACATGATAAACAAAAAGTCAGAGTGGTTTTTGCCCCAAAAAGAGATAGCGAATTGGTGGTGGTAACGGTGATCGATCTTGATAGGGATTGGCATTGCGATTGTAAATGATTTTTTGAGCACAGGAATTATTTCTAATTACACGAATTTTTATGCTTTTGTTAGGATGAAATTGTATTAATTTTATCCTCCGGTTCTTGTAACTAGCACATTAAATTTGTGCAATAAACATAACATGAAAATAAAATCTTTACTGGCAAAACCTTTTGCCGGCTACATATACAAGCAGATCAAAAAAGGAATGGAGACTGCAGTTGCAGATCAGCAACATACTTTTGATCATTTGATAAAAGCAGCTTCAAAAACTGAATTTGGCAGAGAACATTCTTTTGACACGATCAAATCTTACGAAGATTTTGCGAAACAAGTACCCATCAGAGATTACGAAGCATTCAAATCTTACATCGAAAAAGTAAAAGAAGGTAAGCACAATATTTTATGGAAAGGACAACCCATCTATTTTGCTAAAACAAGTGGAACCACCAGTGGTGTAAAATATATTCCTATTTCAAAAGAGTCAATTCATAATCATATCAACGGAGCAAGAAATGCATTGCTTTGCTATATGGCAGAGACAGGCAATACAAAGTTTGCAGATGGGAGATTGATCTTTTTAAGTGGATCACCTGAATTGACAAGAGTTGGCGGTGTGCCTACCGGAAGATTGAGTGGCATTGTAAATCATCATATACCGAAATACCTTCGTGCCAATCAATTGCCTAGTTACGAGACAAATTGTATTGAAGAGTGGGAAGAAAAATTAGATAAGATCGTTGAAGAAACGATCAACGAGAATATGACGATGATCAGCGGTATACCACCGTGGATGCAAATGTATTTTGACAGGTTGGAAGAAAAGAGCGGAAAGAAAATAGGGGAGTTGTTTCCGAATTTCAGTGTGATGGTTCAGGGTGGAGTGAACTTTGAGCCTTATAAAGCTAAGTTGTTTGAGAGTATTGGTAGAAAAATTGATACGATAGAACTGTTCCCGGCAAGCGAAGGTTTCTTTGCATTTCAGGATTCTCAAACTGAAGAAGGGTTGCTGTTGAATACTAATAGCGGCATCTTCTTCGAATTTGTTCCTGCTGGAGAAATATTCAATGACAATCCAACAAGGCTTTCATTGAAGGATGTTAAAGTAGGAGAAAACTATGCACTCATCATCAGTAACAATGCCGGATTGTGGGCATACAATATTGGTGATACAGTGAAATTTGTTTCTACCTCTCCATATCGTTTAATAGTTACCGGTAGAACAAAGCATTATATCTCGGCTTTTGGCGAACATGTGATCGGAGAAGAAGTAGAAGCTGCTTTACTAAAAGCTGCAGATGAAGAACATGTAAGGATCACGGAGTTTACAGTGGCTCCGTTGATCTCAACGGATAAGGGTAAAAGTTATCATGAATGGTTTATAGAATTTGAGAATACCCCTGCAGATATAACTGCTTTTGCAAAAAAGATTGATGATAATCTTCGGTTGAAAAATGTTTATTACGAAGACCTGATCGGAGGGAATATTCTTCAGCAGTTAAAGATATCTCCTGTTAAAAAGAATGGCTTTATCGATTATATGAAAAGTCAGGGCAAACTCGGTGGGCAAAATAAAGTGCCTCGTTTGAGTAACGACAGGAAAATAGCTGATGAGCTTATGGCATATACTTTGAGTTGATAGGTCTTTTACAAAAAGACTTATTGAATTGCCTGGTCAGGAATGTTATATCTTTTCTCCATCAGATCTTTTTCCTGATTGTATTTGAATACTTCGTAGATGGATTTTACTATACAGAAAATACTTACTACAATGATACTTGTATAAGTAGGATCCATTTTAGTGTTAAATATTTTGTCTTGTGCGCCCAGCACTCCGCCTAATACAACAGCAACATGTATCACTAATTGTCTTCCGTCGAAAATGCTGGCAAAATCTGAAGAGTGTACTCTTTTATAATTTCCGTTGCCATAAAAATCAAAAATAAGCAACCCGATCTGGTTTATGATAAATGCTAAAAGGGTATAATTAAATTCTGCATCCTGAAATAAAAATACTTTCATCATGCCTATTGAGTTATCGCCACTTCTATGCGTAAGGAACATACCAATGAAGACCACAATAAAAAGGAGATAAAAGAAAAAGATGAACAAGCGGATAAAGAAATACCTGAGTCCTTTGCCGATATGCGAAAGATAGTTCACATGAATGCCGGCGTATTTATGAGTACTGTCGTGTAATTTATTTTCATATTCATCTCCACGGCAAGCAATAATTTTTACTGTGTTGAAAACAGATACGATCAATGTTTCTAACCAAAACAGATAAAATACGTAAAAGGGAGTCCAGCCCCAGTGTAGTACACCCCAAATAGGGATCAGGTTTATTGCAATAAGGAACAGCAGCGAAGGTCGTTGTTGTATATTAGGGAGCATACAGCAAATGTAATTATTTGCAGGTGCTTACAGAATACCCTGTAACCACAAAGTTGAAATTAATTGAATTAGGCTCTGAAAGGATAATATGCGTTGGTGTAATCTTCCGAAAGATCTTGTAATAATTTGATATCTGCCTGATTAACGGTTAGGTCTTCATACCCTGCATTTTCGTTATAATCATCACCATAACAACTCATGTTGTTTGTATGGTCAATATGGGTAGTGTGATCGACGGCGTGAATGTAGTTGTTCATAACATGGATATTTACAATCGTAACGTAAAGGTGGAGAAAATTATTGTATTCTAAACAATCGATTTGTTAACATTTTGGCAAAAGAAATACTGGCTAAAATGCATATATATATAAGGGAATGCGTGAGTTAAATATAATTTTATTATTAATTTGAATAAAATGTCTTAAGAGTAATTCAATACAAATGTTTATGTGAATGTTTATGGTTTTTTCTCCGGATTAAACCTCAAAAATTTAGGTTTAGACTAAAAAAAATGATTTTTTAAATTAATAACCCCCCGTGGTTTTTTTATATCGCAGCAGTAACACTCCGTTCTGATGGGTATTTAGTAAAAAATTTGCAGTATTTAACACTAAAAACTACTTTTTTTATAATTCGTTTTTTGTAACTTTATCCTAAACAATAAGACTTGATACAATTTATACTGAACAATAAAGAGATCAGCACATTATTGCCTCCGGGTATGCTGGTGTTGGATTTTGTACGTTACCAGCAAAATTTAACCGGCACAAAAATAGGTTGCCGTGAGGGAGACTGTGGTGCTTGTACAGTGTTGGTCGGTGAAATAAAAGACGGTGAACTGGTATATCGTTCTGCAACATCCTGCCTTATGCCGTTGGGTAATGCACACGGTAAACATATTGTAACAGTTGAAGGCGTTAATATTGAGGGGCTGAATTTTATTCAACAGGCATTTGCAGAAGAAGGAGCCACGCAATGCGGTTTTTGTACACCGGGTTTTATTGTTTCATTGGCAGGGTTTTGTTTGGATAAAGATGCTGCTTCAGCAGTTGATTCGGTGAATGGAAATATCTGCAGATGCACCGGTTATAAATCCATAGAAAGAGCTGCTGCAAAAATTGAGCATAAAATAGCAGAGCGAAAAGGAAAGGATGCGATCGGTTTTGCAATTGCAAATAAGATATTACCTGAATATTTCAGCACCATTAAAGAACGCCTTGCTATTTACCTGCTGCAGCCCAATGGTAAAGCTGCTTCTGCAGATGCAAAATTCCTTGGTGGCGGTACCGATTTGTATGTGCAGCAGCATGAAACAATGGTTTACTCGGATATTCATTTCTTATTTGATAAGCAATCTTTAAATGGAATTAGAAAAGAAGGGGATATTTGTATACTTGGAGCTGCAGTAACGGTAACGGATATGGCAGAGTCGAAGGTCTTTCAGCAATACTTTCCAAATTTACAGCAATACATAAAACTGGTGTCCAGTACGCAAATACGCAATATGGCAACCGTAGCAGGTAATTTTGTAAATGCTTCTCCTATTGGAGATTTCACTATTTTCTTTTTGGCTTTGGATGCTCAACTTATACTTAGTAACGGATATACTTCCAGAGAAATTCCATTGAGAAACTTCTATAAGGGCTATAAAATATTAGATAAAACCCCTGAGGAGCATATTGAAGCGATCTATTTTAAACTGCCGGAAGCTACCGGTAAATTTCACTTTGAAAAAGTTTGTAAGCGAACCAATCTTGATATTGCAAGTGTCAATGCTGCCATCAATATTGATGTAAAAGATGGAGTAGTAATAAATGCAGGATTATCTGCCGGAGGCGTTGGCCCGGTACCAACTTACTTAGTTCAAAGTTCAGCGTTCTTAGTTGGTAAAACGATCTCAGCGTCAGTGATCGAAGATCTACTAAACATAGTGCAGACAGAAATTTCACCGATCAGCGATGCAAGGGGAACAGAAGCATATAAGCGATTTCTATTATCGCAATTGATAAAAGGACATTTCATTACACTGTTTCCGGAAATATCTATTGACAATTTAATTAATGCATAATGCGGAATATTGATTCATACACCCATACCAGAGGAGAGTCTATTTATTTAGATGATATTCCCGTTGTTGCAGGAACACTGTATGCAGCCTGTTTCGACAGCCCTGTTGCACACGGAAAAGTATTGAGCATTGATACATCTGAGGCGGATAAAAGTGCCGGTGTTGTAAAAGTATTAACGCATAAAGATATTACCGGCGAAAATCAAATTGGTGGTATCATTCCCGATGAGCCTTTGTTTGCGGACCATCATGTGCATTTTTGCGGTATGCCAATAGCATTGGTTTTAGCAGAAACAGATGAGCAGGCGAGAGCTGCTGTACATAAAATTAAAGTGGAGATAGAGCCATTGCCGGTAATCACCGATCCACGGGAAGCGATGCAAAAAGGAGAGTTGATCATTCCCCCACGTATATTTAAAATTGGAGATATTGATACTGCTTTTAAAAACTGTGACTATGTTTTTGAAGGCAAAGCAGATACTAACGGTCAGGAACACTTGTATATTGAAACTCAGGGTGCTTATACAGTACCGCAAGAGAATGGAGTTATAAAAGTGTATTCTTCTACACAGGGGCCTACAGCTGTGCAACGAGCCGTAAGTAAAGTTACTGGCTTGCCGATGCACCAGTTGGAAATTGATGTAACCCGTTTGGGTGGAGGCTTTGGAGGAAAAGAAGATCAAGCCAATACCTGGGCTGCTTTGTGTGCTCTTGGAACACATATCACTAAACGTCCGGTGAAATATTCTTTACATCGTATGGAAGATATGCGTATGACGGGTAAACGTCATCCTTATTCTTCAGATTTTAAGATAGGACTTAATAAGGACTTGAAGATAGTTGCCTACGAAGCAACATTTTATCAAAATGCCGGCGCAGCGGCGGATCTTTCTCCTGCAGTGATGGAGCGTACCTTATTTCATTGTACCAATAGTTATTTTATTCCCAATGTAACAGCAACAGCTTATTGTTGCAGAACGCATTTGCCACCTAATACAGCTTTCAGGGGCTTTGGCGGTCCGCAAGGGATGTTTGTAATTGAAGCTGCTATTGCAAAAGTGGCTGATGAATTAGGCGTAGATGCTACCGTCATTCAACAGAAGAATTTGTTGCAAACGGGTGATGAATTGCCTTATGGTCAAAAAGTTGTAAGTGAAGCAAACGAGTGTTGGGATAAAACAATGGCACAGTTCGATTTCGAAGCTGCCAAAAAAGCGGTTGCTGATTTTAATGCAAAAAACAAATTACAGAAAAAAGGAATAGCAGTAATGCCGATCTGTTTTGGTATTTCTTTTACTAATACTTTAATGAATCAGGCAAGATCATTAGTACATGTTTATACAGATGGAAGTGTTGTGGTAAGTACTGCTGCTATTGAAATGGGGCAGGGGGTTAATACAAAAATCTTGCAAGTGGTAGCACAGGTATTTTCAATTGCTCCTGAAAAGATACGAGTGAACAGTACAAATACCTATCGTATTGCCAATACATCACCCACCGCAGCCAGTGCTGCTGCTGATCTGAATGGAAAAGCTACATTGATTGCCTGTACTGCTATTTTAGAACGTATCAAAGCTGTAGCGGCTGTAGAATTGAATGTAGATGCAAGTGCTATTGAACTAAAAGATGAATTTGTTTTTGCAAACGGCAAAAAAACTGACTGGGATTGGAAAAAAATAGTACTCCATACTTACAACAAACGGGTTAGTTTATCTGAACATGGTCATTACTCTACTCCCGACATACATTTCGATAAATCAAAAGAAAAGGGGCATCCTTTTGCATACCATGTATATGGTACTGCTGTAATAACGGCAACGGTTGATTGCTTACGTGGGACTTATGAATTTGATTCGGTTAAATTGGTACATGATTTCGGTACCAGCATGAATCAGATCATCGACCGAGGACAAATTGAAGGTGGTCTTGTACAAGGTATTGGCTGGATGACCATGGAAGAAGTTGTATATGATAAGAACGGTAAACTTCGCAGTAATGCACTCTCTACATATAAAGTACCAGACATTTATTCTGTACCAAAAGAAATTGATGTGCAGTTCCTGCAAACACAAAAAGATAATCTCGCCATATTTCGATCAAAAGCAGTAGGAGAGCCACCCTTAATGTACGGTATCGGCGCTTTCTTTGCTTTGCGTAATGCGATAAAGAATTTTAATGCCTCAGCCAACCCAGCCTTTGATGCACCAATGACTCCGGAAAAAGTTTTAATGAGTTTATATCCCCAAAAAGTAAAAATTTTGATGGATAAGAAGCAATTGGTGTAATTTATCATCTGATTAATGCAGAAACAACTCACAAATTGGCAATTAATTCAAACTAGCCTTCAGCAAAATATTGCTGTTATGTTGTTGTATGTATTAGAGAGTAAGGGTAGTAGTCCGGGCAGACAAGGCTTTATGATGGTGGTAAATGCTAACGGTGAAATGTCTGGTTCCATGGGAGGTGGTATTATGGAGCACAAGTTTGTTGAGATGGCGAAGGAAAAGCTGCAAGCAACAAGCTACAAGGGGGTAAGTGTAAAAAAGCAAGTGCACAGTAAATCTGCGAAAAGAGATCAAAGCGGAATGATCTGTTCCGGTGAACAAACTATTTTGCTTTATACAATTACTGCAGAAGATGAGCCATATGTTGATGCTATCGTAGTTTCTTTATCAACCAACAAAAATGGAACATTGCAATTATCTCCCAAAGGAATTGGGTTTTCGGAAAATATTCCTTCAGAAAATTTTACATTTGAATTAAAGGGCGAAGATGATTTTCTTTATATGGAAAAGACAGGCTATAAAAATGAATTGCATATCATTGGAGCCGGCCATTGTGCATTGGCATTATCGCAGCTGATGAGTACAATGGATTTTTATATTCATTTGTATGATGACAGACAGGAACTGCATACTTTTAATCAAAATAATTTTGCTCATGCTAAAACTATTGTTGAGGATTATACTAAGTTGAGCGATCTCATTCCTTCCGGTAATAATATTTATGTGGCGGTTATGACTGTTGGGTATCGAACAGATAAAATAGTTGTGGAATCTATCATTGATAAGCATTTTAAATATTTCGGGCTATTAGGTAGTAGAACTAAAATTGAAACAATATTTGAAGACTTTGCTGCAAATGGCCTTAGCGACGATAGCTTGAAAAATATCTATGCACCGATAGGTTTACCCATCAAAAGCCAGACTACTGAAGAAATTGCTATCAGTATAGCGGCTGAGATTATCAGTGTAAAGAATCAATCTCTATAAATATTTCCTCATTCATTATTTACCGTTTATTTTTGGTGTATGACTCCGGAAAGAACAGAACGACTAACCACTGTATTAAATAAACGGCAACCCGATCTTACCGTTGTGTTGGAAAATGTTTTCGACCCACATAACATTTCGGCAGTAATGCGTACAGCCGATGCCGTTGGTATACAGGATATTTATATTTTAAATCATAAAATTCCGCCTCATAGAAAATTTGGTGCAAGGAGTTCTTCCAGTGCAGCTAAATGGCTGACCATCCATCAATTTACAGATGCTGAGGAATGTTTTGCTGCCCTAAGAAAAAATTATCAAAAGATATATACCACACATTTAAGTACAGATGCTGTTGGTCTGCATGAATTAAACCTTACCGAATCTGTTGCGCTGGTATTTGGCAATGAACATACGGGTGTTACGGATGAGATCATTGCAATGGCTGATGGGAATTTTATCATTCCTCAGGTAGGTATCATTAAATCTTTGAATATTTCGGTAGCTTGTGCAGTAACGTTGTATGAGGCTTTCAGGCAAAAAAATAATGCCGGGCATTACAATCAGAGAAAGTTGCAAGGAGACAAACTCGATGGGCTGTTAAACGAATGGGGATTTGTGGAAGAATAAAAATTCTACAATTATTTCCTATAATTTATATTTGTGCCCATGAGGAAGTATGAAGACACTTATCGCCACAAAGGACTACGAAAAAAACTAATCGAATTATTAAGAGAGAAAGGCATTACCGATGAAAATGTGTTAACTGCCATCAATAATATTCCCCGTCATTTTTTTCTGGATAGTGCTTTTGATGAAATAGCCTATGAAGACAGGGCTTTTCCAATAGGAGAAGCACAAACCATCTCTCAACCTTATACAGTTGCATATCAAACTCAGTTATTACAGATCAAACCATTCGATAAGGTACTGGAAATAGGTACTGGAAGTATTTATCAATCTTCTGTACTGGCGGAAATGGGAGCTACTGTTTGTACTATTGAACGACAAAAAAAATTGTTTGAAAAAACAAAGCACTTCATCTTTAAAACAAAGTATCCGAATATTAAATTCTTTTATGGAGATGGATACGAAGGATTGCCAACATTTGCGCCCTTTGATAAAGTGATCATTACTGCAGCAGCTCCATTCATTCCTCCTAAATTGATACAGCAATTAAAAGTTGGCGGTAAAATGGTGATACCTGTTGATGAAGGTGAGGTGCAACGTATGTTACGCATTACCAAAACTGCCGATGGTAATACATTTGAAGAGGCTTTTGAAAATTTTTCATTTGTGCCGATGCTTACGGGAAAGAATGGTTAGTACTACGTACGATGTTAGATGTACGATAGTATCTTGCTTTATGAATCGGCTTCTTAATAAAGGGTTTAAACAACATCGTAAATCTTAAATCGTATATCGTAAATATATATGCGTTTCCTTTCTAAAATAACCTTCATCTGCAATACTTGTTTTATAGCAGTTGTATCTTTATTGCTATACAAGACACTTTATAAATATGCAAGTGTAAAAGTGTTAACCGAAATACAACCTTTAGAAGCTACTCTGGCTGTTTTAGGGTACGGAGCAATTATCATAAATATCATGTTTCATATTATATTGCTTACCGGCTTATTATCAGGAAATAAACATGGCATTGCAAAATGGATAATTTGGTTTAACTTTCTATTGTTAATATTCCAGATATATTATTTCTTCTTCAGCTGATGATACATCATATTCTAAAAAATAAAAGCACAAAACTCTTCATTTTTCTGGGGGGATTTTTTATTGCCAATGCACTGATTGCCGAAATAATCGGTGTAAAAATATTTTCGCTGGAAGATACAGCAGGCGTGCAAAGGGCTAATATTAATTTGTTTGGTAGTCCATTTAGTTTTCATCTTACTGCCGGGGTTTTATTGTGGCCCGTTGTTTTCATAATGACAGATATCATTAATGAATATTATGGTCCGAGAGGCGTTAAGTTTCTTTCGTATATCACTATTGGTTTGATCAGTTACTCTTTTTTGATATTTAACGGAGCCATACATTTAAGTCCTTCCGAATATTTTTCAATTGGCAACAATATTGATAAGCCAGATAATGCATTCAGAGGAATTTTCGGACAAGGCTTATGGATCATTATCGGTTCTATTGTAGCATTTCTGATAGGACAGGTGTTGGATGTGTTGGTATTTCATCGCATCAAAAAAATAACAGGAGAAAAAAGCATCTGGTTGAGGGCAACAGGCTCAACATTGGTCTCTCAACTGATCGACAGTTTTGTTGTATTGTTTATTGCCTTTTATGTTGGAAAACGCATTCAAACAGGACAGGGTGAGCCATGGAGTTTACATCAGATATTGGTTACAGGCACAGGGAATTACATTTATAAATTTATAATTGCGATTGCACTTACACCGGTTATTTATCTTGTACATGCATGGATAGAGAGCTATCTTGGAAAAGATTCTGCTTCAAAAATGAAGCAGGCCGCCATGGGAATAGAGGCGGAGTAAAAGAATTATAGTAATGCATTCCAATATAATTGCTCTCTCCATTTTCTATCTTCTTCATCTTCATTACCACCCCATTCTTTCAAACGTTCGTCAAGTGTATTACTGAACAATTTGTATGAATATTTTTTCTTGCCTGAAATTGGTGTGATTGATTTTTCATCGGTCTTTGTTACTATAACTTTAGTAGCGATCCATGATGAGTATAATCTCGGAATGGTTAAGCCTAAGATCATTCCTGGTAAACCGTTAATGCTGCAAGGCCCGCCGGAAATGGTGATCTCGTCTGTATAAAAGGCAAAAACATAAACACTATCCATTATTTTGCCAACTGCTTTACGGCAATTGAAACCTGCTATTAATCTGCTTTCATTGGTTAGTTTCCATTCTATATTTGATATCGAATCTTCAATCACAAAATTTGAACTGAATACACTTTTTTGTTTACTCATTTTTTGATCGGTAAAGTTGTAATACCAAACATTGCTTTCATCGCCTCTGCGTAAAAACTCAGGTAAACGAGGCCCATCGGCCCATCTGTCGAATGTATAGATGCTTTGGTTGTTGGCAAACGAATAGCTGTAGTAACTGGTTTTAAATTCGGGCAAACTCTCTTTGAGCATTGCAACCCAACTACTATTGCCCATCGACTTTTTGATATTCGTTTTAACCTCAAATTCAATAGTTCCTTTGTCTATGAATTGTTGTGCATGACTTGCACCGAGCAACAATGTTGTAATTGATAATATGAACAGTTTAATTTTCATTGTATTGATTTTAATATTGTTATTTGGTGCCGGCTGTTTTATTTCTAAAGTTCCAGGTAAAACCTAGAAGGAAATATCTTTTCAATCTATCGTTGCGTTCTTCAGAATAAGTATTGCTATAATATCTCATGTCAACACCTATATTGTCATTCAGAATATCTCTTGCAATAAGGTATGCTGTAAATTCATCATTCTTGAAAGTTTTTTTCAATGTAGCATTCCAGCTCTGGTTGCTGCTTTTTCCAATAAGTCCGGGTATTTTCTGACGATAGTTGTATGAATAATCTGACGTAAGAGACCATGTTTTTTTATAATAAACGGTTCCATCTATAGAAAAAGTATTTGTATTGAAGGTGTTTACAATACTTGTCAGGGCAGATTTGTTTTTGTTGAAATAAAAGTCGTTTCCGATATTGATGTCATATTTTTTATCCTTGGATTTCGATAATCTTAATTCAATACCTGTATTCACTGTGTTAGAAGTATTCTTTACATTGTTTAAAAAATCCGTGGTTTTTGTATAGTTGTATCTCGGACTTAAAAACAATCTTGTTTCAATCTTTTTAAATTTGAATTGATAGCCGGTCCACACATTTATAGAATAGTTTCCATTGGTATTAACAGGTTGGATGATAGTTTTAGCAGAATCTACATTAATTATTTTACTGGTGGTAATGGCATTGCTTGTAGTATTTATTCTGATCGATTGATGCATCCATTTGTCTTTAATGAAATTGTACTTGCCATATGAAAGCGAAAATGAATTTGAGAATGATGGTCTCAAATTTGGATTGCCGATATATTGATTAAAGTAATCGGTATTATTCTGAATGGGTTGTAATTCATAAATGGTTGGCTGTGTTGTATTACCATTATAGTAGAATCTGAGATTTGCATTGCTTTTAAAAGTATAACTCAGGTTTGCAGCCGGGAATAGGTTTATATAATTTCTTTTATAGTCTTTATCAAGTGTAATGTCTTTAAAAGAAAAGTTGGTGAAGCCAAAGCCTGAACCAAAACTATACTTCAGTTTTTTATAGTTGTAGCTGATTTTGGCAGTAGGCGTATTGGTTGTGATCTTTTGTTTGAAATGATTACTCAAAGAATCGATGTAAGTATCAAATTTGTTTGATATGTTGGAATAAGCGTTTGTTATCTGATCAATATTGCCATAGTTGTACGAGATCTTGTGAGATAATTCAATTGAATAGTTTTTAGAAAGAGGTTCTGTATACACTAATCTTGCTGAAAAATTTTGACTTGATTTGTCACTTACAGATAATTGATTTTGCAGAAGAGAAGAAGATATGTTCCCATCGGTATATACATCATTCGATGCATCAAGATAGCTGTCGTTATCTGTACTCAATGTATTCCAGTCTGTATTTAACGAAAGTGTTCTTCTTGCTTTTTTAAACTTATGTTTAAAAAGAATGCTTCCATAGATTGAGTATTTATCGTTGCTTATTGTAACTTTTTTGCTGCTGATGTTTTTAATGTTACCCTTATCTCCGGTTGTTGTTGAGCCACGAAATTCTTTACTATCTGTAGAATAGAAGCTTGATTTTGCTGTGAATTTGATAGTATTAGCTGAGTCGATCATTACATTGTAGGAAGCATTTAATTTAAAATTGCTTCTGGTTACATTTGTAACAGTGCTTGCGTTTTCATTCAGGACTGAATCTCCTATAATAGTTTTTAAAAAATTGTATTTGTTGTTACTGTATTGTTGGTTATTGTATTTCGGCGAAAGATTAAGTGTTTGCTTATCGTTCCACTTATTACTGTATTGTAGCCCAGCATTTGTATTGACTATATATCCATTTTGTGTATTGATATATGGCTCTTCATCAATATTTGTATTAACGTTAAAATTGATATCGCCTTCGTCGTCTACACTAAGATCAAAGTTGTCGTTTTCGCCACCATATTTTTCCATATCCTGCCAGCCAAGTCCATCCTGCCCTGTATTACCTCTTAATAAGAATGCAGATAATTTTCTCTTGCCTTTAAAAGTGCTGTACATCAAGTTGGTATTATATCTGTCATCAATATTTTTCTTCAAACCGCCGGCAGCATCAACTTTACCAAAATATCCTGTCTTCCTGTCTTCTTTTAATTTAAGGTTAATTGTTTTTTGAGAGTTGCCATCATCAATACCTGTAAATTCTGCCTGATCACTTTTTTTATCGTAAACCTGTACTTCTTTAACAGCATCTGCTCTTAAATTCTTTACGGTCATACCAGGGTCGTCACCGAAAAATTCTTCTCCATCTACCAGTACTTTGTTTACCTGTTCTCCCATTGCTGTTATTTTACCTGCTTTATCTACTTGAATGCCGGGTAACTTTCTTAGGAGTTCTTCAACGTTTGCATTGGCACTTACTTTAAAACTATCTGCCGTATAAACTGTTGTATCTCCCTTGATCCGAATTGGACTACCACTGCTCACAATGACTTCCTGCAATATTTTTGTTTTAGAAATAAGTTTAACTGTACTTAAATTCGTATCTGCATTTCCAATTTGAATATTATCAAGCAGATCTGCATAATAAGGATGTGTACTCAATAGAATGTAATTGCCGGGTTTAATATTTTTGATAGAAAAATTCCCCTGCCCATCGGTACGGGTAAACTTATAAAGTATAGAATCTTTAGGAGTAAGTAAAGCAACAACTGCGTTTTTGATATTGATCTTATTTTCGTCAGCTATTTTGCCGGTCATTGTTTGACCATTGATATTGATATAAAATAACAATGCGGCAAGCGTTACAGTTAGTTTTGGCATCGGTGATGGTATTTTGGAGCGAAAAATTAAAAATAGCCATTACTACTGAGGTGGTAATGGCTATGGTGTTAAAATTTATAGAAAATATATAGTATGTTAAAACTTGAATCCGATACTTGCTACAATATTTCCTCTTTGATTTTTTACAGTGGCGTAAGTATTTGCTTTGTCTTGTAAGCGATAGGGGAAATTGGTTTCCTTATTGAAAGCGTGTGCATAAGTAAGATCAATAAAGAAACCTTTATTGCGATAGCCAAGACCACCACTTACCAGCATTTTGTGAGATTTCAATGCTGCATCTTTATACGGGTTACTGTAATAAGCAAATCCAAGTCGAGCCATGATTGTTGTGAATTTTACCTCGCCACCTAATCTAAAATTAAAATTGCCTTTATATTGTTGTTTGATAACACTGCTTAAGGCTTTGTAGTAATCTGTTTCATCAACTGATGGATTTTCAGCAGCACTGTAAAATTTGCTTCCCCTGTGATTCACATATTCAATATCTGCGGTGATGAATGCTTTTTGTTTTCGAACATCTTGCATCTCTCTGAATACATAACTGCCGCTGATCATAGCTTTCCATGGGGTAAGCATAGTATATCTACTTTCACCGGGTTTGCCGTTGGTAAAGGTGTTTGATGTTTCAGTGTAATACCCTTCATAATTTTCTGTATCAGTTTCAATTGTTGTACTGTGTTTATCCATTAATGAAAACATAAAAGAAGGAGTGTGAACGGCAAGGCCTAACCGAATATATTCTTTAGGTCTATAGATCAACCCTAATTTTAAATTAATACCGGCACCAACGGTTTCGTATCTATCTGTGTAAGAAAAATAGCCAAACCCATTTGAAGTATTCGACGAAGTATCACTTTCTCTAAAAGTAGTATTGTTTTTATAACTCATGATGGGGATGCCTAAGGTTGCGCCAAATAATAATTTGTCTTTTTTGTTGATAGCGCCACCCAATGCCAGTTCATAAAGTCCACCTCTTGTTGCAACTGTGTTTTCCTGCATTAATGCACCGCCATTCTCAATAACAAATTCAGGCAATCCTTTCACTTTTGTTGTTCCGTCAATCGTGAAAGTGTCTATAAGGTAAGTGTATAAAGCCGGTGCAACCGTATAGGGTATAGGAGAGTTGCTGTTTAAAACTTCATCAATGGTATATCCGCTTTTTGCAAACTCTTCGGCAAATTGTTCGCTACGGCTACTAAAGTTATTGACTCCTTTATAGTGAACAGTATTGTTGAAATTTGCTGTTTGGGTAAAAGCAATGCTGAATGCTTCACTAATGGTAGGCTTGTATTTACTAACTGATCCATATACAGCTCCAATTGTACCTATAGAGAAATTGTTTTTTTTACTTTTTTCCAAAGCATCTCTAAAGTTGGTTTTGTTATTGTTGAAAGAAAATCCGGGCGTAAAAACAAATTCGCCTGTTTTGTAATTACCCAAACCGGCGGGGTTTACAAAAATTGCAGTAATATCTCCACCCAACGAACCCATTGCACCCCCAATGGCCACATTTCTTGCAGATCCATTTTGAGGAAAATAAGAATATTTCAATGCGTCTTCAGGTATTTGCGCAAATGAATGAACGGCGTTGAGTATAAAAATTATAAGTAAATATTTTTTCATGGCAATATCTTTTATGGAACCGGAGTTTTTCTACGGTTCATGATAAATAATGTTGTGCAGATTAACGACTGCTTTTTCTTTCAGGTCTGCTGATAGTACCTGAACCACTGCTGCCTGATGTTGAAGTGCTTTTGGTACTTGAAGAAGCAGGTGTATAAGTTCGATTGTCGTTTGATGATGAACTGCTCGTACTAGTATTCACCTTTGGAGTATTGTTGCTGCGGTTGTTAGTATTATTGTATTGTGGCTCCTGCGAAAGAGATGCTTTGCTTGGTGCCTTTGCCACATTGGTATTATTGTAGTTTGTATTGGTGTAACTACCCAGATTATTTGTTCTTGGTACAGTACTTACAGGTTTTACAACAACAGGTTTAATCGTATTGTTATAAACAGGATAAGAGCAATAATATGGATTGTAATAGTATCCATAGTTATAACCATACTTATACGGAGTGTAGTTGTAATCGTAACCATAATCCCAGTTTCTGTAACGAGGGTTAGTAATACCTCTTCTAATGATCCTATCTTCGCTGGTTTCGGTTTTTTGTGCTACATCATCGGCATTGTCTTTTTTATCATCTTTTTTATCTTCACCGTACATGCGTACAGGAGAGAAATAAACATCGTCAGGTGTTTGCCCGGTTTTATAAGCGGTAGAACAACTGGTCATACCGGCAAGAGCAACAAGAAAAAGTAAAATTTTAGTATTCATGGTGAATTGATTTAGCTGACACAATAAAGTTACAAATTAATAGGAGAATACTCCTAAGTATCTGATTCCAAAATCTCTGCCATAGAATGATAATGCTGATTGTTGTTTTGTTAAAGATGTGCTAAAAGGAATAGAGTTTCAACAGAGCTTGAACTTCGATCTTTAGGCTGAAGAATTCCATCCTTTAGGGCGGAGAGCTAAAAAAGGCTAAATTTGCCGAAATTTCAGATAAAAATCACTACAAAGGCAAATGAGTAAAGAAATAACAAGCAGAGAGCAGGATTATTCTCAATGGTATAACGATCTTATCATAAAAGGTGGATTAGCAGATTATAGTGCAGTAAGGGGTTGTATGGTTATAAAACCTTATGGCTTTGCTTTATGGGAAAATATGAGAGATGTATTAGATAAGATGTTTAAAGATACCGGGCATCAAAATGCTTATTTCCCTTTATTTGTTCCTAAAAGTTTGTTTGAAGCGGAAGAAAAAAATGCGGAGGGCTTTGCAAAGGAATGTGCTATTGTAACGCACTATCGTTTAAAGAACGATCCTGATCATAAAGGAAAATTAATGGTAGATCCGGAAGCTAAATTGGAAGAAGAGTTGATCATTCGTCCTACGAGTGAAGCCATTATCTGGAATACATACAAAGGTTGGATACAATCATATAGAGACTTACCTATCTTAATAAATCAGTGGGCCAATGTGGTGCGTTGGGAAATGCGTACCCGTTTGTTTTTGCGTACCGCAGAATTTTTATGGCAGGAAGGGCATACAGCTCACGCAACCCAACAGGAAGCCGTAGACGAAACGGTACAGATGTTAAACGTTTATGCAGATTTTGCAGAGCAGTATATGGCTATGCCAGTGGTGAAAGGTGTAAAAACTGCGAATGAACGTTTTGCAGGAGCAGTAGATACGTATTGTATCGAAGCGTTAATGCAGGACGGCAAGGCTTTACAGGCTGGTACATCGCATTTCTTAGGACAAAATTTTGCTAAAGCATTTGATGTGAAATTCAGCGATAAAGAAAATAAATTGGATTATGTGTGGGCCACAAGTTGGGGAGTAAGCACCCGTTTGATTGGTGCACTGGTAATGGCACATAGTGATGATGATGGTTTGATATTGCCTCCAAAATTAGCACCTATACAGGTTGTTATTGTTCCTATCTACAAGGGTGATGAGCAAAAGCAAATGATCGATGAAAAAGTACAAGTACTTGTCAAAGAATTAAAAGCAGCAGGTGTAAAAGTGAAATATGACGATAACGATAATAATCGTCCGGGGTGGAAATTTGCAGAGTATGAAATGAAGGGTGTGCCTGTGCGTATAGCCATTGGCGCAAGAGATCTTGCTAATAATGTAGTAGAAGTAGCTCGTAGAGATACAAAAGAGAAAATGAGCATGAGTATTGATGGTTTGGCTGGAAACATAATCAAGTTGCTGGACGACATACAATCTGCTATTTATAAGAAAGCTTATGATTACAGAGCCGCTCATATTACCAATGCGGATACATGGGATGAGTTTGTAAAATTGCTGGATGAGAAAACCGGATTTATTGCAGCGCATTGGGATGGTACTCCTGAAACGGAAGAAAAGATAAAAGAACTAACGAAAGCTACAATTCGTTGTATTCCTTTAGATAATAAACAGGAAGAGGGCAAGTGTATTCATAGTGGTAATAAAAGTGTTCAAAGAGTTTTATTTGCCAGAGCATATTAATTTCACCTAAGTAATTATATTTATAAGTAATTAGTAAACGCTATAACATGGAACAGCAAACCAACCTTTTAGAAAACGATTTAATTATTGATACAGCCAGTATTACTCATTTAAAAGAAACAGCCATGTGGGCAAAGTTTTTGGGAGTTGTTGGTTTTGTAATGAGTGGTATTATTGCAGTGATGGCACTGGCAATGGGCACATTGTTTTCGAAACTGACAGGAAGCTATAGCGGTGCAGGAGATTTAGGTGTTGCTGCAGGTGGTTCTATAATGATGGTTTATTTAGTAATGGCTGCGATAACTTTTTTTATGTCAAGATTTTTATTCCTTTTTGCCAGAAAAACGCAAGTGGCGCTAAAAACTTCTGACCAGGAAAGTCTGGTAACGGCATTTAAGAATTTGAAAGTATATTTTCGTTTTGCAGGTATCATTACTATTATTGGATTGGTCTTTTTTGTGTTGGCTCTTGTTGTGGTATTGATGGCAGCATCATTCAGTCGTTATTAAAATAAAGAAGCCCCGATAAAAATCGGGGCCGTTGTATCCAAACAATCCAAAATCGCAATTTTTTTTACTGTCTGTTTAATCTTTAGATGATCTGTTGTTTTTCCAATTTATTCTGAATTGTCGGTACAGGGTATTAAAATCTTGGACACCTTGCAGCACCTTCTGTTGTATTGTTTTTTTCGAAGAATTTTTGATAAGCCAATCCTAATTCCATTCCGCCTCTGCCTTTACTAGCCGATTTTAATTTTGATACATTGGCATCGTAACTAAGTGATATGGATATGGGGCCTTTATCTAATTTAGCGATCGGAACAATTGCATCATTCCATCTTACTACTACTCCTCCATGGATAACAAATTGTGGTTTTGCTACTTCGCCAAATCTTACTGAATACATGGCACCGCCTATTGTTTCAGTATAAGGGCCTTGTTTCGAATAATCTAAATGAAAAGTCATGTAGGACGATTCAGTTGCATTGGTTCTTAAGCCTGCCGAAGCAACCCATTTAGCAATTAATTTGTTATCACTGTTATTGTAAAATGATGTTTTTGCAGATCTGTTGAAATGATGATATGAAATACCAACGAAATAATTGTTTTCCTGTTTAGAACCTATCTGACTATTAAAACTCATTCCCACACTTCCGTCAAAATATGAATAAGTAGGATTGTTGAAACTTTCTCCATCGCTCCAGTTTGGATTATAACCTACTCCGTCAAATTGGCTATTAGTAGTTATTTTACTTCTATCAATACTTTTTTGTACGATACCCGCCATAAAACCAACTGATAGATATTTATTTTTTTCTTCGCTTAGAGATTTATGATAATTAAATACGGGCAAGATATGTGTTGATGAGAGAGCAGCAGTTCCTGCTTTGTCAAATAATACTTGAGCACCCACGCTCATAAAGTCGCTTCCTGAACCAACAGGAACTTTGTATTCACCATTAAAATTACCGGTGCTATATGCATCAGTAACACTGTTCCACTGATTACGATATACCATCTGGAAACGCAGATCTCCATTGAATAAACCTGCTAATGCCGGATTTCGTAAAAGTGGTGCCTCAAAAAATTGGGAAAAGTGAATGTCTTGTGCCTGGCTTTTGCCGAGTATAAATAGGAGCAAAATGCCGCATACGAATTGTGGTACGGTTCTTTTCATAAAATAGGATTTTGGATATTGCGCTCTTGTCTTTCGCCTCAATATAAAAACGATTATTTTGCATTTTTAGTATTGAAAAGAAAGAAATTATTTGAAATAAAATTTTGTGCAAATACCATGAAAATCAATGCTGTCAATAGTTCTATTGATCTAGAATTATTTTTCTTCAGTTGGCACAAACAAGAACCGGCCTTACGGCCGGGTGCTTGTCATAATAATAAAAACCAAACCTTCTTTATTGTATCAACGCAATATTTCCCTTGAAGGTTAATACCGAACCGTTGTCACATATAATATCTATTGTATAAACAAACACATCCGGTGTAAGTTTAGAGCCTTTATAAGTTCCGTTCCAGGCCGCAGATGGGTCATTAGCCTTGAAATTGTTTCTTTCATAAACGATCTCTCCCCAGCGATTGAAAATACGCATGCCTTTTATAGCAAACAGACCAGAACCTCTTGGATAATAAAGATCATTAGCGCCATCATTGTTTGGAGAGAATGTATTCGGCATGAATATATTTGAACCATCGCATGTTACGAAAATGGTTACATTGTCGCTTGATTTACATCCTCCCGGATTTTTAACTTCAATGTTGTATTGAGTAGTTTCTTTTGGTTTCACTGTTAACATTGGCAGATCATTGGTACTGCTGATCACCCATGTTTTCGGAGACCAGTTTACTTCAGTAACATCATCAGATATTGTTGGCTTAATAGTAATGCTCTTGCCAATGTTTATTGTAAGGTCTTGCCCTGCACTAACTGTTGGTATCGGATATACTTTTATTTTTATCGATCCGGTATCGCTGAAACAATTTCTTGCATCGGAACCAATTACTGTGTAAGTGGTGGTTACATCCGGTCTTGCGATCGGATTAGCACTTGTTGGATCACTTAAACCTGTAGCCGGTGTCCATAAATATTTATCGGTACCACTTGCCATTAGTTTAGAAGTTTCTCCTTTACACAAAGTATCTGATGTGCTGAATGTAATTTGTTGCGGTTTCTGTACTTGTATCAATACCGAATCTGTAGCGCTACAACCATATATAGTAGTACCGGTAACAAAGTATTTAGTATCATCGGCAGGTGTTGCTGATGATCGGGCACAATCCAGACAACTTAATGTATTATCCGCTTTCCAGCTATACGAGTCTGCACCTGTTGCATTTAAAGTGTGTATGCTGCCCAAGCACAACCACGCATCAGCTCCTGCATTTACAGTAGGAATAGGGTAGGCTTCTACTCGTCTAACAACAGTATCAAAACATCCGCTACTATTCGTTGCCGTTAAATTTATTGTATAACTGCCTGCAATAGGGTAGTTTTGTGATGGCGGCGTTTGTAATGTTGATGTATTGCCGTTACCAAAATCCCATTGCCATTTTATGGCAGAAGTATCAGGTACCAATAGCGATCCGGTAAATCCTGTATTTAAAGGAATACAGCCATTGTTAAAGTTTGTAATTGTTGCTTTAGGCGATGCCACGATTTTTACAGGAACTTTTGCTGTTGCCGTATCTGTACAACCATTTACGGTAGTTACAATAAGTTTCGGATAATAGGTGCCTGTCTGAGTATAATAATGTGATGCATTTTGATCACTAGATGAAACGCCATCTCCCATATCCCATTTATATGTTGCAACATTATCATAGCTATCAGTTGAATCTACGAATGAAACATAACCGGAATCGCATAATGCTTTATCTACAAAATTGAATTTTGCATCTGCTCCATTTACCTTGATCGTATCATCACCAACAATTGGTACGTGACAGCCTTGTTTATCTACAAGTATCAATCTTGGAACATAGGCACCATAGAAAGTATAGGTATGCGACATAACTGAATCGGCTGTTCTTACGGTTGTACCATCGCTGTAATCCCAGATAAATGTTGCATCATCTTGTGTTGTGGCTACAAAATCTACTTTAAGATCTTTACAGCCAATCACCGGATTGTATGTAAAGTTGCCCCTTGGCCCTCTTATTTCAATTTTTCTTTCTTTTACATCCACACATCCGCCAGGTCCTGTTGTAGTTAATTTTACAATGTAAATACCGGGGTAGTTATAGAAATGCGATGGTTCACTTAATGTTGAAAATGTATTGTCGCCAAAATCCCATTTCCTCGATACGCCTACGTTTGAAAGATCTTTAAAATCCACCACCAACGGAGGGCAGGTACTGAGTGAATCACTCATACTAAAATCGGTTTTCGGTGTAACTATGCTGATATATGCTGATCGAGTTAAAGAATCCTTACAGCCATATTTATCTGTTAAAACTAATTTTACATCAAATAATCCATCCGAAGTATAAAGATGCGAAGGAGACTGATCCGTAGAAGTTGTGCCATCACCAAAATTCCATAAATATCTTGCATCAGTAGCAATGGAGTGATCTATAAATGCTATTGGTTTACCCGGGCAAGATAGTCTGTCTTTTGAGTCGAAGTCAACAAGCGGTTTCGAAATAACTAGTGGAACAGCTATATTGAATGAATCATAACATCCTTTATTATCAATTGCTACAAGAGATATATTGTATCTGCCGGGTGATGAATAAGCATGTTCAAATGGGCCTGAAGTCAAAGTGTCTCTTTTGCCATCTCCGTAATTCCATCTCCATGTCTCAATAGGGTGCATACCATCATCTGTAGAAGCATCAGTGAAAATTACAGTGTTATTTAAACAACTACCAAGTACTGTTGTCGTAAATTTTGCAGTAGGGCCATCTACTCTTACATAGTGTTGTTTAACTAAAGTGTCTTTACAACCAAGTGTATTAGTAATCACAAGTGTTACGTCATACAAACCTGATTGTTTATAGTTGTGCGTAGTAACGCCACCCACACTTGTAGTTTTTGAGCCATCACCAAAGTCCCATTCGTAGTTTGTTACAAAAACTCTGTTTGCAGTTGGAACGGTGAATGTTACAGAATTGTTTTTACATATTATGGTATCTGATCCATAAAAGTTTGCTTTGCTATTTAGGATGATCACTTCTTTTGTAGTTGTGTAATCACAACCTGTTTGTATATTATATACAACAAGCGTTACAAGATAACTTCCTTCATTCGTATATGTATGTACAGGGTTTTGTTCTGTTGATGTGGTGCCATCACCGAAGTCCCAGTTCCATGTGTCGGCACCAATAGATTTATCTGTGAAAACTCTTTCAAAAGAGTTAGAGCAGTTTACAGGAACATCAAAGTTTGCAATTGGTGCTTTGATGTAAATGAAACTGTCTATTTGAAGAGAATCCACACAACCGCCATTCCATACTTTTAGTTTGATATCAAAATAGCCGGTATCGCTATATTGATGCTTAGGGTCTTTTTGAATAGAAGTAGCTCCGTCTCCAAAATCCCAAAGCCATCTGGTAACCTCCCCAACAGTTTGATCAGCAAATTGTATTGGTATGATTGCACAGGCTTCTCGGTCAGCATCAAAACCCGGAGTAGGTTTTGTTGATACTCTTATTGCACTGCCCATTACTACAGTATCGGTACATCCGTCAGTCGTTATTGCAGAAAGAGATACTGTGTATACTCCCGGATCAGTATAAGTATGCGTAGGAGTTTTTAGAGTTGATGTTGTACCATCTCCAAAATCCCATTTGTAATTGTTCCAAATATCAATTTCCTGTTCTGCATATGCGAATGTTTTTGTAAAAGGAGCACACGAACTATCCGGTAACCCTAACATTCTTAATTTGGGTTTTACAATTTGTACCAATCCTGTTTTTCTTATAGTATCTGCACAGCCTGAACTGTTAGTTGCAATCAATGTAACATTGAAAACACCAGTTTTTGTGTAGATATGAACAGGGTCGGCTACAGTTGAAGAATCACCGTCTCCGAAATACCATTTATAAGTATTTGCAGATGTACTAGAATTAGTGAAATTAACTGTTAAAGGAGCTTTACAAGAAACTGTATTTCCGTTACTAAATGAAGCTTTTGCTGTAGTGGCAATATTTACAGTTTTAAAGGCAGAGTCGGAACAGCCGCCAAAAAATTCAACTAATTTGATTCTGTAAATACCTGGAGCTGAATAAACTTTTGTTGGATTGAATTGTGTTGAAGTAGTTCCATCGCCAAAATCCCACATAACTGATGATGGGGTAGCCGTTGACGTTATTTTTAGATCAATTCCTTTGCCAAGACAAATGAAATTTGAATTGGATGAAAATGAAGCTTTTCCATTCCCGTCAACAATACTGATGGTTTTAGACAATGTGTCACTGCAACCAACGGCATTTTTTGTAATCAATTGAACGATATAATTTCCGGCTGCAGAATAAGTGTGCGATGGAGATGTTGCAGTAGAACTGCTTCCATCACCAAAGTTCCAGTTATAGGTTAAACTACCGGTGCCGGTAGATGCATTTTGAAAATCGATAGTAGCAGGTAATCCGCAAACCAACGGCATATTATTAGTGAAGTCTGCCGAAACACCACTGGTGATCTGTATATAAGCATCTTTAGCAAGTGTTGTAACACAACCATTGCTATTAATAACTCTCAAGGTTACGTTGTAGTTGCCCTCAGCTTCGTATATATGGTTAGGATTTTTTTCTGTTGATCCTGTACCGTCACCAAAATCCCACTGCCAACTCATGATCGTTCCGCTCATCGGTACACTATTGTCCGTAAACTGTACGGGTAAAGGATAGCATCCTGCCGTAACATTACTACTAAACTCAACTAACGGCTTTGCATATACCGTAATGAAGTTTGTCTTTACTATACTGTCGGCTCCGGAAGCATTCCTTACAACTAGTTTAACGGCATACTGGCCCGGTGTGAAATACGTAACAGAAGGATTTCTCAAAAATGATGTTGTACCATTTCCAAGATCCCATCTCCATTGATCGGGATTACCGGTTGAGTTGTCGAAAAATTGTACAAGAAGGGGGGAACACCCACTCTCAGGGAAGCTACTGAAATCTGCCTTAAGTTGCGCCTTAACGGTGAAACTAAGAACAAATAATAACGACAGACAGCATGCTCTGATGGCAATTTTGGCTATCATAGGTTGCGATTTTGGTTTTTATTAATATTGGATGGTGTTTTTATGAGGAACACCAAATAGATAACAGAATTATTAATAAAAAATTGTGTGGTAGATAGAAATTCTACAGAAAATGCGTACTAATACTTATTATGAACAAGTTTAATTTAGCGTTATAAACGCTGCATTTTCAATACTTTGGGTTCGGAGGTTCCCCAAGGCGCCAACTCAAGTACGGGAAAAGTTTTATCAGTGAATTTCCATGGGCGGTTAAGAAAAATAAATTCGGTTGGTATAGAAGGATCGGTAAGATTGATGGTTAATTTGCTGTAGTCTTCATTGCTGCTCCAGGTTCCTGTATATACATCAGAACCTTTGGTGCCAGTTATAGGCCCATCGAAATAAGAGGTTGTTTTTGTTAGAACAAATGTATAACCTATATAGTTGGATGTTAATTCTGTGCCGTTGTCAGAAGCATAATAAACAACAAAATCTTTATTAAGAATATTCGCTTCGAAATATTTTTGAAAATCGGTTATCGTATAATCATCTGCACTTTTATTACAACTACAAAGCAATAGCAACAGAGCACTGATCAATGCAATAAAAAATCTTGACCTATAGAAAAAAAGCAATATTTCTTTAAATCTATCCTGTGTAAATGGTATTATATTTCTTTGTGGCATAATTAATGAAATATGCTGGATTCAATGATTCGTTTGTTGCTTCTTTACATAATGTTTCAGAAAGATAAAATCTGCCGGATTGATGAATGTTCTTTCTTAACCAATTCAACACAACATTGTTGTTGCCCTCACTGATATCTTTTTCTAACGACACGTTTTCTCTTTCAATAGCTGCATACAACTGAGCTGCATACATACTGCCTAAACTGTAAGTAGCAAAATATCCAAAACTTCCATGGCTCCAGTGTATGTCCTGAAGGCAGCCTTTTTTATCGTCCGGAACGGTTACACCTAAATATTTTTTATAGTGTTCGTTCCAGTATGCAGGAATATCTTTTGTACTGATACTTCCTTCGATCAGCATTTTTTCTATTTCATATCTTATCATTACATGAAAGTGATAAGTAAGTTCATCCGCTTCGGTTCTTATTAATGAAGGTTCTACCTTGTTAATGCCTTTAAAAAAAACTTCGGCAGATAAATGATCGGTCTGCTTTGGAAAGAACGTTTTTAATAAGGGTAAATTGTGTTTCCAGAACGATAATCCTCTGCCGACGCAGTTTTCCCATAATCGGCTTTGACTTTCATGTATACTTAAACTACAGTATTCGCCTAATGGTAACCCATATTGATCTCCGGGCAATCCCTGCTCATATAAAGCATGACCACCCTCGTGAATACAACTCCAAACCATATTGCCCAGGTCGTTTTCATCAACACGGGTAGTGACCCTTACATCTGCATTATTAAAATTAGTAGTGAACGGGTGCACACTCAGATCTTGTCTGCCTGCTTCAAAATCAAACCCGATACGTTTTAAAATTTCAATGCCAAAGGACCACTGCTTGTCTTTGTCGAAATGTTGATGCAGAAAAGAGTTGTCAACCTGCGGTTTGTTTTTTATTACATCTAACAAAGCAAGCAATTGAGGTTTCAGATTGTTGAAAATATTGTCAACGATATTTACAGTAAGTCCTTTGTCATAATCATTCATCAACGCATTGTAAGGGTGATGTTCATATCCCAAAAGATCTGCTTCCTGTTTTTTTAAATTGATCAATACATTTAGTGGTTCTTGAAATTCGGTAAATGAATTTGACTCTCTGGCTTTTACCCATGCATGGTAAGCCCTTGTTACAGTCTCACTCATTTGCCTTACAAATGTTGCCGGTATTTTTTTATTCCTGTTATAATCTTCTAAACTCAGTTGCACATTTCTTTTTTCAAATTCATTCAGATCGTTTTTGCCGACAAGCTCATTCAGCAAGGCGCCTAATTTCTCATCTACAAATTGTTCATGCGCTATTTCGCTCAAAGTAGCCAATTGCCTACCTCTGAAATCATTGCCCTTTGGAGGCAGATAGGTTTCCTGATCCCATTGTAAAACAGCCGAAGCATACTTTACATCGGCAATTTTTTGCATCTTTGTTTTATACTCGGTATATAATTCGAGAGTACTCATCAATAATAAATTTTAGGTAAGATGAAAATTCAGGCTATCACTTCTTTTTTAGAAACAATTGCTCCTGCAAGTTTACAGGAAAGTTATGATAATGCAGGGCTAATAACAGGTAATCTTAATTGGGAGTGCAGCGGTGTCATTACAACATTGGATGCAACCGAAGCAGTGGTACTTGAGGCTATTGAAAAAAAATGTAATCTTATTGTGGCACATCATCCGATCATTTTTGGCGGGTTGAAAAAAATTACCGGTAAAAATTATGTAGAACAAACTGTTATAACTGCTATCAAAAATGATATTGCCATCTATGCCATTCATACAAATTTGGATAATGTAATGAATGGAGTGAATGGAAAGATGGCTGATATGCTGGGCTTGATTAACCGACGGATATTATCTCCAAAAAAAGACATTTTAAAAAAGCTGATCACATTTGCTCCGGTCGCCGAAGCAGAGAAAGTTCGTAATGCGATTTTTGCAGCGGGTGGAGGATATATTGGGAATTACAGTGAATGCAGTTTTACAACATCAGGACAAGGTACATTCAATGGTAATGAATTCTCTACACCCGAAATAGGTGAAAAGGGAGAGCGTGCAATGGTGGAAGAAGTGAAGATCGAAGTGATCTTTCCGACCTGGATAAATGAAAATATTTTGATCGATGCAGTGCGTACGATCGGTTTTTATGAAGAAGTAGCATATGATGTTATTCCCTTGGAAAATATCTATCAGAATGTGGGAAGCGGAATGGTCGGCGAACTTCCAGAAGCGATGTCAGAATCTGAATTCTTGAATTTAATTAAAAACACATTCAATATTTATTTAATAAGACACACGCCTTTATTGGCAAAGCCCGTGCAAAAAGTAGCCCTCTGTGGAGGTGCCGGCAGTTTTCTGATAAGCAATGCTGTAGCGGCTCAAGCAGATTTTTATCTTACCGGTGACGTAAAATACCATGAGTTTTTTGATGCCAACAATAAGCTGGTTATAGCAGATATCGGGCATTATGAAAGCGAACAATATACAATTGACCTCTTATTTGATCTTTTGAGCAAAAAATTCCCTAACTTTGCCGTCCTTAAAACAGGAGTAAAAACCAATCCTGTTAATTATTTTACCCCGAATTTGTAAGAGGTTGGGGCAGATAAAAACAAAATACATTATGGCTAAAGTTGCAGATTTCTCAGTTGAAGAAAAATTAACATCACTTGTTCGTTTGCAAAAAGTAGATTCTAAATTGGATGAAATTCAAATTCTGAAAGGTGAATTACCGATTGAGGTAAAAGATCTTGAAGATGAAATTGAAGGTTTGCATGCACGTCAAACAAGAGTTGAGGAAGAGATCAACGGTATTCAAGAATTTATCAATCAACGTAAAGAAGCGATCAAAGAAGCGGAAGCGTTGGTAAAGAAATATGAAAAGCAAAGCGATAACGTAAAGAACAATCGTGAGTTTGAAGCGATCAATAAAGAGATCGAAATGCAAACACTTGAGATCAAACTTTGCGAAAAACACATCAAAGATGCAACGGAAGAAATTGGTGATAAAGCAAGAGCTTTAGAAGCCGCAAAAAAAGCAGTTGCTACAAAAGAAAATAATCTTGCCGGTAAAAAAGGTGAGTTGGAAAAGATCATTGCTGAAACAGAAAAAGAAGAAAAGCAATACAATAAACAAGCTGAAGAAGCTAGAGGCCATGTAGATGAAAGATTATTGTTGAGTTATGACAGGATCCGTAAAAATTATCGTAATGGTTTAGCTGTAGTTGCTGTAGAAAGAGATAGCTGCGGTGGTTGTTTTCACGCAATTCCCCCTCAAAAACAAAGTGAAATCAAGTTGCGTAAAAAAGTAATGGTTTGCGAAAACTGTGGTCGTATCCTTGTTGATGATGATCTGAATAACGCAGTAGAAGTTAAATAAGTTTAAAACGTTTCATAAGATTAAAAGGTGGTTCAAAAGAATCACCTTTTTTATTTGTATTAATTGGGGTAATTCGTTTAATTCGTGTAGACAAAAATAATTCGTGTAATTAGTGCCCGAAATTAGTGTTATAAAATTATGATCCAGAAACTTCATATACAGAACTATGCCATCATCGATGAAATTGTAATTGATTTTTCCTCTAAACTTAATATCATAACGGGAGAAACCGGTGCAGGTAAAAGTATTTTAATGGGAGCATTAAGTTTGATACTGGGAGAAAGAGCAGAAAGTTCATCATTAATGAATAAAGAAAAAAAATGTGTGGTAGAAGGTGAGTTCACTATTAAAAATAATTCGGCTGTTAGAAATTTGATTCAGCAATATGAGTTGGATAATGAAGATGAGTTATTGGTTAGGAGAGAAATAGCCGTTAATGGTAAATCACGGGCATTTATTAATGATACACCGGTTAATTTAAATCAGCTAAAAGAGATCGCTTCATTATTGGTAGATCTTCATCAACAATTTGACACACAAGAATTAGGGGATAATGATTTTCAAAGAGAAGTATTGGATGCATTGGCCGATAACGGAAAATTGATTGCACAATACACCGCTCTTTTTCATCAATACACAAAAACAAAAAGGGAGTTGCAGGATCTGCAGGAACAGCAATTAAAGGCCAACGCCGCATTAGACTACAACAAATTCTTATTTGATGAATTGGAAGAAGCAGGGTTGCAAGAAAATGAATTGGAAGAATTGGACACAGAGTTAAAGTTGTTAAGCAATGCTGAAAATGTAAAACAGCAATTGGGTGCAATTTATTTCGATCTCAAAGAAAGTGAGCAACCAATTGTGCAGCAATTAAAATCACTCAGCAATAAATTGCATTTGCTGGAAGAATATCATGTTTCAATACCAGAGTTAGTAAAGCGTTTGCAGAGTGCACAATTGGAACTGAAAGATATTGCAGATGAGCTTGAATCGATCGATAGTGGCGTGCAATACAGCCCTGAAAGAATTCAGATCGTCAATGATAAGATAGCACTTGGTTATAAATTATTAAAGAAGCACAATGTAAATACCACGAATGAATTATTACTTATCAAAGAATCGCTACAGGAAAAATTAACTGATATTCTTAATCTTGGCGAAGCCATTATAAATAAAGAAAAAGAAACAGCTGAATTATTACAAGAATGTGAGCAGTTGGCTGCAAGCATTTCCTCTAACAGACTTAAAACAACAAAGCCGTTTGCAGAAAGAGTGAATGCGTTGTTGGTGCAGGTTGGTATGCCCAATGCACAGATCAAGGTACAGTTAGAAAACACTACGTTAAATATTTATGGTTGCGACAGTATTGAATTTTTATTCGACGCAAATAAAAGCGGTCGTTTTGAGCCGTTGCGTAAGGTAGCCAGTGGTGGCGAGTTAAGTCGTTTGATGCTTTGCATTAAATCGCTGGTTGCGAAAAAGCTACAATTGCCCACTTTGATATTTGATGAAATAGATACAGGTATCAGTGGCGAAGCTGCAAAGCAGGTTGGAGTTATTATGAAAGAACTATCAGCAGGGCATCAATTGATTGCTATTACACATCAACCACAAATAGCCGCAAAAGCAGATGCTCATTATTTTGTATATAAAGCCATTAAAGGAGATAGCATCAAAACATCTATCCGTATTTTAAATAATGATGAACGTATTACAACCATTGCTCAAATGCTGAGCGGCGAAAAGCCTACTGCTGCTGCGTTGCAAAATGCAAGAGAGATGGTAGGAAATTAAGTGTTGCAAGGGTTCTTGGAATTGAGGTGCTCTATTTACGATTTCTATATATTTGCAACCTTTCAATTAAAAAAATTGGTGTGCTTGTATTCAAGAAAATCGTAAGTCGTACATCTCAAATCGTAAATTATTAATCTTACTTTTACAAAAATTAAATAAAGAATAAATCATGTCATACAACTTACTTAAAGGAAAAAAAGGAATCATATTCGGAGCATTAGATGAAAAATCAATTGCATGGAAAACAGCATTGCGTTGCCATGAAGAAGGGGCTGAATTATTATTGACCAATGCACCTGTTGCCATGCGTATGGGTGAGATCAATAAACTAGCTGCAGCAGTAAATGCCCCTGTTATTCCATGTGATGTTAGTAGTAATGATGATGTAGCTAACCTCATCAAACAGGCGAAAGAGCATTTCGGTGGGGGAGTGGATTTCATCTTGCACTCGATCGGAATGAGCATCAATGTTCGTAAAGGGATTCACTACACCGAAAATAATTACGAGTTCTCTCATAAAGGAATGGATATTTCTGCATTAAGTCTGCACCGAGTATTAGCTGCTGCTATGAAAGAAGATGCCATTAATGAATGGGGCTCGGTAGTTGCATTAAGTTATATCGCAGCACAAAGAGTTTTTCCCGATTACAACGATATGGCAGATAACAAAGCTATTTTAGAAAGCATTGCACGTAATTTCGGTTATCAGTACGGTGTTAAAAAACATGTACGTGTCAACACCGTTTCTCAATCTCCAACAAAAACTACGGCAGGCAGTGGCGTAAAAGGTTTTGATGGATTTATCAATTATGCAGAAAAGATGAGCCCGTTGGGTAATGCCAGTGCCGATGATTGTGCTAACTATTGTGTCACCTTATTCAGCGATCTGACCAAAATGGTTACCATGCAAAATTTATTTCATGATGGAGGATTTTCTTTCACCGGTGTTACACAGGCAGTAATTGAACAAATGGAAAAATAACGATCTCGGAATAAAAATTAAAAACAGGAAGTACATACTTCCTGTTTTTTTTGTATATTAGGTTTGTATTTTGTTGAGTATGGCATTTTAACCTTCTTGTATGAGATACCTTCTATTGTTTGTTTCGACATTATTTGCTCATTTTGCAATTGCTCAAAATGTTGGCATTGGTACAGCCTTGCCTAATAAGGCGAAATTAGAAGTTTCTGGAGCAATAGGCAATACTGTAGCTATTTTTACTCAAGCACAGGGCTTTCCGGGAGTAACATTTTTTAGAACTCCTCCTGCTATAGGTTTCAATCTTTATACTACGGATCAGAATCGTTATGTTGGTTCGGGTTCAGCAATGGTTCAATATATTAATCCTGCTAATGGTGGACTTTATTTCGATCTAATCCGAACAAAAGGTTCTGCTAATCAACCCGCTACAGCAATTTCACGATCTATGACCATTCAACAAAATGGAAATGTTGCTTTAAGTTCCTATGAGCAGGATGCTACTTTATTTGTTGGAATTGGTGCTACACTTGGTGATACACTGCCAACTCGTTTTGTTGGTACCACATACAATACAATCTTTAATCAAAAGCAGTCTACCACTGTATATAATTCCTATCTCAATGGAGGCAAGGCCGGAAGTGATGTGTATGTAAATGATGTCAATTTCGGTAATGTTTATTTATGCAAAAGTTTTGGTAACGTATCTGTCAATACAACCTCTGCCAATGCCACATTAACCATCAAACAGTATGGAGGCCATGGCTTAGTATTGGTAGAACCTTCTACCTTTCATAATTGGGAATTTGTAACAACTAAAAACCTTACGGATGCTGCTTCCGATTACTATTTATATTATAACGGAGCTTATAGAGGAAATATTTTTTACATCGATGGAGGGTATTATCCTATTTCCGATAAAAGGTTAAAAAAGGATGTTCGTTCTTTATCTTCTGTTCTTTCTAAAGTTTTATCAATGAATCCGGTTACTTACAAAATGAAATATGGAAGTATAACTGATACAAAAACATTGGGTTTTATAGCGCAGGAAGTAAATAATATATTCCCGGAACTTACGCAACAAATAACCAGTAAAGACACTGAGATAGGGTATCCTGGACTGGATGACCTTTATACTATGCACTATGATGGAATGGCACCTATAGTTATAAAAGCAATACAGGAGCAGCAGGAGAAAATAAAAAGTATGCAATCAAAAAATGATGAATTACGTAAAAGAATAAACGCAATTGAGTCTATTGTAAATGATGGCAAAAAATTTTAAAGTGTGATCATGAAGAAAAATATTTTTCTAATTATAATTATTTTGTTGCCGGTATTATCTGTTGCTCAAACAGTTGGTATTGGTACTACTGCATCATCAAGGGCAATATTGGAAGTGGCGGGAAATGCAAACAATAATGCTGTTGGATTATTTGGAGATGAACAAGGAATATCTGTTTCGTCAAATGATCTATCTATTGGCTTTAATCTTTATCAGGATAAATATATGTCTAACGGTTATGCAGCCAAAATGAGTTATGATGTAAATAATTCATTGGGCTTTCAAATTAATTTTTATAGTTCCGGCACGGCAAATTCAACATTAGGTATCTCAAAACCGGTATTTCGCCTTGGCCCAATTGGTGCCAGTATAAATATTGGCACGTATTCAGGATTCGCCCTGGATGTTGGCAGAGGAACAGGAGATTGGGGAACGGCTACTTTTGAAGGAACAAATTATTATTCTCATATCAATTATTCAACTTCAGAAGACACTTACATACGGGGCGGAAAACCAACTAGCAATGTTTATTTAAATGATGGTCCGGGTAATGTTTATATTGGCAATGGTTCTTCTGTAGTGGGAGTGAATTATACCAATCCTGTATATACATTTGAAATAAGACAGTATGGAGGAACAGGCTTAAAAGTGCATGATATTAGGCCTAGCATTTCTCATACATATGAATGGAGAGTAGCTGGCTCTCCGGCTAATTTTTATTTATACAATAACGGATCTATCATATATTACTTTCGTCCAAGTGATGGAGCTTTAATTGCTTTTTCAGATAAACGTATAAAAAAAGATATTCAGCTCTTGCCATCAGTTCTTGATAAGATTATTCAATTGGAACCTGTCAGTTATGAGATGAAAGATAATAATCCAAATCATATTCGTTCTACAGGCTTTATAGCTCAGCAAGTACAACCCTTGTTTCCTGAAGTGGTTTCTTGTGATTCTTCCGAGGAAAAAAAATTATCAATTAATTATGCAGGGTTTGGTGCTATTGCTGTAAAAGGAATTCAAGAAGAACAGATATTAATTGATGATTTACAAAAACAATCGGCAACCATCGAAAGAAGGTTAAATATTATTGAGGCAATCATAAAAGAAAAAAGATCGATCAGAAAATAAAAGCATGAGATTTCTTTTGACCATATTGGTATTTTTTATTTCTACAGCATCTGTTATTGCACAAAATATAGGTATTGGTACTACTACGCCAACCCGTGCAAAACTGGAAGTAGTAGGCGTTGCTAGTGTCAATGGCAATACCAGCACTCTTTTCGGAAGCGATGGTTTGGGGGTCTCTTTGCAAAGAAACTGGCCTACTATAGGTTTTAATCAATTTAGAGATTATTCCGTAGGTAATGGTACGTTTATTAATACCGGTTATGCATTAATAGAATATTTCGATCCCGGAGCCGGAAATTTTTTTATTGACATGCTTGGCACCGGAGCCGGAAATACCGGAACTTCAAGTGGCGTTAGAGCTATTACAATTCTCAACAATGGTAATACAGGAATCAGGATAGCTAATCCAAGATCTAGTTTGCATGTAGCACGTGGAGAAGGTTGGAATGGCACAGCAGTCTTTCAAGCGTATTCTCCCTCATACTGGTCGCATTTTAATTATTCTACTGCAGAGGATACATATATAAGGCCCGGTGGAACCAGCGGGAGTTTATACATTAGTCAAGTGCCAAATGGAAATGTATACCTAGGTGCAGGAAGCAGTCGTTTAATTATCAATAACCCCGGAGCAACTGGTTCGGCAACAGTAGATATTTTTGCAGCGCCTACTGCAAACAGTGCATCATCTTTTTCTTTGACCAACGAGTATGATCACAATTGGCGGCAGCGTATTTATGGCTCTCTCAACTTTGAATACAACGGTGTTACTAAGGCATATATTAATTCATTAGGATATACTGCATACTCAGATAGCAGGTTAAAAAAGTTGATTGAACCATTGCCATCCGTTTTAGAAAAACTGAATAAATTACAACCATATAGTTATGAAATGATCAACGATAATCCGGGGCATAAAAGAACTATCGGTTTCATTGCACAGGATGTTAAAACTTTGTTTCCCGGTTTTGTACATGTGATAGATGATCATGCCCGTAAAGGCCCTCGTCATAAAGATCTGCATACAATGAATTACAGCGGCTTTTTTGTAATTGGTATAAAAGCACTACAGGAACAATATTTACAGTTGTTGGAACTACAAAAAGAGAATGAGGAGTTAATGAGAAAATTAACCTTACTCGAAAAAAAATTGGCTATCGAATAGGATTACTAAAATCGGTACCTTGCTTATACAATTATCGAAAAGAAAAATAATTTTTATGGATTGGACAGAAGTAATTGGGCATACAGGCTCTGCTCTCAGCAGCATTACTTTTATGCCGCAGGTTTATCAGGCATGGAAAACTAAAAGTGTTGGTGATTTAAATTTGATGACAATTTTGATCGTATTTATCAGTACGGTTATCTGGGTTATTTACGGAAGCATGAAAGGGATATTGCCTGTGATCATTTGTAATAGTATCATTTGTTTTCTGTCAATGGTGCTACTGTATTTCAAATTTACTTTTAAGAAATCATAAAGAACAGAAGTATAACTCCCGTACTTTATTTTACCCTACCATATTTTTATTCTTTCTTCTTCAGGTATAAACATTTTATCTCCCGGTTTAATATTAAAAGCTTTATGAAAAGCTTCCATTTGTTTCAGCGGTTCATTTCCTCTGAGTTCATTAGGAGCATGCACATCAACAATGATCAGTCTAGCAGCGGTTTCGGGTAACACTTTGCTACGCCAAGCATAAGCCCAACTTAAAAAAAAGCGTTGATCAGGTGTGAAGCCTTCGATCTTTTTGTTTGATTTTCCCTGAGCAGTTTTTTTGAATGCATCGTATGCTATACTCAAGCCACCAAGGTCGGCAATGTTTTCTCCGGAAGTTAATTTGCCGTTTACATGTAAAGTGTCTAAAACTGTTAAGGAATCAAATACCGCAATAATTTTATCCGTTTGAATTTTAAATTTGACTGCATCGTCTTCGTTCCACCAGTCAGTCAAATTACCTTCGGCATCATATTTTCTACCATCGTCATCAAATCCATGTGTCATTTCATGTCCGATAACAGCGCCAATACTACCATAATTAAATGCATCGTCCGCCTCAGGATCAAAGAAAGGCGGCTGCAGTATTGCAGCAGGGAAAACAATTTCGTTGCTTAAAGGGGCATAATATGCGTTTACGGTTTGTGGTGTCATGTACCATTCTGTTTTATCGATAGGTTTGCCCAATCTTTTTATACTATATGTATAATTCCATTCGGCACAGGTTCTTAAATTTTGTATAAGATTGTCTTTTACAATTACAACGCCATCATAGTTCTTCCATTTATCAGGGTATCCTATTTTCTTTGTAAAAGCGGCTAGTTTTAGCAATGCTTTTGCTTTGGTAGCATTGCTCATCCAGTCAGCTTTTTTTATTCTTTCTGCAAATGCCTGTTGTAGATTATTTACTAAAGCAAGCATTCTTTTTTTAGCCGAAGGCGAAAAATATTTTTGCACATAAAGTTTGCCTAAAAGATCTCCCAGTCTATTATCAATTAAATAACTGATGCGTTGCCATCTTGGAGTAATCGTTTTCTGACCTGATATAGTTTTGCCATATTGAAAATTACGTTGAACAAAATCGTTGCTTAAATAGGGGGCAGCACTTTTCAGAATGTACCACTGTAAATAATTCTTCCAGGATTGCAATGGGAGAGCGTTGAGTAAACTGTCTGCTGTAATAATAAAATTCACATTATTAGCTAAAAAGTTTTTCTGATTGCCGATCAACATTTTCTTCATCAAAGTATTCAGGTCAATTGACTTTAATTGTTTGCCGAATGTTAATACATCTAACTTGTTATAAGTTTTCAGCGGATCTTTTAGATCTGTTTTGCTCATTTGAACTTTTGCAAGTTGAGTTTCCAGTTCAATAATTGAAGCTGCATTAGCTGCAGCAAGAATAGAGTCGGTGCCCGTTAATATAAAAAGATCGGTTATGTAAGAAAGATATTCTTTCCTTATATCCGTACTTCTTTTATCATCCTTTAAATAATAATCTCGGTCCGGTAAAACAATACCGCCCTGATCGAAATGTGCAATGTATTGTGAGGTTGCTTTCGCATCTGCATAAATGGAAAAATTAAATAAGGGTGCTGTGATGCCCTTGGTATGCATGTAAGCTATTTCAGCTAGTACTTCATCGGTATTTTTAATGGCGCTGATTCTTTCCAGATCTTTTTTTATTGGTTGGTATCCCATTTTTTCTACATTCACAGTATCCATACCGCTGGTATAAAAATCTCCGACCATTTTATAACTTCGTCCTTTCCGAGTGTTTTTTGCAGCATCTTCCAATAGTTTTTGCACAGCTATTGACGATTGCTCCGCAAGCATGGCAAAATTGCCCCAGCTTGTTTTTGAAGGAGGGATATCTGTATTTTTCACCCAATTGCCATTGGCGTATTTATAAAAATCATCACCGGGTTTAGTGGTAAGGTCCATACCGATGGTATCGATCTTTTTTTTGATTACCAAAGTTTGGCTATGAGCCTGTATCCCGATGCAGAGGATAAGGCAAAAAGTAGCAGTTAGTTTTTTCATATCCCTCAAAAATAAGTAGTACTGAATTAGTTCAAAACCATATTGTTATAAGCGGTACGTAGTAATTTGGCCGTAAAATCAAAAAAACAAACTAAAATCCTTTAAAAATCACTGTAAATCATTACCTTTGCCGCCCGAAAAAGAGTAATCATCTTTTTCGAATATTTCCCACAAGGCTCAAAAAGCGTCCCGTCTGTTCGGGACCGCCAGCAGGGAGTAACTATAACAAGTTATATAATGCCAAAAGTAAAAACAAACTCAAGTGCCAAAAAACGTTTCAGTGTAACGGGCACAGGCTTGATCACTTTTCAAAAGCCATTCAAACGTCACATCCTGACAAAAAAATCTAAAAAACGTAAACGTAATTTAAGAAAAGACGGCGTAGTAGATTCTACAAACCATGCTTTTGTTAAGCGTTTATTAGGATTGAGATAGTATCAATCAATTTTAGAATTTTTAATTTTTAATTTTTAATTTATTAAGATATGCCACGTTCAAAAAATGCAGTAGCATCAAGGGCTCGTAGAAAAAGAGTGTTAAAAGCCGCTAAAGGTTATTACGGCAAACGTAAAAATGTATATACCGTTGCCAAAAACGTAATGGAAAAAGGGTTAACATATTCATATGTTGGCCGTAAATTGAAAAAACGTGAATACCGTTCTTTGTGGATTGCACGTATCAATGCAGCAGTAAGAGAAGAAGGAATTACGTACAGCGAATTCATTCATAAATTAGCGGCAAAAAATATCGATATCAACCGTAAGGTTTTGGCTGACTTAGCAATGAACGAACCTGAAAGCTTCAAAGCTTTAGTTGCTCAAGTTAAATAGTACTGTTAACCGACAATTATATTTACCGGATATGAGCAATCATATCCGGTTTTTTATTTGATTATACTACATTTGCACTTCAATACTTAAACCCAATTGCAGCTGATGAATAATATGAATAATACCTACTCCGACCTGGTAGAGCAAACCTTTAATTTTCCTCAGGAAGATTTTAAAGTAAAGGATGATTATTTGCAATACAACGGACAGGATCTTAAAGCTTTGATCGATAAATACGGTACACCCCTCAAGGTAACATATCTTCCTAAGATTGGTATGCAGATCAATAAAGCAAAAAAGATGTTCGAAGTTGCTTTTAAAAAGCATAAATACGAGGGTAAGTATAATTATTGTTACTGCACAAAAAGCTCTCACTTTTCATTTATTGTTGAAGAAGCGTTGAAGCATAATATTCATTTGGAAACTTCATTTGCTTATGATATTGATATTGTAAATAAACTGTATCAAAAAAAGAAAATAAATAAGGAGACTTTTATCATTTGTAATGGGTATAAACAAAAACCTTATACCAACAGAATTGTAAAATTATTGAACAGCGGATTTAAAAATGTTATTCCGGTGTTGGATAATATGGAAGAGTTGAAGGCATACAAATCTGTAAAAGATCCGTTCAAACTTGGTATCAGGGTTGCAGCGGAAGAGGAACCTACCTTCCCTTTTTATACCTCACGGTTAGGGATGAGAGCAAAAGATATTCTGGAATTTTATGTTGATCAGATAGAAGGGTACGAACATAAGTTTCAGTTGAAGATGTTACACATCTTCCTGAACAAAGGGATCAAAGATGATATTTACTATTGGAGCGAATTGAATAAAGTGATCAATCTTTATTGTCAGTTAAAGAAGATATGTCCTGAATTAGATTCAATCAATATTGGCGGAGGCTTTCCTATTAAGCATTCATTAGGCTTTGAATACGATTATCAATTCATGATCAATGAAATTGTGCGTAATATCAAAGTTGCTTGTGTAAGGAATAAAGTACCAATGCCGAATATCTTTACTGAGTTTGGAAGTTATACGGTAGGCGAAAGTATGGCGCATATCTATAGTGTGATCGGTGAAAAAAGACAGAATGATAGAGAGATCTGGTATATGATCGATTCTTCTTTCATTACCACTTTGCCCGATACCTGGGGAATTGGTGAGAAATTCTTAATGCTACCGATCAACAAATGGGAGGAAGAGTATCAGCGTGTAACCCTTGGCGGTATTACCTGCGATAGTCATGATTATTATGATAGTGAAGAACATATCAATGAAGTGTTCTTACCAAAAGTTGGTAATGGAAATACAGAGCCGCTGTATGTTGGGTTCTTTCATACCGGAGCTTATCAGGATCAGATCAGTGGTTATGGTGGGATCAAACACTGTTTAATTCCTTCGCCTAAACATATCATTATCGGCCATGATAAAAATGGTAAACTACATGATTGGGTGTATGCAAAAGAGCAGACTGCACAAAGTATGTTGAAGATATTAGGATATTAATTTCTTATTTATAAAATGTGAATCCCCCTTAGGAATAAGGGGGATTCGTTTTACCAAAACCAACTGTATACTCTAGTTATAAACTGCGATTATTGAATTGCAATTTCTTTAGCAATTGCTTTAACTTCTTCTTTCTTAGGTAATACAACATTTAAAATGCCGTTTTCATATTTTGCGGTTATACCGGCAGCTTCAATTTTTTCATCAATTGTAAAACTGCGTTTGAATGCTTTGTGACTGAACTCTTTTCTGATTGTCTTTGCGGTTTCATCTTTTGTTTCTTCTTTTTTCTCAGCAGTAATGGTCAATAAATTACCATCTAATTTTACTGCAAAGTCAGCTTTGTCAAAACCCGGTGCCGCAACTTCTAAATGATATGCATCGTTTTTTTCATTGATGTTAACCGGAGGAAAGCCGAAAACATCTTGTCTAACTGTTTTCCCTAAAGCAGGAGCCCAGTCGTTAAAAAAATCATTTACAAATCCATCTAAATTTTTAGCAAATGGGTTGTTTGTTCTTACGAGTGTCATAATTGTATAAATTTTAAGTTTTTAATAATGTTATATGCAGCTAGTTTCAAATAGTATTCCAATGCTTTTTTTCTGATTTATTGACTTATTTACGTTTGTTTTAAAGTCATTTTGTCCTGTTTGTTTAAATTTAAAAGACAAAATGGCTCTTTTTGATATGTTTCTTGCTATTTCGATAGCGTTTTCTTATTACCACTTACTATCATCCCGACAATAAATTCTGCTCATCTTTTCAACATATAGATGTTTATCGATGCTTTATTTGGTTTTAGTATGTAAATTTGCAGTCTAATTAAAATCGAAAAATATGTATCCGGAAGAAATAGTAATACCGATGAAAGAGGAGTTAACAGAAAATGGTTTTCAGGAAATGTTAACTGCTGCCGACGTTGAAAAAACTTTAGGTGAAGAAGGAACAGCATTGGTAGTGATCAACTCTGTTTGCGGTTGCAGTGCAGGTACTGCAAGACCAGGCGTATTAATGGCTGTACACAACAGTTCTAAAAAACCAAAACATCTTACTACCAGCTTTGCAGGTTTTGATGTTGAAGCGGTAAGAAAGATCAGAGAACATTTGTTGCCATATCCTCCATCGTCGCCGTCAATCGCTTTATTTAAAGATGGTCAGTTGGTTCATTTTATCGAAAGACATAATATTGAAGGTAGAAGTGCACAAATGATCGCTGAAAATTTGATTGGTGCATTTGACCAGTACTGCAATTAAAATATTACTTGGGTTAGTAATAACAAGGTCCCGTAGGTAATTACTTACGGGATTTTTATTTAACGAACTTATCTCTTCTGAGCCTGAATATTTCTATATATTGCACCGGAATTTTCATTTTTCATTTTTCATTTTTAATTAATAGATGTATCCCAATTTATATTACGCTTTTAAAGAATGGTTTGGTGTTGAATGGAAAGCATTGAGCTTTGTATATACTTTCGGTTTGATGGTAGCGCTGGGTTTTATTGTTTCGGCAATTGTGTTGGCAGCTGAATTGAAACGCAAAGAAAAGGCAGGCTTACTTTTTCCTAGAGAAGAATTTATTATTGTTGGAAAACCTGCATCTCTCATAGAACTGCTAATTAATTTTTTAACGGGCTTTGTTTTTGGGTACAAACTCATTGGTTTGTTTTTAAATAAACCGGATGATGTAAATGCTCAGGATTATATTTTTTCTGCTGATGGAAATATACTGGCGGGTTTAGCAATGGGTTTACTATTGGCTGGTATGAAATGGAGAGAAAAGAATAAGCAAAAACTTAAAACTCCTGAAAGACGTACAGTGCGTATTTGGCCACACGATAGGGTTGGTGATATCATAATTATCGGTTTGTTATTTGGGATTTTAGGTGCTAAGCTGTTCGACAATCTTGAAAACTGGAACACCTTTATTAAAGATCCAGTAGGAACATTTTTTTCAACAAGAGGATTGACTTTTTACGGTGGATTGATATTGGCAGCCATTGCCATTGCCAGATATGCTATTAAAAAGGGAATACCACCGATCCATTTAGCTGATGCTGTTGCCCCGGCTTTAATGATTGCTTATGCAGTAGGAAGAATTGGCTGCCATGTTTCGGGTGATGGCGACTGGGGTATTTATAACAGTGCTTACATAACAGACTCAACAGCAAAAGTTGTTCAGGCTGCTCCGGGAGGTTTTGAAAAACAACTCAATCAATACAGTACCTATTTTCTTAGCGGATCTGTATTTGATAAAGAGGGTAAGCTTGAATTTGTAACGGATAGGAAAAGTGCCAGCCTTGCAGAAGTGCCGCATGCTTCATTTAAAGCACCATCATTTTTACCAACATGGATGGTTGCTTATAATTATCCGAACAATGTTAATGCCGATGGAATTCAAATTCCGGGTTCTACAGGGGATTACAATAGGGTATTACCCTCGCCGGTATTTCCAACACCATTTTACGAAACTGTTTTCTGTACTTTACTTTTCTTATTTCTATGGTCTATTCGCAAACGAATAAAAACTCCAGGTGTATTAGCTGCCATCTATCTTATTGTTAATGGATTTGAACGTTTTAGTATTGAAACGATTCGTGTGAATGCCAGATACCCTTTTTTAGGCTTTAATCTTTCGCAAGCGGAGATCATTGCGCTGGCATTGATATTATCGGGAGTGGTCTTGTGGGTAATTGTAAAAAGGCTGAAAAGTACTTCAGCTAGTACTTCTTAACAAATTAGTGCTGCAAAATACAAATGCCACACTGCAATAAGCGGTGTGGCATTTGTATATGTTGTTTATTGTTAAAATAAATTATCTACCATGCTGCCGATAGAACTTTCCGGGGCCACTGTAACGATCACTACCAATGCTAAAAGTGATAGAATGTATACTGAAAATACGCCGGTTAAAATGGTGAGTAATGGATTTTGTTTGAAAGTGGAACTGATACCGTTAGTTAAGTTTTTCATAGTTATTTTTTAGGATTTAATAAAATGGAGCAAAATGCTTACCGCCCCGTGAAAACATAACGTTCCTAAACCTGTTTTAGTATACCGATTAAAAAATCGAAGATAAAATGTGGAAATCCTAGGAAATGCGTCTAGAAGAGCGGAGGGGTTTTAGTTTTTTTTTAACATTTAATTCACGTAGTTATCCATATTTGATACCAACTTTTCAAGCTAAATGTTAAAGATATTAACATTTAATAAAATTATATATATTAATTATTTTATACGATTAGTTTGAAACCACCTTATTTGTGTTGATAATCATGCTGTTACAAAAATATCAATTTTTTTGTAAGATTGGCATTTTGATGTGCATAAAGCCCTCTAAAAATCTCCCGTTTTTCGGCAAATAGGTTTGGAAAGTTATATTTGTAAGCTATTATAATTAATTATAAACCAACCTTTTCCAAGATGAAAGTGAGAAATTTCGACTTTTTCAACCTATTTTATTCCTTTGGCGCTGCTGTAGTACTACTTGGAGCCCTGTTTAAAGTTTTAGACACCACTTACGCAGATTACATATTCATCACCGGTTTGGTTGTTGAAATTCTGGTATTCCTTGTTTCTGCTTTTCTGTTTAGTAAAAAAGAAAAAGAACTTTCATGGGAAAGAGTTTTTCCTGAGTTGGTAAAAGAAGGTGATGCAGGCAGATCGGGCTCTGCAGCCAATCAAAGTGCTATTAGCTTAGGAAGCAATATGCAAGAATTATCGCAAAATTTAGGTGAAATAGCTAACTCATTCAAACAAATGAAAGCTACTATCAATAATCTTGATAGCACCGTTAGTCAGCTTGAAAATGCCAATGTTGGTTACAAAGAAGAGATGCAGGCATTAAAAGACAATTTAGCTGACATTAATCAGTACTATACTGATTTTATTTCGGCGCTTAACTCCAAAACAAAAAGGGGTTAGAAAAAATCCAAAAAAAATATTGTAATAGAAAGCATTCGATTTTCGGATCTCTCTTAATTATTTATTAAAGATGACAAACGCTTTAAAAATTCGGCAGAAGTTTATTAACCTGATGTATCTGGTTTTTATACTTTTTGCATTTATATATGCTCCAACTAATTCGCTGGATTCATTATTGTATTCAACCAAATCTATAAAAAGGGTTGAAACGTTGATGGTGCCCGAAAATGAAGTATTGAAGAATTCACTTAGTAAAGACTCTGCTTTTATTGCAGCGAATAGTACTGTTTATTATGCAACATTGAGTGTTATTGATAGCATAGAATATGTAATTAAAAAATTAGATAGTTTTCAAACAGTTCTTGTAGAACCTCAATATAAAGGTATAGCGGGGTATCCAAGAAATTTTAGAAGTGCTTCAATTGCTAATAAAGTATTCATTTATAATAATTCAGCCAATCAGTTACGCCAAACATTAGATAGGATCAAAACCAACATGGACAAAGCAGGTTTGGGAAATCTTAGACAAAATATTGATAGTTTATTACCTACTACCACGGAAATAAAAAACTCAAAAGGCGCAGATAAAAAATGGTCAGCTTTCTTTTTTGAAAAAACGCCAAAAGCAGTTTTGCTTTTAACTACAGAAAAGATGAAACTTGATCTAATGGTACTAACGAGAGATATTTTAACTCAGGTATCTAATATGCGTTCTAAGAAACAAATCGAGGAAATATCTACTCAGTCTCCTGATAATACAATGTTTGTTGTAAAAATGCTGAATGGTATGGAAGTGCCTATCAAATTAGATTGGTCTGCTGTTGGCAGCGACAGCGTTAAAAACAGGTTATTGACTGAAGTAATTAATAATAAGTTGACAGGAACGTTGATTAAAAATGGTCAGGCAATAAGCCAAGCTACATTTAATCAAAAAGCAATGGAACAGCAGGATCCACAACAGCCACAGCCGCCGGTTATTATTAAACAAGAACAACTTTATGCAGTTATAGGGAAAGGAGCGTTTGATGACCTTTACTTGGGGGTTGATAATCCGGTTGACATTGTTTCGTCTATTCCTGCAGGTTATAAACAAGAAGTGACAGTTAACGAAGGAGAAATTATAAACAAAAGTGGCAAGTATTATCTGCGTTTTAAAAGAGAAGGCTTTACTAAGATTACCGTTTCTGCTGTAAAAGGTGCCACTAGAAAGTTATTGGATGAAAAAGAATTCAAGATCATTTTGCTTCCCAATCCGGATGTTTATTTGTCGGGTTACAAAGGCGGTATCATATCAAAAGACATCGTTAAAGTTGCCAAGTCAATTGAATTGAAAAACGAAGCCAACAACTTATTTGCAGATGTATACAATTGCGAAAGTTTTGATGTGACATTGGTGCCTTTTGATAATCCTATTGGAGAAATTAAAGTAAGAGGCAACAGTGGGTCATCTTTTTCTGCGGAAACAAAAGAAGTACTTCAGAAAGTTAAAAGAGGTGATGTAATAGTACTTGACAATTTTAAAATACGTACACCCGATGGATTGATAAGGAGAATACCTACGGTTGTTTATCGCGTTATATAATTAATTAAGAAAAGATACAAATTATCAGGGATGAAGAAGATTATTGCAATTTTAATGCTTTGCTTTATCGCCGCAAATGTGGAAGCACAGATGCTTAAACCAACTTCAGGTTTAATATTAAGCGAACGGTATGATAGCAGTATTACCTTGAAAAAAGGAGAATATATTGTACAAGGAGAAGTTGTTATCGCTAAAACTTCGCTTCTTACAATAGAATCAGGCGTAAAGTTATTTTTTATGCCGGGTGCTACTATCAATGTAAAAGGTGGATTACATGTTACCGGTGCAGCTAATGACCTAGTTCAGTTTTCAAGCGCAGGTGGTAAAGAATCTGGTACCGGTTTAGTAATTAGCGGCAGTACACCTAATCAGGATATAAAGATTAGCTATGCAAGTTTTAAGTTTTTGTTGAAGCCGTTGTTGTTTGAAAAGAATTGGTATAGAAGTGGGGTAGAAGTTAATAATTCAGACTTCTTCAATACATACGAATTCAATGATGCTGTTTCTATTAAAGAGGTGGAGTTTTATCTTAATAAACAACCAATTGAATTTATTTTTAAAGAAAACGTTTTTGCAGATAACTATTCTAACATCTCGGTGTATAATGCAACTTCATATAGGGTGAAATATACATTTGAAAAGAACGTTTTTGCAAACAACTTATATTTCGATAGCCGTACAAAAGCGGAAAGCAACCCTGTTTATGTAGCATTGGATAATATCCAGAGTAAATACACAATGAAGATATATAACAATATGTTTTCTGACAACTACATATTTACTCAAGATTCTTTGAAACAGATCGATCATGGTACTATCGGTTACTTAAATCCTAAAGAAGATTTTGTAACAGTGAATAACTTCACAAAAAATCCGGTAGAAAAAAGATATGATCAGAAAGAACCTGGTTATAATGTGCATGCTTTTCCGTTAGAATTAAGCGAAAATGGCAAAAAAGTGTCTCAAAAAATACCAGTAGATTCTCTGGCAGGCAAGAAGATAAAAATCCATTTCAATACATCTATTGCTAAAGATCAAAAAGATTATAAAGTATTTTACAATTTCATTGATACGATCACAGGAGAGATATTGAAAAAACAAATTGACGGTAATTACTATTTTAGCCATGCAGCCGGTAATGAAGCTGATTTTGGTTTTGAAAGTACCGTTATTTCTGAGCCGATTGGTTATATCAGTATTGAAAATTTAAAGAACACCGATGGGGTTTCTGTTCCAAGTGTTAATGTTGGTATCATCGATTTCTTTGAAAAATGTGGTAGCAGAAGCTACAAAATGGAAAATGTAACATTAGCGCCGATAGATATTGCAAAACATAATATGCTTGTTGACACAACACAGAATGCAATTATACCGCTAGACTCGATAAAAGTTGGAAAATGGGAAGTTGCTTTGTTTGGTGGAATTAGTGGTTATGCAGGAGATTTAAATCATGATTGGATGCATCAGGAAAAATGGTATAACGGAATTGCGCTGAAATTGAGATATCATATCAACAGGAATATTTCTGCAAAACTAGCTTTAGATTATACCAATATTTCTGCTAAAGATTACGGTTTATATAATAGAAGAGCATTAAGTTTTAAAAGTAATATCTGGGCTCTTTCATTTATGGGAGAGTACAATTTTACAGATAGATATAGCCTAAACAGAAATAGATATGCTCATGGTTTAGGTAGAAAAATATATCCTTCTTTTGGTATTGGGTTGGGCTTGGTAAAATTTAACCCTAAGGCACAGTATGCTGATGGTACATGGTATGAATTGCGTCAATTTGGAACCGAAGGGCAAACGGCCCCCGGAGGTAAAAAGTACAGTCTCATAACTGTAACAATTCCAATGATGGCTGCTGTTAGTTACAGGATCAATGATAACTTTAAGATATCCGCTGAACTTACAGGCTTTAAATTATTTACTGATTATATTGACGATGCCAGCAAAACGAAGTATGTTTCTGATGCAACTGTAAGAGCGGCTAACCCGAATAATCCTGATGTGGCTTCTTATTTCAGAAACCCCGGAAAAAATATCGGAGCAAGGGGAAATGCTAAAGACAAAGACTTTATCTATATGCTTGGATTTTCGTTGAACTATAGGTTCAAAAACAAAAGAGACAGAGAGCAAGATTAATGTTAAATTTTAATAACTTACATGGGCCAGCATTAATGTTGGCCCATTTTTTTGTACGGAACTTTAATTAAGATCTTTGTTGAATTCGATAATAAATGCATAATGCTTTCAGCTTTCAATTCTCAAAAATTCAGGTTTTGGTCTTTTGTATCAATGGCGTTACTTGTCTTTGTACATGCGTATAACCTAAATGAAAACTATTTGCAGCCGTGGACCATGCCCCATGAGCCTTTAACCTTCACAACTTTTACCGAATACTGGTTGGCAAACGGATTATTTCGTTTTCGCATACCCATGCTGTTTATGATCTCCGGCTACCTGTTTGCAATAGGAGATACAAAACTACATAAGCAAAGGGTTGGTAAGCGTGTAAGAACCTTACTGTATCCTTATCTGATATGGAGTGCAGTAGGTTTACTTTTAACGTATGTACTGGAATTATTTCCTTATAGCAGAAATGTGGTAGATGCAACGCATATGATGCAGATCAGTGACCACACAAAGTTGTTGCATCAATATCAATGGTATGAGGTGCTGGCAAGATGGATATTCTTTCCTGTGTCTTATCAACTTTGGTTTATAAGAGTGTTGCTGATATATAATCTTGCTTATCCTGCTATACGATGGTGTGTATTACATCCAATGGTCAGATGGATATTTTTTTCTGTAGTGATACTGCTTTGGATAGCAACATTTGGTTCCATCCTGTTTGAAGGTGAAGGCTTGCTGTTTTTTTCTCTTGGTGTATGGTTACAAAAAAAGAATTTCAATATTGATGTAGCCAATAAATGGTTGAATCCAAACCTTTGGGGCATTGTTTTTATCAGTGTATCTGTTATAAAAACGATACTAGCATTTCAATCCTATTTTAATGGCATAGAGCCTGTGCTTTTGTTCATGCATAAAATTGTTGTATTGAGTGGATTAATTACTGTATGGTATGGATGCAATAGGCTGGTGAAATTTTTTATGGGTAAAAGATGGTTTGTATGGTTGTCTGCTTTTTCATTTATGATATATGCAGTACATGCCCCATTGGTTTTATATGCTACTAAAGCATTTATGCTGGAAATGCATCATTTTAATGGTTACAGAATGTTTATATTTATTTTACTGCCGATAATTTTAATTTTTCTGGCAATTATAAAGGCTGCAATATTAAGAAAAGGTTTTCCGAAACTATATAGTTTTCTCACAGGAGGAAGAGGGCTTCAATAATAAAACTTAGTTTTGCATGTAATAAAGCGATCATGAAATTTTTTATCGGACTCTTATTTTGTTTATCAGGTTTCACAACTTTTGGTCAAACCGGCATTGCTTCAACTCCCGATACATTGAAACAGTTGATCAAAGCAGAAGTAAGTTGCGGACAATGTAAATTCGGGTTACCGGGAAAAGGTTGTTCTTTAGCTGTACGCATAAAAGGGAAGGCTTATTTTGTTGATGGAACCTCTATCGATGAACATGGAGATGCTCATGCAGCTGATGGTTTTTGTAATGCTGTTCGTCATGCTTTGATACAAGGCAAAGTAGTACGGAAGCGTTTTAAAGTCACTTATTTTAAACTTATTGATTAAAAAAGCCAATAGCTTTTTTATATTTGTAACACTATCTAACCACTTTAATTTTTAGCCATGCCATCATTCGATTTTTCCAGTAAAGTAGATCTGCAAACATTAGATAATGCTATCAATGTTGTCAACAAAGAAATTACTAATCGTTTCGACTTTAAGGGATCTCATGTTGTAATTGAACTGAATAAAAAAGATTTTAAAGTTAATCTTGAAGCCGAAAGCGAAATGAAACTTGATCAGATCGTTGATGTAATGATCAGTAGAAGCATGAAGCAAGGTCTAGCTGCAGAGATCTATGATCTAAGCAAAGAAGCTTATCAGAGTGGTAAGGTTACTAAAAAGGAGATCGTTGTACGCAATGGGATTAAACAGGAAGATGCTAAAAAAGTAGTTAAACTTATTAAGGAATCCGGGCTAAAAGTACAGGCAGCCATTATGGACGATATCATTCGAATAACCGGAAAAAAAATAGATGATTTGCAGGAAGTAATTCAGGCATCTAAAGGCTGGAACCTGGGTATTGCGTTGCAGGTGGTAAATATGAAGAGCTAACACGTTCAAAAGTCAATATTTATTTGAAAATTGCTATAATTTAGCTACCTTTGCTCCTCTAAAAAATCGCATGGCAAAATCCATGCATAAAACATTGACAATCATGAAGAAAGATTTGCACCCAAAAAATTACCGCTTTGTAGTTTTCAAAGATATGAGTAATGGATACCAGTTTTTAAGTCGTTCAACTGCTGAATCAAAAGAAACAGTAGAATTTGAAGGAGCTGAATACCCTGTAATTAAATTAGAGATTTCTAATACATCTCACCCGTTCTATACAGGTAAAAATGTATTGGTTGATACTGCAGGTCGTATCGATAAATTTAAAAAACGTTACGAAAAGAAAGCTAACTAAGCAATTGACTTTTTTGAAAAAATATAATGGTCCCTTCGGTTTCCCGAAGGGATTTTTATTTAAAAATGAGTTGTAATTTAGCTACAATGCAAGTAACCTTTGATGATAGAAATTCCCGGAATAATCTTTACCCTTTTGCAGTTACAAGAAATGTAGAAGATATAAGGATTGGTATTTTAACTATAAAACAAAAATGGGAACTGATTTTTTCTGTATTGAAGGTAGAATTTGCAAATTCTATAGCTATACCTTCCAATATTATTCCAACCAAAAATTATGTAGAACAGCTTGATTTTTCAGGTGACAATATTTTTACTGCATTAGATAGTACTGAAGATGTTAAAGTAATCAATCATTCCTGGGAAATTTTTCAACTCAATGATTGGGCACTAAGAAATGATTTTGAATTGATCACAGCGGGCAGATCATCTCAAACTATATCTTCAACCAATCAATTAATTGCCCCTGAAAATATTTTTGTTGAAGAAGGTGCTATAATAGAGCACAGTATATTAAATGCTTCAACTGGGCCGATCTACATTGGTAAAAATGCAGTTGTAATGGAAGGAAATCTTATCCGTGGACCTTTTGCTTTGTGCGAAGGGGCCACTTTAAAGATGGGTAGTAAGATATATGGTGCAACAACCATTGGTCCTTATTCGGTTGCAGGTGGGGAAATAAAGAATTCAGTTTTATTCGGCTATAGTAATAAAGCGCATGATGGTTATTTAGGAGACAGTGTGTTGGCAGAATGGTGCAATCTTGGAGCAGGCACATCTAACTCAAACCTTAAAAATACCGCTGGTGATGTCAACGTATGGGATAACAGCAAGAAGAGTTATACTAAGGTTGGCACTAAATGTGGTTTGTTGATGGGTGATTATAGCAGAGCAGCTATCAATACATCTTTTAATACAGGTACTGTTGTTGGTGTTTGCTGTAATATTTTCGGAGAGGGATTCCCGGCAAAACATGTACCCGATTTTTCGTGGGGTGGAGGAGAATATGATATTGAAAAGGCATTGCAAGATATTGATAACTGGAAAAAACTGAAAACAAAAAATATTACTCAGCAGGAAAAAGAAATTTTAAGCGAACTTTACAATCAAAAAATAAATATAAAATGAGAAAACAAATAGCGGCAGCAAATTGGAAAATGAATTTAACACTTGAACAAGGGGAAGCATTGTTGAATGATCTATTGGCTATTCCACACACGCTTACAGAAAACCAGGAAGTAGTTTTTGGAATTCCGTTCCCATATCTTACCAGCATTAAAACTAAGCTTGCCGGTAAAACAAACATTTATGTTGCTGCACAAAATTGTTCTAACAAAAGATCAGGAGCGTATACTGGCGAAACTAGTGTAGAAATGTTGAAAAGCATAGGTGTTGATTATGTGATCATTGGACACAGTGAAAGAAGAGAATATTTTAATGAGACAAATGCTATGCTAGCTGAAAAAGTAAATCTTTGTTTTGAATATGGATTGAAACCTATATTTTGTTGCGGAGAGGCTCTTGAAATAAGAGAAGCAGGTACTCAAAACAGTTTTGTAGAAAATCAACTGATCGAAAGTCTGTTTCATTTATCTGCGGAGCAATTAACCGGCTTTGTGATCGCTTACGAACCTATTTGGGCTATTGGCACAGGTAAAACTGCAACAAGCGAACAAGCCCAAGAAATGCATGCTCATATAAGGGCTGTATTGACAACAAAATATGGCAGCGCAATAGCCAATAGTATCAGTATATTATACGGAGGTAGTGTAAAAGCAGCAAATGCTAAAGAAATATTTGGTCAACCGGATGTAGATGGAGGCCTTGTAGGCGGCGCTTCACTGATAGCAGAAGAATTTGCAGCTATCATTAATAGTTTGAAATAAGTAAAAATGGTTATGATTGCTACTATGCATAGTAGCAATCATAACCATTTTTATATTACATTAAATCCAATGCCTTAGCGAAAAAAGTGCAGTTAAAGGGAAGTACCATTGAGCAGTAACCGCCTCCAATTTTGTACACCCAAAAGAATGCAGCTACCGAAACAAAAAACAATACCCAATATAATGCTGAAGATTTTTTTGTAGATTCCATTTGCAGATAATTTTGGCAAAAATAATGGAAATGAGACAATTAATTTTATTCTGGGTAATATTTTAAGTAATATTATCCCACAATAAGAAATTTATTGTGTATTTTTTACACATTGTATTACAAAAGTTATATATTGCAACCCCTTAATTATATTTTTACATGATTGTGAATTTTTATCTTCGTTATTCTACGAAGTACGGACAGCGTTTATATGTTTCAGGCGATTGCGATGCTTTAGGAAATAATAATATTTCCAAAGCAATTCCTTTATACTTTTTCAATGAAGAATTATGGCTGGCTAAAGTTGATTTATCTGAAAAAGATATTGCGAAAGGTTCCTTACAATACAAGTTTATTTATAGGGATAACACCGGCGCAGAAATAATAGAATGGGGAGATGATAGGATAATTGATGTATCAAAAACTACAATAAAAGAAATCACAACAATAGATTTCTGGAATCATGCCGGACAGGTTGAAAATGCTTTTTTTACACAACCATTTCAAGAGGTATTATTAAAAACACTTTCTACTGCAAAAGTTGCCACAGTTAAATCATATACACATGAGCTTAAAGTAAAAGCACCACTTTTGAAAGAAGATGAGGTAATATGTGTGATTGGCAGTAATGATACTTTGGGCAACTGGAAAACGGATAAGCCGTTATTGTTAAACAAGAGTGGTAATTGGTGGTCTGTAAAAATAGATCTAGCTGATGAGAGCTTTCCCGTTTTATATAAATATGCAGTTTACGGAATTACCGATAAAAAAGTAAGGTTTTTTGAAGCCGGAGGTAACAGGGCAATGCAAGGTGGAACAGGTAAAGGAAAACTCACAATTTTGCATGACGGCTTTGCTCAATTGCCTTTTCCAAATTGGAAAGGAGCAGGTGTAGCTATCCCGGTATTTAGTTTACGAACTACCAAAAGCTTTGGTACAGGAGAGTTTACAGATATCAGACAATTGGTGGATTGGTCAAAACTAAACGGACTAAAGCTAATTCAACTATTACCGGTAAATGATACAACGGCAACGCATACATGGATGGATTCTTATCCATATGCTGCTATTTCTGCTTTTGCATTACATCCTTTGTTTATCAATCTTGAAAAAGTAGCAGGAGAGATTAATGCAGATGTAGTAAAAGCTTTATCTGCAGACCAAAAACGACTGAATGTATTACCGGCAGTAGATTATGATGCGGTAATGGCAATAAAATTTGCAGCCTTAAAAAAATTATACAATCTTCAAAAAAGAGAATTCTTAAAGGACCCTGGTTTTAAAGCATTTTTCGATTCAAATAAACATTGGTTAATACCATATGCTGCATTTTGTTATCTGAGAGATAAATACGGGGTATCTGATTATAGTAAATGGCCAACCAACAGCATATACAGCAAAAATGAAATTGAGCAATTGGCAGCTTCATCCGAAAAACATTATGATGAGATTGCGTTGCATTATTTCATACAGTATCATTTGCATATTCAATTAAAAGAAGCAACTGCATATGCTCATGAAAATGGTATCATTGTTAAAGGAGATCTGCCGATCGGTATATACAGGTACGGTTGTGATGCATGGATGGCTCCTGAGTTATATAATATGGATGCACAAGCAGGAGCGCCACCCGATGATTTTGCAATCAAAGGACAGAATTGGGGATTTCCAACTTACAACTGGAAAAAAATGCAGGAAGATGGTTTTGCATGGTGGCGTCAGCGTTTTCACCAAATGAGTGAATACTTTGATGCATTCAGAATTGACCATATTCTCGGCTTCTTTCGTATCTGGAGTATTCCTGTACATGCAGTAGAAGGTATTATGGGAAAATTTGTTCCTGCAATACCGGTGCATATCAGTGAATTTCACCAAAATAATATTTCAATTGACCATTACCGTTATTGTGCTCCCTTTATAAATGATTCGGTGTTGTATGAGGTGTTTGGTTATGATGTACATTATGTAAAAGATAATTTCCTCAATAATTATGATGGTAATTATCATTTGAAAGAAGAATTTAATACGCAACGCAAGGTTGAGCAATATTTTGCCGGTCAACCTAACGATGACTTTCAGCATAAAATAAAATACGGATTGTTTGATCTTATCAGTAATATTATTCTGATCGAAGAAGAAGGTTCCGGCGGTCAGCAGTTTCATTTCAGGATCAATGCAGATCAAACAAGTTCTTTCAGATACCTCGATGGTCATACTCAGAGCAAGTTGAAGGAATTGTATGTAAATTATTTCTATAGTCGTCAGGATGATTTCTGGAAAAAAGAAGCCTTACATAAATTGCCTGAACTAAAACGAAGTACCAATATGTTGGTATGTGGCGAAGATCTCGGTATGGTGCCTGATTGTGTACCTGATGTAATGCAGCAATTAGGTATGTTGAGTTTGGAGATACAGCGTATGCCTAAAGATTCGACTAAAGAATTTTTTCATCCTGCAGATGCTCCGTACCTATCGGTAGTAACACCTTCTACGCATGATATGAGTACCATTCGAGGGTGGTGGGAAGAAGATGCTGTTAAAACCCAACGATTTTATAATAATGAATTAGGCCATTACGGAGGTGCTCCTTATTTCTGCGATGCATGGATCAATAAAGAGATCGTTGTACAGCATTTATTCTCTCCGGCTATGTGGAGCATTTTCCAATTGCAGGATATTTTGGGCATTAATGATAAACTCAGAAGAGACAATCCTAACGATGAACGTATTAATGTGCCGGCCAATCCTAAGCATTACTGGCAATACAGAATGCACATGACCTTTGAAGATTTGATCAAAGAGACGGAATTCAATACAGAGTTTGGTGGGTTGGTAAAAGCAAGCGGACGATAATTAATAACCACATAGGCATATAGCAAGATAGAAATTACCTATGTAAGTATATGCCTGTGTCGTTCTATATTTGCTCAGAAAAAATGAAAGTTTCTTACCAATCATACAATCTTCCTTTTAAGCACCCTTTCACTATTTCTAAAGGAACTAAAACACATCAGCCAACTTTAATCGTTGAATTGGAGCATTTTGGTTTTGTAGGTTATGGAGAAGCACCTGCTATCAATTACTACAATATCACGGTGGAAAAAATGATTGAGGACCTTGAACGGAAAAAAGTTTTCGTGGAAAAGTTTGCTTTCTCCGATCCTGAAAGATACTGGCATTACTTACACCATTTATTTCCGGCGAATCCTTTTTTAGTTTGTGCATTGGATATGGCCGGCTGGGATCTGTATGGAAAAATAAAACGTCAGCAATTGCACCAGCTATGGAATTTAGATACATCTAAAGCACCGCTGACCGATTTCACTATCGGGATAGATTCAATAGATAAAATGGTTACGAAGATGAAAGAAAAACCATGGCCGATCTATAAGATAAAAGTAGGAGTAGAAAATGATATTGAGATGGTGGCTGAATTGCGTAACCATACCGATGCTATTTTCAGAGTGGATGCGAATGCCGGTTGGACACTGGAGCAGGCATTGCAAAAAATTCCTTTATTAAAAGAGCTGGGTGTAGAATTTATTGAACAGCCATTGGCAAAAGATGATTGGGATGGGATGAAGGCATTGTTTGATGCTTCACCGTTACCATTGATAGCTGATGAATCCTGTGTGAAGGAATCGGATGTTGAAAAATGTTATCAGCATTTTCATGGTATCAATATCAAACTTACCAAGTGCAGTGGCATTACCCCGGCCCGCAATATGATTAAAAAAGCCAGAGAGCTGAATATGAAAGTAATGATAGGTTGTATGAATGAAAGTTCTGTTGGAACGGCTGCCATTGCTCAATTAGCGCCGCTGCTGGATTATGTAGATATGGATGGAACGCTGTTGTTGGAGGAGGATACTGCAGAAGGGGTAAAATTCGATTTTGGCCGGATTCTATATACAGACTCTCCCGGATTAGGCTTGATTTCCGGGAATTTCTAAATTTTATTTGGCAAAATAAATTTTCGGTCTTTACTTTGCACCATCAATGAAACAATTTACTCACATACATCATCATCATTTATTACCGTAAGGTAAGCTATGTTGGTATGTATGTAAAAAACATATTTCAAAAAGGGCTTACTTAAAAAGGTAAGCCCTTTTTGTTTATAACCAGGTTAGATAAAATATTAAAAAATAGACTATGCTAAAAATAGCAATTCAAAAATCAGGAAGACTTTTCGAAGATTCTATCAAACTTTTAAAAGAGTGTGGTATTGAAGTTAGTAATGGAAACAAGCAATTGAAAACTGTTGCAGATAATTTCCCTTTAGAGATTTATTTTTTAAGAGATGATGATATTCCTCAGTACGTGTATGATGGCGTTGCTGATATCGGTATCGTTGGTGAAAATGTTTTGTTGGAAAAAAACAAAGACATCGATCTTGTATATCGTTTGGGTTTTGGTAAATGCAGGTTGAGTATTGCAGTGCCTAAAAGTATTCAATATAAATCTATAGAAGATCTGCAAGGATTGAAAATAGCAACCACATATTCAACCATCTTGCAAAAATATCTGACAGAAAAAAAGATCGATGCAGAAATACATGAGATCAGTGGTTCGGTGGAAATTGCTCCGGGTATTGGCTTAGCAGATGCTATTTGCGATTTAGTAAGTAGTGGTAGTACACTTTTTACAAACGGGTTAAAAGAAGTAGAGGTAATATTAAAATCTGAAGCGGTTTTAACTTCTCATAAAAATTTAACCACAGAGCAAAAAGTAATTCTCGATAAATTATTGTTACGCATCAACGCAGTTAAAAAGGCCAAGAATAATAAATACATCATGCTGAATGCTCCCAATCATCAGTTAAAAAATATTTCAGCGGCTTTGCCAGGCATGAAAAGCCCTACTATCGTGCCTTTAACGGAAGAAGGTTGGAGCAGCGTTCAAAGCGTTGTGTCTGAAAATGAGTTTTGGGATATCATTGAAAAACTAAAAAGTTTTGAAGCAGAGGGAATTATTGTTCTTCCAATTGAAAAGATGATCGTTTAACCCCCTAACCCCCTAAAAGGGGATAAGAGCCTGATTATGGAAAGAGTTTATATTGAACCGAAGAGAAGTGAGTGGAATCAAATTCTGCAGCGTCCTGCTTTTGATAGCAGTTCGTTAGAAGCTACTGTAGGTAATATTTTAAATGATGTTAAACAAAATGGAGACGTTGCAGTAAAAAAATATGCAGCACAATTTGATGGTGTTGAACTGAATGATTTAAAAGTTACTGAAGCAGAAATAGCAGAAGCTGTTTTGTTGGTTGATGAAAAATTAAAGCAAGCTATTCAACAAGCAAAAAATAATATCGAAGCATTTCATACAATACAAAAAGAAGCAGTATCAAAAGTTGAAACAACACTAGGTGTATTTTGTTGGAGAAAATCGATCGCTATTCAAAAAGTAGGATTGTATATTCCGGGAGGTTCTGCACCTTTATTTTCCACTTTGTTGATGTTGGGAGTGCCCGCTGTGCTGGCAGGTTCCAAGGAAATTGTTGTTTGTACTCCTTCTGGTAAAGATGGGAAAGTAAATCCTGTTATTTTATATACAGCACAATTGATCGGCCTAAAAAATATTTATAAGATCGGTGGCGTACAAGCTGTTGGTGCTATGGCTTATGGAACAGCAACAGTTCCACAAGTGTATAAAATATTCGGTCCTGGAAATCAGTATGTAACATGCGCTAAACAATTAGTAAATAAAGCTGGTGTGGCGATTGATATGCCTGCAGGCCCCAGTGAAGTAGCTGTGTATGCGGATGAGACAAGTAATGCTTCGTTCATAGCAGCTGATCTGTTAAGCCAGGCAGAGCATGGGGCAGATAGTCAGGTTGTTTTAGTTGCCAGTTCTGAGTTCTTAGTTAAGGCTGTTCAAGCTGAAGTAGAAAAACAATTAAATGATCTATCAAGAAAAGATATTGCAGCGAAAGCTTTGCAACACAGTAGATATATCGTTATCCAAAATGTCGACGATGCTTTCGAATTATTGAATGAATACGCTGCAGAGCATTTGATCATTGCGTCTGATAATGCATTGTCTTTGTCTGAAAAAGTGACCAATGCCGGTAGTGTTTTTATTGGTCACTATTCTCCTGAAAGTGTCGGTGATTATGCTTCAGGAACCAATCATACATTACCAACCAATGGTTATGCGAAAGCATACAGTGGTGTTTCGTTGGATAGTTTTTTTAAGAAAGTAACTTTTCAACAATTAACAAAGGAAGGAATTAATAATATTGGAAATACGGTAGAAATTATGGCAGCTGCTGAAGGGCTGGATGCTCATAAGAATGCAGTAACTGTAAGATTGGATAGTCTTAAGAATATTGAATAAAGAATATAGAATACAGAAGTTGACCGATAATGACAACACAAAAGTTTCAGGAATTAATTGTTTGGCAAAAAGCACATCAGTTTGTGCTAGGAGTTTACAAATACATAAAGACATTTCCGAAGGAAGAAGTATATGCTTTATCATCTCAATTTAAAAGAGCCGCTGTTTCTATTCCGGCTAATATAGCAGAAGGCTATAAAAAAAGAGGGAAGGCTGATAAAGCGAGGTTTATGAATATTGCTCAGGGTTCTTTAGAAGAATGTCAATACTATTTAATTTTATCATATGATCTAGGATATGGAGAGAATGAAGATTTAAGACTGTTGTTAAATGAAGTTGGTAAAATGCTGGAGTCTTACAATCAAAAAATTCTAAATTCTATATTCTAAATTCAATTTTTTATAATTATGTTCAACTTAGATAAACTAGTACGGGAAAATATAAAAAGCTTAAAACCTTATTCATCTGCAAGACATGAATTTACGGGAAAAGCTTCTGTGTTCTTAGATGCCAATGAAAATGCTTATGGTTCTCCATTAGAAAGAGAAAGCTACAATCGATATCCGGACCCATTGCAATGGCAAGTAAAATTTGCTTTGACAAAAATTAAAGGAGTTCCTGCAGAAAATATTTTTATTGGTACAGGAAGTGATGAAGTGATCGATCTGGCATATCGTATTTTTTGTAATCCTGGCGGGGTTGATAATGCGATCATTTGTCCGCCTACTTATGGTATGTATGAAGTAAGTGCAAACATCAATGATGTGGCTATAAAAAAAGTAAACCTTACGCCGGATTTTCAATTAGATGTTGAAGGAATATTAAATGCCGTTGATGATAACACTAAGCTTTTATTCATCTGTTCTCCGAATAACCCTACTGGTAATAATATGAACAGGGAAGATGTAGAAATTTTACTGAATAATTTTCCGGGAATAGTGATCATTGATGAGGCTTATATCAATTATTCGAAACAAAAAACATTTATTCAGGAATTAACCGAATACCCCAATTTGATCGTGATGCAAACATTGTCGAAAGCATGGGGATTGGCAGCATTGCGTTTGGGGCTGGCTTATGCTTCAATGGATATCATTGATCTGTTGAACAAAACAAAGCCTCCGTATAATGTAAACGATGCTTCACAACAATTAGCATTACTAGCACTGCAAAATACAGACCAGGTAAATAACTGGATCAAAGAAGTAGTTATAGAAAAAGATAAATTGGTAAAGGAATTGAGTACTTTGTCTTTCGTAGAGAAGATATTTCCTAGTGATGCCAATTTTATTTTAATAAAAGTAAATGATGCAGATAAAATATATACTTATTTAACCGATAATGAAATTGTAGTGCGTAACAGAACAAAAGAAGTTTTGTGTGAAAATTGTTTACGTATCACAGTTGGTACGCCTGCTGAAAATATTTTATTAATACAAACACTTAAAAATTATAAAGGGTGAAAAAAGTCTTATTCATAGATAGAGATGGTACTTTGATCAACGAAGCTCCACCAACTTATCAGTTAGATTCTTTCGAGAAATTAGCATTCTATCCTGATATGTTTTATTATATGCGTAAAATAGCTACTGAGTTAGATTACGAATTGGTAATGATCACCAACCAGGATGGACTCGGGACTGCTTCATTTCCTGAAGATACTTTTTGGCCCGTGCATAATTTTGTGATGAACAGTTTATCTAATGAAGGGATTGGTTTTTCTGAAGTAATTATCGATAGAACTTTTGCAAAAGATAATGCGCCAACACGTAAGCCAAATATAGGGTTGGTTACAAAATACATCAACAATCCTGAATATGATCTTGCCAATTCATTTGTAATTGGTGATAGAATTACTGATGTGCAATTGGCTAAAAACCTTGGTTGCAAAGCATTTTGGTTGAATGGAGATGATACATTAGGCGCTGCAGAAGTAAAAGATTCAATCGCAGAATTAAGAAACAGTACAGTTGCGCTGGAAACAAAACAATGGGCAGCTATCTACGAATATTTAAAATTACCTCCACGAATTGTTAAGCATGAGCGTAATACCAACGAAACAAAAATTTCCATTGAAGTGAATTTAGATGGAACTGGAAAGGCTTCTGTTAATACAGGTTTAGCTTTCTTCGATCACATGTTGGACCAGATAGCTCGTCATGGTAATATTGATCTGAATGTTACATGTAAAGGTGACCTTCACATCGATGAACATCACAGCATTGAAGATACCGGTATTGCATTAGGTGAGGCTATCGCAAAAGCGTTGGGAGATAAAAGAGGGATTGAGCGTTACGGTTTCTTATTGCCGATGGATGATTGCCTTGCTCAGGTTGCTATTGATTTTGGCGGAAGAAATTGGATCGTTTGGGATGCTGAATTTAAAAGAGAAAAGATCGGAGAGATGCCGACAGAAATGTTCTTTCACTTTTTTAAATCGTTCAGCGATGCATCAAAAAGCAATTTGAATATTAAAGCTGAAGGCGAAAATGAACATCATAAAATAGAAGCTATTTTTAAAGGCTTTGCAAAAGCAATAAAGATGGCTGTGAAAAGAGATATCAATAACAACGCTTTGCCATCAACAAAAGGAATTTTATAATGCAGGTAGCAATAGTAAAATATAATGCCGGTAATGTTCAAAGTGTTCAATATGCTTTGGATAGATTGGGTGTGGAATCAATTGTTACAAATGATGAAGCTTTGTTGCAAAGCGCTGATAAGGTCATCTTCCCCGGAGTTGGTCATGCAGAAGCGGCAATGCAATCTTTGCAGGATAATAGCCTCGATACAATTATAAAAGGATTGACGCAGCCCGTATTAGGTATCTGTGTTGGTTTTCAGCTGATGTGCAATCATACAGAAGAAGGCGACACAAAAGGATTAGGTATTTTTGATACAGAAGTAAAGCTATTCAAGTCGGATATAGAAAAAGTGCCACAAATAGGATGGAATAATATTTACGATTATAAATCTGTTCTTTTTAATGGGTTGGCGGAAAATGCTTTTGTGTATTATGTGCATAGTTATTATGCAGCATTGTGCAATGCTACAGTAGCAACAACAGACTATATTATTCCTTACAGCGGGGCATTACAAAAAGATAATTTTTATGCAGTACAGTTTCATCCTGAAAAATCGGGAACTGTTGGAGAAACAATTTTGAAAAACTTTATAAATATCAAATAATGGAGATCATTCCTGCAATAGATATCATAGATGGAAAATGTGTTCGCCTTACAAAAGGTGATTATGCACAGAAAAAGATCTACAACGAAAATCCTGCAGAAGTAGCAAGAGAATTTGAAGCAGCAGGCATTAAACGCTTGCATGTTGTTGACTTAGATGGAGCTAAAGCAGGGAAGATCATTAACCTCAAAGTATTAGAATCAATTGCTGAAGCTACAGATTTGATCATTGATTTTGGTGGGGGTGTAAAAACGATTTCTGATGTATCGGATATTTTAAATGCAGGTGGAGATATAGTAACTATCGGAAGCTTGGCGGTGAAGCAACCACAGGTAATTGAAGAATGGTTGATGGAGTTTGGAGCTGATAAATTTTTGATCGGCGCAGATGTGTTAGATGAAAAAATAAAAATCGGCGGATGGTTAGAAGATAGCGGCTTAAATATTTATGATTTCATAGGGAAACTATTGAGCCTGGGTGCAACACATATCTTTTGCACCGACATTTCTAAAGATGGTGTAATGGAGGGCCCCTCTATCGATTTGTATAAAAAAATAATGGAACAACATCCTGAAATTAATCTAATAGCAAGTGGTGGTGTAAGTAATTTCGATGATGTATTACGATTAAAAGAGATCGGTTGTGGTGGTGCTATCATTGGAAAAGCGATTTATGAAGGAAAAATTACTTTGAAACAATTAGCGGCAATCAATTAACATGTTAACCAAGAGAATTATACCTTGCCTGGATATTAAAGAAGGAAGAACTGTAAAAGGCGTAAACTTCGTTGATATACGTGATGCAGGAGACCCGGTGGAGTTGGCTTTGTTATACTCACAGCAAGGAGCAGACGAATTAGTATTTTTAGATATTACCGCAACGGTAGAAAAAAGAAAAACATTAGTAGAACTGGTAAAAAAAGTAGCAGCTGCAATTAATATTCCTTTTACTGTTGGTGGGGGTATCAGTACTGTAGAAGATGTATCAGTTTTATTAAAGAATGGAGCAGATAAAGTTTCAATTAATACATCAGCTTATAAAAATCCGCAGATACTTTCTGATATGAGTAAGGAGTTTGGTAGCCAATGTATTGTTTTAGCAATTGATACAAAGAAGGAAGAAGATGGAGAGTGGTATGTATATTTAAACGGTGGCAGAACCAAGACAGAAACCAGAACAATAGATTGGGCAAAACAAGCGGTTGATCTGGGAGCCGGAGAAATATTATTGACCTCTATGAATAATGATGGCACTAAAGCAGGCTTTGCATTAGACATAACATCTGCGCTGTCGGAATTATTGCCTGTTCCGATCATTGCATCGGGTGGTGCAGGAACAATGGAACATTTTAAAGATGTGTTTGAAGGGGGAAAAGCTGATGCGGCATTAGCAGCAAGTATTTTTCATTATAAAGAAATTGGAATTCCTGAATTGAAAAGTTATTTGTCTCAACAAAAGGTTAATATAAGATTATGATCTTATACATATTTCTAGGATGTTTGTCACTAATGTTGTTTGCGTATATGCGTAACAGGCAAGCGAATAGAAATGATGAAAGAAGAGAACGGTTGCAGCAAAAGCAAGATGAGCTGATTGAAATGCTACAAAATAAAAAAGATTCAACTGTAAATAATACCAACGATGAAAATTGATTATTCTAAATATGCTGACGGACTAGTTCCTGCAATTGTGCAAGACGATACTACAGGTAAAGTTTTAATGCTTGGCTTCATGAATGAAGCCGCTGTAGCAAAAACGCAAGAATTGAAGCAAGTTACTTTTTTTAGTCGCAGTAAAAATCGCTTATGGACAAAAGGTGAGGAGAGTGGCAATTTCTTATTGTTGAAAAATATAACAACAGATTGTGATAACGATACATTACTGATCAAAGCTACGCCTGTTGGGCCTGTGTGTCACACAGGTGCTGATACTTGCTGGGGTGAAACGAATACTTCTAATGATTTTTTATTTCAATTAGAAAAAATAATTGAAGACAGAAAGAATAACCCTTCTGACGCATCATACACGACATCTTTATTCAATAAAGGAATTAATAAGATAGCTCAAAAGGTTGGCGAAGAAGCTGTGGAGATCGTTATTGAAGCGAAGGACGATAACAAAGAATTATTCCTAGGCGAAGCTGCTGATCTGATGTTCCATTATTTAATATTACTGCAAGCCAAAGGCTTTCAGTTAAAAGATGTGATCGATGTATTGAAGAGTAGGCATAAAAAGTAATTAAAAAATCTTCTGTTATTGCGGCCGATTTTTTGAATAGTATTTTCTGCGTAGCCAAAAAGCAACATTCACCAGCGCAATCAATGCCGGTACTTCTACCAGTGGGCCAATTACCCCGGCAAAAGCTTGGCCACTATTGATTCCGAATACACCAATAGCAACAGCGATGGCCAATTCAAAATTATTGCCGGCAGCAGTAAATGCTATTGACGCATTGGTTGAATAATCTGCTCCCATCTTTTTACCAATAAAGAAACTTACTACAAACATAATTGCAAAATAGATCACCAAGGGTAGAGCAATTCGTAACACATCAAAAGGTATCTGTACAATTAATTCCCCCTTTAAGCTAAACATGATCAGAATAGTAAACAATAATGCAATCAATGTAATAGGAGAGATCAGAGGGATGAATTTTGTTTGATACCATTCTTCTCCTTTCAATTTTATTAAAATATATCTGGTTATGAAACCGGCCACGAAAGGAATGCCCAAATAGATAGCAACACTTTGTGCAATCTGCCCGATCGTTATATTTACTTCAGCACCTTTAATGCCAAATATTGGAGGAAGCACAGTTACAAAAACATATGCGTATACGCTGTACAACAATACCTGAAAGATACTATTCAATGCAACTAAACCTGCAGCGTATTCACGACTGCCTTCTGCTAATTCATTCCATACAATAACCATAGCGATACAGCGGGCAAGCCCTATAAGAATCAGTCCCACCATATATTCCGGGTATCCATGAAGAAAAATAATAGCCAGGAAGAACATCAATATCGGACCAATTACCCAATTCAGCAATAAAGATGCACCGAGTACTTTTATATTTTTAAATACTTCCTTTAACTTATCGTATCTCACTTTTGCAAAAGGTGGATACATCATTAATATCAATCCTATTGCTAAAGGAATATTAGTTGTACCAGTAGAAAATGAATTGATAAAATTGGCTGATGATGGAAATAAATATCCTACAGCTACACCCAATAGCATTGCTAAAAATATCCACAGAGTGAGATATCTATCTATAAAACCTAATTGATTTCTTTTTGCAGGAGCACAATTGTCGCCACTCATAATAATTATTTGATCAAAGAAAAAATGTATAAAGACTCTACTGCAATTTGATTGCTTCTTTCAAGATATTTTTCATCTTGTAAGGGAGTGCCATCGAATTTTTTCGGATCCTCATAAGTCGTTCCTATTCTTAAGTCGCAGCCGGTAATAAATGGACAATTTTCATCCGCATCAGAACAGGTCATTACCGCAACAAAATTATTTGCCGGATTTTCTTTATCGTTATATGTTTTTGAAAAACAAGTAACAAAATTATCTTCTCCAAATTGCACTTTGTAGATCGGATTATTGCTTTCTGTGGTTTTACTTACAATGAATTTTGTTCTTACCAATGCATTGATTGCATTCGGGTTGAATGCTGTAGCTTCCGTTCCTCCTGAAAAAGTGTAGACATTTTTTATGCCATAAAAATCGGCTGCAACAGCAGCCCAGACTTGGCCAAAATGACTTCTACGGGAATTGTGTGTACACACATATACCAATTGAACAGCTTCGTTCTTATCAAGCTTAGTTTGTATGTGTGCAGCTATTTTTTGCAATATTAATTTTCGCTCTTCTGATATCTCATCAAATTGATTGATGAGTTTGTTGCAATGTTCTTCGATCTCTTTATACATATTTTATTTTATTAGCAGCAACCACCGCCAGGTGTGCAGCAAGCCGCTTCGTTTTTTAATTCAGCTAAGTTTATTTTTTGTTTTCCTTGAGGAATACCGCAATGGTCGTTCGCAAGACAAGCCGTATTGGTATTGGTTAGTACAAAATTAGTACCATTAAAGTCCAATCCATATTTACCGATCGTATCAGCCTGGTATTCTACTTCTATTTCAAGATCTTCAATGCCTAATTTCTTTTCAGATAAAGCGATGATGTTTAACAATTTTTGTGGTTTCAAGCGATGGTCATAATCATTAGCATCCATCAATTGAAAATTTACTTTATCTTCTTTACGAATGGTACCGCCACAATCAATAAAGTGTTTAGTAAGAATGCCTATCTCTGTGACATGAAAATGTTCCGGCACGAAACTTCCATTTGGAAGACTAAAATTTACTGATGTAGCAGTGGCCAGATGATTTTTAATTTCAGATAGTTTCATTTTTTATATATTTTAATTTAACAACAATTGCTTTTTTGTTTTTGAATTTTCGTGAAAATGTCGCCTAAATATTTTTGAAATTTCACAAAGGTTTTTTCGTCGATGCAATAACAGATTGCATTGCCTTCAATATTACCTTTTATCAAACCGGCATTTTTTAATTCTTTGAGATGTTGCGATACTGTTGGTTGTGCAAGGGGCAAAACATTTACTATATCTCCACAAATACAGGTATTTACAGTCAACAAATAATCAATGATGGCTACCCTTGCAGGATGGCCCAAAGCTTTCATGATATTGGCTATTTCATTTTGTTTTTCTGAAAAAAAATCTGTCTTCGTTGCTCCCATATCTTTAATTGTATATTGCAATATTACGATAAAGATTTAAAACGACAAATATTTTCTTAATTATCCTTAAAACAACCATAAAATAAATTAAAACTACCTTTGCATTACTATCAGCCGGGTTATCGTCCCGCCTAAGGCGGGAAGGAAAGTCCGGACAGCAAAGGGCAACATACCGGTTAATGGCCGGCCCCCAACTTGTTGGGGGAGAAAGTGCCACAGAAAATTACCGTCTCGCCTTAGGCGAGATAAGGGTGAAAATGTGAGGTAAGAGCTCACAGTCATTATGGGTAACCATAGTAACGGGTAAACCTTATGTGCTGTAATGCCACGTATATCAGCGTTTGAGGGCGGCTCGTCCGAGTTGAAGGGTAGGCAGCAAGATTGCAACAGTAATGTTGCAGCCAGATAAATGATAACCACCCCTAACTTGTTGGGGGAACAGAATCCGGCTTACAGGCTGATGGTTTTTTAATAAAAATGTCACACCTAACGATGTGACATTTTTATTTGATCCAGATCCGACCGTTATTTTTTTACTTCTAGTATTTTTTCAATTTTTCTTTCAACAGGGGTAACGGTTTTTAAATACTTGTAAATGGCTTTTAACTCCATATCGGTCATTCTGCCGAAAGGCCCCCATGGCATTGGTGATTGCGGAATTAATTTTCCTTTTCTAAAACGACTAATGAACATTTCTTCGGTCCAATCAACTATATGGCCTGTTTTTTTATCAGGCGAAATATTGGGCGTATGAAAAATATATTTTTTATCTACAGGAGATTCAATTTCAAATCCACCGGCGTAATCGGGTCCTACAAACGCACCTGTTTTCAAGTCTCTCTCTGTATGACAGCCTCTGCAGTTTGCTACACTTGTTGCAAGGTATCTTCCATATTCAATAGAAGAGTCAGGCGTAACGGATTTTGGAACATCACCTGTAGGTCCTGTTGGTTTAATTACCAGTGCTTTTAATATCTTACCTAAAAGACTAAAACTATGTTTGGGAACATCGTTGCTAACAGGTTTGGTTGTACGCAAATAAGATATAATAGCTGTTAGGTCATCATCACTGGTATTATGGAATGGCATAAAATCGAAAATGGCTCTTCCGTCATACCCAACTCCGTTACGCAACGAACGGGCAATTTGTTCATCAGTTAGTTTACCGATACCAGTTTTATCAGGTGTAATATTAGGTACATGGATATCACCCGGCGGTATTTGAAAAACATATCCGCCTGAAAGGGGAACTTCTACTCCGGCATTAACTTGAGCTTCGGAGCCTACAGCACCATGGCAATCGGCACAATGTGCAGGACCATATACTAGGTATTTCCCACGAGCTATGACAGCACTGTCTTTTACAGCATGTATAGACGGATATGGAGCATCGAATTGTATATTTTGCCTAAGCATTACCGTTATGGTTAGTCCGATAATGATAAACAACAAAATAATGCCTATCCATTTGAGGATCTTTTTGAACATAAGACAAGGTTTTGGTTTAATTATCCTACAAGGAAACAACTTTTTTTTAATTCTAATAATTTTTTGGCAAGAATTTTATAACAATCGAGGTAGGTCTATCAACTGTACTTTTCTTTAATAAGCTTAGCAACGATCTTATCAATAGGGAGAGATACCGTTTCTTCAGAAAAGGTATTAAAATCTACAAAGCGAAATGTTTCAGTTTGTTGTATTTCGCTATATACTTTTAATTGCAGCTCATCAAAATCGAATGGGGTAGTGCGTAACGGAACTGAGATTGGTTCTAATGCCTTTGCAAAATAATAAATGGAGATTATTTGCTGAGCGGTATTAAATGCACTTATTTGAAAAAAATCGGTTGTGTAAATGTGATCGCCGATCTCTACTTTCAAATTCATTTCTTCCATGAACTCTCTTTGCAGACAATCTCTTGTTCCCTCGCCAAATTCCAATCCGCCACCAGGGAATTTTGTAAAATAGTTTCCACGTATATATTCATCGCTAACCAGCACTTGTTTCAATTCATTTATCAAAATGCCGTAAACTCTAAGAGTGATCATTTTATTTTCTTCTTTTTAAATAATTTAATACCACAAATATCAAAATGATAAATGAAATGCTTACCGGTATCCAAAATGTAAGGTGATTGTCTTTATATGGAATAGGTGTATTCATGCCATAAATGCTGGCAATCAATACAGGGATACTTAAAAATATAGTGAGTGTTGTTAATCTTTTTAAAACTTCGTTTTGGTTATTGCTGATGATGCTTGCAAATGCATCTAAAGTGCTGCTCAGAATATTAGTGTAAGTGTTGGCCATTTCCAATGCCTGACTGGTTTCTACGATCAGATCATCCAAAATATCTTTCTCTTCTTCATTCAACTGCATTACATTGGTTCGGGCCAGTTTCATCATTAGCAATTCATTGCTACGTAATGCGGTAATAAAATATACCAGGCTTTTTTGTATCCTCATTAATTGAAGCAATTCTTCATTTCTGTTAGCATCGTACAGTTTTTGTTCAAGTGTGTTTCTTCTAAGATTAATTTCCTTCAAGTAATCCTGAAAATTGGTAGTGATCTTTTCAAATATTTTCAAGACCATCATATTCTTTTTATCAGGATGTCTGTTTTGAAAAGTATTCAGGAATTTTTTAATGGCTTCGTTCTCGAATGAATTTACCGTTACAATTTGATTGTGCGTAAGTATGATACAAATAGGGATCGTAATATAGTAGGCGTCGCTGTCGTTGAAAGAGTTGTTTTCAGTAGGCGTTTTTATAACGATCAATTTTACATTGTCGTCAATTTCATAACGACTTCTTTCATCTATATCCAGTGAGTCTTTCAAAAAATCTAAAGGTATATCCAGCGACTCACTCAGTTCAGTAAATTCTTCCTGTTTTAACGGAGGTAAAACATTTACCCAAGTACCCGTTTCGGGTTTATCAATCTCAATCGTTTTGCTATCTAAGTTTTTGAAGTATTGTATCATTTGTATATACGATTTGGCATGTACGATTTACGATTTCTTTTGCATGTTATCTTACTCAATAATAGACATACTCTAACAATTTGAACAAAATCGTAAATCCAAAATCTCAAATCGTAAATGCAGCAATTATATGTCAATTTCTCCGCTATACACAAACTCTGCCGGTCCGCAAAGCCAGATGTTTTTAAAATGTGTATCATCTATTTTATCAAACTCAACAGATAAATTTCCTCCGGGAGTTTTTACTTTTACTTCATTGAAACCATTTTCATTGTGTGCACTTACCAATGCAGCCGCTGTTACGCCGGTACCGCAACTAAGTGTTTCGTTTTCTACACCTCTTTCGTAAGTACGTACATAAATGGTTCCGTCGTCTATTGTTTCTACAAAATTCACATTAATGCCCTTTTCCGCATATTCTTTGCTATAACGAATTTCTTTACCTTCTGTAAATACATCTTTTGTTTTTACATTACTGCTGAATTTTACATAATGCGGTGAACCGGTATTTAAAACGGCATGGTGTCCGTATTCTTCAACTTCATCTACATCTTTCATTTTTAAGCTAACGGTACCATCCATGTCAATTTCTGCTTCATGTTCTCCGTCAATAGCTATAAAATGATACTCAGATTTATTGATACCCTGATGGTAAGCAAATTTCACCAGACATCTGCCTCCATTACCACACATGCTGCTTTCATTACCATCAGCATTGTAATATATCATTTCAAAATCATAGCCTTCTTTTTTACTTAATAACATTAGCCCATCTGCACCAATGCCAAATTTTCTGTCGCATAAAAAGTTGATCTGTTCAGTTGATAGATCAGTAATTTGATTTGACATATTATTCAGGATTACAAAATCGTTTCCGGTTCCCTGATATTTAAAGAATTGAATTTTCATTTTATATACTTGAATCTGCAATAATACCTAATGAATGTTTGATCAGACTTTCTACTGCGGCAGCACCATCTTTTGAAAACTCTTTAGCAATGCGGTTAGCAACAATTACATTTAAGCTAACGCAATGATGTCCCATTATCTTTCCTAAACCGTAAATGGCTGAAGATTCCATTTCGAAATTTGCAATATGATGATTGCCAAATTCAAAAGTTGTCAACTTGTCTATCAGTCCGGGATATGCCAACCCCATTCTTAAAACCCTTCCTTGCGGTCCGTAAAAACCCGGGCAAGTAACTGTAATTCCCTGATGATATTTATCAGTAAAATTTTTCAACAACTTACCGCTTGCCATAGAAATGTAAGGAGCAACGGGGCCGGTTGCCAATTGTGTATGTGTATTGAACGCATGCAATAATTGTCTTTCTTCTTCATTGTTTTCCATTCGGTAGTAGTGCAGTACATTATCTAATCCAAGCCCATGTGTACCTGCCACAAAAGTATCAACCGATACATGTCTTTGTAAAGAACCGCAAGTGCCAAAGCGGATAATGTTTAGGGCAGTATGCTTTTCTTTAATGGTTCTTGTTTCAAAATCGATATTGGCCAAAGCATCGGCTTCATTCAGGGCAATATCAATATTATCCGGCCCAATACCCGTACTCATACAACTGATGCGTTTCTTACCAATATATCCCGTATGGGTAATAAACTCTCTGTGTTGGTTCTTATATTCTATTTTATCGAAATGTTTGCTCACTTCTTTCACTCTATCGGGATCACCAACGGTAATAATAGTTTCTGCCAGTTCTTCGGGGCGTACATCTAAATGATAAATAGCACCTCTTTTATTGATAATCAGTTCAGAATCTGCAATTCGGTTCATACAGCATTTTTTACGTTAAGAATTTAATTATGCATAAAAATACCTTATTTTTGCAACTCTAAAAAACAAAATGGTCCTGTGGCCGAGTGGCTAGGCAGAGCTCTGCAAAAGCTTCCACAGCGGTTCGAATCCGCTCGGGACCTCAAAACCCTCTTTTTTAAGAGGGTTTTGATTTTATTAGTCCCGTAAAAGATCAAAATGAGTTTAGGAAGATTTCCGGTAGCTTACTGTTTGGATATTTTATCTGCCACCAGTTTTTTGTAATCGGGTAATGGAGTAAATACACAAATGGTTCTTATAATTTGTTCATCAAAGATGAATTGAATTCCTTCTTTATAGTAAATGTATTCGCCATCATAATCACCACACTTAAGAGAAATATAATCGCTGTTCATTTTCTCTGCACATTCCAACACGCCGGTAAATAAGCCAACCCTATTTTTTTGTGTGATTTTCTTTTCTTCGGGTATTATCCATGGTTCGTAAGAAGTAATAATGAAATAGATCAATTGCCCGTTTTTGAAATAAAGTTTATATACAGGCAAGTTTTCTGGAGCCTCACCCATGTAGGCGGCACAACTATCAAAGCCTATAATGAATTGAGGAAGGCTATCGGTTGAAATTTTTCTGGCAGCATATTCAGTAAATATGCTAAGTTCTTCCTGATATGTTCTCCATGTAATATTTCCTTTTAAAATATTGTATGTTTGAGCAGGGCTCATGCCAAGTTTAAGTTCACCTACACTTTCGCCTGGTTTTATTAATACTATGTTTTTTTGAGCATACGAAAACAATGCAATAAAGGTCAAAATAAATGATGCAGTTATTTTTTTCATGATGGATGTCTTTAAATAAAGATAACAATTAAGCAGGAGGATGAATAATATCGTTACTGTTGTCAATGATGCCTTGTATTACTTCTTGCAGAAAAAGCGCTTCGTATTTTGTGTACGCATCTTCTTCACCGAACATGGTAGGCCTGTAGAATTGAAACTCTATGAATTCTTTACAAGCTTGTTCATTTTCTTGAAGCAGGTAAGCATAATCAATGATGTCGGGTATCAATCTATTTGTAAAATCATGTTCAAATTTTAAAACACCATTGAGTTGTAAGATCCTTGCATGTAAAAAATTAAGTGTATCCATTCGTACATTATCCAACTCTCCATTATCCAGTTTTTTTGAAGCTTCTGTAAGTGTCTGCATCATTGCCGGAAATAATGCTTCCATAGTTGAGGTTTATTATTACAATGTTAAGTAAGTTTTTATTTTTAATATTCGCTAGCTTCTCAAAACATCTTTATATGCCTCATGTCTTTTTTTAAAGAATGCATTGGCGAAAGGGCATAAAGGAATAATAGTGTAATGTTTTTCTCTTGCATATTCGGCAGTGGCATGCGCTAACTGAGCTCCAATGTTTTTACCTTTTAATATATCATCTACTTCTGTGTGCTCAATGATCAGCAAGTTAGCGTCTGAAAGTGAATAAACCATTTCAGCCACTTGTTTACCTTCCTGTTCTATGTAAAAAGAGCCTTTATGGCCTTCTTCTTTATGTTGTATATCCATGGGTTTTGTTTTGTTGAAGATAGAAAAATATTTTTTTGATGCCGCCATGAAAAACCAAATCTTGTATTAAAGTTAAACCACGAAGGTGCAAAGACACGAATAAATACAAAGTCTTAGTGCCCCTTTGTAATTTTGTGTCTTTCTGGTTCAATAAACACTTAAATATCCCATTAAATAATAAAAGCCTACCTTTGTGTTCCACTCTCAATAAGAGCTCATTCAAAGAGCAATAATTACGGCAGGTTGTAAGCCGATGTGGAATAAATAATTTTCCCGCTGTTTTAGAAAGTACAACGTCTCCTCAGCTTCAAAGTCATAAAAATATATAATGACATTCAATCAATTAGATCTAATAGATCCGATCCTCAAAGCCGTAACGGAAGAAGGATACACAACACCCACACCTATACAACAACAATCTATTCCGATAGTATTGCAACAAAAAGACTTGTTGGGCTGTGCTCAAACCGGAACAGGAAAAACTGCAGCATTTGCTATTCCTATCTTACAACTTTTATCGAAAGAAAAAGAAACCGGCATAAGAAAAATAAAAGCATTGATACTTACACCTACCCGTGAGTTAGCGATACAGATAGACGAAAGTTTAGCAGCTTATGGCAGATACACCGGATTAAAACATACTGTGATCTTTGGTGGTGTATCGCAAATGCATCAAGTAAACGCATTGAAGGCAGGTGTAGATATTTTGGTAGCAACACCCGGCAGATTGCTGGACCTGATCAATCAAGGTTTTATTGGCTTGCAACACATCAAAATATTTGTGTTAGATGAAGCAGATAGGATGTTGGATATGGGTTTCATACATGATGTAAAAAGAGTGATCATCAAATTGCCTGCAAAGAGACAAACACTTTTCTTCTCTGCAACTATGCCACCTGAAATTCAAACACTGGCAAATGTATTGTTGACGAATCCAAGTAAGGTAGAGGTTACACCTGTGTCTTCAACAGTTGATATCATTCAGCAGAATTTATTTTATGTAGATAAAACGAACAAACCTTTGTTGTTGTTGTATCTTTTAAAAAATCCTGCTATTGAAACCGTATTGGTTTTTTCACGTACCAAACATGGAGCAGATAAAATTGTAAAATTCTTACACAGAGAACATATTACTGCTGCAGCCATTCATGGTAACAAATCGCAGAATGCCCGTCAGCATGCATTGAATCAATTTAAAGATGGTAAGTTAAGAGTATTGGTGGCAACAGATATTGCTGCAAGAGGAATTGATATTGATGAACTAGGACATGTAATTAATTACGAATTACCTGAAGTGCCTGAAACTTATGTACACAGAATTGGTCGTACAGGTAGAGCAGGGGCAAGTGGTATTGCTATGTCTTTCTGCGATGCGGATGAAAGAGACTTACTGAAGGATATTCAAAAATTAATTGGCAAAACCATTCCTGTTAGTGATGCTCATCCGTACCCGGCTCAAGTTACTGTTTCTACACCGCTTCCCGGCAACAGTGGCCCTAAACGTGGGAGAGGTTTTGGTGCTAAGAAACCTTCTAAAAGAAGTTTTCATAATGCTGAAAGAGCTAGCAGACCGAGTTATGGCGGCAGAACAAGACCGAAAGGATAATTTGATAATTTGAAGATTTGATAATTTGAGAATGATGTAGATTTCAAGTAATCTTGCATCTTCAAATTTCCAAATCTTCAAATTTCCAAATTGAAACAGTGCTCAATAATTAAATATTTTAACCTCATATGATCCCTAAAATTTTGCATTGGCTTGGATTAGTAGCTTGTATTACTTTGATTGTATCATGTTTTTTGCCTTGGGCATACTATGCTGATATTGATAAAACTTTTACGGGTTTATTCAGTTTCGAAAACAGGTATGGAAGACCCGGTAAGTTATTGATCTTGCTTACATCAATAATATTTGTTTTTATGTTGTTGCCGAAAGTATGGGCACGTAGGGCCAATTTATTTTTATGTGCTTTGTGTGTGGGCTATGCGCTTAAAACATATGTGTTATTTACAGCTTGTTATATGGCTTATTGCCCTGAGAAGAAAATTGGGATTTACTTAATGGTGGTGTCTGTATTTCTAATGCTTGCTGCTGCTGTGTTTCCTGATTTGAAATTGAGGGAAAATAGAGACACGGATCAGGTTGATATGAGCTGATTGTAGCGTATAAAAATCCGTATTGATCCTTATAAATTTGCTTGATTAGTGTTTCTATTTTTTCACAAATGCATCTTTCAAAGTAACAGTTCTGTTGAACACTAATTTATCTGCAGTAGTATCTTTATCTAAACAAAAATATCCTTTGCGTAAGAATTGATAACGTGTACCAATAGCTGCAGTCTTCAAAGAAGGCTCAATGTATGCGTTTGGTATTACCTGTAAAGAATTGGGATTGATATAATCTTTAAAATCACCTTCTTCAGACGATGGGTTTTCTACATTGAATAAACGGTCGTACAATCTTATTTCTGCCTGAGCCGCATGTTGTGCACTTACCCAATGGATGGTGCCTTTTACAGATAGTCCGCTGGTATCGCTACCGCTTTTACTTTCAGGGAAATAAGTGCATTTGATCTCGGTTACTTTTCCGTTGGCATCTTTCACAAAATCATCGCAACGCAAAATATAAGCACTCTTTAAACGAACCATTGCACCCGGTGCAAAGCGGAACCATTTTTTTGCAGGTACTTCCATGAAGTCCTCCTGTTCTATCCAAAGTTCTTTGCTGAACGGAACGGTTCTGGTGCCATAAGCTTCATCGGGCCCATTTTCACTGATCAGTTCTTCTGTTTGTCCGTCGGGATAATTGGTGATGATTAGCTTTAATGGATCCAATACAGCCATAGCTCTCAAAGCAGACTTATTCAAATCTTCTCTTACACAAAACTCCAGTAAACTGAAGTCAATCATGTTCTCTCTTTTAGCTACGCCGATCTTCTCACAAAAATTACGAAGGCTTTCAGGTGTAAAGCCTCTACGACGCATAGCGCTGATAGTAGGCATACGAGGGTCGTCCCAGGCACTTACATGTCCTTCTTCTACCAATTGCAATAATCTGCGTTTGCTCATTACCGTATAGGTCATGTTCAAACGGGCAAATTCATATTGTTTAGTAGGAAAAATTTCCAATTTTTCTATTAACCAATCGTATAATTCTCTGTGCGGAATAAATTCTAATGTGCAAATGCTATGTGTGATATTTTCAATGCTATCACTTTGCCCGTGAGCAAAATCGTACATCGGATAAATGCACCATGCATCTCCTGTACGGTGATGGTGTGCATGTTTGATGCGATATAGCAGCGGATCTCTCATGTGCATATTCGTTGCAGCCATATCGATCTTTGCTCTCAATACTTTTTCGCCGTCTTTATATTTTCCGGCTTTCATCTCTTCAAACAATGAAATATTTTCTTCAATACTTCTGCTTCTATACGGACTATCTTTTCCGGGCTCGGTAGGTGTACCTTTTAGGGCGGCAATTTCTTCTGCGGAAGAATCATCTACATAAGCCAATCCTTTTTTAATAAGTTGTAGAGCAAAATCATACAACTGATCAAAATAATCACTTGCATAATATTCGTTGGCCCAATTGAAGCCGAGCCATTTCACATCTTCTTTTATGCTATCAACGTATTCTGTATCTTCTTTTACGGGATTGGTATCGTCAAAACGTAGGTTTGTTTGACCGCCATATTTTAATCCTAATCCAAAATTGAGACAAATGCTTTTCGCATGTCCTATATGTAAATATCCATTGGGTTCCGGTGGAAAGCGGGTAAGAATGTTTTTGTATTTGCCATTCTTTAGATCTTCTTCTATAATTTCTTCAATAAAGTTTAAACTTTTTTCTTCGCTCATCTTAGTTTTCTGGTTATGGGACAAATTTACGGTAAGATATTATATTATGATTATGCTTTCGATTGTTTCATTTGCTCAATCATTTGAATTATTTTATCCAATTTTTCTGTTTCCAATTTATTTAACTGAATTTGTAACGCTTCAATTTCTTTCTTGGCATCAATATTTGTCTGATAATCATCCTGCGCCTGTATTCTGTCCCTAGCACTTTGTCTGTTTTGGCTCATCATGATAATAGGAGCTGCATAAGCCGCTTGAGTAGAAAAAATAAGGTTCAGTAAAATAAAAGGATATGCATCCCAATGTCTGACAAAACCGATCACGTTCAAAGTCATCCAAATTAATACGACTATTGTTTGCCAGATGATGAATTTCCAGGATCCCATGCCCGTAGCAACTAGATCGGCTATTTTATCACCTGCGCTTAAAGTTTCTACGTGTTTATCGTGCCATGTACTAGTCATTGTATTTTTTATTTAAAAGTAACAAAAAAGGCTTTTGTGTATTACAAAAGCCTTTTTCAAGTTTATGTTTTTATTAGTCAGCCTGACCCAATCTTTTTAAATAATGTACATGTGATACAATGGCATGTCTCATTTTTGGATACTCAATGTATTTTAGTCCGTATTCTTCGCAGGTTTGTTTTACCAGCTTGCTGATAGCAGGGTAGTGTACATGAGAAATTTTTGGAAATAAATGATGTTCTACTTGAAAATTCAAACCGCCAACCAGCCATGAAATCAATTTATTTCTTGTAGCAAAATTTGCAGTTGTTTCTATTTGATGAATGGCCCAATCGTTTTCAATTTTATTCTCATCTGTAGGTAAAGGAAAATGAGTATGCTCAACTGTATGTGCCAACTGGAAAACAATACTGATCAAAAGACCTGTAACCATTGTAGCAATTAAAAATCCAACTAACCAATACAGCCAACCAACCTGAATGATGGGGATTACTACGAAGAATGCAATGTAGCCGATCTTAGCTGCCCAAAAAGCGATGTGTTCTCTTTTTTTAAGTGGACGTAAAGGAACGGTGCCAATTTTTTTCTTAAAATATTTCTGATAGTCAGTTAAGAATATCCAAAGAATGTGAAGTAAAGAATATAGCACCCAAAAATACAAATGCTGGAATTTATGTGCTTTGTATCTTTTTTGTGTTTCACATAAACGTAACCAAGGTCTTGCTTCAATATCATCATCAATACCATCAATATTTGTATAGGTATGATGGATCACATTATGTTTTGAAGCCCACATAATACTGCTGGCGCCTAAAAAATTCACAGATAAGGCGGCAATTCTATTTACAAATTTATGTTTGCTGAAACTTCCATGGCCGCCATCATGCATCACATTGAAACCGATAGCTGCAGTAAAACAACCTACTAAAACGCATTCAAAAACGGCCCACCATACAGGCGGCGTGAAAAATACTAAATGAAAATATAACGCTATATAACTTAAGCAAAAGAAGAGTGCCTTAAAATGTAAACCAAAATTGCCTGTGGCTGCTTTTTTTCTATCTATAAAATATTGGTTAACCCTTTTCTTAAGGTCCTGATGGAAGTGGGTTTTATTATGGATAAACTTTGGTGTTGACATGCCTTTAAATTAGGGCTGCAAGGTACATTAATTTTATGGGTTTAGATGTTAAAAGTAATGCACTACTTATCAAGTGTCTTGTCGGATTAACACATCAAAACTATTGATTCCCAGCATTTTTTTGCTGATATAGCCCTCCGCATATTTTACGCCGATCATTTTTCCGAACATTTTGGCCCTGTAAATAACACTATCTAAAAAATCCGGAGTGGATATATAGGTTTGTGGTTCGTTCAATGCCGGGTTATAAAATTGACTTCCATAGGCTTTGATCGATTCCAATTTTTGTTCGAATGCCTCCGTTACATCAACAACAAAATCAGGTTGCAGGTATCTGTCCTGAATGAAATTAAAGACATATTTTGGTCGCCATGCCTCCTGAGCAACATTATTATCAAATGTTTCTATTTTTCTTAATCCGGACAGAAAAGCAGCATCGTTTACAAGTTCTGCACTTCGGCCATGATCAGGATGTCTGTCTTCAGGTGCATTGCACAAAATGATTTCCGGACGATATTTTCTGATAGCGGCAATTACTTTAAGCTGGTGTGCTTTATCGTTAGCGAAAAAGCCATCTGCCAGTTGAAGATTTTCTCTGATATCAACACCCAGTATTTTGGCAGCAGCGGCAGCTTCCTGTTTTCTTATTTCGGCAGTACCCCTTGTGCCTAATTCCCCTTGAGTAAGATCTACAATGCCGGTTTTTTTACCGTTCTTTTTTTCGGTAATAAGTGTCCCGGCACAGGAAAGTTCTGCGTCATCGGGATGTACGGCAAAAGCAAGTATATCAAGTTTCATGAACGATAGATTTTAATTAGCCAATAAGAACATATAAAATAATGCAATTGAAATAACGGTTAGGGCTATACTCCCTGCCAAAGAAGAAAGATTTGCTCTACGGATGGTACTCATCACTAATCCGATCGCCATAACGATTAATCCTATCCACACTAAATTGATGTAAGGGAAGATATAGGCTTTGATCGATACAAAATCAATCATGTTTTCAGATTCTTTTACGCCGATCTTTATTTTTCTATCGTCGGTAACACCTGCAAATCTTACAAAAATATTTTGTGCATAAATGGTATCGTCTACCTGCTTTATACTCGGATTATTAGGGTTTGTTTCATCTATCAGCAGCATTGGTGTTGAACGGTATTTTGTACTGTCTTTTGCTACGATCGTAATATCTGCAAGTACACTGGGTCCGGAAGGTTCGATCTTGAATTTATTTGTTTCAGGATTTTTAACAACATCATTCAAAATCATATACCCCTTTGAATAAAAAATGGTATCGCCGATCCTTTTTTCACTGATGTTGAATTTAGCAGTGTCTTGATTTTTTTCGGGATTCAATGCATAAGAAATATAAGTGAACACATCATGTGTTAAATAATTTTTTGTATCGGGATTACTGCTCATGTTGTTATCCTTCATCAGATAAACATCAGGAGTCAGTAAAAATGATTCAGTAATTTTTTTTGTGGCACTGTCTTTTCTTACAAAAGATAAATTGTAAAATCTTCTATTGCTTTCGTGACCAATACTATCATGCAGATAGGTAACTTCGTAAGGCCCCATTTTAGAAGGAACCTGTCTTACAAGGTTCATGTTCTCCATGGCATTGTCTTGCTGTTTTGTCAACGGATCGATCCCCATTGGAATGACAAAGTTTTTAAACCTGTCTTCACTGATGATCTTTTTATTGCCCGATGATATCAGCATACCCGCTATCATTAATGTAAAGCCGATATGTGCAACAGAACCACCTGCACTCTTGAATTTTCCTTTCAATCCACTTATGATGTATCCGCCGTTTGCAACAACAGCATAAATTGTTGCAAACAAAGCAAAATAAACAGCACCTAAAAAGCCCGGCCCTTGCTTGTAGTAAGTAATAGGGTATACTACAGACAATAAAATTGTTATTCCTGCAGCTATTAATGTAGGCAATGCAAGTTTCTTAATAACATATTCTGTTGTAGAGTTTTTGTATTTGAAGTATTGTGTAATTGCACTTAGTATGCCTATGATGATGGCGACCATTACCATTACTTTGTTGTAAGCAAATTCGGGATCTTCGGGTAAAGCAAGCGGTCCACCATTGATCTTTATGATCAGATCTTTTAAGCCCCATATCTTGTTATACACAGGTAAAGATGTTAACCCAATGATGAAAATAGCAGAAAGAAAAAATACCAATGAACCAATGAACATCCAAAACTCCCTTGAGCTTGTTTTTTCCTCGGTATGCAGTGCCGGTATTTTTTTATAATTGATAAAAAACAAGGCAAGCGAACCCAAAGTGAAAAACCATAAAAAGGTTTTTATTAAATTGTTCATGGCATTACCTGCTTCCGTAAATGCATGTACAGATGTGTCGCCTAATATTCCGGTACGGGTTAAAAAAGTAGAGTAAAGGATAAATACGAATGTGAGTATGGCAAACAGATAACTTGCTCTAAGTGAATGTCCCGTTGCTTTGTAGATGACCATTGTGTGCAGGCCTGCAACAAGTATCAGCCATGGAACCAAAGATGCATTTTCTACCGGATCCCATGCCCAGTAACCGCCGAATGATAATGATTCGTAGGCCCATTTTCCACCCATCATAATGCCAACGCCTAAAACTGCGGCGCTGAACAACGCATATGGAAGTGCCGGTTTTACCCAATCACCAAAACGTTTTGTTTGAATACCTGCATATGCATAAGCAAAAGGAATAATGGTAGATGCAAAGCCAAGGAATAATATTGGCGGATGTATTACCATCCAATAATTACGGAGTAATACATTTAATCCCATTTTCTTTTCGGCATGTATATTCGCAAGACTTATCAGATAATCTTTCTGTCCAAACAATGGACCGGGAATTTCATCCCTCGTAAGTACAAACGGGCTGTTGCCGATCTTCGTTCCTAGGATATAAACTCCCATGATCATCATGGCAAGAAAAACCTGTGCAATACTCACTACTGTCATTACAGGTGCTTCCCATTCTTTTGTTTTTCTGATAAGTATGATGCCGAGTATGCAATGCCAGATAGACCATAGTAAGAAACTGCCGCTTTGGTCTTCCCAGATACAAGCCAGCAGATATTTAAATTCAAGTTCTTTGGAAGTATGCTTATAAGCATACAAATATTCGAGGTAATGATTGGAGCATATTTGAAAGATACATCCGAAAACAATTAATAAAGAAACAACCTGAATGTAAAAGCCTGTCCTTGCAAAATTGATCCATGATTTTTTTTCAAGAATATCATTTTTTCTAGAAGCAATGAAATACCCAACAGTGCTGAGTAGTGAAGTAATGAAGGCAAGCAGTACAAAAAAATGTCCGATCTTTCCAATCCACAAATGTTCGCCGTCAAATTGCATAGAGTTTGTTTAATAAGTTTTATACGTTTAATAGGTTCAATAAGTTGAAGCTTTACCTGGTTAATAACGTTTTAAACCTTTTAACGTTTTAAACCTTTTAAACTATTAGTTCTGGTTTACTGTTTTCTCTAATTGCTTCTTATCGTCTTTGTATTTGCTCGGGCACTTTAAAAGTATCTCACTGCATTCAAAAACCTCTCCCTGCATTTTCCCTTTCAACACAATTCTTTCACTGTGTTCAAATTCAGCAGGCTTAGTATTGTGGTAAACAACTCTTGTGCTTCCTCCTAAACTATCGGTGGCGGTAAAAGCAAAATAATTAGGATTTTTGGCAGGGTCGTAATCCTGAGGAGCAGTTTTGTCTAATTTGGCGATCAGGTGAACGAATTTACCTTGCTTTTCTTTGGCGGAAGCAATGGTATCGTAAGTAGAGAAATCTACCGAAGTCATTATCAATGCCCCAATTGCAATGGCAATAGCTACCAACAGCACAATATGTGTACGTTTCATAACGTTTTATTTTTCGACGCAAAGTTACTCCAAAACTGTGTTAACAAGAGAATTGTTGAACCTTTTTTCACATTTAGTATATTTGCTTTCCTTTTATAGTAATAATGACAGATCTATCCACTTTTGACCCCAATGCAGTAAGCAGTCCCAATAATAATATTTTTGGATTACCCTTTACAAAAGAAGACGCCAAGTTGATTATTTTACCCGTTCCCTGGGAGGTTACGGTAAGCCGGCACGAGGGTACAGCGAGGGCTCCCGAGCATATTTTCAGAAGCAGCCTTTTGGTGGAATTGTTCGATACCACATTTAAAGATCAATGGCGTAAGGGTTATCACATGCTTGAACCTGACAGAAAGATCTTGCTTAAAAGCGATTATCTGCGTAAAGAGGCAGAGCTCTACATCAATTATATTACAGATGGCGGGGTGTTGACAGAAAATAAATTCATGTGTAAAACCATCAGAGAGATCAACGAAGGTAGCCTGATGCTCAACAACTGGGTACACGACAATACAAAAAGCTTGTTTGCTTCTGACAAGCTGGTTGGTTTACTGGGTGGAGACTTAAGTACATCGATCGGTTATTATAAAGCACTGGCAAGTGCGCAAGGGGAATTTGGCATTTTACAGATAGATGCACATTGCTCTTTAAGAAAAGCATATGAAGGATTTTGTTATTCTCATGCTTCGGCAATGTATAATGCTTTGGAAGAGATACCGAGTATTAAAAAATTAGTGCAGGTTGGTATCAGAGATTTTTGCGAAGCAGAGTGGGATTATATTTCAGATTCTAATGGTAGGATCAAAACCTTTCTTGATGTATCTATTAAAAACAAATTGGCTGAAGGGGAGAACTGGAAAAATATAGCAGATGAGATCGTAGATCAATTACCCGATAAAGTTGTATTGAGCTATGATATAGATGGATTGGATCCAAAGCTTTGTCCGAATACAAGTACACCGGTTTATGGTGGCTTTGAGGCGGCACAGGTATTTTATTTATTCAATCGTGTTTTACAAAGCGGCCGGAAGATAATCGGTTTCAATTTGAATGAGATCGGTATCAGCAGAGATGAGTGGGATGAAAAAGTAGGAGCAAGGGTGCTCTTTGATCTTTGTAATTTGTTGATGGCAAGTAATAGTTAATGTATTCTTTCCCCTTAAAAAATAATAAGATAGACCTCGATATAATTTTTATCAGGGTATTGTTTGCAGCAGCTGCAACTGCTGCTTTTTTGCAAACATATAATTACGGTGTACTGGCAATTGCCGCAGGATTATTATTTGCAGCTATTTCAATTTTTGTAAAAAAGATCAAACAGTCATTCAATATACATAGACATGTATTTTTGATAATAGGTATTGTGATGCTTTGCTTGGCAACACAAACATTTTATTTTGCATTCATTCTTATATTGTATTTTCTTCTTGAAAAAATATTTGGAAAAAATACAGTGATACTGGTCAATGAATCTGGTGTAGTACTGGAGAAATCGATGACAAAGAAAAATTATGCCTGGGTTGCAATTGAGCATATTGTTTTAAAAGATGAATTGCTTACCATCAGTTTGACCGATAATCATTTTATTCAAACAGAAATAAATGCAGAAGCTGCGGTTGATGAACAAAAGTTTAATCAATATTGTGCTCAGCATTTAGTGAACAAAAGTTAACTTGCATTATATGTCAATAACACAATCGCCATACATTCTATATTCCGACGGAGAAGGAAATATTTTTGAAGATACATCACTGTATGTAACCGGTCGTAGCGGATGGGATGCAGTGCCTGTTGCTGTAGAGGATTGGATCGAACTGCCATTCGGTGGTAATTTGTATGAATTGCCCGGTAGAAGAGGTATTGGTATTGATGTTGAAACAGGGGAAATGCGTTTATGTGAAAAAGGATGGGCCGTTGCGGCGTTCATTCCGCCTGCACATACCGGGCTATACATTGCAGCTTATGAAACAAAAGAAGATGCTCCAACCTTACCATTGTTTTGTTACACTGCAGCTGGTTGGTTAGATGATAAATTTTATGTGCCTGCTGTAAGAATCGAACAAGATATTCGTCAGGAATGTGAAGGATATGATGATGAAAAAATTGAAGAAGGTGCTGCTAATTTGTTAGAAGCGTATCCGCATAACCGTTTGGTAAAACATTTGATGGAAAATTGCTGCATGACATACACTTGTCCGGCTGCAAGGAATTTTGCCTTGGGCAGATGGGAGTGTCCTGTTCCGGCGTCTCCTGCCTGCAATGCAAACTGTATCGGTTGTATCAGTTTTCAACCACAGGATGAAACCATTGTGAGCACACAAGATAGACTAACGTTTAAGCCTACCTCAGAAGAGATCGTTGAATTTACGGTACCGCATTTGGAAACGGCACCTTATCCGTTGGTGAGCTTTGGACAAGGTTGTGAAGGTGAGCCCTTGCTGATGTGGGAAACCATAAGAGATAGTATCATTGAGATAAGAAAGCATACTTCTAAAGGAAGTATCAATATCAATACCAACGGCAGTAAGCCCGATGCGGTAAAAGCTTTGTGTGAAGCAGGGTTGAACAGTATGAGGGTTAGTTTGAATTCTGCAAGAGAACATATCTACAATCCATATTACCGTCCGAATAATTATGTTTTTTCAGATCTGCTTGAAAGTTTGAAAATAGTACGTAGCTATGGAGGCTGGACAAGTATCAATTATTTTGTTTTTCCCGGTATGACGGATAGTGTTGAAGAGTATGAAGCATTGAGAAAACTGATCAGAGAAACAGACCTCTGTATGATCCAATGGCGTAATTTTAATATTGATCCCGATTGGTATCTTGGTAAGATCGGGGTTACCGATACCGGCGAGTGCATGGGTGTAAAACAATTTATGGAACTGATACATGAAGAGTTCCCGAATGTTAAGTTTGGCTATTTCAATCCATCAATGGAACGCATCAAAGGAGATTTTGATGTTGATTTTGCTCACTAGAATTTTCAGGTTGTCGCAATTGTTACATCAAATAAAATCATTATATTTGATATACCACAACTATGCCCCCCACCAGGATACTCCTTATCGAAAAAAACAACCAGCTTATAAGGCTTACCTGTTTATTTTGGATCATGGCAAAGCTGATCTGTTGGAAATTATGGCTAGCAGATAGATTATTCCCTTTGGTTCCTCCATTTGATTTTCTTCGCCTTCCGGCTTTCATACATACCGATCTTTTCGGGGCTTCTATTGTTGCTTTACTGTTATTGCTTCGATATCCACGAAATAGATTTTTTCAAATAGCATTGATCACAATAGAAGTGGCTTCCTGCTTGCTGGATCAGAATCGCTGGCAGCCATGGGAATACCAATATATTTTTACACTGTTGATCTTTATGTTCAACAAAAAGAATGAAAAGGATATAAAGCCCGTGTTCATCTTTTTACTGGCAAGCATTTATTTTTATAGCGGACTAGGAAAAATAAATCCTGCATTTCTTCAATCGATCTGGTATACTCTGCTCTTATCAAAACAATTTGGTGTTAGTTATGATCTGGGGCACAATCCATTTATTTATAACGCCGGTTATTTATTGGGGTTGATAGAAATTGTTTTGGGTCTGGGACTTTTATCAAAGCGTACCCGAAAACATTCGGCAATTTTATTAATTGTGATGCATTTGATCATCCTCGTCATATTTGGTCCATTCGGATTAAATTACGATCATGTGATATGGCCGTGGAATGTGGCGATGATCGCTTATTTTATTTTTCTATTATCGGATGATATTAAAGAAAAATTATCGTTTAAAATTCTGGAATTGAACCGGAATCCTTTGATCGTGGTTTTGTTTGGTATCATGCCATTTTTTAGTTTGTTTGGCGGGTGGGATTATTTTTTGTCTTCCAGTTTATTCAGTAGCCGACCAACAGATCTTTATATCTGTTTGCCGATAAATAAAGATGTTCCTCTAAACAGATATTCCGATGAAGGTAAATCACCTTGCGACAGTAATTCAAGCATGATCAATGTCAGGCAATGGGCATTTGATGAAATGATGGTGCCAGCTTATCCTCAGCGGAGAGTGTATCTTAAAATTAAAAAACAGGTAGAGGATCGTTATCATGATCTGGGAGCTACTTTTTATATCTACACTTATCGAAACGGGAAAAAAGTAAAAGAAGTGTTGTAGATATGCTTATCCCTTGTATTCTCCAAAAACTTTTCTTAATTTATCAGAAATTTCACCAAGCGTACAATAGTTTTCAATTGCCTCAATTACAACCGGCATCAAATTTTTATTGTTGATGGCTGCTTCGTGTATTTGCTGTAAACATTTAGCAGCTTTTGATTGATCACGTTTGGCTTTAAGCGCTTTAAGTTTATTGCTCTGTGTGGTTCGGATACTATCATCTATCTTAAAACCGGGTACAGCATCTTCATTCGTTACCTTAAATTTATTAACGCCTACAATAATTTTTTCTTGGCTTTCTATTTGTCGTTGATATTCATAGGCACTTTTAGCAATTTCATTTTGAATAAAGCCTTGTTCAATGGCTGCAACACTGCCACCCATTGCATCTATCTTTTCAATTAATTTCAAAGCTTCTTTTTCAACTTCATCGGTAAGCGATTCAATAAAGTAGCTGCCTGCAAGTGGATCAACAGTATCCGGAATGCCGCTCTCGAATGCTACAATTTGTTGTGTACGCAACGCAATTCTTGCAGCTTCTTCTGTTGGCAGACTTAATGCTTCATCGTATCCGTTGGTATGTAAACTTTGTGTGCCACCCAATACAGCCGCCAATGTTTGAATGGTTACTCTTGAAATATTATTTAAAGGTTGTTGCGCCGTAAGCGTTGCACCACCTGTTTGTGCATGAAAACGAAGCATCATAGCTTTTGGGTCTGTGGCACCAAGTTCTTTCATGATACCTGCCCACATTCTTCTGGCAGCTCTGAACTTGGCTACTTCTTCAAAAAGATTGTTATGAGCATTAAAGAAGAATGAAAGTCGTTTGCCAAATACATTAATGTCCATTCCTTTTTCCAACGCAGATTTAACATATGCCTTTCCGTTAGCTAAAGTAAAAGCAATTTCCTGTACCGCAGTACTGCCTGCTTCTCTGATATGATAACCCGAAATAGAAATGGTATTCCATTTTGGTAATTCTTTTGCACACCATTCAAATACATCTGTAATGATACGCATAGAAGGTTTTGGCGGATAGATGTAAGTGCCTCTGGCAGCGTATTCTTTCAGAATGTCATTTTGTATGGTGCCGGTTATTTTGGTGAGATCGGCTCCTTGTTTTTTTGCCAATGCAACATATAATGCAAGCAAAATAAAACCTGTTGCATTGATGGTCATGGACGTTGAAACCTCTTCTAACTTAATTCCGGAAAAGAGAATTTCCATATCTTCTAAAGAATCAATAGCAACACCTACTTTACCTACTTCACCATCAGCAAGATCATGATCACTATCGTAACCGATCTGTGTGGGAAGATCAAAAGCCACACTCAATCCGCTAACACCCTGTGATAATAAATAATGATAACGTTTATTGCTTTCTTCGGCAGTACTGAATCCGGCATATTGCCGCATGGTCCAGAGCTTCCCTCTGTACATATCCGGTTGAATACCTCTGGTGAATGGGAACTCCCCGGGTTTTTCGTTCTTGACAGTTATATCAGAAGCTGTATACAACTTCTTTATTTCAATTTCCGAGTCGGTCAATATTTTTTTTTCATCACTCATGTCGTACAGTTGTATGTTGTCCGTAGTCGGTCGTCAATTATAATAATTTTTTTACCTCAAATTGTATAGCGTCTAAAACAATGCCGCTTAGCTCAGCGTTATTATTACTTGTATATTCCAGAATCAATTTGCTCAATTCAACAGCAGGTGCTTGTGGCGGTATAGCAGTGGCTAATTGGTTGATGATGTATATATTCTGTTCCTTTAAATTAGTAACTGCTTTCCAAACTTCGGGGTTAACATAGATCTGTTGAGTGATATTATGTTCATACTCCTGCCGAATGGTTTCTGTAAGACCAGCCTTAAGTTCTTCAACAGTATATCCCGTTGAATGTGTTCTAGATACCAGATTCTTTAAAGTGATCCTATCTGCCAGTAATGAAAGTCTTTCATACGCTTGTAAACGAAGCATACCATTGTCTGCTACAGTAGGTTGCTTAGCTTTTAATTCTCTTCGTATTGCTTTTAACTCTAACATTAAAAAAAAGATAAAACCAAAGATCACCACAACTGCAATGCCCATACCTTCATTAAAACCAACTTCAAATAGAAACGTCATATAGTCTTTTTTACAAAAATAAGGTTATTAATGGTTTGGTAATTGTGACGTTTTTTAAGCGCAGATCAATTTGTCTAAAGGGTTTAGATGTTTAGGGAGTAAATTTTCCCTGTTTCGCAAAGGCGGTAATTATTTGAAGTTTAAAAAGTTGGTAACTTTGTAATGTAAATTTAAATGTATGGAAACAACAGTAGCAACACCCGTAAGTTTTACAGCAAGCGCTGTAGCAGAGATCAAGCGTTTAATGACCGAAGAAGGTTTTGATAAGAATAACCTGTTACGGGTAGGAGTAAAGGGTGGTGGTTGCAGCGGTATGACCTATGTTTTAGGTTTTGACGCAAGAACCGAAAAAGATGAAACTTTTGAAATAGAAGGTATTCCTTGTATCATGGAAAAATCGCATGGTATTTATTTAATGGGGATGGAAGTAGATTGGCAAGGTGGCTTGAATTCAAGAGGCTTTACTTTTAATAATCCCAACGCAAGTAAAACTTGTGGTTGCGGAACTTCTTTTGCAGTGTAACATTTGAGTAATAAAAGTTCACAAGCCGCTTTAAGGGAGACTTTGAAGCGGTTTTTTATACCCTAAAACTTCGAAAGTTTGTATTAAACAAAAAGCCCGTTAGAAAACTAACGGGCTTTTTAAAATATTTAATTATGCCTTATGCTTTTGCAGTAGCAGTTTTATCAGAACTGATAATTTCTGCTTCGCCTAAAGGTTTATCTTTTGCAAAATCAACCAATATTGGTGCTGCCACAAATATTGAAGAGTAAGTACCGGTAACAACACCGATCAACATTGCAAATGCAAAACCTCTTGTTACTTCTCCACCAAAGATGAATAAGATCAATAAGGTTAAGAATACAGTCAATGAGGTCATGATGGTACGGCTTAATGTATCGTTGATGGCTCTGTTAATGATATTTCCTTTATCGCTTGCTTTAGATCCTTTGCTGTATTCACGAACACGATCAAATACAATTACCGTATCGTTCATACTAAACCCGATAACAGTTAATACCGCAGCAATAAAGTGCTGATCAATCTCTAGTGGGAAAGGAACAATGTCTTTTAAGAAAGAGAATACTGCTAACGTAACTAAAACGTCATGCAATAAAGCTACAATTGTACCAACTGAATATCTCCAGTCACGGAAGCGAATAAAGATATACAAGAAGATAATTAAGATAGAAAAAATAGTTGCTTTGATCGCACCTTTCTTCAAATCTTCAGAGATCGTAGGTTGTACTGTTTGAGAGCTTTGAATATTGTTTTGAGCAAATTGTTCATAGCTAACACCCGGTAAAACTTTTTTCAATCCTTCGTAAAGTTTTGTCTGTACTAGTGAATCTGCAGCGCCATCACTTTTCATGAATGAGGTGGTGATGTTAAGGTGTTTACTATCTCCAACAGTTTTTATAACCGGGAATTCGCCACCGAATGCATTTTTAAGGTCATCTCTTACATCATCATTTTTTACAGCTTGTGCAAACTTAACAGTATAGCTTCTTCCGCCTTTAAACTCAACGCCTTCATGGAATCCGTAGAAATAAGAAGCAATACCCAATACCAGCACCACAACAGAAATACCGTAAGCGATCTTTCTATATTTAATGAAATTAACAGCTGTATGCGTAAACACTTTTTTAGAAATTCCGGTAAAGTAGTTAAAGTGACGTTGTTTGTTTGTCCAAAAATCAGTGATCAATCTTGATACTAAAATTCCGCAGAACAAAGACAGGGTAATACCTAACATTTGAGTAGTTGCAAAACCAAGTACAGGGCCTAAACCAAATACAAATAAAATTGCAGCAGTTAAAAAGCTGGTAACGTGGGCATCAATAACAGGAGCCAATGAACGTCTGTAACCGTCATTCACGGCTTGCTGGTAGTTTTTGCCTTTTGTCAGTTCTTCTTTTATTCTTTCAAAAATAATTACGTTCGTATCTACCGCCATACCAATGGTCAGTACCAAACCTGCAATACCTGCAGATGTAAGTGTAAAGCCCATTGCAGTTAAAACACCCACTGTAAAGAGAACGTTCAATACCAATGCAATGTTTGCAACCCAACCGCCTGTGTTGTAGTAAATAAGCATCAAAGCAAATATTACTGCAAACGCTATGATGAAAGATTTTGCACCTCCTGTTACAGCTTCTTTACCAAGTGTAGGACCTACAACTTGTTCTGCAACAATCTTAGCAGGTGCATCCAATTTACCTGCTTTTAAAATATTAGCAAGATCCTGAGCTTCTTCAACAGTAAAGTTTCCCGATATTTCACTATTACCACCCTCGATAGGACCGTTTACATTAGGAGCTGAGTAAACAATATTATCCAATGCAATTGCAATTGGTCTGTTCACATTATCGTTTGTCATACGAGCCCAGGTTTTAGAACCTATGTTCGTCATTTGCATTTTAATAGATGGTCTGCCGCTTTCATCAAAACCCTGACTTGCTTCTTCAACACCATCACCTTCTAATTTAGCTTTATCTGTTCCCGGAACAGTTCTGATAGCATAGAATGGATAAAAACGTTCTCCTGTTTTCTCAATTTTTTCTTCTACTCCGTAGAAAAATCTGCAATCGGCAGGCAGACTGCTTTTTACAATTGGTAAGTTGATATAGGTATTAAACGTTCCTGTATCTTTTAATGCAATTCTTCCCAATTGTGCTGAGTAAATTGGTTTACCTGTTTTGTCTTGTGAAGGCGGGATAAGATTCAGGATCTTTACAAACGCATTTTTATTTGCATTGATCTTTTGAGAATCTACTGCAGTTTTTTGACCTGCGGTATCAACTGAAACACCGCTTAGATATTCTGTAACTGCTTTATCAGCATTTTCTAATGGGCCATTTGTTTTTCCTAATTCATCCAGATTATAAACTTCCCAGAATTGCAAGTTTGCTGACGATTGTAAATATTTACGTACTCTTTCTTTGTCGGTAACACCGGCAAGTTCTACGTTGATGATGCCTTTGTTCTCATCTAAGTTGATATTAGGTTGAGCAACCCCAAACTTATCAATACGTTTTAATAATATCTTGTAAGTTTGATTGATAGCACCTTTTGCAATTGTACGGATCTCTGAAGTTACTTTATCATCGTTATCAGTAGTTTTTATTGAACCACCCGACTTTGCAAAAAGCGACGACAAGGTTGATGTTGGATTTTGTTGTTTGAAAATTCTCGTGAAAAGAGAAATGTAATCCAGCTCAGTATTGTTCACTTTTTCTGCATTAGCAGTTTGTATTGCCTTTAAAAGAGCAGGGTCGCCGGGATTGTTGCTCAAAGATTTTAATAAACCTTCTAAACTAACGTCCATGGTTACACTCATACCACCCTGAAGATCCAAACCAAGGTTTAATTCATTTTCTTTACATTTTTGATAAGTTGAACCTACAATAGGGTAGATCTTTTTATCTCTTGTACTGTCAAGAATGTGTTGCATTCTTCCTTTTACAAGCAACTCTTTTTCTTCGCCGGTAGCATTAGGAAATTGTTGTTTTACAATTTTCTCTGCTTGTGCTTTTACTTTGCCTTCGTAGCTGCGTACTACCCATGTATAAGATAATTCCCATATAGAGATCAATGTCAACGCAATCGCAAAAAACCAAACTAGACCTTTCAGTTTCATAATCAGTGTCTTTTAGAACTATTTTGTTAAATTTTAGAAGTTTGCAAAGATAGGGGAAAAACTCTATGAACAAGCTAAATGGGCATTATGGCCCAAATAGGTCTTTTTTTGGTTTGGGCAATCATCGTTATCTTTACAACCGAAAGGTTAAAAAGCTGTATTTGAGAGGCTTACACTAGCTTCTAACCTTTGGATCTATCAACCCCTATAAAATTTCTGATTAGATGCTCAAAGTGGTCATCATACTCAAGTCTTTTATTCTCCTTATTTGTTTATCGGCAGGGTTGTCTCAAGATGTTTTTGCACAGCAAGTTGCCCCGGGACTTTCGAGTAGGCCCGTCAATTTTACTACTTTCCCCGATAAGGCGTTGAATGAAAATAAAACCGGAAAAAAAGGCTTCGCAGAGGTAAAATCAAAAAGAACTGTTGATAGTCGGTATTTTATTTCAGAAAAAGACCCATCCCTTTTTAGTATTGAAAAAGCCACAGGTGCCATTCATTATAAAAAAAATGATCAATGGCAGGTGATCGATCATTCGCTTACAAAAAAAAGTGGAGATATGTATGAGGCAACGGAACAGGAAGAACCGGTTGGTTTCGATATCAAGAAAAAAAGGGCTTATATAAAAACAGTAGCAGGAATTGTCTATTTTAATTCCTGGCAATTGATTGGAAAAAACGACCAGAAAGAAACTGTTTTGGCAAGTGCAAACTGGTCAAATTTTACAGCAGGCGAAGATGGCATTCGAATTAAAGATATTTTTCCGGGTATTGATGCTGAGATGAGGGTTTTCAGAGGGTCGATCAAAACTGATTTTATCATTTCCAACAATCAATTTCCAGGTTTTGAAAGTTATGTTTTCAGAGATCTTTTTGAAACAACCACTGCTGATGCAATATTGCAATCGGCAGAAAATAATAATGCTACTGCTGATTTTCATATCGGTCAAAAACGAGTATTGCATATCGGAAATAATTTTGCTTTTGCAGAATCAGATCCTGAACATTCGTTTAAAAATATAACCTACTCAATCAACGGTCAATGGCTTTCTTTTTCAATTGATGCTGCTTATTTAGATCTGCATTTGAAAACAGGCAGGGTTATCATCGATCCATTGGTGTCTGCCGTTACAAGTACCGCTGTGGCCGGTATTCAAGGCTCAATGAATAATGGAAGTGCAAGTAATACCTGTACTTATCCGATCTCGGTAGAACTTCCTGCTGCTGCTACTTTTACGGATGTATTGTTTAAGTATGCTGTTTATTCAAGGCTCCCGGCTTTAAATAAAAATATCTTTTTCACCATAAAAAGTGGTGTGTGTGAATCGGCGTCATGGACTTGTAACGTTAGTAATCCCAATAACAATTGTTCGAGCCATGGCACGGTTACAACTTTTGGTAATTTTGTTTCAATCACTAATAGAATGTTGCCTTGTTTGCCACAACCTTCTTGTGCGGTACAATATGCCAACTATGAATTAAAACTTTGGAACACCTATACCGGAGCAGCTTCGTTTTGCGATACAACTTATGTAGGTTCTTACGAACCGTTTGTTTTATCGATTGAAGGAAGAACGGTAGAAGTGGGTTCTATTAACGCATCTTCAACTTCTGTGTGCTCAGGAGCTGCTGTGGTACTTTCTGCCGGCGGAATTTATGGCGTTGCGCCTTATACCTATTCATGGGATAATAATGGTGGTAGCGGAAATTCTGTGATCGTTACTCCTACCACTACCACTACATATACTGTTACCGTAAGAGATAAGTGTAATAATACCGCAAGAAGAAGTATTGCAGTTAACATCATTCCCGGCAATACACCATCACCGTTGATCACAACTAATAGTCCGATCTGCGAAAATTCTACACTTCAGTTATCTGCATCGTTAATTGCCGGCGCTACTTATTCATGGACAGGGCCAAACGGATTTACAAGTACGTCGAGAACTCCTGTTATAAATAATGCCACAACTGCTATGGCAGGAATGTATAGTGTAACCAGTAAAATAGGGAATTGCTCATCGGCTCCATCGCTTAGCAATGTAGTGATCAACCCTATACCGAATATTGCTGATATAGGGTTTAATTTCCCTGTTTGCACAGATAGCTCACTTAAATTAACGGCTACCACTATTAGCGGTGCTACCTATTCATGGACGGGGCCGAATGGTTTTACCAGCGCACAACAAAATCCAATTATTAATAATATTAATAGTTCTCATGCAGGGGTGTATTTTGTGTCCGCCACAGCTAAAAATTGTTCTTCTGTTCCGAGAGGGACTACTGTAATGGTGTTTAATGCTATTCCCACACCGGTATTGGGTTATAACGGTCCTGTATGTGAGGGACAAACAATCAATTTGTCTGCTACGACTGTTCCGGGAGCGTCCTACGAATGGTCGGGCCCTAATGGTTACACAAATTACGATGATCAAAATCCGGTCATTCAAACACCTACGTTGGCCAATGCAGGAGTTTATACATTGATCGAATCGAACACTTGTAGATCTGCTCCCGCAACCATCAATGTTGTTGTTAATCCATCTCCATCTATTACTTCAGTAACAAGTAATAGTCCGGTTTGTAAAGGAGATGTCATCAATTTCGGAACAAATAATATTACCGGAGCAAGTTTTGCATGGACAGGGACTACCGGATTTACAAGCAATCAGCAAAATGCGTCTATTCCTAACAGTGATGTTATTCATTCGGGAGTATATACGGTTACAGCCACTGCAAACAATTGCCCTTCTTTACCAAAAACAGTAACTGTAGTTGTGAATGAAATACCTGTTATTGCATCTGTTAATAATAATGGTCCGGTTTGCGAAGGAACAGCGATCAATCTAACCACACCAAATATTCCCGGAGCAACATTTAAATGGACGGGCCCGAATGGCTTTACAAGCAATGTTCAAAATCCTGTTATCAATGATGCAACAATTGCAAATGAAGGACAATATATAGTTGTAGCCACAGTAGGTACCTGTGTTTCAGCCCCTGGTTCAACAACGGTGCTGATAAAACCTGCTCCGGTTGTGGGTGCCGCTACGGGGAATAGTCCGCTATGTGGCAATGGAGCCTTATCTATATCAGTGCCTGATATTGCAGGAGCAAGTTTTAGCTGGACTGGTCCGAACGGATTTACAGCAAACTCGAGGAACGTATTTATACAAAATGTAAGTAAGCAGATAGAAGGTGTTTATACTGTAACCGCAACCGGTGGTAATAGTTGTATTTCGAAGCCTGTTAATTATACTGTAGCGGTAGGCGTTTTACCTTTGGTAGATTTTACTTCATCATCTACTTGCTTGCCAAATACAAGTGTCCAGTTTACCAATACATCATCCATTAGTGAAGGAACTATCAATTTGTATGAATGGAATTTTGGTGATGCTGCAAGTGGTAGCAGTAATACATCCGCTGCTATTTCACCACTACACATATTTTCTACAGCCGCAACTTACAATATAGCGCTTACTGCTGCATCCGATAAAGGTTGCGTTGCAACAAAAACAGTTGCTTATAATAAATTTTTAAGAAGCCCGATCGCTGATTTTTCTATCAGTGATAATACGGTTTGTGTGAATGATAATGTGGTGTTGATGAATAGGAGTAATGCAGTTGATGGGAGCTTGGATGAAATGAGCTGGACTTTTGGCGATGGAACAGATTTGGAACAAACCAATATCTTAGATCCGATTCAACTTACCTATAATAAACAGGGTAGTTATAATGTCAAACTATCGGTAACGAATACCGGAGGATGTAAAGATGATACGGTTCAAACAATTTCGGTAAGTCCATTGCCTGCCATCAATGCAGGGCCGGATAAATATTTATTTGAAGGTGAATCGAGACAATTATTGATCACAGGAGAAAGTAGTGATTTAAGCTACGAATGGTCGCCATCAATTTATTTGAATAGCACTACCGTTGCGGAACCCACGGCTGTAAATATTTTGAAAGATATTCAATATGTTCTTAAAGCAACTTCAAGAGGTGGTTGCAGTGCAACGGATACAGTATTTATAAAAGTTTTAAAGCCCATCATCATACCCAATGTATTTAGCCCTAATAATGATGGCGTGAATGATAAATGGGTAATAGAGAATCTTAATACTTATCCTAAAGCAACCGTTGAAATTTTTAATAGATACGGGCAGATGTTGTACAAAAGCGTTGGCAATTACGTGCCATGGGACGGTACCCTAAACGGTAAGCCGCTTCCTGTGGGGGTTTATTTTTACATTATTGGTACCGGAGGTTTAACTGAAGCATATTCCGGTAGTATAACCATCCTCAGGTAAAGGCATTCACAAACCTATATTTTTCCATTAATTATTAGCAATTCTTAAGTACCTTTGCACTCCGAAATTCATCCATTTTAAAACAAAACAACGTGTCTAACAATCATTTATTAGCCGACAGAATCAATGCACTGGAAGAAAGTGCGACTCTTGCCATGAGTAAAAAAAGCCGTGAGATAGCTGCTCAGGGGCACAATGTAATTAACCTTAGTGTAGGAGAGCCGGACTTTAAAACGCCTCCTCATATTTGCGATGCAGCCAAGAAGGCAATTGATGATGGCTTTCATGCATATACGCCGGTATCAGGTATTCCTGAATTGCGTTCAGCCATTGCTGAAAAATTGAATAGAGAGAACGGCCTTAACTGGAAGGCAGAAAATATAGTAGTATCTACAGGAGCTAAGCATTCATTAGCGAATATTATTGAAGTGCTTGTGAAGAAAGATGAAGAAGTGATCATCCTCGGACCATACTGGGTTAGCTATGCTGAAATGGTAAAACTGGCTGAAGGTAAAAGTGTGATCCTTGATGGTAGCTTTGAAAATGATTTCAAAGTAACCCCTGAACAAATTGAAGCAGCAATTACACCAAAAACAAAGATCATTATGTATGCTTCACCAAATAACCCAACAGGTTCGGTGTACAGCGAAAAAGAATTAAGAGCTATTGCGGCTATCGTTGCAAAGCATCCGAATATTTTTGTATTGGCAGATGAAATTTATGAATACATCAATTTCACTCCGGAAGGGCATTTCAGCATCGGTAGTATTCCTGAAATACATGACAGAGTAATTACTGTAAATGGATTCAGTAAAGGTTTTGCAATGACAGGTTGGAGAGTTGGTTTTATCGCCGCTGCAAAATGGATTGCTGATGCAGTAGATAAATTACAGGGACAAGTAACCAGCGGTACCAACAGTATTGCTCAAAAAGCTGCTGCAGTTGCCTTCACGAATATGGATGCGCCAAAAATGATGTTGGAGGCTTACAAACGTAGAAGAGATCTTGTGATCGCTAAATTGAAAGAAGTTCCCGGCTTTAAAGTACGTGTACCGGATGGAGCATTTTATGCGTTTCCTGATGTAAGTTCTTACTTTGGTAAAACAGATGGTAAAGTAACTATTAAGAATGCAGATGAATTGTGTTTGTGGTTGCTTGAAACCGCACATATTGCATTGGTTACAGGTAATGCATTTGGAGCGCCAAATTGTATCCGTATCAGCACGGCTGCTGCCGATGAAAAATTAGTTGAGGCAATTGAAAGGATGAAAAAAGCTTTAGCTACATTGAACTAATCAAATAGTAAAATTTATATAGGCCGCAACATTAGTGTGTTGCGGTTTTTTATTTGGTAGAAATTGCTAATTGAGAAAGCTCTTGATGTAATTTTAAGACCTGTGGTATCAATAGTTCCTGTTCGTTATTATTGATAACGTAATCGCATAAACGCATTTTTATTTCTTCGTCTATCTGCTTGTTCATTCTTGCTTTTACTTCATCGGCAGAGATGTTGTCTCTTTGCATGACACGTTGAATACGTAATGGAGTAGGGGTGTAAATACCAATCACTTTATCTAAATGAACCTGGGAGCCACTTTCGAATATAATGGCTGCTTCTTTTAATGCATAAGGAGTTTTTTGCTGCTGCATCCATTTTTCTGCATCTGCAATGGTTACAGGATGCACTAATGAATTTAATAGTGTTAGCTTTTCGGGGTCATTGAAAACAATGGAAGCAAGATGTTTTCTGTTCAGTTGGCCATTGCTATAACTTTCATTGCCGAATTTATCTTTTATCTGTTGCTTAAGGACTTCGTCTTTATTCATCAGTCGCTTGCCTGCATCATCTGCATAATATACAGGTACACCAAGGGTTTCAAATATTTTGGCTACGGTACTCTTACCGCTGCCAATACCACCTGTGAGGCCCACTCTTAGCATTGTAATACTTTTATGATGTACGATTTGGGATGTATGATTTCTTTTAATTTGTAATCTCTTCAATTAATAGTAGAGTGCCTATATTCAGTAAAATCGTACATCCCAAATCGTAAAAAAATCTATTTCGTTTCAGTTACTTTATTCACTGCGGCCGACCATTCTAAACTAATAGTGCTTTTTTCAATTTTGATATAGCTGCCGGGACTTACTTCTAATTGTAAAGTGCCATCTTCATTGATCTTATTGATAGTGCCATGTATACCTGCAATGGTAACCACTTTATCTCCTTTCTTCAAATCGTTAATAAAGGTTTTTTGCTGCTTTGCTTTTTTAGCTTGTGGACGGATCATGAATAACCAAAATACAAGAATCATCAATCCCATAAAGATCAAAGAAAAACTACTGCTGCTTTTCCCTTGTGGATCAGCCATCAAAAAAATGTTTAAAAGTTGCATGTTTATTTATTGTTTAATTGTTATTTTAATTGGTTTAGAGGTTAAGAAGAATTAGGGTTTTAAAATGTTAGCGTTTTTGAGTTGTTCAACTTTCTTATTTCTTATTCTTTCTTTCCTGCCACTTCTCCGGTCAATATCAATGTAGGAAAATCCGGTTTGGTATTAGCTGTTACATCAATAGTTTTTTCATTATGTCCTGCCGAGCTGGGTGTGAATACAGCTTTAATAAATCCAATTTCACCCGGAAGAATAGGTTTCTCAGGCTTTTCGGGAACTGTACATCCGCAACTAGCTGAAGTTTTTTCGATCACCAGTGCCTTTGTTCCCGTGTTTTTAAATCTGAAACTAAAAGAAACTTTTTCACCCTCGGTGATTGTTCCGAAATCAAAAACGCTATCAATTAGCTGCACTGTTGTTGTGTCTTTTGAGGCCTTTTCTATTGCAGTAGCTTGTTCATCTGAGATCTTATCCTTTCTTCTGATATTACACGAAAAAATTGCCGTAAGTAATAATAGAAAAACAATTCCTTTTTTCATTCTCATTACAATTTGCTGTTCTTAAAAGTTTTCTTATCAATTTTGCCTGCGGCAGATAGTTCTTTATGTATATTGTCTAAAATGCCGTTGATAAATTGTCCGCTTTGTGGCGTACTGTAATCTTTTGCCAGGTCAATATATTCGTTGATGGTAACTTTTGTAGGAATGGTTTCGAAAAACAGAAATTCGCAAATACCCATTTGAATAATGATCAGATCCAATGTAGCGATCCTCTCTGCATCCCAGTTCTTCAATTTTGGTTTTAGTAATTCCATGCTCACCGGCTTCTTATCAATAGTAGTAAGCAATAATGATTTACCAAAGTCCATTTTTTCTGTACTTACAAACTCATCAAAATTATATGACTGTGGTTTTTGCAGAAAATTCAACATCAGTACATTCATCATTTCTGCATCATCATCCCAATTGATAAATTGTTCTTCTACGTTATGAATGAAATCTTCATTCGGTAACATGAGGTTAGTGAAGATAAATTGCAGGATATCTTTCTCGCTTTTTTTATCTCTTGCAGGAATGCTTATGTATTCTTTATATTCTTCGGAAGCGGTTAAAGCCTGATAAGTTTTTTTCAACAATTCGCCGTCTATACTCTGCTCCGGTTTAAAGTAGTTTACTGCAGTTTTGTAGCTGGGAGTTTCTAAAATTTTCCAGAGTAATTCATTACCGGCAATTTTAGTATTGATGTTGAGGTCTTTTTCTGAAGGCAAGTGTTTAGATGCCTTTTTAAGAGCATCTGCCTCAGCATAACGAGCCACTTCAGTTAAAAAATAAGTAAGATAAATGAACAGTTGTCTGCTTTGTTCTATTTGTTTGTTTAAAAGCTTAATTGCATCGCCGCTTTGTATATCATTGCTGATACTATCCAATGTATACAGGCTTTGCATCACTTTTACCCTGATATTTCTTCTGCTGATCATCTGTTAAGAACTTGATTAAGGGTGCAAAGCTAAGTAAATTGTGCTTATTGCTATGTTTCTATATGCGGAATCTTAAATTTGCCTATCGGGCACTACCAATACAATATCGTCTTGCGAATATCTTAACACCACTGTCGATCCCTTCAATAGGTCAATATCCTTGCCTTTATTGCTAACAGTATATCCATCAACTTCTTCAAGAAGGGATCTTATTTTATTATCACTGTTGTTTAGTATGTCAGGACAAGCCATTAGGGTTCCACCGATCACACCGAACTGAATTTTTTTGTCATCTATTGATTTGATGCTTCCAAAATAGCTGTTGCATCCGTCGTTACCGTAAATTCTTTTAGCTTTAATATCAAATCTGATATGACTTTTTTTATTATCGCCGATCCATTTTAAAGTATCGGAATCCAAATAATAATAAAGTGTATATTTTTTGTCATTGATATCTGTCTTTACCGGCTTTACCTTCACCGGTTTTTTGCTTAGCACTTTTATCAGTTTATAGTAGTAATTAATACCCTCAAACGGAGGAAATTCATGCATGATCTTCTTTACTGTAATGGTATAGAGATAACCTTCCTCATATTCGAGCCCTCTTATTTGTCCAGCATAGTTTTGCCAGTTCTTATACATCCTGCTCTTGGCATCTTTGATCTGAAAACAATAGCCATACGGCATGGTCGTGCAATTCCCATACTTACTGTTTACATAAAGTACTAACGGGGCTTTTTGAGCAAAAATGGCTGAACCAAGGAGTAGAAAAGCAATAATAGATAAAATCCCTTTTTTCATTGTACTAAGTTTTATTGTAAGAGTAAGATTCCATTTCTCCGAAAAATACATACAATTCCGTTAAATGCAACTATTTATGAAGTTTTGACACCCAAAAAAATCTGTAAAATGACAGTTTGGGTAAAGAAGTCTGCCAAACATTCTTTTTAAACGTTTGGTACAAAATTGGATTACCTTCGCTGCCCGGTAAAACCGGCTTAATTAAAAACAATCAAAAACTAATACAATTATGGCGAAGAAGTTAAGCATTACCCCTCTACACGACAGGGTGATTGTTAAAGCTGCTGCCGCAGAAGAAAAGTCTGCCGGCGGAATCATTATTCCTGATACTGCAAAAGAAAAACCACAACGTGGTACTGTAGTAGCTGCAGGTCCCGGTAAAAAAGATGAACCTGTAACCGTAAAAGCTGGCGATACAGTTTTATATGGTAAATACGCTGGCACAGAGATCACGATCGAAGGGTTGGAATACCTGATCATGAGAGAGAGTGATATTCTTGCAATCGTTTAATCAATTTGGAGATTTGAAGATTTGAAGATTTGATAATGTTTTAATAGTAATCAGGTCTTTAAATTAGCAAGCTCCGAAATTTCCAAATCACCAAATTTCCAAATCATCAAATTAAATACAATGGCAAAATTAATATACTTCGATATCGAAGCCCGTAACAAAATGAAAAAGGGCGTTGATACTTTAGCGAATGCAGTTAAAGTAACACTTGGACCAAAAGGTCGTAATGTAGTAATAGAAAAAAAATTCGGTTCTCCATCAGTTACTAAAGATGGTGTAACTGTAGCGAAAGAAATTGACTTGGAAGATCCTATTGAAAACATGGGAGCTCAAATGGTGAAAGAAGTTGCATCAAAAACTGCAGACATTGCAGGTGATGGTACAACAACTGCAACTGTTTTAGCACAAGCAATTATCGGCGAAGGTTTGAAAATGGTTGCTGCAGGTGCAAATCCAATGGATTTGAAACGTGGTATTGATAAAGCGGTTTCTATTGTTGTTGAGCATTTAAAATCTCAATCACAAACTGTAGGTAACGACAGTAAAAAAATTCAACAAGTAGCAACGATCTCTGCTAACAACGACGAAACCATCGGTAAATTAATTGCTGAGGCTTTTGCAAAAGTTGGTAAAGAAGGTGTGATCACTGTTGAAGAAGCAAAAGGAACGGATACAACTGTTGATATTGTTGAAGGTATGCAATTCGACCGTGGATATGTATCTCCATACTTTGTAACCAACAGCGAAAAAATGCAAACAGAATTGCAAAATCCTTATATCTTAATTTATGATAAAAAGATATCTGCAATGAAAGACATTCTTCATATTTTGGAGAAAGTTGCACAAAGTGGTCGTCCGTTATTAATTATTGCGGAAGATCTGGAAGGAGAAGCATTGGCAACATTAGTGGTGAACAAATTACGTGGTACTATTAAAGTAGCTGCTGTAAAAGCTCCTGGCTTTGGTGACAGAAGAAAAGAAATGTTAACAGATATTGCTATCCTAACTGCAGGTACTGTTATCAGCGAAGAATTAGGACATAAATTAGAAGGTGCTGATTTGACTTCTTTGGGTCAAGCGGCTTCAGTTACAATTGATAAAGACAACACAACCATCGTTGGTGGTAAAGGAGCTAAGAAAGATATTCTTGCTCGTGTAAATCAAATCAAAGCACAAGTAGAAAATACAACTTCAGATTACGACAAAGAAAAATTACAGGAACGCCTTGCTAAATTAGCCGGTGGTGTTGCGGTTCTTTATGTGGGTGCTGCTACCGAAGTTGAAATGAAAGAAAAGAAAGACAGAGTAGACGATGCTTTACATGCAACAAGAGCTGCTGTTGAAGAAGGAATTGTTCCCGGTGGTGGTGTTGCTTACATCCGTGCAGTTGAAAGTCTTGAACCAAAAGTAAAAGGCCAAATTGCAGATGAGCAAACAGGTATGCAGATTGTTCGTCGTGCTTTAGAAGCACCGATCCGTACACTTACATCTAACGCTGGTATCGATGGCTCTATCGTTGTACAAAAGATCAGAGAAGGTAAAGGAGATTTCGGTTTCAATGCAAGAACTGAAGTGTACGAAAACCTGTTCAAAGCGGGTGTTATCGATCCAACTAAAGTGAGCCGTGTTGCTTTGGAAAATGCAGCAAGCATTGCAGGTATGTTGTTAACCACAGAATGTGTAATTGCCGACAAACCTAAAGACGAAGCTCCAATGCCTCATGGTGCACCTGATATGGGTGGTATGGGCTACTAATTGATAGCTGATAATTTATAATTGATAATAAAAGTCCCTTCTGCGAAAGCTTGAGGGACTTTTCAATAAAATTTTTCTCTAACAATTAAAATGTATGACTTATGAAAAAAAGATTACAACATTGGTATTGTTACCTGAAACAAATTTTAGGGTTGCACAAAGATGATTACTGGGATAACAATCCTTTTGTAATTCATTAATGATGTCTGCCTTGTTTAAATCCCCGCCATGCTTTGCATAGCGGGGATTTTTATTTTGATACCGGCAGTAGTTCTTTATTCATCTTCATTGGCGTCGCACCCTTGTACAGTATTTCTTTATTGAACTTTTATTGACGCATAGTTTGTCAGTACTATGTTTTTTTGAATAATATGATCTCTTTGACTACAACTCAAGATCTTGTAATTCTTTTCAAAAAAGTAAAGACAAGTCTTATTAAAGTGAGGATAACTAAATCTTATTACCGTATCTATTTGTTTTTAATGTCTTTATTTTTAACAAAATGATTTTAGATGAAAAACAGAAGATTTACTCTTTTAATTATTACAAACATTATCACACTCATTGGTTTTTTTACATTGTTTTATAATGGTAGTTACTGGACAAAGATCCGTCAGTTTATTACTTATAGAAATGATACAACTACTTATCTCAGAAAATCGCAGTTTATGGAACAGATGGATTACTGCACCACATTGTATCAAGGCCAGTCGAATATTGTAATGTTTGGTAATTCTTTAGTTTACCGTATGTTTTGGAATGAACTGTTGGAAAGACAAGATGTTGCTAACAGAGGTGCAGGTACTGATATTACACAAGGACTAATTGTGCGTCTTCCATTTGTTTATAAAGCAAAACCGAAAATTTGTTTTATTGAAGGAGGGATCAATGATATAATGAATCAGATCAATCCGGATTCTACCCTGAAGCATTTGGCTGCAATTGTAGACAAGTTGAAGGAGCGTAATATCATTCCGGTATTACACACTGTTATTTATGTTTCTAGTGACGAACCGAATCATAAAGTATATAACTCAAAAGTTTCGGCCTTAAATGAAAGGATCTTACAATTTGCAAAAGCCGCTAATGTTAAAGTGATCAATTTGAATCCTCACTTATCACAAAATCAACAATTAAAACATGAGTATGCACAAGGAGATGGCATTCATTTAACATCTAAAGCTTATTTAATTTGGAAGGAGGAGATCCGAAAAGTATTAGACGAATATCATATCTAATTCCGGAATACTATTTTTAAGAATCATATAGATTTAGATTTTACAATATAGGGATGCTTACTTTTCTTATTTGATGCTTTCAAGCATCTTTTCTGCATTTTTTTTATTGTGCAAACAATCTTAATATAATTCCCGTTGATTTAATTGCATTTCTGAATACCGTTTGTTATTTTCATAACGAAGCCATCTTGCTTTGCCAAAACTTAACCTGTATTTATGAGAAAAATTTTATCCTGCCTCATTTTACTTTTTAGTATTCTTCAAACATTTAATGCAAGGTCGCAAGGATGCTGTCCGCAATTTACTTTAAGAGATGATGCCCATGTTTTCGCCTGTAAAAGTGATGAAAGGTGTCAGGGAGGATCAAATGGTGGACCTGCAGAAGGGCACTATGCATGTAAAAACAGTTCGGCAAATTATACTGTCTTCCCTAATCTTCCAGGGTTTACATATACCTGGACAGTAGCAGGAGGAACACCCACCGGTTTTTCAGGTAATCCCATAACAGTTACTTGGGGCAATGGCAGTACGGGATCTCTACAGGTTATAGTTGCTAATGGAGCAGGGACCTGTGTAGATACGCTCACAGAAAATTTTTGTTTGTTAACTCCTCCAACTGCAGCATTCAATTTTAGCCCGAATACAAATATTTGTTCCAGTACGATCCTACAGTTCAATAACACATCATCCGGAGCTAATACATATTACTGGGATTTTGGCGATGGTAATTCTTCTACTGCTACCAATCCAACGCATCAATATGCAACGCCGGGTACTTACAATGTACTGCTTACTATATCTAATGTTTTTAACGGAGAAAAATGTGGTTGTTCCGATACAATGATGGTAGTGATTACTGTTGATCCGGGGACATCACCAGAGATAATATCTAGTTGTTCAAAAATGCTTTGTCCGAATGATACAGCAAGTTATTGTGTAAACTCAACCTGTCCGCCTTTTAACTGGACAGTAAACGGCGGTACTATTGTTGGACCATCTAATCAGCAATGTGTGCTAATACAATGGAATAATCCTCCTGCCAATTATCCTACATCTGTTACCGTTAGTACGGGTACTTGTGCCGGACAATGCAGTAGTGTGGGTACGCTAAATGTCCCTGTTTTATACAATAATATTCCTATTTCAGGGAATACCGTTGTTTGTCAGAACTCATCGCAAACTTATTCATTACCTGTTTTACCGGGTACATTTTACAGTTGGAGTGTAACGAGTGGAGGAGCTATATTAGGAGTAGATTCAAATAGTGTAGAATTTAATGTGCAATGGGTAGGAACACCGGGTAGTGCAGATACCATTACTTGTATTTATAACAACCCCTATACCGGTTGTGGCGATACTTCAATATTGATCGTTAATATCCGGCCTAAATTTTTAATAAATGGCTCTTCGCCATTATGTGTTGGTAATACAGGTAGTTATTTTGTAACAGATGGTGGTGCAGCAGATTTTTCAATTACTCCCAATACGGGCTTTACGCCACCCGGCCCTTTTCTAAACACACCGCTTATTACTCCAACATGGAATGTAGCCGGTAATTATGTTGTGTTTGCAACACCAGTAATAGCTGCAAATTATTGTACAGCTTCATCTTCCTTTAATGTAGTGATAAACGATACGCCTGCGATCGGAATTATAAGTGGTCAACAAGTGATCTGTCCTGGAGGTAGTTATGTATACAGTGTTGGTACAAATATGCCCGGAGTAGGGCAGTTTTATTGGTCAGTTACTCCGGGAGATACGATTCTTTCTGAAATGGGAGCACACAAAGATTCGGTTGTTGTAAAATGGAATGGCACAGGGCCACATACGGTAAGTGTGTATCAAATGGTAAAAGGATGTCCTTCAAGTGTTGCTACTTTAACGGTGACTTTAGTGCCACCTCCGGTAATACTAACGGGAACGGCTAATGCTTGTGTGGATCAGAATTTTACTTATGCAGCAAATAATACTTTGCCTAGCGGTAGTTATATCTGGAGTGTTTTACCGGTCAATTCAGGTACTATCACAAGCGGACAAGGAACGAATTCGGTTCAGATACAATGGCATGGTTCAATATTCAACCCTATTACGTTTGACACAGTAGTAGTAACTACCTGTGGTGGTACGGATACATTCTTTGTAACCGTTTCTGAGCCTCCGCCGACAAGTATTGCGCCTTCCGGATTTTTATGTTCTGGTATCAATTTAACTTCTACACTCAGTGGAGTATCTTATCAATGGTATTTGAATGATAATCCATTGCCGAGTACCAATACACAATCGATCAATATCAATCAGGCTGGTACATACATGGTGTATGTATACCAATCGCCGGGGGCTTGTCCATCGAGAGCAACAATTACTATACCTCCTGATCAGAAACCATATCTGGTATTACCATGTGGCACTGGTATTTTCGATTACCTGCCACCTGATACTACTTCTATAAAATATTGCAGTGGTTCGGCAATTAGTTCGGCAATTAATGTTGCTACTCCCGGAGGTCCATGCAATTTCCAATGGTATATGAACACTTACAGTAATCCTGTTGGTGCTAATAGTTCTTCATATACGGCTACAGCTATTGGTTTGTATTGGGTTGTTACTACCAATATTGCAAGTGGTTGTAAAGACACATTGGGCTATGTAAAAATTGATACGATCTGTTGCGATAACAGTTATGCAATGAATTTTGTTGAAACAGGTTGCGATACAATGCATTTCAAAGCCAGTATTACACCGGTGCCAAATCCTCAATTCCCTTATCACTGGTGTTTTGGTGATGGTGCAAGTGCTGTTACAGTTTCAGATAGTGTTGATCATAAATACAAATATGCAGGTCAATATACTGTGTGTGTTTATACATATGTAATTACCGGAACAGGAGATACCTGCGCCGAAAATTATTGCCGAACGATTGATGTACCGATGGAAGCCGATTTTGATACACTCATAACCTGTGGTGCAGTCAAACTAACCGACATGTCGACGGCAATGCCGGCTTATAGTCCATACAATTATTTCTGGAGTTCAACCGGGCCGGCAACCTTCAGTCCATCGAATACAGTTGCAAACCCAACAATTACCTATACGGCGGGGGGAACCTATACTGTCACGCTGACAATTTCTAAAAATGGCTGTTCGTCTACCATTTCAAAACCGGTTACAATTTATCTTGTTAATGCAGCGATCAACGGGCCAACAACGGTTTGTGCAGGCACGGATGCACCATTCAGCGCAACGCCTACGGGGCCACTATATCAATACGCCTGGAATTTTGGAGATAATGCAACGTCTTTCATTGCAAATACCAATCATTCCTATCCAACACCCGGGACAACCAATTACACAATAACACTAACGGTTACGGATAGCCATGGATGCACCGATGTTGCTACGCATCCGATAACAGTTATAGCTCCGCCGCCTGTGAATATTACACCGGATACATTCATTTGTCCGGGTAGCACTGCTATGCTGACAGTTACAGCCGGTTTCCAAACTTATCAATGGTATCACAATGGGAATCCTATTAGTGGTGCTAATTCTAATACCTATGCAACAGGTGCTATTGGCCAGTATTGGGTTGTTGTAACCAGTAATAATGGTGGATGTAATATTACCTCACCTATATGTCAGGTGTTTTATCGTCCGTTGCCAATAGCAAATATACAAGGGCAATCCATTGCTTGCTGGGATGGCACCAATCCGGCGAGTATATTTTTATACAATGATCCGGTATTATCGAATTATGCGTATCAGTGGTATCTGGGAGGGGTACCTATTCCTGCTGAAACAAACTATTATTTAAACACAACTCAAAATGCTTTAGGTACCTATAGTTATTCACTAACAGTTACGGATACAAGTATAAATGGTGGCTGTTCTGTAACAGATACTTTCTGTGTTATTGTAGGGTTATCTCCGCAGGTGATTGTTACACCACCTTCCGGAGGACCTTTCTGTTCGGGCAGTGTTTATACTTTCACAGCTATGGGTTTACCTCCAAATCCTAATTATGTTTATTACTGGAATAATGGTGTGTATGGTCAATCAATGAGTACAGGCCAATCGGGTAATTATTTTGTAACGGTTACCAATCCTGTAAATGGATGCATCGGTACTTCCACTGCAGTGGGTATTAAGCGTAGTCCGACGGCAATTTTATTCCCTGTTGGTTGCGATACACTTTGCGACACAAGTAATATTGTGCCTCCGTTGCCATTAACGAGCAATCTTACCTACGGTATTTATACAATCGATTGGTATGATAACGGCAACTATATATATTCTGGTCCGTTCTTACCTGTTTCAGTATTGGTTCCGTTGTTAGGTAATCATAATATCAGTATGGTTGTTACATTTAATGGATGTTCTGATTCATCCGATGTGTACAGCATATTTGTGATAGACTGTTTGTCAACCATACCGGTAAAAATTTCATCTTTTGTCGTCAATAAACAAAATACGGATGCAATGGTAAGCTGGCAAATGACAGAAACGATTGGTATTGATCGATATGAAATTCTTCGTTCAACTGATGGTGTTTATTTTACTTCAGTAAATAAAATCTCAAATATTACCGGAAGGAATAATTATTCATATGCTGATAAATATCTTATTGCCGGAATGTATTATTATCGGGTGAGAGTAATAGAGAAAACAGGTGCATCCTATTTAACAGCGATCAGAGCAATAAGAATTATTGATAATACTGCAGTAAGGTTATATCCCAATCCGGTTAAGAATGGTTTATTTACTATTGCTACCAATGATACAAGACATAAGACCATTAAGGTTTTTGATAGTAGGGGAATATTGAAATATTCATATAGTACGGTTGCTTCAATATATAAAATAGATGCAACGATTTGGGCAAAAGGAATGTATATGGTAAGTGTGATCAGTGATGATGGACAGGTACAGACGAAGCAGTTGGTTCTGATCAAATAGATTGGAATAATTTTTTATTTAGTATCCGAAGTTTTCAGACTTCGGATATTTTTTTAACGTATTCGTATATTTTATTTGAGTATTTTACTCTAAAATAATTGTCTGATATGCAATCATTGAAAAAGTATTTTATTCTATTATTTATATTTTGTACAAACTTTTCATTGTATGCTCAACGTACAGCAGTAGCACTGGAAAAGATGAACGTCTTTTATATTGGTGTGGAAAATCCGCTTACTGTTGCCGCTGAAAATTGTTCTTGTGCTCAACTTGTAGTTAAAGCAACTAACGGGAGACTGACTCGTAAAGGGTGTAACTTTATAATTAGAGTAACAGAACCCGGAAAATCTGCAATAATTATATATAAACGAACCGGTAACAAACTTAAGGAATTGGACACATGGGAATATCGAGTTAAGATGGTCCCAGACCCTATTTTTAAGATTGGGTATTACGGACCATGTAGAGATAAAATAACAACCAATCACATAAAAGAGCAAAAATTTGTAAGGGCTGAATTGGAAAATTTTGATTTTCTAGGCAATTTCAAAGTCGATAGTTTTCGTGTAACAATTAGTAATGATTCGTCTCTAACTAAGACTTATTTGAATATTTCAAATAAAATAAGTGATGAGCTCCATGCGGCTTTTCTAGCTCTCCAAAAAAATGATAAAATAGTTTTTGATAAGATATTAGTTACGGGACCAGATAAAATTCAAAGAGAAATAGCTCCACTGGTTTTATACGTTGAAAATACTTTGGAAAAATTTGTGGAATCAAGCAATAAAGGGCTTAGTTGTTGGTAAAGCATTAAATCAACTTATGCTCATACGCATACTTGATCAGCCCAATCACACTGGAGGTTTTTGTCTTGCGAAAGATATTCTTTCTATGCGTTTCAACAGTACGTTCACTGAGGAAAAGGGTATCGGCAATTTTTTTGTTGCTGTATTCTTTTTCTATGAGCTGAATGATCTCGATTTCACGGGCAGTTAAATTGGTTGCTTCATTTTCTTTTTCAATTTCAGAAGCTTTTGTCATTTCTGTTAATACATCCTGACTGAAATAAATACCACCGTTAGATATTTTTGTCAGCGCAGCAATGAATTCCTGTTTACCGATGTTTTTTAAAACATAACCGGAGATATTTGCCTCATCAATCATTTGATTCACCAGATCGCCTTGTCCGCTCATTGATAACGCAAGAATTTTAATATCAGGGAATTTCGTTCTTACTTCTTTTGCCAATTCTGCACCATTCATAACGGGCATCATTATATCAGTAAGTAGAATATCAACATGTTTAGTTGGAAGTATTTGCAGTATATCGGTTGGTTGTGTACATTCTGCTACCACCTTAAATGTATCATGTCCGTTCAGTAAAGATTTGAGTCCGTCAATAACTATCTGATGGTCATCAACAATAGCTAATGATATTTTTCCGTTCTTCATTTTGTTGAGTAAGGTTATGAGGCAGTTATTACAAGCCAGTTTAAGCTAAGTAATTGAAATACATGCCTTACAAAGATAATGCAAGCAAAATTTAAAAGTCCGTTAATTTTAGAAGGAGGTATTTGTTAAAAACCTAAGACTTCTTTCATACTGAAAATCCCTTTTTTACCTTTCAGGAATTCAGCTGCCAATACCGCACCCGTAGCAAACCCAGTACGATTGTGGGCAGTATGCGTAATTTCAATATCATCAATAGGGGATGAGTATTTGATGATGTGGGTGCCCGGAGCAGGGTCTATTCTTTCGCTTATGATAGAAAGCTCGGATGGTTTAACCGTTGTTGTATTCACCCAGTTATTTTTTCTTCCGATATTTTCAAGGATTTGTTCTGCCAATGTAATGGCAGTGCCACTTGGTGCATCTTTCTTTTGTGTATGATGTATTTCAACCATGCTTACATCATAGTCAGCATGTTGATTCATTAAAGCCGCTAATTTTTTATTTACTTCAAAGAAAATATTTACTCCAACACTATAATTGCTTGCATATAAAAAAGCGCCGTTTTTTGATTCACAAGCTTTCTTTACTTCATCCCATCTTTCCAACCAACCTGTGCTGCCACATACTAAAGGAATACCTGCATCTATACACTTTAAAATATTTTCAACTGCGCTGTGTGGACTGGTAAATTCAATTGCAACATCACACTTGTCTAAATTCTCTTTTGTGAATTCAGTGGCATTATCAATATCAAGTTTTAATGGAACGGTATGCCCTCTTTGCAATGCAATTTCTTCAATAGCTTTACCCATTTTGCCGTAGCCGATCAGTGCGATGTTCATGCTGAATGATTAATACGTTTAAAGTTTGATAGGGTGCAAAGGTAGAATATTTTATTTTCCGATATTCAAAACAAGGCTTACACCCGAAGTATTTGATTGCGGACTGTATCCTGCTTTGATGTGTAAGCTCAGGTCATCACTAACATCAAAGGATTTTAAATGTGCATCTACAGTGGCATCTACCACATTTAATCCCCAGAAAACGATGAAAAACAATGCTGAGTAATCTACGTTTTGCCTGAAAATGTTTCGATAGGTTTTCAATGAGCCTGCAGACAGGTTTCTAAATTTAAAATAGATGAGCGAATCTTGTCCGGCAAGCTTATAAATATAGCCTTGTTTAAGCCTTTTGTAATTTTTTACATTATAAACAAAGATGCCTGCAGTGGTTCCCAACGCACCATAAACCAAAGGAAGTTTCCAATATTTTTTATTGTAGATCTGTCCCCAACCTGGAAGAATGGCAGAACGTATTGTAGCAGTACGAGGTTTGAATTTATTTTTAGCGGTATCGACCGTTTTCAATTTAGGGATAACGATCGTGTCGGTTATTTGCAAACAGTATCCTTTACTGTAAATAACAGTTAGTAAAAAAAATATAAGCAATATTCTTTGCATCAACTTACCTTGATATTCAGTTTATCTAACAAAGCATTTAACTCTTCAATTGAATAATATTCAAAAGTTACGGAGCCGTATCCTTTTTTGTTGTGAACCAGTTTCACTTTTGTGTTGTACTGAGATGCAATATTATCTTCTATTTTTTTAAAAGCCGGGGCTAATGCTGCTTTTGCAGAATTTTTAACAGGTGCAGTACCGGTGTACATTTTTCTTACCAGTTCTTCAGTCTGACGAACGGATAAGCCTTTGTTCTTTATTTCAGAAAAAGCAAACAATTGTTTATCAACTAAGTCAATACTGATCAAAGCTCTTGCATGTCCCATACTGATAACGCCGGTACGTACAGCAATCTGAATATCCGGAGGTAATTTAAGTAAGCGAATGTAATTTGTTACAGTGCTGCGTTCTTTACCCATGCGTTCTGCTACCTGCTCCTGAGTGTAATCCAATTCATCCATCAAGCGTTTATAACTTAAGCCAATCTCAATGGCATTTAAATTTTCTCTTTGTAAATTTTCAAGCAATGCTAATTCTAATAATTCCGAATCATTAGCTTGTCTAACGTAAACGGGTACATCTTTTAACCCTGCAATTTTAGAGGCCCTGAAACGACGTTCGCCGGCAATCAATCTGTATTTGCCATTCGCCATTTTACTTACGGTTAATGGCTGAATGATATCGTGTATTTTAAGCGATGCTGCTAATTCACTCAATGCAGTCTCGTCAAAATCTCTACGTGGCTGTTTGGGATTTACTTCAATTTCACTTAACGGAATCCTGTTAACTGAAGTTGTTTTTTCGACTACTTCTGTTTTCAAAGATCCTGCAGTTGACTTTAAGTCTGAATCAATATTCTGTAATAAACTACGGATGCCTTTTCCGAGAGCATCTTTCTTGTTGGGTTGTGTCATGTTTTTGTATTGAGCTTCAAGCTACAAGATACAAGGGAGAAGCATGAAGTTAATTGACTTGTCCCTTGGGGCCTGTAGCTAATAACTATTCTAATATTTTATCTTCCTGATTAATCTTTGTCAGGTTATTTTTTTGTAAAATCTCTTTTGCTAAGTTCAGATAGTTTACAGCTCCTTTACTATCTGCATCGTATAATATTACAGGCTTGCCAAAGCTGGGAGCTTCGCTCAGTCTGGTGTTACGATGAATGATGCTGCTGAATACCATATCATCAAAATGCCTTCTTACCTCGGCTACTACCTGATTGCATAGACGAAGACGGCCATCATACATCGTCATTAAAATACCTTCAATCGCTAGGTCGGGATTCAATCTGTTTTGAACAATTTTAATTGTATTCAATAATTTCCCTAAACCTTCCAATGCAAAGAACTCGGTTTGAACCGGCACTGCAACACTATCTGCAGCAACTAATGCGTTTACAGTTATTAGCCCCAAAGAAGGAGAGCAGTCGATCACAATAAAATCATACTCATCTTTTAAAGGCTCTAATATCTTTTTTAAAACACCTTCACGGTTTGGATAGTTGATCATTTCAATTTCCGCACCAACAAGATCTATATGCGATGGAATCAGATCCAGATTTGGAATGGCCGTTTTCAACAATACATCTTTTGCATTGGCTTCATTCACCATGCAGTCATACAAACTCTTTGTTATATTGTGCAGATCAAAACCAACACCGGTGGTGCTGTTTGCTTGCGGATCGGCATCTACCAACAATGTTCTGTATTCCAGCACTGCTAAACTTGCTGCTAAATTGATTGCTGTAGTTGTTTTACCTACACCACCTTTTTGATTTGCTATTCCTATTACTCTTGCCATAATTTCTTTTACTTGGTAGTTACTTTTGACCATGGACCATAGACCATGGACTATACTTCAATTGTTTCTCCAATCACCGGAATTACTAACTCCAAATGTTTGCTCTTAAATAATTCAATTGCTTTCTGATGATCTATTTTAATATACCCAAAGGTATCATAATGTACCCCAATTATTTTTTTTGTTTGCACCATTATCGCCGCTTCACTTGCATCATCAACACCCATTGTGAAATTATCTCCAATGGGCAAAATTGCAAGGTCGATTTCGGCAAACATCGGAATTAATTGCATATCTAGCGTCAAAGCTGTATCTCCGCTGTAATAAAAATTAATTTCATCTGTCATAAAAATAAAGCCCATCGGGTTTCCGCCATAACTTCCATCCGGCAAACCGGAGGAATGTTGAGCCACCACACATTTCACTACTCCAAAATCAAATTGCCATTTACCACCGGTATTCATAGGGTGAGTATTGGGAACTCCTTTCTTATTTAGCCATTCATGAATTTCCCAACTGCAAACCACCTGTGCTCCTGTACTTTGTGCCAGCGTAATACAGTCCAGTGTATGATCTGCATGTCCATGACTGACAAAAATATAATCAGCTTCAATGCTGCTGATATTGATCTCTTTTGCCAATTCGTTGCCACTGATAAAAGGGTCGAAAAGTATCTTTTTACCACCCAATACTACACTAAAACAGGAATGTCCGTAATAAGTAAAATCCATATTAGTATATTTATATATGTATGACAGCTTGGCAAATTTAGCTATTCGGCATAAAATTGGGCAACAAAGGTTCAATATCTTTGTTACAAGTAATACACAATTCAATAAGAATGATCACTATAATATCGGGAACAAACAGGGCGGATAGCTATACACTAAGAGTAGCAAAGGAATACCAGCGCCTTTTGGCAGAAAAAGACGTGGAAGCAAATGTTTTTTCATTGGAAGATATCAACCTGATGAAGAGAGACAAGGCTTTTGAACAAATAGAGAATGAGGTCATTATTCCATCTCAAAGCTATATTTTTATTTCGCCTGAATACAATGGTAGTTTCCCCGGGGCTTTAAAATTATTCATTGATACCGCAAAACCAAGGCAGATATGGTGGAATAAAAAAGCATTGCTCACAGGAGTTGCTACGGGTAGGGCCGGTAACCTGAGAGGTATGGACCATTTATCCGGAGTGTTAAATCATTTAAAAATAATGGTTCACCCAAATCAATTGCCCATATCTTCGGTAGATAAATTGATGGACGAGAACGGCAACTTTACCGATGTTAATACCTTAAAGGTCATCAATAATCAAATTGATGAATTTATCAAATGGATCAACTCATAATTCTTAACTCATAATTCATAATTCGCAAAATGCGTACTCCCTTAGGTGCTTTCATATTTGTTGCCATCATGTTATTGCTGGATACTTATGTTTTTCAGGCAATCAAAGCAGTTTGTTCAAATGTTTCTCCAAAAACAAAAGCCATTGTTTATGCCATCTACTGGTCAGTATCTGTGATTGCATTGGTCGGTTTTTTGGTGTTTGTTTTTACCGATCATACGTTCATGCCACGAAAAGTGCGGACCTATTTGTTTGCAACAATTCTCGGTTTGTTCTTTGCAAAATTGATTGCAGTTGTTTTCTTTTTGATAGACGATATCCGCAGATTGATTCAATGGATCGCAGGAAAATTATTCTACGGAAATACCGAAGGCGAAACCATTGCAGGCGAAGGCATCAGTCGTTCTGTATTTTTAAGTTGGTTGGGACTGGCTGCAGGGGGCGGTTTATTTGGAAGTTTGCTCTACGGCTTCGGAAATAAATATAAATACCAGATCAAAAAATTACAATTGTCATACGATAATTTACCTGCAGCGTTTAAGGGATTAAAAATTGTACACATCAGTGATATACACAGCGGAAGTTTTACCAATAAAGAAGCGGTGCTACATGGTGTGAATGAGATCATGCAACAAAAGCCGGATATCATTTTATTTACAGGAGATCTGGTAAATGATAAGGCAACAGAAATGGATGATTACTTGGATGTTTTCAATCAATTGAAAGCACCGATGGGTGTGTATTCTACATTGGGCAATCATGATTACGGGGATTATGTACCCTGGCCGAATAATGGAATTACACAAGCACAGAATTTAGAAAATTTAAAAAAAGTGCATGCAAATTTGGGATGGCGTTTGTTGATGAATGAACATGTGGTATTGAAAAAAGAAGATGCTGAAATTGCATTACTCGGTATTGAGAACTGGAGTGCCAAAGCAAGATTTCCCAAGCATGGCAGAATGGATCTTGCATATCCGGGTGCAGAAAAATATCCTTTTAAAATATTGATGAGTCATGATCCAAGCCATTGGGATGCACAGGTAAAAACAGATTATCCTGATATTGATCTGACATTAAGTGGCCACACACACGGTATGCAATTTGGTATTGAGATCCCCGGTTTTAAATGGAGCCCCGTGCAATACATTTACAAACAATGGGCAGGATTGTATGAAGAGGCGCAACAAAAATTATATGTGAATCGTGGATTTGGGTTTATCGGTTACCCGGGCAGGGTAGGGATCTTGGCGGAAATAACGGTGATTGAGTTGGTGTAAATAAATTCTGAATTTAAATGTTTACTCAAAATAACATGAGTGATTATTTTGTTGTGTGCTATTTGATAAAATTATTTTGCCATCATAACCACTTATTTCTTCTTGTAAATGATCCCACTTTATCTTTGAATCGCATTTAAGTTTAAATATTTTATTTTCTATTAATTCGCCAGAGTTGTCATTGTAAATTCTAAAACTAGCAGCATTAGAATTTATAATAATTGAATCAACTACGAACCAATTTCCCCCGTCTGGCCCACCTGTCCAAAATGCATTTTCGGGAATACCTTTTACCCTTACAGGCTCAAATGAAGACTGTTTATTCTTACAATTAGAGAACAGTAAACAGCTTAAAATTAATTGACCTAGAATTTTTTTCATAAATACCTGACTACTTTATTGTTTCTTCACTCCTGGTCTAATGCTAGTCAATCCCTTAATTTTTACCGGCTTCCCGCTATCACAACTTTTCCTTGCAGCAATACCAACCAAACAGGAGAGAGCCCCATCTCTTGTGCCGGCAGCTTGCTTATAAGGATCAGGAGTTCCGGGAACAAACAACATATCTTTCATCAATTTATCTCCACCACCGTGACCGCCTTTTGTGATCGGAACTTTAATGAACTCAGGTTTGCCCCAATTCTTCGTCAGCATAAATTCATCATAGTCTAATTCTATCGGTGGGTTCTTTTCCTTGATCCAGGTTTCCAATCTTCCCTCTGTTCCATTGAAGGCAATTCGGTAACCTTCGTAAGGAGAATAGGCTGTTAATGAGTAGCTTACCTGCACACCATTTGAATATTTTATTGAAGCCCCCATCTTATCAAAAATATTGATGTCCTCTTTCCAAACACAGCCGTCTCTCAGGTAACCATCATAGCTTTCGTTGTCAGAATATAATTTCGTAAGTCGTTCATCTTTAGTGATATCCCAATAGTGTTTACAATTTGATTTGAATTCGCAGGTTCTGCAATTGACTCCTCTAAAAGCATTATTCTTTCCATAATAATCCAGAGCTCCGTATGCAAAAACTTCTTCCGGATCAGAACCGATCCACCAGTTCAAAAGGTCAAAATGGTGAGTAGATTTATGTACCCAAAGGCTGCCGCTTTTCTCCCTCAGGCGATGCCATCTTCTGAAATAATCTGCTCCATGATTCACATCCAGATACCAATGAAAATCCACAGAAGTGATTTTTCCGATGATACCGCTGTTTAGCATCTCATATAATTTTGCTCTTTGCGGTGAGTAGCGATAATTAAATGCAACGGTAACTTTTTTGCCTGTTCTCTTTTCGGCATCAATAATTCGTTGGCATTTTTTTTCATCGGTGGTCATTGGTTTTTCGGTGATGATATCAGCTCCGAGTTCCATACCTCGTATTATAAATTGATCATGTGTGGCATCCACAGTTGTAACGATGAGAATTTCAGGTTTTACGGTTTTCATCATTGTATCAAAATCTGTAAATGTTGGGCAATCTGTGCCGATCATTTTCTTAGCTGTTTCTACTCTTCCCTTATTTATATCACACAATCCAACAAACTCAAAGTACTGTCCATAATCCCTCAGCAGGTCTTTTCCCCACATACCTGTACCTCTATGACCTGTACCGACCATGGCAATTCTTTTCTTTTTTTCAGAAAACAGGGTGTTGGCTTTTGTAATTAGAGGATTAATGAGCATACTTCCTGCAATTATTGCACCTGTATTGGCAATGAATTGTCGGCGAGGATAAGTTTTTTTCATATAGTATTTTTTTGGAATCTTGTGCTAATTTAAATCATTTACTAACAACATTTTATCTGAGCCAAAAACGGTAGGGAGTACTCGGAAAGTTTTGACAAAATTTTATGTCCATAATTCAAAAAAAGACTACATTTGCACTAAATAAATAATAAACGCAAAAGTGGAAAACATTCAACTCCATAAAGTCAATACAAATTCTAACTCTCTAAGGGTAAGTCTTGCTATTGAACCTGTGTTTCCAGTATCTCCCCGCCGCCGACCTGGTTGCTGATAGGCCGAGCATTTTATTGCCCCTGTCAGTGGATTACTACAACCGAATTCTCACAATTTTACTTTAATCTATTTCAATTTCTACACAAGTGGAAAATAATAATATTATCATTCGAGTAGCTACATCCGACGATTGTAAATACTCAAAGACAATTACAGACGAAATGGCTGCGTCAGCACAAGCCAGAGGAACAGGTATTGCCAAACGTACACCGGAGTATATTGATATGAAGATCAATGAGGGCAAAGCAGTGATTGCTGTTACCAAAGAAGGTGAATGGGTAGGCTTTTGTTATATCGAAACCTGGGAAGGCGAGTATGTAGCCAACAGCGGTTTAATTGTTGCGCCTCCTTATAGAAAAAGCGGTGTTGCAAAATCTATCAAAGAAAAGATATTCAAACTCAGCAGGGAGAAATATCCGAACGCAAAAATATTCGGATTAACAACCGGGCTTGCAGTAATGAAGATCAATTCCGATCTTGGTTACGAACCGGTGACCTATTCTGAGTTGACACAAGATGAGGCTTTCTGGGCTGGTTGTAAAAGCTGTGTCAATTACGATATTTTGATGAGTAAAGAAAGAAAGAACTGTATGTGTACGGCAATGTTGTACGACCCGGCAGATCATTTTGAGCCGGAAGAAACCAAAGAAGATTTCAAAAAGAATTCTAAGATCTACGAACGTTTTATGGAAGTGAAGCAAAGTAGATTTTTGAAGATCTTAAAACGTAGGCAAAACAGTGGAGGTGGTCCATCTCCAAAATCTATGTTGAGGCATTATTTTAATTTTTAAAGATCAATAAATATCATGAGCAAAAAAGTTGTACTAGGGTTTAGCGGCGGTTTAGATACTTCGTATTGTGCAAAATTTCTTTCAGAAGAATTGGGCTACGAAATACATTCTGTAATTGTAAACACCGGAGGTTTTAGCGAAGACGAATTAAAGCATATCGAACGGCATGCTTATAAACTTGGTGTAAAAACCCATACAACAATCGATGCTGTAGAAAGTTATTATGAATCAATTATTAAATATTTGATTTTTGGTAATTGCTTAAAAAATAACACTTACCCATTAAGTGTAAGTGCAGAAAGGTTGAGTCAGGCAATGCATATTGCAGAGCATGCAAAAAATCTGCAGGCAGATGCAGTTGTACATGGAAGTACAGGTGCAGGTAACGATCAGGTACGTTTTGATATGATCTTGAATATTGATGTACCGGGGATAGAAATTATTACTCCGATCAGAGATAATAAATTAAGTCGTGAAGAAGAGATCGCTTATTTAAAGAGTAAAGGTGTTGAAATGAATTTTGAGAAATCAATGTATTCGATCAATAAAGGTTTATGGGGTACAAGTGTTGGTGGTAAAGAAACCTTGAACAGTAAAGGTATGTTGCCCGAAAGCGCATGGCCTACGCAAGTAACCAAGACCGGTAGTGAAGAAGTTAAATTGCATTTTGATAAAGGCGAATTGAACGGAGTTAATGATAAACATTTTGAGCACCCAACAAAAGCTATTCAATATTTGCAATCCATTGCCGGCCCTTATGGCGTTGGCAGAGATATACATGTAGGAGATACGATAATCGGTATAAAAGGTCGTGTAGGTTTTGAAGCAGCTGCGCCAATGGTGATCATTAAAGCGCATCATGCATTGGAAAAACATGTGTTGACCAAATGGCAATTGCAATGGAAAGATACTTTATCACAATTCTACGGTAACTGGATGCATGAAGGGCAAATTTTAGATCCTGTGATGAGAGATATTGAAGCGTATTTAGAAAAAAGCCAGCGTAAAGTAACGGGTGATGTATTCGTTCAATTGAATCCATATCATTTCCAGATTATCGGTATTGAAAGTGATAACGACCTGATGAGTGCGAAGTTTGGTAAGTATGGCGAAATGAATACAGGATTCACCGGAGAAGATGTAAGAGGCTTTACGAAAATATTTGGTAACCAGGTTGGAATATATCACAGTGTTTGTGAAACAAATAAAGATAAAAAATGATCAAAGCAGGTATTATAGGGGCAGCAGGTTATACAGGTGGTGAATTAATAAGGTTGCTTATTAATCATCCTGAAGTTGAAATTGCATTTGCACAAAGTAGCAGCAACGCTGATAATTTAGTGAGCAAGGTTCATGCTGATCTAATAGGAGAAACGAATTTAAAGTTTGTTGCTCAACACCCCCCTTTAGGGGATGGGGGCGTAGATGTAATTTTCTTTTGTGCAGGTCATGGCGAAGCAAAGAAATTTGTTGCAGCGAATGATATTCCTTCTAACATAAAATTAATTGATATCGGCAATGATTTCAGGTTGAATGCCGATGCCGAAATAAATGGAAGAACATTCATTTATGGTCTTCCTGAATTACAAAGAGAAAAAATTAGGCAAGCGAATAATATTGCTAACCCCGGTTGTTTTGCAACAGCCATACAAGTTGGTTTATTGCCTTTGGCGAAAGCAGGGTTATTGCCACAGGATATTTATACTACAGGCATTACCGGTAGTACAGGAGCCGGGCAATCATTATCCGCTACATCACATTTCAGTTGGAGGCAAAATAATATTTCTGCATATAAAACATTGACGCATCAGCACAATGATGAGATACAGCAATCGCTTCATCAGTTGCAAAATGTTTTTCCTGCAGCGCCAAAAGATGGCGGATTAAGTTTCATACCGTGGAGGGGTGATTTTACAAGAGGTATTTTTATCAGCTCGCAATTTAAATGTGAGCTAAGTCTTGAAGAGTTGAATGTGTTGTACTCAGAATATTATAACGAACACCCTTTTACAACTGTGATCAAAGAACCTTTGTTCTTGAAGCAAGTAGTGAATACCAATAAAGCAATTATTCAGTTAGAAAAAGCAGGTTCTACATTGGTAGTGCATTCTGCAATTGATAATTTATTGAAAGGGGCAAGCGGACAAGCGGTACAGAACATGAACCTGATCTTCGGATTAGAAGAGACAGCAGGTCTCAAACTAAAAGCAAATTATTTTTAAAACCGCTTAAAGCCTAAAGCTTAAAGCACAAAGCTTTTAGCCTTTAGCTTTCAGCCTTAAGCATTATAAATGAAACTTTTTGATGTATACCCTTTAAATGATATCGTAATTGAAAGGGCAGAGGGTTCCTATGTTTGGGATGATAAAGGACAAAAATACCTTGACCTGTATGGCGGTCATGCGGTAATTAGTATTGGTCATACACATCCGCATTATGTAAAACGATTAGAAGATCAATTGCATAAAGTTGGGTTCTATTCTAACTCAATAAAAATTCCTCTGCAGGTTCAATTAGCAGAGAAATTAGGTACAATAAGTGGCAAAGAAGATTATCAATTGTTTTTGTGCAACTCAGGTGCAGAGGCAAATGAGAATGCGTTGAAAGCTGCATCTTTTTACAATGGTAGAAAAAAGATCATTGCATTTACAAAAGCGTTTCACGGACGTACATCTTTGGCGGTAGCTGTTACAGACAATCCGAATATTGTTGCACCGGTGAACCAAACAGATAATGTGGTGTTCTTGCCTTTTAATGATGAAGCTGCATTACAAGCATATTTTGATACAAATGGCAATGAAGTTTGTGCGGTGATCATTGAGGGGATACAAGGTGTAGGTGGTATCAGGGTCGCATCTGATTCGTTCTTACAATTGATAAGAAGTCTATGCGATCAATACAATAGTATATTCATTGCCGATAGTGTTCAATGCGGTTACGGAAGAACAGGGAAATTCTATAGCCATGATCATAGTGGTGTAAATGCCGATATATATACGATGGCAAAAGGAATGGGGAATGGGTTTCCTGTTGCAGGAGTTTCTATCTCACCAAAGATACCTGCCAAACATTTTATGTTGGGTACAACATTCGGAGGTAATCATTTAGCTTGCGCCGCAGCTTTAGCTGTGTTAGAAATTATTGAACAGGATAATTTAATGGCGAACGCAGCAACTGTTGGTAATTATCTGGTTGAAGAGTTGAAAAAATTGCCGAATATAAAAGAAATTAGAGGAAAAGGGTTAATGATAGGGATTGAATTACCTGAGGAACTAAAAGACGTGAAGAAGAATTTGTTATTCAAGCACAAAATATTTACCGGTGAAGCAAAACCAAATGTGATCAGGTTATTGCCAGCTTTGAATATTACAAAGGTTGAAGCTGATATATTTTTGAAGGCTTTAAAAGAGGAGCTTAAAGCTTAAGGCTAAAAGCATAAAGCTTTGGAGTATGAGAGATTACAAGAAATATGATGTTTGGGTGAAGGTGCATCAACTTGTATTATATGTTTACAAAGATGTGTTAGAATATTTTCCAAAATCTGAACAGTTTGCATTGCAATCACAAACAAAGAGAGCGACCTATTCAATATCTTTAAATATTGTAGAAGGCTGTGGAAGAAATACTGATAAGGATTTTGTACATTTTCTGGACATTTCGTTAGGATCTGCTCAGGAATTGGAATATTGTATGCTGCTTGCATTAGATTTAGAATATTTGGATAAAGAAAAATTTGACGTAGTTAATAAGATGGTGAATGAAGTAAAAGCAATGCTTATTAATTTAATCAAAGTAATTAGAAAATAATTTTTAACCGGCTCAGGGTTAGCTTTATGCTTTGAGCCCTTAGCTTTTAGCTTTAAGAATGAAAAATTTTATTTCTGTAAAAGATGTTGCCGATATCAATGCATTAGTTGCAAAAGCGATTGCATACAAGGCAAATCCCTTTGCCGATAAAAATTTAGGTGCAGGCAAAAGAATAGGGTTATTATTTTTGAATCCTTCTCTACGTACAAGATTAAGTACACATGTGGCGGCTCAAAACTTAGGGCTAGAGCCCATTGTATTCAACGTAGACAAAGACGGCTGGGCGTTGGAATTTGAAGATGGTGCCATCATGAGTGGCAACACAGTTGAACACGTTAAAGATGCAGCGCCGATCTTGGGAAATTATTTCGATATACTTTGTATCCGTGCATTCCCAACGTTAAGAAATAAAGAGGAAGATTATAGTGAAGAGGTAATGAAGTCTTTTATTAAATATGCAGGTATACCAATTGTGAGTTTAGAGAGTGCGACATTGCATCCTTTACAATCGCTTACCGACATTCTTACAATTAAAGAGTGTCTTCCTACAGTTCCCCCTTTAGGGGGCGGAGGGGGTAAACCTAAAGTTGTTTTAACCTGGGCGCCTCACATCAAACCCTTACCTCAATGTGTTCCCAACTCATTTGCAGAATGGGTCAATGCCTGGGGTGAAGCTGAATTTGTGATCACACATCCGGAAGATTATGAACTGGATGAACAATTTACAAAAGGTGCAACCATCACACAAGATCAGGATGCGGCATTGAAAGATGCGGATTTTGTGTATGTAAAAAACTGGAGTACTTATACTGATTACGGAAGAATCTATTGCAACGATCCAAAATGGATGTTGACAGAAGAAAAATTAAAGCTCACTAACAATGCGAAAATTATGCACTGTTTGCCTGTAAGAAGAAATGTGGAATTAAGTGATGAAGTATTGGATAGCGCAAATAGTATCGTAACGCAACAGGCATCAAACAGAGTTTGGGCTGCACAAGCTGTATTAGCAGAAATTTTGAAAGCTGCCCCCATCCCCTAAAGGGGAGTTATTCAACGAGTATAATATTTTCGGAAAATATTTTTATAATAATGGCAATAGTAGAATCTGAAGACTTTTCAAATAACTCCCCTTTAGGGGATGGGGGTAGATATAACATGTTTTACGGTGCAGATCCAATTATATTTGAAAAAGCAGAAGAATTGAGAGCAAGAATGACACAAGCGGAAGAAATACTTTGGAATATTATTAAAATAAATGAGTGGCATTTAAAATTCAGAAGACAACATCCGGTATCACGTTTTATTGCTGATTTTTATTGCCATAATGTGAAATTGGTAATAGAGTTGGATGGAGGTTATCATGAGAATAAAGATGTGAAAATTTATGATGAGGCAAGAGAGGATGAGATTAAACGCTTTGGTATAACTGTTCTTAGATTTAAAAATGAAGAAGTATTAAATAATACAGAAGACGTGTTAAACAAAATAGGCAATACAATTAATAAAATAAAAATGTTTGCTAAAACAGCGGAGCCCTCAAATAACTCCCCTTTAGGGGATGGGGGTAAACTCTTTGTCATAAAGATCGGTGGAAATGTAATAGATAAGGAATCAGCATTGGATTCATTTCTTAAAACATTTGCTGCTGTTGAGGGAAAGAAGATATTAATTCATGGCGGAGGAAAGATCGCAACAAAAATAGGAGAGCAGTTGGGCATTAAATCTAACTACGTAAATGGCAGAAGGATCACAGATGCTGATACCATTGACCTGGTTACGATGGTGTATGGCGGGTTGGTAAATAAAAAAGTAGTTGCAAAATTGCAATCATTGAATTGCAATGCTATTGGCTTGACAGGTGCTGATGCAAATATTATTCCTGCTGTAAAAAGACCAATCACTAAAGATGGGATAGATTTTGGGTTTGTTGGGGACGTTGACAATAAGCAATTGGCAATTGGCAATTTACAATTGTTATTAGATGCAGGTCTTATGCCGATAATTGCTCCTCTAACACATGATGGTAAAGGGCAAATGCTGAATACCAACGCAGATACGGTGGCTTCAAGTCTTGCAGTGGCTTTATCTAAAAGCTATGATGTAAGATTGATCTATTGTTTTGAAAAGAAAGGGGTGTTGGAAAATGTGGAAGATGAAAACTCGGTCATCACCTTAATTACAAAAGATATTTATCAGCAATTGCTGAATGAGAATAAATTATTCGATGGTATACTGCCTAAAATTGATAATGCTTTTGATGCTATTAACAGTGGCGTAAAAGAAGTATTGATCGGCGATGCAAACGATTTGTTGCAGAACGTAACAAACGAAACAAAAGGAACCTTAATAAAATAGCATGAAAGAAACATTATATACAGATGCAGTTGAATTGTTGAAACAATTGATCAGTACGCCTTCTTTTTCTAAAGAAGAAAATGATACAGCAGAGATCATTATAAATTTTTTTGAAACACATGGCATTCCATGTCAGAGAGTGGGTAATAATATCTATGCAAAGAACAAATATTATGATGTGAACAAGCCATCAGTGTTGTTGAATTCTCATCATGATACAGTTAAACCTAATAAAGGTTATACATTAGATCCATTTACACCGATCGAGAAAGATGGTAAATTGTTTGGATTGGGTAGCAATGATGCAGGAGGGTGTTTGGTTTCATTGATCGCTACGTTTTTGCATTTTTATGATAGAAATGATATCAGTCACAATGTGGTATTTGCAGCCAGTGCAGAAGAAGAGATCAGTGGGGTGAATGGTATTGAACTGGTTTTACCTTTCTTAGGTAATATTGATTTTGGAATTGTTGGGGAACCGACAAAATTAGAAATGGCTGTTGCAGAAAGAGGGCTGATGGTAATTGATTGTACAGCACCCGGCAGGGCAGGGCATGCAGCTCGTAAAGAGGGTGAGAATGCATTGTACAATGCTTTAGATGATATTAACTGGATAAGAAATTATCAGTTTCCAAAGGTTAGTGAGTTGTTGGGTGAATCTCGTTTAACCGTAACAGTTATTGAGACTGAAAACAAACAACACAATGTAGTTCCTTCTACCTGTAAGTTTGTAATTGATGTGAGGGTAAATGAACTGTACAGCTTCGAGGAAATTTTAGAAGCTTTAAAAGCAAACCTGAAAAGTGCTTTCAAGCCACGTACTACAAGAATGAAATCGACCTCTATTGCGTTGGATCATCCTCTGGTTAAAGCGGGTATTGCTCTAGGTAAAGGATACTACGGCTCACCAACTACGTCTGACAAGGCTTTGATGCCTTTCTCAACATTGAAGATGGGGCCTGGTGACAGCGCAAGAAGTCATACTGCTGATGAATTTATTTATTTAGATGAAATTAAAGATGGGATAGCGACGTATATAAAAATGGTTGAACAAATCGTATAAAAAAACTCAAATGAAGCTCTGGCAAAAAGATAAAGTATCTCTGAAAGAAGTAGAAAAATTCACTGTTGGCAACGATAGGGATCTGGATATTTACTTGGCACCGTTTGATGTGTTGGGGTCTTTGGCGCATACCCAGATGCTGGAGTCTATTGGCTTACTGACAAAAGATGAATTGACTCAATTGCAAGCAGAGCTTAAAAACATTTACCAATTAACCACGAAACCTGATTTTAAATTGGAAGATGGTGTAGAAGATATCCATTCACAAGTTGAATTGATGCTGACACAAAAGTTGGGTGATATTGGTAAAAAAATTCACAGTGCAAGAAGCAGAAACGATCAGGTTTTAGTTGACTTAAAATTATTCTTAAGAAGTGAAATTGAAAAATTAGTAGGCAATACAAAAGAATTATTTGGCTTGCTCATCACACAAAGTGAAAAATACAAAGGCGATCTGTTGCCGGGTTATACGCATTTACAATTAGCCATGCCTTCATCTTTTGGATTATGGTTTGGGGCGTATGCAGAAAGTCTGGTAGATGATCTGATCACTGTGCAAGCCGCTTACGAAGTAGTGAATAAAAATCCTTTAGGCTCTGCAGCCGGCTATGGCTCTTCATTTCCGATCAACAGAACAATGACGACTGAGTTGTTGGGCTTTGATAGTTTGAATCATAATGTGGTGTATGCACAAATGGGCAGGGGTAAAACAGAGCGTATAGTTGCTGCAGCCATTGCAAATATTGCTGCTACATTGTCTAAACTAAGTATGGATGCCTGCTTATACTTAAATCAAAATTTTGCATTTATTTCTTTTCCTGATGAATTGACAACCGGCAGCAGCATCATGCCGCACAAAAAAAATCCGGATGTATTTGAATTGATACGTTCTCATTGCAATAGAATACAAGCATTACCAAATGAGATCATGATGCAAACAACTAATTTGCCTTCCGGTTATTTCAGAGATCTGCAATTATTGAAAGAGCATATTATTCCTGCATTTCAAAATTTGAATGATTGTATTCAAATGGCAGGGTTGATGTTGAGTAATATACAAGTGAATAAAGATCTGTTGAAAGACGAGAAGTATAAATACCTCTTTAGTGTTGAGGAAGTAAATAAATTGGTGTTGCAGGGTGTGCCTTTCAGAGATGCATATAAACGAGTTGGGCAAGGAATTGAGGCTGGTAATTTTAATTATACTTCGGAGGTTAATCATACACACGAAGGTTCTATTGGGAATTTACAAAATGCACAGATTGAGACAAAGATGAAACATATTGTAGAGCGGTTTGATTTTGGAAAGATCAAAAATGCAATTGAAAAACTGTTAGCGTGATATGGGAAACGTAAACCAAGTAAATATAAAACCGCCTTATTCTAAAGGATGGTTTTGTTTGATACCATTGGTTGGTGCATTTGTAGGTATTTCATTAATTCTAAATGGGCTATTTAAATACAAAAGTAGGAAATTGGTTGTTATTGGTTCTGCCGGAGTTTTGTTTACAGTATTCGTTTATTCAATGGTCTTCTATAGTGTTAAATATGGTAACCCAAAAGGTGTAGCTGAAATTTCTCAAACATATCTAAATAGTGTAGTCAAAGATGTCGAGTTTTATAAGTTGCAGAATGGCACTTACCCGGATATATTAGAACAATTAGTAGTGAATAATAAATTAGCCTATATATGTGATCCATTGCTTACAAGGAAAATGGACAATTCTATTAAAACAACTTTTGAGTATAAAAAAATTGACAATAAATACACTCTTTTTTCTGTAGGGATAGATGGCATTTCTCATACTCCAGATGATATTTACCCGGTTATTGTAATGCCCGACACAGTTAAATTTGGACTGATTAGAAGCAATTAAGCAAATTCATATCTGCTCATAATCATTTTCCATTTTCCCTTATCTTTACCCAATGTAGCTTTCACGGCAAAACATCGATAAAGTTGCCCATTGGTATGCAGATGAACGGATTGCGACGCAACGATGATGCCATGAAAAACTAAAGCTGGTATTAAAAAATAAAACATAATCTTCGAAACACCCCTTTAGAGGATGGGGCAAATAAACAATGAGTCAAAAAAAACGCATAGCCATATTCGGTTCAACAGGTTCAATAGGAACACAGTCATTGGATGTGATCCGTGCAAATCCGGATCTGTTTGAAGTAGAAATTTTAACCGCACAAACTAAAGATGAATTGCTTGTTGCCCAGGCATTGGAATTTAAACCCAATGCAGTGGTCATTGGCGATGAAACAAAATATCAAAAAGTAAAAGAAGCATTATCATCAACTGATATAAAAGTTTTTGCTGGCGAAGATGCATTGGAAGAAGCGGCTGATTTTGATACCTACGATTTCATGATGGCAGGTATCGTTGGTTTTGCAGGATTGAAGCCAACATTAAAAGCAGCAAAAAAAGGGAAAGCAATTGGACTTGCAAATAAAGAAACATTAGTAGTAGCCGGTGATATCGTAATGCAAACGGCTGTTGAAAATCGTTCGCCGATCATTCCGGTTGATAGTGAACACTCTGCTATTTTTCAATGCCTTGTTGGCGAAGGAAGAAACGCCATTGAAAAGATCATACTAACGGCAAGCGGTGGCCCTTTTTTCGGAAAGAAACCTAACTTCTTGGTGAATGTAAAAAGAGATCATGCTCTGCAACATCCTAACTGGAGTATGGGTGCAAAAATTTCGGTAGACTCTGCTACTTTAATGAACAAAGGCCTGGAGATGATCGAGGCAAAATGGTTATTCAATCTTAAGCCGGAACAAATTCAGGTAGTGATCCATCCGCAAAGCATCATCCATAGCATTGTTCAGTTTGAAGATGGAAGTATGAAGGCACAAATGGGCTTGCCTGATATGAAATTGCCCATTCAATATGCCATGACTTTTCCTCAACGTTTAAAAAATGATTTTCCTCGTTTTGAGTTCCGCAGATACTCTAGTCTCACTTTTGAAGAGCCGGATGTTAAAACTTTCAGAAATTTAGCTTTGGCTACTGAGGCTCTATTCAAAGGCGGTAACATGCCTTGTATCTTAAATGCTGCCAATGAAATTGCTGTGTGGGCCTTTCTACGCAACCGTATAGGCTTTTTAGACATCACTGCTGTGGTGGAAAAAACCATCCAAAACACACCATTCATCGAATCTCCAACGCTTGAAGAATATTTTGAAAGCGATGGGGAAGCCCGTAATTTTGCGGCTTCATTAATAAAGTTGTAAATCCGCCCCCCATCCCCTAAAGGGGAGTAAAGGCAACAACTTTATGAACGAAATTTTCAAATGAATAATAACAATATTTTACACTAACAATAACTCTCCGCCGCGGCGGAGATGGGGTAACAAGTATGACATTATTAGCAATTAATTGGGGCAACGTAGGCATTCAGGTTTTTTATCTGATCTTGTCTTTATCAATATTGGTTATCCTGCATGAGTTCGGGCACTATATTACTGCAAGATGGTTTGGTTGCAGAGTAGAAAAATTCTACTTGTTTTTTAATCCATGGTTTTCTCTGGTTAAAAAGAAAGTGGGAGAAACAGAATATGGTATCGGTTGGCTACCGCTTGGTGGCTATGTGAAAATTGCCGGTATGATAGACGAGAGCATGGATAAAGAAGCGATGAAAAAACCTGCCGAGCCTTACGAATTCAGAAGTAAACCTGCCTGGCAACGTTTGATCATTATGCTTGGAGGTATCATTGTAAATGTATTGCTGGCATTTCTTATTTATGCAATGGTACTTTTTGTATGGGGCGAAAGTAAAACGCCTAATAGTTCTGTTAAAAATGGCATGTGGGTGCAGGATAGTGTTTTGTTACAATTGGGTTTACAGAACGGAGATAAGATTGTATCGATCAACGATAAACCAATTGAATTTTTTGAAGAAATACAACCTCAGTTATTACTTAGTGAGAAAATTATTTACAGTAGAAACGGTCAGCAGGGCACTATTATGATGCCGAATAATTTATTGGGTAGATTGGTAGAAAATAAAAAGAGGACAGGTTATCTTGTAATGCAGCGTATCCCAAGTATTGTGGGTGAGTACGACCCTAAAGATACTGCCCTTGGAAAAAAAGCAGGGTTGCAGTTTATGGATAAAATTGTAGCGATTGATTCTATGCCCGTTGCTTTTTATGATGAAATGCCAACGCTGTTAAAAGACAAAAAAAATCAAAAGGTAAATTTAACGGTAGAACGTAAAGGCGCAATTATAAACTTACAGTCAGGTGTAAACGAAGAGGGGAAAATAGGTATTCCTATTCTTAGTTTAAAACAATATGACAGCCTTGGTGTTTTTAAGGTAGAGTCTAAAAAGTATGGTTTTTTTGCAGCTATTCCTGCAGGCGTAGGCTTGGCTTTGGAAAAATTGAAATTCTATGTAGATCAATTTAAGAAAATATTACAGCCCTCTACAGGCGCATATAAAGGATTGGGAGGCTTTAAAGCTATGGGTTCTGTTTTTCCTACAGAGTGGGGAGATTGGGAAGCTTTTTGGCGTATCACCGGCTTTTTATCTATTGTATTAGCCTTTATGAATCTACTGCCGATTCCTGCACTAGATGGTGGCCATGTAGTTTTTACTTTGGTAGAAATGATCAGCGGAAGAAAACCAAGTGAAAAATTCTTGGAATATGCCCAGATAGTTGGCATGGTTTTATTATTAGGTTTAATGCTCTTCGCCAATGGTAATGATTGGTTTGGATGGGGGAGTGGAAAATAATTGATTTGAAGATTTGAAAATGTGACGATTTGAAGATGGGAGATACTTGGCTTAAGCTCATACCATTTTCAAATTTCCCAATCTCCGAATTTTCAAATTGACCGGGGCCGACCGGTTTTGACAGCATAGTTCTTTGTAAGTGTAAGCATGTAGTGCGTTGGATAATTAGCACTTTAATCTGAATATTCAAAACTTCAAATGGCAATACTTCGTATGCCATGGCTGCTTAATCGATAGATTAGCAACCATTCGGGCCGCCGAACAGGTTTACCTGTTACCGAGTTCCGCCGCCGACTTAAAAAGAAAACGGGTTGCTGTAATGGGATGAAGTGACCATTACTTAAGACCATTCTTCTAAGGATCTAGTTGGTTTGTTATGCTCCTGCTTTTTCCCGACAATTAATGCATAAATAAACATGTAGAAAGCTTACGGCGAATATGTTTGGACCAGGGTTCGATTCCCTGCGGCTCCACAATACTTTATATCCCACACTCTGTGGGATTTTTTGTTAGATGCGTTGATTAGATTGTCCCGGAAGCTTTCGGGTAGGTCGTCGGTTCGACTCCGATACTCTCCACAAAAATTAACCTGCTCTTTGAAGCAGTTTTTTGGTTTTCCTTTAAATGCTAATTTCACAAAAGGAAAAAAAACATTTTTTTGTATTATGAAAAGCCATTTTTTAGCATTTAGATTGATAATATACTTTTTTCTATCCCTGAAAATCGATATTTTTATAATAAAAGCTGCTTTAAATTACATATTAATATTTTGTGATAAGCGATAATGAGTACTATGGAAGATCTGCGACTTTCACGATCAGACAATAATAAGAACTGGAAAATATGGGGCCCTTACTTATCAGAACGTCAGTGGGGTACTGTTAGGGAAGATTATAGCCCTGAAGGTGGAAATACATGGAATTTTATCAATCATGATCTGGCAAGAAGTTATGCCTATCGTTGGGGTGAAGATGGTATTGGTGGCTTTTGTGATGCCGATCAGATACTTTGCCTTGCACCCGTTTTTTGGAATGGGAAAGATTCTATTTTAAAAGAAAGGCTTTATGGCTTAACAAATAATGAAGGCAATCATGGGGAAGACGTGAAAGAATTGTATTTCCATTTGGATTCGTCACCTACACATTCATATTGCAAATTTTTGTATAAATATCCGCAGGAAGCCTTCCCATATTTAGATCTGCTTGAAAAAAATAAAAGAGATCGATTAAGTCCTGAGTATGAAATACTCGACACCGGTCTTTTCGACAACAATAAATATTTTGATTGTTACATTGAATATGCAAAGGCTGGCATCAACGATATACTAATGAAGGTAACGGTATACAATAGGTGCACTGAAGCTGCTACAATTCATGTTTTGCCGCATCTTTGGTTTCGAAATTTTTGGAAACACAATTCACGTTTTACCAAACCTGAAATTACTTCGTTTGCTGATAATTGTTTGAAAACAAGTTCAAGCAGAAACGGTCATTTCTATTTTTATCATCAGGGGGGAGAACAATTGTTTTGTGATAATGAAACAAATACTCAACGAATTTTTCATCAACCTAACGAGTCGGTTTTTGTAAAGGATGGCATCAACAATTATGTCGTTAATAAAGAAAAAACGATCAATACAAAAAAAGTTGGAACAAAATCTGCGATTTGGCTGAAAGGGAAAATTGCTGGGGGAGAATCGAAGGTTTTTACGGTAAGATTAAGCAGCAATAAATTAGATAAACCCTGGGATGATTTTGAAGAAATATTTGAAAAAAGGAAGGCAGAAACAGATCAATACTTTGAAAAATTAAGTCCAAAAAAATTGTCGGATGATAATAAAGGTTTATTACGCAGTGCTGTTGGCGGCTTGTTGTGGACAAAGCAATTTTACTACTTGGATGTGTTCAAATGGTTGTTTGGCGAGCCGGGTGATGAGCCGCCGGCAAGAAGTTTTAAACGAAATTTCGACTGGCAACATCTTACCTGCAGAAATATTATTTCAATGCCCGACAAATGGGAGTACCCTTGGTTTGCGGCTTGGGATCTTGCTTTTCATGCCGCCACTTTTGTTCATGTAGATCCATTTTTTGCAAAGCAGCAATTGCTGCTGATGCTGAGAGAATATTACATGCATCCTAACGGGCAGATCCCAGCTTATGAATGGAATTTCAGCGATGTGAACCCTCCGGTTCATGCTTGGGGTGTTTGGTATGTGTACGAAACAGATAAGAAAAAAACCGGTATTCCGGATTGGGACTTTTTAGAAAGATCTTTCCAAAAATTATTGATGAATTTTACCTGGTGGGTAAACCAAAAAGATTCTAATGGTACGGATATTTTCGAAGGCGGTTTCCTTGGGTTAGATAATATTGGTGTGTTTGACAGAAATCATATGCCACCGGGAATTAAAAAATTGCAACAAGCCGATGCCACGAGTTGGATGGCCATGTATGCAATTAATATGTTGCACATATCACTCGAATTGGCGCAACATAATAAAGCTTATGAAGAATCGGCGGCAAAATTTTTCCGCCACTTTTTAAATATCGGTTGGGCAATGCATCATATCGGCCAAAAAGATATTTCATTGTGGGATGAGGAAGATGCTTTCTATTACGACGCTATACAATTTGAGAATGGGACAAGTCAACGTATGAGGGTGCGTTCACTTGTAGGTATCATTCCCTTGCTGGCAGTTGAAATCATGCAGAGCAGTATGTTTGATAAGCTTAGGGAATTTAATGCTCGTCTGCAGATCATAAAATCAACAAGGCCGGATCTTACTCGAATTATTTCTGATATCGACAAAAAGAATAAAGACGGAAAATATCTGTTTGCCATTATGATCGGCGACAGGTTAGAACACTTGCTGAAAAGGCTTTTGGATGAAGATGAGTTTTTGTCTGATTACGGTATTCGTTCTTTATCAAAACACCATCAGGAAAATCCTTTTGTATTCAGTTATCATGGTCGTGAATATCGAATTCAATATGAGCCCGGAGAGAGCTCCAGCGATATGTTTGGTGGTAATTCAAACTGGCGTGGGCCAATATGGCTGCCATTGAATTATCTCATTATTAATGCCCTCCGTAAATATCACGAATATTACGGTGATGCATATACGTACGAATTCCCTGCCAGATCCGGAAATAAACTAACACTGAAACAAATAGCCAATGAACTTACTAAAAGGCTATTGAAAATATTTAAGAAAAATGATGCCGGAAAATTTCAGTACCATGCAGATGATCAACCGCAATGGTCAGATCCGCATTTTAATGAGCATCATTTATTTTTTGAGTTTTTTCATGGCGATACCGGGCAGGGTTTAGGTGCTTCTCACCAAACCGGGTGGACTGCACTCTTAGCCAATTTATTGTTGGAAATGGATGAAGAATAGTCTGTAAATCAATAGTATCCCTGTAAAACTAAGACTGAAAAAATACCTTGCATTAAGTAGCTGATTTGTTTATTTAAAATCAGTGGTGGTGGGTATTTTATTTAACTATTCAAAAAAAATAAAAAAAGCCTTGCGAATTAAAATTATATACTCTAGCTTTATAGGTCTTAAGTTTTCAGACAACCTTATTTTCCATATTCTCATGATCTGCCGAACCCTGATATAACCCGCTATTATTTTTGATTTCGGATCGCTATCTAAAACCTCATTTTACTGCTCCAATGTACTTGTGAATTACTATTGCAATGTTTTGTAATGTATTCGCACATTATTGAACATTTTTCAAATTCTATATCCCGATTAAATTGTAGTTTTTTTTCAATCCTTTTAAAGCGGTTGAATAGATTTTAATACCACGATTTTTCGGGTTTATGATATATAAAAGAAGATATCCTTCTAAAGCCGATCATTTATTCAGTTAAATTATTAAAATATTTATTTATGAAAACAATTTCCCTTACTGCTGGATGTTCAAACCAGTACTGCTCTTCACTGTCAGGATGGAGAGGTATGGTAGTCAGAAAAATAAAAATATTCTTGCTGCCGGTTTTACTCAGCTTTTTTTTCACTGATATTTATGGTCAGTCATCACCGGTTATTGATGGTAATCCGGTAGAGTGGCCTTCAATACTGAACAGTATCACCAATACAAAAAAGGCCTTCAGGCATGATCCTTTCAACCAAAATGGGATTGATGATTCCTGGGCAACAGGATCTTCGGATGTTGCGCCGAATCCATCTACCGGTTGGAAATGGGTTTTAGGTAACTCAAATGATAAAGGTGATATTGCTAATGTAGGTGCTGTTCTTCTTCACGATACACTTTTCTTTTTTGGAGATCGGGCTGCCTACAATGGTGATGGCCAGATTGGCTTTTGGTTCTTTTTAGACAACGTTGCTCCAACGGGAGATGGCTCAAACCCGGGTACTCCATTTACCGGAAATCATACAAATGGTGATCTTTTAATCATTAGCAATTTCGTAAATGGGGGAGGTACAGCTGCACCATCAGTGTATGAGTGGCAGAATGGGGCTCCGGTTTTGATAACAAATGCTGATGCATTGGTGTCGACGAATGATGTCGATTTAAATGAAACTTATCCTGTGCCCGGTGGCACAGCAGGTACATTAATGTACAATGGAGAAACATGGGATTTTGATCCAAAATTTGGAGACGATGGCACTTATCCTCCTCCATTATTTTTTGAAGGATATGTGGTTCTGGGGTCTATTGAAGGAGCAAGCCCTTGTTTCCAAAGATTCTTATTAGAAACAAGGAATTCGCAATCCTTGACAGCTTCTCTACAAGACCTAGCCGCCGGCGGATTTTCTGGTATCCCTAATCCTCCTATTGTAACTCCTGATACTAAATGTGTGGATAATCAACCTGCAGTACTTACTGCAAGTTGTAGCAGTACAGGTAGTCACCCTAACTGGTATGCTGCTGCCAGTGGAGGTTCTCCATTGGGTATTGCCGATGGTGTATCTCCCGATGGAACTTCGCTATCGAAAAGTGGTTTGGCGCCAGGTAAATATTATTATTGGGTTACCTGTATAGATGCGGATGGTACCTGTGAAAGTGCCCGTGTCAAAGATTCTATTACGATCATTGGAAAACCTACTATTGTAGGGGATGTTATTCCGGCTGAGGCAGACAACGTGGTAAATGATCCGGATGGGATAATTCCTATTCAGGGGGATGCACAGTGCCCTAAACAATACGTGATCAATTTATTAAGAGCTAATGTTGTTCATCTGACTGCATCGGGTGCTACAATATTAAATTGGGCATTAGTACCGGATGGCAATCCTTTGGATAATGTTAGTTTTGTTAATAACGGTAGTACAGCAACGTTTACAATCAATTCTGCAAATAGCTTGTCTGCTAGATATAAATTTATTGTTACATCAACAGATAACGAAACAGGATGTATAAATTCAGATTCGGTTTGTATTCTGCCAAACTCTATTTTACCTGCATGTAATGTTTGCGGCCCAACAAGTATTTGTTCAGGCTCAGGCGATAAAGTATATTCATTGAAGAGCAATTGCTCTAATGAAAATGCGGATGATATAAGTGGTAATTTAGAAGACTTCAATTACACTTGGTCAATTGTCAACAAAGTAGGAACGGGTACTGTTACGTTTGTCGGTAGCAGTTCAAATGTAAATTCAGTAACAGTTCATATTACCGGCACTGTGTCTAGTTATGGTGTGCAAATGAATATAACAGGTAAAGGTCCGTTAGCTATTAATGTACCTCCTTGTTCTATTTCTACTACTGTAAATACAGGACCAACTGTGAGTGTAACTGCACCGCCACGTTGTTCTAACGGTGATGCATCAACGATATCTGTTACGCCACTTGGAGCGGCCAACTATGCATGGACTACACCTAACGGTTCAGACCCTGGTAATGTATCCAGCTTCAGTGCAACAATGGCTGGTCTATACAGTGTAACTGTGACTTTAGAAAATGGTTGTTCGGCAAGTAACTCGGCAACCTTGGTAGTGAATGAACCACCAACAGTGTCAGTAACTGCACCGCCACGTTGTTCTAACGGCGATGCGTCTACTATATCGGTAACACCACTTGGAGCTGCAAATTATGCTTGGACAACACCTAATGGTTCTGATCCGGGTAATGTATCCAGCTTTAGTGCAACAGTGGCCGGTCTTTATAGCGTAACTGTTACATTACAAAATGGTTGTTCAGCAAGTAACTCAGCAACCTTGGTAGTGAATGACCCACCAACAGTAAGTGTAACTGCACCGCCACGCTGTGCTAACGGTGATGCATCTACTATATCAGCAACACCTTTGGGAGCAGCTAATTATGCTTGGACAACACCTAACGGTTCAAATCCCGGTAATGTATCCAGCTTTAGTGCAACAGTGGCTGGTCTTTATAGCGTAACTGTTACATTACAAAACGGTTGTTCAGCAAGTAACTCAGCAACCTTGGTAGTGAAAGATCCACCAACCGTGAGTGTTACTGCACCTCCACGTTGTTCAAATGGTGATGCATCTACTATATCAGCAACGCCACTTGGTGCATCGAATTATGCATGGACTACACCAAACGGATCAAATCCGGGTAATGTATCCAGTTTTAGTGCAACAATGGCCGGTCTATACAGTGTAACAGTGACTTTGGAAAATGGTTGTTCGGCAAGTAACTCGGCAACTTTGGTAGTGAATGAACCACCAACAGTAAGTGTAACTGCACCACCACGTTGTTCAAATGGTGATGCATCAACAATATCTGCAACACCTTTGGGAGCAGCTAATTATGCTTGGACCACACCTAATGGTTCAAATCCGGGTAATGTATCCAGCTTTAGTGCAACAGTAGCCGGTTTATACAGTGTAACAGTGACCTTACAAAATGGTTGTTCAGCAAGTAACTCAGCAACCTTGGTAGTGAATGAACCACCAACAGTAAGTGTAACAGCACCACCACGTTGTACTAACGGTGATGCATCTACTATATCTGCAACACCTTTAGGAGCAGCTAACTATGCATGGACTACACCAAACGGATCAAATCCGGGTAATGTATCCAGCTTCAGTGCAACAGTAGCCGGTCTTTACAGTGTAACAGTGACATTGCAAAATGGTTGCTCGGCAAGTAACTCAGCAACTCTTGTAGTGAATGATCAACCAACAGTAACTGTTACCGCACCGCCACGTTGTTCAAACGGCGATGCGTCAACTATATCAGCAACGCCACTTGGTGCATCGAATTATGCATGGACCACGCCTAATGGTTCTGATCCGGGTAATGTATCGAGCTTTAGTGCAACGGTAGCCGGACTTTATAGCGTTACTGTTACATTATCGAGTGGCTGCTCTGCAAGTAACTCAGCAACTTTAGTAGTAAATCAACCGCCAACAGTTTCAGTAACTGCGCCACCACGTTGTGCTAACGGTGATGCATCAACGATATCGGTAACGCCTTTAGGAGCTGCTAATTATGCATGGACAACACCAAATGGTTCTAACCCCGGTAATGTATCCAGCTTTAGTGCAACAATGGCTGGTCTTTATAGTGTAACAGTGACCTTACAAAATGGTTGTTCAGCCAGTAACTCAGCAACCTTGGTAGTGAATGACCCACCAACTGTAAGTGTAACTGCACCACCACGCTGTGCTAACGGTGATGCATCAACAATATCGGTAACGCCTTTAGGAGCTGCTAATTATGCATGGACTACACCAAATGGTTCTAACCCAGGCAATGTTTCTAGCTTCAGTGCAACAATGGCTGGTCTTTATAGCGTAACTGTTACAGTACAAAATGGTTGTTCAGCAAGTAACTCCGCAACCTTGGTAGTGAATGACCCACCAATAGTAAGTGTAACTGCACCGCCACGCTGTGCTAACGGTGATGCATCTACTATATCAGCAACACCTTTGGGAGCAGCTAATTATGCTTGGACAACACCTAACGGTTCTAACCCCGGTAATGTATCCAGCTTTAGTGCAACAGTGGCCGGTCTTTATAGCGTAACTGTTACATTACAAAACGGTTGTTCAGCAAGTAACTCGGCGACCTTGGTAGTGAAAGATCCACCGACCGTGAGTGTTACTGCGCCTCCACGTTGTTCAAATGGTGATGCATCTACTATATCAGCAACACCTTTGGGAGCAGCTAATTATGCATGGACTACACCAAACGGATCAAATCCGGGTAATGTATCTAGCTTTAGTGCAACAGTGGCCGGTCTTTATAGCGTAACTGTTACATTACAAAATGGTTGTTCGGCAAGTAACTCCGCAACCTTGGTAGTGAATGACCCACCAACAGTAAGTGTAACTGCACCACCACGTTGTTCAAACGGTGCAGGATCTTCTGTATCAGCAACACCTCTTGGAGCAGCTAACTATGCATGGACTACACCTAATGGTTCAAATCCGGGTAATGTATCCAGCTTCAGTGCAACAGTAGCGGGCTTATATAGTGTAACTGTGACCTTGCAAAACGGTTGTTCAGCAAGTAATTCAGCAACCTTGGTAGTGAATGATCCGCCAACAGTGAGTGTAACTGCACCACCACGTTGCGCTAACGGTGATGCATCAACGATATCAGCAACGCCTTTGGGTGCAGCTAATTATGCCTGGACCACACCAAACGGATCAAATCCGGGTAATGTATCCAGTTTCAGTGCATCAGCGGCCGGTCTTTACAGTGTTACGGTAACTTTAGCCAATGGTTGCTCAGCAAGTAACTCAGCAACCTTGGTAGTGAATGCGCCTCAATGTAGATTAACGGCTCCTTCTGAAGCAGCTGCTTGCAGTAATTCAGGTAGCAATATTGTTACAGGAACCATCAGTGGTGGAACACCTGCTTATTCATGCAGTGCTTCATTTGATGCAGCAGGAGTAGCCGCAGGTTGGAGTGTGACAAATTGTGCAGTAGTTGGTTCAGTTATTACGGTGACTTATAAAACAGGTTCTCTTGTTTCGCCGGTATTAACTGTTACAATAACTGATGCAAATAATTGCTCGTCAACTTGTCAGGTTACTTTAACTTGTCAGAATGCAGGCAAATCATGTACTCCGGGTTATTGGAAAACCCATAATTATGTTTGGGATACTCAAACAGATGCTACAGTGGATCATATGCCTGGTGTATTAACCAGTCCGGTAACACCTGGTGGAACATTTGTTGCATCAACTGATTTCTGGGCTTACTTTAATATTCCTCAGGGAACTTGTGGTTTACCAAATACAGCACTTACAATGACGGGTGCAGCAGGTACAGGTGGTGGAAATTGTAATGCATTAGCAAGACATGGAGTTACAGCTTTATTGGCAGCAGCAGCATTCCAAAAAGAATATCCATATCCTACAGGTGCTAGTAATTTTACAGAGTTGTACAATATGATCAGAAATGCATTCTTATCTTGTAATTGTTCAGCATTGCACCAAACTTTAGCAGCTATTAATGAACAGTATGATGGAGAACATTGTGGAGCATTGAAAAAATTACCACAAGTAGGTATTGATTCAAGATTAGCACAAACAACTACAACATCAACAACCGGTTCTTCAGAAACCAGAACATCAGTAACCGCTTATCCAAATCCTTATCGTAGTAATAATGTTGTTAGTTTCCGTGTAGCTGCACCAACTACAGGTAAAGTTACATTGGAAGTGTACGACGTTCTTGGTAGGAAATTAGCGATCGTTTACAATGGAACTGTAACCGCTTCAATTCCGGTTTTTGTTCAATATAATGTTCCTTCAACAGTAAAAGGTGCATTATTTTACAGACTTACTACAGTAGATGGAAAAGTTATCCATGGTAGTGTTCTGTCGCAGGACTAATAGATTTTGATCTTTAAATTTCAAACGGCACCTTTAACTGGGTGCCGTTATTTTATGTAAAATATTTCAGCTAAGGATTCAACCGTTCAATTTTTTCTAAACGTTTTTATGTCTGAATCTAAGAGGATAGGTGTTTAAAATAAAAAAATAGATAAAGTTATTGTATGGTACTGTAATGTTTTTTTATGGTCCTAATGATCGATATCATTTATAAAAAAAGCACCCTGAAGCTCAGAGTGCTTTTTTATATAATTGTTTTCTCTTTAATTAAATCAGAAAGAAAATTATGGGTTTATTGCATAAAGATCATAAGCAATAGTAGCTAGGAAGTTATAATCTATCCAGATATAACCTGCATCACCCCATGTGGTTCCCCATTGGTTCACGGCTTTGTAAGCATTCTTACTGTCATCATAACCAACCAATGTTATAGCATGCGGACCGTAAGTAGTTGTAGAGCTTGTTTTCCAGATATAACCAGGTCCTGCACCATAAAAATTTGCATCTGCAGTAAACGTAAATGATAATGCATGTTTATTAAAAAGCATTGTCTTAACAGCTATAGGATCTTGTGCTACAACCATCGAATACGATGTGATTTTATAATTACCGGCTTCAGCAGTTTGTGCGGATGTTGGTAAAGTGGTACATCCATTTTGATCTGTATATGGCATTGAATTCCATGTGCAGATTCCGGTATTTTTCATAAAGTTCAATGAGTTGATCACCGATGAACCGCTTGAACAACCAGTTGCAGCTTTAGTTTGGTTATACAAAAACTCCGGACTGAATATATTACTTGTTGCACTGTATGATGTTGCGCCGGTTTTATAATACTGTTCAATTGATCTTGCATAATAACCAAGTGCTATTGCAACACATGAACCTTCACTACCTTGGTTAATTACCGGAGGTGCTGCAAGTGAAACGCTTGCAGGTAATGTTGGAGGTTGAATAACAACTGTATTCAATGTAACTGTTATAGAAGATGATGTAGTATTGCCTGCAGCATCTTTTGCAGTAGCAGTTAATGTATGCAATCCGCTTGCAGATCCTGTTGTATTCCATGAATAACTGTATGGAGCAGTAGTTGCTGTGCTTTTTACAACACCATCTACACTGAAACTTACTGAGCTTACACCAACATTATCAGAAGCACTTGCTGTTACATTGGTTGAAGCGCCAATTGAAAAAGAAGCACCGTTTGATGGTGAAGTAATGCTAACACTTGGTGCGGTTAAATCGCCTGTTGGAACAGCATTGATACCAACCTGAACCGATGTTGCCTTTGTATTGCCTGCAGCATCTTTTGCAGTAGCAGCAATTGTGTGCGTACCACTTGCAACGCCTGTCGTATTCCAGTTAAAGCTGTATGGAGCAACAGTGCTGGTACCAAGCACCGTACCATCGATACTTACAGAAACAGATGTAACACCCACATTATCAGATGCATTTACTTTAATAGCTACTGTACCTGAAACAATAGCGCCGGCTGTTGGAGATGTAATACTAACAGTTGGGGCTGTCCTGTCTCTTCCTCCCGTGCTGCCACCTGTAGTACCAGTGCTGCCTTTAAAAAGGGAAATGGGTTGATTGTTTAATAATGCCTCTTGCGTACGTTGCACATAATCTGAGGAAACGATCACTGGTACAGCTGCAACCACTTTGGGGTTGTCTAAAACAACACCTGAAAATGATGTTTGTACATTGGAATTTGTTTCACCACCTGTAACACCCAATGATGAATGGTCTTTCTGACACGAAGACCAAAGGAGGCTAAGAGACGTGCCTACAGCTACGCCTAATAGAATTTTTTTCACTTGCATGGTTTTTCTTTTAGATATTATTTTAAAACTTTTTTCTTTACAAACTCTTAAGTAATTACTACTGAACAAATTAGCAACAATCTGTTGTTTCGCAGGCCGGTAAAGGGTTTTAAGGGGTATATTAAAAACGATAAATTGAAAGAAAAATTGCTGTATTAATGATCGTCCGATGGGTTTTTCATTGGCTTTTTAGGCACAACTGCTCGTCTGTCGTTGAATGTCTGTAAGTTAACTCAATCGCATTTTTTCATTATTGAATCAATCTCACGGCCTATTAACCAATTACTATGCCAAATGAGAAAAATTTCGGAGGCGAAAATATATATTTTTAAACACATCGAATAAAAAACAGGAAGATAAAAAAGACTTTTTTTCTTAATCAAACATTTTCAAGAGATTATATTTTTTTCAGTTTGCTTTTTCATTTGGTTGAACAGAATATTCAACATCTATGACACTTTTGGTCATGTTATGTATAGGTGTTATTCATCCCACAGTTGCATAACTAGTTTAACATCAATTAAAATTTCGTTTCAAAAATATTGCTACCTTTATTTTGCTAGTGTTACAGCATTATAATTATTTACATAATCAAACTATAAAATGAATTTAATTGAATGGATAAAACAGCCATGGCCTTGGTATGTAGCCGGGCCGCTTATAGGACTAACCGTACCATTGCTTTTGATCATTGGCAATAAATCGTTTGGCATTAGTTCCTCCTTACGTCATGTATGTGCAATAGTATTACCGTCTAATATCAGTTATTTTAAATACGATTGGAAGAGAGAACTGTGGAATTTATTTTTTGTTTCAGGTATTCTGTTGGGTGCATTCGTTACACTCAGTTTTCTTGCAAATCCAGAGCCGGTTAATGCAGATGCTAGACTTGTTGCACAACTATCGGAATATGGTATTACTGATTATTCAGGTCTTGCACCTAAGCAATTGTTCAACTGGCAAGCTTTGCTTACGGTCAGAGGTTTTATTATGATGGTGATAGGAGGTTTTATGATCGGCTTCGGTACAAGGTATGCAGGAGGTTGTACAAGCGGTCATTCAATAATGGGTCTATCAACTTTGCAGCTACCTTCACTCATTGCAACCTGTTGTTTTATGATCGGTGGTTTTATCATGACCAATTTAATTCTTCCATTCATTCTTTCTCTTTAAAAAAATAAAATGCAAACAAACATAGAAACAAATCAGGATTTTGAAGTGCGTTCATTAGATGCAATATGTGTGAATGAAAGCAGCATTGAGTTAAAATGGTATCATAATTTCAAATATTTATTTGCCGGAATAGCATTGGGAATAATATTTGTAAAATCAGAAATTATAAGCTGGTTTCGCATTCAGGAAATGTTTCGCTTAGAATCATTCCATATGTATGGTGTAATAGGCAGTGCTGTGGCGGTTGGCGCACTTTCAGTTTGGTTGATAAAAAAGTTTAAAATCAAAACCATTCACGGAGAAAAAATTGAATTCAAACAACATGCGTTCAATAAGGGGCAGATCTTTGGCGGACTTTTATTCGGGTTAGGATGGGCAATTACCGGTGCTTGTCCCGGTCCTCTATACGCATTGATAGGCAGCGGCGCTACCGTTATTGCAGTTGTATTATTGAGTGCAATTGCAGGTACATGGGTTTATGGTTTAGTAAGAGAAAAATTACCACATTGATTTTTATGTTGATTGCTTTCGATCAATCATTAATTTTGTTGAATGCAATTTGATCCCCAGCAATATTATCAAAGTCATCAAAAGCTTTCTTTTATTGGAAACAATGGGCAATTGCAATTGCAGGAGTCTAGGGTTTTAGTAATTGGAGCAGGTGGGCTGGGATGCCCGTGTTTACAGTATTTGGCAGGATCCGGAATTGGCACAATTGGCATTGCAGATTATGATGTTGTTGCAGTTTCTAATTTACACAGACAGGTTTTATTTTCGTTTGATGATATAGGAAAATCAAAAGCATTAACAGCCAAAAAAAAACTTTCGCTTTATAATCCGGGCATTATTATTCAAGCGCATGATATGATTGTTGATGAAACAAATGTTTTATCACTTATGAATGCGTATGATGTTGTTGTAGATTGTACGGATAATTTTCAGGTTCGATACCTGATCAACGATGCTTGCGTTGTGTTAGATAGACCATTGGTGTATGGTGCCATTCATCAAACTGAAGGGCATGTAACTGTTTTTAATTATCAACAATCACCCACATTACGTTGTTTATTTCCCAATGAAACAAATGAAGGTATTCAGAGTTGTGCTGATATCGGAGCATATAATATTGTTACCGGTATCATCGGTACAATGATGGCCAATGAAGTGGTTAAAGTTATTCTCGGTTTACCAGATGTGCTTGCAGGTAAACTTTGTCAGTTCAATGCGATAGAGAATACTATAAGGCAAATCAAATATCCTACACTGATAGACAGCAGACAAAAAAGTATCGAACGTTTTCAGCAACCATTACAACCATTGGAAATTTCACAAGCTGAATTTTCTCAAAAAGTCGAAAACAATCTTTCTTTTTATCTGATAGACGTAAGAGAGCCGACTGAACATAATACTTTTAATATTGGCGGCGACCTTATTCCCTTACCAATCTTATTAAAGCAAACTTCATTTCCATTTGCTCAAGCCGATACAGTTATTTGTTATTGCCAAATAGGTAGCCGTAGTCTGCAGGCTGCTCAATATCTGCAACATGTTGGCTTTAAAAATGCTGTAAGTCTCAAGGGGGGCGTGGCAAATTGGATTCAATAAATCTCTCCCCAATATTAAATATTATTTATTTTAATGTGTTTTATATCATGCTTTAAAGCACTATTTATTACTTTATAATAAAAATTATATGATTTTAATTATATAATTTTAATATAATTTCGTAATATTGTTAGATAAATAATGCATATTATTTATTTTAATGTAAATGATTTTGTCGTTTTTCATTATTCTTCAACGATTTCTTGCCAGTAACACAATAAATTTTCTAGAATGGAAAATTCAACAAAACCCACCGTGGTTGTTATTGGCAATGGTATGGTAGGCTATAAATTTTGCGAAAGATTATTGGCAAAATCTACCGATTTTAATTTGATAGTTTTTGGTGAAGAGCCTCGTAGGGCATACGATCGGGTTCATCTTAGTGAATACTTCAGCGGTAAAACCGCCGAAGACCTTAGTATGAGCTCATTGGAGTGGTACGAAGAAAATGGAATTCAGCTACATCTTAGTGATCCTGTTTTGGAAATAAACAGACAAAATAAAACGATACATTCTCAAAAAGGAATTACACAGTCTTACGATTATTTGGTTTTGGCAACAGGTTCATCTGCTTTTGTACCTAATATTCCCGGTGTTGAAAAAGAAGGTGTTTTTGTATATCGTACGATTGAAGATCTTGATATGATGAAGGCGCATGCTAAAAAAGCGAAAAAAGGTGCAGTGATCGGTGGCGGGTTATTGGGGCTTGAAGCTGCCAAAGCTTTGATCGATCTTGGAATTGAAGAAACGCATGTGATTGAATTTGCACCACGTTTAATGCCAAGGCAAATTGATAGTGCAGGCAGTACTATGCTTGAAAGTAAATTGAAAGCATTGGGATTACAAATTCATCTTAATAAAAGTACAAGCTCTATTAACGGTGAAGATGCGATCAGCAATTTACAATTTGCCGATGACACAAAAATGGAGCTGGATATGCTGGTGATTTCTGCAGGTATTCGTCCCCGTGATGAAATAGCAAAATTGGCCGGCCTTGAAGTTGGCTCCAGAGGTGGAATTCAGGTAAATGAAAAATTACAGACAAGTGACTCTAATATTTTTGCTATTGGTGAATGTGCTTTGCACAATGGTATGATCTATGGACTTGTAGCTCCCGGTTATGAAATGGCTGAAGTGGTTGCCGCTAATCTTTGTGGTGGTGATAAGTCTTTCAACGGTTTTGACATGAGCACAAAATTAAAATTAATTGGTGTGGATGTTGCAAGCTTTGGCGACCCCTTTGTTACTGAGCCTGATGGAAGAACGATCGTTTTTGAAGATACGCATAAAGGCATTTATAAAAGGATCAACCTAACAACCGATGGGAAATATTTGTTGGGTGGTATTTTAATAGGGGATGCAGATGCATATAATATTTTATTGCAAACTGTAAATAATAAAATTGTTCTTCCTCCTAATCCCGAAGATTTGATCTTAGGCAGCAGAGGCGGAGAGAGTGATGCAGGCACAGGAGTAATGAGTTTGCCGGATGATGCACTAATCTGTAGTTGCGAAGCAGTTACTAAAGGTGCTATTTGCTCTGCTGTGAATGAACAAAATTGTACTACGATCGATGGCATGAAAAAATGTACCAAGGCTGGTACCGGTTGTGGCGGCTGTGTGCCATTGGTAAAAGACCTGATAGCTGGTACAATGAAAGCGAATGGTGTGTATGTGAAAAATGTAGTATGTGAACACTTCGATTACTCCCGTCAGGAATTATTAAGTCTTATAAAAATTGATGGTATACACACATACGATGAAGTGTTGACGAAATATGGTAAGGGAGATGGATGTGAAGTTTGTAAACCTGTTGTGGCAAGCATTTTAGCAAGTTTATGGAATGATCTTATTTTAAAACAAGACACCATACAAGATAGTAATGACCGCTTTTTAGCCAATATTCAAAAGGGAGGTACTTATTCAGTAGTGCCTCGTATAGCAGGTGGAGAGATAACGCCGGATAAATTAATTGCGATTGGAACCGTAGGTAAAAAGTATAATCTCTATACAAAAATCACAGGCGGACAAAGGATAGATTTATTCGGTGCTCATCTCAGTGATCTTCCCGATATCTGGGAAGAGTTGATAGATGCAGGTTTTGAAAGTGGTCATGCGTATGGCAAATCACTGCGTACGGTTAAAAGTTGTGTAGGTAGTACCTGGTGTCGTTTTGGGTTACACGATTCCGTTAGTTTCGCCATTGAAGTGGAAGATAGATACAAAGGACTTCGCTCTCCTCATAAATTAAAAGGCGGTGTAAGTGGTTGCATCCGAGAATGTGCAGAGGCTCAAAGTAAAGACTTTGGTATCATCGCAACAGAAAAAGGGTGGAACTTATATGTGTGTGGCAATGGGGGCAGTAAGCCGCAGCATGCACAATTACTGGCAACGGATATAGATAAAGAGACTTGTATAAAATATCTAGATCGGTTCCTGATGTTCTACGTAAAAACCGCAGATCCGCTTACTCGTACTGCTACTTGGTTAAATAAAATGGAAGGCGGCATGGCGTATTTGAAAAATGTTATCGTAAATGATAGTCTCGGTATTGGCGAAGAGTTGGAAGCCGCAATGCAACAACATGTCAACACTTATCAATGTGAATGGAAGGCAGCTATTGAGAATCCTGAAATGCGTAAACGCTTTAATCATTTTGTAAATGCTCCAAAGGAAAAAGATCCAACATCAGCGTTAGTGCCTATGAGAGAGCAGGTAAAAGCAAAAGAATGGTAGTTCCACCCCCGTCCCCTAAAGGGGAGTTCTTCAAAGATTATAAATTTTAAAAAAACAAAATATGGCTGGACTAGATAATCAAACTGTAACAGTAAACTCCTTCGAGAACTCCCCTTTAGGGGATGGGGGCGTTTGGTTCTTTGCATGTTATGCTGCTGATGTTCCCATGAATGGTGGCGCTTGTGTAAAGTATGAAGATGAACAAATTGCTATTTTCAATTTTACCAGAAGAGGAGAATGGTTTGCAACACAAAATCTTTGTCCGCATAAAAAACAAATGGCTTTGAGCCGTGGTATGATCGGCAGTGCCGGAGAAGCTTGTGAACCTAAAGTGGCTTGTCCATTTCATAAAAAAACTTTCAGTTTACTTACCGGTGAATGTTTAAGCGGCGATGAATGTGCTATTAAAACTTATCCTGTAAAAGTAGAAGATGATAAAGTATATATTGGAGTAGAGTAAATTACCACACTAGTTATTTCGACGATGGAAGTGTTTAGTGTTATCAATAGTGAAAATACCTCTTTATCTCTTCCTCGTCGAAATAATATAAGTGCATATTCACCTAATTCGTTTCAATTAGTGCAATAAGAGAAATATATTTGCACTATGCAGGTAAGTCAGCTATATATCTACCCCATAAAATCTCTTGGAGGCATATCTATAACATCTGCTGAGCTCACCGATAGAGGATTTAAATACGACAGACGCTGGATGCTTATCGACAAGAAAAACAATTTTCTTACACAGCGTGAATTTCCACAAATGGCTTTATTGCAGGTTACTTTAACTGCAAGCGGACTACAAGTGTCACATAAAATTAATAATCAATCAATTTATATACCTTTTCTTCCCGAAACAAACGAACTCGTTCAGGCAACAGTATGGAGTTTTACCGGAAAGGCACAGGTTATGAGTTCGGTAGTAAATGAATGGTTTACTGAGATGCTGTCAATTCCCTGCAGGTTGGTATATATGCCCGATGAAACAAGAAGAAAAGTAAATTCGTATTATGCTATCAATAAAGATATTACCAGTTTGTCTGATGGTTATCCGATGTTGATGATCGGGGAAGCTTCATTGGAAGACCTTAATAAGAGGCTGGATGATCCTGTTCCCATGAATCGTTTCAGACCGAATATTGTTTTCAAGGGTGGGCAGCCATTTGAGGAAGATATCATGGCAGCTTTTATGATCAATGGAATTGATTTTTACGGAGTAAAATTATGCAGTCGATGTGTTGTTACAACGATCAATCAAAATACCGCAGAAAAAAATAAAGAACCGCTGAAGACATTGTCAACATACCGCAAGAAAAATTTCAATATTTATTTCGGGCAGAATGTTATTCACGGTGGATTGGGCACGATCAATGTTGGGGATTCAATTACTATATTAAAAACAAAACGTAGAAAGATTATTGTAAAATGAGAGATATTACACATAAACAGATCACATTAAGAACTGCAAAAGCTATCGGAATTATCTTTTGCAGCCAGGCAACAATCGATAAGATCAAAAACAATGAATTGCCAAAGGGTAATTTATTTGATGTGGCAAGAGCTGCAGGTTTTGTTGGCGCCAAAAGCACACCACAATTATTGCCGCATTGTCATCCTGTTGCGATAGATGGAATGAATATTGAATTTGAATTTTTGGATGCGTCGTTGCATAAAGAAAATTTTAATGAAACGATATTGAGCAGAACAGGTGTCGTAATAACCGGAGAAGCTAAGTCTATTGGCCGAACAGGAATAGAAATGGAAATGCTGACTGCAGTTTCTGTTGCTGCTTTAGAAATTTATGATATGCTAAAGCCTGTTGACACACAATTGGAGATCGGCAGCATAAAATTGCTGGAAAAGAAAGGGGGTAAAAGCGATCGTAAAAAGTTTTTCAATACCCCGCCAACTTGTGCTGTATTAGTTTGTTCTGATTCTACTGCTGCAGGCGAAAGACAAGATAATAGTGGCAAAATGATCCAGCAAATGTTATCAGCCGTTAATGCTAACGTTAAGCATTATACGATTGTTCCTGATGATAAAGAAAAGATCCAGCAGCAAATAAGAATATGGGTAGCGGAAGATGTACACTTTATTTTTACAACAGGCGGTACAGGTCTTGGTCCGAGAGATAATACAGTTGCAGCAGTGAAAGAAATTTTAGAAAGAGATGCTGAAGGGATTATGGAGGCCATTCGCAGTTACGGCCAAATGCGTACGCCGTTGGCAATGATGAGTCGTGGTGTGGCTGGTTCAATTGATAAAACTTTGATCGTTACATTACCCGGAAGTACAGATGGTGCAAGAGAGAGTTTGGAAGCTATTTTGCCTGCTGTATTCCATGCTCGTAAAATGATGCTTGGGGGAGGGCATTAGTATGTACGATTTTGGATTTGCGATGTATGATTTTATTCTATGTGAAAATCTCAATAGTATAAATGAATTGATATAACTCGTCCTACAAATAAATCAAAAATTCTGTTCATTTAATAATTCTGTAAATTCTGATTCGGACAATTATGATTTCATTTAAAGAAGCACAGGAAATAGTTTTATCATATGCAAGATCGTTTGGTAAAGAAAAGATTTTGCTTGACGATTCGTTGGGCAGGGTTTTGGCAGAGCAAATTATTGCCGATAGAGATTACCCTCCTTTTAATAGAGCCATGATGGATGGCTATGCAATAAAATTTTCCGACTGGAAAAATAATGTGAGAGCATTCACAATTGTCGAAACAATTTATGCCGGAAAGTTTTTTGACAAAAAAATAAATGAAGGGGAATGTTATAAAATCATGACAGGAGCTTCAGTTCCTTTTTATGCTGATGTAATTATTAGAAGAGAAGATGCTGATGAAAATGGGAATAAAGTTCAATTTAATAATATCAGCATATCATCGGGTCAAAATATTGCAGCAAAGGGACAGGATCTGAAAAGCCGGGAATTGATCTGTAGTGAGTCGCTAATAATTGATACAGCTACGATCGCTTTGCTAGCATCGGTAGGTAAGTATGAAGTAATGGTTGAATGTTTACCTAAAGTAGCAATTATAACAACAGGAGACGAAGTGGTATCTGTTGGTAGTTCGGTAGCTGATGTACAGATCAGAAACAGTAATAGTCATTTATTAAAAGCATTATTGAAAAAAAGAAATATCGTTCCTATCAGTTGTCATCATATAGCTGATGATAAAAATAAATTGGAAGAAGCTGTTTCAAAAGTGATACATGCAGATATTATTATATTGAATGGAGGAGTTTCTGCCGGAGATGCTGATTATGTGCCGGAGATATTAAAAAAATTGGGAGCGAAAGAGATCTTTCATAAAGTTGCTATAAAACCCGGCAAGCCAATTTGGTTTGGTAAGTTTGAAAATGGAGCAACGGTTTTTGCTTTACCAGGTAATCCTTTTTCCTGCATGGTTACTTTTGAATTATTTATTCGATCTTATCTCCATAAATGTTTTGATCTTTCCGGTCCAAAAGAAATGATTTTACCAGTATGCGGAAGCAGACAGAAAAAGTCTTCTTTGGATGAATTCTTTCCTGTTAAAATTTCCGGACATCCGGCTACATTGGTTCCGCTACATTTTAATGGCTCGGGTGATATTACTGCAGCTATGGGAGCCGATGGTATAGCACAGCATCCTGCCGATAGTTTAGTATTGCAGGAAAATGATTTAGTTATTTGTAAATTGCTATAAATCTTTTTATGAAAATTATTTTGACCGGAGCAACAGGAATGGTTGGTTCAGAAGTGTTGCGTCAGGCCATAGCTGATGACAGGATTGATCATATAACCTGTATAGTACGTAAACCGGTTGCTATATCGCATACTAAAGTAACAACGATCATTCATTCAGATTTTTTAAAGTACGAATCACTGACAAATGTTTTTGCTGAAGCCGATGCATGCATTTGGTGTTTGGGAATTTCTCAAACTCAGGTCACAGAGTCGGAATATTTGATCATTACGCATGATTATGTGTTTGTTGCGGCAGAACAAATGTTAGCAGCTAATCCAACAATAAGTTTTTTATTTCTTAGTGGTATGGGGGCAGATACAACGGAAAAAAGCAAGGTGTTATTTGCATGGGCAAAGGGCCAAACAGAAAATGCACTATCAGGTGTAGGTTTTCAAAAACTATACATCGTTCGTCCCGGAGCCATACAAGCAGTCAATGGTTATCCTAACGAACCCTTTGCGTATAAATTTGTTTCTTTTCTATTTCCTGTAATAAAATTTTTATTTCCTTCACTAGTCATTACTTCTGTTGATCTGGCAAAAGCCATGTTAAACATTGTAAACAGGGAGAGTGAGCAACAATTATATGTGCAGAAGGAATTAAAAAACTGGGTCTAATTATTGCAGGTTATGCTTCCTCGTTAGTAAAGCTTTCCAATTTATCAATATCAGTGATAAGGATCTTCTTTTCAACTAGTTTAATGGTATTGTCTTCTACCAGTTCGTTCAGTATCCTGAAAACTGTTTCATATGTAGTACCGGAAAAAGAAGCCAGGTCTTGCCTGCTTAGTACAATATCTAAATAACCCTCTTTTGTAATACCGAAATTCTTTTTCAATGTAAGCAAGGATTGTGCAACTCTTCCCTTAACGCTCATATGTGCAAGGTTCCGCATTTTTCTTTCGGATAATTGAAGTTCATCCGCAAAGAACATCATCAATTGAAAAGTAAAGTCGTGATTTACTTTTAATGTGGTAAGAAAAAACTCAAGATCAATAAAACAAACTGTACTGGGTTCTATGGCCGTGCCGGATACGGGGTAAGTGGTATTGCTGCCTAATCCACGGTGCCCGACAATAGCACCTTTATTGGCAAAGCGTACAATAAGCTCTTTATCATCACCCCATTTCTTATGAACTTTTACCTTGCCTTCGTTCACAAAATACACGCCTGTAACTTTATCGCCTTCATGAAATAGGACCTCGCCTTTTTTTACATGAAATGTCTTTCGTTTCGCATCTATGGCAGGTAGCCATTCGGGGAGACAGCCTTTACAAAAAAAACAACTATTCAGATCACATCCTTGCTTGCTTTGTTTCATCTTCTTTTCTATTGGTGAGCAAATCAATCACAATATTAAGTCTATAAAAGGTAAATAAGTGTTTATTGACTTAAATCTTTAAATACATTATGATAATAAATATGTATTTAAATTTTGTAACTAATCAATGCTTATAAACATTAATTAGTTACAAAATTAAACATTATAATAAAATAAATATAAAATATTTGATCAAAAAATTTCTTTGTATCGTAAATACTCCCTATTTTTATATTGTAAATCATATAAACGATCATAAATATGATTTTAGTAAATAGAAAAGTATTAAATATAAAAAAATGTAATATTTAATTTTTGAATTGGAGCCTTTTAGTTCCTTTTTAAAATTACAGCTCATTTAATCACTCTCTTATTTGCCCCTCGGTTTTTTACGCCTCGATTGTTTTTCCCCATTTTGAAAAAAATTAGCCTTAGCGGCTGCTGCTATTTCGACCATTATGTTCGAGTAGTTCAAACAAATTAGAACCGGTTCAAATAATAATAATAACCATTAAAACAAACTGCCGTGACAAAAATTTTAATAACCATCTTTTAAACAAAAAACCCCGGAGAGGTTGCAGCCAAACCGGGGCGACAAAAAATTAAAAACTAATCTTTCATCAAATCAAAACAAAAGTATTATGAAAAAGTCTCTAATCAAAAAAACTTCCATCTTATTAATGTCAATTTTTAGCATTACAGGTATTGCTAAAGCTCAAACAAAAGCAAAGCCGGTTTTGTGGGACGGGATGATCGTTTCAGGCTACGTAGACAAAGGGGCGTATGTGAATTTTGGCGGCCCTTGCATTAAGCTGGTAAAAAAACCAGTTGCTGTTACATTAGGCATGTTGCCATCGCTTCGTATCAAAGAAGATAAAGTTGTTTCAGGTGCAAAAAAGAATTCAATATTAACACCAATGCTAGGATTCGGGGCAGCTGTCATTTATAAACATCTTGTTGTTCAGGTACCACTATATTATGTTGCTAAAACTGCAGCAGCAGATGGTAGCTGGAAAATAGGTGTGGGTGTAGGATATAAATTTTAATTACAAACATTAAAATCATTTTTCACCCAAAAACAAAACGTATGTACTATAAATTATTAAAAAATATATCATTCTTCCTGATGGCTTTTGTAACCATTGCCGTGTCCTCTTGTAACAATAGCGGAGCAGGTAAAGGAACAGGAGCAGATTCCGCTAAGGCTAATGTAATCAAACTTGGGTTTATTCCGCTTACAGATTGTGCCTCTTTGGTAATGGCAAAGGAGTTAGGCTATTTTGAACAGGAAGGAGTAAATGTAGAGTTATCTAAAGAAGCATCATGGGCAAATATCAGAGATAAGGTACTTAACGGAGAGCTATCTGGTGCACATTGTTTATTTAGTATGCCATTCTCTGTTTATAGTGGTGTTGGCGGTAAAGCCGGCAGTACCATGAAAATAGCGATGATAATTAATAACAACGGGCAGGCAATTACTTTATCAAATAAATTCTGTGATCTCGTTGGTAACAACGAAACGTCTAAGATTGCTTCAGCGGTTGATAAGTTGAATGCGGCAAAACAAGTTCAGTTTGCAATGACATTCCCGGGTGGTACACATGATGCATGGTTACGTACATGGTTAGCCGCAACAGGGGTTGATGTGAAAAAGGTTGGTGTCAAAACTATTCCCCCTCCTCAGATGGTAGCTAACATGAAAGTAGATAATATGGATGGTTTTTGTGTTGGAGAGCCATGGAATGGGGTTGCTGTAAAAGATGGCATTGGCTTTACGCATATTGCTTCGCAGGAGATATGGAAAAATCATCCTGAAAAGGCGTTGGTATTAAATGAAGCTTTTGCTTCAGCTAATAAAGATGATGTTAAAAAGATCATGAAGGCAATCATAAGAGCGTCACAATGGTTAGATAGTTTACCAAATCGTAAAAAAGCCGCCGAAATTATTTCTCAACAAAAATATGTGAATGCGCCAACAGAGGTTACAGAAGCAAGATTAATGGGTATCAACAATGTGGGTTGCAAATTCGGAGAGAAAAAATATACAGATGATTACATGAAATTTTATGATGGAGGTGCTACCAACTTTCCTCGTAAAAGTTATGGTATCTGGTTTCTTGCAAAGTATGTAGAGTGGGGCTTATTACCAACGGCACCTGCTAATTACAAAGAAGTTGCCGACAAAATAATTATGCAGGATCTGTATAATGAAGTAATTGGAGAGATGAAACTCTCTTCCCCTGATGACGACATGAAGCCTTTTAAATTAACGATCGAAAATAAAGTTTTTGATCCTAATAACGTAGAGGCATACATCAAAAAATAAATTCACTGAAAGTGGTTGTTATTCAATAGCAACCACTTTTTAAAAAAGTAATGAAATGAAAAAATATCTTTTACCTGCAGTTTATCTGATCATCGGAATTGCTGTTTTGTTGGGGATGTTCGATCTGGCAAGTATGCTTACTGCTAATAATAAAATACCTATTCCCTCAGCTACTAAAGTACTTGGTACTTTGTTCAGTTTATGGAGTGATCCGTTTTATGATAATGGTCCAAATGATAAAGGAATTGGGTTTCAATTATTAACTTCATTAGGGACTGTATTTAAAGGCTTTTTGTTGGCAACATTGATTGCGCTACCTGTTGGTTATTTGATTGGGTCGAGCAAGATCATTATGTCAATTTTAAATCCGATCATTCAGGTATTACGTCCTGTATCACCATTGGCGTGGTTTCCACTCGGACTTGCTTTATTTGAAGCATCAGATAAAGCTGCAGTTTTTGCAGTATTTATTACCTGCATTTGGCCAACATTGATCAATACTGCTTTGGGAGTAGCTTCTGTACCTGCCGATCATAAAAACGTAGGCAAAGCATTTGGTTTTTCTAAATGGAAGACCATTACAAAAATTTATTTCCCTTATAGTTTGTCATACATCTTCACCGGCTTAAAACTAAGTATTGGTATTGCATGGGTGGTAATTGTTGCTGCTGAAATGCTTTCAGGTGGTGCAGGGGTAGGTTTTTTTGTATGGGATAGCTGGAATGCGTCGTCATTGGAAAAAGTTATAGCTGTAATTCTGACCATTGGTGTTGTAGGATTATTGCTTGATAAAGCATTTACAATGATGCAAAAGAAATTTAGTTACGTAGCATAAATTCTAAACCGAGTAAAAATTAGTATATGTCTGATTTAATCATTGAACAAAAAAATACTGCAGTAGCTGAGGCAATTATAAGCAGCGCTATCAATAGTATAGAAATAGAAAATATGACCGTGAGCTTTGGATCCGGTAAAAATATATATACGGCGGTTAAAGATATTTCTCTTACTGTAAAGAAAGGAGAGATCGTGGCTCTGATCGGTCACTCAGGTTGCGGCAAATCTACGTTGATGGGTACCATCAGCGGAATGGTGAAGGCTACTGAAGGAGTGGTTAAAGCTAATGGGAGAATGGTAAATGGTCCGGGACCGGATAGAGGTATTGTTTTTCAAAACTATTCTTTACTTCCTTGGTTAACTGTTTATAGAAATATTTATGAAGCAGTTGATTCTGCGTTACCAAACTTAACTACAACAGAAAAGAAACAACTAGTAGAAAAGAATTTGCAACAGGTAAATCTTTGGATGCATAAAGACAAACTGCCTGGACAATTATCGGGTGGAATGAAACAACGTGTAGCCATAGCAAGAGCTTTTGCTATCAATCCATCTATATTATTGTTAGATGAGCCTTTCGGCGCATTAGACGCATTGACCAAAAGTAATATGCATGTTGAATTGCTGAAACTCTGGAATCTTGATAATAGAGAAAAAACGATCATCATTGTTACACATGACATTGAAGAGGCAATCTTTTTAAGTGATAAAGTAGTGGTGATGAATAATGGCCCGGCAGCTACAATAAAAGAGATTGTAGACATAACATTACCGAGGCCAAGAAATAAAAAAGAAATCATACATGATGCAGCATACATGAAAATTCATGATAAGTTGCTTGGATTGTTGATCGATAAATTTTCGATCGACGATATTTAAAACGATTAGTTAAACCATTTATAAAAAATTAAAATGAATCAACCATTAAACAAGCTGAATATTTTTTCACTGAAAGGTGTACAGATGAAAACCTTTCATATCACCTGGTTAACTTTCTTCTTTTGCTTCTTTGCCTGGTTTGGCATGGCACCGTTAATGAAGCTTGCCAAAGAACAATTGCATTTAACCAAGGATCAAATAGGAAATATTCAGATTGCGTCAGTTTCTGCAACAATTTTAGCTCGTCTGTTAATTGGCAGGTTGGTTGATAAATACGGCCCGAGAATTGTTTACACATGGTTGTTGATTGTTTGTTCAATTCCGGTACTATTGATCGGTCTTAGTCATTCCTATACTTCATTCTTATTATGTCGTTTAGCCATAGGCGTTATTGGAGCTTCATTTGTTATTACACAATTTCACACTTCAGTAATGTTTGCCCCAAATGTAAAAGGAACGGCAAATGCAACTGCAGGCGGTTTTGGTAACGCTGGTGGTGGTGCAGCAAATTTCTTTATGCCAATGATCGCTTCGGGCTTTACTGCTCTTGGTTTTTGTGCAAAAGAAGACAGTTGGCGTTTTGCAATGATCGTTCCGGGTGTTATGTTACTGGTTTGTGCTTTTTTATATTATAGATATACAAAAGATACGTCAGCAGGAGATTATAAAGAAATTGGTTACAAAACGAATGATAAGAAGAATACATTTCTTGTTGCAGTAAAAGATTATCGTACCTGGATATTAACCATTGCATATGCCGCATGCTTTGGTGTTGAAATTACCGTTGATAATTTTGCGCCAATATTTTTCACCGATTCATTTGGTGCAACCATAGCCGTTGCAGGTATGACAGCGGGTATCTTCGGTTGGATGAACATTTTTGCTCGGCCTTTAGGCGGTATTGTTGCAGATAAAGTTGGTATTAAATTCGGATTTCACGGAAAATCATTTTTGCTTTCTATTCTTTTGTTGCTTGAAGGCGTGGGTATTATCTGGTTTGCTAAGTCAGGTAACATTGGCATTGCAATATTCATGATGTTCTTCTTTGGGTTAAGCCTGAAAATGGCGAATGGTGCTACATACAGCCTGGTTCCATTCATTAGTCCTATTGCAGTTGGTAGTGTTGCAGGTATAGTTGGAGCTGGTGGTAATATCGGAGCTATGCTGATCGCATTCATGTTTAAATCAATGTCGGCAAAAACAACTACACAGGTTATAGAAAATGGTGTTGCTAAAACAAAAGAATTAATTGATTACACTGCTGCTTTCACACTATTAGGTTTTATTGTTTTAGGTATTGGTGTTGCCGTTTTGATATTCAGAACGATTGCGGCTGCAAGAGATACTGATGATATAAAGGATTTGACTTTGGCGCCTGTGCCGGTAAAATAATTCAGTAGAATATAGATGATGTAAATAACGATGCAAGACAAGAAAATTATATCAAACACAAATACCACAACTTGCTGCTATTGCGGCGTGGGTTGTGGTATTGTTGTTAATAAGGATAGAAAGGGAAATATTGTTGTTGAGGGGGATAAAGATCATCCGGTAAATAAGGGAATGCTCTGTAGCAAAGGCATGAATCTCCATTATACCGTTAATGATAAAAGCGACAGGTTGTTGTATCCACAAATGCGTTACAATAAAAATATGCCTTTGCAAAGAGTTACCTGGGATAGTGCATTGGAAAGAACGGCAGCTGTTTTTAAAACATTCATTGATAAATACGGTCCGGATTCGGTGGCATTCTATGTTTCAGGGCAATGTCTTACGGAGGAATATTATGTGATCAATAAATTGATCAAAGGGTTTATTGGAAGTAATAATATTGACACTAACTCACGGTTATGCATGAGTAGTGCAGTGGTTGGGTATAAAATGAGTTTGGGAGAAGATAGTGTTCCGGTTTGTTATGATGATATCGAACTAAGCGATTGCATTTTTGTAACAGGAGCTAACCCAGCATGGTGTCATCCGATCATCTGGAGAAGAGTAGAAGCTCACAAGGCTGCAAATCCAAATGTAAAGATCATTGTAGCAGATCCTCGTAAAACAGATTCATGTTCTATCGCCGATTTGCATTTGCAAATCAATCCAGGAACTGATATCACATTAAATCACGCCATCGGAAGGTTGTTGATCGAAAATGGCGATATCGATTTTGATTTTGTAAAAAATCATGCAGAGGGATTTGATGCCTATAAAGAAATTGTTTTTGCAAGGTCTTTAAGCGAATCTGCTGGAATTTGCGGCATTGATGAAGATGATATTAGACTGGCTGCAAAATATATTGGAGATGCCAAAGGTTTTATTACTATGTGGACAATGGGCTTGAACCAAAGTTCAATTGGTGTAAATAAAAATTTAAGCCTGATCAATCTCAACCTGATAACAGGTCATATCGGGAAACCAGGCTCAGGGCCATTTTCATTGACCGGGCAGCCGAATGCAATGGGAGGAAGAGAAGTTGGTGGTTTGTCCAATTTGTTGCCTGCACATCGTAATCTTGCTAATCCGTTACATAGAAAACAGGTGCAGGAATTTTGGGGCGGAACAAAAATAGCGGAAAAGCCGGGCTTAACGGCAACGGAAATGTTTGATGCATTGAATGAAGGTAAATTAAAAGCCATTTGGATCATATGTACCAACCCGTTAGTAAGCTTACCAAATGTTCGTGTTGCAGAAGAGGGTTTGAAAAAAGCAAAATTTGTTGTTGTACAAGATGTAAGTAACAAACCTGAAACATTGAAATATGCGGATGTCATTTTACCGGCGGCAACATGGACAGAGAAGGAAGGTACAATGACCAATAGTGAAAGGCGCATTAGTTATTTGAATAAAATTGTAGATGCTCCCGGAGAAGCATTGCCCGATACTGAGATCATTTGTCGATTTGCAAAACAAATGGGATTTAAGGGTTTTGAATACAAAGAGTATAATGATATTTATAAAGAACATGCGGCATTAACTGCAGGCACCAATATTGATATAACCGGGCTTGACTATACCATCATTAAAGAAAAGAAAACTGTTCAGTGGCCATACACAATGGACGAGAAAGGCAGTGGCGTAAAACGTTTGTTTGAAGATAAAATATTTTATACGCCATCCACCAAAGCCATTATTCATGCGGTTCCTGATACAATAACCAGTGAAAAAACAAGTAGTGATTTTCCGTTAGTACTTACTACGGGCAGAGTTAGAGATCAGTGGCATACAATGAGCAAAACTGGAAAAGTAAAAAAATTAAATCAACATACGGCAAATTCGTTTTTGGAAATAAATCCTGTCGATGCTCAGAAATTAAAAATTACCGATGAAGCTGTAGTTGTGGTAACATCTGTCAGAGGTGAAGTTAGGGTAAAAGCAAAAATTACCGATTCAATTAAAAAAGGTGTAGTGTTCTTACCAATGCATTGGGGTAAAATATTGAACAGTGATCTGAACAGGGCTAATAATCTTACAAGTCCTTTATTAGATCCTATTTCCAAGGAGCCTGATTTTAAATTTTGCGCTGTTAATGTTGCACTATATAAAAAACCAAAACAACGTATTGTTATAATTGGAGCCGGTGCCGGGGCTTACGGTTTTGTAAGATCTTATAGAGCTATCAATGCGGAGGATGAGTTAGTAATTTTCAGCAAAGAAAATTTTCCCTTTTATAATAGAGTAATGCTGCCGGATTACATCAGTGGCGTACAAAAGTGGGAACAGTTGGTAAAGATGACAGATGAAGAAGAACCTCAATATAATATTCGTTTACACCGTGGGGTTAGTGTAGAAAAAATTGATAGAGAAAATAAATTTGTTATTGATTCAAAAGGTGAAACAACTTACTATGATGTATTGCTAATGGCAACGGGGAGTAGGGCTGCGGTACCTAAGAATGTGCCTGAATTGCCCGGCATCTTTACTATGCGTAGTCGTACCGATGCAGATAATTTTAAAGACCATGTTCCTAAAGATGGCCATGTTGTTATTGTTGGTGGCGGATTGCTTGGTTTGGAAATGGCTGCTTCTTTACGAGAAGTAGGGATAAAAATAACGATCATTCAGCGTATATCAAGATTCCTTGACAGGCAATTAGATCCATTGGGTAGCCAGTTATTGCATGAAGAAATGGTTGATCAGGGATGTGAAGTCTATTACAACGATGAAGTCCAACTATTCTACGGACAGGAAAAATTAACAGGCATACGCCTAGCAAGTGGTAAGCAAATTGATTGCGATGCATTGGTGATTGCTATAGGAACCGTTCCAAATGCAGAGCTTGCAAGAGAAATAGGATTAAACTGTCAACGTGGTGTAATTGTAAACGAGCGTTTACAAACCAGCGACCCAAACATATTTGCCATTGGAGAAATAGCGGAATTCAGAGGATTTTTATTTGGTATTACGGCAGGAGCGGAAGAACAAGCTGCTGTCGTAGCCAAATACTTGCAAGGCGATATTGCAGCTTACTATGATGGAACCTTGTTGATGAATATCATTAAGATTCATGGTTTTGATCTTTGTAGTTTGGGCATTCCCGAAAGTCCTAATGATAAAGATTATGAAGAAATTGTTTTCATCGATAAAGCAAAACGTTATTATAAAAAATGCATCATTCACAACGACAGATTGGTTGGTGCGATTTTGATCGGAGATAAAAGCGAATTCATTGAATACAAAACACTGATCTCTAATAAAATTGAATTGAGTGAAAAGCGTTTGCAATTATTACGCAGCGGACAAAAAGCTGAACCGGTAATTGGTAAATTGGTTTGCAGTTGTAATAATGTAGGAGCCGGTAATATCAAAAATAAAATTGCTGAAGGGTGTACTGAACTTACAAACTTGTGTACAGCATCAGGAGCAGGGCTGGGTTGCGGTAGCTGCAGACCTGAAGTGAAAAGAATATTAGAAGAGTTCATGGAGCAACAACAGACTGAAAACGTTTTAAAAGTGATTGCATCATGATCATCAAGAAAAGTAATATTGTAAAAATAAATCTGCCACTGGGAATCGTTTCCTCAGGAGATTTGCATGCTATCATGTGTGCTGCTGAAAATGCACAGGTTAAAGATGTACAGTTTGGGGTGCGTCAACAATTATATTGTAAGGTAGCGGAGAAGTTTTTGAATGGTTTTGTTGAATCGTTGGAAAAGATAAAAATATCTTACGAAATAAATGAAGAGATATATCCAAATATAGTTAGTTCTTATGTTACTGAAGATGTTTTTCAAAATGCGAATTGGTTAAGCGAGGGAGTATATAAAGATATTTTGGATCTTTTTGACTTTCAACCGAAGTTGAAGATCAACATCAATGATAATATGCAAACTTTTGTTCCATTCTTTACAGGGAACATTAATTTTATTTCTTCAAACACAAATAATTACTGGTACCTGTATGTTCGTTTTCCAAAGACAACGCATATGTATCGATGGCCGGCATTGATCTACACAGAAGACATACCTCGTATTTGCAAAGTGCTGGAAGCGACTATTGCGGAAAATAAAAATTTGTATCAGGATAGGGATTTTATCAATGGCAATGCATTGTATGCCAAAGTGCATAACAAAGAAACTTTTATTGTTCAGCCTGTAACAGAAGAATTGAAAGTTCCTGATTTTGGCATGCCTTATTATGAAGGATTTAATCGTTATGGCAACAAATCATGGTTGGGTATTTACAAAAGAGAAGAGTTGTTCAGTGTAGCATTTTTGAAAGATGTTTGCAGTATTTGTTTAAAAACCAAAATTGGTCAAATATATTCTACACCCTGGAAATCACTTATTATAAATGGGATTCAACAGCCCGATAGAAAGTTGTGGGATTTTGTTTTAAACGAACATCGTATCAATGTTCGTCATGCAAGTAATGAATTGAACTGGCAGGTAGAAGATCTTTGCGAAGAAGGATTAAGTTTAAAAAGATATCTTGTTCGTCAATTTGATAAAGATGATGTAAGAACATTCGGATTATTTTTTGCCATCAAAACAAAACCTAAAACGGGGTTATTCGGTTCTGTGATCATCCGCAAACAACAAAAGCCGGCGTCGGTAAAATATAAAATAACAGACCGCTTCGATATTTTATACAGCAGCAATTTTAACCCTAATTCAAAAGAGTATATTTTGTTCCGAAGCGATGTAGAAAGAGAGAACCTTGAAACTTACTTGCTATCACTTTGCAAATATTACTATGAATTAAAGAATGAGGCTACAGATGTTAACCATGCTGCATTCAGAAGAACAGAAGAAGTTAAGGAAGAAGCACCTGCACTCGTTTTGATACACCAATGTCCACACTGTTTTACGATTTACGATGAAATTTATGGCGATGCTGTAAATGATATTGCTCCTGGCACTACATTTGCTGAATTAAAAGATGAATATGAATGTCCAACCTGCGGAGCAGCAAAGGATGAATTTGTACCCATCGCCAAACCATCGTTAGTAGAAAATAATGGCAATTGATGTTTTAATTCCTGTATTATTATTGATAGTAGCATTTTTATATGCATCCGTAGGGCATGGTGGTGCAAGCGGTTATATAGCTGTGCTTTCTTTATTTAGTATTCCTATGGCCGTTTATAAGCCGGTGGTATTGGTATTGAATATCATTATTGCAAGCATCGCATTCATACAATTTTACAGAGCCGGTTATTTTAAATGGAAACTGGCATGGCCATTTTTGATCACATCTATTCCATGTGCATTTTTAGGGTCGAATTTTACAACGAGTGAATCCGTTTACAAGTTGTTGTTGGGCTTCGCCTTAATTTTTCCTATTATCAGATTGTTGATGAAACCTTCAGATATAGAAAGAGAACAAAAAGCGGTTCCCTTTGCAGCTGCATTGCTAACCGGAGCCATCATTGGTTTTGCATCAGGCTTTTTAAACATTGGTGGTGGTATTTTTCTTAGTCCTGTAATTGTGCTAATGGCTTGGGGTAATGCAAAAGATGCAGCAGCAGTAAGTAGTTTGTTCATTGTGTGTAATTCCTTATCAGGCTTGGCTGCTGTTTCAAATGGCATTAACTTTACATTCGCATCTTATATATGGCTTGCGGCAGCTGTTGCAGGAGGCTTGTTGGGTGCATATGTAGGAAGTTTTAAATATAAATTATTAACAGTGAGGTATGTTTTGGCGGTGGTGTTGTTTATTGCTTCTGCAAAACTGATAAGCGATTCATGGTCGAATTTTTTTTGAGAAAGATGATGTGTTGATAACCCGATTTGACAATCATCGCCTGACTGAAATAGTGAAAAAATGAAATTACTAACAGATATATATAACCGAAATTTTAAATCACTACGGGTAAGCCTGCTTAATCGCTGTAATTTCAGTTGTACATACTGTACTATGGGAGAAGATGATATCACTGAACATACTTCCATTGAAGCAAAACATCTACTCGGCACCATTCATCAACTTCATGAAGTTTTACAATTAGAAACCATTCGACTTACAGGGGGAGAACCATTATTGTATCATGATCTCATCAGTGTCATCAAGGGAATTAAAGCCATCGGTATCGAAGATGTGAAACTAACAACGAATGGTTTTTTGTTGGAAAGAATGGCAAAGCAATTAAAAGATGCCGGCATGCAGTCTATCAACGTATCCTTAGATGCTATGGATGAAGATGTATTCTTTTTAATGACCAAACGAAGTGATGTAAACAGAATTCTGAATGGTATTGAAACTGCTTTGGCAGTAGGATTGCAAGTAAAGATCAACGCAGTGATAATGAAAGGCATTAATGAAAATCAGTTATTGCCATTGGTCGATTATGCCTTCAGTAAAAGTATTACCATTCGCTTCTTGGAAGTAATGGCGATGGGGCACTTGCACAGCGATCCGTTGAAATACCTGGTAACGGAAGATGTTATTTTGGAAACGATTGCAACAAAATATGCTTTTACTAAGATGAAACGCAACGATTCATCTACCGCTAATTACTGGCAGACAGATACCGGAAACGTCTTCGGTATCATTGCTAATGAGAGCGAACCTTTTTGTCAGGATTGTAACCGATTACGTTTAGATAGTGAAGGCAATATGTATGGTTGTCTTAGCAGTAATCATCCGATCTCGTTAAAAGATGTATCAGATGATAAAACATTGATCGCTAAATTGCAACAAGCTATGGAACAAAAGCAATTGGTGAAATTTGTAGGAAGTGATTTAAGTATGTTACAGATCGGGGGTTAGGAGAAGTTGTAAGTAATAAGTGGTAAGTTTTAAGTTTGGTGCCTGCTATAAGGAAATCTCAAATTTAAAAGTGCTGTATTACTTAAAACTTATTACTTAAAACTTAAAACATGAAAGTAGAAGTTTACGCAGTACTAAAAGACTTTTTCGAGAAAGAATTCTCGATTGATGCTCCCATAAGTACTGTTGCGGAACTAAGAGAAATGCTCATTCATCAGAATGCAGATGCAAAAAATATTTTACAACTATGTCGGTTTGCAGTAAAAGATGAATTTGTAAATGATCAATATGAATTAAAGCCAGATGACAACATCCACATCATACCACCCAGCAGCGGCGGATAGCATAAAAGCTTTATCCGCTGAACCGATTGATATTGTTGGGTTGTTGTCATTGTCACATCATCCCAAGGCCGGTGCTGTGGTATTGTTTAGTGGTGAAACGAGAGATAACAGTCATGGTAAAGAAGTAGATTGTTTGGAATACGAAGCACAGGAAAGTTTAGCAGTTAAAATGATCGCTAACATCATTACTGAGGCCAAACAAAAATGGGATCTGAATATTGCCATTGCCCAGCACCGAACAGGTAAAGTAGGTGTGAGCGAATCTGCTGTGGTTGTCATTACTGCATCAGCACATCGCAGCGAAGCTTATGCCGCCAATCGTTTCATCATTGATAAAATTAAACACGAAGTGCCTATCTGGAAATGCGAATATTTTACCGATGGTACAAAAGAGTGGGGCGGTAATTGCAATTGTCAAAAAATTACCGGAGATCCGAATAAGCATGTGTATGAATTTGAAAAGTAAAATCCCGCCCCTAGTGTTAGTTTCCGATCAACAACCTTCGCTTCAATAAAAGCTCAATAAAGTTCCAAAATACAAGAGTGCACTTCGTCCCTCAGGGTAAACTGTGGCACTGAAACTCAATAGTAGCAATCAGCCGTTAACATAATTGTCATTAAAACGAAGTTGTAATCCTTCTTTTTCTTTTAATGAATTTCACTATTTCAAACCAGATCACTGAAATGAAACCTACACCAATGCAGCGTAATAATTGTGATGGGTTCAGTTGTTCAAATTCAAAAAATGTTGTCAGCGGTTTTATGTAAAGCAATAATGCAACAATTGCAATAGTGATAAAGATGATGAATAAAACCATGTTGTTTTTATACCTCAATGTGGAGAGGATAGAAAAATAAAAGGAACGGTTGATAAGGGTCAAAAATATATTCGCTGTTATCAAAGTAGTGAAGACCATCGTTCTTGTTAGTGACTCATTATTACCGCTAGTTACAGCAAATTGATAGATATATAAAGTGCCAGCGGTTATAACCAGACCTTGTAGAATACTGATGGATAGCTCTTTCCAGTTAAAGAAAGTAGTGGTCAATGCTTTGGGTTTTAGCATCATCGTATTTTTTTCCATCGGCTCATTTTCATAAATGATAGAACAGGTTGGTCCCATTATTATCTCCAAAAAAATAACATGTATAGGAGAGAAAACATTCGGATAGATCCATCCCAGTGCCAATGGAATAAACACGGTCAGTATGATCGGGATATGAATGGATATAATATATTGAATGGCTTTTTTAAGATTGGTATATATCTTTCTGCCCATGGCAATTGCATCTACCATTTTCGACAGATCATCTTCCAGTAAGATCAACGATGCAGCCTGCTTTGCTATCTCTGTTCCTTTTTTACCCATCGCAATGCCGATATGTGCTGCTTTTAAGGCCGGCCCATCATTCACACCATCGCCTGTCATTGCTACAATTTGATTGTTGGCTTTTAATGCATTGATGATCTTTAATTTGGCTTCCGGAAACATTCTTGTAAAAATGGTTGTCTCCATTACACAAGTTTGCAAACTGGTGTCGTCCAATTTCATCAGTTCATCACCGGTGATATTTTTTTCATACCCTTTAAAACCTATCTGCTTTGCAATGGATGTAGTCGTTGCTGCATTATCTCCGGTTATAATTTTTACTGAAATCCCTGCGGTATAAAAATATTCTAATACCTGTTGAATGTTTGTCTTTGGCGGATCGTAGAAAGCAACGATTCCTTTTAATTTAAATTTTAATTCCTGTTGTGTTGCAGGATAATCAGTGCCGGTGAGATAAGATTCGCCAACGCCTAATACCCGATAACCTTCAGTGGTCAATGTTTTGATCGCTTCATGAATTTGTTGTACCTCAGTTTCTGTAAGTTTAGCAACATTCATCAAAGCCTCGGGTGCCCCTTTTGCTGCAATGATCCTATTGCCATTGCCTTCAAAAACATGCGTCATCATAGGAGGCTTGCCGCTTAAAGGATATTCGTGAATGAGTTTGTAATTTGGTCTTTCATCATTTTGAACAATTTCCTTGTATGCTTGGTGCAATGCAATTTCCATCGGATCGAAAGGGATTGGTTCGCTGGCAAACATGGCTAATTTTATCAATTCTTTTTCATCGTCATTCAAAACATCTTTCGGATCAAATATTTTGTTTGCTTTCAATACAAACAATTTTACCAGACTCATTTTGTTTTCAGTGATCGTTCCTGTTTTATCCGTGCAGATCACATTGGCACTGCCCAATGTTTCAACGGTTTTCATTTGTTTTACTACGATGCCCATTTTCATTAAACGCCATGCACCTAACGCCATGAAGGTTGTAAATGCAACAGGAATTTCTTCGGGAAGGATGCTCATGGCCAACGTGAGTGACTGCAATAAACTTTTCAACAGATCATGCGAATGCCAGTAATTAATTGCCCAAACAACTGCAAAAACAATGATGCCGGCCAATGCCATCTTCTTTACAAAATTTGCAATTTGTAATTCGAGTGGCGTTTTTTCCTCTTCAATACTTTCTAAACTGCTGCCGATCTTACCTAATTTAGTTGTATTGCCGATCGCTGTAATTGTAGCTATTGCTAAACCGCCGGCAACAGTGGTGCCGCTGTAAATAAAATGATCTTCTTTTTCTTTGTCTTTCGAAACAGCCATTGACTCACCGGTAAGTATTGATTCGTTCACTGAAAAATCGTTGGAGTGAACAATGGTGCCATCTGCCGGAATTAAAGTGCCTTCTTCTACTATGATGCTGTCACTAACAACCAGATCTTCACTATTTATTGCTTCTACTTTTCCATTGCGAATGACTTTGCATTTAGGCTGTGAAAAATCTTTCAGTTTTTCCAAAGCATTCCTGCTTCTTCTGTCCTGATAAAGTGAAATAGAAGTTTGAAATATGATGGCAACAACAAGAAAAATACCATCTCCTGTTTTTCCACTGATAAAATAAATGAAAGTAGCTACTAATAAGAGAACCATCATCGGTTCTTTGACGATCTGCCAAACGGTCTCTAAAAATGAATTCTCTTTTTTGTAATCGAGTTTGTTTATTCCGAATTTTTTTCGGGCATCAATAACCTGTTCGTTCGTTAAACCCGTTATATTGAAATTGTTTGTGGACATACTCAAATATAACTTTTATTTGAGCGGTTTTTGAATGATTTATGTTCAGATAATCTCACTAAAAATTTGTACTTTGCAATATAACCACCCTTATAAATTTTATGAAACCTTCTATTAAAATTGAATACTGCCCTAAATGCCACTGGATGATGAAAGCTGCATATATGGGGCAGGAATTTTTAACAACTTTTTCGGATGAATTGTATAGTGTTGAATTGATCCCAAGTGAAGTGAGCGGACGTTATACAATATATATCAATGATAAAAAAATATTCGACAGAAAAGAGGCCGGCCAATTTATTGAAGTGAAATTATTGAAACAAACGATCAGAGATATCATTGCTCCGGGAAAAGATCTGGGACATTCGGATAAAAAATAATTTTCTATGCAGAATTTATTGGGCATAGTATTATGTGGCGGCGAAAGTAAACGCATGGGCAGTGATAAAGGTTTGCTTACGGTTGAAGGAACGATCTGGGCAAAATATATTGCTGATAAATTATCTCCTTTTAATATTCCTGTTTTATTTTCTGTTAATGAGTTGCAGATTCCGGAGTATTCCAAACATATTGGTGCAGATAAATTAATTGTAGATGATGTAGATGTGCCGGGGCCGCTGAGAGGTTTGTTGAGTGTGCATGAACACTATCAAACCAATAATTTATTATTGTTGGCCTGCGATATGTTAGATATGGATGAGTTCACCATTGCAACTCTCATTAAAGAGTATCAAAAAGGAAGCGACCATGATTTTATTGTTTATCAGGACGAAGATTATGCACAACCTTTTTGTGGTATCTATAAAGCACATGGTTTGAAAACGGTATTGGAAAAAGCCGAGTTGCATATGATCCACAAATTCAGTTTACAAAAAGTATTGAATGAGGGTAATACAAAAAGATTGCCTATCGATAATTTGACTGCATTCAAAAATTATAATAACTCCCATATTTAACCTTTAGCCACCAATTTATTTAGAATGATGTCCAACGCAGAATTAGAGTTATTAAGAGAGAAAGAAAAGTTCGAAGCATTATTTCAATATGCATCTCTGGGAATTTTGGTAGTAAACAAAAATGGGGAGATTATTTTAGTGAATAATTTTTTGCTTACACAGTTTGGATATGCCGATACCAGTGAGTTAATTGGCTCTACAATTGAAAAATTAATTCCCGGCAGATTTCATCAGCACCATGTTGGTCATAGAGATAAATTTATTCAGCAGCCGCAGAAAAGGCCAATGGGAGCGGGTATGGATTTGTTCGGGGCTAAGAAGAATGGTGCAGAGTTTCCGGTGGAAGTAAGCTTGAGTAATTATGAAACAAGTGAAGGTAAGTTTGTGATCGCATTTATAAGTGATATTACAAAACGTAAAGAAATTGAAAATGCTGTATTGAAACAGAAGCAAGAACTGGCGGCAATTAATCTGGAGATAGAAAAATTGAACGATGAACTGGAAGGTAAAGTGGAGTTGAGAACAAAACAATTGGAAGAATCGAGAGATGAGTTGATGAAAGCGCTGAGTAAAGAAAAGGAGTTAAATGATATGAAGACTCGTTTTGTATCAATGGCTTCTCATGAATTTCGTACGCCTTTGAGTACAATACTCTCTTCCGCCTCATTGGTAGCTAAATATACACAAACTGATGAGCAGGAAAAACGAGATAAACATATTGTTAGGATCAAATCAGCTGTCAATAATCTTACGGATATATTAAACGAATTTCTGTCTATCGGAAAAATTGAAGACGGGAAGATCGTTGCTCATAACATTCAGTTTGATATAAAGGAACTGATTACAAATGTGGTTAGTGAAATGCAGGGTATTTCGAAAGTCGGCCAGACGATAAGTTATACACATATAGGAGAGCAACTAGTTATACTAGATCCTTCTTTATTAAAAAATATTGTGATCAATCTTTTGTCAAATGCGATTAAATTTTCTCCTGAGAATGGACTTATACAGGTAGAAACAAAAATTGAAAATGATATAATTATTCTAACAATATCGGATAGTGGTATTGGTATTTCAGAAAAAGATCAGGAGCATTTGTTTGAACGGTTTTTTAGAGGTGCTAATGTTACCAATATTCAGGGAACCGGATTAGGACTTCATATTGTTGGGAAATATGTTGAACTGCTGAAAGGAGATATCTGCTATAAAAGCGAATTGGAGAAGGGAACAAGTTTTATCGTGTCATTTAAAAATAATAAGTAGTATTATATATGAAGAAACTATTGTTGATAGAAGATAATGATGATATCAGAGAAAACACAGCTGAGATACTTGAGTTAGCAAATTATAAAGTTACAACAGCAGAAAATGGTAAAGTTGGTGTGGAAAAAGCTTTGGCAGAAAAGCCCGACCTTATCATTTGTGATGTGATGATGCCCGTATTGGATGGATATGGCGTTTTACACTTATTGAATATGAATCCTGAATTAAAAGGTATCCCGTTTATTTTTTTAACTGCAAAAGCTGAACGCAGTGATTTTAGAAGAGGAATGGAGATGGGAGCGGATGATTATATCACAAAGCCATTTACTGAGATTGAATTGTTGAGTGCTATAGAAAGCAGGTTTAAAAAAATGGATATTTTACAAAAGCACTATGAAGCCGATGCTGACGGTATGCATGAGATGCTTAATGATTTTGGCGGGAATAAAAATCTGCAGTCTTTTACTGACAACAGAAATTCAAACCAGTATAAAAAGAAGCAGGTTATTTATTCGGAAGGCAATCATCCTGTTCGACTATTCTACATTGAAAAGGGAAAGGTAAAAACATTTAAAACTAATAACGACGGAAAGGAACTTACTGTGGGGCTTTTCGGAGAAGGAGAATTTTTTGGATACACTGCATTGTTGGAAGGCACAATATATAAAGAAACGGCCGAAGCACTAGAAGATACAGAGGTTGTTGTAATTCCTAAAGAAGAATTTGAAATTTTGTTAAAAAGCAGCAAAGAGGCTACTCAAAAGTTCATTAAGCTGCTTGCAAAAAATGTGAGTGAGAAAGAAGAGCAGTTGCTCGGTCTGGCATATAATTCTTTACGAAGAAGGGTAGCCGATGCACTATTGACATTGCATACTAAATATAAAAAAGAGGATCAGGAGAATTTTTCCATGCAGATTTCAAGAGAGGATCTGGCAAATATTGCAGCCACCGCTACAGAATCTCTAATTCGTACATTGAGTGATTTTAAGAGTGAAAAGTTGATTGAAATTAAAGGGGGTAGTATCACAATATTGAATGAACAAAAACTTCAGCAGATGCTTAATTAAACTTATTCTAACTGTTTAGCCAGACATTTGTTGAACTCGTTTTTTAATACAGTGAAATCTTTTTCCAGATATTCCATTTCATTGCGTAGTTTTTGTTGAGTTTTATTGATCTTTTCTTCCGGAAAATCTTTACCTGATTTTAACAAGCTTAATCTTTTTTTTTGTTCTTCTATGTCATACTCCATCTCTTCAATAAAATCATCCTTTAAAATAAATTTGTTTTGAAAATGTTCAGCAAGCGCAAGAAAGTCTTTGTCTACATTACTATCCAAAACTTCGCTTAATCTTGTTTTTAGATAGCTGTTTTCCTGTTTGAAAAAATCAAGCAATCGCTCCCATGAAAAATTTTCATGAAAATATTGTTCTATTTTATTTGTTCCGATAGTGATCATACTGTTCACTTTACTTTAATTTTTATGGCAGCAATTATGAACCGCTTTTTTTTGTATATCTACAGAAGGACTTACATATGGTATGCCAAGTCCCATTCCTCTTATAATGAGTAAGCATGCCATCAATATCATCAAGTACGGATATGCTTTTCTTATTTTCTGACGAATATTGACTCCAATATAGTTTCCAAAGAATGCAATGCTCCACATTACCGGTAAAGTACCTAAGCCAAATGCGGTCATGAATAATACACTGCTACCTATGTTGCCAGTGGCTACCGCTGCTGCAATGGCGATGTAAACCAATCCACAAGGAAGTAACCCATTCAGTAAGCCTATTGCAAAAAGCGATGATTGATTTTTTTTGAAGAATAAACTGCCGATAGCTGAACGGAGTTTTTCGAAAAAATTATTGGAGAAATGTATGTTCTTGTATATTCCCGGAAACAGTTTTGGTAATACCAATAAAATAATGATGGCTGCACCTAATAATATCGAGATCCATTGTTGTAAACCAAAGAGGATAAGGCTTTTGCCGATCAACCCAAATACAAAACCAAAACTTGAATAGGTAACAATTCTGCCTGAATTGTATAATAATGCACTGGAAAATTTAGATTGAAAACTATTATTACTGATCGGTAAAGATAATGCCAATGGTCCACACATGCCCACGCAGTGAAAACTGCCAATGATGCCCATACTAAAGGCCGCTATGAATATTGTAAGCATGTTAAATAAATATTTTTTTCTCGAAATAATACGTTTCGTTATCTACTGTCCAGCTGATATGCACTTCATTTGATCCTTTGCTTCTTTCAGGTAGTGATATAGTTAGCAGATTGTCTTTTGTTGTAAAAGGTTGCACTAGATCTTTGTCTTCATCAGAAGGACAATACAAGTGTACATCTCCTTTTATTTCTTTCCCGGAAAAATCTTCTGGAAATTTTATAGAGAGCTGACTGTTTACAACAGTACATTCAACAGCCTTTGATAAAGCGCTCGTTCTTTTAGCCTCGTCAATTTTGTCCTGATATTTTAATTCTTTGGCATAATAATCTGTGGTTACCAGGTCCATTTTTTGTGAAGATGATTTGATCACCATCCAAACCATGCCACCTACAAATGCCAGATAAACAAACAATATTTTATATCCCCAATTCATAATTCAAATTTTATTAGTTATAAATTTCCGGCCCGATGAATTTTGCAGTAACAGTTTTTAGTTTTTTGCCATTCTCATACAATCCAATGCTGATATCGGTTTTCCAATACTTTACATCACTTCTATTGAGTTTAATAAAGAACTGAAGATTGTTATAGTCTTCTTTTTTTACAGTTGTGTTACTGCTACCAACATAGGTTATCTCCCCGGGAATATTCTCCAGTTTCAATGCAATAGGAATATCCTTATGCGTTTTATTGGCCAATTTTAAACTATACAAATTGCTGATGCGTCCATCGGGTAAAGAGGTGTACGTCATACCTGCGGTACGCATGAGTCGGGCATCTAGGTCAGTTCTGCTAACAAGCAAAAAAACTAATAGCGATAGCAGCAATGAGAGTACAGCACTATATGCTTTTATTCTCCATGTAAGTTTGAGTTTTACACCGTTTTTGATACTGTTTTCCGATGCATATCTTATTAGTCCGGTAGGTTTTTTCAAGCTTGTCATAATTGCATCACAAGCATCAATGCATGCAGTGCAATTAACACATTCCAACTGTGTGCCGTTGCGTATATCAATTCCTGTTGGACAAACACGAACACAGGCAGAACAGTCGATACAGTCACCAACTTTTGTAAGTGCTGCAAATGCAGCACCGATATCTTTACAAGCTCCATTGCCTTTACAGTCGGTGCATTTGCAATCGGCATGGTCATCGTCTTTCTCAACTTTTTTCGTTTCCGATTTTAAAAACTTTCCTCTTGGTTCCCCACGTTGATAGTCGTATGCTACAACAATCGAATTTTTATCAAGTAATACGCCCTGTAATCTTCCATAAGGACAAACAACAATACAGGCTTGCTCTCTAAACCACCAATATACAAAGAAGAATACAGTTGTAAATATTAGTAAAGAAATGAGGGTGCCAACATTTGCGGAAGGATTTTTTATGTAGCCGATCAATTGATCCATGCTAATTATATACGCTAGGAAAAAGTTAGCAATGATGAATGAAATAAAAAAGAAAACAATGAATTTTATGGTTCTTTTTCTTATTTTTTCGCCATTCCATGGGCTAGTTCTTAGTTGTTTTTGTTTTGCAGAATCTCCATCGATCCAGTATTCTACCTTACGAAAAACCATTTCCATAAAAATGGTTTGCGGACATGCCCAGCCACAAAATATTCGTCCAAATACTACAGTAAACAATATTACAAATACAACAAAGGTCAACATGCCAATACCGAAGATGAAAAAATCTTGAGGCCAGAATATCATCCCAAATAGAATGAATTTTCTTTCCAGGATATTGATCATTAAAAGCGGCTCATCATTTACTTTAATGAAAGGAAGCGTAAAGAAAACAATAAGATAAAAAATGCTGAATAAAGTACGTTTGTTGTATAACTTGCCTGAAGGTTTCTTTGGGTTAATAAAATTTCGCTTACCGTCTTTAGAAATTGTAGCTACAGAATCCCGATAGGAGCCTTTTAAATCAACAGTTTTTATTTCGAGTGTATCAGGCATTTTATTTTTTTACGATGTTCACTGAATCTTTTTTCACTATACTGTTTGAATCTGATGCATTATCAATATACAAATCGCCTTGCGGAGGCTTTGGATTTGCAGGGTTGGTGCCATGCAATGTTTTTATATAACTGGCCAAATAACTGATTTCTTTAGGGTTGAATTTTACAGTCCAAGATTGCATTCCTTTATCGGGATATCCATTTTTGATAGATTGATAGATATTATTCAGTGACCCTTTGTGCAACCAGTAATCGTCGGTCAGGTTAGGGCCGGCGCCACCTTCACCCGCCTTTCCATGACAAGCCCAGCAATCAGCACTAAAAATTTCTTTCCCTTTTTGCAAACCGGTGGCATCAGCCATCGGGACATTGGCTTCATCGATTTTATCTTTATTGCCTGCTTCATAAATTTCTTTTTCAATTCTTGCCTGTTCCATTTCAGCTGCATATTCCTGCGTTGGATTTTTACCCGATCCTCCAAAGTGAAAATTGAACATATATATGAATCCAACAACAACAGTAATATAGAAACCATATTTCCACCAAGGCGGTAGTGCATTATCCAATTCACGAATACCGTCATAGTCATGATCAAGCATTACATCAGCTTCTTTCTCTACCGGGATTGCTTTTGTGAAAAGCTTCCTGTCTAATGCGGCCCACCAGACCTTTATTTTAGAACTTTGAGTAACTGTTTTTTGTTTTTCAGGGAATAATTCAACTAAGATTCTTCTTATGAAAAATGCTAGGAATAATACTGCAGCTATCTCAATACCAATGACAGCAACAAATGAATAATATTCGTGTGCGGTTAAACCACCGTAGTTGGGAACTGCTTTGGCTTCTTCAACAGCAGCCGCTGTTTGTGCAAATGATATTTGAGTACTGAATGAAAAAACTACTAAAAGAACTATGCTTAATACTTTGGATGCGTTTTTATTTTTTTCAGTTAGTTGTTTGATCAATGCAATTAATGTTTGTCCCATACCCCAAATAACAAAAGCCAGAATAATTGCAGTTATAACCAATAAAGTGACGAGTAAATTACTTCCGCTATCTGCAACTTTAGTAGTGGTTGCTGCATCCTGCGCCATACATCCTGTAGCTACTATTATCCCAAGTGTAGTAAGTATGTTTTTTTTATTTTTAAAATAATTCAAAAGCATATAAAGTATTTTATGAGTTTAGTTCGGTTGTTTCTACATTGTCAAATGGTATATTCGACAGTTCTGTGATTCTGTCTTTTCTCATTTTTTTTACGAGTACTAGTAGTACAATAAAAAAGAGAAAGAAGATCAATAATGAGATCATTGGATAAACGGCTGCACCGGTCATCGTTTCTGTGTATTGTTTAATGAATTTGAACATGATTATCTATTTTGAGTTGGTGTTGGACTGTTAGTAATGTCTTTTCCTAAGCGTTGCATATAGGCAATCAGTGCAATCACTTCTTTCTTAGGAGAAATAATGATGCTGTCTGATTTAAGATTATTGGCAATTTGTTTTGATTGTTCAACAAGATCAGCATTGGCATTTTTTTCATACCCTTTTTCATAAGGCACACCAAGTTTTCTTAACGCATTGATCTTTGCTTCCGTTGTTGAAATATCCAGATCATTTTGCAACATGAACGGATATGCAGGCATTACAGAACCCTCACTCATTGAAGATGGTTCTCTGAAGTGGCGGAAATGCCAGCCATCAGATTTTTTTAGATTTCCCACACCTTCTCTCGCCAAATCTGGTCCCGTACGTTTACTACCCCATTGGAATGGATGATCATAAACAAATTCACCGGCTTTTGAATATTCGCCGTAACGTTCTGTTTCACTTCTGAATGGACGTATCATTTGAGAGTGGCAAGTGTAACAGCCTTCTCTTACATACAGATCTCTGCCCTGTAACTCAAGTGGTGTATAGGGTTTTACACTTGATATGGTTGGTACATTTTCTTTTACTAGGAAAGTTGGGATCAATTCTATTGCACCACCGATCAAGATCACCACTAAGCTCAGTACCATTAATTGTACTGGTTTTCTTTCGATCCATCTGTGCCAGTGTTCACCCTTATGTGCAACATACTCTTTCGCTAATGGTGCAGCTTCTGCTTCTTCATTAGCAACTAATTTTCCTGCCTTTACAGTTTTATAAAGATTAACGATCATGAAAACAACACCTACCAAATACAATACACCGCCTAAAGAACGCATTGCATAAAAGGGTTTCATGTAAGTAACTGTTTCAAGAAATGTATATTTTAACTGACCGGCTTCGGTAAATTGTTTCCACATAGAACTTTGCTGGAAGCCAGCCCAGTACATTGGTATTGCATAAAACAAAATACCCAAAGTGCCCAGCCAGAAATGATTGTTTGCTAATTTTTTAGAATATAATTCTGTTTTAAACATTCTTGGAATCACCCAGTACAAAACACCGAATGTTAACATACCATTCCAACCCAATGCACCAACATGTACATGCGCAACTATCCAGTCTGTATAGTGTGCAATAGCACTAACACTTTTTAAAGAAAGCATCGGACCTTCAAAGGTTGCCATGCCATAGCATGTAACGGCAACTACCATAAATTTCAAAATAACATCATCTCTTACTCTGTCCCATGCACCACGAAGTGTTAGTAAGCCGTTGATCATACCACCCCAGCTTGGGAAAATAAGCATGAAAGAAAATACAACACCCAATGACTGAGCCCAGTTAGGAAGAGCAGTATATAACAAATGGTGAGGGCCTGCCCATATGTATAAAAATATCAAGGCCCAAAAGTGAATAATGGAAAGTCTGTATGAATAGACGGGCCTGTTGGCAGCTTTCGGCATGAAGTAATACATCAAACCTAAATAGGGTGTCGTTAAAAAGAAAGCAACCGCATTATGACCATACCACCACTGTACCAATGCATCTTGTACACCCGAATACCAACTATAACTTTGTAGCCAGGTATAAGGTATTTGCCCGGAACGAACAAGGTGTAAAACCGCCACGGTAACAAATGTGGCAATGTAAAACCAAATGGCAACATACAGGTGTTTTTCCCTTCTTTTGATGATGGTACCAAACATATTCCAGCCAAATATTACCCATATAACGGTGATGGCTATGTCAATAGGCCAGATCAATTCTGCATATTCTGCTCCTTGCGTTAAGCCAATAGGTAATGTAATGGCTGCAGCAACAATGATCAACTGCCAGCCCCAGAAATGGATATAGCTCAGTTTATCGCTGAACATTCTTGCTTTACAGAGGCGTTGTAAAGAATAATACACACCCATGAAAAGACCATTACCTACAAATGCAAAGATCACCGCATTGGTATGCAAAGGACGAAGCCTTCCGAACGAGCCATACTGGGTAATATTCAATACGGGAAAAACAAGTTGCAATGCAACGATCAATCCCACAAGCATTCCTACTGCTCCCCAAATGACGGTAGCATAGGCAAAGTTTCTCACTATCTTGTTATCATAATAAAATTTTTCTACCTGCATGTTAGTTTATTTGTTTTGAGTTAATTGTTCTGGTTTTGATGTTGAGGTTTTGATGTCGTCATCGAATAACATCCTTATTGAAGGGGTATAATCATCATCGAACTGACCGTTATTAACGCTCCATAAAAAGGCGGCTAAAAAACACCCTGCCACCGCAATGCTGATACCGATCAAAATAAATAGAGCGCTCAAATGAATTGATTTTTAGTCAGGTCAAAAGTACTTTCAGCGTTAGTGATGAGAAATGATGTAAATCAAAGCAATAGATGATTTTGATCAGGAAATTATTTTAATCCTTTTTGTCGGGCAATGAAAGATGATAATAAGGTAACCAATAATACGATGCTGATGCTGCTTGCAGGCATTAGGATTGCTGCTACCATTGGAGATAACTGGGCTTGTACTGCAAATGATAAACCGACAATATTGTATAAGATCGATAAAACAAAACTAGCAGTTACTATATTTTTACCTGATCTGGCGTAGGCTAAAAATTTGTCAAGCATTTGTACATTTTCACCATTGAGTATAGCATCACAGGCAGGGGAGAACTGAGCACTATTATCACTTACAGCAATGCCAACATCACTTTGCATCAATGCACCAGCATCGTTTAATCCATCACCAAGCATTAAAACGCCTGAACCATTTTTTTGTAATTGTTGTATGTATTGCAATTTTTGTTCCGGGGATTGATGAAACCGTATATCAACGTCTTTACCAAATATTTTTGTAAGATTATTTTTCTCTGTATCGTTGTCGCCTGACAATACATACATTTTATAATAAACATTCAGTTGTTTTATCAAAGGTTGCAAACCGGCTCTGTATTGATTGCTGATAGTATACCTGCCCATGTGTACATCATTGATGGCAACATGTACATGTGTTCCTGTATCCAGACTTTCAATATGTTGCTTGTGCTCATTGATAAATGCAAAGGAGCCAATCTTAACATCAACATCATTAATGATCGCTTTAACACCCCTTCCGGTAAATTCTTTAAAATAAGTAATAACAGGTTTTCTGTCTGGAATAGTTTCAAACGAAGCCGCAATATTTTTACTCAATGGGTGAGAAGATTGCTTCGCCATTATTTTAATTGCATACAATTCTCTTTCAGATAAAGGCGTTCCTTCATATTCTATCGAAGTAGCTTTATTTTGTGTGATAGTGCCTGTTTTATCAAATACAATACTTTTTATTTTTGCCATCGATTCTATTACCGATGCATTTTTAAGGTACAATTTATTCTTGCCGAAGATGCGTAACATATTACCGTAGGTAAATGTTGCGGACAATAACAAAGAACAAGGACAAGCAACGATCAGTACAGAAGTGAGTACCGGCAATACTTTAGAGCTATCTGTGAAAAACCAGAATAGCGTAGCGATCGTAGCAATACTAAAGAGTACCAATGTAAAATACCTGCTCCATGGATGTATGAAAGATCTTTCTGTGTTTTTTTTGATATTGAAAATATCATTATTCCAAAGCTGAGTGATATAACTCTGTGATACATCTTTGATGATTTGTAATTCGATCGCACAACCGGATTGTTTGCCACCGGCAAAGATCATATCGCCATTACTTTTTGGAACAGGTGTATTTTCCCCGCTAACAAAACTGTAATCAATATTTGCATCGCCACTTAATAGTATAGCATCGGCCGGTACCATTTCTTCATTCCTTAAAATGATACGATCACCTTTTTTTAGCTGTGTGATGGGGATGTTTTTTTCAACATTCCCGCTTATCACGGTGGCTCCCAAAGGAAAATATGATCTGTAATCTTTGTCAAATGAAAATGAATCGTAGGTTTTGTTCTGAAACCATCGACCAATGAGCATAAAGAACACGATGCCGGTGCCTGAGTCTAAGTAACCCGAACCAGTGCCACTGATGATCTCATAATAACTTCTTGTAAATGTTACAACAATGGCTAAAGCGATCGGAGCATCAATATTGATCACTTTTTGCCGCATACTTTTCCATGCAGAAACGAAAAAGTCTGAAGCAGAAAAGAATAATACGGGAAGAGATAGAAATAAGATCAACCAGGTAAAAGTTTCTTTTAGTCCTCTTTGCTCAATATGTCCTGCTGAAAAATATTCCGGGAAGCTCAACATCATGATATTGGCAAAACAAAATCCGGCTATTCCTATTTTGTAAATTCTTTTTTTATCAAAAGTGATTGTTTTCTTATTAATGGTATCTTTTGATCTGATCTCAGGCTCGTAGCCAATAAAAGCAAGTAGCTCAACCACTTTTCTTAAAGCAATGAGTTGAGGGTTAAATATTATGAAAATTTCCTTTCGTTGAAAATTGGTTTGTGATTTGATTACACCTTTTTCAATTCGGTGTAAATTTTCCAATAAAAAAACGCAGGAAGAGCAATGCATCTGCGGCAGGTGGAAAGTAATATTGGTTTGAGTTTCACTATTGAAGTGAGCTAAGTTGTTTTTAGTTGCTTCGTCATCTAAATATGCAAACCTTTCTGAAACGAATTTTCCTTTTGCTTTAATACCCGGGTTGCTATCTAGTTTGTAATAGTTACAGAGATTGTTTTCATTCAATAAAAGGTAAACCTGTTTACAGCCTTCACAACAGAATTTTTTTTCTTCTGCAACGATTGGTTCATTGCAAATTTCACCGCAATGAAAACAAGTTGTCCTTATGTTCGTATTTGTATTTATGATCAAGAATTTTAAAAGAAGGCCACTGCACATCCGCATACAGTGGCCTGAGGTATAAACATTATACCTTTTCGCTGTTGCAAGTGTTTATTCCCAGTATTTTATATAGTGGGCAAAACGACACCAATCCTGTAACCAGCGGAACTAATGCCGCCAATGCCCACCAAGTTCTGAAGTATAAACCTGCTAGCCCAACGATAATGGCAAGCAACAGCCTAATCGTTTTATCTGATTTTCCAACATTACATTGCATAATTGTAAGATTTAGATTTAGTAATAAATACGTTCAATCTCTACCTCACAAAGGTGTTTCTTATTTTATATATGGGGAATGACCGGCGTCAAATCAAGCTATGATTTTAGTCATATATAAAGAGGGGCTATTATTTATGTTCAAATAACCATCTGAGTGGTTTGTAAGGCCTTTCATGCTGCAGATCGAATTTATTGATGCCGTTCTTTTGAATATAATCAATAGCTTCATCAACAGAGTCGGTTATGAGAAATAGATTGGTGTCATTTGGAGAAATGGTTTGTTTTTCTTTCATCAAATTTATGTGATCTATCAATTCTTTATGGAATTCGGTATCAAAAATTACGATCGGAAATTCATTGATCTTCTTGCACTGAATTAAAGTCAATGCTTCAAAATATTCATCCAGCGTACCAAAGCCACCGGGCATTACAACAAATGCATAAGAGTATTTAATGAGCAGGGTTTTACGAACAAAAAAGAATTTAATGTTCACCCATTTATCTAAATAGGGATTGGGTTCTTGTTCGTGCGGCAAAACAATATTACAACCAACGCTTCTACCGCCTATTTCTCTGGCACCTTTGTTGGCCGCTTCCATGATGCCTGGTCCACCACCTGTCATGATGGTAAAGCCCAACTGTGCAATTCTTGCAGAAAGTTCTTCCGTTTTTTTATAGTAGGGATGATCTTCTTTAAAACGAGCCGATCCAAAAATGGTTACACAAGGTCCGGCAAAATGTAAAGCCCTGAATCCTTTAATGAATTCAAACAATACACTGATACTGAATTTAAAATCTTGCCAGCGACTTTGCGGTCCTTCAAGAAATTTTATCTCTTGTTTTGTCATATGGTTATTTTTTGCCGGGAAGCAATTGGTTTGCCGACAAAATATTAATTCTGTTTGATTGCAGCAGGTGCATTTGGTGCCTGTACACCCGGAATTACTTTGCTATTAGTTGCATTTTCAATAGATCTTATCGCTTCTAAATTTTGTTTTGCAAGGGCAAAGGTTGTGTCTAACGCTAATGCTTGTTCGAAACATTTTTTTGCTTCATCTTTTTTGCCAAGATCATACAATGCCAGTCCATGAATATTAAGTACTGCTGATTGTAAATAGGTTCTACCCATTTGCTGACCAACAGTATAGGTCATAGTATATTCCGGTTTATATTGTAGTTTTTCCGCAGCCTCTGCCGTTGCTACAGCTTCAGATAATCTTTTTATGCTGTATTGCAGATCGAGCAATTTGTATGCGTGAAAAACATTTTGTGTTTTCTTGAAGAGTTTTTCGAAGATCGAGATGGCTTCTTTTGTTTCACCCGATTTATCTAAACAAACCGCTTTCATTTCCAGCAACGTATTGTCCTCCGGGTTTGTAGCCAATCTTTGTTCAACCCAATAATAACATTGAGGATAGGCTCCTTGTTGAAGATAAAGTATCGCTAAGGTATCTACATATGGATTTGTGCTCCCTTCTTCTGCTATGTAATAGTTTAGGGCTGAGATAGCAGTTGAAAAATCACCACATCCCATCGTTTGATTAAACACCTTCAGGTGTTGATTAACTTTTGCTGTAGTTGCTTTTTTGGTTGATGTAGTTTGTTGAGCTAGAGCTGTATTGCAAATCAGTACGATTGCAACAAAAAGTAATTTTCTAAAGTTCACGTGTTTATTTTTTTAGTGGATAAAAGTAATAAAAAACCCCGACATACATCGGGGTTTCAAAGCTTTATAACTAATTAATTGTTAATCGCCCCAAATTTCATCCTTGCCATCCAACCATTTTTTCACAAGGTCGGTGGTTACAGATTTTGGTCTTTCCAGTGGGAAGCCCAATGCTCTGTCCCAGCAAAGACTAGATAGTACGCCTAATGCTCTAGATACACCAAACAATACTGTGTAGAATTCGTATTCAACCATTCCGTAGTGAACCAGTAGTGCACCACTGTGTGCATCTACATTTGGCCACGGGTTTTTTATTTTACCCAATGATTGAAGAATGGGAGGTACTGCTTCGTAAATATTCCAAACTGTATTTACCAAAGGATCGTCGGCTAAATGTTTTTTGCCAAATTCCATTTGTGCAGTAAAGCGTGGATCTGTTTTCCGTAGCACTGCATGACCGTAACCAGGTACCACTTTTCCTTCGCTCAATGTTTTCTTAACGTATTCTTCAATTTGTGTTTTAGATGGTGTTTCTACACCTAATTCTTCGATCATTCCAAAGATCCATTTGATCACTTCCTGATTTGCAAGGCCATGCAAAGGTCCGGCCAATCCATTCATACCTGCTGCGAATGATAAATATGGATCACTCAATGCAGAGCCTACCAAGTGTGTAGTATGTGCAGATACATTGCCTCCTTCATGATCGGCATGTATTGTCATATATAAACGCATCAATTCTTTAAAATCTTCATTTTCGTAACCCATCATATGAGAGAAGTTACCAGCCCAGTCTAATAGTCCATTCGGTTCAATGTGCTTGCCGAATTTGTACTTACGGCGATAAATATACGCAGCAATTCTTGGTAAACGTGCAATTAGATCTAATGAGTCGTCAAATACTGCTTCCCAATAATCCTTTTTGCTCATGCCTTCAGCATAGCGTTTAGCAAAACTACTTTCTGTCTGTAAAGCCATTATGGCAATTACAAATTGAGTCATCGGGTGTGTTGTAAGGGGAGTAGCTTCAATGCTGTCGAATACATGTTTAGGAACATGGCTACGACGTTGTAAAACAGACGACAAATGTGCAACATCTTCATCTGTTGGTAATTCTCCTATCAACATTAAATAAAATAAGCCTTCAGGTAAAGGTTCTGTTCCTCCCGGAGCTTTTGGTAATTTTTCCTGCAATTCAGGAATTGTATATCCACGAAAACGAATCCCTTCTTGAGCATCTAACAAAGAGGTTTCTGAAACCAATCCGGTCATGCCCCTCATTCCTTGATAGATCTGGCTAAGCGTTACTTCACCAATTTTTTTGGAACCATGTTCTTTAAGCATTGCCTTGATTTCGGCACCTTGTGCATCCGCTTTTTCTTTAAATTTCTCTTTGATAACACCCATATTCGGTTGATTTTTTATATGTTTTCTGAAAGCTGTTTTTGGCAATTTTGTCTATCAATACCTAAAAAAGGAGCCTAAAATTACGTTGCAAACCACTGCCAAACAAAAGTTTTGGCATAAACTTTCAATTATTGACTGAAATAAATTGTTGCAATCGTTTGCGGAGGAGCAATATTTTTTTATTTATAAAATTTGACTCTTTTTTTATGATAACGTGGGGCTAATTTTTTTTAGCCCAAATATTTGCTGTATGTTTGCATGACCTCTCGGATATATCTATTTTCACTTTTCCAACGGTCAAAAAAATGCGTTTTTCAGCTAATAGCTGATTGGCATTGATTATTATTAATATTACATTTTATGGCCAAGTATATATTTGTTACAGGTGGTGTTACATCTTCTTTAGGAAAAGGTATTATTGCCGCATCACTTGCTAAATTACTCCAATCCAGGGGACTAAGAGTTACTATTCAAAAATTCGACCCTTACATTAATGTGGATCCGGGAACCTTAAATCCGTATGAACATGGAGAATGTTTTGTTACAGAAGATGGGGCAGAGACCGATCTGGATCTTGGACACTACGAAAGATTTTTAAACATATTTACCTCTCAGGCAAATAATGTAACAACCGGTAGAATTTATCAGACAGTCATTAACAAAGAAAGAGAAGGGGCTTATCTTGGAAAAACAGTACAAGTAATCCCCCACATAACGGATGAGATTAAACGAAGAATGTTGCTGATAGGAGATAGCGGCGAATATGATATTGTTATTACAGAGATTGGCGGTACCGTTGGTGATATTGAAAGTTTACCTTTTGTAGAAGCTGTGCGTCAGTTACAGTGGGAACTGGCCGATGAAGATTGTATTGTTATTCATTTAACATTGATTCCTTATTTAAAAGCTGCAGGTGAATTAAAAACAAAGCCTACTCAGCATAGTGTGAAACTTTTAAGTGAAAATGGGGTTAGACCCAATATCATTGTGTGTCGTACAGAAAAAGCAATTGGGGCAGACCTTAAAAGAAAGATCGCTTTGTTCTGTAATGTAAAACCAGAAGCGGTTATTGAAGCAATGGATGCAAGCACTATATATGAAGTGCCGTTGAAAATGTTACAGGAAAAACTGGACATTACCGTTTTAAAATTATTGCATATCAATGGTTATGCAGCTCCTGATCTTGTAAAATGGAAAGGGTTTTTAGATAAACTGAAACGTCCTACCGGTAAAGTAACTATTGGTTTGATCGGTAAATACATTGAATTGCAGGATGCGTATAAATCTATCTTGGAATCGTTTGTACATGCAGGTGCAATGAATGAATGTAAGGTACAGATAGTAAATGTGCATAGTGAACACATTACTGATGCAAATGTCTCTGAAAAATTAGGGGCATTGGATGGATTGTTGGTTGCACCGGGTTTTGGATTGAGAGGTGTTGAGGGAAAGATAACAGCTGTAAAATATGCAAGAGAACACAATCTGCCATTCTTTGGTATTTGTTTGGGGATGCAAATGGCAGTTATTGAATTTGCCAGAAATGTACTGGGATTAAAAGATGCTCATTCTACAGAAATGGATGCTGATACTAAAAACCCTGTTATCGCATTAATGGAAGGGCAGAAAAAAGTGACCGCTAAAGGCGGCACCATGCGTTTAGGTGCTTATCCATGTGAACTGAAAGAAAATTCATTGGCATACAATATATACGGTCATACTCCTATTAGTGAAAGACATCGTCATCGTTGGGAGTTCAATAACAAGTATTTAGAACAATTTGAACAAGCAGGAATGGTTGCCAGCGGTAAAAATCCGGCTACAGGTTTGGTTGAGATCGTTGAATTGCCTGCTCACCCGTTTTTTATTGGGGTACAATATCACCCTGAACTAAAAAGTACAGTCGAAAATCCTCAGCCTATCTTTATGAATTTCATTAAAGCAGCGAAAGAATTTGCCAATAATAAGAATGCCGTTAAGAATCCGGCATTACAAAATGAGATGAGCTAACTTTCTACTATTAACATATTATTATAATCCATCAATAAACCATTGGTCTGCAAAAACAGTCTATTCATATATCTTTGCAACCTTTAAAATTTAAAAATGAAGAAAGTATTTACAGTTTTACTATTGAGTTTGTATACATTATCAGCAGTATTTGCACAAAAAGGAGGAACCGGTAAGAGCGATCCGGAAGCTAAAAAAATATTAGATGCGGTTAGTGCTAAGTTTAAAACTTTTAAAAGTGTAAAAGCTGAGTTTTCCTTAAAAATTGAAAATGCAGCAGGTAAGAGTTTGGGAAATAAATCAGGAACCGTTTATATGAAGGGTACAAAGTACAGAGTAAGTGTTACCGGTCAGGAAATTTATTGTGATGGATCAAATGTTTCAACTCTAGATAAAGCTGCTAAAGAATTGACTATCACTAAGATCGATCCAAGCAACAATACACTAACGCCACAAAAAATATTCACCAATTTCTATGATAAAGATTTTCTATACAAATTGAACGGAGATAAAACCGTTAATGGAAAAGCTTGTCAGGAAATTGAGCTTACGCCTTTTGATAAATCTAAACCATTCTTTAAAGTATTGGTGTATGTAGAAAAATCTTCTCAAACAATTGTTTCTACTAAAGTATTTGAAAAAACAGGCAATAAGTACACTTACGCTGTAAAGAATATGAATACAAAAGCAACTATTCCCGATACACAATTTGTATTTGATGCAAAGAAAAATCCCGGGGTTGAAATTGTCGATCTAAGATAATTGATCAATTTTCAAGAAGCTTAACAGGTCTAAAGGGTTTAACAGGTTCATTCAACTTGTTAAACCCTTTAAACTTTTATGACCTTTTAAACCTTACCCTCCCCAACGATAAGTAGTAATATCCAATCCTGCAAGATCTAAAACCCGGTCAACCACCGTTGCAGCCACTTCTTCCAATGTTTTTGGCTTGCTATAAAAAGATGGCGTAGCAGGACATATAATACCACCGGCTAAAGTAATGCTTTCCATATTGCGTATATGTATCAGGCTATAGGGTGTATCTCTTGCTACACAGATCAATCTTCGTCTTTCCTTTAAGATCACATCTGCAGCTCTGGAGATCAGGTCATTGCTGATACCACCGGCTATTCTGCCCAAAGTGCCCATGCTGCAGGGAACGATCAACATAATATTGTATTTTCCCGAACCCGATGCAAAAGGTGCATTAAAATCCTGTTGAGTATAAAATTTTACCGGATAATTATTGTAGCTGTCGTTTTCAAGCTCGGTTTGCCAAACTGTTTTTGCATTATTTGTTAAAACAACGGCCAACTCGTCCCATTGCTCTTTAATGGCAAGCAATTTGTCGAGTAAAACCTTGGCGTAAATTGAACCGCTGGCTCCCGTAATGGCCACAACAATTTTATTCATAATTTTATAAAATAAAGGTCTAAGCTACTAAACAATTGTTTATGCAAAAGGTTATTAATTTTTTATTGTTGTTTTTTCTGATCGCTGTTTCGTCTTCATTTAATATTTTAAAAAAGGGGGAAGTAAAATGGTTAACTGTTGAAGCGATGCAAAAAGCCTATAAAAACAACCCCAAACCAATATTGGTTGATATATATACAAACTGGTGTCATTGGTGTAAAGTAATGGATAAAGAAACCTACCAAAATGAAAAGGTTGCCAACTATATCAATCAAAATTATTACGCAATAAAGTTCAATGCAGAGACAAAGGAAAGTGTTAAATGGCAGGGTAGAACTTTTAATTACAACAGCACATATAAGGTTAATGAATTTGCTGCTTACCTTACTAATGGTAATTTGGGCTATCCTACTACAGTATTATTGACGGCCCCTGACGCACAAGCTACTACTTTTGCCGGCTATTTAAAAGCCGGGCAATTAGAACCTCCGTTGAAATATTTTGGAGATAGTGCTTATAAAACAAAGACATATCCGGAGTTTTTAAAGACATTTTCTGTAAGCTGGTAATTTTTTTTTAAATCCATGCAACCTTTCCGAACAACCTATCGACTATAGAGTAGGTTTTTCATAGGATAAGGTTTAATGGTTAATGGTTTTTTGATTAAGGGCTTCTTCGGAAGCCCATTTTTATTTTAACTAGGTTGCTGATTTAAAAGATCACACATGGCCGAATAAAGTTCTGGGTAAGTGTTTTTCATTTGAGTAGGCTTTTCAAAGAATATTTCCACACTTTCGGCCCAAAATTCCTGAAAGTTACGAAGGGCATAGTCTGTATACAGATCATTTACTGAGGTAGATTCCTGTGCAAATGCTTTATTTGCATAGAGATTAAAGTTGGGGAAACTTCTAGTGAAATCTTCGTCTTCATGCCGACCTGTTTCGAAATTTTGAAAATGATAAGCGTGGGCCATTTCATGCAGTCCAACGTTTTGCCCATCATCAGGAATTTTAAATCCGTTTAAAAAATGCTTCCATGAAATGTTGATGGAATTGCCGGAAACATTTCCTTCTAAATAACGGATGCTTGGATGAACACCTAAAAATTCTTCAGGATAAATATGAATGTTTGGAAAATCGGGTAGGAGATATTTTTCAAATCCAAAACTTAATTGAATAGCGGTGGCACTGATGAGGATGGGCATTTCTTTAAAGCCGCTTTCGTCGTGGATGATAAAGGTTCTGGATTCAATGAATTTTTGAAGTCGGGATATGAATTTATCTTTTTCACTACCATTTAATTTAGTGTAATAAGGGAAGCGTTTATTTAATACCTCCGTTAAAATTGTTCTTGAGAGATCGAGTTCATTACCATGATAGGTAAGAGTTGTTGGAATATCGTAAGTAGGATCCCATTTTGATGTATAAGCGGGGGCATACTCATAATAATCGGGATTTCTATATCTCCAATTACTTGTATAGTAATCGTAATGTTTTATAAGTTCTTTGATGCAAAAAATAAAAAGAAAAATAACAATTGCAATAAAACAATAGATGAGGATCATATTGGGTCCTTCTTCACTTTGGTCGGAGGGGGCTACATAATCCTTAGAAGTTTTATGAACAGTGTTGAAGTTATTAATTAATGAATCAATTGAATGAGTGTTTAATTCAGTTGGTGATTCAATTTTATAATCAGCATCGCCAATCTTAAATTCGTAAGTATAGGTAGTGCTATCCTGAGGCATACAGTAATTTAGTCTTCCAACAAATTATCATCGCTACCATCCAACAAAGGGATATCACCCACCGATGCACCAGCAATACCTTTTACAGAACCATACATGCCGCTGGTGCTGATCAGCACTTTTTCAATTTGCTTTTCTCTTTCCTTCCAGATCTTTTCCATTTGGATACGCTCTTTGGAAATACCTTGTTTCATGGCCATAAAACCTTCTACAATAGATTCCATTTGTCCACGGAATTCGTTGCCGGTTAAATAGTCGTAGAGCATTTGCATTTTACCGCCTTTGTTTTCCTGGCTTTTTTGTACAGCATCTATTTTAATGATACCGCTGCGTAACAAATGAGCCACACTGCTGACTTCATTAAAATTGCAGATCCAAATGCCATCTTTTTCACCAAACTTTTCCATGTCCTTTGGAAAAACCTGCGATACCAATATGGCAACATCAGCCCCACTGTTACGCATATCCGATTTTAATTTATCGATCCAGCCATTGCTCCATGCTTTGGTGCGTTTACTTTCATAAATAATTTTACCGCATTCTTTACCGCTTCCATTTCTGATTATTTGAATACAATCGGCACCTTCAACACCTTTGCCTACTTCTTCAATAGCATCAAACGGAAAACTCTCTTTTAAAATTTCTTCCAATAACAATTCCTGGCTCTCACCTTGTAATTGCATACTGCCTTGTTCGCTCTTACGCTTCAGCTCTTCAATCAGCTTTTGTTGAGCCTCCATTTGAACTTTAAATTCTTTTGTTTTAAGGTCAAATAATTCCTGTTCTCTTTTGATGGCAGAGTCTTCAATCTCTTTTCTTTTTTCTAAGAAACGTTTTTCAATTTCTACTTCAAGGTTTTTTTGTTTTTCTTCTAAAGCATTTTTATCTCTTAGCAGATCGAGTTCCTTTTTTTGTAGTTCCTGTAGTTGTTGGTTTTTTATTTTCGCTTCTTCTTCAAAAGATTTTAATTGAGAGGCAAATTGTTCTGCTGCTTTTTTTTGAGCTGCTGCTTCGGCAGCAATTTTATTTTTCTCAAATTCTTCTTCTTTTTTCTTTTGCCAGTCAACCATTTTGCCACGCAATTCTTTCTCTACCTCATTTTTAAGGCTTTCGTTCAATTCAAACTGATGTCCGCAACTGGGGCATGTTATTTCATTCGCCATTTCACAATTTTTATATAATTGCACGAATTTAAGGCACTAATTACACGAATTAAAAACTTTGTAAATAAAAGAGTATAAAGCGGCAGTTTGAAGATGTTGATTGATAAATAATTGTTGAATGGCTGCCGGATTGTAGCGGAAATCCTTTTTGTGACGAAGGAACAAAATGATTGCAGCGAAAAGCCGGAACTGAAGCAAAATCAGGGATTTGTGGTGGAAAGCCCAAAAAATTTTCATTTTTCATTTTTAATTCTTAATTTTTTGTGTACCTTTGCCGCCCCAAATAGTTCTTTAGAGGAATTTATTGTATTGGGAGTGTCGTTAAAATGACGGCACGCTATCACCAAAAAAAGTAACAACATGGCAAAAGAGATCACAGGTTATGTGAAATTGCAGTGTAAAGGCGGTCAAGCCAATCCTGCACCACCAATCGGGCCTGCATTAGGTTCTAAAGGTATCAATATCATGGAGTTCTGTAAGCAATTCAATGCTAGAACCCAGGATAAACAAGGAAAAGTACTTCCTGTACTTATCACGGTTTTCGCTGATAAGTCTTTCGAATTCATCATCAAAACTCCACCGGCTGCAGTTCAATTAATGGAAGCGGCTAAATTACAAAGTGGTAGTAAAGAACCAAACCGTGTAAAAGTTGGTAAAGTTACCTGGGCGCAAGTTCAAGCGATCGCTGAGGATAAAATGGCTGACTTGAATGCATTTACCCTAAACAGTGCGATGAGCATGGTTGCCGGTACTGCACGTAGCATGGGTTTAACTGTTGACGGAAAAGCCCCTTGGGAAAATTAATTATCAACCTTAAAAATTTTAGAAAATGATTACTAAAAAAAGAAAATTAGCAAACGCTAAGGTTGATATTAACAAAGCTTACTCTTTAAAAGAAGCTTCTTCCTTAGTTAAAGAAATCAACACAACTAAATTTGATAGTTCTGTTGACTTACATATCAAATTAGGAGTAGATCCTAAGAAAGCAGACCAAGCTATCCGTGGTACGGTTTCATTACCTCACGGTACCGGTAAAACGAAAAAAGTATTGGTGCTTTGTACGCCTGATAAAGAGGCTGCTGCAAAAGATGCAGGTGCTGATTTTGTTGGGTTAGATGAATTCATTACAAAAATTGAAGGTGGCTGGACAGATATCGATGTGATCATCGCTACTCCTTCAGTAATGCCTAAGATCGGTAAACTAGGTAAAGTATTAGGTCCTCGTAACTTAATGCCGAATCCTAAAACCGGTACTGTAACAAATGATGTTGCAGCTGCAGTAAATGAAGTAAAAGGTGGTAAAATTGCTTTTAAAGTTGATAAGGTTGGTATCATACATGCATCTATCGGTCGTGTAAGTTTCAGCGCTGAAAAAATTGCTGAAAACAGTCAGGAGTTGATCAATGCATTGGTAAAATTAAAACCATCATCTTCAAAAGGTACATACCTTAAAGGCGTTAGCATGGCAAGTACCATGAGCCCGGGTATTTTAATTGACACTAAATCTGTTTCAAACTAGTCACCCTAATTGATGGCGAGATACTTCGCTATCGCTCAGGATGACAACAAAAATATTTGTTATGACTAAACAAGAAAAAAATGAAGTAATTGTTGCACTGAAAGAAAAATTCTCTCAGTACAATAACTTCTACGTAACTGATACCGAAAGTTTAACGGTAGCACAGGTTAGTCAACTTCGTCGTCATTGCTTTAACAAGCAAGTGGAAATGAAAGTTGCTAAAAATACTTTGATCAAAAAAGCATTGGAAAGTATTGATGCTGAAAAATATGCAGGTGTTTATGATTCATTACATAAAGTAACTGCTTTGTTGTTCAGTGAAAATCCTAAAGAGCCGGCCTTGATCTTAAGTGGTTTCAGAACTGAAAGCAAAAGCGAAAAGCCTGAATTAAAGGCTGCATTCATTAACGGTGATGTATTCGTAGGCGATAATCAATTGAAGGCGCTTACTAAGATCAAAACTAAGAATGAGCTTATTGGTGAAGTTATCGGATTGTTACAATCTCCAATTCAACGTGTATTGGGTGCGTTACAAAACAAAGATGCAGCTAAAGGTGCCGAAGAAGTTGTTGCTGAAGCAGCAGCTCCTGCAGTTGAAGCGGCCGCACCGGTTGCAGAATCTCCTGCAGCAGAAGCTCCTGCAACTCCGGAAGCACCAGCTGCTGAAGCTGGAGCAACACCAGAAGCATAGTTGAATGTGCCGATTAGCAAATGTACAAATTTTGCTTCGACACAGTTTAACTATAACAAATTGATATTTGCATATTTGCATATTTGCATATTTGCACATTATACAGAAAACAATTTTTTTAAACTCTCCGCCGGAGTGAAAACAATGAAGGCGGAAAAAATTTAAACATTATGGCAGACGTAAAAGCATTAGCTGAAAACCTTGTAGGTTTAACAGTAAAAGAAGTACAAGAATTAGCAGAATTCTTAAAATCAGAGTACGGTATTGAACCAGCTGCAGCTGCAGTTGTAGTAAGTGCTGATGGTGGTGGCGGTGCCGCTGCTGCTGAAGAAAAAACATCTTTCAACGTAATTTTGAAAAGCGGTGGCGCTAACAAATTAGCTGTTGTAAAAGTTGTTAAAGAATTAACAGGTTTAGGATTGAAAGAAGCTAAAGATTTAGTTGACGGCGCTCCAAAACCAGTTAAAGAAGGTGTTGATAAAGCAACTGCTGAAGATCTTAAAGTAAAATTAACTGAAGCTGGTGCTGAAGTTGAAATTGCTTAATTCAAACAGTTTCTAACATAGCTTTAAAAGCCGGTCTACGCAAGTAGGTCGGCTTTTTGCTTAATACGCTTTTCGAATTATAAGAAACAGTATCTTGCCGATTCTTAATTCATGACCAACAAGTATCGGATATCTTGACTTTTTCTACCCAACCCCAGACTGCTGCTGCTCCATCAAGGTTCGATGCGTTGACAGGTTTCAGGTGCCTTGCAGCATGTATGGTATTTGTTTATCACAACAGAAAATACTGGAGAGCGGAATTGAATGGAGAGGTGCTTCGTTTGTTCAATGAATTTCACGCAGGTGTTGCACTCTTCTTTGTACTAAGCGGTTTTTTGATCGCTTATACTTATAGTGAAAAGCCATTGGCATCGGGAAAAGCATATGCAGGATATATATTGCTTCGTTCGGCTCGTATATTACCATTGTATTGGTTGATCCTGACTTGCTATTATCTTGATCCGGCTTATGGCAAAGGTGGATATAGTGTTTTGACCTACACCCTTGCTCATGGTTTTTCTGATCAACATAATTTAGATGGCATCTCACAAGCATGGTCCTTAAATGTAGAGATGATGTTTTATATAGTGGCACCGGTGCTTTGCTATTTACAACGCAGGCATGTAATACTGGCAATCGGTTTTTTAGTTTTACTATTTCTGTTTAGCTGGGGAGTAGGTGCATGCTGGCATCATTTAAATGGGAATAAGGATAGGTTTTTTTATCCTGTCGAATTTATTTTTAGCTCAACCTTTCCGGGACGCAGCAGTGAATTTTTAGCAGGGGTTCTGATGGCGGCCGCAATTAAAAATGAGAATAATTTTCTCAAGAACTTTCCCCATAAGACATGGATAGGGTTTGTCGGAACTTTTGCTACATGTTATGCTATTGGATTTTTTCAACCGGATATTTATCACCATGGTACCGATACAGTTTCGGGCTTGTTGATACGTATTTTTATCTTGCCGTTATTTGTTGTAATTGCCTTGTCAGGGCTTATTATGGAGAGGACCTGGACGCAACGTTTTTTTTCAACAAAACTGTTGGTTTTATTGGGGAATGCTTCTTTTGCATTTTATCTGGTACACATCAGTTATGTAAATCTTAAACTACAGACTTATTTCTTGTTGCCCGATAGGAATTTTCTTGTGTTGTGGGGTATATCTATTCTGCTTTACTTGCTTTACGAAAAGAATATTTATAACCTCTTTCGCAGGTGGTTGAAACCAATTACTAAACGTTAAGTATACCCGAAAATTATTGTTTGATCACTTTTTGTGTTACCGAAGTGTTGTCTGCATTCACAACTCTTACAGTGTAAATGCCGGCTGGTATTTTTTCTTTAACAGTTAATGTAGTTTCTGTAGTTTTTTGTGAGAAAATCTCCAGTCCTTGAGCGTTGTAAATTTTTACGGTTGCAGGCAATTGTTTTTCCGGCAGCGAAATTTTAAAACTGTTGCTTGTAGGATTCGGATAAATGTTTACTGCTACATTTGTTTGATGTTTGATCAAAACAATTTCCGAGTAAGATGTTTTTCCACTAACATCCGTAGTTTTTAAGCGATAGTATGCTTTGGATTGATCCGTAAGTTTATCAGTATGAGTATATTTCTTCTCATCTGTACTGCCACCTTGGGCATTCACTGTGATGATCGATGTAAAATTGATATTATCAACACTGCGTTCTATCGTATATTTTTCATGGCCTGTTTCTGAACTTGTACGCCAGTTTATTGTATAGCTGTCTTTTTCTATTTGATCAACTGAAAAATGATTTAATTTAACAGGGGTAGTAATCGTATTTATTATCACACATCCATTCGTGGAACCGGGAACCGAAGAAGCAAAGATCAGCGGAACATCGCATGGTACACAAACAAATGCATCTCCAACACCAGGACCGGGATAAGTGCCTGGTATTTGTACACTCGTGATCTCACGAAGTGGATTACCACCGATTATACTAACAATAACGCCTTCCGGCCATCCATTTAATAGAACGCCACAGCCGGGAGACGGGCTACATAAAGCATAATTTAACGCAAATGCAGTGGCATTGGGCGGACATTGTGCCTTGCTTGCAACGTTGAAGCTCAGTATCGAGAGGATAAATAGAAGTTTCTTCATAGGATGAAACGTAAAGTTAGCATAATGCTTTTAATAAGATATTAGTAGTTTAACTGAATTTTGCGGTAAAATTACCACTTGAAATTCCCCTTTGGTGTGAAAAGTTTTCAACTTTTTTGAATAGATGTGGAATAAATTACGGTGGTAAAAGCACCCAAATAACGTATTTGCTTCAAACACGCTAAGAATCTGAGCGAATTGGAGTAAAAGATCGCCTTTTTTTCAATTAATTTTCGACTTGCCGAGGTTTTCGGTAAAAATGGGGGCTTTCCGACCAAAAAAACAGTGATATATCCTAATAAATCCCAATCTTTTTTCCTACCTTTGCCGTCCTTATAATTTTGAGTGAGCTGCACCTAAGCAAAACCTCGATTGAATAAGGGTCTTCACAGCTTTAAAACGTTTTAATTAAAATATGTCTGCAACTAAATCTCCCGCCGCTAAACGTATCAATTTCGGTAAAATTGAGCATTTGGCAGAGCAACCCGATTTGTTAGGAATTCAAATCCAGTCTTTTAAAGATTTTTTCCAGTTAGAAACTACGCCTGATAAGCGTAATGTAGAAGGTTTATTCCGTGTGTTCAAGGAAAATTTCCCTATCACGGATACCCGTAACATCTTCGTATTGGAATTTTTGGATTATTTCGTTGATCCTCCACGTTACACTATTGATGAATGTATTGAAAGGGGCTTGACTTACGCCGTGCCTTTAAAAGCAAAGCTTCGTTTAAGTTGTAACGATGAAGAGCACGTAGATTTCCAAACGATCGTTCAGGATGTATTCTTGGGTAATATCCCTTACATGACACCACGTGGTACTTTTGTTATCAATGGTGCTGAAAGGGTAGTAGTATCTCAGTTGCACCGTTCTCCGGGTGTATTCTTCGGACAATCTGTTCACCCGAACGGAACAAAAATTTACTCTGCAAGAGTTATTCCTTTCAAAGGAGCATGGATGGAGTTTGCAACAGACATTAACAATGTAATGTATGCTTACATCGATCGTAAGAAAAAATTCCCGGTAACAACTTTGTTACGTTCTATCGGTTTCGAAACTGATAAAGATATTCTGGAATTATTCGGAATGGCTGATGAAGTAAAGGTTGATAAAAAAGTATTAAAAAATTATATCGGCAAACGTTTAGCTGCACGTGTATTACGCACATGGGTAGAAGATTTTGTTGATGAAGATACAGGTGAAGTTGTAAGTCTTGAAAGAAACGAGATCGTTCTTGAAAGAGATACGGTTTTAGATGAAAGCAACATTGCTGAAATTGCTGAATTAGATGTGAAGAGCATATTCGTTCAGAAAGAAGAAGTAAGTGGTGATTATGCAATCATCTACAATACATTAAATAAAGATACCTCTAACTCTGAGTTGGAAGCGGTTCAACATATTTACCGTCAGTTACGTGGTGCAGATGCTCCTGATAACGAAACAGCACGTGGTATCATTGATAAATTATTCTTCTCTGATAAACGTTACGATCTGGGTGAAGTTGGACGTTACAAGATCAACCGCCGTTTAGGCCTTGATTTCCCGATCACTAAAAAAGTATTAACTAAAGATGATATCATCGCTATCATTAAAACATTGGTACAATTGACCAATGGTAAATCTGAAGTAGATGATATCGATCACTTAAGCAACCGTCGTGTACGTACAGTAGGTGAGCAATTATATGCTCAGTTTGGTGTAGGGTTAGCACGTATGGCTCGTACGATTCGTGAAAGAATGAACGTTCGTGATAACGAGGTATTTACTCCGGTGGATCTGATCAATGCAAGAACGCTTTCTTCTGTTATCAATTCATTCTTTGGTACATCTCAGTTATCTCAGTTCTTAGATCAAACCAACCCGCTTTCTGAAATTACGCATAAACGTCGTATCTCAGCTCTTGGGCCCGGTGGTTTAAGTCGTGAAAGAGCAGGTTTTGAGGTTCGTGACGTTCACTATTCTCACTACGGTCGTCTTTGTACAATTGAAACGCCGGAAGGACCAAACATTGGTTTGATATCTACACTTTGTGTACATGCTAAGATCAATGATATGGGCTTCATCGAAACGCCTTACCATAAAGTAATTGATGGTAAAGTAGATATGAAGAAAACAATTTTCCTTTCTGCTGAAGAAGAAGATACTGCGAAAATTGCACAGGCAAATATCGACATGGATGATAAAGGAAACTTCGTAGAAGATAAGATCAAAAGTCGTCAAACAGGTGACTTCCCGATCTTAGATAAACACGAAGTGGAATACATGGACGTTGCTCCAAACCAGATCGTTGGTTTGAGTGCTTCATTGATTCCTTTCCTTGAACATGATGATGCTAACCGTGCCTTGATGGGATCAAACATGCAACGTCAGGCTGTACCATTGTTACGTCCGCAAGTGCCTATCGTAGGTACAGGGTTGGAGGCAAAAGCAGCTCGTGATGCAAGAATTCAATTACATGCAGAAGGTAACGGTGTTGTAGAATACGTAGATGGTAATGAAATACATGTTCGTTACAACAGAAGCGAATTACAACAATTAGTAAGCTTTGAAGATGATCTTAAAGTATATAAAGTAACCAAATTCATTCGTACCAACCAGGAAACAACGATCAACTTACGTCCGGCTGTAGTAAAAGGACAAAAAGTTGTTGAAGGTGATTTCTTAACAGAAGGTTACGCAACACAAGGTGGTGAAATGGCTTTAGGTCGTAACTTGAAAGTGGCATTCATGCCATGGAAAGGGTACAATTTTGAAGATGCGATCGTGATATCTGAGAAAGTTGTAAAAGATGACTGGTTTACGTCTATCCATATCAGTGAGTTTGAAACTGAAGTACGTGATACTAAATTAGGAGAAGAAGAATTAACACCGGATATTCCGAACGTTAGTGAAGAAGCCACTAAAGATCTTGATCAAAACGGTATCATCCGCATTGGTGCTCATATTAAAGAAGGCGATATCATTATTGGTAAAATCACTCCAAAAGGTGAAAGCGATCCAACTCCTGAAGAGAAGTTGTTACGTGCCATCTTCGGTGATAAAGCTGGTGATGCTAAAGATGCTTCTTTGAAAGCTCCATCAGGTACAGAAGGTGTTGTTATCGACAAAAAATTATTCCAACGTGCTAAGAAAGATAAGAATGCTAAAGTAAGAGAGAAAGCATCTTTGGATAAAATTGAAAAAACACACGAAAAGAACGAAGCAGATATTTTAGAATTGCTAGTTAATAAATTAACTACGCTTCTTAAAGAAAAAACTTCGGCTGGTGTTAACAATAATTTCGGTGAAGTATTGATCGGTAAAGGTGCTAAATTCAATCAAAAGAATTTATCTAACCTCGATTATCTAAACATCAATCCATTGGGTTGGACGGGTGATGCAAAAACCGATGATCTGATCAACGTATTATTGCACAACTACAGTATTAAATACAACGAAGAGTTAGGTCGTTATAAGAGAGAAAAATTCAATATCAGCATTGGTGATGAATTACCTGCTGGTGTATTGAAATTGGCTAAAGTTTATCTAGCTGTAAAACGTAAGTTGAAAGTGGGAGATAAAATGGCGGGTCGTCACGGTAACAAAGGTATTGTTGCTAAGATCGTTCGTCAGGAAGATATGCCATTCTTAGAAGACGGAACTCCGGTTGATATCGTGTTGAATCCGTTAGGGGTACCTAGTCGTATGAACCTTGGACAGATATACGAAACTGTACTTGGTTGGGCAGGTGAAAAATTAGGAATGAAATTCGCTACGCCGATCTTTGATGGTGCAAGTGTAGACGAAATTGCAGATAGAATAACCGAAGCCGGATTACCTAAGTTTGGCCATACATATTTATACGATGGTGAAACAGGAGATCGTTTTGATCAGAAAGCAACTGTTGGTATCATTTATGTAATTAAGCTTCACCATATGGTTGATGATAAAATGCATGCCCGTTCAATCGGACCATACAGTTTGATCACTCAACAACCGTTAGGTGGTAAAGCTCAGTTCGGTGGTCAAAGATTTGGTGAGATGGAGGTTTGGGCATTAGAGGCTTATGGTGCATCTAACATCTTACAAGAGTTGTTAACGCTTAAATCTGATGATATCATTGGACGTGCTAAAACATACGAAGCAATTGTAAAAGGTGAGAATATTCCTCGCCCTGGTATTCCAGAATCATTCAATGTATTGGTTCATGAATTAAGAGGTTTAGGTTTGGATCTTACTTTCGAATAAGAGAAGATCTTCTCAATAAAATTTCAAAGGCGTTTCGATAAATATCGGAACGCCTTTTTTTATTTTTGAAGGCTGATTTTTTTATTGCCCTTTAAATATTGTATAAAAAATATTTATATCTTCACCCGAAATGTAACTACTGCATTTTAATCTCCTCTTGATCCATAAAAAACTGTTTGAGAATGTTTTTCTGAGGTATTCTTTGGCAAGTAAAAAGTCAAATAGAACTCACTAAGGAATAAATTTCCATCTGAATATTTTAAAAGATTGTATTAATTATTTATGACGAATATTATTAGAAAAGGGTTATGTATTTTACTGGTAAGTTTCTTATGCCGGTTTTCTTTTGCACAAACAGTTACGCTGACGCAACCAAATGGAGGAGAAGTGTTATATGCTTGTCAGCAGTATCCGGTTAAATGGACACAAACCGGCACATCATCCAATTATTGGAATATTGATTATTCTTTAGATGGAGGAACAATATGGGCATCGGTAGCTACAAATTATTTATCTGCTAACGGTCAGTTCCTTTGGACTGTACCCAACATACAATCCTCTACGGTACTCCTAAGAGTGTATGATGCTCAGGCGCCAACTACAACAGATAAAAGCGACGCCTATTTTACGATAAACATACCCGTAACCGTTACTTCACCTAATGGAGGAGAAACATGGCAGGGAGGTACAGTGCATAACATTACATGGAATGCGGTTGGTACTTCAAACACTTATAACATTGCTTACTCTTTAAATGGAGGAAGCTCATGGGTAAACATTGCTACCAATTATTCTACTACAGGAGGAACGTATGCATGGACCTTACCTGCTGTTGCATTAAGCACAAATTGTTTGGTGAGAGTACAGGATTATGTACAAAACTGTATGCAGGATATAAGCAACGCAACCTTCACCATCACACCGGCGCAACCACTATTGATCAGTCCCAACGGTGGCGATGTATTAAATCCACGTTGTACATACAATATTACCTGGTTAACATCAAGATTATATACCACGGCGAGATTGGAATACTCAGTAGACAATGGCAGCACCTGGACATTGATCACGAACGCTGCACCCAATACAGGAGTATATGTATGGACAGTGCCTACAGTAGCCTCTACACAATGTTTGGTAAAGATCAGCAACACCGGCGATGTATCAGTGAATGATATCAGCGCTACAAACTTTACGATCATTCCTCCTGTAACGATCACAAGTCCTAATGGTGGAGAGACAGGCATAGGTTGTAATATCTTACCGATCACCTTTAATAAGACCACCTGCGGTGGCACCTGGAATATTTATTATTCAATCGATAGCGGATCTACCTTTAATTATATCACAGCAGTATCAGATAATAGTTCACTAACGCAGACGTATAACTGGACAGTACCAAACGGTATCACCACCAGTAAAGCATTGATCTATGTTTACGGATCGAACTCTTCTTCAACCATAAGAGACACGAGCAATGCAGTATTCAATATCATACCAAGCAACGACATCACGGTAACCAGTCCTAACGGAGGCGAAAGCTGGGTAGGCTTATCAGGCCATACCATCACATGGACAAACCTGCCAACTGCATCTGGTCAGTACAATGTACAATACTCATTGAATGGTGGCAACAGCTGGACAACCGTTGCTACCGACATCACTGGCAATAGTTATAACTGGACACTCCCCAATACATCCAGCACTACCTGCTGGGTAAGAGTAACAGATTATGTAAACAACTGTAAGTATGATGATAACAATGCAGCGTTTACTATCACACCTGCAACACCAATACTCACAGCACCTAACGGCGGT
>NZ_JBODJB010000001.1:2749386-2872368 GCF_050611725.1 Ferruginibacter sp. SUN002 | reverse complement strand
TAGCGGATCTACCTTTAATTATATCACAGCAGTATCAGATAATAGTTCACTAACGCAGACGTATAACTGGACAGTACCAAACGGTATCACCACCAGTAAAGCATTGATCTATGTTTACGGATCAAATTCTTCTTCAACCATAAGAGACACGAGCAATGCAGTGTTCAATATCATACCAAGCAATGACATCACCGTAACCAGTCCTAACGGCGGCGAGAGTTGGGTAGGCTTATCAGGCCATACCATCACATGGACAAACCTGCCTACTGCATCTGGTCAGTACAATGTACAATACTCATTGAATGGTGGTAATAGCTGGACAACCGTTGCTACCAACATCACGGGCAACAGTTATAACTGGACACTCCCCAACACATCCAGCACTACCTGCTGGGTAAGAGTAACAGATTATGTAAACAACTGTAAGTATGATGATAACAATGCAGCGTTTACTATTACACCTGCAACACCATTCTTATTAAGTCCTAACGGCGGAGAAGTATTGTATTCAGGAACAGTTCAAAACATTACATGGACAACTTCCAAACTATACACCACCGCAAGACTGGAGTACTCTACCGACAACGGCACCACCTGGACATTGATTACCAATGCAGCAAGCAACAACGGCAGTTATGCATGGACGATACCCAATCAAAACTCAACTACATGTTTGGTAAGAATAAGTAACACCGGAGATATGTCAGTAAGCGATGTAAGCAATGCAGTATTCACCATAAAACCTGCTGTTACCATTCTCACGCCCAATGGCGGAGATGTGATAACCGTTGGTGGTTGTACCGTAACCTCCATCACCTTCGATCGTTCTCCGGCATGGAGTACCTATGCGATAGAGTACACGCTAGATGACGGAGCTACCTGGACAAATATCACCAGCAGTTTCTCCGCAACAACTAACCCTGCTACCTACAATTGGAATGTACCTAATATTTTTTCCGACAAAGCAAGAGTAAGGGTGAAACCAACGGCAAACAGTTACGTTGATATGAGCGACAATGTATTCAGTATTATAAAAGCCGTAACGCTTATCCAGCCAAACTTTGGAGGCATCATGCAGGTAGGCACCACGTACGATATCTCCTGGTCATCAGACGGGATATCCAGTTTGTATGATATTTTTTATTCTACCAATGGCGGATCAACCTTTACAAATATTGTAACTGGCTACAGTACGTCCAACAATAAATATACCTGGACAGTACCCAATATTGTTTCTACCAATTGCAGAATATTGATAAGAGATAATGTCAACAGTTGTAAAACAGATACCAGCGATCTGCCATTTACCATCAGCACCACTGCAGCACCCATCATGTTGGTAACGCCTAACGGTAACGCAGACACCATTTATGCCTGTTCAAATTATACCATCAACTGGAATGAAACATCCACCATCGGCACCTATACCATTGCGTACTCTACCAATGCCGGCAGCAGCTGGACAAATATTGTAAGCAATTACAGCACCACAACGCACAGCTATGTGTGGGCAGTGCCTAATACAATTGCCTCTACCACTGTTTTGCTAAGAGTAAGTTCGGCAGGCAATAGTGCAGTGTACGATCTGAGTGATGCTTATTTTAGCATTATCCCGCCAACCTACACCTTCGTCGGTACGGGCAACTGGGATGTGCCATCAAACTGGGCCAATAATCTAATACCCCCATCGCCGCTTACCGCAGCCTGTGCAGAGATCATCATTGATCCGGTAGCCAATGGTGAATGTGTGTTGAATAAAACACAGGAAATGAAACCTGGTACAAAAATTACTGTAAAGGCAGGTAAAAAATTCAGGATACCGGGAAATCTTGAGATACAGTAATTGAATTCAAAAATATTTAAAGTCGTTCTCCAACTAGTTGGGGACGGCTTTTTTGATTTGTATTACTGAAGAGACTATTCAAAAAATGAAAGATGCTATCGTCCTGAGTAAAGCAAAGGAACTGTTGGGGATGGTTTTATTTTAGACGTAACTACCTAGAGGGTAATTAGTTGGGCTACTATTTAAAAAATTATATTAGCGAATAAAATTTAAAAGGTAAGCTAACATAGACATTTACATGAAAGTATGGAAGTGGCTTGTACAATCATGTTAAATAATGAAAATATTGGTAGCACTGCGAAGGGAAAAGATGATGCTTCTTTTGCAGTGGAAATTTCTAGGAGGCAAGATTGTTTTCTTTTAATTCGGAACTGCACTGCTCAATTTTTCTCTTAACACAAAGCCCTTGCATTTCCCTTTTGATTTTCCGAACTTTATAAATACATTAAACTTTATAAATTTTTGAACTATGAAAAGGAATATACTGATCGTAGCCATGTTTGTATCGTACACAATGGTACAAGCACAAAATGTAGGTATTGGCACCAACGAACCCAAAGCAGGTTTACACATCATTAATAACAACGGATTCATAGCAAGAGGAGAATTTAATAGCGGCGTTGATCTTCCCGATTCGGGGCTTGGAACAAGATTAATATGGTATCCAAAGAAAGCTGCCTTTCGTGCAGGAAGGGTTGCTATTAATGCAACGACTTGGAACGACGCAGAGATAGGAATACATTCTATAGGATTGGGATTGGAAACAAAGGCAAAAGGAAATGCAAGTATTTCGCTAGGGGCTTATACGCAGGCATTGGGTAGTCCCAGTGTAGCATTAGGGTTTGGTAGTGTAACTACTGAACCGTCATGTGTTGCTATAGGGAGCCTTGCGAAGGCAAATGCTAATAACAGTACTGCAATAGGGTATAATGCACTTGCAGGGTATACCACAACCCGGGGACAATATTCATTTGCTATTGGTAATGGTACAACGTCTGCTTATACAACAGGTGGGCATTTTGCAATAGGTGATAATTCATTTGCCATAGGCAATCAATGCTATACATTGAGTAATGGTTCTTTTGCAATAGGTAATGGCAGCTCTACAGGTTTATTATTTAATTCTCCTGACCAGGGATTCAATAGTTATGCAATTGGAAATTCCTGTCTCGCCACAGGAAATTATTCTTTTGCGATTGGCAACAATTCAAATACTAACGGCCACTCGGGTTCTTTTGTCATTGCAGGACGTACAGATGGTGTACAGGTAGTAGAAGGATTCGACAACCACATGTTGATGCAGTTTGCAGGTGGCTATCATTTTCAAACCAACCTGGCAGCCAGCTTAGGTGTGTACATGAATCCGAGCGGTAACTCATGGCTTAGCTTCTGCGATAAAAATAAAAAAGAAGCAACCCTGTTGATGAACGATGAAGAAGTGTTAAAGAAAATAGGTGCCATCGATTATTATTCGTGGAGATATAAGGATGATCCTGATAAAACCAATCGCCACTATGGCGTGATGGCGCAGGATTTTTATAATGCATTTGGGAAAGATGAATTAGGCGTTATTGGTAATGATACTGCTGTTAATCCTATTGATATGTTAGGCGTTGTATTCAGTGCTATTAAAGCTTTGGAAAAAAGAACAACTTTGCTTGAAGCAGAAAATGAAAGACTGCAAACAGAATTAGCTAACATTAAAAGGAAAAAGAGAACAGTGGAAAATGAATAATGAAAATAAAAAGTGAGAGATGAATCCTCGAATTTTCAAATCTCCAAATCATTTCTCCGGCACCGGTACCACCGGTAAACTTTCATTGCCAGCTGCATTGATGGCTTGCACTGCGAAAAAATAATTATCTTTTGAGTAAGGTAGTCGCATACTCTTCTCTGTAGTAAATATTTTTTTCTCCCACACGGCACTGGTAGTTTCTCTTAATAAAACATAGTAGCCTGTGGCTTTTCCATACTTTGGTGAATCCCAGGTTAGGTAGGTAGTATTGCCGAGGGTCTTTACTTCCATTTTTACAGATTGCGGTGCAGATGGAGCTTTTGCCAAATTAGCAAGGTTAGCTAAATTGATGCAGGTGTTTTTGCGGAGGTATTCGTGATCGATGTGTTCGGGAAGATCGCCGTAATGAATATTGTTTTCTGTCCTTACATCCTGGTGTTGGCGGGTAAAATTCTCATTCATCTCTGTGATACGCACTGCAGTAAAACCACGTTCTACATACGGTGTATGATCGCCGCCACGAAGAAAACGATCGTTGCGATAGACCAATACCACTTGCATATTGTCAACATATCTTTCGCCGATCTCTTTTACATAACGAGCCAGTTGTCTTGATGGGCCATCATTTTCTAATCCAAGATTTCTAATTCTTGTCGCGGTCTTCTCTGTTTCATAAGCAGGCAATCCTTCGCTGAATACCCTTACTTTGGTATTGTTGATATTATTTGTTTCGTTGCTGTTGTTGCTGCCGATGATATCATTGTTGAGCAATGCTTCAATGTTCCAGTTTTCTTTCTTTGCTTTTTCACTCATGAAGGTAGACCCGAGCAAGCCTTGCTCTTCGCCGCTTACTGCAACAAAAATAATGGTAGCAGAAAATTCATATTGACTCATTACTCTTGCACATTCAATAACTGCTGCTGTGCCACTGCCATCGTCGTTAGCGCCTGGAGCATCCCCAATGCTGTCGGTAGGGCTGCTACGCATATTATCGAGGTGTCCGCTGATGATGAGTATTCGGTTATCATTCGGATCGGTGCCTTTTAATGTAGCGACTACATTGCCGAGTAAAACATTTCTGTTCACACGTTTGCCATCGGGCTTTAATGTAACGGTATCTATCATTGCCGTCATTCTGCCATTGGAATGTTTGGAGAACTCATTGAATTTTGAAAGTACCCAGTTACGAGCTGCTCCAATGCCTCGTTTGGGATTGGTTTGACTGCTTAATGTGTTTCGTGTGCCAAAGGCAACGAGTGTGTTGATGTATGACTTTAATGAATCGGCAGAAATAGTTTTTACCATTTTTTCAATTGTAGGATCTCTTTGTACAATTGATTGTGCGAAGGTTGTATTGAGAATGAATAGGAGTGATATGAATAGCAATGATCTCATATAAAAGTGTTGAACTTAAATATACAAAAATTGTTAGAGGGCATCCTAATTGTTATTTCTTTTCTCTACTTTTTGCCTTGACGCAAAAAGTAGCAAAAAAGTCAAGGCAGGAAAAAATACAGCCTTTTCCTGCCGGCTAGCTATGTGGTACTTTAGTGCTACTGTAGCTTCGACATCAGTTCTTTACTCTTAGGATTAAAGTGCATACTGAATTAATTGGTGTATGATGTCTAATACTTTAGTTATTGCTACGGAGCTATCGTTTACATTGTTACTTAATGATTATTGTTGTAGTAATATTTTTTTCATTTCTACCTTCTTTGGGGTCTGTAGCAAAAACCCTATTGGTTTTAATGATTTCTATCGGCCATGAAGTTGAATTGTCGAAGTTAATGGATGTGGAGTTTGAATAAGAAATATCAAAACTGTCAATATCGTTTGCGGCTTTTGTTTTAGAACTGTCCGAACCGCCAAAAGCATCTGCCATTTTACCCATCATTGCTTTGATCATTTCTTTAAAACCTGAAATATCAAGTATATCGTTTGATTGAATGGAGTACATTTTTTTAGCGTCATCTATTTTTGACAGATATACTAAAGTAGTTTGATCAATAGTATCTGTCGGGCTAAACGGATTGGCACAGCGTTCAGTTAAAGTTAAAGTGTCACCGGTCGTAAATTTTTTATTATACGGGAAGAACAGGTAGCCAATTTCGTCTGTCATATAAGCTTCAATATTTTCTTTGCTTTCAAAAATTTCTTTGATGGGTGCAAAGCCATAACTGAGGAAACTTGCAGCATCTGGAACTTTATTGCTTATCAGGGAATCGATCTGCTCAAAACTTTTATTTATGAATTGTTGAGCTTCTTTCCAGTTTTGTAGATCGGGTTTACCGGTTTGTTTATTTACTTTGTATTTAAGTTCAAGATTGGCATACTCCTTTAGTTCATCTCCCAAACGTTCGTAAAAATTTATGGCCGATTTCATGGCAATATTTTCGTACACTACTTTCAGGTAATAGGCTTCGTTGTCTTCTTTCAATACAGAGATCGCCGCATTGAGATAAGTGGTAGTGTCTTCAACCACTGCATCTCCTTTGGTTTCTTTTTCATGTTGTACAATGGAGATGGTTTTTTTATCGCCAACGGTCCATTTTGGTTGAAAAGTGTAAGATGTTTTTTGTGCTGTTGCTACACAAGTAACAGTCAAAAATAATAGTGTAAAAATATTTTTTTGCATGTGACAAATGTATAGAAAAAATAAAAGCTGCTTAGGTTATAAAACAGCTTTTTTATGAATGGTAAAATTATTTTCTTACGATCTTTATTTCCACCCTTCGGTTATTGATCCTCTCTTCTTCTGTTTTTTCCGGGTAAGGAGTAAGCGGTTGTTGGTGACCATAACCTTTGAAGAATAATCGTTTTTCTTCAATTCCGCTTTTGTGGAGGTACTTGCAAATTTCTTTTGCTCTGTTCTCTGAAAGGTTTTGTGTACGGGTGCCGATATCGAACCCATCGGCATCTCCATCTTGACAACAGATATGCCCTTCTACCTGTATCACCAATGTAGGGTTCTTTTTCATTACTTCAATCAGCTCAAATAATGTTGGCATAGACTCCGGTAAAATGCTATGTGTACTACCGTAAAAATTCATATTCTTTAAAACAATGTTGGAGCCGACTGATGTGGCCGTGTCTTCAATTTTTTCTGTTAACGTTTTTTCTTCTTTCATTTCTACGTTCTTCACTCCTTCATTTATTACATGTTCTTCGCCTTCAAAAACGATCTCTACTCGACGGTTCATGTGCATTTCTTTTTCGCCACGGTTATCATTTAATGGTCTTCGTTTACCAAAGCCTTTTTCTTCAATTATATTGTCGGCACTCACTCCTTTACTTACTAGATATTGCTTTACTGCATTGGTTCGTTTCAACGATAAAGCATCGTTGTATTCATAACCGGCCATGATATCGGTATGTCCGTAGAGTTTGATCTTTTTATCGGTTGTGTTGGACAGAACGAAACTGTCGAGTGTAGTTGTAGCATCTACTGTAAGATCGTATTTATCTGTATCGAAATGAACAACAACGGTTTGCTGTGTTTGTGCATGGCTACTTATAGTTGCCAGCAATAGTGCAGAGAGTAATATTTTTTTCATACATAATTGTTTTATGTAAGAACTGTATTACAACTACAAAAGGTTGGGCAGAAAATGAACAATTTACATTTGAAGGGAAGTAATTCTTTTTCCCAACCAACTATTTTTAACAGGAATGATCCAGTTTTCCAGTAATTCTTTTTTGGTGAGTATGGTATTGTTGAAGTACAAAGTATCTCCATCAATGAATTTATTTTCTACTGCATAATTCAATTGCGACAATGGCAGTAATTGAGTTTTTTCTTTGATGATAAAAGCCAGCATTTGTCTGTCGAACATTTGTACATTGAATTTTTGTTCTATCTCTTTTATCATTCTTACAGAAGAATCGGTACTGCAACCGCTAACACCTGTTGCGGTTTCATCTGCCATTACAACAATGAACTGTCCGAAGAATAAATTGGCATAGCCTTTTACTTCAGCTCCGTGGCTTTTCCATGATGCAACAAATTTTTCAAACATTTCTTCTAACTGAAATGCTTCACTCATAAAAAATAAACGACTGCTTTGATATATCCATACTTTGGATGCGTCGTTAAAGTCGGCGGGAATATGTTCCTTTAAAATATCGATGTCCATACTGCAAAATTATTGAATAGATGCGGCAATCAGCTCGGCAATGTCTAAAACTTTTACATCTTCTTCCTTATTGTTAAGTTTTACGCCATCTGTCATCATCGTATTACAAAAAGGGCAGGCTGCTGCTATGATATTTGCACCGGTTTCCAGTGCATCGTTGGTTCTTTCTAAATTGATACGGGTAGTGCCTTTTTCTTCTTCCTTAAACATTTGTGCACCTCCTGCACCGCAGCAAAGGCCATTACTTTTACAACGTTTCATCTCAATCAATTCGCCATCAAGCGCCTCTAATACTTTACGGGGAGCTTCATAAATATTGTTTGCCCTGCCAAGGTAACAGCTGTCGTGATAAGTAATCTTCTTTCCTTTAAAACTTCCTTCTTCCGACATTTTTATTTTTCCCTCATCGATCAATTGTTGTATAAAGGTTGCATGGTGAATGACTTCGTATGTACCACCTAATTCGGGATATTCATTTTTTAATGTGTTGAAACAATGAGGGCAGGCAGTAACAATTTTCTTTATGCCGTATCCATTCAATATTTGAATGTTTTGATATGCCATCATTTGAAACATGAATTCGTTTCCTGCTCTTCTTGCAGGATCTCCCGTACACATTTCTTCTTTTCCAAGTATGGCGTATTTGATCTTTACTTTATCGAGTATGGTAACAAATGCTTTAGTTATTTTTTGTGCTCTTTGATCGAAGCTTCCGGCACAGCCTACCCAGAATAACACTTCGGGAGTTTCGCCATTTGCGGTCATTTCGGACATTGTTGGTACATGCATAATATTATTTATTTTTATTGTTCTTTTTTGCTTGTCCAAAAAAGAACCCAAAAAAGACACCGACAAAGAAATACAGCGTCTTTGTCGGGAGCAGCTATCTGCATCGGTTGTACTACTATGGCTTCGACATTGGTAGTTCTACTTTTATGCTTGAAGCGTTTACGCTATAGCAATAGTTTTTATGACCGATCTACACAAATGTAATTAAACCTTTTATGTTTTATTGCATGATTTTATGTGGCTTTAAGGCGTTAATTTTGCAGTTCGATGAAGCAACTGATTAAGCGCATTACGCATTGGGAAGCATGGCCTTTTAAATTGCTATATACACCTATTTCTATATTCTGGGTGTGGTATATCATTAAATCGAGGGCAGTATGGTTCTTTACGCCAAGCAATCCCAAGCTTACTTTTGGAGGCATGGAGGGAGAACCAAAGAAAGAGATGTATGATCTGTTGCCGGTAGAGTTGTATCCTACTACTTTTAATGTTTTGCCAAAAGATGATCTTGAATCAATCAAAAAAAGACTTGCCGATCTTCAGATCGATTATCCGTTTATTGTAAAACCGGAAGTTGGCGGGCAGGGAATTTTATTGAGAAAGATAGAGCATGAAGCGGCATTGCAAGAGTATCATTCCAAAATGCCTTATGAATACATCGTTCAGCGTTGGGTAAAATATCCGATGGAAGTGAGTGTATTTTATATACGTCACCCTAAAGATGCAAAGGGAATTGTAACCGGTTTTTTACATAAGGTGCCAATGCAGGTAATTGGGGACGGTGTAAAAACACTGGAGCAATTGTTCATGGAGAGCCCTAAAGCGGAAAAGCATGGTGAGTCTATGGCGATGAAACATAAGGGCAACTGGCATAAGGTTATTGCGAAAGACGAAGTGTATAAATTGAGTTATGCGGCTAATCATAACCGTGGTGCTCAGTTCATTGATCTTAAAAATGAGATCGATGAAAAATTGGTAGGTGTGTTTGATAAAATCAGTCATCATGTGAACGATTTTTTTTATGGCAGGTACGATGTGATGTGCTCGAATGTTTCGGATCTTAAAGAAGGAAAGAATTTTACAATACTTGAATATAATGGTTGTGGTGCAGAACCTAATCATTTTTACGATACGGGTTACACCTTAATTGGAGCTTATAAGGAAATTCTAAAACATTGGAAAGCTTTATATGAGATCAGTAAATACAATGCCCGCCAAGGTGTAAAACCATGGGGCTTGCAAAAGGGACGAAGATTTCTTACCGAAACAAGACAATTATATACAGCAATGAAAGCTGTAGACAAAACAATTCATGTATAAATTATTACAAGTTTTTTTGTGGGCTTTGCTCATTAGTTTTTTAGGTTCCTTGCCATTGGGAACACTGAATGTTGCAGCTATGCAGATAGGCATTCAGGAGAGCATAGCAAATGCAATTTGGTTTTCTCTTGGTTCTATGATCGTTGAAATGACCTATGTACGTGTATCGCTGGTTGGTATTGATTGGGTGCGTAAACAAACGAAGTTAATGAAAGCAATGGAGTGCCTTACATTGTTGATCATTCTTGGATTGGCAGCCGGTAGTTTTATAGCAGCAATAAAGGGTGGGAGCGAAACAAAAAATGTACTACTCGATAATAATATGCATCGTTTTTTACTGGGTATGTTGATGTGTGCCGTAAATCCGGTAGTAGTTATTTTCTGGTTTGGGTGGAGTACGGTTTTGTTTACTAAGAAGATATTGGAACCAAAGGCATCGTTATACAACATCTACATTGTTGGTGTAGGGCTTGGAGCATTGGCCGGCAATTTTCTTTTTATTTTCGGCGGAAAATTTATTGTTGACAAAGTGAATGATAGTCAGAAATACATGAACTGGGTAATTGGTGGAATATTTTTGTTGACTGCCATCATACAATTAATAAAGATGATTCGCCACAAAGATGGTGTGACTAAATTTACTCATTCAGAAAAATCTGCATAATGAAAAGGTGGTTGCATTTTTTTAGTCCTTGTATATTGGCAACGATATTTTTACTGATCGTTATGGTCAATGCCTATATTGATAAAGATCGTACAGCCGGTTGGAGTATGATGGTGGTATATATAGGATTACCTTATTTAATAGGTCTCTTTATTAGTGATTTTATCATTAAGTTTTTTTGTAAGAAAAATTTAATAAAGATCTGGTTAATAGAGATAGGCGTTTTAATATTAACTTGCCTAGCAATAAGCTATTATATTCCATAGTAATAATATTTTGAATGTAGTAAGCATAGTGAGGTGAAGATGCTTACACTTTTACTTCCTTCCATTTCCCTTTTTTAAAATAATACCAGGCAATTAGTGCAATAAAAGTTTCTGCAACCGGTACCGCAATGAAGGCACCAGTTGTTTTCATATCTAAACCTTTAGCCAGAAAGTAAGCCAACGGAATTTGGAATAACCAGAATCCAACAAAATTGATAAGTGTAGGAGTTTTAGTATCACCTGCTCCATTCAATGCTTGTGTCATTACCATGGCAATGCCGTAAAAAATATATCCTGTGCCGATGATCTGTAGTGCTTTGGCCCCATAAACTACAACAGCTTCATCTTTTGTAAAAAGTCGAATGATAAAGTTTGAACAAAAGATAAATAATGCCATTACAAAACTCATGAAAATAGCATTGTACTTAGTTGCGATCAAAACACTTTGTTCTGCTCTGTGTATCTCTTTGGCACCAAGATTTTGTCCAACCAATGTAGCAGCAGCATTGCTTAATCCCCATGCAGGTAAAATAAAGAACACCACATTTCTGATAGCAATTTGATACCCTGCAGATGCAGTGGTACCGCCTGTTTCAGCAACCAGTCTTGCTAAAATGATCCAGCTGCCGCTTGCGATGATAAATTGAAAAGTAGCGGGCCATGCAATATTGATCAACGATTTTATGATTGGAAAATCAAATTTAAAATGTGGCTTGTGAAATTGTAGAATGCCACTGCCTTTAAATAAATGATAGCATTGATATAGCACACCGCTGCTTCTGCCAATAACGGTTGCAATGGCAGCACCTTTTAATCCCATGAAATGAATAAGTATTGGGCATAAAATAATATTAACTCCGCTAGCGATCCACAAACTTTTCATGGCCATAGCAGCATCACCTGCACCACGAAAAATACCATTGATCAAAAACAATAACATGATGGCCAGACTCCCGCCAAACATGATACGAGTGAATATTGCCCCATCATGTATTACTTCTTTGCTTGCACCCATCAATGATAGAATATCTTCTGCGAATATCATTCCTGCAACACTCGTAAGTGCTGAAAAAAATATTGCAACAATTAATGATTGTGCTCCGGCATGTGCAGCAGCTTCAGGATTTTTTTCGCCAATCCTTCTTGCGACAACTGCTGTGGCTGCTACACTTAAGCCAATAGCAACAGAATATACAAGTGTTATCACAGATTCAGTAAGGCCAACGGTTGCTATAGCATTTTGCCCAAGTTTACTTACAAAGAACATATCTACTACGGCAAATACGCTTTCTAAACTTAACTCGAGTATCATTGGAATAGCTAACAGGAAAACGGCTTTCCTTATGCTTCCTTGAGTGTAGTCTTGCTGTTCTCCGTTCAGCGATAATTTTATTGCCGACCATATGCTTCCGAAAGTGATAGCGTTATTTTCTGTTGCCATTGTTGAAATTAAATTGAATAAAAAAGCCTTCGTTTAAATGAAGGCTTTTTTAATTATTAAAGCTGTCTTTATTTTTCGAGTAATGCTTTTAAATTTTCTAAGCCACCTGATAAATCTTTACCCATTGTTTCGTCCATATTCATGAATAGGCAAACAATGTTAAAAGGATATTTCATTTTGCCGGTGATACCCCATTTTACTTTTGTTTGATTCGAATCGACAGCTGCGGTAGTAAAGTATGCATCCGCACGGCTATCCATTGGTTCAATAAAATGAAGACCAAGATCAATGCGCTCTCCATCTGTTATTTTTTTTATTTCCTGCTCGCCTTTACCAACATCTGAGTTGCCATCCCAGGATGATATAAATCCGGCAGTTCCATCTGTTCCTTTGAATTCCATTTTTGCTTTAGGGTCTTTCTTAGCCCATACGCTGTAATTAGGTTGATTTTTTAATAGTTTGATGTAATCAAAAACTTCCTGTTTAGGTTTTTTGATGGTTACTTCACGTTCCACAGCAAATTCTTTTTTAACAAATAATGCAACAATCAGCGCAAGAGCGATTATAGATACCAGTATTATCAGTATTCTTTTTAAAATTTTCATATGTTTAGTTTTGGTGAAAGTGAATTTTAAAGGTAATGAATTTATTAAATCCGTATATGATTTGTACTAAAATATTCCATGCATTTACTTGCATTCTTGCGGCAGAAACTCTATATTCAATGTTTATTCTCCCTGCCTAAACTGCTTGTCTGTACACTGTGACTGCTTATTTTTAAACCATAAACTTATTTCAAATGAAACCGAACATTTTTTTTACAGTCATTGCTGTAAGTACCTTGTTGTTTTTTTCTGCTTGTAATTCAGGCGGCAATTCTGGCAAAGAGAACTCTGAAGATACTACAGCAAAGAAAACGGAGACTGCTCCGACAAAACCTGAAAACACTTTAATCGTTATACACAAAGTCGCCAATTATGCAAAATGGAAACCCTTTTTTGATGCTGATGATTCAGCACAAAAAGCGAATAGTTTAACAAAGTTTGTTATTGGAAGAGGGCTAGAAGATTCCAATATGGTATTGATCGCATTCAGAATGCCTGATACAGCTAAAGCGAAAGTATTTGCTGCTTCACCCGGATTGAAAGCTGCAATGAGTAAGGCCGGTGTAATTGGAGCTCCAACGATATCTTATTTAAATACAGTAACATTAGATACAACAACCAATTCTCTGGCTACTCGTGTGATAGTGACCCATAAGGTGAAAGACTGGGATGCATGGAAAAAAGAATTTGATAGTCATAAGCAAGCTAGGACTGACAATGGTCTTGTTGATCGTGCTGTGGGCTATAGCATGGATGATAATCACATTGTAACAGTTGTTTGTGCAATTGCTGACATGCAAAAAGCCAAGGCATTTTTTCAATCAGCCGACCTGAAAGAAAAAATGGCTAAGTCGGGAGTAGAAGGCGAGCCGAAGATATTCTTCTATACCGTAGTTGAAAAATATTAAAGTGAATCATGTTTAAGAGGCGGAGAGATCATTCGGTCTCTCCGCCTCTTTGTTTAAAAAACAATATGGCCGATGGAGATATCGTTGCCTTCAAAGGCTTTATCAAATTGTTTTTTTATGATGATAGCTTCTGCATTTTTTTTCTGTTTTATCAATGATTGATACAAGCCATATAATGACCAATGATTGTTCGGATTTTCTTTCAGATCTTCTTTGAATATTTTTTCTGCTTTTGCAGTAGCTCCTGATTTAAGCAATACATCTCCTAAATATTGTCTTGTAGGCAGTAGCCAATCCCTAGGTTCTGTATAGATCAATGCATCCTCTTTTGTAACAGCCTCATTCAATAATTTTATTGCTGCTGTATAATTATTTTCTTGTTGTGCAATGATGCCCGATAATATTTTTTCAGCAACTTCAGCAGCACTAACAGGAGCATTAAACGGCTCCAGTACTATCTGCATATCAGCGGCTTTCATTTCTTCTTTCATTGCTACCAATTCGCTTTTAGCTCCATCGGTATTGTCTATACGGGCAAATGCCATTCCTCTGGCCCAATGCCAAAGTACTTTTGCATAAATATGATGTTCTGCAGGTGATGGTATTGCTAATAACTCATTCCATTTGCCAAAACGTACATAATTAATGGCCGGTGTCATGTATAGGTATTGTATATAATTTCCAAAAGGAGCAGGCAAGGACATAAAACTTGTGTCGAAACTTTGCTGGCATTCAATGGAACTTTTATTACTGTATCGATAATTGCTCCTCATCATTGCACAACTGCTTTGCATATGTAAGTTATGAATCAGATAAAGCATAATGCTATTCGGATTTTGTATATCCGGGAATAGTTTTGAATAATTAGCATAACCTTTCACAGCCATTTCATTTACTTTGATGCCCTGTTTGTAATTTCCGCTTCTAATGTAAATATGCGAAGGCATATGAACCATGTGTGCTACACCGGGCATTAGTTTTCCCAGCCTGTCTGCACTGGCAATTGCTTTTTGTGGTTTTGGAGATGCTTCAATTGAGTGAATGTAATAATGATTGGCTCCGGGATGAATAGGGTGAGTCTTTAAAATATTTTCGAGTACTGATAAAATTTCCGGAGTCCATGGCCGTGGTTCACCATCATGTTGCCAATAGTCCCAAGGGTGTTGCAACATCAATGCATCGGCATACAAGGCAGCAATATCTGCATCTTGGTTAAATAATTTATAAGCTGCTTTCATTGCATCTGCATATTGCTGATTAAGCGATGCTCTGCTGACGGTACTATCTGCAGAATACCTCACAGCCATTGCTTCTATCAACACTTTTTCTTTTGGTGTACAATTGCTTTTTAATGATAAAGCTTTTTGCGCTGCAGTAAAAGCTTCGGGAGTAGCTGCATAAGCAAAGTCGTTGATGTTAGGGCCGTATGCCAATGCCTGTGCCCAATATATCATTGCATTGTTGTTATCAAATCTTTCTGCTTTTTTAAATGAAGCCATCGATTCAATGATGTGAAAAGCATAGTACATATTAATGCCCTGATTGAAATAAAATTGAGCACTATCATTTTTTGTGCTGATATTCCAACGATAATTACCCCAGCCGGGTAATCTGCCAATGCCATTGGCAAGACTGTCTTCATCAATGTCAGACCAATCGGGTGAGCACTGCATGATCATCTTATTTTTGAAAATGCTTTCCCTTGAAATTGTTTGTGGTGCTGATGGTTTGTGTTTGGAGGAGTACCTGAAACCGGCTATAAGGATCAAGCTGGCTATGACACAAGCGAAAAATATTTTACTTTTCATAACCCTATAGTTTTAGGTAGGAAAAGTAATAAGATTATGTTGAAAATACAATAGGGGATGACTATTATGGGAGATAAAATATAGGGAATGAAGAAAATATCTTCATTCCCTGCACGAATAATTGTGGTTATCGCCACCAAATATCTTTATTGTTTCTCACCCATTCATCCGACTTGAGTAATAGTTTTTTTGCTTCTTCTCCTTTACCATTTTCAAAAGGGTCATCATCGTAACTTGAATAATATTTTGAGTGAATATACCATTTGCCATCTATCGGCTTCATGTAGGTTGAAAGCTTAACTGTGTCCTTGCCAACGGAGTATTTATAAAAAACCAGAACGATATCTTTTCCTGGTATAGAATCTTTGTCAACGATCTGTAATGTTTTTAATATTTCATCTTTATGCTTTGCAATAAAAGCAGATTTGTCCTGAAGTTGTATCTGTTCGTCGAACTGTAGACTATATTCTGTGCTGGCTTTAATAGTGCCTTCTATTGTGCTGTCAGCTTTTGCCTTTTTTAGTTTTAAAAATTCTCCATTGTCATCAACCTTTACAGTTGTCGATTGGTTGCATGAAAAAGTGATAGTGGTAAATAATAAAAAGAATAAAATGATTGATAAAATGTTGTTGCCTTTCATTTGTTGGGGGTTTATGGTGAATTGATGTGGTGCCAGAAATGTTTTATGTGAGAAGAAATTGTTTTCTAATATATTAACTTATTTCTTCTGTCCATTTGTCTCTTTCATCCGGACTAAATTTCCATGGAGCAAAATTATTCTCAACATTGCCGAACATTACATTCCATTCTTGTGGAGCATTGCTGTCTTCCATGATAAGGCTTCTTCTCATCTCTAATATTATTGACAACGGACTAATACTTACAGGGCATTCTTCAACACAGGCATTGCAAGTGGTACAGGCTCTTAATTCTTCAACAGTGATATGGTTGAATAAATTTCTGCCATCGTCTGTAAATGTTTTATTCTGATTGATGTTCTTACCAACTGCTTCCAGTCTGTCACGGGTATCCATCATTATTTTTCGTGGCGATAATAATTTGCCGGTTTGATTAGCAGGACAGGCGGCACTGCACCGGCCACACTCGGTGCAGCTGTAGGCATCCAATAAACTTTTCCAACTCAGGTCGAAAACATCTTTTGAACCGAATTTTATCGGTTGTGTATCGGCGTTAGTAGGAGCTAGCTCCGGTTGCATAGCATAGATTACTTCGTTTTGTACTGATTTCATGTTGTCCATTTTGCCTTTTACTTCTAATCTTGCATAGTAGGCATTTGGGAAAGCCAGCATAATATGTAAATGTTTACTGTATGGCAGGTAATTTAAGAAGGCTAAAATGCCGATAATGTGTAGCCACCAGCAGGTTCTTTCAAATATGATCAATGTCGATGTAGAGAACATGTTTTTATAAATGGGAGCAAGCATTCCGGAAATAATGAAATTACCTGTGTTATAGTAGTGTTCTGCACCGGATAATTGTATAGCTCTATCCAGCCCATTCATTTTAAGGAATAACAACATCAGAATAATTTCAGTTATTAAAATATAATTAGCATCACTACGTGGCCACCCATTCAGGTCTTTGTTGATGAAACGTTTTAGTTTAATGATATTTCTTCTTATTAAAAAAACAGCACAAACAATAATTACCCCCACGGCTAATATTTCAAAAAAGTTAATAAGGAAAGTATAAAAGCTTCCCAATGTCGGAAAGAACAAACGATGTGTACCTAATATTCCGTCTAAAACAATTTCGAGTACTTCTATATTAATAATGATAAAACCTGCGTAGATCACAAAATGCATTACAGCCACTAGCGGATTTCGAAACATTTTCTTTTGTCCGAAGGCAAGTAGTAATAAGTTTTTCCAACGCAGCGATTTGTTATCAGAGAGATCTTCATCTTTCCCTAATAAAATATTACGACGAATTTGTAATATGTTTTTGGTAAACAATCCTATGGCAAAAACGGCAATGGCGGCAAAAAGTATTTGTTGGAGTAAATGCATAAGCAATTTTTGATCACAAAATAAGATGGAACACGGATGACACGGATTGAACTGATATGCACTGATAAATCTGTGTTAATCCATTAGATCCGTGTCATCCGAGTTCCTATTTTAAAAATGTATTGCATGTAATTTAAACTTTCCTTGCGAAAATTCTATGCTTGGTGCCGGAAATTTAAAAGCACTTAAAACGGAGAATAAAAACTTAACACCTTTCTTTTTGGTTTTGAATTTGCTGAAATCTATATCAGGAGCCAGGTACCACTGCCGGTATCTTTTTATATCTGAGCGATCGATTTCCGTACCACCTCCCGGACCAATAACTTCCCATTTATTTTCGAAGCCCCCAAACATACCGTTGGCGCCATAACCGACAGCAACACCAAGCCATTCGGGTAAATTGCTTTTTGGGAAAAAGGACTTGATATTAGCACTTGCCCAATAGGTCTGTGCATTGTAATCTTTTATAAAACGTTCGGCCAATGTTTTTCCGAATAATTTATCAGCACGTGTATTTAATGTAGCGTCTGCATAAGTATTTTTATGAAAAGAAAATTTTAGTTTAATGCGTTGATCATTCCATGCTAATTCCTGTGCTATTAATGCACCACTGCCTAAAACATTGGCGCCAAAATCTCCCCAACTCCAGCCCCATTCAGCACTAAAGCCATCCAATGTTTCTATGACTGTTTGATAGACTGCTCCACTTAAACCGCCGAGCCAGATACGCTTTTTTCTTCCGATGCCTGTCCACCGCCACATTTCCATACTAGCCCGACTTTCAATATAAGCGCTGTACATGTGTCCAACCTTATCTACTTGTAACCATTCTTTACTGTCGTTAAAAGTGTGAAAACTGCTACGGGGGTAGTTGGCATACCAGGCTGCGTTGAGGCCAAACATTACTGCCGTATAACCTCCAATATTAGCTGCAGCTATAGTATTTATTCGCTTTTTTATTCGCTTTTTGGTAAGAAGATAATGGTTGGGATCGGTATTGAATTCATCAAAAATGCTTAGAGGTACGTGTATACTATTTCCAAATTGATTGTGATTACTATCTAGAACTATAACCCGCCTTGAGTTTTTCTCAGCGATAATTATCGTGTCGTCAGTGAAAGGGTTTGCTTTAATCGTTATCGTATCCTGTGCCGATATGCTAAAAGATATCACTATTAGAATGCACATGCTCAATATAGCTTTAAAAGTACAAGAGTGCGACGCCACTGAAGTTGAAGTATATTCTGCTGATGACCTCATAAAAATCAAATTTACTGCTATAATTATATACGAATGTTTTATTTTTGAAGACTTTAAAAATTTATAACATGGATAATAAAATTCAGGAAAAAGTAAATGTGTGGCTGAACGGTAATTATGATCAGGCAACAAAAGATGGGATCAAAGCAATGAATGCCGATGAATTGGCAGATGCGTTCTATAAAAATTTAGAATTTGGCACGGGTGGTTTAAGGGGTATCATGGGTATTGGCACCAACAGAATGAATAAGTATACAGTTGGTATGGCAACTCAAGGCTATGCCAATTATTTAAAAATATGTTTTGGTGATGATGTGAGTGTGGCTATTGCACATGATGTTAGAAATAACAGTCGCTTTTTTGCAGAGACAACGGCAAACGTTTTTGCTGCCAACGGTATTAAAGTGTATTTGTTTGAAGCAATGCGTCCAACACCTGAATTGAGTTTTGCTATTCGCCATTTTGGATGTAAGGGTGGTGTAGTTTGTACCGCATCGCATAACCCGAAAGAATATAATGGTTATAAAGCCTATTGGAATGATGGATCGCAATTGGTTCCGCCACATGATAAAAATGTAATTATTGAAGTTGATAAAATTGCATCTGTTGATGATGTAAAATGGAGTGGTGGCGAATCAAATATCATTCCGGTTGGAAAAGATTTTGATGTGATATACAGAGCCATGGTAAAAGGATTGAGTGTATATCCTGAAGCTTGTGCTGCACAGCATGATCTTAAAATTGTTTATACACCAATACATGGCACCGGTATTACTTTAGTTCCTGATGTGTTGAAGGAGTTTGGTTTTACAAATGTTAGCATTGTTGAAGAACAAAGTATTCCTGACGGGAATTTCCCTACGGTAGTTTATCCTAATCCGGAAGAAACAGAAGCGATGAGCATGGGCTTAAAAAAGGCAAAAGCATTGGATGCAGATATTTTATTGGGTACGGATCCCGATGCAGACCGTGTTGCCATTGGGGTTAAAAATCATAAAGGAGAATGGGTGCTACTAAATGGCAATCAAACAGCTATGATTGCTTTCAACTACATGATTGAAGCAAGAAAAGCAAAAGGTATTGCACAGCCCAATGATATGGTAGTAAAAACAATTGTTACTACCGATATGATCGACATTATTGCAAAAGCGAATAATGTTGCTTGTTATAACGTACTGACCGGATTCAAATGGATTGCTGCAATGATCCGTGAAAAAGAAGGCAAAGAAAATTACATCATCGGTGGTGAGGAAAGTTTTGGTTTGATGATAGGAGATAAGATACGTGACAAAGATGGTATCAGTGCTGTAGCGTTGGCTTGTGAGATGGCAGCCTATGAAAAAAATAAAGGCCGTAGCTTGTATGATAAACTGATCGACCTTTCATTGGAGTATGGTTTCTACAAAGAAAGTCTGGTGAATATTGTTCGTAAAGGAATGAACGGAGCTAAAGAAATTTCGGAAATGATGGAAGGGTACAGGAATAATCCTCCTGCAACTATTGATGGAGCACCTGTTGCTAAATTGTATGATTACGAATTACAAGTGGGCAAAAATTTACAAACAGGCGAAAGTTTTAAAATTGATCTGCCCAAAAGTAATGTGTTACAATTTGAATTAGCGGATGGTACAAAGATCAGTGCAAGACCAAGCGGTACTGAACCTAAAATCAAATTCTATTTTAGTGTGAATACGAAACTATCTTCTGCTGCTGAGTTTGAAGCAACTGAAAAAGTATTGGATGCAAAAATTGAAAGAATTATAGCTGAGATGAAATTGAGATAATTGTTTTGAAAACATTTAATAAGCCCGGGTACCAAAAATATCCGGGCTTTTATTTATAAGTTTCTTCGGATGCCGCCCAGAATTACAAGGGCAATACCAACACCAGCCATGATCAGATGCATGGGTTCTACAGTTTGTATCAATACCGTTTGAACCAATATCCAACCGGCAAGTAAAACACCTTGCAACATGGTGTATTCTGAAGCATTATCATTGTTGAAAAGTAAAGTAAATAGAACGAGCATACTGAGTACTCCGTTTACTACAAAAAGAATAATACCCGGAATAAGGTAACTATGAAATGGTGATCCTTCCAGTAATTTTAAAGGTAAATGAATGCTACTTCCATCCGGATGCATCATTAAATGATAGCCGCTATAAAGGGCTGATATGCCATTGAAAATCAATAGAACGGCGATAAGGATTGACAGCAATAATTTCATCTTGTTAATCAAGATAAAAATCTAAATTGGTAAATGCAAGTGTATGTTTTTAACAGACTGTATATAAAATAATAAATCGTGTGTATCAGGCAGTTAGTTTTTTGATCAGTACAATTTGCCCAAGGTGATAATAGCTGTGTTCTATCATGGCGTCAATATTTCGCTGATAGCTGCCGTATTTTTCATCGGTAAAATCTTCCTGTAGCTTTTTATCAGTTAATAGTTCTACAAACGAAGCAAACTTTTCGGCATCTTTCCATAATTGATCTAGTAGTTGCTCCCATGCTTCCTGCGATGTTATCGGAGGCATGTCAAAACTGAACTTGTCTTTTATATCGAGGGGCCCTCCTTCAAGCACATTCAGCATACCGGCTATGTAATAGTGAACATGAAATGTAAGTGCTGCAATGGTATTGGCAGTAACTGTTTTTTGAGTAGCTAGTTTCCAATCCACGCCGCATAACTGAGCCTTATAATTTGTACCTGCCACAAATTCACCATTAAATATAATTTCTCTGAAACGGTTTGCGATTTGTTTTGCTTGTGTCATAAAACAAGAAACTAGATTTATTGCATACAATATTTTTACTAGCTATAAATAACGGTAATAGACAATGTAAAATAAATAAGTCTTTATTGTTTTAGATGCTTCTGCTTGTATCAAAATTCTCTAATTCTTTTGCAACTGCATTTAAGAAAGTAGAACCGAGTGCACCATCTATAATGCGATGATCGTAACTGAGAGAAATATACATGATGTGGCGGATAGCAATGCTATCGCCTTGGGCGGTTTCAACTACCACCGGACGCTTTTTGATAGCACCCACTGCCATGATAGCTACCTGCGGTTGGTTGATAATAGGTGTGCCCATTATACTGCCGAAGCTTCCGATGTTTGAAATGGTGAAAGTGCCACCGTTCGTATCGTCGGGTCTGAGTGTGCCATTTCTTGCAGCATTGGCAAGGTTATTTACCTGTTTGGTTAATCCAACTAAATTTAACTGATCGGCATTTTTAATAACGGGTACAATGAGGTTGCCGTTTTGCAGTGCAGTAGCCATGCCAATGTTCAGGTCTTTTTTTACTATGATCTTATCGCCATCGATACTACTGCTAAGCCAGGGATATTTTTTGATACATTTTACAACAGCTTCAATAAAGAGCGGTGTAAACGTAATTTTTTCGTTTTCTCTTTTTTCGAAATCTTTTTTAATTCGATCTCTCCACATCACAAGGTTAGTTACATCACACTCTACAAAGCTGGTAACATGAGCACTGGTGTGTACACTATCGATCATATGTTTAGCTATCAACTTACGCATACGATCCATTTCAATGATCTCCACATTACCGGAGTAAACGGTTGGAGGTTTATAGTTTGTAGTTTGTAGTTGGGTATCCGCAGTTTGTTGCGGTACATTGACTACTTGCGATTCTGTTATGTTTGTCGCATGTGGCTTGTAACTGGAAGCTCCCTTATTCGCTACATATTCAATGATATCTTTCTTACTTACACGTCCGTCTTGTCCTGTGCCCGGGATATTTTCCAGCTCACTCATACTAATGCCTTCCTGCTGTGCTATGTTCAACACCAGTGGAGAGTAAAAACGCACTCCGGTTGAAGCTTGTTTTTCAGGTTGAGTTGCTGTTGGTTGATAGGGGATATGCTCTACGATCTTTGCTTCTTCGTAAGCAGGTTTAGCAGCCGGTGGCGGTGGCGGGGTGTTTCCAATAATTGCACTGGCACCTACCCGTATTTTCGCAATAACGGCACCAATGGGTGCAACATCATTTTCGTTGTATAATATCTGCTCAAGTACGCCCTCTGCAGTGGAAGGTACTTCACTATCAACTTTATCGGTAGCAATGTCCAATACGGTTTCATCTAACTTGATAGCATCACCGGGCTTTTTATGCCAACGTAATATGGTGGCTTCCATGATGCTTTCTCCCAACTTTGGCATTACTAGATCTACTAAACTCATACGACTAATTTACAGATAAGACTAAGCAAATAAAACAACAATTTTGCTGCTTACCAAAGTTAATTTTTTATGGGGAAAAAGCAATTTTAATTAGTCGATTTGATAATTTGATGATTTGGGGATTCGATGTTTAGTGCTTTGTCAAACTTCCAAATCTACAAGAATAAACTTTCTCAATAAGTTCAAAACATTTATAGCGGTGAGTTGAATATTTCTTTCCCTGTCGAAACGGAAATTAAAAAGCTGAGTTTGTATTTTATCATGTTTGCCAACGGCTACCCATACTGTACCAACGGGCTTATCGGCCGTCCCACCATCGGGGCCCATAATTCCAGAGACAGCAATGGTGTAATCGGATTTGATTTTTTGTAATACACCTTTTGCCATTTCTATGACAACTTGTTCGCTAACGGCACCATATTGTTGTAAGGTTGCTACTTTCACATTCAATACATCTTCTTTTACTTTATTGCTATAACTCACTACACTGCCATCGTAAAATTTAGAGGAGCCTGGCATGGCTGTCAGCAGATGTGCAATATAACCACCGGTGCAACTTTCAGCTGTACACATAGTTTTACCTTTTGCTACTAATAATTTACCAACTACTGCTTGCAAAGGTTCATCTTCATTGGTAACAAGATATTCTTTTACCAGCGATTGCAGTGTGTCGAATTTCTCCTGTACTTCGGTAGCTACATTATCACCTGTTGCGGTTAAACGTAAACGCACCATGCCATAGTTGGGGAGGTATGCAAGTTTAATATGTGCCGGCAAATTGCTTTCAAAATCTAGAATTAATTCTGCTAAAAAACTTTCCCCTACACCGGCGGTCAATAATGTTTTGTGAACAATATTTGTTGTTGTGTATTTTTTTTGAAGAAGTGGTAATACATCATCTACTATCATTCCTTTCATTTCATGCGGCACGCCGGGCATTGAAATAAAAGTTTTGTTTTCTTTTGAAAACACCATCCCGGGAGCGGTACCTCTTTTGTTAATGATCACTTCGCAAACATCGGGCACTTCGGCTTGTTTACGATTGCGTTCTATCATTGGACGTTTAAGAATGTTCTTGAAAATATTTTCTACGTTTTCAAGCGCATCTTTATTTATAATCATTTTACCATTAAAATATTCACATAGCAACGGCTTAGTAATATCATCTGCCGTAGGTCCAAGTCCGCCTGTGATTAAGATAATGTCGGCATATTGTTGCTCTTCATCCAGTGCTGTCCATATTTCATTCCATGCATCGCCTACGGCAACTCTTCTTACAACAGGGATGCCGGCTTTATTCAGTTTCTGTGCAATCCATGCACTGTTGGTGTCAATTACTTGTCCGATCAGTAATTCATCTCCGATGGTGATTATACTTGCTTTTGTCATTATTGAACTTATTTAGGTAGCAAACAAAATAGTGTTGCAGTTTGTTTGTAACTTGAGTATCAAATTTAAAAACAAATTATGCAAACACAGAACTTTAAAAATCATACACAATGGGTGCCGGGTTTTCACTTTGGCGTATATGGAGGAATTGCTATTCTTTTGGGGGGAGCAATTATTTATCATGCTCATGTAACGGAAGAAAATAAATATGCGGCAGCTTTACTGGTATTTATGCCATTTGTTTTAATTGGTCTGGCATTGTATGCAAGATCATTTGCATTAAAAGCACAGGACAGAGCTATTCGTGCGGAAGAAAAACTTCGTTATTATATCATGACCGGGCAACCGATGGATAGTCGTTTAAGAACAAGTCAGATCGTAGCACTTCGGTTTGCAGGTGATGAAGAGTTTGTAGAACTTGTTAAAAAAGCCGCAGCAGAAAATTTGAGATCAAAAGAAATTAAAATGTTGATACAAAATTGGAAAGCTGATTATCATCGAGTGTGATAAGATTTAGTTCATAAGCCATGATGTATGAACTAAATAAAGTACGGAGCAATCTTTTCTCTTAAGGCTTCGGGCATTCCGCAGCGTTGCATTGTTTTCGCATTCATAAAATAAAGTGTCACATCGCCAACGTTCAATAGTTCGTTCGCTTCATTATAAATTTCTGCATGAAAAACAATTTTATGGTGAACCGGTAATTCTTTCAAGATTGTCTTTACTGTAATAAGATCATCATACTTGGCAGGACGCAGAAATTTGCTATGTATATCAACTACCGGCATGATAATTCCCATTGCTTCAATGTCTTTATACGTATAACCCAACTGTCTGATGGATTCGCCTCTACCGATCTCGTAAAATTGAGCATAGTGGCCATGGTAAACAAATCCCATCTGATCTGTTAGGGCATAGTGTATGCGTATTTGTGTTTCGCTTGTAAACATTAGAAAAATTTATTTACCAATCATACTATCTACACTCACTCTACCCGGCCCTACAAATAACAACACAATAAATCCGGTAAGGTATAAACTTGCCATTTCTCCGGTATCAAAAACGTCGAAGTTGTGTGCCTTGAACAATGCTACAGACATGGCAATGATCAGCGGAATTACTGCAAACCTTGTAAACAGGCCGATAATTACAAACAATGCACAGAAAAATTCAGCAAAAACAACTAGAGCTAAAGAAGCCGACTGGCCTAATCCCAAAATGGTGGTAGCTTTTGGAACCATCGCACTAAAATGCACAAGTTTATTGTATCCGTTATTCATCATCAAAATTCCAAATGCCAGGCGAAGTAATAACATGGCTGCACTGAAAGCACCGGCAGAATAGTTGGTAGATAGTAGTTTTTTCATATTAATTTTTACATTTTATTTAACAGTAAAAACAAATGTACAATCTTTTATTAAAGCAGTTATCCACTTTTGCACAATAGCTTTGGAACGGTGTTTGTATAACGGTCAATTAACTACTTTTGCATAGACGAATAATGAGCTCAACCACTGTCATGATAACAAAAAAAATATTTTCACTTTTATTCATAACGTTTGTATTCTCTTCTGCGTTCAGTCAGGCAACGCATACGATCATTGATCCCGAAAAAGATTTTAAAGATGCAAAAGATCTGTTCATAAAAAAACAATATGGACTTGCTTATCCGCTTTTAAAAGAATTGCATCAAAAATATTCCGAAAATCAAAAAAGTAATAATATTCAATTGTATGAAGACATTAATTATTACTACACTGTTTGCGAATTAAAATTGCAAATGCCGATAGGAGTTGATGATGCAAAACATTATCTCGAAACAATAGACAATGAACCCCGTAGGCAGATACTCAGCTATCATCTTGCGAAATATTATTTTGTAAAAGAAGATTTTGAAAATACTGTATTGTACTACGAAAAAGCAGGGATCGCTAATTTAAGTAATGAAGAGATCGCTGATGCAAAATTCGAACAGGCTTACAGTTATTTTAATCTGAAAAAATTCCGAGATGCCCAGCCTTTGTTCGACGAAATTCGTCAGTTGCCCGAAAGTAAATATTACATGAGGGCAAATTACTATTATGGCTTCATCAGCTATTACAATCGGCAATATAACGAGGCATTAAAGTCATTTAGAATAGTAGAGAATGAAGATGATTACAAACGTGTGGTGCCCTACTATATTGCAGAGATATATTATTTTCAGAAGAAAAAAGACGAAGCGTTAAAATACGGGGAAGCGGTGATGAGTAAGGGTCGTTTGTATTATGAGAAGGAGATGAAACAATTGTTGGGGCAGATATATTTTGAAAAGAAAGATTTTGAAAAAGCTTTGCCTTTGCTTGAGTATTATGTCACCAACAGTCAGAATGTAAGCAAAGAAGATCTTTACGAAATAAGTTACTGTTATTATCAGATGAATAATCTGCCGAAGGCGATAGAAGGATTTAAACAACTGACCAATCAAAAGGATTCATTAGGGCAGAACTCTATGTATCTGCTAGGCGATTGTTACTTGCGTACCAATCAAAAAGCAGAAGCTCGTAATGCCTTTCAATTTTGTGCATACAATAACAGCAATAAAACACAACAGGAAGTATCTACCTTCATTTATGCAAAATTATCATACGAGTTAGGGTATCAGGATATTGCATTGAACGAAATGCGTAAGTTCATTACATTGTATCCGAAATCGGTTTATAACACAGAAGCAAAGGAAATACTGGTAAACATTTTGGCGAACACTAATAATTTCAGTGATGGTTTGGCTTTATATGAATCATTCGATAAGCCTACACCCAATATGCAAAAAGCGTATCCCAGAATTTTGTATGGAAAAGCTGTAGAATATATTAATGATCAGCAATTGGATAAAGCAGATGAATTGCTTGGAAAGATATTACAACTACCTGCATCAACCGTTACACCTTATGCAAATTTCTGGAGAGGGGAGATTGCTTACCGGTTTTCAAAATTTGATGATGCTATACGTTATCTGACTGCCTATCTTCAGGCAAATGTAGCAGCACAGGGAGAAGCAAACACCACTTCTGCCAGGTATAACATGGCTTATAGTTATTTCAAAAAAGAAAATTATAAGCAGGCGCTTGTTTATTTTGATCAGATTGTTAAATCTGTTTCAGGTGGCTTTATGCCATTGGAGCAAGATGCTTACATCAGAAGTGCTGATTGTTATTACATGACAAAAGATTACAATTCTGCCAATACGCTTTATACCAATGCCATCAACGGGAAATTTTTGCAGAGCGATTATGCAACCTTTCAATTAGCAATGATTGCAGGGATAAAAAGCTCTCCTGATAAAATTAAAACGCTTGTCAACTTAACCCGATTATATCCGCAAAGTAGTTTGGTAGCTGATGCCAATATGGAAATAGCCAATACATATATGGCTGATGAAGATTTTAAAGCTGCTATTCCTTTCCTTAATACGTTACTTACCAATTCCAATGCATCCGGCTTACTTCCGAAAGTTTATTTAAAACTTGGATTGTGTAATTATAATATCAATAATTACAAAGAAGCGTTGAATAATTATCAGTTGCTGGTTCAAAAATATCCTGCATCACCTGAAGTAGATGAGGCATTAGAGAGTGTAAAAAATATTTATGTAGAAGAAGGAAGACCGAACGACTATGTAGAATTCATGCGTAAGAGCGGTAGAAGTATTTCTGTTAGCGAAGCGGATGAACTGACCTATAATGCGGCAGAGTTGAAATACAATAACAATGATTACAATGGTGCTATTGAAGCTTTTGGAAATTATCTTTCTCGTTTCCCTTCAGGAGCATATGCATTGAGTGCTAATTTTTATATGAGCGAATGCTATACAAAAAATAAAGATTGGAACAGTGCTTTAAACGGATATAACTATGTTATTACAAAAGGTGTAGGTAAATATTTTGAAAAAGCTGCTTTAACGGCTGCTCAAATAAATTATTTTGAGTTGAAGGATTATGCAAGTGCTCAGAAAAACTTCGAAGCACTGAGAGCAGGTGCATCGAGTCAGGATAACCAGTTGGAAGCTACAAGAGGCTTGGTGCGTTGTTATTATCAATTGAAAGATTATGCACAGGCTAATGTGTCAGCGAAAGAATTGCTTACAAAAAAGAGTATCAGCACTGATGATAAATCTATTGCTTACTTGGTTTTGGGTAAGTCGCAACAAGTGAATGGCGATTGTGTTGCAGCCATTGCTTCTTTTAAATCATGTGCGGCGATCAATAAATCTGCATGGGGTGCAGAGGCAAGATATGAAATAGCCAATTGTCAATTCACATCCGGTAATTTAACTGCAGCCGAAAAATCTGCGATGGTGGTTATTAAAGAAACAGGTGGTTATGATTACTGGGTAACAAGGTCTTATATTTTGTTAGGTGATATATTCATGCATAACAAAGATTATTTCAATGCGAAAGCAACTTATCAAAGTGTAGCTCAAAATGCAACAATTCCAGAATTAAAAACAGAGGCTCAGCAAAAACTCGACAAGGTAGTAGCAGAAGAAAAGATAGGTTCTAAACTTATTAATTAGGCAATGATGAATAATAAAAAATACATAATGCTTTTTCTTGCAGGTATTTTCCTGTGCTCATTTGCTATGGCACAAAAAGATACAACAAAAAAGCAAACCATAGACATTGTATCGGCATATAAACCCGTGCTTAGGAATGCGGTTAAAATAACTTTTTCTGCATCGCAATTATTGGTGGATACCTCTAAAATAAAAGTTAAATATGAAGTGCCTGCGCAGAATCTTTTTTACACGTATCAACCGGTAGCACTTAGGCCGTTAGCTATATATCCGAATGATACACTTGAGCTTGGTGATAGGAATTATTTAAAGTTGGGTATTGGTAATTATACAACACCATATATTGGTGCAGGACTTAGTTTTGGTGATGGGAAGACAAGTTTGCTGAATCTTTACGGAGATTATATTGCCTCAAAAGGTAAAATAAAATATCAAGATTATTCTAAATTGAATGCATTTGTTACAGGAAGTACTTTTAGCGAAACAAATGAGATCTATTTCAAAGGAGGCTTAAGTATTCAGGATAATTATTTGTATGGATACGATCATGATGTGTATAGTTACACCAAAAAAGATCTTCGTCAGCAATTTCAAAATTTGCATTTGAAAATAGGTGCAAGAAATATTAATGCTGCTACCGAAGAATCTTTATTGAAATACGATCCGAATCTTCAGGTAAATGTATTTGTCGCAAAAAATAAATTATCTGAAAATACGATTGCATTGGAGGTCCCCGTAGAAATGCCCGTAGGAGATATGTTCATTGCTAAGATCACTGCAAAAGCAGATATAACTTCTTACAAGAGTAAAGATCTGTTGCCCGACAATGTTAAGATCAAGAATAATGTTTTTCAAATTGCCCCTGAGGTTGTTTACACCGCTGAAACATATACTTTACACGGAGGATTTACGCCAACGATCGACAACGGTAAGTTTATCTTCTTGCCAAATATTTACGGCGAAGCAAAACTTGCCGATAAATCTTTTTTAGTTCAAGCAGGCTTTGTAGGTAAGATCACAAAAAATACCTATCAATATTTATCTTCTATCAATCCATATCTGAATACGATATCATCACAAAAAAATACCAAAGAGCTTGAGTTGTATGGAGGAATCAAAGGTACGGTGGGCAAGCATTTTAACTATAGTGCCAAAGTTGGGCTCGTTAATTTCGATAATTATCCATTTTTGCTGAACGATACATTGAACGACCAAAAAAGTTTTGTGTTAAGCAATGAATCTAAATTAAGTGCATTGCGTATTCATGCTGATATGAGTTATATCAATCAAGATAAATTTACTTTTACCGGTGGCGTTACATTCAACGGATATACAGATGCTCAGGATCATACTTCAGCATTTGGAACCATACCTGTTGAGATCAATGCGGCTATGAGGTGGAGAGCTTTTAATAAAGTGTTGCTTAAAACAGATCTGTATGTTTTTGGTGGTGGCCCTTATATTTTACCGGGTAATATCACAAAAAATTTAAAAGGTGCCGCAGACATTAGCATTGGTGCAGAGTTTGCTATCAATAAAAGATTCAGTGCTTTTGTAGATATCAATAACATGCTCAATAATAAATATCAACGCTGGCATAATTATGAGGTATATGGTATCAACGCTCTTGGTGGGGTTATTATGAAATTTTAGTTTTTTGCACAAACATTGGTTTTTGATGGTGACATCCTTGTGAACTTGTTCTGTTATTTTTTGCTTTTATTAAAAGCAAAAAATAATTTCACTTTTACCCCATACCTTTGGGTAACATTATCGGCTTTATGCACAATACTCTAATAGCTGCTTCATTGTTTCATAATAAAACCTGTACACTACCGGGCATAGGCACGTTGTCTGTGCATACAAACGTTGCAGAATCAGATTTTGTGAATACACAATTGCTAGCTCCAACTTATGCCATACAATTTTCGCCAGCTGTGGAAGACGCAAACGTTTTCAATGAATTTTCTGCTATCAGCGAATTATTAAAAAGTGAGATTGATCGATTGGGTAGGGTTGAGATGAATGGTATAGGAACATTTGAAAAAGTTGATGATAAAATTATTTTTTCAGGAGCCTCCCTGAGCAACGATTTTACGTTGCCTGTTAAAGCGGAAAGAGTAATTCGTCAGCATACAGAACATACAATGCTTGTGGGAGATAAAGAAACCACAAATGTTGTAATGACTGAATACTTTACCGAAACCGTTGTTAAAAAAAGGTATTGGTGGGTTTGGGCAATTGTATTAGCTGCGATTGGAATTACAGGAATTGTTTATCATTTTTATCGACATGGGTATACACTTGGCATCAGCCATGTACTGGGAGCAGAATAGTATTTATTTTTTTCTTGCTTTGCCTGGTTTTCTAAATATTTCGTAGAGAGATAGTTTGTCTACCTCTTTTCTATAAGACAATTTTATACCGGTTTTATTTCTTTGTCCTACTACATCCGGATTGGTTTGGTTAAAGCCAACCAAGCGAACACGACCATCTTCAGACAATAACCATTCTATTGCAACATCAGGAGTAATTAACAAGTTTGTATTCCTACTTGCAAGTACGTAAGGATTGTTGTAGTCAAAGTTGCCTCCAATGTTTACGATTAGTCTATTGTCAAAGAAATTCAATCTAACTCCTAGTTTAGTTGCAATTTGTAGTTTGGCGATACTGCTTTGCAGATCTGTGTTTGAATTCAGATCAATATTAAAGGCAGCTTTATCTGCCAAGTTAAGCGATCTTAAAAGGTTGTTCAATGAGTTAGCCAACATATTAGACACCATGTTGCCTATTGAGTTGGTAGCAACATTCAATCCGCTGTTAGCATTTAAAAAGGTTTGTTCATCAGTAATAAACGAATTGAACAGCAGCAAAGATGTAACCTGTTTGTTCATTTCATTTTCATTGGTTTTAAATTCGGCCAATCGCTTACTGACAATGAGATCTTCTTTCAGCGCTCCGGTAGGTATCAGTTCAAATGTGATCTTTGGTTGTAATAAGTTTCCTGTTAAGTTTGCTACTACCGTAACGTCTTCTTTACGTTGTCTTGTATTGTCTGCAATAATACCACTGAAATCTACTTTTTCTGCGGTATACACAGCCGACATGTCTATGTTTGCTCTATAAGGGTCGCCTTCCCAACTGATGCTTCCGTTACTTAACTTAAATGGCTTTTTTACCAATGCCTGAAAATTGAAAGTGTAATCACCTTCAGTAATATTATATCTGCCCCTAATGCTTAAAGGTTCTCTGCTACCTACCTGAATATTCAATTCGCCGTTGCCTTTCCCTTTGATAATATCACCGGTTGTTTCATCAAGTATTACATCAATTTTACAAGTTGGGTTTGCCCTCAGGGTCATATCAACAAATATATTTGTTCCTTCCTTGGCCCTTAAATTGTTCGACATCTCAGTACCAAACTGAATAAAATCTATATAATCGATTTTTCCATTCTCAATACTGTTGGTACCCGTATTTAAAAAAATGTGGCTACTGTCTCTGGCCGATCCAACTGTAGGCCCGCCCTTGATGGTCATTACCATATTGGTAACGGGGCCGTTCAAATTCATCATTGTATTTGCATCACCAATTACTTTTCCGTAGAACTGCGGATTGTCTTTTTTCTGTGTATTAAGTACAAGAAATTTATTGGTTCCGGCTATAGCATCACCGGGCTTATTAACACTGAAGTTCAGGTTGTCGAATTCAAAATCTTTAAAGAATTTATGGTATATTTTTCCTCTTAAGGTAGCTATATTATTTAAGGTATCCTTAAGCGTTAGTTTATCAAAATTGATCTCTCCAGGATTAAAAATAATATCCTTTTTTGCAATAAAATATTTACACTGAGTGTACTTAACAACCAACGATGCATCATTAAGCGTTGCAGTTCCGCTTAACGAAAGGTTCTTGCTGTTTCCTGAAACCTTTAGGTCGTTTGTATTGGCATATCCTTCTATATTTGAGAAGATACCGTCTAAATAATTATTTAAGATTGCAAGGTTGAATTTATCTGTTTTGAAATTAATATCAGCCTGATTGGTAACAGAATCGTTGATATTGTAGCTTCCGGCAACATTAAATTTATAGTTATCATTGTTGGAACCTGCATCAAAAGTTACAATGCCTGTTTTGGTGGAAAAATTTCCAATAGCAGTAACCAGTCCGATCGAATCGTTTTCAAACTTAAAGTTGTCGGCTACAATATCATACTCGATCAATGGTTTGCCAAAAGGATTGGTTACATAAATATTGCCTGTTATCTGGCCTTCTAAATGCGGATCTTTAAACAGAAACGGAGTAATATCGTCAATATTGACACTATATAATTCAACTTTTGTGCTGTTGAAATTATCAATGTCGGTGTTCATGATTATTTGTTGGTGGCCTTGAGTTAGTTTAAGGTTATTAGCACTGATCTGCGAATTGGTTATTAAAAGACTCCCATCTTTTTCTATTTCCCATTGTTTGTCGTTTAGTATAAATGTGGAAGGGAAGAAGTGAATGTCAACGCCATTGGTAAGTGTTTGCACTTTTGCATGTAAGGAAGCATCGCTGAGGGTTTTGCTGGCACTGGTATTTAAGCTGATATCAGAAATATCATTGTGTGATGTTATAACAAGATGTGTTGTTGGTAAATGCAAACTATCTCCAAGCGTAACATCATCAACATCAATTTTTGTTACAAGCGTGTCAAGATTACCAATACCTTCAAGACGAATATTATTAAATGATTTTCCATCATAACTAAATTGCGGCACATTAGCGTTAATGTTCAACGCATTTTCTTGTAACTTTAAAGAGCCGTCTAGCGTAGCATAATTAAAGCCCTGAAGTTTAGCATCCAATAATTTTACATATTCATCGATATTTTTTGTGTGAATGGTAAAAGTAAAATCTTGATTTTTAACAACTGCTTTTGGTTTGGGTATGTAAGCAGGATAGTAGTTGTTTAAAAACAACTGAAAAGCATTGGGCAATTCAAGTATTGTAAAATTTCCCGTTACTTTTGCATCTGCTTCATTGGATTCAAGTGTAAGTTGTTTTTGGTTATCAAATATTTCTGATCGTAATACAAGTGAATCAAAAGAAAGCCTTTGGCCATTATGTGTTAAGGTTGCATTCAAAATACTTGCTTTGCCAAGGAAATTATCAATATTACTTCCGGTAAAATTCATATCAAAATGACCGGCAACTTCGAAACTATCTTTTGTAAAATGGAGTTCTTTTAAATTTGCTTTGGATACATTTACATCAAAGGCAAGTTGCGGAGTTTTTTTGCTAAGGTCTATAGTGCCATGTAAGTTTTCCAATTTTAAATTTGGATCGTCAATGCTTGCACTTCCTGTGAATATTTGTTTCCCGAAATCGCCTTTTAAAGAGATGTTCTGATAAGTATATCCTCCAAAGCCAAAACTACTTACTCTGCCATCTAGATTGGCTTTTACATTGTCCGTAGAAAATCCACTTCCTTTTACTTTTCCATCAAAGGCAATATTGCCGATCTGGCTATTCCCAATAAAATTACCTAATTGAAATCCGGTGGTTGAAACAGTGCCACTGTATACTTCCGGCATATTTTCGGGGAGTTTTAAATTCAGATCTCCTGTAATATTTCCCAGATCTGTATTAATAGTACCAAATGCAACAAAATCATTTACAAAGCCGGTGAAATTTCCCTTGTACTGAATATTACCGAGCTTGTTCAATTGAGGTTGCGTTACCTTTTTTAAAGCCGGTATAATTGATACTAGGTCGTTGTAATTGGTTTCTAGATTTCTCGATGAAAAATCGATAAAAGTATTGCTGATGTCGGGTAATCCGCTCATGGTAATATCGCCATCAATATTTGTATTACCGCTTTTGATCAACATTTTCTTAGCAGTAAAATTATCTATCGTTCCTTTGGCAATACCGCTGATATCAAAATTGCGGTTCCATGTTTTTAAAGCGGGTGCAAAAAAGGCAATGTCATCGCTGTTGATCTTACTCTTTTCAAAATTACTTTCAATGGTAACTTTATGTAAGAAACTGCTCATATCGCTAAACGTTTGATAACGCATGGCGTAGTAATTTCCTAGTCTGCTTTTATTGGTTACAAGATCAAGTTTATCAAATTCCATCATCTCCGGCGTGAATTTGAAAGCTGCCTGGAGTTTCTTTACTTCAAATCCGCTTCTTTCTTTTGTACTTAAATTTAAGTCTGTGGTTAATGTATCTTTTTCAAAATGAACATTTTTCAGGTCGCCGGTTATTTTACTGAATAGAATATGTTTGCCGTCGAAGTATCCTGCTGTAAGTGTTTTGTCAATTGTTTCTTTTTCATTTCCGAAAACGCCGTTGGTAAGATGAATGTTTTTTATGTCGATCACCCATTCATCATTATTCCATTTGTATTGGGGGATTAAGTCTTTTGAACGATCTCTTACTGGTTTAGGGATATGTAATTTTTCTCTATTGCCCATATAATCGCTTTGTGAAAAAATAGGTTCGTTCAATTCCAGTGAACTTAAATTGATCTTCTTTTTTGTGAAGTCTGATTCCTCGGCTGTAACATTTAGGTTTTTTAAAGCTACCGACATATTTTGACCAAGCCATTCATCTATTTGATTGAAACGGATATTTTCCAATTCCATGCGCTTGATGTCAAATTCCAGCCCTCCTTTTTTTGTGGTTGATTTTTCTTTCTTCGGGCTTGAAAAATAATCTATCAGAAAACTGTAATTCCAGACTGTATCTGTACGTTTCATATTTACGACTGCATCTTTGAGTCCTATATATTTTAACACAGCCTTATCTTTAAAAAAGAACCAATCAGTGATATTTATGGTTGCAGTGCCTGCATAGAGTAATGTATCTTTTTGTCTGTCTTCTACTAAAACACCTTTTATTTCCAGCTTATCAAAAAAAGCAACATCTACATGCTGAATAGTTACTTTGGTTTTTAACTCTTTTGAGAAAACACTTGCAACTTGTTTTACGATCCATGTTTGTACAGAAGGTAGGTGCAAGGCGGCATACGTAAGTACTAATAGTAATATCAGTGCAATTGCGATCCGTTTTAATATTTTCAAAAATTTACGCAGTTGTAATAGATTTATATGCAAAAATAGTCAATCAAGCCCTATAGGCAAATTCGATACCAAAGATTAATATATTATTGATTTATCTAAATAAAAAACCTGCCTTGATAGGGCAGGTGATATAATTTTAAATATTTGATAAGTTATTTAATATAATATCCCAGCGTAAAGGTGAGCATACGGTTACGAATATTTCTTAAATCCTTAGTGCCGGATGAAGTAAGTACATTGAAATTGTTATTGATATTTGCATGCCCCAACATATATCCAACTTCTACGAACATCTTTGGTGTATGAAACCCAATGCCTGTGCTTAAGCCAAGGTCAAATAAGCTGTAATCTCCATCAGTTGCAAATTTCATTTTTTTAGAAGTAACCACATCATCTTTAGTGGTCTTTTCTGTACCTGACAAACCAACTCCTATCAATGGACCTGCAGAAAGTACCAATGTGTTCTTTTTTTCACCTACGGGGAAATCGCCACTAAGCGCAGGAACGATATCTACGTAGTACATAGAATTATCATATTTGGCTATGGTATCGGCAACTGGCTTAAAACTATAGCCTCTTTTATGCAGGCTGATGTAGGGCGAAAAATGTAATACATCGTCGAAAGGTACTTTGAACATAATGCCTAGTCCAAATCCATTCTTAAATCCATTAGGTTGTTTTACATCGGTACCAAGGGATTCATTAATATAGTGTACCCTAGCGGTTGTGTAATTATAGCTTCCCATTACGGCGATCTTGGTTTGTGCTGTTCCTTTGTTCAAAAAAAGCAGTGTGGCCAATAGTATCGGGTAAATTTTATTCATATTCAATTTATTGAAGTTGCAAAGGTAAGTTTTTTACGATAGATGTAATTTTTTTAAACTTGGTTGCATTTTAATCATTTTCTCGGTAATTTACAATGGTTTCCCATTTTTAAGCCGATTCATAAGATCAATAGCCTTCAGCGGAATCATCTCCTCGAAAATCTCCTACGGCAGTGATCTTTTTATTATGCATAATAATCAATTCAGTTCTTCCTATAGGGCCCCTTTCGGTTACGTTATATCCCATTTTTTTAAGTTCTTTTCTAACACGAATGGGAAATTGCTGTTCTACAAAAACTTCATCTGGTAACCATTGGTGGTGAAATTTAGGTTTGTTCACAGCATCCTCCGGTTTCATCTTGAATTCTATTATGTTTAAGAGGGTTTGAAATACACTAGTTGGAATTGTAGTACCTCCGGGAGTACCAACAACAATATATGGCTTGTTATTTTTAAGAACAATTGTTGGTGTCATACTGCTCAACATTCTTTTGTTTGGTGCAATGGCATTTTTTTCGTTGCCAACAGCGCCATACATATTTGGCAGGCCGGGTTTTATACTAAAGTCATCCATTTCATTGTTCAAAATAAATCCGGCACCGGTTACAACAGTTCTGCTTCCAAAATGTCCGTTCAGTGTTGTAGTGACAGCAACTGCATTCCCTTCTTTGTCAATCACACTTAAATGTGTTGTCTCTTCACTTTCGGATATAATACCTGCTTTTACAGTTGCACTCATATTTGCTTTACCGGGAGTGAAATCTTTAAACCTTTCTTTAATGTATTTTTCGTCGGTTAATTTCTTTACCGGAACTTTTACAAAATCAGCGTCTCCTAAATATTCGGCCCTGTCAGCATACGCTCTTCTTTCGGCTTCTACCATTAATTGAACTGAAGCGGCGGTTTGGAATTTTTTTGCAGCGATATTTTTGTTTTCAATTGTTTTCATCATTTGTAATAAGAGGATGCCTCCGCTGCTGGGTAATGGCATTGTAATGATATGATGTTTTTTATAGTCAAATTCCAGTGGGTCCCTCTCAATTGCTTTGTAATTTTTCAGGTCATCATAATTGATGATCCCATTTCCACGTTGCATTTCTTCAACGATTAGTCTTGCAGTTTCGCCTTCGTAAAATCCTTTTTCTCCATTGTCTCTAATACGCTTTAAAGTATTAGCCAGATCGTTTTGAATCAATATGCTTCCTTCTTTCCAAGTGTTTACAAAAACGGGGTAAACTTTGTTTTGTGATATAAAATCCTGTGCATAGTCATTGAAATCTTCGGCCTGGGCTAGCGTAAGTGCAAACCCTTTTTCTGCCAGATCGATCGCCGGCTGTATCAATTTTTCAAAAGGAAGTTTTGCATAAGGCATTGCTGCAAAAATACCGGCAACTGTTCCAGGTACACCTGCAGCTAAATGCCCATCTTGAGATAAATTCAGTTGAGCTTTACCGTTACTATCAAGATACATATCTCTGCTTGCTTTTTCAGGTGCACGCTCTCTGAAATCAATGGCAATGTTTTCGCCATTTTTAAGATGTGCTATCATAAAGCCTCCGCCACCAATATTTCCTGCACCGGGATACACGACTGCTAATGCCAATTGAGTAGCAATAGCTGCATCAACGGCATTACCACCTTGTTTTAAGATAGCCACTCCAACCTGACTTGCCAGCGGATGAGCCGATACTACGGCACCGGTATCAACGGTTAGTTTTTTTTGTAAGTGGTAGCTATAAGGATTAAATTGTGCAGTACTTTGCAGAGATATTGCAAATATGATTATCAGAACGATAGATAGTCTGTATTTCATTTTTTAAAATTAGGAATAACTTACATGACAAAGCATTTCATCCTTATATTTTTCGTTTTTCATTTTTCATTTTTAGTTTCTAAAGCTCAAACACCAAAAACTTATACTGCTTCAGAAATATTATTGCAACTAAAGAAGCTGAATGTGTTGGGCTCGGTACTCTACATCGCTGCACATCCGGATGATGAGAATACAAGGTTGCTGGCATATCTGGCCAATGAAAAAATGTATCGCACAGGTTATTTGAGTTTAACGAGAGGAGATGGCGGGCAAAACCTAATTGGTGATGAACAAGGGATCGATCTAGGGTTGATAAGAACACAAGAATTACTGGCAGCAAGAAGAGTTGATGGAGCTGAACAGTTTTTTTCCAGAGCCTATGATTTTGGGTATTCTAAATCTTCGGATGAAGCTATTAAAACCTGGGAACACGATAAAATATTGAGTGATGTGGTTTGGGTGATCCGACAATTCAAACCTGATATTATCATCACCCGTTTTCCCGAAGACAGCAGGGCAGGGCACGGACATCATTCAGCTTCGGCTATACTTGCCCGTGAGGCATTTGACGCAGCAGCAGATAGTACTAAGTTTCCGGAACAATTAAAATTAGGGGTGAGTACTTGGCAAGCTAAACGTTTATTATGGAACACATTCAATTTTGGTGGTGGTAACACACAAAGTGAAGATCAATTTAAAGTAGATGTTGGTATGTATAATCCTTTGTTAGGCAAAAGTTATGGGGAGATAGCTGCAATAAGTCGTAGCCAACATAAGAGTCAGGGATTTGGCGTGCCGGCACAAAGAGGCTCTGTTATTGAATATTTTAAAACAACAAAGGGAACAGCTCCTGTCTCTGACTTGATGGAAGGTATAAATACAAACTGGAGTAGGTTGAATAATGAAGGAGCCACAACAAAAATAATTGACTCTATTATAAATAATTTTTCTGCTGAGCATCCTGAAAAGTCGCTGCCTGCTTTGGTTAGGTTATATAAGAAAATAGAGAGCCTCAATGACCCTTATTGGAAAAAACAAAAACTTCAGGCTATACAAAATGTAATAAAAACATGTAGTGGTATATTCATGGAAGCTGTTACAAATACCCAATATGCCACACAAGGAGATACGCTAACCTATACAACTATCATCAATGATCGATTGGGAGTAGGTGCTGAAGTTTCAAAGCTTACCAGGCCGTTAATTTTCGACACGTTGAAAAGAAATGTGAATCTTTTTGATACGATATCTTATCTTATTAAAAAAGATGATAAGTTATCGCAACCTTATTGGCTGGAACAAGAAATGGAGAAAGGTAGCTTTAATGTTACTGATCAGGAGTTGATTGGTATGGCGGAGAATATTCCGATGAGTTATTCTTTTGTTGTTTCAATAGAAGGGAATCCATTTGTATTCACAGAACCAATTCGCTACAAACATACTGATCCTGTAAAAGGAGAGATATATCAACCGGTATATGTTGTACCGCAATTAACGGAGAATGTTTCTCCTGCATTGAATGTATTTAACCCGGGAGATAATAATGATGTAATTACTCAAAACTTCAGATTGTTTACCAATGGCAATAATATTGATTCAACACATGAGTATTATCAGGATCTGCGTAAACTTTCAAAAGGAGAAAAATTCACTACTGCTAACGCTTTTGATATAGCAACCAAGTCTGGTGAAAAGGCAACTTGGAATTATTTGCATGAGTGGGTATATAAAGATGCAAATGACAAGCCTTATTATGATCTTAAAGAAATTGATTACGATCATATTCCATCTATCAAGTATTTTAAAGTAACCCAAAAACGAATACTTGTTACGGATGCTGAGATTGCAGGTAAATCTGTCGGCTATATTCCCGGTGCAGGAGATAAAGTGCCGCAGGCTTTGGAAGAAATGGGGTATAAAGTAACCATTTTAAAAGAAGCAGATCTTACAACAGATAATTTAAAACAATTTAATGCCATTGTTACTGGTGTAAGAGCTTATAATACGAATGAATGGATGAGCAATATTTACGATGCTTTGATGCAATATGTGAAAGATGGAGGTGTTTTATTATCTCAATACAATACAAATAATTTTATCAGTTCTGTAAAATCGAAAATAGGCCCTTATCCATTTACCATCAGCAGAAGCAGGATCACAGATGAAACGGCTAAAGTTAAATTCCTGTTGCCCGATCATCCGGCATTAAATTATCCGAATAAAATAACAGAAGCAGATTTCGAAGGATGGATACAGGAACGAAGCATCTACAATGCTGAAAGCGTTGACAGTAGTTATCAACGTATTTTAAGTATGGCAGATCCCGGAGAGAAAGAGCAGGATGGAAGTTTGATCATTGCGGATTATGGTAAAGGCAAATTTGTTTATACGGGGCTGGTATTTTTCAGAGAACTTCCCGCCGGTGTGCCGGGTGCTTATAGGTTGTTTGCGAATTTGTTAGCCAATAAAAATTTGACGCAGGAAAAGTCTCAACCAAAAATAAAACCTAAGAAGAAAAAACAGGTATAATTTTTCAATGGAGAAAAATAAATCATACTGGACAAAACGATACGTATTTGTGTTGGCCTTTTTAGTCTTACAGATACTGTTGTATTATTTTATCACAAAATACTTTCAATAATTGAGTCTGATTGATTGGACCATATTATGTGTTACGCTTTGTGGCATTGTCGTGTATGGCATTTATAAAAGCCGCACAACAAAGAATCTCGAAGGTTATTTCTTGAGCAATCGAACAATGCCATGGTACCTCGTTTTATTAAGCATCATGGGTACGCAGGCAAGCGCTATTACATTTCTTTCTGCGCCGGGACAAGCTTACAGCGACGGTATGCGATTTGTACAATATTATTTTGGATTGCCAATTGCCATGGTGGTCATTTGTATTTTTTTTGTTCCCGTTTTTAGCAAATTGAAAGTGTATACAGCTTACGAATTTTTAGAAAACAGGTTCGATATAAAAACACGTTCCTTAACGTCTTTTCTTTTTTTATTATCCAGAGGGTTGAGTACAGGTGTCAGCATTTTTGCTCCTTCGTTGGTGTTGAGTTCCCTTCTGGGCTGGAATATTTATTACACCAATCTGGTGATGGGTGGATTGTTGATCATTTATACAATGAGTGGTGGTGCTAAAGCGGTGGCACATACACAGAAACTGCAAATGATCATCATCTTTGCTGCCTTAATAATAGTAGCTTATCTGGCAGTGAAGTTGCTACCGGCAAATTTAAATATTACCGATGCAGTGAGCTCAAGCAAAAAAATGAATGTGATCACATCAGGCTTTACTGAAAAAGGATTTGATTGGAAAGACAAGTATAATATCTGGAGCGGACTGATCGGTGGCTTCTTTCTGGCACTCAGTTATTTTGGTACGGATCATAGTCAGGTAGGACGTTATCTTACCGCAAAAAATGATACGGAAAGTAAGAAGGGGCTGTTGATGAATGGTATTGTAAAAGTGCCGATGCAGTTTTTTATTTTGTTACTGGGTGTATTGATATTTGTTTTTTATTCTTATCAAAAACCACCGATATACTTTAATGAGTCTAAAACAATTGAAGCTAAGAAAACGATATACAAAGATTCTTTGATCTTATTGGAAAATAAATTCAATACTGCATTCGACCAAAAAGATCTAAAAATAGCTCATGAACATAGACAGGCGTATACTAAAATGATCCAAAAGGCCTTGCATGAAAAAGATCTGAATGACAATAATTATATCTTCCTTCATTTTGTAAAAGATAAGTTGCCCATTGGTTTGGTTGGGTTGGTAATAGCGATGTTGTTCCTGGCTTCCTGGGGTAGTATTGCCGCAGCTTTAAATTCTTTAGCGGCTTGTACGGTGGTAGATTTTCATAAAAGATTTGTATCTAAAACCAATATCAGTGATTATGCTCTATCGCAGTGGTATACATTGGCCTGGGGCTTGTTCTGTATCGTAATTGCCATGTTTGCCTATAACATTGGTAATAGTTTAATTGAAGCAGTAAATATTATCGGATCGTTATTTTATGGCGTGATACTTGGCATATTTTTATCGGCATTCTGGATAAAATACATTAAAGCTGCAGCAGTTTTTTCAGCCGCCATTATTGCTGAGTTGATGGTTATACTGATCTATAAAATGGACATGGTTTCTTTTTTATGGTTAAACGTAATTGGCGCATTATTTGTAATTATTTTCGCTGTAATTTTACAGTCTATTCTTAATTTTTTTAAAACTGATACTAGATAAATTATGAAACTTTTTTTTGGGGTAGCCGTAACCGCTTTATTATTTTCTTCTTGTCAGCGTACCGAAGATTGCAGTGATCAATGCGATCTGATTAACCCGGAAGTGTTGTTTGTTATAAAGAACAGTTCAGATAAAAATCTTGTTTGCGGACCTGACAAGATATATACATCTGATCAACTAAAAATAAAAGCAGAGACAAGTAGTGGTCTGATCAACATTCCGCTTTATTTCAATGGGGCCGACAGTACTTCGGCTGCAACGGGTTTATTCTTTATTTCCGGAGCAAGCAGTAGTAAATATTATTTGTACATTAATGATGCTGTTACAGATTCAATGGAGATCACTCATAAAACAGGTAATCCTCCCCGCAAGGCTTGTTGCCCGCCATATACAAGCATTACTGCTTTGAAATTAAATACAGTACTTACAAGCTATGTTTATCCCGATAATACTGGTGTTATAACTATAGTTAAATAAAAAAAGGCTGCATAAGTTTATGCAGCCTTTTAAAATTCTGTTATTGTTTATTTCAGATCTTTTTGAAAATCTTCATTCAGTTTTACATAGTCGTCATTCTTCGCTTCTTTAGCCAATGCCAGCGAGGCATTAGAAGCTTCTAATGCTGCAGTAGTATTACCCATTTCTTTTAAGATTCTTGCTTTATATAACATTACCCAGAATGCTTTGGGATTTTCTTCTGTCGCTTTTTCTACATTTTCAAGTGCTTTTGGAAGATCTTTTTCGTACTCTCTGTAGAATTGTGCAGCCTGCCAATATGGTTTTTTATCGCTCAGCAATGCCGCTTCTAATTGAGCTTTTACTTTTTCTTTAAAATTAACAGTGATAGGAATGGCTACCGATGTTTTTTGCCATGACAGTTCAAGGTCGCAACTTTCGGGTTTGATGTTTGTAAATTGAATGGTAAATGTTTCTACGGCTTTTTTTAGTTTACTTGGAGATACGGTAAAACGGGCAACATCATCAGATGTTTTGTAGCCGTCAACTCCCCAATTGCCTAATCCCTTGTTAATAATAATTTCCCAGCTTTCCTTACCTGGAATGGTGTATAATGCATAAGATCCAGTGTCAATCAGTTTTCCGCCGATCTCAGCAGGTTCCGAAAGTTTGATCTTAGTAGGGCTGTTGGCACCGGTGCGCCATATTTTATTGTAAGGGACAAGGTCTCCAAATATTTTTCTGCCTTTTACACTCGGACGAGAATAAGTAAGTTCTATATTGCCTATGCCAAAATCCTGTTTAACAGTTTGTGTAGGAGAGGGAGCAGGCATTTTTACCTGTGCATCGGTTTGCAATATTCCCAGAGATAGCATGCAAATTAATAATAGTTTACGCATATACGTTAGTTGTTAGTTTGGTTAAAAATTTAATTTCAATTTAATATTTGCTGGCAAGGTGTTTTTGTCGGTTATTTTCCATTCCGGTCCGTTAATGATGAGTTCTTTAACTGCATCATTAACATCTTCGTCGATCTGTTTGATGAATACAAAATTTGTTGGTTCCCCATTCCGGTCTATCTCAAAGCTAACAATTGTTTCACCAATTACAGGTTTTCCTGTATCATATTCTGAGTAAGATATTTGATCAACCAGAAAATCGATGTACTTTGACCAGCCTTCAGCAGGTTCTGCACCTTTATTATACAAAACATTTGCCTGTCCGGGTGCAGCATTCGATTTGGTATGATTGATTATCTTTTTAGATTCCAGTACAATTAGCTGATATTTACCCGTAGCTTCAACAGATTTTGGTTGAAAATTGTTCGCTTTAAAGGTGGCTTTTACTCCATTTGCTTTCGCTATTGGCAATCTAAACTCTCCATTGTTATCAGTGGTTGACGTTAAACCGCTGGCTGTGGTTATGGTTACAAAAGGAATAGGTGTATTATTTTTATCGGTTACTTTTCCTGAAAAAAATGCCGAAACCTCTTTATTATTATGTTCAGCTTGTTTAAAAGTTGGGTTTTCTGCTTTTACCTTGGTTGAAACTGGTTTTAGTATTTCTGCAGGTACATTTTTTTTTCTTTCCTCATCTGCAATAGCTGACGCTGCATTTTTTGAGGCAGCATTATCTTTTTCATTCGTAGTTGGTATATCAGTCACATCATCCTGCGTAGGAGTTTTATCAGCTATAATTTCCGTTGCTTGTTTCTCTTTTTTTGATAATGTTGGAGTCGAAATTGTTTGTTGAGCAGTATCAGTAATGATTTTGTATGAGCCTTCTTTGATCGGCTCAGTTGACTGAGTTACATTGTTTGTTTCTGTTTTTGCAATAGGTGCCACCGGCTTTTCTTTTGAACTATTGTTGATGAATATAGCTAAAGCGGTTCCACCTGCTAACACAAGAATAGCAGCAGCTGCCCTCCATATAGGACGCATTTTTCTAACCATGCCTATATGTGCAGTTGGTGCCGATATCTTTTCTCTTAATTGTTTTAATGCTGTACTGGTTTGTTCAAATCCTTCTGCTTGCTCAAATCCGGGTAAATTGCTGTAGCCATCTATTGCTTCTGCAAGCAATGGATCATCTAATGCAGCTTTTTCAATTGCATGCATTTCTGCAGTATTCATTTTACCCGAAAGGTATCGGTGAATATCTGCAGCGGTGTATGTATATTGATTATCCATTTTTCAATTTTCCTTCCATGCAGTTTTTTAAATTTCTTTTACCATTCTGAATATAACTCCTCACTTTACTCCATTCGTATCCGGTTATTTCGGCTATTTCATTATAACACTTATTCTGAACGAAAAACAGCTCGATACTCTGTTTTTGATCCTCAGGTAATTTACGAATACAATCTTCTAATTTCTTATAGTTTTCCTCTTTTTCTAAGGCCTCGTTGCTTAGATGCGAAGTATCATTCAATTGCACAAACGAATCGCTATTAAATTCACTGGTTTTCAGGTTTTTGGGAGTTCTTAACTGCATCAGGCAGTAATTTCGTGCCAATGTGTGTAGCCAGCCTTTAAAATAGTCAACCTCGTGAATTTTCAGCTTTTTTACCAGTTCCTCAAAAATATCCATTACCGCATCCTTACTTCGTTCCGTTTCCTTGAAATATTTTACGCATATACCAAAAACAAGATCCATATAACGTTGATAGAGGGTACTAACATATTTTGTGTCATTACTTTGTTTATAAGCAATGATCAGTTCGTTGTCGGAGATATTTGTGGTTGATATGTTTTTTATAAAGTCCAAATCCTGCTATATGGATGTTTTTTACTCAAAAAACACCTTAACTGTTTGATAAAAAAGTCTGTTGCTATTGTATTGACTTTTATTCTGTTGTTGCATTTCAGAATATCCCTGCAAGCCAAACAGACCAGCTGCATTTCCCTTGTTCACGGCTATTTCAAGATATCCGGCAGAATTGAATAAAGCTAATTTCTCTCCTTCCGAAACATCGGCGTAGGTTTCACTGATTTTATCAATTGTTTCGTCTCTTTTAAAAACAATTTTAAAACTCCTGCCTTTTCTTTGTTCTTCAAATTCTTCTTTAGTAATATTAATTATTACGTTCTCAAAATTATCTATAAAAATAATTTGTCCTTCTATCCAGTTGTTGCCAAGCATCGGCCTCAATGGATTTTTTACCCTGATAGAAACAGATGGGTCTCCGATTTCTTCTAATTTCTTGCCATTAGCAAGATCGTTAAAAGCTCTGGCAAAAACACTCGTACAATAAAGTGTATTTTTTTGTTGGTTTTTATCTAAAGGGATCGCCACAATTTTTTGAGGGACCTCTTCAAGTATCATGGTTAATATACCGTTATCTGCAGTGCCGATGATCTGTCCATTGTGTTCGGCAATTAGCAAATGTTCGGGTTTTTCTTCAAAAAGATTGACGAGTACTAAGTGAAAAGTACCTTTCGGGAAATTGTTCAACGCATTTCTGCACACATAAGCAGCTTGCGGAAAATTAAATGGAGATACTTCGTGTGTAATATCAATGATCGTGAAATTGGTTGCTGTTTGCAATAATTGCCCCTTTACTGCTCCTGCAAGAAAATCCTGCTGACCAATGTCTGACGTTAGAGTTAATAAAGGCATTTATTTGTTTAATTGATAATTGATAGATGATAATTGATAATGTCTTTAACTTAAAACTTATCACTTACAACATGCTACTTTACTAGTTGACCTTTTTTAAAATAAAAATTCCTCACCAATTTATCCGTCCATGCCGGAAAAAATTTATTTAAAAAGATTGTTCGTTTACCTGTAAATGTTAGTACAAGGGTTCTCTTTCTTTTTTCAATGGCTTTCAAAATGTGTTCAGCGCATTCTTCGGCACTCATCATTGAGCCTTCGTCCATTGGATTACCCTCGCCTTGTGCCTGTCCTTTTTCATTCAAAGCAGCGTTTCTAATATTACTGCTGGTAAAACCCGGGCAAACCCACATTACATTGGTACCACTCTCTGCAACTTCTACTCTTAAGGTTTCCATAAAACCATTCACGGCAAATTTTGACGCACAATAGCCGGTTCTTCCTGGTAAACCTCTGTATCCTGCAATAGAAGAAACGCCTACAATCGTACCTTTTCTTGATACAATTGAATCGAGCGCCAGTTTAGTACAATACAGTGTTCCATAAAAATTAATATTCATCACTTTTTCTATCACATCAATCTCAGCGTCTTTTAGTAAAGATCTCATAGAGATACCGGCATTATTGATCAAAATGTCGATACCCCCAAAAGTTTGTATAGTTGAGTGGATGAAATTTTCACAATCCTTGTATTTGCTTACATCTGCAACAAGAGTGTGTAACGGTTTATTGGAGTATTGTACCTGAAGTGTATACAATTTATCCTGATTACGACTACAAGTGGCAACTTTTGCCCCGGATTTGAGCAAAATATCAATCAAGGCTTTGCCTATACCTTCGCTACCACCTGTGATGGCTACCACCTTATTATTAAAAAAACTACTCATTGTTTAAGAATATTGACAAAAATAAGCGACTTAATCGGCTGTTTGCTAAACAATCTTGAAAAATTATTGATTATATGTGGAAAAACTTTTTGAAAAAGTTTGGTGCAAGATTATTTTGCCGTATTTTTGCACTCCGTAAAAAAAACGGATAGGAGAATTGGTAGCTCAGTTGGTAGAGCACATCACTTTTAATGATGGGGTCCTGGGTTCGAGTCCCAGCCAGTTCACAAAAAGGTTTTACTGAAAAGTAAGACCTTTTTTTATGTACCTAATCTATCTATTGGATAATGTTTCTCATTGGTCTTTATAATTTTTTAGAAAGATACTTTTAGAGGTTTTGTATGCATTACAAAAGAGGTTTTGCTTTTAAACTAAGCAATGAGGATCATAACGAGGTATAAAATAAAGGGTATGAAAATGAAAAGAATCATTTCATACCCCAAACTCTAATAACCTTATACCTGTAACTACACCATTAGAAAATATAGTTATTTAAAAATATTTAAAAGTTTTCAATGTTTTGACATTGATTCATTTTTTTATATTGAAAAATAAAATATGTGTATAGGTAGATTAGCTTGAAAGATTCTTTGGTAAAGGGTTTAAGAAAGGATGGAGGATAATAGGATAAGTTTTACAGATTAAAAAATATTTGATAATTGTCAAACTTTGTTTTTGGCACTTATGAGCATTTGCCCTCTTATACGACTTAAGGTTTCTAAACTAATACCAAGATAAGAGGCGATGTATTTGAGGGGAACCCGGTTGGCTAAATGGCTATGTACTTTTAGAAAATACTCATATTTTTTTTCTGCTTTACTAATTCGGGCAATCAATGCCCTTATCTCTGCATCGAAATAATATTTTTCGTAAACTTTTCTACCTATTATATTGTATTCCGGAAATTGCTGATAAAGATTTTGAAGGTCTTCAAAACTCATTACAATCATATCGGTATCTTCTAGTGCCTGAATATTTTCTAAAGCCGGTGCCTGCAAATTAAAACTAGTAATGGCAGTAACTAGCTCGTTTTCTACGGTTATCCAGGTTGTAATATCTTTTTTGCCTTCCTTGATAAAAGCTCTGATAGCACCTTTTTTTATAAAAAAGATCTTATCACACACTTCACCATGATTTATAAGCAGGCAGCCTCTTTTTATTGAATAGGGATAAGAGTGTTTTATAATATAATTTTCAATAGCTTTTGAAATTGGATGAAAATAATTGACCATTTTTAAAAGGGAGACAGCTTCTGCAGGTGTAATATGTCTGGACTTGTTTGGCATGGTAGAGAAATTATTAAGAAAGCTTCATAAAATACAATTAACTATAAACTGAGTTTTACTCATTTGATTAGTGCAACTGAATATTGGCTAAATTTATGAATATTTTCAGAGTTTTGATGAAATACATCATTTCAAATCAATACATATCAATTTAAAAAAGACCAATGGAGAATTTAAAGAACAAAACAATTTTTATAACAGGGGCCTCAAGAGGTATTGGCAAAGCTACCGCCCTGAAATGTTCCGCACACAATGTTCAGTTGGTTTTATTGGCCAGAAATAATGAAGAATTAATGGCTGTGCAAAAAGAAGTAATTGCCAATGGAAGTAAATGTGAAATTTTTGCCGGTAATGTGGCTTCTGAAAAATTTGTGAATGATGTTGTTGCATCTGCTCTTGCTGCATTTGGAAATATTGATATTGTGATCAACAATGCAGGATACGGCATATTTAAATCTGTAGAAGAAATTACAGTTGCAGAATGGGATGATATTTTTGCAACTAATGCCAAAGGTACATTTCTGGTTAGTAAAGCCGTAATACCTGCAATGAAGCAGAACGGAAAAGGACACATTATTAATATTGCAAGTGATGTAGCAAAAAGGACTTTTGCAAACGGGAGTTTATACTGTGCAAGTAAATATGCTCAGGATGCTTTCAGTATGGCTTTACGTAAAGAACTGCGGCCATTTAATATTAAAGTTAGCGTTGTTTACAGTGGCCTTGTCGATTCCTATTTTCATGCCGAACCACAGGGTGATAACAGCCATGAAGATTGGTTGAAAAATGAAGATATGGCGAACGCCATTGCTTATATTGCTTCGCAACCGCCTCATGTAGTGATCGATGAATTGATGATACATCCGCTAAGTCAGGATTATTAAATTGATTAAACAAAAAAGCCCGGTCAATATTTATATTGCCGGGCTTGATGGTTTTTGCTCAATTATTTAATAATCATATTTTACTTCAGTGCCGTCTGCTTCATAATACAGGTATTCAGTGCCGTTAGTTTTTGGAACAGGAATTCTGAATATATCACGTGACTTAGGTAATTCTATTTTGACCACATCGCCTATTTTTATTGTAGGGTTGCTGCTTTCTATCTTTGTAGCAACGGGTCGTGGTACTTTGATCCATGGAGTTACACTACGGGTATCTTTTCTTTTTCCGTTGGCATGATATACGGCCGTAGATCTTCCAAAAAGTCGGTTTGAGAAAGTGGCAGTCCAATCACCCCGATATTTACACCATTCTACATTTACAGCATTCGGATAATCTGCTTTAAAGTTATCTCTAACTTTTCGGGGCTGATTTTTTGATGACTTACAATTGCCATTCCCTTCATTTGACGTACCTCCCCAGATCACTGAATTATGTTTGTCTTTTTCGTCTTTGTCGTTCTTCTCGTTTTTTTCGTGCTTTGCTTTAGCTTCTTTTGGAGCCTTGCTTTTGCCTTTAGCTTTTCCCTTTCCATTGCCTTGAGCAAATATCATAGAGCAGCTAAGTATAAAAGCAGATAGAATTATAATACTCTTTTTCATTTTATTAAAGTTTGATTCATATCTATACTAGGCAAATTGGGTGCCAAGGTTGTTTACCAAGATTATTATAGCGTGAAGAAGGTCATTTTTTATTTATTTGCTTGTATTACAATGTATTTCAGGCAGGGAACTATTAGTATCTGGAATGATGGCTGTAAAAATACTTGAGGTGTTGTAAATGTTTAATTAGGTGTAGATAAAGGGAATATGTGCGAAAGAAACAATACTTTGATCAGTTTTCCTGTTAAGGCTTTCCCAAAAAAAAGTCAATAAATTTTACGGCTCTGCTATTGTAGTTAACTTGCAAATAAATAAATTGAGGCATGCAGAAAATCTCTACAATTCTTACAGCAGTTTTATTGGTTGCAGTAGCAGTTTTATATTATCTACACTTTTCCTCCGGTAAAAGCGGTGGCAAAAGTTCATCTCTTACAAGCAATACTCATTTAAAAGATAGTTTTAGTGTAGGAAAGCAAGTGATTGCTTATGTTGATTTGGATTCAATCAATGCGCATGTGAATTTCATTAAGGAAAAGAAAAATGAATTAGAGGCAGAGCAAAAAGTTATGTCGAATGAGTTGGATCAAAAATATATGGCCCTGGCCGCAGAAAGAAATAATTTTTTGAAAAGAGGTAATGCAGTTCCACAACAAGAGGCACAGGATTTTCAGGACAATTTTTTCCAAAAACAACAAGCCTTGGAAAATGAACGTCAAAGCAAAGGCCAGCAACTTGCAATGAAAGAATCGAAAGTAATTGAAGATATGCAGGTTAAATTAAAAGATTTTTTAACTGAGTATAATAAGGACAAAAAATTCACTTACATATTAGCTATCGGTACAGGATATAATTACATTTTCTACAAAGATTCTGCTCTGAATATTACTGATGATATCGTCAGGGGCCTGAATGAAAAAATTAAGCCGAAAGGAAAGCCTTAAATCCCACACAATTATATATCTTCATTGCTCTTATTTTCAGGAAATTTCCTTGAGGGTAATAGTAAATGAACGCTTATGACTGAACAAACCAAGTCTTTTAAACCTTCCTTAGGTTTATTTGATGCTACTATGATCGTTGCCGGATCTATGATAGGTTCCGGTATTTTTATTGTAAGTGCCGATATGTTAAAAGATGTTGGCAGTGCCGGGTGGATGTTAGCTGTATGGGTCATCACTGGGTTTATGACATTGACCGCAGCATTGAGCTATGGTGAGTTGAGTGCCATGTTTCCAAAGGCAGGTGGTCAGTATGTTTATTTAAAAGAAGCCTTTAATCCCTTGGTTGGATTTCTGTATGGCTGGAGCTTTTTTGCTGTCATACAAACAGGCACCATCGCAGCCGTAGCTGTTGGGTTTGCAAAATTTGCCGGATATTTTTTCCCTGCCTTAGCATGGGAAGATATAAATACTTTTCCTTTTCTCGGGCTTAAAGTACACTATGCTCAATTGGTAGGTATTGCTTTAATTGTGCTCCTCACTTTTATTAACACAAAGGGTATTCAGGCCGGAAAGATCATCCAAACAATTTTTACTTCTACTAAATTACTTTCGCTTTTTGGATTGATAATCTTTGGTTTTTTTGCTTTCAAATCTGATATATGGAATGCTAACTGGCAAGATGCATGGACGATGAAACATCTTACCAAAGCAGCTAATGGAGCAATTAATATCGAAACATTGCTGACAGGTGCAGCGTTGGGAGCAATTGCAAGTGCAATGGTAGGAAGCATTTTCAGTAGCGATGCATGGAATAATGTAACTTTTATTGCCGGCGAAGTAAAAAATCCTAAAAGAAATATTGGTTTGAGTTTGTTTTTCGGTACGCTGATAGTTACCGCAATTTATATTTTGATCAATGTTGTTTATTTGGCAACTGTACCATTGAACGAACTGGCTTTTGCAAAAGACAATCGTGTTGCACTAAATGCAGCGGAGGCAATTTTTGGGGATATTGGTACCAAAACAATTGCAGTGATGATCATGATCTCAACCTTTGGTTGTAACAATGGGTTGATATTGGCCGGAGCAAGAGTATACCATACAATGGCAAATGATAAATTGTTTTTTAAACAAGCAGGCACATTAAATAAAAATGCCGTGCCTGAATGGGCACTATGGATACAGTGTATCATGGCTTGTGCTTTGTGCCTCAGTGGTAAATACGGAAACTTATTGGATATGGTGAGTTTTGTTGTTGTATTCTTTTATGCTTTAACCATTGCAGGAATTTTTATATTAAGAAAAAAACGTCCGGATGCAGAAAGGCCTTATAAAGCATTTGGCTACCCTGTGTTGCCTATTATTTATATTTTACTGGCAATAGCTTTTTGTTTGTTGTTATTGATCTATAAACCAGACTATGCAGTTTGGGGATTGATAATTACATTAGCAGGCATACCTTTGTATTATATTGCTATCAGTAACAAAAAGAACGATTAAATTTTATGAGTGGATCAGAAAATACAACTGCTTCAAAACAATTCAAGATATTATTAATAGGAGATAGCTGTATTGATGAATATGTATACGGCATTTGCTCTCGTCTTAACCCCGAAGCACCGGTGCCTGTGTTAGATTATACCAGAACAGAAACCAAGCCCGGCATGGCGGCCAATGTATATGCGAACCTGAAAGCATTTAAGGCTGATATTACCTTCATTACTAATAAAGAGAAGATTGTAAAAACCCGATTTGTAGATGATAAATACAATCACCAGATATTACGGGTTGATAGGCATGAAACGCTTTCCCCTTTGATTGAATCTTCCTTCGATAAAAACTTTGATGCTATCGTAATATCTGATTATGACAAAGGTTATATCTCAAAAGAAAAATTATTTGAGATAGTTGACAATGCTCAATGTCCTGTTTTTATCGATACAAAAAAGAAAGTATTACCAAATAAAGCAAATTGCTATATCAAGATCAATGAGCCTGAATACAAGCAAATAGAAAACCCTCCTGCTAATACCATTGCAACATTGGGAGATAAAGGAGCAATGTATAACGGCAAGGTATATCCTACAGAAAAAGTAACGGTTTTTGATGTGGTTGGGGCAGGCGATACTTTCCTTGCAGCATTGTCATACTTCTACCTGCAATTAGGAAGTGTTGAAGCGGCAATTCCTTATGCAAACAAAGCTGCATCAATTGTTGTGCAACATATTGGTACATATGTGTTAACAGATGATGATGTTGCAAAAATTTTACAAAACTGATTTCAAGAATATATAAAATGGATAAGAAGTCTTTAATTATAGTGACCGGAGCCGCAGGATTCATTGGTAGTTGCATGGTAGGTTACCTGAATGCGGAAGGATATGAAAACCTGATATTGGTAGATGAGTTTACTGATGAGGAAAAATTGTTGAATCTGGCAGATAAAAAATATTTGTCAACCATCGAAAGAGAATTGTTTTTCGATTGGTATGAAAGCGAAGGCATCAAAGCAGATTTTATCTTTCACCTTGGCGCCAGAACAGATACCACCGAATTCGATTACAGCATTCATCAGCATTTGAATGTTGAATATTCTCAAAAAATATGGGCTATTTGTTGCAAACAACAAATTCCTTTGGTATATGCTTCTTCTGCTGCTACTTACGGAGATGGAGAACTTGGTTATGCAGATGATCATGAAATAGTTGATCAATTACAACCGCTGAATCCCTACGGCGTTTCTAAAAATGAATTTGATAAATGGGCCTTGAAAGAAAAAGAGCAACCCCCATTTTGGGCAGGACTTAAATTCTTTAATGTGTATGGTCCGAATGAATATCATAAAGCGAGAATGGCCAGTGTAATATTTCACTCATTCAACCAGATAAAAACAAATGGTAAAGTGAAATTATTTCGTTCACATAAAGAAGGGTTTAAAGATGGCGAACAACTCCGTGATTTTGTTTATGTAAAAGATGTTGTGTCGGTTTGCTATTGGTTGATGCAAAATCAACCTGCGTCGGCTTTGTATAATTTAGGTACTGGTACTGCAAGGGCATTCAAGGATCTTGTAGCGGCAACATTTGCCGGTATGGATCTTTCAACAAACATTGAATATATTGATATGCCTGAAGATATCAGAGATAAATATCAATACTTCACTCAAGCGAAAATGGATAAACTAGTGAGTGCAGGTTACACGGCACCGTTTTATTCCTTGGAGAAAGGTGTGGATGATTATGTAAGAAATTATCTAAGCAAAAAGGCATTTTATTAATTGTATGGCAAAGTTTCTGATCATTCGTTTTTCATCTATAGGGGATATTGTACTCACTACACCGGTTATACGCTGTTTGCGTAAGCAGTTTCCTGATGCTGAAATACATTTTTTGACAAAGACGGCTTTTAAGGATATTCTTGACAATAATCCGAATATCAATAAGGTTTATACCTTACAGGATGATTTTGATGGAATGACAACCGCTTTAAAAGCAGAGTCATACGATTACATCATCGACTTGCATCATAACCTGCGTACACTAAGAGTAAAAAAGGCTTTAAAGAAAGTAAAAGCATTCTCATTTAATAAACTCAATGTTGAAAAATTCATCTACACCAACTTTAAAATAAATACACTTCCTAAAAAACATATCGTAGATAGAAATATAGAAACGGTACAATCTTTAGGCGTTACAAATGATGGGTTTGGATTAGATTATTTTATTCCTGAAAAAGATATTGTTGCAAAACATGATATTCCTACGGCTCATCATGCAGGCTATATCGGTATTGTAATAGGAGCAGCTTTGGCTACAAAGAAACTGCCATTACATAAACTCCAGGAAATATGCAAGAGTATCAATCATCCCATTATTTTATTAGGCGATAGGGATGACCGAGCAATGGGAGATGCTATTGCTGAAGTAGATGACATGAAAATTTACAATGCCTGCGGAAAATTCAATCTCAATGAATCAGCCGATCTGGTTCGTAATGCAAAACTCATCATCTCACACGATACCGGTTTGATGCATATTGCAGCGGCTTTTCAAAAGCCGATCATTTCTGTTTGGGGCAATACAGTGCCGGCTTTTGGTATGTATCCTTATTATGGGTCGAGATCTAATCAACAATATTCTGTTGTAGAAGTTCATAAACTGTGGTGCCGGCCATGTAGTAAGATAGGGTACGACAGGTGCCCGAGAGGACATTTCAAATGCATGGAAAAGATCAACGTAAGTGAAATTGTTACTCTCGCTAATCGTTACCTCGGACGATAAAGTTTATGTTATTCAACTAAAAAATTAACATTGATATTTATACCTTTGCGGTATGAAAAAAGTAGCGGTTATAGTCGCAGGTGGTAGTGGCGTTCGAATGAATACGAATCTTCCCAAACAATTTATTTTATTGAAAGGTAAACCTGTTTTGTATTATACGATCAGTGCATTTTTAAAAGCCTACGACGATATAAAAATCATACTGGTGCTTCCGGAAGAACATATTTCTGCAGGGCAGGAGATCATCGATGCATTTTTTGATTACAGCAAGATAACCATTACAGCAGGTGGCAGAACACGTTTTCACTCTGTTCAAAACGGATTAAAACTGATAGATGAAGAGAGCATTATTTTTGTTCATGATGGGGTAAGATGTTTACTTAGTAAAGAGCTCATTCAAAATTGTTATAATGCTGCCCTTGAATTTGGTTCGGCCATTCCGGTCATCAATTCTAAAGACAGTTTACGCATTATTTCTTCCGAAGATAATGAGGCTTTGGACAGGGAAAGAGTAAAGCTGGTTCAAACGCCACAAGCCTTTCACAGCAAGATACTTTTACCTGCTTTTGAAATTGACTATAAAGAAAAGTTTACCGACGAAGCTACTGTGGTAGAGGCTTTCGGATTGAAGGTACACTTGATAGAAGGGGAAGTTGAAAATATCAAGATAACGCAGCCGGTAGATCTTATTGTTGCAGAACACTTACTGAGTGTATGACATATATCCTGATAATTTATGATAAATATCAGATGGCATCTTCCTTGAACTTGCTTACCTTTACGTCATAAACTTATCTGTATGCAGACCGTAAAAGACATATTCAGCGCCAAGCAAAAAACTTTCAATTATATCGATTCCAGTGCGTTGGTGATAGAAGCCTTAACGATGTTACAATCCGTTAATTTGAGTTACCTGATCGTAATGGAAGAAGATCAGTTCAAAGGTATTTTTGGCGAACGAGAATATGCCAGAAATGTTATTTTAAAAGGTCGTGCAAGTAATTCAACAACAGTTAAAGAAGCAATGACCACAGATGTTCCCGTAGTGGATTTTGACGATACGGTTGAACATTGTATGAATTTGTTGAATACATACAAAACAAGATACATACTTGCATATAACGATGAAGGCTTTGCAGGCGTAATAACCATCAACGATCTGCTAAGACAGGTTATCTACAATAAAGAAAATGTTTTTGATAATTCAATGGCAGAACAGTTACTGGATGCCAATGAAAACGATAGAATTTTCTAAAGTTATTTCTTAAACCATCTCACCCAAAACGGTAACCTGTTTAATTTAATACCGGTATACAATTCTTCCTTGGCGCCAAACCCGCTGTAAAAGAATGCAAGGTTTTGTACATCACTTCCTTCAAAATCAAGTACAATATTATTATTGGAATGATCTTTAATAAAAGCATCTATCAATACATGCGATGCGCCAACTGTTTTGCCGTTGGGATGATTGCCCACTAAAATATAGTATGCTCTATTGTGAGAAAAAAGGAATACCGCCGATGCTGCCAATTCGCCGGAAGGTAAGTAAACAGCATAGTTTGCAGTCTTTTGCCGGTCTTTTAGTATTGCGTATAGTTTTTTAAATCTTTCAAAATCATCTGCTGCAATTGGCGAAAAGGTTTTTGATTGATCTTTTGCCAACGCAATGATATCGTCAATGCCGATTTCTCTTCGTACGCTACAATTCAGCCCCGTAGCTTTTTTTATATTACGTTTTATATTCTCTCTGAAATTATTATAGATATTTTCATAAGCATCATTCAATGGTAAAATAAAATTTCTGCGTTGATACAAATTGAAATTGTCTAGGGTGTGATTGTTTTTATGATTCAGGTAAATATCCCAAAGTTTGAATTTTTTAGGAATGGCATTCAGAAAAGCCTCTAATGTTTCTTTAGAAATATTATTTCCAAAAACACCCAGACTTGCACAAAAAAAAGGTTGGTACAAATAATAAAACCCGTATTTCTTGTTCCATGTAAGTGGCATTACGATTTCATAGTCGTTCAACACGAGTGCATCCCAATTCTTGGACATGGCATCCAAATAAAATGAATACGCATAGATCGATCCATTGTCTGCATTGTCTATGCATTTATCCCATTTATCCTTATCAATTTCTTTATATGGAATGTGTTGGATATTCATTTACTCAGCCGGTATTTGAGGAAAGGTTTTCTTCAACTTAATGTTCTGAATATCTATACTGAAAGAAATGTTTTTCCAGAATCTTTTTTCTGTGATGGTAGATTTGAAATAATCGCTGTACACTTTACTGTAAAGTATCGGTACATAAATGTTTACAATATCCTTAAACAAAGAAATTTGTAATCCTGCATCGTAAATAAACCTGCCTGTAGTTGCATTCTTCTGCCATGCATCCGCATAGGTGCCAATATCAAAGAATGCCTTTAATGGAATTTTAATTGGCAGCATTTGCAGCGGATTAATATTTTTTGGAACATCGGTTGTTAAATTGAGTGCAGCTAACCATTTGTCTGTTTTGCCGATCTTACTGCTGAGTAGATCTGTACGTACTTTGAAGAAACCATCTCTTTGCATTATTTGTTGAGATGAAATTTTTTCAAATTCATTTCTACCGTAAAAATAATTGCTGTAGGTGTAATCTTCGTATCCTCGTGGTCCGGTCATATTTAAATGATAAGGATCTGTTTCAAACTGTTTTAAAAAAGTATTATCACCAAGGTAGAAGAATTTGCCTGCAAACAAACGCACATTCATACCACCACCTTTTACATAATTAAAGAAATAATTTCCGGTAAATGCAGCTCTTACAAAACTTTTTCCTTGTTCAACTTTTAATTCGCCGTTGTAGGGGTAGAGTACACGATCATTTTCAATAACAAATCTTAATTGGTTAATGTACTTGTTTGTAATGGGGTAGGTGATGATATCGGCATTGGCAACAGTATCTCTGGTAAACAAAATGCCTTTTTGTGCAATGAAAAATGTTTTCCATTGTATGAATTTAGATACATGACTTCTCGGATTTTTCTTTGCAAAATTTATTTTGATTGAAGGCACAAGTTTGCTAAAGTATAAATACTCCGTGTGATTATTTGAATCTGTAAAATCATTTTCCGAAAATTTTGATGCAGATAAGGAGAGCTCAATTTTTTTGCCTTTATTGCCTGGAAGCCAGTGGTAACTGATCCTTCCTAAGCCATTCATTTGTTTGCTTTGAGTACCGTACAGTGGCGATACAAAGAATTGAAATTTCTCCGCAGGTAAAGTGTAATTGTGTACCACGCCACCTAACATCAATCCATCATAAAAATTATTACCAATACCCGGAGCTACAAAAATGTACCTGTATTTATGAGTGTCTTTAAAGCTGAAGAAGGAGGCAAGTTTCAAAGGTCTTTTGGCGGGAGTAAATGGTAAGATCGGTCCTTTATAATTTAACACTTGAAAACACATTTTTACTAACGCTGAGGAAGATATAGATCCGCCGGTTCCCTTTCCTTCTACTGCCTCTTCAAATATTTTCTTGAAATCTTCGGGATAAGGGTGTTTGAATTTCCAGCGTTCATAATAAGCCTGCATGCAACTATCAAATAATTCTTTACCCATTACTTTCTCTAATAATCCCAGCCACTCGGCAGTTTTCTGATAACTCATCCTATAATAGTTTATCTCACTGAAACTATCAGCAGGTGTTTCAATCGGTTGATCTGTTTTATTGGCAATGATATTTCTTAATGAAAATGCTCTTCTATTATCAGGCATTCTTTTCGACCAGAATTTTTGTTTGCTTTTTACAGGCGTAGATATCATTTCTGTTGCATCGTACCTGTCATCATAAAAACTATTGATGCCTTCATCCATCCAGGCATGTTCTCTTTCATTGGTGCCTAAAATACCATAGTTCCAGTTATGGCCTACCTCGTGTTCAATCGTTCCTTCCAGTTCATTTTCAGATTCCGGTGGAGATATAGATGTAATGGTTGGATATTCCATGCCACCTTCAAAACCCATCATTGCTTCTACAGCAGTTGCAGTATTGTAAGGATATTCTCCCAACCATTTGCTTCTTGTTAGAATAGATTTTTTAATGAACTGCAAACTGTTTTTCCAGTAGTTAGTAATCGATGGAAGAGCGTAAGATGCTACATTGATTATCTTTCCTGATTGTAATTGCAATGTATCTTGTTGTACAACAAATCTTTTATCGGCAAACCATGCAAAGTCGTGTACATTATCTTGTTTGAAACTAATGGTCTTTAATTCTTTTGAAGATGCAGGAAATGCAATCAGATCTTCTTTCGCTTTTTTTAGAACGATTGGTGATTTGGTAGAAGGTAATGTAAAGACGGTATTCAGATTTGATCTTTCTTTCAGCCAATTGATCTCTGTTTCATTTTGTAATGTTCCGGTTGCTGCTACAATATAATTTTTCGGTATAGTAATATTCACTTCGTAATTTCCAAATTCACTATAAAATTCTCCCTGATCTAAATAAGGTATAGCGTGCCAGCCTTTCTTATCATATACTGCAGGTTTAGGATACCATTGTGTTATTTGGTACGACTGACCTACATGGCCGCCCCTTGAAAAATTATGCGGCAACTTTACACGAAAGGGAGATTCAATTTTGCAATTGCTGCCCGGCACTAACGGCAATGGTAGAATGAGTTTTACAATATCCTGATGTTGCGGATGATCAAGTATTATTGAGTTGATATTATTTACCTTAAAGTCCAAACGGTTAATGTAGCCATGCTTATCATTATCACTGAAATAAAAATCCGTTCTGCCATTTTCTAAGAGTTGATCACTGAATGCAGTTCGATCATTTTTATAAGCATTTGGCCATACATGTATCCAAATGAATTTTAGCGTATCGGGAGAATTATTGAAATAATCCATTTTTATATAACCGTCAAGCGAATGTTCTTCATCATTCAACGTAACATCAATGGTATAATTCACTTGTTGCTGCCAATAGCCGGGCAACTGACAATAGACCATTGACAACAAGCAATTTGCAATAACAAAAAGGGAGATCTTTTTCAATCCGAAGAGTTTATTCAAAAATAATTAAAACATTGTCATTTCAATCATATTCGCTGATACAAATCGTAATACAGCCACAAGGGAATAGCTGCAAGGGACAAGTCTGCTATTTATAGCTTCAATGTATATAAATACAGTTCAAAGCAATTGGCTTGTCCTTTGTGGCTTGAAGCTTTATTTCCCCTTCCCGGCAAATATGATCCTTATTGTATGGAGCATGATCTTAAAATCAAGACCTATTGATACATTTTCGATATAGAGCAGATCATAGGGCATACGTTGTATCATTTCATCTACCGATGAAGCATAGCCGTATTTTACCATGCCCCAGCTTGTTAGTCCCGGTTTAACTTTAAAAAGATATTTATATTCGGGATAATCTTTAACGATCTGGTCAATGTAAAATTTTCTCTCGGGTCTTGGGCCAACAAGACTCATTTCGCCGCTAATGATATTCCAAAGTTGAGGCAGTTCATCCAGTCTCCATTTACGCATTACTTTACCCCAGTTTGTAATTCTCGGGTCATCATCCGAACTTAATTGTGGTCCTTCTTTTTCCGCATCCTGAACCATGCTACGGAATTTGTAGATGTAAAAAGGCCTGCCTTTATAACCAATTCTTTCCTGTTTAAATAATACATTACCTCTAGAAGAGAATTTTGTTCGGATAGCTGTGTATAAGATCAACGGCGACAATAAAATAATTCCGAAAATGCTGATAGAAATATCAACCAATCGTTTTATGTTTTTTTGCCACGAAGGTAGTAGGCCCGAGTGAATATCAATTAAGGGAATGCCCATTACATTGCTGGTTTGTAAAGCCCCTGTAATAATATCCACCGCATCCGGAGTAATCTTGATATTTACGTCTTTGTCGCTTAGTTGTTGCAATATCTTAGCCAGCAATTCCCTGTCGTTTTTTTCAACAGTAATGATCACTTCATCAATATTATCTTCCTTTAAAATAGCCGAAAGGTTTTCTAAAGCATTGTATTTATTAATGGAGTTTGGCAATGCAACATTGGCATTGCCATTGATGTTTAAAAAGCTTTTTATTCCATAGCCTGTATTTTCTTTTGTATTGATGAACGACTGAAAGAACTGTGCGGCATTTTTTCCGGAACCTATCAGCAGCACATTAAAAAATACTGTTCTTTCTCTCAATTGTTTTTTTGCAATAGAAAGAACGATCAACCGAAAGAAAAAAGTTACCACAAATACGGGTATCAATAGGCTGTAGAATTCTTCGTAATAATAAAAGTTATTTTCCTGCGGATTTTTCAGAATAAAAAAGAAAAGCAGCACAAAGCAACCGATCACACTCACCAACAAAGTTTTGAATAATTCTGTAACACGAGATTTTTGATAAACAGATTCGTAAGCACCACTGAAGAAATGAAGACTCAGCCAGCCCAAAGTATATAATACCAGCCCAATGTAAAAGCCCGATGGGATATGAAAATGGTAATCGTAAATAACAGTACGCAGGTAATAAAAACTGAACCAGGTTAGAATGGCAGCCAGCAAGTCGGCAAAAATATACCAACGAATATGTATCCTGTTTTGATTCAATGTATATAAATGAAAATATTCAATAGGGCAACTACACTAAACTGCCGCTGTTTATTTTTTCTAAGATCTGATGTGCTACTTCCATTGCCCTGAAACCATCTACAACGGTAACAGTAGTATCGGAGTCTGTTACAATCGATCTTTTGAATTCTTCCAGCTCCATTTTTATAGCATTGCCATCTTCCACAATAGGGTTAGCAATAGCAATTGTTTTTTTGCCATTATTCGTTTCAATATCAAAAGTAAAAACGTTTTTATCCGTCGGCGTATTCAGTTTAATGATCTCGGCTTTCTTCTCTAAAAAATCAATACCGATATAAGCATCTTTTTGAAACAACCGCATCTTTCTCATTTTTTTCATTGATATTCTGCTGCTGGTAAGATTTGCCACACAGCCATTATCAAATTCAATTCGCACATTCGCAATATCAGGTGTGTCGCTCATTACGGCAACACCGTTAGCGGAGATGAATTTTACATTGCTTTTTACAAGACTTAAAATGATATCAATATCATGAATCATCAGATCCAGAATAACACTCACATCCGTACCCCTTGGGTTGAATTGTGCCAAACGATGCACTTCAATGAACATCGGTTGTAGTTTGTGTTCTTTCAAGGCTAAAAAAGCAGGGTTGAAACGCTCTACATGGCCAACCTGAAATTTAATGTTTGCTTCTTTGGTAAGCTTCACTAATTCCCTTGCTTCGTCTAAAGTATTCGCCAATGGCTTTTCTACAAAAACATGTTTGCCGTTTCTTATGGCAAGTTTGCAGAGTTCAAAATGAGAAGTAGTAGGCGCAACAATATCTATTGCATCGCAGGCTTTAATTAATTCCTCTGCGTCGGTATATCTTTTTAAATTATATTTTTCAGCAACTCCAAGGGCATTCTCATCATTCGGATCAAAGAAGCCTACAATAGTAGTGTCTTCAATTGTTTGCCAATTATTCAAATGGAATTTACCTAAATGCCCTACACCTAAAACGCCAATTTTCAACATAAAAACTAAAAATTAAAAACTAAAAACTAAAAATCCGAACCCCTCTGATCATTTTTCACTTTTCATTCTTCACTTTTCATTTACACCGCTTTCTCATCCCAAAATCCCATCTTACCAAACTTCTCAATTCTATCTTCGCAACGTTTTTCAGGAGAGATCTGTTTCAATTCTTGTATAACCGGAATAAGATACTCTTTTAATATTTCCGCAGCTTTATCATAATCCCAATGAGCACCGCCGGCAGGTTCAGGAATAACACCATCTACCAGGCCAAAGTTAAGCATATCGGTACCCGTTAAACGAAGTTGCTCTGCAGCAATTTCTTTTTTATCCCAGGTACGCCATAAAATACTGCTGCAGCTTTCGGGAGATATCACTGTGTACCAGGTATTCTCCATCATAAATACTTTATCACCCACACCAATACCCAACGCACCGCCGCTTGCCCCTTCGCCAATGATCACACAGATCACCGGAACTTTCAGGCGTATCATTTCAAAAATATTTCTTGCAATGGCTTCGCCTTGTCCTCTCTCTTCAGCCTCTAAGCCGGGGTATGCACCCGGTGTATCTATTAAAGTAATTATGGGTTTGTTGAATTTTTCTGCAAGTCGCATTAGGCGTAAAGCTTTTCTGTAGCCTTCGGGATTGGCCATACCAAAATTTCTGATCTGACGCATTTTAGTATTGATGCCTTTTTGCTGACCGATGATCATTACTGTTTCGCCATTCAGGTCGGCAAAGCCGCCAACCATGGCTTTATCATCTTTCACATTTCTATCGCCGTGCAATTCAATAAAATTGGTACACATTTTTTCAATGTACTTTAAAGTATATGGCCTGTCGGGGTGACGACTTAATTGCACCCTTTGCCATGGCGTCATGTTAGCTGTAAGTTCAAGCTTTGTTTCCATTACTTTTTGCTCAAGCGAAGCAATGGTTTCAGACATGTCTGTCTTTGTTTTTTCGGAAGTAATTTTCAGTTGCTCAATTTGATCGTATAGGTCCTTGATAGGTTTTTCAAAATCGAGGAACTGTCTGTTTTTTAATTCTGGCATGAAAAATTGATTAGGTTAATACTATACCGAACACTTTATGTCCTTAAAAAAGTGTAAGATAAGGCTGTAAAATTAACGATTACATATTTTTAATAAAAGTTTTGGAATGAAAAAAGGTAAAACCTATCTTTGCACTCCCGAAAAAGAGCTGAAAAGCTAAAACCTTGGTTTTGAAGCAATGAATAGGGTTGAAGGATCGGTAGTTCAGTTGGTTAGAATGCTGCCCTGTCACGGCAGAGGTCGCGGGTTCGAGTCCCGTCCGGTCCGCAAAAAGCCTCAACAGTTTTGTTGAGGCTTTTTTTGTGCCCTGAATCTTATAAAAGTTATTTCTAAACCAGCTAAGTGATATTCATAGTAAATCAATTTTCCCAAAATTGATACCATTTTATATCTTCTGTATGTGATTCATGATCTTCCGAATTATTAGCAGATGTATAGATTGTTCTAACTCTAAATGTGAAGCTATTTCTGCTAAATACGGAAAGAGTCTCACGATTTAATTTGTCATATTCATTCCTAATTCTAAAAGATGGGTACTGAGGGAGAATTATTTCTAGCCGTGTAAACCCTGTACCGTCTATATTTGGTGTATTTACTACTAATTCCCAATGCTCAAAATAAATTAATTGATTATTTAAATTAAAAAACGAAATGATTGAATCTGAAAGAAAATCTGTTGATGGGAGGTAAATTTTCTTCTCTTCTTTTATAATTTTTCCATCGAAAGTTAAGAAATGTATTAAGCTAGAATCTTTATTTGAATAAACCGAATCTATTTTAAATAAGTTCTCTTGACAAAAATGTCTGATCTCTTCTTTCTTTATTCTGTCTTTTTCTTCAAAAATATTAATCAAGGAATCTTCTTTAGAAGCATTCAAATGAGGTTCAACTAAAGTGTTTTGTGAATTTACATTAAAGCCCAAAAACAAAAATATTGATATAAAATAAATTTTCATAAAATTAAGTTAGCTGTTAATAATAAATTAGATATTCATGATTTGTTCGGGCGTAAAATTATTCTTACTTTATTTTTTTGGTTTCTGTTAATCTACACTTTTGCTTTGAGTTGTTCGCCAATGTTTTTAGGTCTATTGATGTATCTTCTTTTTGTCGCATTGGTCAGCTCTGACAGTAAAGCTACCTGATGAACTCCCTCCGTATGCGCCAACAGCCATAAAAGAATGTGTACCAGCTGTGCCAAGAAAGTTAACTACCATGCCTGCATTTGCTTCGCTACAAAATGGTTCTGTTGGTTCAGGGTGATCGGTAGAAAAATTTAGATAGTTTTGGTTTAAAGATCCAATAACTAGCCCATCGACTATGATTGTCATCGGGTATTCATTAAGTAAAATTGATGCATCTGTGTAGAAAGTTACGTTTCCTTTCCCCTCTCCGTAAGGGTGACTAATATATTGTTCTTTTACGCAACCCGGTGAAACAATAATTACTATTGCCAAAATTATTCTCGTTATTTTTTTCATTAATTAATTTTTTTTTTTCAAATATTTTAATTCTTACTAGCGATAGGATAGAGTTAATGGAACCGATATCCCAAATGTCCAAAGATTTTGTTTTTCCTTTTTATACGTAGCTGGAAATAATATATCACCAGCAGATGGATAATCTGGCGAAAATTCAGCTACGAACTGAACGATCTTTGCCATCATTTTAAATTGAAAAGAATATATCTCTTTGTTTTCTCCTTTCATGAAAGATAATTCCTCTTTGAAAGCTGAAAGCGAATATTCGGTTGGAACGTCGTAGCCGAGTCTAAGTTGGATGCCAGGGCCATATTTTTTGGTTGAATAACTATAATTAGCGGTGCCTTTTGAATCTATATAATTTACAAACTGATCCATTGACATACTTCCATTTCTTACATAATATTCCCCCTGCAACAAGAGTTTGAATTTTTTGCCGAAACCCAGTGAACTTGAGCCTCCATAACAAAAGTGTGTCCCAGTTGTGCCTTCATCAAAAGCGTTCATTCCAAAATAGCCATATGGACTAAGTTTCCAAGTGATAAAACTGCGATTGAACGCAGAGAATTGGAAGGATGCTTGAATTATTGGAAATGAAGTTGTAGATGAAATTGACATATATGTTCCATAGTAGTTATCATTTTCTATGACTGGAAGGGAATTGAACCCCAAGCCGAGCACTGCTTTTAAATATGTTCCTATTTCATAGTCTTCTTCCTCTCTACTACTTTCCTTATCTCCCATTGCAATCATTGCTCCTGCAGAAGCAACCATTGCTGCGCCCATTTGCACATTTTCTAATGAATCTTTTGTGCGTTGTTCTTGACGCCTTCTTTCCATTTCTGCAACATATGCCTCTACTTCTGCTTTTCTTCGCCTTGTTTCCTGTTCTGCGGCATCATCTGAATTTCCATTTGTGCCGTCAGATTTTTTCGTTTCACTTCTTAGATTGCTTTTTTCTTTATCTGCATTTTCTTTTGCTTCTTTTTCTAATCTCGCCTTTTCTTCTTTTTTTCTTTGTTCTTCAGCTTTACGTGCTTCTTCTTCAGCCTTACGTTTTCTTTCAGCTTTCGCATTTTCAGCCTCTTGTTCGCGTTTATAAGTAATTTCACAATTGCTTCTCATAGTTTGGTATTTCTCTGAAATTGATTTTGATTCAATTTTAAATTGTGCATAACAGTCACAGTAGCTTATGCATTGTTTATGATGCCTTCGGCAGTAATATTTAGGGCAATGATCATCACAAGCTAGCATAACAGCTTTGGGGTTAGATGTTTCTTCATACCACTTATTCTCTAAAGCTTCTTCTGCTTTTCTTTCCTCGTTATCAATAGATTCGAGGCATTTATTATAATTAGAATAAGCGTTTTGCGAAAATGAATATTGCGAAAGAAAAATACTTAGTAAAAAGAATATTTTTTTCATTCTAAAGGAATTTTTGCTGATTTTAAGATTGTATTATAAGATTATTTAAACAAGTACGCAGTCTTGAAAAAAACTACTACTCAATGTTTTTTGCCATTTAATCAAGGTGGTAAATTTGAAAAGGTGCAAGAAATTATCATTTTTAATAATAATAAACGTCAAAAAGGCTTATACGAAACATAAAAATGTAATCATTCCTAGTTGTTTATTGAAATATGATAAAAAGTAAAAGGGAGAGATTGCGCTTGATTATCCAGAAGAATTGGATTAAAAAAAATATTACCGAAAATAATAAAAGAAATGTAAATTCCAAAAAAATAAAAAAATATCATGATATCTAGAAGCATAAAAATATTAAATCGGGTTTACAAAAACATAACCGTTAGGTAGACCCTATTTTTTTTAAAAAATAATACTTTGAATTGAATTTTTTGCTATCTTAGCTTCGGTACATATAAAAGTTTTCCTTTTATTTATAAAGTAATTACCTAAATTTTTATTTTCTACTCCATTGATTTTACTTTAGTAAATCCTTCCCAATATCTTCTCGACTAGCCGCATCTCAATTCTTAAGAAATACCATTTTGCCGGTTTCTCGGCACATGTTCATGAATTACTAAAAAACTACGCAAATGAACCGAAAATTTTGTTTCGTCGCATTCTCAATTTTATTTCTGCTTCAGTTGCCTGCTTTATCCCAGGGTATTCGAAATCCAGAGGTCGCAGCAAATGAAAGTAGATATTCTGTTAATTATGGCTTGAGATTAGGCTATGTATATAAATCCAAGATCAGCGGTTTGGGAAGCACCATATTAAGTGAGCCCTTTTTTTTTAATTATACAATGCAGGAGGTGCCTAAAAATGGGTGGGCCGGTAGTGCTTATGTTTCTTTTAGACGATTAGAGGCTTTGGCGCTTCATGCTGAAATAGGATATGCTCAACAAGGGGCAATGTTGAAATATAGAACTACCGAGGAAAGCGGTAAAGATTTCTATTATGACATGGATTTTAACTATCAGTATATTAACATCAATGGAATGATTAAGATATATCCGTTAACTGCAATCAAACCAAAAGATGAAAATGTTTTTTATGGATTTTATGTTGGAGGGGGTCCACAAGTAGGTTTAAATGTTGCTCCACAAAATATAGTATATAAATCCGGGGGCAAAGATAGATTGCCGGCTTTTGGATCAGACCTTGAACAGCAACAACAAATTCGCAATGTACTCAAAGGCAAAACGAATTTTGGATTTAATGTGGTAGTTGGACATGAATTTAGAAACTCTGGACTATCCCTTGAAGCCAGATATTTTATTGGTCTAACGGATGTTGTTGAAACGCAGCCCAACTCCTATAATTTTATTGAGAACAAGAATGTCAATAAAGCTTTTCAATTTACTCTTGGTTGGGATTTCTCCATTTATAATAAAGCATATTAAACTTTCAAATTTGAAAAGAAACGTTTCAATATCAATTCTTTTGGTATTTAGTTTTTATGGGACCATTGGCCAAATAATATCGCCTGGTGGCGTAAAAGGTGTTGCAAAATGGTTAGTGGTTTCTGTTCAAAATGATATTCCTTGCTTTGTAAGCAGGACCAATACAGATATAAAATTGTTTCCCGCAACACTGAAGAAAGGGAATTTAAAAACGCTTAATTACAACAATTCATTTCCTTTTACTGAGAACACTAAGATTAACATTGACTTAAAACAACAAAAGAACTCCTTTAGTTTTTTTACTGTTTATCAGCCCGAAGACACAGTAAATGAAAATTCTATTTGGCATCTGCTAAGCAATAAAAAGACTGCTCAGGTACTTACTACAGATAGGGCTGCTGATTTGGAGGCATACAGGTACATGAACTTTATAAATCTTGAAAGGCGCAATCCTAAAGTAAACGTTTATGTCCAACAGAAAGAGGATCCGGCGGCATCAGTATCTGATTTCGAATGGCAATTAGGTGCAAAGCCTGTAAGTCCTGATTTGCCTATTACATCTTTTAAAGGTAGTATACCTGAAGTAATTTTTTATAACAGGGTGCTTAATACAAAAGAAAGATTAAAAGTAGCTTCTTATCTATCAATAAAATATGGAGTGACATTATCAGAGCCAGAGGCAATATATTACAACAGCCAGGGAGTAAAAATATGGGAAGGACTTAATTACAGAGCATTCCATAAAAATATAGCAGGTATAGCAAGAGACGATTCTTCCGGGCTAATGCAACCAAAAGCCTCGAGTAGTAGTACTCCGGGGTTACTAACAATTTCTTCTAATTCAGTTTTATCCGATAATTCTTTCCTGCTTTGGGGTGAAAATGGGTTGCCTTTTGTTCCAGAAAAAAAAGTATTAGGCTTCCCTCAACTTATGCAAAAGAAATGGCTTCTAGTTTCAAATCTCATGAAAGATATTTCAACCAGGATAATGATTGATACACGCCAGATGGATGTAAAAGCAGATGCAAATACTGTTTTCTGGATGGCTATTGATCTCTCAAGAACAGGGGCGTTTGCATTTGAAAAAACTGATTTCATAAAAATGGATCAAATTGATGCGAATGGAATTGCAACGTTTAATGATATTAAATGGGAAAAAGGCGAAGGTCAAAAAAGTTATATAGGTTTTATCGCAGCAAGGGATCTACTTGTCACAGAAAAAATTAACCAGCCTGTTTGCTCGACAGGAATAAAAGGGAGTTTAGACTTAAAGTTTGCTGGTGGGTTGGCTCCTTATAAGGTTTCAGTTTCAGGAGAAGAGTATAATGGTTTTTATAATTTACTTTCGGATACATCAACTTCGTTGAAAATAAATAATCTTCCCCCCGGTAAATATCACTTAAATGTAACCGATGCCTTGAAAAGAAGTTTCACTGATTCGTTTTATCTAAACAGCGTTGATGCACCTTTGCCAATTTTGATTAATTCAAATTACGAATTGGCGCTTGGAAAAAGTGTTGAAATTGATGCCTCACAAAATATGCCCGAAGGAGTTAGTTATAGCTGGGAAGGAATTGACAATTTCAGTAGCATTGGGCCTAAACAAGTATTTGAAAAGCCAGGTGTCTATACGCTTACATTATCAAAAAATGGTTGTAGTAGTAAAACTGATATTCAAATAGCAAAGTCTTCTGGTAGTGTTTTCAAAGAGATTACTGTGTTCCCTAATCCATCCACCGGGGACTTTTTTGCAAGAGTGCAACTACAACAGCCTGATAATTTAAGCATGACAATTTATGCTTCTAACGGCAGTATTATTAAATCTGCTAAAAAGAGTGGATTTGCTAATTATATTTTCAAAGACAAAATAACTAAGACAGGGATATACATGGTTACTTTCAGGTCAGGCAAATTTGAAGAAACAAGAAAAATTGTAATTGTAAAATAACGAAGGAATTGAGTTACTAGACTCAATTTGTTTATAAAAACCTTAATTGCAATGGTTAAGAAACTTTATCTAGCAATAGTCTTTATCAATCTAGTATTGCTTCACTGGGCATGTAAAAATAAATTGCCCGTTAGAATAATTACTGACTTTACCAAAGAGCAGCGGCAAAATAAAATTGCCGACAATAATATCTTAAAGGTTTCTAAGATCGTAGATACGAAATTGGCCTATTCCAAAGATCAACAAGAGAAAATATTTAAAGCGGATATTGATTATGGTATTATTGGTTACGATAATGAGAATCCGATAGATGAACCTTATGATAATGTTTTTCATATTCATCTGCCATCAGGAGTTAAGAGAAATCACTCTTTTGTTTTGCAATATTGGTTAAATGGGGTTTCTTCTAATACGGGAATTGCCAGAAGCATTAATGATGCACAGGCCTTAGGTGGACAATTTGTTTTGTGTAATAACGAATGGACATTACAGCGAGAATTTATATCTGCTGAAAATTTACATGAAGGTGATAATATTGTTCGATTCTCACTTCCTGACAATGCTACTTATTCATATAAAATAAAAAACCTTTCAGTTGTTGCAATTTATGAAGAGACAGACAGAGATCAACTATTGATAAATAATCCTGATGATTATTTTTTTGGGAAACAAGTATACATTAAAGGGGTTTTGAAAAGCGCCCAGTTGGGAAGTGCTCGCCTTTATTGTAATGATCATCCTGTAAGTATTTACAATAATGAGTTCGAAATTTCTGAAGACGAATACTTAGATAGTACTGCAGAGATTAGTTTGCGTGCGGAATTTGGTTCAGGAAAAACCATTACAAAGAATATTGTATTTAAACATTCAATCACCCCGCAGTTTGTATTTAAGCCTTCTCAAAAAGGGTTAACTAATCAGGCAACATATTTAACAAGTTCAAAACTAAATTTAAGTTCAAAAGTTGATTCTGCTACCGCTATTTCCATTCCGGCAAAAGCATTAAATGAAAGTAAAACTATTTCAATAACAGCGTTAAGAGATATTGACATTCCTGCATTAAATGCAGATATGGTAAATGTTACTAAAACCCATGCCGCATTTCGTTTTTTACCGCATGGAAGCAAGTTTTCAAAAGCCGCAAGACTTTCTATTCCTTTTGATAGTACATTAATACCCGATGGATATACAACAGCGGATATAAAAACTTTTTTCTTTAATGAAAGCAGTAAAAAGTGGGAGGAACTTCCATTAGATACCATCAATAAGATGTCAAGTATGGTGACTTCGTATACTACACATTTTACGGATATGATCAATGGCATTATCAAAGTTCCTGAATCACCTCAAACACAGGGGTACATCCCAACTTCTATAAAAGATTTTAAGGCTGCTGATCCTTCAAATGGTATTACGTTCATTAATCCTCCTGAAGCAAACAATACAGGGGGAGCCTCACTTTCATTCAATCTTAAATTGCCTGCGGGGAGGCTTGGTATGCAGCCGCAATTGACACTTCGCTATAGTAATGAAGGAGGTAATGGATGGATGGGACTTGGTTGGAATATTTCATTGCCGTTTGTTGGTATTGAAACAAGATGGGGAGTGCCTCGTTATGATGCGTCACTTGAAACGGAAGAATATACATTGAGTGGCGAACAGTTAGCACCAGTAGTGCGTGGCTCGACCTTCGTAGCAAGATCAGCAGGTGATAAGCAATTTTACTCGAGGGTTGAAGGGGCTTTTAATAAGGTCATCAGAAAAGGAACAGGCCCGAAAAATTATTGGTGGGAAGTAACTAATAAAAATGGAACGAAAAATACATATGGTGGTGAAAATGGAGAAGGGGTTTTGAAAGATGAAAATGGCAATGTTACTTATTGGGCACTGGTTGAGACGAAGGATCTAAATGGTAATTATGTGAAGTATGTTTACGAAACTATAGAGAATGCTGGTGTGGTTGGTAGTACTATATTGGGGAAGCAATTGTATATTAAAGAGATTGTATATACAGGTCATGATAATGTAGACGGTCCATATCATATTGAATTCATAAGAAAAACAGGGAGAGAGGATATTGATATTAATTGTAGAACTGGGCTTAAAGTTGTAACAGCTGATTTGCTGGATAAAGTAAAAATAAGCATGAATGGTCAGCCGATAAGAGCTTATCAATACAATTATACAGAGGGAGCGTTCAAGAAAACATTACTTAAAAGTTTCAGCGAATTAGACGCAGACGGAAATATATTTTATAGTCATAAGCTGGATTATTATGATGATGTGAATGCTAAAAATGGTTATGCCCCGCTTTCAACTGCTCAAAACTGGAGTATAGCTAGTGATGGTATTAAAGGGGATATTAGTCGCCCTATAGATGGTTTTAGGGGGGAAGCTTCTGCTCTGAATACCTCTAAATCTTCAAGTATAAATGGCGGTCTTGCTTTAACTGTTGGGTCTTGGGCTGGAGGTCTTTGGAGTAAACTCTTATCAGTAGGAGGAAGTTTTGGATATGGTAGCGATAACCAGGAGGGCTTAATCAGCATAATTGATGTGAATGGTGATGGCCTACCAGATAAAGTTTTTAAACTTGAAAACCAATTTTACTACAGAAAAAATCTTGGTTTTGCTGCTAAGAGTTTTGGTGAAAAAATGATAATGAAGGGTGCTGAAGATTTTAGTAAGAGTAATTCACAAAATGTATCTTGGGGTTTTCAAGTAATACCTTTTGTTTTATTTTATGGTAGAACAACTACTACTACAACGAGTTCGACAACCAATTATTTTTCCGACTTCAACGGAGATGGCTTAATAGATATTGCTTCTAATGGAAGAGTTTTGTTCAATCATCTGAATAGTAATGGTGATCCTGAATTTAATGAGAATAGTGGACTTACTCCTGCGCCTGTAAAGGCAGGTGCAGTAATTGACCCGGCTTTTTTAAAGTCTGATGCAGACTTACAGAAAGAACAGGAAGACAATTTTCCTTTACAGGATGCCGTTAGATTCTGGCAAGCTCCTTTTGATGGAATTGTTTCTATTGATGCTCCAATAAGATTAAGGGAACCTTTAATACAGGATTATAAAAAAGGGGATGGAGTGAGAGTATCTGTTCAATTGAATGGGATAGTAAAGTGGGCTGATACAATTTCAGTTGATAATTTCTTCCCGAAAACTCCAACAGGGTTAGAGTCTCTGACTGTTGCAAAAGGGGACAGGATCTATTTTCGACTACAGTCCATTTATAATGGTGTAAATGATGTTATTTCATGGGATCAATCTATAAAATATTTAACCCCCGTTTCTCCATTAAATGATGCTAATAACAAGCCCTCAGATAATTATAAAGCGTCGAGTGATTTCTTTCTTAGTGCTGCCGGGGGAGGGTATGGTATGCCAAGAGATGGTGTGATAAGTTTTGATGCAAAGTTTATCAAGAAGATAACATCTGATGAGGTTAGGGTGACTATTCTTCAGCAAAATGCATCTTCTATTACCACTTATTCAGATATAACATATACGGATAGTCAACTGGTAGATACTTTATTTCAAAAGGTTAATATCAATGTAAATAAAGGCGATACATTGAGGTTTATTGCTAACACAGATACATACATTGATCGCACTGAATTGGTCTTTCTGCCACATATTATTTATACAGATGGGATAACTCCATTAATAGAAACGAAAATAGTTCCTGATTTTACGAATTATAACGATTGGGTTAAACCTACAAAGGTTTTAAAGGGAACAAAAAAAGATACTATAAGAATAATTCCTTACATACAATTTGATCCTACTGCTGATGGTACAATAGTTTTTTCTATAAAAAGCCCGAAACATATTATTAATAAACAAAAACGCACTTTATTAAATGGAGTGCTTTCTGCAAAATTTGATACTGTTTTAATCATTCGAAATGCCGGAGATGAGCTTTTTGTGGAATATACAACACCTAGTCATGTACTTTCAACTAAAATTTCAATATTAAAATATCAATTGGAAGATACGATTTACTATAGAGATGTTAATAATGTTCCTCGATTCAAGGTTGTATATGATACTTTAGACGCTGGGTTATATGCCAGTCCAGAAAAAGATTTTTTGGGGACATTGTATAGAGGCTGGGGATGCTTTGCAATAAAAGGAGATCTGAGCAATCTTCCAATTAATGAATCAGACCTTAATGTTGAAGACCTTAAACAATATCCTTCTAGACCAATCGATACAGCTTTATATCGAACTAATCCTGGAAGTTTAGATCAGCTAAATAATCCGGCATTAAATTATTTTATTCAAATGTTTCCAAATGCTGAAAAACAAACCTGGATGGCTTATGATAGTATGGTTTTTGTTGGGAGAGATACTATGGGTAGTTCACGATTGGTTCTACATGATGTGTCTACGGATATAATTATGTTAAACGCTAACGAGCCTTCTCCACAGATGGGGGGGGCATTAAGTGCCGCATTTAAGGTAAGCAAAACAAGAGCAAACAGTACTTCGGCTGGTGTAAGTTTTGGTTTAAGTTATACAAAGGGGAGTTCAAATGCTGAAACTATTACTCTTCTCGACATGATGGATATGAATGGTGATAGATATCCTGATGTTTTAAATGAAAATGAAATTCAATATACTTTGCCTGATGGGGGGTTGGGCAATGAAAGAAGAATAAATAATTCCGGTTCAACGAAAAGTATAGCAAATTCAAGTGGCGTTAGTTTAGGTGGTACTCTAACTGTTGCAGGAACAGAGGCAGTAACTACAGGTAAAGGAGGGACAATATTAGCAACAAAAACAGCGAGTAATTCAATTGGAATAAGTGGAAATATAGATAGCAGGAATTACGATGAAACTGTTGCAACATGGTTAGATATGAATGGTGATGGATTGCCTGACAAGGTCTGGAACAATGGGTCTGTTGCTTTGAATTTAGGATATGGTTTTGCTCCTGCAGAGAATTGGAGTATTTCGGGAATTGATGGGAATGAAAGTACATCTGAAGCGGCTGGTCTTACACTTGGAGTAAATATTGACGCAAGCTCATTTCAAGCGGGTTACAACTTAACAAAAACTAATGGAAATTCAAGTAGTTCATTAATTGATATTAATGGTGATGGACTTCCGGATAAAGTGCTTCAAGATGGTAGTATAATCAAAGTAAACTTAAATACAGGTAATGGTTTTGCACCACAAAAAGTTTGGCAAGGATTTAATTCAATTACTAAAAATGTTTCTATAGGTGAGTCTATCAACTTGGCTTATACTATTTCGATTCCTATTTTTATCCCTTTTTTCCCTATTAAGATTTGCATTAACCCATCTGGTTCAATTGGCCATGGTGTTTCTCGTCGTAAAGATCAGATCATGGATGTTGATGGAGATAATTATCCTGATTTACTTAGTTCGGAAAATGATGGCAACTTAACTGTTAGTAGTTCTACTATTGGCCGTACCAATATGCTAAAGAAAATAGAGCGTCCAATGGGTGGTTATATTGGCTTAGATTATGAACGCATGGGTAATACCTATGAAATGCCACAAAGCAAATGGGTATTAAAAAATACAGAAGTATTTGATGGCTTTATAGGAGATGGAGTTGATGTCTTACGTAAAACATTTGTGTATAAGAATGGATTTCAGGACAGAAGAGAAAGGGAATTTTTGGGATTTGATACAGTGATAACAAATGAGTTGGATGGCAGCGCAGTGTATAGAAAAAAAATTAAGGTATTTCGCAACGATACTTATTATTCTAAAGGATTACTCCTTTCAGAATGGACTGAGAACGCAGGTGGAAATAAATATATAAAAACAGATAATGAGTATGAGATTAAAAATATTACTAATAATGTTTTCTTCCCTGCGCTTACAAAAACAGAAAAGCTTTTTTATGAAGGTGCTGCAACAGCGGGTGTAACAACGTTTAGCAAGTATGAGTATGATGATCTTGGAAATATAATATTGATATTTGAAAACGGGGATGGTTCTGCAAAAGATGAAGTGCTTGCAAAAATAAGATACCATAACAATGATCTGTTATATATAAAATCGCTTCCCGATAGTATAGAGGTAATTACAGGCGGGGCAGCAAAAAGAAGACGTAGTGCAAAAATTGATGCTCAAGGAAACATTATTGAGATCGATCAATATATTACCGATGATTCCATCGCCATTGTAAATATGGAGTATGATGCTTATGGAAATCTTAGCCGTATCATAAAACCTCATAATCGTCATGGGCAACGTATGTGGTATCAATACGAATATGATAATATTACGCATGGTCTAGTTACCAAAGTAAGTGATGCATTCGGTTATTCAAGTAGCAGTACTTATGATTATAGGTTTGGTCAACTTACGGGTAGTGTTAGTATGAACGATGAGAAAATAAATTATTCTATCGATAGCAAGGGTCGGATAAGTGCTGTTACAGGGCCTTATGAGATTGCTGCCGGAAAATCGTACACCATTGCATTTAATTACTTCCCCGATGCATCAGTGCCGTATGCAGTTACAAAACATTACGACCCTGAACATGACGGTGACATAAAGACCATTACATTTATGGATGGTTTGGGAAGAGCATTGCAGGTAAAAAAACAAATTGCTTTATTCAAAAATAAAGCTCAGGATGATGAGTTAAAGATGGTAGTATCTGGGAGGGCTGTGTTTGATGTGTTTGGAAGAACAATTGAAAATTATTATCCCATAGTTGAAGCAATAGGCCCCAATAATATTGCTTTCAATTATGCTATTGGTAAACCGAATTCAAAAACTAATTATGATATACTGGACCGACAAGTGAAAACGGTTTTGGCAGACGGAGCTACTACAAGTATGACTTATTCCATCAAGAACAGGTTATTCAGTATTGTTGGTGAAGATCCTCTCGGAAATACAAAAGAAACTTTCATGGATGTAAAAGAACGTAACAGGCAAACGAATGTAAATGGCGGCCCTAACGGAGCTATTATAACCAAGTTTGATTATAATGCATTAAACGAGCTCGAAAAAGTTACAGATAACAACGGGAATATTATTCAATATAAATATGATGACCTTGGTAGAAAAGTTTCTGTACAACATCCGGATGCAGGGCTGACAGAGTTTGTTTTTGATCGTGCAGGTAATATGATCAAAAAAATTACTCCTGAAATAAGAAAAAGAATACCCGATGGTGGCGGTATAGAATATCAGTATGAATATGAGCGGCTCACAGACATCGATTATCCTTTCCAGTATCAGAACAAAGTAAAATATACATACGGAACTGCAGGTAGTAAAGCAGGACGATTGGTTCTTCAACAGGATGCCAGTGGTGGACAAGAGTTTTTCTATGGTAAGTTGGGAGAGGTAACTAAAACGATCCGTACAGTTCTAATAACTCCTGAAAAGGCAGTTACGTTTGTTAGCGAGCAACTGTACGACACCTGGAATCGTATTAAGACAATGATTTATCCAGATGGCGATTCTGTAATTTATCACTATAACCGTGGCGGTGCACTTCAAAACATTACGAGTAGAAAATTGGGGAATGAATATAAATGTGTAGAAAGGTTAGGTTATGATGAATATGAACAAAGGGTTTATTTGAAATATGGTAATGGTACCGAGACCTTTTATAATTATGATGATAAACGTCGTCGACTTACCACGCTGCAAAGCTTCACACATGGTACTGTTCCGATTATGAATAATACTTATGCCTATGATTTTGTAAGCAATATTTTGGGTATTGAAAATAATGTGCAGGCGCAAGCCCCTAAACTAGGCGGGTATGCTAAACAGGAATACAAGTATGATAATTTATATAGACTTATTGAGGCTGGTGGAATATATAAAGGGTTTGGTATTACCACTGGTTATAGTCTTTCTGTTGGATATGATGATCTGTATAATATTGTCAGTAAGGAAATGAAAGATAGCTTGCCCAGGCGAAGATATAATCAACTGTATATTTATGGAGGTACTGCTCCGCACCAGGCTACTCAGGTTGGCGACAATAAATACAGTTATGATCTTAATGGCAATCTTTTGGGTGATAGCGTAAGCGAAAATTTCTGGGATGAAGAAAACAGGTTAATGGGTGTTATAAAAAATGGTGTGCTTAGCCGTTATACATACGATGCAAAAGGAGAAAGGGTCATCAAAAGTAGTGGCGGTGTTCAAGGGCTTTGGATAAATGGTGCACCTGCTGGTGGAGTGAAGCACTATGATAATTTTACCGCTTATGTCAGCCCTTACCTGGTATATCGAAAATCAGGGTTTAGCAAACATTATTACATAGAAAACCAACGTATTATCACAAGATTAGGTAATGGAGAATTTATTAATAGCTCTTTTCCTGTAACGGGTCTGTCAGCTGGAGGCGTTGACTATACCAAACGGATACGCACTATAGAATATTCAAGAGCAGAATGGTATAAAACACTTAAGATGCCTGCTGCTTCTCCTATTGATAAACCTTATTGGTTGAGACCAGAAAACAATGGTATTGTTCCTCCAATAATTATAGATAGTTCTGCTAGTTCAGTACCACTAGGGTGGCCATCCGGACCAAGTATACCCAGAGAAGATTGGTTGCCACCTGCCTATCCGCAAGGAATACCACCAAGGGATTCAGTAAAAGCAGGGTATGGTTACGATGGTACAGGACTAATGTTTGAAAAAGATCAGTACTTCTACCATTCGGATCATTTGGGAAGCAGCAGTTATATTACAGATGCGTTAGGCGAAGTAAATCAGCATTATGAATACACGCCTTTTGGAGAAACATTTTTTGATGAGCATTTAAGTTCTTTTAAAACGCCATATTTGTTTAATGGGAAAGAGAAAGATGAAGAAACAGGCCTTTATTATTATGGTGCAAGGTATTATGATGCAAGGAATAGTTTGTGGTTAAGTGTTGATCCTAAAGCAGAAAAATATCCAGATGTTAGCCCTTATAATTTTTGTTTAAACAATCCATTAAGGTTACTCGATCCTAATGGAAAAGAAGTAGATGATGTTATTCCGAATTCTTGTTCAAAAAATGATTTTATTGATAAAGCAAGTTATAATGAAAATAAAATTGATCCGGATCATACAAATAGAGATATTGCAACAGGCTTTGGGTTTAAATTCGCTGACCAAATAACTGATATAAAATCAAAAGGCAATCCATTATCTGGAAAATTTACTCAAACAGAACGTATGTCAGCAAATTTGGCACAAAAGAATTTAGCTAACAAACTCGGAGTAAAAATTGATGGTAGTGCCATTACTAATCTGAGGTCAACTGCAAAAATTGCAAATCTAGGGATTTCGGGTATAGATAAAGCTTTGAAATATAGTGAGTCAAAAAATATTGGAGACTTTTTAAGTGGTGAAGTGATTGATAAAGTCGTTGAAAAAGGATTGACCTTATTAAAGGTTGGCGCTATTGAATCAAATATAATAATTGGCGTTTTTACACCTACAACATTAGGAGATAGTGATTTGAAAAAAGGGGAGCATCCTCCTTTGTTTAATCCAAATAATCCTCTTCCTCCCGGTGTTATTCCGTAACACTAATTATTTCTGAGATAAAAAAATCACTTTGTTTTGACGACATACAACTAAAATATTTTAAACTTAGTGATATATTTAAGAAAAGGTATTACCTAATCCCTTGTTTATATCAAAAGACACTTTTTACTACCTTTTTTGGGATCAGCTAAACACTGATATTAGGGTTGAGCTTAAAAAATATCTGAGAGATGTTAGTGTTCAAAACAATCAGGATATAATTACTTTCCAAATACAGATGGAGGATATCAAAAATAGATTTTAAGGTATTTTAATGCTTCTGTTAATCAAGGTAACAAAAAAATACATTCAGCACGTCTTCGCCAAGCTCATACTGACAGTACAATAATTGCAGGATGAAAGTATTCGTAATTAGAATATTTTTTGAAATAGCAGAATCTTAATCTAACAAAATAAAAGTCTGTCAGTCTGAGCTTGTCGAAGATGGGCTAGCAGGATAGGATAGATTGTCAGAAGAAGATGAACCATCATCATTAACAACATTCTTAGATTTAGCTAGTCGTATAATCTCTTTCCAATTCCCTACAAACAACGCTTCTTTCTTTTTTCTCGACCATCCTTTTAGTTGCTTCTCCCAAGCTATAGCATTTTTAATATTGTAAAAGTGTTCGCAGTACTTTAATATAACCGGTCGGCGTTTATAAGTGTATGCTTTTTTATTCTCTCCATTGTTATGTTCCCATAACCTTCTTTCATAATCGTTTGTGACACCTGTATAATAACTTTTATCACTACACTCAACAATGTAGACGTAATAATTATGCGCTTTTTTCATAATTTTTTAAGCTTGTGTATGAATAAGGCGGAAATAATGCAAAAAAGGTTGTCAATATGGATAAAATTTATCTCGATCATTTTTTTGGATTGGCACCTTTTGTCCAAGCAACTTCTCCGGCACTGGACGTTGCGTACCTATCACTATTCCTGTAGCTGTTTACTTAAATCTAAGCCCCGGTTCATATCTCCGCCTACGTTGCTTCAAATGAACATAATAAAGCTTTCACTGTTATACCCGGTATTCATTAAATTTAAAAGTAGCGTTGTACAAAGTTTGTAACTACGTATATTCGATTGCTAATAAAAAATAACTTCATTTAACCATGCCCACTTTTTCTACTTTAGAGGATATACAAAAAGCAATTCAACTTTTTAATAAACATGCATATAATGCAGGGTTTGAATTTAAGGTTTACAGTTCCGAGGCATCTTGTTTATACATTCAAGCAAGTTTTGATTTTGGATATTATGTAAATGTGGATATTGAGTGTAGAGAGGTGTTTTACACAAATATTGATCCGAAAGCCTCTTGGCCGGATGCTTGGCATAATGATCAGGTATTTTTATTAACTGATGATGAGTTAGAAAATATTATTGATTTTAGAGAAATTACAATTCCTGCCGATAAACCTTATTTCGGAATTGTATTCAATATCATCGGTAAAGACAATTACTTTATTAATGGTACTGTAATTTGTTCTTCGTTGTATATTAGCTGGCGACATCCCAATAAAAACGAAGAATACGAGTTTCATACGTTAGAGTAAATGCAGTTTTAACTCGACAGGTTTTTTAATAATGTATCCCAGGCACAAGTACACCAACGCACAAAACCAAGGCGGAGGAATTCTCTTTATAATTTTTATCAATATCTATTTTGCTCAATTAATCTTTACCAAGATTAAAAGGTATCGCAACTTTCAATCCAACTGAGAATAGTTCCTTCAATGCTCTTTTTGTTTCCTTTGTTTTTAGTGCATTCGTGTATTCAGGTAAAATATTCGACCAACTTGCATACGGAATTATCGAAAGCAGGTTCTTGCTGTCCTTGTCTGAATTGGTAACATTCCATATCAAACCAAGATCAAGTGCTACTTTATTTTTATTTACCCACTTATCGCCGTACTTATATTTACTGGCTACATAAAAACCGGGAGCAAGTGTATGCTTAAATGGACATGTATATATTTCAAGCCCGGTAGTGAATCCAAATCCTCTTTCTAAGCTTCCCTTATATGCTGTCCCAGAAGCGTTTTCACTCAACGCTACCATATTCGCTGTATCGTAAAATTTATTTTTCACATAGTCAAACTTAGAGAGATCGCTAACATTATCAATTAGTGCCCCTTCAACTAGGAACTTAAAATAAAAGTAACGTCCTGACTCTTTAAACTTATGCAACATGTTTAAACTAAGTTGGAGCCCGTAGGTGGTTGATATGGAATCATCGATTGTTCTTTTCAATGTGTCGTAAAAAGTAGTAGAACCGGCAGTAAAAGTTGGAGAAAGATTTAACCACCAGATACGTTTCCCAGTCCAGATATTTTTAAACTTTTCTATTGCAAAATCATATGTACTGTCTAATCTTTTTTCTTCAATAGGTTTTAAACGGGAATTGTCGCTAAGGATAGTTGCAGTTTTAATGGTGGCATCATTTCGCAGTAGTTTACCTTTAAAATCCGCAAAGATTTGTGCTGTATCAGTGAGTTTTGGGTCGCCACCATAATATATTATTAATCCATTTATAAGATCTTTGTAAAAATCCTTGGTTTCTGCAGCTTCTTCTTCTTTTCTTGTTTCTTCAGCATCCAATACAACTTGGTCCCATAATTCTTTATAACTGTAATAATCTTCCACAAGTGTTAAATTATTGATGGCGATAGCTGAATCCGCTTGTAGCAATAACTTTTCAGCATTAGCTTTATCTAAAGCCTTGATATGATTAGCCTCCCACTCACTGCTATAATTGTAGGAACCATGTTTACCAATAAAACGATTAATTCCGAGGGAGCTTTTAAAATAAGCGTTCAATTTGTTTTTTGAGAACAACTGAGCAAAATTATCTTTTAATCCTCCGGTCAATTGAAGATTAATTATCCAATCCTTATATTTTTTGGGGTTTATATTTCCCGATAAACTAAGAGTAGGTTTAGCTGTTTCAACCTTAAATCCGGTGGTAGGTGCAGTACTACCTGCAATGGTAAAAGTATAAAAATCCCTCATCATTTTTTTGAAGGCCTCATCTGATAAGGGGGTTTTTCTATCGTCATTATCTTTTTTTCTTTTCTTTTCTTTTTTTACAATAATACTCTTTACATCTTTTGCAAGTTTCTGTGCAAATGAAACGTAGTTAAAAAAAAGGCAAAGTAGTATAGTGCTTAGAATTCTGCTGGTCATAATGAAGGGTTTAACTGTTAATAATACTTTAGTATAAAAATTTTATTGGCATTTACGAGCCAATAATTAAAGAGACAATAAACTTTGGGAAATTTAAACAGATTAGGTAATGCCGGTTCTTGCAGCAGGAATTAGAAAGGTTTTGCTAATGTAATTCGTCAATTTTAAAAATGCAATAGACAGGAAATATATTTTTTATTTATATTTTCGAAAATAGTAATGCATAGACGAAGATAACAGATACAGATATTTAATTCGTCTGTTAGTTAGTGTTAGTGTTGTAAATATTATTTGATTAATATTAATGTGGCTTGAATGAAGGATTTGTGTACATCGATTTATTATACAAATAATATCTGCCATCATCAAAATTACGCCAGTATCGGTGGCCTTGAAAGTCGTAATAATATCTACCATCAGGAGTTTTGGTAGCAACCGAATGATTTACGGTTATGATCTTCGGCGGTGGTGGTTTTTTGGCCTTTACCACAGTTTTATGGATAGCTGATTTAGGAACTTTCTCAGGCACATGTGTTCTACTGCAGCTAGTTATGAGCAGGGATATTGTGATGGATAGTATTGCTGTACTTGCAGTTTTCATTTCTTCTCTCCGGCAATTATGTTGCCTGTAATTGTTAACGATATAATCAATTGATTAGTATGGGGAAAGTACGCAAAGTAAAGTGTATAAATAACCAGCTTACCAATTTTGAGAGTGCATCTGTTAAGCCATATAACATAATGTTGAATTCCAAATTCCGAGATCACTTTGCACTGAAGATGATCAGGGAACCAACCGGTAAGCATGTTGTAATTGCTTGTCGGCGGCTTTTTTTGCCTGCCCCGATTATTTCGGGGGTTACTTTTTTCCCGCAAAAAAAAGTAACAACAGGCGCTCACAAAAACAAAACAAAAATAAAAAACCCCATAAACTTTCATTTATGAGGTTTTTAAGTTTCCCAATTAAACATTGCAGCTTATATAAGTTATCTTATAACCACTACATTGCCTTTTTGGATTTTGCGTTTAGTGCCATTTAAGGTGTACTTAGAATACCAGACATAGTTATAGTTAGCGGAGACTACGCCTTTATAAGATCCGTCCCATCTTCCTTTAGGGTCGTAGGTCTTATAAACCAGTTCTCCGTACCTGTTATAAACGAATAGGGAGTATTCTGTTACTCCTCTCAGATCTCCCAATGCACCGAAGTCATCATTCAATCCATCACCATTAGGTGTAATGGCTGTCGGGAAGAAGATGTCACTGCATTTATCCAGTACCGTTACTTTTACACTTGCCGTACTTGTACAACCATTATCATTGGTTACGGTTACAGTATATATACCTGTTTGTCTTGCTACATATTGAGCACCGGTTGAACCATCCTGCCATAAATAATGATCATACACGCCCGGACTCAATACGGCTGTATCATCCGGACAAATTTCCCTGTCGCCACCTAACGAAGCAGGGGCAATGGTTTGTATATTTAACACCAGCGTTGCAATTGAATCACATCTTGTAGAACTAATCAATGTTTTGGTGTATATGCCAGGAGCATTATACCTGGTGCCGTTCCAGTTAAACGGTAGATCTCCTTCACAAATTGTAAAGGCAGTAGTACTTGTTTTTACAGGATTCACTGTTAACACAAGCGTTGCAGTAGAATCGCAGCCACCAGCATTGGTCAATATAACTGCATACGTTCCGGCAGTGTTATAGCTATTACCATTCCAAGTGTATGGTAACGCAGATGAACAGATGTAGTTATAGGTTGTGCTGCTTGTTTTTGTTTTTACGGTTAAATTCAATGTTGCAGTAGAATCGCAGCCGGCAGCATTGGTCAATCTTATTGTATAAGTACCGGTTGCACTATAGTTACTATTGTTCCATCTGTATGGTAATTGATCTTCACAAACTACAGCAGTGGCAATACTTGAGGAGCTTGTTTTTACTGATAAGTTCAATGTAGCTATAGAATCGCAGCCGGCAGCATTGGTCAATTTCACTGTATAAGTACCTCCAGTAGCGTACGTGTTGCCATTCCAACTGTATGGTAATAGAGAAGAGCAGATATCCCTGTTGGTTATACTTGAACTGGTTGCCCTTACTGTCAAAATCAATGTTGCAATAGAATCACAACCTGCAGCATTAATCAGATTAGCAGTATATGTTCCTGCAGTGTTATAATTGTTGCCATTCCATGTGTATGGTAATGTAGAAGCGCAAACACTAGCATTGCTTATGCTGGTTGAGGTTGATTTAACTGTCAATATCAATGTTGCAGTAGAGTCACATCCAAATGCATTCACCAATTGTTTGGTGTAAGTGCCCGATGTATTGTAGCTATTTCCATTCCATACATATGGTAATGAAGATGGGCAAATACTTACAGTATTGCTGCTGGTAGTATTTGTATTTACATTCAATACCAGTGTTGCAATAGAATCGCAACCTGCAGCATTGGTCAGCGTTTTAGTATATGTTCCTGCTGCATTGTAGCTACTGCCATTCCATGTATATGGCAGACCAGCAGGGCAGATGCTTATGTTAGTGGTTGAAACACTTGTGTTTTTTACCGTTAAATTCAATGTTGCAATAGAATCGCAACCAGCAGCATTGGTGAGTGTCACTGTATATATTCCTCCGTTAGAATAATTATTGCCGTTCCAGCTATAAGGTAATGCAGTTGTACAAACACTTACCGGTGTTGTGCTAGATGAAGTTGCTTTAACTATTAAGGTCAATGTTGCAGCAGAGTCGCAACCAACACTATTGGTCAGATGTGCTGTTTGTGTGCCGGCTGTAGTAAAGGTTAATCCGTTCCATGTATATGGTAATGCAGTTTGACAAATATTGATCGTATTGGTCGATGTGCTTGTATTCTTCACAGTCAAATTCAATGTTGCAACAGAATCGCATCCATTGCTATTGTTGAAAGTAACACTGTATGTTCCTGCGGATGCATAACTATTATTGTTCCATGAATAAGGCAATCCGGTAGGGCAGATACTCACATTGGTAGTGCTTGATGAAGTTGCATTCACCGCTAATATCAATGTAGCAGCAGAGTCGCAGCCTGCACTGTTGATCAGATGTGCTGTTTGTGTACCGGCTCCGGTAAATGTCAATCCGTTCCATGTGTATGGTAAGGATGCAGGGCAGATACCAATGTTCGTTATTGATGTACTTGTATTCTTCACAGTGAGATTCAATGTTGCAACAGAATCGCAACCATTACTATTATTGAAAGTTATACTGTAGCTGCCTGCAGCTGTATATGAGTTATTGTTCCATGTATAAGGTAATGCAGATGGGCAAACACTTATATTAGTAGTGCTTGATGAAGTTGCATTTACCGCTAATATCAATGTAGCAGCAGAATCGCATCCATTGCTGTTGGTCAGATGTGCCGTTTGTGTGCCGGCTGAATTAAATGTCAATCCATTCCATGTATATGGTAACGCCAGTGGACAAACGCTTATGTTGGTGATAGATGTGCTTGTGCTCTTCACTGTTAAGTTAAGCGTTGCAATTGAATCACATCCATTAGCACTTACCAATGTTACACTATATGTACCGCCGGTTCCATAAGTATTGCTGTTCCATGTATAAGGCAATGCAGAAGGACAAATACTTATATTAGTTGTACTTGTTGTAATGGAGTTAACGGTTAATGTTAATGAAGCGGCAGAGTCGCATCCGTTGCTATTTGTCAGATGCGCTGTTTGTGTACCTGCACTATTAAATGTCAATCCGTTCCATGTATATGGCAGTGCAGAAGGGCAGATGCTTATATTGGTAGTTGAAGTGCTAGTGCTATTCGCATTTAAATTCAAAGTGGCGACAGAGTCACATCCTGCTGCATTTACAAGTGTTACAGTATAGATGCCGGTAGTTGTATAAGTATTTCCATTCCATGTGTAAGGGAATACAGAAGGACAAATACTGATATTGGTTGTACTGCTTGTGATCGCTTTAATGGTTAGGGTTAGTGTAGCGGCAGAGTCGCATCCGTTGCTATTTGTTAGATGTGCTGTTTGTGTACCGGCACCGGTAAATGTCAATCCGTTCCAACTATATGGTAATTCGCTTGGACAAATGCTGATGGTTGTTGTTGATGTAGTTGGGGTTTTAACTGATAGGTTCAATGTTGCAACAGAATCGCATCCATTGGCATTGGTAAATGTTACATTATACGTACCTCCGGTAGGGTAACTGTTACTATTCCATACATAAGGCAGATCGGTAGCACAAATACTTACATCCGTTGTGCTTGATGAAACTGCATTCACTGCTAATATCAATGTAGCGGCAGAGTCGCATCCGTTACTATTGATGAGATGAGCTGTTTGTGTACCTGCTGCATTGAATGTTAACCCGTTCCATGTATATGGTAACGCCAGCGGGCAAACGCTGATATTTGTTGTTGAAGTACTAATAGTGTTTACTGCTAGATTCAATGTAGCAGCCGAATCACAACCAACACTATTTACCAAGTGCGCTGTTTGTGTACCTGCTGCATTGAATGTTAATCCGTTCCATGTATATGGCAGATCAACAGGGCAAATGCTGATGTTTGTTATAGATATATTAGGTTGGTTGATGGTTAAATCTAATGTAGCGATACTATCACATCCATTGCTATTGGTTGTTGTGTATGTATAGATGCCTGAGTTTGTATACGTATTTCCATTCCAAGTATAAGCTGAACATTCAGTATGTGTTGTATTGCTGATCGTAACTGCATTTACTGTTAATACTAATGTAGCTGCCGAATCGCAACCAACGCTGTTTAACAAGTGAGCTGTTTGTGTACCTGCTGTGTTGAATGTTAATCCATTCCATGAATAAGGAAGATCGGCAGGGCAAATGCTAATATTAGTTGTTGATATACTGGTACTTTTTACCGTAAGATTAAGTGTGGCGGCAGAGTCACATCCTGCACTATTAATAAGATGGGCTGTTTGTGAGCCTGCGGTACTGAATGTCAATCCATTCCATGTATATGGAAGGTCGATCGGGCAAATAGTTATGTCGGTAACCGATGTGGTTGGTAGGGTGATTGTTAAGTCGAGCGTTGCAATACTGTCACATCCATTACTGTTAGTAGATGTGTATGTATAGATACCAGAACCTGTATACGTATTTCCATTCCATGTATAAGAATTACATTCGGTATGTGTTGTTGTGCTGGTAGTAATTGGATTTACCGTCAAAATTAACGTGGCCGCAGAATCACAACCTATACTATTGGTTAAATGTGCTATCTGAGTACCTGCTGCATTGAATGTTAATCCATTCCATGTATATGGTAGATCGCTTGGACAAATACTGATATTAGTAGTTGAAGTAGTATTTGCATTTACAGTTAATATTAATGTGGCTGCCGAATCGCAACCATCAGTATTGGTCAGGTGAGCAGTTTGTGTGCCCGCTGTATTAAATGTTAGTCCGTTCCAGCTGTAAGGTAGATCCGTAGGACAGATACTGATTGCTGTTGTGGAAATAGTCGGTTGAGTGATGGTCAAGTTCAATGTTGCCACACTATCGCAACCCAAACTATTTACTGTGGTATAGGTATATGATCCTGATGCAGTGTAAGTGTTTCCATTCCATGTGTAAGAAGAACATTCGGTATGTGTTGTAATACTTGTAGTGATCGGATCTACAGTTAATATCAATGTAGCAGCGGAATCACAACCTTCACTATTTGTTAGATGTGCAGTCTGTGTGCTGGCAGCATTGAATGTTAATCCATTCCATGTGTATGGTAGGGCAGATGGACAAACGCTGATATTGCTTGTTGATGTGCTTACATTTTTTATAGTTAGATCAAGTGTTGCAATAGAATCACATCCAACTGAATTGGTCAATGTTACATTGTATATACCTCCGGCTGAGTAGCTATTACTGTTCCATGAGTAAGGTAAGTCAGCAGGACAAATACTGATATTTGTAGTTGAAGCGCTTATTGCTTTTACAGTTAATATCAATGTAGCTGCAGAGTCGCATCCATTGCTATTGGTTAGATGCGCCGTTTGTGTGCCTGCAGTATTAAATGTTAATCCGTTCCAGGTGTATGGCAGATCAACAGGACAAATACTGATATTAGTAGTTGATGTAGTGTTAGCATTTACAGTTAATATTAATGTAGCGGCTGAATCACAACCTGCACTATTTATTAAATGAGCTATTTGAGTACCTGCTGTATTGAACGTTAATCCGTTCCATGAATATGGTAAGTCTATCGGACAAATAGTAATATTGGTAAGCGATGTAGTTGGTTGAGTGATGGTCAAGTTCAAAGTTGCTACACTATCGCAACCCAAACTGTTTACAGTAGTATAAGTATATGATCCTGATGCAGTGTAAGTATTTCCATTCCATGTGTAAGAAGAACATTCAGTATGTGTTGTAGTACTTGTAGTGATCGGATCTACTGTTAATATCAATGTAGCAGCGGAATCACAACCTTCACTATTTATTAGATGAGCTGTTTGTGTGCCGGCAGCATTGAATGTTAATCCATTCCATGTGTATGGTAGTGCAGATGGACAAACACTCATATTAGTTGTCGATGTGCTTATATTTTTTATAGTTAGATCAAGTGTAGCAATAGAATCACATCCAACTGAATTGATCAATGTTACATTGTAAGACCCTGCACCGGTGTAGCTATTGCTGTTCCATGAGTAAGGTAAGTCTGCCGGACAAATACTGATATTTGTAGTTGAAGTGCTTATTGCTTTTACAGTTAATATCAATGTAGCCGCAGAGTCGCATCCATTGCTATTGGTTAGATGCGCCGTTTGTGTGCCTGCAGTATTAAATGTTAATCCGTTCCAGGTGTATGGTAGATCAACAGGACAAATACTGATATTAGTAGTTGATGTAGTGTTAGCATTTACAGTTAATATTAATGTAGCAGCTGAATCACAACCTGCACTATTTATTAAATGAGCTATTTGAGTACCTGCACTACTAAAGATCAGACCGTTCCAAGTGTATGGTAAGTCGATCGGACAAATAGTAATATTGGTAAGCGATGTAGTTGGTTGAGTGATGGTCAAGTTCAAAGTTGCTACACTATCGCAACCCAAACTATTTACTGTGGTATAGGTATATGATCCTGATGCAGTGTAAGTATTTCCATTCCATGTGTAAGAAGAACATTCGGTATGTGTTGTAATACTTGTAGTGATCGGATCTACAGTTAATATCAATGTAGCAGCGGAATCACAACCTTCACTATTTGTTAGATGTGCAGTCTGTGTGCTGGCAGCATTGAATGTTAATCCATTCCATGTGTATGGTAGGGCAGATGGACAAACGCTGATATTGCTTGTTGATGTGCTTACATTTTTTATAGTTAGATCAAGTGTTGCAATAGAATCACATCCAACTGAATTGGTCAATGTTACATTGTATATACCTCCGGCTGAGTAGCTATTACTGTTCCATGAGTAAGGTAAGTCAGCAGGACAAATACTGATATTTGTAGTTGAAGCGCTTATTGCTTTTACAGTTAATATCAATGTAGCTGCAGAGTCGCATCCATTGCTATTGGTTAGATGCGCCGTTTGTGTGCCTGCACTACTAAATGTTAATCCGTTCCAGGTGTATGGTAGATCAACAGGGCATATGCTGATATTAGTAGTCGAAGTTGTATTTGCATTTACAGTTAATATTAATGTAGCGGCAGAGTCACATCCAACGCTGTTAGTCAAATGAGCAGTTTGAGTTCCTGCACTGCTGAATGTTAATCCGTTCCATGTGTATGGCAGATCGATTGGACAGATGCTGATGTTAGTGGTTGAAGTGCTGATTGCTTTTACAGTCAGATCAAGTGTTGCAATACTATCACATCCAAATGCATTGGCAAGCGTAACATTGTATATACCTGCAGCGGTATAAGTATTACTATTCCATGAATAAGGAAGGTCACTAGGACAAACGCTAATTGGTGTAGTACTTGTAGTGATCGGATCTACAGTTAATATCAATGTCGCAGCAGAATCGCAGCCCTCGCTATTTATTAGATGAGCAGTTTGAGTTCCTGCTGTATTGAATGTTAATCCATTCCATGAGTAAGGTAACGCTGCCGGGCAAACGCTTAAATTAGTTGTAGAAGTTGTATTGTTTTTTACAGTTAAGTTAAGTGTAGCAATAGAATCACAGCCTGCTGCGTTCACAAGTGTTACATTGTAAGAACCTGCAGCGGTATAAGAATTACTGTTCCAAGCATAAGGCAAGTCAGCCGGGCAAATACTTATATTGGTTGTGCTAGTTGTAATAGCTTTTACGGTAAGTGTTAATGTGGCTGCAGAGTCGCATCCATTGCTATTGGTTAGATGTGCAGTCTGCGTACCTGCACTACTAAATGTTAATCCGTTCCATGTATAAGGCAGATCAACAGGGCAAATACTGATATTAGTAATTGATGTAGTGTTAGCATTTACCGTTAATATTAATGTAGCGGCAGAATCACAACCTGCACTATTTGTTAAATGAGCTATTTGAGTACCTGCTGTATTGAACGTTAATCCGTTCCATGAATATGGTAAGTCGATCGGACAAATAGTAATATTGGTAAGCGATGTAGTCGGTTGAGTGATGGTCAAGTTCAAAGTTGCTACACTATCGCAACCCAAACTATTTACAGTGGTATAGGTATATGATCCTGAAGAGGTGTAAGTATTTCCATTCCATGTGTAAGAAGAACATTCGGTATGTGTTGTAATACTTGTAGTGATCGGATCTACAGTTAATATCAATGTAGCAGCGGAATCACAACCTTCACTATTTATTAGATGAGCAGTTTGAGTGCCGGCAGCATTGAATGTTAATCCATTCCATGTGTAAGGTAGTGCAGATGGACAAACGCTGATATTGCTTGTTGATGTGCTTACATTTTTTATAGTTAGATCAAGTGTAGAAATAGAATCACATCCAACTGAATTGGTCAATGTTACATTGTAAGACCCTGCACCGGTGTAAGAATTACTGTTCCATGAATATGGTAGATCAGAAGGACAAATGCTCACGGCAGTTGTGCTTGTTGAAATAGCTTTTACAGTTAATATAAGCGTTGCTGCCGAATCGCAACCTGCGCTATTGGTCAAATGAGCTATTTGAGTTCCTGCGTTGCTGAAGGTTAACCCATTCCATGTGTAAGGTAGGTCGGATGGACAAACACTAATACTTGATGTAGATGTTGTCGGTTGAGTGATCGTCAAATTTAATGTCGCTGTACTGTCACATCCTACGCTATTTACGGTTGTATAAGTGTATGATCCGGATGAAGTATAAGTTGTTCCATTCCAAGTATACGAAATACATTCCGTATGAGCTGTTGTGCTGGTTGAAATAGCTTTTATGCTTAGGATCAATGTTGCGGCCGAATCACAACCTTCACTATTTGTTAGATGTGCGGTTTGTGTGCCGGCAGCATTGAATGTTAATCCATTCCAAGTGTATGGTAATGCAGAAGGGCAAACGCTGATACTAGTAGTTGAAGTACTAGTAGCCTTCACCGATAGTATCAATGTAGCTGCTGAATCGCAACCTGCGCTATTGGTCAAATGAGCTATTTGAGTACCTGCACTGCTGAATGTTAATCCATTCCATGTATAAGGTAGATCAGATGGACAGATACTAATATTTGTTGTAGATATTGTTGGTTGAGTAATGGTTAAATTTAATGTTGCGGTACTATCACATCCTACATTATTTATAGTGGTATAAGTATATGTTCCCGATGAAGTATAGGTGTTTCCGTTCCAGCTATAAGAAGTACATTCCGTATGATTTGTTGTACTTGTTGAAATTGCTTTTATAGTTAGGGTCAGCGTAGCCGCTGAGTCACAACCTGCACTATTGATCAGATGAGCAGTTTGTGTTCCACCACTATTAAACGTCAAACCGTTCCATGTATATGGTAGGTCGCTAGGACAAACGCTGATATTAGTATTTGAAATACTTATAGCTTTCACCGATAGTATCAATGTAGCAGCGGAATCGCAACCTGCACTATTAATTAAATGCGCTGTTTGCATTCCTGCACTGTTAAATGTTAGTCCATTCCATGTGTATGGTAGGTCGCTCGGACAAACACTAATATTCGATGTTGATGTTGTTGGTTGAGTGATCGTTAGATTTAATGTTGCTACACTATCACAACCCAAACTATTTACAGTTGTGTAGGTGTATGATCCGGATGATGTATAAGTATTTCCATTCCATGTATAGGACGAACATGCTGTATGTGTTGTTGTGCTGGTGGTGATAGCTTTCACAGTTAGTGTCAACGTAGCCGCTGAGTCACATCCAACACTATTAATTAAATGCGCTGTTTGCGTTCCGCTTGTGTTAAATGATAATCCATTCCAGATGTATGGCATAGCACTTGGACAAACATCAATACTACTGCTACTTGTTGAAATAGCTTTTACTGTTAATACCAATGTAGCCGCCGAATCACAGCCGGCACTATTTGTTAGATGTGCAGTTTGAGTTCCTGCACTATTAAATGTTAGTCCGTTCCATGTGTATGGCAGGTCCGGAGGACAAATACTGATAGTAGTAGTTGAAGTTGTAGGCTGAGTGATTGTTAAGTTTAATGTTGCTGTACTATCGCAGCCCACGCTATTTGTAGTTGAATATGTATATGTTCCTGAGGAGCTATATGTATTGCCGTTCCATGTATAAGAAGTACACGAAGTTTGATTTGTAGTGCTGGTAGAGATTGCCTTAATTGTCAATATTAAAGTAGCAGCTGAATCACACCCAACACTATTTGTTAAGTGAGCTGTTTGTGTACCTCCGCTGTTAAACGTTAACCCGTTCCATGTATAAGGAAGATCGCTTGGGCAAACACTGATATTTGTTGTTGAAATACTTGTGCTCTTAACCGTTAGTATAAGAGTGGCAGCCGAGTCGCAGCCGTTGTCTGCGGTTAAAATGGCTGTTTGCGTTCCAGCACTGTTAAAGGTTAGCCCATTCCAAGTATATGGAAGGTCGCTAGGACAAATACTCAGGCTGGTAGAACTTATGATGGGAGCTGATTCAGTAATTGTAACAGAAATGACATCGCTACAATTATTTGCATCTGTAACAGTATACGAGTAAGTTCCTGCGGCTAATCCTCCAAAAATTCCTGTGCCTGTATATGGCCCGGTTCCTCCTGATGCAGTGATTGTAACCGACCCGGTACTTGCACCGTTACAAAGAACATCGATATGTGTTTCAGCAGCGATCAATAATGTTGGTTCAGTTATAGTTACAGAAACTACATCTGTACAACCATTTGCATCAGTTACAGTATAAGAATATGTTCCTGCAGTCAATCCGTTAAATGTTCCTGTGCCTGTGTATGGTCCTGTACCACCTGAGGCAGTTATGGTTGCTGTGCCTGTATTTCCTCCATTGCAAAGAACATTAGTATGAGTTTCGGCAGCAACAAGCGATGTTGGCTCAGTAAGTGTAACTGAAATAGTTTTAGTACAGTTATTAGCATCTGTTATGGTATAAGAGTATGTACCTGCAGCTAATCCATTAAATGTTCCTGTTCCTGAGTATGGTGCAGAACCGCCGGTCGCTGTAATTGTTATACTTCCTGTTGTTCCACCATTACAAAGAATGTTTGTGTGTGTTTCGTTAACAACCAATAATGTTGGTTCTGCAATGGTAACAGAAATACTTTTGCTACAATTGTTTGCATCTGTTACTGTGTATGAATAGGTTCCTGCAGTTAATCCTGTGAATGTGCCGGTACCGGTATATGGTCCGCCGGTTCCACCCGAAGCATTGATCGTAATTGTTCCAGATGCATCACCATTGCACTGAACATCAACATGTGTTTCCGTTACAATAAGCAACGTTGGTTCCGTAATGGTTACAGAAATATTTTGACTACAGCTGTTTGCGTCAGTAACAGTATAAGAATAAGTTCCTGCAGTTAATCCGTTAAAAGTTCCTGTACCTGTATAGGGTCCTGTACCTCCTGTCGCACTGATCGTTACAGAACCGGTATTTCCTCCGTTACAAAGAACATTTGTATGTATTTCGCTTGGTACCAATAATGTCGGTTCAGTAATTGTAACAGAAACAATATCTGTACATCCGTTAGCATCCGTAACTGTGTAAGCATAAGTTCCTGCTGTTAATCCGCTAAAAGTTCCTGTGCCGGTATATGGCCCGGTTCCTCCTGATGCAGTGATTGTAACCGACCCGGTGCTTGCACCATTGCAAAGTATATTGGTATGTATTTCGTTTGCAACTAATACAGTTGGTTCAGTGATCGTAACGGAAACAATGTCTGTACAACCATTTGCATCAGTCACTGTGTAAGAGTGAGTTCCGGCAGTCAGTCCTGTAAATATTCCTGTTCCTGTATAAGGCCCTGTTCCTCCTGTTGCACTAATTGTGGCCGTACCTGTATTACCGCCATTACAAAGAACGTTGGTATGTATTTCACTTGCGACCAATGTTGTCGGTTCAGTAATTGTGACAGAAATATTCTTACTACAATTGTTGGCATCAGTCACTGTGTAAGAATGAGTTCCGGCAGTCAGTCCTGTGAATGTACCTGTGCCTGTATATGGTCCGGTTCCTCCTGTAGCAGTTATTGTAACAGTGCCTGTATTTCCTCCATTACAAAGTACGTTAGTATGCGTCTCACCTAAAACCATTAATGCTGGTTCAGTGATCGTTACGGGTACAACTTTGTTGCAACCATTTCCATCTGTAACTGTATATAAATAATTTCCTGCAACAAGACCGGTAAAAGTTCCAGTGCCTGTATATGGTCCTGTTCCTCCTGTAGCACTTATGGTAACAGTACCCGTAGCTGCTCCGTTACAAAGTACATTTGTATGTATTTCACTCGGGGTCATTAAACTGTTTTCCGAGATCGCAACAGAAATATTTTTACTGCAACCATTTGCATCGGTCACAGTATAAGAATAAATACCTGCAGTGAGTCCTGTAAAAGTTCCTGTTCCTGTATATGGTCCTGTTCCTCCTGTAGCACTTATAGTTATTGAACCTGTAGCAGCTCCGTTACATGGTACATCTACATGTGTTTCACTTAATACTAGTAATGTTGGTTGTGTAATAGTAACAGAAGCTGTAGCTGTACAGCTTTTTGTATCGGTAACGATCACTGTATAACCGCCGGCAGGTAATGCTGTTGCCACGGCTCCGGTTTGTACAGGACTGCTATTCCAACTGTAAGTATAACCGGGGGTTCCACCCGCTGGTGTTACGGTTGCAGTGCCCGTTGATGCACCAAAGCAATTAATATTTGTTGATGCTATACCGGCAGTAGGCTTAGGGTTAACAGTTATAACTACTGTGGATGTTACAGCAGGGCAAGGTCCTGCAGGGTCATCAGTTGTTAGTGTAAGCGTTACGGTGCCACTGGTAATAGAAGGTGTATACGTTGACGTTAGTGAGTTTGCATTTGAAAAACTTCCACTTGGAGCACTCCAGGTAGCATTGGTTGCACCACCTCCAATACTTCCTGCCAAAGTGATGCTGCCAGTTGCACAAACAGCTTGAGCCGGGCCGGCATTTGCAGTAGCAATTGGATTCACAGTAATAATGACAGTTGAAGTCACAGGTAAACAAGGGCCTGCAGGGTCATTCGTTGTCAAGGTTAATGTAACCGTTCCGCTACTAATAGAAGGTGTATACGTTGACGTTAGTGAATTTATATTTGAAAAACTGCCGCTTGGGGCACTCCATGTTCCGCTTGTAGCACTCCCGCCAAGACTTCCTGCCAAAGTAATGCTGCCGCCTGCACAAACTGTTTGTGCCGATCCTGCATTTGCGGTAGCTATAGGGTTCACCGTGATAACAACAGTGGATGTTACAGCAGGGCAAGGGCCTGAGGGATCATCAGTAGTTAATGTAATTGTTACTGTTCCGCTTGCAATAGAAGGAGTGTAAGTTGACGATAGTGAATTTGCATTCGAAAAACTTCCGCTCGGAGCACTCCATGTTCCGCTTGTTGCACTACCACCGATGCTTCCTGCCAAAGTAATACTACCTCCTGCACAAACTGTTTGTGCCGATCCTGCATTTGCAGTAGCTATCTGATTAACAGTTATAACCACCGTCGATGTAACTGAAGTACATGGTCCGGCCGGATCGTTGGTAGTTAATGTTAAAGTAACTGTACCATTTGTTATCGATGGTGTATAGGTAGAGGTTAGCGAATTAACGTTAGAGAAGCTTCCTGATGGAGCACTCCATACTGCACTGGTAGCACTGCCACCAATACTTCCTCCCAGCGTAACAGAACCTCCTGCGCATATTGTTTGTGGTGATCCTGCATTGACAGTGGCAATTGGATTAACAGTAATAAGAACTGTAGCTACTGCAGGCACGCAAGGTCCTGCGCCATCGGGGTCATTGGTTGTTAGTGTAAGCGTAACGGTTCCACTCGTTATTGAAGGAGTGTAGGAAGATGACAAAGAGTTTACATTAGAAAAGGTTCCACTTGGAGCACTCCAGGTAACACTGGTGGCACTACCTCCAAAACTTCCGGCAAGAGGGGTAATGGTACTTCCTGCACAAACCGTTTGTGGAGATCCTGCATTAACAGTAGCAATTGGGTTTACTGTTATAACTACAGTTGATGTTACAGCGGTACATGGACCAGCCGGATCATTGGTTGTTAAAGTAAGCGTTACAGTGCCGTTTGTTATAGATGGTGTATACGTTGACGCTAGTGAATTTACATTAGAGAAACTTCCGCTCGGAGCACTCCATGTTGCACTGGTTGCACCTCCGCCAAAACTTCCTGATAGTGTTACACTGCTTCCTTGGCAAACAGTTTGTGCTGTTCCTGCATTTACTGTTGCTATAGGATTAACTGTTATCACAACTGTAGATGTAGCTGCTAAGCATGGTCCTGCGCCATCTGGGTCATTGGTCGTTAAGGTAAGTGTTACAGTGCCGCTTGTAATAGATGGGGTATAGGTTGACGTTAGTGAGTTTGCATTTGAAAAACTTCCGCTTGGCGCTGTCCATGTAGCGCTTGTAGCACTTCCGCCAATACTACCCGCCAATGTAGCAGATCCATTAGCACAAATAGTTTGAGCAGATCCTGCATTTGCTGTTGCAGATGGATTTACTGTAATGGTAAATGTTTTAGCGGATCCCGGACAACTGGCTGAAGGTACACCACCTGTAAAAGTTGGTGTTACTGTTATGGTTGCTGTGATCGGGCTTGTTGTACTATTTGTAGCAACAAAAGAAGCTATATTCCCACTACCACTTGCAGCAAGTCCTATAGCTGTATTACTGTTGGTCCATGCATAAGAGGTTGCTGTTCCTCCGAATGTAACGGCAGCTGTGCTGCTTCCTTTACAAACCAACTGATTCGCAGGCTGGTTCACAACTGGTATTGGGTTAACGGTTAAGGTTGCTGAATTACTTATACTTCCGGCACATCTGCCATTAATAAATTTTAAACGATATAACCAACCTGTTTGTGAAAGGGTTGGGGTGAAAGTATAACTGTTTGTTGAGTTTCCGTTATATGTTGTATCTAATGTGCTGGGAATGTTGATCCATGTTGTTCCTCCATCTGGACTATATTGCCATTCGGTTTGTAACATACCGTTACCGCCATTACCCGAAGCAGTGAAAGTAACCGTTCCGAAATTATCACAACCTGTTTGTGAGGTTGGTTGCAGTTGTGGATTTAAAGGAGATGAGACTTCCAATAATGCAGGGTTTGTTGTGGCGGTTCCACAAATATTTGTGAAAACAGCTCTATAATAATATCCATCCTGATTTGCATTGGCAACCGGTATATTATAGGTAGTTGATGTGGCACCGGAAATATTGGACCAACTTGCCCCTCCGTTAGTTGATTCCTGCCATTGAACTGTTGGAGTGGGTGTTCCGATTGCAGTAGCAGCAGCGGTAAAGAATGCTCCGTTAAACTTACAGACTCCCGTATCGACAGGTTGCAGCGTTATTATAGGAGGTGTACTTATGGTTGCTGTCGTGGTAGCAGTTACTATAGGACAACCTGCAGCTGCAGCAATGCTGTATGTTATAGTATAAATTCCGGGAGTGCTGGTTGTTGGATTTATTGTGCCCGTTGATGCATTGATTGATAAACCTGCAGTTGATGAATATGTGCCCCCTGCAGTTCCGGTACGAGTAACAGATATACTAGAGCTGCCATTGTTACATAGCGGTGATGGATAACTTATAGTCGCAGCTGGTATTTGAGTAATAGTGACACTTGTTGTAGCAATTACAGCAGGGCAACCACCAGCCGCAGCTATTGTGTAAGTTATTGTATATGTACCAGGTGTACTTGAAGCGATATTTATTAACCCTGTAGATGGATTAATAGATAGTCCGGCAGTTGAAGTGAATGTTCCTCCGGTTGATCCTGTTAATGTTACTGCAGCAGTAGCTCCATTTGAACAAAACGGAGAAGCGTAACTGATAGTTGCAGCAGGTAGTGTTGTTACTGTTAATACTAAGGTTGCTGCCGAATCGCAACCTAGGCTATTAGTGAGATGGGCTGTTTGTGATCCTGCCGTATTAAACGTTAATGAATTCCAGGTGTATGGAAGCAATGATGAACAGAGTGTTAAGTTTGTAGTACTGCTTGAGTTTGGCTTTACTGTTAAAATCAAAGTAGCTGCCGAATCGCAACCAACACTGTTAGTGAGATGAGCTGTTTGTGATCCTGCTGCATTAAATGTTAATCCATTCCATGTATATGGTAGGGCAGAAGGGCAAACACTGATATTAGTTGTGCTGGCAGACGTTGCTTTTACTGTTAACACAAGTGTAGCAGCAGAATCACACCCAACGCTATTAGTGAGATGAGCTGTCTGAGTTCCCGCCGCATTAAATGTAATTGCGTTCCATGTATAAGGTAAATCGGAAGGGCAAATACTAATATTTGTTGTACTGGTAGACGCTGCTTTTACTGTTAACACAAGAGTAGCAGCCGAATCGCATCCAACACTATTTGTAAGATGTGCTATTTGAGTTCCTGCCGCATTAAATGTAATAGCGTTCCATATATAAGGAAGATCAGAGGGACAAATACTTAAGTTGGTTGTACTAGTCGATGTAGCTTTTATTGTTAACACAAGTGTAGCAGCTGAATCACAACCAGCACTATTTGTAAGATGAGCTGTTTGAGTTCCTGTCGCATTGAATGTTAATCCGTTCCATATGTATGGTAGATCCGAAGGACAAATACTTAAATTAGTCGTACTGGTCGTATTCGTTTTTACTGTTAAGACTAATGTAGCTGCTGAATCACATCCCACACTATTCGTGAAATGTACTACGTATGTTCCGGCGGTATTATATGAATTGGTATTCCATGTGTAAGGCAAATCTGCCGGACAAACACTAATATTTGTTGTACTTGTAGAAACAGCATCTACAGTAAGTGTCAGCGTAGCAGCTGAGTCACATCCCACACTATTTGTAAGATGTGCTGTTTGAGTGCCTGCCCCGTTAAATGTTAACCCGTTCCAACTGTATGGTAACGATGCAGGACAAACGCTGATGTTTGAAAAAGATATTGTATTTGCTTTTACGGTTAATACTAAGGTTGCTGCCGAGTCACATCCAACACTATTTGTAAGATGAGCCGTTTGTGTACCTGCAGCATTAAAAGTTAATGCGTTCCATGTGTATGGCAGATCAGCTGGACAAACACTAATGTTAGTAGTACTTGTTGTATTTGCTTTTACGGTTAATACTAAGGTTGCTGCCGAGTCACATCCAACACTATTTGTAAGATGAGCCGTTTGAGTGCCTGCCCCGTTAAATGTTAGTGCATTCCATGTGTAAGGCAGATCAGCGGGACAAACACTAATGTTAGTAGTACTTGTTGTATTTGCTTTTACGGTTAATACTAAGGTTGCTGCTGAGTCACATCCAACACTATTTGTAAGATGAGCCGTTTGTGTACCTGCAGCATTAAATGTTAGTGCGTTCCATGTATAAGGCAGATCAGCGGGACAAACACTAATGTTAGTAGTACTTGTTGTATTTGCTTTTACGGTTAATACTAAGGTTGCTGCTGAGTCACATCCAACACTATTTGTGAGATGAGCCGTTTGTGTACCTGCAGCATTAAATGTTAGTGCGTTCCATGTATAGGGCAGATCAGCTGGACAAACACTAATGTTTGTTGTACTTGTTGTATTTGCTTTTACGGTTAATACTAAGGTTGCCGCTGAGTCACATCCAACACTATTTGTGAGATGAGCCGTTTGTGTACCTGCAGCATTAAATGTTAGTGCGTTCCATGTGTAAGGCAGATCAGCAGGACAAATACTAATGTTTGTTGTGCTTGTGGAGGTGGCCTTTACCGTTAGTATTAAGGTGGCCGCCGAATCACATCCAACACTATTTGTGAGATGAGCCGTTTGTGTACCTGCAGCATTAAAAGTTAATGCGTTCCATGTATAGGGCAGATCAGCTGGACAAACACTAATGTTTGTTGTGCTTGTGGAGGTGGCCTTTACCGTTAGTATTAAGGTGGCTGCCGAATCACAACCAACACTATTTGTGAGATGAGCCGTTTGTGTACCTGCAGCATTAAATGTTAATGCGTTCCATGTATAGGGCAGATCAGCTGGACAAACACTAATGTTTGTAGTACTTGTTGTATTTGCCTTTACAGTTAATACTAAGGTTGCTGCCGAGTCGCAACCTGCACTATTTGTAAAGTGTGCTGTTTGTGTACCAGCAGCATTAAAAGTTAATCCGTTCCATGTGTAAGGTAGGTCAGCCGGGCAAATACTTAAGTTAGTGGTACTCGTTGTATTGGCTTTTACAGTTAATATTAAAGTCGCTGCCGAGTCACATCCAATACTATTTGTGAGATGCGCTGTTTGTGTACCAGCAGCATTAAAAGTTAATCCGTTCCATGTGTAAGGTAAGTCAGCAGGGCATAGACTCAGATTGGTTGTGCTTGTTGATGTAGCTTTTACTGTAAGCGTTAACGTTGCCGCTGAATCGCATCCAACACTATTTGTGAGATGTGCCGTTTGTGTACCTGCAGTATTAAAAGTTAATGAATTCCATGTGTAGGGTAATGCTGTAGGACAAACACTAATGGAAGATGAGCTTGTTGATATTGCTTTTACTGTAATGTTAAGTGTTGTTGTTGTGGCACATTGTCCTACGGTAGGAGTAAATGTATAAGTTGTTGTGCCTACACTTGCTGTACTTACAGCAGGGCTCCATGTTCCTGTTATCGGTGTACTGTTTGTAGAGCTTGTGGGTAATACCGGAGGTGTTGAATTTTGACAAACTGCTGCAATGGGATTAAATGTTGGTGTAACAGGTGCTGGTGAAACTAGTACTACTGAATCGGTTTGTATCGTGGATGGAATTACACAACCATAATTTTTATATAAAGCGGTACCTGTTGAAGTGAAGTTTACATAAGCCCCATCATTATTAGCAGAAGAACCTCCTGTTGTTCCATTTTTATTGATCAATGATTCTGTATAATAGGTAACAGTATCTGTACAGCCTGATCCGAAATTCATGCTTAATGTTCTTGGTCCTGCAGATCCTGTATTATTTGCAAAATGACCTGAGGTGTTTCCCGGGCATTGAAACAACACATAAAGCGTATCACTCAGATTAGCAAAACTGTTGAAAGAGGTAGTTGGAACATTGCTGGTGATCAATACAACATCTGCTCCGGCTGGCAATGTTGCCGGAGCGGCAATTACTTTTCCTCCTCCGGTAATTGTTGCATTTACATTGGCAATGAAAGTAGCATTCGTGCAAAGTCCTCTCCATGTATCCGTTGGGGTTGGCCAGTCGGCTGTTAATGAAGCATAACTCAACGGTGTTGGACCAACCTGAAAGAAAACCATTTCCTGTTCATATTCTACCGGAGAACAAGCATCTACAAGAATACTTTTGATTTCAAAGCAGGCAGATGGTATAACAGGGGTAGATGATGATGTACATCCATTGGCATCTGTTACAATAACCTTATAAGTGTTTTCACATAACCCTGTAATTGTTTGTGTAGTAGCACTGCTATTCGTCCAGGAATATGTGTAAGGTGCTGTTCCGCCAACAACATCGGCACTTGCCGTTCCGTCGCACACACCATCGCAAGATGGGTTGTTTCCATGCGTATAAACAATTGGTGTTGGGTAAAGACTAAGGTTTAGTGTTGCAACAGAATCGCATCCAATCGAATTAACAAGTGTGACAGAGTAAGTGCCTGCAGACGAATATGAATTACTATTCCAGCTATAAGGTAACGCTGTAGGACAAATGCTAACATTAGTAGTACTTGTTGATGTTGCTTTCAAAGAGAGATTCAAGGTTACAATAGAATCGCAACCGGTTCTAAAACTTGTAAGTGTGTCTTTATAAGTTCCGGCAGCACCGATTGAATTTCCTCCCCAGCTATAAGGCAATTCTGAAGGACAGATGGAAACGTTTACAGTAGTTTGTGTTACAGTATCTACAGTAATTCTTACTGTATCAGTAACTGTACAGGGAGTTGTTATCGAAATATCATCAATGGCAAAATCATTTCCAACCCCGGCTATGTTATTATCATAGAATGCTATGTTTGCAGTAGTGCCTGTTGCTACCCAGGAATAAGTTACTTGCTGCCATCCATTACAAGCAGTCGAAGCAGGAGCAGTATAAACGCCAATGCTGGTTCCATTTATTTTACTGTTTATTTGTGCAGGACTTCCCGATGCAACCGTTTGAACCCAATAGCTAAATGTATAAGTTGAGCCTGTATTCACCGGAACAGTTTGTTCCCAGAATTTGTATGTGGCGCCATTACCGGCATCCGAGCCATCAACAACAAGCATGTTGCCGGTACCGGTAGTATGATCTCCGCAGGAAGTAAAGAATTGATCATGGCCATTAGGATTTGTTCTGACAGAATAAGTCTGTCTTGCTGTTGTTTGCGAAGTGTAGTAACTGTATTCTGAGCTGAAGCCAACATTTCCGGATTCGAAATCCGGATTAACAATTAAGTTGCTTAAGCTTTGTGAACTAACGGTATAGGTAGTTGTAGCAAGAGGAGTGGCCACCGGGTTCGCAATGTTAGTAGCGCTTAATCCGGTTGCCGGCGACCATGTATATCCACCGGTTCCGCCACTTGCATTTAGTTGCACTGAAGCACCTTTACAAATGCTTGTGTCATTTGATACAACAAGTGGGTTAACGAAACTTTGAAGTGTAATTGTTTGGCTTGGTACTGAACTTGGAGTAGCGTCTGTAACAGTAATCACATAATTTCCGGGAGCAAGTCCGGTAAAATATCCTGTTGAGTTCGATGTATATGGTCCCCCAGGGCCTGTTAGGGAATATGTATATGGTGGAATACCGCCTGAACCCGTAGCTCTGATAGAACCATTAGTGAATCCTGTGCAAGATGGATTCGTGTTGTCATAGATCATTGAAAGTGGAGCAGGCGTACACACACTTAATGGTAATTGACCAAAAAGGCTTGGGTCAGAAAAAGCATTTGTACTATTTGTGTTCCATGAAACTTGTGTATCTCTTGAACCGCCATTATCATCATCATCAACCTGTACATCTATGCCAATCATTCTGCCGTTAGTAGCAGATCCTCCAATCGTTGACCAGGGTATTGCAACTTCGACCGTGTATCCGACACCGGGAGTTACTACAACTGATGAACTTATTGAACCTATTTTGGAAGCGCCGTTTGTACCTGCATTTTTAACTCCATCAGCTCCAACCGCAATTTGAAAATCATTTGCATCGTACGAATTTGCTTTTTCATTTTGCCCGTCGATAAATATTTCTATTCCATCATTCTCCCACCAGTTTCCTCCATCATTAAAAATATTAGGATCTTTAACTGTAACCAGAATGTATAAATTGGTAGCATCGTATAAAGTTTTCCATTGAGTGCCTACAAAGTCGGCAGATATAGTGCCGATCGTTGTTTTTTGTATAGGAAGATATGTTGCTGTATTCCAGGCGGCATCAATACTACCGTTGATCGTAATTGGCGTTGAGGTAAATGGAATGACTGAGCCATCGCACAAAACGCCGCAGTTGTTTACAGTTAAAACTAAAACAACAGTTGAGTCGCAGTTTGTAGAACTGGTTAAAGTAGTGCTGTATGTTCCGGCTGCACTGTAAGAATGACCACTCCAGATATAAGGTAGAGCCGTATTACAAACTGTTGCATAGGTAGTATCTATTTCAGGAGCAACAAAAATGGTGTGGTTAAGTGTACTATCACTAACATAAGCCCAGTTGTCAATTAAACGTTGATTGCCCCATGAACCTGCATTCATAGATGGGCTTGTGCTATTCGTGCTGCTACAAGTCGCACTTTGTGGAGAGCATGTGCCGCATTGTGTCCAGCCATGTGAATATACTCCCGATGTATTTACGCCGCCGGTTCCGTCGGATGATGAAGTAAAAGAACAGTTATTACCTGTAGGTAAATTTGTATCATTCCAATACAAAGTACTGCTTGGCGATCCCGGACCATTCAATCTGTTTACACTAATTCCACCGAAAATTTCAATATCGCTCATTACAAAATGAGTTTCACCAATATTTGTAATAAGCACTTTAACATTCATCGGTTGAGATAAAGGAATGGTATTGCCAAGTCCATCTAACCCGTTGAACGGAACTGTATTTACTCCGTTTACAAAAGTCACTGTATCTATACGATCTACTGCATCTGTGAAGATGCCATTATTGTTTACATCAATTTGTATATATCCTTTTTGAGTAAAATTGGTCACATTAAAAACAATATTACCTGCGGCAGAACAAGTACTTGTTCTTGTAAATGTTGGTGTAGTAAGACTAGGAACGGGTGGTGTAGATATTAAAGGTTCTGTCACTTGTCCTCCTCCGGCTGCTATATTGTAACGAACTGCTGATGTTGGTAAGCCACTATCGAATGCAGAGAAAAATATTTTATTTTTTGAGCCGCAATTTGCAAAGTCCGGACCAAGTGGAGAACTAGCTCCGGAATATGCAATACTTTGATAAGCAGAAGTACAAGATCCTGCTGCAGTTCTAACACCTAGTGAATCGGAGACAATCGTATAATTTAAACCATTTAATCCCGAATAGGTTGCTGAATATTGATAACCGCTTGGAGTTAAAAAGTACAAAGTAAAATCAGGTTCAACGCCACTCGATGCATCATGCCCATGAAGACTTTCTGTCCATACTCTTCCTGTGATTGTGGTTCCTCCCGAGGTATATACATTCAAGCTCGGACAAACAACATCATTCCCATTACTACCGGCAGGAATGGCTTGTATAGTCCAGATACCCTCGGTAGCTGCTGTTACAGTAATTTGAGATGTCGTACACTGGCTACCGTTAGCTGTACCGATTGTACAACTACTGTATGGACCGGTAGGTGTAAACGCATTGATCGTCCAGTTACCAGCAGAGTTATTATCTGTTCTGATAATGTTCCAGTCTATTTTTTCACCGGCCTTTACATAAGCATACAAATAAAATGTTCCTTCTTTGGCAGCCGATCCGTTTAATGGTCCACTGCCGCTACAATTTCTTTCGGGTGCTGCCGGGGTAGTAAATGTTAGATCTGTACCATAACTTACTCCCACAGCATTGACTGCAAAAGAACGAATATGATAAGTTGTATTCGGTAATAAACCTGTGAGAGATGAAGTAAAAGAGCCTGTTCCACCGGTTCCATTGATGATCTTGCCGCCACCTGTAGTGCTAGTAGTGTCTGTAATTGGACCGGTGCTGTAGATCAAACCTTTTCTTGTTACGGTAGCACCTCCGTCACTTGTTACGTTTCCTCCACTTGTGGCTGTATTACTTGTAATAGCGCTTGCAGCAGTTGTAGTAACTGTAGGCAGACTTAATACAGCTATTGTTTTTGTACCCTGTGCGGCAACTGAGCCACATGTAGTAGGACTCCCGGAGAAGGTTAAGTTTGTAGGGGATAAGGCAGAAGCAGTAATTGAATGGCCGGCTACTCCTCCTGCAGCAATATCGGTTGTTACCCAAAAATATCCGGTATTCCCTGAACTAATAACTTGGCTAAATGGTCCGAAATTTATTGGACTTGTTGCAAGTCCGGTACTAACGGTACTGAGTAGGGTAGTAGTGCTGAATGTATTGCTTGATGTGTAATATAGTTTATAGTTTGTGATATCACTAGTAACCAAACCGCTATTGGTAAAAGGAAAAGAGAAATTAGTTATTGTTAGATTAGTACTATTTGCACCTACTGAAAAATTTGTGAGAATATTGTTGGTTGAGCCATTGCCAATATTCCCCGCTGTAACGGTTGAATTGGCGGCCATAGTTGCGTTGGCACAAAATGATGAAGCTGAAGTACCGCAGATCACCATATTTCTGATATGCAATGTTCTGGAACTGTTAGTAGGCGATGCAGAAGACGTTATGTATAGTCTGATCGATTTGGTTGTTCCGCTTGGAACAGAAATGGATAGGCCGGTCAAACTTACATTATCCGGAGAAGCAGAACTGCCCGAAGATATTGTAGTGGTTACACCTGTTGGAGTGGTACCATCGTATAAACTGAAAATAAGCGACCCTGAGCTATTACTCATAAACGTAGAGAAAGTGATACTGTTTATAGTAAGGTTATTTCCAGACGATGCAGTTACAGGAAATTCCAGATAAAGGCCATCGGCTGTATTAACAACTTTAGGCCAGTAAGTAGCAGGACTAGCAAATCTTTGCCAACTAAAACCTCCCGAGTTTGTATAACTCGGTGTATTCATTCCGGGCCCCTTTATTTCTCCATTATTGCTGGTAGATGCACCACTATTAGCAGTTTGTGTTGTATCCGCAGCAAGTGACCATGTCTGACAAAACTGTGCAGTTAATTTTGTAGTTGATAAAATCGAACAAAGCAGAAGGATAAAAAATATTTTGCTGTAGCTGGTTTTTACTAATGTTGACAACAGGCTACAAGCCTTCCCTTTAGCATAGGTACACCTATGACTGGAGGGTACATGCGACCCCCTGGGTTGTCTGGTAGAAGTATGAGTCATCAATAAGTGTGGATTATTGAGTTACAGCTTAATGCATAGATATGCGGATTTCAATGGAAGCATTTCGAAAGGTTTAGGATAAGTACAAAATATGGCTCTTAAAGGTAGCAAAAAAAGGGCCATATTTAACATTTTTTTACGAAAATTGGTAGAGCGAACATATGTCTATTGCATTTAACCTTTTTTGTTTGTATTTTGGGGGTAATATATTTCCAACCATCGTATGTAATTCACTTTTCTATCTACTGTCTTTTGAGTATTTAATCGATTAATTAATAAAGACTTACAAGCGTGTATAATATTTGTTTACTTATTGACTAGGGTCTTTAAAAGTAAATTTAATTGGACATTTTCTGAAAATACAATCTGTACCTGGTTTTTAGGAGTTCAGATGTGAAGAACCGGGCTGCCGGAGTTGAAAACACTTCGGCGGCTTTTTATAAGCCGTTGTAAACCAATAAATCCATCTAAAAAAGTTGTTAAAACTATTATAAAGAACCTAATCAAACTTGCTCACAGGGTGCATTTACGTACTTTTGCACCCCAATCCGAAGCCCCTTACAGTAATTATACGTAAAGGGCTTTTGTTTTGGCGCAATTTTTGTCTTTTTTATTTAAACCATACAATATAGATATCACTACTACACGTTAATAGTTTATTGTTTTCAAAAATTCAATGTTCCATGAAGTTGTTTGGTTTAAAAAGAGTGTACGTCTTTTTTACGTCTATTTTAATATTTGCGCTGCATTTACCATTTGTATTTGCTAAAACAAGATCTCCATTTAAAATTGAGACAGTGCCTGCTTTAAATTCAGCTGTTACCAAAAAGGTTACCGTTAATTCAGCGGAGGCAAATATTTATGATAGCCTCAAGTTAAGTTCAATAGGGCTTGCTCGCCAGGTGTTCGATTATGCCGTTAATGGCCTCAATTACATGAAAGAAGTTGGTAAACTGTCCAACGATCGTATCATATCAATTGTAGATTTCAGTAAACCATCTTCTCAAAAAAGGTTATATGTGATCGATCTTAAAAACTTCAAAATTCTTTTTAATACATATGTAGCACACGGAGTAAATTCCGGAACTGCCTTTGCTAATCAGTTTTCAAATATACCGGAAAGCAATAAAAGCAGCCTTGGGTTTTATCAAACATCAACTACTTATATTGGAAAAAATGGTTATTCGATGCGTTTGCATGGACTTGAAAAAGGGATCAATGACAAAGCATACGAAAGGGATATTGTAATGCATGGTGCTGCTTACGTAAGTGAAGGTATGATTCGTACACATGGGTATATCGGCCGCAGCTTTGGTTGTCCTGCAGTTGCAGAAAAATTACATAAACCAATTATCGACAAAATTAAAAATGGAACCTGTTTGTTCATCTACAGTCCCAATAAAAACTATATCAGTCAATCGAAAATTATAAAACACAGTTCTTCCGAAGATTGGGTCTACAAAAATTAATTTTCCCAGATGATAACTTATAAAATCCCTCAAAATTTGAGGGATTTTTCTTTTACCAATTCGCAGGTTAATGATACCTTCGCAAAAAATTGCAATACAATGAGTTTTAGAGAACAGTTAAAAGGCACAGGTGTAGCGTTGGTTACGCCATTTACTGAAGATTTAGCAGTAGATTTTGATGCCTTGGGTAAAGTGATCGATTTTGATATCGAGAATGGAGTAGATTATCTGGTAAGTCTTGGCACTACCGGCGAAACGCCAACTTTATCGAAACAGGAAAAGCTTGATATTGCAAATTTTACTTTCGAACGAGTGAATGGTAGGGTACCTGTTGTTGTTGGCATTGGTGGCAACAGCACACAGGATGTAATTGATACGGTGAAATCTTTTCCATTAGATAAGGCTGTGGCCGTATTGAGCGCAAGTCCTTATTACAATAAGCCTTCACAGGAAGGAATTTATCAGCATTACAAAGCAATTGCTGCGGCTTCGCCTAAACCAATTATTCTATACAATGTGCCGGGTAGAACAGGACGGAATATGGAAGCCGAAACAACCATTCGTTTGGCTGCTGAAAAAAATATCATTGGTATTAAGGAAGCTAGTAATAATGTAGCTCAGGTTATTCAGATATTGAGAGACAGGCCACAGGATTTTCTTGTAGTCAGCGGCGATGATGATCTGGTATTGCCTGAAATGGCTTGTGGTATTGATGGTGTTATAAGTGTGGCAGCAAACTGTTTCCCTGCAGCATTTTCCCAAATGGTTAGATTCTGCTTGAACAATGATTTTGCTTCTGCAAGAAATTTAAATAACCCGTTGGTAGATGCATATAATTTATTATTTGCAGAAAACAACCCTGCCGGTGTAAAAGCATTCTTATTTGAATTGGGATTAATAAAAAATAAACTACGTTTGCCTGTAGTTCCTGTTAGCGAAGGATTACATAAAAAGATAAAAGAATATCTAAAAAAAATAGATGATTGAAATTCTTTAAAAACATATTAATATCAAGCTTGCTCTCATCAGCAAGCTTTTTTTGTTTTGCACAGAAAGACACATGCATATTTGTTATAACCGATCCGCTTGGTGGTGATAGTTCAGAATATTACATGGCCTCGAATGCAAACGGATGGAACCCTAAGGATGACAGGTATAAATTCACAAAAGCACCCAATGGAAAGATTTCGTTGGTGTGTTATTTCGATAAAGGAACCGACTTGGAATTTAAGTTTACCAAAGGAAGTTGGGAGAGTGTAGAGTGCGACAAAGGAGGTGCGGATATTGAAAATCATCGTATAAAAACCCGGAGTGATGTTTTTTGGGGGTATGAAATAAAGGACTGGAAAGATGCATACAGAAAACATACAGCATCCACTAATGTAAGAATTTTAGATACAGCTTTTTTTATTCCTCAATTGAACCGAAAAAGAAGGATATGGATCTATTTACCGAAGGATTATACGTTTACGCATAAACGCTATCCTGTATTGTATATGCATGACGGACAAAATCTTTTTGATGCATTGACTTCCGGTTATGGAGAATGGGGAGTTGACGAATGTTTAGATACATTGCAGGCCAATGGTAACCCTGCATGTATTGTTATTGGTATAGATAATGATGGAGCTAATAGAATGAGTGAATACAATCCGTATGAATTTACGTACAAGGGTATCAATATAGAAACTACATTTGGTGCAGAAGGCGATCTCTATATTGATTTTCTGATTCAAACATTAAAGCCGTTTATCGATAAACAATACAGAACACTATCGGGCAAAGAAAATACTATTGTTGCAGGCAGTTCTATGGGAGCGCTTATCTCTTACTATGCAATGTTAAAACATCCCAATGTTTTTGGAAAAGCCGGTGTTTTTTCTCCTGCATTTTGGACTGCGCCGGCAATAAATAATTTAACTGATTCGATTGGAAATAAAGTTTCGGGAAAAATGTTTTTCTATATGGGAGAACAAGAAGGAGATGATGATCTGAAATTGATGAACAATATTAAAGAGGATATTGCCGCAAAATCTTCTGTAATGATCTATTCGGTTATCGATCCTGAGGGTAAACACAATGAAGCAGCTTGGCGTAAATGGTTTCCTGAATTTTATAAATGGATCATGGCTGATGGGTTTAATAATATTATAAAACCGGAAGAGTGATATTGCCTGTAGCCTGTCGTCAGAGGTCATTCTACAATTTATAACTCACACCCTCAATTGCCAATTCGGTATCATCAAAAACTTCTTTCGCTTCGCTTAAAAAATCATCGAGGCTTTCGTACTTAGAGGAAAAATGGCCAAGTAATAATTTTTTTACACCTGCCAGTTTTGCAACGGCTGCAGCTTGGGTGGTAGTACTGTGAAAATACATGGCAGCCTTATCTTCGTGCGCCTTTAAATAAGTGCTTTCGTGATATAGCAGATCAACATGCTTAACTATTTCAGCAAGACTTTCATCGTATTTTGTATCTGCACAGTAAGCATAGCTTTTAGGTGCTGATGCAGCAACGGTAACTTCACTGTTAGGAATGATCGTTCCTTTTTTGGTTGTATAATCGAATCCTTGCTGAAGTTTATCATAGTAACTTGTTGGTATCTCATATGATCTTGCTCTTTCAGGATCTATCTTTCTCGGATTCTTTTTTTCTCTGAATAAAAATCCCCAGCATTCAATTCTGTGTTTTACAGGAAAGCATGTAACCGTTAGTTTGTTGTTATTCATTATTTCTCCTGCGCCGATTATTGGATGAAAATAAAACGGATAAGAAAAAACATTGTTGGCAACTTGCATTTGTAGTTTAATAATATCTTCTAAAGCAGGCGGTCCGTAAAGATGTAATTCCTGTGTACGTCCTGCAAGGTTCATGCTGCTAAGTAATGCTATCAAGCCAAAATAATGATCGCCATGCAAGTGTGAAATAAAAATATGGTTGATCTTATTTCTGCGGATCTTGTACTTCGACATTTGTATCTGTGTGCCCTCTCCGCAGTCGATCAGATACCCATCTTCTTGTGTATGCAATACCTGTGCAGTCGGATGCCTGTCAAAAGCAGGAACCGCAGAATTATTGCCAAGTATCGTAAGTGCTAACATTATTTTTTTTGTTTTTAAGGGTATTGCTAATTTCTAAACACTAAACTCCTAAACCAAAACCTAACTAATTGTTCTCCTCATCAGAAAAAAGTTCTCTCTCTATTTCTTCCATTTGCAAAATATCCCAGGCCTCACTTTCTGTTGGAGTAACATTCATTACTTCCAATAGTTCAAGTTCATCCAACAATGCCTCTACGTCAGGCGTTAACGCACAAATAACAAAAGATCGGTTGTTCTCGTAAAATTGTTGTTGCAACATCGTTATTTGTTCTGCGGCGGATTTATCAATACTCTTTACTTCATTCATATTCAAAACAATATGGGGAATGTCTTTTTGGAGGTATGAAAGCAACATATTGCTCAATTCCTCTGTCATATTAGCAGAGATAGTTGCTTCTTGCGGCGTAATAACAGTAAATTTTTCTTTGGTATCTGTTTTGATATTCATTAATTGATGTTTCGATTATTGTTGTTTGTAAAGTAAAGGAAAATTTGCTAATGTATAAAAGGAATCTACTGAAAATTAAAGATTAACCATCTCAAAATCAGCCCCATCCTTCAAAAACTTATCAACGCTGTTCTTAACTTTTTAACATATTAACATTTCAATAAAGCAGCAAACTATATCTTCGAAATAATCGTTATTATTGTACAACTTAAATTCAATACAGCATGGACAACAATTTTTCAGCACAAGTAAAAGAGATCATTTCTTACAGCAGAGAAGAGGCGCTAAGATTGGGTAATGATTTTATCGGCACAGAGCATTTGGTATTGGGTTTGATTCGTGACGGTGAAAATACTGCAATCAAAATATTAAAATCACTAAACGTTGACCTCTACGAACTCCGTAAAGAAATTGAAGTAGCAGTAAAGGATAAAACCGGAAAAAATATTGCTAACATTAATTCATTGCCGCTAACCAAACAAGCGGAAAAAGTTATTCGCATTACTGTTCTCGAAGCTAAGGCGCATAAAAGTGCTACGGTTGAAAGTGAGCACTTAATGTTATCCATTTTAAAAAATAAAGAAAATATTGCTACACAAATTTTAAATCAGTTTGATGTGGACTATGATATTTTCAAAAATGAACTCGGCTTTGTAACAAGTAACCCGCCAGCGGCAGAATTCTCTGAGGAAAATGACGATGATTTTGATGAAGAAAGAAAACAATACGGTCAGCAACAAAGAGCTCAAAAGGGAGGAGCAGCAAACGCTCCAAAAACAAAAACGCCGGTGTTGGATAATTTCGGTAGAGACATTACCCGTTTGGCAGAAAGCAATTCATTAGATCCGATCGTTGGTAGAGAAAACGAAATTGAAAGAGTTTCGCAGATCTTATCTCGTCGTAAAAAGAACAATCCAATTTTAATTGGCGAGCCGGGTGTGGGTAAAACAGCAATTGTTGAAGGACTTGCTTTGAGAATTGTTCAAAGAAAAGTATCAAGAGTTCTATTTGATAAAAGAGTTGTATCACTAGATCTGGCAGCTTTGGTTGCCGGTACAAAATACCGTGGTCAGTTTGAAGAAAGAATGAAGGCCATCATGAATGAACTGGAAAAGAACAGAGATGTTATTTTGTTCATTGATGAAATACATACAATTGTCGGAGCCGGTGGAGCAAGCGGTTCTTTAGATGCAAGCAATATTTTCAAACCTGCATTGGCTCGTGGCGAATTGCAATGTATCGGAGCATCTACATTAGATGAGTATCGTATGCATATTGAAAAAGATGGGGCGTTAGACAGGCGTTTTCAAAAAGTAATTGTAGAACAACCTTCTGTTGATGAAACAATTCAAATTTTAACCAACATCAAAAGCAAATACGAAGATTATCACAATGTAACGTATAGCGAACAAGCAATTGATGCTTGTGTGAAATTAAGCGAACGTTATATGACGGATCGTTTACTGCCTGATAAAGCCATTGATGTAATGGATGAAGTTGGTGCAAGAAAACATATCAAGAATATTAATGTTCCTGAAGAAGTAATTGAATTGGAGAAAAAGATCGAGGATATTAAATTAGAAAAAAACAAGGTTGTAAAAAGTCAGCGTTTTGAAGAAGCTGCCTCATTGAGAGATAATGAAAAACGTTTACAGGAAGAGTTGGAAAAAGCAAAATCTGATTGGGAAGAAGAAAGTAAGAATAAACGCTTCCCGATAGAAGAAGAAGATATAGCTGAAGTGATCAGTATGATGACAGGTATTCCTGTGAAAAGAATGGTACAGGCTGAAACAGAAAAATTACGCCGCATGGCAGATGATCTGAAAGGAGCTGTGATCGGACAGGAAGAAGCGATTTCAAAAGTTGTAAAAGCTATTCAACGTAACCGAGTAGGGTTGAAAGATCCTAAAAAGCCGGTTGGTACATTTATATTCCTTGGTCCTACGGGTGTAGGTAAAACGGAGTTGGCAAGGTCATTAGCAAGGCATATGTTCGATAATGAAGATGCCCTGATCCGTATAGACATGAGTGAGTACATGGAAAAATTCACCGTGAGTCGCTTGATCGGAGCGCCTCCGGGCTATGTTGGATATGAAGAAGGAGGTCAGCTAACGGAAAGGGTTAGACGTAAACCATACAGCGTTATCTTATTGGATGAAATTGAGAAAGCTCATCCGGATATTTACAATATTTTATTACAGGTATTGGATGACGGTCAGTTGACAGATGGTTTGGGTAGAAAAGTCGATTTTAAAAATACGCTGATCATTATGACATCAAATATTGGTGTTCGTCAGTTGAAAGACTTTGGGGAAGGTGTAGGATTTGCTACTGCCGCCAGAGTACAAAATGCTGATGAAAATAATAAGGCTGTTATTGAAAAAGCATTGAAACGTACATTCAGTCCAGAGTTTTTGAATAGGATCGATGATGTGATCATCTTTAATTCGCTTAATAAAGAAAACATCTTTGAGATCATCGATATTCTGATGAAAGGAGTAATGAAGCGTTTGGTGAACCTTGGATTCAGTATGGAGTTAACGCCTGAAGCGAAAGACTTTATAGCAGAAAAGGGATACGATTCTCAATTTGGTGCAAGACCTTTACACAGGGCTATTCAAAAATACTTGGAAGATCCATTAGCTGAAGAGATACTGAATATGCAGGTTAAAGAAGGGGATGTGTTAATTGCCGATCTAGATAAAGAAAAGGAAAAAATACATTTCACTTTAAAAGCCGGCGATAAAAAGAAAGAAGCTAAATCGGAAGAAGCCTAGTCTTTTCAAATAATACTAAAAGGCCATTTCTCATCAGGAGAAATGGCCTTTTTTGTTTTGAATCTTGAAATATTTAGATGACTTTTGTACGGCAATGAAGAAGATAATTATAACAATTGACGGATGGTCATCTTGCGGAAAAAGTACCTTGGCCAAACAACTGGCTAAGAAATTAGGCTACGTATATATAGATAGCGGTGCAATGTATCGTGCTATCACATTGTTTTTTTTACGAAATCATATCAATTGGTCGGATAAACTGGCGGTTACCGCTGCATTAAAATCAATCGTCATAGATTTTGAGTATAATGAAAATTCCCGTCAATCGGAGATATTGTTAAATGACGAAAATGTTGAATATTTGATTCGTGACCTTGTTGTTGCCGAAAAGGTAAGCGAAGTGGCTACAATTAAGGAAGTAAGGGATTTTGCCGTGGCTCAACAGCAAAAAATGGGAGAGAAGAAAGGGATTGTGATGGACGGAAGGGATATTGGGACGACAGTTTTTCCAAACGCTGAATTTAAAATATTTATGACCGCAGACATCACCACCCGGGTGGAGCGGCGATTCAAAGAAATGGTAGAGAAAAACCCTAATGTGACCTTTGAAGAGGTGAAGAAAAATCTTGAAATGAGGGATTATATAGACTCAAATAGGGAAATCAGCCCTCTCAAAAAGGCTGAAGATGCTATTGAATTGGACAATACATCGCTAACCATGGAGCAGCAATTGGCTTTTGCGCTTAAATTGGCTAAAGAAAAAATGGGGCAATAAAGCACATTCTTTAACGTTATATTACTTAGAATTAACACTATCCCTTATCCTTATTCACTGGTGTTAATGCTATTTCTTACACAGTTGATTCCTTGACCCATCAGTCTGGGAATAGTTCCGAAATCTACCTTTTGGGTATTAGTTATTTCGTTTGGCATCGGCGAAATATGATCTTTAATTTAAGTACAATGTATTTCAGCGAATATATTATGCTTAAACAGGTGCATTAAAAACCAATATCTTACACGGAGTTGAAAAGTTCCGAAAAGCCGAATTAAAATTTAATTCAATCCTTTTGAAATGAAACAAACCTCTATCTACCCAACGGTAAAACAACTTTCATTCTCCAATGAATTAAAGCTTGTTGTAATTTTTACTCTTTTGTTTTTACTTAATTCTGTATTTGCATTTTCACAAAATGTTGATATTACAGTAGCGAAAACAGTAAGTGATCTTACACCTAATGAAAATCAATCTATCAGCTACACAGTAACCGCATCGAATAACGGACCGGCAAATGCAAGCAATGTAGTAATTAAAGATATTTTACCGGGAGGGATAACATTCGTTTCAGCCTCAGCTACACAAGGTACTTACGATGTAAATACAGGTTTATGGAACGTTGGTTCAATTAATAAATCGGCTGTCAAAACACTTACTATAAATGTAACGGTAAATAGTTTTACATCCGGTCAAACAGTAAGTAATTCAGCCTCTTTATATTCGGTTAATCAAACAGATGTGCTCAGTTCAAATGATTATGCCTCGGTAGATTTTACAGTTAATTCAGCTGATCTGCAACTTACAAAGACTGTCAACAATACCAGCCCGGCAATCGGAAATACAATTCGTTATACGATCAATGTAAAAAATAACGGCCCTTCATTTGCATCGGGAATAAAGGTTACAGATACACTACCGGCAGGGTTAACGTATGTTACTTCATCTACAACCAACGGAAGTTATAATCCGGCAACAAAGCTTTGGACATTTGCAAGCCAGTTGAATAGTGGTGCTAACGTTTCACTTACTATAGATGCAACTGTAAACACCGGTACGGCAGCACAAGTAATAACTAATACTGCTGCTATTTATAGTTTTAATCAGCATGATGATATTACAACAAATAATTCAGCATCAGCAAGTTTAACAGTAGATGGAGCAGATCTTAGAATTACAAAACAAGCAAATGTAACATCTGCTGTACCAGGTAACACTATAGTTTATACGGTTACAGTAACCAATAATGGTCCGCTTGCATCAAATGATGTTCAGATTCAGGATATACTACCGGCGGGTTTAACTTATGTTTCTTCATCTGCAACAGAAAGTTCATACAATCCTGCAACACATATATGGGGCGGTACCAACTTAGATCTTGCATTAAATGAAACAAGAACGCTGACAATTAATGCTACAGTTAATACAGGAACATTGGGGTCGGCAATAACTAACACAGCAAGTGTTACATATGCTTCTCAACCGGATTCGTATACTTCCAACAATTCAGACAGTGCGATGGTTATTATAGGAAGTACCGATCTTTCAATTACTAATTCAGTAAGTAACTCAATACGATCAGAAGGAGATGCAGTAGTTTATACTGTTACTGTTACTAATAATGGTCCATATGCTGCAGCCGCTTTTTCTGTATCAGATATTTTGCCTGCTCTGGTAAGTTTTGTTTCATCTTCGGCTACACTTGGTAGTTATAATTCTACTACAGGTTTATGGAGCTTTGGCAATTCAACTCTTTCTGCAACTACTGGTAGCAATACAGCAGTACTTACAATCAACGCAACAGTAAATAATAATACAGCAGGATATTTGGTATCCAGTACGGCTAATATATCAACTTCTCAAAGTGGTAATAATACTTCAAATGATACGAGCAGAGTATCCTTTCAGGTTAGCGGAGCCGATTTGCAAGTATCAACTACTTCAAGTAATGCTGCACCTGTTGAAGGCGAATCATTTAGTTATACAATTACAGTAACTAATAATGGTCCGAACGCAGTTAGCAATGTAACAGTATCTGATGCTTTACCTGTGGGTTTAAGATTTGTTTCGGCCACTACTTCTAATGGAGCCTATTCAAGTGCAACAGGAAACTGGACAGGTATAAGTCTTGCGAATGGAGCTAGTGCAACTCTAATAATAACTACAAATTTTGAAGTCGCAAAAACATTGGTTAATACTGCAACAATTACAAGCTCCTCAGAATTAGATGCAAATACAACAAATAATTCAAGTTCGATAACGGTTGCAGGATATAAAAATTTTGCAGCAGGTGCCTGCATTATTAATATGGGTGTAACTCCACAAACATATAATAACGGGTTGCGCCCTTACGGTTTGGTTTATCAATTGGTTCGTACTTATAAAATACCGGTTTATTGGTCGGTTAATCCTAATAAGACTTTTGTAGACGCAGCAAATAAGGTTGATCAGACTGATTTTACAGTTTCCGGTACATCTTATAAAGGAGGTGCTTTTATAGTTCCTGCAGAATATGTATCAACAGTTCAAACTATTATAAATACTTGGGTTTCAGCATATCCCGGGCTAACAGTAAATTTTAACCAACCTGCATTTACTGCACCAATTTACAATTATATTACTTCGTTCCCTAATGCAGTACTTGATCTGCAAAATGGAGCTAAAATACGAGATGCTTTTTATATCAATGCAGGTGTTCCTGATTCTTCTTATCGTTTAGGTACACCCGCTGATCTGGTGAATTGCGATGATATTTATGCAATGCCTCATGCTGACCCTCAAAGCTGGACATTGGCTAGCGGTTATGCACAAACGCTAAAAAGTTTTGTTACAAATGGAGGACATTTATGGGCTGCATGTCACTCTGCAAGTGCCCTCGAGTCTTTAGTAGATATTAACGGAGATGGTAATCCTGACATGAATTTTTTAAGTAATGCAGGGTTGGTTCCGTGGGGTAGTCACTCAGATGGGACGCCGCCATATAACTATAGTACATCACAAGGCCTTTTTAATCCTTTGATCGCATCAGATCCGTTTATGCAGTTTGTTGGAACACTAGATGGTGCATTACAAAATGGTTCTGAACAAATATATATTCCATATAGCCAAGGGTGGAGATCAACAACAAAAATTGGGATTTATGACATCGATCATCCTCAGGTAACAAACGGAACTTATGCACCTGGTCCTGCGGCAGCTCTTGTTTATGGGAGAGGATTTGGAAATTCTACATATGGTATGGTTATGTATGAAGCGTCTCATTCTATAGCAGGTGGTACAGTTGCAGAGAATGTAGCAGCAGCAAGAATTTATGGCAACTTCTTATTAAATGCCGGTATCGAAAGAAGACCGGAACTTTATAATTTTTCAGTTTCTGATTCATTAGAAACTGGTGATACAATTAATGTAAGTGTAAGTGTTACGGGTGGTACACCAAATTATTCAATTACATGGACGAGTACTAATGGCGGTAGTTTTGTAAATCCTAATGCATTGTCTACTCAATTTATTGCGCCAACCGTTACTGTTGCAACAGATTGTATCATTCGGGTTACTGTAACTGATGCCTGTGGCAGAATAAATTTCTTTAGCAGAGTAGTAAGAGTAAACCCGATATCTTACGGTACCATTGGTGATTTAGTATGGGATGACCAAAATGGTAATGCTATTCAGGATCCGGGAGAGCCGGGTATTTCAGGGGTAAGCGTAACATTGACTCGTCAAAATGGTACAACTGTTAATGCAACAACTGATGCAAGTGGTAAATATACATTTACAAATGTAAAACATGGAACATATAGCATAAGCTTCACAACTCCTTCGGGTTATGTTGCAACAACTGCCAATGTTGGTTCCGATGATGCAAAAGATAGTGATCCGATAGGCGGTACCGTTAGTGGAATCGTTTTAACTTCCGGTCAGAATAATTTAACAATAGATGCCGGTTTCAAATCTACTAATTTAAGCTTGGGTAAATTTGTTTGGGATGATCAGAATAATAATGGAATTCAGGATAGCGGAGAGCCATTTATAAATGGAGCTAATGTCAATTTGTATAATGATGCAAATGGTGATAATATTCCTGATGGTGTAGCTGTTTCAACTACAACTACAAATGTCGGTGGAGTTTATTCTTTTACGGGTTTAACTCCCGGTAACTATATAGTAGGTGTTGTAATACCTGCCGGATATGCAGCAGGTACAACTACAGCGACAAGTTCTAATCCTAATAATGATAATAATTCGGATAATAATGGCGTAACAACATTAACAGGTGAATTGAGAAGTAACTCTATAGCATTAACAGCGGGTGGTGAGCCAACAACAGACGGAGATGGTTCAAACGGTAATCTTACTTTAGGCTTTGCACTAAAAGGTACAGGTTCAATTGGAGATAGGGTTTGGGACGATTTTAATGCTAATGGTCTTCAGGATTCAGGAGAACAAGGACTAGCCGGGGTAAATGTTGTGCTGACCTATCCTAATGCTGTAACGGTTAACTTAACTACCGATGCAAATGGATTGTATGCTTTTAATAATTTAGCACCCGGCACATATACGCTTACATTTACTACGCCTTCAGGTTTTACTGCTGCATCTTCAAATATTGGTAGCGACGACACAAAAGATAGTGACCCGATAGGGGGTGTAGTAAGTGGGATCCTATTAACTGCAGGTCAGGTAAACACATTTAATGACGCAGGGTTTGTTTGTATTGGTATTCACACTTCTTCAGTACAAACTGCATGTGAAATATATAACTGGCATGGGGTGGATTACACAACAAGTGGAACTTATATTTATAATTATTTAAGTGGAACAGGTTGCCCGTCTACAGATACTTTACATTTAACAGTAAACTATGGTACACACAATGCCTCAACACAAGTTGCATGTGAAACTTACAACTGGCATGGTACAGATTATACAACTAGTGGTGATTACACTTACAGTTATACCAATGGTGCAGGTTGTGCATCAGTAGATACTTTACATTTAACAGTAAACTACGGTACACACAATGCCTCAACACAAGTTGCATGTGAAACTTACAACTGGCATGGTACAGATTATACAACAAGCGGAGATTACACTTACAGTTATACCAACGGTGCAGGTTGTGCATCAGTAGATACTTTACATTTAACAGTAAACTATGGTACACACAATGCAACAACACAGGTTGCATGTGAAACTTACAACTGGCATGGTACAGATTATACAACAAGCGGCGATTACACTTACAGCTATACCAACGGTGCAGGTTGTGCATCAGTAGATACTTTACATTTAACAGTAAACTACGGTACTCACAATGCATCAACACAAGTTGCATGTGAAACTTACAACTGGCATGGTACAGATTATACAACAAGCGGAGATTACACTTACAGCTATACCAACGGTGCAGGTTGTGCATCAGTAGATACTTTACATTTAACAGTAAACTATGGTACACACAATGCAACAACACAGGTTGCATGTGAAACTTACAACTGGCATGGTACAGATTATACAACAAGCGGCGATTACACTTACAGCTATACCAACGGTGCAGGTTGTGCATCAGTAGATACTTTACATTTAACAGTAAACTACGGTACACACAATGCCTCAACACAAGTTGCTTGTGAAACTTATAACTGGCATGGTACAGATTATACAACAAG
>NZ_JBODJB010000001.1:1355000-2749286 GCF_050611725.1 Ferruginibacter sp. SUN002 | reverse complement strand
CAACGGTGCAGGTTGTGCATCAGTAGATACTTTACATTTAACAGTAAACTACGGTACACACAATGCCTCAACACAAGTTGCTTGTGAAACTTATAACTGGCATGGTACAGATTATACAACAAGTGGAGATTATACTTACAGCTATACCAACGGTGCAGGTTGTGCATCAGTAGATACTTTACATTTAACAGTAAACTACGGTACACACAATACAACAACACAAGTTGCTTGTGAAACTTATAACTGGCATGGTACAGATTATACAACAAGTGGAGATTACACTTACAGTTATACCAACGGTGCAGGTTGTGCATCAGTAGATACTTTACATTTAACAGTAAACTATGGTACACACAATGCAACAACACAAGTTGCTTGTGAAACTTATAACTGGCATGGTACAGAATATACAACAAGCGGCGATTACACTTACAGTTATACAAATGGGGTAGGCTGTGCTTCAGTAGATACTTTGCATTTGATCATTAAACATGGCACTCATAATGTAACAACACAAGTTGTTTGTGATACATATAATTGGCATGGTACAGATTATACAACAAGCGGCGATTATACTTACAACTATACAAATGGGGTAGGTTGTGCATCAGTAGATACTTTACACTTAACCGTTAATTATTGCAGTAGTATAGGTAATTCCGTTTGGTATGATAAAAATAATAATGGCATTAAGGATGCTAATGAAATAGGTGTTAGTGGTATAACAGTAAAATTATATGATTGCAGTGGTACATATTTGAATCAAACAACAACAACGGATGCAAATGGTAATTATCAATTTAATAATGTGTCGGCCGGCAATTATGTGGTAGGCATTACAACTACTTCGGATTATGCAAAAAGTGATGCAGGATCAACAAATGCAAATGTTGATGACCAAAATGATGGCGTAAATATTGTTGGCAGCGAAATACAAACAAATTGTTTTACTATCAACGGTTCAAATGACAATATAGATTTTGGGCTAAAAGGCTTGGGTAGTATTGGTGATCTAGTATGGAATGATTTCAACGGTAACGGTATTCAAGATGATGGTGAACCGGGTATTGGGGGGGCTACAGTAACTTTGACTTATCCTAGTGGTTCAACAATTTCAGTATTAACCGATGCTAAAACCGGTATGTATCTATTCAGCAATTTAGCTCCCGGTACTTACAGCTTAACATTTGTTACACCGGCCGGATTAGCACCTACTTTATCTGCTCAGGGTGGTGACAATGCTTTAGATAGTGATCCGGTTAATGGAGTAGTAAGTAATATCGCTTTATCGGCCACTCAATCAATAAGTAATATTGATGCCGGTTTCTATGCGCCATTTGGTTCAATAGGTGATAAAGTTTGGATTGATGCAAATAAAAATGGAATTCAGGAAGGAAGCGAAGCTGGTGCGGCAGGAATAACAGTTTCATTACTTAATATTTCGGGTTCAGTTATCGCTACAACTGTAACAGATGCGTCAGGTAATTTTACATTTACAAATGTGCCGGTTGCATTAGGAGGTTCTGCTTATCAGGTGAGATTTACTTTGCCAATAACTCACAAGTTCTCTCCTGAACGTGCAGGTGGTGATGCGAATACAGATAGCGATCCGAATACATCAACAGGTACTACCGGATATATCACATTGACTCCGGGGGATAAATTCAAATCAGATATTGATGCTGGTATCTATACAATAGCTACAGTTTTACCTGTTAAAATTTTGGATCTTAACGGTGTTAATAAAAACTCAGAAGTGCAGCTTTCATGGATAGCAACAACAGAACAAGGCTTTAAGCAGTTTGAAATAGAATACTCTTCTGACGGATATACTTTCACTAAGATCGCAACCATTAGCGGTACATCAAATGAAAAAAGTTCTTATTCGTACGCACATACTTCACCAAGTTCAGGTGTAAATTATTATCGCTTGAAATCGGTTGATATCAACGGAACATTCTCTTATAGTAATTCAATTGCTGTAAAAGTTGGAGTAACAATAGGCATTGTCAATGCTTATCCGAATCCTTTTACCGATAGAATCGATATCAACTTCCAAAGTCAGAATAGTAATAAAATTACAATACGAATGATCGATATTTCAGGAAAGGCAATAAGATCAATGACCGGAAAAATAAATAGTGGAAACAATCACTTAGTAGTTGGTAATCTGTCTAATTTGCAAGCAGGTACATATATTCTTGAAATAGTTGATTTAAGCGATAATGCAGCTTACAGATATAAGTTGGTTAAACAATAAATTCAATAAATTTCGCTAATGAGTTCAATAAATGATGTTTTTTAATTAATTGAAATACAATTAGATAGGGTTATTACTTAGGGATAATACAATAATGGTGATTGATTTACGTTTTATTATAAAGTGTAAAGTGTATTGCTTTACATTATTTGAAACAAATCTACCATGAAAAACCCACTTACCCTCAACAACCAATTTTACATTGGTGTCAAGAAAATAGTTTTTCTTGCAGCAATATTATGTGTAAGTACGATATTCGTTTCTCCTGTTTTCTCACAGAATATTGCTATTAACGCTACAGGTAATCAGCCCGATACAAGTGCAATGCTTGATATAAGCAGCACTACAAAAGGATTGCTGATTCCCAGGATGACAACAACAGAACAAAATGCTGTGCCTCTTCCTGCTTCAGGGTTAATATTATTTAATACTACAGATAATGCAATTAAAGTAAATACCGGAACGTCCGGCACGCCGAGTTGGTCGCCATTAAGTTATTTAACAAGTATAGCAACAGGTTATGGTTTAAGTGGTGGTCCTATTACAACAACGGGTACACTTTTAATTGATACGGCTACTCTATCAAACAAGTATATTCGAAAAGTTGATAGTACAGCCGGTGGTTATTATCCTTATTCATCTAATCCAAGAAATTTTTTAAGCTCACTGAACGGAATATCAAATGCAACACAAACCTATGCAGTTGGTACAAGCGGAACAGATTTTGCGATTTCGTCAAGTGGAAGTACACATACATTTAATATTCCCAGTGCATCAGCAACAGCACGAGGATTGATAACTACTTCGGCACAAACTATTGCAGGTAAAAAAACATTTTCGGATACGCTTACAGCAAGTAGTCCGGTTATATTGAGTGCAATACCAACAGGATCATCTACAGATAGTCTTTTAACAATTGATGGATCAACAGGTATGATCAGAAAAAGATCTATAGCCGATTTTGTAAGTACAACACCGTCAAATGTTACTGCATTTACACAGGATAATTTTGAGGATTTTGTATTTGATACTTATGCAGGTTCGGGTTCTAATGATAACCAGTTTGCTTTTACGCAAGTCACTTCAGGTACAGGTTCTTCATCGCAAGTTGATGGTACAGCAGCATTATACACAGCTGGTGGAGCAGGTAATGATTATGCCGGTATACATGTTTTAACCACCGGAACATCAGCAACTGGAATTGCCGGCTTAGGTTCTTTCAATAATGTAGATAAAATGAAAGTAGGAGGGAAGCAAACTGTTTTTGAAGTAAGAGTGAGAGTAGAAAATCTTTCAGTTGCCGGACAGTCTTTTGTTACATATTATGGGTTAGGAGATCCGGTTATTACAACTTCCGGTGCACCTGCTAATGGTATTTATTTTACCTATACGCATGGTACAAACTCTGGAAAATGGGTAGCGACTACTAGGTCATCCAGTACTTCTACAGATTATAATACCAATACAACAGTTACAGCCAATCAATGGTATAGGTTAAAAGCAGTTATTAATGCTGCCGGAACACAGGTTGATTATTATGTTGATGGAACATTTCTTGGGTCAGTTACAACACATATTCCAACGGCTCCAATGAAACTATTCTTTAAAATAGAAAAAACAGGAGGAACAACCAGTAGGACAACCTCTATTGATTATATCGGCTGGAGAATGGTTAGATAATTCATTTTTGTAATTTGGGTCCTTTCATATACCCGTATAATTCTTACCGAAGTATACGGGCTTTTTTTATTAATTTCAAGCTATCTGCTCAAAATTAAGTACTTACAAGTTATTATATAATATATAACTCAAGAAAAAATAACCTGCAAAACTTTGATTTATTAGTCTTAAATATTACATTTGCCTTCTGAACAGGTGAGAATAATCCGTTTTCCCTGCACCATTATCCCTCCAAAGCCCAACCTTATCACTAAATAATCTTCATGTCGAAAATTTTTTTCGCATGCAACTGTTTTGTAGTTTTTTCCATCTGGGAAATATTATGTGGTTTTCACAATAAAGTATTAACTAATACGTTTACTCGTAATAATACTTAGAAAAGTCCGTATTTTCCGAATCGGTAAATCTAGTAAAAACCGCTAAATGATGTAGAAATACGCAATTTAGTTCTCCAATTATCCCTCGAATTTCCTATTCTCTTTAATGAGATTTTGGCATTGGCTCGTTTGTACACCCACAAATCGACTTTGTACCTAAAATTGAAACAAACTTTAAACCTAAATAGTAAAACGATGGGATTCTCCTCTACGCCAAAAAGATTTGACCTGGTTAAATTTTTAAGTAGCAGCACAGTAAAAAGCAAAATGGCTTTGCTTTCTGTTGTTATTTTATTAACCGGCCTTTCTTCCCTCAAAGCACAGGTTACCGGTACAATTTTCCGTGATTTTAATGGAAATGGTACTCAGCAAACTGTAGCCCCTACAATTGAACCTGGAATTTCGGGTGTAACTGTAAATGCCTACAATTCTGCAGATGCTTTATTAGCAACAACTGTAACCGCAGCCAATGGTACTTATACATTAGCAGTCGGCTCCAGTTCAGTTAGAATTGAATATGTGTTACCTTCTAATTGCCTTGTTGACCCTTCGGTCGACTTTTCCGGTTTAATGGGATCGACTTTTGGTAGTAACGTTCAGTTTAAAACAGGTGGTGCAGGTGTAACTGCAAATTTTGCTGTTTCTAATCCGGGTGATTATGTAAACACTACCAACCCGAACTTTTTGATCAACACATATCGTAATGGTAACCCATTGGTACTTGGTGGTTGGGCAGGAGGGCCGGCAATGTATTCGGCTGCTTATAACAATACCGGAACCACACCAACACCTACCTCAGTTTCAACAGGTGCTGAAATTGGTTCTACATGGGGTATTGCTTATAGCAAACCCTTCAAAAAAGCTTTTACAAGTGCTTATGTAAAAAGACATGCTGGTTTAGGTCCTGGAGCCGATCCTAAATTCCCGATTCCGGCCAATGCTCCGGGAAGTATTTACATTATTGATCCAACCGGTAAAACCGGAACTTTCTTTTTTAGCTTAGATGCATTAGGAGCCTCTTACTATACACATAATCATACCGCAGGTGCAACTTTAAATGTTAGGAGTAATACAGATAGAGGTTTACCGGCTGGTTTAGCTTCTTCAAATACAGATGCCACTACTTATGATCAGATCGGTAAAGTTGGTATCGGTGGAATGGACATCAGTGATGATGGACGTTATTTGTTTTTAGTGAATTTATACGATAGAAAATTATACAGAATAGATCTGCAAAATGCAGCATCTCCTGTAATTCCAACAGCTGCTCAGGTTACTTCTTATGCTATTCCTAATCCGAATTCCGGTGGTGGTTTAAATGCAGGTGAATTCAGACCTTTTGCTGTAAAATTTTATAGAGGTAAAGTTTATGTAGGTGGTGTTACAAGCGGACAAACTGCTGCTTCTGCATCAGCACCAAGCAATGCAAGTATGAACGCATATGTTTATGCATTTGATGCTGCAGCTTTAACCTTTAATACAACTGCTTTAATGACTTTCCCTCTTTCTCATGCAAGAGGTACAAATACTGATGGTATCCTTGAAAATTGGAGACCATGGACAAACGCTTTTACACCTGCTACAATAGGTAGCGGTTCAAGTTATAGAGGTGGTTTACCTCAACCAATGTTTACCGATATTGAAATTGACGGTACAGGTAGCGTTATTGTTGGTTTCAGAGACAGGTTTGGTGATCAGTCTGGTTACCAAAATAATAACCTTGCAGGTACACTTTTATTTAGTGGTTTCTCTTATGGTGATATATATCGTGGTAAAATAAATTGTGCAGGTACATGGACTTTAGAAAGTAATGGTACTGCAAATGGTATCACTACTGCAGGTGCAGGAAACGCTCAAGGACCTGGTGGCGGTGAGTATTATTATCAAGATAATATTTCTACTTACCAAATAAATAATGGCTTAGGTGGTCTTGCTCAATTGCCGGGTGATGTAGATGTTATGACATCAATACCCGATCCGATTAATATCTGGTCACAAGGTGTTTCTAAAATGAGGTACACAGATGGTACTAACGCCAACGATTATGAAATGGAAACAACAGCTCAAAGTACAACTTTGATCGATGGAACATTTGGTAAAGCTAACGGTATGGGTGATGTGGAGTTAATGTTAGATAATCCGCCAATTGAAATTGGAAACCGTGTTTGGAATGATTTAAATGCTGATGGTATTCAGGAGGCTGGTGAAGCTGGTGTTGCTGGTGTGTCTGTTTTATTATTCACAAATGGTGCTGATGGAATTGCAGGTAATGCAGATGATGTGCAGGTTGGTACAGTAACAACAAATGCAAGTGGTGAATTTTATTTCACTTCAGCTACTGGAACTGATGTTACGGGAACAGACTACGGTGTAACAATCAATCCAAATGCAGGTTATAATTTAAGAATAGGTTCGGCAAGCTGGGCAAACGGGGCTACATTAGGAACCGGTGCGTTAGCTAATTTCGGTATAACTATTAAAGATAAAGTTGGTGCAGGTCAGACAGATTTGAGCGATAACGATGCAGCTTTAAATAGCAACAGTGTTCCGATGATTTCATTTACTACAGGTAAATATGGTCAAAATAACCATAACCTCGATTTCGGGTTTATTCTAAAAAATCTTTCTCTTGGTAACAGAGTATTTTTAGATAAAAACAGAAGCGGTAAATATGAGCCGTCAGATGATCCGATCTCTTTTACCACGGTTCATTTATATAAAGATGACAACAATGATAATGTTCCCGATGGTGCTTTTATAGGTGTTACAATGACTGATGTGAATGGTTTTTATTCTTTTGTAAATCTTGCACCAGGAAACTATATTGTAGGTGCTTTAATACCAGCTCCATTAGCTATCACCGTGATCAATGGTGGGGATCCGGATAATAATACTGATGAAGATAATAATGGTATCAGTATATATAATGGAGAAGCTATAGGTAATGCAATTACGCTTACTAACGGTGGCGAACCAACGAATGGTATCACTAACAATACATATGATATTGGTTTGTATAACCCAATACTTCCTCCCGACGGCGGTAAAGTTTGTTTCTCAGGAACATCTTCTATTGTTTGGGCAAAAAGTACATGGACTGCAAACGTAAATGACGAAACAGTTACCATCAGAACAACATTTGCAAAAACATTTGTAGATAATACTTATGGTACAAGTGCTATTGGCTGGTCAGGTGGACACACTTTCGGTAATCTGACAGGATCGGATAACCTTACATGGTCTATCAGAGATGCTAATGGTGTTGAAAAATTAAAATTCCAACAAGATTATATTAGTGCAACAACTGTGAGCCCAGCTGCTCCTTCAGGATATACAACACTTGGTTTTGGAGGTGATGGTAATAACCCTACTATTGGTTTGGCATCTGATGTTTTGAGTTTCAGAACTTCTATGGATGTTAACTTTAATAACTATGGTTACGTGTTAACAACAAATTCTCCTGCTACAAATACAAGTTATGCACCTAATGCCAATTATCCTAACTGGATATTTGATGTATGGTATGAAGTAACAGTTAAAAAATCAGCGTTTGGTGCAGCAGGTTTTGGTTTCCCTGTTGTGGCTTCTGTACATGCTAGTCCAAGTAAAACAGGAAACAATACAGAGATCGTAACACAAACTCCTTGTGGTGATGGACAGATAGGTGATTTTGTATGGAACGATGCAAATGGTAATGGTATTCAGGATTTTGGTGAAGCCGGAATTGCAGGTGCAACTGTAACACTTACTAAGCCTGATGCTTCAACTGTTGTAGCAACTACAGATGCAAATGGATTCTATTTGTTTGATAAATTAGCCATAGGTACTTATACGGTAACGTTTACAACTCCTGCAGGTTATAGTGTAACAACATCTAATACTGGTGCTAACGATGCAAAAGACAGTGATCCTGTTAATGGAAGCGTTAGTGTTACTTTAACTGATGGTCAGATCAATCTTACAATTGATGCAGGGTTCTTATTAGCGTCTTTAAACTTAGGTAACTATGTTTGGAACGATCAAAACAATAACGGAACACAAGATGCAAGCGAACTTGCTATTGCCGGTGCAACTGTAAATCTTTACAGAGATGCCAATGGTGATAATATTGCAGATGGTGCAGCAATTGCTACTACTACAACTGATGCAAATGGTATTTATGGATTTACAAGCTTAGCTTCAGGTAATTATATTGTTGGTGTTGTACTTCCTGCAGGCTATGCAGCAGGTTCAACTACAGCAACATCATCAACTCCTAATAACGATGATAATACAGATAATAATGGTGTCAATACAGTAGCTGGTGAAGTACGTAGTAATTTTATTACTTTATCTGCTTCAGGTGAGCCAACAACTGATGGCGATGATGCTAACGGTAACCTAACTTTAGACTTCGGTTTAAAAGGTACAGGTTCTATCGGTGATTTTGTATGGAACGATTACAATGGTAATGGTGTACAAGATTTAGGTGAACCGGGTATTACAGGCGCAACAGTTACATTGACTTATCCAAATGGTGCAACAGTTTCAACAACAACTGATGCAAATGGCGGATACTTGTTCAGCAACTTAGCACCGGGTAATTATAGTGTTGCTTTCACAACTCCTTCAGGTTTTGCTGCAACTACTTCAAACTTTGGTGATGATGCAAAAGATAGTGATCCGGTAGGAGGTGTTGTAGCCGTGCCATTAGCTGCAGGCCAAAACAACACAACGATCGATGCTGGTTTTGTGTCTTCTTTACTATGTGTTGGAAATAATGTGTGGAATGATCAGAATAATAATGGTTTGAAAGATGCAGGTGAAGCTGGTATTGCTGGTGCAACTGTAAATTTATACAGAGATGCTAATAACGATAACGTCGTTGATGGTGCTGCCATTGCAACTACAACAACTGATGCAAGCGGTAACTATTCTTTCTGTTCATTAACTCCGGGTAATTACATCGTAGGTGTAGTTATACCAACCGGTTACGCACCAAGTACTACAAATGGTGGCGATCCGGATAATGATACGGACAATGATAACAACGGTAAAAATATTGTAGGTACAGAAGTTAGAGGTGATGCGATCACTTTAACTACAACCGGTGAGCCTGGTGGTAATACAAATAATACGTATGACTTCGGTTTAAAAGGCACAGGTTCAATTGGTGATTTTGTGTGGAACGATTTGAATGGTAATGGTATTCAGGATGCTGGTGAACCTGGTATTGCAGGCGTGACGGTTACATTGACTTATCCTAATGCTGCTACAGTTTCTACAACAACTGATGCAAATGGAGGATATTTATTCAGCAACCTGGCACCTGGTACATACAGTGTAGCATTTACAGCTCCTGTTGGCTTTACAGTTTCTCCTTCTAACCAAGGTGCTGATGATGCTAAAGACAGCGATCCAATCGGAGGTGTTGTAAGTGGTATCGTATTAAATGCAGGTCAAAACAATTTAACAATAGATGCTGGTTTCCAATGCAACATTATGAATATTGGTAACTATGTATGGAATGATCAAAATAATAATGGTACTCAGGATGCAGGTGAACCGACTATTGCAAATGCAACCGTAAAATTATATGCATCTAACGGTACAACATTATTGGCAACAACTACAACCGATGCTACAGGTATCTACGGATTTGTAGGATTGACTCCTGGTGATTATATTGTTGGAGTAACAATTCCTGTAGGATATGTAGCTGGTGTAACTACTGCTACTTCAGCAAATCCAAACAATGATAATAATACAGATAACAATGGTGTTATTGTTATTGGTGCAGAAGTAAGAAGCAATGTGATCACATTGATCGGAAGCAGTGAGCCAACAACAGATGGTGATGGAAACAATGGTAACCTTACTTTAGACTTTGGTTTAAAAGGTACTGGTAGCATTGGAGATTTTGTTTGGAATGATACAAATGGTAATGGTGTACAAGATGCTGGCGAAGCTGGTATCCCGGGTGTAACTGTTACTTTAACTTACCCTAACGGTGCAACAGTTTCAACAACAACTGACGCAAACGGTGGATATTTGTTCAGCAATTTAGCACCGGGTGGATATAGTGTAACATTTACTACTCCTTCAGGCTATACAGCAGCGCCTTCTAACCAAGGTGGTGATGATACGAAAGACAGTGATCCTGTCGGTGGCGTAGTAAGTGGTATTACTTTAAGTGCAGGCCAAAATAATACAACGGTTGATGCAGGTTATAGACAATGTCCTGGTTTGCCTTCAGCTCCGGGAGTTGCAGTATGTTACGGTACGCCGGCAACGTTAACTGCTACTGGTGCAACAGGCGCAAGCTTTGCTTGGTATGATGCTCCAACAGGAGGTAACTTGTTATCTACTTCAGCAACATTTGTAACCTCAAATATTACAGTACCTGTTACTTACTATGTACAACAAACAATTGGTGGTGTGTGTGGTGCAAGTGGTCGTACAGCCGTAAACGTTACGGTGACAGCATTACCTATTTCAGGTATAAATGGTCCGGCTTCAATTTGTGCAGGTGAAGGTGCATTGTTCTTTGCAAATGGTGCAGGAACAGGTGCTACTTATGCATGGACATTTGATGGCGCAACACCGGCAACGGCTGCTGGTCCAAGTGCAACTCCTGTGTATGATCTGCCGGGTGAATATGAAGTGACTTTAGTTGTATATAAAAATGGTTGTAGTGTAACTTACAAATCAACTATCGTAATTACTCAGTCGGTATTTGCTGCTGCGGGGCCGGATCAGGATCTGTGTCTTGGGGCAAGTACTAATATTGCAGGTAATGGCCCGGTAGGTGCTAATTTTACATGGACAGTTGTTGCAGGCGATCCTACATCAATTGACAATGGTGCAAATTCAAAAACAGTGTCTGTGTCACCGTTAGTAACTACAACTTACAGATTAACAGTTACTCAAAACGGTTGTACAAGAACTGATGAGATCGTAGTATTTGTAAACGTAAATAAAAACCCAACTGCAGATGCAGGTCAAAATAAAACGACTTGTGCAGGAGTTCCCGTAACAATCGGTGGTAACCCAACAGGTACACCGCCGCTTGCAATGCCAAATGCTCCTTTAGGATATGTTTGGACCGGAACAGGTTTAAATAGCAATGATATCGCTAATCCAACAGTAAGTATTACAACTCCGGGTGTATATGATTACAGAGTAATTGTATATAACATGTTAACCGGTTGTTCTGATACTGCATTTGTTCAGGTTAATGTACAACAATGTTATGATTTAGGTAATTCAGTATGGTACGATAAAAACAATAACGGTTTACAAGAAGCTGCAACTGAAAACGGCATTGGTGGAGTAGTAGTTAAATTGTATGATTGTAGCGGTAATTATTTAAATAAAACAACTACAACTGATATCAACGGTAACTATAAATTCAATCTTGTACCTGCAGGAAACTATATCGTTGGAATTACAACTCCTACAGGTTATTTGAAAGCAGATGTGGCTTCAACAAATGTATCTGTAGATAATCAAAACGATGGTGTGAATGTAGTAAGTACTGAAATACGTACAAACTGTTTCCCATTAACAGCTTCAACAGATAATATCGACTTCGGTCTGAAAGGTTCAGGCAGTATTGGTGATTATGTTTGGAATGATTTCAATGCTAACGGCGTACAAGATGATGGTGAGCCGGGTATAGGCGGTGCTACAGTTACATTGACTTATCCGAGTGGTAACCAGATATCCGTACTTACAGATTCTAAAACAGGTTTGTATTTATTCAGCAATCTGGCTCCGGGTACATATACTGTAACTTTCGTTACGCCTTCAGGAATGGTGCCTACACCTTCTAATCAAGGTGCTGATGATGCAGTTGACAGTGATCCGATCAATGGTACTGTAACAGGTATTGCATTGTCTGCAGGACAATCGATCCTTACCATCGATGCAGGTTTCTTTACTCCAATAGGTTCTATCGGAGATAAAGTTTGGAACGATGCAAACAGAAACGGAATTCAGGATGCAAGCGAAATTGGTGTTGCAGGTGTAACAGTTACTTTGTATAACAATGCAGGTACTGTTCTGTCAACAACAATTACAGATGCGTATGGTTATTATAAATTCACTAATCTTCCTGTTGCATTAGGTGGAACAAATTATCAGGTACGTTTCAGCTTACCTGCTCAATATCAGTTCTCATCTAAAGATCAGGGTGGCGATGATACAAAAGACAGCGATGCTGATGTGATCACAGGAAAAACCGGTATCATTACATTAACTCCTGCTAATAAAGACAGATCAGATGTTGATGCTGGTATCAACTATACTATTCCTGCTAAGATCGGAGACTTCATCTGGAATGATATCAACAAAGATGGCTTCCAGGATCCTAACGAACCGGGCATTGCAGGTGTAACGGTTACATTGTATGATAATGCAGGTATTCCTGTAATGTCAACAATAACTGATAACAATGGTCACTATCAATTTACAGACGTACCGGTAGGTACTTACACATTGGGTGTATCTGCTCCGATAGGCTTCAACGCTTCTCCGAAAGATGCAAGTGCCGATGATGCGAAAGATTCTGACTTTGATCCGACAACATTCAAAACAGAACCATTCAACGTAACATATGGTACAACCAACCTTACATTCGATGGTGGTTTCTTCGCTGCTCCGTTAAACTTAGCAAGCGTAGGCGATAAAGTTTGGAATGACTTGAACGGAAACAGTTTACAAGATGCAAATGAACCGGGTGTTCAAGGTGTTAAAGTAGAATTGTTCACAAGTGCCGGTGTCTTGGTTGCTACAACTACTACCGATGCGTTTGGTTACTACATCTTCAGCAGCCTTGCTCCGGGAGCATACTATGTTAAATTCTCTGATATTCCTGCAGGCTATGCAGTGGTAACACCAAATGTTGGAGGCTTGGCAAACGTAGCGATCGATAGTGATATCACGGGTGCTAACGGTACCGGTACCACGCCAACATTCACATTGTTGCCGGGTCAGTCAAAAGTTACTGTAGATGCCGGTGTACGTAATTCATCTGTAACTAACAATAGCACATTGGGTGATTATGTTTGGTACGATTTAAATAAGAATGGTGTTCAGGACGCAGCAGAAGTAGCAGGTGTACCGGGTGTAACAGTTACTTTGTACAACGCAGCAACTAGTGCGGTGATCAAAACAACAACAACTGATGCAAATGGTAAATATTTGTTTACTGATTTGGCAATTGGTACTTATGTTGTTGGTTTCTCTAATCTTCCTACAGGTTATGTACTAACATCTAAAGATGCCGGTGCTGACGATTCGAAAGATAACGATGCAGATGCAACAACAGGTCGTACAGATATTTACAGCATTCTTGCTGATGGAACGAATATTCTTACAGTAGATGCAGGTATTATATCTAACCCTAACGTAAGAGATGGTAAAGCAACATTAGGCGATAAAGTATGGAACGATATCGATGGTGACGGAATACAAGATGCTAACGAACCAGGTATTGCCGGTGTAACGGTTGTATTATATGCAGGTAATGGTACAAGTGTGATTGGAACAACAACTACAGACGGTCTTGGTAACTACATCTTCACCAATTTAGATGCAGGAAGCTATGTAGTAGGCTTCAGTGGTTTCCCAAGTGGTTATGTATTAACTACTTCAAAAGCCGGAACTGATGCAACAGTAGATAGCGACCCAAGTACTATTACAGGAAAAACAAATGCAATTACTTTGGTTGCAGGTGAAGTGAATACAACTATAGATGCCGGCCTTATCGCAATCAATCCTAAATCATCTTTGGGTGACAGAGTTTGGTTCGATAACAATGGTAATGGTATTCAGGATGCAGGTGAACCGGGTGTTGCAGGTGTAAGTGTAAGCTTATTCGATCTTGCAGCCAACCTGATCAAAACAACAGCAACCAATACAAACGGTAACTATTTGTTTACAGATCTTGAAGCAGGTAGCTATGTAATTGTATTTAATAATTTACCTACAGGTTATTTCCCAACTACACAGAATGCAGCAGGAAGTAACTCAACCAATAACAGTGATGCAAACTTCTCAGGTATAACAGGTACGATCGTGTTACCGGCTTCGGCTACAGATCTAACATGGGATATGGGTATCCTTTCAAACAATAAAGCATCAGTAGGTGATTATGTTTGGAACGACGCTAACAACAACGGCATTCAAGATGCATCAGAAAAAGGAGTTGGTGGTATAACTGTAACATTGTACGATAATACAGGAGCAGCGGTTACCAATACTGTAACAGATGCTAACGGTTATTATAACTTCAGCAATGTTATTCCTGGTACATATACTATTGGGTTCAGCAACATTCCTGCTAACTCAGGATTTACAACTAAGAATGCTGTAGGTAGTACAGCCGCTAACAACAGCGATGTTAATTCGGCAACAGGAATTACCGATGCGTTTGTTTTAGTCGGCGGTCAGGTAAAAACAGATGTTGACGCAGGCTTGATCTCAACATTTGCAGCAGTAGGTGATTATGTTTGGTATGATATCAACTTCAATGGTAAACAAGATGCTAACGAGCCTGGAGTACCGGGTGTAGTAGTAACTTTGTACAATGCAAGTAATGTAAAAGTTGCTTCAGCTGTAACCGACGGAGATGGCTACTACTTTATCAATAACATTCCGGTTAGTGGAACAACCAACTTTACAATGGGCTTCACTAACACACCGATAAACACAGAAGGATTTACTATTAAAAATGCTCCAGGAACTACATCTGCTAATAACAGTGATGTTAATCCGGGTTCAGGTAGAACAGATGTGTTTACATTAGCACCGAATCAAATTCGTTTGGATATCGATGCAGGTATCATCACTACAAGTGGTGGTCCGTTACCGGTAACATTGGTAAACCTTGCAGGTGTATATGCTAACGGTGTTGCACAATTGAACTGGGCTACATTAACTGAGTTGAATTCAGATCGTTTTGAATTGGAATACTCAATCGATGGTATCACATTCAGCAATATCAAAAACATTGCAGCAGCAGGTAACAGCAGCACTCGTATCGATTATACTTATGCTCACAACCAGCTGAAAGTGGGAGCCAACTACTACAGATTGAAAATGATCGACAGAGACGGACGTTCTACTTATAGTAACATAGTAGTATTGAATGTAGCGGCTCAAGGTATAGCTATCACAGGTATCTATCCTAATCCGTTCATCGATAGAGTAAACATCTCAGTTACTACAGGTACAAGCGAAGTTGTTAAGATCAAAATATACAACGCAGCAGGACAAGTGATCCGTGATCAACAATCTTCTGTAAGATCAGGTGTAAATAACATTACTGTAAATAATTTAAGCACACTTGCAAGAGGTACTTATATTGTTGAAGTAAGAACAACTGATAAAGTGTTAACACAAAGACTGATCAAATAAAATTCAGTTTAAAATAACTATAACCAAACCAATCCTCAACGGCCACCCAAAAGGTGGTCGTTTTTTATGTGTCACGATAGTTCAAGACCGTCAGGTATATTGAAAAAAGTAGTAGCAGAAAAATTGGTACATACAAAAGCCGGGTTGCTTTTATTGTCACAATGTTTGCTTGTTTAGGAAAGAAGGTAGTCTTTTTCATTGCATAGCTATTTGTGTTTGTAATGGAACATCAAATTTGGCTTTTAAAGCACAAATGTTATGTTAAACGAAGTGTTTCATAGAGAGTTGTAACAAAACATTAGTATAATGTGTGGTTCGTATGTGAAAATTTGAGGACTGCAAATGGAGGAAAAAACGTTTATAAATTGAGTCTAAGTACCTGCTAATTTTGGTTACCTTTCACTATTAAAAATAGTTGCAAACCAAAATATTCAAGAATGAGAATCCAATACTTTCTACTTGCCATTCTGCTGTTGATAAGTTCTATTGTTTCAGCGCAAACTATTAAAAGTCAGGCTGCTTTTAGAATGTTGCAAACAGCCAACAGTTTGCTTGAGGCAAAGCAATACGAAGCTGCTGAAGAATATTTTACTTCCGGACTAACAAAGGCTAAACAAAATAAAGATGCTTATTGCGAAGCATTTGCTAATGAAGGGCTTGGAAATCTTTACACAAAATTAGATCAACCTACTAAAGCGGCTGAACATTATAAAACAGCTATCAAATTATATAAAAACCAAAAGCTCACTGTTGTTGCAAACATTGTTGAAAGCTTATTGAAAAGTGTGCAAGGGGTAGGAGATCTGTATGCAGGAATAGAGATAGGTGCAAAAGGAGTTAAAATGAGTGTGATAGATGTGCAACTCAGCAGAGATAGAGATTATGGTTATACATTGAAAATGGATACGGCTATTAATACCGACGCCGCATCATTATCTTACCAAAGTGAAAAGGAAACAACAGATGCATTGACTGTTTTGATCGACATCATTAATAGCAGATTTCAAATTGCACCCAACAGAATTTATGTTGTGATCAGCAGTGGTTTAAAACAAGAGCTGGACAAGTACAACAAAGTATCTTATTTTGAAGGTGTTATTCGTCCGAAAAATATGAATACCGCTACAAAGATCGTATCCATTACAGCCGAACAGGAAGCCGAACTAAGTATGTTAGGTATTGTTCCGATAAACAGCCGCTTCAGTGCAGGACAATTAGATATTGGTAGCGGCAATACCAAAGGAGGTTATTTTACTGCTGATAAAATTTTCAAACCCATTACATTTTCGTTGGGAACAAAATCTTTTCAGCGACTGATCGAAGCAACTTCAAAGGGGGATATACATAATCTTGTTACAACTGCAGAATTCTTATGGAATGATAGTATTTCGAAACCGGTTATAAAAGAGTTGGTTGAAAAACGAGAGATCAAATTGAAGAATACAGTGTATCTGTCAGGCGGTATTGTGTGGGCAATGGTTTCATTGCTGCACCCTGAAGCCATTAATAAAACCTATGTTGATGTTACTGAAGATGATATTGCAAAGTTTAAAAAGGAAGTAGTAAATAATTTTGATAAACTTGCTCAACCGAGTTTGTTATCATTGACGAATCCGGATGATGTAAAAAAGACACAGGATAATATCAATCGTGTTTTAAAGACATTCGACCAAAAGGCAATGTCGGCAGGAGCTGTTTGGTTAAGTCACTTAATAGATGAAATAACTACCATCAATCCGGATAAAAAACTGATCTATCCTAAGTATGGTTATGTTGGTTGGATCAGCGGATACATTATTAAGAAGGTAACACAGCAGTATGTGGGGCTAGTTAAATGATGTGCTGATTTGGAAATTTGAAGATTTGAAAATTGACCTCATATTGCAAATTGGTTTTCATTTTCAAATTTTCAAATCTTCTAATCCGCTAATTCATCATCAGAATATTTACACTTCTTTGTAAAATATTGAATGCAATTTCGGCCATCAGGTTCTCTTTATCAAGCGTAGGATTTACTTCTGTTATTTCAAAGCAGCAGATCTTTCTATTTTGCATGAATTTGCTAATAATGTCTTCTATTTCTCTTTCTTTTAAACCATTGCTTACCGGAGTTCCTGTGCCTCTTGATATAGAAGCATCCAGGCAGTCTACATCAAAACTTACATAAATGTCTGTACATTCAGACAAATACCTTAATGCCTTTCTACAAATACTCTCAGCTCCATTTCGTCTAACCTCTGCCGTTGTTATAACTTTTATTCCGTATTTTTCAATAAGCGCTTTTTCTTCTTTCTCATAATCTCTCAAAGAAATTAGCACAATATCTTCGGGTAATATTTTCGGGTAAATTTTTCCGATATGTTTTAATTGTTCCCACATTTTTTCGGTCTTATCATCCAGGTCGTGCACTTTACATGCCTTATTATCCTCACCAATTGCAGTGGCTAATGGCATACCATGCATATTGCCTGTGGGGGTAGTGTAGGGGGTATGTAAGTCGGCATGTGCATCCATCCAAATAACTCCGAGTTTACTTTTTGGCTTGGCCATTTTAATGCCAGCAATGGTACCACCTGCATTGCTATGGTCACCACTTAACACAACAGGAAAAAATCCTCCTTTAATTGTTTCCGAAACAGATTTGCTTATCTTTTCATACATCGACAAAACACCGGAAATCCTTTTTGCGTAAGGTGAATGTATAGGTTCAAACAACAGGTCGTTTTCTACTTCAATTTTTTCTGAAGGGAAGTGTACAAAAAAATTGCTCATAAAATCAAGTGCAGCGATCTTAATGGCACTAATACCTAAACTTGCACCACGGGTGCCTGCACCTATTTCACTTGGTATTTCTATTAACTTAATATTCTTCATATAACAAGTTCTTCTAATAAAGTTAAGGAAAATAAACGTTGTGCAATAAAAGCTATAATAATCTATAGCTCAACCGATTTGATGATGGCAAAACGTACAAACATTTCTTCTTTATACCAGTTCTCCTTTCTTGTTTTAGTAATAACGTTTTTATGCTCCTGCATCGTATAGGCAAATTGTTTCATCAGTTCTTTATTTTCCCAGATACTGAAAGTAGCTTGTTTAATAAAAGGGATTTCTCCAATACCGATTGAGCTTATCAATCCTGCAGCGTTTTGCATTTTATTAGCTACTGCAGGTACATTACTCCAGAAGGGTATTAATTTGGATATTCGTATAGTGGCTCTTGTTAGTACGGCTATTTGCCCTTTGTGATCATAGTTTTTTTCTTTAAATTCAAATGGGATTTTTCCATCCCATTTTCCGTGACCCTCTAAGGGAGTTAGAAAGATGCTGGTTGTCTGTACTCCAAAAAATTGCAACCAACGATTGATGAATCGACCATAGAGTTGTCTGATCAATTTTTTTTTATCGAAATTTTCAGGCTGTATATCATTTTTAAATGCGGCTAATATTACCCATTGTTGCCAATCGGGATTTTTATCGAAGGTTCCGTTCTTGCCTGATCCCATTAATTTGTAAAAAGAGATCTTACTACTGAACAATAAAGTAAAGTGGAACAATGCCATGCTCAGCAATGCAAAGAAAATATATCTCTTTCGATATTTTTGAATAGTCAAAACAACTGTCATATTTATAAAGATAGGATAAAGAAAAAGGCTGTTCATCGAACAGCCTTTAATAACCCATCAAAATAATTTTATTGAGATAAGATTGTTAGTTTTTTTGTTGGTTCTACAGTGAATTGAGCACCAGTGTAAAGGTTCACTTTGTTTACTGTAAGATCTGCATTCAGAATAGGGAAAGGTGTAGCATGTCCGTAAACAATAACTGTAGAAGTTGGTCCCGGTATACGTCCGGCTTCCCAGTTGCCGCAATCGAACACGTCTGTGGTTCCTTTGTTGCCCGTCCAAATACTGATGTTGCTGTTAATAAGAGAAGTATTTGCTTTTGTATCAACAACCGCAGGAGCAGAGTAGGTTAATCTAACCCAACATTTTTGACCTGCAGTAGCATTGTTAGTATTTCTTACTTTAGCAACTAACCAGCCGTCATTTGCAGGTGTGTAAGAAACAGTCAAGGGAGCAGCTGTTGTGGCAACACCACTAACTGTAGCAACTGCTATTCCATTATCATTATACAAAGTAAAAGTAAGGTTTCTTCCATCTACTTCAGGAGTAACTACAATACTAACTTCTGATCCTCCTTTTGAAAATACACGACCTGCAATTCTTTCATTTGTTGCATTGCTTGGTAATGCACCCCCTTGGCCTAAACCCTGACAATGGCTATCTCCAAGGTCGTCTGCCATTTCCCATTCCTGAGCTGTTACTGCAGAGCGTGGTGGTGCATATGTTTTCAAATAATCATAAATATCCTGTACTGTAGTGAAAGTAACACCGGTAGGAAGAGGAGCCCAGATCGAATATCCATGGCCTCTTGCATCGGGTATGTTGTGTCCTGCAGGAGCTGTTTTAATAAGTACTCTGCCATCGGGTTGAACAACGCTTGTTGTTACACCATGAGCACCAGAGTAATCATACAATGCTTTACCAATCCAGCTGGCATCAGCTACGTTTACCCATACCTGTTGGTCGTTGGAATTGGTTGATGTATTACTGAAGGCATCAGTAATACCAATAATAGCTTTGCCTCTTCTTTCAATTACAAAATGATCTCCACTTGCTCCTGCTGCATAAAACGGAGCTTGTCCTGCAGTATAGTTAGTAGGAAAGAACTGATCACCAGATTTTATATCTAATTTTTGATGTGAAAGAATAATGTTTTCAATATCCTTTCTGATCGGCAGATCAGTTTCACTTTGCGGCATGTGGCTCCAGCGTTTGCCGGTTGTACCTATGTCAAAAATATCTTCAAAGAAAACAATAGGGTTGCCATTGAATGCCATTGCAGCTGCATAGGCAGCATATATCCTTGGTTCACGAGGGTCTAGGTGCTGGCCATTTCCGCCTAATTCATTTCCTGTATCCCATCCTGTATTATCTCCCAAGGGTTTTAAAAAATTACCCGTTGGGTCTAATTTTGGTCTGTAAGTATCATGGCTGTTCACAAAAGGAGAACTTCTGTAAACTCGTTTGGAGCCATAATCCATCCATCTTTTACTTTGAAGGTCGTACTGCAGGAATTGCATATTGAATCCACCGCCACCTTTTACCATACTATATAAACCACCGTTGGTTCCATAACCTCTTAATGCAAAATCGAAAGCTCCTGTAGCTTCTTCATTCGAATAATCTGTTAATCTTACGTTTGTAACATAACTATCAAGTTCTCCGGCGCCGCCAACCCATTCTCCAATTGCAAACATATCTTGTCCGCCTGCTGCCCATGCCGGAATATTATATTTTACGTCTCTTACAACATCTTGTTGCACATCGTATGGGAAATGTTTTACAGCATCAAATCGATAGCCATCAATAGCTGTTTGACGTTTTAACCATTTCATCCAGTTTCTTACGCCGTTTTGCATGTAGTCCACTGTTTGAGCAGGGTTAACATACGGACGAGTTACACCATTGATGGTAGCAGAACCACTTGTAGGAATATTGCTGCTTTGACCCGGCGCTGATACATTTTCATAGTCAACATCCGGACCGAAATATGCCGCTCTCCAATCTCCATTATTATTTGGATTTACTTGGTTTGGATAAAAATCTGTATAGTTCTTCGGCCATCTTCCCGATCTTGTCCAATAATCGTCTTGCTTGGTATCATCAATGATCGGTGTTTTATAAGAAACATATCTGAAGTTCTTATAGCCATTATTTGAAGCCATAGAATAGGTTGCATTTGGATCAACACCCCCGGCACTGTTATTAGTACCGGCTCCGTCATGATGGTTTAATACTGCATCACAAATAACCTCAATCCCATTCGCATGCATAACAGCGATCATTCTTAATAGATCGTCTTTAGTACCACATCTTGTGCTATCTCTGATAAAGTCTCCGCCTTTTTGATATTTATCTCCCAGATCATAAGGGTCGAAAGGACTATATCCAACGCTACCACCTGAACCATTTTTAATAAAGGGGGGAACCCAGACGGCATCAAATCCTAGGCTCTTTAGCCTTGGTGCCAAATCGGTAAGATAGCTACACCAATTGTAACGGTAATTATTATTCCAATAATCCCACCAGAAACCCTGCAACACTACTTTGTGTACATACGTGGACTTGTCCTGTGCTTGTAAATTTCCTGTAGCAATAGAGAAGGCTACAACGCTGCAAATTGTTAAAACAAAAGACCTTGCCGACAGTCTTTTAGAACGTAAAAATGGCTTCATCATCGTTAAACTATTATTGTGTAAATAATACACGAATATAAGAAGTTATTTTATAAGGAGCTAAATTTTAACAAACTTGTTAAAATTTAGCTCCTTTATCGTTTATACTATGAAAATCTAGTGAAATCTTACTTTAGTTCAATATAGGTTCGGCCTAAGAATTTGAGAGAATCTCTTACTTTCAGCGTATCTGACAGCGGCCTGTTGAATGACATTACTATTTTGTAAACGAGACTGTCTTTAGTAGTGAGCGATAATTTGTGCCCGTACGATGTAAGTTTTGCTAATGACTTTTCTGCAGCATCTTTAGTGTAATATTCTTTAACAACCACCTTAAAGGTTGTACTATCTGCCGGGGTTAAATTATTTGCAATAGCGACGGTATCTTTTACCTGCGTTTTAGCGGCAGTATCAATTGCAACAGTATCGGCAGGAGGAGCAGAAGCGGTTTGTACTGTTGCATTTTTACCATTAAATGCCAAATAGTAAACAGCAATGCCGATAATAGCAATCAGTAAAATAATGAAAGCTGCCAACATTTTTTTATTGCCGCCTTTGTTTTTACTTTCACTTTCGAAAGAAACAGATTCATCTCTTTTTTCTTTCAGTTGCCTTGGTATATCATCAATTTTTGGTGTAATGAAGGAGCCGGGAATAAATTCATATTCACCTTGTTGATTTTTTTGCACGGTACCAATACCTTCAACAGTAAAAGGCTTACCAATATTTAAAAACTGTTTTGTAAGTATGATGTAAGAATCCAGATCGGCAGAAGCCAATGGTTTTATTTTTCCGGTTTGTTGCGATATGAAATTTACCAGAGATGCATCTTCTTCAGTTTTTAAATTATATTCAAAACTAATAGCATTATCAGGCATTGTAAATTCCTTATCTGTTTCCAGGGGTAATGCTACCGATGAATTTAATAAAAACCTTCCAATGCCCTGAAGTGATAATTCCTTTGTATTGTATAAGTGCTGAACGAGAAGTTGCTCTATTTTCACATTAATTAGATTGTGGGAAACAAACCTACCTAATATTGTGCAAACGGCAAAAACAACAAACTATTAATTGCTAACTTTGGGTATGATTTCTGAAAAAGACAGACTGTTTATGCGTTACTGGGAAGCTAACAGGCAAAAGGAGAGTACTTTTGTTAGCAAGTTAAGCCGTGGGCTGCCAATGGCATTGATCTTTTCCTTGCCAATCATTTTATTGGTAATGGTCATCCGCATATTTTTTCCTGATTGGTATATGAAGATATCTGCTACTTCACCGGGTATGTTTTTGACAGCTGTTATAGCAATGCTTATTGTAACAATTTTCTATTCATTTTTCAGAATGCATTATAAGTGGGAGATGAATGAGCAGTTGTATCAGGAACTGAAAGCAAAAGAGAAGAAGGGTATAGTTGGTAAATGATGTCAACTATCAAATACCATATTTTCTTTTAATATCCCGGTCAGTTTCTCTTTCTTTGATCGTTTCTCTTTTATCGTGTAATTTTTTCCCTTTACCGAGGCCTATTTCCATTTTTGCCAATCCTTTTTCACTGATAAAAATTCGCAGTGGAATAATCGAGTAACCTTTTTCTTTTGTTTTAGCCTCAAGTTTTCTTAATTCTCTTTTTGTTAGTAATAGCTTACGTTCTTGCAAAGGTTGATGGTTATAATGTGTGCCATAACCATACTCAGCAATATGCAGGCTCTTAACAAAAAGTTCGCCATCGGCAAAATGACAATAGCTGTCATTGAAACTTGCTTTGCCTAAACGCAGACTTTTTACTTCAGTTCCGGTCAATACCATACCTGCAATATATTTTGCTTCAAAAAAATATTCGTGGTATGCCTTGCGGTTGCTGATTTCCATTACTACAAAAATAAAAAACAGCAGTATCATTATTTATGAAAACTGCTGTAATAAAATATGTGGTGCAATTTAATTCTTAAATAATACTAACAAATTTCCCAACTTCTCTTTGAGCTCTTTTCTATTTACAATAAAATCTAAAAACCCATGTTCCAGTAAAAATTCGCTTCGTTGGAATCCTTCCGGCAGGTCCTTTTTGATCGTTTCCTTAATAACCCTTGGTCCGGCAAAGCCGATAAGCGCTCCGGGTTCACCACAAATGATATCTCCTAACATAGCGAAAGAAGCAGTTGTACCACCAAAAGTAGGATCGGTACAAAGTGAGATATATGGTATTTTAGCATCGGCCAACTGAGATAATTTTCCGGAAGTTTTTGCCAACTGCATCAACGAAAAAGCACTTTCCATCATTCTTGCACCACCGCTTTTATTGATGATCATGAAAGGTATTTTGTGCTGAAGGCAATAGTCGCATGCACGACTGATCTTTTCTCCCATTACACTACCAAGGCTACCACCTATGAATTCAAAATCCATACAGGCAATTACAAGATCATTTTCATTTACCTTGCCATGAGCAACGGTAATAGAGTCGTGAATATTGGTTTTGGCATAAGTTTCTTCAAGGCGTTTGTCGTAAGGTTTTAGATCAACAAAGCCTAAATAGTCTTTTGAAACCACATTTGCAAAAAGCTCAGTGAACTCATTGTTGTCGAATATGATCTCGAAATATTCGCCGCTACCGATACGGTGATGATATTCGCATTTCGGACAAACAAAATAGTTTTCTCTAAGCTCACTAACGGTTAAGGTTAACTTGCATGAGGGGCACATGGTCCATATTCCTTCCGGAGCATCTGCCTTGTCTTTAGTAGCTGTAAGGATACCTTTCTTTATTCTTTTAAACCAGGTGCGTTTTGTTTCTTCACTTTCTCCATCTTCACCGGAAAGGTTTACGTCAAAATCTTCTTCTTTTCTCATAGTACTGCAACCCTTAGGGGCATTTAGTTCACAAAGGTATAAAAGAAAGGGAGTCTTTTGTATAAAAAACTCCCTTAAAAATTGTTATTTTATGCGTTACGGTTGATACAATTCAGATCAACGAAGGCTTCTTCTAATCTTTTACTGAAGTTTTCTTCGCCTTTACGCAGCCATACACGTGGATCGTAGTACTTTTTGTTCGGGCTATCAGGCCCTTCCGGATTACCCAACTGGCCTTGTAAATAAGCTTCGTTCTTTTTGTAATTATTCAGGATGCCTTCCCAGAAAGCCCATTGTAGATCGGTATCAATATTCATTTTAATAGCACCGTAACCGATCGCTTCTCTAATTTGATTTTGAGGAGATCCACTACCGCCGTGAAATACGAAGTAAACCGGTTTAGGGCCGGTGCCTAATTCTTTTTCTATATACACCTGACTGTTATGTAGAATGATAGGAGTTAGCTGAACATTTCCTGATTTGTAAACACCATGTACATTACCAAATGCAGCGGCAACAGTAAACATATTTCCCACTTTGCTTAATTCTTTATAAGAGTAAGCTACGTGTTCCGGTTGAGTATATAATTTGTCGTTATCGATATCACTATTATCAACACCATCTTCTTCACCACCGGTAACACCTAACTCAATTTCTATACTCATGCCCAAAGGAGCCATACGTTTGTAAAATTCAACGGAAGTAGCAATATTTTCTTCCAATGGCTCTTCACTTAGATCAAGCATATGTGAACTGAATAAAGGACGACCGGTTTCTTTAAAATGTTTTTCACCTGCATCGATCAATCCGCTGATCCATGGCAACCATTTTTTTGCAGCATGATCGGTATGTAATACCACCGGCACACCATAAGCTTTAGCTACATTGTGTATGTGCAAAGCACCCGAAATACCACCTAAGATATTAGCTTGTAAATTATCATTTGGCATTCCTTTGCCGGCAATGAATTGAGCACCGCCGTTAGAAAACTGAATGATTACAGGAGAATTTACTTTCGCTGCAGTTTCTAATACCGCATTGATCGTATTTGTTCCTATTGTATTAACTGCCGGTAAGGCAAATTGATTGTCTTTAGCATCATTGTATAAGGCTTCCAATTCTTTTCCGAATAAAACGCCTGCACTGTATTTACCCATAGTTATGTTGTTTTTACACAAAAGTAAGAAAATCGGACCTTATTTCAATTTTACTACTATTAAACGTGGATAAATGTCGGAAAATACACGTATTGCATTTTTGTATATATCTCCTGAGAGAAAGATCTCTTTTTCTTTTTCAGTTGAATACACAAAATAGTAATAGTCGATATCAAACTCTTTTAAAGCATCCAAAAGTTCTTTTGAAGTAAAATCTATTCTTGAATAACCATAAAATTGATTTTTTGCAATAACATTCGACATCAACAATTCGGTGTATTGATCCAGATTGGTATAATTTGCCGCAACCTTTCCTTTAATGTTGTTTTGCTTTAATGCCTCAGCAATAACATAGGGGCTTTTGCCACTGTTGGCTCCTGTATATAGAGATGATAATGGCCCAATTAAAAAACTAATTGTCAGTATAGCAATGAGAATTGTTTTTCTTTTTTGGGGGAATTGAAAATATTTTGTTGCTGCAATAATTAAAAAAACTCCCATGATCAAACAGAGAATACTGAGCATCCATATAAACCTTGTTTCGAGATGAAACAACAAATATCCCATAGGTAATAATAAAGCCGTTATACAACAGATAAAAATATTATTGCGTTTGCTGATGTTTGCTTTTTTTAAGAACCATAAAAAAATAATACCCGAAATGATCGGTAAACAGAAAATGGATATCTCTATAAAGAATGGAATGGAGTGAAGTAGGTTATAGAGCAATAATTTTATCTGTGCAACAAATGTTGTAAAAGAGGAGAGTGGTGAAAATTGTTGCATAAAAGGCAGGAATGGGTCTTCCCAACTATTATACGAATCGGCATAAGGTGGGGAGAGTAATAGCTTTGTATATTCTGTTCCCGGATGCAAGTGCATATATGCATTGTATTTACCTGTCGTGGAATAGGTAAAAAAATGATACTTATTAGTGAGCGCATATAACCATGGTGAACTTAGCAACAAAAAACAGCCGATGCCCAAAATCAGATTTTGTATAAGTGTTTTTATTTTCCTATTTAAAAATGAATATTTGTAATGGTACAAATTCACAACACTAAAATGAAGTAGAAAGAATGGGAAAAAGTATGCTTTGGAAAAGTATGCTAAAACAGCAATGATGGCAGCAAATAATTGTCGTTTTTTATTCTCATAAAAATCCTCTGAACAAACCTGAATAAGATATAATGTAAAAAAGAACAGCAATAAAAAATCTGCACACAATTCATAAAAGCAATACGACAGAAATATAGGTATGCAGGTATAAAGTATAACTGCTTTTAAACTTCCCGAAATATTAAATTTACTAATGAGTTTTGAAACACTCATCAGTAATAAAACACCAACCAGTCCATTAATGCATTTAAAAGCGAAGATCGTATCTACTCCAAGTTTTACCAATGGTACAGCAAGCCAGGAACTTAGAGGACTCCATAGCCCATTGATACTTTTAAAATATTCTCCTGCAACTATTCTTTCGGTAATGGCAGAGTATCCAATACTATCGGGATCGAAAACATATTTGTACAGAGGGAAAAGCAATACAAAAAGCACTAAAAAAATAAATGCCGATATAGGGGTAGCATATTTTATCAGTTTCTTTATCATTAAAACAAATAGTTTTTTCAAAAATAACAATTATTGAGGAGCAGCGGATGAGACAAAATAAAAACCACAACTTTGACAAGATGTGGTTTTCAGGTTGAACCTATCGGTTCAAGTTCCATTAATAGTTTGCTACTAGTTAGAGATAGTGGCTTTCTTTAGGACTTGATCTTGGTTTTTCTAAGGATTTGTAACTTTTATATATTGACTCCCACCGGAGATTTTTAAAAAGAAAAAGAAGTTGACTGATATTGGAATATTTAATTACAGCTTTTCAAGTATTAGGATTTTACTGCTGGGCTTTTTTCAGGATAATTGGATATGATTGATACTCTTTCTTAAAACTTATCAATCAACTTCTAACACAAAGGTATATCACTCTACAACCCTGTACAAGAGCAGATTTGCTCTTTTTTCAGGTCAGAGTATTTACTGTGATGCTCGTAAATATTCAATCGTAAAACTACTATTTTGTAGTGTAGGGGCGTAAAAAAAGCCTTTCGTAAGAAGGCTTTTTTGAAACTTATATTAATTGTAACTATGGGGCGAAAGAAAAAAGAAGTTGACTGATATTGGAATTTTCTGGTTATTTCAGGATTTAGGATTTGATTAAGCTATTTGGTTTTTCAGGATTTGGTATTTTGATTGATACTCTTTCTTAAAACTTATCAATCAACTTCTAACACAAAGATATGTTGCTTGCTAACCCTATACAAGAGCGTTATTGCTCTTTTTTTGCGGCAGAGTATTCACTGACGGAGTAGTATTACTGCTGTCTTTTTTCAAAAAAATAATCGATAAAATACTATCGTAAAACTACGATTTTAGGTAAAATTATTGGAACTGAAATTCTATGTAGCCCTTTACAGGTAAGTGTTTTAGGAGATTTAGGTCGCTATCTTGCCAAGCTCTGAATAATATCGTATTTGGTTATGATATGGAAGGTGCCGGATTCGTCACGGCTAAGTACAGCTCCATTTTCTTTGGTGATAAAAGTGCTTAATCTTTCTACAGGCGTATCAAACGCTACTTCGGGGTATGATTTTTCTAATACAGAAGCAACCGTTTCTGTTTTAATTGAATTGTTATTTAAAATTTTATTGAACAATCCGCTTTCAGAAACCGCTCCGATCATTTCCCCGTCTTTCATAACGGGAATATTTTCTACATCGTATTGTTTCATTAAATCGATGGCTTCAGAAACTGTTTGCTCAGGAGTGATAGTGATCACTTTTTGTGTGCCTCTGCCACTGATCAGATCTTTAAATGTTTTCATTTCTAAAAAGCCTCTTTCCATCATCCACTGATCATTGTAAATCTTTGCAACATACCTGCTGCCATGGTCATGAAAAATACAAACTACTACATCGTCTTTTTTTAATTGATTTTTTAACTGCATTAAACCTTGGAGACAACTACCTGCACTATATCCGCAAAACATACCTTCTTCTTTTGCAATACGACGAGCCATTACAGCGCCATCTTTATCTGTTACTTTTTCAAACAGATCAATGTATTGCATATCATAATTTGCAGGAACAAAATCTTCGCCAAAACCTTCGCTGATGTAAGGGTACACTTCTTTGTTATCCAACTCGCCGGTATCAAAATATTTTTTTAATAAAGAACCGTAGCTATCAATGGCCCATACTTTTATATTCGGATTTTTTTCTTTCAAATATTTTCCAGTGCCGATGATGGTACCACCTGTTCCTGTCGCAACAACTAAGTGAGTGATCTTCCCTTCGGTCTGCTCCCATATCTCAGGTCCTGTTTGTTCATAGTGAGCTAAACGATTCGCCAAATTATCATATTGATTAACATACCAACTGTTTGGCACTTCAGTTGCCAACCGTTTACTTACTGAATAATAACTACGAGGATCTTCAGGTTCTACATTAGTTGGACATACAATTACTTCTGCCCCTACTGCTTTTAGAATATCTGCTTTCTCTTTAGACTGTTTATCCGTTGTAGTGAAAATGCATTTGTACCCCTTCACACAGGCAGCCAAGGCTAAACCCATACCAGTGTTCCCACTGGTACCTTCAATGATGGTGCCACCGGGCTTTATCTTTCCTTCCTGCTCTGCAACTTCAAGCATTTTTACTGCCATGCGATCTTTGATACTATTGCCGGGATTAAAGTATTCTACCTTAGCTAACACTGTACATGGCAGGTCTTTGGTAATTTTATTCAGTTTAATAAGAGGGGTATTGCCGATGGTGTCTAAAATACTGTTAAGCCACATAAAAATTTATTTGTAGTAAAGGTAACAAATTGCCTTAAGCTTAAGTATTATGGTTCTACTACTATTTTCACATCTGTTTTTCTGTAAAAATTATAGATATTCGTTCTATGGGGATCTGTTCATTGGCAATTATAGAGGATGATGATAAGATATGCAATTATCTTGCTGAACAGATCGGCTTGCATACCAATATTGCTGATGTATTTACTTTTTCCGATGGCGAATCAGCACTGACAAAGTTAACCAAGCAGCCGGTTGATATAGCTCTATTTGATGTTCAATTGCCGGGCATAAACGGAATTGAATGTGTTAGAAAATTAAAGATCATTCACCCACGTATGCAGATCATGATGCTTACGGTGTATGATGATACCGATACAATTTTTAGTGCTTTAAAAGCCGGTGCAAACAGTTATATTTTAAAAAGCACTCCTCCCGAAAAAATAATTGAAGCCATTGATGAGCTCCATTCAGGTGGTTCACCTATCAGTAGCCAAATTGCCAGGAAAGTAATTGAAGCGTTTACTGTAAAGGAAAAAACGAATGAATATTTTCAAGAGTTGAGTAGGCGTGAGCAGGAAATGCTTGAACAACTCAGTAAAGGGTTTCGTTATAAAGAAATTGCAGACAAGCTTTTTTTAAGTGTTGAAACTGTGCGTACACATATCCGTAATGTATATGAAAAATTACAAGTCAACAGTCGTATCGAAGCTCTGAAAAAAACAGGCTTACTGTAATTCCTCCTCTTTCTTAATTACTACTTTTTTCACATTGTACCCTCTACTATAAGCGGTTACTTTTACTTCAGCAGCGTTAATCAACTATTCATTTACATCTTAAATTTTTTTTATGAAAAAAATCACTTCATTTTTGTTGGCAGCCACTGTTGCCTTATCGTTCGGATCTTGCAAAAAATCGTCCGATGATACACCTTATACTTGTGCTACCTGTACTTCATCTCCTGAAGCACTTGTTGCTTATGATGCCAGTAGCAAGGGTATTTACAAAGGAGTTGTGATCGGCTCTTCGGGTACTATTAAATTTTCTGTATTGAACGATGGTACTACCATTGCTGCAGTAATGGTAATTGATGGCACTACTGTAAACTTAACTTCATCTATTACCTGGGTATCCGGGGTGCCATATGTAGCCGCTTTTACCGGCACATTGAATGGGTCGCCTGTTAGCATTACGTTCAGTGTAGATGCAAACGGAGGATCACCAACCGTAACGACGTCGTCAATACCGGGTCACCCAACTGCTGAATTTGATATAGTAAAAGAAACTTCTGCGGCTTTGATAGAAGCTTTTGAAGGCACTTATCATACAACTCTGCCTGAAGATGGGACATTCAATATTCTTTTATCTAGGCCATTAGCTAAATGGGGTGGAGTAGCTAGAGAAAATGGTGAAACTACCAATGACCATATTGATGGTACAATTAACGCAAGTGGCGGTTTAGTTCAAGATGGTATTACAGTTGCAACATTATCCGGAGATAATTTATCAGGTTCATTTGTAGACGGTAATAATAAAACTGTAACAGTTACGGGTAAACGTACATTATAAACATCTTACCACTAGTGAAATATACAAGCGGGTTATCTCCTTTGGGATGACCTGTTTTGTTTTATAAAATTATGCTGTAAGCAAAACGGCTCCCTTTGTTTTCCGACGATTCAAATTCTAAGTTGCCATTTACTTCATGTATCCTGTGCTGAATATTTTTCATTCCATTGCCTGCGTAGGCGATAGATGTATCGAAGCCGATTCCGTCATCTTTTATAATGAATTGAAGTTTGTTGTTGGTCAATGTAGCATCAATTGAGATTTGCTTTGCCTTGCTATATTTTACTGCGTTGTTTGTGATTTCTTTTGATATCAATAGTAAGGTCCTTCTTTGTTCATTCGTAAGTATAATATCGGGAGCTACCTCAGGGAAATTGATCGTAAAATCAATGCCGGAATATTCAAGCAATTTATTTAATTGCTCACGCAGATAAGAAAATAAAAGATCCAATGTTTTGTTTTCCGGATTCAGACTCCAGACAATTTCACTCATGTTGCTGATCAAATTACGGCTTGTAATAGCAATTTCTGTAAACTCCTTTTTATGTTCCGGATAATTGTTTTGTGCATACTCACTCATTAATGTGATCTGCGTAAGCCCTGACCCAATATCGTCGTGCATTTCCCTGCTGATGCGTTTTCGATCTCTGTACTCAGCATCCAGCAATGCTTTTGCATACATTTGTTTTTGGCGTAAACGTTGTCTGTTGTACAATAAGAACACAACAATACCTATAAATGATCCGGTAATAATAAACCCAATGAACTGATATTTTCTTTTTTGCAGCAATAGGTCCGATATTTTCTGTTGTTGCTTTAATTGTAATATTTCTTTTTCTTTCTTGGTTGTTTGATATTTGCTTTCCAATTCAGCAACTTGTTTTGCATTTTCGGTATTGAATAGGGTATCACTATAAGCTGAGAATTTTTTATGCCATTCATAGGCATTCTTATAATCCTTCATACCGGCATAGTCATCTGCAATACTTGAAGCGGCTTCCGCTACAACATTCATTGCATTTATCTTCATGGCAATATCCAGCCCTTTACTGTTGTAATCAATAGCTTTTTTGTAATCTTTTAACATCGCATATACATTGCCGATATTGGTCATATTAGCGGCTATCATAAACTGATCTTTATTATTTTCTGCTATATGCAAGGAGCTTTTATAATACTCAATTGCCTTTGTGTAGTTGCCGATGTGTTTATAGACTATGCCAATATTATTATATGACATAGCCATTCTACGTTGATCGTTTAGCTTGGTATAGATAGATAATGCTAAATTGTATTCTTTTAATGCTTCCGGATATTTTTGAAGATACTGTTCGTATACCACACCTTTATTGTTCGCACAATCTGCGATCAATGAGGAATCTTTAAGCGCTATAGCAATGTCTTCAGCACTGCTGTATTTGGCTAGGGCTTTTTTATAGTCTTTTTGTTCTTCTGCCAATGCACCTGTATTCAACATGGCACGAGCCTGTGTTTTTTTATCGCCGGTTTCTTCTGCTAATGTTTCAAGTAGTTGATATTGCTGCACAGATGCTTCAGGATTTCCTGTTTGTGAATAGATATGCCCCAGATAGTTATAAATAACCATCATGTTTTTTTTATTGTTCGATTGTTTGGCAGTTATTAAACAATCATTAAAAATGTTTAGGGAACTGTCGTATTCACTTTTGTTATATAAGGCAACGCCTTTATTTAACAATACGCTATCCTGTGCAACTGAGTGCCCGGAATAACAAATCAATAAAATGGTCAGGAACTTTGGCATACGGAAAAAAGGTTGTTTCCAAATATAACCAATGCAGATAGAAGAAACTATTGTGTTATATGCTTCAAATAAGCTATAGTAGCTGTTTTGAAAAAACTTCAATGTGTTTTAAGTTCAGGAAAGTCGTTCCTGATCAACTCAAAATCTTCCCACAATTTTAAAATTGAGTAACCTTGGCGTAAGCCTGTTAGGGATGCTGTAAACAGCATTTGAAAAATCTTTTATCAATTGATAAGAGATGGTATTGCGCCGGTCGATCAGATTAAATACTTCAAAGCTTGCCCAAATATTATCAAATCCACCGAAGGGATTATGACTGCGGCGTTTACTTTTTTCATCCAGCAATAAAGCGCTGAAGCCAATATCAACCCTAATGTATGGTTCAATGACAAGTGCATTTCTATACCTGACACTGTTCGGAATATTATACGACATATTGCTGCCATATAGCATACTCAAATGCACTTTTAAGTTTTTATTGGTTGACAGGTAGTCCTGCAAAAATAATCCCATGGTGATTAAGCGATCGGTAGGGCGACGGAGCCAACCAACTTCATTTTTTATACTATCAACCGGAGTCTGATCTTTTGTTCTTGAATTAATGATCTCACCTGCTGCATTTTTGTATTGATAATAATGATCGTCATCAATATTCTCTCTAGTACGCATGATACCCAAGCTGAACCAGCTTTCGGCATCTTTTACCAATTCTCCATATAATCTCGTTTCTATACCATATGCATAAGCTTTAGCATTATTGTTGCCGAAATAACGAACCCTTACATTGTCAATATCATAAGGGATAATATCTTTCATACTTTTATAATAAGCTTCTGTAGTAAGTCTGAATGGACGTTTGCTCGAAATAAAATTATAATCAAACCCACCAACGATCTGGTAACTTTTTTGTGATTTAACATCGGTATTCAGTGTTCCGTCAAATTTTCTCAGCTCTCTATAAAAGGGAGGTTGATTATAAATGCCTGCAGCTAATTTGAATACAATATCATTTTTCTTCCAGTTGTTAGGTTTGTAACTAAATTGAACTCTAGGGCTGATCAAGAACTCCTTGTTCAATGAGTTGTAGTTGTAGCGAACACCGGCTTGCAGTGTAATAACTCTTTTGTCGTTGATGGATTTTATTTGGTCTTGTATATAGCCACTATATTTTTGAATAGAAAGATCTGAGGTAGTATTAAGGAAATTGTACAACTTGCCGGTGGTGGTATTGATGGGCAAACTGTATCCTGCACTGTCCTGATATTCCCATTCATACAACTTGTCTTTAATATTCGTTTGTTCTATACTGTTACCAAACTGAATAAAATGTCTTCCTGAATCGACATTGATGCTGCCTTTTAACGAAGCATTCCATACTTCAATATTCAATTCATTTCTAGCGTAGTTCTGATAGTAGCCTGCTCCCAACGGATTTACGATCTGACCAAAAGAAGCACTACTATTATCAAAATCTCTTTCACCAAATAGATAAGCTCCGGCAATATCAAAATTTTCTTTTTCTTTATTCTGAAAACGGCTTAACATCCATTTCAGTTTTGTTCTTTTGTTGGGTTGATTGATAGCACTTAAACCAATTAGGCTTGTATTGTATCCGTCTTTTTCTTTTCCTTCAAAATATATATCTAAACCGATATTGGCACTAAAAAGAGGAGAGAAGACAGACGATGTTTTTTCAGCAGACTCAGGAAGCAACGTAAATTTTGTTGCAGAAAAATTTGTCAACAATTCTAATTGCCACTTTTCATTTAATTTGTAAGTAACATAGCCTTGTATGTCGTTTGAAGTTGGTGTGTATGATCCTTGTGTTTCCTGACTACTCAAGAGATTCCTATTGCTTTTGTTTCTAACCCCAAGCAAATAGGTTACTTTTTGTTTTTTTGCAGAACCTTCAAGATGAAAGCCTTGTTCTAATAAACTCATATAAACAGAGCCGCCGAAATATTTTGGTTTTTTGTATTGAATATCGAGTACACTACTCATTTTATCTCCGTACTTTGTCTGGAATCCACCATTATAAAAATCTACTTTACTGGCCATTTCAGGATTAATATTACTCAATCCTTCTTGTTGACCGCTGCGTACCAAATACGGACGAAAAATTTCAAAGTCGTTGATGTAAATAAGATTCTCGTCGTAATTACCTCCTCTAACGGTATATTGAGAGGAAAGCTCATTTCGATCGCCTACAAGAACTTTTATCAATGCTTCAATTCCACCCGAGGCGCTTGGAAGTGGGATACTATTCTTTGGATTTATTCTAATAAGACTTGCTTCTGTTCTTTCTTTATTATCGCTTACTACAACCGTTTCAAGTGTTCCTCCTCTTTCTAATTTGATGGTAACTTTTTCTTCTTCGTCAACGCTTAAGTAAAAATTCTTTTTGAACTCATTGTAGCCGCTGTAAGTAAATACTAATTGAATGGCTTTGTTTGCAGCTACTTTTATTCTAAAATAGCCGCTATCGTTAGTAGATATACCTCCTTGATTTCCTAAAATAACAACTGAGACCCTTGAAAGCGGATCTTCATTTTCGCCAATTACTTTGCCGCTGATAAACGCAAACTTTTTTTGTTGTGCACTTACAGATATGCAAAGAATTGATAAAAGAAGGGTTGCGATCAGTCTCATGCTATAAATATAAATTACTTTACACAATTTGTTTTAATTGTGCAATAACATCTGTTGGGTTGGTTGTGTTGAATACAGTGCTGCCTGCTACGAGTACATCTGCTCCTGCATCTACAATAGATTTTGCATTGGAAAGTGTAACGCCGCCGTCGATCTCTATTTTTACATCGAGCGATTGTTCATCTATCATTTCTCTCAGTCTTTTTATTTTGTAAATGGTGTGCGGAATGAACGTTTGTCCGCCAAAGCCAGGATTGACGCTCATCAAACAAACAAGATCAATATCAGCTAGAATGTCTTTTAATGCTTCTACAGGTGTATGAGGGTTAACTGCCACTCCGGCTTTCATACCCAGACTTTTTATTTGTTGAATATTTCTGTGCAAATGTTTGCATGCTTCAAAATGCACGGTTAAAATGTCGGCGCCGGCTTTTTTAAAAGCTTCAGTATATTTTTCCGGTTCTTCAATCATTAAATGCACATCGCAAACTTTGGTAGTGCTTTTTCTGAAAAATTCTACCAGCATTGGTCCGAAACTGATATTGGGAACAAAACGTCCATCCATTACATCCAAATGGAACCAATCTGCTTTGCTTTTATTCAGCATATCACAGTCGGCTTGCAGGTTTAAAAAGTTTGCAGAAAGCAGCGAGGGGGCAATAATGGGCATATATCAGTTTTGATCTTTAAAATTACGATTTTTATCCGGGACAGCATTATAACTATTTAACACCAAGTTTACCTAAAGCATCTCTGGCTAAGATATAATCATCGTTAACTTGAGCAGCCAGTTCAATTGCGGCTTGATAGTTTCTTATGGCCTCGTTTTTATCGTTCAATTTTTCGTAACAACGCCCCATCCAATAATAGCCATCAGGATATGTATTTGATATTGTTACTGTTTTTTTTGCAACCCCTAGGGCATCATTATATTTACCCATTCCTAGCAATGCAATTACTTTTTCGGTATATGCATCCATGAAAATATAATTACTGCGAATGCATTCATCAAAATATGGGATAGCTTTTGCATAATCACTAACACTGTTGTAATATAAACCTTTAATGAAAATGGCATAGGTTTGGGCTCTTGCGGTTGGTGTTAACAACAACGCATCAGACATTGTAAGCGCCTTCGGGTCTCTCGCCTGTGCATATGCTGCACCTAAAGAAATAATGTACTCAGGATCGGCATTGATCTCTACCGCTTTTTCCAATGCTTTAATGCTGTTGATCGTGTCATTATTTTGAAAATATAATTGAGCTTTAGTATCCCACCAAACGGCATTGGCTGTATCTTTTTTTATAAACTTATCTATTTCGGCGATTGCCTGAGAGTAATTTCCGTTGATTGTATAGTAATTGATCAGGCTGTCTTTTAGTTTGGCCGAATCCGGATATTTTTCGATGTCAGCTTTCAAATTCTTTTCTACCTCCGGTAATGCAACTGCTGCAGAATTGCTGTTTGAATTGTTGCAAGCCATTATCAGCAGACCTAAAAATAAAATATTGACGATTTTTTTCATGCTGCAAAAATACGTTGTAGAATGTTTAGTATTTGCAAAATTTACAATTCTATTACCTCACAATCTTTAATGTCTTTTCCGTCGATAGTAAATCGAATGATAGTTCTTACTTTATGCCAACCTTGTTTGCCGGCGGCTCCAGGGTTCATGTGCAGGCATTGCAATTTTTCATCATACATGATCTTTAAAATATGGCTATGCCCAGAAATGAATAGTTGCGGTTTGTGCGTTAGTATTTCTTTTTTTGTTTCGGGATTATATTTAGGCGGATATCCTCCAATATGTCGCAGCATTACTTTCACTTCCTCACACATAAAAACTAACTGTTCCGGGTATATGCTTCTGATGTCATTGCCGTCAATATTACCATAAACACCTTTCAATGGTTTAACAGCAATAATTTTATCGGCAATATCAATCGTTCCAAAATCACCAATATGCCATATCTCATCACAATCTTTAAAATGATCCAATATTATTTCATCAATGTAATGATGGGTGTCGGAGAGTAATCCTATTCTTTTCAAACCAAAATCGATTAGTAGGTTATTAGTAGTATTTCTATTATAAAGTTATAGCAATATGCAACTATTTATTAAATTGTATTGTCTATCGCAGAACCAGATGTAAACTTAAAATGAACTATTATGAAAAAGAGTCTTCTTTTTATGATGCTGATTGCTGTTACTGCAATTGGTTTCTCACAATCCTTCCCGGGCTACAGTTCGGGAAATTATACAGGCGTCAACGGTGTATTTTTTAATCCGGCAAATATTGCAGATAGCCGTTATCGCTGGGATTTCAATCTGATAGGCATTCATGCGGGAGTGGGTAATAACAACGCATCGTTCAGTATTAAAAATATCGGAGATGCTTTTGGTAAAGATCTCGACAGTGTTTTATTTGGCAGCAGTGCAAAAAATACCAGTGCCTTGGCTAATATAGATGTATTCGGCCCTTCAGTACTATTTAATATCAACTCCAAGACCTCTTTGGCACTTACTACCCGTGTAAGAACACTGGCAAACATTAAAGATCTTGATGGAAAATTGATTCAAAGTATTGATAACAATCTTAGTGGATCTTTACCCCTTACTTTAAGCAGCGACGCTAATCAAAAAATTGTGGTGAATGGCTGGGCCGATTTTGGTGTTTCATTAGGACAGGTATTGTATAACGAAAACAAACATTTCCTAAAAGGAGGTGTTACATTAAAATATTTGGCAGGTGTTGCCAATACGCATGCTAATATTTCAAATTTTACAGGCACTGCCGATGAAGATGTTTTTGGTGATACATATATTACCAATGCATCGGGTGCAGTATCTGTTGGCATAAGTGGAGTGAATATCAGTGATGACTTTGAAGCTTCTGATCTGACTAAATTTAAAAGCAGTGGTTTTGGCGCTGACATTGGGTTTGCTTATGAATACCGTCCGTATGGTGACGTGATCACAGAAAAATATCCAAATAAGTATAAATACAAAATTGCTTTATCATTGATGGATATGGGAACGATCAAATATACTCCCGATGCAAACAGGACAGGTTCTTACAGCGTTAACATCAGCAATGTTCAAAAATGGTATCCGCAGGATCTTGAAGGAAAATCTATCGAAGAAATAAAAACTTATTTAGATGGTAGTCCTTACTTTACAAATCTTGCTGCTGTTGCGGCAAGTTATAAAGCATCGCTTCCAACCAATATTCAATTCGGTATTGATTATAATGTACATAAAGGATTATATGTGGCACTGAATGGTCAGTTAAATGCTGCTAAGAAAGAAGATAAATACTCAGCTTATTATAACAATAATATTTCTCTCATTCCAAGATATGAGGGAAGAGGATTCGGTGTAAGCGTACCTTTAACGTATAATGAATTATCAAGTTTTACTGCTGGTGTTTCATTAAGAGTTGGTCCGGTGTTCATTGGTTCAGGAAGTATTTTAAGTGCATTAACCAGTAAGTCAAAACAAGCAGACCTACATTTTGGTTTACGTTTTGGCGGGTTGAAAAAGAAAGATAAAGTGCCGGTTAAAACCACCACAGTTGTTGAAGAAACTGTTTACAAGAAAAAAGTAGTAAAACGTAAAGCAAGTAAAAAAGAAGATGAAAAAGAAACTCCAAAAGCTGCTGACGTAAAACAAGTAACAGAGACAAAGGTTGAAATAATCAAAGTAATGGATACTGTAAAAGTAGCTGCAGCGGATACAGATGGTGATGGCATTTTAGATATCAACGACAAATGCCCGGGTGTAGCAGGATTATTTGTACACAATGGCTGCCCTGTACCTGATACGGATGGCGATGGTGTGAATGATGAAATGGATAGTTGTAAAACCATTCCGGGATCAATAAAGTATCATGGATGTGCTATTCCCGATACAGATGGGGATGGTGTAAATGATGAATTGGATAAATGTGTTACAACAGCAGGATTGATGAAGTATAGCGGTTGCCCGATACCTGATACAGACGGCGATGGTGTAAACGATGAACTTGATGAATGTTTGACTGTAGCCGGTTCTGCAAAATACAAAGGTTGCCCTGTACCGGATACGGATAATGATGGTGTAAATGATGATGAAGATAAATGTCCGGGCTTAGCCGGAGATAAAGCTAATTTCGGCTGTCCGCAGATCAAAAAAGAAACGATCAAAAAAGAAGAGCCTGCTAACATTAAAAAAGATGTGCTTAAAAAAATAAGTACTGCTGCTAAAGGGCTTCAGTTTGCAACGGGCAAATCTGTTATTCTTAAAAAATCATTTGTTCAATTAGACAATGTAGTTAAAGTTTTAAAAGCCGATCCTGAATTGACTCTTGAGATCAACGGCTATACTGATAATGTTGGAAGTGCCGATAAGAATTTACAATTATCTAAAGACAGAGCCAATGCAGCCAAAGCTTATCTGGTTAAAAAAGGAATTGACGAAAGCCGCATAACTGCAGATGGTTTTGGAGCAGAGAATCCGGTTGCACCCAATAAAACAGCAGCAGGAAGGTTGAAAAACCGTAGGGTAGAATTTATATTGAATAAATAATTTGTAGACGATAATAAAAAATTGAAAGGCCGCAGTGATGCGGCTTTTTTTATTTACAAAAACAATTTTTTAATTGTTCTGAAAAAATATTAAATTGGAGTACCATAAAAACGATTAGCCATGATAAAATTTCAAGAAATTAGAGTAGGCGACTATTTGATCGCTGATAATGACGGAGACAAAATTCGGGGAGAAGTAACAGACCTTAACAACAACGAAAAGCAAGTGTGTGTGGATAATGGTACGCAGGAGTTTTGGTTTGAAACGGAGCAACTGAGCCCGATTGCATTAGACGAAGATCAGCTGACAAATTTAAAGTTTAGCAAACAGGAAAACGAAGATGGATCGGTTAAGTATATGAAAGGTGCTTTTAGGATGCTTTTGCCTGTAAAAGGAGATTTTTCAAAAATGGAGATATGGTACAGAGATGAACGGAGGATAGTAAATAACCCTATAAGTGTACACCAATTACAGAATCATTTTTACGAAATGACCAAAGTGCACTTAAATGAAGAAGCCTATTGATCTTTATTGAGCAAATTTTTGCCTATTTTTCAACAATAACCGGGTAATTTTTGCCCGGTTATCCCCATTTTTTAACCCAATGTGGGTCTTTTTACTGAAAAAATGCCAATTTTAGCGCATTTATCCTCATCTTTTTTGTGATAATCAAATTATTCTTTGTATCTTTGCAGCCCAAAATTATATGGCTAAGCAGGCACTCATTAAACAAGACGGTACAATTTTAGAAGCATTAAGCAATGCTATGTTTAAAGTTAAGCTTGAAAACGGCCACGAAATATTGGCAACTATCTCCGGTAAAATGCGTATGCATTATATCAGAATTTTACCTGGAGATAAAGTAGGGGTTGAAATGAGTCCTTACGATTTAACCAGAGGCAGAATTATTTTTAGATATAAATAAAAAACAAAACAATGAAAGTTAGAGCTTCCATTAAAAAAAGAAGTGTTGATTGTAAGATCGTTCGCAGAAAAGGTGTGTTGTTCGTAATCAACAAAAAGAATCCTCGTTTTAAACAAAGACAAGGGTAATTAGTTAATAGTTAATAGTTAATAGTTGAAAACACCATTACCTAGTAACATTTTAATTAAACGAATACACTAAGTACAAATAACAAATAACAAATAACAAATTATGGCTCGTATTGCCGGTATAGATTTACCAAAACAAAAAAGAGGCGAAATAGGACTTACCTATATATATGGTATTGGTCGTAGTACAGCTCAATACATTTTAAACAAAGCTAATATTAGCCTTGATAAAAAAGTAAATGAGTGGAATGATGATGAACAAACGGCTATCCGTAATATCATCAACAGCGAATTTAAAACTGAAGGTGCTTTACGTAGTGAAGTACAAATGAGTATTAAACGTTTGTTGGATATCGCTTGTTACCGTGGTTTGCGTCACCGTAAAGGTTTGCCACTTCGTGGTCAGCGTACTCGTACCAACAGTCGTACTCGTAAAGGTAAACGTAAGACAGTTGCAGGTAAAAAGAAAGTAGCTAAGAAATAATTAGTGAAAAGTGAAAAACTAACAATGAAAAATATACTTCATTTTTAATTTTTCACTTTTCGTTTTTCATTAATAAGGCTTGTATTTTTTGAACAAACGCCAGATCGCTTAAGCCGGCAGGAGGGTTGGTTCAGCTCTGATGAAGATCAGGGAATATTTTTAAAGATTACCTAAGAATTAAATTTTATGGCGAAAGCACAAAACAGCGCAAAAGCAGCTGCAAAAAAAAGAGTAGTTAAAGTAGATAGCTACGGAGATGCACACATCGTTGCTAGTTTCAACAACATCATTATCAGTCTTACCAACAAACAAGGTCAAGTAATTTCTTGGTCTAGTGCAGGTAAAATGGGCTTTAAAGGTAGTAAGAAAAATACACCTTATGCTGCTCAAATGGCTGCTGCTGATGCTGCAAAAGTTGCATCAGATGCAGGTTTGAAAAGAGTAGATGTATTTGTAAAAGGTCCTGGTAGCGGCCGTGAAGGCGCTATCCGTTCTTTATCACAAAACGGTATAGAGATCAATATGATCAAAGACGTTACTCCATTACCACATAATGGTTGTCGTCCTCCAAAGAAAAGAAGAGTATAATATCTAATATTTTAGATTTAATATTTAATATTTTTTTGCGATTGTAAAGTCCGACAGAAATTGAAAGAAATATTAAACCTGCAATATTCAATATAAAATAATTATTAACAAGGGTGTATCATTAAATTTTAGATTTTTACGATGATGCACTGTAACTAAAAAATCAATTAACAATTATGGCACGTTACACAGGCCCCAAAACAAAGATCTCCAGAATTTTCGGAGAACCTATTACCGGTAATGGTAAATGGTTGACTAAAAACAGCAACCCTCCGGGAATGCACGGTGCAAACCGTAAACGTAAAACTTTAGGCGAGTACGCTTTACAGTTACGTGAAAAACAAAAAGCTAAATACACATACGGTTTGTTAGAAAAACAATTCCGTAAAACTTTTGATGAGGCTGCTCGTCGTAAAGGTGTAACCGGCGAAAACTTAATTAAATTATTAGAAGCTCGTTTAGATAATACAGTATTCCGTTTAGGAATTGCTCCAAGCCGTCAAGCTGCTCGTCAGTTGGTAAGTCATAAGCACATTACTGTAAACGGTGAAGTTGTAAACGTTCCTTCTTTTTCTTTGAAACCGGGAGATGTTATCGGGTTGAAAAACAAAAGTGCGGTGAATAACTCTATTACAGGAGCTGTTCGTCCTAAAAATGTAAAATTCAACTGGATCGATTTTAACGAAACTGAAGTAAAAGGTACTTTTATTGCTTATCCAGAAAGAGAAAGCGTTCCTGAAAATATTAAGGAACAATTGATCGTGGAATTGTACAGCAAGTAATATTCAATAGACCATTGACCATGGTCCTATGGTCAGAAATTTTAAAACAAATAACACACACTCATATGGGTATTTTAAATTTTGTTAAACCCGATAAAATTGTTCTTCAGAAAGCGAATGATTTTGAAGCTCAATTCGAATTTCGTCCGTTAGAACCCGGATACGGTGTAACCATTGGTAATGCATTACGTAGAGTATTATTAAACTCTTTGGAAGGGCATGCCATTATCGGTATCAATATTGTTGGAGCAGATCACGAATTTGCTACCATCAAAGGAATTACTGAAGATGTTACTGAAATCATCCTTAACCTTAAACAAGTTCGTTTTAAGAAAAAAGTTGAAGGTGATATCGGAACAGAAAAAGTTACTTTGTCTATCAAAAATAAAACTGAATTCACTGCCGGTATGATCGGTGAGGCTTCACCTTCTTTTGAAGTAATGAATCCTGAACTGGTGATCTGTGTAATGGATAACAGTGCTAAATTAGATATCGAGATCACTATCGGAAGAGGCCGTGGTTATGTACCTGCTGAAGAACATAAAGAAAAAAGTTCTCACTTTGGTTACATCGCTGTAGATGCGATCTATACTCCGATCAAAAACGTTAAATACAACATTGAAAACACTCGTGTTGAACAACGTACGGATTTCGAAAAATTGATCATGGAAGTTGTTACTGATGGTACTATCCATCCGGAAGAAGCGGTTAAACAAGCTAGCCGTATCTTAATTCAGCATTTGATGATCATCACTGATGAAAATATCACTTTCGATACTAAAGAAGATAAGAAAGAAGATTTAGTAGATGAACAAACTTTACAATTACGTAAAGTATTGAAAACACCACTTGAAGATCTTGATCTTTCTGTACGTGCATTCAACTGTTTGAAAGCAGCTAAGATCAATTCTTTAAGCGAATTGGTTCAATACGAACAAGAAGACTTAATGAAATTCAGAAACTTCGGTCAAAAATCTTTGAGCGAAATCGAACAAGTACTAAACGAAAGAGGTTTAGGATTTGGAATGGATTTGAGCAAATTGAAAATAGACGACGAATAATTAGTTGATATGCTGATGTGCTGAAGTGCTGATTAATTAGCACATTAGCACATTAGCACATTAGCACATTTCAATAATCAGTAGGTTGTAAATCCTGACACGGTACAACCGAATTAAAACAACAAAGTCATGCGTCACGGAAACAAAAACAACAATTTAAGCAGAACGGCTTCTCACAGAAAAGCGTTGCTTATGAATTTAGGTTGTCAATTAATTGCTCATAAGAGAATTACTACAACATTGGCTAAAGCTAAAGCTTTACGTACTTACATCGAGCCAATCATTACTAAAACAAAAGCTACAGAAAGCAAAGAAGCGATCATGCACAATCACCGTATTGTGTTCAGCTATTTGAATGATAAAGTTGCAGTAAAAGAATTGTTTACTGTAATTGCTCCAAAAGTAGCAAGTCGTCCGGGTGGTTATACTCGTATCATTAAATTGGGTAAAAGAATTGGTGATAATGCTGAAGTAGCATTGATCGAATTAGTTGACTTCAATGAAATTTACGGTAAAACTGTTGTAGCTGCTGCAGAGCCTGCTAAGAAAACAAGACGTAGCGGTGGTGCTAAAAAGAAAGCCGATACATCTGCTGTTGAAGAAGCGGTAGAGGTAAAAGCGGAAGAAGCAAGCGCAACTGATGCTGAAGAGAAAACAGAAGCATAATTTGAAAAAATTATAAAATATAAAAACTCCGATATTCGTATCGGAGTTTTTTTTATGCATTTATCAGAATTTTCAGAATTATAGAATTTTTTGAATTGCAACTTTTATGAATAAAATGTATTTATTGAGCATTTGTTATTTTGTAATTGCCTTAATTCTGCAAATTTTTTAATTCTGTAAGTTTTGATCTAGATGTGAAAAATTTATTCATCCATTTTGAAATTGAATACGTTTCTTTGCATAATCTTTTAAAAATGACTCCAACAAATTCTCCCCAACAAGCGATCTTATTATTAGCAGACGGTACAGTTTTTTACGGTAAAGCCTTTGGTAAAATTGGCACTACAACCGGTGAAATATGCTTCAATACTGGCATGACAGGCTACCAGGAAGTATTTACTGATCCGAGTTACTACGGACAAGTACTGATCATGAACAATGTGCATATTGGCAACTATGGTGTGAAAGCTGTAGATGTTGAAAGTGATAGTGTAAAAGTGAAAGGAGTGATCGGCAGAAATCTGGAAGAACAATACAGCCGTTTTATGGCTGATGATTCGTTGCAAAAATATTTCGAAACGCAAAATGTTGTTGCTATTGATGACGTGGATACAAGAGCCTTGGTAGCACATGTACGTAGAGAAGGTGCAATGAACTGTATCATCTCTTCTGAAATTTCAGAAGTAGAAAAATTAAAAACGGAATTGGCTAAAGTGCCATCAATGGGTGGGCTTGAATTAGCATCTGTTGTTTCAACAAAAGAACCTTATTACTTAGGAAATGCCGACAGCAAATTACGTGTTGCTGTACTGGATTTCGGGGTAAAGAAAAATATTTTAAATTGTTTGGTAGAAAGAGGAGCTTATGTAAAAGTGCATAATGCAAAAACAAGTTTTGAAACCTTGCAGGAATTCAAACCAAATGGTTATTTCATTAGCAATGGCCCCGGTGATCCCGAACCAATGGATTATGCTGTTACGACAGTGAAACAAATTTTAGCTGCCAACAAACCTTTATTCGGTATTTGTTTGGGCCATCAGTTGCTGGCATTGGCAAATGATATTCCAACTTTTAAAATGCACCATGGGCATAGAGGGTTGAATCATCCGGTAAAAAATCTTATCACAGGCAAAAGTGAGATCACTACACAGAACCATGGGTTTGGCGTAAATCCTGATGCAGTCAGAGCTTCATCGAATGTTGAGATCACACATCTTAATTTGAATGACGATTCAATTGAAGGGATCAGAATTAAAGGTAAACCTGCTTTTTCAGTACAATATCATCCCGAAGCTACACCGGGTCCACACGATAGTCGTTATTTGTTTGACGATTTCATAGCTTTGATACAGCAAAACTAAAATGTGTCGCCATGAGTAAGTCGTTTGTATTTGTTGTATTGGTATTGTTATTTGGTACAGCTGCTTATTTTTTAGGAAAGAAGAACGGAAGCGATCACCTAACCACAACGGTAGTACAGAATGTAAATCTGGTGCAGCAAATTGCAGAGCTTTCTTCATTATCAGTTGCAGGTACCACAACAGTAAAACTCACCAATACCAATGAGAATGCCGGCTTTTGGAATAAGTTTAAAAACTATTTAGCTGAAAACACATTGCTGGTTACATTGCCTTACGAAGCCAAGTACGGCGTAGCGTTAAAAGATCAAAAAGCTAAGATCGATACAAAAGGTAAAACCATTCAGGTTTATTTACCACGGTGTAAACTACTTAGTTTACAATTAAGATTAGATAAGTTGGAAACCATGAATCAAACAGGTTTATTTGCTACTACTACCATTGCCGATTTAAGCAATGCACAAAAACAGTTGTATCAACAGGCATTTAATACTTTAACTACCAATCAGGCATATATCAAACAATCTGAAGAGCAAATTATAAGTATTTTAAAAAAATATTACGAGCCTTTGGATTACACTGTAGAGTGTATCTTTGGAGACATTAAAACGGCATCAAAAAATTAAGCCATGAAAATAGCGATCATCAACGGCCCAAATTTAAATTTATTAGGAACAAGAGAAACGAGTATTTACGGTGCTCAAACCTTTGAAACTTTTTTTGAAGATTTGAAAAGTAAATATCCTGCTATTGAGTTTCATTATTTTCAAAGCAATGTAGAAGGGGAGTTGGTGAATGAAATACAACGGCTGGGGTTCAGTTACGATGGTATTATCATTAACCCAGCTGCTTACACACATACTTCTGTGGCAATAGGAGATGCAATTGCTGCAATTAAAACTCCTGTGATAGAAGTTCATATTTCAAATATTTTCGGGAGAGAAGATTTTAGAAAGCTATCTCATGTATCGGGTAAAAGTGTTGGTGTGATCAGTGGCTTAGGATTAAAAGGTTATGCACTGGCGGTAGAATATTTTCATTCGAAATAATTATAAAATAAATTCTGATGAGTAAGACATCTGTTTAAGATGTCTTATTTTTTAATATACACTGGTAAGTAAAAAAAGCAAATATGAAATTAGAGGAAATATTACAAGGGCGTAGCGAAAATAAGTGTGAGTTATGTAAAGCTGTGGGAGAGCTTTCAATTTATGAAGTGCCGCCTTCATCTGGAAAAAATGAAGAAAACTGCATTTTAGTTTGTGAAACTTGTAAAGCACAAATTGAAAAGAGAGCTGAGTTGCAGAGCAGCCATTGGAATTGTTTGTCAGAATCTATGTGGAGTGAAGTTCCGGGTGTACAAGTTGTTGCATGGCGTATGTTGAATCGTTTGCGAAATGAAAGCTGGGCTGCGGAAAATTTGGACATGATGTATCTCGATGATGAGCGGCTCGCCTGGGCAAGAGCCGCAGGGGATCATGAAGGTGATGCAAGTGTTGATCTGCATAAAGATGCAAATGGACATTTATTACAAAACGGAGATACCGTTGTGCTTACAAAGTCGTTGGATGTAAAGGGATCTTCCTTAAATGCAAAGATGGGAACTGTAGTAAAAAATATTCGTTTAGTTGATGACAATACTGAACAAATTGAAGGGAAGATAGAAGGCCAATTGATCGTTATACTAACAAAATATGTGCGAAAGCAAAATTAGTTGTATGGATAAAATTCAATGTCAAGGTTGTTTTAAGATATAATCTAATGAAAGCGGTACTTGAGCATTATGTGTTTTTCTTTTATGTATATCGTACCTATACATTAATTGATCATATTTTTTATCATTGAGGAATTTATTCATTCTGTTTGTGCCTTTTCTTATATGATTCATAACCTCTCTTCCGCCTGTAGAAAAATATAAATGTCTTTCATTAATATTTCCTGAATCGAGTTTATTGAATTCATAAATGTTGTAATGGTCTATCCATAATGCAGGGCTCAATGCGTAATAATTTGTGAAAAGCGTTTCGTTTTTAAACAAACAATAAAAAGCAAATAGGCCTCCGAGAGAATGACCTAATATTGAATTGTTCTCGTTGTTTGTTCTGTATTTGGAGTTTATTTTTGGGATCAATTCCGTTTTTAGGAATTGATAGAAATCTTCAATGTGGCCGTATTTTTCATCACGGGCAAGAGTGTCTCCATTTTTGATAGTGGGTAATATATAATCCCTTCTTCTTAAAACATGAAAATTACCGATATGACCCACGCCGACAAAAATAGTATTCGCAGTTTTTTCTTTATAAGTATCAGAGCTAATTAATTCTCTTAATTTTCTTCCGGATTTTAAATTGGCATCGCAGTAATACACCACATTATAGGTCTTGAGGTCTTCAATAATAGCCGGTGTAGAAACATATAATTCAAAACTGTCTTTTACTTTTTCTGAATAGATGATCGTTTTTTCTGTTACCGATTGTGCAAATGAAGTTTGCATTAACATCAATGCAATAATTCCTGAATACAATTTCATGTGTGGAGCTTTGGTTAATAGATCAGGTGTTTGGGTGTTGTTGAAGATGATTTTGCCATGCTTCATAAGTGATGATGCCGAGTGCTTCATTTGGTTCGCCATCTAAAATTGAAATAAATTCAAGGCAATGTCCATCGGGGTCATCAAAATAAATTGCAAGTGCCGGCATCCAGGCGAAGACCATTGGTTGATCGGTGCCATCTTTCAAAAAATTATAAGGCTTTAAATTTCTTTCTTTTAGAAAATCAACGGATCGATTTAGTATATCATCTTTATCACAACGAAAAGCAAAGTGCATTCTTACAATTTCTGATTTGGGTTTTTCCCAAAGGCCCAACATATATTCACGGGGTTTACCTACCCAGAAAAAAGCAATTCTTCGATCATCAGCGTAACTACATTGTTCAAGTCCTAATACATTTTTGTAAAAGTCAACGGAGCGTTCTAAATTTTCTACGTTGATATGTGTTTCGTAAATGCCTTTGATCATTGGTTTTGTTTTTGATAACTCGACAAACAGCTTATATCACAGTTGACAACTATAGCCAACTAATCTCTTCCTGCAAACTTGATACCGAAGGTAATCATCCAATCTGCATGACGTATATCATAATTGTAAGTGATATCACTATCGTTTGTTTTATATCTTTCTCTGCCTATAGGGCCGTTGGTTCCGCCTTTTGCAAAAAGTATAACTGAACCTCTGGAATTATTAAAATTGCTAACAGTAACATCTATGCCGAGGCCTGCTTGATAGCCGATTTTGGTAGAACTTAAATATGCCGACCCATTAGGAATTACAAGATCGGATATATTAGTTGTACCGGGGTTTATTTGCATTGGTTGTTCATAACGTAACATAGATGCTCTGATTGAAAGCCCTGCATAAGGATAAATGCTTACTGCATTTGACTGTAAGAGATCGAAGCCGTAATCGTATTGCATTACATTAGAGAAAAAGGACTTAATGGTTTCGTTGCCCCTTTGTGCTTGATTTTTTAATCCTACTGAAAAGAAGCCGATATCATGAATGTTTCTTTTGCTTTTGACAGTAATGCCACAGCCAAAACGAAAGGAGATAGGTTCTAATTCGGTAAAACCGGCAGCAGTAATAGACTGATTGAATTTGCTGTAATCGTTATGAACAACATCGGCGAACATATTAAAGGAAACATATTTTCGCTTGTCTACAGGCAAATTGTTGAGTTTTGCATTTAATGATGCATACTCTTCTGATCGTAACATCGAGTCTCTGTACTTGTGCCATAATTTGGCAAGCTCACATCTATAATACGCAGCAGAATCTTTCGAAGGTGAGTTTTGTGCCATGGTAAAAAAAGGTAACGTCATTACCAGAAGTAAGCATATCGATTTCATAACGGATGTTTTAGTTTTACTAAAGATAATTATTTTTTATTCAATCTTATTTGGAGCAGGCTTATGGCGGAGGGTATATTTGAAAGTAATAACATTCTTATTGATTGAGCTTTTTGCCATTGTTGGTATTTCTGCCAAACAAATTTAATGATTTAATGAATTTTGTGATGGTTGCTTAGTTGGGTTCGGTGGAGTGGGAATAACTGCAATTGCAAAATTTAGTCAACACGCTTTAATGTCACGATCATAATTTCATCAGCTATATTGGTGCTAAGTCTTAGCTCATGTTCATTAATAGTTAAGATTTTCTTTTTTACATCTCCCGTTGTTATAGTCATTTTTTCATGATTATACTCCCATTTTTCTTTATTTGGTTTAGTACCCTCTTGCGAATCGATAAAAGTCCCGTCTATTAAGAAAGTAATGATTAGGTCTTCCTCTGGAAGCTCTTTTTCGCCTTGAACTTCAATTGAAACTGCCTTCCATTTGTGGCATAGCATAGTTTTTACTTTTTCCTCAGATGGATTGGATTGGCTGATAGCGGATAAAGATATTACCATTAGGATTGAGAGGAAAAAAAGATACTTATGCATAGGTTGTAGTTTTGCCTTTGTAAATATTTCAACAAAACAAATTTAATGATTTAACTAAAGTGAATGCCTTTCTTGGCCGTCTAACCAACAAAGACATTCATTTACACGTTTGTGTATCTCTCACAATTTATTTACTCAACAACCACCCTTTTGAGGTATACGTTTAAAAATGACTTTACCATCTCGTTCTACATAGTCGCCGGATACGATTGGATATGAGTACTTAGGCGCATGTGATACGGCATGACTTCTAATAATTATTTTGTCGTTAACATTCAGACTTTGCAATTGCTCAAGTTGAGATTTTTCCGGTGAAAACATGAGAATATATTCCTCGCCATTTATGTTGGCCATTACTCCAAAACCTAATCGTGAGCCCGGCGGAAGCGAAAGAGATGTAATAACAGCCTCCATATTGGAAGAATCGCTTATATGCCTCCTTATTTTAGCTTCGGCGGCAAACACTTTTTTACCTTCGGGAGATGCCTCCCATTGTTTGTACTTCATACCCTCGGGGGTGGCCTCCCATTTTTTCAATTCAGCTTGTCTTTCGGCAGCAGAGAGTGGCTTTGGGTTTGTTTTTTTAGACGTTTCATTTTTGATTGCTAAATTTGCGAATAATAGTCCGCTTACCACAACCAGCGATAAGATGAGCGCATAGATAATTTTTTTCATATTTTTTGTTGTTTTAATTAGCATAGATCTATTCCCTTATAAATCAGATCTGTTTAAAGTATTTCTTTTATTTTTTGTACCCCTTTAAAGTTGATGCTTCAAAAATACCTTGATAATTTTCAAACAGAGAGCAAGTATTGTAAATAAAAGCGTAAACTTTGTAAATATTATCTTGACATTATGTTTGATAGAGGAAATCTCCTGCGGGGGAAACATAAATACCTATTTGGATTGTCACTGCTTGTGCTTATCTCTCTGATCTGTGTGGCTTTCGGTATGGTTGGCAATGACGAGTTTGATATTGCCAGGAGGGAGGTTTTGCTCCGCAGGATCGGACATGAAATATTATTGCAATCAGGCGACAGTGTATCACGGGTACTTCCGGTAAAAAAAATAGCCGAAAATGAATATCAGATCAGGTTTGAAAATGATCTTAGTTTTCAACCTGAATTTCTGGTGAATACTACTCAACGATTATTGGCCAAAGACCCGCTTGCCAGTGATTATGTTGTTAATGTGGTTACCTGCGCTAATGACAGTGTAGCTTATGGATATGCTATATCAAAAAATAAGAAAGATGATATTATTGCCTGTATAGGAAGAAAGCAACCAACAGGATGTTACATGATCAATATTAAATTTAAACCAACGGGTATAACTACGACAAAGAATAAATATTTGCTTGGTGGCCTGGCATTTTTAGGATTGGTTGGATTTATTGTTTTTAGATCGGTTAAGCAGCGGGAGGCTTTGCCTGAAGGTAGCAATACTGATGTAGTAGCAAGTGAGGTGCGGCATGCTGATGTGTTTACTTTGGGGTCGATGTTGTTTGATACGGCGGCTCGTAAATTGATGATAAATGGGAATAGCATTGAACTGACCAAAACCGAAACCCGTGTACTACGCATTTTTGCGTTGTCACCCAACGAGGCAATAGAGCGAAGCCGTTTACAAAAAGAGATATGGGAAGATGAGGGTGTTATTGTAGGCCGTAGTCTTGATATGTTCATATCAAAACTTAGAAAAAAACTTGAATCAGATCCGAATGTGAATATTGCTGTTATACGTGGTAAGGGATATAAGCTTGAAATTAGTGCTTAAGAAGATATTTCTGCTACGGTTAGATGTTATTAGTATTCAATTTTGCTTTTGTTGGTATTGCAGCAACAACGGTGCTTGGGGTAATTAGTTAATTTAGTTCGGTAGGTAGGGGGAGACCAACAATGGTGAAACGACGAAATGTTAGCAGCTGTATTTTAAGCTCAATCATTTATTTTCTTTTCGATTTCAGCAACAATTTTTTTTACGCCCAATTTTGGATTTAGCTCAAGTCCCTTTTTAAAATATTTTAATGCTTCTGTTAGTTTGCCCAATTGATAGAAATCCTCGCCGGCAACTCTTATGAAATCGGCTACAGTATTTTGACTTAAATCAAAACTGTCTGTTAAAATGCTATCATAATAATGCCCCATTTTGTCAAAGTTTTTTTGCAGTTTAAAGCTTTTGCCTAGTTGAAGAAAAATGTTTATCCTAGCAAAGTCTTTATGGCGATCAGAAAGACTATCCAAAATGAGTTTTTCTTCATCTGCAATATTCTGAATTTGATTGTCGGCTTTAACTTGTAAGTTATACGATGCTAATCTTATTGCTGTGTAGTAATGTTGGAGTTTTTCTTTCCCACGTATTTCAGTATAACCTTCCCTTGTTTCAATTATTGTTTCATCAGGTACCGATACTGTCACAGTTATGTTATGAAAATTAAATAGCTCAGCTATAAATGGAAGGTCGATTTCATTTGAGTTGATATAATTTGTAAAACTCTCCATGAATTCAGTTCTGAGCGTCTCCTTAGTAATACCCAATTCTTCAATAATTTCAAGCAGTTTTGTTACAAAGACAATTTTCTCATCTTGTGTAATAAAATAAAGTAAATCAATAAAATCATGATCTAGTCCATCAAATTTAGTGGAGTTTCTAATTTCAATAACCCTATTTTGAGATTGTTGACTTTCGCTTGGCTTAGATTTCTGCTTTGAGCCAAAAAGGTTTTTAAAAAAAATCATTTACGAAGATTAGGTGTAATTGATATAGCTGCTAACTTGTTCATCATCGATACTAAGTCAAGTCAATGACACTAATATAGTATGATTTATGTAACTGCCCTAAAAAGCTCAGTGATATTTTGTTGCTGAGCATAGCCCGGATAGGAGTGGAAAGCCCTGATCCGCCGCAGGCGGAGAAGGCTTGGAACGGATAGCCGGAAACCAATGCCGGGCTTTGTTATATGGGGGATGCTTAAAAAGGATAAAAAATGTGAAATAGGGAATAAGAAATAAGAAATGAGAAAGTGTGGGCACTTCACGAAATAGGTACAGCTTTACATCAGCATATCAGCACATTAGCACATCGGCACATCATGAAATTACCAAATCAGCCGTTCAACCCTTACCTTTGCGGCCTGAATTCCAGTAATAGTAATGAAGTATATCAACGAAATAAACAAACGCAAAACATTCGCCATTATCAGTCACCCGGATGCCGGTAAAACCACTTTGACGGAGAAATTCCTGTTATTTGGTGGGGCCATTCAAACAGCGGGTGCGGTTAAGAGCAATAAGATAAAGAAACATGCCACTTCCGATTTCATGGAGATTGAAAGGCAAAGGGGTATTAGTGTGGCTACTTCGGTAATGACCTTTGAGTATGACGGGCATTTGATCAATCTGCTGGATACACCGGGGCACAAGGATTTTGCGGAGGATACTTACAGAACGCTAACGGCAGTGGATAGTGTTGTGCTTGTTATTGATAGTGTGAACGGGGTAGAGGCGCAGACAAGAAGATTGATGGAAGTTATTGCCATGCGTAATACACCGGTGATCGTTTTCATTAATAAGATGGATAGGGATGGGAAGAATCGTTTTGATCTGTTGGAAGAGATAGAGAATGAATTAAAGATCAATCTTCACCCGATGACCGTGCCGATTAATAGCGGTAAGGATTTTAAAGGGGTGTACGATCTGCATAAAAAGAGTTTGGTATTGTTTACTGCCGGTACAAAAGCAAACGATGAGGATGTGCTTGAAATTAATGACCTGAATGATTCTATACTTGATACTAAAGTAGGTGAGAAAGATGCGGCTACTTTGAGAGAAGATGTTGAACTGATAGATGGTGTGTATGGCGAATTGAATATTGATGATTACCTGACCGGTAAAACTGCTCCTGTGTTTTTTGGTAGTGCAGTCAATAATTTTGGGGTTAGGGAGATGCTGGATACTTTTATTCGTATTGCTCCAACACCGAGACCAAGGCATACTACTTTAAGAGATGTTAAGCCTGAGGAAGATAAATTCAGTGGATTTATTTTTAAGATACATGCCAACCTTGATCCAAAGCATAGAGATAGAATTGCTTTTTTAAGGGTATGCAGTGGCAAGTTTGAACGCAACAAATACTACAATCATGTGAGGATGGAAAGGGATTTTCGCTTCAGTAATCCGTACAGTTTTTTGGCTCGTCAGAAGGATGTTATTGAAGAGGCTTTTCCGGGAGATGTGGTGGGTTTATTTGATACAGGTAACTTTAAAATTGGTGACACTTTGACCGAAGGAGAAAAGTTTTACTTCACGGGGATACCTTCTTTTTCACCTGAAATATTTAAAGAGGTGCAGAATAAAGATCCTATGAAAACCAAGCAGTTAGAAAAGGGGCTTTTGCAGCTAACTGATGAAGGTGTAGCTCAATTGTTCACTCAGTTTGGTGGTACAAAAAAGATCATTGGTTGTGTAGGTGAACTTCAGTTTGAAGTTATTCAATACCGTCTTTTACAAGAGTATGGGGCAGCTGTGCAGATGAATAGTCTGCCGTTTTTTAAGGCATGCTGGATCACGAGCAATGACCCTAAAAAACTAAACGACTTCATTAAATTCAAGCAGGGAAATATTGCGGAAGATAAAGATGGACACCTGGTTTACCTGGCACAAAGTGAGTGGTTCTTAAATACGGAAAGACAAAATAATCCGGATATTGAGTTTCATTTTACGAGTGAGGTGCATAAGTAGTTTTTAGTTCATAGTTCATAGTTTTTAGTTCTTAGTTGAGAGCATTAATATCGATAATACGTTTCTATTAATTATACTGTTTAACTAAAAACTATAAACTAAGAACTATCTCACCAACACCAAATTCCCATAATCAACAATTGTTCTGCAGTCATTCGTTAGCTTAACGTAATAAACATAGTTGGCTTCGTCGGCAGGTTTGTTTTTGTAAACACCATTCCAGCAGGCATGAATATCGTTTGTACGAAAAACCTCATTGCCCCATCGGTTGTAAATAAAGAAATCCAGTTTGGTTACAGGTCCCTCATAAAAAATGCGATAGCAATCATTGAGTCCATCTCCGTTAGGAGAAAATGCATTGGGTATATACATTGGGTAAAGGGTGCCGAAATCGGCTTTTACAACGATCGTATCAAAACCGAAACAACCTGTTTCTGTGTTTTTCCCCTGAACAATATATTGTGTTGTTTCTTCAATACGGGTGATAGGGTTGGCAATGGTAGTGTCATTGAGTCCTTTGGATGGGGTCCAGATATAATCCGAACCACCCGTTGCCGATAGCCCGGCTGTTTGATGTGCACAATCAATATCGTTAGATTTTTGAGCTTCTATCTTTACTGTATCTAAGGTTGATACAACAATATCGGCAGATTCTCCGCAGATGCCATTATTCACCACTAACTGCACATTGTATGAGCCGGGCTTGAGGTAAGTGTGAGATGTGAATTTATCTCTGCCGGTAGCACCATCACCGAAGGTCCAGGTCCATTCAATGATCTCTTTTTCGTTTGTGTGGGCAAAACCTTCAAAGTCAAACGAAGTACATTCTTTTCTTGTAGGTATAATGCCAACGAGATCGATATCTTTTTTAAAAACAGGGCTATCAATGATCGGGGCAAGGTTAGGTGTAGCCAAACCGTCTGTTCCATCAGTAGCACCATAGGTTGTATTAAAACAACTGAGTGTATTTTTTTTAACGATACCGGCTGTACCTCTTGAAACTTTAAAGCTAACGTTACCGGGTAAGCTATTTTGTTGCACGGCAATATAACCGCCACCACCACCGCCGCCGGGCCCTGCACATTCTACATCGGGATTTTGATTGCCGCCATTACCGCCGTTGGCTTGTACAGTAAAATTTCCGTTGAGGATAGGAGTGAACAATAAGATGGTGCCACCACCACCGCCACCGCCAGCACCATCTGCAATACCGGTTGCATCTGTTAACTGGCTTGCTCCATCAGCAATGATGCTTTGGCCATTTGCAGTTATGCTTGCCGCTTTTATAATAATGATACCGCCGCCATTGACACCAACAGTACCTACTCTATTATTATCATCTCCACTGCCACCGCCACCACCCATGAAAACTTTTTTAGTGAGATCGGCACCGGATAAATTTTTACCGCCAATGCCGCCATTACTTGCAGCAATACATTGGGCCAACTCGTTACCACCACGTCCACCATTGCCGTAACCTGCACCACCACCGCCACCTGTATTGTGTTTATTGCCACCGCCACCGCCATTTGTCAAAGCACCTTTGCCGGCCATTTTTGCATCGGTAATATTGCCGATGCCTTCACCTTTTTGTGCACCACCACTGTTCCATGCAGAACCGGGTTGTGTTAAAGGATAAAAATAATCCGGCGAGCCTGTTCCACAATTACCATCGGGGTTATTGCTGATAGCACCACCTCTAAATCCTGTTCCACTTACATCGATAGGAGCATTTAGTTGTAAATTGTTTTGTACATTAAAAACAAGTACGCCTCCTTTACTGCCGTTCCAAGGCAAACAGGTAAGTGTACCCGAAACTTGCGCATTGGTATAAAAAGGTACTCTTACTAATTGAGCAATGCCATCGGGAAGATCAAATCGTTTTTCGGGGATCACATTTTTTAGATAGATGATATTGCCGGATATCTTTTGAATATAGTTGAAATGATAATTGCCTGCTTCTCTATAGTCTGTAACCGTACCGAAAGAACTGCTGTTGGAGGAATCGAATGCGGCACCTTTCATTTGTATCATTAAAACGGTGTCGCCAATTTTAAATGCTGATACATCATCTACACGAATGCCATTGTCGCAGGAAAGTATACTTTGAATGGGCGTATATTGGTTGATGACACCACTTATGGACGCTACTTGTCCGTAGCAGTATTGCATAAGGAAGGCAATAAAAAAAAGTAGCTTTTTCATCGGTGGCTGAAAGGTACAAAAATGATGCCCTATATAAAGATACTGTTGCTTTTACTTATTTAAACAAGCAAAAGCAACAGTAGTTATATTTAATCGAGAATTAGTAGGTGCTGACGATGGTAGATGTATTGCCTTCTACACAAATAAATCTGTATTCACTATAACCATCCTGACCAATAAAATCATATTTGCAGGGTGCAATGATTTTTCTGCTTGAGCCGTTGATCAGGCCATATTTACCGTTCAATCTAACGAGGTAGGTCTCTTTTAGTAATTTAACAACGTTATCATAGATAGCAGGTACTATTGTTGTTGTTTTGGATATGATGCCTATTTTGCCGGAGCTGGTTACCCTGAAACGGTCATCGCTGCTGCTGCTGCTATAATAATAATCGGTAGTCATTAATTCGATCTTATCATACAATGGTTCGGTTAATATTTCAAGGTAGCTGCTCATGAGGCCTGCTTTATTGTTTTTGTAATAAAGCTTGTAGTTTGAGTTAAGGTCTTCGATCTTATTATAATCTAACGTATTCAGTAGGGTTCCGGTTGACGTTGAGTAAGCTGAAAGTTTATCGCCCTTTTTTGCAATATACTTTGCATTGACATAATAGATCGTATCGAATTCGATTGGTAAAATGGTGTGATTTAAAATGTCTTTAACACCTGTTTTTGTTCCTTTTTTTACTAAAAGATGATTGGATTGATATGCAGAAGAAAGTGTTACTGCATCGAATACCTCACCAAGAAGATTTTTACCAAGATAATCGACCACAAAAGCTTGTGTTCCTTTTCGAGCAATATATGCTCCAACACTGCTACTATAGCTGTTGGTACTTTCAATGGCATCGTATTCGCAAGGCAAAATATATTTGCCGGCATTAGATAATAATCCTTTTTTATTTTTTATGGTAACGATCAATGCTCTGTAATCTGCATTACTTACCTGGTCATATACTTCGTTGGTAAGTGGTTTAAATTTACGATCATAAATTCGTGTGCCTTTGCTTTCTTTTAAGACAAATCCTCCATCAAAACGTTCGGAACTGATGATTGTAAAGTCTGTCATAAATTTCTTTTCAGCCAAACTGTAAATGGCAGAAGACCCATAAGATTTTTTGGAAAATGAAAGGCATTGGGCTGTATCTGCTCCGTTGCTATATGAACTGTTTATATCGTATATGTTATAAAAATCTCCCGGTACCAATTGCTTTCCTGTTCTATCGACCAATCTTTTGCCTCCATAAGTGCTGCCTACAATAAAGCATTTTCTTCCTTTTACAGGGGAGAAATAATCATACTCAACAGGAATAAGTACATTAAAATCATTGTCAAGCAAACCGTATAATTTTCCGAGTTTTACTATAACACCGTCATCAGTATTTTTAATTTCTTTAAATACAATAGGTAAAATGGTTTTTCCTGAAGTATCGGCAATGCCATATTTTGCTTCACTGTAATAAGAGCCTCCAATGAAAACAAGATTGTATTTCCCCTTTTTATCAAAAACAGATTTTTGAGCAGGGGCATTATAGTCACTGATCTCTACTTTGTCTTCTACAGGAGCCACGTCCATAGCATATGAATTAGTTTTCGGAGCGTCGTAAGAATAGGGGGCATTTGATATAGAGGCTTCTGAAATATCCGGAGGAGGTGCAACGGCTTCTTGTGCAGGCATGCCAACATCACTTACATCTTCATCCTTCACAATTCTAGGAGGTGAGAATTTCGACAGGTCAACACTGTCGACTTTATTTGCATCTTTTTTACGATTTTTTTTCTTTTGTGCATCAGCGTTAGTTGCCAGTAAGCAGCATACTGCAAGACTAAGGAGGTAAGAAGCTTTCATGTGTTATTTTTATGGAGGTAATTTACAGATTAATGCCTGTATAATTGTATGGTGTAATCAGTTTTAATTCTTTCTTTACACTTGTACTGACCTTTAGTTTGGTGATGAATTGATGAATGGTCTTTTTATCAATTTTGTTTTTACCTCTAGTAAGATCTTTTAATGCCTCATAAGGTTGCGGATAATTTTCTCTCCGTAAGATAGTTTGAATGGCTTCTGCAACAACGGCCCAATTATTTTCCAAATCTTCTTTTAGTTTTGGTTCGTTCAATACCAATTTGCCCAAACCTTTTTCTATTGATCTGATCGATAAAATGGTATGTGCAACCGGAACGCCGATATTACGCAATACAGTAGAGTCGGTCAAGTCTCTTTGTAATCTTGATATGGGTAGTTTTGCTGAAAGATGCTCCAGTATTGCGTTTGCAATACCAAGGTTGCCTTCTGCATTTTCGAAATCAATAGGGTTTACTTTGTGCGGCATGGCGCTGCTGCCTATTTCCCCTTTCTTTGTTTTTTGTTTGAAATAATCTACGCTTATGTAAGACCAGATATCCCTACACAAATCTATAAGGATCGTATTGATACGTTTGATAGCATCAAAATGAGCAGCCAAGGTATCATAATGTTCTATCTGCGTAGTGTATTGTTGTCTTTGAATGCCTAATCTTTCTTCACAAAATTCATTAGCAAATTTTACCCAATTGTATTTCGGGTAGGCTATATGGTGAGCATTGAAATTTCCTGTTGCACCTCCAAATTTTCCTGTGAAAGGAATATAGCTGAAAAGTTGAATTTGATTTTCCAGTCGCTCAACAAAAACCATTAATTCTTTTCCCAAGTTGGTAGGAGAAGCCGGTTGTCCGTGTGTACGGGCAAGCATCGGTACATTTTTATATTGAACAGCTAATTTTTCTATGGCAGTCTGTAGGTTGATGATGGCAGGGAGATAGTCATACTCCACAGCATGTTTCCAACTCAAAGGGATAGCAGTGTTATTAATGTCTTGTGATGTTAAACCAAAATGGATCCATTCTTTTAAATGTTCAGCCTTACATTCATCTAGTTTAGCTTTTAAAAAATACTCAACAGCCTTTACATCATGGTTGGTTATTTTTTCTGTTTCTTTTATCCAGGCAGCGTCTTCCAGAGAAAAATTTTCAGCTACTTTTTGTAAATGATTTTTTATAGAAACCGGTATCTTACAGAACTTCTTTTCTCCCAAAAACAAAAAATATTCTATCTCAACCAATACCCGGTATTTGATCAGGGCAAATTCGCTGAAATATTCATCTAAGTGTTGAAGTTGCTTGCGATAGCGACCGTCAATAGGGGAGATGGCTGTAAGTTGGTTTAGATCCATGGTGGTTAGGTAATTTTTTTTGCAAAATTAACCTAAAGCAGTTGGACAGAAAAATTATGTATTTGGTTGAAGATTATTAGTTTGAAGTATACAATGGAAGATTGTTATTTTTTGAAATGTAGTTGTTACTTTTTTCCCGCAAAAAAGTAACTCCCGATAGTCATCGGGACAGGCGCCAAATTGGCCCGAAATCGATTACGCCCCGATTTCGGGTTCGTTCCCTGATTAAGCTTTTGTACTTCCCGCCGAGTCGGGATTTGCAAACTGTAAACTCAACTTCAGTAATTCTACATTATGTTATATTTTAAAGCGTAGGCTTGCTTATTTAGTATATTATCTGATCAACATCAGGTTGCCTTTTTTGACAAAGTTGCCGCAATCGGAACTTATATTAACGTGATAGACATAATTTCCGACATCGGCTTTTTGATTTTTATACATTCCATCCCAGCATACAGTTGGATTAGTAGATTCAAAAACAAGATTACCCCAGCGGTTATAGATAGCAATATGAAATGCTGAAATTCCTCCCAGATATGGAATGATAAAACAATCATTTAATCCGTCATCATTAGGAGTAAAAGCATTTGGTATATAATAATTAGCCAGTTTGTTGAAATTGGTATTGACAGTTACAGTTGCATATCCTACACAACCATTAGCAGTGGATCCGGTTAGAGTATATTGTTGGGTTGATAACAATGTAGCAGTGGGGCTACTGCTGTTGGGGTCGTCTAGCCCTATTGACGGACTCCACGAATATTCATCAGCACCTGTAGCAATCAATTTCGCTGAACGATTAAAGCAATCAATGTCATTCGACTTACTTACGCTCACATTAATTTCCGGAGATATTTGTACAGTTGTTGAAAGATTGGTCTGGTAATTACATTTTGCTTCCTTAATGTTCACTGTAAAAGTAGTGGTGGTAGTATTTACAGCAATTGGATTACTGATGTTAGGATTACTAACCAAGGCAGCCGGACTCCAAGTGTAACTATCACCGCCTGAGGCAGATAATTGTATTTGCTGATTGTTTGAACAAATATTTTTATCCGGCGATATTGAGAAATTCGGAATTTGTTTAACAGAAATCTTTACAGAATCTAAATAACTGCAATTGTAATTATCTGTAGTGGTTAAATAGTAGGTTGTATTGTTGGCTGGTTGTGCAGTTGGATTAAAGGTATTTGGATTAATTAAACTGGCCGTTGGGGTCCATTGATAGGAGGAGGCTCCAGACGCAGTTAATTGTATTGATGTATTCTTACAAATGGTAGAATCTTTCGTGAGTTGAATGTTCGGTTTGGTTTGTACATTGATGTTTACGGTGTCATTTGCTTTACATCCGTTAGCCGCAGTGCCTGTAACAATATATTGTGTTGGGATATCGGGTGTTGCGATAGGGTTATCAATATTTAAATTACTAAGTTTGTAATCAGGTGACCATTTGTAATTAACTGCTCCGGTGGTTTTCAATTGTGCCGGTTTGCCAAAGCATAGTGTTGTGTCATTGTTTGTTTTTACCGTTGGTAACGAATTTATAGTTAGTGTAATAGAATCTGTTCCACTACACCCTGCTGCATTTGTTACGGTTACATAAAATTTGGTTGTGTTGGTGATGGTAGCTATTGGGGTCGGGCTATTGTCATTATCCAAAAGATTAGCCGGAGTCCATTTGTAAGTATTGCCGCCGGTTCCTTTTAGGTTAACCGTTGCCGTTACATTCGAACAAATAATAGAATCTTTGCCGGCATCAGGAGTAATATTTCCAACCAAAGCGGCAGTTACTGTACTGTCTTTACAGCCATTATTGTCGGTTACAATTAATTTAGCAGTATTGTTATTTTGTGTAAGAAATGCATGTGAAATATTTTGTGTATTCCCGGTTTGACCATCGCTGAATTTCCATTGCCATTGAGTAATGGGATTGGATGCAGGATAGGACAAGCCTTTAAAATCAAAGGCAGTACATGCAGTTGGTGTTGTTGAAATTCTTACTGAATCAATTGCCGACTTGAAAGGAATAATGTCAATCGGTAAAACAAGGTTGAAAAGTGTAGAGCCGTTTGCACCGGCAGTTGTACCATAAGGATTATTTGCATCAGGTAAGATCACCCCATTTTTGCCACCCGTATTTTGTACTGTAGCATTAGGAGGCAGGCTACTTTTGCTGAACCAGGTAATTCCGGCACCACCACCACCGCCGGGACCAACTTTTCCTGCTGCCGGAAAATATATTGCCAGATCAGCACCCTTCCCTCCATTGACGTTTTCTGTATGATTATCGATAAAATTCTTTACGTCCAGCAAAACCGATCCGCCTCCGCCGCCACCACCCATTGCGTCATGTCCGCATGGAATACCCAGGGTATTGCAATCTTCTGCATTAGCTCCCGCAGCTATAATTTTAAAGCCATTTGTTTTTAAATAATTTGAATTTATGATCACTATACCGCCACCATTACCGCCACTAGAATTCAGATAGTTAACATCAGATTTGTCGTTATGGCCTGCGCCACCACCGCCACCCATAAATATCTTATTTGCAGCATTGCTGTAAGTTAAAGGTTTGCCACCTATGCCTCTGTTGTCAAAAGGGGAGGAGCCACAATTGTCTAATTGATAGCCGCCTAAACCGCCTGCAGCAACATTGCTGCCTCCTCCGCCCCCTGAGTTGTGCCCATTGCCTCCTCCGCCGCCATTGGCCAGATTTCCTTTACCATTCAATCTACCGCTACTTACTTCTGCAATACCTTCGCCTTTTTGAGCTGCAGTTGCGGTGTTATATGATTCGTAATAGTTATTGTAAAAACAACTTAAAGTAACAGGGACGATATTTGTAGTACTACCACCTCTAAAGCCTTTTCCTGTAACATCAATATTGCCATTCAGGTTAACAGTGTCTTTGGCATTTAAAACCAATACGCCACCAACGCTTCCATCCCATGGTAGGCAAGTAAGTGTTGCATTTAAGTTTGTGCTTTTGAAATAAGGAACTCTTACCAATTGTACTTTACCGTTAGGTATATCATATTGCCGGGTAAGTTTATTCAGTAACTCAATTATATTGCCGGATATGGATTTAATGTAATTGAATTCATAATTGCCTGAATTTTTATAATCTGTTATGTTGCCAAAATTTGCACTATTACTGCTGTCAATTACAGCACCTTTCATTTGAATCATTAAAACGGTATCTCCTACTTTGTAAGTTGCCGCATTTTGAACTCTAATTTTGTTCTCACATGACAGGTCAAGTGATATTACCGGGGTGTAATCGTTTACGATAAGATTTGGTGTAGGAATTGTAACCTTGCATGAGTCTGCAACAAAAGAACAATTAGGGTTGGTTACATTAATGCTTGCATTTCCCTGCAAGGTTAAATTATACGCTGTATTGCCTTGTTTATTTAAAAGATTATCAAAAGTATAGTATCCTAGAAGTCCTGTTTGAGTAGTTGGAGAGGGCAAAATTGAATTCATATATGTTTTGATCTGATTTTGTGTACGAGCCACATTCCAGACACGAACTTCATTTATATAACCACTGAAAGGATAGAGTGTTCCTGATGGATTACGTGCAATATGAGTAAGTAAATTATTGTTTATCAGATTTCCTGAAGCTGGCGTTTGGCTATGTAGAAAACCATTTCTGTAAAACTTCAAACTGCTTCCATCATATACCATTGCTACATGATAAGTTTTGTTTAATTCTATAGCGCAGTTTTCCAATGCAAAAACTTCTCCGGTATTGGCAGCATTAAGGGCACAACCGCCGGGCCAGATCGCATAATTATCATCGGCAGCATTAGTATGCTTAGAAACCAAGAACCCGCCACTGTTTGTTGTTGCCGGAGCCATAAAGTTAACCTCAACCGTAAGTTTGTCACCTGTAACATCAAGATCTCCTGCAGTAGCGTAAGCGTTGCCGGATGTTGTGTTGAGCCAGTTGGTGCAGGGTTGTGTGCAGGTAGTTAGTACCGTTACAACAATAGAATCTTTATATGTGCCGCAATCAGGTACAGTAACTGTTAGATGATATTTGCCACTGTTTAAGACAGATACATTGTTTATTATCGGGTTTTGTACGTTACTAGTATATCCATTGGGGCCGGTCCAAGCATATGTTGATGAGGCAATAAGATCGGCGGATAAATTTATTGAGTTGCCTGGACAAACAACCGGTGTGGTTGTAAATGCATGAGCCTTTAACGTATTGTAGTCGCTGAAATAACCGACGCCAACACCAAGATTATCGCCCTGAAACATTCCTAATTGAAATATACTGCTAGTATTAGATATGGTTACAACAGAACCTTTTGGATAGGTTGATGCTGATAAGGTCACCTTACCGGCATACCATGCCCCACCTGTTGCAGGAACAACGCTAAAATTAGCTCCTGTAATAATACCTCCAACACCATTTACTAAAAAACTATTTTGCCCACCATTTTTAATTAAAAGGGTAAATACTAAGGATCCATTGGTGCTTCTGGTAACCGAAACCGAACTACTGCCTGTGCAGTTGATTTTAGGTAATAAGGCCGAACCTGCTTCACAACCAAGTCCAGACAAATGGTATGCATATGCTGGTGCAGATGTTTCTACGTAAGTTGAGGCATTTGATACGGTAAGTTCTTTAGTCTGACCTTTATTTATAGTAGCAACAATAACCCCATCCTGCTTTATAGAAGTAGCATTCTGTGTAGCAGTTATATATAATTTATCATAAGGAGGATTTAAATCACTTTTTACGGCAATGTATTCGCTTCCAATAATATTTACCGGTATGATTTGATCTCCGGCAAGGTCTTCACAAGGTCCTCCATAAGGTGTTCCTTGTAAAAGATCATCAGCAACGGTTATTGCAATAGGTTTGGTGGAGGTAACATATGATCCTTGCAAGTGTTGTGATGCAGACTGTCCCGTAGCAATTGCAGCAAAGGTTTGACCTTGATTTAATGTTATTGTAAAAGGGATATTAGCAAGGTGACCAACGATATTATTTGTTGGTGTAATTGTTACCGACGTATTATCCTCGGTAGCTACAATATTAAAGGAGGATGTTGGGGTTGGACTGATCACCGGAGAGTTGCCCATTATATTTTGCGATGAGATATAAAATTCATTGCCCAATCCGTTCTTTCCTTTGAATGCAAAAAATTCAGGATTTGGACCGCCAACACTTACTTCATAGTACACTGCAATATTATTGTCGGAAGTAACTTTGATTCCTTTGTTTTGTACAATATTTCCGGGAGCACATTCAATACTATTGATCCATGTTGTAAGATCGATGGATTGGGTAGTATTTGCGGCCATATAAAAAGTTTGCGTCGGTAAACCGCCCCCTGCAGGCTGGGAAACAGTTACATTGCAAGGCTGTTGATAAGATGTAATTCTTAAAAAGATTGGTCTGTCATAACCATATGCAGATGATGCATCGGGAGCTGCAAACCAAAATGCAGTATCAATTTGAGCGTGACTAACCATTGCGGATATGCACATGATACTGATAGCAATGTATTTCTTCATATATACGCAATATAATAATTAACTAAATCCAATAAACTAATGCCGGTAAATTAGTTTGGTTATAATTTGAAAGTTGTCAGGTAGCCTACCTTGTTGGTCCTGAGCGCATTTTAAATCTATCATTAGAGTATCTTTGCGGATTAGTAGAATAAGTATGTTAAAAATATTATGGAAAAAATCAGAGTTGGTGCGGTAAGCTATTTGAATACAAAACCTTTAGTGTATGGGTTAGAGTTAGGGATGATGAGCGGTATAATTGATATTGTGGATAATTATCCCTCAAACATAGCCGATGCTTTGTTGAATAATGAAATAGACATTGCTTTATTGCCTGTAGCTGTGATTCCAATGATGGTGGAATATCATGTAATAGGCAATCATTGTATAAGCTGTGATGGGGCTGTAGATAGTGTTTGTTTGTTTAGCGAAGTACCCTTAGAGCAGATAAAGATTGTTTTACTCGACTATCAGAGTAGGACCTCGGTGGAGCTTGTAAAGCTTTTATGTAAAGAGTTTTGGAAAATAGATCCAATATTTGAATATTCACGAAAAGGGTTTGAAAATGCGATTGCTGGAACGACCGCTGCATTGGTTATCGGAGATAGGGCTTTGCAAAAAAAATTACAAACGGCTTATGAATACGATTTAGGGTTGGCGTGGAAACAATACACGGGATTGCCTTTTGTTTTTGCAGTATGGGTAAGTAATAAACAATTATCTAATGAATTTATTAAAGAGTTCATAATAGCTAATAATTACGGACTGCAAAATATTGACCAAGTTATTGCTGCAAATCCTTCTCCACATGATTTGGCCAAGTATTATACTCAAAATATTCACTATGTTTTTAATTCAGATAAAAGAAAGGGGTTAGAGACTTTTTTAGGCAAAATTGCCCCTGATTTTAATCTGAAAATTGATGCCTGAAATAGGTTTAGAAATGATATTTTTGTACCACTTTTAAAAAATAGCTATGGCAGAAACTTTAGGAATGCTGTGTGATAAATTAACTATTGTAAAGTTAAAGCAATATCACACCGATGATGAGACGAGATTACAAAGCCTGAATAAACAATCAGTTCAATTGCAAGAAGAAATTGATCAGTATTTTGCAGATGCAATTTCAGGTGTGATTCCTGCCGATAAAATAACATTTGCAGCCAATAAGGTTTTCAAAAAAGAAGGGAATGAGACAGCAGAGGTGAGTGGCAAGATTGGAGAAATATTTTATCAATTGGCCGATGTTAATTGTCAACTCTGGCATGAAGTAGAAAAAGGATATAATATAGAAAATGTACCGATTGAACAAAAGGATCAATTAGTAAAATCGCTTGCAGTGCTTAATTTGCAGCGTAATAAATGTATTGACGCTATTGATTTAGAACTTCAAAAAATCATATCAAAATAATATATATGCATATTCGTAAAAGAACAACTTGTCGTGTTTGTGGGTCATCATCTTTAACTCCCGTAATTGATCTGGGGCCACAATATTTGCAGGGGTCATTTGTAAAACCCGGTAAAGAGATGCCGTCGCAACGTAAAATAAATTGTTCACTTGTTAGATGTAATCCACAAATTGATGAAAACGCATGCGGTTTATTGCAGATGGAACACAGTGTACCTTCAGAAATATTATATGCGGCATATTGGTATAGAAGTGGCACAAATGCCACAATGCGTAACCATTTAAAAGAAATTGTTGACAGTACATTGGAGCTACTCAAAAAAGATAATTGCAATGTATTAGATATTGGGTGTAATGACGGTACCCTATTGGGATATTATCCCAATAATTTTGAAAAATTTGGTTGTGACCCAAGTGATGTGGCTCAAGAAGTAAAAGGAGCTAAAGTTGTGCAAGATATTTTTCCGTCCGCTGAACTAAACAGTGTTATTAAGGATAAGAAGATGGATGTTATTACTTCCATAGCCATGTTTTATGACTTAGAAAGTCCTGTAGATTTTGTTAAAAACATAAAAAAATATCTTTCGCCGGAAGGGATATGGGTTTTTGAAATGAGCTATATGCCACATATGCTTGAACTGGATAGTTATGATACGATCTGTCATGAACATTTGGAATTTTACAGTCTTGCTGTCTTAGAAAAAATTGTTTCTCTAGCAGATATGAAAATTTTTAAAATCTCATTTAATGATATTAACGGAGGAAGTATTAGGTGTTATGCAACTCATAAAGAAAGTGGATTGTATTACAATAAAGAGAATTACAAATTGATGAATGATGTGAGACAGAAGGAATTTGATTTAGAATTGGATACTGATAAACCATATGTTGCTTTTCAATATCGTATTGAAAAAGTTAAAAATGAACTACATGACCTGTTGGTTAAATTTAAAAAAGAAGGTAAAAAGGTGCATGTTTATGGAGCGTCTACAAAAGGTAATACAATATTGCAATGGTGCGATATTAATAATATGCTGGTAGATTATGCAGCTGAACGTAATCCAGATAAATATGGCGCTTACACTTTAGGAACAAACATTCCAATCATTAGCGAAGAAGAAAGTAGGGCTATGAATCCTGATTATTATTTAGTGTTACCATGGCACTTTAAAGCAGAATTTGTTGAAAGAGAAAAAGAAGCTTTAGAAAAAGGTACCGGATTTATTTTCCCAATACCTTCAATTGATATTTACAAAAAATAAGATCAGAAATACAAAGTATAGTTTATGCATTTAATGAAATCTGCAATAGCATTATTATTGTTAGGAATATTCTTTATTGGATGTAAATGTACTAAACACTGCTCAGCCAAATCGGGTTTGTCAAGAGCAGAAATATTAGCTAAATATACTTGGCAGGTCAATGAACTTTGGACTAACACTTCAGGTAACAATGTTCATTATTTGAGAGGTGTAGAAAATACAACTGAATATAACCAAGACATAGTTAGGCTCACTTTTAATTTAGATGGCACCGGTACTCATACGGATGCCACCGGTATTGTACATCAGACAACTTGGTCGTTTTCCAGTGATGACGAAACAAATTTAGACCTAACAATTAACGGGATCACTACAGATCATTGGAATCTTGTAGATATTACTGAAAAACATATTTTGGAAAGTGCGGCCAGAGCTTCGGTGTTAATTAGTGCAAGATGGGAGCCTGTACAATAATCATAATTGGGTAAAACAAATTAGAATACAAAATTTATGATGAAAGGGCTTTTTGTCAATAATCGAAAGTCGAAAGATAGTATATACGAATCCGGATATATGGCCTATAAGTGTTTGCTGCTATCCACCAAGTATCAACTGGATTATGTTGAAATCGATATTGATAACAGGAGTATTCCGATAGGGTATGATTTTTATTTTTTTAATTATCATCTAGTAACAATGGATTGGTTACAAACAAAATCTCTAAAAAAGGAGTTGGGCTTTGTTGCAACAATGGTTTTGGAGGTGCTTCCTGATAACCCATTTGTAATGTGCTCAGATAAAGATTTTGATGCATATTGTGTTTTAGATCCAACTGTTAAAAGTAAAAATAAAAAAGTATATCCATTCCCCAGACCACTCGAAAAGATAGATATAGATTTAAGAATCGTAGATAACCCTGTTCCTGTTATAGGAACTTTTGGTTTTGCAACCAAAGGAAAAGGCTTTCAGCATGTAGTAGATGCGGTCAATAAGGAGTTCTCAAAAGCTATTGTTAGGATCAATATCCCATATGGAGATTTTGTTCCTAATTCAAAAGAATATGCTGCATTCTTAGCAGATGTATGTAAATCAAAGGCAAAGGATGGCATCGAAGTTCGGGTAACTCATGATTTTATGCAAAAAGAAGAATTGATTGCATGGTGTAGTTCCAATACACTTAATTGTTTTTTGTATGATAGAGATATGCAAGGTTTAGCAGCTACAACCGATCAGGCCATTGTTTCGGGTAGGCCTTTATCTGTTTCAGATAACAATACATTTAGGCATATAACATCTTACTTATCTCCATATCCAAAATTCAGTTTACAAGATTCAATTAATAAATCCACTCAAATTGTTGAGAAGATGAAAGAGGATTGGTCCCCTGAGAATTTTGCAAAAAAATTCGAAAGAGTTTTGGAGGATAATGCCCTTGTGTTGAAAAGCAGAAAAAAGATCAGCGGTATTTTTTTGTTACCTATTAAAAAAGAAACGTTCATAAATACAATCGAGAGAAAGATTGAAAAATATAAGCACAGAATAAATAGCTTAGGCTGGGAAACCTTATTAAAAAAAAGAAATTCAAGAAAAGTAGAAGATATTATATAACTGATATCCTATACAGTCATCATGACTAACAAAGAAATTATAATACAAACAAACAAAACTTATTTCCCTAATCTTGACGGATTAAGGTTTATGGCATTTTTGTTTGTTTTTGTTTCACATTGCTTTCTTTTATTTCAGTTTGAAGAGCGCACTGTAATTATTAAGGGGCTAAATAAGATGATAGGTAATGCAGGACTTGGAGTGAATTTTTTTTTTGTTTTAAGTGGGTTTCTTATTTCTTATTTGTTACTTAAAGAAGAAAGCGAGCATGGTAAAATTGATATAAGGGCTTTTTATATGAGGCGAGTGTTGCGGATATGGCCTGTATATTTTTTAGTGATAATTCTGGCCTTATTACTCTCCACTACACATTGGCAAAATTATTCATTACAGAAAATCAATTTTCCTCTTGCTGTTAGTTTTCTTACTAATTTCGACTTGGCATACAATGGCATAAGTTCTATACCTATTACAGTTCTGTGGAGTGTTGCAGTTGAGGAGCAATTCTATTTTATTTTACCGATTCTCATATTGTGTTTTGGTAAAAAAGTATTTAAAATTTTTCCTTTTCTAATTGTGGGTTGTTTTTTTTACAGGTTATATTATGCCGAAAAGGTTGGAGTTACAGAGTTTCACACTTTTGCAGTTTTTCCTGCTTTATTAATAGGATGTATCGCAGGCTATATGGTTATATATACTCCATTGCAGAATAAAATAAACAAATGGTCCAGGAAATTTATAGTTTCAATATATATTGGTTTAATATTTGCAATTTTATTTAGAGATAATCTTTTTGAAAGCCATTTTGGAATAGCAGTTAGCTCAATAGTTTATTCTTTATTTTTTGTAGTTATTATCTTGGAGCAGAATTTTTCTGAGAAGTCGTTCTACAAAATGGGCAATTTACGTTTGATTACAAAGTTAGGAAAGTACACTTATGGCATGTATGCGTATCATATAATATTCATAACGTTGTTATATAATATTTATCAAGATAAATTTGGGTTGATAAATAATTATGCTTTGTATTTCTTGTTTTATATGCTAACTCTAATCATAAGCATACTATTTTCAATGGGAAGTTATTATGGGATGGAGTTGTTTTTTTTAAAATTGAAGGATAAATTTTATAATAAAAAATGACATCAATCATATTCGGAGCTAACGGTCAGGACGGTTACTATTTGTCGCAATTATTGCAGCAGGAAGGGCATATTGTAATTGGTGTTTCCAGAAATGGAGGCTTTTTAAAAACCAATATTGCTGATTATGCACAGGTGTCTGAGTTGATTCAACAATATAAACCCGATTATATTTTTCATCTGGCAGCTAATTCTACAACAAGACATGATGCTTTATTTGAAAATCATGCCACGATCAGTACAGGTACAATTAATATATTAGAAGCTGCAAAAGCTTTTTCGCCATCTACAAAAATATTTATATCTGGAAGTGGGTTACAGTTTAAAAATAACGACCGTCCGATAAAAGAAACGGATGAATTTGAAGCAAGAGATCCATATTCTGTAAGTCGTATCCTTTCTGTCTATGCAGCTCGGTATTACAGAAAATTAGGATTAAATGTTTACGTTGGATATTTTTTTAATCATGATAGTCCACGCCGCAGCGAAAGGCATATGGCAATGAAGATTGCCGCTTTTGCAAAACGTGCTGTTGAAGGGGATAAGTTACCAATAGGAGATATCGCTGCAATCAAAGAATGGACCTACGCCGGAGATATTGTGAAAGGGATATTGACTTTGGTTCAACAAGAGCATGTATTCGAAGCAAATATTGCTTCAGGCAAAGGCTATTCCATTGAGAATTGGCTGACTGCATGTTTTTCTATTGCAAATAAAAACTGGAAAGACTTTGTTGTTGTAAACCCTGATTTTATTCCTGACTATAAACAACTGGTGGCGGATGCCACATTGATACATTCTTTGGGATGGAAACCAGCAGTATCTTTTGAAGAATTGGCAAAGATGATGATGATGGATGTATGAGCCGAAAAAAAATATTGATATTATTCCCTCTTGAGCACATTGCTTTTTCTCCTACTACATTAGGGGTGTATGATGCATTGTCTGTTAATGCCGATGTTACTATTTATGCTCCCACTCCTAAATCTTTTGGCTCAAATGACCTTAAAGAGAGAAAGGTTGAGCATTTTGATCTTGATACAAGCAAGCAGGCAAAGATCAAAGCCTTACCGCTTTTTCTTTTACATAAATTCTTACACTTTTTTAATCTGTCTGTTATTGGCGGATTATCCATATACGATTTTGTAAGATTTGTCGGGTACAAGAAAGCACTTAATCAACACCGTTACAATTACGATGAAGTGATTGCTGTAGATATGATGTTGTTGTACTTGTCTGAACGCTATTTTAAAAAAGCATCTTTTCTTTCTTTAGAGTTAACAAATGATGAGATTCCTTTGCTTAAAAAAGTGAAAGATGACTTTATCAGAACAGTGATCATTCAAAGCAAACAACGATATACATATCTTTTTGGTGAGAAAGAACACAGGGTTTTTTATGTACAAAATGCACCTGTTTATATGCCGATTGAAAGTGTAGTTAAAAAGAACAATGCTTTATTGTTTAATGGTACAGCTACACCCTGGTTTGGTATGTATCATTGCTTGAAATTCATTAGTAATTATCCTCAATTCTCACTTACTTTTAAAGGAGCTGTGTTGAAAGACGAAAAGGAATATGTTCTTTCAAATTATGCGTCACAGATTGCTAACGGCACGATAATATTGAATGAAGATTACATGGAAAGTAGGGATATGCTTCGGTTTCTATCACAATATGAAATAGGTTTTTGTTTTTATGATCTGAGCTTTCCTAAAATGAATACCTATAATTATCAAACAGCTCCTTCAGGAAAAATGTTTGCCTATCTAGCCGCAGGCGTACCTGTTATAGCCAATAAACTTGATGGGTTGAAAGTGATTGAAGATTTTGAGGCCGGTATCTTAGTAAATGATTTTGAACCGGAAACAATTTATAATGCAGTGAATACAATAAAAAATAATTACGAATTTTATAAGAGCAACTGTTGTAAGGCAGCAGAGCATTACAGCTTTGATAAAAATGTCGTTCCAGTTGTTAGATTCTTTCTAAATCAAGAATAAAATGTAATAACTGCTATTTTATATTTGATTGATTTAATAATAATTTTAGTTGTTCAATTTCAAATTCTAGATTGCTGATCTTCTTTTCCAAAGCTTCAATGTCTGAGGAAATGGCTGGTCTGCCAAGGACAATATTTGATCTATATATATTACCAGAGCCATCAATAACTAAGTAATTGCCTGTAGTTGAACTTGGTAAATTTTGAAATTTCACGGTTCCATTTACATCTAAATTTGCTGATGGTAATATTGGAGTGATAGCTCCATTTGTAAGATTTATTCCAACTCGTCCATTATCACTAAAAATTACTGAATTTTGATATGAACTTGGGGTATGAACAACACCAAGTTGGCTACGTCTTAAAAAATTAAAACGTAGAAAGTATTGGCTTAATGAAAAAGATCCATATTGCAATTCTGCCCCGGGATATCTAGAATTATTATCAACAGCGTTATTATATCCAAATATTACAGCAGCACCACCATTGACTGATCCCGCTATATTTGTGTTTGAATTAAAAATGCCAAGTTTAATATCAGTATTTCTTTCAGCTACAAATGTTTCATACGGAAAACTCATGGAACCAATTGTATTTCCGTTAACAAGATGAAACCTTGTCTGGGGCGTTGTTATTCCTATCCCAACATTTTGACCAGATACAAAATTTACAAGTATAACTACAAGCACAAAAATTTGGGAAAGCTGTTTTATGGAAAGAAAATACATTGGGTATAAATTTTATGGTGATAAAATATTAATTACTAATGTCATTGCAAAGTATTTATAACCAGTTTTTTAATACAAGGGGTATAAATATTTAACTTTTGTAGTAAAATACACTTATCCTTTCAGATCAGATTCCATCATTTCTTTTACCAATGCAGCCAGGTCGTATTTTGGTTCCCAGCCTAATTTTGTTTTTGATTTTGTAGGATCACCAATTAAAAGATCTACTTCAGTTGGTCTGTAATATTGAGGATCTACTTTTACAATTACTTTTCCGATTTCTAATTGGTATTTAGGATTAGTGCATTTTGCAACTTTACCTACTTCATTTTCCTCTGTTCCTGTAAATTCTATTTCAATGCCACATTCAGCAAAAGCCATGCGTACAAAGTCTCTTATATAGGTAGTTTTACCGGTTGCTATCACATAATCTTCCGGAGTGTCTTGTTGCAAAATTCTCCACATTGCTTCTACATAATCTTTTGCATGCCCCCAATCTCTTTGAGAATTAAGGTTGCCTAAGTATAAACATTCTTGTTTACCCTGAGCAATTTTGGCTGCAGCCATAGTGATCTTACGAGTAACAAATGTTTCACCTCTTCTTGGAGATTCATGATTAAATAAAATGCCATTGCAGGCAAACATGCCATATGCTTCACGATAGTTGACAGTTATCCAGTAACCGTAAATTTTAGCTGCTCCATAAGGTGAACGAGGATAGAAGGGAGATTTTTCATCATAAAATCCTTTCTCATTCTTATTTTGTTCTAATCCTCCATACAATTCAGAAGTTGATGCCTGGTATATTTTTGTTTTCTTAGTAAGACCTAAAATTCTTACTGCTTCTAATATTCTTAAAGTACCAATACCATCTACATTAGCAACATATTCCGGAGAATCGAAACTTACTTTAACATGCGACATAGCGCCAAGGTTATATATTTCATCAGGTTGAACTTCCTGAATGATACGGATAAGGTTGGTACTATCTGTTAGATCACCATAATGCATTTTGAATCTTATATTACTCTCATGCAAATCGTGGTAAATATGGTCAATTCTTTGCGTATTAAATGAAGAAGCTCTTCTTTTAACACCATGTACAATATATCCTTTTTCTAAAAGCAATTCTGCCAAATAGGATCCATCCTGCCCCGTAATACCAGTAATTAATGCCGTCTTCATATATCTTTTTTTTATCGAAACTCGGCAAAAATAGTATTTTAACTTTAAGTTTGGACTTTATATCGAAATTTTCATGACTGTATCAATAATTATTGTCAATTATAAGACCCCTCAATTGGTTGCCGATTGTATAAATTCTGTATTGAAGCAGGATGAAAGTGCTGTCAATACAGAGATTATCGTTGTTGACAATCATTCAGAAGATGGCATCGAGGAGACATTAATACGCAATTTCCCATCCGTCAGATATATACAAATGGGCTATAATGCCGGCTTTGCAAGAGCTAATAATGCCGGTATTCGTATTGCTTCCGGAGATATTATATTGCTGCTTAATTCAGACACACTCGTAGAGGAGAACGCCATCAACAAGTGTTGTATGCAGTTTATGAGTGATGAATACGTGGCTTGCGGAGTACAATTATTAAATGAAGATAGAACACCTCAAATTTCAGGAAACTATGCCATGAAAGGAGGGCTAAATTATCTTCTGCCATTGCCATTTTTGGGCAAAGCTTTGAAGTTTTTGGCCGGATTGCTAAAGATGAAAAAACCTAATGTGCCTGATGCAACCGGAACAGTTGAAGTAGATTGGATCAACGGTGCTTTTTTAATGGTAAAAAAAACTGCAATAGAAAAGGCGGGTTTGTTGGATGAAGATTTCTTTTTATATGCTGAAGAAGCGGAGTGGTGCAGCAGATTAAAAAAGACAGGTAAACTATGCATATATGGCGATCATCATGTTGTTCATTTGCAAGGCGCAACATCGGAAGAAGCATTTGATTCTACCGGTAAAGGCTACTTTAATTTATTTGATAAACGTGGTTTGCAGATAATGGTATCTAATTTCTTAAGAATTAGAAAGGAGTTTGGACTATTTTGGTTTTTTGTTGACCTGTTCTTTTATATAATTACGATCCCGGTATTTTTTGTTGGACTATTGTTAACGGCATTGGTAGGTCAAAACAAATATTCGTTTGCTCAATGGTTGGGGTATACAAAAAATATAATGCGTCTGGTTGGTTTGTCGGGCAAAATGATTACCGGTAAAAAATATTTCTATAAAGTGTTATAACCTTAAATTTTCTTGATGCAGTCTGCTGCTTTTATTGCAATATTTCCCCAATAAAAATGTTCAAAAAATGTGGGAGGGATTGTTCCTGTATTTTTAATTGAAATGATCTCGTTTGCAAAATTTATCCAATCGGAATCCGCAACAATTTTAAGTTTATTGTTGGTAATGGTTGCCGGTACACCTATTGCTCCGCTTGTAGTACTTACTACAGAAAGATCATAACCCAAAGCCTCTACCAGTTTGGTTTTTATGCCGCCACCATCAATAACTGGGTTGATAAAAACATCTGCACCCTTAAAGTAAAGGGTAATATCATCTACAAATCCTGCATAAAAAATATTTTGATCATTGTATGCATATAAACTGTCTAAATGAGCAGGAAGATTCTTACCACAAATAATGATCTTGTATTTAAAACTTTGATCCTGCTGTAACAGTGGATTGATCTTTTCTATGATGGCCATTACTGCATCGAGGTTTGGTTGATAGTCCAATGTCCCGTTAAAGAAGAGAATTTTTTCATCCGGCAAAATATTGTATTCGCTTTCTAGTAATACTCTTGCTTCTTTTCTTTCATTAATAGAAGGAGGGGAGTTTAGATCGAAACCATAAGTGATGGTGGTACATTTATCTGAAGCTATACCAAGTTTATTAATTGCAAAAGTTCTGTCTTCATCAGTAATAAAAAAACAAATATTGGCTGCCTTGTAAGTTACTTTTTCATAATTCCATAAAATACCCCACCACCATTTGTTCATACTTTTAAAACGTAATGCTTCAATGTTGTGGGAGTGAACAATCAGTTTTACTTTGCAAAACCACTTTAATAATATTCCAAGCCATCCGTAATAGGGATGTTCAATGATAAGATGAGTGATCTTTTTTTTCCTGATTACCTTTCTTGCTGTAAAAAAAATAAACGGATTAAAATACCTGGTAAAGCTGGTTGATAAAATATTCTCTATCTCATATCCGGGCTCCAATTCAGGATCATTACTTTTTGTTGTTAGGCACGTTAATGTTACATATTTTGATAAAGCTGCATTAAACAGTGCTATACCTTTTTGTCCTCCCATTTTGGGTGGAAGAAATTGATAAGATACTATGCTTAATACATTTGTCATACAATTATTTGCCTGCTACTACATTTATAAACGGAGAAAGGAGATAGCCCTTATTTCCCAATATTTTTATCAGCTTATTCAAGGATTTTGTGCAAAGATTTACAAAGCTATTTTTGTAATTCGTGTCCCAAAAACCGGCACTGTACTCCATCGAAAATCCTGCATGATTAATGATCTCTCTGTATGCCTCCTTCGATAAAAGATGTTCTACCCAAACACCTGTTTCATGATCGCAAGTGTTAGTTTTTAAATAAGGAACTTTGGTTACAGTTTTATTTTTAGAAAAATCATCTACTGCTTCTGTAAAATCAGAAAGTGCTTTGCCTCTTGTTAACGATACTAAGGCCATTAATTGTTTTTCAGAAAAAGAAGGGTTTATTTTTTGAATGGCTTTCTTTCTATTAACACTGTAATGTTTGTTTTCGATCTTTCTATGAATGAGTATATGTTGTAGCCTTGTAGCAAGATTGTGATAGTTAGCTGTAGTTGTAGAATATACGATCGCTCCGTTATTGTGTTCGTAAACAGCAGCATAAAAATCGGGTAAACTGTAAATATGTTCTACAACATTTCTTGAAACAATGATATCAAAAGAAAAATTTTCTGTTTCGGCATATTTGATCACATCTGTTATATCGCCAACTATATAATCGGTAACAGGGATATTGAGTGCAGTGCAGATCAATGCTGCGTTGTTTTTCCATTCAGCAAGATGGTCGTTGTAAACAAAACGCTTTATCTGTAACATACTTCCCAACATAAACAAGGTTCCTAGCCCGGCACCATAATCTACAATATTAAGTTCACTCACATGCTTATTGCTTTTCTTTATTGCATGATAAAGAATGTGAGCACTGTTTTGAATCGAAAAGATCAGGCGTTGACCAAGATGGTGATCAGTAAAATAATGCTTAAAAAAATCCGTTGTCTGTAAAGAAGAAGCGTCAAACTTTTTAAGCAAATGATATAATTCATTTGCCTTGCTATCGATCAATTTGCTAAGTTCATCTTTTACTTCTAAGAAAACGATCTTTTCGCTGTATTGGCCCATTATGCTGATGATTAAGCAGTTTCTTTATTCCTGTTCTTCCATATCATGAATGCACTCAGTAGCACAAATGCAATTGAGAACAATCCTAAATATTTCGATAATTTTTCACCAAGATTAACTATCTGCGGATCAAAAACAAACTTAATGCTATGTTTACCTGCAGGAATAGCCAGTCCTCTCAATGCATAATTCACTTTACAGTACTCTGCTTTCTTTCCATCAATATAGGCTGTCCAGCCACTGTTGTAATAGATCTCACTGAACACTGCAAACTGATTAGCGTTTGCAGAGAATTCATAACTGATCTCATCGTTTTTGTTTTCTATCAGTTTAATAGTTGCTGTAGAATCAAATGTTGGAGAAAAAGGAACCGCACTTTTATATTGTTCGTTGATCACTGCAGTTGTTGCAGGATTCAAATTATCCATTGCTGCCATTTCCTCATCAGCATTTTTTACATACTTGATCTCTTTAACCAACCAGCAGTTACCTAAGGCATAAGGATTAGGGATTGCAATAGTTTGTTTAGGGTTTGTTTGATCAGGCACGATCACATATTTCATGTTCAGCATATTCAACACCTGGAAACTATCTTTTGCATTTGCATTTGAACCCCAAGCCTGAATGGCTTTATATATTTGTCTTTCCTTCAGATCATCGAATATACTGAGTTTAGCAGGGTGGTATCCTCCAATATTATTATGCTTATAGGAAGCGATGGCATCATTAAATGCATTGCCAACAGAAACTTCAAAGTTGCCGGTTTGTGGGTCTTTAAATGCAAGATTGAGCACTCTGAAAAAGCCTGGATCTCGTTTAATGGTAAGGTCTGCATTGTAGTCGGCATAGGCTTCTGCATACTCTACCGGTTCAACGAATTTTTCGTCGTTCAAATAACGTTTGTCAACTGCGGCAAGATCTATTGTTGAAAAAAGAATTATTCCTGCAAAGAGAACAGGAGCTTTGATGATTTGCTTGCAGTATAAAAATATAATACCTATACCTGCCAGAATGAAGCCGATACTACGCCACATATCTGCACTGTAGATGGCTTGTCTGTCTTTTACAATAGCATTGATATAACCGTTCACAAAAGATGGATCAGGATTTTGAGCCATTGCATCTGTTAAATTTTGTTTTAACTCTGCTGAAACAACATCTTTAAAACTTGCTGTAAAATAAAAACCGAGAATGATGGCTATCATACCGCCGGCAACTATCAGGTATTTTTTTAGTTGTTTATTTAAAAACTCTTTGTCAGTCATCTTTGACAGATCATTTACAAACAACACAGCTAACAAAGCCACAGCCAGTTGCGGTATTACCATTGCAGTCTCAGGGGTACGGAATTTATTGTAAAATGGAAGATGATCGAACAGGAAATAATTTACAGCCGGAAAATGTTTGCCCCATGCAAGTACAATGCCTACAACAGCAATGGACAAAAGCCACCATTTGTGTTCACTCTTACCAAAGAAGATTTGCAGCAGCGCAAGTAAACAAATGATCGCTCCAAAATAAACCGGTCCGGATGTATATTCTTTTGCTTTAGGTCCCCAGTAAGCCATGCCTTGTGCAGCATTGGAAAGTTGTTGTGCAAATTGCTGCGGAATTTTTTGTCCGTTTTCCTGTAGAAATTCCGTTACTTTAGAATCTTCAGGCATGGGTGTAGGGTTACCTCCACCATATGCATTCGGTACCATAAAACTTAGCGTTTCACCAATACCGTAACTCCATTTAAATGCATAATCTTTATCTAATCCACCTTTTATCCTATTGCCTTTAGTCGTATCGGTCAGTTGGCTTCCGCCTCTCATACTTTCTTTCGAATAATCATAAGTAGGAAGTAAGCCGAACGAGTTTGTTAACAGTGCGGTGATTGCTATAATCAAACTTATTCCTGAGGCAAGAAAAAGATGTTTATAATCCTTTTCTTTAATGACTTTTACAATACAATAAATTGCCACGAAAACAGCCATTATTAGCGTATAATAAACGATCTGATGGTGGCTTTGTCCAATCAGGCAAGTTGTAGAAATGAGTAGCAGAGCGGCACCGAGCCAATATTTTTTCTTAAAGATCAAAAACAACGAACCTAAAACCGCCGGTGCATAAGCAATTGACAATAATTTCGAATCGTGGCCTGCACTTATTAAAATCGGGTCATAGCTGCAATATCCGTATGCAATTCCACCTAAAATAGAAAGCCATGGGTTTACACCTACAACAATTGATAAAAAATAAAAACAAAGGCAGGCAATGAATAAGTAAAAAACAGGTTTGGGTAAGCCCAAGGTTAAAATATTGTGTGCAAGTCCTACAGTATAAATAGAGCCATTCTTTGGTTCAAACGCAATTTGGTAGGCCGGCATACCACCAAACATGCTATTGGTCCAGTAAGGCATGTGACCGTATTTTTTTTGAAACTCATACGATTGCTGCTGCATGGCTTTTACTTGTTGTACGTCATGCTGTTGTACAACCATTCCGTTTAGTGCAGGTTTGGTAAATACAATTGACAACAATAAAAAAGTAACTACGGCAATAATATGCGGTACAAATACTTTAAACTCTATCTTTTTCATTTATTAAAATTTCTTTAAGGAGCAAATTAAAAGTTTTATGCCAAAACACTTTATTTTTCTTTGAAACAAAGGCATTGTAAACAACTGCAAGTCAAAATAAAATACATTAAGATGATATGGCAGATATCAATACCTGTACAAGGCCTATCAATAAACCAAAGAAGGCGCCTATGAACTCTAAGAACTGAAACTCCTTTTTGGTAATCTGATCCAAAATATCTTCCAGTTTTTCTGATGAAAAATTGTTCACTTTTTCGGTAACTATTTTTTCAAGATCAAGGTCGTGCTGCAATTTACCCATGTAACTTTTCATCAAAATAGGGAATAGGTCTTCTAATTCTTTAAGAAATGCTTCTTTTAATTGACCAATGGTTTTATCACCAATAAACATGGAGAGCATCGGAAAAACATCCTTTAATTTATTACGCAGAAAATTGTCGATATGTGCCTCAATATCCGGTCTTAATTTTTGCAGATTATCCGGGTTGGTTACTTTTTGTTCTATTTCGTCAAACGATAAGAGTTCTTTACTTACTACCTGACCAAGTTTTTGTGCAATTAATTGCTGGTTTTTGGGAAAGATACCCTGAATGGTAAACCCGAATATTTTAATAGGATTTCTGGGGTGAAACAGCATTTTAATGGCAACCCAGGTTGTAACCCAGCCCGTAAAAGCTGATAATAAAATTGTTAGGAGATATCCTGTCCAATGCATTTATAAGTATTTGGCTGCAAAGAAAAGCAAATAATAATCAAATGTTATTTTGAAAAAGAACTGTTTTGTATTATTTTTGCACTCCTCAATAAACGGTAGTCGTAGCTCAGTTGGTTAGAGCATCAGATTGTGATTCTGAGGGTCGAGGGTTCGAGCCCCTTCGATTACCCGGTTAAAAGCCCTTGCAGTAAATGCAGGGGCTTCTTTTTACCACTCATATAATTTTAGGAAAACATTTACGGTGTAATGACATGCAATCCAATAACCGCATGGTTTTTTGCGTTAATTTTAGGCCATGTTAAAAATCAAACATATGATTATGAAGAACAAATTGTTGGTGCTGATTTTTTTATTTGCAGGAGCTGGCCTTTTTCTGGCATTTCACCCACATGATAATGAGGATAATCCAAAAGCAAAAAATGAACGCATACTCAGGAATGTAGGGCTTTTACTAGAACAGGGGCACTACAGTCCAAAAAAGATCGATGATAATTTTTCTAAAGATGTGTTTAAAGTTTTCCTGAAAAATCTTGATGGAGATAAAAGTATTTTTTTGCAATCAGATATCGATGCATTTAAAAAATATGAAACAGAGATCGATGATGAGATACACGGGAAAAAACTTGAATCCTTTTATTCAATTGTAGATGTTTATTCAAAACGTTTGAAAGAAGCTTCCGCTGCTCTGGATGGGCTATTAGCAACTCCATTCGATTTTACAAAAGATGAATCAGTGGTGTTGGACGGCGATAAAATTGAGTATACGAAAACAGAGGCAGAGCTGAAAGAATTCTGGCGCAAACGTCTAAAATATATTGCACTAACCAAGTATGTTGATATGTTGGCTGCGTTTGAAAAGAATAAAGAAAAGCCTGCTGCCATTGCCAAGCCATTATTGCCTGAAATAGCGGTTAACAATAAATCGGTGATCAGCTGGACAAATAATTATAAGACTAAGATCAGCTACATTATTATACAAGAGGCAGCCGGTGCAGATCAACCATTCAGAAGTATTGCTACGGTACAAAACCCTAATGATTCGGAAAACACATTCAAAGTTCCGGCAAATTACCAAGGAGCGAAAAGTGTGTATAGGGCATTGGTTGTTTTTCAAGATGGGAAATATTTTTTTACCAAACCTGCTGAAACAGCTAAGCCACAGGATCTGGTATCATTGGAAAAAGATGCAAGAGCACAAACAAAAAAACAGATCACACGTTATTTCACTACACTAACAAATCATAACACCAACGATGAATTGTTTAGTGAATTTGTAAATGCGATCACCAATACAATGGATCCGCATACTGACTATTTTGCACCAATTGATCAACGTTCATTTTCTGAAACAATGAGTGGTAGTTTCTTTGGTATAGGAGCTCAATTAAAAGAAGATGAGAACAAGATAAAAATATCAAGTTTGGTAACGGGTGGTCCGGCCTGGAAATCTGGAGAATTGCAACCTGATGATGAGATCATAAAAATAGGTGAAGGTAAAAAAGAGCCTGTTGATGTAACCGGTTACTCAGTTCAAGATGCAGTTAAATTAATACGTGGAGCTGAAAAAGGAACAGAAGTAAGATTGACATTACGCAAAGTGGATGGCAGCATAAAAGTTGTATCGCTTTTAAGAGATGAAATAAAAGTAGATGACACTTTTGCTAAAAGTGCGATCATCAACGGAGAAAATAAGATCGGGTATATTTATCTCCCGGTATTTTATATGGATTTTGATAATCCGCAAGGGGCTAAATGCTCACAGGATGTAGCAAAGGAGATTGAGAAATTGAAAGCTGAAAAAGTTGACGGTATCATTATGGATCTACGTGGCAATGGAGGCGGATCTTTACCTGAAGTTGTAAAGATGGCCGGGTTGTTTATTGAAGAGGGGCCGGTTTGTCAGGTAAAAGGAAGAGATGAAAAGCCTTATGTATGGAAAGACAGGGATAAAACCATACAGTATGCAGGTCCATTAACAGTAATGGTTGATGAGAATAGTGCTTCCGCATCAGAAATTTTTGCTGCGGCTATTCAGGATTATAAACGTGGTATTATTATCGGTAGCAGTTCTACTTATGGCAAGGGTACAGTACAACGCACCATCCCATTAAATCCGGAAGGGTATAGTCAATCGGCTAAAGATGTTGAAGACCTTGGCTCTGTGAAAATGACGATGCAAAAATTCTATCGTATCAATGGCGGGGCTACACAGCTGAAAGGAGTTACTCCTGATGTTGTTATTCCTGACAGATACGAATTGCTTAAGTACAGAGAAAAAGATAATGTAACTGCTTTAGGATGGGATGAAATATCTAAAACAGACTATAGCTCTTTAGAAAACACATACAGTGCCGATGCAGTTGTTTTAGCTGCAAGAACTATGATCAGTAATAATCCTAATTTTAAACAGTTACAGGATAATATTGCTCAGATAGATAAGTACAACGACAGGGAATATTCTTTGAATATTGATAAGTACAGAGAAGAACAAACAAAGCTGAAAGCCTTGTATAAAGAATTGGATAGTCTGACCAAATTGCCGAAAGAATTAAGTGTAAAAAATACAGAGGTGGATAAAACTAAATTGACCGGGGATAAAGAAAAAATTGAAAAGAATAAATTGTTCATCGATAGAATTAAAACTGATGTCTATATCGATGAAGCACTTAAGGTAATGCAGACAATGATCAGCCAAACAAATCTTGCAAAGAAAAACTAACAGATAGTTTATTTAAGAATAAAAAAGCGGCCAATTTAATAGGCCGCTTTTTTTATAGATATCTTTCTTTCAAAATATTTATATGATGCTGAAGGTGACCCACGGTTAGAAAACCTATACTAATTACAGAAGATGTATTTCGGTTAGCAACACCACTTGACGTAAGCGCTTCGGGAGTAAAGCTTTTAAAAAGCATTTCTGTAGCAGTTCGTACAGCAAAGAACTCTTCTTTTAAACTTTGCCATGTTCTTAAATTGGCGTTTGAATTTGAAGCATAATCATCTTCTTCGAAACCTGGCAATTCAGTAGTATCTTTTCTAGCAAAACATAATGCCCTGAATCCGAAAATTCTTTCTGCATCAATAATATGTTGAAGTAATTCTTTTATTGTCCATTTACCGGGAGCATAGGCGTAATTTGCTTTTTCTTCAGTGATGTTATCAAGCAGTTCTTTTATAACTGGTAGTTGGTTCTTGTATGCAGTAGTCAGATCATCTTCCTTTACCAGATCAAGATATCCCTGAACATATTTTGGATAATTTCCTAAAGTAATATTTGTCATAGCATCAATTTGATAGGTTAAAAAAAAGTCCCGCTAAATAGCGGGACAATATTAAAAAGTATTTTATTAGAATCCCTTATTATTTTTTCTTTTTTGCCGGGGCTTTAGTCACTTTTGGAGCAACTACTTTTGTAATTTTTCTTTCGCCTTTTATCGTAGCAGCTAATTTAGCAGCTTCATAAGCATTCACAATACCGCCGGTTTTAGAAAGTTTGCTCAATTGAGTCATTTCATCTGCCGTTCCCGGAACTTTTACATCAATATCCGGAGCCTGTGCAGTTTTTTCAATTACATATTTCAATTGTTTTGCACTTAATGTAGGAAAGTATTCTAACAGAAATGCTGCGGTACCTGCAACAACCGGACAAGCCATACTTGTACCCGAAGCACTACCGTATGTATCACCACCAGGAATAGTAGAATAGATCTGTACACCAGGTGCAAATACATCTACTTCTTTTTTCCCGATATTGCTGAAGTTGGCAGTAAGACCACCATTTTTAGGGTCGCCACTTGCACCAACAGTTATCCATGTATTTGCTCTTCCTTTTTTATCGATATAATTTGCATTAGGAAAATTGTCTGCAGAATCAATGTTTTTGGCATCATTACCTGCAGCATGTACCAACAATACACCTTTACTTTCAGCATATCTTACCGCATCATCTACCCAATTTTTTTCAGGAGAAAAATCTTTACCAAAACTCATGCTGATGATCTGTGCGCCATTGTTTACTGCATAACGAATAGCATTTGCAATATCTTTATCATGTTCGTCTCCGTCAGGAACCGCACGTATCATCATGATACGTACATTATCTGCAATACCATTCACACCTTTACCATTATCTCTTACAGCACCAATAATACCTGAGCAGTGAGTGCCGTGGAATGGAGTAGAAGCCATCAGATCATTATTACCATAATATTTATCGTTGATATCTGCTTCGTTATCTTTTACAATTTCTTTGCGGAATTCTTTTGGTGGATTTTTCTTTGCATCATCTTTTCTTACTTCTCCTGCAACATAATCTTTTAAGCCTTCAACAAAGTCTTTGTTGGTTTGATCCAAAGCCTTGTTACGATCCATTACTCCGTATAAAGCAGCCTTCATTTTTTTTATTTCATCTGTTGTAGCATTTAAAGCTTTCAACTCATTTCCGGTAAATACTTTTTTACCCATTGCAATTTGAAGAATGCTATCGGCATGCGTTACATTGGATTCAAATTCTTTTAATTCTTCAACTGTTGGTCCCCCTTCTTCTTCACCGGTACCTAAAATTTTAGCCTGTGCTTTTTTGTACACTTCAACTTCCGCTTTTTCCGAAGCTTTTAAACTTGATTCATCGGGAATCAGACTACCATATTTAGCTTTTAGCTTGTGGTAAACCCTTGCAGCTTCGTAGCTATCTTCTTTTACATTACGTCCATCTGTGCCGCCTATGAAATTCCATCCATGTACATCATCGATATAACCGTTTTTGTCATCATCTTTTCCATTGCCAGGAATTTCTTTAGGGTTGACCCATAAAACAGGCTTCAGATCTTCATGTAAAGTATCAATACCACTGTCGATAACAGCTACTGTTACTGTCTTGCTTTTTAGTTTTTTTGTTTTTACAAATTCGTAAGCCTTATCAAGACTAATACCATAGTAACCAGTGGTCGCTTTATCTAGCTGGTGCCAGTTTTTAGGGACCTCATTTTCAGTTTGTGCAAATGCCGCAGTGGTCATCATTAACGCAGCACTAAATGCTAAGGAAATTTTATTCATTTGTCTGATTTTATTGTTGTGCAATTTATTACAAAGCTTTCATAAGCTGTAACCGCTTATAAAATTGGGGCAATTTAAATGAATATTAACATAAAATCATATTTGAATGGTTTTTAAGTAGTAATGGGCAGGAAATTGAGGAAGAATAGGGGTATTTTCACTAAATAGGCCAAATACTGTACTACCACTACCACTCATAGAAGCGTAGAAAGCTCCTGAGCTATATAGATGCTCTTTGATTTTTTCTATTTCGGGATATTCTTTAAAGACGACCGGTTCAAAATCATTTTTCCAGGTTGTTGAGTTGGAAGGATCCAAATCAATGTTAGCCAGTTTTTGGTTGCCGGAAAGCTGTCCAAAAGCCCATCCGGTATTTATATGAATTCCCGGATTGATGACAACAATGGTTTTTCCGGAAAGATTGAGATCGATCGGTTGTAAAACTTCTCCTCTGCCCGAAGCTATACACGGTTTATTTAAAATGAAAAAAGGGCAGTCGCTCCCTAACTGTAATGCATAATGGCTAAGTTGTTGGGGAGAAAGGCCTAATTGAAATTTTGTATTGAGTAGTTGTAAAGCAAACGCACCATCGGCCGATCCGCCGCCTAATCCGGCCCCCATGGGAATCGATTTGTGCAGGTGCATTTTAACTGAAGGTAATTGCGGTATATCTTTTTTAAGCAAATGATATGCTTTTACGCAAATGTTGTTGGCAATATCTACGTCTACTATATTTCCGGAAGATGTAAATTCAATATCGGTAGAAGCTTTGTCAAATTTAATGACTTCAAGAGCATCGTTTAGTTTGATGGGGTAGAAGATGGTTGCCAGATTGTGAAATCCATCGGCTCTTTTATCCAATATTCTCAGGCCGAGATTTATTTTACAATTTGGGAAAACAACCATTTTTAATTGATAATTAGTAATTGATAATTAAAAATTAATTATCGAATTGAGAATTGAAATAATATAAAGCTATCGCTTTCTGCTTTTTATTTCATCTCTGATAGCGATAGCTCTCATATAATCTTCTTGTTCAAGTACTTCTGTAAGCAGTGCATCCAGTTCTTCTAAAGAAAGTTTATGCAGGTCATTTTCAGGTGCAATATCGGCCGTAACGGGAGCGGCTATATTCTTTTTCTTTTTTTCATCCGCTTCCATCAGTATGCCGGCATTGTCTAAAATGGTATCGTAAGTAAATATCGGACAGCCGAACCTGATGGCTAAAGCTAATGCATCCGATGTTCTGGAGTCGATCTCTACAGTATCATGTTGAGTACTGCAAACTAATTTACTGAAGAAAATACCTTCCTGAAGGTCGTTGATCACTACTTCATGCAATTCAATATTGAAGGCCATCATGAAATTCTTCATCAGGTCGTGGGTGAGGGGGCGACTGGGTTGCATGCGTTCCAATGCTACGGCAATGGCTTGGGCCTCAAAACCGCCAATGACAATTGGTAAGCGACGCAGACCATTTACTTCACCCAACACAACTGCGTAAGAGTGAGATTGAGTAATACTGTGAGATAATGCTACTATTTCCAGCTCTATTTTCTTCATAACTACCTGCGAATCTACTATAATTTATGCAAACAAAATTAGGGTTTTCTGATGATTGCTGAGGTATTGAATGGTGTAGTTTTTTATAGTTGATAATTACTTTTCTGTAATAATTCGTTTCTAGTTAAATCCATATTGAATCATATGTAAAAAATAACCCGTTATAGACTATTATAACGGGTTAAATACAATGTATATACGTTGCTTTTACAAACCTTTTAATTTCTTTATTGCGTCTGTAATTTTCGGAACCACTTCAAATGCATCACCAACAATACCATAATCCGCAGCTTTAAAGAATGGAGCTTCAGGATCTTTATTTATTACAACAATTACTTTACTTCTGTTTACACCGGCTAAATGTTGTATAGCACCTGAAATGCCAATGGCAATATATAGGTTGGGTGCAATAGCAAGGCCTGTTTGACCCACATGCTCGTGGTGTGGTCTCCAATCACTATCGGCAACAGGGCGACTACATGCGGTTGCTGCTCCAAGTGCTTTTGCAAGATCCGTAACCAATGCCCAGTTTTCGGGTCCTTTTAACCCACGGCCACCGCTGACTACTATTTCTGCTTCCGATAACGGGATTTCTCCAACAACTTTATTGGTTGCTGTTACCTGAACTTTTGGTGTGTCGACAGTTGCAGCAAAAGCAGCAACTTCTGCAGCACCATCGATTGTTGTAACGGTATAAGAATTTGGATTTAATGCAATGATCTTAACAGGAGTGTTCACAGAAATATTTGCAAATGCTTTTCCGCTGAAAACATTTTTCTTTACGACAAAACCATTGCTTGTGTTCGGTAACGCAACAGCACCGGAAACTAATCCTGCTTTCAACCTTACACTCAATCTTGGTGCAATGGCCTTGCCGCTAAAATTATTTGACATCACTACTACAGTAGCCCCCAATGATGTAGCTGCTTCGGCCAATATTTTTGTAAACACTTGTGCATCTAAATGATTCACTGAATCATTCGAAACACTATGTACTTTTTTAATGCCGTATTTACCCAGTTGTGTAAGGTCATCAGTAACATTGCCTAATATAATTGCATCGGCCGTAGTACCGGTTTGTTCGGCAATTTTTGCTCCGTAAGCCGCCGCCTCTAACGACGATTTTTTTATTTGTCCTTCTGATTGATCTAAGAAAACTAGTATGCTCATACAAATAAATTGAAAATTAATAAATTAAAATGCTTTTGCTTCTTCATGAAGTAGTTTTACCAATTCTTCGGGATTATCGGCACTTATTAATTTAACGCCAGCTTTAGCCGGAGGAAGGTCAAAAGAAGCTACGCTTGTTAATGGTTCTGTTGCAATTGGATCCACTACTTTTAAGGGCTTGGTTCTTGCCCCCATGATCCCTTTCATGTTTGGAATACGCTGCTCAGCCATACCTTTCTGACAACTAACGATAACGGGTAGTGTAACTTTATTGGTTTCTTCACCGCCTTCAATTTCACGATCTATAATTGCATTATTCCCTTCCAGATTGAATTTTGTTGCAAGTGATACATAAGGAAGATCTAACAGTTCGGCAACCATTCCGCCAATAGAAGATCCGTTGTAATCAATTGTTTCTTTACCGGTGAAAATAAGGTCGTAGTTGCCCTCTTTTGCAACAGCTGCAATTTGCGAAGCTATGTAGTAGCTATCATGACTGTCTGCATTTACCCTGATGGCTTCGTCGCCACCCAAAGCAAGAGCTTTTCTGATAATAGGTTCAACATCTGCGGAGCCAACTGTGATCAAATGGATACTTGTTGCTGGGTCGGCTTCTTTGAGTTCAATAGCCCTTACCAAAGCATACCATTCGTCATATGGATTGAGTATCCATTGCACACCGTCTGTAGCAAATTTCGTATTGTTATCTGTGAAGGCTATTTTTGCCGTTGTATCCGGCGTTTTACTAATACAAACTAAGATCTTCATATGCAAAACGTTTAGAATAAAAAATAAGTTGTTTATGCAACTAATAACAAAGTTAGGGGAATAATTAATAAGAGATAAATAATAATTGATAATTTTTTGGAAAGATATACGATGTATTTATGGATAGAATAAGCAAATTAAAAGAATTCCTGGCTGCCAATGATAAAGACAGTTTTTTGCAACATGCATTGGCTTTGGAGTATATAAAAATTGGCAATGATGATGAAGCCAGAAACCTGTTTAACGAAATTTTGTTGAGAGAGCCAACCTATGTAGGATCGTATTATCATCTTGGAAAATTATTAGAAAGAGTAGGTGAGACAGCAAAAGCCATCAAGATATATGAACGTGGTATGATGGAAGCTAAAAGAGCAGGCGATAATCATTCTTATAATGAATTACAGGGGGCATATGAAGATTTGATGGATTATTAAACTTAGATCATGGATTTGTTAGAACAATTTATTGCATATATTAAAAAGAATAATCTTTTTCAACAAAAGGATAAACTGCTACTTGCAGTAAGCGGGGGAGTAGATTCTGTTGTGCTCTGTGAACTATGTTATATGGCCGGATACGAATTTTCAATTGCCCATTGCAATTTTAAATTGCGGGGAGATAATAGTAATAAAGATGAAGCTTTTGTAAAAGGACTTGCAGAAAAGTATAAAGTTGATTTTTTTGTAAAACAGTTTGATACAACCGCAATAGCTCAGCAACTAAAGAAAGGGATTGAAGAAACTGCAAGAGATTTGAGGTATGAGTGGTTTGCAGAATTGACCACACACGACAGACGCCAGTCGTCTGTGGTCGGACGTCATTACATTCTTACAGCTCATCATGCAGACGATAATATTGAAACCGTGTTGATGAATTTCTTCAGAGGTACCGGTATCAAAGGGTTGCACGGTATTCTACCGAAAAAAGATAAAATTATTCGTCCGCTTTTATTTGCAAATAAAAAAGCTATCATCAATTTTGCGACTGAAAATAATTTATCATTTGTTGCGGATAGTACAAATGCCGAAAGTGATTATACCAGAAATTATTTCAGAAATATTTTAATTCCCGGTGTTGAGAAAGTTTTTCCGAAAGCGCAGCAAAATATTTTAAATAATATCGAAAGATTTCGTGAGGTAGAAATCTTGTATAAAGAATCCATCGATCTGCAAAAGAAAAAATTGATGATTCAGAAAGGGAACGAGTATTTTATTCCTGTTCTTAAAATGTTACAAGTAAAACCCTTGGTAACTGTGTTGTACGAAATGATCAAGGATTTTGGTTTTACTTCCTTACAAACAGAAGAAGTAGTTGCATTGTTACAAAGTGAGAGTGGTAAATATGTACAATCTCAAACACATCGCATTATCAATAATAGAAAATGGTTGATCATCTCTCCGAATAAGACCATTGATGCTGCCAATATTCTGATCGAGACAGGTGACAATAATTTGCAATTTGAACTTGGCGTATTACAAATAGAAAAAAAAGAAAATATTCCACCTTCCATTTCAAAAGATGCTTTTGTTGCTCAGTTGGATCATGATAAAATTCAATTCCCATTATTACTGCGTAAGTGGAAGCAAGGAGATTATTTCTATCCGTTGGGAATGACAAAGAAGAAAAAGCTCAGCCGATTTTTTATTGATCAAAAATTATCTCTGATAGAAAAAGAAAAAGTCTGGGTAGTAGAAATGAACAAAAAGATTGTTTGGGTAGTTGGGATGCGTATAGATGATCGGTTTAAGATAACTACTTCTACAAAAAACACTATCTTGTTCCGACTTAAAAATGCGGATGCATAAGTTTATCGATGAACGATTTGAATAAGTCAGGTTTTAATACCGCAGTTAATAAGAAACCATAAACCGAACCCCACAGATGGGCATTGTGGCCGATATTGTCTTTTCCTCTCTTGTCCATGTAAGCGCAAAACCATATATACAAAATAGCAAATAAAATATTGGGTATAGCTAAAAAGGGCAGTCCGAATAATGCGATGCCTTTTTCCCAAGGATCAAATATGAGTGTGGCGAAAACCACAGCCGAAACAGCACCCGAAGCACCTAAAGCTGCATAATTATAATTCTTTCTGTTTCTGAAAAAATCAAAGATAGAAGATGCAGCAAGTGCAGATACATAGAGTATCACATACTCCGTTTTTGTAAAAAGAAAGATCTCTACAACTCTTCCAAAAGAATAAAGTGTAAACATATTAAAGAACAGATGTACGTAATCGGCATGTATCAATCCATGGCTAAAAAATCTGTAATACTGTGAGGGGCCGGTCATTTGATAAGGATAGAACAATGCTTTTGATCTGATATCCTGGCTATTGAATCCAAGCAAAGTAGTTAGTACGGTAATGGCTATAATTGAAAAGGTTACAGGGAAGAGTGTAAATTCGTTCATAAAATATTGTCTTAAAATTGAAATTAACTATGATGGTATTTTTCATTTCTTATAATGCTACATGCTCTGTAAACTTGCTCGGCCAAAATTAATCTTACTAATTGATGAGGAAAAACCAGTTGAGATACTCCCCATTTATAATTAGCCCTTTTCATGATATCGTCACTAACGCCGTAAGCGCCTCCAATTAGAAAGATGACATTTTTTACACTTTCGTTTGCTCTTGATTGAATGAAAGATGCAAAGGTTTCGCTGGACATTTGTTTGCCCCTTTCATCTAAAAGCACCAAATAATCATCTTTTTGCAGATTGTTCAGAATGATCTCGCCTTCTTTCTTTTTTAGTTCTATTTCCGATAATGAGGCTGCATTTTTTGGAGGAGCAATAATACTCCATTCTGAAGGGAAGTAGTTGTTGATTCGTTTGGTAAATAGCTCAACGCCCTCTTTTACATAGGGTTCGTGAGCTTTACCAATCGTCCAGAAATGAAGTTTCATACCGCAATTTATAGCTGAAAATGCATAAAGACTTGGGCAGTATAAAATAATTTTATATTTTTGCACCCCATTGGCTGCGTAGCTCAACTGAATAGAGCATCTGACTACGGATCAGAAGGTTTTAGGTTTGAATCCTAACGCGGTCACTAAGAGCATAAAAAAGCCGTAAATGAGAATTTGCGGCTTTTTTAATTATCTCACTAAGATTGGTTTAGATATTTTTTAAATATTGCCAATCAAAATTTGGAAATAAAGAAAAATGACAATATCTTGTTAAAGTTCGTTTATCCGTTTTAAAACCAGTGCTAAACTAAACATCCCTCTCAAAAATTTATTTTTCCTTCCAAGGTCCTGTGTATCATCTTGTATTTGCCTGATTGTAAGTTTTTTAGGCTGTCCTTTGTTTATTATAAAAAAAATCAGAAACCCTGCTTGCGTCCGATTGTTATGATCTAACCATACATATTTGTTCATGTTCATTTAAGCCAGTATCTGTTTAACCACCAGAATAACTATTCTAAGAATTTCCAATTTATTTTTCCTAAGAAGGTCTTCAATTAAGTATTCAGTACAAGGTTGAGACATAATTTGAAACAAACTTTTTTATACCTAAATAGTAGAATATGGAAACTTCGTCAATGGTCCGCAGATCTAAATTGGTCCAATCATTCAGCCATGCTATCACAAAAAGTAAATCAATCTTTTTATTATTTGTGTTTCTTTCCTTTTGCACAGGGTTGCAAGCAAAAGAAATGAATAAAAATAGTGGAGCTTCAAAGATATCTTCCGAAAATCCGGGTAAAATAGTCAAGGGAGATAAAGTAACCTGGGCCGTTCTTACTCTGGGTAATAGGGTGTTTTTAGACAAAAATAGAAGTGGTAAGTATGATGTAGGAGATGAGCCGATTACTTTTACAACCGTACATCTTTACAAAGATGACAATGCTGATAATGCACCTGACGGGGCTTTTATTGGTGTTACACAAACGGATGCAAATGGGCTTTATTCCTTTGTTAACCTATATCCCGGGAATTATATTGTTGGAGCATTAATTCCGGCTCCATTGGCAATAACTGTAATTAATGGTGGAGATCCTGATAATAATATTGACGAAGATAACAACGGTATAAAAGTGTACAATGGAGAAGCTATTGGTTATACTATTACACTTGTAGAAGGTGGGGAGCCTTCAGGTGTAGATAATAATACCAACACAACTTACGATATAGGGTTGTATAACCCAATTCTGCCTCCGGATGGGGGTAAGGTTTGCTTCGCTGGAAATACTTCAATTGTTTGGGCAAAAAGTACATGGACAGCCAATGTGAATGACGAAACCGTAACAATAAGAACAACATTTGCAAAAACCTTTGTTGATAATACTTATGGTACTGGCGCTATAGGCTGGCCAAGCGGACATACTTTCGGTAATCTGACCGGTTCAGATAATTTAACCTGGTCTATTAGGGATGCAAATGGTATTGAAAAATTAAAATTTCAGCAAGATTATATCAGTTCAACAACGGTTAGTTCAACTGCTCCTTCAGGATATGCAACACTTGGATTTGGTGGTGATGGTAATAATCCTACTATTGGCTTAGCATCTGATGTATTAAATTTCAGAACTTCTATGGATATTAACTTTAATAATTTTGGTTATGTCCTTACTACAAATTCACCTCCAACTGATGCAAATTATACACCTAATGCTTCTTACCCAAATTGGATATTTGATGTATGGTATGAAGTGACAGTTAAAAAATCGGTGTTTGGTGCTGCAGGATTTGGTTTCCCTGTAGTTGCTTCTGTACATGCTAGTCCCAGTAAAACAGGAAACAATACCGAAGTTGTTACACAAACACCATGTAATGATGGTTCAATAGGAGATTATGTCTGGCATGATTTGGATAACGACGGCGTACAGGAGGTAGGTGAGCCGGGAATTCCTAATGTGATTGTTACGCTAACTAAACCTGATGGTTCAACTGTAAGTACCACCACTAACGCTAATGGATACTACTTATTTAGTAATCTTGGCCAGGGAAACTATACAGTGACTTTTACTACACCGTCCGGTTATGCGCCAACTACTTCTAATCAGGGAGGAGATGATACTAAAGATAGTGATCCTAATAGTGGAGTAGTATCCGTATCACTTGCCGAAGGTCAAAATAATCTGACAATAGACGCAGGTTATGTTTTGCCAAAATTGAATTTAGGTGACTATGTTTGGTACGATCAAAATATCAATGGGCTTCAGGATGCCGGCGAGCCGGTAATAATTGGAGCCACTGTAAACTTATATACTGATTCCGATGGCAATAATGTTCCGGATGGTGCAGCAATAGCTAGCACGTCAACTAATGCTAGTGGTAATTATTCTTTTACCAATCTTGCAGCCGGAAATTATATTGTTGGAGTAGTTATTCCAACCGGTTATACTAATTCGGTTAATACAGCTACAAGCACCAATCCAAATAGTGATAACAATCTTGACAATAATGGTATTGCAACTGTTTCGGGAGAGATACGTAGTAATTTCATAACGCTTACATCTAATGGAGAACCTACTACAGACGGTGATGGAGCGAATGGAAATCTTACGCTTGATTTTGGATTGAAGGGAGCAGTTTGTTTAGGTGATTTTGTTTGGGATGATAAAAACGGCAATGGTGTTCAGGATGCCGGAGAGCCGGGAATACCAGGAGTTTCAGTAACACTTACTTATCCAAACGGAGCAATGGCAACAATGAATACTGATGCAAATGGTGGATATCTTTTCTGTGGTCTTGCTCCCGGAGTTTATACAGTTACTTTTACAACGCCTAACGGGTATGTACCAACTACTTCTAATCAAGGTGGAGACGATGCAAAGGATAGTGATCCGGTGAATGGAGTGGTAACAGGCATTACTTTAAGTGGAGGGCAAAGTAATTTGACAATTGATGCAGGATTCCTTGTGCCTTGTGTACCCACAAGTTCTACTACTAATATAACTATTTGTTCTACTGAATTGCCATATCTATGGAATAATGTTAGCTACAATGCTGCAGGCACTTATATAGTTCATTTGATCAACAAAGCAGGATGTGATAGTGCTGCTACACTTAAGTTAACCGTAAACAGTGGATCTCACATAACGGAAACGCATACTGCCTGTGATAGCTATAGTTGGCGTGGGACTGTGTACACACAAAGTGGTGATTATATTTATTACTACATCTGTTGTCAAGCTAGTTGTCCTTCATCTGATACACTACATTTGACAATCAATAAGAGTACTCATAATGCAGAAACTAAATCGGCATGTGATAGTTATACCTGGAAGGGTACTGTATACACAGAAAGCGGTAACTATATCTATTATTATACAAATCAGTACGGTTGTCCGTCTGCAGATACCTTACATCTAACTATCAATTATGGTACGCATAATGCTGAAACAAGATCTGCATGTGGAAGCTATATCTGGCATGGAACAACTTACACTCAAAGCGGTGATTATATTTATTATTATACTTGTCAGGCAGGATGCCCTTCTGCAGATACTTTGCACTTGACAATCACTAATGGAACACACAATGCAGAAACGCAGGTAGTTTGTAATAGTTATACCTGGCACGGTAATGTATATACGCAGAGTGGCGACTATATATATTATTACAACCAATCAACTTGCCCATCTGCCGATACATTACACTTAACTATAAAAAAAGGTAGTTTCAATACGGAAACAAAATCAGCTTGCGATAGTTATATCTGGCATGGCATTGTATATATGCAAAGTGGTAAGTATGTCTATCCATATTTCAATCAAGCGGGCTGTCCTTCTGCCGACACATTATATCTAACAATTAACAAAGGGACTTACAATTCACAAACTACAATAGTATGTGATAGTTACACATGGCATGGTACTGTTTATACTTCGAGTGGAAAATATATCTATTACTATAACAATCAGTATGGATGTGCATCTGCCGATACAATGTATTTGACTATAAATAAAGGCACTCATTTTGCAGAAACACAGGTTGCTTGTAATAGTTATACTTGGCATGGTACGACTTATACTCAGAGTGGAGATTATATTTACTATTATAATTGTTTGAACGGTTGTCCGTCAGCCGATACATTACATTTGACCATTAGAAAAGGAACCTTCAATGCATATACCTATGTATTTTGTGAGAGCTATACCTGGTATGGTAATATATACACCCAAAGTGGTGATTATATCTACTACTATAATAACCAGTATGGTTGTCCTTCTGCGGATACATTGCATTTAACCATTAAGTATAGCTCTCATGTTTCAGAAACAAGATCAGCATGTGAAAGTTACACTTGGAAAGGAACTGTTTATACCCAAAGTGGTGATTATATCTACTACTATAATAATCAGTTTGGATGCCCTTCTGCGGATACATTGCATTTAACCATTAAGTATGGCTCTCATGTTTCGGAAACAAGGTCTGCATGTGAAAGTTACACTTGGAAGGGATCTGTTTATACCCAAAGTGGTGATTATATCTACTACTATAATAATCAGTTTGGATGCCCTTCTGCGGATACATTGCATTTAATCATTAAGTATGGCTCTCATGTTTCAGAAACAAGATCTGCATGTGAAAGTTACACATGGAAAGGCACAGTGTATACACAAAGTGGCGACTACATTTATTACTATACCAATCAAGTTGGTTGCCCATCAGCAGATACGCTACACTTGACAATCAAGTATGGTTCACACAATGCAGAAACAAGGTCTGCATGTGAAAGTTACACATGGAAAGGCACAGTGTATACGCAAAGTGGCGATTATATTTATTATTATAACAATCAGGTTGGATGCCCATCAGCTGATACACTGCATTTAACGATCAAGTATGGTTCTCATGTTTCAGAGACAAGGTCAGCTTGTGAAAGCTATACCTGGAAAGGCACAGTGTATACTCAAAGTGGCGATTATATTTATTATTATAACAATCAGGTTGGATGCCCATCAGCTGATACACTGCACTTGACAATCAAGTATGGTTCACATAATGCAGAAACAAAATCAGCTTGTGAAAGTTACACATGGAAAGGAACAACTTACACCCAAAGTGGCGATTACATTTATTACTATACTAACCAGGTTGGCTGTCCATCAGCTGATACACTGCACTTGACAATCAAGTATGGTTCACATAATGCAGAAACTAAATCAGCGTGTGAAAGCTATACCTGGAAAGGAACAGTGTATACGCAAAGCGGTGATTATATTTATTATTACACAAACCAAGTTGGATGTCCTTCTGCAGATACTTTGCATCTGACAATTAAATACGGTAGTCATAATGTAGAAACAAAATCGGCTTGTGAAAGTTACACCTGGAAAGGAACAACATACACCCAAAGCGGTGATTATGTTTATTACTATACCAACCAGGTTGGTTGCCCATCTGCAGATACTTTGCATTTGACAATTAAATACGGCAGTCACAATGCAGAAACTAAATCAGCTTGTGAAAGCTATACCTGGAAAGGAACAACATACACCCAAAGCGGTGATTATGTTTATTACTATACCAACCAGGTTGGTTGCCCATCTGCAGATACTTTGCATTTGACAATTAAATACGGCAGTCACAATGCAGAAACTAAATCAGCTTGTGAAAGCTATACCTGGAAAGGAACAACATACACCCAAAGTGGCGATTACATTTATTACTATACTAACGAGGTTGGTTGCCCATCAGCAGATACGCTACACTTGACAATCAAGTATGGTTCACACAATGCAGAAACAAAATCGGCTTGTGAAAGCTATACCTGGAAAGGAACAGTGTATACGCAAAGCGGCGATTATATTTATTATTATAACAATCAGGTTGGATGCCCATCAGCTGATACACTGCACTTGACAATCAAGTATGGTTCACACAATGCAGAAACAAAATCGGCTTGTGAAAGCTATACCTGGAAAGGAACAACATACACTCAAAGTGGCGATTACATTTATTACTATACTAACCAGGTTGGCTGTCCATCAGCAGATACACTGCACTTGACAATCAAGTATGGTTCACACAATGCAGAAACTAAATCAGCTTGCGAAAGTTACACCTGGAAAGGAACAACATACACCCAAAGCGGTGATTATGTTTATTACTATACCAACCAGGTTGGTTGCCCATCTGCAGATACTTTGCATTTGACAATTAAATACGGCAGTCACAATGTAGAAACCAAATCATCTTGTGAAAGCTATACCTGGAAAGGAACAACATACACTCAAAGTGGCGATTACATTTATTACTATACCAACCAGGTTGGTTGCCCATCAGCAGATACGCTGCACTTGACAATCAAGTATGGTTCACACAATGCAGAAACAAAATCGGCTTGCGAAAGTTATACCTGGAAAGGAACAACATACACTCAAAGTGGCGATTACATTTATTACTATACCAACCAGGTTGGTTGCCCATCAGCAGATACGCTGCACTTGACAATCAAGTATGGTTCACACAATGCAGAAACAAAATCGGCTTGTGAAAGCTATACCTGGAAAGGAACAACATACACTCAAAGTGGCGATTACATTTATTACTATACCAACCAGGTTGGTTGCCCATCAGCAGATACACTGCACTTGACAATCAAGTATGGTTCACACAATGCAGAAACTAAATCAGCTTGTGAAAGCTATACCTGGAAAGGCACAGTGTACACACAAAGTGGTGATTATATTTATTACTATACCAACCAAGTTGGATGTCCTTCTGCAGATACGTTGCACTTGACAATCAGGTATGGTGTACCGCCTTCAGTTACTGTAACGCAGCCTAGCTGTCAAATACAAACAGGTACAATAGTTGTTACTGCACCACTTGGAAGTGGTTACACGTACAGTATTGATGGCGAAAATTATCAGTCAAGTCCAACCTTTACGGGATTAACACCCGGTGTTACATATAATGTAACTACGAAGAGCATTTATGGATGCACGTCTTCGCAGGTATCTGCTAAGGTAGATCCGGTACCGTTAAATTGTGGCCAGCATATTTATCACACTCAAACACAATGTTCTGATTATAATAGCGGAACAGGAGAGGCGATGAGTGAGATATGTTATAAATCCTACAACAATGTGATATCTGTGGCTACACCGGGTGTTTTCTTCTATTATACTAATCTGATAGCTCCGTCAGCTACATTCTGTATTGATGTTATACAATCGAATAACTGTGGATTGGAATTGTTTGAGATCCATCAGGGAAATCAGATATTGTTGTTTGATGATAATTGTAACAGAATAGCTAATGGTGTTACGATCACTCGTGGTAATGGCAGGGTATGTATAACCGGTGCAACACCTGGGGCAACGTACACACTTTCGGTGAAGTATAATACAAAATCTATCGAAGGAAGTCCTTTGTCTCCAAATTGTATTTATACTTTTGTAACGAAAATTAATGGACAAGAAGTATTGAATAGCGAAGGCTCTTTAACATTATCTGATTGCACTGCTTCCTATGCTAAAGTCAGCAGCTTTACTGCAAAAGTAAATAATGAAAGAGCGCAACTAGATGTGAGGGTTACTAATCCTTCAAAATCAAATCAGATCGTTATTGAAGAAAGTGCTAACGGCATTAACTTTAAATCGATCATGAAAATTGATCTTCCTCAAAAAACCACTTATCAGTATACTTATAACAAGCAAGTAGCCGGAACCAATTACTACAGAGTAAAAGTGGTAGATGATAAGGACAATGTGATTAGTTACTCCGATGTGATTCAAGTGAAAAAGGTTAAAGACATTCAGGTTTATCCGAATCCGGCTAAGACCTATGTTAACGTTTTGATTCCTGAAGAGTATGTTACTAAGAAAGTAAGGGTTGAAATGTACAATATGGTCGGTCAGGTGATGATGAGTAAAAATTTCACCAATGCTCGTGAAGTGGAAACAATACAACTGGGTGTAATGCCAAGTGGAGTGTATAATCTGAAAGTAATATTAGGAGATGATGTTATTCAAACAAAGAAGGTGCAGGTCTTCAAATAACAAAATTGAATAGCAATTATTATCAGGTCAATTATAATATTGTAAAACCAATTCAAATAAAAAAGGTCAACATTAGTTGACCTTTTTTATTTGAATAAAACTTTTTTTAATTAATTAGTGGCAGGAGCAGCAGTTGCTTCTTTTTGTTTTTTTCGAATAGCGCTCCAAACTTTGAATTTTTCAGCACCCATGATCTGTTTTAATTTGTCATTTTTGGCACTGTTTACCTCATCTTTTTTAGCTGTTTTTTCTGCATCGGTTAAGGCGTCGTTCTTTTTTATTTCCTTATTTTTTTCTTCTGCTTCTTCCAGAGTTTCTCTTACTGCAGTTTGCTGATCAGCAGTTAAACCTGTTTCAATTAAGGCCGAAGTTAAATCTGCTTCTTTCTTTGCTTTTTGAGCTGCTTTCTCTTCTTTTGTAAGTGGGGTGCCATTTTGTGCAAAAGATGTTACTGCAAGGGCTCCTACGAGCAAAGAAGTAAAAATTAATTTTTTCATGTTGGCTTTTTTTTGTTCCGTAAAAGTAAATAACCTGTTGGATATTTTTTGTTCTTTAACAGATCATTTACGATAACGTTCCCGGTAAATTTATAATGCGCTAATATTCATTAGTGCCTGAGTTTGCTTTAGTACTACTGACTTTTTTTTTGTCATCAGGTTTAATAGCAGGAGGAGTTATTTTTTTATCATCCGTTTTTTTGCCCGGACCTTGTTTATTAGTATCAACAGGAATCAACGGTGCAGAGATATCGTCCGGCATGGGCTCATCAATAATAAAATCACCTGCATCGCCATTGCCTACATCCGGTGCAGTATATCCGTCATCCTGATTTACAATTGCGGCAAAATTCTGATCTGCATAAATAGGGTCATTGCTCAAAACTGCTGGGATTTCAAACTTAGGCATTTTGCCGTACGGCAATTTTCTGTCGTCATATACCTTCTTCATAAAATAACCCCATTTAGGTAAGGCCATTTCATTACCACCACTTGTACCTGCGTAGATCCTGATAAAGGGGTCATCGCAACCAACCCATGTGCCGGCCAATAATTCCGGAGTATAGCCAATGAACCATCCATCTGTGTTATCATTAGTAGTTCCTGTTTTACCTGCTTTCTCTGCATCTATACCATAATTGTTTAACGAACGACCGGTTCCAAATTGCACAACACCCTGCATTAATTTAACCATTGTATAGGCATCGCCTTCATTGATCAATTGTTTTGTTTCTGTTCTGAATTCTTGTAGCAGGTTGCCATTCTTATCCTCAATTCTGCTGATAAATAAAGGCTGAGTATTATATCCTTTATTCGGGAACATGGTATAAGCTTGCAACATTTGTAACATCGGAATTTCGGCTGATCCTAAAGCAATGGAGGGATAGGGAGGTATCTTAACAGTAATACCACAATTATGAGAAAACTCTACCAGCTTATTCACACCAACAATCTGCATTAGTCGATAGGCAGCAGCATTTTTGGAATGTGCTAAACAATACGCCATTGTACCTGCACCACCTGTAATACATTTGCCGCCAAGGCAAATAGTTCCGCCGGCTATGGATGTTTGTGGAGTATAGCCGGCATCCTGTACAGCTAATGTATATAACAGTGGTTTGAATGTTGAACCCACCTGACGCATGGTAGTAACATGGTCGAATTTAAACCATCTGAAATCAATGCCGCCAACCCAACATTTTACTTCGCCACTGAAGGGGTCCATTGCAGCAAAAGATGTTTGCATAATCTGTTTGTGGTATTTTATAGAATCATACGGAGTCATCACAGTATCTAGTTCTCTTTTTGCATTCCATGCAAAAACCTTCATTTTTACTGGAATGTAAAATGTTTTTTTGATGTCTTCGTCTTTTAATTCATCCTCTTTTAAGCTTCTCCATCTTTCTGTATTTTTCATTGCAGACTCAATGATGCCCTCACGACCTTTCCACATTCTTGCTCCATTGTTCTTGAGTAACCAATCTAATTTTTTCTGAATGATGGGCATATGCTGAGCAACAGATTCTTCAGCATATTGTTGCATAGAAGAATTAATGGTTGTATAGATCTTTAAACCATCTCTGTACAGATCGTAATTTTCTCCGGTTTTTGTGTTCTTGTGTGTTTTACACCATTCTTTCATTTTGTCTGCTAAAACTGCACGGAAATAAGGAGCAATACCTACATTCTCATCCGGCTTTTTATAATTGGTAGTTAATGGCTTTGGCTTCAAAATTGCAGCTTGTGCAGCAGTAAGGTATTGTTGCTTACATTCAACCATTCTTTCATAAACAGTATTTCTTCTGTTTTTTGAAGCTTCTGGATGTCTTATCGGATCGTAGATAAACCCTTTGAGCATACCAACTAATATCGCTGCTTCTTCGATATTCAACTCACTTGGTTCTTTCTGAAAATAAGTTTTCGATGCATTTCTGATACCATAGTTACTGCCCCATGGTGCTCTGTTAAGGTATAGCGTGATGATCTCTTCTTTTGTAAAATTCTTTTCCAGTTTTACGGCAATGATCCATTCTTTGATCTTTTCTAAAACCCTAGTTATAATATTTTTATGTCCCTGACCCAGCATCATTTTTGCCAATTGCTGTGTGATAGGACTACCACCACCATCGGTACCGAACTTAAGAATAGCTCTTGCGATCGCTTTGGCATCAATGCCTGAGTGGTCGTAGAAGCGTTCATCTTCTGTTGCGATCAATGCATGAATGATATTTGGGGATATCTGATTGTATTTTACTTCACTTCTATTCTCTGCATAATATTTACCCATGAGTTTGCCATCATTTGTGTAAACTTCACTGGCAAGATCAGCTTCAGGATTTTCAAGTTCCTGCAAAGAAGGCATCTTCCCAAACAACCCAAAGTTGGCACATAAGAATATCAGGATAACAAATAAGAGACCACCCCAAAAAACTCTCCATAAAATTTTTACAGAACGCTTCATATATATTGAATAAGTTTAAAATAGATCATTAAAATTTGCCGGGATATTGTTTATTTAAAAGCAATTTATATCCGGCAATATCTTTATTGGCTTTTAGTTTTTGCAGATTTTCATCTGAGCAAATGAAGAAAGAATATTTATTGCTTTGAAGCCATGATACTTCTGTTGGCGCAGCTCTCTTCAATTTATTCATGTAGTCCATTGCTTTTTTTGCATCATCAAAAGAAGAAAAAATAAGTATTGCATAGTCTTTATCTATTGCATCCTTTGTCAATGTTATTTGCCTATCTCCATAACCCTCACTGATATACCTACTGAAAGCATTTTTAGCTTCATTGATATAAGTGCCATCTACTTTGTCAAGTAACATGATCACATTTTGTGGAGCTGCTTCATTGAATGCAAATGGTCCGCTGGTTATTATGGTTGGTGCAACAATTTTTACTGTGTCTTTCTTTTCAATAACAACCGGAGTCAGTGGTGTATTTACAACAGCAGCAATAGTGTCGGCAACAACCGGCATTGTGTTATTCACAATCGGAGCATCGTCGATTTTTATGATGTCATCTTCCTTAGCTCTTGTTACTTGCAGATCCGTAAGGTATTTTTCTATTTCCGCTCTTCTGCTTAATACATCGATCAACTTCTCTGACTTTGCTTTAAGCGGAGAAGTAGGGTAGAGCTGGATAATATTTTTCAAAACAATTTTTGCAATACTATCCGATTTTTGTTTTACATGATAAATAGCCTCTATGTAAAGTAATTGAGGTGTCCAGTAATTCTTTCCATACAAACTATCAGCATTTTTCTTTTCCGCTAACGCTTCTGCAAATTTCCCTTCAATAAATAAATTATAAATATCTGCGTAACGTTTTGTAGCCACGGTGTTTTTAAGTTCGGGCTTAGCTTCGGCAGGATTGGTAAGTAATTTTGCGGCTGTGGTATTAGAAAGCTTTGTTGTAAGCAAATTTTTGTAATAGGCTGCCTTTGAAATATTACCCAATTTGTTATAGCAGTAATATAATCCAAGATAAATATTGCCATCATGCAAAGAATCAGGGAAACGTCTTAGCGATTCATTGTATGTAGCTATTGCCAGTTCGTATTCTTCCAATTCGTTTTGATATAACTGGGCCAATTCAAATTCAGCATTGTCTATTGCTGTGTTGCTGATCAATATTTTTTCTTCCGATAGTGGAATATTTGCTAATAATCCATCATAACTCAGGTCTTCAACAGCGGGAGCTTGTGTAATGGCCGTTACCGGGTTATTATTGATCGTTCCATTTGGATCAAGATCTCCATCAGGATTAAACGCAGGTATATCATCATTTACGATCGCTTCTGTTAAAGATTTCAATCGCCAGTTATCTGCATTTCGTCTGTCGCCCCATTTTCTTTTAAATTCACTCAGTCCTTTCGATCTTAAAGAGGTATTGTAGAAATACCATTCTCCTTTACCCGAATTATTTGAAAATAGATCGATTGGTTTTTCTTTATCATCTCCAAAGCCAATTACAACACCGCCATTGGGATCTGTTTCTTTTAATCCTTTTTCTTTACGAAGTTTCTTTGATAGTTTTTTTATGAAAGCATCTCTGTCAATTGGAGCTAAAGCCGCAATTCTTTGCAGGCTATCTTCTCTTTCAATAATATTTATCTTCTGTACAATTTTTGCAAGCGCCCCCTTGCGTAAAATAATTTTATTGCTTGATTCGCCTAAAGCAGTGTCAGACATATCAAGACTGTCATAAGCAGCAGCGGCAATTTTAAAATCTTTTCTGGCATAAGCGATGTCTGCTAATTGCAGGTAAGCTTTATTCTTATATTCAATATTTGTTTCGCTTGTTTTGATGCTTTGATTTAAATATGAGAGAGCCTCTGTTGTATCAGGTTTTTGTAAAGCCAATTTAGCTGCCGAATAAAAAATAATATCTCTGTATGTTTCAAATTTATCTTTTTTAGCCATACGCAAAAGATTGCTGATCCCATTGTTCAAGTCTTTTACACTGCCACTTGTTCTGAACATTTTTGCATCGTTCAGGTTAGCATAAATATCCATTAGAGGGCTGGTTGTATGTTTAGCAGCTTTCGTATAATTTTCTGATGCCAGGTCGAATTTGCCCGATAGCTCATAAAGTTGAGCTAACAAAAATTCTGCTCTGGCTTTATCCTGTTTAGTATCTGTAACACTTAATCCTTTTTCTAAATAAGTGGCAGCACTATCGTATATGCCTTGTTGATAAAACCAGTAAGCGTTCAGCTCATCTAGGTCATTTCTTAAGCGATTGGGTAGATTTGGATCGTTTTGTAGTGTTTTAATTAAACTTGCAGCACCACCAAAATCTTCTTGTTCAATAAAACTGCGAACAAGCCATAATAATGCATCATTTCTGCTCGGTGGTTGCGATGCAATTTTTTGAAAAACATTTTGCTTTTCTTTATTGGCAATGCTTAATGTATTATTTGTTGCGCCATAATTTGTTCCTATGACTCTGTCATCATCTTCACTTCTCTTTTTTCTAGGATATAAATTGTAATTAATGAATTGAAATGTGGCAATGGCCGAATCAAATTCCTTTTTGTAGAAATACGCCTTGCCCATTAGAAGATACATATTATCTACCCAGTCACTTCTAAGGTCATGCAGCAAAATGCCGGCAGTAGCTTTGTAAATAACAGAATCAAGTTCGGTGATCTGCGCAGCTGTGCTATTTAAAGAATATGGATAAAAAGAAAGAAGTTTTGAATAATTATCTGTTTGTTCAAGCTTGGCTCTTTCTATTACATTTTTGATTTTATTGTTGGCATTAAAATAATAGTTATAATGGGTGTAATTATTTTGAAAAATACGGCGGGATAGGGTGAATTTTTTATCCGCCATTTTTTCCGAACCCAGTTTGCGGTTTTCGAATTTTTCAGGTTTTTTCTCTTTACCTAATAAATCGAAGGTCCAGGCAGGAGATTGTGCACAGGCGGTATTAAAAAGTACACTTAGTACAGATAAAAACAGAAGAAAAGGTAATGTCTTTTTCAGCATGCAAAAAACTAATTGAAAATGCGGCTAAATATCGGATATTTTTGCCAATTATTGAGGATAATGCTTTTGGTTTCTTAATTTTAACACCGAATAAAGAACTATGGCTAAATTAGATGCGAATAGTACGTTAAAAAGATTGAGAAATCATTATCGATTGGTAATAATGAACGAGGATACGTATGAGGAAGTGGCAAAGTTCAAATTGAGTCGATTAAGCGTATATATCATTATCAGCAGCGTGTTTGTTTTGTTTGCAGTTTTAATTGTTTCGCTGATCATTTTTACACCAATCAAATATTATTTGCCGGGAACCGGTTATGGAGATATTAAACAGGTAAAAGAATACCAGCAGCTAAATGTTCGTACCGACTCTATGGAAACTGCCATGAAGTTTCAGCAAAAATATCTCGATGATATTAAGAAAGTATTAGAAGGCAAAGTGCCGAAATTAGATACCAATAAACTTGAATTACCCAAAGAAGAAAGTGCAGGAGATTAATTTTAAATTAAAATTTGGTATATGTTCAATCCTAAAACAAAAAGTCAACAAGAAGAAGTGACGGGGAGCGGTACAACTATCATTGGAGCCGGTACACTTATTAAAGGAGATATCGAAAGCAATGGTGATATAAGAATTGATGGTACACTCGTTGGTAATGTGATCTCTACCGCAAAGGTTTTGATCGGTTCGGGCGGAACAGTGCAAGGTGATCTTAAAGGAGAACAGGCAGATGTATTAGGGAATGTATCAGGCAAGATTAAAATTAATGATCTGCTCCAGCTAAGAGGGAATGCCAGCGTTAAAGGCGATATCTACGCAGGTAAGTTACAGATAGAGCCTTCTGTTACCTTTAATGGACAATGTCATATGGGAGCCAATGTAGTAGAGCTTAACAGCGATGCATCCACAGTAGCTGTAAATGAATAACCGGATCGATAATTATTAAAAAGAAATGAATACAGATAGAAAATTGTTATTGCCATTATTGTTGGTGTTTTTAATATTGAATGGATTTTTCCTTGCAGGAAAATCGATATTGGATAAATGGCATATTGATAATTATGTGCTCATCGTTGCTAATTGTATTTTATTACTTACTGCTATTGCAACTTTTAGAATGCAACGTAAAGCCTTGCAGGATAAGAATCCTAATGTTTTTGTAAGAAGTGTGATGGGCTCGGTGATGATAAAAATGGCAGTAGTGATCATTGCTATTATGATCTATCGTTTTGCACTACCACAGCAATTTAGCAAAATGTCTGTTTTTGCTGCAATGATTTTATATCTTATCTATCTGGCTGTAGAAGTAAAAGTGATATTAAAACTGAACAAAAGTTCAAATGTCTAAACAGGAAGCACCTCTCCATCAATTACAAGTTTATTTACCCGAAGGGAGTTTTGAAGATGTATCGGCTTATCTACTTGCTCATAAAGTGCAACTAACCATCACCCGTGAACGAAAAACAGTGCTGGGAGATTATCGGCATGCTCATTCCAATAAAAATCATCGCATTACGGTGAATGGTAATCTGAATAAATATGCTTTTCTGATAACATTATTGCATGAGCTGGCTCATCTGGTTACCTTCGAGAAATTTGGCAACAGAGTATCGCCCCATGGTCTCGAATGGAAAAATGAATACAGTAAGATACTGGCTCAGTTTCTCTTAAAGAAAGTATTTCCTGCCGACATACATAAAACTCTATTAAAAACATTGCAGAACCCTGCTGCCAGTAGTTGTGCAGATACTTCTTTACTCAGGGTATTACATCAATATGATGCAAAACCCGAAGGAGTTCATTTAGTTGAAGCTTTGCCAACAGGGGCTTTGTTTAGTATTAAAGGCGGCAGGGTTTTCAAAAAGGAAGAAAAAGTGAGAAAACGATTTAAATGTACGGAAGTAAAAACAGGTAAAGTGTATTTATTCAGCCCTGTCTATGAAGTTAGTATTGTTTAATTGAATATTTAATTTGTACTCCAAATTTCATCTGTCGAGCAAAGAAATCTCCTGCATGATAATTGTTTATATAGGATAGGCCATATTCAGTAAGAATTCCGACTGATAATTTGTTGCTTATTGGAGTAGAAAAATTTACAACTGCATTTAATTGAGACTCGTTGATTCCTTCGGGATGCTTATTTGTTTTGTCAATAATTAATTTATTTGCTTGCTGAAGTATTAGCAATGTAGCCTCTTCTTTGCCATTGCCTAAAGGGATTGAAGCATTGATTCCAAGGTAAAGGCTTAATTTGTTTTTTAATAAATCAATTTTTTCGCCAATCCCAATTCTAAAGGCGGTTAAAGAATAATTTGACCATTCTTCAGAAACACTTTGCGAAGCTGTATCTTCTATTTTAATAAAATGTTTTGTCTTATACCCATAGTTTGTAATTCCTGCTTCAATTGAAGTAGAGAGCTTGGACTTTGATTTTATATTAATGACTACACCTGCTGCAAATCCAAATTTACCCGATTGATCGTAATAATATGATGGGACATTGTCCTGTACTTTTCTGATTGTAGAAAAATAGGGTTCAATATAGCCGGATATATTATTGATTTTTATTTGTCCATTGGTAGTGTAAACAAATGCTGATAAAAACAATGTTGTTAATAAGTATTTCATTTACTTAAAGTATGAATGATTGATGTGGAAAATATTTGGTGATAATTTTTATTAATAGAATTTTTGTAAACGGGTGTTATGCTGTTGGAAAAGCCAATTTGCAAATCAGTTTTTTCAAACATTTTATAATTAAAAAATATCTCAGGAGCTATATTTACTTTGTTAGTATTGGTTGTTTTTTTTTCATACCAAATAATTGCAGCATATTCTTGGTTGAGTGAATTTGTCGAAACATAAATATTCCTTTTTATTACGACATTTTTGAGTAAAAAAACATTGAGGTTTAATCCCAATGCACATTTTTTGCTAATATTTGTTTTGCAAAAAAATGAAAGGTCTATATAGTTTAATCTAATTAAATCTCGATATTTCACAATACTCCAGTTTTCGTTTTGTGGTAGTATCTCTTCATTGTTTTGGCTATAACCTCCGTCGGTAATTTCAATATTTCCTAATCTGTAATAGGATAGTCCTATGCCGACTTGTATCTTTTTTGTTACATTGAAATTCGCATTTAGCCCAAAGTGATACGAAGATTTATAATAACTGTCATACACAGAATTGTTTCTTTGAGTACTTTTTGAAATTGTTGAAAATACGCTTCCTGCACAAAGCCTTAATTTTTGCGATTTACTTTCAAAAAATGATAAAAGTGTAATCCAAGAAACAATAAAAAATCGTATTGTTATGGCCATAGTAGCAAATTTGGAGTTATTGGTTATATGGAAATATTATTGTTCTAATAATTATAATAATGATTTTGTGATTATTATAATTATGACGGTTTTGGCAAATTGAATTATATGTCGATTTAAGGTTAGACGATAATGATTTAAAAGTGGTTGCATCGCCTTATCAAAAGACTTAATTTTAAGTAAAGAGGAACATTTCGAAACATTTTTTGAAATTTCCTGTTAATCATAAAAAAATCTCTACTTTCGGTAATAGTGTAAGAAAAAAATTGGAACAAATTCACAAATATAGTGAGCCCGAACTGGTGCAAATGCTGCAAATGCAGGATCAACAGGCATTTTCATACCTCTATGATAACTATGCTGCTGCTTTGAACGGGGTTATTTACAGAATGGTAGAAGATAAAGAACTAGCAGAGGATATATTACAAGATGCATTTGTTAAAATATGGAATAATTTTGCACAGTACGATAGCTCAAAGGGGCGTTTGTTTACATGGATGATAAACCTGACCCGTAATTTAACAATTGATACATTACGGAGCAAAGGCTATAAAAAGCAGCAGAAAATCTCAAGTGATGAAAATGCCGTAAGTAATGTGCAAGACCAAAGTTTTGGTGCCGATAAGTTTGATACAATGGGGTTACAGAAACATTTAGCCAACCTAAGACCGGAGCAACGTTCAATCATCGATATGGCGTATTTTAAAGGGTATACGCAGGATGAAATAGCTAAGCATACCGGTATTCCGTTGGGAACGGTAAAAACCAGAATGAGGGCGGCAATTATAGAACTCAGAAAAATTTTGCAATAAGAAAGTGGAAATAAACGATATCATATCATCCGGATTACTAGAGCTGTATGCTACAGGTCTTGCTTCTGAACAAGAGGCAAAGCAGGTAGAGCAATGGGTTGCTCAATATCCGGAAGTGGCCGAAGAGTTGACTCAGATAGAGTCTGCTATGCAATCGTATGCAACAGCAAATGCTGTGCAGCCATCTTCAGTTGTAAAAGAAAATATTTTTGCAGCTATCAACAAATCAAGATCAACCGCTCCTGCTAAAGTGATTGGTATAGCACCTTACTGGAAATCGGTAGCTGCTGCTTCGGTAATACTATTGTTAGGAAGTGCAGTGATGAATGTTTTGTTGTTAAATAAGAATAAAGATGTAAACAGATCATTACAGGAAGCACAACAAATTGCAGGAAGCCTTCGAAAAGATAATGAAATGATGAAGCAAGATATGCATGTTGTACAGGATAAATACAGTATGCCGGTTGCATTGAAACCTATGCCCGGTGGTATGGATGCAACTGCAAAAGTTTTCTGGATGCAAAACACCGGAGAAGTATATATCGACCCTAGCAGTTTGCCGGCCACTCCTCAAGGCAAACAATATGAGTTATGGGCCATTGTAAATGGGGCACCGGTAAATGCCGGTATAGTTATTACTACAAAAAAAGGCGACCGTTACAATATACAAAAAATGAAAACATTTGGTAAAATCGAAGCTTTCGCCATTTCGTTGGAAGCAGAAAATCCAACACCGGCCACAACCCCAACCACAGTTGTATCAATGGGGAAAATGTAAGCGTATTTCAAAATAATACTAGGAAGCCGACAAGTAATTTGTTGGCTTTTTTTTATGGTTAGCAATCCGAGTATAACTTAATCCACTACTACATAATGTATAACAGAAAATATTTTTCAAAAAACAAATCCATCCTTCTTCATCCTTCGTAGGTCTATAAAAATCATTCATCAAAAAAATTAAAGACTATGAAGAAGCTTTTAATGATCGCAGTAGCAGCAGTAATTACCAATTGCTCTTTAGCTCAAACAATGAACAATAAAGCCATGGGAATGGAAAAGACTGTAACAGTAGGAGGAGCGCCAATGTATCCATCTAAAAACATTGTTGAAAATGCAGTTAACAGTAAAGATCATACAACATTGGTAGCAGCAGTAAAAGCAGCCGATCTGGTAGAGACCTTGCAAAGCGAAGGTCCTTTTACAGTTTTTGCTCCTGTAAATAAGGCATTTGATAAATTACCTGCAGGAACCGTAGAAAATTTATTAAAACCTGAGAACAAAATGGCATTAACAGGTGTTTTAACTTATCATGTGGTTGCAGGAAAATTTAATGCTAAAGACCTGATAGCGAAGATCAAAACAGGTAATGGTAAAGCAGAATTGAAAACTGTAGCTGGTGGCACACTTTGGATTATGATGAAAGGAAAGAAAATTGTTATCAAAGATGAAAATGGTGGTATGGCTTTTGTAACAATAAAAGATGTAAATCAAAGCAACGGCGTGATACATGTAATTGATCACGTTTTGCTTCCAAAATAGGTTATGGTCATAGGTTTCATGTTAAGTGGTGAAGCGGCTCGATGTATTCGGGCCGCTTTTTTCTTTTTACTCATTTTAAAATGGGTTAAATTTGCACTCTCAATGCAACCGATAGTAACATGAAAGCTCAACTAGCCGCACTGGCAAAGGATTTAGAAGGAGATTTTTTTACAGATGATGTGATGCGTACCCTTTATGCCACTGATGCATCTGCCTACAGAGAAATGCCTTTGGCTGTTGCTATTCCCAAATCAACAGATGATATTAAAAAATTAATACATTTTGCACGTGCTAATAAAACGTCCATAATTCCACGAACAGCGGGCACTTCCTTAGCCGGACAAGTAGTTGGTAATGGCATTATTGTAGATGTATCTAAAAATTTCACCAAAATAATTGAACTTAATAAAGAAGAGAAATGGGTAAAGGTTCAGCCCGGGGTTATTCGTGATGAATTGAATATGTTTTTAAAACCGCATGGTTTATTTTTTGGCCCCGAAACCTCTACGGCAAACAGAGCAATGATCGGTGGTATGGTTGGTAATAATTCTTGCGGATCAAACTCTGTTGTTTACAGAAGTACAAGAGAGCATTTGCTTGAAGTAAAAGCGTTGTTAAGCGATGGAACTGAAGCAACTTTCGGCGCATTGAATATAGATGAGTTTCATGCTAAATGCGATGGTGAAACATTAGAAGCGAAAATCTACAAAAATGTAAGAAGTATTTTAAGCGATTATAATAATCAAACAGAAATACGCAAGGAGTTTCCAAAAAAATCAATTGAAAGAAGAAATACCGGTTATGCGGTAGATGTGTTATTGGATACGGCTCCGTTTACCGCCGGGGAAGAGAATTTTAATTTTTGCAAATTGATCGCAGGCTCTGAAGGTACACTTGCTTTTTTGACAGAAATAAAATTAAATGTAGTGCCGCTACCACCGAAACATGCAGGTTTGTTGTGTGTGCATTTTAATTCTATTGATGAAGCATTAAGGGCAAATCTCATTGCATTAAAATACAAGCCAAGTGCAAGTGAATTGATCGATCATTTTATTTTAGAATGTACCAAGGATAATATTGAACAAAGCAAGAATCGCTTTTTTGTTCAAGGAGATCCGGGAGCAATATTAGTGGTAGAATATGCTGCTGATGATATTGAAACGGTAAAAAATATTGCTAAACAGGTTGAGGAAGAGATGCGTAGCCATGGTCTTGGTTATCACTTTCCTTTATTAACCGGTGCCGATACAAAAAAAATATGGACACTCCGTAAAGCCGGACTAGGTTTGCTTAGTAACCTTCCGGGAGATGAAAAAGCAGTGCCTGTAATTGAAGATACAGCAGTTGATGTAAATGATCTTCCGGAATTCATTAGAGATTTTAATCTGATATTAGATAAGCATGGTCTTCACTGTGTACATTATGCGCATGCCGGCAGTGGCGAAATACATTTACGCCCTATTATCAATTTAAAAACGGAGGAAGGGAATCAGCTTTTCAGAACTATTGCAGAAGAAATAGCCACATTGGTAAAAAAATACAATGGCTCATTAAGTGGAGAGCATGGCGATGGAAGATTGCGTGGAGAATTCATCAAACAAATGATAGGGGATAAGAACTACAAACTCCTTAAACAGATAAAAACTACCTGGGATCCGGAAAATATTTTCAATCCGAATAAGATTGTTGATACCCCATCAATGAATACAATGCTTAGGTATAAGCCGGGGCAGCAAACGCCGGAGTTTAAAACAATTTTTAGGTTTAACAATCAGAATGTTTTACAACATGCAGAACAATGTAACGGTAGTGGAGATTGTCGTAAAACACAATTAAGCGGAGGAACAATGTGTCCTTCATTTATGGCTACTCGTAACGAAAAAGATACAACAAGAGCAAGGGCAAATATTTTACGAGAGTTTTTAACTAATTCTGATAAGTTGAATCGTTTTGATCATAAAGAAATTTATGAGGTGATGGATCTGTGCTTGAGTTGCAAAGGTTGTAAATCTGAATGCCCGAGTAATGTGGATGTGGCAAAATTAAAAGCAGAGTTCTTACAACACTATTACGATGCCAATGGAGTTCCTTTCAGATCAAGGCTGATAGCCAGCTTTAGCACTTTTGGTAAATTAGGTGCTTTAGTGCCCGGCTTATATAATTTTGTTGTAACAACAGCACCTATCAGTACTTTAATAAAAAAGTTTGCTGGCTTTGCAACAAAACGTTCAATGCCTACGCTCTACAAAACAACATTAAGTGCCTGGTATAAAAAAAATCGTAAATCCCAAATCTCAAATCGTAAATCGAAACTGGTTTATTTGTTTTGTGATGAATTCACCAACTATAACGATACTGAGATTGGAATAAAAGCAATTTTGTTATTAGAGAAATTAGGGTATGAAGTTGTAATTCCTACACACGAAGAAAGTGGCCGGGCATCATTATCAAAAGGGTTGATCAGAGATGCTAAAAAAATAGCCAATAAAAATATAGACTTGTTAAGCCCTGTTATCACTGCAGATACACCATTGATCGGTATTGAACCGAGTGCTATTCTTACTTTCAGAGATGAGTATATTGATTTGGCAGATGAGGATAAACTGGAGAAAGCTAGAGCGTTGGCAAAACATGTATTCTTGATCGATGAGTTTATTGCCAATGAAATTGAGAAAGGGAATATTAAGAAAGAGCAATTCACTGCAGAAAAAAGATCGATAAAATTACATGGACATTGTCAGCAAAAGTCATTGTCTTCAACTGCACCTTCAGTAAAAATATTATCGCTGCCCGAAAATTATTCTGTAGAAACAATTCCTTCAGGATGCTGTGGTATGGCAGGTTCATTCGGATTTGAAAAAGAACATTATGATCTGTCAATGCAGGTAGGAGAGTTGGTGTTGTTACCAACTGTTCGTAACCAAGCCGAAGATGTGATCATCGCTGCTCCGGGTACAAGTTGTCGCCATCAAATACATGATGGAGCCAATAGAAAAGCTTTACATACTGTTGAGGTATTGTACGAAGCATTGATCTAAAAAAACCGGGATTTCAATCCCGGTTTTTTTTAATAAAATTTTATAGAGTTGATCAACTGTTTGGCCGATGTTACGTATGGGTCTTTTTTATCTCCATCGGCAGAATAGGTAATTAGGTAAATTTTCCCGTCTCGTAAAAAGAATCGTTGAATCCAACTGAGCCTGAAATCTACGCCTTCTAAATTTCCGCTGTAAATAATTTCATAAGCCTGAAGGCCATTCCATTTAAAGAATTTAGCACTGGTTTGTTTCAGATCGGTAATAGTTACCCCATCTTTTATGCTTGCTACATTTTGATCTACATAATCTTTGAAAGTAATACCGGAGGAAGAGATATCTTCAAAACTTAAATTAAGATTTTCGCTGAACCTGTCATCGTCACCATTGGTTGGCGTGAAAAGATAAACAATAGCATCACTAACCGTATCCGTCAATTCCCAATCTTGAGGGTATTGGAATTTTATTTTATGATCAACATTATTATAGGTAGATAGTGCTGTTTTCGCCTGTGTTTTTGCAGGTGCTTTTGTTTTTGCCTTTGTTTTTTGTCCATAAGAGGTCAATGTCACAATGCATACCAGTAAGGAAAGAATTATTTTTTTCATTTAGTTAGGTTTAGTAAAAACAATGTTATGGCGATAAAGATAATGCTTTATGATTGTAATTTTTTTAGCTTAATTTGTAGAAAATTATAATATGCGATTGTTGAATATTTGGATTGCCGCTTTGTGTACTTTTTCTGTGTCATTTTCTTTTGCACAATCTAAGACAATAACAATAGGTGATGGAGTTTGGAAACTTACGCAGTATTCTGCCGACATTATTAAAGTTTCATTTAAGCCGGATGCTTATAAAATCAATGAAAGCATCAGCGATGCCGTTATATTGAAACCTTTAAATAAGATTACAATTCCTGTAAAGACTGAGATGAATTTTATCACTATCGGCCGTGATAAAAAAGTAGAAATAACCGCACCTGTACAAAGAAAAGTTGATGGTATCGATTATAGCGTATTTGATATTTCACTTAAAGTCGATGAAAAAATATATGGTGGCGGAGAAAGAGCATTACCATTAAACAGAAGAGGTTATCGATTTAATTTATATAATAGCCCACATTATGGTTATGGCGAAGGAGCAGAAAACTTGAATTATTCCGTTCCATTTTTTACTTCATCAAATGGATATGGTTTATTTTTCGATAATGTTTCGAAAGGATATGCAGATATTGGTAAATCGAATAATAATGTTTTCGAAGCAGGGTTTATGAGCGGAGAATTAAATGTCTACATCATATTCGGGAAAGATTATAAAGAGATACTCTCCAATTATCATAAACTTACCGGAACACAACCATTGCCTCCACGGTGGGCTATGGGTAATTTAATGAGCCGATTTGGATACACTAGTCAGAAAGAAGCTGATTCTATTGTAGCAAAAATGAAAAGCGAAGGGGTACCCGTAGATGCAATTATTTTTGATCTTTTTTGGTTTGGCGATAGCATACAAAACACATTGGGCAATCTTGCATGGATCAATAAAACCAAATGGCCTGACCCGGGGAAGATGATCAAAGATTATAAAAAACAAAACATCAATACAATTTTGATCACCGAGCCGTTTGTTGTAAGATCTTCTTTAAACTATAATAATACACTACAGTATCAGGCGGTAGATAGTACAGGTAAAAAGCCATTTATGCTCACAAACTTTTATTTCGGTAAAGGAGGTTTGTTAGATGTTTTTAAAAAAGATACACGGGAATGGTTCTGGAGCAAATATCGGGAGCAAATGAAATTAGGGGTAGAAGCCTGGTGGGGAGACCTGGGTGAGCCGGAAACACATCCTGCAAATATGTATCATAACTTAAATGATCTGGGCTATAAAAGATTATTCAAGGCAGATGAAGTGCATAATATGTATGGCCATGTTTGGACAAAAATGTTATTCGATCAATATGCAAAAGAATATCCAACCAAAAGATTGTTTAGTTTGAACAGAAGTGGTTTTGCAGGTACACAACGCTATAGTATATTTCCATGGACAGGTGACGTTAGCAGAAGCTGGAGCGGACTTCGGGCACAGCTACCCGTTATACTCGGCATGAGCATGAGTGGTGTGCCGTATGTACACAGCGATGCCGGCGGCTTTGCCGGTGGTGCAGGAGATAACGAACTCTATGTGCGCTGGTTGCAGTTTGCGGCTTTCACGCCAATTTTTAGACCGCATGGTACGGCTTTGGGGGAAGTAGATAAAAAAGCATTTAGCTTCCCGAGTGAAGTGGCTTTAATAGATGAGCCGTATCGTACTTATGCGAAAGCTGCAATTCAATTGCGCTATTCATTATTACCATATAATTATACCCTGACGTATAATCAAGCTGTAAAAGGTGAGCCCTTAATTGCACCATTGTATTATTATTATCCGAATGAAGCTGCAGCTTGTGATGTTAGTGATGAGTTTATGTGGGGAGAAAATATTTTAGTGGCTCCAATTTTAGAAAAAGATATGAATGAACGAGACGTATATTTCCCTAAAGGCAAATGGTATTCATTTAATAATGCAACAATGGCTTATTATGGAAGCAGAACTTATGAGTTTGGGCTACGAACAGAAGAGCGTATAGGAATGAATAATATTCCGATATTTATTAAAGCTGGAAGTTTTATTCCAACTTTATGGAACAATAAAAAGCCTAATACTGTTTCCTCTAAAACAGATACTTTAAATATTCATTATTTCTGCGATTCAAAACCATCAACATATACCATGTATGATGATGATGGTGTTAGCAAAAATGCAATTGCTACAAGGCAATTTGAATTAATTACATTCAAGGCTCAGCCCGACAACAATAACCTTAGTTTTCACATTACAAGTAATACTGGCAAATATAAAGGTCGTCCTGCATCAAGACACATCCGATTAATATTACACGGAAAATTATCAGCAGATAAATCGGGGTATGTTAATGGTCAAAAAATAGAATTATTTGATGAAGTCATAGAGACCAGAATTGATACGGAACAAACCTATTTAATTGAATTTAATTTTACAGGTAAACCAATAACTATCGAAATAAAATAAATGAACTACTTACAATTTGATTTCCATTCAACCAATTCGTCTCAATCCGAACAATTGATTGCATTACTAAGCAATCAAAATTTTGAAGGATTTGAGGAGGATGATGATAGCTTAAAAGCATTCATTCCTGAAAATTTATTTAATGAAAATGAATTCGCAGAAATAGTAAAAATATTCCCTTCTATTCTTTACACAAGAGTTTCTGTAGAAAATATTAACTGGAACCAGCAATGGGAAAGTGGTTTTTCACCTGTAACTGTAGGCGATTTTGTGGCAATTCGTGCCGGCTTTCATCAACCTATCACCAATGTTGCACATGAAATAATCATTACCCCAAAAATGAGTTTCGGTACGGGGCATCATGCCACCACTCATATGATGGTACAGCAAATGCAGCATATTGATTTTGCCAACAAATCTGTTCTGGACTTTGGAACAGGTACGGGAGTGCTGGCCATACTCGCCGAAAAGTTAGGTGCCTCAAAAGTATTTGCCATCGACAATGATGAATGGAGCATCACCAACACCATCGAAAATATTGAACAGAACAGTTGTAGCAAGATCACAGTCGAACTGCACAATGAAATTCCGAAAGGAACTGTGTATGATGTGATCCTTGCCAATATCAACCTCAATGTTATTCTTGCAAATCTCGATAGTATAGCAACTGTTGCTAAAACCGGAACACCGGTGCTGCTCAGTGGTTTTTTACTGGAAAATGAAGATCGGATCAAATCATCTACTGCTGAAGCCGGCTTTACCTATTTATCCACTGTCAAAAAGGGTGATTGGATAGCTGTTCTCATTGAAAAACAATAAGTTATCTCTTTAGGTTCATTCTTTGTTGATATTAAATAATCGTTAAGTGGCTGTTTTGCGGTATATTTGCACCTACTAATTTACTAAATCCATGAAAGAGTTCCTCTTAATTGTTTTAGCATATTTGATCGGATCTATTCCTACGGCATTGATTATCAGTAAATCATTCTTTGGGGTTGATATTCGTGATTACGGAAGTGGTAATATGGGAGCCACTAATACTTTCAGAGTATTGGGCACTAAATATGGCATCATCGTAATGATCTTCGATATTTTGAAAGGAATGTTGGCTGTGGCTTTATACAATTTCTTGCCTCATTATTTGCACAACGACTGGGACAAAACGAACCTTATGGTAGGCTTGGGTTTAGCCTCAGTACTTGGCCATATCTTTCCCATATTTGCTCAATTTAAAGGAGGAAAAGGTGTTGCAACTTTGTTTGGGATGATTCTGGCGGTTCAGCCGGTAATAGCTATCAGTTGTGTAGGGGTGTTTTTAGCTGTTTTATATCTTACAAGATACGTTTCTTTAAGTTCTATCCTTGCAGGCTTAAGTCTGCCGATCTGTGTACTTTGGATCTGGAATGATGATGTGATCATCTACCGCATATTTGCTGTATTAGTTGCTGTTTTGATCGTTCTAACGCATCAAAAGAACATCATTAAGATCTTAAGAGGCAGCGAAAGTCGTGTACCTATCCTTAAATACAGAGACAGAAGGAAATCTCGCCGTAACAAGTAATTACATACAACCTTTTTGCAGTAAATTACATCTGTAGACTTTAACATTTAGAAATGGCCGCTTTGGTACGCCAATTGTATATCTATTTATATAAACTTATTAAGATGAAAAAGATTTTACTTATTATGTCGGCTGTGGTTGTAGTAGCAGCTTGTAGCAAGAATGCTGTAACCGGCCGTAAGCAATTATCGCTTTTGCCCGAAAGTCAATTGCAGCAAATGGCTTTACAGGAATATCAGCAGTTTCTTTCTCAAAGTAAAGTGGTAAGTACTACCACAAGTAAAGATGCAGAAATGGTACGTAGAGTAGGTACCCGTATTGCAAATGCTATTACGGAATATTACACAAAGCAAGGAAAGGCTTCTATTTTTGAAGGGTATAAATGGGAGTTTAATTTAGTAGATAATAAAGAGATAAACGCATGGTGTATGCCCGGCGGTAAAGTGGTAGTATATACCGGTTTGCTACCAGTAGCTCAGAATGAAGCAGCTTTAGCCATTGTATTGGGGCACGAGATCATGCATGCTGTTGCCAAACATGGTAATGAAAGAATGAGTCAGGCAATGCTGGCGCAGGGAATTGGTATTGCAGGAGATGTATTGACCAGCAGAAATAGTCAGGTAAACGGTATTTTTAATAGCACTTATGGTATAGGAGCACAGGTAGGCGTTTTATTGCCAAACAGCAGAAAACAGGAATCTGAGGCTGACCATTATGGTTTGATCTGTGCGGCAATGGCTGGTTACAATCCTAAGGAAGCTATCCCATTCTGGCAGCGTATGAGTAAGGCAGCAGGTAGCGGCACTAAGCCTCCGGAGTTTTTATCAACTCACCCTTCTGATGAGAAAAGAATAAAACAATTAGAAGGCTATATGGATGAGGCATTAACTTATTATAAACCAGTTAAATAGTCGTAGTTAATTAAAATTAAAATGCCGCTAAACTGTAGCGGCATTTTTATTTAACAAAATTTATAAAATATTTTAAATTAAGTCGTTATGAAATTTTGATTTAATTTAATTTCAAATTAATGAATTGCCTTTTACACTACATTTTTTGTTATATAAATTGATTTTAATAATTGTTTTAGGGGAATTATTGCAATATTTTGTGTAATTTTGCAGACTCTTAAAGCTTTTTATATGGAATTAGAAGTAATGTCTCCCTCACAAACAGTACTTGAAAAATTACAACTTAACGGCGAAAAAAATCTCTTGGTTCAAGGATTGCCATCTACCATAGAAAAGCAATTCAGCAAACTCTCGTTTGCAAAAAATGTTACCCCACTTTTAAAAGCACGTAAAATTGATTTTGCATTGGTGTTTGCCATCAACCAAAAGCAATTGACAGATATATTGAAAGATGTAATACCTGCTTTGCAAAAAGATGCTAAGCTTTGGGTGGCTTATCCAAAAGTTACAGCCAAGATCGTTAGTGATCTTTGCAGAGATTGTAAATGGGATTTTATGGGGCAATATGGTTTTGAAAGTGCAAGACTTGTTACATTGGATCATGTTTGGAGTGCAATGCAATTTAAAAAAACAGGTGCTGTTAAAAAAGAAGCAAAAACCGCTAAACGTTTACTTGCTGTAGAAGAAGCATAATTGTTTATAATAACTTTATTAAAAGGTGCAGTTGACTCAACTGCACCTTTTTTGTGAAAACTATTATGAAGCGAGCACTGCATCGAGATTGCCAATAGCTACAGTAAAGCCTTCTTTGTAACCAAGGGCTATGAACTTCTCAAGGTGCTCATAAAAAGATAAATACGACCTTCCCTTGTTTATTGATCAAGCAATTTTTCTTATTAATATAGACCCCTGTTGTTCCTCTACGAAATTCATTTTCTATGTAGTCCCAATCCGAGGGAATTAAAATAATGTCCTTCCCTTCATGATCAATAAAACTTCTTTTATCACCTATCATTACAAATGCTAATCCTTCACTGAAATGAGTAGCGTAAGTATAAATTGGTTGGATCTTATATTGGCCCGATGAATCAATATAGCCATAAAGGCTACCTTTTTTTACCATAGCCAAACCTTCATAAAACCTATCTACACTATTATAAATAAAGGGGATCCGCTGCTTCCCTTTGTTATCAATAAAGCCATAAAGGCTATCTTTTCTTACCGGAGCCAAGCCGAATTTAAATCCATGAGCATATTCAAATTGAGGTTTAATTATTTCCTTCCCTTCTAAATTGATATATCCATATTTACTGCTTTTAAACCTGCCCATAGATTTTTCCAACAGGAACAAGCCGCTTTCTTTTGAGTAATTGCTTAACAGGTAATCTGGTTTATGATGAAAGAGCACTTTCCCGGTTGTATCAATATAAACAGCTTTCCCTTTTTTGTTTGTCACCACTGCAATACCTTCTTCGAAGTGGGATCCAGCTAAATAATTATATGGTAAAATGAGTTTTCCTGTTTTATCAATTACACCAAAGAGCAGGTCCTTGCCTTTTTTTTGCCCTACAAATGCAAGTCCCTCATTAAAATCATTTGCATACGCAAAGTATTTCCCAAAGGCATTTTTATTTTGAGTGGTTATGTAAAACTTTTTCTTATCCAGTTCTACAAATGCCAATCCATTGTGAAAGTTGCTTGCAAAATCGTACATAGCAGGTATCACGATTATTCCATCTGAATTTATATATCCCCATTTTTGATTGGGAAAAAACTGAAAAGGTCTTATGCAACTATCTGCAAGACAGATCGTGTCTTTTTGAACACTATAAGATTTTAATTGACAAGAGAGTTGATTGAAAAAAAGTATTGCTATCGGTAATAAGAAAAATATTTTTTTCATTGGATTAAAGTAATGCGGTGAAACATAGCTACTCACAAATATATACTACTCTATAATATTTCTATTACTACTATACTTTCGCCATTTTTCAATAACAGCTTGTATGTCTTCCGGTAATTCGCTTTTAAAAAGCATTGGTTTTAACGTAGTAGGGTGTACGAATCCAAGTTCACGGGCATGCAATGCCTGGCGTGGGCATAGATCAAAGCAATTGTCAACAAACTGCTTGTACTTGGTAAATACAGTTCCTTTAACAATTCTATCCCCACCATAAAAATCATCATTGAACAATGGGTGGCCAATGTATTGCATATGTACCCGTATCTGGTGTGTACGGCCTGTTTCCAAACGGCACTCGATCAAGGTCACATAATTAAAACGTTCAAGTACTTTATAATGTGTGATGGCTTCTTTACCATATTCGCCATCGGGGTAAGTGGTAAATAATTTCCTGAATCTTTGATGGCGGCCTACATGCCCTTTAACAGTGCCACTTTCTTCATCAAAATTGCCCCATGCTAATGCGACATACCTTCGATGTACGGTATGATCAAAAAATTGTTTGGCTAAATGCGACATAGCGTGTTGATTCTTGGCAATCACTAACAGGCCTGTTGTATTCTTATCTATTCTGTGTACAAGTCCAAGGCGGGAGAGGGGAATATCTTTTTTTTCTTCGCTTTGCTGTTGCAGATAATAAGCAATACCATTTACCAATGTGCCACTATAATTACCACTACCCGGATGTACTACCATGCCGGCAGGTTTGTCGATGATCATAATGTCTTCATCTTCAAAAACAATATTGAGTGGTATATTTTCCGGAACTATTTCGGTGCTTTCAGGACTCTTATTATCAAACACCACTACTTTATCTCCCGGCTTTACTTTGTAGTTTGATTTGATCGGTTTTTCGTTTACTAAAACCATTTCATCGTCAATGCCTTGCTGTATTTTATTACGGGTAGCACCTTCAATACGGGTCATCAGAAATTTATCGATACGGAGCGGTTCCTGTCCTTTATCGATCTCTATTACCAGCTTTTCATAAAGCTCTTCACTGTCTTGTTCTTGTATTTCTTCTTCTTGGTTCATGGTATGTATTTTACTATAGTCCATAGTCTATGGTTCATGGACTATGAACCACGAACTATAAACCATTAACCGCCTTATCTTTGCAAAGTAAAAGAAATTGCATTGGATAAGCAGATAGTACACTATAAAGATTTAGGAATTGTTGAATACAAACAGGCCTGGGATTACCAGGAATCTTTGTTGCAGGAGAATATTGCAGTAAAGGTGGCGAACAGGCAACAGCTAATTGACGATGGACAACCAACCATGGTCCATGGAACATGGACTAAGCACTATCTTCTTTTCTGCGAACATCCCCCGGTATATACCTTAGGTAAAAGCGGTAGTGAAGATAATATTCTTATCAATGATGATGAAATGGAGCAGCAGGGTATACAATATTTTAAAACCAACCGAGGTGGTGATATTACATTTCATGGATTACAACAAGTGGTTGGTTATCCAATTTTAGATCTGGAAAAATTTTATACCGATATTGGCAGATATTTAAGAGAATTGGAAGAAGTGATCATTCTTACATTAAAAGATTATGGTATAGTCGGAGAAAGAAGCAAGGGAGAAACGGGTGTATGGATAGAGCCAGGTGTTTTGGGTAAGGAAAGAAAAATTTGTGCAATGGGGGTTCGTTGTAGCAGATGGATCACTATGCATGGTTTTGCATTGAATGTGAATACTGATCTTAGTTATTTCAATAATATCATTCCTTGTGGGATTCAAAATAAGCAGGTTACTTCATTACAAAAGGAACTGGGTAGGGAAGTAGATTATGCCGAAGTAAAGCAACGACTTAAAATAAACTTTGAAAAAGTTTTTAATGTAATTGTGCAGGATAATTAATTATCTACCTTGCTCATTGTTAGATGGAGTCTTTTTAGAATCTTTCGAAATATAAAATTGATATTTCTCAATCAATATATCTTCTTCAAATAATTGAAAATTAAACCAGCCGGCGTGTTTGAAATTTACTTTTTCAAGTGTAATGAACGGTTCCGGAATTTTCTTTATCTCAAATAAAAAATTATTATTAGCGTCAAAAAATTTGACGCTATATTTTTTAACTGCGGCATTGGGTATATTGATTACTACATTATTTTCTTTGCCGGTATAAATGTACTTGCTGGCTGTAAATCCGGTAGGTTGTGTAACCACAACTTCCTGGTAGCCGGGCACCACGGTAACGGTATCTATTGATGGTTGATAAGATCTGGTGAATATATATGACCCATCTGAAAATGCAACAAATACTCTGTAAAATACTTTGTCGGCAGGAGGTTTAGCATCAACAAAACCATTATCTCTATTCATCGGGTTTAATACGGTGCCGATAGTTGAAAATTGTTTGATACTATCAGACGAACGTTGAATATTAATAGTACTGATCGTTCTTCCGTAAGCATTTTTCCAGCTGATGATCACTTTCTTTAATGCCTTTTTTACCTTTATTTGTGGTAAAGTATCCTGCCCGAAAGCGTTACAGAAAAATCCTGAGCAAATGATAAATAAAGTGATAAGGCTTAAACGCATAGAAGATTTAAAACGTAAAACTATTCAGAAAGGTTTGAATGCAAATATAAACCGATGTTAATTCAATCAAAAAAATAAAGTTCCCTTCGGTAAAGATAAATTACCTTGTAAGCCTCCGGTATGGATGCATACAATATTGCTACCCGACGCAAACATTCCTTTTTTTATTTGATCAAAAATGGCATACATCATTTTGCCTGTGTACACAAAATCGGTTGGTAGTTGATATCGCTTGTGTAACTCATTCATGAATGTGATCAACTCATCAGTTTTTTTTGCGTATCCGCCAAAATGATACTCATTCAATAATGCTAATTGTTTCAAATCGACATTATTTTCCGATAAAAATGATATCCTGCTTTCAATGTCATGCATACCTTTCAGCACAGGTACCCCAATAATTTTTTTCTGTTTGTGATTCATTAATAATCCGGCAAGGGTAGTAGCAGTACCTACTGCACAACAAACATGGGTAGTGTTATCAGGTATAAGATCCATTATCATCGCTACGCCTTTAGCACCTTTAAAGTGATAACCTCCTTCTGGAATGACAATACTTTCTTTAAACTCTTCTTCCAATTTTTTTAAAAAGCCATCATCTTCCTTTTGATCGTAGATTTCTCGTGAAACAAATCTTAATTCCATGCCATCATTGAGGCATTGTTTTAATGTATGCGATAATTCTTTTGGTTTTTCTCCTCTAACAATACCAATACATTTTATGTTAGATAGTTTACAAGCATAGGCCGTTGCAGCAAGATGATTTGAATAGGCACCCCCGAAAGTAATAAGTATTTTTCCTGACGAAATATCTTCTAAAAAATAATGAAGTTTAAATAGTTTATTGCCTGATATGACCCGGTGGATCGCATCCAATCTAAGTACAGATAACGAAATGTTCTTCTCCCTAAGCCAATTGTCCTCAAGCACATCGATTTTTATATGTGAATAATCAAACAGCATTTTTTGTCATTAATTGGATGATTGTCCTATTTTCGCAGACGCAATTTGCGATTTGTAATCAGTAATCTGAAATCTATTTATGAAGCCTACTCTTTTAATTTTAGCGGCCGGTATGGCAAGTCGCTATGGAAGTATGAAACAAACCCAGTCTTTTGGCCCTGATGGAGAAACCATTATGGACTATTCAATTTATGATGCCATACGTGCCGGCTTTGGTAAAGTGGTGTTTATTATCCGTAAAGATTTTGCCGAAGATTTTAAAGCAATTTTCGAACCTAAATTAAAAGGTAAGATAGCTACCGAATATGTGTATCAGGAAAAGGATGCTCATATTCCGGGAGATGTGGTTGTGCCTGAAGATAGAGTAAAGCCTTGGGGTACTGGGCATGCAGTTTTATGTGCTTTGGATGTGGTGAAAGAGCCATTTGCTGTTATCAATGCAGATGATTTCTATGGAAGAGATGCTTTTGCGAAAGCAGCTGCATTTTTGAATAATGATTGTACTGATAAAAAATATTCTATCATCGGATATCAACTTGCTAAAACATTAAGTGAACATGGTACCGTAAGCCGAGGTGTTTGCCAGGTAGATGAACAGAATGATCTTGTAAGTATTAAAGAAAGAACAAAGATTTACAGAGAAGGCGATCATATTGTTTATGAAGATGAAGCAGGTAAGCATACCGTTGCAGAAAATTCAAGTGTATCGATGAATTTTTGGTGTTTTCATCCATCATTATTTAATGTTACAGAAAAATTGTTCCATTCTTTTGTAAAAGAAAATCTGGCAAATCTTAAGTCGGAATTTTTTATTCCGATCATTGCTGAAAATTTCATGCATCATTTAGGCGGAACTATTGAAGTGATTCCAACAACAGCTCAGTGGTTTGGTGTAACATATAAAGAAGATGCTCCCGGCGTTAAACAAAGTCTCGATGCATTGGTTGCATCAGGGGAGTATCCTGCAGCTTTATGGAGATAATATGATCAAGCTATTTGATAAAAATAAAAAATCCCGAATTACTTCGGGATTTTTCTTTAGGCTCAATGGTAAGAAATTAGTTACCAACAACCATGAATACAAAATCTTCCATTTTTTTGATCTGTTGTGCTCTATCTAAGCCTTTCAGACTTGTATTACTTGGTGTTTTTATATTTTGGTATTGGTCATCGCCTTTTTTAAGCTTCTCCAATAATTTAAAAATGTTTTTAGATTTTGCAGCATATACAACGCCATCCGCTTTTGCATCTTTTGCAGTAATGATACCGATGATCTCCCCATTACGATTGATGATAGGAGCACCACTGTTACCCGGATTGGCTGAAACTGTTAGCTGGTAAGCTGTAGAATCTCCTTCATTGCCTGATTTTGCACTCACATAACCTTCGCCGTAAACAATTTCATTACGAGGATAACCTAAAGTGAAAAACTGATCGCCAAGGTCTGCGTTGTTTCTATTGATGCTGTATGGAAGGTTGTTGATCGTTTTGAAAGAAGAATCAACTATTTTCAAAATAGCCAGATCTGAATTTTCGTCTTTGTAAACTGAGATTGCAGTGAAGTAATCTCCTTTATTGTTTTCAACGTAAATGTTTTTCATTTTAGTGATCACATGTGCGTTGGTAATAAGATATCCTTTTCCGTCAATTAAAAACCCGGTAGCTCTGTAATCTACTTTAGGTTCAATTTTGGCAGTTGCTGAATTTTGTTTGCCAGATTTTAGTTTAGCAACTTCAGCATTGGTATTCTTGATTTGTTGAACCAATTGCTCGTAGTTTTCATTACCATATTTTTTGGCATAATTAACAACCAACCCTGTAGAACCCAACGAAACAATTCCTGCGATAGAAGCAGCCACTGCAATGCTGCGTTTATATTTGCTCCATAATTGAACAACTTTCGCTTTGCCGGTTAATTTAGGTTGAGCAATAACACCTTCGCCTAAAAGTTTGGCTTCAACCTCAATTAAAGAATGTTTGATATTTCTGGTATTGCTGTAATTGTTCAGCTCCTGTAAAAAATAAATATGCTCCACAACCAATTGGTCTATTTCCGGATTGCTTTTACGCAATTCTTCAAACATACCAACCTCATGCTGCGGCATTTCACCTCTCAGGTATCTTTCTACGGCGTCTAATAACAAAACCTCATCCATTTTACTGACCATTTTTATATTGAGCAAAAAATATCTTTTTCAACCTCATCAGGCACTTGTACTTCTGAGTTTTAGCATTGTCTGAATTAGTATATCCAAACTCTGCTGCTATTGCCTGCATATTTTTGTTTTGCAGATAATAAGCATCCAACAGACTTTTACAGGGTTCGCCGATCTTACTCATGGCAGCATCCATTAATATAAAGTCGTTGTTCTTTTTTTCGTGTTCCTCAAGTTCCTCTTCAACTGGTACTATCTCCTCAATACTATCAATTTGGCCACTATATCGTTGAAGCTGTTGTAGTTTCTTAAGCCATAGCCTGCGGCAGACTGAATAAACGTAGGTCTTTATCTTGCAGTTTAACTCAAATGTGTTGCTATTTGCTTTTTCATATAGCACCATTATGGTTTCCTGAAAAATATCCCGGGCATCATCTACAGATCCGTTATTATTCAGTATAAATGCCTGTACCATGTTATAGTTTTCACGGTAAAGGGTCTCTATAGCCACTCTGTCGTTCTGTGCCAATCCTTTCAATAGGGTAATTTCTTGTTCTGGTGTGCTCACTTGGCTTGTGTTTATTAATACGTAATCGGGTAAATAGTAACCCTAAGCAAAGAAAAATAATTTTTTTTAATTTATGGGTTACCTTTCTGCAGATTTGGTATAAATGGCCATATAACCGTTATATAAACCAATAAAAAACAAAAAAAAATGAAAAAAGTAATTTTCGCTATCGCAATCGTAACAGCTTTCGCAGCTTGTAACAACGCTGAAACTGCAGCTCCTGCAGGTGATTCTTTAAAAGTAGATTCATCTAAAATGGCAGCTGATACTTCTAAAGTAGCTGCTGATACAGCTAAAACTGCAGTTGCTGATACAGCAAAAAAAGCAGCTGATACTACTAAAAAGTAATTAAAGCCAACCGGTTAGGTTGCTTGTTGAGAGTTACCGGTTTCATATAAAGATTTTTCATATGGCAAGCAATCGTTAAGTCGCCCCGTTTTCACGGGGCGACTCTATTTTTTAGAGAATTTTGGTTTTTATCGCTCAATTTATTATTTTTGCCATCCAATGAATTTAAAAGCAAAAAACACCCGATTTTATTTTAGCTACTATTTTTATAAATGGTAAGGGAGATTTTTTGTTAAAACTGAAACACAACGACTAACTGATTAACATAAAAGATCCCGACTAAAAGGTCGGGATTTTTATTTAAATCACCCCAAACCCCTAAAGGGGTTTTTGGAAAAACAAAAATTGAAATTGCTGTCAATGAAACAACAGGACGATAATAAAAAGATTACGAGTCAAAGTTCCCCCTTTAGGGGGACAGGGGGAACAAAAGTATCAATACAAGGTTTTGAAGGTAGTTTTCACCAGATGGCTGCTCGCCATTTTTATGGTAAGAAGGTAGAAGTGGTTTGTTGTTCTACTTTTAAAGAATTGATCGATGTGGCTGAGAATAAAAATGAAAGCGATGGTGGTATTATGGCTATCGAAAACTCAATTGCCGGCAGTATTTTACCGAACTATAATTTATTACAGAAAAGTAACCTCAAAATTGTTGGAGAGGTTTATTTACAAATAAGACAAAACTTACTAGTGAATAAAGGGGTAAAGCTGGAGGATATTCGTGAAGTGCATTCACATACAATGGCGTTACAACAATGTTATGGTTTTCTAGATAAGTACAAATGGAAATTGATTGAAACAGAAGATACTGCTTTAAGTGCTAAACACATTCATCAGCATCATAGTAAACATATTGCAGCCATTGCAAGTAAATTGGCTGCAGAGTTATTTGATCTAGATATCATTGCACCCAATATTCAAACCTTAAAAAATAATTATACCCGTTTTTTAGTTTTACAAAGAGAAAGTGAAGTGCAGGATATTGAAGGGGCTAATAAAGCATCGATCAATTTTCATACAGATCACTCAAAAGGGAGTTTGGCCAAAGTGTTGATGGTTATTGCAAATGCCGGGATAAACCTTAGCAAGTTGCAATCCTTTCCGATACCTGGCAGCAATTTTAAATATTCATTTCATGCAGATCTGGAATTTACCAGCAAATCACAATTGGATAAAGTATTGGGTTCTTTGAAAAAGATAACAGAGAGTTTGAAAGTGTATGGAGTATATAAGAATGGAAAGTAATTATAGTAATTCGTTTTAATTAGTGTAATAAAATTATTAATGAAGACAGCAAAAAGATTAGAAGGCATCGGTGAATACTACTTCTCTCAAAAATTGAGAGAGATAGATGAGATGAATAAGCAAGGTAAGAATGTTATCAGTTTGGGTATTGGTAGCCCTGATCTGCCACCGCATCCTTCTGTAATAAAAGCTTTACAGGAAGAAGCGGTAAAGCCCAATCAGCATGGTTATCAGAGTTATAAAGGCAGTCCGATCTTTAGAACTGCTATTGCAAAATGGTATAACAAATGGTATGACGTTACCTTGAATCCTGATACAGAAATTTTGCCGTTGATAGGAAGCAAAGAAGGTATCATGCATATCTGTATGACCTATATTAATGAAGGTGATCTGGTGTTGATCCCTAACCCAGGTTATCCAACATACAGAAGTGCAGCAAAAATTTCTGGTGGCGTTTGTGTTGAATATAATTTAGAAAAAAAGAATAGCTGGTTTCCGGATTTTCTGGAACTGCAACAAATAATCCGTGTGCATAAAAGTATGCAGGAAAAACAAGGTGGCGAAGGAAGGAACGTGTTGATGTTTGTGAATTATCCGCAAATGCCAACAGGACAATTACCAACCAAAGAGTTGTTTGAAAAACTCATACACTTTGCTCAAAGAAACGGTGTTATTCTAGTTCACGATAATCCTTACAGTTTTATTTTGAATGATAATCCAATGAGTATACTAAGTGTAGTAGGGGCGAAAGAAGTTGCTCTGGAATTAAACTCATTGAGTAAAAGTCATAACATGGCGGGTTGGAGAGTTGGTATGCTGTGTGGTGCTCAGGATAAAATAAATGATGTATTACGTTTCAAGAGTAATATGGATAGCGGAATGTTTTTACCTGTTCAATTAGCTGCAGCAAAAGCCTTAGAATTAGAACAAGATTGGCATGATGAAGTAAATAAAGTATACGCACAAAGGAGAAAAAAAGTATTTGAACTATTGCATTTATTGAATTGTAATTTCGATGAAGATCAGGCTGGGCTATTTGTTTGGGCATCCATACCGCCACATTATAAAGATGGCTTTGAATTGAGCGACGAAGTATTGCATAAAAGCAATGTATTTATTACACCTGGTGGAATATTTGGTAGCGCAGGAAATAATTATGTAAGGGTTAGTTTATGTAGCACCGAAGAAAAAATTGAAGAAGCGATAAAGAGAATTAAAAATTAATAATTTAAAATGAAAAATTTTGTCAAGCTAATTACAGTAATGATTTCTTGGTAATACTATTTTTCATTTTTCATTTTTCACTTTTCATTATTAATTGAATGTTTAATAACGTTACCATAATAGGTGTTGGTTTAATAAGTGGTTCCTTTGCATTAGCATTAAAAGAAAAAGGGTTCACTAAAAAAATAATTGGCGTAAGCCGAACAGAAGCTTCATTAAAAAGAGCATTGGAGTTAGGTATTATTGATGAGGCGTTACCGCTAGAAGAAGCCGTAAAGCAAAGTGATTTGATCTATGTTGCCATTCCTGTTGATGCAACCATTCCTGTTATACAACAGGTAATGGAGTTAATAACCGACGAGCAAATAGTTGCAGATGCTGGCTCTACAAAATTTGCATTATGTGATGCATTGAAAGACCATCCGATGCGTAAACGTTTTGTAGCAACGCATCCGATGTGGGGTACAGAATATAGTGGCCCTGAAGCAGCTGTACATGGTGCTTTTGAAGGGAGGGCCTGTGTGATCTGTGAAAAAGAAAAAAGTGCAGCAGATGCAGTCACCACAATGGAAAATATTTACAAAGCATTTGGTATGCACCTGATCTATATGGATGCAGCTGCACATGATACACATGCTGCATACGTGAGTCATATTTCTCACATCACATCCTTTGCATTGGCAAATACGGTGTTGGAAAAAGAAAGAGAAGAGAATACCATCTTTGAATTAGCAGGTGGTGGTTTCGAAAGTACGGTGCGTTTGGCAAAAAGCAGTCCGGCTATGTGGGCACCCATCTTTATGCAAAACCGGGAAAATGTGTTGGACGTTTTAAATGAACACATTACACAGTTAAGAAAGTTTAAATCGAGTTTAGAAAAAGAGAATATTGAATATTTGAAAGAGTTAATGGAGAATGCCAATAAAATAAGAACAATAATTAAATAACATATCAAATCAGCCCCGCCATTAGGCTTTAAGGGCAAAAAAACGTAAATTTGCGCAAATGGAAACACAAACTAACACAATGAAAGAAGTAATGCAGGCGAAATGGAAAAAACGCCCTCTAATTATCAGCGGACCTTGTAGTGCCGAAACTGAAGAGCAAGTAATTGAAACAGCTACAAGATTAGCTAAAACAGGTAAAGTAGATGTGCTTCGTGCAGGCATATGGAAACCACGTACCAAACCAGGATTATTTGAAGGGATCGGTGCAAAAGGGTTGCCATGGTTAGCACAAGCTAAAAAAATAACAGGCTTACCAACAACTGTTGAAGTTGCAACAGCAAAACACGTTGAAGATGCATTGGCATTTGATGTGGATATGCTTTGGATCGGTGCCCGTACAACAGTAAACCCATTCAGTGTACAAGAAGTTGCAGATGCGCTTAAAGGAGTAGATATTCCTGTGCTGATGAAAAATCCTATTAATCCTGATCTTGAATTATGGAGTGGTGGATTAGAACGTTTACAAAAAGTGGGCGTTAAACAAATTGGTATGATTCACCGTGGTTTCAGTAACTACGGAAATACAGAATATCGCAACGCACCTATGTGGCATCTGCCAATTGAAATGAAACGTCGTTTCCCTGATATGCCGATCATTTGCGACCCTTCACATATTTGTGGAAACCGTGTAATGTTGCAATCAACTGCACAAAAAAGTATCGATCTTGATTTCGATGGTTTTATGATCGAAAGTCATATTGATCCGGATAATGCATGGAGCGATGCTAAACAACAAATCACTCCAGAGCGTTTGGGAGAGATCATCGATGCATTGGTATGGCGTAACGAAACTTCTGATAAAGCAGAATTTTTAAACGCATTGGCTACGCTAAGAGAGCAGATCAATCATTTAGATGATGAGTTGTTGACCATTTTAGGTCAACGTATGAAAATTGCTGATAAAATTGGCGAATACAAAAGAGATAACAACATTACGATCTTACAAACCAACCGTTGGAACGAAATTTTACAAAAAGGAATTCAACGTGGTGCTAAAGCAGGTTTGAGCGAAGATTTCATTACTAAATATTTTGATGCGGTGCATTTAGAAAGTATCAATCATCAGAATAAAATAATGAACTCGTAAGACTTTTTTTGTTACAGGCATTTGTTTTTCATGGCATCATCGTTGTGTCACTCACTTGTACGGTATACCATTATTAAACTTTTTTGTCTTAAATCAGCATTCTCAGCATTTAAGAATGCTCAGAATTTTGATCATGATGATTGGGATTTCAATCATTAGCGCTCAATAAGAATAAACAAAATTACAAGTACAAAAGTTGTAATTCTGTTCATACTTAAATGCTGAGAATTCTGATTCAGACAATTTACTCCATATGCAAACAACCTCTATTAACATCGGCAATAAACAAGTCAAATATTTTTTTGATGCAGATTTTTCTTATTTAGAAACGATCACATCAAAAAATAATACTGTTATCATTACTGATGACAATGTTTTCAAAAGCCAGCCATCAAGGTTTGAAGGTTGGAAAACAATTGTAATAAAAGCGGGAGAGGAGCATAAGCAGCAATCTACAGTTGACTATATTATCAGCGAATTAATAAAACTCGGCGCAGACAGAAAAACTTTCGTTGTAGGCGTTGGCGGTGGTGTAGTAACTGATATCACCGGCTATGCAGCATCTGTGTATATGAGAGGATTGAAATTTGGTTTTGTACCAACAACGATCCTTGCAATGGTAGATGCATCTATCGGTGGTAAGAATGGGGTTGATGTAGGAGTTTATAAAAACCTTGTAGGTTTAATAAAGCAACCTGATTTTTTGTTATTTGATTATACGTTGTTGGAATCATTGCCTGAAGAACAATGGGTAAATGGTTTTGCAGAAGTGATCAAACATGCCTGCATAAAAGACGAATCGTTGTTTACTTTATTAGAAGATTCGACTTTAGATTATTTCCAAAAAGATAAAGTAGCCTTGGCCGATCTGATAGAAAAAAATGTCAACATAAAAACCAAAGTTGTTGTTGAAGATGAGTTTGAGCAAGGGGATAGAAAATTATTAAATTTCGGGCATACAGTCGGACATGCGATAGAAAACATTTATCAGTTGTTGCATGGTCATGCCATCAGTATTGGAATGGTGGCGGCAGGCAGGATATCTGAAGAGATAAACAATTTTCATTCGACAGAGCTTGAGAAGATGATAAAAGTTTTAGCTCAATATCATTTACCAACAGAAATGGAATATGATAAAGTTAAGATCTGGGAAGTATTAAAACTCGATAAAAAGAAAGTAAGCAACGAAATGAATTTTGTGTTGCTCAATAAGATCGGCGATGCAACAGTACGTGCTATTCCGATGAATCAACTAGAACAATTAATTAAATAAAGTTTTGTCAATAAAATGATCGTAACAGTACATCCATCAACAATAAAGGGTAACATATTAGCACCTACTTCCAAAAGCAGTATGCAAAGAGCATGTGCAGCTGCTTTATTGCAAGATGGAGAAACAACGATATACAACCCGGGTAAAAGTAATGATGATCTGGCTGCTATTGATGTTATTCAAAAATTGGGAGCTACTATTGTAAAGAACGATGGAGATACATTGGTAATAAATACCTCATCTCTGAAACAAAGAGGCGCAGAAATGAATTGCGGCGAAAGTGGTTTAGGGATCAGAATGTTCACACCATTAGCAGCATTAAGTAGCCAACCAATTACCATCAATGGTACAGGAAGTTTATTAACCCGTCCAATGGATTTCTTCGATGATATTTTTCCTTTACTGGGTATAGAAATAAAATCGCTAGCAGGTAAATTACCCTTACAAATTAAAGGTCCTTTACAACCTGCAGATATCACCATCGACGGTTCACTCAGCTCACAATTTTTAACAGGCTTATTAATGGCCTATGGTAAAGCCGCAACAAAACCAGCAACCATCACCGTTAAAAATTTAAAAAGCAAACCATACATCGATCTTACTTTACAGGTAATGAAACATTTTGGTTATGATATAGTCAATAATAATTACGAATCATTCACAATCAATCCCAAAGCACCAAACGCTGAACCAATAAAATATACTGTTGAAGGCGATTGGAGTGGCGGTGCATTCTTAGTAGTAGCAGGTGCTATTGCAGGAGGCATTACCATTAAAGGATTAGATGTACAATCAACACAAGCGGATAAAAAAATATTAGAAGCGGTACGAGATAGTGGAGCATTGTTATCAATCACTGATACAGCAATAGAAGTGGCCCCACCATTGAGTTTAAAAGCTTTTCAATTTGATGCAACAGATTGCCCTGATCTATTCCCTCCGTTAGTAGCATTGGCATCTTATTGTAATGGTACTACTGCAATACAAGGAGTAAACAGGCTAGCACATAAAGAAAGCAATCGAGGATTAACTTTACAGGATGAGTTTGGTAAAATGGGTGTCGAAATTATTTTGCAAGATGATTTGATGCTAGTAAAAGGCGGCACAGGTGTAAAAGGCGCAACTGTACATTCTCGTCATGATCACAGAATTGCAATGGCATGTGCAACAGCAGCTTTAAAAGCAGACGGTGATACAACTATTGAAGAAGCTGAAGCAATCAATAAATCTTATCCTGATTTTTATGAGCACATGAAGTCCATAGGAGGTAGTATTGAAAAATTGCAAGAAACTATTAGTCGATAGCCTCAAGCTACAAGCCACAAGGGGAAAGCATACTGACCGGATCTCTTTGCTTATCCCTTGTAGCTTGCGCCTTGCAGCTAAAATTAAACTAACAAAACCAAGACTCTAACACAATGAATTCATTCGGACGTTTATTCAAACTCACCATCTTCGGCGAATCGCATGGCGAAAGTGTTGGTATCAATATCGACGGTTGCCCTGCAGGCTTACCATTAACTGTAGACGATTTTTTGCCTGATATTGAACGTAGAAAAGGCGGTACACAAAAAGGTGCAACACCTCGTCAGGAAACTGATCTGCCGATATTCAAAAGCGGCATATTCAATGATACAACTACCGGTGCTCCGATCACCATCTTGTTCGAAAATAATAATACCCGTAGCACAGACTATGCAAAACAACGCAGTCACCCTCGTCCGGGGCATGCAGATTTTGTAGCCAGCAAAAAATTTGGAGGCAATGAAGATTACAGAGGTGGCGGACATTTCAGTGGAAGACTAACGGTAGCCATGGTTGCAGCAGGCGTCATTGCTAAAAAATTATTACAGGGAATTGAAGTAAAAGCTACCATCACAGAAATTGGTGGCGATACAGATACAGAAAGAGGCTTACAAAAAGCAATTGAAGCAAAAGATTCAGTTGGTGGCATTGTTGAATGCCGTGTTACAGGTTTACCCATTGGTTTAGGCGAACATTTTTTCGATTCAGTTGAATCATTATTAGCACATGCAGTGTTTGCAATTCCTGCTGTTCGTGGCGTTGAATTCGGAACCGGTTTTGCTGCTGCAAAAATGTTGGGTAAAGAACACAACGACCCCATCGAGAACATGGAAGGTAAAACAACTACCAACCATGCCGGCGGAGTAGTAGGTGGCTATACTAATGGTAACGAACTGGTCTATCGCATTGCTATCAAACCAACATCCAGCACACCACAAGATCAATTCACCTTGAATTGGGAAACACAACAAATGGAAACCTTTGCAGTACGTGGCCGCCACGATCTTTGCATTGCACTTCGTGTACCCGTGGTATTAGAGGCTGTTACAGCTTTTGTTTTGGCAGATTTGATGTTATTGGAACAAAGAATACCAAGGGTGTTGAGCACTAAATAAAATTATCTCTTTAAAATAGTATCCCTGCTATGCTTTGCATAGCAGGGATTTTTATGTTATTGCATTTGTAATTTTTTCGTATTATTTTGAGAGCCAAATAAACACTTATCATGAAAGCACGAGTAGTATCAATTAAGTTATTGGCAGGATTGGTTCTTTTTAGTTCATTGCTGCTTATTTCATGTGAAAAATCCACCGGTGGAAATTTAACTCCTCAGTTCCAGTGGGAGCTAAATAATACGGGCTATTATCAAGCCTCTGCTAATGCCTATACAAATAATATAGAAGCCAGATCAACTGTAGGGCCTAATATAAAGCATCTCGAAGTTTCCCTTCACAGTGTTGATGCATTTCCTGTAGGAGCTTACACAATGGATTATACATTTGGAAATGTGATTGGCTTTTGGGATGAGAGTTCTCCCGGTTCAGCAGTTAGCTCAATGGCGGGAACTTTTAGTGTAACTAAAAAAGTTGATAACAGAATTAGCGGAACTTTTGATGTTACACTATCTGATGGAACAAATTTGTCAGGCGATTTTAAAAATCTTGAGCTTGAATAATTTTGAGTATAGGAATAGTTTGTAGTATAGTCTTCCTGCACCGTTCGGTAAACTACTTTCTTACAAAATTATAGATGTGCCATATGATAGCATTGTCACCCAATACTTCAGCTTTGAGTGTACCATTCTTTCTAAGTTCTAGGTATTTGAAATGAACTCTTTTTCTTTCTCCTCCGGAATTTTTAACATCTACATTTACTATTACATTGTAATTGTTGTTACAATAGGTTGTTCCAGGAGTTGCTTCAAAGCAATCCCAAGGTTCTTTCATGCTGTACAATATCCATTCTCCAGTATAGACCTGGTTTTCAAGATCAACATACTTCATTGTATTATCTGAATTGAACGTAAGGTCACCGCCTCTGATACTCATGCCGTATGTATTGTTATTGCCTGCTAATGTGATCGATTGTATATGCCATGAGCCTTGTATTTTTCTATCATACTTTCTCTCTAAAAGCACTTTTTCACAGCTAGTAAGGGAGATTATAATACAAAAGAGATATACAATTCTTTTCATAGCCAAATGTACTATTTTTTGAAATTTTGATGCCTATATTTGTCAATAACTATAACCCCAACCACTCATGAAAAAAATCTTTTCTTTTTTGTTTCTTCTTTGCTTTGTTGCAAATATTTGCTGTGCTCAAAAGTATGATCGGGAAACCTTGCGATATCAAAATACGCATATACCAAGTAAACTTATTTACGATCAAATAAAAAACTACGGTACTAATATTTCAGTTAATAGTACAAGCCAATTTACCATAGATTATCAGTATGCAAATGATCTTGCCATTAAATTGGTTTCTTACGATAAAGTAGATTTTAATAATGCAGACCTGAAAGTGTATGTTAGCTATGGGCCTTATATGTACATAGATGAAAAAACTGCTACCGAAACAAAGGAGGAAAAAGTAGATTCGGTGAAAAGAAATGTTACTTATTACAAGCGCATTCATAATTTCAGATATCCGATAACTTATAAGTTAGTGAATGGCAAAAACAATGTGGTGCTCTATCAAAATGCTTATTCAACAGATAATGTACGCAGTATAGAAAGCGCACAATATAAGTCGGAATATGAAGCGGCACGTGCGTTAGCAGGTAGCAAAACGGCATCACTTACCGCACATATTAATGAGCTTTGTAAAGCCTTTATGAATAACTGTAATTTTTACATAAAGGATATGTTTGATTTTTATCCGAACAATGATGCATTGGATTTTTTTAAAATAAAAAAATGGGATAATGATGATGAATACAATGGTCATGTAAAAGCGGTAATGAATGCTTTTAAAACGCAGACTTCAGATGAACAGCCGGCTATCATCAAAGAAAAGATTAAGGCAGATCTTGCTTATTTCCAATCTTTCGAAGGAAAGTTCGATCCGCAAGATAAGCATGAAGATATCCTGTACTTCTGTAATTATTACAATCTTGCAACAATACATTATTGTTTGGATGATTTTGATAAAGCACAGTTCTACATTCAAAAATTAGATTCATCTGATAAGAAAGAAAAATTGACTTCCTATTTAAAATCGGTTGTTGATATGGGCAAGGTAAGAACGGCCAAACATTTTTTAACCACAACCCATCTTGTATATAATCCTGTAACAGACTTTCGTCTTACAGGCAAGGCTTATACAAGCGATGCTGCAAGTGCAGTAGAAAATATTGCCAGTGCAATTGCTACCGGAACCGTGGTGTCAACCGATCAGGCAATATTGGTTGAAAATATGAAGGAAGTAAAAGGGAAAGTTGTTTTTGAAAAAACCACTAACCGTTTGCAGATAGTACCCAACGATAATCCGAGTGCTCCTATTACACTTACTGCACAAAACTGTGTAAGCTTTACAATGGATTCGGTAAAATATATTTCTTACAAACATGGTTACAATGGAGGAATTTCAAAAGGAATATTTAAAGTGATATACAGTTCCAATAAAATTACACTCGTTCAATTCATGGATAATTATTTCAAACCAGATCCGGGAAGTTTGGGTTTTAAACGTCCTACAGAAGATATGGTAACATATTTCAGCGGATTTGGTGTAAAGAAAAAAATGGCCAAATATTTTGAAGATTGCGAAGCAGTTAGTGATAATGCAAAGAGTGGTGATTTTGGTGGGGCCTTTTCAACAGACAAAGAACCAAAATTTGTTGAGTTGTGTAAGCAGTATACGGAGTGTAAATAAAGTAGATCAGTTGTAAAATTTAAAAGCCTGTTACATTTTTTGTAACAGGCTTTTAAATTATGTAAGATGATTATTTGTTTATGACTTCTAATGCTTTTTTCAGTCCGGTATCACCAGTATTATATACTTCATAAAAACCCTCACTACGCCATAACTGGCGGGCAATATAAGCTTTGATTCGTAGCAGTGTTTCTTCTTTCTCTTTACCGGTGATATTATTGATACTAACAGAGTCTTTCACTATAAATGCACCGAATTGTTTCCAGTCGGCAGCTGTTAAGCTAAATGATCTTGCAAAATCAGCCGGTGTTTTGTAATTGCTTAATTGCTGCTGATTTCGTAAAGAATATTTGTAAGCAAAATCACCAATGGTATTACTTATAAATATTCTTGCGGTATTTAACGAATAGTTCCCCGTATCGATAGGGATAAAAATATCCGGAGTAATGCCGCCACCACCGTACACTTTTTTACCACCCATTGTTTTGTACAGTTTGGTAGTATCATTTTTCACAGAGTCTGCAGATAGTAATTCTCCGTCATGAGAACGGTTGGATATTTCTTCCATATAAGCTTTACTACCTTTTGTATATGGTCGTTGTATGCTTCTGCCGATAGGGGTGTAATATCTTGCAATGGTCAAACGCAAAGCACTACCGTCGCTCAGGTCATATTGTTCTTGAACAAGACCTTTGCCAAAACTGCGGCGACCCACAATGGTTGCTCTGTCCCAATCCTGTAATGCTCCGCTTAATACCTCACTTGCACTCGCTGATCCTTCATCCATCAATAAAACCAATGCTCCTTTCTCAAATAATCCGGGTCTTTTGCAACGATATTCTTTTTTCGGAAAATGAACGCCTTCGGTATAGGTTATTAATTTATCTCCATCTAAAAATTCATCAGCAATTTCTGTTGCCTGATCTAACACACCACCCGGATTTCCCCTGAGGTCGAGGATCAATTTTTTAAGTCCTTGTTTTTGCAGTCGTTCCATTGCCTGCATGAATTCCACATATGTTTTTTGAGAAAATTTACTGATCTTGATATAGGCGGTGCCAGGTTCAACAAAATAGGCGGCGTCTACACTGGTAGTTGGAATAATATCACGGATAACTGTAAACGCTTTTTGTTGACCATTGCGTAAAACGGTTATTGTAACTTTTGTATCACGATCGCCCCTTAAAAATTTTCTTACCTTTTCTGAATTGATCTTTTTGCCTGTCACAACACTATCGTTGATCTTTAAAAATTTATCGCCGCTTTTTAGTCCTGCTCTAAAACTTGGCCCGTCAGGCAATACCGTAATTACATTTATGGTATCATCAAAAATATTAAACTCAAGGCCAATACCGTAAAACTGGCCGGCAATATCGTCATTGACTTCCTGTAATTCTTCTTTTGGAATAAAAACAGAGTGGGGGTCTAACTTGTTCAACATGGCGATAATAGCTGTATCGCCTAAATCACCCAATTTTACATCATCAACATACCGGTTACTGATCAAACTCAATACTTCCTGCAATGGGCTAGACTTGTCAATAGAAAAGAATTTTTTGCCCGGCATATTGTCTCGTACCTGATAACCGAAATACATCCCCAAGATCATTGCAACGCTGAAAAGCAACGGAATCCAGACCTGAACTTTTTTATTCATCTTTTTTACTCAAAATTTTCACGAAGTTATACGAATTAATACGAATGGTGTAACTTCAACCCATAATCGCAAGAAATTAACATGTCTATTATTTTAATCGCAGATAGTGGTTCTACAAAGGCAGAATGGTGCCTGATCAATGGTAAAACCAAAAAATCGATCGAGACACAGGGTATCAGTCCGTATTTTCTTACTGCAACACAAATTCAGGAAATTATTGAGAAAGAATTGTTGCCTAAGATGAAAAAAGTGCAGCCCGATAAAATATTTTTTTATGGAACGGGCTGCAGCAGTGCCGCTAATAAACAACAGGTAGCCGGGGCATTAAAAAAAGTATTTGGTAAAGTTTCTATATCGGTTGATCATGACCTGATGGCAGCGGCCAGAGCTTTGTGTGGCAAAGAAAAAGGAATAGCCTGTATTTTGGGAACCGGGTCAAATTCCTGTTACTTTAATGGCAGGAGTATTGCCAAGAACAGCCCCGGTATTGGTTTTATATTGGGAGATGAAGGCAGCGGAGCTTATCTTGGAAAGAAAGTCGTACAATATTATATGTACAATACTTTTGATCCGGATCTGATGGATAGATTCAATGCTAAGTTCAACACCTCTCCGCCAGAAATACTTGACGCCGTGTACAGACAGCCATTGCCTAATAGATATTTGGCCTCTTTTGTACCTTTTTTGATTGAGAACAGAGGCCATTATATGATCGAAAATATCATTGAGGATGCGTTCAACGACTTCTTTTTTAATCACATATATAAGTATAGCGAAAGCTGGAAAATGCCCATACATTTTGTTGGGAGTGTAGCTTATGGATTTAAGGATATCCTTAAGGAAATGTGTCACATGTATGAACTTCAGTTGGGCCAGGTTATCAAACGGCCAATGGATGGGTTGGTCAAATTTCACCGGGAGCGTTAGCAAAAAATTAACTTGTTTACTATTTTCCTATTCAGTAACTTACAATACTTTTTTAAAACAAAAAATGATACTCTTATGAACTGCAAATTTTTACTTTCAGCAACCTTTATTTCTGCTACGTTATTTGCCAATGCACAAGAGCAAGCAACGACAGCTTATGCCATTACAGGAAAATCTAATAACATTTATTACTGGGCAGATATTAAGCAAATTGATATTTCTTCAGGTAAGATATTAAAAACGCTTTTTGAAGCGGATAAAACTAAATACAATACTGCATTTTTAGATAAAGCAGATTTCGATAATGCTAGAATAAACCCTACAGCCTATGGTACTGCGGCTTGTGCTTTAGATACACGCCATAACAGATTGTATTTTGCGCCGATGCATTTTTCCGAAATTCAATACCTCGACCTGTCAAAGGAAGAAGTGAATTTTACTGTTGTAAAAAAGAATTTAATTGCAAAGCCTGCAAACAGTGCATTTCAAAGTGAAGAAGCTCAACTCACCAGAATGGTTATAGCAGCGGATGGTTTTGGGTATGCATTGTCTAATGATGCCAATCACCTGATACGCTTCAGTACCGATAAAAAAGCAACAGTAACCGATCTTGGTGCCATCACAGACGAAAAGAATTCAGCCATCTCCATTCATGAAAAAATTGAAGCATGGGGTGGGGATATGGTTGCCGATGCATTTGGTAATTTGATCGTAGTTTCTGCAAGACACAATGTTTTTTCTATAGATGTAAATACAAAAACTGCTAAACACATTGGCTCTATTACCGGCTTACCTGAAAATTATACAACCAATGGCGTTGTAGTTGATACTGACGGAAACCTGGTTGTAAGTAGTGCTAATGTTTTGGATGGTTTGTATAATGTTAACAGCAAAACATATGTTGCTACCAAAGTTAAAAGTGAAGAGAAGAGTTTCAATGCATCTGATATGGCAAATGCTAATTTGCTGTCACAAAAACAATATAATGAAATGCATGGCATTGCTCCCGGGGGATGCATACCTGCTGAAAATGCAACAGAAGTGAAGAAAGGCTCAAAAGTTTTTCCTAATCCAATTACAAGCAATAAATTTAATATTCAATTCAATAACTTAGAAGCAGGTACTTATAATGTTGTGCTCACAAATATTTCAGGAAAGGTGTTACAAACAAGTGTTATTGATCTTGCAAAAGGAGAAACATCCAAAGCAGTTACCATTGGCCAAAAACCAATACGAGGTTTTTATTTAGTGAAGATCATAAATGCATCTAAAAAAATTGTTAGTTCAGAAAAAGTTCTGATCAATTAAAATATTATATGGGTTAATAAGCAAAGGCTGCACATTGTGCGGCCTTCTTTTTTATGTGAATTTGTATGATTAATTTTGTAATGTATTTAATTGGTGCTAATCATAAAATTCATATTTAATCCTCATCAATGCAGGATATAGAGCCTTATTATAACTGGCGGCATTTGTACACAGCCGAAGAAGATTTTCGATCACCTTTTTATGGCCGTACCTATAGCGAATTCGAATTTTCCCAAACAGTTTACAACTTTTACATACATCCTCAATGGGATTATTTCGGTAGTAAAACATTATACATGAAAATTTTGTTTACTGATTATGAACAGCAATATGCAATCATAGAATTACTAGGAGAGTGGAATGATGCTATTGAAAATGATATAATGACCATTCGTCGGGATGTTACAGATCAGCTTTATGCAAACGGTATTATTAAATTTATACTAATAGCTGAAAATGTATTGAATTTCCATAGCAGCGATGACAGCTACTACGAAGAGTGGCGGGAGCAGGTAGAGGATAGTGGAGGATGGTTAACAATAATAGACATGCCTGAGCAAACTCAATACGATTTTAAACGGGCAAGACTAACTAATTATGTATCATTGATTGAGTTTCCGCAATGGCGTACGTTAAAGCCGGATGTAGTTTTTACTCAAATAGATAACTGGATGCTAAAGCTATTAGAGTAAAAATTATGTGTTGGTATCGTTTGCATAAAAACATTGATAAATGGTTTGTTTTGAAATTTTGTAACGTACTTTTGTGAACCATATTTATATTATAACTTCTGCTATATGACTTTTAAACAGTTTTTTACTTCCTCAATAGGCAAGAAATTTGTAATGGGCCTTACCGGTCTTTTTTTAGTTAGCTTTTTAATTGTGCATGTTGGTGTTAACTCCTGCATCTTTGTAAATGATGGTGGCGAAACATTTAATACAGCCGCACACTTCATGAGTCATAATTGGGTAGTAAGAATTTTAGAGATCGGACTTTTTGCCGGATTGATTCTTCACATTATTCAAGGGCTGATGTTATGGCAACAAAATAAAGCTGCCCGTCCCATAAATTATGCAGTTAGCGATGCAAATAAAAACAGTAAATGGTATAGCCGCAGCATGGGTATTTTAGGTACGCTGCTTTTATTGTTTCTTGTAATGCATCTTTCTCATTTCTGGGTACATACAAAACAAGATATATACTTCGGTGATGATAATGAAAATTCATACGAAAAAATAAAAGAAGTTTTTAGCGTGTGGTATTGGGTCGTATTGTATGTTGTTGGTGTGATCTCTTTATTCTGGCACCTGGTACATGGTTTTAGCAGTGCATTTCAAACATTAGGCGTTAATCATAAACGTTATACACCGATCATAAAAAATGTTGGTATCGTTTACTCGGTTGTTGTTTGTGTATTGTTTGCTTTAATGCCGATTCTCATGTTTTTTGACATTATTCAATAAGCATTAGTTCGGGCGTATGCATTTTTTTAATTTTTAATTTTTCATTCTTAATTAACCAACGATATGGCTTTCGATTCAAAAATTCCGCAAGGCGAAATGAGCAAAAAGTGGGAAGATTACAAAGGACATGTAAAACTTGTAAATCCTGCCAATAAGCGTAAAATTGAAGTAATTGTTGTAGGTACCGGTTTAGCAGGGTCTTCTGCGGCCGCTTCTCTGGGAGAGATGGGGTATAAGGTAAAAACATTTTGTTTTCAGGATAGCCCACGCAGGGCACATAGTATTGCCGCACAAGGTGGTATCAATGCTGCAAAGAATTATCAGAATGATGGCGATAGCGTTTTCCGTTTATTTTATGATACAGTAAAAGGTGGAGATTACCGTGCAAGAGAAGCTAACGTACATCGTTTGGCAGAAGTAAGTGCAAATATTATCGATCAATGTGTGGCACAAGGTGTTCCTTTTGCTAGAGAATATGGCGGCATGTTGAGCAACAGAAGTTTCGGAGGTACACAGGTACAACGTACTTTTTATGCAGCAGGACAAACAGGTCAGCAATTATTATTAGGAGCATACAGTGCTTTAGAAAGACAAGTAGCATTGGGTAATGTAACTCAATATAGCCGTCACGAAATGTTGGATGTGGTAATGATCGATGGCAAGGCAAGAGGTATTATTGCAAGAGACCTGATCACCGGAAAATTAGAACGTCATTTCGGTCATGCGGTACTGTTATGTACCGGAGGTTATGGTAACGTATTTTATTTAAGTACCAATGCAATGGGTAGTAATGTTACCGCTGCATGGAAAGCACATAAGAAAGGAGCTTTCTTCGGAAACCCTTGTTTCACACAAATTCATCCTACATGTATTCCTGTTAGTGGCGATCATCAAAGCAAATTAACCTTGATGAGTGAGTCATTAAGGAATGACGGACGTATCTGGGTGCCTAAACAACAAAATGATAATAGAAAACCAACAGATATAAAGGAGGAAGAAAGAGATTATTATTTAGAGAGAAGATATCCGGCTTTTGGTAACCTGGTTCCAAGAGACGTTGCAAGCCGTGCTGCAAAAGAAAGATGCGATGCAGGTTATGGCGTAGGTAGCAGTAAGCAAGCGGTTTATCTTGATTTTGCCGCAGCGATCATTCGTTACGGGAAAACTGAAGCAGGAAAGCAAGGTCTTACTAACGTAGATGATCAAACGATCATCAAAATGGGTAAAGAAGTAGTGAAAGAGAAATATGGTAACCTTTTTGATATGTATGCTAAGATCACCGGTGAAGATCCGTATGAAACGCCGATGAGGATATACCCTGCGGTACACTATACCATGGGTGGCCTTTGGGTGGATTATGAATTACAAACCACTGTTCCGGGTTTATATGCTTTAGGCGAAGCAAACTTCAGCGATCACGGAGCAAATAGATTGGGAGCAAGTGCGTTGATGCAAGGATTGGCAGATGGTTATTTTGTAATTCCTTATACATTGGGCAATTACTTAGCGGATGATATTCGTACTGCGGCTATACCAACTACACATCCTGCATTTGAAGAAACAGAAAAAGCTGTTAGCGATAGAATCAATACTTTGATGAATATTAAAGGAACGAAAACTGTCGAAAGCTTCCATAAACGTTTAGGAAAGATCATGTGGGACAAATGCGGTATGGCACGTAACGAAGAAGGCTTGAAACAAGCAATCGCTGAAATACAGGCTTTGAAAAAAGAATTCTGGAGTGATGTAAAAATTCCGGGAGATATCAATGAAATGAATCTTGAATTAGATAAAGCCGGCAGGGTAGCAGACTTTATTGAATTAGGAGAGTTGATGTGTAAAGATGCTTTGAACAGAAGAGAAAGTTGTGGTGGTCACTTTAGAGAAGAATCTCAAACAGAAGATGGCGAAGCAAAACGTGATGATGAAAACTTCAGTTATGTGGCAGCATGGGAATACAAAGGAGAAAGTGATTGGCAATTAAATAAGGAAGTACTGAATTTTGAAATTGTACACCCTACACAAAGAAGCTATAAATAGTGAAAGTCAGCGGCTTTACATTTGTAAAGAATGCCATCAAGTTTGGTTATCCGGTGGTGGAATCTATTACTTCAATTTTACCGGTAGTAGATGAGATGATTGTTTGCTTAGGAGATTCTGAAGATGATACAACGAAGTTGATCGAATCTATTGGTTCTGATAAAATAAAAATTATCCATTCTGTTTGGGATAATAGTTTAAGAGAAGGAGGAAGAGTGCTGGCGGCAGAAACAGACAAAGCAATTGCAGCAACGGCAACAGATAGCGATTGGCTCTTTTATATACAGGCAGATGAAGTAGTGCATGAAAAATATCATCCGACGATACTGGCAGCAATGCAAAAATATAAGGATGACAAAAAAGTAGAAGGGTTATTGTTTAACTACCTGCATTTCTACGGTAGTTATAAATACACCGGAGATGGCAGGGCCTGGTATTCAAAAGAAATTCGTGTAATACGAAACAATAAGAAAATTAGTTCTTACAAAGATGCTCAGGGGTTTAGGTGGAGTGATAACAGAAAGTTGAATGTTAAACTGATCGATGCTTATATCTATCATTATGGTTGGGTAAGAAACCCGGTGACGATGCATAGAAAGCAGCAGAATTTCAGAAGTTTGTATCGGTCGATAGCTCATGAAGTAAAAGATGATACAGCAGCATACGATTATTCACAGGTTGATACACTGACCCTGTTTAAAGGTACTCATCCTGCGGTGATGCAAGAATTGTTGAGTAAAGAAGATTGGAACTTTGACAGAGATGTAAATCAGAAGAAGTTTAAAAATTTTAAACACAGAATATTATACTTCATCTGGCAAAATTTTGGATGGCGGCCATTTGAATACAGTAACTATAAAAAGATTTAACAACATAGCAATTCAATAATATGGAACATTACAATATGAACCTTACGCTTAAAGTTTGGAAACAAAAAAATGCCACTGCAAGCGGAAATTTTGAAACATATCAGGTAAAAGATATTTCAAGCGAAATGTCATTTCTGGAGATGTTTGATGTGTTAAACGAACAATTGATCAGTGAAGGGAAAGATCCGATCGCATTCGATCATGACTGTCGTGAAGGTATCTGCGGAATGTGCAGTATGTACATAAATGGTCGTGCTCATGGCCCATGGGCAGAAAATACAACCTGTCAATTGCACATGAGAGCGTTTAAAGATGGCGACACAATTGTTGTGGAACCATGGCGTAGCAAAGCTTTCCCGGTAATCAAAGATTTGGTAGTTGACAGAACTTCTTTTGATAGAATCATTCAGGCAGGCGGTTATATATCGGTAAACACCGGTAATGCTCAGGATGCAAATGCGTTGCCAATAGATAAGAAAGATGCCGATGCAGCTTTCATGGCTGCTGCATGTATAGGTTGCGGTGCTTGTGTTGCTACTTGTAAAAATAGTAGTGCCATGTTGTTCGTAAGTGCTAAAGTATCTCAATTAGCCTTGTTGCCACAAGGACAGCCAGAAAGAGAAAGTCGTGTGTTGAACATGGTTGCTCAAATGGACAAAGAAGGTTTTGGTAACTGTACGAATACATATGCCTGTGAAGCTGAATGCCCTAAAGGTATCTCTGTATCTAATATTGCCAGACTGAACAGAGAGTATCTAATTGCAGGCTTAAGTACTGAAGAATAACCGATTTTTTGTTAAAATAACCCAATGCCTTCCAGCGGAAGGCATTTTTATTGCAGCATATTATTGATAAGCAGCGTCTTAAACAATATATGCTAACTTTAGCAGCATAATTTTAATGCTACAACTTGAAATTACGGTTCTCATATTTTTTCTTTTTTTGTTTAACGATGGTGCATCTGTGTAATGCACAAACACCCTTGTCGAATCTGCGTAGCAAATTCATAAGTACAACAAGTCAATCAATAGAATTAGATACAGTAAGTATCATTCCCAATACGATCAATATTTTTAGCGTACCACCTTCGGCATATTTTATAGATGTGATCAACGCAAAGCTTACATGGATCAACAAACCAATAAATGATAGTGTTTTGGTGAGTTATAGGGTATATCCCTTTAAATTGAATTCGATTGTTTCACATCTGAATTACGATAGTATTCGAAATAATTTTATAGCAGTAAAACCATATACGGTTAACTATGGTAACAAATCATCGGCTCCGGTATTTGATTTTGGAGGCATCAATTACAATGGTAGTTTCGGCAGAGGTATATCATTTGGTAACAGTCAGGATGCTGTTGTGAACTCGAGTTTGAATTTACAATTGAACGGGTTTATCGGCGACAGTCTTGAATTGACTGCTGCCATTACTGATAATAATATTCCTATTCAGCCTGATGGCAATACACAAAGTTTAAATGACTTTGACAAAGTTTTTCTCCAAATTAAAAAGAAAGGTTGGCAGGCTAATTTTGGGGATATCGATATTCGTCAAAGCAAGAACTATTTTTTAAATTTTTATAAAAGATTGCAGGGGGCCTCTTTTATAACAGATAATAAAATAAATAAAAATATCAGTAATTCTTTTTTGGTCAGTGGTTCGGTAGCCAAGGGTAAGTTTACTAGGAATTTTATTGTCACAACAGAAGGGAACCAAGGCCCATACAGATTACAGGGTGCTAATAATGAATTGTATTTTACAATACTGGCAGGTACCGAAAGGGTTTTTATTGATGGTGAATTGTTGCAAAGGGGGGAAGATCAGGATTATGTAATTAATTACAATACTGCTGAACTAACGTTTACACCTAAACGTATGATCACAAAGGACAAACGTTTACAGATAGAGTTTGAATATGCCGATCGAAATTTTTTGAATTCAAATCTTTATATCAGCGATGAGATCAATTTCAATAAAAAATTATCATTGAGTATTGGCGCTTTTTCTAATCAGGATGCAAAAAATTCATCCATTAATCAATCTTTGGATGATCAGCAGCGTCAATTCCTTTCAAATATTGGGGATGGTATAGATACCGCTTTTTATATCGATGCACAAAGGGATACTTTTTCGGTAGATAAGATCTTGTATAGAAAAATTGATACACTTTATAATATCACTCAGCATGATTCCATATTTGTGTTCTCTGTAGATCCTACAGATACTTTGTACCAGGTAGCATTTACTTATCTCGGACCTGGCAAAGGAAACTATGTGCAGGAATACAATGGCGCCAATGGAAAAGTGTTTAGATGGGTAATGCCCGGCATCGGAGGGCAAAAGTCAGGCGACTGGGCTCCGTTAATGCTTTTGGTAACACCCAAGAAACAACAGATACTTACATTGGCAGCAGACTACCGGCTTACAACAAAAACAAGATTAAAAACAGAGGTTGCTATTAGCAAGTATGATATTAATCTTTTATCTGCAAAAGATAAAAGTAACGACAATGGGGTAGCAGCCAAGATTGAGGTAATGAATGATAACAACAAAATCAGTCTTTTTAAAAAACAATTGAAATTGCAATCTATTCTTGGATACGAATATGTGCAAAAAAGATTTAAGCCCGTTGAGCGATTGCGTAATGTAGAGTTTTTGAGAGATTGGAGTTTGCCCTACACGATTAATCCTGCTGATGAACATATTGCCACGGCCGGATTTACACTAACTGATGTAAAGGGTAACAGTGTAAAGTATACGCTTGTAAATTATAATCGAAGCGATCGTTATAATGGCGTACGACAACAACTGAATCATTTTGCTCAAATAAAAAATTGGAAAATCACTGATGTAGTAAGTGTTACTAATATAAATAACCCTTTATTGAAAGGTGTCTATATTCGACCAACAATTGACGTCAATACAATTTTAAAAAAATTAAGCAACTATCAAGTCGGCATAAATTATACGGCAGAACATAATAGGTTAAGAGATAAGAATACGGATACTTTATCTCCAATGAGTTTTGCTTTTAATGTTTTGCAGGCGTATTTAAAATCGGATGTTAACAAACTGAATAGATGGGGAACTTCGTATTTTACCAGAAACGACCTCTATCCTGTATCAAAAAAACTAATGGAAGCCGATAGAAGCGATAATTTCAATTTATTTACAGAGTTGCTAAAGAACGACAGGCATCAATTCAAATTCAATTTTACATATCGGCAATTACATATAAAGAATGCTTCTATCAGCAATCAAAAAAAAGATGAAAGCATTTTAGGCAGAGCGGAGTATTTAGTAAATGAATTTAGCGGCTTCTTGTCCGGTAATATTTTGTACGAAGTTGGTGCAGGGCAGGAACAGCGAAGAGAATTTACTTTTGTTGAAGTGCCGTCGGGTCAGGGAGAATATACGTGGAATGACTATAATGGAGATGGTATAGCTCAATTGAATGAATTTGAAATTGCTTTATTCACAGATCAAAGAAAATATATTCGGGTAAATACACCTACCAATCAATACTCAAAGGCTAATTATTTACAATTTAATTATGCGGTTGATCTGGCGCCGAAAGCAATTCTGAACAATAAGAAGACAGGAATTACAAAATTTTTATCAAAAATTACATCATCATCTGCATTACAAATAAGCAAGAAAGAAATTTCTACGGGTAAGTTTTTGTTCGATCCTTTTTCGAAACAACTATCAGATACAACTTTACTTACGCTAAGCTCATTTCTTTCAAACACAATTTTCTTTAATAGAACAAATGCTAAATGGGGCATGGATATTACACATATTGTCAATAGTGGTAAATCGTTATTGACCTATGGTATTGAAACAAGAAAATTGCGTAAGCTTGTTTACAAAGCCAGGGTTAATTTTAATCGAAATATTACAGCCAATTTAATGGCACATTCAGGATTGAATAGTTTGAGTACACCGAAGTTTGCCAACAGGAACTATTATATTGATGAAATGGCTGTTGAACCCGCTATCAGCTATATCTATAAAACAAAGATCAGAACAACGTTGTCTTATAATTTCAGTGGTAAAAAGAATGCATCCGGATTTAATGAAGAGGTTAGCAATAATGCGTTAACGGCTGATATTAAGTATAATGTTTTGTCGAGCAGTACAATAAATGCTCGCTTTACTTTAAACAATATAGATTTTAAATACACTAACGGAGGTTCTCCTAACTCTACAGTAGGGTACATTATATTGGACGGTTTATTGCCAGGAAAAAATTATTTGTGGAATATTGAGTACACAAAAAGACTTGGTGGCAATATAGAATTGAGTATTCAATATGATGGAAGAAAGCCCGGAACTGCAAGAGTAGTGCATGTTGGAAGAGCTTCTGTTAGGGCTATATTATAAGCAGTGTTGTGTAAAAATGAAAAGTGAAAAATGAATAACTAAAAATAGCAGTATTCATTTTTCACTTTTATCTTTTCATTTCTTAACTGAATAATCCACCTTTTTTCAGGTGATGTACGCCTTCGCCAATTTTAAATCCGTTATTGTAAACAACAATTTTATAATCTCCGGTTGTATAATCACCCGCTTTCCAGTCAAAGCTTAATGATTGGCGTTGACCTTGAATATAATTTATTGCAATGCGTTTTGTGTATTTTATTTCATTTCCTTCTCTGTCAATGAAGGATCCGGATCCTAATCCATCTTCGGTAACTGTCTTGCCATCTGGAGTTGTAATGCAAACAAAAATATCTTTATTTCCCGATTTTGTGATCCTGTTTTCATCAATGTCAAATGTGATACGGAATTTGTCAACACGTTTAGCAGTACTGGTTTCTTTTTCTTTTCCACTCTTTTTTTCATTAATACCGATCACTGAGAAGTGGGATGCATGCAGGGTAGAGCCAATGTCAATTATGTTTTCTTTTTCCTGAACTACACCTTTGGTAGAATCAAGATCACTACTGAGTTTGTTTTTTTCCTGAGTGATCATTTCCTTCTCTCTGGTAAGTTGTATTTTTTCACCTTTTAAAACTTCTATCTGCGATTTATAATCTTCAATATCGCTGTTCAACGACTCGATCATTTTTCTAGCTTCAGCTAATTTGGTCTTATCGCCATTCGCTGTTGCCAGTAATTTTTGTATCGCTTGTTTTTTTGCAGCTATTTCTTTATCCCTTGCGGTGATCGTACTGTCTTTCTTGATACTGATAGTATTTAATTCATCATATCTATCAGTTGCTTCATTCAACAGTAATTGTAATGTGTCTTTTTCAGAAACTGCCGTTGCGTATTTGGCATCTTTCTGAGCAAATATTTCCTTATTCTTGCTTTTATCCCAAATGATATAACCCCAGGTTGCCAATAAGGCAATTACAAGTGCTACCATTATTGCCGTACGCCAGTTGACGTTTGATTTTTTGGGAGGTGTACTTTGGGGGGTAGGGGCTGCAGATGGATAAGTTTCGAAAGTCATAGTTTAAGTCTGTTGGTTAATGAATGTATGGCTAAAGTAGATACTTGCCCGATAATTTCCAAAACCATGCCAAAATAAACCGCATTTTTCTTTTTGAGGATATTAGCGATAGTTTAATCTATAATTTTACGTTATAAATCATTCTTTATGTTGAGAACCATTTTATTATTAGTGTTTTCTAATATGTTCATGACCTTTGCCTGGTATGGTCATTTGAAGAATACAAGTATGCCTTTGTGGAAAGCGGTAGCTATTAGCTGGGGTATTGCTTTTTTTGAATACTGCCTGATGGTGCCGGCAAACAGGCTGGGTTATACAAATGGGTTAAGTGGCTTTCAATTGAAAATAACTCAGGAAGTCATTACATTGGTTGTTTTTGCAGTATTTGCGGTTTTTTACCTTAAAGAACCCTTTCACTGGAAATATCTGGTAAGCTTTGCTTTTTTAATTGGAGCTGTATACTTTATGTTTAAAAAATAAGTTTACCTATTTTGCCGTCGCCTGCAAAAAATACAGCGTCTCCCGATTTAGATTTTCTGCAAACATTATATCCTTCATCGCTGATGCGTTTCCAGTTCATACCATCATCATTGGTAATATCTACACCATTGAAACCACAGGTAACCCATTGCTTTTTCTCAATATACTCAACGCAGCTTCTGTAGCCTGATGGAGGAGTTTTAGGAACGATCCACTTATTACCGGCCTCTTTGGTGATAAAACAATTATTGCTTGTGCTGTCTTTAGCAAGATAATTTCCACCAACTACAATATACATTTTGCTATTTTTAGCTGCAACGGAATTAGCCCCAATGCTTGCGGAGTCCGTAGTGAAAGGGATATCAATTTTTTTGTCTCTGATAAACAATCTGGATTTTTTCCCTCCGGTTACAAACACCACTTCTTTATTGTTTATTTTACAGATATTGGTGCCACTGGCAGCGAAACAGGCTTCGCCATCATCAGCCACTGGATAATTTTCTGGAGGAATACCCCTCCAGGTTATACCTCCATTGAAAGTACGACCAATGAAAAATTTCTGATCAATAGGGTCACCAATTACAATGCCACTGTTTTCATTCCAAAATTCCATCGCATCAAGAAACATTCCCTTGGTCTTATCTACAAACACAGCCTCCCAGGTTTCACCGGCATCGGCTGTTCTTAAAATATAGGCAGGCTCACCGGTACCCATTATTACAGCTGTGGTTTCATCAAATGCTTCAATATCTCTAAAATCTGTCTCTTCAAAACCTCTAACCGATATCCATTTGAAGGTGTTGCCACTATCACGGGATATGCCTATAGCGCCGTGGGTTCCGCTGACCCAGATGACTCTATCGTTTACAACGGATAGCCCTCTGATAGAAACTTCAAAAGTTGCAAGTGTCTTAACTGTTTGTGCAACACCAATATAGAATGTTGCAACACTTAGGAGTAGTGTGAGCAGGAGTTTGGGTTTCATGGTAAGTAAATTTAATGAAAAATCAGAAAAGATCATCAACAGAGAAAAATCTGCCTGTCATCCGTAGGTAAATTTGTATCTTTGCACCTCAAAAATTTTAAATAAAGGATGGCCTTAATAAAAAGCATATCGGGTATTCGTGGAACTATCGGCGGGAGCACAAATGATAATTTTACACCTGTAGATATAGTAAAATTTACTGCAGCGTATGGTACTTTATTGCTTGAGCAAAATGGTAATAAAAAGGTGGTGGTAGGAAGAGATGGACGCATTAGCGGAGAGATGGTTAAAAACCTTGTTATTGCAACATTGAATGCGTTAGGAATAGATGTAGTTGATTTAGATTACAGCACAACACCAACTGTTGAAATGGCGGTTGTTTTTGAAGAAGCTGCAGGTGGCATCATACTTACCGCAAGTCATAATCCGAAAGAATGGAATGCATTGAAATTACTGAATAGTACCGGTGAGTTTATTGATGCTGCACAAGGTGCGAAAGTGCTCGAGATTGCTGCAAGAGAAGATTTTAATTTTGTGTCGGTGGATAAATTAGGAACCGTAATTAAAGATGAATCTTCTTTACAAAAACATATTGATGCCGTTTTGAATTATCCTTTGGTGGATGTGGCCGCTATTAAAAAAGCGAAATTCAAAATTGTATTGGATGCTGTGAATAGCACGGGTGCGATTGCTGTACCGGCTCTGTTAAAGGCACTCGGCTTAAAAGATATTATTGTGTTGAATGAAGAAGTGAACGGAAAGTTTGCTCATAACCCGGAGCCATTGCCTGAGCATTTAACAGAGTTGAGTGCTGAGGTAGTGAAACAAAATGCTGATCTGGGTATTGCTGTTGACCCGGATGTTGACCGACTTTGTTTTGTTTGTGAAGATGGAAGTATGTTCGGAGAAGAATATACGTTGGTTGCAGTTGCAGATTATGTTTTAAGCAAAAGAAAAGGGAATACGGTTTCAAATATGTCATCTACCAGAGCATTGAGAGATGTTACTGAAAAGAATGGTGGAGAATATTTTCCGAGTGCTGTAGGTGAAGTGAATGTGGTGACAAAAATGAAAGCGGTGAATGCTATAATAGGTGGTGAAGGGAATGGAGGTATTATAGTTCCGGATCTGCACTATGGTAGAGATGCTTTGATCGGGATTGCATTATTTCTGACACATCTTGCCGAAAGCAAAAAAAGTATCAAGCAATTAAGAAACACTTATCCGAGTTATTTTATCAGTAAAAACAAAATTGCTCTTGAAAATGGTATTGATGTAAAAGATGTTTTTACAAAGATCAAAACAAAATATAAAAACAATCCTATTAATACCGAAGATGGATTGAAAATAGAATTTGATACGGATTGGGTTCATTTGCGTACAAGTAATACAGAGCCCATCATACGTATTTATGCAGAAAGTAATTTTGAAACAACTGCCGATAATATCGCAAAAAGATTGATGAAAGATATTAGTGAAGCAATGTAAATGCAATTGGTCCATGGTCAATAGTCCTTAGTCCATGAGACTTAAACTATTGACTATGGACTATTGACTATTAGTTATGGACTCTAAAAGAATTTATTTCGACAACGCCGCTACCACCGCACTTGACAAGCAAGTATTGGATGCTATGATGCCTTATTTGACTGATAAATTCGGCAATCCGTCTTCTATTTATTCATATGGACGAGAATCGAGAATGGCAATTGAGAATGCAAGGAAATCTGTAGCTAAGATTCTCAATGCTCATCCTTCAGAAATATTTTTTACGAGTGGTGGTACCGAAAGCAGCAATACTGCAATAGCTGCTGCTGTAAAAGACCTGGGTTGTACCCGTATCATTACTTCTCCGATCGAACATCATGCTGTTTTACATTCAGTAGAGCATCGTCATAAAATTAATGAGGTAAATGTGAGTTATGTAAGGTTGTTGCCCGATGGACATATTAATCTGCTTGATCTGGAAGATCTACTGGCTTCTTCTTCAGAGAAAACGTTAGTTACTCTGATGCATGCCAACAACGAAATTGGAAACATGTTAGATATTCATGCAGTGGGAGCCATTTGCAAAAAGTACAGTGCGATTTTTCATAGCGATACAGTACAGACCGTTGGTCATTTTCCTTTTGATCTCAGAAATACTCATGTGCATTTTATTACTGGTGCAGGGCATAAATTCCACGGTCCCAAAGGGGTTGGTATTTTATATATTAATGAAAATGTAAAGATCAATCCATTGGTACATGGAGGTTCTCAGGAACGGAATATGAGAGCCGGTACAGAAAATCTTTATGGCATTGTTGGTATTGCTAAAGCATTAGAGATTGCAACTGAGAATTATGAAAAAGATAGTGTCTATATCAATGGTTTAAAATCTTACATGCATGAACAACTCATAAAAAATATTCCGGCTGTTAGTTTTAACGGTGACGTATTGGGCAAAAGTTTGTACACTGTTTTGAGCGCCAATTTTCCAAGCACAGAAAAGTCGGAAATGCTTTTATTTAATCTTGACATCAATAATATTTGTGCAAGTGGAGGAAGCGCCTGTACAAGCGGTATTGATATCGGTAGCCATGTTATCCGTTCTGTTTATCCGAATTCAAATAAAGTAACAGTACGTTTCAGTTTTTGCAAGTATAATACAAAAGAGGAGATAGATGCAGTTGTAGAACAATTAAAATCGTCGATTTAACGGATAAGCACAGTTGTTCCTTTGGAAGTTTTTCTCTGCCCGGTTCCGGGTTCAGTATACTCTAATCTCCATACATAGGTGCCGGGATCCTGGCCCTGTCCATTGTATGTCCCATCCCATTTTTTTGTCCAGTCGTTGGTTTCAAAAAGTAGTTGTCCTAATCGGTTATAAACAGCAAAATAAAGATCAATAGCTTTTAGAGCATTTGTAGGATAGAGATAATCGTTCAATCCATCTCCATTTGGAGTAAACCCGGTTGGTACTGCAATAAAACAATTAGCTAATACTTTTATTTTTTGGGTAGCAGTGTCAAAACAATCTAAATTGTTTTTCACAATAAGGCGAACAGTATAATCTGTTAGAATATTAGTGTATGGATATTGTTGGGTTGGTGGTGTTTGCAGCGTACTCGTTAAGCCATTGCCAAAATCCCAGTTCCATCCAATAATATTACCAATGCTTTGGTCTTTAAATGTAGCCATATCTGTCGGGCAAACCATGCCTGTTCCTTCAAAGGCAGCTTTCAAATGATTGTCTAATGTAACAGATCTCGTAAATGTGTCTCTGCAAACACCATTCGAAACAATCAATGTTGCATTTTTCTGACCGAACACAGAATATATTATTGAAGTATCTTTTGCAGTACTTGTGATGTTATCGTCAAATGTCCACTGCCAAATATTTACACCATTTCTGCCGTCGTGAGCATAATCAATACCATCAACTTTACAATCCAGCTTAGGTGTTGTAGAAAATACAGCTGATACAGTATCAACCGTAGAAAAATTTATCGTCGAGCCGGCAGGAGTTGGCTGTCCGCATTCATTGAGGATTGTATTGCCATCTGTTCCGTTTTTTAAACGAAGAGAGAAATTGCCTTGCTTTTGTATAGGGGCAGAAAGTTGAATGTCAATAATAGTAGTAAGATTATCTGTATTGCAAACACCTTTGGCGCTTGCAATTGAAACCGGGAAACTTCCGCTAATCACAAAATCGCTTCCATCAGCTGCAATAGTATTGCATTGCATGAGTTTTGAAAAAACAAGTTGTAAACTTTGTGGAGCACAATAGAATTTGGTCAGGCTATCCATTGGCGTTGGAAACAGAGGATAGACAGTAACCGGAAGGCTTTCTCCAACAGGGATTGTTCTGTCGCAGTTGTCAAATAAAGTACTGCCATCAGTTCCATTTTTCATAGTGATATTATACATCCCCGGAGGCAATGGATTATCAAGAGTAAGCACCACCGAATCCATGTCAAATTCATCACTGCAATGCACACCCGAAGCTGCAATGATAGATGATACAGCAGATGAGATCGTAAAATCGCTACCGTTTGCAGCAAGGCTTTTGCACTTCATACGCTTATTCAACTTAACGGTCATTTGAGTACCGTCACATATAGCTCTTGCACTTTTAAGATGTGGTTCAACCGGATCGGTGATATTAGCTGTTCCACCATCGAACGATAATGTGTAACCACTTTGTGTAGCACCATCAAAGTGGCTGATCAACAAAAGATAGTCATGTCCTTGTTGTAGCACCGGCATTTTACTGAACAAAGGTCGAATGGGTAAAGTGGGAGCACTTCCGCAAACTGCTAGTGCTTGAGCAGAGGCATTCGTACCTGTGTTTCCTGATTCACCCGACCAGTTGCAGGCAACAAATAAAGTAGGGTCAGAGTATACATCACCGGGGTTACGGCCTGTAACATCAAACAGTTGCCAATCATAATCATCATCAAATACCGTTGGTTTAATTACAAAGCCCAGCGTACCGCTTGTGAAGCATTTAAATTTATACCAATAGGGGTTGATGTCAGATAGAAAATCGCTTGGACAAGAGGCTGCAGGTACCTGCCTGCCACCGCAAACGGGTACAGATGTTTGCACGAAATCAGCAGTACCACATACGGGGAATGCAGTAGCCGGGTTTTGACCTAAAGCTGTACAGTTTTGAGCAGGACAGATCTTTACCAAAAAACAAATCAACAATACAGTTACGCAATGCTTCATATTCATAAACAGGTGGCAAAGTTATTACTATGATGCGTTACTTAGCCATTTTGTTGCTGCTGTTATTGTATGTTTAACAGAAAATTTCAAGGGATTCAACAAGAATCAGTATTCGGTTTTATCGGGCTTATTTTGCCATTCTTCAAATACTTTAAGTGCCTTATCTCGTCCGAGTGCAATGATGGGGATCTTACGTTCATGCATTTCGGCTTTCATTTCATCGTATATCATCGAGTCGTCAAAGCCTATATCTGCAGCATCTTGCCTGTTATTTGCGTAGTACACAATTTTAGGGCGGGCCCAATAGATGGCACCTAAACACATAGGGCAGGGTTCGCAGGATGTATATACTTCGCAGTCTTCTAATTGAAATGTGCCTAAATTTTTGCAGGCATCACGGATGGCCGTTACTTCAGCATGAGCAGTAGGGTCATTGCTACTGGTTACTTTATTATTACCTCTACCAACAATTTCATCACCTTTTACTATTACGCATCCAAAAGGGCCGCCTTCGTTATTCACCACGCCGTTCAATGATAATTGAATGGCTTCCTGCATAAATTTTTCTTCTCTTGTCATATTCTATATGTATTAATCAACATATAAATATAAGAAAAGAAATGTAAATATTTTTACTGTTGCAAAAATTTATCAATAGTGGCAATGGTCTTGTCTAAGTCTTGGTAGGATAAGGCATTGTTTAAGAACCAGCTTTCGTATGCGGATGGAGGTAAGTAAATGCCATTGTCTAACATAAAATGAAATAGCTCATTAAATCTTGGAATATCTGCTTTAGCAGCAGAATCAAAATCAATGATATCATGATCGCAGAAATGAATACTGATCATACTGCCAAAACGATTGATACGATATTTTTCGCCATGCTTTTGTAAAACAGCTTCAATGCCGTCTCCAAGATATTTTGTCTTAGCTTCTAATTCAGCGTAGATAGAAGGGTTGTCTTTTAATTCTTTCAGCATCGTATATCCTGCGATCATTGCAATGGGATTGCCACTCAGTGTGCCTGCTTGATATACGCTACCCAATGGAGCAATATGTTCCATGATCTCTTTTTTTCCTCCAAAAGCACCAACAGGCATACCGCCGCCAATTACTTTGCCGTATGTAACAAGATCAGCTTTGATATTCAGTTTTTCCTGTGCGCCTCCGGGAGCTAATCTGAATCCTGTCATCACTTCATCAAATATAAAAACAATGCCTTCCTCAGTACACAGTTTTCTTAAACCTTCTAAAAATCCTTGTTGAGGAATGATGCATCCCATATTACCTGCAACAGGCTCAATAATAATAGCAGCAACCTGATTTTTATTTTCTTCAACTATTTTTTTTACTGCATTTAAATCGTTATACGGAGCCGTTAGTGTATCAACCGATACTCCGCTAGTAATGCCTGGTACGGTTTGGATATCCAGTGTCGCAAGACCGCTACCGGCTTTTACTAAAAAAGAATCTGCATGACCGTGATAATTGCCTTCAAATTTTATTACTTTATTTCTTTTAGTATAACCTCTAGCTAAACGCAATGCACTCATGCATGCTTCTGTACCGCTGCTAACCATTCTGATCAGATCAACGTTTGGAACCATGCTGGTGATCAATTCCGCCATTTCAATTTCCAACAGAGTAGGGGCTCCGTAAGAAGTTGAATTAACAGCTTGTTCCTGTATTGCTTTAACAACAGATTCGTGTGCATGACCAAGTATCATTGGTCCCCATGAAGCAATATAATCTATGTATTGATTGCCATCTACATCATATAAATAAGCGCCTTTTGCTTTTTCGATAAAAACAGGTGTGCCACCAACACTTTTAAATGCACGTACCGGTGAGTTTACTCCACCGGGTATAGTTTTCTGTGCTCTTTCGAATAGTATTTTACTTGTTACGGTATTCATGAATGAAAAATGAAAAGTGAAAAATGAAAAATCAAAGCTTCGATTTAACTGTTTTTATTGATGCTACTAGTATAGAAATTAATTCTTTACAAGCATTTATTAACTGAATCGAACTTTCTTCAGAAATATAGTTTGTATCTTTTAATAAATTGATCCGGTATAAAGTTTCATTGGCTTCTTTTAGTGATATTGACATTTTATTAATAAAGTTAGCTTTGCTTTGAGCAAATTCGGCTTCTCTGATTAATGCTCCGATTGCTGTACCGCTTCTTGTTAATTGTTTGCTTAAAATATATTCTTTCTTATTTTGTATTATCTGTTCAGAAATTTTGATGACTGAAATTGCAAATGAATAGCTTTTGCCCTTTAAAATATTTTCTCCCATTTTTCATTTTAGTTCTTCTCTTTTAAGTCTAAGGCTATTTGTGTTTATTTTTCATTTTTAGTTTTTCACTTTTCATTTCAGTAATCTAACGGCGTCTTTTGCAAAGTATGTTGCAATTAGATCAGCACCAGCTCTTTTAATTGATGTAAGACTTTCAATGATCGCTTTCTCTTCGTTGATCCAGCCCATTTTTGCAGCAGCTTTGATCATTGCATATTCTCCGCTTACATGGTATGCACTAACTGGAACGGTTACACTGTTTTTTATTTCACGGATAATGTCGAGATATGCCATTGCAGGTTTTATCATTACAATGTCTGCACCTTCCTCAATATCCATTAATGTTTCTTTAATGGCTTCGATGCGATTAGCATAATCCATCTGGTAAGTTTTCTTATCACCAAAACCGGGAGCACTATCCAACGCATCTCTAAATGGCCCATAAAAACAAGAAGCGTATTTTGCACTGTAGCTCATGATACCGGTGTTGGTAAAATTATTTTCTTCCAATCCTTTTCTTATAGCGCCGATCCTTCCGTCCATCATATCACTTGGTGCAACAAAATCAGCACCTGCTTTCGCATGACTGATACTCATCTTCACCAATGCATCTACTGTAGCATCGTTGATGATTTTATTGTTTTCTACGATGCCGTCATGCCCATAAATGGAGTAGGGATCTAATGCCACATCGGTCATCACGATCATTTCAGGTACAGCATCTTTGATTGCTTTAATGCTTTGTTGCATTAAGCCATTATCATTCCATGCTTCTTTACCTGTATTGTCTTTTAGTTTATCATCACATTTTATGAAAATCAAAACAGCTTTAATACCCATGCTCCACAGTTCTTTTACTTCTTTGATGGTACCATCTAAAGAACGGCGATAATAACCAGACATAGAAGGAATTTCAAAAACAACATTCTTGCCTTCATCAATAAATAAAGGAGCAATAAAATCTGCGGGGGTAAGTATTGTTTCTGCAACAAGACTTCTTATGGAAGCATTGGTTCTTAATATTCTGTTTCTTCTTTGCAGATGCATGGTGTAAATTTTGTAGGTGTAAAACTAACAACTATTTGCTTTTCTTGCCCATTCATTTTCGTCTATATCAATAGTTGTCCAATCTTTTGGGTGTAAACAAATCTGTAATAATTTATCTTCTTCAGTTCCTTTTTCAGGTGTGTAATCGTATGCCCAACGAGCTCTTGGAGGAAGGCTCATTAAAATACTTTCTGTTCTTCCGCCGGTTTTTAAACCGAATATGGTGCCACGGTCATGAATCAGATTAAACTCTACATAACGACCTCTTCTTATTTCCTGCCAGTTGATCTCTCTTTCTCCGTAAGCTGTATTTTTTCTTTTATTTACTATAGGAAGATAACCCTGTAAAAAAGCATTGCCGTTCGCCTGTTGAAATGCAAATAATTTTTCTATATCGAAAGATGGGGTAGGGTTTAAATGATCATAGAAAACACCACCAACTCCACGTGTTTCATTGTTGCGATGAGTATTGGAAAAATATTCGTCACACCATTTTTTATATCTTTTATGCAGGTCTGAACCAAAGGGATCGATCACATTTTTTAATGTTTGATGAAAATGTTTTACATCTTCTTCAAAAAGATAATAGGGTGTAAGATCGGAGCCGCCACCAAACCATTGATCTATGATGTTTCCATCTTTGTCATACAATTCAAAATAACGCCAATTAGCATGTACGGTTGGTACATAAGGATTTTTGGGATGAATGACCAATGATAAGCCACAAGCAAACCATTTATCGCCATCAATTCCTAATTGCTTTCGCATAGTATCAGTAACATCGCCACTTACAACAGAAGTGTTGACACCTCCTTTTTCAAATACATTGCCATTTGTAATTACTCTTGTTTTGCCGCCACCGCCTTCGGGTCTTTCCCACAAATCTTCAATAAATTTCGCTTTACCATCTTCATTAGAAAGACCATCGCAAATTTTATTTTGCAGATCGTGTATGTATTCAATCCATTTATCTTTAAAACTGTTTGTCATAAAACATAATTAAAGCTCAATATAGGTATAGAGTACAAGAGTGGTTATTATTTCTTTTTACTAAAAAGAAATGATAACTAACTATCGTTGCAACGATGTTTAATAGTAGCACTTTGCTTGTTACAAAAAATTAATTATTTGGTCGCCATTCTTTAACTGTATCAACAAATGCTTTTGCATGATCTACCGGTATGCTCGGAATAATACCATGACCAAGATTCGCAATGTGATTGTGTCCTCCGAAATCATTGAGCATTTTTGTTACCTCTTTCTTTATTTCAGGAATTGGCAACAATAATTTTACCGGATCAAAATTTCCCTGTAGTACAATATTGTTTCCAGCTATCTCTCTTGCCTTTGCAGGAGTGATACACCAATCGATACCCAATGCGGCGGCACCTGTTGCAGCCATTGCATCCAAACTATACCATGCACCTTTTGCAAATACAATTACAGGAACTGTATCTTTTAATGCTGCAACGATTTGACGAATATATTTCAATGAAAAATTCTCAAAATCATCCGGGCCTAAAAGGCCGCCCCAGCTATCGAAAACCTGCACAGTATCTGCACCTGCAGCTATCTGTCCTTTTAAATAAGCGATGGTAGTATCAGTGATCATTTGCAATAACTGATGTGCAGCTTCTGGTTGTGTGTAGCAAAATGCTTTTGCTTTATCAAAAGTCTTTGAGCCTTTACCTTCAACCATATAACAAAGTAAGGTCCATGGGGCACCGGCAAAGCCAATCAATGGCACACGATTATTTAATTCTTTCTTGGTTAGTTTGATGGCATCGAATACATATCCTAAACTTTCATTTACATCGGGTATGCGTACACGTGATAGATCGCTTAATGATTTGATAGGGTCGGGTAGAACAGGGCCCTTGCTTTCTATTAATTGCACTTCCAACCCCATTGCTTGTGGCACCACTAAAATATCTGAAAATAAAATAGCTGCATCCACGCCAATGATATCAATAGGCTGAATGGTTATTGCACAAGCTAATTCGGGAGTTTGGCATCTTTCAAAGAAACCGTACTTTTCTCTCAATACCATGTACTCGGGTAAGTATCTTCCTGCCTGGCGCATCATCCATACGGGTACACGTTCTGTTTTTTCTCCTCTTAATGTTCTTAATAATAGATCGTTTTGCAGCATTGTTTGTTTATTGATGAATGATGTTGGTTAAAACTTGAATGGCTTTGTCCAGTAATTTGTCTTTACTGGCAACATCACTCACTATGATTTTGTTCGATGAAAATTGTTTTGCAGTTGTTGCAGTTGTGGAGCCAATTGCAAAAATGGTAGTAGCAGGAGTTAATGTATTTGTTTTAAAAAAACTTTCTACGGCACTCGGACTAAAAAACAAAATACCATCGTAGGTTTTATTTATTGTATGATTTGTTTGTATTGTATTATATACTTCCACTTCAGTAACTATTATATTGTTTTCTGCCAATTTTTGGGGAAGTTCATCTCTTCTGTTATCTCCGCAGAAAAATATCACATTGTATGTTTTTTTTGCTTCTATTATTTTATCTGCTAATGCTAATGCACTTTCAGCATCAGCCTGAATAGTAGCTTTTGGAAAATATTTATTAATTAAGATTTTAGTAGTATTGCCAATAGAATATACGTCCCATTCAGGTTGGGCATCGTGTAATTGCGTTGCAACAGCTTCTACCGCATTCATACTCGTAAAAACAACACTAGCATCTGAATAAATTACAGCTTTGATAATTTCTACAGTTTCAGTAGAAAGGTTACTGGTAGTTTCAATAAATGAGATCTCATCTACAGCAATACCATTTGCATTTGCTGCCGCAACTGATTCCTTATCTAAAGGACGGGTAGATAATATGGTGATATTATTTTGTTGCATTCTTTATTGCTATCACAATTTCAGAGCCGCCGTTTAAGAGTAATTCTTCAGCAGCATATTTTCCAAAGTCATTGATATTTTTATCATCTGCGTTAATACTCAATGATACACTTGCTTTTTCTTTTCCATCTAATGTCAAAATATTTCCTTCAAAAATAATTTGATCATTTTCTAATTTGGCTATAGCAGCAATTGGGGTGGAGCAGCCACCTAATAATGCTCTCAAAAAGTCTCTTTCAATTTTTGTACATATTGATGTTGCTTTGTCATTTAGTAAATGACAGGCATCAAAACTATACGTATCATTTTCTTTGCAAGCAATCATAATCGCACCCTGTGCCGGTGCCGGTAACATCCAATCAAGGTCAACTGAATTTTCCGGACGTACTGAAATCCTTTCTACGCCTGCTGCTGCAAAGATGGCTCCATTCCAGCTGCTTTCAGCTACTTTTTTCAAACGTGTATTTACATTACCACGTAAATTTTCTATCTGATGGTTTGGATATTTATTCAACCATTGTGCTTTTCTTCTCAAACTGCTTGTGGCAACAATCGCATCGCTTAGGTTGTTTTCTAAAAAAGTTTTATCATCCTTATAAACAAGAATGTCTTTATAATTGCCTCTTGATAAAACTGCTGCCTGTACAACTCCTTTCGCTAATTGTGTTGGCACATCTTTCATGGAATGTACAGCAATATCTATTGTACCGTTTAAAAGAGCAATATCCAGCGATTTAGTAAAAATCCCCTGCACACCAATTTCATATAGTGGTGTAGAAAGGTCTATATCACCTTCACTTTTTATGTAAACCAATTCGCTTTTAAAGCCATGCATAAACAATTGTTCTTTAACAAGACTTGCTTGCCAAACAGCCAATTGACTTTCTCTCGTGCCTATGCGGATGATCTTTTCCATGGATCAGGAGTTGTTGCTGACCGTGATATAATCATTGATAGCTTCAATGTATTGGCAACCCTTGGTATTTTGCTGGCGCAATTTAGTAGCCATTACATTGATGACTTTTTGAACATGTTCAGGATTGTGTTCTTTATTTTCAATCGTAGATGCAGTTGTGAAGAGTTCACAATCATGCATATTGATCAGTTTAGTTTTTACTGCTTTTAAAACAGGTACATGACTACGCATTTTATACCATGCTTTTAATTCAGTGATATGATGTGTAATGATCGATTTAGCTTTAGGAACTTCGGCCTTTCTTTTATTTAAAGTTTCGTCTTTCAGTTTACTGAGATCATCTACATTGATCAAAGTAACATTTGGTAAAGTAGCCGCTTCCGGATCTACATTGTTTGGTATTGAAAGATCGATCAGTATTTTATCCTCTAAACCTGCTAAATGTTGTTTGGTAAGAATTGGAGTTGTTGCATGGGTAGATACTAAAATAATATCAGCCGATTTAATTTGTTGTTGAAGTTCAATGAATGGAACATATTTTAAATTCAATTCCTTTGCCAATGCTGCAGCTTTTTCATCAGACCTGTTGACCAAGGTGACGTTGGTAGTTTGTAAATAATCTACAATGTTCTTGCAAGTATTACCGCCTATCTTACCGATACCAACAACTAAAATCTTTTTATTGCTGATGTCTTTTATTGTGTTGCTTAAATATTGAATGGCTGCGAATGAAACAGAGATGGTTCCTCCGCTTAATTCAGTAGTTGTTTTTATTTCTTTGGATGATTGTAAGGCACTGTTGGTAATTCTTTCCAGGTGGCTGCCGATAAAACCTCTTTCTTTTGCAAAGCGGATAGCAGTTTTCATTTGTCCCACGATTTCATAATCGCCTAATATCTGTGAATCCAAACCGGCTGTAACAAAAAACAAATGTTGTACAGCATCAAACCCTTTTTTGATATAAGCCGCTTTTTTTAGTTCTTCAATTGATCCTGTTGTTACACTACAAAGCACTTCCATTAATTCTTCAGCGGAGTTAGTAATACCATACACTTCTGTGCGATTGCAAGTTGAAATAACGAATAATTCAGCGAGGTTTTTTTGTGGAGCAATTTGTAAAATCGATTCGTATTGATCGGTCGAAACAGCAAACCGACCTCTTAGTAATGTGTCGGATTTTTTATAGTTAATACCAACTATAAAAAAGTTATGTAAGTCTGTTAAATGATTTCCTCCCATCAAAGCGTTTTTCGAATCGGTGCAAAGGTAAATCTCAACAGCTAGGATACCTTATTTTTTTTGTCACTCAATTGTCATTTCGTGCCGAAAATGGTTAATTCTTAATTTGTATTTATTGCTTGATTACTTTTGTGTGATTTTAAAGTAAGTACATGGCAAAAAAAGGAATTGTTTTGATGAATCTGGGTTCTCCGGATTCTACTGATGTGAAAGATGTAAAAAAATATCTTAACCAGTTTTTGATGGATGAAAGAGTGATCGATAAGTCTTATCTGGCAAGGCTTTTATTGGTAAAAGGAATCATCGTTCCGTTTAGGGCTCCAAAATCTGCGGAAGCGTATAAAACCATATGGACTAAAGAAGGTTCTCCTTTGGTTGTACTTACAAAACAACTACAATCTGCATTACAGGAATTGGTTGATACGCCTATCGAGATCGGTATGCGTTATGGCAACCCCACACCTAAAGCTGCTTTCGATAATTTGCTTAAAAATTCTCCTGATCTGGAAGAAGTGTTGGCAGTTCCGCTGTATCCACATTATGCAATGTCATCTTACGAAACAGCTGTTGAATACACAAAGGAGATACATAAAGAAAATGGGTATTCATTTAAGTTGAAATTTATTAAGCCTTTTTACAATGATGTTGATTATATCAATGCACTAGCCGATAGAATGCGTCCATATCTTGATCAGGAATATGATCATATTTTATTCAGCTATCATGGTGTGCCGGGAAGGCATTTAATGAAAACCGATAAAACAGGTTGCCATTGTTTGAAAGTAGAGAATTGTTGTGAGATAGCTTCGTCGGCACATGCTGAATGTTATCGCCATCAATGCTTTGAAACAACGAGGCTGGTAACAGAAAAATTGGGTGTTTCAAAAGATAAATACAGTATCTCTTTTCAATCAAGATTAGGAAAAGGCTGGCTAGAGCCTTTTACGGATATACGTTTAGAAGAAATGCCCAAAGAAGGTATCAAAAAATTATTGATCCTTTGTCCGGCTTTTGTAAGCGATTGTTTAGAAACTTTGGAAGAGATCGAAGAAAGAGGCCGGGAATCTTTTATTGAAGCAGGTGGCGAATTTTATCAAATGATACCTTGTATCAATACAATTCCATCCTGGGTTTCTACTTTAAAAAAATGGGAGAATGAATTTGTGGCTGGAAACGATAGAATGATCTTAAAAGATTAATCATGTACGAATACGTAAAAGCATTGCATATTATTTTTATTGTAACATGGTTCAGCGGAATGTTTTACATTGTTCGATTATTCATATACAATACAGAAGCAGGGGATAAGGCTGAAGTAGAAAAGAATATTCTACGCAACCAGTTCAATATAATGATCAAGCGGCTTTGGCTAGGTATCACATTTCCTTCGGCTATTCTTACGCTGATTTTTGGCGGCTGGATGTTTTATTTATATGGCGTATTTCCTCAATGGCTTATGGTAAAACTGGCTTTTGTAGCAGGGCTCTACGTATATCATTTTTCTTTACATAAGATATATATTCAGCAAATGAAGGGGGTGTTCAAGTACTCATCAACTCAATTACGTATATGGAATGAGGTTGCCACTATTTTTCTGATCAGTATTGTAATGCTGGTAGTGGTAAAACAAAGCATAAGTCTGCTTTGGGGCACGGTAGGGCTAGCGTTGACAATGATCCTCCTTATGAGTGCTATCAAAATATATAAAGCCATGAGGAAATAGCTCAGCTGCATGGGCAAATATATTTCCTCATTTGAACATTCTATAGTACCTTTGTCCCCCATTTAAGTAGACAATCAACTATGGCTAATTTTATCTTTTCATCAAGTATGCGTCAATGTTGCCTTTCGAAACATGACATCTGCATAATTAGCTAATTTTCAATTAATTATTAAAATGAATCATATACTTAAAAACGACATTTCTGAATTAGTCCATCAACTTGGTGGACTAAAGATAAATGAATTTTTGGAATTACTTACAAAAAAATATCCTGGACAGGTAACTTTTTCTTCAAGCTTCAGTTACGAAGACCAGGCCATCACTCATGAGATATTGAGTAATAATCTACCGATCAAAATATTTACGCTGGATACCGGAAGGATGTTTGCCGAAACCTATTCTGTCTGGAGCAGTACCAATGCAAAATACGGAACGAATATAAAGGCATATTATCCCAACGCGGAGGCGTTGCAAAAATTCATTGAAGAAAAAGGGCCCAATTCTTTCTACGAATCTGTAGAAAACAGAAAAGGTTGTTGCGGTATTCGTAAAGTAGAACCTTTGAAAAGAGCTTTGGCCGGTAATGCAATCTGGATCACCGGTTTAAGAGCGGAGCATTCTGCAGACAGGCACGACTTACCAATGATTGAATGGGATGAAAGCAATCAGATCATTAAATATCATCCGATCCTGCATTGGACAACAGAACAAACGAAACAATATATCAATGACAATAGTGTTCCTTACAATCCTTTACATGATAAAGGTTTTGTAAGCATCGGTTGTGCTCCTTGTACAAGAGCAGTAAAACCCGGAGAGGATTTCAGAGCAGGAAGATGGTGGTGGGAAGATGCAGATAAAAAGGAATGTGGTTTGCATGAACATAAATAGTAAAAAATAGTTCATTGTTGGTGGTACATATGTGTTTCTATGACTTTTCACCATCGACCATGAACATAAACAATAAGTAATGAGTAAATACAGTTTAGACTATTTGGATCAGTTGGAGTCAGAATCGATCCACATTTTCAGAGAAGTAGCAGGGCAGTTTGAACGTCCTGCATTGTTGTTTTCAGGCGGTAAAGATTCAATCGTGTTGGTACACCTTGCATTGAAAGCTTTTCGTCCGGGAAAATTTCCTTTTCCGTTGGTGCATATTGATACCGGTCACAACTTTCAGGAAGCATTGGATTTCAGAGATAATCTGGCTGCTGAATTAGGTGAAAAATTAATCGTTAGAAATGTAGGCGATACGATCAGAGAAAAAAATCTGACAGAGCAAAAGGGAAAGTTTGCAAGTCGTAATGCTTTACAGACTTATACTTTATTAGATACGATCGAAGAATTTAAGTTTGATGCTTGTATTGGTGGAGCAAGGCGTGATGAAGAAAAAGCCAGAGCGAAAGAAAGAGTGTTTTCTGTAAGAAACGAATTTGGTCAGTGGGATCCTAAATTACAAAGACCGGAATTATGGAACACCTATAATGGTAAAATCGATAAAGGAGAGAATGTTCGTGTGTTTCCGATCAGTAACTGGACAGAACTGGATATCTGGAATTATATCCGTAGAGAAAATATTGCATTACCATCTATCTACTTTGCACACAACAGAGAAGTGTTGGAATGGCAAGGTCAATTGGTTGCAACATCTGAGTTTATGCAGAAAGATCCGGATGACGTGATCTCTATTAAAAAAGTAAGATATAGAACTGTAGGTGATATGACTTGTACAGCGGCGGTAGAATCTGATGCATCAACTATTGATGATATCATCACAGAGATCATTGCAACAAAAACCAGCGAACGTGGTGAAACAAGGATTGACGACAGAGTGAGTGAAGCGGCTATGGAAGATAGAAAGAAGGGTGGATACTTTTAATTGATGTGCTGATAAGCTAATGTGCTGATGGTCGATGGAATAAGGCTGTTTGTCACTAAAAAATTAGCATATCAGCACATGAGCACATTTGAATATAATCAAATTAACAAATTAATTAGAAATGGATATTTTAAGATTTATTACTGCAGGAAGTGTTGATGACGGAAAAAGTACATTGATCGGTCGTTTATTGTACGATAGTAAATCGATCATGATCGATCATTTGGAAGCGATCGAAAAACAAAGTAAGAATAAGGAAGAGGGAGAGATCGATCTTGCTTTATTGACAGATGGGTTACGTGCCGAAAGAGAGCAAGGTATCACGATTGATGTGGCATATAAATATTTCAGCACACCAAAGCGTAAGTTCATTATTGCAGATGCGCCGGGGCATATTCAATATACCCGTAACATGGTAACAGGAGCGTCTAATTCAGATCTGGCAATTATTTTGGTAGATGCAAGACATGGTGTGATAGAGCAAACCCGCCGTCATTCTATCATAGCTTCGTTGTTGAATATTCCACATGTTGTTGTGGCAATCAATAAAATGGACTTGGTTGAATATTCGCAAGATGTGTTTAATAACATCGTAATAGAATATTCAAAAGTAGCAGAAACGTTGGGCTTGAAAGATATAAAATACATTCCTATCAGTGCCCTGAACGGAGATAATATCGTAGAAAAATCGGATAAGATAAACTGGTATGAAGGTGCTTGTTTGTTAGATATTTTAGAAAGTGTAGAAATAGAAAATGATATCAATTATACCGATGCAAGATTTCCTGTACAATACGTAATTCGTCCGCAAACAGAAGAATTGCATGATTACAGGGGTTATGCAGGTAGAGTAATCAGCGGCGTTTATAAAAAAGGAGATTCAGTTATTGTGCAACCATCAGGTTTAGCAAGCACGATCAGCGCAATAGAAATTGGTGGCAAAGAGGTTGAAGAAGCTTTTGCTCCCCAAAGTGTTGTATTGCATTTAAAAGATGATGTGGATGTAAGCCGTGGAGATGTTATCGTTAAAAAAGAGAACCAGCCGTCTGTAGAAAATGAAGTGGATGCGTTGTTGTGTTGGATGGGCAATAAGCCATTGGTGCCTGGCAACAAATATACTTTACAGATCAACAGTCGTACAGTAAGAGCAATTGTAAAGGAGATAGAATATAAGTTGGATGTAAATTCTTTGTTGCAAGAACCGGCCCCTGAGCAAGCACAACTGAATGATATAATCAAAGTGAAAATAAAAACAGCATCACCAATACCTTTTGATTCGTATAAAAAGTTAAGGGTAAATGGCGGAGCAATTTTAATAGATGAAACAAGTCATGTAACTGTTGGGGCTTGTATGATACAATAACGATTTTTAAGTTCTAACTAATAAGTATTAAGTCGAAGGGCTCTATTTTACTTATAACTTAAAACTTACGACTTATAACTTTAAGAAAATGGCAGATCAAAAACTCATAGCGGCAATTGTAGCACAAAGTAAAATTTGTGGTAATAAAATACCCGACAAAAAACAGTCGCATGCTTTTGCGGATGATCTGTTTCAATTTTTGTTTGGCTGTGGGAATCAAATTCCCGGAGATGTCGAGCAGGTATTGACGGTGAAATATCAGGTGTTGCAGGATCAGTTAACGAGTTTACTTGAATTTTTCATTGGTAATAAAAGCACAGTTACAACAGAAGTAGAAACATTTTTTGATTCATTGAATGATATTTATCACAATGTAAAAAAAGATGCAGATGCGGTAGTGAATTTTGATCCTGCTGCTGAAAGTATTGAAGAAGTGATGGCGGCGTATCCTGGTATTTATGCCATTGCAATTTATCGTATAGCTCATCAGTTACATAAGCAAGGCATCAAGACATTACCACGTTTATTGGGAGAATATGCTCATAGTATTACAGGTATTGATATTCATCCTGCAGCGATAATAGGGGAGTCTTTCTTTATTGATCATGGAACAGGAATTGTAATTGGTGGCACAACGATCATTGGTAACAATGTAAAAATATATCAAGGGGTTACTTTAGGTGCATTGAATGTAGCGAAAGAACTAGCCAGAACAAAACGTCATCCAACAATTGAGGACAATGTAATTATATATAGTGGAGCAACAATTTTAGGTGGTGCAACAGTTGTGGGGCACGATAGTGTGATCGGTGGTAATGTGTGGTTGACAAATAGTGTTCCATCTAATTCGGTTGTTTATCAAAAAAGTGAAGTGACTGTTAGAGATAAAAACCCAATGCCAGACCCATCAAATTTTGTTATATAAAATCAGAATTCACAACTTAAACATAAAACTTTTAGAATGAAAGCAAATAACATTTTAGCAACAATTGGTAACACGCCACATGTACGCATCAACAATTTATTTGGGGATAGTCACGAAGTGTGGATCAAATTAGAAAGAAATAATCCCGGAGCAAGTATCAAAGATCGTATTGCATTGGCAATGATCGAAGATGCTGAAGCAAAAGGTATCTTAAATAAAGATAGCGTTATCATTGAACCAACATCCGGTAATACAGGAATTGGGTTGGCATTGGTTGCTGCTGTAAAAGGGTATAAAATAATTTTAGTAATGCCGGAGAGTATGAGTATCGAACGTAGAAGATTGATGGCTTTATATGGAGCTGAATTTGTTTTGACGCCGAGAGAAAAAGGTATGAAAGGTGCGATTGAAAAAGCAAGCGAATTGGTTGCGTCTACACCCGGAGGTTGGATGCCGCAGCAATTTGATAATCCTGCAAACAGTGAAGTGCATAGAAAAACAACAGCGTTAGAAATTGCAGCTGATTTTCCTGATGGCCTAGATGCTATCATCACAGGTGTTGGTACCGGCGGACATATTACTGGTGTTGCAGAAATTTTGAAAGCTAAATTTCCAAAACTAAAAGTATTTGCAGTAGAGCCGGAATTGTCTCCTGTATTAAGTGGTGGAGCTCCATCTCCGCACCCAATACAAGGTATTGGTGCAGGATTTGTTCCTTCAATTTTAAACACAGGAATATTAGATGGTATCATACAAGTAAGCAAAGACGAAGCATATGCTTACGCACAAAGAATTGCGAAAGAAGAAGGTATTCTTGTAGGGGTATCTACCGGTGCTTCATTGGCAGCAGTTGCTAAGAAATTAACTGAATTGCCTAAGGGTTCAAAAGTATTGACATTTAACTATGATACTGGGGAAAGATACCTTTCAATTGAGGGACTTTTTTAATTAAAAACTAAAAATGAAAAATTAAAAATGCTATTAGTTTGAAATCTCTTTAGATTTTTCACTTTTCATTTTTCACTTTTCACTGACGAAAGCATTAACAAATAATGATAACCAACACAACAGGAAAAGTTATACTAATAGGCGCAGGACCGGGTGACCCCGAGCTTATAACGTTAAAGGCTGTACGCTTTTTGCAGCAGGCTGATGTTGTGTTGACTGACAGATTGGTTAGTTCGGAAATTGTAAATCAGCATGTAAGAAAAGATGCCGAAGTGATATATGTTGGTAAGCAATGCAGAAGAGGTTACTCTACACCCCAGGAAAGTATTAATGCGTACATCGCTGAATATGCTGCTCAGGGAAAATTGGTCGTGCGTTTGAAAGGAGGAGATGTTTCTATTTTTTCCAATGTTTTGGATGAACTGGAAGTGTGTGTTAAAAATAAGATTCCGTACGAAGTTGTTCCGGGTATTACGGCCGCTTTAGGCGCTGCAGCTTATGCTGGTATTCCCTTAACGGCAAGAGGGCATTCAACAGCAGTAAGATTCTTGACCTTATATAAATCTGATATTGTTACCAATGAGTACTGGGGTGAATTGGCAAAGACGACGGATACATTGGTGTTTTATATGAGCAGTGAAACATTGAATGATGTTGTTACCAATTTAACAGCAAATGGAATCGCAAAAGATAAGTTGTTAGCAGTTGTAGAACAAGCAACAACACCATTTCAAACTGTTCATGTGATCAATTTGTATGATTATGCAGAAAAAATGAAAGGTCAGACTTTTATTTCTCCATCATTGATCATTATTGGTAAAGTTGTAGAACTGCATCAACAATTTTCATGGATAGAAAATAGCAATAGTAAAGAGTATTATTTTAAACCGGTAGGAAAGATAGACAGTAGCGCAGCCGAAGAGATAAAGAAAGTTTCTTAAAAATAAATTATAACAAAAAAAGGATAATGTTACCTGAAGCAAAATTAAAGATTGTACAAGATTTGATCAGCACAGCAAGCAAGGAAGAATTGTTGTGGTTGAATGGTTATTTGAATGGGGTAGTGTCTACTCATACACAAACCAATGGTGTTGCCGTTGCAGCGGGTACTCCGTCAGTAAATAGGATCACGATCGTTTACGGTACAGAAACAGGTAACTCAAAGGCGTTGGCTACTCAATTCGCTGCCAAAGCAAAAAAGAATGGCATCAACGCAAAAGTGTTTGGCGCAGATCAATACAAATTAACGGATCTTCCCAAAGAAGAATATTTTTTTGTGTTGATGAGCACCCATGGCGATGGAGAAGCACCTGATGCTGCAAAGAAATTTTATGATCATATTGAAGCAGGAAATTTTTCTGTTGCTAAAATGAAATACAGTGTATTGGCTTTAGGAGATACATCGTATCCATTGTTTTGTAACGTGGGTGAAAACATCGATCAGAAATTTGAAAAATTAGGAGGCAAAAGAATTGTTCCTATTCAAAAATGCGATGTAGAATATGAAGCTGATGCTAATGGTTGGTTTGATAAAGTATTAGCAGCATTAAATGAAAAGCCTGCAGCAGCACCGGCTGCATCCGCTAACGGCCATGCAACACCTGCAGCTAAAAAAGTAGGTAAGGCTGCCTACACAGGAATAGTTACAAAAAATATAGATCTGAATGATAGAGGCTCTAATAAGGAAACCTATCATATAGAAATTGAAGCTGAAGGTATAGAATATACCTGTGGTGATTCTATTGGCATAGTTCCTGAAAATGACTCACAAATTGTTACCGATATTATTGCTAAGACAAATGTCGATGGTAATAAATCGCTGGAATTTAAGAAAGAGAAATTCACCATTTACGAATTATTAAAACGTAAAATAAATATAATTCATCTTACAGAAAGATTGGTCAAGCAATATGCGGATGCAACGGGGCATGATATTCCAGCCGGCAGATATGATCTGTTAGATCTTGTAAGAAATTACCCGGTAAAAGTGCCATCTCAATTTGAAGAGATATTGGTAGGTTTGAATGCGATCTCTCCAAGATTGTACACCATTGCTTCTTCACCAAAAGCACACGAAGGTGAAGTACACATTATCGTTGCGAAAGATGTGTATGAAAAGGACGGCCAGAAACGTTTTGGTTTATGCTCTGATTATTTGAGCAAACTAAAAGTAAACGGAAAACAAAATTTCTTTGTTCAACCAAACAAACGTTTCCGTTTACCGGCTGATAATAAAGATATCATTATGGTTGGGCCTGGTACAGGTATTGCGGCGTTCCGTTCTTTCCTAGCTGAAAGAGATGCAACCGGCGCAACAGGAAGAAACTGGTTGTTCTTCGGTGAACAACATTTTGCTTCCGATTTTTTGTATCAAACGGAAATGCAGAACTGGAATGAAACAGGTGTACTGACTAAAATAAATGTTGCATTCTCAAGAGATCAAAAAGAAAAGATCTATGTACAGCATAGAATGTTAGAGCATGGGGAGTCGCTATACGAGTGGATCATAGGTGGAGCGTCTTTCTATATCTGTGGTAAAAAAGATCCGATGAGTGTTGATGTTGAAAATGCATTGTTGCACATTATAGAACAATACGGTAAAAAAACAATTGAAGAAGCGAAAGCATATCTAGAGCAGATGAAGGAAGAGGGTAGGTATGAGAAGGATGTTTATTAGACTTGTTTTAAATTTTGAATTTTAAATTTTGAATTGAAATGGCAGAGAAAAAATTAACGGCGATAGAAGGAATTAAAGTAGCAAGTGATGGACTTCGTGGTACCATCAAAGAAAGTTTGCTGGATGAAATTACAGGAGCGATCCGTGAAGATGATAAAGCCTTGATCAAATTTCATGGCATGTACGAGCAGGATGATAGGGATAGAAGAGAGGAGAGAGCTGCAAAGAAATTAGATCGTTTGTACTCATTCATGATCCGTTTACGTTTACCGGGAGGTTTGATCAGTTCTGAAAAATGGATAGCATGTAATAATATTGCGAATGAAAATTCTACTGGTGTAATTAAAATTACTACTCGTGAAACAATTCAGTTGCATGGATTATATAAATCAAAAATAAAGCCAACCATTCAGGCATTTAATACAGCTCATCTCGATTCTATTGCAACTTGCGGTGATGTTAATCGCAATGTTACCTGCGCATCTAATCCGGCTTTATCTACTGTGCATGAAGAAGTGTTTGCGTATGCAGATAAGATCAGTAACTTATTGATGCCTAAAACAAAAGCGTATTATCAAATTTGGGTTGACAATGAAATGATCGTAGATAAAAAGGAAGAAGAAGATCCTTTATATCAAAAACATTACCTCCCAAGAAAATTTAAAATAGGTATTGCAATTCCGCCAAACAATGATTCGGATGTGTTTATTAATGATATCGGCTTGGTAGCAATTGTAGAGAATGATAAGCTGATAGGTTTTAACATTGCTATTGGTGGTGGTTTATCTGCAACTCACGGTAATGCAGAAACGTATGCAAGATTGGCAACAGTTATTGGTTTTACTGATACAGAAGAAAAGACATTAAGAACGATCTATGAAATTCTTACTGTACAAAGAGATTTTGGGAATCGTACGGATCGTAAACTGGCTCGTTTAAAATATACGGTAGATAAATTAGGGGTTGATAAGTTCAAAGAAGAAGTTGAGGCACGTATTGGTTTCAAATTAGCACCGGCAAAACCATTTGAATTTACCGAAAGAAAGGATATTTACGGATGGACAAAAAGTAATAAAGGTTTATGGTATTATACCGTTTTTGTAGAAAATGGAAGAGTATTGGATGATGAAAAAGTTGCTTTGAAAACAGCTTTGCTTGAAGTAGCAAAATTGAACAAATCTAATTTTATGTTTACTGCTACACAAAATATTATTATCAGTGATGTGGCAGATAAAGATAAAGCAGCGATTGAAGAAGTGCTTCGCAAATTCAAGATAATTGAACATACAGAGAGTGCGTCTTTGGTTCGCAAAAATGCAATTGCTTGTGTGGCTTTACCTACTTGTCCTTTAGCATTGGCGGAAGCTCAACGCTATATGCCTGAAATGATCTCTAAAATGGAGCCATTATTAGAAAAGCATGGGATTGCTGATCAAGAACTGATCGTTCGTATGACAGGTTGCCCGAATGGTTGTGGCAGATCTGCAGCATCAGAAATTGGTTTTATTGGTACACACCCGGGCAGATATAATTTACACATTGGAGGTGATAATGAAGGTCTGCGTTTGAATAAAAAGTATAAAGAAAGTTTGAATGAGACAGAATTGCTAACTGAAATGGATAGTTTGTTTGGATTATACAAAGCTGAAAGGAACAAGGGTGAAACCTTCGGTGATTTTACCATTCGAAAACAATTAGTAAAATAAATGATATACAAAGTCAAGTTTTAAAGCTTGACTTTGTACTTTTTAGTATGATGAAGAAATTATTGCTATTAATATTTTTATTTACCATAAAATTCAGTGTAGGGCAGAACAATCAATTATTTACCTGGGATGCATTGCAATTGGTTGCAAAAGTGAATGATAAATGGCATTGGATCAGTGATGTTAGCTACAGAACCATTAGTATTTCATCTTCTGCTAATCAATATACGTTTAGAACTGCGGTAAAAAGAATCATCAATAATAAATGGAGTGCTTCGGCCGGGGTTGCATTATTTAATAATCGTTTGGCAATTGATAAGGATGTGCATGAATTTGGATCTGAATATAGATTGTGGCAAGAAGTACTTTTGGAAACTCGTCTAAACAAAAACCTGTTGTTATTGAATCGCTTTCGTCCGGAAGAACGTTTTTTTGAAGCTACCAGTAAGGCTGATGCCTACAATGCATTGCGTTTAAGATACCGTGTAGCATTGGTTCAGGATTTGACAGAAAAAATAAAGCTCCAGATAGGAGAAGAATATATGCGTCAGTTAGCAAAAGGTAATTTTTTATTTCAGCAGAATAGGGTATCGGTTGCCGGTATTTTTACTACCGGTAAAACAACGCAACTAACAGCCGGGTATATGTGGAGTAAATTACCTTCAAGTTCACAACATTATATCGTATTGCTTTTTCAAAAAACTATTTCTTTTAAAAATAAAAGCAATGGATAAAAATAACTTGTTTCCTGTTTTTTTAAAGTTAGAGCATCTCCGAATCCTAATAGTTGGAGGCGGTTATGTTGGCATGGAAAAGTTATCAGCCATACTGCAAAATTCCCCTGCTACAAAAATTAAGTTGGTTGCAACAGTAATCAGCGATGAGATCAAATCGTTGGCCAGAAATTATCCTTCGATTAACTTGATTGAAAAATCGTATGCTGTTACTGATATGCAGGAGGTTGATCTTGTTTTTGCAGCAGTAAATGACGTTGCTGTTAGTACTGCGGTAGTAAAAGATGCCAATGAAAAAGGTTTGTTGGTAAATGCGGCAGATAAACCGGATCTCTGCGATTTTTATTTGAGCTCAGTAGTGCAAAAAGGTAATTTAAAAATTGCGATTTCTACGAATGGGAAATCGCCTACAATTGCTAAGCGTTTAAAGGAAGTGCTTCAGGATGCTTTACCTAATGAATTGGACGAGCTATTAGATAATATTCAAGCAATACGAAACACACTAACAGGTGATTTTCAGGCGAAGGTTGACCATTTGAACGACCTTACGAAAGGCTTAGTTGAAAAAAAGTAATATTTTTTAAAATAATAGTCTACTAATTTGGTGGGTTAATGTAAAGAAGTATCTTTGCAGTCATTTAGCCGAAATTGGTCGGTTCAATTAAAATAATATGACACAGCACGAACATACACCTATTGATGATATTATAGAATCGTCGGCTACCGAGGAGCATCAGGAGCAATATATAGATCTGGTCAATGAAGAGAATAGACGTAGTAAATATATCAAATGGCTCATAATAAGTCTTATTATTTTGGGTTTGATAGCAACAGCTATTATTACATTTACGCAAACTTCTGCTGAAACTCATAATAAGGTGTACAACACACTTAGCTCATTTTTAACAAAGAGTTTTCTGTTTTATTTATTGGTTGGGTTATTTGCACAAATGGTAGATGGTGCCCTGGGGATGGCCTATGGTGCAACCTGTACTGCTTTTCTTGCTAGCCTTGGTGTTGGTCCTGCACAAAGTAGTGCCAGCATACATATAGCAGAAGTGTTTACTACCGGAGCATCGGGGATATCGCATTTTAGACTAAAGAATGTAAATAAGAAATTGTTCAGAAGTTTAGTGATACCGGGAATTATTGGTTCGATAACTGGAGCTCTTATACTAAGTCTTTTGGAAAAGGGAGGGTATGTTACGGAAGATCAGTTTCAAAAATATTTTAAACCATTTGTGACTTTTTATACACTTGTTTTAGGAGCTATAGTAATTAGGAAAGCACTTCAAAAGAAACCTGTAAAGCCACAAAAAACAAAATTAACTCCTTTGGCTTTGGTAGGCTCTTTTTTTGATGCCGTAGGTGGTGGTGGTTGGGGCCCAATCGTAACATCTACTTTATTGGGCAGAGGTAGAAGTGTTACGTATACTATCGGTTCAGTAAATGCATCTGAATTTTTTGTTGCATTTTCAAGTTCAATAATATTCGGAATTTTTTTAGGATTAGAGCCGGGCTTATGGCAGGTGATATTAGGTTTGATAATAGGTGGTGTATTTGCAGCTCCGTTTGCAGCTTATCTGGTACGTAAGGTTAGGCGTAAGCCACTAATGATATTTGTTGGTTCATTTATTATTTTTCTGAGTTTAAATACATTGATCAAATTGACTTTTGGTTTCGATACATTAAAGACCATTGCGAAAGCAATTGTTCACTCATTTTAATGATTACATTTAGTAGAAGAGTAGTTGTATGCAGAATCAGCTTCGCCCCAATTATACTTTACAGCAGCTTGTTTTATATTTTCTGAAGCTTGGTACCACAGGCTTTGGCGGTCCTGTTGCATTAGTAGGTTATATGCATAAAGATCTTGTTGAAAATAGAAAATGGATATCTGAGGATGAATACAAACAAGGATTAGCATTAGCGCAATTAGCTCCAGGCCCTTTGGCTGCACAGCTTGGAATTTATCTGGGCTTTGTACATTATCGTTTTATCGGCGCAACGTTAGCCGGATTGGCTTTTGTTATTCCATCTTTTATTATGGTAGTATTGTTAGGAATGATTTACAAATTGTATGGAGGGCTAAGTTGGATGCAAGCTGTATTTTATGGAGTAGGGGCTGCCGTTATTGGAATCATTGTCATTAGTACTTATAAACTAACAACCAAGTCTATTGGAAAATTTAGTCTTGAATCATTAAGAGCCAATTGGTTGCTATGGTTGTTTTTTGTTACCGGCGCTGCGATAACTGTTATTACAAAACAGGAAAATATTTTACTGTTTGTTGCTGCAGGTTTGTTGTATATGTTTATAAAAGCCCCACCCAAATGGGCTTTCAAAAAAACAAGTAATTCATTCATTATTTTAGGAATAGGCTTTTGGAATTACGATACATCTGTATTAATGAAGATAGCTATTTTCTTTACAAAAGCAGGAGCCTTTGTATTTGGCAGTGGATTGGCAATTGTTCCATTCTTGCATGCAGGGGTAGTAGTAGAAAACCAATGGTTAAAAGAGCATGAGTTTTTAGACGCTGTAGCTGTGGCTATGATCACTCCCGGTCCTGTAGTAATTACTGTTGGCTTTATCGGCTATTTGATAGCTGGCTTCCCCGGTGCATTGGTAGCAGCACTGGCAACATTCTTGCCTTGTTATCTTTTTACAGTATTACCTGCACCATATTTTAAAAAGATAGCTGCTAATACATCAGTAAAAGCTTTTGTTGATGGTATTACAGCGGCAGTAGTAGGAGCGTTGTTGGGTGCTGTTATTGTGATTGCTACAAGAAGTATTGTAGATGTTCCGACCGCTGTAATAGCTGTTGTTACCGGCCTTTTGTTGATCTATTACAATAAAATTAAAGAACCTTATATAATAATTGCCGCTGCGTTGCTTGGCATTATACTAAAGGAATTGTTTTAAAATAATTTTAAAAAAAATAAGTCTATTAATTTGGTAGACTAATAAAAATGCCCTTATCTTTGCACACAAATTAAAAATTATGACACATCAATACTTTAAAATGTTTGTTCTATCTACTAAACAACGATGTTGTTCTAACACTTTATTTTCCTATTAACTATTTTTTTGAATAATTAGTCTATCAAAATAATAGACTTTTTATAGAGTAATTCAATCTTACAAATATTTTTTAATTTTTTAGTCTACTAAAACAATAGACTTTTATCATCAAAACACAATTATGAAAAGAAGTATTTTATTTTTTGCATTTTTAATACCGCTGTTTGCATCGGCTCAGGTGCAGATAAGCGGTCGTATTGTTGGAGAGAAGTTTGAAGGAGTGCCTTCTGCTTCCATTACTGTCAAAGGCTCATCTGCAGGAACGAAAGCCGATGCTGACGGTAATTTTTCGGTTAAAGTAAGTCAGCCATTCCCGATTAAATTGAATATAACTTCAGTGGGCTATGCTCCTTTGTTATTCATTATAAAAGATACAGTTGGTATTAGTAATGTAGTAATACAATTGAAAGCGTTGTTCCAAACGGATACGGTGGTGATTACATCCAGACGTCGTAGAGAGGTTTTACAAGATGTACCCATTCCAATTACTGTAATAGCAGGGAAACAGGCTGAAGAAGCCGGTGCGTTTAACGTTAACCGTGTAAAAGAATTGATACCATCAGTTCAATTGTACACATCTAACCCACGTAATACTGGTGTTAATATTCGTGGACTTGGTTCTCCATTTGGATTGACCAATGATGGTCTTGATCCGGGCGTAGGCATTTATGTAGACGGTGTATATTATGCCCGTCCGGCCGCGGCCACATTCGATTTTATTGATGTTGATCAAATTGAAGTTCTACGTGGTCCGCAAGGAACATTGTATGGTAAGAATACAACTGCAGGTGCTATCAGTATAACATCACGTAAACCAAATTTTAGGCCGGGTGGTACTTTAGAAGTAAGTTATGGCAACTTTGGCTACGTTCAGGCGAAAACATCAATAACAGGCCCGATAAGCAAAAGACTTGCAGGACGTTTTTCTTTTTCTGGCACACAACGTGATGGTTTGATAGAGAATGTACGTACATTAAAACGGACTAATGATATCAATAATCTCGGTTTCCGTGGTCAGTTATTGTATAAAGTGTCTGACAAAACATCTATAACATTAGGTGGAGACAATTCTCGTCAGCGTCCGGATGGTTATGCTCAGGTAGTAGCAGGGGTAGCTCCAACAAAACGCCCCGGTTACCGTCAGTTTGATTCGATCATTACTGCACTAAACTATCAATTACCAAGCACCAATGCTTTTGATCGTAAAATTGATCATGATGTGCCTTGGAATTCAAATACTGATCTTGGTGGTGTATCATTGAATGTTGATAGTAAAATAGGTTCGGGCACACTAACTTCGACTACGGCTTGGCGTTACTGGAATTGGGATCCGTCGAATGATAGAGACTTTACCGGTTTGCAGGCCTTAGCAAAATCACAAAACCCTGCTAAGCATAAAAACTGGTCACAAGAATTCCGTTATGCAGGTGATTTCTCTCCTAGTGTAAGTGGAGTATTTGGGGTATTCTATATTGATCAGGAAGTTAAAATTACCGGTACCGAAGAGTCGGGAAAAGATCAATGGCGTTTTTCTCAAAATACAACAAGTAGTTTATGGAAGACACCAGGATTGTTAGATGGTTATGGTATCAGAACAAATGCTTCGATCAAATCAAAAAGTGCTGCAATATTTGCTAACGTAGATTGGAAATTAACAGATAAATTCCATGTATTACCAGGTGTACGTTACAACTATGATGAAAAAGACGTGAATTACAAACGTACTACATACGGGGGCTTAGATACGGCTACTTATGCCGGTACAACTGCACAAAAAACAACATTGCAAGGATTTAAAAATGGTGTGTATACAAATCAGGCATATACAGCATATGCAAGTGAAAATAACTTTACTTATCAGTTAACGCTTGCTTACAAACCTAGCAAACGTATCAATGCTTTTGCAACTTACTCTACCAGCTTTAAACCAGTAGGGGTTAATGTGGCAGGTTTACCAAATCTTTCTAATGGCAGACCAGACAGTAGTGTTGCGGTTATTAAACCGGAAGATGTTAAGAGTATTCAGTTAGGTGTTAAGACCACATTAGTTGATAATTTGATTTTGAACTTAACCTTCCATAATACAGATATTAAGAACTATCAAACAAATGTGCAGTCAGCTCAATTGGGTGTTAACCGTGGTTATATAGCAAATGCTGAAAAAGTAAATGTAAAAGGCTTTGAGTTAGATGCAAGTTACAAAGCAAATAAGCATTTCTCATTTACCGGAGCTTTATCTTATACCGATGCCGAATATGTTAAATTTACAAATGCTCCTTTACCATTGGAAAAAACAGGTTTAAAAACTGTAGTAGGTAATTTGGATTCTGCATTTTTAGATATTTCAGGAGCTACTCTTCCGGGTATTTCTAAATGGTCCGGATCATTGGGTGGCGAATTCACAACACCGGTTGCATTCTTGGGTAAACCAAGTAATTTCTTTGTAGCAGTGGAAAGTTTCTTCCGTAGTTCTTTTTCTTCGGCCGCAACTCCATCTCCTTATTTGAATGTTGATGGTTATTCTTTAGTGAATGGAAGAATTGGTTTTAAAGGAACTAACGGTTTATCAGCTTATATCTGGGGACGTAATTTGTTCAATAAAAATTATTACGAACAATTATTAATTGCCGGTGGTAATGCCGGACAGATAGGTGCAGTTCTTGGAGATCAAAGAACTTATGGTGTTACTTTAAGGTATACTTATTAAAATAACAAGTTGGATGTTGGAAGTTGGATGTTGAGCGTACATAGCCTCTAACCTCTAACTTCCAACTTACAACCAAACAGCCTCGTGGCCGAGCGGATTTAAGGCTAAGATCTGCAAAATCTTCAACGTTGGTTCGAATCCAACCGAGGCGTCTTTTAGTTTAACAAGTTTAAAGTTGAATGTTGGAAGTTGAACTCTTTTTAACTTCCAACTTCCAACATCCAACTTCCAACTTCAAACGTTTTTATGCATTTCAATTATTTGGCTTTAGCAATCCCTCTTTTTGTTGGCTTTATGCTATTGGAATATTTTGTAGCTAAGAAAAAAGGCTACGATTATTTTCAATTACATAATTCTATTGCCAACATTAGTATTGGTATTGCAGAACGTTTGTTGGATGTTTTGATCGCTGGCTTTTTCTTTTTCGTTTATGATACTATTCAAAAAAGATACGGATTGTTTCATATCAAATCAAATGTTGCATGGTGGATATTAATTTTTTTACTGACGGATTTTATCTGGTATTGGTATCATAGGTTGGCACATGAAATTAATTTATTGTGGATGGTGCATGAAGTGCATCATCAAAGTGAAGATTTCAATTATACGGTTTCTGCAAGAGTAACTGTCCTTCAGGCTGTGGTTCGTACTTGTTTTTGGGCTGTTTTACCTTTAATTGGTTTTCCTGCAGAGATGATAACAAGTATGTTGTTGATACATGGGTTGTATCCATTCTTCATTCATACAAGGGTGATCGGTAAATTGGGAATACTGGAATATATTTTAGTTACACCATCGCATCATAGAGTACATCATGCAAGCAATGAAAAGTATTTAGATAAAAATTATGGAGATGTATTGATCATTTGGGATAAGCTCTTAGGTACTTTTCAAAAAGAAGAAGACAAAGAAGAAATTGTTTATGGGTTAACAAAACCATTAAAATCATACAGTTTTTTATGGCAGCATTTTCATTTTGCTATTGAAATGATATTAGCTGTAAGAACAAAAAAAACGTTCAAGGAAAAATTGAAAGTGGTTTTTGGTAAACCCGAAAAAATTGACCTTGCTTTAAGAGCCGAGGCAGAGAAACTCTTTAGAGTAAAACAAGCTCCCGATAAAATAGATGAACCGTTGAACAAATACGTGATCTTTCAAGTCTTATTTCTATTGGCATCGCTTTTCGGATTCATTGCATTGGATCATACATTCTCAACTTTATTTAAAACCATGTATGCCCTTTTTGTAATAGTAACCTTAATTAATTGCGGTGCAATTATGGAACAGAAAATTTGGGTGTTTAGGGTAGAACTTTTTCGAGCGTTTCTCCTTGTTTCCGTTATGTTTTTCTTTCCTGAATATTTGATAGCTAAACTCTTGCTGCTTTCTGTGGCCTCTGTAGCTTTGATCATTTATTACCGAGATGCTAAGAATAAATATCTGGATTATGTTTATTAATGCGTTGGCATAAAAAAACGGAAAGGAAATGTTATGGCTTGAGTTCGGGAGTTATTATTTCAATGTAAATTTGGCTATGAAAACAATCAACTTTTTATTGCTGATATTATTTGTCGGAACGATAAATAACAGCTTAGCTCAAACAAAAGCAACAACAAAGGACAATCAAATTTGGTTAGGTTATTTGAACCAAACAAGATTGAGTAATAAGTGGGGTGTATGGACAGATTTGCAATTGCGTACTAAAGAAGATTTTGTAGATAATTTTTCTCAGTCTATTGCAAGGGTAGGACTGACGTACTATTTAACAGAAGAGGCTAAGCTAACTGCAGGCTATGCTTATATAACTAGCTATCCCGAAGGAGCCAGGACAATTGCTCAGCCTGAGCACCGTCCATGGCAACAGATTCAATGGCATACGAAATATCCGAAATTGCGGTTAATGCAGTGGTTTCGATTGGAAGAAAGATATAGACGAAACATTTTGAATAATACTGAGTTGGCAGATGGCTATAATTTTAATTGGAGACTGCGGTATAATATTTTGGCGCAATTTCCCTTAAGCAAAAATAAGTTTCAGCCAAATACGTTCTCTTTTGTTTTGAATAATGAAATACATGTAAACTTTGGCAAGCAGATCGTTTATAATTATTTCGATCAAAACAGGTTTTTTGCAGGGTTTGCATATCATTTAAATAAACATGATAACCTGCAGTTTGGATATATGAATCTTTTTCAACAATTGCCTGCAGGTAACAAGTATAAAAGTAATAGCGTAGCTCGGTTGTTTTATTTCCATAACCTCGATTTAAGAAAAAAGACGAAGTAGTAGATTTACATTTAAAATTTAGGTTAAATTTATTATCGGTCTTTTTAAAAATCCATTTAAAACAGTGTTATCTTTATATTACAAGAAAAATAAGAGAAATGAATAAAATATATTTAAGTGATTCCGGCCCGAAAGTTTCTGAAGCTATTTATGGTTTTTACAGATGGACAGAGAAAGAATTGTCTGCTGATAAAATGGAGTCTATCATCAATCTTTGTTTGGAATTAGGGATCAATACTTTTGATCATGCAGATACTTATGGTGGTTATCAATGTGAAGAATTATTTGGGAAAGTAATTGCAAGTAAAAGCATCAAGAGAGAAGATCTTGTTTTGTTTACAAAATGCGGCGAAAAAATACCGCATACAAGTAAACCGGATATTCGTATAAAACATTACGATACATCAAGTGAGCATATCATTAAGAGTTTGGACAATTCATTAAAGAATTTTCGTACAGATTATATCGATGTTTTTTTATTAAATAATCTTGATCCTATTTCTGATCTGGAAGCAACTGCATTGACTTTGCAGAAATTAAAAGACTCCGGTAAGATCAGGAATATTGGTGTGGTGAATTTTTCAGTTTTTCAACATCAACTACTAAGCTCTTATTTAAAATCTCCGATTGTAACCAATCATATTGAACTGAACTTATTAAATACGCAAGCTTTGGATAATGGTCAGATAGACTATATCAAACAAAAGTATATGCGTCCTTTAGCAACGGCACCTTTGGCCGAGGGTAAAATTGCGGATAGCACAGATAGAGTGCCATTATGGGTTAGAGCAAAACTGGAAGAACTTTCTCCGAAATATAATGCAGATATTGAATCTATTGCTGTAGCATGGTTGGTTAAACTGGGAGCGTTACCACTGATCGGTACTACCGATGAAAAACGCATTCGCAATATTGCCAATGCATTTTCTATCGATCTGGATCGTCAAGACTGGTACGATCTTTACAATGTAGCAAGAGGATAGTCTTTATAATTTATTTTCGAGACTAATCCATCCGCCGCCATTGTACACTTCTGTGTATCCATTTGCTTTCAGTATGTTTCTTGCTGATGCGCTTCTCATACCGGATGCACAGCAGGTTATGATCACTTGATTTTTGTTTTTTATTTTCCCAAGATTACCTGATAATTGGTCTAATGGAATATTGATGGAACCATTAATATGGCCCCCTGCATATTCTCCTTTTGACCGTACATCAATGATAACGGCTCCTTGCTTTAATAATTGATTGTAATCGGTTGATTGGCCCAAGCCAAAAAGTGTTTTTATTGTATCGAACATTTTAATTTATTTTATTTTAATAAAGAAATTGATAACCCTCCAAGAGTTGCTCCGTATAATGTTGATTTTACCGGGTTTGAAGTAATCGGACAGGAGCCTGAAGTACACCCAACGAAATACCAGTAGGTATATCCTGATAAACCACCTATTAGCATTCCTGCTAAATAAAGTTGGTGTTTTTTTAATCTTATCATACTTATGCTACTAAAAGTTCCGCAGGTTTGTTGTTGAAAATTTGCTTCCCATTATAATGAACTTCCCAGGTTACCGGCATCGCTTTTTTGAGCATATGACTTACACCGCAGTACTTTTCCTGAGAATCCATAACTGCATTCAGCGCCACTTCTTTATTTGGTTCTTCTCCCATAAACTCATAAATGACATGAATTGAAATATATTCTATTGGAGCTTGCTTACTTAACTCTCCGGATACTTTAATATTCAGGTCTTTTACTTCTTTTTGCGCTTTACGAAGAATAGCCACTATGTCCATTCCAGTACAACCGGAAAGAGCAGTAAGTACAAAGGGTTTAGGGATCGATCCGTTATCTTCTCCACCAACTCTTTCAGGTGCATCCATTATTATAGTATGTCCGTTTACCAGAGCATTGAATTGCATTTTTCCCATCCATTGGGTTTCGATTTTGTGTTGTGCCATATTTAGGTTGTTTTAGTTTTGCAAGTATTCATTCCAAATAATGTATAAACAGGGCAGAAGCTAATAAAGCTTGTTAATAGAAGAATTACTGAAAATACAATTGCCGTTACACCTAATTTGCCCTGAATAATATCAGTAAAATAAAGTGATGATAAAATAGCAGCTACAATCAGTCTGATTGCTTTGTCTACGGTGCCCATATTCTTTTTCATTGTAAATGTTTTAATGATAAAACAAAATTACAATGTCAAAAATCCGTGTAGTGTGATGTATGTTACAGAAGAGAAATTTTATTTCGGGAGAGATTGATCAGCTTGTCTTTTTCCATTTGTTTCAAAACACGACTAACGGCTTCTCTGGTAGTGCCTAATTCTTCTGCAAGTTGAAGATGGGTAACACTTATTTGTTTTGATTGAAACAAAGAAGATTTTTGTTGAAGTAGATGCAATAAACGGGCATCTAATTTTTGAAAAGCAACTGCCGTTACTACATCCAATAACTCTTCAAAACGTTTTTGATATAAGTTGAAAATAAAATCCGTCCATTCAGGAAATTCTTTTATCCAGGCACTCACTTTATCTACGGGGATTAAAAGTAATTCCACATCCTCTTCTACAGTAGCTTTGATTTTGCTAGTGTCATTATGAATGCCGGCCAAAATAGACATGATACAGCTTTCGCCGGGTTTTATATAGTATAACAAAATTTCTTGGCCATCAGCATCAGTCTTTATTACTTTGAGATTACCGGAAAGTACAATAGGGATCGATTTTATGTAAGAAAGAAAATTTATTATAACAGTTCCTTTTGAGAATTTTTTTATTTGTCCGGATTGGTAAACCTCTTTATTTAATAAAGTATGAAATAAATTTTCATTTGCAGGCATACTGTTTATTTTGGTTTGTTAGCATAACTGATTCTAATTTCCTTCAAATAATTTAGCCACTCCAAATGCGGCAGCAGCGGCCATTGCGCCAATCAGTGTAACTCTTAATGCTCCGAGCAAAGGGTTTACTCCGGTTATCTTACTTTTAAAATATCCGAATATAAATAGGCAGATCAATGTAGCAACAACAGATATTTTTAATGCCTCAGTAGAATCACTAATAAAAAAATACGGACTTAATGGTATGATGCCACCGGCAACATAGGAAAGCCCAATGTTCAGTGCGCTTTTAGTAGCTCGTTTAGGATCGGGTTTATCTAAGCCTAATTCATATTTCATCATAAAATCTACCCAGCGGTCTTTGTCCTGTGCAATTTCCTCTGTGGCTTGTTGTTGTAATTCCGGACTTAAGCCGATACTTGCAAAAAACTCTTTAGTCTCTTCTATCTCTTTATGTCTTAAATTTTCAATTTCGCTATACTCTCTTGAAACTTCACTGCGGTAATGATCTTGTTCTGTTTTCCCTGACAAGTATCCTCCAAGCCCCATGGCGATACTACCGGCTGCAATTTCAGCGATACCGGCGATAACAATAATATTACTGCTGCTAACGGCACCACTTAATCCGGCTGCTAATGCGAAAGGTACAGTAAGCCCATCACTCATACCTATCACAATATCTCTCAATGCTGCTGAGCTTTTCAGATGAGTTTCGGTATGTTCATGATGTAAATGGGTTTCCATAAAGTTGGGTTCAGTTATTGTGGGGTAATGTTGTTTTCTTTAAGTATTTTGTTGAAACGATCTTCATTGCCCGCTGCTTTCATTTTACCATATATGTATTGTATGTTTTTCTCTGCATCTACACGATAGGGTGAGTTTTGTTCAATATAAAGATTGTATGCCTTGCACATATTTTGTAATCCATTTTCAAAATCTTCTTTGTAAAGCAGATAAATTCGTCCCATACCATAGTAGCTTTCCGGATCAGTTGGGTACACCGATAGCATATCGCTATAACCTTTCAATGCTTTGTCGTAATCTTTTTTAAATTCATACACAACAGGAATGTTTTGCAAAGGGGTTTTGCCAAGCGGAGATATTTGAAGAGATTTATTATATGCCTTCAACGCATCATCAAGTTTTCCAAGTCTTCTGTTACAAAGACCGATATTGTCCCATGCGAATGCAAATTTATCATCGATCTTTACTGCCTTTTCGAAATGTGCTAATGCTTCTTTGTATTTTTCTTTTTGCATGTAGTCAACGCCATCGTTATATTCTGATGCTGCTTTTGGATCGTTTGAATAGGAAAATTCAGAGCCGTCATTGTTAGATGCAACGGCAAGTTTCAATGAAGCACAACTGTCCATTAGCCAGTGCTCTATCTGAAAATAATATCGCTTATATTCATTAGATTCTTTATCTATGTTGTAGTTGATAGTTATTGCTTTGTCTGAATTATTAGCCGAGGCGCTCATTAACTTACTGATCAACTGATAGGCACCCGTTTGATTGTCGATACAATTTTTGATCCCTTCTGAAATTTCTTTATTCCCTTTCTCATTTATATTAATACTATCGATACACTTACAGGCAAGTTGTGCACTTGTTCTTAGCATCTGAACACTATCAATTTTTAGATCGTTAAGAGCTCCTATTTGTGAAAAAGCAGCAAATGAAATTGTAGTTAAAAAAACTGTGACAAGTGTCGCAATATTTTTCATATGGTTTTTTTTATGACGTAAAATTTTAACCTTGTAAATGTAATAAACTCTTACTGATAATAGCTACGCATTCCTGTATTTGGCTTTGTGTGATCAACAAAGGAGGAGCAAAGCGTATTTTGTCTCCATGAGTTGGTTTGGCCAGTAAACCGTTTTCTTTCAATGCAAGACATAATTCCCATGCAGCATCAGGATTACTGTGTTTAATTACAATAGCATTTAAAAGTCCTTTGCCTCGTACTATATCGATAAAAGGGGAGTTCAGTTTTTTCAATTCATTGCGTAATAGTTCACCCATTGCTTCTGCATTCTCCATCATCTTTTCATCTTTTAAAACTTGCAATGCCGTAATCGCAACAGCACATGCCAACGGATTTCCACCGTAGGTACTGCCGTGTTCTCCGGGTTTGATGGTCATCATTATTTCATCGTCTGCTAATACTGCACTTACAGGTAACGTGCCGCCACTTAATGCTTTGCCTAATATCAACACATCCGGACGAACATTTTCATGATCGCATGCAAGCATTTTTCCTGTACGGGCTAAGCCGGTTTGTATTTCATCTGCCACCATTAATACATTGTATTCTGTACATAGATTTCTGATGCCTTTAAAATACCCTTCATTGGGAACAACAACACCGGCTTCACCTTGAATTGGTTCGAATAAAAAGGCTACAACATTTTTATCCTGCAATACTTTTTCTAATGAGACAAGATCATTATGCGGAATGGTCACATAGCCTGGTGAGTATGGACCGAAATTATTTTTAGCACTTGGATCATTACTGAAAGCAATTACACCTGTTGTCCGTCCGTGAAAATTTCCTTCACATACAACAATTACGGCTTTGTCTTCTGCAACACCTTTTACTTCGTATCCCCACTTACGACTCAGTTTCAATGCTGTTTCAACAGCTTCTACGCCGGTATTCATTGGCAATACTTTGTCATATCCAAAATAGTTGGTAATGTATTTTTCATATTCACCCAATAAGTTACTGTGAAAAGCCCTGCTCGTTAACGTTAGTTTTCCGGCCTGTTCGATTAAAGCGGCAATGATCTTCGGATGGCAATGCCCTTGATTGACTGCAGAGTAGCCACTTAAGAAATCGTAGTATCTTTTGCCATCTACGTCATAAACAAAAACTCCTTCGCCTTTATTGAGTACAACAGGCAATGGATGGTAATTGTGTGCACCGTATTTTTCTTCAAGATCAATATATTGTTGAGTATTTTTAGATAGTGTGATTGTTGATTGCATTATTGTAAGTTTAAAAAGTTTGAAACGTTTAACAGGCCGAAGATTGAATGACTTGTTAATGTCAGTAATGTGAAAAGTAGTGTGTCTCCCTGCAAAAGCAGAGAGTGCCTATGTTTTGAACTTAGTGATTCAGCAGATCAAGATTGCTGCTGAGAAAATACGATATGTATCTGTTAGATGAGATAATTGTAAATTTGACTGCAATTTAAAAAAAATATATGACATATACAATTCCTGCTCAAACCCGTATAGGGCATGTGCATTTAAAAGTGGCTGATATTGAACGTTCTCTGAAATTTTACAGAGATATCTTAGGCTTTCAGGTAATGCATTATTACGGCGATAGTGCTGTTTTTATTAGTGCAGGAGGTTATCATCATCATATTGGTTTGAATACCTGGCATAGTAAGGGAGCCGGACCAGCATCGACCAATGGAGTAGGATTGTACCATACAGCAATTTTATATCCTACAAGAAAAGATCTGGCCGTGATTGTGCAACGTTTGATCGAAATAAAGCATCCTTTAACCGGAGCCGCTGATCATGGTGTTTCAGAGGCCATTTACTTAAATGATCCTGATGGGAACGGTGTTGAACTTTACTGGGATAAGCCAAATAGTGAATGGCCTCTTGATGCCGCAGGAAATTTGCAAATGATCACTGAGCATTTAGATATTGATGGACTATTAAAAGAGTTGTAATGCCAGTTTAATAGAATTTTAAAGAGCGCTTTGAGATGTTAACTACTCGTTTCGAGACCTGTCTGACTGCTTTATTTCGTCATGCTAAAATTGTATACGATGAAAATGTCAATCATTTTTTTAGTAGCTTTTTTCTTCTCGCTATTATTTCATTTCATTCTTGCCAAAAGGATTAACTCCGTAAATAGTTAGTTTAGGGAGGAGTAACAAAAAGCTTTTATTGGTTCTACAGGTCGAATTTTATTCCTTGTGCCAATGGTAATTTGTCAGTATAGTTGATTGTATTTGTTTGCCTACGCATATAAACCTTCCATGCATCGCTGCCACTTTCTCTACCACCACCTGTTTCTTTTTCGCCGCCAAATGCGCCACCGATCTCAGCTCCGGAGGTTCCGATATTTACATTCGCAATACCACAATCGCTTCCTGCATGAGATAAGAATCGTTCTGCTTCTCTTAAATTATTTGTCATGATAGCAGATGATAAACCTTGCGGTACATCATTTTGCAAAGCAATCGCTTCATCCAAATTTTTATATTTTATCAAATATAAAATAGGAGCGAAGGTTTCATGCTGTACAATTTTAAAATGATTCTTCACTTCGGCAATACAAGGTTTTACATAACAACCGCTTTCATAACCTTTGCCTTTTAACACGCCTCCTTCAACAATAAATTTGCCGCCCTCTGCTTTACATTTCTCTATAGCATCTAAATACATTTTTACTGCATCTTTATCGATCAACGGACCAACATGATTTTTTTCATTCAAAGGATTGCCAATTTTTAATTGCTTGTATGCATGCACTAATTTATCTCTGAACTTATTATAAATCTTTTCATGAATAATTAATCTTCTTGTTGATGTGCATCTTTGTCCGGCTGTACCAACAGCGCCAAACGCAGCGCCGATCAATGCCATATCCAGATCAGCATTTTCAGAAATGATGATGGCGTTATTACCGCCTAATTCCAACAAACTTTTTCCAAGCCTAGAGGCTACGGCTACGGCTACGGCCTTGCCCATTCTTGTGCTACCTGTTGCTGAGATCAATGCTATGTCTGTATCGTTGCTCATCCATTCGCCAACATCTCTGCCACCAATAATTAAATTGTTTACACCTTTTGGGACATCATTTTTTTTGAAAACGTCGGCAGTGATATTCATGCAAGCAATTGCTGTCAATGGTGTTTTTTCACTTGGTTTCCAAATACATACATTGCCGCAAACCCATGCCAAGGCAGTATTCCAACACCAAACTGCAACAGGGAAATTAAAAGCTGAAATAATGCCTACAATACCTAAAGGATGATATTGTTCATACATTCTATGTCCCGGCCTTTCACTATGCATGGTTAAACCATGTAATTGACGAGATAAGCCAACTGCAAAATCACAGATATCGATCATTTCCTGTACTTCACCTAAACCCTCCTGCAAACTCTTCCCCATTTCATAACTCACTAGTTGACCGAGTGCATGTTTGTTTTCTCTTAATTTTTCGCCTATTTGTCTTACTATTTCTCCACGTTTTGGTGCAGGCCATAATTGCCATTCAACAAATGCAGCTTTAGCGGTACTTACGATATCTTCGTATGCTTTTTTATCTGCACCTATAACAGATGCAATCAAAGCCCCGTCTACAGGAGAAAAAGAATCGAATATATCTCCCTTTGATTTTAGCCACTGGAGTCCGTTGGATACTCCTTTATTCTTAGTTTCAACTGATAGAGCAGAAAGAAAATTCATAGTTGACATAGCCTGTTTTTTCTGTAATGTACCTAATTTTTCGAACTTAAAAAATGCTAAATCCTTACCTGTTAACGCTTTTAAAACTTGTAAACAATTTGTGAAAAACATTATTAAATTAATGTTACGAGCAGGCGTATTATTGCACTGTTATTGAGGTTCTCAGTTCTATTTATAGACACAAGATTAAAAGGGAATCCTGTTCCAATCAGGAGCTATCCCCGTAGCTGTAAGTTCTAATAAAAATTTTTGCACCTCAAGCCACTATCCCGCCCATGGCGGGACGGGAAGGCAGCAAAAACAGGACGAGCCAGAAGACCTGCCTTTGATAATGACATAACAAAAACTATACTTTCGGCGGAAAAGTAACAGTAAATAAAGTAGACATTTTGCTCTTCTTTTTACACTGCTTTTTTGTCGTTGGTTCTCAAATAAATAAGTATGCAGAACGAACCAATTTTACAGGATAACAAAGACCGCTTTGTGCTTTTCCCGATCACCCATCAGGATATATGGAAAATGTACAAACAAGCAGAAGCAAGTTTTTGGACTGCAGAAGAAATTGACCTTACTGCCGACCTGCAGGATTGGGCTAATAAATTGACGGAAGACGAAAAGTATTTCATCAAACATGTATTAGCTTTTTTTGCAGCAAGTGATGGAATTGTAAATGAAAATTTGGCGGTTAATTTTTTACAAGAAGTGCAATATCCTGAAGCCCGTTGTATGTATGGTTTTCAGGTGATGATAGAAAATATTCACAGCGAAGCATATTCATTGTTAATCGATACTTATATCAAAGATCCAATTGAAAAAGACAGATTACTTAGAGCAATTGACACAATTGATTGTGTAAAGAAAAAAGCAGAATGGGCATTGCGTTGGATCGATAAAGGAAGCTTTGCTGAAAGATTGATCGCTTTTGCTGCTGTGGAAGGAATATTCTTCAGCGGCAGTTTCTGTTCAATTTTCTGGTTGAAAAAACGTGGCTTGATGCCGGGTTTAAGTTTTGCCAATGAATTGATCAGCAGAGACGAAGGATTGCATTGTGATTTTGCTTGCTTGTTGTATACAGATCATGTAAAAAATCAATTGCCTAAAGAAACAGTTACTCAGATCATCAGAGATGCGGTAACCATTGAGAAAGAATTTGTAAGCAGTGCATTACCGGTAGGATTGATTGGTATGAATGCAACATTAATGTGTCAGTACATTGAATTTGTCGCTGACAGATTATTGGTGGCTTTGCATTGTGATAAGATCTATAACGCAACTAATCCTTTTGATTTTATGGAATTGATCTCTCTGCAGGGTAAAACCAATTTCTTTGAAAAAAGAGTAGGAGAATACCAAAAAGCTGGAGTGATGAATGACAGCAGTTCGAAAGCATTTACAATGGATGAAGATTTTTAAGAATTAATAATAACCCTTTATATACTTACTACCTAAATTCTCTAACACATGAAAGTAATAAAACGCAACGGTAAAAGTGAGGCCGTACACTTTGATAAAATCACTTCGAGAGTAATGAAGTTGAGTTACGGTTTGCAATTAAAGAACGACGATGTGATCGAAATTGCTAAGAAGGTGATAGCCGGTATTTACAATAATGTTACCACTACAGAATTAGATAATTTGGCAGCAGAAACTTCTGCATCTTTTACCACCAAACATCCTGATTTTGCAGTACTGGCGGCACGTATAGCTGTTTCTAATTTGCACAAGAATACATTGAAATCCTTTTCGGAAACGGCAAGCTTGTTGTATAACTATATTGATGATAAAACAAATGCGCCTGCGCCTTTAATTGCAGATGATGTATATGCGATCATTCAGGAACATGCTGATGTATTGAATGCGTCGATCATTTATGAAAGAGATTATCATTTTGATTTCTTCGGATTTAAAACATTGGAAAAATCTTACTTATTAAAAGTAAATGGTAAAATAGTGGAACGTCCGCAACACTTGTTTATGAGAGTTGCATTGGGAATTCATAAAACAGATATTGATGCTGCGATTGAAACTTATAATTTGATGAGTGAAAAATGGTTCATTCATGCAACTCCAACTTTATTCAATGCCGGTACACCAAAACCGCAAATGAGCAGTTGCTTTTTGCTGAGTATGAAAGATGATAGCATTGCAGGTATTTATGATACGTTGAAGAATTGTGCTATGATTTCTCAATCTGCAGGAGGAATTGGTTTAAACATTCATAATATCAGAGCTACCGGTAGTTATATAAAAGGAACAAACGGTACAAGTAACGGAATCATTCCAATGTTGAGGGTATTCAATGATACAGCACGTTATGTAGATCAGGGCGGAGGAAAACGGAAAGGAGCATTCTCTGTTTATTTAGAACCATGGCATGCAGATGTGTTTGAATTTTTAGATCTGAGAAAAAACCATGGTAAAGAAGAAATGAGAGCAAGAGATCTGTTCTTAGCGCTTTGGATACCTGATCTATTTATGAAAAGGGTAGAAGAGAATGGAGACTGGAGCTTATTCTGTCCGAATGAAGCTCATGGCTTACACACTAGCCATGGCAAGGCTTTCGAAGCATTGTATGAACAATATGAAGCAGAAGGTAAAGCAAAGAAAACTGTTCCTGCACGTGACTTGTGGAATGCAATTTTAGAATCGCAAATAGAAACGGGGACACCGTACATTTTATATAAAGACGCTGCAAATGAAAAGAGTAATCAAAAGAATTTAGGTACGATACGCTGCAGCAATCTTTGTACAGAGATCATCGAATACAGTGATGAAAATGAAACAGCGGTTTGTAATCTGGCGTCACTTTCTTTACCTCGTTTTGTTGAGGGCAAGACTTTCAATTTCGAAAAATTATTAGAGATCACACAGATAGTTACTAAAAATCTAAACAAAGTAATTGATAATAATTATTACCCTATTCCTGAAACGAAGCTGAGCAACTTCCGTCACCGCCCAATCGGTTTAGGTGTACAAGGTTTGGCTGATGTGTTCATGCTATTAGGTTTGCCATTTGAAAGTGATATGGCAAAAATGCTGAACAAGAACATTTTTGAAACAATTTATTATGGTGCTTTGGTTGCATCAAACAATGTTGCAAAAGAAGTTGGCGCTTACGAAACATTTAAAGGGTCTCCTTTAAGTCAGGGTATTTTGCAATTTGATATGTGGAATGTACAACCAAGTGATCGTTATGATTGGGATGCATTACGCAAATCAATCATGGAGCATGGTGTACGTAACTCTTTATTGTTAGCACCTATGCCAACAGCCTCTACATCACAAATTTTAGGTAACAATGAATGTTTTGAGCCATACACTTCAAATATTTATAACCGTCGTGTATTGAGTGGAGAGTTTGTTGTAGTAAACAAACATTTGCTGAAAGACTTGATGGGCTTAGGTTTGTGGAGCGATCATATGAAACAACGCATTATTGCAGCCAATGGTTCCGTTCAAAATATTGATGAGATACCAACTGAGTTAAAAGAAATTTACAAAACAGTTTGGGAGATCAAGCAACGAAATATCATTGATATGGCTGCTGATAGAGGTGCATTCATCTGTCAATCACAATCATTGAATTTGTTTGTAGCTGATGCAAATTTCGCAAAATTGTCATCAATGCATTTCTACACATGGAAGAAAGGGTTAAAAACGGGTATGTATTATTTACGTACAAAAGCCGCTGCAGATGCCATTAAATTTACCGTAGATGCTGCTGTATTAAATCAAACAAAAGAAGAACAAGTGGCACAGATCACCTGCTCATTGGATAATAAGGATGAGTGTTTGAGTTGTGGTTCGTAAAATAGATTGACTGTAACTAAAGAGGCTTCAACACTACTGTTGAAGCCTCTTTTATTTGATTGCATAATATTAGTTTGCTAAAATCTCTTTCTCCACCGCATTGATCCAAACATTGAATAATTTTTCTTCCACCTCAACAACAGTGCTGCAAAGCTTTTCCCACTCAGGAGAAAACTCTTTTAACTGGTGTTTCATCTCTGCCAAGTGATTGATCTCTTCAGCAATGATACTTTTTACATTGACTGAACTTTTTGCTTCAGTCAATACATCCTGATACTTTGGATATAATTCATCAGCCCTTACTTCTATAGCGTAGGTTACCAAAAGGTAAGCAGCATACTTTAGGTCATTTCCTGAATAACCAAAAGTGTCTTTCAGAAAACGACAAACTTTAATGTCTAGTTCATGAATATAATAGAAGCTCATTTTAGGAGCCAGTAGGTATTGTTTTTCGTAAGTAGGGCAGCTGCCTTTATCTATCTTCTGAATTTGTTTTTTCAAATAATAAGCATGTCTTGCTTCTTCAGCCGAATGCTTTAAAATCATTTCGGTTGCTAAAATAGGGTGCTCACATTTTTTGATCTTTTTAGCACCTGCATTCTCCATCATCGAAAGCGTATTAAGCCACTTTGCATGCAGCTTATTGTCTTTCACTACTGTTTCAAAAATATTTTCCATAATTGTTGTGTAAAGGTACGAAAACCGTTTATAGGATTTATCGTTTAACGTTTAATGGTTTAAATCGTTTGTAGGTAGGTTAAAGACTGGTCTATAGTTGTATAGACCTTGTTTAATTCTTTCTTTGTAATACAGTATGGCGGCATAATGTAGACGATATTGCCAAGTGGTCGCAATAGTACTCCATTTGATAAATAGAACTTATAAGCCATGTCCCTGATCGAATTAAAATAGGAGGTGCTCTGTTTTGTATTTAATTCAATTGCTAAAATAGTACCTTGTTTGCGAACCTCTTTTACAAACTCATGTGATGAAATGGATTCAGCAAATTTATTATGCTGTTCAGTAATCATTACGATCTGATCCTGGCAATTTTTACTTTTAAGTATTTCAATGCTTGCATTAGCTGCAGCACAGGAAAGAGGGTTGCCTGTGTAAGAATGTCCGTGATAAAAAGTTTTTGTTTTATCATTCGCATAAAAGGCATCGAAAATTTTATTGTTACAGGCTGTTATACCTAAAGGCATAAAGCCACCTGTTATACCTTTCGATAAACAAATAATATCCGGTTTGTTTTTTATATATTCGATAGCGAAATTTTTGCCTGTTCTTCCAAAGCCTGTCATTACTTCATCAGCAATGGTTAGCGTGTTTTTTTTCTTTGCAATAGATAATAGAACCTCCAAATGTTTAGGACTATACATTTTCATTCCAGCCGTGCCCTGTACTAATGGTTCGAAAATAAAAGCAGCCACATTTCCTTTATCGATTAAAGCAGTAAATTTTTCAGTTACATCTTTGATGTTTTCTTTTGTTGGAACAGGGATATGTGAAACCTTAAACAAATGTTTGCTGAAAGCAGCATTGAATTCATTTCTTTCTGCAATACTCATTGCGCCGAAAGTGTCACCATGATATGCACCTTCAAATGCAATTATATTTATTTTGTTTTTGATATCTTGATTGTGCCAATATTGAAGTGCCATTTTTAAAGCAACTTCAACAGCAGTAGATCCATTATCTGAAAAGAATATTTTTTTAAAATGATTGGGTAAGATGCTAAGTAAATTTTTAGAAAGGTCAATAGCCGGCGTATGTGTAAAGCCTGCAAATATTACATGTTCTAATTTTTTTGCCTGAGTTGCTATTGCTTTTGCAATAATTGGATTGCTATGTCCGTGTATATTTACCCACCAGGAAGAGATAGCATCGATGTATTGTTTGCCATCTTTGGCATATAATGTACAATTCTTTGCGCTGTCAATGTGAATGGGAGCGTCAGCTGTTTTCATTTGTGTAAAAGGATACCATATTGCATTGTCATCTTTCGGCATACTAAATTTTTATTGAGACTTGTTTTACAAAGTTATCAATTGATGTTGCATTTACTTCAGCCAATGCAGGGATCGAAAACAATATTGGGAGGCCCGTATATTGTTTAATAAAACTTTCAGTAGATGGATTGCTTTCTCCGGAAAAAACAATTCCCTTTAAACGTATCTTTCTTTGTTTTAATACAGCAATACTTAATAGAGTATGATTGATACTTCCTAAGTAACTATTTGAAACGAGTATTACCGGTAAACTGAGTTGTTCTATTAAATCAATATTTATATAGTTGTACGCCAAAGGGCTCATAATGCCGCCGGCTGTTTCTATTACAATGTTATTATCTGATATTGGTAATTTGATATTCGCTTTGGTAATGGTTACTCCGTCAACTTCAGCAGCATAGTGAGGTGATGCAGGAATACTTAAGCGATAGGCCTCTGGATGAATTATACAGGAAGGATTGCTCACTACTCTTTTAATAAAAATACTATCTGAATTTTCCAGATCCCCGGCTTGTACAGGCTTCCAGTAATCATAACCCAGTGCCTGACACACGACCGCAGAACAAATTGTTTTGCCGATATTGGTGTGTATGCCTGCTATAACTATACTCATGCGCTTATCTTTTTTATTTCATTTACTAATGCATCAATTTGTTCTTTTGTATTAAATGTATGCAAACAAATTCTTAATCGCTCTGTGCCAACCGGAACGGTAGGAGATAATATTGCTTTTGCATAAATGTTTTTGGCAGCTAATTTTTCTGTCAACGCTTTTGCTTTGAAATTATCGCCAATGATAGCCGCCTGTATAGGAGAATGACTATCGGTAAATGTAACATCTTTAATGCTCTTCACTGCATCTCTAAAATAACTGATCAATTCGTACAATGCATTTCTATCTGCCAATGGTAATAGCGTATATGCTTCCTGAATTTGCAAATAGGTATGTGGAGGCAAGGCTGTTGCATAAATAAATGAACGAGCATTGTTGATCAAATAGTTTCGTAATGTATTTGATCCGGTAACTACCGCACCATGCAGGCCAAGTGCTTTGCCAAAAGTATAAATGCAGGCATATACGTAATTTTGTAAATTGTATTTACAAACCAATCCTTCGCCTTTGTTGCCAAATACACCAATGGCGTGTGCTTCATCAACGATCAATAAGGCTGAATGTTTTTTACACAATTCAACGATGGCCTCAAGTGGAGCTTCGTCTCCGCCCATCGAATAAATAGATTCCACTGCAACAAATATTTGTCCGGTAGCTACTTGTAATTTTTTTTCTAAATCTTCTAAATTATTATGCTTGAACTTATATCTGTTGGCATAATTTAATCTGATGCCATCGATAATGCTTGCATGAATATATTCATCTGAAATAATGGTATCACCTTTGGAAGCAATACAAGAAAACAATCCTACATTAGCCATATAACCTGCATTGAAGACCAGTGCGGCTTCTGCATGATGAAAATGAGCAATGATCTTTTCTGTGGCTTCCGCTAATGCAGAGTTTCCTGTAACCAAACGGCTGCCAGTTGCACCGGAGGGTAGTGGGTTGGTGTTGTGTAATATCTTTTGGGAAAAACCTAAATAATCATTGGAACAAAAATCAATATAGCTAGTTTTGTCAACCAACTTACGTAACAAGCCTTCAGACTCTTTTTCGTCTAACCGTTGCTGCAAGATGGTATCAAAATGTTGATTTGCATTCACAATATCGCAATTTGAAAAGTTTTAAAGGTGATCGACCTTTATTAAACTCATTTGATTACAAAGAAGGTCAACTACCTTAGTTGGCGACAGCTTCTTTAAAAGGCTTACGGGCAGTTAATCCTAACATTTTAAACATTTGCATATCTGTATCAAAGTCCGGATTGGGTGTAGTTAATAATTTTTCTCCTGCAAAAATTGAATTAGCACCGGCCATAAAACAAAGTGCTTGTTCGGCAACACTCATTTCATTTCTACCGGCAGATAAACGTACAACGCTTCTCGGCATAATGATCCTTGCTGTTGCTATCATTCTTAATATTTCATCTATTGGCACAATCTGATTGTCTTGTAAAGGAGTGCCTTCTACCGGAACCAAACGATTGATGGGTACTGAGTCAGGGTGTACCTCCATAGTAGATAAGGTATGTAACATTTTTACTCTGTCATCATCTGTTTCCCCCAAACCAACAATACCGCCACAACATACACTCAGTTTTGCTTTACGTACATTGTTCAATGTGTTGATACGGTCATCAAAAGTTCTTGTGGTAATAATATCTCCGTATTTATCGCTGCTGGTATCAATGTTATGATTGTAAGCAAAACAACCTGCTTCTTTCAATCTTTCAGCTTGTTCATAAGTAAGCATGCCTAATGTGCAACAAACTTCTAAACCCATTTCATTTACTTCAGAAACCATTTCCAATACACGATCAAAATCTCTGTTATCTCTTACTTCTCTCCAGGCTGCACCCATGCAAAGTCTTGAAGCGCCGTTTGCTTTGGCTACCTCAGCTCTTGCCTTCACTTTTTCTACCGTCATTAACGGTTCAACTTCTATATCTGTTTGATAACGGGCTGCTTGAGGGCAGTATGCACAATCTTCTTTGCAGCCACCTGTTTTTATAGAGATGAGGCTGCTTATCTGCACCTCACTGTAAGCTTTATTCTGACGATGTACTGATGCTGCTTCAAAGATCAGGTCGAGCAACGGTCTGTAGTATATTTCTTTTATTTCGTCTAAGGTCCAGTCGTTTCTTATTGTTATTGCCATGTGATAAAAGTAATATTTTTTACAAATATAAAAGTTTACTGCCATTCGGCGGAAATATAGGGTTGTTTAATGGTTTTAATCGTTTAATGATAAACGACAACCCTTTATCGACAATCTAATATTGTTCGTCCTGATTAGGGAAATCTCTGCTTTTTATATCTGTTACGTACTGTTGAACAGCTCCTTTGATCTGTTCATCAAGATTTAAATAACGGCGTAAAAATCTTGGTTTAAAATCTGTATTGATGCCTAACATATCATGCATTACAAGCACCTGTCCGTCGCAATCGCCACCGGCACCTATACCAATGGTAGGTATGGTAAGACTTTCGCTTACTTCTTTAGCCAAAGCTGCCGGTATCTTTTCCAGCACAATTGCAAAGCAACCTGCCTGTTGTAACAATAATGCATCTTTTCTTAATTTATCTGCTTCTTCTTCTCCGGTTGCTCTTACAACATAAGTCCCGAATTTATTAATGGATTGTGGCGTTAAGCCCAAATGCCCCATTACAGGAATGCCGGCACTTACAATTTTCTTTACAGAGTCAATGATCTCTTCGCCACCTTCCAGTTTCACTGTATGCCCACCACTTTCTTTCATTATTTTAATGGCAGATGCTAAAGCGATCTCCGAATTCGATTGATAATAACCGAAGGGAATATCGATCACCACCAAGCATCTTTCTCTTGCTCTTACCACACTTTGTGCATGATAGATCATTTGGTCTAACGTAATAGGTAGGGTAGTAGTGTGGCCAGCCATGACGTTACTGGCACTATCTCCAACTAAGATGATATCAATACCTGCTTCGTCAAATAATTTTGCGAAAGAATAATCATAAGCCGTAAGCATAGAGATCTTTTCTCCATTGGCTTTCATCTTTTGAATGGTGTTGGTGGTAACTTTTTTTATTTCTTTTTCGGGACTCATCGTTAAAAGTTTGAGTAGTTAGATAGGAATTGACTCTGCGTTAGAATAAAACAAATCCCGTAATTGCTATGTAAATGTAGAAAAGAAATTTGGATTTCAAAATTCAAAATCCCTTTATCTTACCTCTTCATATAAATGTTGTATTAGCCCATCTGCCAAGCCAATTTTCGGCACATAAATTTCTTCCGCACCCGCCCAACGCATTGCATTGATATAAATTTGAAGAGCAGGAACAATTACATCAGCTCTATCTGCACGTAAATTGTAAATATCAATTCTTTCTTCTACGCTAAAGGCGCTTAATTCTTTAAAATAATCTTTTAAAAGATCAAGTGGTAAAGGCTTGCCATCTTTTCTTTTACTCATACTGAAAACCTTGTTAATATTGCCTCCACTACCAATCGCTACTACTTCTTTATGGCCTTTTGTAACAGCTTTTAATGTTTCTTTCATCTCATCCCATTGACTTTCTATTACCATGTTTTTTAATAAACGAATGGTGCCGATGTTAAATGATTTTTTATAAGTGAGAATGCCGTTACTAAAAAAACTAAGCTCTGTACTCCCCCCGCCAACATCAATGTATAAATAACTGTGATCTTTATCCATGTTTTCGGCAACATGGTTTTCGTAGATCAATCCTGCTTCGTAGTCGCCACTGATCACTTCGATTTCGATACCGGTTTCTAATTTTACTTTACGGATAATATCGATAGAATTTTTTGCATCTCTCATTGCGCTTGTAGCACACGCTTTAATATGTTCTACTTCGTAAGCATTGCATAGATGTTTAAATGCCTTCATGGTTTGGAAAAGCATCGCCATTTTTGTTTTTGAAATAGAAGTGTTTTCAAAAACATCAAAACCTAATCGTAATGGAACTCGTATTAAATTCAGTTTATTGAAATGAACTATACCTGCTTCATCTGTGATTGCTTCGCTAATCAAAAGCCTTGCCGCATTACTGCCAATATCTATTGCCGCTAATTTCAAAATAGTAGATCATTTATTTGTTACGTGGAATACTACAAAGATAGTAGTGTAATATACTATGAACTATCAACTAAGAACTAACAACTGATTTATGTGGATAATTTCCGAAAGAGATAATTGTATGTTTCAACCTGACTGCGGATCTTCTTTGTGTTTCTTGGATTAACGTACTGATTGCTGAGTTCGTTATCCAGTTTACGGGCCTTGATATTGTCTGACAATTGTATTTGGAGAATGTCTTTTATTTCTTGCTGAATATCTTTATCTGTAATAGGGCAGGCAGCTTCTATACGATGGTCGATGTTTCGAACCATCCAGTCGGCGGAAGAAATGTATACTTTTTCTTTCCCGCCATTGAAGAAAACCATCGCTCTTGCATGTTCCAGGTACTCATCTACTATGCTAACTGCCTGTACGGGAATTTTGAATTTCTTATTCTCAGTGAACATGCAGTAAATACCACGTATGATCATTTTTATTTCAACGCCTGCCTTTGCAGCTTCTGTAAGTTTACCGATCAATAGTTCATCGCTTAGAGAATTGGCTTTGAGTGTAATTCTGGCTAGCTGCTTGGCCTTTGCATTTTTGATTTCTTTGTTAATTAAAGCGATCAATTGTTTACGCATGTTAACAGGGCTAACCATTAATGTTTTGCAGGCGTTCAAAAACTTAGATCTGGTTTTAGGTTGTTCCAAATAATGAAATATTCGGTTTACATCTGCCATGATATTGCGGTCGGAGGTAAGCAAGCAATGATCGGCATATATTTTTGCAGTGCTTTCATTCAAATTTCCGGTACTTACAAAACCGTAGTGAATGGTATGTTTATTGTGCACTTTTTTGATCAAACATAGTTTTGCATGCACTTTCATATTGTGTACACCAAGTAATACTTTTACACCGGCTTCTTCCAGTTCTTCTTTCCATTCCAGATTAGCTTCCTCGTCAAATCTTGCTCTTAATTCCAATACAACCGTAACCTGTTTGCCATTTCTTACAGCATTGGTCAGGGCATTGATTATTTTGGAACGATCGGCCAATCGATAAGCAGTGATTTTTATACTTTGTACCTCAGGGTCGATGGCTGCTTCTCTTAAAAGATCTATTACACTGTCGAACGAATGGTAAGGAAAGTTGAGTAAAATATCTTTTTGTAAAACTGCTTTTGTAACCTGCGAAATATTTTTTAATTGTGGGTGAATAAATGGTTTTTTTCGAAGATTTTTTAGCGTAAAAACAGATTCAGGAAAATTGATAAAGTCTTTGAAGTTGTGAATTCTGCCTCCGGCAATAAGATTATCTTTTTGAGTTAACCCTAATCTCTTCACAAGATAGGTTAAGAGTGAAGCATCAATCTCTTTATCAAAGACAAAACGAACAGGTTTGCCTTTTTTTCTGCTTTTCAACCCTTTCTCAATTTTCTGAATCAGCGAAGTAGAAATGTCGTTATCGATATCGATCTCTGCATCTCTAGTTACTTTAATAATGTGTGAAGAAAAAACATCATACCCGAAAAAAGAAAATATCTGCGGTAAACAAAAGCGGATGATATCTTCCAGTAAGATGATATGTTTGTCGTTTTGCTTCGAAGGTAAAATGATGAATCTCGGTAAGCGTCTTGCAGGCACTGCTACCAATGCAAATCTTTGCGGAATAGATCTATTGCTTTTTGATAATTTACAAGCCAGATAGATCGATTTGTCATTCAAAGTAGGGAAGGCCTGCAGACTTTCTATCATGAGCGGAACAACGCTACTTCTTATTTCATCGTTAAAATAATTGGTAACAAATTTTTGTTGCTCTCTGCTTAATTTATTTTCGGTGAGTAAAAATATTTTTTGTTTTTTTAACTCTCTGATGATCTCGTTCCAAATGCGGTCAAATTCTTTTTGCTGCTCCATCACCTTGTCCTGAATTTCTTCGAGAATAATTTCGGGTGCAGTTTCCAAATGCATATTGCCTTTCTTGCCAACTTCAATCATTCGCTTAAGCGTAGCTACACGAACCCTGAAGAACTCATCCAAATTATTGGAAAAAATTGCAAGAAAACGAATGCGTTCACGTAAGGGTACAGTCTCATCTGCTGCTTCCTGCAATACACGTCCGTTAAAAGAAAGCCAGCTGATATCTCTGGCAATGGTAGCTCGATGCATAAATGATAAAACCGATTTATGCGTAAAGATGTTACAAAAAAATTGTTTGTAATGTTAAGTTTTTATGAAGTAGCGATCTTTTGAATGATGGCTGTAGTAGAAATGCCTTCTACTAGCGGTACAATTTTTACTTCACCGCCATTGGCCGTAACTTCTTTTGCACCAACAATCTGTTCAATGGTATAATCGCCGCCTTTTACTAATACATCCGGCATGATGTGTTGTATTAGATTCAAAGGTGTGTCTTCTTCAAATATGATCACTGCATCGGTAATCACCAATGATGCCAATAGCAATGCTCTGGCATCCTGATTATTGATGGGTCTTGAATCGCCTTTCAGTCTTTTTACAGAGCTGTCTGCATTTACACCCACAATCAGCACATCTCCAAAAGATGCAGCACTGCTCAACGATGCAATATGTCCTTCATGCAAAATATCAAATACGCCATTGGTAAAAACGATCTTCTTGCCAAGCAATTTCCACCGATTTACCTGTAACTGGATTTTTTCTAAGGTTGATATTTTTTGTATAATGGAATTTGCGTTACGCATGTTCTTTATTTTTTTTATTGATGTAGGGAAGTAGTAGTAGTGAAATAAATCCTACTACCAAAACAATTAGAAATTGTGCTACCCATTGAAGATTGCCATTGGCAAAACCGATACCTTCTTCAATATTGTACAAAGTCATTACCTCCATAATAAAAATAGGGTAGGTGCCAATACCTCCGGGTGTGATGATCATACCTATACTTGCAAAAGCCAGCACCGGAAAAGCTGCTGCAAATGTGAGATGTTCTGTGCCTTTTGTGGCAAAGAAACCTAAATAAGTGCCACCAACATAACAGCACCATATCAATACACTGTGAAAAATAAATGCTTTTTTGTTTTCAAGATTTTTGATAGATGCAAGACCTGTTGCAACACCTTTAAAAATATCTTTAAGTTTTGCAATGAATGAGTAATGGCTGAATTTTTTGAAAATGATTTTGAAAGCAACATACAACATTGCCAGAACTCCAATAATGAGGATTAACTTTACAAACATTACCTGTTTGCTACCCGATAAAAAATATTTTCCGATCGTTTCTTTTGCATAACCGCCAATTACTCCGGCCTGTGTGATCAATGCAATGAGAAAAACGATGATGAGTGAAAGTAGATCAACTGCTCTTTCAACAACAATTGTTCCTACAAGTTTATCAGGCGGTACTTTTTCATATTTTCCAAGAATGGTGCATTTTAAAACCTCACCAAGCCTTGGTATTGCAAGATTTGCAAGGTAACCAACCATTACCGCACAAAATGTATTCAATAGTCGGGGTTTATAGCCCATAGGTTTCATCAGTATTTTCCAACGTATTGCCCTGCTGATATGGCTAATGGTAAGAATCAGGAACACCGGTATAAATAAAGAATATCTTGCAGATGAAAATGCTTTTTTACAATCTTCCCAGTTTTTATCATCCATCCTATGTATACTCCACCAGACAAGGAAGACCCCAATTGAAAAAAAAATTACATATTGTAATATGGATAATATTTTTTTGTTCATAAATCGGCTACAAAATAATCAATTTGTAATTAACAAATTATCAATTAAACGTACTTCATTTAAATAAGCAGCAACAAGTGCAACTAAAGGCATGTGCCCATCCCAGTTATTTATTATTTTTAACGAACTGCTTTCAGCAATTTCTACATAGTCTACCGTAAAGCCTGCATCGATTAATTTTTGTGTTGCTGTTTCTTTTATCTCATTAAGTTCACCGGCTTTTAATGCTTTTTTTATGTGAGATAATGTTTCATAAATTTTTGCAGCCTGCTTTTTTTCCGTATCGTTCAACCGCATATTTCTACTGCTCATTGCCAAGCCCGATGCTTCTCTTTGTGTGGGGCAAATAACAAGTGTTGTTTTTATGTCCAGCAGTTCTATCAATTTTTGAACCACCATACACTGCTGATAGTCTTTCTGTCCAAGATATAAATAGTCGGTTGGCACAATATCCAATAATCGGTGTACGATCTGACAAACCCCTTGAAAATGCCCTGGCCGGTATTTGCCTTCTAAAATGGTTTCAAGGTATCCCAGATCGTATTGTAAAGTCGATTTTTGCCCGTTCGGATACATTTCTTCAGTACTTGGTAAGAATAAAAGATCGCAACCGGCATGCTCCAATGCATAAATATCCTGCTCAATGGTCTTAGGGTATTTTGCAAAATCCTGCTGATTATTGAACTGAGTGGGGTTCACAAAAATGCTGCATATTGTATAATGGCCCTCGCTTTTAGCCGAATTCAATAGTGAAATATGCCCGGCATGTAATGCTCCCATAGTAGGTATGAATGCGGTGTTTTGGCCACTTTTCTTCCTTTTTTCCAGAAATTCCCTGATGTCTTCAACCTTTCTTAATATGATCATTTTTCGATGTATTAATGTCCAAATACCGATGGTTTCTCAATTTCCCGATTTTTTTTCATAATTTTGCACACCCTTAAAAGGTCTAAGGAACCACTTAACCAAGTACAAATGTCAACAAAGAAAAGAATTTTATTCATTGCAAATGAGATGTCGCCATATTTAGAGCTGACAGAGTTTGCAGAGATAATCAATAAACTGGCTGTAAAAGCAAACGACAGTGGCATGGAAATCAGGTGTATAATGCCACGTTTTGGTGTTATCAATGAAAGAAGGCATCGCTTGCACGAAGTGGTAAGGCTATCAGGAATCAATGTAACTGTTGATGGAGATGATTATCCTTTAGTGATAAAGGTTGCGTCTTTACCTAATGCCAGACTACAGGTTTATTTTTTAGACAATGAAGACTTTTTTAAACGCAAAACTATTTTCCACGACGAAAATGAAAAATGGTTCGACGACAATGGTTTAAGAACCGTTCTGTTCTGTAAGGGGGCACTTGAAACGGTAAAAAAATTCGGATGGCCTCCGGATATCATTCATTGTAGCGGTTGGATGACAGGTTTGATACCGATGTTCATTAAAACAGCATATAAGAAAGAGCCGGTGTTCAATAATTGCAAGGTTATCTATACGATTGGTGAAAATACTTTCAAAGAGAAAATGGGAGCCGATTTCTTAAAGTTGGCAACTATTAATGATAATGTTACCAAAAAGGAGCTTGAACACTTTAAAGACAATAACAATGTTGCTTTATTCAGAGGAGGGGCAGCTTTTGCAGATGCAGTGAGCTTTGGGGCACCTAAAACTGATAAGAAACTGGTTGAAGAATTCAGTAAAATAAAAGGTAAGAAAACTTTGCCATTTAACGCTGAAAGTGATTTAACAGACTATTTGCAATTATATACCGACCTTGCCAAATAGGATTATACTAACCCGAATTTTTTAAATACGTTTTTGTGCAAAGAAATTTTTTAGCGCTACTTATATCTTCAGTTATTTTTTTATCGATCGGTATTACGGGATGCACCAAAGTGGATACTACTTCCATTGGTAGTGATCTGATCCCTAATGTAGATAATATTCATACTTTTGATACTACTTTAGATATTACTACTACACAAGGTCTGTTTACCGATGATTCAACAAGGGTTGCCAGAACAGCCAATCATATAGTAGGTAACATCAATTACGATCCCTTATTTGGTAAAACAACTGCTAACTTATTTCTTGAATTAAAACCCTCTTTCTTCCCTTATTATTTTGGAAATGCTGGAGATACTATAACCGGAAATCCTAATGTAGGAATAGATTCGATTGTACTTTGCCTTTCTTATAAGGGTTTGTATGGCGATAGTACATTGCCGCAAACTTTTGAGTTGTATCAAATGGATAATGGGGTTACAAATTTTGTTGACTCTTCTTATAAATTAAATTTTCAACCAAACGTTCTTTCATCTAAAAAAATTGGTGAAACAACATTCGATCCAAGGGCAGCAAGAAATTTCACTTTCTTAGCCAATCATACTGACTCAGTACAAAATCAGATCAGGATAAAAATATCGAGCACTTATGCTACTACTTTCATAAATGAACTGTTTGGTAGAGACTCAACCGCTACTGCAGGCAACAATGCTTTTTATTCAGATTCTGCATTCAAGAAATTTTATAAAGGATTTGAAATACGATCTACTTCAACAACCGGCAACGCTCTATATTACGTAAGTCTTACGGATGCTACCACCCGTTTGGAAGTGCATTACCGCAAACGAAGAAATAATAATGTTGATACCGTTTATTCAAGTTTTCCGGTTAGTTATTTATCAGGAACGGGGGTGAGCCTTGCGGCACATGCTAATTATTTACAAAGAGATAGAAGTGGTACTGATATATCAAATTGGACGAGTTCGTCAGATGCTTTATATATTCAATCCACACCTGGGTCGTATGCTAATTTTGAGATACCGGGCCTTACTGGTTTCCCAAAATGTATTATACATAGGGCAGAGTTGATTGTTGAACAGGTGCCTACGACTGGACCGCAAGGCCTACTGGATGATATACTTATTTCGCCGAGCTATTTATATGTTGACTTAGCACCAACCGGAACTAGTACCGTGTTCAAGCCACTTTACTACGATCTGGCACCAACCTCAAGTTATGATCCCGATAATAGTACCCTAGGATATTTTTTACCTTCGAATGGGATTGATTTTAGCTACTTCGGCGGTTATGCAAGAACCAGATTTGATGTTCTTTCTGGAAAAAATATCACTTATTACAACTTCAATCTGTCGAGGTATGTACAGAATATGATTGTTAAAAGCACCGAAAATTATAAACTGCGGTTATATGCTCCTTTTTCTACAGATTATTATGGATATATCTATCCATTTAATAATAGTCTTGCCTATGGTAGGGTAAAAATAGGAAGTGATAAAAACCCTAATTATAAACCTCGATTAAGGATTATCTATTCCAAAATATAGTTGACAAAATATTAGTAAAGTCCTGAAATATCTCAGGACTTTATGCTTATAAATACTCTACTAATCTTATCTTTGCACCTCAAAAATTTATTTACATGCCTTATTTATTTACATCAGAGTCCGTAAGTGAAGGACATCCGGATAAAGTAGCTGACCAGATCAGCGATGCTTTAATTGATAATTTTTTAGCGTTCGATCCTCAAAGTAAAGTTGCTTGTGAAACTCTGGTAACTACCGGTCAGGTGGTACTTGCAGGGGAAGTAAAAAGTAAAGCTTATTTGGATGTACAGGATATTGCTCGTGGTGTTATCCAAAAGATCGGATATACAAAAAGCGAATACATGTTTGAAGCAAAATCTTGTGGTATCCTTTCTGCTATTCACGAACAGTCTGCTGATATCAACCAAGGTGTGGATAGAAAGAAAAAAGAAGAACAAGGTGCCGGTGACCAAGGTATGATGTTTGGTTATGCAAGTAACGAAACAGATGATTATATGCCTTTAGCTTTGGATCTTGCTCATAAAATATTAATTGAATTAGCTGCACTACGCAGAGAGAATAAGCAGATCAAATACTTACGTCCTGATGCTAAAAGTCAGGTTACTTTAGAGTATGATGATAACAATCAACCGGTTCGTATTGATGCGATCGTTGTTTCTACACAGCATGATGATTTCGATAGTGAAGCAAAAATGTTAGCTAAAATCAAAAAAGATATCATCGAAATTTTGATTCCAAGAGTAAAAGCGAAGTATAAAAAATATGCTAAGCTTTTCAATGCAAATATCAAATATCATATCAACCCTACAGGTAAGTTTGTAATTGGTGGTCCTCACGGAGATACAGGCTTAACAGGCCGTAAGATCATTGTAGATACTTATGGTGGTAAAGGTGCTCATGGTGGTGGTGCTTTCAGTGGTAAAGATCCAAGTAAAGTTGATAGAAGTGCTGCTTATGCTACTCGTCACATCGCTAAAAACCTTGTAGCTGCTGGTGTTGCTGATGAAGTATTGGTACAGGTATCTTATGCAATTGGTGTTGCTCAACCAACATCTATTAACGTAAATACTTATGGTACTGCAAAAGTTGGATTGAACGACGGACAGATCAGTAAGATCGTTGAAAGCGTTTTTGATATGCGTCCTTACTTCATTGAACAACGTTTGAAATTACGTACACCGATCTACAGCGAAACTGCAGCTTACGGTCATATGGGTAGAAAGAATGAAGTAGTTGAAAAAACTTTCACTAGTCCTGATGGTAAAGTGAAAAAAGTTAAAGTAGAACTATTTACTTGGGAAAAATTAGATTATGTTCCAAAAGTGAAAAAAGCTTTTGGATTAAAATAATATATCTTCCATAGATACATTTAAAAAACCATCTCCAACTTGTTGGGGATGGTTTTTTATTATTCTGAATTAAAACTAAATTTGATCCATGAAAAAATTTCGCCAGCAACAACAAAGGCCAAAAAAAAATACATTGATCATCGGACGAACAGCTGTGATCAATGCTATGAATACAGGTAAACAATTAGAACGTATCTACCTGCAGGGTACTGTGCATGGGGAAGTGATAGACGAAATAAAAAAACTGGCAGAAAAGAATCTTGTTCCGATCAGTAAGGTCCCTGTTGAAAAACTTAATAGTTTCAATGTTAGTAATCACGAAGGATGTATTGCTGTTATCAGCAAAGTACAATATCAAAATTTACAAGATGTTATTTCTTTTGTAGTGGAAAAAGGCGAAGTGCCGTTGTTTTTGTTATTAGATGGTATTACCGATATTAGAAACATTGGTGGTATAGCACGTAGTGCTTTTTGTTTTGGAGTGAATGCCATCATCATTCCTGAAAAAGGTGTAGGGGCTTTAAATGAAGATGCGATACTTACTTCAGCAGGGGCATTAGAACAAATTGCAGTATGTCGTGTTAACAGTCTAATGAAAGCCATTGACGAATTACATCTGAATGGTATCAAGGTTTTTGCAAGTGAGATGACTGCTGAGAAAAAACTATACGATATCGAATTAAAAGAACCGTGTGCAATTGTTATGGGAGGAGAAGAACATGGGATATATCCTGCTGTAATGAAAATTTGCGACGAACAATTTCAAATACCCATGACAGGAGATTTTGAATCATTGAATGTTTCAGTAGCAACGGGCATTATTTTATACGAAGTTTCAAAACAGCGGTCTCTTACCTGATAATTGCTAAATTCCCCTTGTGTACTCTGGCTTTCCCGTTAAACAGAAATTCTGCATGCCATACAAAGTTGCCGGTATTGGCCATAATACCTAGGTGGGAGCCGTCCCATTTTTCAAAAGGATTTTTACTGCGGAATACCAATTCTCCATATCTGTTATAAATAGATAGTTGGTAATTGGTAACCACATTTAAATTCCCGGATGGTCCGAATTTATCATTCAGTCCATCTCCATTAGGAGTAAATGCGGTTGGGAAATAAATATCATTACAAGCAACAAAATAAGTTACTTTAACGGAATCTTTTCCAATACATGAACTGGAGTTATTCCTTACCGTTACTTTATAGATACCACTTTGAGTAACAGTAAAAGTTTTTCCTATACTATTGTCTTGCCAAGTATATTGATCAAAGCTTCCAGGGTTTAACACAACTTTTTCTCCCGGACAAAGAAATACATCGTTGCCTAAATTTGGCCCAAGGCCTACTGCAGGGGCGGTGCTAACTGCATTACTTGCCGGGCTGCTACAGGTACCGCTTGTTTGTGTAGCAGTGATCGGCCCTGTAGCGGTTAAGAATGTACGTGGGTTTCCTGTACCTCCGTCACTCCATACCAATGTGCCGGAAAAACCTGTTGCTGTAATGATTGATTTGCCGCAATCATTTACAACGGATAATACCGGTGCCGTTAATGTTGGTAATGAACCAATGGTTCCGGTAGCAGGACTTGAAACGCATCTAGCAGCATTTTTTGACGTAATACTATAATTTGTTCCCGGAGCAATACCCGAAAAAATACCATTTGTATTTGTGTAATTGATTCCGTCAATACTAAAAAGTAATCCTGCTGTAGAATTTGTAACTGTAATAGTGGCTGTAGGTGTAATACAAGTTGGATCGGTCACTGTTACTATCGGTGTTGCTGGTGAAGTAGGTATCGCAGCCATTGTTCCTGTTGTAGGAATGGATACACAACCTGCAGCATTTTTTGATGTAATACTATATGCTGCACCTGCCGCAATAGGTGAGAATACGCCAGTTGTATTGGTATAATTTATTCCATCACTACTAAATGTTAAGCCTGTCAAAGATCCGGTAACAGTAACTGCACCATTTGAAACAGCACAAGTAGGTGCTGTGATATTTAAAACGGGTTGTACAGGTATGTTAGGAGTAGCTGCCATCGTTCCTGTTGCTGCAGGAGATATACATCCTGTAGCATTTTTAGCAGTAATACTGAATGATGTGCCTCCTGCTATATTAGGGAAAATGCCCGTAGTGTTTGTATAGGTGATACCGTCGTTACTGAACGTTAATCCAGTTAGCGTACTTGTTACAGTTATAGTTCCGGTAGGTGTTGAACATGTTGGTGGTGTATTGCTTACTGTTGGTTGTAATGGAGTTGCCGGAGCAGGATCCATTGTTCCAGTAGTCGCAATAGAAATACATCCTGCTGCATTTTTCGCTGTAATGCTATAGTTGGAATTGGCAGCAATGCCGGAAAAAATTCCGCTTGTGTTGGTATAGGTCACGCCATCATTGCTGAATGATAGTCCTGTTAGTGTACTTGTCACCGTGATAGTACCTGTTGGTATTGTACATGTTGGAGGAGTTGTGCTTACTGTTGGTTGTGCAGGAACAGCAGGTGCGGCTGCCATTGTGTTGGTAGTTGCCGAAGAGATACATCCATCTGCATTTTTAGCAGTAATACTATATGCCACACCACCTGCAAGATTATTGAAAATGCCTGTGGTATTTGTATAGTTAATGCCATCGATACTGAATGTAAGTCCGGTCAAACTGCTTGTTACTGTTATCGTTCCTTTGGATATTGTACATGTTGGAGGCGTAGTAACTACAGTTGGTGCTGTTGGAATGGCAGGAGCCGGAGGCATTGTTCCGGTTGCTGCAGCAGAAATGCATCCTGTAGTATTTTTAGCTGTTATACTGTACGTGGTACCTGCGGCTACGGTATTAAAAATTCCGGTTGTGTTAGTATAATTGATTCCGTCGATGCTGAATGTTAAACCTGTTAGTGTACTCGTTACTGTTATAGTTCCGGTAGATATGGTACAAGTTGGTGGAGTAATGTTCAACGTTGGTTGGGTAGGTGTACTCGGGGCCGTTGTCATTGTTCCGGTAGTAGGCGTTGAAATACATCCTGTTGCATTTTTCGCCGTAATACTATAGGCCGCTCCTGCAGGAATACCTGAGAAAATACCTGTAGTATTTGTATAATTAATTCCATCACTGCTAAAAGTTAAGCCGGCTAACGAACTTGTTACAGTTATGGTTCCGGTTGGGGTAGAGCACGTAGGATCTGTAATGCTGACAGTTGGTTGCGATGGAGTAGTTGGTATTGCCGCCATTGTTCCTGTTGCTGCAGGAGAAATACAGTCAGTCCCAATTTTAGCAGTGATGCTGTAAGTAGTTCCGCCGACTATTCCCGGGAAAATGCCTGTTGTATTTGTATAATTTATTCCATCAATACTATATGTTAAACCCGTTAGTGTATTCGTTACTGTTATGGTGCCCGTTGGTGTTGTACAAGTTGGGGGGGTGATACTAAGAGTTGGTTGATCAGGCTCTCCAGGGGCAGCTGTCATGTTGCCGGAATTTGGAAGTGAAACACACCCTGCTGCATTTTTTGCAGTAATACTGTAAGCTGATCCGGCGGCTATGCCTGTAAATATGCCTGTAGTATTTGTATAGTTTATCCCGTCGTTACTATAGGTTAATCCAACTACAGGGTTTTTAACATTAATTGTTCCTGTTGGATTAGTACAAGTTGCCGGCCCAAAAATATCTAATTGAGGAGTGGCTGGGGCACCCGGCGCTGCAGTCATTGTTCCTGTTGCTGCTGATGATACACATCCTGCCGCGTTTTTAGCAGTAATGCTGTAAGAAGTACCTGCAGGGATACCCGAAAAAATACCAGTTGTATTTGTATAGGTCACTCCATCATTACTGAAGGTTAGTCCGCTAGTACTACTTGTAACCGTAACAGTTCCTGTAGTTACGGTACATGTAGGGCCTGTAACATTAACGGTAGGTTGTGCAGGGTTGCTTGGCGCTGCAGCCATTGTTCCTGTTGCAGCCGGAGATACACATCCTGCCGCATTTTTAGCAGTGATGCTATAGGAGGCACCTGCAGCAATGCCTGAAAACATTCCCGAAGTGTTTGTATAAGTCACTCCATCATTACTGAAAGTTAGGCCTGTTAGTGTACTGGTAACTGTTATTGTTCCTGTAGGGGTTGTACAATCAGGAGGAGTTGTACTCACTGTTGGTTGAGTTGGAGCACTTGGAGCAGTTGGCATTGTTCCTGTTGCAGCTGGGGATACACAACCTGCCGCATTTTTTGCAGTAATACTATAAGAAGCCCCGCCGGCAATACTTGAAAATATTCCGGTAGTGTTTGTGTAAGTCGCTCCGTCGCTACTGAATGTTAAACCTGTCAGTGTACTTGTAACCGTTATAGTTCCCGTAGGTGTTGTACAATCTGGAGGAGTAACGCTTACCGTTGGTTGAGTTGGAGCGCTTGGGGCTGTCGGCATGGTTCCTGTTGCAGCAGTAGAAATACATCCTGCTGCACTTTTGGCTGTAATACTATATGCTGCACCGGCCGCTATGCCTGCAAAAACACCTGTTGTATTCGTATAGGTTACCCCATCATTACTAAAAGTCAATCCTGCTGTTGAACTACTGACTGATACGGTCCCTGTTGGTGTTGAACAAGTAGGAGAAGTAATATTTAATGTTGGTTGGGTCGGAGTAGCATTAACCGTTATAGTATTCGTTTGGCTAATGGGACATGTCTTATAAACAATTGTATAGACAATGTCATAGTTGCCATTTAAGCCCGAAGGATTGAAGATATTGCCAGTAACACCTGTTCCACTAAATGTTCCTCCGGTAGTTCCGGTTATATAAGTAGATAAGTCAATGCTAGCTGCCGTAGAGCACATGGGAGTAGGAGTTGACCATGCTGCTGTAGGAATATCTCCTCCAGGGAGTACCGTCATAGAAAATCCCCCGGCATAATTGGTGCCGGAAGCTGTATAAGTAGCACTACTTCCATAGCTCGACCAATTATTAACATCACTGATCCTGGTGATCCAGGTGGTTTGTGTTGCTGGAGTAAGTGGTCCTGTGTATTTATTGTAAGCAGTACCGCTTGTTGGAGCCATGCTAAAGCAACCTAATCCCGGGAATAAACCTGATTCTGTTGATGACTGTTGAAACGAAGACCATGAACTACTTGTAGAAAATCCAAATAATATTCTACCCCCATTTCCCGGAAATGATGCATTTGGAGAGGTACGGGTTCCGTTAATTGTACAGAGACTACCAGTTTGTTCGGTCCAGGTTCCACCCTGAGCCATATATATTTGATCTCCCGTTTGGTTTATATTAAAATTCGAAGCCAGTAAAGAATAATTGTTATTAGTTGGATGTACAAATAAGTCAGTAACAGACCAGCCATTGTCCGGAGAAAGAAAGACATAAGGGGTCGTTGTTCTAAAAGTAATAACGGTTCCTGCCGGTATTGTACCACCTGTTCTTGTTAATAAGGCACCGCCTTCCTGACCACCGCTCCAACGTCCGGCAACACAGTTCTCATATCCGGCATCAATCAATTGTAGCTGGGTGCCGGAGGTAATATCTTTAAAACAAACAAAGCTTATTTCATCACGACTGGAATTAGGGGCAGGTAGATTGGCGTTTACAGCTACGATCGCTAGGTCACCTCGATTGATAACTGTTTGAGCAGTAACCGTTGTGGTAAAAAGACAAAAGAGAAAAAATAAAATGGATCCCAATATCCTCATATAGAAAAAGGTGTAATAATCAGTTTAAAAATATCATTTGCCTACATTATAACTCCAAGATCACAAAGTTCAATATTTTAAAAAATGCAGTATAAAGATAGTGAAAATGCAAAAAATATTGTCATTTAATGTATTTAATACAATATTGTTATTCTCCTATCTCAAACGTATCACCGGATGCTTCTTCGGTTTTGCTCGATTTAGCTATTAGTACTTCCAGCTGTTTAACTTCTTCGGTAGTAAAATACCTCCACTTCCCCGGTTGTAAACCCGATAAAGTGATATTCATTATCCTGACTCTTTTCAATGTTACTACATTGTATCCCAATGCTTCACACATTCTTCTTATCTGCCTGTTTAAACCTTGAACCAATATTATCCTAAAGCGATTTTTGCCCTCCTGCTTTACAAAGCACTTTTTTGTTATGGTGCCCAATATCTTAACCCCATTACTCATTTTGGAAATAAAATCTCCGGTTATGGGTTTATCTGTAGTAATGATGTATTCTTTTTCGTGATTGTTGCCTGCCCTTAATATTTTGTTGACGATATCTCCATCATTGGTCAAAAAAATGAGTCCCTCCGAAGGTTTGTCTAATCTCCCTATAGGGAAAATCCTGCTTTTATAATTGATAAAGGAAATGATATTGGTTTTATCTTTCAGATCGGTAGTGCATGTAATTCCTACAGGTTTATTAAGGGCAATATATACTGTTTTATCTTTCTTTTTTAAAGATTCTCCATCTACTTCAACAATATCACCCGGCATTACCCGATTTCCCTTGCTGGCAATATTATCATTGATTGTAACCCTACCTTGTTCAATATATTTATCCGCTTCTCTTCTGGAGCAGAAACCTGTTTCGCTGATGTATTTATTTAAACTTTTGTCCATGTTCAAACTTCAAAATTAATACAATTGACTTTCTAAATTGAACACATAATGCTAACAAAAAATTACCTTTATAGACTAAATAATGATTCCATATGAAAGAAGTTTATATAATATCTGCAGTTCGTACACCCATTGGTAGTTTTGGCGGATCGCTGAAAGATTTTTCTGCTACACAATTAGGAGCTATTGCTATTAAAGGTGCGGTTGAAAAGGCCGGTATAAAACCTGAAGAGGTGCAGGATGTATTAATGGGAGCAGTGTTACAAGCAGGATTAGGACAGGCGCCTGCAAGACAAGCATCGAAATTTGCCGGATTGCCCGATCATGTGAATTGTACAACCGTTAATAAAGTTTGTGCCAGCGGAATGAAAGCCATTACTCAGGCAGCACAAAGCATTTTATTAGGAGATGCAGATGTTGTTATTGCAGGTGGAATGGAAAGTATGAGTAATGTGCCGTTCTATTCTTCGAATATGCGTTGGGGTAATAAGTATGGTAATGTTGTTTTTGAAGATGGTCTTGCAAAGGACGGGCTGACAGATGTTTATAATAATTATGCAATGGGCAACGCAGCTGAGTTATGTGCAAAGGAATGTAATATCAGCAGAGGTGAACAGGATGCTTTTGCCATTGAAAGTTATAAAAGGAGTCAAGCGGCCGTAAATGATGGAAGATTTGTTGATGAGATCATACCTGTAGCCATCCCTCAAAAAAAAGGGGAGCCAATTTTGTTTTCAAAAGATGAAGAGCCCTTTAATGTTAAGTTTGATAAGATACCAGAATTAAAGGGGGCATTTATAAAAGACGGTACAGTTACGGCAGCTAATGCAAGTACAATGAATGATGGTGCAGCGGCGCTTTTACTAATGAGTAAGGAAAAAGCTGATGCTTTGGGGCTTAAACCAATAGCTATAATTATTTCTTACGCCGATGCGGAACAAGCTCCGGAATGGTTTACAACAACTCCTGCAATGGCTTTACCTAAGGCAGTATATAAAGCCGGGTTGCACATGGATGATCTCGATTTTGTAGAATTGAATGAGGCTTTTAGTGTTGTTGGTATAGCAAATATTCAAAAATTAAAATTGGATCCTGACAAAGTTAATGTGAACGGAGGTGCAGTAAGTTTAGGCCATCCATTAGGTTGTAGTGGTGCAAGAATCATTGTAACACTTATAAATGTATTGAAACAAAATAACGGAAAATATGGCGCTGCTGCCATCTGTAATGGAGGAGGGGGAGCTAGTGCAATCGTTATCAAAAATGTATAGGCAATGATTTGTTTGTATGGCTGCGAAGGAATAAATTTGCACACCAAAATCAATCAATAAACCAAGAAATTATGCGTCAAATTGCGTTAAGAGAAGCCCTTAGAGAAGCCATGCAGGAAGAAATGAGAAGGGATGATAAAGTTTTTTTAATGGGTGAAGAGGTTGCCGAATATAACGGAGCCTATAAAGTGAGTCAGGGGATGTTGGATGAGTTTGGCGAAAAAAGAGTGATCGATACACCGATTGCTGAGTTGGGTTTTGCAGGTATTGCGGTTGGGGCAGCACAAAACGGTTTGCGTCCGATCGTAGAGTTCATGACTTGGAATTTTGCCGTGTTGCCTTTAGATCAAATTTTAAATACCGCTTCTAAGATGTTGGCAATGAGTGGCGGACAAGTTGGTTGTCCGATCGTTTTCAGAGGCCCAAATGGATCAGCCGGTCAGTTAGGTGCTCAGCACTCTACCGCTTTTGAATCTATGTACGCAAATATTCCTGGTTTAAAAGTTATCAGTGTAGCTACTCCATATGAGGCTAAAGGTTTATTGAAAGCCGCTATCCGTGATGATGATCCGGTTATGTTCATGGAGTGTGAAGTTGCATATGGCGATAAAGGAGAAGTTCCTGAAGAAGAATATATTTTACCAATAGGAAAAGCTTTTGTGAAAAGAGAAGGTAAAGATGTTACCATCGTTTCTTTTAATAAAATGATGAAAATTGCCCTTGGTGCTGCTGAAGAATTAGCTAAAGAAGGTATCGAAGCGGAAGTGATCGATCTGGCTACTATCCGTCCTTTGGATTGGGTGACTATTTTGGAAAGCGTTAAAAAAACAAATCGTTTGGTAATTGTAGAAGAGCAATGGCCGTTTGCTTCTGTATCTTCTGAAATAGCTTACCGTATACAAAAGGAAGGATTTGATTATTTAGATGCTCCGGTTCGTAGAGTAGTGAGTGCCGATGCTCCGATGCACTATGCGCCAAATTTAGTTGCTGCTTATTTGCCAAGTGTGCCAAAAACAGTAAAAGTGGTAAAAGAAGTGATGTACTTAAAAAAATAAACTGATTTAAATATGTGTTTTAAAACCTTCCGAATGGAAGGTTTTTTATTGCCATCTTTTTAGTTCTTTGTTAGTGAATACGTATTCAGGCGTTTGAATTTGATCATCATCATTTACTTCATACCAAGGCGATAGATCATCATCAGCAGGATTATTTAAAATATGAATATCCTGTGCTGGCATATAGCTTTGCGCCAGCATATAAACTTTTTGCCCCTTATCATTTTTAGCAACATCCACAACAAGTACTGCATGTCCCGGAAAGCCGCCACGTATGAATACATCTCCGGCTTGAATATCACTCACTGGTATTGATTTCAATTCTTTTGATAATGATGCTGAACCGCACATACCAAAAACTCTTTCAAGATATTTATTAAAATGCTCTCTTGTAAATGGCTCTGTAAATTTGTAAGCAGTGCCGTTATTATCTTTAAAAGTGATTGCAGCAAATTTCTTGTTACTGTAAAGGTATTCTGCTCTCAATCTCATTACAGCATCTGCACATTGCTGAAGATCTTTATCTCCAACTGATATATCAAGTACTGCGAATTGTGCCGACTGATTCCATTTTCTTTTGCCATTATATTGATACACTGTTTTGTCTTTTTTTAAATGAATGTTTCGTAACCAGTATGCAAAAGTGCCCGAACTTGTATCGGATCTGGTATAATTTTGTGGTAGGGGAATGGCACCGATTGATGGGTAGTATTTTGAAAGAATTTCCTCCTCTTTTTTCAACGTTTTATCAATATTTTTAGCCTCGGAGTTGCTATTACAGGAAAAAGAAAGGAGCGTTGTACAAATAAGGAGTGTTTTAGAGTACATAAATCATTATTTTTGAATTAGTAGATGTTAAACTACAGAGAATTCATAAAAAAATTTTGTTAAACAATTATGCCGAACATATTAATAATAGATGACGAAAAAGCGATACGTAAGACTTTAGCAGAAATTCTTAGTTACGAAGGGTACAAAATTGATGAAGCCGCAGATGGAGATGAGGGCTTAAAAAAATTTAGCAGTGCTTCTTATGATGTTGTGTTGTGCGATGTGAAAATGCCTAAAATGGATGGGATTGAATTTTTAGAAAAAGCTAAGCAGGTAAATCCGGATGTGCCTATCATAATTATCAGTGGTCATGGAAATATTGAAACAGCAGTAGAAGCCGTTAAAAAAGGTGCGTTTGATTATATCAGCAAGCCGCCGGATCTAAATAGAATGCTCATCACTTTACGCAATGCTTTAGAAAAGCAAACACTGGTTACAGAAACCAAAGTGCTTAAACGTAAGTTTGGTAAAGTACAGGATATGGTAGGTAGCAGCCCGGCCATTCAAAAAATAAAAGATACAATTGAAAAAGTTGGTCCTACAGATGCAAGAGTTTTGATCACCGGTGAAAATGGTGTAGGAAAAGAACTTGTTGCAAGATGGATACACGAAAAAAGTAATCGGAATAAAGGCCCTATCGTTGAAGTGAATTGTGCCGCTATACCAAGTGAATTGATCGAAAGTGAATTATTCGGTCATGAAAAAGGCTCTTTCACATCTGCCATCAAACAACGTATTGGAAAATTTGAACAAGCAAATGGTGGTACTTTATTTTTGGATGAGATCGGTGATATGAGTTTAAATGCACAGGCGAAAGTATTACGTGCTTTACAAGAAGGAAAAATTACAAGAGTAGGAGCCGATAAAGATATAAGCGTAGACGTTAGAGTAATTGCAGCAACAAATAAAGACTTATTAAAAGAAGTAGATGAAAAGAATTTCCGACTCGATCTGTATCACCGTCTTGGTGTGATCATCATTCATGTGCCCTCATTAAACGATCGAAGAGAAGATGTGCCGTTGTTAGTAGAATATTATCTTGATATCATTGCTTCGGAATATGGTCAATCAAAAAAGATAATTGAAAAAGATGCCATTGAATTACTGACCAAGCATAATTGGACGGGGAATATTCGAGAACTGAGAAACGTTGTGGAACGCCTCATTATATTATCCGGAAAAACGATTACACTGAATGATGTAGAAAGTTTTGTTTTGCCTCGAGGGCAGCATTAAGATATTTTAAGTCGACTTTTTTGTAAGGGTATGTTAACTGCAACTATCTGTATCCGGTAAAATATCACAAGCATGAAGAAAATTGTAACGGTTGTTTTATTGTTGTTTTTTGTATTTGTCTCCAAAGCACAAACAAATTTTTTTACCGATAAACCGGAGAAATCTTTTAGACAACAGCAAATAAAAGCGATCGTAAAACCTGAAAAATACAGAACGGTTTTTTTAGATACACTTGCGCTTATACGGTTTTTAAAAGCTGTTCCGCTAGAAAAAGATCTTGTTGAAAGAATAAATGCTCCTGTTATTATATTGCCAATGCCCGATGGTAAATCAGCCAAGTTTTACATTTGGGAAAGTCAGACAATGGATCCGGCGTTGGCTGCAAAATTTCCTGAAATTAAAACTTATACAGGACAAGGAGTGGATGATAAATCTGCAACTGTAAGTATTGATTGGACACCGCTTGGATTTCATGCAATGATATTAACCGGTACTGCAAACACAATTTTCATAGACCCATATTCCAAAGGAAGTAAAACGAATTACATTTCCTATTTCAAAAAAGATTTTAAAAAAAAAGAAGCGTTTCAAGAACTCCTCCCAAAAAAGCTGACCGAAAAAGCAAATAGGCCGATAACAGGCGAAACAGTACTCGGATCGGTAGGGACACAGTTAAGAACATATGATCTTGCAATAGCATGCACACATGAATATGCCATTGCTGTTTGTGATCCTCTCACTCCTACAATTCCGCTCACATTGGCAGCAATTACTACAACAGTTAGTCGCATGAATCAGATATACGAGAAAGAATTATCGATTCATTTTAATTTAGTTGCCGCTGAAAGTTCTATCATTTTTGTTACGGCAGGTACAGACCCTTTTACAGGGAATAACGATCCGTCTATATTGCTTGACGAAAGTCAATCGGTGATCAATTCAAATATAGGGAGTGTCAATTATGACATTGGTCATACATTCAGCACAGGTGCTGGTGGTTATGCAAGCGTAGGTGTAGTATGTGTGAATGGGCATAAAGCAGAAGGGTGTACCGGTACAGCTGATCCGGTAGGCGACCCTTTTGTGATAGACTATGTTTGTCATGAAATAGGACATCAGTTCAACGCAGATCATAGTTTTAATTCTAACCTGGATCTCTGCGGAGCACAAGGACAGTGGAGTGCTACAACCAATGCAGAGCCGGGTAGCGGATCAACGATCATGGGATATTCTGCCAGTCCGGTTCTTTGCAGTTCCGATAATTTGCAAGATAATTCGGATGCTCAATTTCATGCTGTTAGTTTTGAACAGATTGTAGCTTATTCTGTAAACGGTACTGCAAATGCTTGTGCAACAAAGACCACTACAGGCAACTCTTTACCTGTAGTAAATGCAGGGGCAGATTATATCATACCAAAATCAACACCTTTTATTTTAAGTGGAACTGCTACAGATAATGATATAAACGATCAACTGACTTATTGTTGGGAACAAATTGATGTAGGGGCGCCAGCTTCAACATGGAATAGCCCTTCCGGTATTCATGCACCGTTATTTAGAAGTTTTCCGCCGGTTGATAGCGCAAAAAGATATTTCCCGAAATATAACGATGTGTTGAACAATACAACAACAAAAGGAGAGTTGTTGCCGGCAATAGCACGTACAATGAATTTCAGACTAACGGTAAGGGATAACAGAACAGGAGGTGGGGGAGTAAATTCAGATGACATGGCGGTAACGGTGAATGGTAATGGCCCGTTTCAAGTAACTTATCCAACCAGTGCAGGTATAAACTGGAATGGTAATCAAAGTCAGACAATAACCTGGGATGTAGCAAATACTAATCTATCACCAATAAACACAGCCAATGTGATGATACAGCTTTCTACTGATGGGGGCATTACCTTTCCGATCACTTTATTGGCTACTACTGCTAATGATGGCTCCGAAGTCATTGTAGTACCCAATGTGACTACTTCTTCCGCAAGAATACGGATCATGGCAGTAGGGAATATTTATTACGATATATCAAACAATAATTTTAATATTGTTTTTACGCCTCCTGTTTTTTGGGTGGATCTATCTGTTGAAAAAACTAATGAAAATACCAGCAGTTTACATTGGACAGTGAATGAAACAAATACAGATTTTTACGAAATTCAAAGAGGTAGTGATGGTATTAGTTTTACGAAGATTGGCAACATTGATGCCACTGATCTTCCTAATACGGTACAGCAATACAATTTCGTTGATTCATTTCCGTTAGCAGGAATAAATTTTTATCGAATTCGAAAGATCGATACGAATGGATTAGATGGATTTTCATCAACTGTTTCGGACACCTTCGCTATCGTTCACAAAAGCTGGTCAATATATCCCAATCCAACTGCCGGAGAGATGAAAATAAAGAGCAATATTTCAACCGGTAAGACTTTCTATCAAATATTTGATGCAACCGGCAAACTATTGTTTAAAAAAAGTGTAGCGACAGTGCAAATTGGTGCCATAGAAACACTAGATTTTTCAAAATATCCAAGCGGTGTTTATTTACTTAAGATCACTACAGAAGCGGCTGTAACAATCGAAAAGGTAATAGTAAGGAATATGTAATGTTTTTAATATTGATTTCCAAATAAATATAAATTTAAAATAATTTGATTTATATAAAACTTGCATTAGTCGCCAATATAACATACCTTTGACCAACCCTATAAGTGGCCGAAAGCCAATTCCTATCCAAAATACCCACACTACGATTATATTCCATTTTTTAAGTACTGATTCAACCTAGTGTTGAGTTTCTTTTTTCCAATTCTTATGATTTAGCCCGTGCAAATCAATTTTGTATTTTAATTGGTTGCCCCCTAAACCTAAAAGAATGAAAACATTTTTACCTCACGATCTCATGCTTAGCGCCGCTACTGAGAAAAAACGTAAGTTATCTTACTCTGCTTCATTCATACGAAGATGGAAAAGTAGATCATTTACCCTTTTCTGTTCTATATTTATTTTATCCGCATCAGCTTTTGCTGATTATACTGTTGCTTCAGGATCTACAATAGATGCAACTACCATAACCGGTCAATCCGGTATTCTTACAATAAACGGTACATTGAACGTCAGTAGTAATGTAACATTGGCCAATTTTACAGCAGTAATTATAAATGGACCTAATGGCCAAATTTATTGGACAAATAATAGCGACCTTATTTTTTCTGCAGGTACTACATTCAATGTTTATGGTGGAGCACCAGGATTGCAACCTACTAATGGTAACGCATCTAAACGATTGATCGTTGGTTCTATCACAATTGCGGTTTCTAATAGTAACTCAAACAACGCATCCTTTTCTTTTGCTCAATTTAACGGCATAGGTGGGTTGCCTCAGTTTTCGATTACTTCGAACTCTCCGGTATGTAGCGGTACAGCAATTAGTCTTACCGGTACACCATCTAAGACCTCTTCGTTTGTATTTAAATATGTATGGTCTTGTACATCGGGTACATTTTCACAAAATAATCAAACGTCAACAACTTCTTCCAGTACTAATTTATCAATAGCTACACCAGGTACTTATACGGTCAATTTAAATATAGTATCGAGTGATGATGGAGATTTAATTGCAACGACTTCCACTTCAGTTACTGTAAACGGTATGTCTACGCTAACACGTACCTCTGCAGCAGCTACTACTACACAATCACTTTGTATCAATACAGGCATCACGCCAATAACATATTCAGTTGGTGGTACAGGTACAGGAGCGTCTGTAACCGGATTGCCAACCGGTGTAATAGGGTCTTATAATGCAGGTGTGTATTCAATCACCGGTACACCTACTGTTGGTGGTACCTATAATTATACAGTTACAACAACGGGTGGAAGTTGTCCGGTAAGTTTAGGTGGAACCATTACTGTTAATCAACCTACTGTTAGTTTAACATCAGCAGGGGCAACAACTTCACAAACACCTTGTAGAAATACAGCCATCACATCAATTACGTATTCTATAAGTGGTACTGCAACAGGTGCCGGTGTAACGGGTTTGCCAACAGGGGTGACGGGTTCGTTTGCTGCAGGCGTTTTTACAATTAGTGGTACACCAACCGTTGCCGGTACTTATAACTATACAGTTACAACTTCCGGAGGTACTTGTGGTACTGCTACTGCCAGCGGTTCTATAACTGTAGGACAGCCAAGTGTAACGCTTACATCAACAGGATCAACATCAACACAAACGCCATGCGCTAATACTGCAATTACCCCCATCACATATTCTATTGGGGGTACAGCTGGCGGCGCAAGTGTAACGGGTTTGCCAAGCGGTGTAACGGGTTCATATGCTGCAGGTGTTTATACCATCAGCGGTACACCTACAGTAGCCGGTGTTTATAATTACACTGTTACAACAACAGGTGGTGCATGTGCAGCTGTAAATGCAACCGGTACTATTACAGTAAATGCAATTGGTACATGGTTGGGTTATACCAACGATTGGTACGATGCTGCAAACTGGTGTGGTGGTGTACCAACAACCATCACAGATGCTATTTTACCTGCCGGATTAAGTAAGTATCCGATAGTTACTACAGGTACTGCCGAAGTGCATAATATAACACTTGCGAGTACATCAGCAGTAACATTTTCTAATAAAGCGAAACTTCGAATAAGCGGTACCGTTAGTAATAGTGGTACATTTGATGCACAGGGAGGAGTAATAGAATTAAATGGTAGTGGTTCGGCTCAAAGTATTAGCGGTGGTTGGTTTGTAAACAGATCGATCAGAGGGTTAATTGTTTCTAATGCATCAGGGGTGAACGTTTCATCAGCAGCAAATGATACATTGTCTCTTACCGATCATTTAGCTTTCGGTAATGTAAATAATGCTACTTTAAATACCGGTGATAATATAGCTTTGAAATCTACAGCTTCAGGAACTGCAAGGGTAGCAGACATTACAAACAATGGCGCTAACTCTGGCAATAGTATTAGCGGAAAAGTTATTTTGGAGCGTTATCTGCCAATGAGTAACTCGTCTGTTTCTCGTAGATGGCGTTTGTTAACTACACCGATACAATCTACCGGAGCACCAAGTATTAATGCTTCTTGGCAGGAAGGAGCATCTAACAGTAACGTTAATAGCCCCGTAAATCCAAGACCCGGTTACGGAACACAGATTACAAATGGTAACACTGCAGCTGCTGTTGCTAATGGTTTTGATATTGGTTCCACTGCAAGTCCATCTATTTATTATATGAGCCCCGGAGCTACACCAACATGGGTTGCACCGAATTCAACATTAACCGGTAGTATTACCGATAGAGAAGGCTATATGATCTTTGTAAGAGGTGATAGAAGTATTCTCATTAGCAATCAATACGTGGCGGCTAAACCGGCAACATTGGCTGTAAAAGGTAAACTGAATACAGGTAATGTTACCAAACCATTAGTAACAGGTAAACAAGTGATTGGTAACCCTTATGCTTCTGCAATAAGCTTTGATAATATCATCTTTAACGATAGTACGCCAAATATAGCCGGTCGTTCTTTCTATTACTGGGATCCTAAAACTTCAGGTTCGTACAATGTAGGTAGGTTTATTACTGTGTCAAATGACGGCGTTGGTAGTCCGAGCAGTTATACAGTAACCGCAAACGTTAGTGGACTTGATGATGGAACAATTGAATCGGGGGCAGCATTTGTTGTAATTTCCGATGGTGGTTCAAATAGCATAACTTTTCATGAAACAGATAAGATCGACACAAGCAGGGTTTTGGGTATAGCAAGTCGTCCTATTGCAAACAGGCCTACAGGAATTGCAGAATTGTCAAAGCTATATACAAATCTGTATGCACTGGATAATGGATCAACTATTTTAGCAGATGGTGTTGTAAGTACTTACTATCCTGCTTATTCAAATGCAGTAACAACAGAAGATGCACCTAAGCTAATTTCATTCAACTCTAAAGAAACCGTGAGTATTTTAAGAGATGCCAGTTTGTTATCGATTGAAAAAAGAGAAACAATTATAAATACCGATACCACTTTCTTGCAAATAAGAAACATGGATACTAAAACTTATGCGTTTGAATTTGTTGCCCAAAACTTTGGAAGTTCGCTTGATGCATACTTAGAAGATAAATTCTTTCAAACGTTGACGCCGTTGACACTGGGTAAAAATGATACGACTTTATATGTTTTTCAAATAGATAATAATTCGCTTGAATCTAAAAACCCTGACAGGTTTAAAATTGTATATAAACCATCACTCGTTATACTTCCTGTTAAATTTAAAGCGGTAAAAGCCTTCGAATTGAACAAAGGAATAGCGGTAGAATGGAGTATGGAAAATGAATCTGAAATTAAACAATATGAGGTGGAGCGTTCTGCCGATGGTGTTCATTTTAATAAAATTTCTACATATACGGCGATAAATAATACTGTAGCAAATAATTATAGTCATTTAGATAACGCTCCATTGAACGGGGTGAATTTTTATCGTATTCGAAGTATTTCTAAAAATGGAGCAGTATTATACAGCTCTGTTGTAAAAGTACAGACGGGAAAAATAGAGTCGTCTATAACTGTTTCGCCATCATTGATCACACATAACAGCGATGTTGTGATCAGATTGACGAATGTAACGAATGGTAAATACCAGGTTCGTGTTATGAATACAGTTGGTCAAATAATGTATGACAAGTCGTTAAGTTATACCGGAGGAACCTACAATCATAGCGTTACTTTTGATAGCAATTATTCTAAAGGGACATATTTAGTAGAAATAATCAATCCGGCTAACAAAAGAACAAATTTGAAAATAATTAAGCAGTAAGCTTATACTTGTTAATAAAATGAAGATTTTTTTTTGAAGCCTATGTTAATGATTATAAATGGTTTGCATATTATTTTAAAAAAAATTAAATTTTTTTTTACCAAAAAAACAATAAAAATTATAGCTTTACGTTATTGACGTACGAAAGCTGATTTTATTGTAAAACGGTTTTGGTCTCTTTTTTCCCTCTAATCCCTATGAACTTTCCTCGCCGGTATTTTTGATCCTCCGGTATGTTTATCCTCCATCATCCTTCAGACTTATACCCTTATTCTGTCATTTAAACAAACCTGAAGATGAAGACAAATTTTACCTCTACAATTAATATTCAATATAAGAATATCAGTACCTCTTTTTCGAATTTAAAACAACCCTGTTTTTCCCTTTTAACCTCTAAACAAAAAAAAATGAAATCTTACTTACTGCTGCTAGCCAGCCTCTTTGTGATTTCTTTTACTAACGTAAAAGCACAATGTACCGTAACAAATGTCGGTGTTAAACTTAATTCCTCTATACCTCAAGGCGGAGGATGTCTTATTAATGTTGATCTAAGTTTTGATTTAACACACAATGGTGGTAACAAATGGGTTAACATCCACATTTGGCCAACAAGCACCTATGCTAATTTTAATTATAGCAAAGCGCCTAAAGCTTCCGATCTGGCAGCTACTGCCGCTAATATTGTTATTGATCAACGTGCAGCTCCGATTGCTGCATTATTCAATGGTTATCCTACTGATAATGGCGTAACAGTTCAATATGCAGGATTAACACTTACTAGAATTGAGGGTGCAGCTTTTGACAAATACATCATTACAGGAGTTTCTTTGTTGACTCCAACAGGTGGTTGCAGTACTGCTCAATCATTTACTGCAGATGTTTGGTCATCTCAAGCTAACCCGGATAATGTGGTACACTGCGTTAACACTGGTCTTACTTTTATAGCAAATGATCCTCAGGCTGTAGGTTCTATTCTTTGTCAGAATCCAAGAAAATATAGTTTGGTTATTACAACTGTAACTCCTGCTCCTGGATTAACTGGTACTTACGATGTGTACAGAGATAATGGAGACGGTATTCTTGATATTAATACAGATGTGTTGGTTTCTGATGATGTAGCTTGGGCTGCACAAGCAGGCGCACCTTACCAATCAGGAGCTCAAAATTATGATGGTAATTCAACTAACCCAACTGCTCAAAGAGCTCTATTCGCAGTAGTTTCTGCTACAGGTTTAACTAACACTGTTATTACAAGAATGGACAATGGTTGTGGATTATTACCGGTATTACTTGCCGATTTCAGTACCGTTCGTAAAAACAGTGCAGTTACTTTAAACTGGAAAACAGCTACTGAAAGCAATGTAAACAGATTTGAAATTCAGAAAAAAGTTGGTAACGATTTTGTAACGATTGCATCTGTATCTGCAAAGAACAATGCTAACGGTAGCGTATATAGCTATATCGATAATAATACATCAACTACATTCACTGAATATAGAGTTAAAACTGTTGAAAACGATGGTTCATTCCGTTTTAGCGATATTAAAGTTGTAAAAGGGTTTGGAACAACGGCTGACTTTACAGTTTATCCTAACCCAAGCAATGGCGCTTCTAAAATTGTTATAACTGATATTCCATCTCAATCAAGCATAAACATTACTGATGTATCCGGAAGAATAGTAAGAAACTATTCTAACCTGAATAATGGTTCTCTGGATATTAAAGGATTACAAAAAGGCGTTTATTTTATCAGGTTAACAAATCAAAGCGACGTAAGAGTGGTTACGAAAAGAGTAGTAGTTAACTAATAAAACAAATTGCCCTTATAAACTAGGTTTTCAGGGTTTTGATTGTCCCGATTGCATTCCTTATGCGGTCGGGACTTTTTTATTATGAACGGTTGCTGTTGTTAAACATTTTTAAACAATTTTACACTGGTAACTATCGTTTCCGTTTAATATGGTACTTTTGGCACAATTAAATTTTTAGTATGAGTATAGGGTTGATCATTTTTATTTTAGCAGCACTAGGTTGGCATATAGGCATGTATGGAATGTTTAAAAAAGCGGGCATTGAAGGATGGAAAGCTTTTATTCCTTTATATAATACCTGGTGTATAGTTGATAAGATCAAATTGAATAAGTTTTGGTTCTTTTTACAATTGATACCAATTGCCGGTCAATTCATAACAATATGGATCTGTATCAAATTTGTAGAGCATTTCGGAAGATTCGGTTTTTGGCATCATGCAGCTACAGTGTTATTGCCATTTGTTTATTTTCCATATTTGGGTTTTAGCAAGAATGAAAAATTTGCAGGAGAGATCGTTGTGAAAAATTACAAAAAATCAGCAGCAAGAGAATGGATAGATGCTGCCGCTTTTGCTGTAGTGGCAGCAACATTGATCAGAACTTTTGTGTTTGAAGCATATACGATCCCAACTAGCTCAATGGAGAAAACCTTATTGATCAATGATTTTCTTTTTGTGAGTAAATCGGCTTACGGCCCCAGAATTCCCAACACACCAATAGCAATGCCATTTGTACATCATACATTGCCGGTAGTTAATAGCAAAGCATACTTAGACTGGGTGCACATTCCTTATACAAGATGGTTTGCCTCTCCTGTAAAACGCAATGACGTAGTGGTATTTAATTTCCCGGGTGGAGATACACTTACGAGAGAATTCGACTCAGAACAACCATATTATGATATGTTAAGAGGTGCTGAAGTTGAATACTTTACACAAATGAGAGCGGAAGGTACTATGACTGACTCTTTACAGTTAGCAGGCTTAAGTAGAGAGAAGGCAAGGGCATACATGGAAAATAATTATACAATTATAACAAGACCCGTTGATAAAAGAGAAAATTATGTGAAACGTTGTGTTGCCGTTGCAGGTGATGTTTTGAAAGTGGTAGACGGAACTTTGTATATTAATGGAAAGCCATCTGAATTTACAAACACTACAACTTTTTATGTTGTAAGATCTAAAACAATGCTTGATGAAGCAACATTAACAGAAGCAGGTATCCATATCAATACAACAGAAAAAGAATCGGGAGCTAATGATTATAATACTAGCGCCGTTGCAAATGAATACATCCTTAATCTTAGTAATAACGAAGTGGCATTATTGAAAAAAATACCGGGAGTTGAATCTATTACCCGTATTCCTGAGGATAATAACCACAGAACATATCCATTCTGTTACACAGGGATCACAAATGGCTGGACAACCGATAATTTTGGCGGAGCAGGTTTGTGGGTACCCAAAAAAGGAGCTTCAATAAACCTCGATGCATATAACATTAATCTTTATAAAAGAGTAATAAGTGTTTATGAGGGTAATCAATGGGAAGAACGTGACGGTAAAGTTTTTATCAACGGCAAACAAGCTGATCGTTATACATTTAAAATGGATTATTACTGGATGATGGGTGATAACCGTCACAAATCGCAGGATAGCCGTTTTTGGGGATTTGTACCTGAAGATCATATTGTAGGTAAAGCATCTTTGATATGGTTCAGTTGGGAAAAGGGGCCTCGTTGGAAGCGTATTTTCAATTGGATAAAATAATTTGACTTTTTAAGTTTAATATGTAACTTTATAATAATGGATGTCCTCTCAACAGAAATGTTGAGAGGATTTTTTATCTAAATAAATTTTTCATGGAAAAGAAAGTAAATCAATTTGTGTTTGAAGTGTATGACTCTGAAGCACAACTTTCGAAGTCGGATGCAGCGCTTTTATTAAAAGCAAGAGAGATAACGAAAATTGCCTATGCGCCATATTCCAACTTTCATGTAAGCGCTGTCGCTAAACTTACAAATGGAGAAATAGTGACCGGAACAAATCAGGAGAATGCTTCTTATCCGGTAGGTATTTGTGCAGAAAGAGCATTACTCTCGGCATTGGGAACACTGTTTCCGAATGTAGCGATTGATACAATGGCCATTGCCTATCATAATATTAACGGTGAAAGTAACAAGCCTGTTTCGCCATGTGGTATGTGTAGACAAGCCTTGGTAGAATATGAGAATCGTACTAAAAGTCCGATGAGACTTATTTTAAGTGGAATGGACGGAGAGGTTTTTGTTATAGAACAGGCAAGTCAATTACTGCCATTGTCTTTCGGTGGTGATGATCTAAAATAAGGTCTGCAATCCGTTCTCAAATTTTCCTTCATGCTCCAGCAGCCATTTTTTACGCCACAGATCTCCGGCATATCCGGTTAACTCACCATTGCTGCCTATCACCCTGTGGCATGGAACAGCAATGGCTATATGGTTGCTTCCGTTTGCTGTACCAACTGCTCTTATTGCTTTAGGGTTGCCTATCTTTTTACTTAGATCCAAATAACTGATAGTATTTCCGTAAGGGATACTAGTAAGCTTTTGCCATACTTCTTTTTGAAAATCTGTACCTTTCTGATCTATTGGAAAATCAAACACTTTTCTTTTCCCTGAAAAATATTCATCTAACTGAGTAATGCACAACTTTAATACTTCAACATCTGAGGTATTGAGCTGAATTGTGGATTCATCTACCTTGTTTCCCTTTTCGGTATTGGTAAATAGTATCGCTGTAATTGAGGTGCCATCAGACCTTATTTCAAGTACACCTAGGGGAGAAGCGTAATATGTAGAATAATCTTGCATTGATGAATATAAAATTACTGAGATTTATTTTGACCTGTAAAAAAAATACAATTTCTTTACAGCTTTGAATGACTACTCATAAAAGCGATATTAAGTTTATTGAAAAGGCAATGAATGCCATTGCTGATCCGTGCAGGCTTTCTATTCTTCAGGAAATTCACGCCAAAGGTGAAATGTGCTGTAGTGATGTACAGAGCTTAACAGGATTGTCTCAACCAACCTGCTCTCACCACATCAAACTATTAAGTGAAAGTACGTTGATCGATTGTAAAAAGAAAGGCCGTAATCAGATCATTACTTTAAATAAAGATAATTTTAAAAGAGTGAGTGTCTTCCTCGAAAAATTCTCTATTGTTTAAAGCGCCTGTTCTATAGGTGTTACTTTAATAACTGCATCAATATTTAATTGTCCGTAGATATGAGGAAAATGTTCCTGAATAGAAGGTGATAACTCATATTTCAATTCAGCATCAAGCTTTGTCTCATCAATATAAAGTAGTAAAAGATTTGTCTTGTTTTTATAATACCTTTCCAGTACCCCTTTTAATTGTTCCATTGTGCAGGTATGTATAAAGCCTTCTATTGCCAGAGATGGAGATTCGTAAAATCCTTGTGCAACAGCACTTTGCCATTCGTCGTCGGTAACCACGTGATAGATCATTCTTCTAATAAATTTACAAGTAATAATAATTCATTCATTTTATAACGATTGCGGTCATTATCGAAACATTTACTAAGTTCTTCGAGTAAAAATTGAATGATGCGTTTATTACTCAATGGTTTAAAGTAAGATGTTGTAGGAGGTACGGATATTCTTTTGAAATAATTTTCAACATCTTTGTGCGAATATACTTGTCCGTTTAAAGGATCGATATAAAATAATATTTTTTCCGAATTGTGTGAGATCGGATTCATGATCTCATATTGCGGATCGAAATGCGCCAAAATGAACTGACGTGGAATATTAATGGCTTTTACGGGAATGTCTAACAAATCGCATAAAATAAGGTATACGATACCGTTACTGATGACATTCCCTTTTTTAGTTTCCAGTGTTTTGTTGATCAGAAAATCTTCAGGATGTGTGTAAGCGATCTCAATACCTTGTTGTTTATAATAATTGTAGAAGATGCTTGTAAAAACCGTTATTTGCTCGAGCGGCGTAAGATAGCGATTGAGCTCCAGCCAGATATTCCTACGCAATTTTTCTATCTCCTGCAATACAAGACTGGTCTGCATTTCAGGGTAATGGTATCTTGCTACTAATAAAGCGCCATCTAACAAATTGCAATCGCCGTTCTTCCAGTTCTCAAAATCTGCAGTAAGATCTTTAAAATGAAGTTTATGAATAAGGGATTCTATTCGTTCTTGTATTTCTTCGTTGCCTGTGTTTTCCCAAAGGTCTTCAAGGTTAGGAATGATGTCTTTCCCAAATGAGATCAGTTTGTCGCTTACGGTATTGTAGACTTCCTCATCGGGATCATCTATCAAATGAAATAAGGCCGATATTTCTTTGTTTTCTAACAAAAGGAATAATTTTAAATGAATTTCGTCAAACAACTTTGAATTATAAAGCAATAATTTTCCACCAATGTGATAAACTTTCTTTACCCTTAATCTTGGATCGTTCTGCCTTTCATTTCTCGTTCTTCCGTTTTTTCTTTCTTTAAAAGACTTGTTTTGATCTTAATGCCGGCATTGGCACCATCTGCTTGCACCTGAAATTTCTTTCCTTCGTATTCAACAATGGCAGTTTCTTTTAACCAGCTACTTATCTGTAAACGATATGGCTCGTCTGTTTTTGCATTTTTGGGTTTGCTGAATATAAGATGTTTATTATTGCCAAGTTCAAAGGATATACCAACAATATTATTTTTTACCACCGTACAAACACCGGGAGTGTTCTTTTTTAATTTGATGATCTGAGTATAATGCCCATTTTCAAATTTTACTTTTCCTGAACTTACTTTGGTCTCGTCGGTAGTTAATTCTCTTGTTAAAATAATATCACGATCAGCATAAAACTGAATTTTTTCCAATTGTTGGTGATTGTTTTCAACAGCTGTACGTATATCGCTTGTAAAATAGGTTTTGGCAGTATTGCACGATATCATTACCACGGAAATAGCCAATAGGCTCAGCATTGTTTTTTTCATATGAGTATATTGAAATTTATTTTATGTTGTAAAGATAAAGCAACTGCTTTTTCGCTTACAGGTTACAAGGCAAAACATTTACTAAGACCATGTTTATTTCTTTATTTGCCAATTCCATGAAAGATTGGATGTGCCGGAGGGGGGTGGGGTTGTATAATGTATTGTAATGGAAGTAGCATCTGCAGTTACATAGTTGATGCCGGCGGCATGCTCACTGGTGGCTAATACATTGAAATATGATGGAACGCTGTTTAGTTGGTGAGGGATTGTGTAAACAGTATCCAGGCCATTAGAAGATGTAATATAACTACCTGTTACCAATTCATTCTTTGATAAGTTAACCCACTCTGTACCATTGTATATTTTTAAATGATTGTCGCTAGTGTCAAAACTAAGTTGAGCTTTTTCAGGAGCCGTAACAGAATCAAGAGATGGTATCAGTGGAATGATCAGGCCTTGATTGGAAACTTTTGCAATAATATTTTCACTGCCTCTTGGTCCATACACAAAGTTGAATGTATTATTGGTAGATGGTAAACGTAATCTCAGATCGCCATTTGAAGTACCTCCGAATTTTTCAACCGAAATTTCACCATAAACAACATTGCCTCCTTCTTGTAAATTATTTCTTGCAGTGGTTCGTACACCACCTCCATCAATATCATCGCCTACCCAACTTACACCGCCCCAGCCATTACCTTTGCCCTCTACATCATAATAATTAATGCCTTTGTGTACCGACCATTCGCCAACCCAACATTCAACGATGCCGTTAAATTCAATAGCAGTCCCAAATTCATAAGGTAGGATCATGAAATCTCTAGCGGCACTTATATGATTATTGACCATATTTGAAACGCTTTTAGGATGTCTTAGTCTGAATACAGGAAGATTTGTTCCATCGGCCCAATGAGTTGGTGTGCAGGTATATGGCGAAATACTATCTTCAGCATCTTCATAGATATTTTTTACTCTATGGTTGATAGAAATAAAGGAATTAGTATCGCCGGGGATGTACACCGCAGAATCAATTTTAACGATCCCATTTACTCTTAAAGCAGAGCTATTGTCTTCAACAGCATTATTTACAAATAATGGTGTATGCGTTACAATATTGCCGTTACCATTAATGGTTAATCGAACACTTGAGTTGGTATAAAATGCCCAAAAAGATGTATCGGATAAATAGAATGATGTAGACAGTCCTTTGTTGGTTGTGCGGTTGATCGGTTCTATCAACACACTATTAAATAATGAGTGCAACGGTGTAATTTCCAGTGCATTCTCACCGTCGGCGATCATTACTTTGGGGGCCGGCTCATCGGCCGGACGAAATTGTGCTATGCTTTTATTGCAAAAAGAAAAGAGAAAAATTACAAGGGAATAAAAAAAGTGTACAGATGATCTCATAATCAGTTTTGGTTATTGGTGTATGACTGAAAAATGAGTTTAAAGTTTGATCGAGGTAAAATAAAAATCAAAAATAAGGTTTTATACATTATTGCTTTGGTATTTCTTTAATACTTATAAAATGAAATTGGGTACAAGCTAATACTTGCACCCAATTTTATTATAAATTATGATAACAATTTAATTGCCTTTTGCACCTTTAACTAATTCAGGTAGAAAATCATTGAACTCAACGGTTTCGCCTGTACTCAATTTTACTTTTCCAAAATAAGATTCGTCCCAATCATCATAATCAATAGTAATAATGGTTCCTGTTTTACCAATGTATTTGCTCTTAGTGTCATAATGTTTGTCGTAAGAATAGATATCTACGATCTTTATTTTATCGCCTTTCTTAAAGCCTATACCGCTTGCCGGTTCTTCCACAGGAGGAGGAGGGGGTGGTTTTGTTGTTTTTACAGTTTTTTGTCTGCTCTTTGCATTCTCTTCTCTATCATCGTTGTCATTGCCTTTTGAAGATTTAACACCTTTATATGCATCCAGCAAATTATTAAGTAATGTAATAAGTTCGGATGTGTTGAAATCTGTTGATTGAGAGAAAGTAACAGTTTTGTGATAAGAATCAGTATAGGTAGAGTACACACACTCTTTTGAACTGGTACATGGTATAACTACTTTTCTTTTGTAAGTGTCTTCATATGCAGTGCCTAAATATTTTATTTCTGATTTACTGTATTTACCCGACTTAAATCTATCATACAAATAGCCATCAATAATTTCGAGGTAACCATAATATCCATCATCGAAAGTTTTTAAAAATTTATTGATCTTGGCTAATTCAGTTGCATAGCTTCCTTTCGATTTTGTGTTTGATTCGGCAACTTCCTCATCATCATCTGAAGTAACCGGTATTTTTTCAGTAACATTTACCACTTCGTCGTTAATGTCAAATGTCAGATCGATGGTGTTGTTCACTTTCCAATTACCTGTTTTGGTATATTCAAAATCGAAACTGTAATTGTTTGCAAGGGTTCTTACTTCCCATGTGCCTTTGTATAAAGCCCACAACTCAGCTTTAACAGTATGGTTTCCTTTTGGAACCTTAACTGTTATGCTATTGGCTACTGATTGTAATTTTTGTGAACTTTCGCCGATCTTATCATCATCGCAATAAACTAATAGTTTAGATACGTGATCATATCCGCTTATGGTATTGATCGTTACAAACTTAAAAGTTACACTTACTTTTTGTTGGGCTTTAGCAAAAGCCGGTGCCAAGCAAATGCTAAGAAAGCTTAGGAGTACAAATATTGTTTTTTTCATTTTTCTTGATTTAACTGGTTGATGATTTCCATTAAGGGGTTATTATAAATTGGGTTTATTTAAGCGATTTTACAAATTTGTTTACTAAGCGTTCTATTTCTGTAAGATCTTTTACTGTTGAGCTAAAGAACCTGAAATGATCTGTATAATCGTTACTGAAATTTGAATAAAAGCATTTATTTTCTCCTTTACACTTTATTTTAATTTCGTCTTCGCCTAAAGTACTTCCTTTTAAAACGGTTGTATTTTGTTTAAGGTCTCTAATGCTTATACTTGATGTGTATATCTGAGTATAATACTGAAACTTGAAATTTACCATACTGTCTTTTACTTCAATATCTCTGTACGTTTCAGGATTAAAAACCTTAAGGTACGCATTTAATTTTTTTAATTCGGATTTATAAGATTGGCCAAACGAAACAAAATATAATACGATGCATGATAAAAGTAATATAGTTTTTTTCATGTTTGATAATTATTTTTTCTGTTCAATTCTATTTGATTTATAGCCGGGAGCTTATTTTAACTTTTGCTTCGTAAATTTAGCATTATTGAGTGGTTTACAGATACCCTGTAATGGGTATTTATTGCATATGCTATTTTTTGTAAGATGACTTTAGCTACAAGGCTATAAGCGGTATTGCTGCTACATGCCATCATGAAAAGGCTACTCAGTTTTATGTAAAAGATATTCTTTTTCTATGTATTTACAATTTTGTAGATTGTTTGCAGAAAAACCGAAGCAATATTTATAGTAGGCATCGAGATTATTGTTACTGCCAAAGATAAATATGTTAGAGACTATAGGGGCTTTGTTAACGCTACAGATAGTTTTTTATAGCCAATTTAGTACAAGACGGAGTGCTACAACTATGGGAACTGATGCGATTGTTTGTGATATGCCATGAGTTATAAACTCAGGAAAGCGTAGCTTTTATATTTGATGATAGAGATGTCATAAGTAGTAAAAAACTACCAGTGAATAATTACCCTGCCACCACGACCATAATAACCATAGCCGCCATCAGCACCACCGCCACCACCGGGGTTAACGGCATTTGTAGAAGCGTTCACATCTTTGTAAATTGGTGTACTGAACAATCTGTACCCACCTTTGCCGCCGGAATTAGGAGACATAGCAGCATCACCTCCGTTTCCGAAATAGGTGGTACTTGCAAATTCGGTAGCATTGATCTGGTTAAATGCATAGGTAGTAACCTGCCCGGGAGTTCCATAGTAGCCAATATAGTTTGTAAGACCGGATGCATTAAAACTACCCCCGGCCGGCGGGTTAAATGCTGCAGCCTGGCTACGTACACCGCCTTCACCACCCGTGGCAGTTAGTACAATAGCCCCGTACGTAACAGACGAAATTCCTCCTATTATTCCATTGGTGGTCTCTGTTCCGTAGTTACCACCGGCTCCAACAGTAATTGTTATTGAACTAGACGGGGTTACCACAAATTTACCGACAATATAACCAGCACCACTACCACCTGTACCAAATCCGCCACCACCTCCGCCGCCCCATACTTCTACATATACTTTAGTAACGCCGGCGGGTACTGTCCATGTATTGTTGCAATTTGACGCTCCTGCAGCACTAGCTATACCGGCACAATCAAAAAATCGTAAATTTTTATATTCAGAAAGATCGCCCCATGCAAGTGTATTGGTAGCATCTTTCATTAATACCTGATTAGCTGAACCGGCAGCACCACTTACTTTAATATCTCCATTTAAATTTATATTTCCGTTTACATCTAATTTTTCTTGGGGTGCAGGTACACCAATACCTACATTTTGTGCATTGGAATAAATACAAAATAAAAATGCAAATGCGGTAAGGCTAATTTTTTTCATGTGTGTAGTTTTAATAAAACTAGTTAAATAACTGCAGAAATCGTTACTCACCCGGAGATATATTCCGGGCAATGTCTCCGGCACGGTGCGTTGCGACAATTATAAAAGAGATAGTATTATTTGTAGGCCGCTACGTCCTCGGCTCAACTTAGGCCAGGGGGGGAGATGTTGCTGGGAATAAAAGCTCAATAACGGTATACCGTACAAGTGTGCGACGCAACGATGATGATCAAAGCTCCAATGCCGGTATCATACAAATAAAAAACCCACCAAAGGTGGGTTCTCAATATGCAGAGGTTTGTTTCAAAGCTATTTTTTCTTCGGGGCTGCTTTTTTAGTAGCCGCTTTTTTCTTGGCGGGGGCTTTTTTATCAAACGCTTTTGGGTCTTGTGCAACAATGATAGCTTTTACTTCATCTAAGCTAATTGTAACCAACTCATCAGCAGTATATTTTCCTTTCGGTAAACGCAGGCGTTTTTTATTGTACACCACTTCAGGTCCCCAACGGCCGTTCTCAATAGCGATCTTTTCTTCGGGCCATTGTTGAATGAAACGGTTGGCTTCTTTCACCAGTTTGGCTTCTATCAGTTGGTTGATATCGGCTTGCGTAAGGTTATCAAAATTATAACGGGCAGGTACATTAATGAACATATCGTTCCATTTAATGAACGGACCAAAACGGCCCTTGCCTTTTGTTACCGGCTTTTCATCGTACTGTGCCACCGGAGCATCTTCAATTCTTTTAGCTTGTATCAATTCTATTGCACGGTCAAGATCAACCGTAGAAGGCTCTACGCCTTTCGGAATAGACACAAACTGATCACCAAATTTTACATAAGGACCAAAGCGTCCAATGTTCACCGTTATTTCCTGTCCTTCAAACTCACCAAGGGGAGCACCGAGTTTAAACAACTCCAATGCCTCTTCCATCGTAATGGTTTCAATACTCTGTGTATTCTTAAGCTTCGCAAATTTTGGTTTCTCTTCATCACCCGTTGCCTGTGCACCTATCTGTACCATCGGGCCATAGCGACCCATACGTGCAATGATGGGTTTGCCATCTTCACTCACACCCAACACACGTTCGCCTACGGCACGTTCGGCAGTTTCAAGCGTATGCTCTACACCGGTATGAAAAGGACCGTAGAAATCTTTTACCATTTTGTTCCAAACAATTTTGCCTTCGGCAATATCATCAAACTCTTTTTCTATGTTGGCTGTAAAAGAATAATCCATTACATCTTTAAAATGCAGACTTAAAAAATCTGTTACCACCAAACCAAGATCGGTAGGGAAGAGCTTCGATTTTTCTGCACCTGTATTTTCCGAATCTGTAATTTTTTGAATGGTATCGTTCTTCAATTTTAGAATTCTAAAATCTCTTTTAACGCCTTCCTTATCTTTTTTCTCAACGTAAGTACGTTTGATAATGGTAGAAATAGTAGGTGCGTAGGTACTCGGACGGCCAATGCCCAATTCTTCCAACTTCTTTACCAGCGAGGCTTCCGTGTATCTTGCCGAGTGTTTGGTAAAGCGTTCGGTGGCGGTCATTTGGTTGAAATCGAGTGTTTGTCCCGGAGTTAAATTCGGTAAACGACTGTCATCGCCTTCTTCAGTATCTTCATCGTCGGTACTCTCCATGTAAACTTTTAAGAATCCGTCGAATTTAATAACCTCACCCGTAGCCGTTAGTTCTTCGTTATTGGTGCTGATATTTATTTTAGCGATTGTCTTTTCCAGTTCTGCATCACTCATTTGAGAGGCGATGGTACGTTTCCAGATCAGTTCATACAAACGAGCCAACTCAGGATCGTTCACGGTGCTGTTCTCCATATACGTAGGACGAATGGCTTCATGCGCCTCTTGTGCACCTTCGTTCTTGTTCTTATATTTTCTTACTTGTATATAATTATTACCATAACTTTTTGCGATCTCTGCTTTGATGGCATCCATGGCAGTTTCGCCAAGGTTTACACTATCAGTACGCATATACGTTATCTTACCGCTTTCGTATAGTTTTTGCGCAAGCAACATGGTTTTACTTACACCATAACCTAATTTTCTACTGGCTTCCTGTTGAAGTGTAGAAGTGGTGAAAGGTGCAGCGGGTGTACGTTTGCCGGGTTTAACCTGAATATCTTTTACAGTATATTTTGCGCCAACGCATGATTGTAAGAATTTCTCCGCATCATCTGCCTGACTGTATTTTGCACCTTCTGCTTTAAAAGAAACAGTTCTATTATTAATATCTGTTGCAGCCAAAGATGCTTCTACTTTAAAGCTGCTTACAGGAGTGAACTGGTTGATCTCTCTTTCTTTTTCAACTATTAATTTAACAGCTACGCTTTGTACACGGCCGGCACTTAGTCCGCCTTTCATGCCGATCTTTCTCCACAATACAGGGCTTAGTTCAAAACCTACAATTCTGTCCAACACTCTACGAGCTTGTTGAGCATCTACCAGGTTCATATCTATAGTACGTGGATTTTGTACTGCTTTTTGAATGGCAGGTTTTGTGATCTCATGGAACACAATGCGCTTGGTTGTTTTTGGATCTAATTTCAACACCTCAGCTAAATGCCAGCTGATACTTTCTCCCTCACGGTCCTCATCCGATGCCAACCAAACTTCATCGCTTTTTTTTGCAAGAGCTCTTAAGTCGGCTACAACTTTTGTTTTTTCGGGTGATATAATATATTTAGGGTTGAAGTTGTTTGCGATGTCGATACCCATATCATTTTTTTCCAGATCACGGATATGCCCAAAGCAACTTTTTACTTCAAAATCTTTTCCAAGAATTCCCTCGATCGTTTTTGCTTTCGCCGGACTTTCTACTATCAATAAATTTTTCGCCATATTTCCTCTTTGGTCAATGAATGGATATTGTTGTTTTCCTATTTTTTTTGGTCCGGGCTTCTGCAACTCCGGTCATCATTCTTGCGAACTGGTTCAATTATCCCTTTCTTTCAGTGAAAGAAAGGGATAATACCTCTTGTACGATTGTGCTAAATGCAACATACTCAAGGGTTTTAGCGGTTCTTATTGCATCAAACAGTAAGCTTGTTGCAAAGTAAAAACTACTGCAATATTAGTTTAAAATTGAAAAATCAAAATTTTTTATGAAAAATCGATCAGAATACTTTGAAAAAATAACTTGATGTAGAATTACAAATGTTGAGTTTACAGTAGTGCAAAAGCTTAATCGGAGTACAAACCCAAATTCGGAGCGTAATCGATTTCGGGCGGCTTTTTTGCATGCCCCGATTATTTCGGGGCTTACTTTTTTTCTGCAAAAAAAGTAAGATAAATGCACTAACTAAATAAAGAAATGCGCCAAAAGAAAAGTTATAAAAAATTAATTACCATTTCTCTTACTTCGTTGTCTTGGTAAATTTGATGATGCCCAAGTTCTTTGGTAATATGAAAAGTAATATTTTCAAATTGCTTTTCCTGTACCAGTTTCGCATCCGATAGGGGAGTAATGTCATCGTCTTCGTCATGTATCCATAAAACTTTTGCAGTAATATTTCTCATTGCTCTTTTTATTGAGAACCATTCTGTAGTTTGGTGGCTCATGTGTAGAACAATGCTATCCATTTCCGATCTGATCTCTTCATCTTTAATGCCCAATTTTTCAAGAAACTTATCCATTGTAGTACTGGTTTCGGTCAAAGGGGCTATTAAAGTAACTTTAGTGTTTTCATCGTGTGGCATATTTTCGAGTGCAAGGCTAAGGGCTAATCCGCCAAAAGAATGGGCAATATACATATCTACTGGGCCGAACTTAGCTACTGCTTTTTCGATCATATTCTTGTACTGAATAACATTTACCGTTTTACCTTGGCTTTTACCATGTGCAGGAGCATCAAAGGCGAGTACTTCGTAGCCTTTGTTCATCAATGATATAATGTACTTCTCAAATTTATAGGAGGCTGATGCAAAGCCGTGAATGATCATCACTTTTTTATTGGTGGATGATTGCTGCCAGCGATAGCCTTTTACTTTTCTTCCATGCGATAAGAATTTAACCGGTTTAGCCTGCAGGTAGATCAGCGGTTTGCTTACCACATTGGTAAAAAAGGGCGTACAAAATAATTTAAATGCCTCATGTGCGGCTTGCTTCTTGGAAAAAAAAGACACTATCTTAATTTTCTTCTGGTAGAAAGCAAGTATCAATCTTTGCCTTATCTTCATAAAAACAAAGATAATAAAATGCGGATAGTAATTATTGGCTCGGGAAATGTGGCAACTGTTTTGGGGAAAATCATTAAAAATGCCGGTCATGATATCATTCAGGTAATTGGCAGAAATATTGTTTATGCAGAAACTCTGGCGGCTACTTTGGGTTGTAAGTCGGGCTCGTATGATGTTCAGCCCGATACAACAGCCGATATGTATATTATTGCAATATCCGATACTGCTTTATATGATTTCCCCGTTGGGTTTAATTTCGGTAATAAGATAGTAGTACATACTGCAGGTTCGGTAAGTAAAAATGTACTGGAGAAACTTTCGGCTAATTACGGCGTATTATATCCGCTGCAAAGTTTACGCAAAGAAATGGATGTAATTCCTACGGTGCCTTTATTGATCGATGGTAATACTAAAGAAGTGATAAGGTATGTAACGGAATTTGCTCAAACTTTATCGCCGATCGTATCCTTTGCAGATGATGATCAACGAGTGCATTTGCACCTGGCTGCCGTGGTAGTATGCAACTTTACCAATCATTTGTATGCGTTAACCGAAGCATTTTGTAAAAAGGAAAGAGTGGATTTTACAATGTTGTATCCGATCATTGCTGAAACGGCTCTTCGGATAGAAAAAAAATCGGCCGGAGAATTACAGACCGGCCCTGCCATGAGGAACGATTTTGTAACCATTGACAAGCATCTTAAAATGCTGAATACCTATCCTGCACTTAGAAATATCTACCTAAAACTCACGGATAGTATCATTGAAAACAGTTGATAAGACAAACAACTTTTCATTAATTGGCAATTCTACAGTAGGTTTGCACTTCGAATTTTATAAAACATGTATAATATTACGTTTAATTTTGAGCAGAAGGGGGTGGCATCGGTTACATTGGAAGGTATAGAAGCCGGTCAGTCGATACTTGAGGTGGCATTAAAAAATGATATAGATCTTCATCATAACTGCGGCGGTGTTTGTGCTTGTAGTACTTGTCATTTATATGTAAATGCCGGGGAAGATTTTTTAGAAGAGCTGAGTGATAAGGAAGAAGATTTTATTGACAGAGCCATTAACCCACGCCTTAATTCCAGATTGGGTTGCCAGTGTGTGTTGCAAGATGGAGATGGAAATATTACAGTAACATTGCCGGATCAAACTCAATTTTTAGGAGAATAATATTGATGTGCTGATGTGCTAATTTGCTGATATGCTAATGAAGCCTTAGTACTTTTGTCAATCATTATAATTTTGTTATTAGTAAAACTATTTAAATCATAAAATTAGCACATCAGCATATCAACAAATCAGCACATTAGTTATGACCCACTTTGAACCACCCATTCACTGGAAAGACTACGAAGACATTGCCATGAAATTGTATGAAAGATTTGGCGATGATTTCGGTGAAGGAAAAATATATCGTATCCGTTTCACAGATCTGCATAAATGGATAATGGAGATACCTAATTTTGCAGGTAAGGCAGAGGAAAGTAATGAGGGGCATCTGGAAATGATTCAGAGTACCTGGGTGTATGAGTGGAGGGATAATCAAAAATGATGTGCTCATGTAACAATGTGCTGATATGCTAATGAAAAATGCATAGATCACAATGTTTAAAAGGGCCCATCATCAGCACATTAGCACATCTGCAAATTGAAACAAATGAACATCCTCGAACATTTCAAATCAATAAAAACTTTCATATTCGATGTAGACGGCGTATTGGCAACCGATACTTTATTGGTGCTTGAAGGCGGCGAGCTGGCTCGTAATATGAATAGTAAAGATGGTTATGCGTTGCAGTTAGCTGTAAAGAAAGGCTACAAAGTGGTGATCATTTCGGGTGGTTTATCCGAGGCCGTTAGGTTCAGGTTGAACAAACTTGGTATTACTGATGTTTTTCTAGGCGTTCATCAAAAGAAAGAAAAATTGCTGCAGTATGTAGCAGACAATAATTTACAATTGTCAGAAACTTTATATATGGGAGATGATATTCCCGATTACACTTGTATGCAATTAGTGGGATTGCCTTGTTGTCCGGCAGATGCTGTGGCAGAAATAAAAGATATATCTAAATACATTTCACCCATAGCAGGTGGTTCAGGTTGTGGCAGAGATGTAATAGAGAAAGTGTTGAAGCTGAACAATCACTGGGATCTGGATACAACAGTAGCTTCTCGATAATCTTTTAAGGATATTACTCATGCAATCTGTATTTTCGTAGCAGAGAACAATAAGCATGAAATTAGCAATCGCATTTTTTCGTTTGATCCGTTGGCCGAATCTGGCTTTTATTGTGCTTACACAAGTGCTTTTTTATTATTGTATAATCGTTCCCAGACTCCCTGCCGAATATTACTTATTATCCCATACCATCAACAGTTTTATTTTTGTGCTGATCGTTCTTGCCTCAGTATTGATCGCTGCAGGAGGGTATATCATCAATGATTATTTTGATATCAATATCGATCAGATCAATAAGCCCCAAAAAATGGTTGTTGAAAAGATCATCAACAGAAGGTGGGCTATTCTCTGGCATTTAATTGTAACCACTGCCGGCATAGCGATCAGTTTTTATGTTTCGCTTAAAACAAATTGGTTGGTACTTATTGCAAATATTATCTGTTCAATTTTACTTTGGTTTTATTCTACTACGTTCAAGAAAAAACTGTTAACAGGTAATATTATCATTTCTCTTTTAACTGCATGGACTGTACTGGTGCTTTATGTTGCAGCAGAGAACAAATATACTTTCGCAACTTTATTCAATACTTATTTCCCACAAATGCAAAGCATTTTTAAATATGCTATTTTGTATGGAGGCTTTGCTTTCATTATTTCGCTGGTCAGAGAAGTGATAAAAGATATGGAAGATATGGAAGGTGATGCTAAGTATGGTTGTACTACCATGCCTATTGTTTGGGGAGTGCCTTCATCAAAAGTATTTGTAGCTGTATGGCTGATCGTTTTAGCCGGAGCTCTGGCAGTTGTACAATTTTATGTGATACAATTGGGCTGGTGGATCAGCGCTGTATATTGTTTATTGATGGTGATCATTCCTTTGATATTTATTTATACAAAACTACGCACCGCACAAGTAGCTGCAGATTATCATAAACTCAGCAGTCTTATCAAAGTTGTAATGCTTACCGGAATTCTTTCTATGTTCTTTCTTAAAATCAATACGTAGTACATGATCATTTTAGCTTCACAATCGCCACGGAGAAAACAGTTGTTGGAATGGGCTGAAGTTTCTTTTGAAGTAATCGTAAAAGAAACAGATGAATCTTATCCGTCTGATCTTTCTGTTGAACAGGTTGCCATACATATTGCAAGAAATAAAGCATTGGCGGTTTTAGAAACCCTTGTGGTTTCTAAAACAATTTTAGCAGCCGATACTATTGTTGTTTTGAACAATGAAATAATCGGTAAACCTAAAGACAGGGAAGATGCTATTGATATTTTAAGCAGACTTTCGGGGCAAACACATAAAGTTGTAACAGGAGTAGTGATCATCTCAGGTAAAAAAGAAATTTTATTTTCAGATACAACCGAAGTGAGTTTTCATGAACTCACCAATGAACAAATAATTTTCTACGTAGATAAGTATAAACCTTACGACAAAGCCGGCGCCTACGCCATTCAGGAATGGATCGGTGTTGTAGGCATACAGTCCATCAAAGGCAATTTTTATAATGTGATGGGGCTACCTGTTAGCAGGGTGGTACAGGAGTTAGCCAATTTGAAGATTTGGTAATTTGCTGATCTCAATATTTAAAAGCTTCTACCTTACTAAAAGTTCTGCTATCTTCAAATCAACCATGCAACCTTTACTGTGATATTTCTATCAATTAATTATGACAGAAAGATTACTACAGTACATCTGGCAATTTCAATACTTCAATAAAAGTACTTTAACTACAAGCGATGATGAATCGTTAGAGATCATTCATCCGGGGACATTTAATACCAATCAGGGCCCTGATTTTTTAAATGCCAAGATTAAAATAAAAAATACTGTATGGGCAGGTAATATTGAACTACATATTAATACTTCAGATTGGGATAAGCACCATCATACAGGGGATGACAATTATAAAAATATTGTTTTGCATGTTGTATGGAATAATGATCAGGCATTGCCTCAACCTTTTCCTGTTGTAGCATTGCATGACAAAGTATCTAAGTTGTTGTTGAAAAAATACGACGAGTTGATGAAGGCCGATACTTTCATCGCTTGTGAAAAAAGTATTCATCTGATAGAGCCGATCGTTTGGAGTATATGGAAAGAGAGACTACTTGTGGAACGATTGCAACAGCGGTCAGCTATGATTCTTCAATATGCAGCACAACGCAATTTTCATTGGGAAGAAATTTTTTGGTGGTTGATAGCAAAGAACTTCGGGGTGAAAATTAATGCGGAGGCTTTCGAACAAATGGCTCGGTCAATACCGATCAATATATTGGCAAAAAATAAAGATCAGATACATCGAATAGAAGCGTTGTTATTTGGTCAGGCAGGGTTATTAAAAACCGAGTTTAACGAAAGTTATCCGACCATGTTGAAAAAGGAATATAACTTTCTTGCAAAAAAATACAAATTGGCTCCTTCAAATGTGCCTTTACATTTTTTAAGAATGCGACCTTCGAATTTTCCTACGGTTCGTTTAGCGCAACTGGCTATGCTTATACATAAAAGTAAACATCTGTTTTCGTTTGTAAAAGAAATGGGATCATATAAGCAGGTTGCTGCTTTACTCGATGTTACTGCCAACGATTATTGGCATTATCATTATCTCTTTGATGAAGTATCTTCTTACAAAGAAAAAAAGTTGGGTACACAGATGATGAATAATATTCTGATCAATACTATTGTGCCGATATTATTTACCTATGGACATTATCACAATGAATCTGTTTATAAAGACAAAGCTTTGCTTTGGTTAGAACAAATTGCAACAGAGAAAAATTCTATTACAGCCGGTTATATGGCATTGGGTGTAAGTAATAAAAATGCATTCGATTCTCAGGCACTCATTCAGTTAAAGAATGAATATTGCAACAAGAAGAAATGTTTGGAATGTACAATTGGAAATAAATTGCTGAAGATCGTATAACAATCACCACTTATACTCAATATTCAATTCAATATCCGGGTGCAAACTTTTTACCACAGGACAATGATCGGCAGTTCTTTGTAAAATGATACGATCTTTTTCATCTAAACCGAGTGCGGTCGGGAACGTTACCACTGCATCAATTTTGCCAATTCTACGAGGGTCGGCAACCATATGTTTTTTGACATCAACACTGGTATCCTTTAATTCAATGCCCATATCCGTAGCTTTTATAGCCATTGTAGTAAGCATACAAGTGCCTAGGGCAGTGCAAACCAGGTCGGTAGGAGAAAAACGCTCACCTTTACCACGATTATCAGTAGGGGCATCAGTTTCGATTGATGTACCACTTTGCAAATGCTTTGCAGAACATCTTAAATTTCCTTCATATTGAATGGTTGCCGTCATTGTACTATTTTTGCATAAATTTACAGAAGTAATACCAATTCAATTTGAGAAAAATTCGAAGTATTTTCGAAAATTAGAAATGGTAATACCGAACTAAACAGGACTTGAAATTGTAGAAGTCTAAACGGTACAAACAGCACCCATGCGTAAATTATTCTTATTTTTTCTTTTTGTTCTGCCTTGTATAGCGGCAATGTCGCAAAAGACAAAAAAAGAACGTAAAGAAGAAAGGCGTCAGCGAATCAATGCGTTGATCAAGCAAGATGAAGAAGGAGTGATTGCCTATCATAAGCATACCGTTTTTGGCTTTAAGCTAAACACGGATGGTTATGGAGCTTTTATTGAAGTTGGTAGGGCCAAGTCTGTAAAAAAAGCAACACTTTTTCAATTTGAGTTTTCTGAACGTCAACATCCAAAGGAAGAGAAATTGAGTAATGATCAACTTTCAACAGCTCCTTATGTGTACGCCAAAGAAAATTATGTATACAATCTTAAATTAGGAGTACAGCAGCAAATACTGCTAGGTAACAAGAGCAATAAAAACGGCGTTTCCGTTACAGGCAATTTTGGCGGAGGATTACAGTTGGGTCTTTTACGACCTTATTATGTGCAAGTGTTGGAAACATCGGCCACTACAAAATTTGTAAAATACGATTCACCGGATAGTTCAATATTCTTAGATTTTAACAGGATAATTGGTGGAGCAGATTTTGGGAAAGGCTGGGGTGAAATCAAAGTAAATCCGGGAGCTTATGTAAAAGGCGGTGTTAGATTCGATTATGGTAAATACAACGAAATGGTGAATGCAGTAGAAGTTGGATTAACAGCAGATTTTTACAGCAAGAAGTTGGCGCAGATGGTATATGTAAAACAAAAGCAGTTTTTCTTCAGTGCGTATGTTACCATTATGTTTGGTAGAAGAAAATAAACGATAATAATTAATAAAGAAAAGAATGATAGAATTACCTGTGGTAGATGGAGTGGTAGAGCAGAGACCTAAAAAGCCGGATTGGCTTAGAGTTAGGCTTCCGATTGGTGAGGAGTATAAGCACGTACGTAACTTAGTAGATACACATAAACTGCATACGATCTGTGAAAGTGGCAACTGTCCTAATATGGGAGAGTGTTGGGGCGAAGGCACGGCAACTTTTATGATATTGGGCAATATCTGTACACGTAGTTGCGGATTTTGTAATGTAGCTACCGGCAGACCGCTTCCTGTTGATTGGGATGAGCCGCAACGTGTTGCTGAAGCGATCAATTTAATGAAAGTAAAACATGCGGTTGTTACTTCGGTTGACAGAGATGAGATCAAAGATGGTGGTAGTATCATTTGGTATAATACTATCAAGGCGATCAAATCATTGAATCCGGATACTACTTTAGAAACATTGATTCCCGATTTTAAAGCTGAAGCAGAAAATATACAACGCATCATCGATGCAGCACCTGAAGTAGTATCGCACAATATTGAAACAGTTGAACGCTTAACAAAGCAAGTGCGTATTCAGGCAAAGTACTGGCGTAGCATGGAAACCCTGCGTATTTTAAAAGCAGGCGGTATGCGTACTAAAAGCGGTATCATGCTTGGTTTGGGTGAAACAAAAGAAGAAGTGGTACAAACACTGCATGACCTGAGAGATAGTAAAGTAGATGTAGTGACCATCGGTCAGTATTTACAACCAACAAAAAAGCATTTACCTGTACATCGGTTTGTACATCCAGATGAATTTAAAGAGCTACGTGAAATAGGTTATAATATTGGTTTTGATTATGTAGAAAGCGGCCCATTGGTTCGTTCATCTTATCATAGTGAAAAACATGTTATTCCGGGATGGGGAAGAGCAAAGTGGATAGACGAATGTAATACAACGAAATTGTAACCTTATTATACCTAACTCTAGCTGTTTTTAATTTTAATATTTATTAAACGCTAGAAAAATGAAAGTAGGACTTATTGGATTCGGTAAAACCGGCAAAGCTGTAGCTTCTGTAATAATGCAAAATAAAGAGTTTTGTCTTGAGTGGGTATTGAGGCAAAAAATAGCTTTAGATAAAAGAAATGTATCCGAATTTTTGGGTATTTCTTCAAATGAACCTGGGCTCATTTATTCGCTTGAAACTATTTCAATAGAAGAATTACTTGAGATTCATCCCGTTGACATCATTATAGATTTTTCTTCGAACACTGGAATTTATTCATATGGTAAAATAGCAAGTGCTAAAAACATAAAAATAATTTCCGCAATTTCTCATTATCAAACGGAAGAAATAAATTTTTTGAAAGAACTTTCAGAGACTAATGTGGTGTTTTGGTCTCCTAATATTACATTAGGCGTAAACTATTTGCTTTTTGCCGCCAAGTTTTTAAAAAAGATAGCCCCTTGGGTAGATATAGAAATTATTGAAGAGCATTTTAAGGGAAAAGACGGGGTGTCTGGCACGGCTATTAAAATAGCAGAAGCCTTGGATTTGAATAAATCTAGCATTAATTCTGTTAGAGCAGGAGGAATTGTAGGTAAGCATGAGTTGATATTTGGTTTCCCGTATCAAACAGTCAGATTGATTCATGAATCAATATCAAGGGAAGCATTTGGGAATGGAGTAATGTTTGTTGCACAAAACTTAACCGGAAAAAGAAATGGGTTGTATAATTTTGAAGACATTTTATTGCCTTATTTTAATAATTAACAATTTGAGTGAATGACCTTGATTATAATAATTACAGTATGCGCTTTGTTATTAGTTGCGTATTTTTTTGATATTATTTCTTACAAGACAAAGATTCCCGCTGTTATTTTCTTTTTAATTATTGGATATGTAGTTAGGCTTTTTAGCGGATTTTCAAATATAAATATTCCCAACCTTAGCCCCGTTTTACCTATTTTGGGGACTGTAGGATTGATATTAATCGTATTAGAAGGTTCGCTCGAACTAGAGCTTAATAAGTCGAGATTTCCATTGTTAATGAAAGCTTCTTTACTAGCATTACTTCCGATGCTTTTCTTGAGTTTTGGTTTAGCGTTATTGTTTCAATATTTTGGTAATTTATCTCTGAAAATTGCTTTGACAAATGCTATTCCTGTTGCAATAATCAGTAGTGCAATAGCTATTCCAAGTGCTAAAAATTTAGCAAAAAAAAGCAAATCATTTGTAACTTATGAGAGTAGTTTATCTGATATTTTCGGAGTCGTTTTTTTTAATTTTATTACTTTAAACGATAATATCGGGACAACAACAGTTTGGTATTTTTTGTTACAACTATTAATTATTTTGATTGTTTCATTTGTTGCAACTTTGATCCTAGCAATTTTTCTCAACAAAATCAAACATCATGTAAAATATGCGCCTATTATTTTAATGATAATTTTGATATATGCTATTTCAAAATTATATCATTTGCCCGCTTTAATCTTTATACTCTTATTTGGCTTATTTCTTGGTAATTTGGATGAACTCAGGAATTATACGTTCATTAAAAAACTGCACCCAATTTTTTTTGATAATGAGGTGAGGAAATTCAAAGACTTAACTACAGAAGTCGCTTTTGTTATTAGGGCATTATTTTTTTTATTATTTGGGTTTTTAATTGAAACTAAAGAAATTTTAAACTCGGAAACCATTCTTTGGGCAATTGCTATTACATTAGCCATATTCATATTGCGATGGATATTCTTAAAATTACTTAAGTTGAATGTTGATACATTGTTGTTTATTGCGCCAAGGGGTTTAATTACTGTTTTACTTTTTTTATCGATTCCGATATCTCAACAAACTAGTCTAATGAATAAATCCCTTATTATTCAGATAATATTACTAACGAGTATCTTAATGATGATTGGTTTAATGAAACAGAAAAAAGAAGTACTTTGAAAAAACTATAAACATATGCCAATTGATATTGTTTGTAAAGATGGATCAATAAATTAATTAGTTATGTATAAATTCAACCTAACTCTTTTCGTCGCTTTACTCTTTTCTTTTTGTACTAAAGCACAAAACAGTCCAACCATTTCTTCCGTTAAGTTTGGAGATTTGAAATTATTGTTTCCTATTGATTCTGTCAATAAATATCTTGATAACAAAATTACTTTAACACAGCTTAAAGGAGAGAATACTTCAGTATCTGATACTGTATATACAACCTATAAAGGGTTTACGGTAAGGCTTGTTATTAATAGCTATCTTGATTACATGTCTACAAAACTAACAACAGAACTTGCCAGTATATATTGTGATGACAGCAAGATCAAAACCAAGAGTGGAATAAAGATCGGGGATAATAAGTATGATCTGATCAAGAAATTAGAAGGTAGTTATCTCACCATTAACCCAAATCCAGATAAAAGAAAGGGTTATTCGATAGTAAGCTTATATGATGGTACCAGCGGATTTCAATTGATATTCTATTTTAAGGATAACGTATTGTACGCCATCGAATGCGATTCACAGGAATTCTTTGGTTGTAGTAAGTTTATAGATAATCCTGTAATTTTCAATCAAATGGACAATTGTTGAGTATTTTCCCTTCGGGAAAACGCTTGTGAAATTTGGTTAATACGTTTAAGAAATTGGTAATATCTACCAGATATTACGGATAATACTGATACAATAATTCAGAAAAAGCCCTCTTGTATAAGGGCTTTTGGCTATGTAGCTTTGTATTATAAAATTTAATCCTATGCAAACGAAAACTACACAACCCGGCTTATCTCTTCACAGCATAAAAAAAATTGCTGCTGACATTTTCAGAAACCTTTTCGAGTCTCCTGATAAAAGAGAGTTTCAACGATTGAAAGATTTTATTGCATCTTAATTACTGATTCCATACCAAAGCACTTGCACCTAATATCGCTGCGTCAGCTTCTTTCAGTTCACTGAAAATTAATTTCACTTTGTTTTGGAAGATGGGCAGCAAATTAGCTTCCATACTCTTTCTTGTTGGATTCATTAAAAGATTGCCGGCCTTGGTCAGTCCGCCAAATAATACGATGGCTTCGGGAGAAGAGAACATGATGAAATTTGCCAATGATTCACCAAGGATCTGTCCTGTAAATTCAAAAATATGATTCGCAATATTATCGCCTTGCATGGCACAGTTATATACCGTTTCGCTTGTGAGATCATTTATGGTGTAATCCCTAAGCAGACTTTCCTGCTCAGGATTTTCGGTTAAAAATTCGATCGCTGTTTCCCTCACACCAGTAGCAGAAGCATATGCTTCTAAACTTCCACGTATTCCCGTGCCTTTATGTAGTCTGCCTCCATGACGTATAACGGTGTGGCCTAACTCACCGGCAAATCCGTCGTGACCTAATAATATTTTTCCGTCTACGACAATACCACTGCCTACACCCGTACCTAACGTAATGGTAATAAAATGTTTCATTCCTTTTGCACAACCGTAGGTCATTTCTCCAACAGCAGCTGCATTTGCATCATTGGTAAGTTTAGTAGTAAGATCGAATTTTTTCGACATCAGATCAGCGATCGGAATGATTCCTTTCCATTTTAGATTCGGAGCAAATTCAATGGTGCCGGAATAAAAATTTGCGTTAGGGGCACCCATGCCAATACCAATGAAATGTTCAATACCACCAACTTCATTGATCATCGGCATTAGTTTGCTGTATAATTCATCAATAAAATCTTCCACGTTTTCGTGAACGTTGGATGGTATTCTATCTTGTTTCAGAATTTCTCCGGCTTTATTTACAATTCCAAATTTGGTAGTAGTACCGCCAATATCGATACCAACTGCATATTTTTTGCTCATCTTGTTTATTATATATGAATAAGATTTAAAATTACTGTTTTAAATTTTTAATGTCCTCCACCGGCTGTTGCAGTATCAAAGCTAACACCTTGTTTACGTAAAATACCTTTTACCGCAAATGCGAAAAAAGCTAAATATGCAAAACAGATCACAGGAATAAAATAAGATTGATGGATGCCGATCACATCAGCTAATTTTCCCTGGATAGGAGGAATGATACCTCCGCCAAGGATCATCATAATTAAAAATGCCGAACCCTGTGTGGTATATTTTCCAAGTCCTGCAATCGACAATGCAAAAATACATGGCCACATGATTGAACAGAATAGGCCTCCGCTTAGGAAAGCATAAACAGCAACAGTGCCGGTAGTAAGTAATCCAACGATCATTGCAACAACGCCGAGCAACCCAAATATCAATAAAGTTTTGGATGGATTGTCCTTGCTTAAAAAAGAAGCAGCTATTTGAACGAGTACACAAATAATGTAATAGTAGAGTGCTGTCATATCATATCCAAAAATTGTATTCACACCAATGATGATTGCGAATGCTATCAGTGGGGCAATAAATTGTAAAATAGCTTTTGATTGTTTGCTCAGGTTGAATGCACTAACGGCACCGGCCCAACGACCGATCATCAAACTACCCCAATACATAGAAATATATGGTGCTGCTTCAGATGATTGGAAATTGCCAAAAGCCGGTTGTTTCAACAATTCGCTCAGATTGCTTCCGATCGCAACTTCCACCCCTACGTAAACAAAAATGGCAAGCATTCCTAACACTAATTGTGGGTATTTCATAGCACCCCATCCATCTGCTTTTTTTGATGCACTGAGGTTGGCTCCCAATAAACCGATAACAACAATAGCCAATGCACCTAACAACCATTTCATACGGTATATTTCCATTGCATGTTTTTCAGCATCGCCGGCATTGGTCAAATCTGTTTTATAGCTGTTGAAAACCGGCACCAGCATAATGATCAATAAACCTGTCATGATCAATAGCGTGTTTAAAGCCTTATTTGCTTTTTCTGTTTTTTCTTCCATCACACCCGCCGGCACTTTTTTAGAAAAATAGAATAAAGCTGCAGCCCCAATGAACAAGGCACCAACGCATGAATAGAGGATGATCACTTTACTTAAGCTCAATGCAGCGATCTGTTCATCAGTAATTGCAGCAGTTGTGCCAAATAATGCAATACCTACAATAATAGGACCGATCGTTGTACCAAATGAATTGATTGCGCCGCCTAAGTTCACACGGCTTGTACCGGTAGAAGGGTCTCCTAATGAAATAGAGAAAGGCTGTGCGGAAGTTTGTTGCAATGAAAAACCTAATGCCACAATGAATAAACCTACTAGCATACCCGCAAAAGCATTTGCATTTACAGCAATGATCATAGCAGCAGCACCTAATGCAGAAAAGAGAAGTCCGTAAACGATACTTTTTTTATAGCCCCACTTACCAACAAGATCTTTGCCACCAAATGCACCATAAGCGAATAAGCCTAAAGCTCCAACATAGTAGGCTGTATAAAATGCAAAGTCAATTAACTGGCTTTGAAATTGATCAAGTTTAAAATAATGTTTACAAAAAGGGATAAAAATACTATTGCCCGCTGCAATAAATCCCCAGAAAAAAAATACGGTCACCAGGGTTCCCAAAGCTCCGTAATTAGTAGGAATTTGCGTAGGTTTATCAGCACCGGTTAAAAGGTCTTTGTGTTCATTTGACATATTTGATCGTTTAGGTCGTGAAAGTAAAATAATTTGACCAAACAGGAAAATTTACAACATTAATACTTGTTGGTAACCAAATCCTTATTAATTTACCAGCACATAAAATTTATCAATCTTAATGGAAATATTACATGTAAGTGCAGAGTGTTATCCCGTTGCAAAAGCAGGCGGGTTGGGTGATGTAGTAGGTGCATTGCCGAAATATCAAAATCAACTCGGTCATATTGCCAAAGTGGTTATGCCAATGTATCGCACCAAATTTTTGGGGGCAAATAGTTTTGATGTTGTGCATAAAGGTGGCTTTCACATGGGTAGTGCCGGCTTCATCAACTACACCATCATCAAGGAAAAAACAAATGTACTGGGCTTCGATCTTTATCTGGTTGATATTTATGGGTTGCTTGATAGAGAAGGCATTTACGGGTATGGCGATGATGTAGAAAGATTTGTTGCCTTTCAAATTTCGGTTGTTGATTGGTTGAGCAAATGGCAGCATCAACCTGATGTTGTGCATGTGCATGATTATCATACTGCGTTAATTCCATTCATGATGAAGCACTGTTATGATTACCAACAGCTCGATCATATTAAAACAGTACTAACCATACACAATGGTCAATATCAGGGATGGATCGGTTGGGATAAAGCCAATTTTATTCCTGCATGGGATAGCTGGAAAGGTGGTTTGTTGGAATGGGAGAACACTATCAACCCATTGGCATGCGGTGTGAAATGTGCAGATAAAGTAACTACAGTAAGCAATAGCTATTTAGATGAATTGAAATACATGTCGAATGGGCTGGAAGCCTTATTTGAATATGAAAAAGGAAAATGTGTGGGTATCCTCAATGGTATTGACGATGCAGTATGGGATCCTGCAACGGATACTTATCTCGATATTAATTTTAGCCTTGAAGATGCAGATGAAGGCAAGTTTGCCAATAAGAAAATATTGTGCGACCAGTTTGGATTGGATATTACTAAACCGTTAATAATTTTCATTGGCAGGTTGGTGCATGAGAAAGCTGCGGATCTTTTGCCGGCGGTGATTGGCGACTCAATTTATCATATGGAAGGAAGGATGAATTTTCTCATACTTGGTAGCGGCGAAAGCTGGGTAGAAGAGCAATTGGCGGGAATGACACATACCCTTACAGGTTATTATAACTCAAGGATAGGGTATAACGAAAAGCTTAGTCATCAAATGTATGCCGGTGCCGATTTTCTATTGATGCCCAGCAGGGTAGAGCCTTGCGGCCTGAATCAAATGTATGCCATGCGTTACGGTACAGTGCCCATTGTACGCAACACAGGCGGACTGAGAGATACGGTGATCGATTATGGAGAGCCGGGAGGCTATGGCATCAAATTCAACAATGCAACTGTTGGTGATATTACATATTCTGTTTACAGGGCATTGGAATTGTACAAAGACCCCAAAAAGATGGATGCTGTCCGTGCTACCATCATGCAACTGGACAACAGTTGGGAGAAAAGCGCAGGCACTTATATTGAGCTTTACAAACAATTATAAGAGAATTACGTAAAATATTTTATCCGATAAATTTTATGTACTAATTTTAAACGAATAACAAGCATTCAAGTTAACCCAAAAAAACTCTATAGCAGTATGACAGGAAAATCAGTAATATCAATCGTTTTAGGTGGTGGGGCCGGTTCAAGGCTTTATCCTTTAACAGCTAGCAGAAGTAAACCGGCCGTTCCTATTGCCGGAAAGTACCGATTGGTAGATATTCCTATTTCCAACTGTATCAATTCAGGTATCAATAGAATTTTGGTACTGACTCAATTCAACTCTGCTTCTTTAAATAAGCACATAAAAAATACCTATCAGTTCAGCATTTTCAGTAGTGGTTTTGTAGATATTCTGGCAGCAGAACAAACACCTGATAATCCGAAATGGTTTCAGGGAACTGCTGATGCGGTGAGACAATCGTTAAGGCATATACGCAGTTATGATTATGATTATGTATTGATCTTATCAGGCGATCAATTATATCAAATGGATTTTGCGGAGATGATTGATAATCACCAAAAGCAAAATGCAGATATTACCATTGCAACCATTCCGGTTACTGCAAGAGAAGCTACAGAATTCGGTATTCTTAAATCTAACGATAAAGGACAGATCACCTCATTCATAGAAAAACCTGCTGCAGAATTATTGCCCGATTGGACAAGCGATACAGGAGATGCAATGAAAAGTGCAGGAAGAAACTATCTGGCCTCAATGGGTATCTATGTATTCAGCAGAAAATTATTATTTCATTTGTTAGATGAAGAGCATGCAAAGGCTACAGACTTTGGTAAAGAAATTATGCCTGACTCTATTAGCAAATACAAAGTATTAAGTTTTCAATACGATGGTTACTGGACGGATATCGGAAATATCTATTCTTTCTTTGAAGCAAATCTTGCTTTAACAAAAGATATTCCTCATTTCAATTTATTCGACAAATCAAAAACGATCTATAGTCGTTCACGTATGTTGCCACCGGCAAAGATCAGCGGAACAACATTAGAAAGAACATTGATCGCCGATGGTTGTATCATTCATGCATCGAGAATTGAAGACAGTGTAATTGGTATTCGTACCCGTATCGGTAAAGGAACTACTATCACCAACTGTTATATGATGGGTAGTGATTATTATGAAACGCTGGAAGAAATACAACATGCCGAAGAAAGAGGTATTCCTAAAGTAGGTATCGGCGAACGTTGTTTCCTTCATAATGTGATCGTTGATAAACATTGTAGAATTGGTAATGATGTACGCATCAATGGTGGAACACATTTGACTCCCGGAGATCATGCTTTGTATACCATTAAAGATGGTATTGTGGTAATTAAAAAAGATGCTATCATTGAGAACGGATTTGTTATTTAAATAATAGCTTAACTATGTTAAAACATCCTCCCAACGAGGATGTTTTTTTGTATTTAAAATAAAATGTGTATTTTGTACACAAATAACGATAATTTAAAGCCATTGCCATGTCAGAATTAGGTGTTACTCAAAAACCCAAATTAACCTTATTGGAGATCATCAATATGAGTGTCGGTTTCTTCGGCATTCAGTTTGGATGGGATTTACAGCGTGCCAATATGGGACCGATTTATGAACATTTGCATGCTGATGCAGATAAAATCCCATTCTTATTTTTAGCAGCCCCACTTACAGGTTTACTCGTTCAGCCAATTATTGGTTACATGAGTGACCGTACCTGGCATCCTCGTTGGGGTAGAAGACGTCCGTATTTTTTAATAGGTGCCATTATGAGTTCTATTGCACTATTTATTATGCCACATAGTTCGGTGTTGTGGATGGCTGCAGGGCTCTTATGGATAATGGATGTGTTTGGCAATGTGGCAATGGAACCTTTTCGTGCATTTGTAACTGATAAATTGTCTGATAAACAAAGTACATCGGGGTTTGTAATGCAAAGCTTGATGATAGGTTTGGGAGGAAGTATTGCGTCTGCATTACCATGGTTGATGACCAATGTTTTTGATATGAGTTCCACTGCAGCCAGTGGCGTAATTCCCGACAATGTGAAGTGGTCGTTTTATATAGGTGGTTTTATGTTTCTAGTAGCAGTATTATATACTGTGATTACGTCAAATGAATATCCGCCTAATGAGAATGAGCATGCAAATGAATCAGGTAATGGCTTTATAGGTGGATTGAAAGAAATTCTACATTCTATAACGCATATGCCTAAACGAATGAAGGCATTGGCTTTGGTGCAGTTTTTTACTTGGCCGGGTTTGTTTTTGATGTGGTTCTATTATAATACGGCAGTAGCCCGTAATGTGTTTGGAGCCACCAGTGAAACGGATCCTTTATATGGGCAAGGAACAAATTTTGGCGGACTTACTTTGGCATTTTATAATGTGGTTACATTCTTGTTTGCATTTGTATTGCCTTCAATTGCCAATAAATTTGGTCGTAAACTAACACATACTATTTGTCTTTTGTGTGGTGCTATTGGTTTGATCAGCGTGGCATTTGTCAAAAATAAATATATGTTGTATGGCAGCATGGTTGGTGTTGGTATTGCCTGGGCAAGTATTTTGTCTATGCCATATGCGATGCTTAGTGGAGTTTTGCCGAAAGAAAAGGTAGGAGTATATATGGGCATTTTTAATTTCTTTATTGTATTACCTGAAATTATTGCTTCGCTCGGGTTTGGCTGGGTAATGAAAAATATTTTGCACAATGATCGTTTATTGGCTGTTGAAATAGGTGGAGTCTTGATGGTCATTGCGGCACTACTGTGCTATTTTTTAATCAAAGGAGATGGTTCATCTCCAGAAAAAAAATAATTACTATATGAAAAAATTTCTTATTACTAATTGTCTATTGCTAATTACTTATTGCTCATTTGCACAAACGGGCTATACTTGTTATCCAACCAACTGGTGGACGGGGATGAAATGGAACAAAGTTCAGATCATGATCCATGGCGATGCCATTTCCAATGCAGGCAAAGGTTTTTCGATCAATTACCCCGGCGTAAAGTTGCTTAAAACCAATAAGGTTGAAAATACTAACTATGTTTTTTTAGATATTAGTATTGCACCAACAGCAAAGCCGGGCATAGTTAAAATAAAAGTCAATAAAGAGTTCAGCTCTTTTGATATTGATTTCGAATTGAAACCTAAGCGTAAGGGTAACGGTAAGGAGTATGCCCAAGGAGTTACATCAAAAGACTTTATGTACTTGATCATGCCGGACAGGTTCAGCAACGGTGATGAATCAAATGACAGGATAGAAGGGATGAGGGATCAAACTTTGAACAGAGATACGGTATTCAATCGCCATGGTGGTGATCTACAGGGTATTACCAATCATCTTGATTATCTGGAGGACTTGGGTGTTACTACACTTTGGTTAAATCCGGTTCTTGAAAATGATATGCCTAACCGTACAGAACATGGCTATGCATTTACCGATCATTACACCATTGATCCAAGATTAGGAGGAGCCAAAGCATATCATGACTTGGTAGATGCAACACATAAACGTGGCATGAAGATCATACAGGATGCTGTTTACAATCATGTAGGATTGTATCATTTTACAGTTCAGGATCTGCCAATGAAAAATTGGTTGAACCAATGGGATACTTACACTAACACTTCTTACAAAGATCAAACATTATTTGATCCCTATGCGGTGCCATCACAAAGAAAGATCATGAGTGATGGTTGGTTCACCACACAAATGCCCGATCTTAACGAGAACAATCCCTATGTTGTAAATTTTCTTATTCAACATGCATTATGGTGTGTGGAAGAATTTGGTATCGACGGATGGAGAATTGACACTTATGCTTATAATGATCTGGCCTTTATGAATAAATGTAACCAGGCACTAATGGATGAATACCCTAAGATCACTTTATTCGGCGAAACATGGGTGCATGGTGTTATTAATCAAAGTTATTTCTGTCAGAACACTTATAATATTCCTTACAAATCGAATTTGCAGGCTACAACAGATTTTCAAACATTCTGGGCAATACAAGATGCAATGACAAGAGATTTTGGATGGAACGATGGTGTAAATAAATTATATACCACGCTAGCTCAGGATTTTGTTTACAAAGATCCAACCCGCCAGGTAATATTTTTAGATAATCATGATATCTCACGTTTCTTCTCTACGATTGGTGAAGATGTAAATAAATACAAATCTTCATTGGCATGGTTACTTACTTGTCGGGGTATTCCTCAATTGTATTATGGCGATGAGATAGCAATGAAAGGATTTACTTCACCTAATGACGGGTATGTTCGTAAAGATTTTATCGGTGGTTGGAAACAGGATTCGGTTAACAAGTTTACAATTCAAGGCAGAAATCAATTAGAACAAACCGTTTGGCAATACATTGCAACGCTGGCCAATTATCGCTTAACATCTTCAGCTTTGCAAACAGGGAAATTCATGCAGTATTTGCCTGAAGATGGAGTGTATGTTTATTTCAGGTATGATGCAAAACAAACCGTAATGATAGTGATGAATACATCAAAAGAAGAAAAAAATATTTCGGTAGATAAATATAAAGAACGCACTACAGGGTTTACTCAAGTGCTGGATGTCTATACGAAGAAAAAAACTGAGTTAAAAGATTTCAAACTTGGTTCTTATCAGGCGGTGGTGTTGGAACTGCAGAAATAAATCCGATTTGAAGATTTGGAAATTTGAAGATGTGTTGATGTGAAAATTTCAAAATTTGAAAAAGTGCGCTCTTATAACCAAATTTCCAAATCTTCAAATTATCAAATCAGTTACTCTCTCGTTGCCAAATAATTATAGTCTGCCATGATCTTTTCTAGAAAATCAACGGCAAACATATCAGTGTTGATACCTAATACTTCTTTTACTTTGTTGGCCACTCTGTTGCACATTTGATGATCATTCGTTTTTTGAACCTGAGTTAAAACATTTTTGATCGTGTTGATATCCCTGTCGCTCAATCTCATAACCTGAGGAAACTTTACTTTGTAGTTAGTATCTGCAACATGCATGAATATCGTATCATTCACTGTAAACTTAGATGTAGTGTTCACCACAACAGTGCCGGCAACAATATCGCCAAGTCGCTGATTTCTTTTTGAAATAGAAATGATGATGATAGATACAATGCCTCCCAAAAAAAGTATTAAAAAGCCCATTTTTCCATTACCCCAGAACAAAAAGAAAACGATAAAGCCCCATTCATAAAATCGTAAGAACCATCTTAAAAGATATTGGCTGAGGGTAGGCTCCCCTCCATCGAGGCTAACTACTTTTATTTTGAATATTTTCTTACCCACTGTTTGTCCGTTCAGCCACAACTCCGAAAGTAATGTATAAAATATCAACGGAATAAAAACCGCTAATATGACAAATCCAATACTGGCTTCACCAAACCTAAGCCGATAGTCTCCTACAAACAGATAGATCATGCTTATCAGGTAAATGACCATCAAGATGATGTCAATGAGATAGGCAAAAAATCGCTTATGAAATTCTGCAACTTCAAACTCAATATCAATATTAAAAGGAGTGGCTATTTGTATGAGCGACATATTATTTGCAAATTACTGATTGCCGATTACAGATTTGTGATTTTCTTTAAGAAATCTTATGCCAACTAATTGATCGATTGTGTAATTTTCAACCTGCAATCATTAAATTTGTATCATGCGTGAGGCAATGTTTATTAAAAAGAACGTAGATAAATGGAATGAATACCAGCATTCCGAAACTACCAATCCGGACGAAACTGCCGAACGCTTCATTACCCTTGTAGACGATCTCTCATATTCGAAAACATTTTACCCTCAAAGTAAAGTAACCCGTTGGATCAATGCTATAGCAGCTTCCATTTATCTCAGTATCTATAAAAATAAAAAAGAAAAGTACAATCGTTTTTTTATTTTTTGGAGGTTTGAATTGCCTTTGCTTTTTAAAAAATATCACCGCATATTGCTGTTTACTTTTCTTGTCTTTCTTTTATTTGTTGCCATAGCCGTATTCGGTTCAATGTATGAACCCGGTTTTATACGAGGTATTCTTGGAGACGGATACGTGAATATGACGGAAGAAAACATTAAAAATGGAGATCCTTTTGGCGTTTATAAAAGCGATAATCCTTTTGCAATGTTTATTCAAATAGGACTTAACAATATTTTTGTTGCCTTTATGATGGCTATTGGTGGTATACTTTGCGGAGTCGGTACATTAATGAGTATGTGGCAAAATGGTTTAATGCTTGGTTGTTTTCAATATATGTTTTTTTCAAAGGGGCTGGGAATTGAGTCCGTTATGGTAATATGGGTACATGGTACATTGGAAATATTGTCATTGGTTATTGCATCAACAGCAGGTTTTGTAATTGCAAACAGCATTTTGTTTCCGGGTACTTTTAAGAGATTAATATCTTTTAAACATGGAGTAAAAGATGCACTTAAAATAATGATAGTACTTGTGCCGATTTTTATAATCGCTGCCTTTTTTGAAAGTTATGTTACTCATCTTATGAGTAACACTTATGATAAAAACAGTAATATAGGATTGCCCGTTTGGGCCAGTGGTATCATTCTCTTTTTATCACTCAGTTTTATTGTCTGGTATTTTGTTATTCTCCCTATCCGTTTACATAAAAAAGGTTATCAGATCATAAGTGGTAACTTTTCTAAAAAGCCGCCAACTCTTAATGCCTAAATTGAAGCAGCTTATATCTCTTTATGTAATGTTGTTTAGTTGTTCCTATACAATAGCTCAGAATGATTTTGTTGATAGTGTATATGAAGTGAATGAATACACCGAATATAACAACGAATATATTGCCATGACCTCAGATACGGGGCTACATTATAGTACAAAACACATTTCAGTTGATTCATTAAATGCTTACAAAAATTCCAAAAGCTTTGCTTATGTGAGGGAAATGGACAGCTTGCTCCGAAGCTTGCAAGCAAAAGAAAAAAAAGCTGCCGTAAATTCTAAGCCAAGAGAAAAGAACTGGCTTGAGTTGTTTTTTCTTTCTAAAATAACCAAATATGTTTTTTGGAGCTTGGCAGGGGTATTTGTATTAGTGATATTGTACAAACTTTTTTTCACTAAAGGGTTCTTTCAAAGACGAACAGCTAGAAGCCCTGTAGCTATAATGGCCGATGAAGAAGATCTTTCCATGACGGCCGATTATGATAAATTGATCGGGCAAGCTATTGCAGAAAAAAATTACAAAAATGCTGTCAGGTATTTGTATTTGAAATCTTTGCAGCTATTGGTTGAAAAAGGAGTAGTTGTTTTTTCTGCTGATAAAACCAATTACCAATATGTTAGAGAACTAGCCGGAAAGCCTTACAAGAGCAGTTTTGCAAACCTTACATTAAACTACGAGTATGTCTGTTATGGCGAGTTCGATATTGATGAAGTGATTTTTTCAAAATTAGAAGCAGCTTTTAAACAATTCTATAACCAGTTATAAGTGAATCAACTTTTACGATATGTTTTTTTATTAGCAGTGGCAGCAATGTCCTTTTCGTCTTGCAGGAAAAAGGGGCCGGATATGCCATCGTTTGAAACTACATTTAGTAAAGACGATAAGTTGCCGTTTGGGACATATGTGGCTTTTCAGCAAATGGAAAATATTTATCCGCACAATACGATTTTTGTCAAGGATGAAAACTTTGCAACACTATGGCGAGGTACTTCAGATACAGGTGCTTTGTATATCAGTATCTGCAAAGATTTATTTCTAACTGAAGCCGACCTGAGATCAATGCTACAGTTTGTAGCATCAGGGAATTCTGTATTCATTGCCTCGGGTCAGATAGATGATAAACTACTTGATTCTTTGAGATGCAAGACCTCGTCCACGAGCGACTTTTCAATGCTGATGCCGGAATTGCTAACCAATGCCAGTGTGTCACTTTCTCCGGTATTGTATAATGATGTAAATCGTTATGGTTATTTTTTCTTTCCGTTCATTAACAGATTTGTAAGTTACGATTCATTGAATACTCAAGTTTTAGGATTTAATCAGATCATTCAGCCAAATTTCATAACAATGTTGCATGGTAAAGGCCGATTTTTTTTGCATACAGAACCGGCTGTTTTCAGTAATTATTTTTTGCTTCAGAATAATAATTATAAATACCTGCAACAAGTTTTTGCATATACTAAACTGATGCCCGAACAGGTTTTTTGGGATGATTTTTATAATGGCAAAAGATCGGAAGATGATGAAGGTAATTCCGAAGGTAGCAGTTTAGATTTTTTGCTTAAATACCCATCTTTAAAATGGGCATTTTGGCTTACGCTTTTATTGTTGTTTGTGTATATTTTCTTTGGTGGAAAAAGACGGCAACGCATTATAGAAGTAACAGAGCCCAACAAAAATACTACGGTAGCGTTTACAGAAACGGTTGGTAGGTTATATCTGCAACAACATAATAATCGAAACATTGCAGACAAGGTCATTGCTCATTTTTTCGACCATATACGATCGAGTTATTATTTAAATACCAATCATGTAAATGATATTTTTATTGCTACATTGAGTAGAAAATCGAATGTGCCGATTGAGAAGGTAAAACAACTGTTTACAACTATCAGGAATATACAGGATAATTATGATGTAACTGATAAGCAGTTATTGACATTGAATCATCAAATTGAAAATTTTAATAAAACTAAATAATAATGGAAGAAAATATTTTTCAACAACGTATTGACCTTTCAGGCCTTAACCGTTCCATGGACGCCATACGTGAAGAAATAGGTAAAGTGATTGTTGGACAGCATAAAATGCTCGACCTGTTAATGATTGGTTTATTGAGTGATGGGCATATTCTGATTGAAGGAGTGCCTGGTGTAGCTAAAACGCTTACGGCTAAATTAATGGCTAAAGTGATCGATGTCGATTTTTCCAGAATCCAGTTTACGCCGGATCTAATGCCGAGTGATGTGATCGGTACATCTGTCTTCAATCCCAGAGAAGGAGATTTTAATTTTAAGAAAGGTCCTGTTTTCAGTAATATAGTCTTAATTGATGAGATCAACAGAGCCCCAGCTAAAACACAGGCTGCGTTATTCGAGGTTATGGAAGAAAGACAGATCACTGTTGATGGGGTTACACATGAAATGAGATTTCCGTTTGTAATACTCGCTACACAAAACCCTGTAGAGCAGGAAGGAACTTATAGATTACCGGAAGCTCAATTGGATCGTTTTATTTTTAAGATAGATGTTCAGTATCCTACTTTATCTGAAGAAATCAGCATTCTTGCTAACCAAAACGGCAAAGCACAAACGCAATTGTTGGCTGATGCAAATAAAATACTCTCTGCTATAGAAATACAACAATACAGAACACTGATCCAATCAATTGTTGTTGAACCTCGTCTGATTGAGTTTATAGCCAAGATCGTTAGTGAAACACGTAATAACCCTGCCTTGTTTCTTGGTGCGTCGCCAAGAGCTTCATTGGCTATTTTAAAAGCTTCAAAGGCCAACGCCGCTATTAAAGGAAGAGATTTTGTTACACCTGAAGATATTATTGAAGTTGTAAATCCGGTTTTAAGACATCGTATTATTCTTACTCCTGAAAAAGAAATGGAGGGTGTTACGCCAGATGATCTGATTGATAATATTTTAAAATCTCTTGAAGTTCCCAGATAATTAAATACACATGATCAGACAATACATAGGCAACCTGTTTTTTTCTACACGATTTTATATCGCAGTAGGTCTTTGTATTGTATTGTTTGTATTTTCTTTTTTCTTTCCAATTTTGTTTTCGCTGGTTGTAACTATCTGGTATGTTTTACTGGCATTGATAATTATCGATTATGTCTTTTTGTTTTTATTGAGCAAGGGGCCATCTGCAAAAAGAATGATTGCTGACCGTTTAAGTAATGGGGAGGAAAACAAAGTTGTTTTGCAGATCACAAATAACATGCGTTTTGATATCATGACAGAGATCATCGATGAACTGCCGGTGCAGTTTCAAAAAAGAGACTTTGTTTTGAAACAGTCGCTATCTTCCGGTCAGCAAAAGAATATAATTTATACTATCCGTCCGACCGAAAGAGGAGAATATCATTTTGGAAATATTATCATTTATGTAAGATCACTGTTAGGTTTACTGATGCGGCGGCATGATATTGGAGCAGCAATAACTGTGCAGGTTTATCCGTCGTTTCTGCAATTGCGTAAGCATGAACTGATATCACAAACAACTATCCAGTCTGAGCATGGTAATAAACGTATGCGTAAAATTGGCCATAGCATGGAGTTTGAGCAGATCAAAGATTATGTAAGAGGAGATGATGTACGTACGGTAAACTGGAAGGCAACGGCTCGTAAAGGGGCATTAATGGTAAATAATTATACCGATGAAAAAAGTCAACAGGTTTATTGTATCATTGATAAAGGTCGTTTGATGAAAATGCCTTTCGGAGAATTAAGTTTACTGGACTATGCCATCAATAGTACATTGGTTTTAAGTAATGTTTGTTTACAGAAGCAGGATAAAGTGGGTTTGATATCTTTTGCGAATAAAATGGGAACAGTGCTTGCTGCCGATAGAAAACCTGTTCAGTTAAGTCATATTTCAGAATTATTGTATAAAGAAGAAACCGGATTTCTGGAAAGTGATTATGAATTATTGTATATGCAGATCCGAAGCAGGATCAAGCAAAGAAGTTTGCTGGTTTTATTTACTAATTTCGAATCCTTATCAGGTTTAAAAAGGCAATTGGGATATTTGAGATCTATTGCTAAACATCATTTACTCCTTGTTGTATTTTTTGAGAATACGGAATTAAAAGCATTATCATCTGCCGGTGCTGAAGATATAGAACAAGTATATATCAAAACAATCGCAGAAAAATTTGCATTTGAAAAGCGATTGATCGTAAAGGAATTACTGAAACACGGAATACTTTCCATTTTAACAACACCTGAAAGTTTGACCATCAATGCAATTAATAAATATCTTGAATTGAAGGCAAGGCAAGCAGTATAACTAAAATATATAAATTGGCTCGTAAACAAACATACCGACAAAGATTTACCAATCAACTGATAGAAGCAGGGGAAACACCTATTAAACAGGAACGAAAAGAACGAATTCCTATTGATCCTGTAATACAACAACCGTACGTGGATGGAAAAGTGATCCTTATCGATAAGCCATTACATTGGACATCTTTTGATGTTGTAAGAAAGTTGCGTAGTCTTATTCAGATAAAAAAAATTGGTCATGCAGGAACTTTAGATCCATTGGCAACAGGGTTACTAATTGTATGTACCGGTAAATTTACAAAGAAGATCAATGAATATATGGCTCAGCAAAAAGAATATACCGGATCAATAACACTGGGTGCAGTTACACCAACTTATGATCTGGAAAGCAGACCTGAACAAGAAAAAGATCACTCGGCAATTACAAATGAACAGATATATGGTGCAACAAAAGAATTTGTTGGTGAGATAGATCAGTTTCCGCCAATATTTTCTGCCATTAAAAAAGATGGCGTTGCATTATACGAATTGGCCAGAAGGGGTGAGGAGGTAGAGTTAAAAGCAAGAAGAATCACCATTCATGCATTTGAGATCACAAATATTGCAATGCCTGTTGTAGAGTTTCGTGTGGTATGTTCAACAGGAACGTATATACGTAGTTTGGCTAATGACTTTGGTAAAGCTTTAGGTTGCGGCGGCTATCTAAGTAGTTTGCGTCGAACGAAAATTGGTGAGTTTACAACAGAAGAAGCAATGACAATGGAAGCTTTCGAAACGCATATAAAATCTGCCCATTAAAAAGGAACGCCAATGCCAATAGTAAAGTTCATGTTGTTATACCTCCATTCTTTTTCCTTACGAGAAAACAGTTTTCTTAACACATTGTCAAAACCCATTGATGGAAGCCTCCAGCCATCGCATGTTTCAAGGTCGGGTCGTTTGATTCTAAAACCTAGATCAAAACGGATCAGAAAATAATTAAAATCCAATCTGAATCCGTAACCGGCAGCTACCCCTAACTGTTTATAAAAATTTTTGAATGAAGATATTTGAGCACTGTCAAGACTGCCATCAGTTTTCGTATAATTCATATTCCAGATATTACCAATATCGGCAAAGAGTGCACCTTTTAAAACAATTGAATTCGGTATGATAGAAGCGATGATATGCCTGTGTTCTAAGTTGGCTTCAAATTTCAGATCACCAGTTCTGTCATTGAAAGAACTGGTTCCATAAGGTTTCAATGAAACTTTACCAGGGCCAATACCACGTATCGGCCAGCCCCTCATACTGTTAGCGCCGCCTAAGAAGTATTGTTTGAAGAACGGAAGCGTTTTATCTACATCTCCAAACGGTACGCCGATGCCAAGAAATATGTGCTTTACAAAACTGGATCTTTTAGAGTAGGTTGTAGTCATTGTAAGATCTATATCAAATTTTGCAAACCGGCGAATATAACTTTTAAATAAACCAAGATCCGCTACGGGAATCAATACCGGTAGTGGAATTAATGCCGGGTAACCAGACTCTTCAAGGTTGAATTTAATTGTATTATCCCGACCGACTTTTTTGCCTTTGAAATTGTAACTATAGCTTGCACTGCTTCCAAGTACCATTGCAGTATTAAATGAATATCTTAGGAAGGGATATCTTTTCAGTGTATCTTCAAAAGCCTGAGATTGATTGTACAATCTTGAAAATTCTACATTCAAAGGTTTTAGGGTCCAGTTGCCATTTTTTGGTCCCGTCCAACTATATCCTGCAACCAATCCTACAGACTGAAGGTTAAAAAGGTCAATTCTGTTCGTATAAGAAAGACTGGCATTGATGAAAGACTGTTGTGCTGTTTTATTTTGTGGTTTTAATGTTTTTAATAGCCACTTATTTTTTGTTGTATATGGCCAAACCAATTTAGGGTTGGAGATCGTTCTGCTGAGTCCCACATCGTTTGAGTTTATCAGGCTGTTCGTGCTTTTATTTTTACTTACATTAAATTCAACTCCGGCTCTCAGTGCAGTCGTTGTTTTGATCCCTTTTTTCTTTTTGTTTCTTTCCTGTAATGAAACGTTGCCTGAAAGCCCTAACAGGTTGCCTAAGGAATAGTTGTTGTTGGTTGAGTAGCTGGCTTCAATATTTGCTTCAAATCCATATTTCCTGACTGGGATTAAGCGGACATACATATCCAGTTTTCCTGAACTGTCCTTAGTTTCCTGCGGTTGAATACTAATACTAGACCATATGCCCGTCTTAGTAAGATTAGAGATTGTTTTCGAATAATTTTCCTCTTTATAAACATCACCTTTTCTAAGTGCCATTTTACTCTTTAGAAATTCGAAATCAAACAGATCTTTTCTGTGCCGTATATAATAACCATCTGTTGTGTCTTCAACTGTACGTCTTCGGCTTTCTTCACCTAATACAGAATAATCAGGGTATATGTATACGTTATTGATGTAGTATTTTTTCAATCTGTTTGTATCTGCTCCGGGACTCAATACGAGTGCTAGTTTTATGGTTGGTTTATTGCGTTTGCGTTGAGCCTCTGCAAGTAGTCGTAGGTTTTCAAAAGGATCGTCACTGATTGTTGTTAAAGCGGCAATGGTAGTATCTCCAATCATTTGCAAATCATCAGAGGTAAATTTGTAATAGCCGTTATTTCTAAACAGATCAACCAACCTTGCTTTATCGGCTGAAATATTTGCTTTACTTACAGGGTCATTTTTTACAATAAAAGATTGTTTTATTGTTGAGTCGGCTAACTTTTGAAGATCAGGTCTTTTTAACCTATAGCTCATTGTATCGATCCGTGTAGGGTTTTTCGGATCCACCGTATAGGTAGTGGTTATTCTATGTTCAACAGATTTATAATACGGGAACCATCCTCGTCCAAGTTTAAAACTCGGAATATGCCGCACTTTAATAGACGAATCCATTGAGTAGGTAACGTTGGCTTTGTAATACCCCACGTGCAACAAGGATGCCTGCATATTACGAGCCGTCCTGTCGGAGTAAACCGTATCGTACACAGGCGGGTTCATTATCTTATGTACAATAAGGTATTGGTCTTTAATGGTAACAGTAGAACTATCGTCGAATTGAGTGTTTAAACGTGAAACAAGAGATGCTTTTTCACTTTTTGAAAGACTGTCGGATTGAATGACGATCTTGTTTCTAAAAACAAAATATTTGCCTTTCGGAAAATTCTTCGACCTGCTGCAGGAAGAGACAATTATTGCCAAAAGAAAAATAAATTTCCAGGGGCTGATGATTGTTTTTAATATTGAGGTAATATTGTCGGGCATTAATTATTTTAAATCTGCTATGCTAAGCAAAACATATACCAAATATATTCAAAGTTTACACCAGAAAAAATCAAGAGATACAGACGGTGTATTTATTGGCGAAGGTACTAAGGTGGTAGCAGAATTACTGCAAACCGGAGTTTTTTTGTGCAAAGACATTTTATGTACTCAAAAATGGCTTGAAAGCAACGAGAAACTGGTATCGGAGTATTTTGCTAAAACTCCACAAATAATCGCCGATTTTGAATTAGAGAAGATATCGGCTTTAAGTACACCAAATGAAGTATTGGCAATATTTGAGCAGAAAGAGCGGTCAACAATTGATATTTCGGGCAAGTTAAACCTGATGTTGGATACAATTCAGGATCCCGGCAATCTCGGTACTATTATTCGGATTGCAGATTGGTTTGGTATTGAAAATATTATTTGTGCTAACGGTACTGCAGAGATGTATAATCCTAAAGTAGTACAGAGTACAATGGGGAGTATTGCAAGAGTGAATATTATTTATACTGATCTTGCAGAGTGGTTGTCAAAAAACAGTAAAGTAAAAGTTTACGCAGCCGCACTCAACGGTGCAGATATCACAACAGTAGAGAAGATAAAAGAAGGGGTCATTATTATTGGAAATGAATCAAAAGGAATTAGTGATGCATTGTTAAAATTGGCTGATGAGAAAATTACAATACCAAGAAAAGGGAATGCAGAGTCATTGAATGCAGCGGTTGCCACTGGTATTATTCTATCACATATCTGCTGAAAATGGAATACAGATTTTTTAATCAGGATAATTTTCTGCGTAAATCTTAAAGATCGTAAAAATCAGCACTCTGCCATTATCGGAATTGTATAGCCTTAACAATATTGATCTTTTTTACCAGTAATGTAGGAATGATAAGTGTAAGAAAGCATATTACAAAAGCTATCAGATCTACCAATGCTACCTGCCACCAAATGATCTGTGCACTTGCCTCACTCATAAAATAAGCTTCTTCATCTAATTTGATAAATCCTGTTTTTTGCTGAAGCAAACAAACTGCCAATCCAAGTATTGTTCCAATGATGATGCCTGTAATTGCTATCAGTCCTGTGTTGTATAAAAATATTTTTTGAATGGCCCAGTTGTTAGCACCAACAGCTTTTAATACACCGGTCATCTTTGTTCTTTCCAGTACGATGATGAGCAGACAGGTAATAAGGTTTACTGCAGCTATGATCAGCATAATAACTATGAGTACATATTTTATCTTTCCTTGCAAAGCAAGCCAGTCGAATATATTTGGATATATTTCTTTGATGGTTTTACTGTGCCAGCCTTGTGGAGTTTTGCTTTCAATTAATTTTGCAATTGTATCTGTTTTTGTATAATCGGTTAAAAATACTTCATAAGCACCTATCTGATCTTGATTCCAGTTCTGTAATCTTCTAATAAGATTGATGTCGCAAATAGCGAAAAGTTTATCGTAATCTTCAATAGATGTTTTAAAAATACCGGCAATCCTTAATTTTCTTGCTCTCTTAGTGCCGTCTTCCTGAATAAAGAAACCCTTTACCGTATCATTTGTTTTTGCATTCAGTTGCTTTGCTATATATGCCGATACATTAATTTCGCTACTGTCTTTAAATGATATCCATTTTCCCTCAACTAAAAATGGATCAAGTCGGGCTTTATTAACGGAAGAATCGATGCCTTTAAATGTAACACTTTCTATATCGGATCCATAAGTAAGTATAACCGATTTCGTAGCAAAAGATTCAAACGATACAACTCCCGGCATTTTTTTTATGACCTGTTCTACGGTGTCATTTTTTGTGATCACATATTCTTCTGCTCCATTAGCTCTTTCGTCAAGATCCTGCTGAACATGTATATGTCCCCAAAAACTGAACACTTTGTTGCTGATAACCTGCTGAAAACCGTTCACAAAACTTAAAGCTATGATCATTACAGCTACACTGATGGCTGTTGCTCCAATAGCCAACCGTATGATAAAACGTGAAAAGGTTTTTTGTTGATTAAACGCAATTCTTCTAGCTATAAAGGCAGATATATTCAATCGGCATAAATTTTGTCAAGTATAACACGAATATCTGATTACCAGGCAGATTATTTAATTATCTTGTAATCAGATTTCAAAGCTAAATCATTTTAATTCAACTTGATGAAACGGATTGTATTTGTATATTATATCTTTTCAATACTTGCACTCAATTTTTCCAATACTGTTGCTCAGATAAACGGAGAGGAGTTTACCGCAGCTAATATTAAAACTCCCAGGTTGCATATATATGGCGATCAGCTCACATTGCCTGTTTATAAACTGAATAGTGCCGACCGATTGGAGTTGCATTTCGATGATCTTGACGGTAATGTGAAAAGCTACTATTATGCCTATCAGTTGTGCGATTATAATTGGCAGCCGGTTAACTTAAGTCCTTTTGATTATATGAAAGGCTTTACGCAAATGCGGATCAGCAATTATCGTTATTCATCTATTGCTTATACACGCTATACGCATTATCAGGCAATTTTGCCCGAAACCAATTCGGTGCCAACTCGTAGCGGTAATTATTTATTGAAAGTTTTTTTAGATGGCGACACTTCAAAACTTGTTCTTACAAAACGTTTGTTGGTGCTTGATTCTAAATGTGCTATTGTCGGGCAGGTAATGCAACCGTTCACGCCACAAAATTTCAACACACATCAACGCATAAAGTTCTCGGTAAATATCAGCGGGCTAAATGCATTTGATGCCACACAAAATATTAAAGTGGTTGTGTTGCAAAATTATAGATGGGATAATGCTCAGGCAAATGTATTGCCCACATTTGTACGTGGTGCAACGCTGGAGTATAATACGGAAAATAGTTTTGTTTTCCCCGGAGGAAAAGAATGGCGCTGGCTCGACCTGAGAAGCTTACGGTTATTAAGTGAACGAATAGATAGCGCCGATAAGAAAAAAACAAGTACAGATATATTTGTTAAGACTGATGTAGACAGAAGTGCTCAACGTTATATCTACTATCCCGATTTTGACGGGCAATATCAGGTCATGACCTACGAAAGCATCAATCCTTATTGGCAGGGAGATTATGCAAGAGTGCATTTCAAATTTACCACACCAAATGGAACCCCATATACCAATAAAGATGTTTATATTATAGGGCAACTGACTGATTATAAATTAACCGACAGTACGAAAATGATCTACAATGCAGAAAAGGGATACTATGAAAATAGTATGTTGCTGAAACAAGGCTATTATAATTATGGGTATGTACAGGTAGATAAAAAAAATACCGAACTAAAAACCGAACTGGATGGAAATTATTGGGAAACTCAAAACATCTATACGATCTTAATTTACTATAAATCATTCACTGATAGAAACGATCAGCTTATTGGTGTAAGTAAGATAAGTACCCGATCGGATAGGCCGGGGTTTAGTTTTTAGTTCTTAATTTCTAGTTGAAAAGAGCCCATAACTAAGAACTAAGAACTAAGAACTATTAACTATTAAATTCTCTTTTTACTTTATCGATTCTTCCCTACCTTTGCGCCGGCAAGTCTTATACGACCAGCTCCTGCTGAACTCCCCCAGGACCGGAAGGTAGCAAGGGTAGGTGGTTGAGCGGTGCGATGTAAGTAACTTGCCATTTTTTATGCCCCCAACCCCTAAAGGGGAGTATTTACAGCCTTTTCTTCCGAATAAATAAAAATTAATTTTACTCTTCTAATTATTTTACTTTTGCTGAAATAATTTAATTAACAATTAAAAAGCTAATCCCCCTTTAGGGGATAGGGGTATATGAAATTTTTTATCGACACAGCAAATCTTGCACAGATCAAAGAAGCAAATGACTTAGGAATCTTGGATGGTGTAACAACCAATCCGTCTTTAATGGCTAAAGAAGGTATTAAAGGAGAAGAAGCAGTGATCAATCATTACAAAACTATTTGCGAAATGGTGGATGGTGATATCAGTGCAGAAGTTATTTCTACAGATTTTGACGGCATTATTGCAGAAGGTAAAAAATTAGCAGCCATCCATCCAAACATCATTGTAAAAGTACCGTTGATCAAAGACGGTATCAAAGCAATTAAATGGTTTACTGATAACGGTATCAAAACAAACTGCACATTGGTGTTCTCGGCAGGTCAAGCAATACTTGCTGCAAAAGCAGGCGCTACCTATGTTTCTCCATTCATTGGTAGAGTAGATGACAGTGGTTGGGATGGAATGGATCTGATCCATCAAATGCGTCAGATTTTTTCTATTCAGGGATATAAAACAGAAATTTTAGCGGCATCTATCCGTAATCCAAATCATATCATTAAATGTGCTGAAGCAGGAGCCGACGTTTGTACTTGCCCGTTGTCTTCTATATTAGGATTATTAAAACATCCTTTAACTGATATTGGTCTTGCTCAATTTTTAGAAGACGCTAAGAAGTTTGCATAATTTATGATAAAGCACATTTTTACGGTTGCTTGTTTTTTTATTGCTTCTAACTTGTTTGCACAAGAGGGCGCCATCGGGACTAAAGAAAACTCAAATGAAGGTGATATATCAGCTCCACCACCTCTGCCGATGACGGATGAGGCGCCTGTTCCATATCCGGCAAGCGATGAGGATCTTTACAAAGTGTTTGTTGCAGTAGAGATAGAGCCAAGTTTTCCCGGTGGTGATGTAGCATGGAAAAAATATCTTCAAAGAAATTTAGATACAGCATTAGCAAAAAATAATGGGGCGCCTGTAGGAAGATATACAGCCGTAGTAAAATTCATCGTTGCTAAAGATGGCACTATAAGTGAAATTGAATGCGATACCGACGCCGGTTATGGTACTTGCGAAGAAGCTATAAGGGTTATAAAAAAAGGTCCTAAATGGGTGCCGGCTCAACAAAATGGTAGAATCGTAAATTCCTATAGAAGGCAAAAGATAACCTTTACTGTTTCTGAATAGTAATTCTAATGCATTTAAATAAAAAGAAAGCCTGATTTTTAATCAGGCTTTTTTTATCGTAAAATTTCATTTACTGTTTTTAATTTTTCATCATCCGGTTTTTTCTTAATATAGATATCAAACTCTTTGTGTAATGAAGGGTTGCTTTTCAAAACAACTTTAAAAGAAACTTTTTCTTCTGCAAAATTGCCATCTAACCACAAGCAATTACCCTGAAATTTTCCTGCGGATGCTGTAAAAATAATGTCTGTGCTATCTAATGGCAAATATCTTCCGTTCGAAAGCAATCCATCTACATTGATATAATTAAGTGTGCCTTTCTTTAAGCTGTCGGTATAAAGATTGACATAGATGCTGTCAATCTTTTGTGCCTTTGCAACAACTGAGATAAGAATAAAACTAAGGAGTAATAATTTCTTCAAAATATAATTTTATACCAAGATTGAAAAAATGATGCCATGGTTGTGTTTGAATGTTAAAACATTCAAAAATTAATTACTGATGCCAACCCTGTGTTGTACAAATTCATTCTTAATAGCTTCGTTCAACATAAATAAAGCAAGGTTACCTGTATTGATCTGGTATTTATTAGGAACAGGTGGGTAGTCTGCTTTCGTAATGAATTCGCCGGTGGCTTCAGCGTCAATGATATCCGGGCAGCATACAAATGTCCAGTCAAGATTAGAGGCCTTCAATGCTTCATACGCTTTTAAGTGTTCTCTTCCAACAGGAATGTATTGCTGAGGATAATCTTCCCCATCTATTAACAATGTGCCATCTTCAGCATTTAAAATACCCATCCCGCCAACGGCAATGATGCGTTTTAAGCCGACTTTTTGCATTTGTTTGATGATATTTTTGATTCCAAGGCTTCTTGTTACATCAGTGCCATCAAAAGCGCCACCTAAAGCCGATAAAACTACATTGCAACCTTTTAGTGCATTATAAACATCTTTTTCATCGAATAACGCACCTTGAATCAATTCAAGATTGTCGTCTTTTGGAAGATCTGTTGTAAATACATTTCTGCCAAAAGCTTTTACAGCGTAACCTTTATAGAGTGCCTGTTTAACTAATTGTTTACCAACCTGTCCGGTTGCCCCAAAAACTACCACTTGCATACTGTTTTTTGATTGAAGGTACTGAAAATAATTTTTGGTTATTTAGAAATTCACACTCATATTTGCAATACGAATGAAATTGATTAATACAAATACAAACAATTGGTGGTGGCAATACAGGTAATACTTGTGTCGCTATGCTATTGATTTGTATTGAATATACTCTTAAGCCCCGACACAATGTGTTGGGGCTTTTTAATTTTGCCCCCATCCCCTAAAGGGGAGAAAAGGCAGAGTGAAATATAATTTTTAATCTCTTAAGTTTAAAGACGATTTGTGTAAATAAAGATTGTTTTTGAATTTAAGGCAAAGCCCCTTTAGGGGTTTGGGGTAAAATGAAAAAAATACAAATACAAACGGTTTCTAAAAAAATGTTGGCAGATGTGTATACACCTGTTGGCATTTATCTACGCTTACGTGATAAATTCAGAGATACTATCTTGCTGGAAAGCACAGATTTTCATGCAGGAGAAAATAGTTGCTCTTTTATCGGTATCAATGCCATTGCCGGAATTGAAATAAGTAATGCAAAAGAATTAGAATATAAATTACCGGGACAGGTTCCTGAGAAAATAGCTATCACAAATCCTGCTGATGTGCCGGAACATTTATGGAGTTTCATGCAACGCTTTGAATTAATAGGTGATACAAAAAAGCCGGTTAATGTAGCACAAGGCTTATTTGGTTATTCTACTTATGATGCAGTTCAATTCTTTGATACGATCAATCTTACTGCAGCAAATAAACAACAAACTACTGAGATACCATTAATGCGATATCGGTTGTACCAATATGTGATCGCTATCAATCATTTTAAAGATGAATTATTTCTTTGTGAAAATATAATTCCTGGATTGGATAGTAATATTGATGCTGTTGAGAGTTTAATTAAAAGTAAAGATGTTCCCGTTTTTCCATTTGAAGCTATTGGTGATGAAACATCTAATCTGACAGATCATGAATATTTGGATATTGTAAAAAAAGGAATTGCCAGTTGTTACAGAGGTGATGTTTTTCAAATTGTATTGAGTAGAAAATTTGAACAAAAATTCAAAGGGGATGAATTCAATGTTTACAGAGCATTAAGGAATATCAACCCAAGTCCATATTTATTTTATTTTGATTATGGCGATTATAAATTAATTGGCTCGTCACCAGAAAGTCAGTTGATCGTTGAAAATGGCAAAGCCATTGTACATCCGATCGCAGGTACATTCAAACGTACAGGTAATGATGAAGCAGATCAGGAACTGGCAATACAGTTAGAAGCAGATGAAAAAGAAAATGCAGAGCATGTAATGCTGGTAGATCTGGCCAGAAATGACCTGAGCAGAATGTGCGATCATGTGGAAGTAACGCAGTATAAAAAAACAACCTATTATTCTCATGTAATACATTTAGTAAGTGAGGTAAGAGGCAATGTTCAGGCAGAAACAAATCCCTTCAAATTATTGGCAGTAAGTTTTCCGGCGGGTACATTGAGTGGTGCTCCAAAATTTAAGGCAATGCAATTGATCAATGAATTTGAACCAACAGATAGAAGCTATTATGGTGGAGCAATTGGTTTCATAGGTTTCAATGGAAGTTGTAATCATGCCATTATGATCCGAACTTTTTTAAGTAAGAATAATACATTGATCCGTCAGGCAGGAGCTGGAGTAGTAGCGTTAAGCAAACCGGAAAGTGAGTTGCAAGAAGTGAATAATAAATTAAATGCGTTAAAACAGGCTATCGTATTAGCACAAACTATCTAAGATGAAAATATTGGTATTTGATAATTATGATTCGTTCACGTACAACCTGGTGCACCTGGTTGAAAAAATCATGCATGAAAAAGTGGAAGTACACAGGAATGATAAGATCGCATTAGAAAAAGTGAAGGACTACGACAAAATCATTTTATCTCCCGGCCCGGGCATTCCTGAAGAAGCAGGTTTATTGTTGCCATTGATAAAAGAATATGCACCAACAAAATCTATACTGGGTGTGTGTTTGGGGCATCAGGCAATAGGTGAGGCTTTTGGCGGTAAATTGGAAAATTTGAGTACTGTGTATCATGGCGTTGCAACACCTATAAATATAACCCACAGGAATTCAAATTTTGGTAATAATGTATTTTCAGAGTTGCCCGATACAATCGAAGTAGGGCGCTACCATAGTTGGATTGTAAGTGATGAGAATTTCCCTGAGGAATTGGAAGTGACTGCAAGAAGTGAAAATGGTTATATCATGGGATTGCAGCATAAAAAATACGATGTGCAGGGCGTGCAATTTCATCCGGAAAGTGTGTTAACGCCGGATGGAGAAAAATTATTAAGAAACTGGTTGAAAAAATAGCCGATGAAAAAGATATTACAACGTTTATTTGAATACAAAAGCCTCTCAACAGAGCAGGCAAAGGAGGTATTGTTGAATATATCAAAAGGGATATATAATGAAAGTGAAATAGCTGCTTTTATAACGGTGTACCTTATGCGGAGCATTACGATTGATGAATTGAAAGGATTTAGAGATGCTTTACTTGATCTTTGTGTACGGATTGATCTTGGTCAATCTGATTTGATTGATATTGTTGGTACAGGTGGAGATGGAAAAGACACATTCAATATTTCAACCCTAAGTTGCTTTATTGTGGCAGGCACAGGCAATAAAGTAGCCAAGCACGGTAATTATGGTGCATCTTCTATCAGTGGCAGCAGTAATGTGATGGAGCAATTGGGCTATACATTTAAAAATGATGAGAAGCAATTAAAAAAGGAAATTGAAGAAGCAAATATTTGTTTTCTACATGCACCATTATTTCACCCGGCATTAAAAGTTGTTGGACCGATCAGAAAAAATTTAGGCGTTCGTACTTTCTTTAATATGCTAGGACCAATGGTGAATCCTGCATTTCCGAAGCATCAATTGGTTGGCGTATACAATCTGGAAATGGCAAGGATATATAATTATCTCTTGCAACAAACAGATAAGAACTTTACCATTATTCATAGTCTTGATGGATATGATGAGATCTCTTTAACCGGTGATACAAAAGTGATCACCAACGCTGGTGAAAAAGTGATGACGCCTGAAATGTTGGGAAAACGTACGGTGAAAGCAGAAGATATACATGGAGGAAATTCTGTTGAAGAAGCGGCGAAAATATTTATGACGATCTTAAAAGGCGAAGGGACATGGTCGCAGAATGCAGTAGTATTGGCTAATTCAGCAATGGCATTACAATGCACGGGCAAATATGCTTCGTATGAAGAATGCTATCAATTGGCTGTCGATAGTTTAGAAAGTGGCAAGGCTTTGAATGTATTGGAAAAATTAAAATCTTTATAAGCAGGATGAATATTTTAGATAAAATAATTGAACAAAAAAAAGTTGAAGTTGCGGAACGGAAATTGTTAGCAAATGAAGAGCAATTACGAACTGCTGCATTATATAAACGTAACTGCTTTTCATTGAAGCAATTTCTATTGGACGATACTAAAACTGGCATTATAGCTGAATTTAAAAGACAATCTCCTTCTAAAGGTGTTATTAATGCGACTGCAGATGTTTTAGATGTTACAGGAGCATACACTAAACATGGCGCAAGTTGTTTATCTGTTTTAACAGATGAGATTTTCTTTGGAGGTTCATCTAATGATCTGTTAAGAGCAAGAATCAATAATATTCCCATTCTGCGTAAAGATTTTATCATTGATGAATACCAGATAATAGAAGCTAAATCAATTGGTGCAGATGTGATCTTATTGATTGCTGCCTGTCTAACTCCCGAAAGAGTAAAAGAACTGGCTTTGTTTGCTAAAAGTCTTGGATTGGAAGTATTGCTTGAAATTCATAATGAAGAAGAGTTGCAACATATTTGCGATGAAACAGAAATAGTAGGAGTAAACAATCGAGACCTTAAAACGTTTACAGTTGATATTAACCGTTCGTTGGAATTGAGTAAAAAAATTCCAGCGGATAAAATTAAAGTTGCCGAAAGTGGCATCAGCGACGTAGCCACTATTGATATTTTTAAAAGTGCCGGTTTTAAAGGGTTTTTGATCGGCGAGAATTTTATGAAAGCACAAAACCCAACGATTGCTTTTGCCGAATTTGTAAACAAATTAAATGCAAAAAGCTAATGAGAGTAAAAGTTTGTGGTATCACCGATGCTGAGCAGTTGCAAGAATTGCCGGAGGTAGGTGCTACCTTTGCCGGGTTCATTTTTTATCCGAAGTCGCCGAGATATGTTTTACGACATATGACGACCAATCAGATAAAAAAGGAAAACAATATGAATAAAGTGGGGGTTTTTGTAAATGCCTCTACTGAAGAGGTTTTGCAAATGGTAGACGAATGCAGATTGCATATGGTACAATTGCATGGCGACGAAACTCCTAAATATTGCGAAAAGATCGCAGACTATATTTCTGTTGTAAAGGCTTTTCGTTTGAGCGAAACGGATAATATAGGGTATAGAATTCAGGAATATATGAACGTTTGCGATATGTTCATGTTTGATACAGAAGGGGCCGGTTATGGAGGAACAGGAAAGAAATTCGATTGGGCACAATTAAAAGGAACACAAGTAGGCAAGCCATATTTTTTAAGTGGCGGTATTGAGCCGGGTGATGCTGACAAACTAAGAGCTTTTAAAGAAACACCTGAAGCAAAAGCGCTATTTGCGGTTGATATCAATACGAAATTTGAAATCGCAACAGGGGTGAAAGATATGGCATTGATAAAAAAATTTACGGAACAATTAAATAAGGAATAATGAATATTAAAGTCTGTGGTATTACGCAATTAAAACAATTGCAACAGTTAGATGGTTTGGAAATTGATTTTGCAGGATTGATCTTCGAAAAAAGTTCGCCAAGATATGTTGAAGATAAGCTTGATCCTAAAGCGATAAAGAACAGCGATTTTGATTTTAAAATAGTTGGTGTATTTGTGAACCCGGAAATGATCGATGTGTTAGACGCTATTGATAATTACGGTTTGGATGTGGTACAGTTGCATGGACAGGAGTCTGCAGAAATGTGTGAAGATCTTTCAGAAGAAGTAGAAGTCATAAAAGCATTTAGTATTGACAATTCTGTAAAGGATATTGATGCATTGGTGGCGCCATACGATGCAGTATGTGATTATTATTTATTTGATACAAAGTCAACTAAAGGTTTGGCAGGCGGAACCGGTGAGCAATTTGACTGGAAGATTTTGAGTAAAGCAAAGATCGAAAAACCATTTTTTATCAGCGGAGGAATTGGTGTTGATGATACTGCAAAATTAAAATCATTTAAACACCCTGATTATTTTGGTGTAGATGTGAATAGTAAATTGGAAAAAGAACCTGGTGTAAAGGATATGGCACTGGTATTGCAATTTAAGCAAGGGATGAAATAGTATTTATGATAACCATTCGAACAGCAACAGAAAGTGATCTGCCGGCAATGCTGGTGATTTACAATGACATCATTGTAAACACTACGGCTGTGTGGGATTATGAACCTCACACACTTGAAATGCGGAAACAATGGTTTGCTACAAAACAAGAACAAGGTTTTCCTGTTTTTGTCGCAGTAGATAATCATAAAATTGTTGGATTTGCTTCTATCGGCACTTTCAGGACATGGGTCGGATATAGATTTACGGTAGAAAACTCTGTTTATGTAGACAGATTTTGCAGAGGAAAAGGAACCGGTAAATTGTTATTACAAAAGACTATAGATGCTGCAAAAGAATTAAATCTGCACAGCATTATCGCAGGTATAGATGCCGATAATGAAATTAGCATTGAGTTGCATAAAAAACTTGGGTTCAAAGAAGCGGCACATTTAAAAGAAGTAGGGTATAAGTTTGATAGATGGTTGGATTTAAAATTATTAGAGTTGATTCTAAAATAAAAAATATAAAATGAGTTTCAGTGTAAACGAACATGGGTATTATGGAGATTTTGGAGGAGCATTCATCCCTGAAATGCTGTACCCGAATGTGAAAGAATTGCAGGATAATTATTTGAAAATAATTTATGAAGACAGTTTTCAAAAAGAATTTCAGCAATTGCTGACAGATTATGTCGGTAGACCAACTCCACTATTTTTAGCAGAAAGATTGAGCGAAAAATATGGTGCTAAAATTTATTTAAAGAGAGAAGATCTTTGTCATACAGGGGCACATAAAATAAACAACACCATCGGGCAAATTTTGTTGGCAATAAAGTTGGGTAAAAAAAGGATCATTGCAGAAACAGGTGCCGGTCAGCATGGAGTAGCAACAGCAACAGTTTGTGCCTTGAAAGGATTGGAGTGTATTGTTTACATGGGTGAAAAAGATATTGAAAGACAAGCGCCGAATGTTGCAAGAATGAAAATGTTGGGTGCAACAGTTATTCCAGCAACCAGTGGTAGCAAAACGTTGAAAGATGCTACTAATGAAGCCATCAGAGATTGGATCAATAATCCGGTTGATACGCATTATATTATTGGTAGTGTTGTGGGGCCACATCCTTATCCTGATATGGTTGCAAGATTTCAATCTGTGATCAGTGAAGAAATAAAAAAACAATTATTTGATAAAACAGGTTCACAAAATCCGAATTATGTTTTTGCTTGTGTAGGAGGTGGTAGTAATGCAGCCGGTGCGTTCTATCATTTTTTAGATGAAGCATCTGTAAAATTAGTAGCAGTTGAAGCGGCAGGTTGCGGTATTGATAGTGGCATGACTGCTGCGACAACACAGTTAGGCAAACCCGGAATTTTACATGGCAGCAAAAGTTTGTTAATGCAAACGGCAGACGGACAGGTTGTAGAGCCTCATAGTATTTCAGCAGGATTAGATTATCCCGGTATTGGGCCATTGCATGCTCATTTGTATAAAAGTGGCAGAGGAATATTCTTAAGTGCAACTGATAAAGAGGCTTTGCAATCAGCTTTTGAATTATGTAAACTGGAAGGTATTATTCCTGCATTAGAAAGTGCTCATGCTTTGTATGGGCTAAATAAAATTAAATTTAAAAAAGATGAAGTTGTGGTGGTTTGTCTGAGCGGAAGAGGAGATAAGGATCTTGCAACTTATATGAAGCATTTAGATTAAAAGTATGAACAGAATAGATAAATTATTTTCCGAAAAAAAACAGAACGTTTTAAATGTTTATTGCACGGCAGGTTATCCGAAATTAGACTCAACCTTGCAGGTATTAAATGCATTGCAACAACATGGGGCTGATCTCGTTGAAATTGGAATGCCTTATAGCGATCCATTAGCCGATGGCCCCGTAATTCAACATAGCGGATCTGTTGCTATAGAAAATGGGATGACAATGCAAGTGCTGTTCAATCAACTTAAAGATGTTCGTAAGAATGGTTTTGATACTCCATTGATATTAATGGGTTATATGAATCCTGTGTTGCAATTTGGTATTGAAAATTTTTGTGCAGCAGCAGAATCAGTTGGTGTAGACGGAATTATTTTGCCCGATTTGCCAATGTATGAATATGAGACCATATATAAACAGCTTTTCGAAAAGCATAATTTAAAATTTATCTTTTTGGTTACTCCCGAAACCAGCGAAGAAAGAATAAGAAAGATCGATACACTTAGCTCAGGGTTTATTTATGCAGTCTCGTCATCTTCTACTACCGGTAACAATAAAGCTATTGGTAATCAGGAAGCTTATTTTAACAGGCTGCAACAAATGGATTTGAAGAATCCGATATTGGTAGGGTTTGGTATTAAAGATAAGGCAACTTTTCAGGCAGCCTGTAAGCATACCAACGGAGCTATTATTGGCAGTGCCTATATTCAGGCTTTAAATGCAGCCTCGAATGTAGATTTAGTTACTAAAGATTTCCTAAATAAAGTACTGCAATAATACATTCGCATTAAATGAATTAAATTGCATATTCAATAGATACCTGATGAAGAAAATTTTGCTTGTTTTTGTATTATTGCCTGCATTGGTTTTTGCACAGAAAACAACTAAAAAACCTGCAATTAAAAAAACTCAGTCCTCAAAGACCACTGTTGCCATTAAAAAAGCTGCTGATGAATATCTTATATATGGTACTGTAGCAGGTTATCCGGATGGCACTAAGGCGGGTATATTAAATGGTAGTACCGGTGTGTTGGAACAGGAAACAACCTTTAAAAAAGGTAAATTTACATTGAAAGGAAAAATTGGTTTTCCTGATTTCAAGTTACTTTGGTTAGATAATCAAAAAACTACCGTTACGCTTTTACTTGATAATAGCGTTGTTAAATTTACCGGACATAAGGATTCGCTCAACTATGTAAACGTTACCGGGTCTAAATCTCATAATGAGTATCAGGCCTATCTTCAATCTTTACAGCCATATCAGCAAGTTTTCAACGAAAATGCACCGTACGACGAATTCGTTGAAACTAAAGCAATAGAGCTTACTGCCGGCTATCCGGCCAAACATCCCAAATCTTTTGTTGCACCTTTGGCAATTATTCATTACAATCAAATAGGTGATGTATACGATAAAACGGAAGAGTTATACAATGCATTGGACTCAAATCAGAAAATAAGTCCAATGGGTAACTATATTGTTCAATTAATAGAAGCAAGAAAGAAAGAAGGTTTTGGTGCTGTTTTGGATGACTTTTCGCAAGCCGATACAGCAGGCAATCAAATCTCACTTTCTTCATTCAAAGGTAAATATGTGTTGATCGATTTCTGGGCAAGTTGGTGCAGACCATGTCGTATAGAGAATCCAAATGTAGTGGCTGCCTATAATAAATTTCATGATAAAAATTTTACAGTATTAGGTGTGTCATTAGATAAAGGAAAGCAAGCATGGGTTGATGCCATTCAAATGGATAAACTTACCTGGCCACATGTAAGCGATCTACAAGGCTGGCAAAATGCAGTTGCCGTAAAGAATCAAGTATATCAAATACCTCAAAATATTTTGATTGATAGGGAAGGTAAAATTGTTGGTAAAAATTTAAGAGGACCTAAGCTTGAAAAATATCTAAGCAAGCTGATCAAATAGATGATTGCAACTGTCTTTTGTACAACTGCACTGTATTTTCTAAACCTAAATAAATAGCATCGCATATTAATGCATGACCAATAGATACTTCAAGTAATCCGGGAATATTTTCTGCAAAATACTTTAAGTTATTCAGGTCAAGATCATGCCCTGCATTGATACCTAAACCTAATTCATTGGCTTTTTTTGCTGCAGCTTTATAAGGAGTTATTGCCTGTTGCTTATTGCCCATTGCATATTCCTTAGCATAGCCTTCTGTATACAATTCAATTCTATCGGTACCGGTGGCTTTAGCGCCTTCAACCATTTCAACCACAGGGTCAACAAATATAGAAACCCTGATGCCGGCTTTTTTAAACACCTTGATCATGTCAGTCAGATAATCCTTATACTCAATTGTATTCCATCCATGATTAGAAGTGAGTTGACCGACAGCATCGGGAACAAGCGTGACTTGTGCAGGTTTGTTTGCCAAAACCAGATCTACAAAAGATTGCTCCGTACAGTTTCCTTCAATATTGAATTCAGTAGCGATCACTTTTTTTAGTGCGTATACATCTGCATAACGGATATGCCGTTCATCCGGTCTCGGGTGCACAGTAATGCCTTCCGCTCCAAAGCGTTCAATATCCAATGCAGTCTTTACCAGATCAGGATTATTACCACCCCGGCTGTTACGCAAAGTCGCTATCTTATTTATGTTTACTGAGAGTTTGGTCATAGTTGATGGTGCAAAGTTACAATTACTGAAGATATTTTCTCTTTAAGCTAAATATTTCTCTTTTCTTGCCTTACAATTACTAAATTTACATAGATACTTTTACTAACCGCTCATAAACAAGTTACCTCCCGATGTCTGCCCATAATACTCCACAAACCGTAAAAAAATACGAAGAGATACATTTTGTTGACAGTACCAAGCCAGTATGGAACTATTCGTTACTAACGGATGAGGATATACGTAATTATCAGAACGGGACCATGTATAATGCCTATACAAAATTCGGTAATCACGAAACAATTGTTTTGGATACGCCGGGTTATTATTTTGCAGTATGGGCTCCCAATGCAACGGAGGTATCAGTAAAGGGAAATTTTAATGATTGGCAGAATGGTACACATCCTTTGTATGTACGATTGGATAATTCCGGTATTTGGGAGGGCTTTATACCGCATTTTAAAAAAGGGGAGGTTTATAAATATCATATAAAAGGTTATCAGGGTGCGGTTTTGGATAAAGGTGATCCATTTGCAAATTTTTGGGAGAAGAGGCCTCTAACTGCTTCTATATCATGGAAAATGCAGTACGATTGGAAAGATAAGGATTGGATGCAAAAACGCAAAGCACACAATGCATTGGATGCAGCCTGGAGCGTATATGAAGTGCATCTGGCAAGTTGGATGCGTCCTGATAAAAATGATGAAGAAACCTATAATACCTATCAGCAAATTACAGAAAGGTTAGTGCCTTATGTAAAAGAGATGGCTTTTACGCATGTTGAATTTATGCCGGTAATGGAACATCCGTTCGATGGTAGTTGGGGTTATCAGGGTACAGGTTTTTTTGCTCCTACTTCACGATTTGGTTCGCCGGAAGATTTTATGGCAATGGTAGATGCCTTTCACAATGCTGGTATCGGCGTAATACTCGATTGGGTGCCATCGCATTTTCCTTACGATGCTCACGGCTTGTTTATGTTTGATGGAACACATACATACGAGTATGCCGATATGCGAAAAGGATTTCATCCGGATTGGAACTCATATATTTTCAATTACAAAAGAGGGGAAGTGAAATCTTTTTTGATCAGCAGTGCTCGTTTTTGGTTCGATAAATTTCACATTGATGGTATAAGAGTAGATGCAGTAAGTTCTATGTTGAAATTAAATTATTCAAGAGAAGAAGGAGAATGGGAGCCAAATGAATTTGGTGGCAATGGTAATTTAGAAGCCATTGCATTCATAAAAGAATTGAATGAAATGATCTATAGAGATTTTCCAGATGTACAAACCATTGCGGAAGAAGCCACAGACTGGCCCGGCGTATCAAGACCTACATTTGCCGATGGGCTTGGCTTTGGTATGAAATGGATGATGGGCTGGATGCATGATACATTGGATTACTTCAAAATGGATCCGTATTTCCGTCAATTCAATCAGGATAAGTTTACATTCAGTATGATGTATTATTATGACGAGAATTTTATGCTTCCTCTAAGTCATGATGAAATTGTACATGGTAAGAGTCCGATGATATTTAAAATGCCGGGAGATGAATGGCAGAAGTTTGCAAACCTTCGTTTAATGTACAGTTATATGTTCACTCATCCGGGAGGGAAATTATTATTCATGGGAGATGAATTTGCCCAAACAGATGAATGGAATTATAAAACAGAACTGCGTTGGGATCTGCTGCAATTCGATTGCCATCAGCTAATGAAAGATTGTGTAAGAGACCTTAATAAATTATATGCATCAGAACCGGCCTTGCATCAATTACAATTTGCACCAGGTGGCTTTGAATGGGTTGAAACCAACCAGCGAAAAGAAGGCATTCTTGCTTATAAACGCATTGGAAAAGATCGAAATGATGATGTGCTGGTAATACTCAATATGACGCCTGTAGTTCGTAGAGACTGGAAAGTAAAAGTTTACGGAAAATCAAGTTGGAAAGAGATCTTCAATAGTGATGGTAAAAAGTATTGGGGCACTGGAGATGTTTTCAATCCTGCCCCCGAAATAAATTGTGTAGAAAAAAAATCTGACCTCTACGAAATAAATCTGCACCTTCCGGCGTTAGCTTGTATAGTATTGCGATAATTGGCTTTAATCCGGTTTACCAATTTTGGTACAGTTATTGCAAAACATCCGTACAAAACACCTATATAAACTAAAATCCAGTAGAATGAAATTCCTCATTACCACAATGGTATGCTGTGCCATGGCATTCAGTACCTTCGCAGAAAACTTAGACAGTGCAAGAGTTTATTTCGACAAAGCTATTTTAGAGAAAAACGCCAAGCGTTATCAGGTGGCTTCCAAGCTGTTCGACAAAGCAGTTGAGTTCAATCCCAAATTTGTAGACGCTTATCTGGAAAACGGATTTGTAAATTTAGAAATGCGTAGAACGGATGCAGCAAAATATGCCTTTACAAAGGTGAATGAATTAGATCCCAATAATAATATTGCCATTCAACAACTTACAGAGTTATTTTATTCATACAGACAATTTTCTAAAGCGATAGAATATGCACAAAAATGCAAGAACTATCCTGCTGCGGAAAAGATCATTGGGTTGAGCAGTTACGAGCAGGAAGATTATCCTACGGCTGTTTCTACATTACAAGCTTATTTAGCAAAAAATCCAAAAGATGCTCAGGCCATTTATACAATTGGCAGAAGCTATCTGGAAATGGAAGAATATAAAAAAGCAGTTCCCTTTTACAAACAAGCTGTAGAAGCAGATCCGGCAAAAAATGCCTGGGCTTATGAATTGGGGCTATTGAGTTATAATAATGATGATTTTAAAAATGCTGTGATCTATTTTAATAAAGCTGCAGAAAATGGATACAATCAAAGTGCAGACTTTAAAGAAAACCTTGGTTTCGCTTATATCTATAGCAATGAATTTGAAAAAGGCGAAAAATTATTATTGGAGTTGATCGCTAAGAAGCCGGGAAATAAAGATATGTTAAGAGATATGGCAGATGCTTACTATAAAGCAAAGCAGTATAATAAATCTTTAGAATATTGTCAGAAGTTGATGGAAATGGATATGAGAGATGGTAAAGCTTTATGGCAAGCAGGTTTATGTTTCCAAAAACTGGGAGAAAAGGATAGAGGCGCTCAAATGTGTGACAGAGCTATTGAATTAGATCCTACACTTGCCGGAATGCGTCAAAAGAATATGAGCGCTGGTTTATAAAAAGTTTCTTGTTTAACTAAATAAATACATGATGATTGAATCCCGGGTTGTTCTCAACACCGGGATTTCTTATTTAAAGAAACGTCTTTTTATCCACCATACTAATACAAATGCGGCAATGCCCCCAAGCGTAAGATAAATGGCAATATTGCGTTTTTTCAAAATAGCATCATTGTACCATTTTAATGTATCTGCATCGGAAATATATTCTTTGTCTTTATATTTTAAGGAGAAAACAGTAACACCCTTTTTTGCCACCATCAGATTCTCTTCCGGACTATAAGACATTGTTATAGTTGCACCGGTTGGTACTTCATCAACAAAATCTCCCCATTTAATACCATTTGGAATAAAAGTTCGGTTGGCTTCTTTTATAATTACATAATGCCCGCCACTACTACCCGAGGGTAGATATATTTCATTTCCTGCAGAGCTAAGGGTGCCCGTAACGTATGCTAATTTATCTTTTGTAACTAACTGTCTTGGATTTTGAAAATAATCTTTCCAGAAAAAGAATGCAGCACTTAAGCACATAATAGCAAGTGCATGAATTTTCAAGTTATCTAATATTTTATTCAACATCGAATATCTTTTTATAAAGATAAAATAATGATGGGTTATAAATATACCTTGGGTTGGGTATTTGTCGATCGTTTAATTTTTCAAAATATTCCTTCTTATCTTCTTTAATTTTGTATTTATGAAAGATGCCGGAGGGTACAGGTTAAAATTTATTTTAGCGGGAATAGTATTTGCCATTCTGTGGGCTTCGGCTTCTGCGGCCACAAAAATTGCGTTGATTGCTGCACAGCCATTTGTAATTGCAGTTACCCGTTTTTTTATTGCATCGTTAATCATGCTGCTTATTTCACATGTGATTTTAAAAGAAAGATTGCCACGACAGATGGAATGGAAACAATTAATGATCTACGGCACCTTTAATATCAGTATTTATCTCGGTCTCTATGTAATTGCAATGATGAATGTTTCAGCCGGCCTCGGTACTTTGTCTGTAGGTACTAATCCTGTTATAATAAGTATCATCACTGCTATTTGGTTGAAACAAAAAATCAAAAAAAATACGATTGTTAGTTTATTATTATGTACAGCGGGTATTTTAATAGCAGCTTGGCCCTTGCTTAAAAGTAGTTATGCTACGCCGTTAGGGTTGATCTTGCTACTTACCAGTATGTTGGCCTATTCTGCAGGCGCCGTCTATTTCTCCAATAATAAATGGAATGGGTTACATATTCTTGTTATCAATGGCTGGCAGACGTTGATAGGCGGCATATTATTGCTTCCTTTATTATTCATCTTTTATGATGCCAACAAGAATGTGTACGATGTAAACTCCATTGGAGGCATGTTGTGGCTGGCCATTCCGGTGTCTATAGGTGCTGTACAGTTGTGGCTATACTTACTGAAGGACGATCCTGTAAAAGCATCTTTCTGGTTATTTCTCTGCCCGATATTCGGGTTTGCCATAGCTGCAATCATGCTGAAAGAACCGATTAGTATACACACATTTATTGGGGTAGCATTAGTTATTCTTGGATTGTATATAGTGCAAAAGAAGGAATAATAGGCTTATAAAGGGGGAGGAGAAATCGACCACAGACGACTGGCTATAGACACACAGTCAATTATCTATGATCCGTGGTCAGTCGTCTGCCGACCGTCGTTACACATTAAATCTAAAGTGCATCACATCTCCGTCATTCACCACATATTCTTTTCCTTCTATTCTTAATTTACCATTCTCTCTACATGCGGCTTCAGATTTATAAGAAATGAAATCATTGTAAGCAATTACTTCTGCTTTAATAAATCCTTTTTCAAAATCGGTATGTATAACACTTGCAGCTTGCGGAGCTTTCCATCCTTGATGAATGGTCCATGCCCTTACTTCCTGTACACCTGCTGTGAAATAAGTAGATAGGTTCAGGAGTTTATAGGTTGAATGTATAAGTCTGTCTAATGCAGGTTCTACCATTTTATATTCTTCCATAAACATTGCTTTGTCTTCCGGGTTTTCGAATTCTGCAATTTGTGCTTCAATAGCATTAGTCATTACAATTACCTCATTGCCTTCAGCTTTTACGGCTTCTGTCAATGCTTCGGAAAATTTATTGCCTGTATGCATGCTTGCTTCATCAACATTGGCAACGTATAAGATCGGTTTGTCAGTCAATAAGAAAATATCTTCAATAGCAACTTTTTCTTCTTTACTTAATTTTAATGCAAGAATATTTTTGCCCTGGTTTAATTGATCTTTACAACGGGTTAAAACTTCCAGTTCTGCTTTCATTTTAGCATCTCCGTTCTTGATGAGTTTTTCTGTACGTTGGATTTTTTTCTCAACACTTTCGAGGTCTTTCAATTGCAATTCTGTTTCAATGATCTCTTTATCACTTACAGGATTAATAGCTCCTTCATCTCTTAAAATATTTTCATCTTCAAAACAACGTATCACATGAATAATGGCATCAACCTCACGAATATTGGCAAGGAATTTATTGCCCAATCCTTCACCTTTACTGGCACCACGTACCAAGCCGGCAATATCTACAATTTCTATTTGGGTAGGAACGGTGCGTTCTGGAACAACTAATTCTGCTAATTTATCCAAACGAGGGTCGGGTACATTTACCAAACCAACATTTGGTTCGATGGTGCAAAAACGATAATTGCTTGCCTGTGCTTTTGCGCTATTACTAACTGCGTTAAATAAAGTTGATTTCCCTACGTTAGGTAGACCTACGATCCCTGCTTTTAAAGCCATTTGTGTTATTTTTTTTGAGGTTGCAAAGGTAAGGGTTTAGTTTGTAGTTTTTAGTTCTTAGTTAAGAGCCCTCAAGTAGTTAGAATAAGCTAAAAACGTAAAAGCATTCAACTAAGAACTAAAAACTAGAAACTCATAAAAAAAGGGCCGTTCCGAAACGAAACAGCCCTTTTAAATTAAGTAAAACCAAACTATTTATGTTGTTCAATCTTTTTTACAAAATTTGCTTTTGGTTGAGCTCCAACCAATTTATCAACAACCTGTCCGCCTTTTACAAAAAGGATAGCAGGGATACTTGTAATACCATAGTTCATAGATACTTGCGGATTGTGATCAACATTTACCTTACCTACGTTTACTTTTCCTTCGTATTCTTTTGATAATTCTTCAATTACCGGCCCAATTGCACGGCAAGGACCGCACCATTCTGCCCAAAAATCGATTACTGAAAGTTTATCTGCAGCTATTACTTTTTCCTGAAAGTTTGCATCTGTGAATTCGTGTGCCATATTATTTAGTTTAAAATTTAGAAGAAGAGGACAAATTTACGACCAAAGCCGATAATATGCACTATTGACATATCCACAATGTGTGAATGACATGGTTTAAGTCAATGTGACGCTGAATAATGTGCCGATATGCTGATGTGCTGATTTTAAGGTCGAAGTGTAATTCTTTACTGCGGCTTCTTTTTAATTTGAAGCTACTGGCTTCATTAACACATTGATATATCCTCACATTAACACATCATCAGGTATTGTATTTCATTAATTTTTGCACTATCTTTCTTAGCTAAAAATTATTGCTATGTATTTAATAAGAGAAACATTTCAGGCAAAACCGGGTAAAGCAAAAGACCTGGTAAAAATATTTAAGGCAGCTATTCCGCATTTTGAAAAGATGCAGGGTGGAATGAAAAATGCCAAAGTAATGACAGATGTTGTTAGTACTTACTGGACAGTTGTATTTGAATCTGAATCGGAAGATATTGGTGCTTTTTTCAAAGACCTTCGTTCTGCTACAATGAGTGATGAGCTGAAAGATATTATGAAGGGGTATATGGATTGTATAGAAGGAGGAAAGAGGGAGATATTTTTAATTGAATAAACAGATTTGAAGATTTGGAAATTTTACGATTTGAAGATGAAAAGTAACTGTTAAAATACCAGCACATTTCCAAATCTTCAAATTTCCAAATCTTCAAATTAAGCAGTTACCACACTTACATCAATATCTTTATTCTCATTTAAGAAGAGAGCCATATCATCATTCATAGTAAAATTCTTTTCAAAAGTATTCATGCCTACTTTGAAATTATGTCGTACATCAATGATGTTGAATTTTAGCATGGTCTTGCCCGGATTGTCTTGAATGTTTTTTTCAATGAAATTGATAAAATCTTCGTTGATGAATTGTGGCTCTACAGTAATAGTTACCTGTTTGGTAAGCGCAGGTTTTACAGTTTCCAGCAAATGGATTTTTGATAGACTGAATTGATATTCGTCGCTATTATATCTTGCTTTAAAGCCTCCTTCAACCAAAACGATCATGCCTTTTTCTAAATAATTCGTGTATTTCACATAGTCTTCACTCCAAAGCATGAATTCACTTTTACCGCTATAATCTTCAATGGTTAATATTCCGAAATTCTTTCCTGTTTTTGTAAGGCGATGTTGTGCATCTACTACAAGTCCGGCTACTCTGAATTGTTTGCCTTTATTGGGTAATGTATTTACAATTGATTTGAATTCAACATACTCCGCAAGTGGCGTAATGTTGTAATACTTCATTTCAAATTTGTAATTATCCAACGGATGGCCGCTGATATACATACCTGTTACTTCTTTCTCATAATCGAGTTGTTCTATTAAAGCCCATGGTTCACAAATAGACAATTTAGGTGGTTCAATTTCCGGCATTACCATATCGCCAAATAACGTGTTGGTAGATTGTGTTGCCTGCGATTGAAATACAGATCCGAATTTGATGATCTTTTCTAACCCCGACACATCGCCGGGAGCCTGATAAAAATATTGCGCTCTTGTGATATCCTTAAAGCAATCAAAAGCACCACTATAAGCAAGACTTTCCAAAGATTTTTTATTTACCGAACGTTGATTCACTCGTTTAGCAAGATCAAAAATGGATTTAAACTGACCACCTTTGTTTCTTTCTTCAATAATATCTTCAATTGCTTTTTCGCCAACACCTTTTAATCCGCTGAACCCAAAACGGATCTCACCTTTTTGGTTTACGGCAAAGCCGTTCTGCGATTCGTTAATATCCGGCCCGAGTACTTTTAGTCCCATGCGTTTACATTCTTCCATGAAGAAAGTGATCTTGTCAATACTGCCTGCATGATTCAGTACAGCAGCCATATACTCACTTGGATAATGAGCTTTTAAATAAGCAGTTTGATAAGCAACAAAAGCGTAGCATGTTGAGTGAGATTTATTGAACGCATATTGTGCAAATGCTTCCCAGTCTGTCCAGATCTTTTCCAGCTTATCTTTCGGGTGCCCTTTGGCGTTAGCTCCTTCAACAAATTTCACCTTCATCTTATTGAGGACGGCAATTTGTTTTTTACCCATCGCTTTACGCAATACATCCGCATCACCTTTACTGAAGCCGGCAAGTTTTTGTGAGAGTAACATTACCTGTTCCTGATAAACGGTAATGCCGTATGTTTCTTTCAGATGTTCTTCCATATCAGGCAGATCGAACTCTACCTGTTTTTTACCATGCTTTCTGTCAATGTATTCAGGAATGTATGCAATAGGGCCCGGACGGTACAAGGCATTCATTGCAATAAGATCGTCGAATTTATCGGGTTTTAATTCTCGTAAATATTTTTGCATGCCGGCACTTTCAAACTGGAAAGTTGCATTGGTATCTCCATGCTGATAAAGGGCGTATGTTTTTTCATCATCCAAAGGAATGCTATCAATATCTATGGATACGCCATGATTAGCTTTTACAAGTTCAAGAGCGGTTTTTAAAATACTTAGGGTCTTTAAGCCAAGAAAGTCCATTTTGATTACACCGGCTTCTTCAATAGTGCTTCCTTCTATCTGCGTTAACCAAAGTTCACTTTCTTTTGAAGTTGCAACAGGAATAAGTTCTGTAAGATCTTTTGGTGCAATGATGATACCTGCTGCATGGATACCGGTATTACGAACTGAGCCTTCCAGTATTTCTGCATTTTGCAGGATAATACCTTGTAGGTCGGTGCCGCTATGAATTTCTCTTAACCGTCTTACATTTTCAAGATCTTCGGCAACCAAAGCTTCTTTTTCCTCTAAACTTTTTTCGCCATCCTTCGCTTCTTTGCTTGTATAAGGCGCATGCAGCAAACGTTTTAAACTGATGCCCGGTTTTTCAGGAACGAGTTTTGTCAATGCCCGACTCTCAGGTAAAGGAAGATCCATTACTCTTGCAACATCGGCAATGCTACTTTTAGCAGCCATTGTACCATAGGTAATAATTTGCGCTACCTGATTTTTACCATATTTCTCTACCACATAATTGATCACTTTCTGACGACCATCATCATCAAAATCCGTATCAATATCGGGCATACTCTTACGCTCCGGATTTAAGAATCTCTCGAAAAGCAAATTGTACTTAATAGGATCGATGTTGGTAATACCAATACAATATGCTACCACGCTACCTGCCGCAGATCCACGACCGGGGCCGACAAATACCCCCATCTCTCTGCCGGCTCTGATAAAATCGCTTACAATTAAGAAATAGCCGGCGAATCCCATTTCACGAATAACACCTAATTCAAAACTAATACGTTCTTCTGCTTCAGGGGTAAGTATTTTATAACGATCTTTTGCTCCTGCCCATGTAATGCTTTCTAAATATTCGTCCTGTGTTTTGAAATTTGCCGGCACAACAAAGTGTGGTAACAGAATATCTCTTTTAAGATCCAATAGATCTACTTTCGAAACTATTTCATTTGTATTGTCTATTGCTTCAGGCAGGTCTTCAAAGACCTTTGTCATTTCTTCGGTCTTTTTAAAATAGAATTGATCGTTCGGAAAAGCAAATCTTTTGCCTTTAGTTAAAATGTCATCATCGCTAAATTCACGTAGGGCAGGGGTGGCCTGTTTTTCGCCGGTGTTGATGCAAAGAAGAATATCGTGAGCATTAAAATCTTTTTGATCTACATAATGACTATCATTGCTTGCAATAACTTTTACATTGTATTTCTTTGCATACTTTAAAAGAATTTCATTCACCTTGTCTTGCTCGGCCATACCATGGCGTTGTAACTCCACATAATAATCGTCCTGAAAAATATTCAACCACCATTTGAATTCGTTTTCACCTTCGGCTTCACCTTTTTTCAAAATAGTTTGTGGCACTAACGCACCCAAGCAACATGTGGTTGCTATTAATCCTTCGTGATATTTGTGAATGAGTTCTTTATCGATACGAGGGTACTTGCTGTACATGCCTTCAATGTATCCAAGAGAGGTAAGCTTTACCAAATTCTTATAACCGGTGGCATTTTTTGCTAATAATATCTGGTGATGGCGGGGGTCTTTTTCGTCTTTACTGAATTTATTTCTTGTTCTGTCGGTAGTGATATAAAATTCGCAACCTACGATGGGCTTAATCTTAAGTGTTCCATCTTCATTTTTGTGGTTGTATGCTTCTTTTACAAATTCAAAAGCACCAAACATGTTGCCATGATCGCTAATAGCCAGTGCCGGCATCCCATCTGCAATGGCTTTTTTATATAGATTCTTGATGGAAGCAGCTCCATCCAGTAAGGAAAATTGTGTGTGAACGTGTAAGTGTGAAAATTTCATAAAACTATGGTCTATGGACCATCGACCATAGTTTTACAAATATCGTTTACAATTGACGCATTAAATAATTGGGTTTTCCACAGAATTAGTACAATGATTGCCAATCTGTTAACATTATTGTGTTGGTTTTGCAATATTTCGGCACTACCTTTGCAGCTTGTTTGAAACAAATTTTTTATAATTGTTTGTATTACAGGACTTTTAGAACGGATTAGACGAGTATTTACGGATCAGGAGAAATAGTGGCGCAGATAACAAAAGATTAAGTTGTACTTACGTGTAAACCCAAATTTTACGTATGAAAAACTTATTTATTTCATTAGGCATTTGTTTTGCAGTTTCTACAACTGCAAAGTCGCAGACGAATATCAATCTGGAAAAGCTAAACCAGAAAACTACCAGCAAAGTTGCCCTCAGGTTTATTGAAGATATTGAACTTGTTCCTGATGGAGGTGGATCGGTAAGTGAGCCTGTAGCTGAAAAAATCACAGTTGCAAAAGTTATTGAAACGCCTGCGAAGATAGAAGCCCCAGGCAGAAAACTAGAAGATTGTGCAGCATGGCAATTTAAGTATGCAATGATGCTGGATGTTGAAGTGGAATCGCTTACTAATAGCAAATTGTATGCATACATAGATGAATGGTGGGCTACCCGTTACCGTTATGGGGGAAGTACAAAAGCCGGTGTTGATTGTAGTGCTTTCTCCGGTGGTTTGATGAATAATGTTTATTCAGTTACAGTTCCTCGTACAGCAAGAGACCAGTATGCGGCCAGCGAAAAAATTGAGAGAGCTGATCTAAAAGAAGGTGATCTTGTTTTCTTTAACACAAGAGGTGGTGTAAGCCATGTAGGTGTTTATCTTGGGAATAATTATTTTGTACATAGCAGTACATCAGATGGTGTTACGATCAGTAGTTTAAATGAGAACTATTACAATAGTCGTTTCATTTCCGGGGGAAGGATCAAAGCTACTGCAGAGAAAACCGAAGAATAGAATTTACAATGAAATTTTGAAAGGAGATATTAATCTCCTTTTTTTATGCCCAAACGTTTTTGAATGGTATGCAATACCGGGATAATATCTGCAGATAGCTTTAATAAAAATATACCTGACGCATAAATAGCAACAAAACAAGTGCTTCTGATAACGATCCATACAAAACCCTGGTATTGATTGAACAAAAAGTGGCAGATATAAAAAGTTGTAACCCCCAGTACAAGTGTGTAAAGCGTTGCTTTGTTGAATGGATCGAGATTGAATTTTTTCTTCAAAAACCAATAGCGGATCGCATTGTAAATGGTGAATGAAATAAGGTTGGCAATTGCCGGTCCGGTTATGCCGTAATAGTATTTGGTAAGAACGTAATCGAGCGGTAAAGTAATGCCTACTAAAATAAGTCCTGTAACAAATTCAAATTTCCAGAAAGATGAAGTAGCAAGTATCTGTGCGTTTACGCCGGTACCCATATCTACAATACGCATGAGGCCAATAAAAAAGAATATCCATTTTGCTTTGAGATAGCCTTCTTGTAAATGAAATGTAAAAACACCATCTGTAAAGTTTAACCATATCAAAGCAAACATTCCAACCGCAAAGAGTAATTGGTTGATGGATGATCTTTGGTAGATACGTTGTATTCTGCCATAGTCCTTATCTTTCCATGCTTGCGATAAAGCAGCTATAGAAGAAGAGATAACACCTCTTTGAGGAGCTTGTACCAAACTGGCAATATTTTGAGCTAAGGTAAAAATTGCAACGGCTGCAAGTCCATCTTCTAATACTGATGCAATTAAAAACGAATCAAAAACCGTAGAGATCATATAGACCACATTGCCACCAAAAAAGAATAACACCAAAGCCATTATTTTTTTGAAGAATTTTCTGCTTACTATACTAACCTTAAAGCTTAGATGCAAGTGCCCCTTAATAACCAGATAGCTGATAAGGGTCAATGCTGTGGCTAGATATGTAAAAGCATATATTTTAACAAAGATGTCAAAATCTGTCAGCACACCAATTATGGTGAGTATGATTAAAATAGTTGTAAGTAATCTGAAAAACACTTCTCTCAAAAAATTGGAGAATACAGATTCTTTAACCTGCCATGCGTAAGTTTCAACGATGGCAAAAAGAGTTAACCCAAGTCCGAATGGGAATACCCAATGATAGTATTTTACTAATTCCGGAGAGTTGCCGCCGAATTTTCTGATGATGAGATCTTGAAAATAATATCCGCCAAATGCAACAAAACAAAAGCCAATCAATGAAACCAATAATGCCCAGGTAAGCATATCATTTTTCTTTGAGGGTAAATTGTCTTTGTAGTATGGGTAAAACTTTCCAATGTATGCCGTCATGCCAAATCCTGCAATGGTTGACATTAAGCTGGCAATGGCAATGAATATAGCAGTGAGTCCGTATTGCTCTTTTGTAAATCCGCCTTCACGTGCAAATAAGTAGGTATTGACAAAACCCAACGCAAAGCCTATATACACCACAACGGAGGAAATGATACTTTGCTTTCTTATTTGCGACATAGATTTCTTTGCTGCTAAATTACTCTACCTTTTTTGTATTGATGTAGAAATTTTTATCTACAGCAAAGTTAGGATCACCTTCGGGATATGACTTCAATGTTTTCCATGTTTCAGTAGGTTTGATCCATTGACTGGTTTTGAAATTTATCTTCAACGGCATGTTGAATCCTTTGACGCAATTCGTCCATCGGTATTGAAGTTTATAACCATCAATTTTATATTCCAAAATAGGTATCTCAATATTTCTTAAATACTGGTCAAATACCTTACTGAAATTGATCTTTGATTGTTTGCTGATATAATTTTCTATTTCTTTTGTAGTAACCGTTTTATGATAGAAGGTTTTATTCATTCCAGTCAATATCTTCCTAAATAATGAATCGTTGTTGATGATCTGTCGGATGGTATGAATCATGTTAGCCCCCTTGTAATACATATCTGTTGTTTCCGATTCTTTGTTAACTCCGTAAGATGATATGATCGGATTCTTATTTTCAATATTGGCTCTTGTGCCTTGCACATAAGTATTGGCTGCTTCTTTGCCGTAATAATATTCAGTGAACAAAGTCTCACTGTAGTTGGTAAAACTTTCATGCACCCACATGTCAGCAATATCTTTTGTGGTGATATTGTTGCCAAACCATTCATGGCCGCTTTCATGTATAATAATAAAATCCCATTTAAGCCCCCAACCACTGTTACTCAGGTCTTGACCATGATAGCCGTTCAGGTATGCATTGCCGTAAGCAATACCGCTTTGGTGTTCCATGCCGAGGTGGGGAGCATCTATTAACTTATAGCCATCTTCATAAAAGGGATAGGGGCCAAACCAGTATTCAAATGCTTTCATCATTCTTTTGGCATCTTTAAAATGTTCTTTGGCTTTTTCAAGATTATAATCTAATACCCAGTAATCCATATCCAGATTGCCTTTCAGGCCTTTGTATGTTTCGCCAAAGTGTACATACTTGCCGATGTATGGCACGAGGTTGTAACTGTTGATCGGATTTTTTACTTCCCATGTTGTAGTAGTAATACCTTCTCTGCTTCTTTTACCGATAAGTCTGCCGTTAGAAACAACGGTTAAAGAATCGGGTAGTGTAGTAGTAAATGAAGCGCCTTTATCGGGTTCATCTCCCTGATAATCTTTACAAGGATACCATGCGCTGGCACCTAAACCTTGGCAGGCAACACTGATCCAAGGGTTATTGTTCTTGTCTCTTTTCCAAATGAGGCCGCCATCCCATGGTGGGTGAATAGCAATACGTGGTTTGCCGTGATAGTAAATAGTTAGGTATTCAGTAGTTTTCGGTTTATGTGTGCCAATGTTTATAAAATATGCATTCCCGTCATTTTTAATATCACCCTTATAATACATCGCTGTTCCATAAATTTTTGTCATACCCGGTTTATTTACGGATGAAGGAAAACTGTGTTGTACACTATCAATCATTAAGGGAGATTGCAAATCAATCTGTATATATCCTTTGTTTTTTAAAACTCTGAACTCAATGTTATTGTATCCACTTATAGTACTATCCTCCAAATTAAATTCTACATTCACATTATAGCTCAACACATCCCACCAATCTCTTCCCGGTCCATTAGTTCCACGTAATGTATCAGCATGAGTAAATTGAGCATTGGAATAATGAAAAGTGAAAAATGAAAAATGAAAAACAAGTAGGCCTCTTAATAAATGTTTCATTACTGTTTGTTTATTATATGCTAATTTAGTTTTCTTTTATTGTATTTAATGAACCATTCATATAATAATATCATAATAAACCGTAGCTACCGACTGCTATACTTTTTATTTTTTATTTTTCACTTTTCATTCTTTAGTTCCTGCAAAACCCATCAACATCCCGATAAAAAGATATTTCATTACAACGAACAATCCGGCATTGCCTCTTTAGATCCTGCCTTTGCAAAAAATCAGGCTATTGTATGGCCCGTACATCAGTTATACAATACTTTGCTAGAGATTGATAGTAGCTTACAACTTGTGCCTTCACTTGCAAAAAGCTGGGCCATCAGTGAAGATAATCTCTCTATTGTTTTTCATTTAAGAACTGATGTGAGTTTTCATAACGATCCTTGTTTTGCTAGCGGAAAAGGCAGGTTGCTGAATGCGAATGATGTCGTATATAGTTTTAAAAGAATTATTGATAAGTCTGTTGCAAGTCCGGGTGCTTGGATATTTAATAACAGAGTGGATACGATAAATGCATTTACAGCTTTAAACGATTCTACCTTTCAATTGAAATTGATCAAACCATTTTATCCTGTGCTGGGTATTTTGAGTATGCAGTATTGTTCTATTGTTCCAAAGGAGGCAGTAGAAAAATACGGGAATGATTTTCGCCGCCACCCGGTTGGTACCGGCCCGTTTCAGTTTGTAGCTTGGGAAGAAGGACAGGCATTGGTTTTAAAGAAGAATGACAATTATTTTGAAAAAGATGAGCAAGGTAATCGACTACCATATCTAGATGGGATAAAGGTTTCTTTTTTTGATAGTAAGGCAACAGAGTTCTTAGAGTTTCAACAACACAGACTGGATTTTATCAATGACCTGGATGCATCTTTTAAAGATGAAATTCTTACGAAAACCGGGAATCTTAAAAAGGAGTGGAGCGGTAAGATCAACTTTAAAAAATCTCCTTATCTCAATATTGAATATTTAGGGATGTTGGTAGATACCAATAATGTATTGGTGAAAAACTCTCCTTTGCGTTTACAAAAAATAAGACAAGCCATTAATTATGGTTTTGATAGAAGGAAGATGATCCTTTACCTGCGTAATTCTATCGGTACTTCAGCAGAAAATGGATTTGTCCCTAAGGGCATTCCTTCATTTGATCCTTCGTTTGTTGGATATAGTTATGATGTAGCGAGAGCAAAGCAGCTATTGAAAGAAGCCGGTTTTCCTGATGGGAAAGACCTGCCTGTGATTAAGTTATTGACCATTCCCATATACGCTGATCTCGGCAGTTATATTGCAAATGAGTTGCAGCACATAGGGATTAAAATACAAGTGGAAACAATACAGAAAAGCTTGTTATTACAACAAACGTCTAAGCAGCAGGCCTTATTCTTTAGAGGGAGCTGGATAGCTGATTATCCGGATGCAGAAAATTATCTAAGTCTTTTTTATAGTAAGAATCCGGCTCCGCCAAATTATACAAGGTTCAATAATAAAACCTACGATGAATTGTATGAAAGATCTATTGCTGAAAGGAACGATTCTCTTCGATACAAATTATATCAGCAAATGGATAGAATGGTTATTGAAAATGCACCGGTAGTACCGCTGTGGTATGATATGGTCATTCACCTTGCCCAAACCAATGTCAAAAATTTTCATCCTAACAGTTTAAACTTACTGGAGCTTCGAAACGTTAAAAAAGAGTAGTGGCTAATTAGTGCTTGATCTTATCCTTAAACATTTTTTGAAATTTCTCCACCTTTGGTCTTACTACAAAACGACAATAGGGGACTTCATCACCATTTAGATTGAAATAGTTTTGATGATAATCTTCCGCAGGATAAAAAATTGTGTATTTCTCTAATGTAGTAACAATAGGATCGCTGTATGTATGATTGGCTGTTAATTGTGCAATGTATTGTTCCGTTTTTACTTTCTGTTCATCATTATGATAGAAAACCACACTGCGGTATTGTGTACCCACATCATTGCCCTGACGATTTAATGTAGTAGGGTCGTGTGTTTTCCAAAATACTTCCAGCAATTCCTCAAAGCTGATAACAGAAGGATCGTATGTTATTTGCAAACATTCTGCATGACCGGTAGTGCCGGTACATACCTGCTTATAAGTGGGATTTTCGACACTGCCGCCACTATAGCCACTCACAACTTTTGTAACGCCATTTAATTGTTGAAAGACAGCTTCGGTGCACCAAAAACAACCATTGCCCAATGTGGCAACCGATAAATTATTGTCCGGCATGTAAATAATTGGTTAGATGGCTGATGGTTTCCTGTTGTGAGAGAATCACTTCTTTTACTAGATCGTTGATAGATAGAATTCCGAGCACTTTTCCATTTTCAAATACGGGTAAGTAACGAATATTTCTATCAGACATCAACTCCATACAATGGTCAACTTTATCGGAAGGAGTAACAACAGGAAAATCTGTTGCCATGATCTCCGACACTGCAGTATTGGTAGAAGCTTTGTGATTTAAAACTACTTTACGGGCATAATGCCTTTCGGTTACTATCCCCACATATTCATCTCCTGATAAAACCATTACAGCACCTATGTTTTTGTCAGACATGATCTTGAGGGCATCATAAACCAATGTATCGGGGGTAACAGAAATTAAACTGATTCCTTTTCTTGAAAGTACGTCGGAAACTTTTTTGTTCATATGGCAGTTTTTAGGTTCTTGTAAAATACAACTTTTAAGTAAAAAAGCAAGGAATGGAGGGAAGAAATAGACAAATTTGAAAAAATCAGCTTGTTTTTTGCTAGTTTTTTGGAATTGATTTATCCGCAACGTACTTTTGCCGCGGAGAGATGGCAGAGTGGTCGATTGCGACGGTCTTGAAAACCGTTGACTGTAACAGGTCCGGGGGTTCGAATCCCTCTCTCTCCGCTGAATAATTAATAGCCTGTAAATCAAGTATTTTCAGGCTATTTTGTTTTTAAGAAGATTTTTGACCGGAAATCCATAAAAATGGCCAGCTATAAAAATAGCCGACCTTGATTGCTTGTATATAGATGGTCTAAAAATTTAAATCGCTTTTTAATTAATTCTTTATCGCCGTATAGGTGTAGTTGCCAGAATTACTCAGATCAAGTGTGATCGTGTAATTGCCATCTTCCGCAACGGTAAGATTGTTAATCGACGCATCGTACCCTAAAAGCGGATTGTCTGACCAAGACAGTTTTCCAGCAGGTGCACCAGCAGCAATACCAAAATCTAAAACCCATGCATTATTTGCTCTGAATTTGAAGGAACCTGTTGCCGACATATTTGCGGTAACAGTCCATTTTTTTGTACCTGCATCGTATGTCATTGGAATATCGGTATTCCATCCTGAGGCATTGCCACCTGCAGTAGCGTCACCAATGATCGACCAAGTTGTTTTGGTGGCGGTCCATGCTTTAACAGCTGGGTCGATGTTAGCAGTTAGATAATAATATCCAGCTGAAGGAACAGCCATTGCCGGTGGATCTGGCGTTATAGGATTTACATAAATAGTAAAGATGCCATTAGTGCTGCTGTTGCCATAATTAGTATGATCCCAATCAGGCGCACTTGTGTATTTGAAATAGAAGTCGCTGCTGCTTGCCGGGAAATTGATAAAACCTTCGAATTTTTTCGGCTTAGCTTCATTGATCTTTGGTGCAGAAGAAGGATCCCATGATTGATAACCTCCTACAACATATAAATAACCATTACTTGGAGGCAAAGTTGTTGCGTATGTTGTAGCGGTAATTGTGAGTGTATTAGAATATACTGTTTCTATTGAAGAAGCAGATCCGTTGTATTGAGAAATATCCGATTTCACTCGTGCTAAGAATGTGCTTGGAGTACCGGCGGTAAAGCCTTTAGCGGTCAAGAAGTCATTCAAAACCTTGCCGATCACTTTCTTTTCAAGTGAATCTCTGGTTAAAGTAAATTCCAGCGGAGTAGCCCATCCATCAGTACCTATATCAATTTGTAATGTATATGTACCTACCAGCGCATATGGTCCGTAACTTGAAGCCAGCCAGTTGAAAGTGGCTGCCACAGCCGATTCACTAGCCTGTGACAAAACAATAGTATTTGTTGAACTAGATAATGCATTGTCAGGAAAACTACCATCTACAAGATCTTTTGCTCCTTCTTTTTTACAAGATGCCAACAGCACTAACGTACATGAAACAACGAAAAAACGGTTAAATATTTTTTTCATAAAAGAGATTATATTTTTTATGATCAGTCTGATCAATTTACTTTTAAAACAAGATAACTGTAAGGTTGCAACGAAACGCTTGTGCCAACAGTTGTTGCCGTGTTATCAAAAGCATCTTGCCATGATGTGTTTTGAAGGGCTGCCGGTACCGAATAGTTGATCGTACTGTTTCGAAGATTCACCAATACCAAAACTTTTTGTGCTCCAGATATTTTTGTAAATGCACAAACATCATTGCTACTGTAAGAAGTAAGTGTTCCTCTTCTCAACGCTTCGTTCGTTTTTCTAAAAGCCATTATCTTTTTATATTCTGATAATGTGCTTGCATTAATACTCCAGTTAATAGGAGTGCTGGTATTGAAATAATCCAGTTTGGTAGGACAGGCAACTTCCTGTCCGTTATAAAACATTGGAACACCTTTCATGTATGCGGCCACCATAAATGTTGCAATAGATCCTTTAATTCCTCCGAAGAAATCCTGTGGCACACCTTCAGCAAGGTTTACATCATGATTGGTAATATATCTTACCACCTGAGAAACATTCGGGATAGCACTTGCATATTCAGATGCATTTAGGTTGTCTATCAATTTTACTGTTTCACCATTGGCAAAAACATCATCTTTCAAGGTGTAATAAAACTCCATACCGTACCTCATTTGAAATTTAGCGGTATAGTGATCGTCTCTTGTTCCTTCGGCAAACAATAATAATTTATGTGTAGTTATGTTATTCAATGAGTCATTAGCTTGTTGCCAGAAATCGACCGGAACAAAGTCAGCTGCATCGCAACGGTAACCATCGATATTAGCATTGAATATCCAGTATTTCATTTCTCTGATCATAGCCAGTCTCATTGTGGCATTGCCATAGTTGAGTTGAGCCACATCTGTCCAATTGGTATTTGGCGGAGAAATGATCTCACCTGCAGAGTTTTGTTTATACCATGCTTTGTTAGCGATCCATGGATGATCCCATGCAGTATGATCGGCTACCCAATCGAAGATAACTGCCATGTCTCTGTTATGAGCTTCTGCAACAAGTGTACGCAGATCATCTAAATTGCCAAAAGCGCTATTAATGCCCTCATAATTTTTTACACAATAGGGAGAGTTTACTGTTTTTAAAACACCGATAGGATGTATCGGCATCAAATAAAGCACATTTACGCCTAATGCTTTTATTTCATCTAACCGGGCTTTTACTCCGTTGAAATTACCTGTTGAACTAAAGGCTCTCATGTTTACTTCATAGATCACAGCGTCTCTCGGATCCGGAACATTGGCAAAGGGAGTGCCGTATTGAGCCGGTAATGGCTTCTCATTATCGGTGCCCGGTTTTACGGGGTCTTCCGGAAAATCGGGGAACTTATTGCAAGCCGATAATAGCAGTAAAAGGGCGTATAAAAGATTTTTTTTCATATAGTTGATGTGAGCTGAATTATATTCAATAAAATTTCAAATTATAATTTTATTTATTTGAAAATCAATTTTTTATGATAAAATTAATATCCGTCGTTTTGTTTAAGATTTGTGTTCGATATTCTGTCTGCTGAAGGTATTGGGAATAGTTTATAATGATCATCTACACCTGTACCATCGGCTACACTTCCTTTCCATGGCCATAAATAAGTGCTGCTGGTAAACTTGCCGAAACGGATTAGATCAGTCCTTCTAAAACATTCCCAATATAGTTCTCGCTGTCTTTCATTTAGTATATCGTCTAATGTATAATTGCTTCCCACATTGCCTGAAGTATTACCATATGCTCTATATCTAAGCCCATTGAAATAGCTTAATGCAGTAATTGTATTACCTCCTGTTCCGCCACGTTTTACCGCTTCAATATACGTGAGGTACATTTCAGCTAATCTGAATAAAGGAAAATCTGTATTTGCCAGAACACCATTTGGAGAACTTGGTATCAATCCATCGGAAGTGATATTGCTGAACTTGTGTACTTCTAATCCGTTAGAAAAATTCAAAACACTTCCAACTTCAATATTACCGCTGCTTTTAAAAAGAGCTCTTTTATCTGTATTACCTGTGTAGTCTCCAAAAGTCATTGGCAAATTTTTAGTAGCACGGTTTCCTAACCACCCACCTTTAGGTATACCAAAATCATTTAGGTCGGTCAGATCATTGTTTGCATGTGCAGAGTTGATAAGGAAAGTTGTTCCACCATAGTTTTGAGATCTTTCGGCATCATAAGCAATAGCTAGTATTACTTCGTTGTTGTTAAGATTATTATCGCTTTTGAATAAATTACTGTAATTATCCAGTAGTGTATAACCGGCGCCAATCACTTTTGATGCGTAAGTAATTGCTTCGGTATATTTAGGGGTGCCGATATAAGTCTCTGCATTTAAATACAATCTTGCAAGCAAAGCCCAGGCTGCAGCTTGATCGGCTCTTGCATATTCATTAGATCTTGGAGCAACAAGTTCCGGATCTATTTCTTTTAATTCAGTTTCTATGTAATTGAAAAGATCAGCTCTTTTTATTTGCGGTGGAATATATTTTCCGATAGGATCTTTTTCAGTTACAAAAGGTGGGTTGCCAAACAAATCGGCTAGTACCCAGTACTGATAGGCTCTTAAAAATCTTGCCTCTGCTCTGTAATGTTTTATATCTGTAGCTTCTGCACCGGTGAAACCTCTTGCGGCAATTTTTGCATCAGATGATTCACGAATGAATTCGTTACAGACTGTTATCTGAAATAAACAGCGGGCATACACTGCCGTTATGAGCGGATTGCTCGATGTCCAGCTAAAATTATGATAGCTTTGAAGATTCGGATCGTTCCATGCACAAACAGCTTCATCAGTTGTCAACTCCTGCATATTCCAGTAGCCACGAATGAAATCGGTAGGGGCTTGATCGCCACCCAAGCCCGGTTGATACACATCTGAATTGCCTACACCTGTACTGCTGATTAAAGAGTAGCTTCCGTAAACCTTTGCCAATGCTTGCTTATAACCCAGCGCCGTACTGTATTGAGCTTCGGCATTAGTTGAATTAGCAGGAGCAAGGTCAAGATCCTTATGACAAGATGTAAACACTGTTGCAACAAGCATTGTTGAAATATATATATAACGCATTTTCATAAAACAATAATTAAATAATTAAAATTGAAGTGCCAGCCCTAATACAAATATTCTTGGTCTCGGATATAGAACATAATCGGTACCACCGAATATCTCCGGATCTAATCCTGTATATTTTGTAATGGTAAAAACATTCTGACAGTTGGCATTTATTTTAAGATCTGCTTTGTTGTTGAATACTTTTCCAAAATTGTATCCTATCTGAATATTATCCATTTTTAAGAAAGAGGCATTTTCTATGTAATAGTCAGATAAGTTTTGTCCGTTTTGAAAGCTTGTGTAGGTAACATCCTTCAAACTGTTTTGAACAAAGCCTAAAGGATTAAAAATGGCTGCTTTGATGGCACTTGTACTGATGCCATTGTAAACATAATTGTCGATATTGGCTCTTAATACTGTATTCAAACTCCATTTTTTATAACTCACTTCTGTTGTGAACCCAAGTACATATTTCGGAACGGATGATTGATAACGATAGAGGTCTTTTTCATTTATAATTCCATCTTCATTGATATCTCTGTAAACACCTTCAATAGGCTTGCCAGTTTTTGCATCATATTGCTGATGATAAACATAGAATGATTCCGGTGCATATCCGACGCTGTTTATTTGTATGCCGTTTGATTTCTGTGTGCCCGGGTAAGATGAATCACTCGTTGCCGTTAGTTTGACTATTTTATTTTTATTGTATCCTGCATTTAAACTAAGGTCCCATACAATGTCCTTTGTTTTTACAGGGGTATAGTTCAGGGTTAACTCAACCCCCTGATTATCCATCGTTCCAATATTCGTTGTGATAAAGGTTGTAAAATTAGATCCTGCAGGAAGTGGAATGAAATTCAACAAATCGGTTGTTCTTCTTTTATAAAAATCTACTTTTCCGGATATTTTATTATTAAGAAATCCAAAATCGATCCCAATGTTGAATGCGCTTGTTTGTTCCCACTTGATCGACTTATCATATGCATTGGGAGTGCCCATTTGATAATAGGTATCTCCAAATTGTACAAGTGAAGTGTTTTGCCCTAATGTATAAACTGATTGGTAACCATAATTAGGAATGCCATCCTGCTGTCCGGTAACGCCATAGCTTAAACGAAGTTTGAGGTCAGATAATTTTTTAGCACCACTGAAGAATTTCTCCTGGTTAAGTCTCCATGTTAATGCAATAGAAGGGAATGTGCCCCAACGGTTTTCTTTAGCAAATCTTGAAGAACCATCTGTACGTATTGAAGCTGCTAAAATATATTTTGTGTTATATGTATAGATCAAACGGCCGTAGTAGGAGATGAGTGTATTCTCGGGCTTATCATTCGGATTGAGTGTGCCCGGAATAGAATCTCCATTGTATCTGTAACTGTAATAGCTATCATTGATAGAAAGATTATTGTAATAACCTGTACCTGCTGTTACATTGATATTACTTTTGATCGAGTTTAGATTTTTTGTATAATTCAAATAGAATTCACCGACTTTATTATTGATGTGATTCGAATATTTATTACGTTGTCCTGCTTCTAAAAAGTTTTGAGCTGCATATCTTGGTACCAATATAGTTCCACTACCTTTAGCCACATCATAACCAAGATTCAGATTGGCTCTTAATTCAGGTAGAAAATGAAATTTGTAATCAAACTGAATATTGCCGAAACTTCTTTGCACTGTACTGGTGTTTTTATAGAGATACAATAAAGCAACCGGATTTTTTGGTGCAAGTTTATTCAAAGTATAATTGCCATCTTCCGGAACATAAGAGGTCCACTCGAAATAACCACCATAATAATTATCAATATCAGTAGGTACATGAACCGGTTGTGTAGGATCGAAATATACCGATGAACTGATAGCGGCATTATTTGCAAAACGAGTATTGGTTGCAGCACCTTTAAGATTAATATCTACTCTTAAGTGGTTATCAAAGAATTTTGGCGAAGTACTAATACCTGCAGTAATACGTTGAAGGTTATCTGTTTTAAGAATACCATCTTGTCTGTAATAACCTAGCGTAACACGATATGGCAAATTCAGTTTTTTTATAGAACCTGCAATGCCTAAATAATTATCCGTTCCTAGTGCAGTTTGATATATTTCTTTTTGCCAATCGGTATTTGCAGTACCGAGTAAAGATTTAAATGTATGAACATCATCATACATTTCAGTCCCTAATGAATCAACATAGTTCCTAAATTCGTTGGCAGACATTACATCTACATATTTTCTGATCTTCGATACCGATACTTGTGTTGTAAAAGTAAAGACTGGTTTGCCCGAAGCACCTTTTTTTGTTGTAATTAAAATAACACCGTTTGAAGCCCTTGAACCGTAAATGGCTGTAGAGGCTGCATCTTTCAGTACAGTGAATGACTCAATATCATTTGGATTGATGAGTGCCAAACTATTTGCAGCACCATAAATATTATTACCGCTTAATGGTACACCATCTACAACAATCAATGGATCATTACTTGCATTTAATGAAGCACCGCCACGGATACGGATGGTACTACCCGAACCAGGAGAGCCACTGTTTGATGTAACAGAAACGCCTGCTACTTTACCTGCTATCAATTGTTCAGGGCTTACAATATTCCCTTTTTGAAAATCTTTTGCAGTTACGGTAGCAATGGCACCTGTTAATTCTTTCTTTTTTTGAGTACCGTAACCGATCACCACAACATCTCCCAATACATTGGATGAAGGTTTTAATTCAATAACAAGTTTAGGTTTTGCATTAGTGCGTATGGTTTCATAACCCACATATGAAATGCTGATCACCCCTTTATCGGTTGTCTCAATCGTAAAGTTTCCTTTACTATCTGTTAGTGTTTTTTTCTTGTTGACCGATTCTTCAATAGTAGCACCTTGAACGGCTTCATTTTTTTCATTTTTTACCGTTCCGCTGACTTTCAATGGGGTTTGTTGTGCAGTTGCTGTAATTACATGTACACAAAGGATCGTGAAAAGGGTCAGCAGCTTTTTGGTTTGGGATAAGAACATAATATGACAAGATTAGAATAGATTTTTAGTCTCAGTTTAACTGAGGCTGTTTCTGGCAATCGTTAATTAATTAGTTAAACAGGCATTGTAAATAATCTAAGAAAACTGACAAGATGAAGTGATGAATCTTCTCAGATTATCTTCCGAAGTATTTGCTTAATTTATTTACTCAACAAATTTATCCTACTGTAAAGGGCATAGCAAATTATATATTCATAGTACAGAAAAAACCTCTGGTTTTATAAAATATAAATATTCAATTGAATGATATTCAATACAATAAAAATATATTAAAATATTTTGCATATAAAATAAAAGGAAAATTAATTGCTACTGAAAAGTGATTTTTTTTAGTAGAACCGATAAGCGAAGGATTAAATACTCCGGTGTGGGTAAAGAATCTTTAAAATAAAGCAGTATCACCGGCATTTGTTGTGTAGACTTTTTGTCATGATTACTAAGACTCTATATTCATGATCCGTTGTAGGAATTCATCATTTGGAACGATGGATTTGATCTTTATCCGGCTTTTGTAATTGTGAATGGTATTAGCAGAGTATTCCAGTATCTCAGATATCTTATTAATGTCTTTTACTCCTAATCTGATCAACGCATAGATTCTCAGATCTGTGTTCAATATTTCACGATTGGGTAAAATGATCCTGTCTTCCGGATTGAACAGTAAATTAAACTGATCAACGAAATTTGGAAATAATTTTAAAAATGCTTTGTCGAAATTTCTCAAAGCTTCTTCTTTTTCATCTTTAACATTGATCTGGTTTACGAGATGCTTCACTTCATCAAATTTTCTGTCACGTAGCTTTTGATCAACAGTTCTCTTAAAGCGTTCGATTCTATTATAAAATTCGGAGTTGGCATTAAAGAAGTAACCTATGTATTCTTCCTTAATTTTATTTGATTCGGATAGTTTGTTATTGCTTTCAGTTAATGCTTCATTTATTTTTTGCTCTTTTACATGCATTTCCTGCAGCTTAAGATTTGTTTCGTTCAACTGTTCATTGATCTCATGTTCTTTTTGACTTGCTTCGGAAATTATTTTTTGCGCTAATTTTAATTTTGCAACTTGTTTGTAAACAGTATAAGCAAGAAAAATAACAGCCAATAATAAGATCGTCATTACAATAGAGTAGGCGATAAGGATTTTTTTCTGTGACTCTACCTGATTGATTTTCTCGGCTTCAATTAAAGGTAAAACTGTTATCAACTGAACCTTGCGTTGACGGGCACCATAAAAATCTGCATCCTTCATCGCATAATCAATATATTTCGATGCGCTTTTTATTTGATCTTTTTTAAAAAGATATTGTGCCAGATTATACATGGCCGAAGTTTCTTTTGTAGAAGTTTTGATGTCCGCAATGGCAGCATCTATCAATAATGAAATAACAGAATCAATACTTCCCTTTTGAAAATAAATAACTGCACTAAGTGTTGAGGTTGTAAGCGCAAACTCATGCTGAGTAAGGCCTCCATTCGAAATTAATTTTGTAAAATATTCTTCGGCCTTGCCTAAATTGGTTAAACGGAATTCTTTTAATCCTGAGTAGTACAGGTATGAAAAAGATTTTGGTGAATACAATGCTAAGGCAGAATCTAAAAATATCGTGCCCGTTTTTGTATATGTAGGAGAGAAGTAATTGTCTTGTGTATAGTCTGCAAGGTCATAATAATATCTTGCTTTAACGGTGTAATATTCTGCTTTAATATTATCGTTTACCCTACTTATATCAATATGGGCCAGTGAGTCAGATGCTTCTTTAAATAAGCCTGATGAAAGTAAAGTAAAATTTAACTGAATACTTGAAACGGCTATTTTTTCTGGATCGTTTGATTGGTAGGCAATTTTTTGACATTTAAACGCATAGTCATATGCCGAATCATATTTGAAAACTTTATAGTAATTGTATATCTGGTTGCTCAGATCATACTGGGTTATCAAGTCATTAGTAGAAGTAAGTTTTAGTCTCGATTTTAAACTGTCGATCGAGTTTAAAAATTTCTGATCATATTTGTCGGCATCAGCAATGGCAATATCTAACTCTTTTAAATTATATGGTTGGGTAGATTGAGAAAAACTATAAAACGAAGCTATTAGAAGTAGGAAAGAGGTTACTATATGTTTAGTCATACAATCTTTATTATAATACGGTGAGGGGTATCTAAAAAAATATGGCAGAAAATTTAGTTGCAAAATAACCAAAAATCACCCGAACTAATACATTATAACTTTAAGTACCATAATAAACATTGGGGAATAATTTTTAAGAACAATGCGTATGAATTGACGCAACATGCTATGCCGTTACTATGCTAATATGTTTATTTGTTATCAATTTTTTGTTCAACCAATATTTCCAAAATCTTTTTTTTTGATCAGTTAGGTGCATTCATTTTAAAATCGGATTGATGTTTATATCAATTGTCTTTCGTGTTTTAAAAAATACTTTTTGTATTTGAGGAAGATTAATTCAGTTATATAGTTTTTTTTATAATTTATCTGTAAGATTTTGATAGTCAGTATCAAAAATCAAATTTTTATAATTTTTTGGAAATATTATTTATACAAGATTGATAATAATTGTCCCTGCCTGAATTGTTTGGTTATTTTGATACAGCTTCTTTTCAAGCTGATATAACTTCGGTAAAGAATAGTTGCTAAGATTGTGTGAATGCTGTTATGAAAAAATTTCTGTTAATTCTTTTTCTTCATTTTATTGTTTTTAATTCTATTAATGCTCAAACAGTTTATGCCCCCGTGCCTGTAACAAAATCAAACACAAAAAAAGTATTTGTACATGTTATGCCATGGTTCGAAACTAAATCTTCTAATGGTGGAACCTGGGGATATCACTGGAAAATGGTGTCTAAAAATCCCGATAACATATTGCCAAACGGCCAACGTGATATTGCTGCATGGTATTATCCTAAGATCGGTCCTTATGCTTCCGGTAATCCTGATGTTGTAGAGTACCAGCTGCTATTGATAAAATTAGCCGGTATAGATGGGATAATGATCGATTGGTATGGTACACAAAATAAATTCGATTACCCAAAGAACAAAGCGAATTCAGAAAAACTAATTGCATTACTTCAAAAAGTTGGATTGAATTATTCAATTGTTTATGAAGATGCAACATTGAATAATGCAACAGATAAAATTGCTACAGCGAAAGCTGATATGGCGTATATGCAAACAAATTATTTTTCACAATCTAATTATGAAAAATATAATAACAAACCTTTGTTGCTAGATTTTGGTCCGCAAGGATTGTCAGGCGAATCAAACTGGACAAATGTGTTCAGTGATCTAAGTCCCAAACCATCATTCTTTCCCTTGTGGTATAATTATAATGCCGGAACAAATGCAAGTGGTTATTTTGCATGGATCTACAGTGATTACTTAACCGGATTAAATAATTTTTATAACAACAATTCATTTCCATCAAAAATTGGTTCGGCATATCCCGGCTTTAAGGATTATTATACGCAAGGGGGAGCTGCCGATGGCATCAACTGGGAGATTGCACATAACGGCACAGCAACATTCAATGCAACACTTGATCTTGCGTTATCAAAAAATCTTCCATACATACAATTAAATACTTGGAATGATTATGGAGAAGGAACCATGATTGAACCTACTGTTGAATTTGGTTACAGCTTCCTTACATCTATACAAACTAAATTAGGTGTAAGTGGTTTGAATCAGCATGATCTTGAATTAGTAGATACATTGTACGATCAACGAAAACTTTATAGCGGTAATGCAACAGAGCAGGCAAGACTGGATCAGGCATTTTATTATATGGTGTCATTGCAAATGGGTGCAGCTGAGGCTTTGTTGCTTGGAACAACGTATACACCGCCGCCACCATTGCCCGATCCGTGGGATAGCACACATGTAGGAGCTGCCGCAGGATCTGCAGGCTATAATCTTGATACATTCAAAGTGAGCGGCTCGGGAGCAGATATATATGGTACAACAGATGCATTTCAATATGCATATCAGCCTATAACCGGCGATGTTACCATTATTGCCAAAGTTCTTTCAATTGATAACACTAATGTTTGGGCCAAAGCAGGATTGATGATAAGAGATGGTCTTGGTGCAACGGCAAAAAATGCAACGATTGTTATCACACCATCAAATGGGATCAACTTTCAATATCGAAGTACTGTGGCAGGAGTAACTACCAATAACGGCGGCAACACTTTTGCGACACCATATTGGTTGAAATTGGTACGAGCAGGAAATGTAATTACCGGGTATTATTCTTCAGATGGAAATACGTGGACACAATTGGGAACGATCTCAATTGAGATGTCAGCTACTATTTATGTAGGTATGGCTGTTACCTCACATAACGATGGTAACATTGCAAACGGAATTTTTACGAATGTAAGTGTAACTCAGCCGCCTTTTATCAATTCTTTTTCGCCAACGTATGGATTAACGGGCTCAACGGTTACAATATTGGGTAAAAATTTTACAGGCGCATCGGCAGTAAGTCTTGGAGGAGTAGCCGTATCATCGTTTACGGTTATTTCCGATTCAGTTATTACAGCTATCGTTGCCAACGGACAAACCGGAAACATAAATGTAACTACAGCTTATTCAACAGCATCACGTAGCGGCTTTTTTTATCAACTTTGCTCAGGTGTTAGTACGATACTAACATCTAACCTCATTGGTACAAATTACCAGTGGCAGGTAGATGCAGGCACAGGGTTTGCCAATATTACAAATAATGCAAATTATGCCGGGACTAATACCATGGCTTTACAATTGAATGCACTTCCTTCCTCTATGAATGCATATCGGTATCGTTGTGTGGTAGATGGAAATAATAGCAATGCATTTACATTAAGATTTGTAAATCGTTGGATAGGAGGTATAAATACCTCATGGGAAACGCCGGGAAACTGGAGTTGTGGTGTTTTGCCTGATAGTAATACAGATGTTGTTATAAGTGGCGCTTATGTGGTGATCAATTCTGACCCGACGATCAGGAGTTTGACGGTTGATGCAAGTAGTTTCATAATGGTGAATGCAGGTAAAAAAGTTGTCATCAACCACTAACTAATTCTTTACTTAACTCAATATATAAGTATATTTATATAAGATTTTACCAAACACTAAACAAAATTTGCCATCATGAAAAAATTAATTTTTACTTCCTTCTTTTGCAGCGTCTTAAGTTCGTTGGTATTTGCTCAGGTAGGTATTGGTACAAATACCCCAAACACTTCCAGTGTACTTGAGCTCAGTTCTACAACAAAAGCGTTTATTCCTCCCCGTATGACTTCGGCTCAAAGAGATTTGATTGTTAATCCTACGGCAGGGATGATGATCTTTAATACCACGGCTACCTGTGTTGAAATATTCAGAGGCACTCAATGGTATAATATATGTACCGGTACTTCATCAACACCTCCGACACCAAGTTCTAATACAGTTGCTGCTGCCAACCTGATTGCACACTGGACTTTTGATAACACTAAAGCGGAGGCTATTTCTGGTGTTTTACCAACTACAGGAGGTACAGTTACAAACAACGCAAGTGGCGGACAGATAGGGGGCTATGCCAGTTTCAATAATGGTTATCTGGTTTACCCAACCATTACGAATATCAATAAACCTGATGCTTTAGCTGCAGGTTTTACTTTTACAACATGGGCAAAAGTGCCAACTGCTACCAATCTTACTTCTTTATGGCAGATCAATGGAAACATAAATGATATTTGGGGTTTGGTTGCGTATACTTTCCGTCATTTTGCGAATGACTCATTAGATCTTGATGGTACAATATCGCATGTAAATGGTTCAGGTGTACATTCAACATACGGCGATGCATTTCGTGAAGGAACAGCAGCTGACTTTAAAACCGCTCCAACTGCCTGGGCATTTTTAGCAATGGTGTATGATACAACAGGTGGTACCAAACAAATTAAATACTATTGTAATGGAGTGTACAAAGGAGCAAAGACAATTTCAACTGCCGTTATACCGGCAAATGAGCAATTTGAATTGATTGCTACTTCAAGTTTTGGCGGAACAGGAAGACAACAAGTTACCTTTGGTACATTCAATTATTCTGGCAGCCCGGCTGTGTTCCCTTCCGGTGGTACAAGCTCTTCTGCATGGCAAAATACAAGCCTTCCTTCCGGTGCTGCAATTGATGATACAAGGTTATTTAATAAAGCTCTTTCGCAAACTGAAATTTCAGATCTTTGGACAAGAGGTTCAGCAGGAAATTAAAAAAAGATCATTTTACATTATTTAAAAAGCCCCCGATTTGTCGGGGGCTTTTTTGATTAACCCTTAAATATATAGACAAATATATAGTGCTCCGGTATCTCAATTTTATAAAAAGAACCCAATATTTTTAATAAATAAAATTCAGCGACTCTTTTTGGTTCTATTGTATTTTATGTAAATATGTATTTTATTTTATTTTGATTTTCAATAGATTAAATTCTATTATTGAAAATATGATCAGCTCTTTTAAATTCGAAATCTCTTTTAAATTTGTTATATATATATATATTGAATCTGTTTCCAATTCATTAAAAAATATTTACTAACTTACAGTTGATTTATTTTTATTTTAGATAATTTGCCGCCGAAAACTCATTGTGCATTTTTGATAATGCTAAGTGTGTAACGTAACCTTTACTTATTGCTATGATTAAATTTTTTACATCTGTCTCCCTAATTTTGATATTCTCTCTAAAGGGTTTTTCTCAATCTTCCGAAGTATATAATTTCGATGAGTTGAACAACATAATGGAGGATGCCGGCAGCTATGACAAAGCAATTGAAAAGACTATTGATAGTTTGCAAAAAAGAATGCATCTTGTTTCGCCAAACGATTTGTTGACTCAATACGAATTAAGCAACCAATTATACGAGTACTATAAAGTTTTTAAATATGATTCTGCTTATGAGTATGCAGTTAAGTGTCAGAAAATTGCCTACAAAATAAATGATCCTGAAAGAATTGCGCATTCAAGTATCATTTTAAATTTCACATTGCTTTCTTCCGGCTTATTCAAAGAATCGGCAGATTCCTTGCAGTCGTTTGCATTAGGCAATGTTAGCGATAAAATAAAAGCGGAATACTATTCGCTAAGAGCAAGGTATTATTACGATCTAGCTGATTATGCAAGAGATAATTACTATGCTCCGTTGTATAATAAAGCAGGTGGTGTATGTCTCGATTCAGCGCTAAAGCTTTTTCCGATCCCATCATTTTCATATTCATACTATACAGGTTTGAAAGATATCAGATTGGGTAATATGCTTCAGGCAAAAGCCAATTTTCAGTCGATGCTTAAAAAAGGGGGCCTAACTGATCACGAGCTGGCACTGGTTGCGTCTACTTTAAGTGATATCTATATTCAAAAGGGTAGCATTGACTCTGCCATTGCATTGCTGATAGATGCCGCCATAGCAGATATTAAATCTTCTACAAAAGAAACATCAGCCATGTATAACCTGGCACAGCTACTTTATAAAAAAGGAGATATTAAAAATGCATCCAAGTTTATTGAATATGCTATTAAAGATGCTGCATTTTACGGTGCCCGACAACGTAAGGTTCAGTTAATTGCCATTCTTCCGTTGATCGAAGCTGAAAAAATCAGTCAGGTTGAATCGCAAAAAAAGATACTGATCGGTTATTCGTTTGTGATGACCATTCTATTGATAGCCGTTATTTTCCTTGCCTATACGGTGTATAAACAAGTTGCAAAGCTAAAACAAGCTCAAAAAATAATCTCAGAAGCCAGTCAAAAAGAACATGAGATCAACCAACAGCTAGCCGAAACCAATAATAAGCTATCTGAGCTGAATAACAAGTTATCAGAAGCTAATAAGATCAAAGAAGAATATATCGGGTATTTCTTTAATGCTAATTCTGAATTCTTTAATCGAATTGAAAGGTTCAAGCGTTCAGTTGAACAAAAATTGGTAGACAGAAAGATCGATGAAATTAAGTTTCTGGTAAACAATATCAATCTTCGTAAAGAAAAAGAAGACCTGTTAAAGAACTTTGATAAAGCCTTTTTAAGACTATTCCCTCATTTTGTAAAAGAGTTCAATACATTATTCAAGCCGGAGGACAGGATACAGTTAAAAGACGATGAAATACTGAACACTGATCTTAGGATTTTTGCTCTCATACGTATGGGCATACACGATATCGGAAAAATTGCCCAGATTCTTGAATATTCTGTGAATACAATCAATACTTACAAGACCAAGATCAAGAACAAATCCATCGTTCCAAATGAGGAATTTGAGGTTAAAATAATGCAGATTGAAACGATCACAACGATTTAAAAGATATATCCCCCAATAAATCACGAAACAAATTTATATATATAAATAAATTCCAATTTGTTATATATCATTGATAATCAAAAAGCTATAATTCAATTATAGCTTTTTTTTTGATTATTATTGATATTTCGGCTATATAAATTGTTTTCAGGTGATTTGTACATTTACTTTGACTTCCATATAAATATTAACGATTTTACTGCCAAATTTCCGCTACAAATGCATCAGGTTTACGCTAACCGCCTTTGTATCGATTTGCTTGTTTTCCGCTAATCTTTATTGGGGTAATTTAAAATATCAAACTACGTTTCCATGATTTTACAAAAACGATTGACCAAAACTTTGTTCCTTGCAATTCTCCTGCTCATTGTAAACAATGTTTTCTCACAACGAACTATAACGGGTAAGGTGCTCAACGACAAGAGCGTTCCTTTGAACGGTGCTAGTGTTATTCTGAAGGGAGATAAAAATCCCGGTGTTAAAACAAATGAAAAGGGGGAGTTCACATTGTCAGTTCCGGCAGATGCCAAAGCAGTAGTAATTTCCTTTACCGGGTATGCTGCAAAAGAGGTATCCATAGTGGGTAAAAACTCAATAGAGGTTGAATTACAGCTTTTAATAGGTACGCTAGATTCTATTGTTGTGGTTGGGTATGGGTCAAAAAATAGAAAAGACGTTACCGGAGCCATTTCATCTGTAAAAGGTGATGATATTAAAAACTTACCAAGCCAAAACGTAGCGGAAGCATTGCAGGGCAGGGTAGCCGGCGTTGACGTGGTGAAAGAATCTGCTGAGCCCGGTGGAAATTCTGCACAAATCATTGTTCGTGGGGTTTCTTCATTAAGTCAGCCTGAACCTCTATACGTAATTGATGGGGTGATACAAAAAAATAAAGGCGGTGCTAATATCAACAATAATGATATTGCAACCATCGACATTTTAAAAGATGCCAGTGCTGCTGCAATTTATGGTGCTTCGGCAGCTGGTGGTGTAATCATCATCACAACAAAGCGTGGGGCAAGTGGTGTTAAACCAACGATTAATTTTAATGCTCGTTATGGTATTACCAAACCATTGGTATATACGCTTTTAAATAAAGCAGATTTCCTGAAATTTAAAACCTTAACAAAAGATCCTTATTACGCAAATCCGTTTAACGATGCTGCTATTGCCGGCTACCCAGATTATGATTGGGTAAAAGCATTATATAGCAATGGTGTTGAACAAAACTACAACCTGTCATTATCAGGTAAAACATCTACAGTTGATTATTTTGTTTCAGGCGTTTATAACAAACAAAAAGGTATTTTCTTAGATAATAGTTCAGATTATGGAGCTGTAAGAATTAACACCGACGTAAAAATATCTGATAAAATTAAAATTGGTGAACAGATCAATGCATGGCATAGAAGTACTACGCCTGTAAAAACATCTACCGTTATTACACCGTTCAGAACAGCACCTACCGGTCAGGCATATAGTAATAATGTAGAGTTTCCTTGGGGAGATTTTCCTGCAGGATATCAAGGTGTAAACCTGATGGCCCAAATTAAAACTGCAAAGTTTGCTTTTCCTGAATACAGTTTTCAAGGTAATGCCTATGTAGAAATTAAGTTGCCTCCAAAGTACATGACATTTAAAGCAACTGTTGGTTATACCTACTCAGGATACGAAAACAATATTTACCGAGATAAATACAACACTGCAGTTACGCCATTAACCATTAACAGTTTATACAGATCTCAAGGTAAATACGAACAATTATTGAATGCGTTTATCTTAGCCTATGATCACACTTATAATGGTGTTCATACAATCAACCTTTTAGCAGGTTATGAAAATTATACAAATTCTACTCAAAGTTTAACAACCAATGTAACTTCAGTTGCAGGTACTTCTTACGGATATATTCCTACATCTGGCTCTACATTTACTGTAAATGGTGGTTATGATCCGAATGGTTTGGTACGTTCATATTTCGGTAGAGTGAATTATGATTTCGATAAAAAATTAATTGCAACTTTTACTTTACGTGACGATGCCAACTATACAACATTCGGTCCAACAAACCAGCATGGCTTGTTCCCATCGGCATCAGTTGCATGGAAATTAGATAAAGAAAGATTCTTCAAAAAAATGTTCCCAGTTTTCGGACAATTTAAGTTGAGAGCAGGGTATGGTTCGTTTGGTAACAGCCAGATACCACCTTACGGATACGTTACAACTTTTGCAAGAGCAGGTTATCAAAACTTCGATAACAATGGAGTGTCATTGGCAGGATATACACAAGAGTTAATTGCCAATGAAGATGTTAAATGGGAAACTTTAAATGAAACGAATATTGGTTTAGATGCTGATGCATTTGGAGGTAAACTATATTTCTCACTTGATTGGTATAGAAAATATACAGAAGATATGCTTTATTGGGTGCCTGTTCCTCCAAGTGTAGGTATTCCTCCACGTTATGATGAGTTGGGTAATGAATTATCTTCTGCAATACTCTATAACATAGGTAACGTTAAAAACTCAGGCGTAGATATCTTAGTAGGGTATAGAAATAAATATAAAAAACTAAGTTACAATTTGAGCTTCACCGGTTCAATCAATAAAAACAAAGTGGTTAATCTTGATGGTATTAGTAATAAGCCAATCACTCCGTTGGGTGCTAATAGCAACTATCCTGCAACCAATAACAGTTTATGGGTGAATCAGCCATTAACTTATACTGCTACAGGTTTGCCTTTTGGTCAATTTTATGGATATAAATCTTTAGGTATTTTCCAAACAGATGCAGAAGCTGCTGCATATCATGCAACACAGCCAAGAGCTCAGGCTGGTGATCTGCATTTCCAGGATACGGATGGTAATGGTGTTTTAAATGATGATGACAAAGTTGCTATCGGTAACCCTTACCCTAAATTTACTTACGGGCTTACTGCCGGTTTAGGGTACAAGCAATTTGATATGTCATTATTGTTTAATGGTGTAATGGGAGTAGATATTTATAATGGTGTTGCGCCATATACCATGTCAATCTACGATGGTGGTAATGTAACAGATAAAGTTTTTGGTGCATCATTCCTTGGAGATAATGGACTAACAGATCAACCACGTATTGGTGGTATCGATGGAGGTGATTTTGAAAGAGACCCGAACGGAAACTATTCAAAAGCAAGCAGCTATTTCGTTGAAAATGGCAGTTATCTGAAACTTAAAAACATTCAGATAGGTTACACATTGCCAGAAAGCATTACAAAGAAATTCAAATTAAAGAATACACGCCTTTTTGTTATGGGTAATAATGTATTTGCAATAACAAGTTATAGCGGTATCGATCCTGAAATAGGTGGTGATATTTATCGAAGAGGTATTGACAGGGTTGCACGCTATCCGAATGCAAGAACCTATTCTTTTGGTATTGATATCACTTTATAAAGCTTAAATAAAAAAATATTACAATGATAAAGAAACTAATTTTCATACTTGCTTTAGGTAGTACAGTTGCTGCTTGTAGAAAAGCTCCGGAAAATGGATACGAGCCGGTAGATCAGCTGAATACTTATAATGCTCCTACTACATTAACAGATCTGGAATCATTTTTGGTTCCCGGCTATTCAAACTTTCGCAAAAGTTTTAACCTCTATGGTTTTAACCTGTTAACAAAACATTTTGCATCGTTAGAACATGCGGCAACTTTGGATTACAAGGATGATAGAGACTGGAATGAACTGATCATTCATAATGTAACTACACCGAATCCTTATGTGAGTAGCCTGTGGGCAGGTTTATATACAGGTGTAAAAAATGTGAATGTGTTTTTAGACAGAGCAGATTTTTACGAGAGTCATTATGCAAAAACAACAGAGTTTGATGCGATCAATCAACTTCGTGGTGAAGCATATTTTTTAAGAGCTTATTATTATTTTCAATTAGAATGTCTTTTTGGAGAATCATATATGACTCCATCAAGTGGTGGCGATAAAAGAGGTGTTCCTATTTTCAAAAAGATCGCATTGAATCTCGAAGAAGCTTCCCAGCCAAGAAGTACCGTTAAAGAGGTATGGGATTTTATTATCGACGACCTTAAGCAAGCAGCTTCAAAACTTGCAGGCGTGAATAGAGCAGGAGCGACCAAAGGAAGAGTATCGGAATGGGCTGCTAAAGGGTTACTAGGTAAGGCTTATGTGTTTACCGGTCAGTATGATTTGGCAAAACCTGTATTAAAAGATGTAATTGATAACAGTGGTAAATCTTTAATGTCATTCTCGAAATATAGCAATGCATTCAATGCTTTGCCTGAATCAAATGAATTTAACGAAGAGTCATTGTTTGAAATAAATGTTGAAAGAAGAACAGGTGGTAGCGGTATATTTTCTTCAGGTACAAGTCCGGATGACCTTACAACTTCTCAAGGGTTGATCTGGGGACCAATGATCCTTGGTTTGGATGGATACGAAACAGGCGGTGGCAACATAGACATGTCTCGTGTTAATATTTTTGTGAACGATAAAAACCTTCGTCGTTTCGGTTTTACGTTACCGTTATTTGATACAGTACAAGCACCGGGCTTTTCGGGTACATCTTCCCGTACAAATCCTCAGTACATAATGAAACCTTCTTACAGACAACAATCTTTGGATGTACGTGCAGATAAGAGTGTAGACCCTCGTTTATATGTTTGTGCTCAACAACCTTGGGTTGATTCGGTGAATGATAAAACCGGTACTTTCAGAGTGCCTGTTGCAAGAGCAGGTGGTAACATCGGAAACATCTATCAACAATATGGCTGGAGTTTTAAAAAATATACTACTGTTGATAAATCAATCTATACTTACAATAGTTGCGATGGTGCTAACTATTATTTATTGCGTTTAGCTGACGTGTATTTATTATATGCAGAGGCTTTAAAAAATACCGGCGATGAGCCTACTGCTCTGGAATATGTAAACAAAGTGCATAGAAGAGCATATGGCCAACCTATCAATTCCCCGTCATCATTTGATTATACATCATGGACTGCGGCAACAAAAGCTTCAACCGCTGATGTTAATTTAAGAAACAATCCTTTGGCCTATGAAAGATTCGCTGAGTTTTTTGCTGAAGGACAATGGTGGTATGATGTGTGTAGATGGAGATTCGGCCAAAGTGAACAAGAGTATTATGTGAAGGCATTATCAGACGGAACGGCAATAGCAGCATGGGAAGATAAAATGTATACTTATCCAATTCCATCTACTGAGTTGAGTTCTAATAAAAAAATTACAGCAGCGGATCAAAATCCGGGGTATTAAAATATTGACGTTTAGTTTTTGATGAGTAAGATTTGCCAGATGAAAAATATTAGATTATTGTTATTGATATTCGTTGTTACATACTTTGTTGGATGTAAGAAAAGTAGTACAACTGTTGATGAGACTTTATACAATGGAACCGTTGTGGTTTATTCTCCGGCAAATGTTGCAAAGACGGTTTCAAAAAGAATATTTTCTCATGTGATGCCTTGGTTCGAATCAAAGGAGTCTAACTCCGGACAGTGGGGGCAACATTGGAAAATGGCTAATAAGAATCCGGATGTTACGGACGGAAGCGGTAAAAGACAAATAGCGTCTTATTATTATCCCATGATCGGCCCTTATGCTTCGGGTGATTATGATGTTATAGAATATCAGCTTTTATTGATGAAGTTAAGTGGTGTTGATGGAGTGATGATTGATTGGCCGGGTAAACAATTGTTGTACGATTATCCTTTTTCGGTTCGTAATACAGAACGAATGGTTGCAATGCTTGAAAAAGTAGGATTGACTTTTTCAATCGTATATGAAGATAGAAATCTGGTTGATGCAGGTGCCAATAAAATTGCAGTTGCACAAAATGATATGAACTATTTGCAATCTAATTTCTTCGGTCTTTCTTATTATGAAAAAGTTGACAGCAAGCCACTCTTGCTTGATTTCGGTCCAATACAAATGCAAACACCATCAGACTGGACAAGTATTTTTTCAGTGTTAAGTCCAAAGCCGTCTTTCTTTACGCTATGGTATGAATCAGGCGAAGCAGGTTCAAATGCTTCTGGAGAGTATGCATGGATTTATAGTAATTATTTGACAGGGTTGAATAATTTTTATAACAACGGATATACAGGTAAAAAGATCGCAGCTGCGTATCCCGGGTTTAAAGATTTTTATACCGCTGGTGGATGGGGAGGAGCATTGGGATGGCAGATCGATCATAACGGTACAGCAACTTTCAATGCTACATTAGACGCAGCATTGGCATCGTCGTCTAACTACATTCAATTATGTACCTGGAATGATTATGGAGAAGGAACGATGATAGAGCCCACACAGGAATTTGGGTACGGATTTTTAACTTCTTTGCAAACTAAACTTGGAGTGTCGTCTTTATCACAAACAGATCTTGAAACGGTTAACAATCTTTATACAAAAAGAAAAGCATTTAAGACAGATACAGAAAAACAGAAAAAATTAGATCAGGTTTTTTATTACATGGTTTCCCTGCAAATGGAAAAGGCAAAGAAATTATTAAACTCGATCACCTAACAGCAATAATTATTTAATGACTATCAAGCAATATATCAGTTTGTTTTTCACTTGTTGGATACTGAATGCAGCATGTGCACAGAAAGAGTATACGATCAACTTTCAAAAAATAAAATTGACATTTAATCTCAATACTGAAGGAACTCCTGTGTATCAGGTCACTTATGGTTCGAAAGATATCATTCAACCATCTTCGTTGGGATTTAAGTTGGTGGATCATACGCCATTAAATAATGCGTTTGAAATAGTTGGCGTTGATAGTAGCATTTTTGATGAGATATGGAAACCTGTTTTGGGTGAAGTAAGCAAGATTAGAAATCATTACAAACAATTGCTGGTACATCTTAAACAAAAGAGGACAGGTTATTTACTGGATATTGCTTTCAGAGTGTTCAATGACGGCGTTGGCTTTCGTTACCAGTTTCCAAAACAGAACAACTTAAAATATTTTATTGTTGCTGATGAAGAAACGCAATTTAATCTTGCAGGTGATCATAAAGCTTTCTGGATTCCCGGCGATTATGATAGTAACGAGTACGAATACACGGAAAGTAAACTAAGCGAAGTTGATAGCAGATCAATTGTTGCATCCAGCACAGATATTTGTGTACGTACGGTAAAAGATTTTTCATCGGTACAAACGCCGTTGATGATGAAAACAGCTGATGGTTTGTACATCAACATCCACGAAGCTGCACAAATCAATTATCCTGCAATGCAATTGCATGTAGATAAAAATACGAATCAATTGAGTTCAAGTTTGGTGCCTGATGCTGTTGGTAACAAGGCATACTTACATGCTCCGTTCAATACACCATGGAGAACGATCATTGTAAGCGATAAGGCTACTGATATTCTTGCTTCAAAAATGATCTTGAATTTGAATGAACCTTCTGTTATAAAAAATACATCTTGGATCAAGTCTATGAAATTTGTTGGAGTATGGTGGGAAATGCAGACGGGTAAAGGTGGATGGAATTATGCCAATCATGCAGACAGCTTAAATGCAAAGGGTCAGTTAGTGCCGAATGGCAGACATAGTGCTACTACAGCTAATGTTAAACGTTATATAGATTTTGCTGCGGCAAATAAAATCCAGGGTGTTTTAGTTGAAGGTTGGAACGTTGGTTGGGAAGATTGGTTCGGCACCTGGAAAGAGCAGGTGTTTGATTTTGTAACGCCATATCCCGATTTTAATGTAAAGGAATTACAGAATTATGCAGCTAAAAAAGGAGTGCAGATCATTATGCACAATGAAACGGCAAGTTCTGCAACAGCTTATGACAGATCCATGGATACTGCTTTCAAGTTCATGAAAAAATTTGGATACAAATCAGTTAAAACAGGCTACGTAGGTAAAGTTGTTCCTCGTGGTGAGTTTCATGATGGGCAATGGATGAACAATCATTATCTACGTGTAGCAAAAAAAGCAGTTGACTATCAGATTATGGTTGATGCACACGAACCGGTACGTCCAACGGGTTTAAACAGAACCTATCCGAACTGGGTAGCATCTGAAGCCGGCAGAGGAAATGAATATTTTGCATTCAGTCATGGCAATCCTGTAAATCACGAAACGATATTGCCATTTACACGATTAATGGGAGGAGCAATGGATTATACACCGGGCATCTTTAAACTAAATCATTATGCGGCGGCTGATACAACAAGACGTTTACGTTCTACGCTTTGTAAGCAGTTAGCCTTGTACGTTACTTTATATAGCCCTTTGCAAATGGCGGCAGATCTTCCTGAAAATTACGAAGCTCATAAGGATGCATTTAAATTCATCAGCGATGTACCGACAGATTGGGATGACACAAAAATATTAGAAGCAGAGCCGGGAGATTATGTTGCTATTGCCCGTAAGGGAAAAGGCACAAACAATTGGTTTATCGGAGCTATTACAGGAGAGAACAGCAGAGAAATCAATGTTGATCTGTCGTTCCTTGATAAAAATAAAAAATATGCAGCGGTAGTTTATGCAGATGCTCCCGGTACAGACTATTTAAACAATCAGGAAGGATATGTTATAAAGAAGATCAATCTTACACGAGAGTCAACATTAACATTAAACCTCGGAAAGGGCGGAGGAGCGGCAGTTTCAATTATTCAACTATAAAATATTCTAAATTCTTTTATTCACGAAAACACCAAAACTTTTATTAATTAAAAATTAAACTTAACGAACAATGAAAAAGATGAAAAATGCAATGCTTGTATTAGCATGCGGATTATTCGCAACAGTGGTAACGACCACGTCTTGTAAAAAAAGCAGCAGCGGTGGCGGCGGTGGAACTGCTCCTACCATTACTACACTTACTCCAAACCATGGTTTGGTTGGTGCAACAATTGTTATTGCCGGTACAAATCTTACAGGTGGTACGGTGAAATTTGGTAGCGTAACAGCCTCTGCAAGTTCAGTAACCGCAACTTCTATTACATGTACAGTTCCTGCAGGTGCTGCAACAGGTAATGTAACTGTAGTAACTTCTGCAGGTACAAGTAATGCATTGGCATTTACTTTAGATGTAGTTGCATTGCCTACTTCAAATGATGTAGCTGCTGCTGACCTTATTGCTCACTGGACTTTTGATAACACAAAAGCTGAAGCTATTTCTGGTGTTGTGCCAACAACTGGCGGTACTGTTACCAATAATGCTGCTGGTGGACAAATTGGTGGTTATGCAAGCTTTACCAATGGCTATTTGGTATATCCAACAATTACTGCTCTAAACGTTGCTGATAAATTAGCTGCTGGTTTTACATTTACTAGCTGGGCTAAATTTCCAACTACAAATAACTTGAATTCATTATGGCAAATCAATGCGGCTACTCAGGATATCTGGGGGTTAGTTGCTTTCTCTTTCCGTCATGGTGCAAGTGATTCATTAGATTTGGATGGTACTTTAACTCATGTTAATGGTACAGGTACTCATTCTACTTATGGTGATTTATTTGCAGAAGGAACTTATGCCGATTTCAAAACAGCTCCTACAGCATGGGCATTTATTGCAATGGTTTATGACACAACTGGTGGTACGAAAAAAGTGAAATATTATGCCAATGGGGTATTAAAAAGAACAGAAAATATTGCAACTACTACCATTGGTGCTTCAGAACAATTTGAGTTAATGACAACATCTAGTGGCGTTGGAGCTGGACTTACACAAAGGCAGCAGGTTACTTTCGGTACATTCAACTATACAGGTACTCCATCTGTTTTTGCTAATGGAGGTGGTGCACCTGCAGGTTGGCAAACATCTGATTTCAGTGGTTCAGTTGACGATACAAGATTATTCAAAAGAGCTTTAACTGCAACTGAAATAGCAAACTTGTATGCTTACGGTTCAGCAGGTCGCTAATTAGTTTTTGATTAATAAAAATGGAAAGCTGCTGCTGTTTGCAGCGGCGGCTTTCTTTTTTAATATTCGATTTTTTGTTTGAGGTACTTTAAACTTTATTAAAAAGTAGCTGTATGATACATTACAATAAAATTTTGCAAAGGAGATTTTTGCTGCTAACGGTGGCTTTTCTTTCGCTTTTCACAACTGTAAAAGCGCAGGATGATCTGTTCGATCTTCCTGAATTTAAATTGCCGTTGACCGACAAAAAATTAGTCATTGCACATTGTATGACTCATATCATCAGTTACAATGGTCATCCGATGGAAGATGGATGTAACCCTGAATTTTATCCTATTACAAATAATATATCTGCGCCAATTGGCGGTTTAACACAAGTGAATGTAATGAGCGATCCTTACATGAAAGATTCATCTTTGGAACATGCAGTTGAATTTGAGATGTTGGCTGCTAAACGTTGTGGAATAGATGGGTTTCAATTTTACTACACATTAGAAAATAAAAGTTGGGATAAGATCATTCAAGCTTATTTTAAAGTAGCTGCCGAAAAGAATATAGATTTTAAATTCACTTTTTGTTTTTCTCATCCAAGAGTAGAAGGAAAAGATGAAAATATGAAATTGGTTGAATTTGCCAGCAGGGTAAAAGCCATTCAGGATAGTGTTGGTAAATCTAATCCACACTGGTTGCGTACGCCTGATGGAAGATTGATCGTTTATTTATGGTACGGCGAACAAATTGCTGATATACCATCAGAAGAAAATATGGGAGGACATCCGGCTGAATATTTCGCCGCAAGAGCATACAAAAAACTGGCAGATGCTGTTGGAGAAAAATTTGCCTGTATGTATTCTGTTAATGAAAAGGTGAGCAATTCTCAAATACATAAACTGCTGGATTATTTTCCATCGGTTTGGATGTGGACACAGGCTTATACCTTTGAAGGCTTAGATAGTAAGATCGCTTCAATAAGTAAAAAGAGAGGCAGACAATATACCGTTTCTGCATTTCCCGACTTCTATACTTCAAAGGTTTTAAAACCCGGTACTTGGGATATGTTAACCACTGCAGCAGAAGCAGTCATTGCAGGAAAAAAAGGCATTGAAAGAAAATACATGGTCACAGGGCTTTCTGAAACTTTCCGTCGTCAACTGGATTTTGCCGTTAAGGAAGATGCGCCGATGATCAATATCATTACATGGAATGATTATCCGGAAGGACATCACTTCGCTCCGGAAATAAATCATAACTATGGATTCTCAGTGCTACTTACTTACATGAAAAGTGTTTGGCAGGGAAAACCATCTCCGTATGCAGATCGTGATGTTGCAATAGCATTTTTTAAAAAATATAAAAAAGATATTAAACCTGACCCATATAATATAAAGACAGAAAATTTAGGTAAAACAACACAGACCAATTTTGAAGATTCAATTGAAGTGGTTACAATTTTACCACAGGCAGGCCAGTTGATGGTGAATGGCGAAACTGTAAATGTTCCGGCAGGATTAACTTCTACCAGATTCAAACTTCAGCCCGGGCCTGTAAAGGTTGCGGTGATGAGAGATGGGGTGGTATCGAAAAGCTTTACTACACCTGAATGGATCACGGACAAGCCGCTTAGAACAGATCGTATAACTTATACCTATGATACAGAGTACGACAGTTTTCATAAAGATCTTTTCGGAGATAAACCCCCAATGTATTCTACGCAATACAATGAGGAAATAAATGAAAAGGAAAAATCAGCACAGCGATAGTGGGAAAAGCCTTGTTTTAGTGTGATGATATTTCAAATGGATTATACTTATAAGTATATAATTATTTTGATAATGTGTATGTAATTAATTGGCATACAATTTATTGTGTTTTTAATTGAATTTATTTAGATAAATATTTTCTATATCGAATAATATAACTTGCTGATGGCCTGCATATTTTGCTAAATTCGTACACTTGGTTTAATAGTGAAATTTGGCATTTATCAAATTGTAAAATTGCCTAAGCTGTTATTGAAAATTTAGTTTTATAAAACAACTGCATATGAAAAAAAATGTCCTTCTTTTTTTGGGTAAAGGTCTTTCTAGTCCGACTTTACTTAAAATTTATTTGATCTGTATAACTACCGTATTTTCTATTGTAGCATCTGCACAAAATACTTTTAATGTAGCCAACGGTAATTGGAATACAGCGGCCAACTGGAGTTTGAACCATGTTCCCAACGGTACAGAAAATCTGGTTATTCCATCGGGAAGTACGTGTACTATGGATGTGAATTATACCGGCGGAAATACTTTTACTATTACGATAGGAGGTACATTAAACATTCCTGCAGGAATAACATTGGATAGAACTGCTGCAACCATTTTGATGAATGTGAATGGTGCAACAATATCGGGAGGAGGTTCTATCAATATTTATACGCTTACAATCAATACGCCCAATGCCACTGATGTAGTTAATATTACCAACTCATCAAACGCTGCTCCGGTGACAATCGGCAAGGATAATGCAACCGGTACAATTAATTTTACAAAGGGTATTTTGAAATTGACCGGACAAACGCTGGCTATTTCAAAAATAGCTACAATAAATGGCAATGGTGGAAACTTTGCCAATGGTGCTGATGGTGTGGTAGGGCATACTAACGCAGATGGAGGAACGCTTTTATTGAAAGGTAATTCCGGTGGTACAACAACTGTAAATGGAACGGTTGTATTTAATGATGTTGATTTTGGAGGTTCTGATGGTAATGTGGTATTAGATCTTAAAACCTCTACCAGTGTTATTAATGGTATTGCAAAAATTGTTAATCAGCAAGGTAAGCTGGGAAATTCAAATTCGCCTATCTGGGGAGCTGCATCAACACTTAGTATAGTTTACAATAGTGCATTCAACTATAATCCTGGGAAAGAGTGGGTTTCAATGGCTTCAGGTACAATTGGTGTTACTCCGGGTTATCCGAATAATGTGATCATGTCAAATACCGGTACTTCTGCCGGAGGTTTTAATAACGGTAATGGATGGGTGCCAAATGGTTCGTGGGCTATCAACGGCGTACTTACGCTTGGTAATAACTCAACAAATGCACAGGTAGATTTCAGTAATGTATCTTCATTCAGCTGTGGCGGTTTTGTGTTGAACACCAACTCAAGATTTACTGCACCCAAAGCTACAATGACTGTAAATGGTAACTGGACAAACAATCAGGCTGTATCAGGTAATACTAAAGGTTTCTTTATCAATAGCACTTCAACAGTTGTTTTTTCTGGTTCAGCATTATGCAGCGCTCCTAATACAATTACCGCTCCTGCCGGAAATGCAGAAACTTTTAATAACCTTAGTATCAATACGAACATTAGTTTACTGAGCCCCGTTACAGTTAACACTACAGGGATTCTTACACTTATATCCGGAGCAGTAAGTACAACTACATCAAATATCCTTACAGTTAATAATACTTCTACATCAGCTATTTCAGGTGGTTCTGCATCAGCTTTTATTAACGGGCCAATTGCAAGAAACCTTGCTGCAACTGCAGGTAATTATGTTTTTCCTGTTGGAAATGGTACTTGCGCTGCAACATATCTTCCGTTTACAATTAATAAACCTGCAAGCAATGCCACGGTAGCAACTGTACAAGCATTTAATACAGGTTCGGGAGGCACACATGACGCTTCAATTACTTCTTTAAGTACAACAGAATATTGGTCGATGACAACAACGGCTCCATTTACTAACGGAGCTAATGTTTCTGTATCAAGATCAACTCCACTGGGTAGCGTTAATATGCTTGCAATGAGCCAAACTACAGCATCAGGAATCTATACTGCGATCGGTGGTACGGTTGGAGCAAATGATGTTACAAATGCAGGAACTATTGGTAATAATTCTCCATGGTTCTTTACATTGGCACAAGGTCCGTTGATCTTAAGAATAGTACAAGTAGTTTCTCCTAAATGTAATGGAACGGTTGGTTCGGTAACGGTAGGAGGAAGTGGTGGTACTGCTCCTTATCAATATGCCACAGAAACAGGTGCTTTTTCAAGCAACAATCTTTTTGAAAATTTAGTTGCAGGTAAATATATTTTCCGTGTAAAAGATGCAGATGGTACTATAGCTAGTGCAACTGTAATCTTAAAACCATTATCTACCATTGCCGACACGTCTGTTTGCGGCGGTAATTCAGTTACATTAACAACATCAGGTGCATTTAGTTATAGTTGGACTTCTTCTCCTGCAGGATTTACTTCTACATTGGCAAGTCCTACAGTTACTCCATCAGTTAACACTACTTACTATGTAAATGCGTTAATATTAGATAATTCGGTGAACATGATTACCAACGGTAATTTTGAAGCAGGAGCTACAGGCTTCACATCTGATTATATCAACCTTACCGGCAATGGGCAAATACCTTACAATGCCGCAGGGGATGTTGCTGCAGTTGGTAGTGCAAGTCATAATGGTATATATGCAATAGTAGGTGCAAGTAATAACTTGTGTAATTTCTTTACACCGGCATTCAATGATCATACAACCGGATCAGGTAAAATGATGGTTGCAGATGGACCAAGCAATGGAGTTGCTAATCAGGTTATGTGGTCACAAAATGTTACAGTAATTCCTGGTAACTCATATGTATTATCTTATTATTTCAGTAATGCAAATAATAATGCAACTTCTGCAAATATTCAAACAATGATCAATGGCACTGCGGTTACTACATCTGCAGGATTCAGTGCTAATCCATACGCTACTTCACCGGCTGGTGCAGCAGGTTGGAAACAAGTTTCCTACTTTTGGACTGCACCGACAGGTGTTACTACCGCTGCTATCAGTTTAATTGATCTTGTAAACAATGCAGACATTGGAAATGATTTTGCAATTGATGATATTACAATGTACAATACTTGTATCGTTACCGACAGCGTAAAAGTGAATGTGTCTTCTACGCCTCCAACAGTTACCAGTCCGATTACTTACTGTCAGAATGCAACAGCGGTGCCTTTAACTGCAGTTGGTACAAACTTAAAATGGTACGATAATAATAATGTATTGCTTGGTGCTGCACCAACACCTGTAACTACAGCAATTGGCACAACAAATTATTTTGTTAGCCAAACACCTGCAGGAGGTTGTTCTGAAAGTTCAAAAGCAACAATAGTTGTAAGTGTTACCGCACCAAACACGGTACCAACATTCGCACCTGTTGCCGCTATTTGTGCCGGTGCTACATTGAATGCATTACCAACGACTTCAACCAATAATATAGTAGGTACCTGGTCTCCTGCGTTGAACAATCAAGGAACAACAACATATACCTTTACACCAAATCAAGGACAATGCGCTACTACAACAACCTTGCAAATTGCGGTTAACCAACCTGTGACACCAACATTCGCACCTGTTGCCGCTATTTGTGCCGGTGCTACTTTAAATCCGTTGCCTACCACATCAACCAATAATATTAGCGGTACATGGTCGCCTGCATTGAATAATCAGGGAACAACAACTTACACCTTTACGCCAAATGAAGGACAGTGTGCAACGACAACAACACTGCAAATTGCAGTTAACCAACCGGTAACTCCAACATTTACACCGGTTGCGGCGATTTGTGCCGGAGCTACATTAAATGCATTGCCAACCACATCAACCAATAATATTAGCGGTACATGGTCGCCTGCATTGAATAATCAGGGAACGACTACATATACATTTACACCCAATCAGGGACAATGTGCTACTACAACAACCTTGCAAATTGCGGTTAACCAACCGGTGACACCAACCTTTGCACAAGTTGCCCCGATCTGTGCCGGTGCTACATTGAATGCATTGCCAACCACATCAACCAATAATATAAGCGGTACATGGTCGCCTGCATTGAATAATACACAAACAACAACTTATACATTCACGCCAAATCAAGGCCAGTGTGCAAGCACAACCACATTACAAATTCAGGTTATTCAGTTGCCGATTGTAAGTGCAGGACCTAATCTTAGTGTAGTTAGAAATCAACCAATAACGATCACGGGTACAAGCAACAGTGAGGGCGTTTATACATGGTCGCCTGCAACCGGTATTAATCCAACAAATAGTTTAACAACAGTAGCTCAACTTACTGAAGTTGGAACTTATGTGTATACATTAAACGTTCAATCGGGTAATTGTAGTGCATCGGATGATATGACACTAACGGTAACGCCTGATGTAGACTGTTTAGATCCTATGAGAGGATTCACTCCGAACGGCGATGGAAAAAATGATAGGTGGATCGTATTCAACGATGAAGGTTGTTTTGCTAAAGTTCAGGTAGCTGTTTATAATAGATATGGTGGGTTAGTTTATCAATCAAATAAATATACCAATAACTGGACCGGCGAATTTAAAGGTAAGCCTGTACCGGATGCGACATATTACTATGTGATAAAAGCAACTTCAGTGAATGGTAAAACCACCGTTAAAACGGGTAATGTAACTATCATCAGATAATAAACACACTTATGACTATTTTTAAAATAAATAATATGCAACTAAAATCAATCATTGCTGTGCTGTTTTTAAGTGTTAGTGCTGCTAACGTTAATGCACAACAGATTTTTAGAATGAGCCAGTACCAACAGCATAATTTTCTGTATAACCCTGCAGCTGCCGGTGCAGCCGATCAGGCTTCGGTAGGAGCATCCTACAGAAAAATGTGGGCAGGCATTGACGGCGGACCACAAACAACCATTTTGTTTGGCGATAAATATTTTGCTAAGAAAAAAGTAGGTATAGCCGTTGCTTTGTATGATGATAAAACAGGACCTACCAGCCGTACAGGCGGACAAATAAACCTTTCTTACAGTATTCCTTTAAAAGAAGGCAGACGTTTAATGTTTGGTTTGGGCGGACAAATACTTCAACAAAAATTAGATAAAGCTGCTTTTGCTGAATCTGATTATTTTGATGATACCGACCCGATCATGTCGGCTCCTGCTAATGTTACCAAAGGAGATGCATCTGCAGGTATTTATTACAAAACACCAACCGTTAACTTCGGTTTCTCTGTACAACAATTGATTCAATCAAAACTTGATTTTATCAAAGGAACAACCAATACACAAGGCAAACAATACAGACACTATAATTTTACGGCAGATTATTATGCAAGAACTGATGAAGACAATGTGTTAATTCCGAATGTCTTGGTAAGATATCTGCCTAATGCACCTGTTGATATTGAAGGAGGCGTAAGATTAGAACACAAGAACATTTTATGGGTAGGGTTCAATTATCATTACAAACAAAGCTATGCAGCTTTTGCCGGTGTTAAAATACAAAACAAACTGGCTATTGGTTATGCTTACGATGTTTACAAAACACCATTGAGTGTTTTTGATGATGGGGGCGATGCTCATGAAATATCTTTGCGATACTTTTTTAAATAATAGCTGTACATTCATTAAAAATCTTTTTTGATATTTGTTAAGCATACAGCGAAGACCATGTTTGAAGTGTCTCTAGTGAAGTTGCTTTTTAATTAATATTCTAATTTCGTACAATGAAGTTTATTAAATGTATTCTTATTTTACTGTTTGTGCAGGTTTGTGCGTTTGCTCAACAGAAGCCGCATTATACCCAGTATATCCTCAATAACTATATTTTAAATCCGGCATTATCCGGTATTGAAAATTATACTGATGTTAAAATCAGTCATCGACACCAATGGGTGGGATTACAGGATGCTCCCGTAACAACTTATTTAACTATACACGGACCGTTAGGGAAGAAGGATTACAAAACGAATGCAACAACACAGTTTGAAATGTCGGGAGAGAACCCGAGAGGTAAAGACTATTACGATAATTACGAAGCGTCTGCACCACACCATGGAATCGGATTGCAGGTGATTAGTGATAAAATAGGTCCATTTACAAATACATCTGCTTTTGCAACCTATGCATATCATGTAGGTCTGAATGGTAAAACAAATTTATCTGCCGGAATTGGTTTAGGTGCAAGTAGATTGAGCATCGATCCGAGCAAACTAAATTTTGGATCTAATCAACCGAATGACCCTGCAGTTGCCATAAACCAAACCGATCCTGAAGTAAAAATGGATATGAATGTTGGCTTATGGGTATACTCAGCAGACTATTTTGTTGGTATCGCTGCCAATCAATTAATACCAAATAAAATAGATTACAACGAACTACTTGATGTTAAAAAAGGCAAGTTGGTGCCGCATATTTTTGCTACAGCAGGGTATAGGTTTATGTTGGGTGAAGATATCAATATGATCCCATCGGTTATGGTTAAGTCATTGGGAGGTATTCCGGTGCAGGTAGATGTAAATGCAAAAATGCAATATCGAAATACATTTTGGTTAGGAGCCAGTTACAGAGCAAAATATGGTTTTGCAGGGATGGCGGGAATGAACCTGCTTAACAGAGTTACGTTGTCTTATTCGTACGATTATTCTACTACTAAAATAAATACAGTTAGTAATGGTACCCATGAAGTAATACTCGGCTTCATAATCGGGAATAATTACTCAACAGATACCTGTCCAAAAAACGTTTGGTAAGCTTCATTTAAATATCTATAAAGTTTGTAAAAGCCCTGGTCGTGCGCTAAGATGATCAGGGTTTTTAATTTTACGATTATTCATAATTACCGGCAACGATTGCATTCTACACTAAAATCCACTCAAAAACATTAATATTTTTTCGGTAAAATCATTATATACAATATTTTTTAATATCTATTTAATTTATTGATTATCAATATATAATATTTCTATTACTGCCCAACTGGTTACATTTTTCTATATGCTTCTAATATAATTTGTCGCAGGAAAATTAGCTTGGTATTTTTACTTTGACGAGTTCTGTGCTGGAAACAGGTTTATTACGATTAAAAAACATTGCCAAATGATTGCTATCTCTACACTGAAAAACAACTGTTTTTTTCTTGATCCCAAAAGACTAAACACAACTTTATCATTTTAAACAATTGCAACAATAATTTAAAATGATCATTAGCGAAGCGTTAAAAATGGGGAAAAAAACCGGTGCTATAAAAATCTTGCTTTTGAATATATTGGCAATTTTTGTGGCAGGGCAGGGTTATGCTACAATTTTCTATTCTAAAGCTACAGGTCAGGTACAAACTTTAACCAATTGGGGAGTTAATTCTGATGGAACCGGGACGGCACCAATTGCAGGGGACTTTGCTTTATCTACACATACATTCATCATCAGGGGAGCAATGACGATGGCAGCCGGAGGGTGGACGGTATATAATTTACAGATGAATAGTGGAGGAACTCTTACTGCTACCACAGGTGTTACAATTACGAATCTTACTGTTTCCGGCGGTACTTTAACTTTTGGTACGGTAGCGAGTAGCGCTACTGCTGCTTCTATTACAAGTGGCTCGTTGGTAGTGAATTTTGCTAGTAGTGTTGGAAGTGTGCTAATTGATGGGGGGACTTTGAATATTAACAATGGTAATCTTACTGTAAATGGCGGAGCTTTTACATATAATTCGGGCACCCTTACAATGGCATCGACTAGAACTCTTTTTTTTACGGGGACATCATCCATAAATGGTACCCTTTCTCCAACATTTGCCAGAGTACAAATCAGTAGCGGTACAACTACGGCAAATACGAGTTTTACGATAACCAATGCAACGGGGTCAATAAATCCATTTATTAATAACGGAACATTTCAAGCAGCGGCTGGTGTAACAGCTACGTTCAATGTAACAGGTGCAAACTCAAATGGAGTTTTTGGAACAGGATCTACAACGTTTACAAATCTTACAATTGCTAGTGGAACTTTCAGGCCTGGGGCAGCAGGTACACCGCATAATTTTACAGTAAAAGGCACTTTTACAAACGATGCAACATTCACACACAATAACTCTACTGTTACTTTTGGAACAGGAGGTAGTATAGCAGCAAGTGCAGGAACTGTTACTTTTTATAAGCTTAATATCAACACAACAACAAATACGGATGTAGTTACTCTGTCGAAATCGCTTATAACGATTACGAATGAATTGCTTTTAACATCAGGTCGTTTTCAAATTGGTTCAGCCAATACGGTTAACATGAGTGCCGGGTCGTCTATTGCGGGTAGTGCTAACGGTAATATTGCGTCTACCGGTACCAATGGATCTGATGGGGGTACTGTTAGACTTTTTGAAACAGGAGGCGCAACTTATTTGGTTAAAACTGCACCGGTTACTTTTTACAATCTTGCTACAGATGGATCTGATGGAGACATGAGTGTTGATCTTGCCGCTTCAGGTAGTATTATCAACGGAACTTTTACCTGCATCAATAACACGACAATGTTCACTACTAATTCTCCTATTTGGGGAGCTGCTTCAACATTGTCGATGAACAGAGCAAATGCAACTTATACACCCGGACTTGAGTGGGTTCAAATGGCTCCCGGAACAATTGGTGTAACTCCCGGCTATCCCAATAATGTTATTATCATGAACGTAGGTACTGCGGCAGGTAACCCGGCAACAAATGATTGCGGAGTTTATCTAGCAAGCGGAGCCTGGAGCATCAACGGTACTTTAACCATTGGTAGCAGTTCTGTAACCGGTAATGTTGATATTACCCAAGCTACGCCTTTTACTTGTGGCGGGGTAACAATTGAAAATGGATCGAAATTAGTCGGCACAAATATTTTAGTAAAAGGCAATTGGTTAAGAACCGGAGCTTCAATAGGCACTTATGTAAACTATGGTTCAGGTACGGTAACATTTGGAGGCTCTGGAACTTCAGGCTCACCTCAAACAATTAATCTTTCTACAGCCGGACCCGAAACTTCGTTTAATAATGTTACGGTTAGTAACGGAACTTATGTAAGATTGGATAAGCCTGTAACAATAGGAAGCTCTAACGTTTTCAATTTATCTTCCGGAATTGTAGAGACATCAGGAACTAATATTCTCTATATTACAAATACTGCAACAGGTGGTTTAACAGGAACGGGATCAAGCACAAATTATATCAATGGTCCGGTTAAATGGGATCTACCTTCAACTACATCCACTTATACTTTTCCGATAGGTAAAGGAACTAAATATTTACCTTTTGCCATTACGCCAAATACACCGGTTAATACCTTAACTGTAGAAGCCTTTACTGGATCAACAGGTGGTAATGCAGATAATACAACTGTTTCAGCAATAAGTACTGCTGAATACTGGCAATTGACAACAACTGCTAATTTTAATACAGCGGCTTCTTCAATATCAGTAAGCAGAACAGATGCTATTTCGCCTTATTCAATATTGGCAAAGAGCGCCACACAGGGAGGAACTTATGTGAGCATAGGTGGAACAGGCGGAACATATGGAGTGAGTGGCTCAACGGGTATTGGCACAGGCCCTTCACCATGGTTTTTTGTACTTGGTTCTACACCACCAATAGTTACAACAGTTGCTGCCACATCAATTGGTACAGCATCTGCATTATTAAACGGAACTGTTAACGCTAACAATCAATCTACTGCTATTTCTTTTGAATATGGAACTACAACGAGTTATGGAACAAGTGTAACATCATCTCCGTCTTCGCTTTCTAATGCAACCAGCACGAGTGTATCTGGTAATATTGGCAGCGGGTTAATACCTAATACATTATATAATTTCAGGGTAAAGGGGGTGTATGGTTCTAGTGTAACCGTAAACGGTAGTAATCTTACTTTTACAACACATCCTAATCCACCTGTTGTTGGATCGGGTAATGCAACATCCAGTTCCGGTTTTACTGCAAACTGGACTGCTCCCGCAACTCAAGGTTCAGAAACGTTTACTTACACCGTAGAAATTTCTACAGATATAACATTTACTACAGGAGTCACAACTCAAACAGGTATTAATTCATCTACCTTATCACATGCCTTTACAGGACTACCTTCCGTTACCACATACTACTACAGAGTAAAAGCGGTGAATGCTTCAGGCTCATCTGCTTGGTCAAGTACCAGTGCAGCTGTTTCTACAACATTTACTATTGGTCCAAATTGTTCAAGCGGAAATGGAGCTTCGGGTACTCCGGCGTTAATTCCAATCACCGGGCTAAATCCAGTGGTGGATGGATCTGTAGACGCAGTATGGGCAAATGCTTATACAAATTCGATTACTAAAGATGTTGTAGGCTCTCATAATACAAATGGTACTATGACCTGGAAAGCTATGTACACTTCAGATACCCTGTATTTCCTTTTGCAGGTAACCGATGCAAGTTTGCAGAGTACCGGTTCTACAAATTTTGACAGAGATGGGATAGAATTATATATCGATGCAAATAATAGTAAAGGTGGTACTTATGATGGATCAAATGATTTTCAAATTCGCTTGAATTATAATGATCCTAATAATGTTTATGGTTCAAGTGATGGTGTCGGTAATCAGGGAGGGGCGGCATTTGCAGCATTGATTCCTAAAATTAACTGGAAACAAACGGCTGTTGCCGGTACTTCATATACAATAGAAGTTGCACTTCCGTGGGCTCAATTAAACGGTGGAACTGTACCGGCAACAATGGGGCTGGATGTTGAAGTGAACGATAATGATAATGGAAGCACTCGTACATCTCAATCTGGTTGGTATACCACAAACACCAATGCATGGAATAATCCAAGCCTATTTGGTACAGCCAGTTTAAGTACCTGCCAAGTCCCAAATCTTAATTTACCTACTGCAACAAGCATTACCGAAAATTCTGCAGTGCTGGGTGCTAATGTATATGCAGCAAATGGTACACTCGTTGCTTCAGGACATGGTACTGCTATGAATACAAGTTCCGGCGTAACATCACAAAATGCAAGTAGCATCAGTGGAACGGCTGTTCAAGGTACCCCTTTCAGCCATACAGTCTCAGGACTTTTACCACAAACTCGTTATTATTACGTTGGATATGCAATGAATGGATCGGGTACAGGCATTAGTACTGAAGGAGCATTCTGGACATTATCGAATCCTCCCACTGTGCAGCCTGCATTTACAACAACTGCTTCAACTTGTACTTCCGTTACTTTGAACTGGAATGCTGCTACCTTCCCCGGTACCGGGGCTTCGGCAACCGGTTATATTTTGTTACGCAGACAAGGCTCTACGCCAACAACAACAGGAATTGTAAATGCAACAGCACCAGGTAGCTTGTCGCTTCCGGTCGGAACTACATTGGTAACAACAATTACAAGTGGCAGTACTGTTACTTATACAAACACATCACTTACAGCAGGAACTTCATATACTTACCTGTTAGTACCGTTTACCTGGAATGGATCAAATGACTCAACACGTCATTATCTAACCACATCTATACCTCCTGTGCAAACAATTTCACTTAGCACTTCCGGAACCTGGTTAGGGGTAAATACAAATTGGACAGATGTTTTGAACTGGTGTAGCGGAGCTGTTCCTACCACAAGTGACAATGTTGTTGTGCCGGATTATGGTACAACTGGAAACTATCCGATATTGACTAGTGGAGTTGCTGCCGTTTGCAGAAATATTTCTATCATTGGTAACGCTTCTATCACCATTAACACCGGTGCATCTTTTGATATTTATGGAACATATACGAGTACAGGCTCATTGATCAATAATGGTGATTTTGGTTTGAAGAGCACAACCGTTGCTCAGAGTTTCCCTGGTTCAACTGGTACAATAACGGCAATGAATAACCTGAATGTAAATAATACATCCGGTTTAGGCGTAACATTCGATAGGAGTTTTTCAATAACCGGTGCTTTAACACCTACGGCAGGCACCGTTAATATTAATAACGCAACAATAACACTCGTTTCTTCCGCTACTGCTACAGCACGTATTGGAATTGTAGGAAGTGGATTCTCATATTCCAATGGAGGACAATTTAGTGTAGAAAGATATCTGCCAATGCAAACTCCTTACTCGGGCAGAAGATGGCGTTTAATGGGAGTGCCGATCAGTACAGATAATGCACCAACCATTAAAGCAGCTTGGCAGGAAGATGCGACAGTGACCAGTACGCCATCCAATGCTACAACCGCTACAAGTATTTATAATCCATATCCGGGTTACGGAACACACATTACTAATGGCATAGGTAGTGTGAATAATGGAATTGGTTTTGATGCAGGAAGCACATCTAGCCCATCTATTTATAAACTTACCGCAGGGCTATGGTCGGCGCCAACGGCAACAACCATACCTATCACTAACCATAATGCATATATGCTTTTTGTGAGAGGGGATAGAAGTATTGTTGTTAGCAGCCCTTATATCAATACCACGGGTGGGGTTAATCTTCGAATCAAAGGTAGGGTGAATACAGGAACGGTTACAGTTGGTGTTTCTACAGGTAAACAAGTGATCAGTAACCCGTATGCATCTGCAATCAGTTTGCGAAATGTAAATTATATCGGTGCAGCAACTTTCGGCAATACAACAGGAATTACTTATTATTTATGGGACCCGAAATTGCTCGGCAGTAAAAATGTAGGGGGGTGGGTGAGTTGTAGCAGCAACGGATCAAATGTTTTTACAATTGTACCTTATCCTATCAGCAGTGCACCGGGCATGAGTAGTTATAGCGACACTGCAAGAATAGAGTCAGGTGGTGCTTTTATGATCAACCCCGTATCTGCCGGCAATATAGTTTTTCATGAAACAGATAAGCTAACTACAAGTACTACTGTTGGGTTGGCAAGCAGACCAACAGCTCCTCCGGCTGTTGTGTCAGAAATGTACACTAACCTGGCTTATGTAGATGATGCCGGAAACCCAATACTGGCTGATGGGGTAGCAACAACGTACTCGGATAATTATCATAACGAAGTCGACGATCAAGATGCTCCTAAACTGCAAACATTTGCAACTAAAGAAAAGATCAGTTTGTTGCGTAACGACAGTGTTCTTGCTATTGAAAGAAGAGCAACGATCACAACAGAAGATACCATCTACTTGCAGATGAATAAACTGGATTATAATTATCAATATCAATTACAGTTCGTTGGAAAAAGATTTGCACCTCAGTTATCAGCCTATCTGGAAGATAATTACCTACATCTGACTTATCCTATAAGTACTGAAGGGTTGACTCGCCATAATTTCTCTACAAATAACGAAGACGCAAGTTTAGCAACAGATCGTTTTAAAGTCGTGTTCAAAATACAGCCGCAAGGAGGCCCTTTACCTGTAAGATTTGTGAATATTAAAGCAGCTGAATCTGCAGGGGCTGTGAATGTACAATGGGAGGTTGCAGAAGAGATCAATGTAAAACAATATGCCATTGAAAGATCTGGTGATGGCATCCATTTTACAACTTTAACAAATGTATCAGCACAACAACACCTTAATTATACATGGTTAGATAATAATGCAAACGTTGGATTGAACTATTACCGTATCATCAGTATCGGAACAAATGGCGAAAAATTATATAGTCAGATCGTTAGTGTAATGATTGGTAAAATGGTTTCGGGTTTTATTGTAACACCAAACCCGGTGGTAGATCATAGAGTAAATATTCAAATGAACCACGTACCAAAAGGCGTTTATGAGATTCGGCTTATTAATAGCATCGGACAGGAAGTTATGACAGATCGAATTGTTCATCAAGGTGGTAATTCCGGAAACAAGGTATTGCAATTGAATAGGTCTTTGGCAAGTGGGGTTTATCAGCTCGAAATTAAAGGGTCAGTGAAATATAACTTACAATTGATACTTGAGAATTGATTGAGATATCTACGACTCTAAATATTTTTTAATTGTAATTGAGCGTATTGTGTAAAAGATACAATATATCATATATTTTATAATGTGTATTTAAATTATTGATTGTCAATGTGTATTATAATGCATAAAAGGATATTTTAGATATATTTTCTATATTTCTTAAATATTTTTTTTCAATAAGATGTCATTATTGGTATTTTGTGCAATCGATTGCGTTATTACACAATTTCGCTTGCACCCAGAGATTTATCCTTACTATCCTACGTGAAGATTTAACGATTTAGAACCAGGTCCATGAAACTTTCGGCACATAAATGATGTGATCATTAATGAGTTGTATAATTCGCATTTCTGATCATTTTGCTTTTTGCCTTATTAAAACAACGCCAAAATTTTAACGATTTAACTGCTATAAATGCCGAATATGAATAATGCTTCGCCTTTCAGGTTACTGGTTGGATTATGCTCTAGTCCAGCTCAAAATGTTATTTCAGCTTGCTTTTCTTCAATTTTTAATTTAACGATTATGAAATTTTTTACCCCCATTAGACAAATGAGGAAGTTATCAATGACTGCTTTGTTATTGACTTTTAGTTTGTTATTTACAATAACAGTCGTTGCACAAAAAACTTCCACCGGTGGTGGGGGTGATTGGAATAATGCTGCAACCTGGTCTCCATCAGGCGTACCTGCAGGTAACGAAACAGTTACCATTGCTTCAGGTTCGCCGGTTACTATTAGTAGTTCAATTACTGCGAGAACGGTAAATACTACAATTAATGCAGGTGCCCAGCTTACTGTAAATGTAGCGGCAACATTTCAAAATATTCTAGTATCGGGTACATTTACTGCGTCGGCGGCTATTACCAATAATGGTAGTGCATCTTCTGTTGTATCGAGTGGCGGGGTGTTTGAAGCTAAAGCTGGTTGTACCATGAACAACGGATTTACGTACAGTTCTGGATCTACATTAAAATTAAACGGTGTTACACCTTCAACAACCATTTGGCAAACTAATACTTCAGGTCAGGCTGTTCCGGCGAATGTACAGGTGTCAACATCATATGCTGCGCCTAATAACAATATGCAGGCAAATGGTATGATTACAATAGATGCAGGGCAAACTTTAAGCCTTCAACAAGGACTTGTGTGCGATGGTTTAAATGGGTCGGGTTTGATCAGTTCTACCAATTCACCTACGTTTACTATTGGTGGTATTAGTAATGGAACCAGTACGTTTTCGGGAAATATTTTGGCTACTGGTAGTATCGTTCTTACAAAAAATGGTTCAGGTACACTTACATTAAATGGTACAAATCAAATTCTTGGTAATATAAACGTAAGTGGCGGTACCTTGTCTATGGCTAATTTGCAAGGCACAAGCACGCTTACTGTTGGTGCAGGTTTTACTTTCAAATATACAGGACCAACATGCATTACCTCACGTGCAATAGCAGTAAATACTGGCTGTATCATTGATGCGTCTGGTACCGGTCCTATAACTTTTACTGCAAATACGTCAGGAACAGCTTCTATGGTATTGACTGGTACAGGGGAAGGTGTAATTAGTGGCATTATAGGAACAAGTAGTACGTTAACAAAAACAGGAGTGGGTACTTGGTCTTTATTAGGAGCAAATACCTATACTGGTCAAACTATTATTAGTGCAGGTACTTTGATTGCCAATACACTTGCAAATGGCGGATCCGCAAGTTCCTTGGGAAATGGAACTACTACGCCTGCTATATCCATTGGAGCAACGGGGGTTCTTAAATATACCGGTACAGGACATTCAACAACAAGACAAATTTCTTTATCTGCAAGTGGTGGTACAATTGATGCCTCCGGTACAGGTTTAATGACTTTAAGTGGTGGTGTAGTAGGTAATACATTTGGACTGGTATTAACCGGAACAGGTAGCGGTTTATTTAATACTGCGGCTATTGGTACAACAACTGGTACTGTTACAAAAAATGGAACAGGTACATGGACATATGGCTTTGCAAATACGTATACTGGTCTTACAACCGTTAGCGCCGGTGTATTACAAATGGGAGTAGCTAATGCGATCAATAATACCAGCAATAATGTAACATTGAGTGGGGGTACGCTCAGTTCAGGTGTGGGTGCCGGGTTTAGTGCTCAATTTGGGACATTAACGGTTACGGCTAATTCGACAATTAATGTAGGATCGGGAATTCATACATTTAAATTTGCTGCAAGTAATGCAATAACGTGGACGGGTAACCTTACTGTTACAGGTTGGAATGGAACTGGAGGAAGTACCAGCACTTTGGGCGGCCAGCTTTGGGTGGGTACTACAGGCAGTGGTGCAAGTGGCGCTCAGTTAACAGCAACAAGTTTTACGGGATATAGCGGATCAACAACTCAGTTGTCTTCCGGTGAAATTATTCCGGGTACAGGAACAGTAAGATATTTCTATTCAGATCCGGCAGGTGGCACGCCTACAGATGTAAACAAATGGTGGGCAAATCCTGCAGGAAGTGGCGCACATCCTACAGACTTTACAACGGCTACGGATATTTTTATAGTTCAATCTGCCATGACAACAACTGCAGGTTGGACCGTATCTGGTACAGTAAGGGTTAACTCTAATACACTAACAATTTCTAATAACTCAACAGTAGGTAGTTTGATCATTTCCGGTGGTACATTTACCTTAAATTCTGCAGGTATAACTATATCAGCGAATGGTAGTTGGTTATATAATAGTGGAACATTTAATAATTCAGGAACAGTTGCCAATGATATAGTAACATTTAAAGATAATACTATAATAGGTGGAGTATTGGCAACAACATTTTATAAACTCACCATAAATACAACTACAACAACAAATACAGTAACATTAGCTAGATCAGGTATGGTAATAGCAAACGGAGGAACACTGACTTTAACAAGCGGTATCTTCAGAGTTGGTATTGGTAATACATGGCAGTTAGGACCAACAAGTGCGGCGTCAATTTCTGCTGTGGGTGGAGCTACCAGTAACTTTGCTTCTAGCGATAACGGTTTTACCGATGCTGATGGTGGTACTATGACTACCGGTAATTATGGAAGCGGTTCTTTTAATATAACCGTCAATGTCGGTAATTTGTTAAGGTTTTACAATGTAACTATTGGTACAAGTGTTGGTAATGGTAATAGTACAGCAACAGTTACAAATGCTGGTACTGTTTTGATAAAAGGAACCTTAGTAATTCAGGATAATAATATGAACTGGGGAACTAATGCGCCGATTTATGGTCCGAACTCTACTTTATATATTTACTATACCGATCAAACCTTTGGTGGAGGGAAAAACTATTGGTTAGGCGGCGTTTCTTCGGGTATTGGAACAACGCCAGGCTATCCTAATAATGTAGTTTTCTTAAGCAGATCAACTTCAAATTCAAGTTTTGCAGCTACATTGGCACTTAATGGAACACTTACTTTAGGCGATGCAGGCATTAATGGTTATGCAGATCTTAGTGGAATAACTTCTCCGTTCAGATGTGGTGGTATTTACGTTACATCGAGCGGTAGATTAATAATGCCAAGCTCTGGCAAAACATTGAATACAACCGGCAACTTTACAGTTGATAATGGTTCTACCTTTACACATAATAGTGGTACTGTAGCTTTTTTAGGTACATCAGCCCAAACTATTGGTGGAACAGCGTCATCTATAACTTTTAATAATGTAACAGTAAATAATAGTACTGGTGTAACACTTGCAACATCTATTAATGTTCCTGGCACGCTTACATTAACAAGCGGTGTATTGACAACATCAACTACTAATAGGTTGAACATAACCAATACAGCTACTAATGCTATCAGCGGTACTGGTTCATCTACAAATATGATCAGCGGACCTGTTTACAAATCAGTACTTGCTTCAGGTACAAACTCATATGCGTTCCCAATTGGTAAAGGATCTACATATCTTCCTTTAACATTAAGTTCAACGAATACAACTGCAAGCAATATTGTGACTGTTGAAGCTTTTACAGGTAATGCAGGAGGTACAGCAGGTTCAGGTGTTGCTAATCTTAGTACAACAGAATACTGGTCTGTATCTTCTTCAGCAGGCTTAGGAACTACCGGAAGCACAGTAACAATTACCCGTCCTTCAGGAAGCGGTAGCACTCTGATCGCAAAAAGTACATCAGCCGCCGGTACCTACACAAGTGCCGGACCTTCAGCAACAGCTTTAACGGGTACTACAACGGATATAGGAACCGTATCTCCTTGGACTTTCCTTTTTGCAGAGACACCGGCACCGGTTGTTGCCTTAGCAAACAACGGAACTCAGGTAGTTGATGGTAATCTCGGAACGAATAGTGATAACAATGTTCTATTCAAATTTCAAACAGGCGTTACCGTTACTAATGCAACTTTGACAGCTGTTAACTTTACAACAACCGGTGATGCAGATGGTACGGATATTGAAAACTTCCAATTGTACTATACAACTTCCAATACTTTTGCAACCACAAATTTGTTGAAAACAATTACAACTTCTTTGGCAGCAGGTCCACATAGCTTTAGTAGTTTGTCTGTACCTCCACTTATTACTGCAGGTAATACAGGTTATTTCTGGATAACTGCCAAAATTAAACCGGGTGCAGTATCAAATCACACAGTAGCTGTATCTGCAATCACTACCGGTGATCTTACATTTACTCCGACACCTTCTTATTCCGGTACTACAACCGCAGGTGGCGTACAAACAATTATTATTCTGCCAACAGTAACAACAACTGCGGCAACAAACATAACAACTACAACTGCAACAATAAATGGTACAGTAAATGCTAACAATGGTCCAACTGCAACCAATACATTTGATTGGGGTGTTGTAACAGGAGCTACACCTACAACTAATCCAACTGCAACAGGGGGAAGTAATACGAGTGTTGCACTTGATCTAACAGGATTAACTCCGAATACTGTATATACTTTCTTGCTTAAAAGCAATAATGGTAATCCGGGTAGCCCGATTTCAGGTACACCGTCACTTAATTTCACAACAGTATCAAGTGCACCTGTAGTGGGGGTCGGTAACGCTCCAACAGAAACCGGCTTTACTGCCAATTGGACTGCACCTGGCGGCACCGGAACAATTACTTCTTACACGGTAGAAGTAGATGATAATAGTGATTTTAGTTCGATAACCACAACAGTTACGGGTGTTACCGGAACAAGTACGCCTATAAGTGGTTTAGCTCCGCACACTACTTACTATTTCAGAGTAAAGGCCATAAATGCAGGAGGTACTTCAGCATGGTCTGCTAATGGTTCCGCACTAACAAATTACCAATACACAACAGATACAGATGCCGGTGCAAATTGTACCCCTTACTCTGATGTTGCTGCATATTCCACGATTTATTCGGTTGGTAGAAGTAAATATCTATGGGATGATAACTCCTCTCGTCCAAGATGGGATTCCGGAAGTGCAGTTCTTAATAGTGCTCGTTGGATAGTTGAGGACGGAAGCAATGGGAATAAACGATATAAAAACTTAGCTACTAACAGGTATATGACGATGGCAAATGACTGTTACTATGGTGATGGCGCAAATAATAATGCCCCATCATTTACAACGAGTACTTCAGATGGATTAAGGGAATTTCAACTAATAAATTTGTCAGGAACCCAGTATAGAATAGGAGCTAGATACAGCGCTGGCTGGCAAACGCCTAATAATAATAGCACTCACTATTTTTGGAGTAACGGCGCTACAAATTGTGGTACGAATATAATTTATGCACGTGAGCAAAATGCGACTACTGCCCATTTCCTTTTTGACATTCAAAATATTCCGGCAGCCATTTATCCTGATCTTAACGTAACTGGTGTTACGGTAGGTCCTGAATTTGTACTGGGTAATGCTGTTACAGGTACTATTCAATTAAAAAATAATGGAAATGCTGCTATATCTAATTCAACAAACATCAGAATAAGATTGGCTTATAACGGACAATATTTCTTCTATAACTATACAGGTGGTATAGCTGCTAATACTGCAACAGCGATAGATGTGCCATTTTCGTTTACGCCACTTTATGATTCTGAAGGAAGTAAAACATTGACTGTTACAGTTAATAGTAATTATGCTATAAATGAAGGTGCTTGCGGCAATAATTCTTTTACCAGTTCAGGTATTGTTGTTGCTCCTTATAGTTCTGTTCCAACAGCTATAACAACAGCTGCAACAGCTGTCACTAATTCAACTGCAACATTGAATGGAACAGTAAATGCAAAAGGGTTTTCTACTACGGTTACTTTCAATTGGGGCACTACCATTAGTTATGGTAATGCTCAAGCTGCTGTAGAATCTCCTTTAACTGGAAGCACTGCTCAATCAGTTACCAGACCTATTTCTGGATTAACAGCGAATACGCTATATCACTTTATGGTAAATGCAACCAGCGGTGAGGGTTCAAATGATGGTTTAGATCTTACATTCACTACTTTACCAAATGCACCAACAATTGGTGGTGCAACATCTTTGACGGGTGTTGGCTTTATTGCCAACTGGTCACATGCAGTTGTGCAAGGTCCTGTATCATTTACTTATACTGTAGAAGTAGATGATGATATTAATTTCGGTTCGATCAATGCATCGCAGACAAGTATATCATCCTCAAGCACAGCATCTGCAGCATTTACAACTTTATCTCCGCTTACTACTTATTACTTTAGAGTGAAAGCAGTTAATACGACAGGAAGTTCTGCATATTCTGCAACAGGAACTGTAACTACAGCATTTAGTGTAGGATCAGCATGTAGCGGTACAGCAATTATAGTTGATGCTCCTGCAGCACCAAATACAAGCACAGATATTGTTCTTTCGGAATGGTCAAAAGCACCTGCTAATAATATCTCTTCAACAATTGGTGGAACAATTCAAACCGGATCTACATGGCAGGCAATGTTTGATGCTACCAACTTGTATGTTTTAGTAAAAGTTAAAGATGCAAATAGAAGCAATGTCGGTAATGCGATTTACCATCAGGATGGTGTGGAAATATTTGTAGATCCTAACAATACAAAAACTGCTTGTTGTGGTTATACAACTAACCCAACTCAATCTCAAACACGTATAGTATGGCGTACTACAGATGGTGTGGGTTCTATTGATGGAATTAATGCAATAACTGCGGGAGGTAGTTATGTTAAAACTGATGCAACAAATAATTTCTATTATGTAGCAATAAAACTGCCATTTGCTTCAATGGGAACAGGAGTTAATGCAATTACCAATGGCAGACAGATTGGCTTTGATGTTAATATAAATGATCAACAAAATGCTACCGGCGATCGTGAAGCTACGGCCGGATGGAACGGAACAAATGCCGATGACTATCAAAACCCGGCTGGTTTTGGTACTGCAACGCTTACAGTTTGTACACCACCTGTAATCAGTTCTCCTGTAGCAACAAACAGAACTACTACTTCTGCAAGTCTAGGTGGAACAGTAACAACTATAAACGGTGGTACATTAACAACCAATGGATCAGGTACTGTTTATAGTACAGCATCTGGTGTTACCACAGAAAATACACTGAACGGAATTACTCCAACATTAAATGTTGCTTTTAGTCATACACGTTCGGGTCTTAGTCCTCAAACGCTTTATTACTTTAAAGCATTTGCAACAAGAACAAATATTAGTACTAATGTAACAGGTATAAGTGCAGAAAATTCTTTCAGAACATTATCTAATGAGCCAGCTCATACCGCTAACCTAACGGCTACGCCTGTATCAGGTTCGCAGATCAATTTAAGTTGGGATGCTGCAACATTTGGTGATGGTACAAATGCCGTTGGATATGTTATTTTAAGACAATCAGGTATAACAGCTCCTGGTACAACAGGCATAGTTGATGGTGGTGACCATACAGGATTTACATCTCCAGCAAATACTACTTATATTGCAACTGTTACAAGTGGTACTACTTATAATGATAATACAGGTTTGTCTGCGGGTACGCAATACAGTTATACAGTAATTGCATATGGTTATGATAATGCGAACGTTGATACTCGTAATTATTTATTAACAGGCGCAACAAATACAGCAACAGCTGCTACACAAGTAACCATTACAGCATCGGCTGGGGCTAATGGAAGTATAAGTCCAAATGGTGCAACTCTTGTTAATTACAACAGTAGCCAAGCATTTACAATCACGCCGGCTAACTCTTGTTACCAAAGAGCAACAGTGTTAATTGACGGTGTAAATAATCCTGCTGCGGTTACTTCGGGTACGTATACATTTACGAATGTAACAACGGCTCATACAATTGCAGCTACATTCTCACTTAAAACATTTACAATATCTGTTACACAAAATGCGAATGGTACAATATCGCCGTCGTCAAGTTCAGTTAATTGTGGAGCAAATAAAACCTTCACTATTACGCCTGATGCAGGATATCATATTCTTGATATAATTGTTGATGGTAGTTCTGTAGGAACCAGCAGCCCTTATACATTTACCAATGTAACTGCGGCCCATTCAATTACTGCTACTTTTGAAGCAGATTGCACAGGCTTTACATGGGTTGGCACAGGTGTTGATCCATCAGATTTTTATGCCGATGATAACTGGCAGTGTGGTATAGCACCAACGCCTGGAGATCCTGTGGCAATGGCGGTTGAAGTTGGTGCAACTTCACCAATTGCAGGAGATATTGAGATTACAGATCTCGTACTTCCTGAAGGAGCTAGTTTGGATTTAAATGGTCATACCTTAACTATAACAGGAAGCTTAAGTGGTGATGGTACTTTTGTTGGTTCACCAACTTCTGAACTGGTATTTAGTGGTTCAGGTGGCCCGATAAACTTTGCTGATGGTGCAGATATGCTACATGCAATCACAATTAATAGTGATGTGGATCTTGGACATACTTTAAATATTGTGAATGCTGGTACAGTAACAGTTAATGCAGGTGCTAACCTGAATACGAACGGCTTACTTACATTAACATCATCTGAAGATGGAACTGCAAGAGTAGCGCCTTCAGAAGGTCAGATAAATGGTGATGTAACTGTAGAAAGATACACAGCACAAAATGCTTACAGAGGATGGAGAATGCTTGCTGTGCAAACACAAAGTACACAGTCTGTATATGAATCATGGCAGGAAAGTGGAGTGAATAATAATGGCTACGGTACTTTGGTAACTAGCCCAAGTGGTGCAGCTGGCTACGATGCAACTACACCGAGCTGGTCATTATTAAGCTATGTACCGGGACCAACACCGGCTTGGTCAGGAGCTACTGCAGCTACTACTGGTTTGCCAATTTTAAATAACGACAGAGCTTGGATGATCTATATCAGAGGGGATAGAACCGTAGGTGTTTCTGCAACTGATATTGTTACCAACTCTTCGGCTAAATTAAGAACCACCGGTCCATTGTTCCAAGGAGATCAGTTCATCGATCTTGTAGATGGATTTAACTTAGTAGGTAATCCGTTTGCCTCTGAAATTGATTTCGATAATATCGAAGTAGTATCAGGTAGTATAGATAATACACTTCAATTGTGGGATCCAACCATTGAAGGTTTGTATAAATTGGGTTCGTTTGTTTACTTCAACGGCGGTATCCGCAACGGTGCTCCAATTGGTAGTTACGGTGCATTTAATACCAAGATACAATCAGGTATGGCGTTCATCGTAAAATCAAATGGTGCTTCACAAATTCGTATTGGTGAAGACGCTAAGTCGAATGGTGCTAATGTTAACGGTACAGGATTCAGACCACAAGGAGGAACAAGTGTATTTGTAACAAGTCTTTCTCCAATTGTAAACAACAATCCTGTTTATGCTGATGGTGTAACTGCAGCATACAGCAGCAATTTCAATAGCGATATCGATGCAAACGATGCTGTTAAAACAAGCAACTTCGGCGAAAGCATTGGTATGTTGAGAAACACTAAATTGTTAGCAATAGAAAGAAGACAAGCTATTACAGATAAAGATTCTATCTTTTATAAATTGTCCGGTTTAAAAACTGCTAAATATCGTTTAGCGTTTGCTCCAACATCAATGGATGCTTTAGGTCTTACAGCATTCTTGGAAGATAAATATTTATCAACCAGCAAAGCAATTGATCTGAGCACAACCACTTATGTTGATTTTGATGCGGTATCTAACAACACTGCAACTTTTGCAGACAGGTTCAGAATTGTGTTCAAAGCAGCAGGTACAACTCCTGTAACGATCACCAATTTGAATGCAACGCAAAAAAATACAGCAATGCAGGTAGATTGGAAAGTTCCGGTTGAAAACGGAGTTAAACAATACGAAGTAGAGCGTTCTTCAAATGGTATCAACTTCACTAAAGTGGGTATAGTGCCTGCAACAACCAACAATGGAGGTTCGGTAGTGTACAGCTTTATGGATGTTGCACCGGTTGCCGGAGTAAATTACTATCGTATTAAAACAATAGATATTTCAGGTACTGTAAGATTCACTTACATTGTTAAAGTAACTTACGGTCAGTCAGCTCCAAGCATTACGTTGAATTCAACCTTCATACTTGATGGAAGATTCAGTATTCAATTGAATAATGAAATTAAAGGTAGATATGGAGTTCGTCTATTGAATACCGTTGGTCAGGAGTTGATGAAAGAGATGATACAACATAATGGAGGTAGCGGTACTCAAACATTTACTGTGCCTGCGTTGTTAAGTAAAGGACTCTATCATTTAGAAATTGTTAGACCAAATGGCAGCAGACAAGTAGAAAAATTATTGGTTAATTAATAATCGATCATCTGTAAATAATAAAATTTATGGGAATAAAAGTTCATTTAAGATCAATAGCCGGGAAATTTATAAAAAAAGTGTTTCCGGTAATCATAGTTGTGTTTTTGATGACATTGCCGGCAATTGTAGTTGGGCAAAACCCGGGAGATAATCCCGATGCTGAACCGCAGGCTGTGCCGTTGGATCCTAAAATGAGTTTATTATTAATTGCTGTAGGTGCATTTTTAGCTGTAAAAGTTATACAAAAAATGTATCGTCGTCAACCCGTGCTACTACAGAATGAAAATTAACAGACTGATTATCTGATTGATTACATGATCAACAAAATGCACCTCGTTTGAGGTGCATTTTTTAGGTTTTAGGTAATGGATTGACTGGTTACATATATTAGGTAAGGGTTTATTTTAATGGAAATCGATTGAATATATAATTTTATAATTTGTTTTCATTTATTTGGTAATCAGGTTTTTATGATTGCTGTCTAAATTTTTATCAGATTAATTGTTATATATTCTCTATATAAAATTGCTCTTTTTGCCTGCTTTGTATTTTTGTTTCGGTAAGTCTGTTATAAAAAGTTCTATTGGCTATAGGGGTTTTGGGTGGAGCTGTTAAAAAGATAGTTATAAGATGTTTATTCGTTTTGAAAAGCAGCAGCTTAATGTAGATAAGCATCTCATATTGCCGGGACTAACGATGCTTTTTTTTAAAGAATTCGGGCAAATATTTTTTATTATTTGTCCTTCAATTAAAATGATAACGATCAATTTGCATATGAATAAAATCTGCTCAATATTCTTAGATAAAATATTATTTCCGTCATTTTCGAAGACAACTCTCTATCTTTTCATCATTTTGATCTTCAGTCAAAATGTGTCGGCACAAACGCCATGTAATCAAAGGGAAGTAGTAAATATAGATTTTTCTTATAATGGAGGGGGTGTTGCTCCGACACGTTGGAATGTGAATCAGACAGATACTGCAGGGTTTTCTATTGATCAAAGCGCATTCCAATATCTTCCAACAGGTAATTTTACAAATGTAAACCTGAATCCATCAGGAGCAGGTGTAAACAATACAAAAAGAGAATACGCCATTGTAACCAATCCGAATATACTTAGTCCGCAATATGCAAGTATTCCTACTGATGGAATGATCGTTATCAATCCTAAACAAGGAGAGAATGATGAGTACGGTAAATTCTTTGTCAATGGTCTAGTGCCGGGAAATACTTATAATATCGAGATCAAAGTGTGGAATGTAATTGGTATGGCTATGCCGGGGGCCTGCGGCAGCTGGTGTAACTGGAACGGTCAGCTCAATACAGTGTGGGAAGGAAATGGGAACAATGCCCATGATGGACAAGGTGGTGGGGCCTGGACAGGTACAAACGGTTCGGGGGGAATTGATTTTTGGGGCAACCAGAATTCTAACGTAATGAAAATCTCTGCTAACGGTTCTTATGCGATCATTACAGGACAAATGCAATTAGGAAATGCAACCAATGGATTCAGTTTTTATTTCAGAAAAGGCAGCGATATTAATCCTGTTGTTTTAGGGATAGATTATATTAAGGTATATGGTTGTTCACAAGAAGCAATCAATGTTTCGGGAGGTTCAACAAATGTTTGTGAAGGAACGGATATGACATTAACTGCTCAAGGACTTGGTCCTGCAAAAGGTGCTTCTTATACCTGGTATAAGAACGGATCGCCGCTAACCGGAAGAACTTCCGATACATTAAATATTGTTTCGGCAACAGGTGTAGGTGTCACCGAAACATACAGGGTAGTGGGGCAATGGACAGAAAAAACAGTTGTACTTACATCTAAATTATGTTGTAGTAGTGTAGGGGGAACCAGTGATGAGGTAAAGCGGCAAAGTTTTAATGGGCTTACTTATAGTTGCCCAACCGGGCCTACCCCTGACGGATCAAGACATGGTGGATATGCAGATATTCCTAATAAAGGAGTAGAGAATTTTATAGATGCAGCTTATGCTTATGCAGGAGCAACCTGTAATAGTTTAAATGATGGTCAGTATGCAGTTGTGCAAAGTTCGTATGCAGGAAATTTTTGGCAGAATAGACCGGAGGTGAAAGATCATACAGGCGTTGCCGGTAGTGGGGCATTATTCATTAATGCAATAGGAGGTGTTGGTCAGGTATTCTATAAGTTCGATCTTACAGGACTTTGTAATGCAACAAGATATGAATTCTCCGTGTGGTATGCATCCTTAGCTGCTTCTTCGGAAGTAAAGCCCAATATTGAATTTGCTGTAATGAACGGAGCTACAAAAGTTGAGTCGGTTACTACAGGCGTTATTCCCGAAAATTCAAAATGGTATCAGGCAACGGTTACATTTCTCACGCCTGCAACTGGTACTCCTACCTATACATTACAGCTAGTGAACCTTGTATCAGGGGCAAGCGGTAATGATTTGATGGTTGACGATATTGTTGTAAAGAAATGCAATCCACGGATCAACTTGTATCAGGATGGAACAAAAAATGATACACTGGTGGTTTGTAGTACTTCGCCGGTTGATTTAAAGGTCAATACATTTTATAATCTTCCTTTAGCCATTACCGGTAGTACAACAGGTACTGTTTACTTCCAATGGATGAGTTCAACTTCGCCTACCGGACCATGGACAAAGATCGGCACGCCTGAAACAACTGGAACTTTATCTGCAATACCTAGCGCAACTCCAACTTATTACAGGGCCAAAGTGTCTGCCGATCAGATTCGTGCAGGAAATGCTGCTGATCCTTTAGCGGCGGATTGCGGTAATGATGGAATGACATCTTCTTTCAAATTAACAAAGGGAGGGAATTTTACAATACCACCAATTGCAGGAACAACTACTTACTGTGCTGGAGCAACCATGACCCTGACAGGCGACGCAGGAACAGGTGATGAGTGGGAGTGGAGAAAAGGGCCTTCCGTAGGAGCTGTTCTGCCGGGATATGCTTATAGTAATAATGTTGCAAAAAAAATATATACAAAAACTGCAGCAGCTAGTGACGGTGGTGATTATTATTTTTTTGTAAGAACTGCAGCCGGTTGTGAAGCCAGTTCAAGGGTAACGGTAACGGTTAACTCATCAGTTACACCTACGTTTAATGCCATTGGACCTCTTTGTGCCGGAGCTGCTGCGCCATCGCTACCTGCAACTTCAACGAATAGTATACCAGGAACATGGAGCCCGGCGACTGTAAATACAGCTACCGTTGGAACCACTACCTATACCTTTACACCAAATGCAGGACAATGTGCAACAACAGCAACGCTACAAATAACGATTTCTGCTGCAACGGTTCCGGCATTCAATGCAATACCAGCAGTTTGCCAGGGAGCAACAGCACCGACGTTACCTGCAACTTCAACCAATAGTATAACAGGCACATGGAGCCCGGCAACAGTTAGTACAGCAACAGTTGGACAAACTACTTATACCTTTACGCCAACTACCGGACAGTGTGCTACAACAACTACGTTACAGATTACCGTTAGTTCACCTTCAACGGTACCAGTCTTTGCAGCTGTCCCTAATGTTTGTCAGGGTGCTACGGCACCAATACTTCCTACTAGTTCTACGAATGGTATAACAGGTACATGGTCGCCGGCAGTAAGCACAGCAACTGTTGGAACAACAACTTATACCTTTACACCAGGAGCAGGGCAATGTGCTACAACTACTACTTTGCAAATAACTGTTACCGCAGCATCAACAGTTCCTGCATTTGCATCAATACCTCATGTGTGTAAAGGAGCTGCTGCACCAACTTTCCCAACTAGTTCTACGAATGGTATAACAGGTACCTGGTCGCCGGTAGTAAGCACAGCAACTGTTGGAACAACCACCTATACCTTTACGCCGGCAGCAGGACAATGCGCCACAACAACTACTTTACAAATAACTGTTGATGAACCAACGATACCCGCTTTCGCTGCAATTGCTCCTGTATGTATCGGATCTTCTGCACCAACACTTGCAGCAACTTCTACCAATGGTATTGCCGGTACATGGAATCCTGCAACGGTTAGTACAGCTACTGCAGGTACAACAACATATACCTTTACTCCAAATGCAGGACAATGTGCAACTACAACAAGTTTACAAGTAACAGTAGCATCTTCCATTACCCCGGCTTTTGCTGTGATTGCACCGATATGTGTAGGAGCAACACCGCCTGCATTACCAACAATATCAACCAATAATATTACAGGAAGCTGGTCGCCGGCTACAATAAATACTGCTACAGCGGGTACGGCAACATATACTTTTACACCAGATGCAGGTCAGTGTGCAACTGCAAGTACTACAGTACAGGTAACGATAACAACACCTGTTACACCTACGTTTGCACCGTTAACAGCAGTTTGTCAGGGAGCAACTGCACCAATATTGCCAACTACATCAACAAATGGTTTTACCGGTACTTGGTCGCCTGCCGTGAGTACAGCTACTGCAGGTACAGCAACATATACATTTACTCCAAATGCCGGACAATGTGCTGCTACAGCTACCATACAACTTACAGTTAATGCTCCAGCTACACCTACATTTGCAGCAGTTCCTGCTGTATGTGTGAATGGTGCGCCACCTACGCTGCCAACTACCTCTACCAATGGGTTTACGGGTACATGGAATCCTGCTACCGTGAGTACAGCCGTTGTCGGTACAGCTACCTATACGTTTACGCCAACAGCCGGACAGTGTGCTTCATCAACTACGTTACAGGTAACCGTTAGCTCGCCATCAACAATACCAACATTTGCAAATTTTGCATCGGTATGTAAAGGATCAACACCACCGGTGTTGCCAACTAGTTCTACAAATGGTATCTCTGGAACCTGGAGTCCTACAGTAAGCACAGCTACTGTAGGTACGGCAACTTATACATTTACGCCAAATGCCGGACAATGTGCTGCAACCACAACAGCACAACTAACAATAACAGGGCCACCGAATCCGCCGACTACCAATGCATCTGTAAAATATTGTTTGAATGATAATGCAGTACCATTAACCGCAACAGGAACCAATCTTACCTGGTACGACTTTTCAGGAACAGGTACTTCGGTAGCACCAACCCCTGTTACTACAACAGGCGGGGTAGCTACTTATTTTGTTACATCCTCCATAGGTTCTTGCGAAAGTGAAAAAGTGCGTATAACCGTTAACGTTAATAATGTTACTGCTTTTGCAGGTGGACCTATCCTTAGAGTAGATGAGGGTAAACCCACTCAGATCAATGGTATTGCAACTGGGGATAATATTACTATTTTATGGTCGCCGGCAACAAACCTGAACTCTGCTGCTGTTCAGAATCCTGTAATCAACACAACACAGGATATGAATTACAGAATGACAGTTACTTCACCTGAAGGCTGTTCCGCAACCGATGATCTGGAAGTGATCGTTTTGAGAACCGTGGAAATACCGAATGCATTTTCTCCAAATGGAGACGGTATCAACGATACATGGACAATAAAATATCTCGGAGACTATGCCGGAGCTACCGTTAGTATATTCAATCGTTATGGACAATTCCTTTTTGAAACTCCTGCCGGTGCTTATGGGGCTGCCCCATGGGATGGAACAATCAAAGGAAAACCTGTACCGGTTGGTACTTATTTTTATGTCATCAAATTGGCGCCTGGTAAAGCACCTTTAAGCGGCTCAGTTTCGGTTATAAGATAATTAATTGATTTTTAATGTGAACTCCATGTAGTAATAAAGTTGCTCATGGAGTTTTTTTTTGTTTAACGAAAGAATGCTTCTTGCTATATGTCTGTACTACAATATTATATGCCTAGAGTTATATAGTTACAATAATAATTGAGTTATAAACACTCGTTGGAAAGTAGTCTGCTGTGTATTGTTAAACCTAAATCTATTTCTTCTGAAATTTAGTACCTTGCAAAGGGTTTGGAGCAGGCAACTATTCATGTCTTCCGGTCGTCTAAATAGTGCTGACCTCAATCACTTCTAATATTTTACACTTGAGGATGAAAAAAATTTACCTGTTATTATTTTTATGCTCATGTCTTATGGGAAATGTGGTAAAGGGGGCTTGTCCTGCACCGAATACTACTTATACTATAGGGCCAACAGGTAACTATGCATCAATTGGTGCCGTAATAACTGACCTTAGTTCTTGTGGTGGTATTACGGGTTTTTATATTTTTGAATTTCAGTCTACTTATGTTTCTACTGTGGAAACATTCCCAATTACTATTCCGAATTTCGGCGGGAATTCTACAAATACAGTAACTTTTAGGCCTGCATCAAATGCAACAAATATTTTAATCACTTCCAATAACATTAACGGAACAATAAAATTCAATGGTGCTCAATATGTTTATTTTGATGGCAGGGCAGGAGGTTTGGGCTCATCAAAAAATCTTACAATAGAAAATACAGATTCAACCTTATATACCGCTTCCGGAGCAACTTCGTCGGGAACAACTGTTACGGTAGGGAGTACTACAGGATTATCTGTTGGTATGTATGTTGGAATTGGCCCCGGCGGTGGTTACTTTGGACCTAATGCAAAAGTTCAATCCATTTTGAGCGCAACTACATTTCAGGTTGATATAACCCCGGTCATAGCGCTTGGAGCAGGTAATACTGTTACTGCAGGATGGAGGCCCTGCGCTGTTATTTTTGAAAACGGGGCAGCCAAAAATGCAGTAAGATATTGTACACTCAGAAGTGCCAACCAGAATGTAACCAGTGGTACAGTATTTTTTTCTACTGCAGTTGGTACAGTTGGGAACAATAACAACGCAGTTACGAACAATGATATCAGAGAGTGCACTACAGGTAGTTTTCCATTGGTTGGTGTATTTGCAGATGCTTTCCAGACAGCCGGACAATACAACAGTGGCGATACAATCAGTTATAATAATATTTACAACTATTATAAATATGCAGCTTCCTCAACAGGTGCCTTATTAAGATGCCCGACTAATTGGGTGATAGCTTATAATAGTTTTTATCAAACGGGAGGCAGAAGCCTTCTTACTAATACTGTACAAGCTACTGCCATTAACGTAACTGGCTTATTAGCTTCCGGAGGTTTAGTATCAGCAACGAATATTGGTAATAATAATCTTGTTAGAGGTAATTATGTTGGTGGTACATCAGCTAATGCAGGTGGTAGTTCAATGACCTATAATGGTTCAGGTAATTTTGTCGGGATTGCAGTATGGGCAGGAACAACAACCAAAACTATTGTTGACAGCAATGTTGTGCAGAATGTTTCATTTACAACTGTCGGAACAGGAATTGGCCCGAGAGGAATGGCGATTTTCCAAGGCACAGTAGATTGTCTTAACAATACAATTGGTAGCACATCTGTTGCAAACAGTATTCAATTTTATATTAATGCAAATTCTATTACAGCATCAATGATTAATGCCGGGGCAGCAAATCCTACAGCCGGAGTATTAAACATTTCTAAGAATACTATCAGTAATGTCTTGATGAGTTCAAGTGGAACAAGTACTGCACTCAGATGCATCAGTGTGCAGGGTACTCCGGATTCATTAGCTGTAGATAATAATACAATAAATAATATTTCTTCTCCATCTAATATAACAATAAGAGGTGTTTTCTCTTCGTCAACTTCAACAAAGAATACAATTAATAGTAATAAGATCACCAACATTACGCAAACCTCTACAGGGGCAGCTGCAGAGGTTACAGGGATTTGGACCCAAAGCGCTACCAACACAATAAATTTTACAGTAAAAAACAATAATATAAATAATCTAAGTTCAGCAACCACAAATACCGGTACCAATGGTGTAGTGGTCGGAATTAAAATTGTATCCAGTGGAGCTTCGCATACAATAGAACAAGATACAGTTTACGCAATCCGTGCAAATAATACTTCAAGTGCTGCAGTGCAGGTTGCAGGAATTGGGATATATCCATCCTCTATTTCCGGCTCGGGAGGAACTGTTTCAAAAAATATTATTTACGATCTTACAAATACGAATGTTAATAGTAGCGGACTGATTTCTGGATATGTAACCAATGGCGGGAGTTGGAATTTTTCCAACAATATGGTCAGCCTTACCAATAGCTCAAATACAAATGCCGTTTTAATGGAAGGTGTACGTGATACAGGATTGATATCGGGCACTCGAAATTACATTTACAATAGTATTTATATCGGTGGTACAGGTGCAAGTGATAGCTATGGTGCAGCTCTACATTATAATTGTGGAGCCGGTTCTGCAATCATAAAAAATAATATACTGGTGATGGAGCGTTCCAAAGGAGCAGGCTCGCCAAGTTTTTATGCTATTGCTAATAAAACAAATACAACCACAGGTTTTACTTCAGATAATAATATCCTCAACTGTTCGTATGCAAGTTCTCTAGGTTTATGGGGGGCTACATTAGTAACAGGAGATAAAACTTTTGCTGCATGGCAAACAGCAGTTAGCGGTGAAAGCTCAAGTTATACTGGAGAGTTTGTGCCATTTGTAAGTACCTCCGCCGGTAATTTGCACATTGATACTACCAACGCAACATTGATTGCCGGAGGTTATGTAAGCAATATTGAAAGCAGAGGTGTTGTTATAAGTGGTACAACGGTCGATTTTGATAATGATACCCGTCAGGGCCCAACAGGCTCTGTAAGGGGTGGCGCATCTGCACCCGATATTGGTGCCGATGAAGTGGATCTTACATATAGCGGCGATATTATCTGGAACGGTACTACCTCAGATGATTGGGCTACCGGAACAAACTGGAGTACAGGAACCGTTCCAAATTCTTCATCGAAAGTAGTTGTTCCGTTGCTGGGAGGATCGCTGCCTTATCCTATCATAACGGCAACGGCTAATGCAAAAAATATTATTACGGGTGTGGGAAGTTCTGTTACGATAAACAGTACAGGAACTTTAAATGTAACAGGGGTCTATCAAAATAATAGTACACTTACTAACAACGGTACGATCAGATTTAATGGGTCGGCTGCACAACTGTTTTCAGGAAGCGGTTCCGTATCGGCAATGAATAACTTTATTGTGAACAACGCTGCCGGTTTAACCATATCACAATCTTTCTCACTAACAGGTACACTTACCCCAACATCGGGCACTGTTAATTTGAATAACGCTGACATTACATTGAAATCTACATCTGGCGCTACAGCAAGCGTAGGGCAGGTAGGCGGTAGCTTTGGTTATACCGGTACCGGTAAGTTTATTATTGAAAGATATATTCCAGCTCATAGAGCATGGCGTTTGCTCACATCACCGACAGAGGCTGCTACAGGGCAATCGATTAATGCAGCATGGCAGGAGGGGGCTACACCTAAATCACCGATGGGAGCAGAGCCTATTGCATCAGCCTACAACCCTTACCCGGGATACGGAACGCATATAAGTGGAGGCGCTACAGGATTCGGTTATGATGCAAATACTTCAGGCAATGCTTCTTTAAAATATTACACCGGTTCAGCATGGCAGAATGTAAGCAGTAGCCTGTATACAACTAAAGTAACCGACAGGCAGGGATACATGTTATTTGTAAGAGGGTCAAGAGCTTTGGATCTTACGCAGGGCACTAACTTGGTTGCAGACAATACAACCTTGCGATCGAGCGGTCGCCTTAAAACAGGTCCTCAAACCATCACAGCATCGGGTAATACCGTTATTGGTAATCCGTATGCTTCAGCTATCGATTTTCACCAGATCGCTTTGGCAAGTGGATTTACCGGAGATACATATTATTTGTGGGATCCTGCACTCACAGGGTCGTACAATGTTGGTGCCTGGGTAACTTTTTCGTATAATGGTAGCAGTTATGACAGGATTATTACTGACTCCATACCGGTTACAGCCTACACAGGTGCTATTTCTGCCAATGGTGTAATTGAGTCAGGAGCTGCTTTTGTAGTGAATTTTACAGGAGATATTGTTATTGATGAAACGGCCAAGACAACACATGTTAACAATGCCATGTTTCGTCCGGCAAGAACAAGGGTAAACCTGTTGGCTGTTAATGCCGACAATACGATATCAACAAACGACGGTATTTTAATTACTTACGGCGATGAATACTCGAATGATGTAAATGAGAGAGATGCACTCAAACTATCAAACTTCAATGAAAGTTTTTCCTCCAGAAGAGACGGTAAATTATTGTCTATTGAAAGAAGAAAAACTATTCCCAAAGATGGTACCGATACCATTTTCTTCAATCTTGCTACCGTGCAACTGAAGAATTATATTTTTGAAATTAAGGCAGATAGTATGGATCGTAATAACCTGGCTGCTTTTCTTGAAGATGGTTATCTGAATACCATTACGCCGGTTAGTTTAAAAGATACAGTCAGAGTGGGTTTTTCATTCAATACCAACCCGGCATCGTACAATAGAGAAAGATTTAAACTGGTATTTAAACCTTCTGTAAAATTTACAGAGGTGAAAGCTGATCTACAAAATACTGATATTGGAATAACCTGGACGGTAGCCGGTGAATACAATTTGTATGACTATGCTGTTGAAAGATCTACCGACAGTGTACATTACGAACAAGTAGCAACGCAATTAAGTAGTGGCAACAGTACACTACCGGTAACGTATAGCTTCATCGACGGGAATGTGGCATCGGGTAAAAATTATTACTACAGAATATTAAGTACCAGTAAAGCAGGAGTGAAGGCATACAGCGATCCTATAAAAATTGCTGTGTTAAAAAATACACCGCAATTATATGTGTTCCCTAATCCTGTTACCAATAATGTTATTGGATTGAAATTGAATACGGCTCTGGCAGGAGCATATTTGATAGAACTATCCACCATAAAAGGCGAATCACTTTACTCAACCACTGTGCAACATCTTGGCAGCAATGGCGCACATATTATACGTCCCGGAAAAAAACTGAATGCCGGTGTTTACTTGCTCACTGTAGCTTCACCCGCCGGCAGTAAGTCGGTTATAAAAATTATGGTGAAATAGTAAGCTTTCGTCGTACAGTCTTCTTCGTTAGTTCTCCATTACATAGATATGTTAATTAAGTTGAATATTTAATCGTTTTTAGCAGGATTCATATCATCAATTTGTTTTATTTTTTGCAAAAAATGCAGAAATTTCTTTCCCTAGTGTAAAAAAAGCATTTTGTATCCACATAATTTAATGATTTGTTAATAATAAACTTGCTTAGATGCGGTTTTTTCTGTAAATTCGTACAGTCTTTTTATTTCATAATCCTTATTTTTTCGAAAACCTTTGGTATAAACAACCTTTTCGTTGTTATGTACGTCTTACCTTAACGTAAAGCCTGTTGTGTGAAAGAAACACGAAAGAATAATATTTTATGAAGAAATTCTACTTTCTAATATTTTGTTTTGTTTTATTTTTTGGTACGAAAAATCTTGTTGGTCAAATAGTTTGGGCTAATGGGGCGGCGGCAACAGCATGGTACACCGCAGCTAACTGGTCACCCAGTACAGCATTCGGGGCATGGACAACTTCAAGTGTGGCACAATTTCAAAACACAGGTTCAGCTACTACTGCCGGGATTAATATGAATACGTTACAGCTTTCCATAGGTTCAATCGAAATTACTTCAGCAAGAACAAGGGCCCTCACAATAGGTAATTCTTCCACCACAGCTGGTACATTAACTTTAAATGGCACAACGATCAATAGTGTTTCAAATGTAATTCTTAGAAACAATTGTGGTTTTCTAATGACCTTACAAAATAATGAAACGGGTTCCGGAAAAACAATGAATATTGCATTGGCCAATACCACAACCAATGTAATAAGTATTGATGGTGCAGGGGGTATTACCATAAGTTCAATAATTAGCGGTTCCAGCAAAAGCTTAACGAAAGGTGGTTCAGGTGCCGGTGTTCTAACATTGTCCGGAGCTAATACATATAACGGTGGTACTACCATTTCAGCGGGTACTTTAGCATTTGGTGCATCCGGGGTTTTAGCTGATGCAGGTGGTCTTACATTTGCTGGTGGTACGTTAAGTACGGGTGGCTTCAATGAAACAGTAGGCGCTTTAGATCTTTCTGCCGGTTCATCTTCAATTACTTTAGCTGCATCTTCTCATTCGCTTACTTTTAGTAGTGCTCCTGCCAGTTTTACATCTTCATCAGCAACGTTAACTATAACCGGTTGGACTGGTACTGCTTATGGTGCTGCCGGAACAAATGGTAGAATTTTTTGTGGAAGTACTTTAACTGCCGCACAACTTGCTAAAATAACTTTTTCAGGAGGCACATACCCCGGTAACGCTACTCAAATTGCAGGAGGTGAAATTGTTCCTGTTGCAGCTTGTGCTAACCCAACTTTAACAGCTGCATCTCAAGCAGCAGCTACAGTTTGTGATGGCGCAGGTGCAACCATCAATTTAACAGGCCTGGTTGCCAATAGTACCAATAACGCAATTGATTACACGATCGATGGTGTTGCTGCAACTCAGGTAACCGGTATAGCTGCAGATGCTTCGGGTAATGCAAGTTTTACAACAAGAAACCTGGTATATGCCACCGATAATGGCAAAGTGCTGCAGATAACAAAAATTACCAACAGTTCCTGTAATACAAATTTTACAGTAAATCTAACCAATCCGCTTGTTGTTACTGCAAGGCCAACAGTGGCATTTTCTGCACAACCCGGGGCAGCCGCCTGTGCCAATACAGATCTTACTTATACAATTGCTACATCCGGAGGCGAAAGTAATTTTATCTGGAATGTACCGAATACTTATTCTATAACTTCGGGTGGTATTGGTACGGGGAGTAGTACTGTAACATTAAAATATACAGATGCCGGCAGTAAAACGGTTACCATCAATTATACAAAGGGTGGTTGTCCGGCTGCGTCAGCAACATCTTCTACAGCTACTACAGTTACTTTGGTTGCACCAACATTTACTGCACAGCCAAGTAGTCCGAGTTGTACCGGTACAGATCTTGTTTACACCACACAATCGGGTAAATCAAATTATGTATGGACTATTCCCGGTGATGCTACGATACAATCAGGGGGTGGCACAAGCGATAATACTGTAACAGTTCGATATACTACTGCAGGCAGTAAAACAGTAACGGTAAACTATACCGATAATTCATGTACAGCAGCAAGTGCAACCTCATCCAATAGCATTACGGTGAATGCTCCGGCTTCAACACCTACAGGTTTAACTGGAACAGCCACTGTTTGTCAGGGACAAAATACTGTTGCTTACAGTGTAACAAATGTTGCAGGTGTAACCTATGCATGGAGTTATACAGGAGGTACGGGAGCAACATTATCAGGGTCAGGCAATTCAATAACGTATAGTTTTTCAAGTTCAGCAACAAGCGGACAGGTAGAAGTTACTGCAGCAACAGGAGGTTGTGCAGCAAGTACGGCCGCGACATATGCTGTAACCGTAAATCCACTTCCTGCACAACCGGGAGCGTTTACTACAAGCACAAGTACGCTATGTGCAGGCACATCGGGTGTAGCTTATGAAGTGCCGTTTGCGGCCGATGCCACATCAGATTATTCATGGAGTTATGTTGGTGGGTCTAATGCAACAATTAATAGTGGTACTACACGTTCAGTAACAGTTGATTTTGCCAGCAATGCAACATCCGGTACATTGACAGTGTATGCCAATAATGGTTGCGGAGCAAGTGCATCAGCAAGAACGATAGCAGTTACAGTTAATCCATTGCTGACGCCGGCAGTAACGATAACTGCTTCGCCGAGCGGCGCTATTTGTTTTGGCACGTCTGTGACTTTTACACCCGGTACACCAACTAACCTCGGTGGTGGTTCAGTAACTGGCCCAAATACTTACGAATGGTTTTTGAATGGTGTATCACAGGGAGCTCCGACTGCCACATTTACTTCAAATACATTAAATAATAATGATCAGATATATGCAAGAATGACTGTAACAGGTGGTACAGGATGTTTAACTGCTAATCCGGTTAACTCTAATACTATAACGGAAACGGTTAACCCAATTCCGTCTGCTCCATCTTTTTCTACAAGTACCACAACAACCTGTCAAAGTATTAGTGGTGTAGCATACATTGTAAACAATTCAGGAGGTACTTATACCTGGGCCTATACCGGAACGGGAGGTAGTATCAATGGAAGTACGAATTCTATCACAATAAATTACGGCGCAACGGCCACTTCGGGAAATTTGAATGTGTATACTACGGTGAGTGGATGTAATAGTTCTACAACCAGTCTTGGAATAACAGTTAATCCAAAAATATCTATTACTACTCCTCCTTCATCTGTAACGATCTCGGCCGGTTCAAATACATCTTTTTCTGTAACAGCATCAAATGTTGCTTCGGGTGGATATCAATGGCAGGTAAATACAGGTAGTGGGTTCAATAATGTTGTAGATGATGCTGTATACTCCGGTTCTAACAGTGCTACGCTTAACTTAACTAGTGTGCCTAATAGTTATAGTGGATATACTTATCAATGTATACTTACTGGTCTTACCAGCTGTACGCAGGTAACAACACCATCTACACCTGCTACTTTAACAGTAAAGTGTTTATTGGAAAGTTTTACTAGTGCAACATTTCCTCCTGCAGGATGGCTTGCAACCAATTGTGCCAGGAGTACTACAGCTGCAGATTATGTTACAAGCCCTGCGGCCGCTATTTTTCAGCCTGCTAACGGAACATTAACATTACCTGCCTCAGCCTATCCACAAAGCATGACCTTCTATTTGGGTAGAACTAATACCAGCTCTGATAAAGTTATGTATGTGAATGTTTCTACTGTATCGCAAACAGGGCCATTTACTACCATAGCTATTTACGATGAAAATGGTACAAGCCCTAATATTCAGGTGCCGGGAAATACATATGCTCAATACACAGTAAACTTTGGTGGTTATTCGTCTTATCCGAATGTATGGGTTCAATTTCAAAAAGTTTCAACATCTACAACGCTTTGGCGTTTAGATGATATCAATATTACTTGTGGAACCGGTTGTACACAACCTACCGTAACAACACAACCTACTGCTCAAACCGGTTGTGTAAGTACAACGATCCAATTTACAGCAGCGACATCTTCGGGTTCGCCAACCTATCAATGGGAAATGGCGGCAACCAACGCCGTAGGTTCCTTATGGTCAAATGTTGCCAATTCAACTCCTTCAGGAGTTACTTATACAAATGCAACTACGGGTACATTAAGTATAAGCGGAATTTCTTCGGTTTCATCTTATTACTACAGATGTAAGATCATCAGCGGAGGATGCACTATTTATACAAGTGCAGCTCAGCTTGGTATTGCGGCAGTGCCTTCCATAACAACATCGCCTTCAAATGTACTTACTTCTGTGAGTCAAACTGCTACATTTACTGTGACAGCAACAGGTTCACCGCTTACTTATCAATGGCAGGAAAAAGTGGGAGCAGGTGCTTTTACAAATATCAGTGACGGAGGTTATTTCTCCGGTACAGGTACGGCAACATTGAGTGTGATCAATCCAATACTGTCAATGAGTACAAACCAGTACAGGTGTATTGTAAGCTCATACAATTGTGCTATTCAAACATCTGGTGCTGCAACTTTAACGGTACAAACTTATTGCGTACCATCTATTACATTGGCTTGTGACGAATTTATTTATAATGTCACATTTAACACCATCAATAATACATCGGCTAATTATGTTTGTGGAATAACATCTGGTACCACAGGGTATTCTGATTATTCTGCAACCTCAACAAGTGTAATTAAAGGGCAAACATATTCATTGAGCGTAAGTGTTGGTAAAGCAACAGATCCTTTGGCAAGTTGGACCAATAACGATATAAGAGTTTGGGCAGACTGGAATGCTGATGGAGATTTTGCTGACGCAGGGGAGACAATGGTATCGATAAATAACAATGGTGCATCAGGCGCATATAACATAACAATACCATCTACTGCTACTACGGGTAATACTAGGTTGAGAGTAAGACTGACTTACGCTGATGAGACCGATCCTTGTGGCGCAGCTACCTATGGAGAAACTGAGGATTACACTTTAGCTATAGTCGCACCTTGTACACCACAGGCCTCAGTTACTAATTTTTATCCATCTACCGGACCGGCGGGTACTATAATAAATGTTGTTGGTACCGGATTTTCAAATACTACCGCTGTAACGATCAATGGTGTTACTGCTACATATACAATCGTTAGCAGTACACAATTAAATGTAGAAGTGCCTTCAGCTGCAGGAACAGGTGTTATAGCAATTACGGATAATGCTTCCTGTACTTATAAAACTTCAAGCAGCTTTACTTCATTAAATCAGGCAGGTACCTGTAGCGGTGCAGGTGCATACACTGATCTGATCATTACTGAAATTTCGGATCCTGTATCGGGTAATAATCATTATATCGAAGTTTATAATGGTACATCAAATACAATTAATCTGAATACACCAAATAACTATACTATACAAGTGTATAATGATGGTAGTCCATCGGGTACGGTGCAATCTGTTGACATCTCAGGAACAATTGCTCCCGGAGGAATTAAGGTTTATTATGCTGGTGCAAATGGAGGACTTGCCACGGCAACAGCACAAGGTACTTCTAATGGTTTTAATGATAATGATGAAATCAGACTTTTGAAAGACGGTACTGTTATTGACAGGGTTGTTACTCCGAATTATGTTGGGTATAACTATAAGCGATTGACAAGTGTATTGTCGCCAACTGCAACTTATAATTCTGCACAATGGACCATTACTTCGGAGCCGGTAACGCAGAATACAACTAATATCGGTTCATTTACTCCTGCTGTAGCAATAACGATCTCTTCACCATCGGATGTAAATGCTTGTTCAGTTACGATGTCGGTTACAACAACTCCTGCATCGGGTTTGTTGTATAACTGGTATTATCAAAACGGAACAACGGGTACAGGCTGGACATCACTTAGTAACGGAGCCGGTTCCGGTGCATTTGCCGGTACAACTATTGCCGGGGCAGATGGCATATCACTTTCTATCACAGGCGATCTTACCAATATCAATAATTATCAATTCTATTGCTATACTACAGATGCAAGTTGTGAGAAGTATTCGAATGCAGCACAGTTTACGCTGAATGCAGATCGATATTTCAGAACCACCGGTGCAGGTGGTAACTGGACATCGGCAAGTAATTGGCAAATGGCAACAGCTGTCGGTGGGCCGTATGGATCCGCTTGTACCTATCCAACAGTTACCAATTCAGATTATATTTCGATAGAAAGCGGAACGACGATGGTATTAAACCCATCTACATTCACAGTTGATCAGTTGGTGATACAAAGTGGTGGTACTTTAAAAATACCATCTACCACCACACTTACAATTAATAATGGTGCAGCAGGCGCAGACATGAGTGTTTTAGGTACATTGATAGATAGTACCAATTCGTCTAACAACACCTCATTCAGTGGAGGAGCAACATGGTCAATAGGTGCTTCCGGTTCGTTTGTGAAAACAAATAGTTCAAGCAGCAGTGTTTTTCAAAACAATTATGAAGGAACGATTGCTACTGCAATGCCTTCTACAGCCAATTGGATATTAAGGTATACTGGAGCCAGTACACAAATTAGTTTGACCAGCAGTAATGCAGTTTATCCGAATTTAATATTCGAAAGTAATTCAGGCGCTTGGACTCCGTCAACGTTCAGTACCAAGCTAACAGGAAATACTGTTATAACGGTAAAGGGTAACCTGGATATAGGTGGTACAGGATCGGGAACCGTAACAGGTCTTATCAATGATAATACTAATGCAGCGGGTATTTCAGTTGCAGGAGATCTGATAGTAAGATCCGGTTCATCATTAACGAATGTGAGTAACCTGGCTTCTACTTATGGGGTAGGATATGATGTGCAGGGCAATGTGACCATTAATGGTACATTAACAAATAATGGAGGAAGTACAGGTATACTTAAGCTTACAGGTATACAAACATCTCCACAAACGATTTCGGGCAGTGGAACGATGGATCTGTTCAATGTAACTGTTAATAAAACCGGCGTTGGTGGCGGTGTTACTATGAGCAGAAACATGAGTATTCCTACTTCAGGAACATTGACAATAAGCAACGGGTTGTTAAATGCTCAGACCAATACACTGGATGGTGGAGGCGATCTAACAATGACAGGCGGTAGTTTACAGGTGTCTAAAAATGCCGTAACACAACCGGAACTAACGGGTACGTATAGTCTTTCAGGTGGTACGGTGATCTTAAATGGTAATGGAACAGGAGCAAATGCACAAACTGTACGTGCAGTTAATTATTATAATCTGACATCATCTTCAACTGGAGCTCGTATATTACCAAGTTCCGGAACAGTAGGTATTGCTTCCACATTTACCCCTAATTTCCCTACCCAGGCTTATACTATTACAGGTAGTACGGTTGATTTCAATGGTTCAGGTGCTGCACAAAATATTCCGGCATTTGCTTTCTATAATGTTGGATTTAAGAATGGTGGTACAAAAACATTGATCGGCAGCGATACTGTTTACAGAGCGGTAACGCTTGGCAATAGCCCTACGGTAAGTGATGGTACAGCATTGGCTTTGGGTAATTTTGATATTGTATTACATTCCGATAATAGCTTTACGGCTTATATCGGTCGTACACCTATCCCTTCCGGCAATATTACTTATGGTACAGGTCGTTTTAATATTGAAAGGTATTTGCCAATGCAAACACCGTATTCCGGTAGAAGGTGGCGTTTAATGGGTGTGCCGATCAGCGCAACCAATGCTCCGTCAATTGCTTCGTCATGGCAGGAAGGAGCCGTGCCGACAACTACAACAACCGATATAACAGCTTCAACCAACCCGAATCCGACATACGGGACACATATAACTAACGGTATTGGTAGTACGAATAATGCTACCGGTTTTGATGCAGGTTCAACGGCTAATCCGTCTATCTATAAAATGAATCCGGGATCGGGATTGTGGTCGGTACCAAGTGCACTGAACGGTAGTACGGCAATCACCGATTACAAAGCTTATATGTTATTTGTGAGAGGTGATAGAAGTATAGTAGTATCAAGTGCTTATATCAATACAACCGGTGGAGCTAACCTGCGTATCAGAGGAAAAATAAATGTTGGAGATGTAAGCACATCCATTGTAGCCAATAAACAATTATTAAGTAATCCATATCCTTCGTCTATTAGTTTGGCCGGAGCAGATTATGGCGGAGTTATTATGGGGTCAGCAGGTGGTACCGGCAGAACATATTATTTATGGGATCCTAAATTATTGGGTAGTAAAAATGTAGGAGGCTTTGTTACTTTCTCCAGCAATGGAAATAATACGTTTACATATGTACCTTATGTAAATACAGCTCCGTATAATACGGGTATCAGTTCATACACTACAGATGGTACAATAGAATCAGGTGGGGCGTTTATGATCGATAATACTTATGGTGCTTCTAGCTTTATCATTCATGAATCTGACAAAAAAACAACCAGCACAACTGTAGGGCTAGCCAGCAGACCAACCGGAAGTGGATCAACTTCAGATGTGTCGGCTTTCTATACCAATCTTGTATATATAGACGGGCAAGGTACTCCGATACTGGCAGATGGTGTTGCTACGCTTTATGCAGATCAATATAGCAATGAAGTAGGTAGTGAAGATTCTAAGAAAATGCTGACATTCCAAACAAGAGAGAAAATCAGTCTTTTGAGAAATGATAGCATACTAGCTATTGAAAGAAGAGAAAGTATTGCTATAGAAGATACTATCTTCCTGCAAATGAACAGACTTGATAATAATTTTACTTATCAGCTACAATTTATTGGTAAAAATTTCAAACCTGAAATTACAGCCTACTTAATAGATAAATATCTGAAAGAAACCTACGTGATATCTACAGAAGGTACTTCTATGCATAATTTTGAAACTGATAATGATGCAGGAAGTGTTGATATCAACAGGTTTAAAATTGTATTTAAATTGCCTGAATTAGGAACAGTACCAGTTACGTTTACAACTGTTGCTGCGTCGTTGAGTAACGGTACTGCTAACGTGGAATGGAAAGTAGAAAACGAAACCAATATCAAACAGTACATTGTTGAACGTTCTGTTGATGGGGTAAATTTTGTGAAAGCTGCCACACTTGCTGCAAATGGTAATGGACAGTACAACTTTGCAGACGCAACTGTTCTAACCGGGGTTACGTATTATCGTATTTTGAGCGTTTCAAATACAAATGTTGTGAAGTACAGTAGTATTGTAAACGTTAAAAAGACAAATGCACAACCTGCTGTAGCACTTCAGCAAAATCCGGTTAAAGACGGAATAATAACATTGCAATTATCAAATATGCCTGAAGGGACCTATAAGTTTACTTTGTATAACAGTATAGGACAAGTGATGTTTACCAAACAAAAGGTAGTATCCGGAACCAATACATCATTTGTGGTTGGACAGGTAACTGCTAAAGGGATCTATCATTTAGAATTGCTGAAGCCTGATAGAACAAAAGAAACTATCAAAGTGATCTATTGATCATTCTTATAGAAATAATTAAAGCCCCGACTTAATCGTCGGGGCTTTGTGTTTTAAAAATACCCAATCAACGGTATAAGAAGCGTTATGCAAAAGAATTACTTTGCTGAAAATATTTTATATGAAAAAATTGATCATTCTGTCGTTCATTTTTTTATCTGCCACACAAATAGCTAAAGCCGATGTGTCAGTAGTTGTATCGGTTGATACAACCGACAAACAAAAAGTTTTGGTTAAAGTGAAGAGTTGGGGAAGTAGAGCCATTTATCTTTTAGGTAGCAATTATTTTACCGAAACAAGAGATGAAATTATAGAACAGATCGGTTTGAGCAAGTTTGAAGATGTTCAAAGCAAATGTTCTTCTTCAGGTTGGCCTTCAGCAATGTATGATGGCGAAGGTGATGAGGCTGTAGTAGATGCGAAAATGAATAAATTAAGGATGTATCAAATTGCGGTTTACCAGCATAAGTATAATGGCAATGTGTTTGAAAAAACTTCAATACTTGAAGTGCCTTATTCTGAAAATACTGAATGGGATGCTAATGTAAAATGGGAAGGGAGTATTTATTTTCTTATCAATGAAAAGGATGTAGAAGCAATAAAATCGGAATAAAAAATTACCGGTAAGATGGGGGATATTTTCATATCCCCATCTTACCGGCAATTGAATTAAATTTTTACTTTCAATACTAATTTTTTAACAATGCCTTCGCCAACACCTGCAGAGTGTACATCTTCAGGATAGAAAATAGCAAATTCTCCTTTCTTAATGGTGAAGTTGATCGCTGCAGTTTCCTTATAGTAGAAAGCATCTTTTTCGGTTAAGTAACCATCAATAGATGGAACACAATCGTGTAAAGGTTTCCAGCCATATTCTTCGCTGCCGGCAGGACAAACCTGTATGTCGATATAATTCTTATGAGATTCGAATTTGGTGGTTTCTCTGGTAGCACCTTCTTTTTCTGATACAAATCCGTGTATCTCTCTACCTTCTACTTCAAATTTACTTACAGGTAAATTATCAAAATCTAAGCTGCGGATGTATTCAAATGCTTTTGCAAATTTTGGATGCATTGAAAAATATTTGTCGGCGTTTTGGATGGAATCAACGATCATCGTTTTGGAATTTAAGTTGTTTATAAAGTTTGAAGGGCAAAGTTATAGGGTGGAAAGGGAAAATCAAAGGATTTGGAAGCTTGTCAAATATTTAAGGTTACTTAGCACTGTTTAAACGATATAAAGAAATGCTTAATGGTTATTAACAATGGCTTAAATATTATTAAGAATTGTTTAGTCTGTATTAATAACTGAGTAAATCTATAGCTTAAGGTCGCAATTTATTTCAACATCATCAATGGTTGCGCCACGGCTTTTGTAAAATTCAATTTTTTCGTCATTTGGATGCAAGTTTTTATTTCGTTCGAAATGAAGATTCAATCAATTTTAATCCTTCTTCGTCTTTTAATTTATCTTCATCACTTAATTGAGAGAGAATTAAAAATGAACTTGTGTCATTAGAATGAACAAATATCTTTAGGTCTCCTTTAAATATTCCAAGCAATTTCCCCCTGATCGTTGCGCCATGGCCAATATAATCACCCCATTTTTCAAAATATGAAACTGTGCCATTTTTCATTGTTACTTTTAATTGTTCTTTTATATGTAGATCTAAATGTTCCTGTTCATCTACTTTAGTGTTAATGAACATAAATGAAGCAAACGCCCCATTTGATGGAGAATTTAAGCTGAAATAGGTATCAATGTCATAATCTGAGTCTGTTGAATCGATTGTCCAATTGTCTGGATATTCCATCTTATAATTGGGTCTTGCCAAAAATCTCTTCTTAACGACGATAGGCTTTTCAATTTTATTTTCTTCCTTATTTTTATCCTCATTTGAGTTAATTGAGCAAGAAAAAAGAAAAGGTATAATTATTAATACAATGAATTTTTTCATTTTGAATTTTTGTAATTGCAGCATAAGGATCGGGCAATTTTATTTCATCTACTCAAATTTAATGATTTAACCACTATGAATAATATTCAACATAAATGTTTAATCATAGTGTCAGATAAAAAACTCCAATAAAAGTTCAATAACGGTATGCCGTACAAGTGAGTGACACAACGATGCTTAATAGTAGTACTGAAGTTTGTTGCAAAATTGTCTGAATCAGAATTAACAGAATTAGCAGTCTTTGAATATAGGATGCATTCACTTTCCGTGGAGACTAATTAGTTTACGGTCAGACGGAGACCGTCAGACCGGGTGTAAAAAAATCCGCCCTGAATTAACAGGGCGGATCAATATAAGAAACATTATCGTTCAATAATATTAACGTTGAACACGGCCGGAACCATCACCTTTTACAAGGTCTTTCACTTCAGCAAGTGTAGCATGGTTCAAATCACCAGGGATCGTGTGTTTCAAAGCAGAAGCAGCAACACCGAATTCAGCAGCGTCACTCATTTTCATACCTGTAACCAAACCATAGATCAAACCGCTTGCAAAGCTATCACCACTACCTACACGGTCAACAATACGCACAGCGTATTCTTTTGTGTGGTAGAATTCTGTACCATCATATACCAGTGCACTCCATCCGTTATCAGAAGCACTGTGGCTTTCACGTAATGAAGATGCGATGAATTTGAAACCAAATTTCGCTTTCATTTGTTGGAATACATCTTTGAAGCCATCAAGGTTCAATTCACCTTTGGTTACATCTGTATTAGCAGCTTTGAAACCAAGACATAGATCAGCATCTTCTTCGTTACCGATACATACATCAACAAATTCGCAAAGCTGAGTCATTACTTCACGAGCTTTTTCTTTAGTCCATAATTTTTTACGGAAGTTAAGATCGATAGAAGTTGTGATGCCTTTTGCTCTTGCAGCTTTTAAAGCAGCTAATGTTAAAGCAGCAGCTCTATCACTTAAAGCTGGCGTGATACCTGTTGTATGGAACCAATCAGCACCATCAAATATTTTATCCCAATCGAATTCGCTAGCATCAACTTCAGCAATTGAAGCATGTGCTCTGTCATAAACAACCTGAGATGCTCTCATTGAAGCACCTGTTTCAAGGAAGTAAATACCAAGTCTGTCGCCACCACGGGCAACGAATTGTGTATCTACACCATAACGGCGTAAATGATTGATAGCGGCCTGTCCGATTGGATTGTTTGGTACTTTACTTACAAAAACACCTTGCTCTCCGTAGTTACAGATTGCAGCAGAAACGTTGGCTTCACCACCACCGTATGTAATATCAAATGTATCAGCTTGTACAAATCTTTTGAAATCAGGAGTAGATAAGCGGAGCATGATCTCTCCAAGTGTTACGACTTTTTTTGGCATGATCGTTTAAGATTTTTTAAATGTGTGTATAAAATTGACTAAATTGGAGTGCAAATTTCTTTTATATTTTCAACAATAGCAACTAAAAACTACGATAACGATTGCGTAAAAATATCCCGTAATCTAGGGTATTTGAGATAACATTGCTGTCATTTTTAAACGATTAATCCTTTCTATTGTCATGGCAAAAAAAGAAGAGTTATTACAAGTAATCAAAGATCAGGGTGTTTTACCGTTATACTTCAATAAAGATACTGAAGTAAGTCTGCAAATTTTAAGAGCTTTATATAGTGCCGGTGTACGTACGGTTGAGTACACCAACAGGGGCGAAGCTGCTTTAGCGAACTTTAAAGCAATGAAGAAATTGTGTGAAGAAGAGTTAAAAGGTATGTACTTAGGTATAGGAACTATGAAAAATGGTGAAATGGCGCAGGCTTTTGTGGATGCCGGTACAGATTATTTAATTTGTCCGGGTTTGGTTGAAAGTGTTGCAAAAGTGGCCGATAAAAATGATATGCTTTGGGTGCCGGGTTGTATGACTCCGACTGAGATCATCGCCGCTGAAACACTAGGTGCAAAATTTGTAAAATTATTCCCGGGTAATATTTTGGGACCGGATTTTATGAGTGCTATCAAAGAATTGTTCCCGAATTTGATCTTCATGCCAACAGGTGGTGTTAATACCACAAAGGAAAACATCGGTGCATGGTTTAAAGCAGGTGTATCTTGTGTAGGTATGGGAAGTAAATTGATCAGCAAAGGATTGATGGAAGCGAAGGATTATGCAACGATCGAGAAATTAACGAAAGAAGTATTGGAAACTGTAAAAGCTGTAAAAGGTTAAAGAAGTTTAAGACGTTTAATAGGTTTAACAAGTTGAGCGAACTTCATAAACTTCTTTAACCTATTAAACCTATTAAACCTTTGAAACCTTTTAAACATATTGAACTTTTGAAACTAAAAAAACGATCAGCAAATGCCAAATGGAACCACAAAAATGACAAACTACCGTTGGGTAATTTGTTCAATGTTATTTTTTGCTACAACAATTAATTACTTAGATAGACAAGTGCTATCGCTTACATGGAAAGATTTTATTGTTCCTGAGTTTCATTGGAATAATAGTGACTATGGAAATATCACAGCGATATTTTCTATTGCCTATGCTGTATCAATGTTGCTTGCCGGTAGATTTGTTGATTACATGGATACAAAAAAAGGATTTTTGTGGGCAATAGGTATTTGGTCGATAGGTGCTTGCTTACATGCTTATTGTGGTATTGCCACTTCGGGTATATTGGCAGGAAAATGGTTTGTAGGTTTTCATGGAGCAAAAGAAGCTTTAAAATCTGTAAGCGATATAGCATTGATCACTTCAACAAGTGTTTCATTGTTTATAGTAGCCAGAATTGTATTAGCGCTTGGTGAAGCAGGTAACTTTCCTGCTGCCATAAAATCAACTGCAGAATATTTTCCAAAAAAAGCAAGAGCATTTGCTACGAGCGTTTTTAATGCCGGCGCAACTATCGGAGCGTTGGCTGCACCTCTAACCATTCCCGTTATTGCGGAAGCGTATGGTTGGGAAATGTCATTCATTATAATTGGTGCACTGGGCTTTGTATGGATGCTATTTTGGATACTGGTTTACAAAAAACCGGAAGTACATCCTAAAGTGAATGCGGCCGAACTTACCTATATTCAACAAGATGAAGATCCTGCTATCAATGCCGCAGATGTATCTGCCGGTAAGAAAATAACAATTGGTAAGGCATTTAAATACAAACAAACATGGGCATTTGTAATTGGTAAATTTTTGACTGATGGTGTATGGTGGTTCTTTTTATTTTGGACGCCGGCTTACCTGAGCTCGGTGTACGGATTGAATTCTTTGGAGAGCCGTCCACAAATTTTTACATTATATGCTATTACGCTTTTGTCTTTAATTGGTGGTTGGTTACCAAGTTATTTTGTTGATAAAAAAGGAATGGATCCTTATGCAGGAAGGATGAGAGCAATGTTGATATTTGCATTCTTTCCACTGTTAGCTTTATTAGCTCAACCTTTAGGTCACATATCTGTATGGATACCTATTTTGGTTATTGGTATTGCATGTGCTGCACACCAATCATGGTCGGCAAATATTTTTTCAACTGTTGGTGATATGTTCCCTAAATATGCGATTGCAACTATTACCGGAATTGGTGGTATGGCAGGCGGTTTGGGGTCTTTCTTGATCAACAAAGGTTCGGGTAAATTATTTGATTTTACTCAATTAAACTGGAGTACTGTTGGTGGTCAATCATTGCTTGAAAAATATCCTGCACTGGCAAATGCAGATACAGCTAAAACCTTTTTGACAGAACAAAGTGCAACAATGGGTACTAAAATTGGCAATGTTGAAGAGCTACTGAAAGCATTGACAAAAAGTGGAGTAGTAGTAGAGAATGGTATCAATACCGGCTATATGATCATTTTCGGTATTTGTGCTGTAGTATACTTAATTGGATGGGTGATCATGAAAACATTGGTTCCAAAATACAAACCAATTACAGACTTATAAACTAACCTCTCAAAATACAAACTGCCTCGATTTTATCGGGGCAGTTTTTTATAAGCTATTCATAAAAGTCTTTCTATATACAGAGGGTGTAGATCTTTTTACTTTCTGAAATTGCTTATTGAAATTTGCCAGTGTGCTATATCCGCTTTCGTAACAAATAGATTCAATGCTTTTTTGTGTATCCATCAACTGCGTACATGCATATCCTATACGTACTTCATTTAAAAAATTGATATAAGGCTTCTTGGCACATTTCTTAAAGTAATTGCAAAATGCAGGGGTACTCATATTTGCATAAGCGGCAATATCAGTTAGTGTAATGCTCTCTTGAAAGTTTTCAAAGGTGTATTGAAATATTTTATCAATGCGTTCTTTGTTTTTAAAAGTAAAATCTTTTACACCTTGCGTCGAAAGTTTTTCAAATTGTTTTTTCTCTGATAATAACTGCAGGCATTCACATAGTTTAATGATTCGTACAAATCCTTTGTGGTGTTCTAATGCTTTGATAAGGGGTGTAAGTGTGTCTTTTAGTTTTCCTGTAATTTTTAATCCTTTCAATGAATATTCTAAAAATTTCTTGATTGATTTGCTTTCCGGTAAATTAATGAATTCTTTTCCCCAGAAATCATCCCTGAATTGAATAACTACGGCATTTACAATTGTGTCCTTAGTAGTTTTTTGAAATGTATGCGGCAGGTTCGATCCGATAAAATAAATATCTCCCGGTTTAAAATCTCCTACATGGTCGCCGATAAAAATGACGCCTTCGCCTTCTGTGAATAAGATCAATTCATATTCAATATGCTGATGCCAGGGTATTTCAAACTTGGGAGTTCTGTACGTTTTTGCCAGAAAGGAAATCTCTTCTGTTAATGGCGGCTTTTCAATAAATGGCTTCATGTGTAACTATTTTAAGCATTAAACTTACTAAAGGTATAAAATATATTAAAATAGTTTTAGTTTTCAACAATAAAGTAGAAGGATTTCATAGGAGAATCTATAAAATTTGTACTATTAAAACGATTGTCTGTGTTACTATTAGGTTTAGATATTGGAACCTCTTCTGTTAAAGCATCCGTAGTAGATGCGGTTACTAAGAAAGTATTGGTATCCGTACAATACCCTCAGAATGAACGATTGATCAAATCTCTTGAACTTGGATGGGCAGAACAATCTCCAATGCAGTGGTGGGACGATGTAAAATCGGTTATCACAAAAGCCAATGCTACAAAATTGTACCATCCAAATGATATTGGTGCAATAGGAATTGCTTACCAAATGCATGGATTGGTTTTGATAGATAAAAATCAACAAGTTTTAAGGGATGCTATTATCTGGTGCGATAGTAGAGCTGTGGAAATTGGCAATAAAGCATTTGCTGATATTGGTCAAGAGGAATGTCTTACGCATTTATTGAACTCTCCCGGAAACTTTACTGCATCAAAACTGGCCTGGGTGAAACACAATGAACCTTTGACATACTCAAGAATTGATAAGGTGTTATTGCCGGGTGATTATATCTCATCAAAATTAACAGGAGAAATAACTACAACGGTTACGGCTTTATCAGAAGGAATATTCTGGGATTTTAAGAACAATGAGCTATCAAAAGATATAATTGAGTACTTTGGTTTTGACAAATCATTTTTTCCGTCTGTACGAAATGTTTTTGAAGAGCATGGAACACTTTCTTCAACTGTGGCCAACGAATTAGGATTAAGATCAGGGATAACAGTAAATTACAAAGCTGGAGATCAACCTAACAATGCACTATCATTAAATGTGTTGAACCCGGGTGAAGTAGCTGCTACTGCCGGCACTTCCGGAGTAATATATGCCGTTGGTGATCAGTTAAGTTATGATGCTGCATCAAGAGTGAATGGCTTTGCACATGTCAATCATGGTGTTGAAACCCGTATCGGTACATTGTTATGTATTAACGGATGCGGTAGTATGAATCGTTTGATAAAAGAAAGATTTGGTAAGGGACTTACCTATGACGAAATGAATACAGCCGCAAGGTCAATAACACCCGGCAGTAATGGATTGAATATTCTTCCGTTTTGTAATGGAGCTGAAAGGATATTGAAAAATAAACTAATTGATATTGATCTTTCATTTGTAAACAAACACAATGCTTCGGAAATTTTCAGAGCCACACAAGAGGGCATTGCATATGCATTCAGGTATGGGTTAGATATTATGCGATCAAACAATATTCATCCGAAAGTGATCAAAGCCGGAAGGGCCAATATGTTTTTAAGTGATGTATTTACACAGGTGTTTGCTGATGTAACCGATGTGCCCGTAGAAATATATGATTGCGATGGAAGTGTTGGAGCGGCTATTGGTGCAGGGATCGGGAAAAAAATATTTTCTCCAAAACAAGCCTTTGAAAACATTTCTCCTTTGCAGTTGATAGAGCCATCGCAACACGATCAATATGATGCGCTATATTATAAATGGGAAAGAAAATTATACAAAATTTTAAACAATAATTAAATAATTGGACAATGAAAGTAGTAACAGGCGACACGACTTATTTTAAAGAGATAGGTCAAATAAAATACGAAGGTTTACAAAGTGATAATCCGCTTGCATTTCGCTGGTACGATGAGAATAAGCTTGTTGCAGGGAAAACTATGAAAGAGTACTTGCGTTTCGCCTGTGCATATTGGCACTCCTTTGTTGGTAATGGTGGAGATCCTTTTGGTGAACCTACACATTTATATCCATGGAATGTAAAAACTGACGCTGTTGAAAGAGCAAAAGACAAAGCTGATGCAGCATTTGAATTCATTACAAAATTAGGCCTACCATACTATTGTTTTCATGATGTAGATGCAGTGGATTATACAAATGATATTGTTGAGAATGAAAAAAGATTACAAGCGATCACTGCTTATCTAAAACAAAAACAAGATGCAAGTGGTGTAAAATTATTATGGGGAACAGCAAACCTCTTTTCTAATAGAAGATATATGAATGGCGCTGCTACTAATCCGGATTTTCATGTGTTAACTCACGGTGCAGCACAAGTAAAATCTGCATTAGATGCTACGATAGCTTTAAACGGTGAGAACTATGTTTTTTGGGGAGGAAGAGAAGGTTATATGAGCTTGTTGAATACCAATATGAAAAAAGAACAAGAGCATTTTGCAATATTTTTACACGCTGCCAAAGACTATGCAAGACGTAACGGTTTTAAAGGAACATTCTTCATTGAGCCAAAACCTTGTGAACCAAGTAAACATCAATACGATTATGATAGTGCTACTGTTATTGGATTTTTAAGGCAATATCATTTGTTGGATGATTTTAAATTAAACATAGAAGTGAATCATGCAACACTAGCCGGTCATACATTTCAGCATGAATTGCAAGTTGCTGCAGATGCAGGCGTGTTAGGAAGTATTGATGCCAATAGAGGAGATTATCAAAATGGCTGGGATACAGATCAGTTTCCGAATAATATCAATGAGATCGTAGAAGCGATGTTAGTCATAGTAGAAGCAGGAGGGATAACTCCGGGTGGAATTAATTTTGATGCTAAAAGAAGAAGAAACAGCACAGATGCTGCGGATCTGTTTCATGCACATATCGGTGCTATGGATACATTCGCCAGAGCCTTGATCATTGCAGATAATATTCTACAAAAATCGGAGTACAAAAAAATACGAGCAGAACGATATGCAAGTTTTGATAGCTCAGTAGGTAAAGCTTTCAAAGCAGGAAAATTAACCTTAGAGGATCTGAGAACATATGCAATTGAAAATGGGGAACCTGAGTTGATCAGTGGTAAGCAGGAATATCTTGAGAATATTATTAATCGCTATATTTAATGATAATTTAAAACAACAAACGATATGCAAAGCCTGCACCAATTCGACTATTTAGTATTTCTTTTTTATTTTGTTGTAGTGGCCGGTTACGGTTATTGGATATACAGAAAAAAGAAAAAAGCAACAGTAACCGCTTCACATGATTATTTTTTGGCAGAAGGTTCACTTACCTGGTGGGCAATCGGCGCCTCGTTAATTGCTTCTAATATTTCTGCGGAGCAATTTATCGGTATGAGTGGGAGTGGTTTCAAAATGGGATTGGCTATATCAACTTATGAGTGGATGGCAGCAGCAACATTGATGATCGTTGCAATATTCTTCATTCCTGTTTATCTGAAGAATAAAATATACACCATGCCACAATTTTTAAATCAGCGGTATAATGGAACAGTGGCAATGATCATGGCTGTGTTCTGGTTATTATTATATGTTGTGGTAAACCTCACATCAATTTTATATTTGGGTGCTTTAGCCATTAATGCAATATCAGGAATCAATACAACACTTTGTATGTATGTGCTGGCTGCATTTGCTGTAGTTATCACATTAGGCGGAATGAAAGTGATCGGCTATACAGATGTGATTCAGGTTTTCTTTTTAATTCTTGGTGGATTGGTTACAACTTATTTGGCATTGAATCTGGTTTCTGAAAAATTTGGAACGACAGGTACTGTTAATGGATTTAAATTGCTGATGGAACATGCCGATGATCATTTTCACATGGTTTTTAAAAAAGATAACCCTAATTATATGGATCTGCCTGGGCTTACTATTTTGATTGGCGGTATGTGGATCGTAAATCTGAATTACTGGGGATGCAACCAATACATTACTCAAAGAGCATTAGGTGCCGATATAAAAACTGCAAGAAGTGGAATTTTATTTGCCGCATTTTTAAAATTGTTGATGCCTGTAATTGTTGTACTTCCGGGTATAGCGGCATATGTATTACATCAGCAAGGGAATTTTCAAACCGAAATGTTACAAGGTGGAGAATTAAATCCCGATAAAGCTTACCCCGTTTTGTTAAACCTATTGCCTGCAGGGCTTAAAGGACTTGCCTTTGCGGCTTTAACGGCTGCTATTGTTGCATCGTTAGCCGGTAAAGCAAACAGCATTTCTACCATTTTTACATTAGATATTTATAAGAAAAGAATAAACCCTGATGCCGATGAGAAGAAGATGGTAAATATAGGGAAATGGACAGTACTAACGGCTATGCTTATAGCAATCATCATTGCCCCGTTAATGGGTATCGATAAAAAAGGAGGATTCCAATACATACAGGAATATACCGGCTTTGTATCCCCGGGTATTTTTGCCATGTTTATTCTTGGTTTTTTCTGGAAGAAAACAACATCCAACGCTGCACTGTTTGCAACGATCGGTGGATTTGCATTTTCGCTTTTCTTTAAATTTCTGCCGGGTATAATGGATCTTTCATTCTTGGCACAATTCGGATTTTCTAAAGCAAATGATAAAGGTGTATATGAAATTCCTTTTTTAGATAGAATGGGTTTTGTATTTGCTATATGTGTGATTGGGATGGTACTGATCAGTTTATGGGACAACAGAAAAGGTGTACGGCCTCATGGTTTGGAAGTAGATAGAAAAATGTTTAAACTATCACCGGGTTTTGCAGCAGGTGCATTAATTGTTTGTGGAATTTTAGCGGCCTTGTATACAATTTACTGGTAAAATTTATGAAAGTAGTATTGATCAATTTTGTGGGTTTGTTTCTTTTTGTTTCTGTAAATGCACAGATACAAAGAAAGATTGTTGCATCAGATACCTTGTATGTGTCGAAAGTATGGGTAGCGGACAATGGCGATGGCACTTTCAAAAATCCCATCATTCATGCAGATTATAGCGACCCCGATGCTATACGGGTTGGCGATGATTATTACATGATCGCTTCGAGTTTTGATGCAGTCCCCGGTTTGCCGATCCTGCATTCAAAAGATCTAGTAAACTGGACGATTATTGGTCATGCATTGTTGCGTCAACCACCATTTGAACATTTTTCAAAAACACAACATGGTAATGGCGTTTGGGCTCCGGCCATTCGCTATCACAATAAAGAATTTTATATCTATTATCCCGATCCTGATTTTGGTATCTATCTTACCAAAGCAAAAAACATAAGAGGGCCATGGACCGATCCGGTATTGGTAGAAGCAGGTAAAGGACTGATAGATCCTTGTCCTCTATGGGATGATAACGGTAAAGCATACCTGGTACATGCATATGCAGGAAGTAGAGCGGGGATTAAATCGGTGATCGTTGTAAAGCAATTAAATGCAACGTTCGATAAAACGATCGATGCCGGCGTATTGGTATATGATGGACATGAAACGGATCCAACGATTGAAGGGCCTAAATTCCATAAACGTAATGGTTATTATTACATTTTTGCACCTGCCGGCGGGGTAGGTACAGGATGGCAATTGGTTCTACGAAGTAAAAATATTTATGGACCTTATGAACGTAAAGTTGTAATGGATCAGGGTAAAACAAAGATCAACGGGCCACATCAAGGCGCATGGGTAGATACAAAAACAGGAGAGAATTGGTTCATACATTTTCAGGATAAAGAGGCTTATGGAAGAGTGGTGCATTTGCAACCGATGAAGTGGATCAATGACTGGCCCGTCATTGGTGTTGATAAAGATATAGATGGTAAAGGAGAACCTGTTCTTGAGTATCAAAAACCTAATGTTGGAAAAGTATATCCGATCGTTACACCGCAAGAGAGCGATGAATTTAATGATAATAAATTGGGATTGCAATGGCAATGGCAGGCAAATCCACAGGCAACCTGGGCATTCACTAATCAGGCAAATGGAGCATTACGATTGTATAGTTCAACCATGCCGGACAGTATGAAAAATTATTGGTTTTTACCAAATGTTTTATTGCAAAAATTTCCTGCAGAAATATTTACTGCTACAACTAAATTTTCTTTTCATCCGAAAATAGATGGAGAGCAATTTGGCTTTGGTGTAATGGGTTTAGATTATACATTCCTGACGCTGACAAAAGTATCGGATAGTATTTATTTAAGTTATTCTACTTGCCGGAGCGCTGATAAAGGTGCTCGAGATGTACCACATGTTATTGAATCGATGCAATCTAACAATATATATTTTAAGATCGATGTAGTTAGAAAAATAACAGGCGGAGCATCATACAGACTTTATTATAGTACTGATGGAGCCGTATTTAAACAAATTCCTGATATTTTTACTGCAGAACCCGGCAAGTGGATAGGTGCTAAAATTGGTTATTTCTGCACGAGAGATAAAAAGACCAACGATGCAGGCTATGCAGATATTGACTGGTTTAGAATTACAAAGAATTAGAGCACAAAAGTGAAAAAATATTTTTATTCTATACTCATCTTGTTTATTTCCACTAATATTCTTGGACAAAAAAATATGGAGATGCCCTTGTATGATAGTATTGTGCCAAATTCGATAAAAGCTACTGTTGGAGAAAAAACAATTTTAGTCAATGGTACAAGAAGAATTTATACAGTCGTTAAGCCAACACTAACAGTTTTTTTTCCAAAACATCCGAATGGGAAGTCTGTGATCATTTGTCCGGGTGGCGGATACCAACGATTGTCAATTGATAATGAAGGCGTTTTTGTTGCGAAAGAATTGAACAAACTGGTTATTACTGCTTTCGTCTTGAAATATCGTTTGCCTAACGATACAATTATGATCGATAAAACGATTGGCCCTTTGCAAGATGCTCAGCAAGCAATAAGAATTGTACGTAAAAATGCTGTCGAATGGAAATTGGATAAAAAGCAAGTTGGTATCATGGGGTTTTCTGCAGGTGGGCATTTAGCCTCAACTGCCGCTACACATTTTAATTTTACTGCTGAAAGAACGATCAATGATAGCATATCTGTAAGACCGGATTTTGCCATATTGATCTATCCCGTTATTAGTTTTGCTGATTCAATTGCACATCAGGGTTCACGTGACAGATTGATCGGAAAAGATGCCAAAAAAGAAATGACTGAATTATTTTCAAATGAATTGAAGGTAACAAAGGAATGCCCGCCCGTATTTATTGTTCATGCAGGTGATGATGCAACTGTTCCGGTTGAAAACAGCATTCGATTTTATCAGGCTTGTATAAAAAATAAAGTTCAGGCAGAAATGCACATATACCCTGCAGGTGGTCATGGCTTTGGTTTGGAGAATACTACTACAAAAGATAAGTGGATCGATCGGTTAGCCAACTGGATCAAAACATTGAAATAATCATTAAAAAACAATTCTACCGATTTAGTGTTTTACTTTTGTAGTCAAATACTCTAAATGGCGTACAAATCTCTGGAAGAATGTTTACTGGACCTTGAAAGAGCAGGGCAACTTGTTCGTATCAAAGAAGAAGTAGATCCATATCTTGAAATGGCAGCCATACATTTACGTGTACACGAAGCAGGTGGGCCGGCAATCTTATTTGAAAATGTAAAGGGAAGTAAATTCAGAACAGTATCAAATATTTTCGGAACGCTTGAAAGGAGTAAATTTATTTTCAGAGATACACTATCATCGGTTCAGCAATTGATCGAATTAAGAAATGATCCGATCAAAGCCATCAAACATCCCATCAAAAATTTTGCTGCAGGATTAGCAGCACTTAAGGCATTACCGTTAAAAGATCCTTTTTCAAAACCTGTCTTATTTGAAGAAATACAGATTTCCGATTTGCCACAAATACATCATTGGTCAAAAGATGGCGGAGCATTTGTAACATTACCGCAAGTATATACAGAAGATATTGATAAGCCCGGAATCATGAATGCAAATCTTGGAATGTATCGCATTCAGCTTTCCGGCAATGAATATGAACTTAACAAAGAAGTTGGATTGCATTATCAATTGCATAGAGGTATAGGTGTACATCAAACTAAAGCAAATAAAAAAGGTTTGCCTTTGAAAGTCAGCATATTTGTCGGCGGACCGCCATCGCACAGTGTTGCAGCTGTTATGCCTTTACCGGAAGGGATCAGTGAGATGACATTTGCTGGAGTGTTAGGTGGAAGAAGATTCAGGTATACTCACGTAGATGGATATGCGATTAGTACTGATGCTGATTTTGTTATTACAGGCGAAGTATATCCGGATGAAAATAAGCCTGAAGGGCCCTTTGGAGACCATTTAGGCTACTACAGTCTTAAACATCCTTTCCCTGTAATGAGAGTACATAAGGTGTTTGCAAAGAAAAATGCGATATGGCCTTTTACGGTTGTTGGTCGTCCGCCGCAAGAAGATACCAGCTTTGGAAATTTGATACATGAAATTACAGGCTCAGCTATTCAAAAAGAAATACCGGGTTTGAAAGAAGTGCATGCGGTAGATGCAGCTGGCGTTCATCCTTTACTGTTAGCGATAGGCAGCGAACGTTACACACCCTATCAACAAACCAAACAACCGGCTGAAATTCTTACCATTGCAAATCATATTTTGGGAACAGGGCAATTGAGTCTAGCCAAATTTTTATTTATTACTGCTGATGAAACCAATCAAGTGTCTACCCATAATATTGAATCATATTTAAAATTCATTCTGGAAAGGATCGATCTGTCACGAGATGTACATTTTTATACCAATACTACGATTGATACATTGGATTATTCCGGAACATCTCTAAATAGTGGGAGTAAAGTTGTTTTTGCAGCATATGGAGATGTAGTAAGAAATTTATCTACGGAAATTCCGGAATGCTTCAGAAATTTGAAAACATTTGAAAACCCGGTTGTCATATTACCAGGTATTATTGCTTTGCAAACTAAAGCATTTACAAATTATGAAAATGCTGAAACAGAAATGCAATCTTTGAATGATCAGCTTTCATCTGCCCAAAACATTTCTTTATTAAATGAGTTCCCAATTATCATTATTTGTGATGATGCCAGTTTCATAGCATCACATTTGAATAATTTTCTATGGGTAACATTCACCAGATCCAACCCGTCTCATGATATATATGGGATAGGAAGTTTTAGTATAAATAAACATTGGGGCTGCACCGGATCACTAATATTTGATGCCAGAATAAAGCCTCATCATGCGCCTCCTGTAGAGAAAAGTGCTGAAACAGAAGAATATATTCAAAAAATATTTAATAAAGGAGGAAGTTTATTTATCTTCAATAAATAAGGAGAATGCGCTTTTAACATTTTATTGTTGTTATATTCCCAAACATTATTTATCTTAGCATTAGTGCCTACCACTAAGGGTTTTGAGGTTTTTTATAATGAAAACTAATTAAAACTTTCCTGATTACTGCGATTTGAATTGCCCCATGAGAACAGATAGTTAATATTATAATATTTTAATTGTCTGATAATTTTAATCTGTTGTTCAATATTCTTTGTATAAATACGTTATTCACTTTTTTTGGCCAATGTTAGTAAAAACCAACTGTATACGTTTTACGTAAGGTATAATTTTACACGAACCCTTATTAATCTTTATGAAAATTCTTTTACATTCTATTACCTTTTTACTCTTAATGGTTAGTGCTACCAATGTTTTAGCACAAAGAACAGCATCAGTCAGCGGAAACTGGAATAATACTGCTACCTGGGGTGGAGCTTCTGTACCTACATCTACAGATGCTGTTACGATTAATGGTAATGTCACCGTTACTGTCAATGTTTCAAATGCTACTTGCCTTTCCATGGCAATTAATCCAAGTAATAATAACCAAACAGGAACCTTGGCCTTCACTAGTGGGGGTGTAGTTGCAGTTTTGGGAAACGTTACTATTGGAGGTAGTGGAAACAGAGCCGGTTCTATTGATATGAGCTCCGGCGGTACTTTGCAATTAACCGGGGCGTTCACAATATCAAACCTAAATACTTTTACTGCTGGAACCGGAACAATCGAATATAATGGTTCTGGGGCTCAAACGGTAACTAGTGGCTTAGGTAACTATTATAACTTAACAGTTAGTAACGGTAATACTAAAACTACTGCTGCAACACAAACAGTCTCTAATTCGTTAAATGTTGGAGCAAATACAACTCTTAATTTTAATGCAGGCCCTTTAACTGTAGGTGACTTGCAAGGCTCCGGTACTGTTGCAGTTACTGGAACCACAGCACGTTTACTAACTGTGGGAGGTAATAATGCAAGTACTACATTCTCAGGTGTAATAAGTCAGACGAGTACTGGTGTAGTAACTCTTACAAAGAATGGAACGGGTACTTTAACACTTAGCGGTACAAATACTTATGCAGGTTTAACTACAATATCTGCAGGTGCTTTAAATATTCAAAATGCACAGGGTACAGGTACAACTGCAGGAGGTGTAACAGTTGCGTCCGGGGCTGCTCTTGAATTACAAGGAAACATTACGGTAGGTGCTGAAGCATTGACTTTAAATAATGCTGGTATAAGCAGCGGAGGTTCCTTAAGAAATATAAGTGGTAACAACACTTGGGGAGGTACAATTACCCTTTCAACAAATGCTGTAAGAATAAATTCAGATGCAGGAACCCTAACTTTAAATGCTTCAAATGCTATTACGGCCACTGCTATTAATTTAACAGTAGGCGGAGCTGGTAATACCGATATTTCAGGAACTATTACTACCACTAGCGGTACTCTGACAAAAGATGGTAATGGAACTTTAACTGTTTCCGGAACCAATACTTATACCGGAGCAACAGCTGTGTCTGCCGGCGTATTAAATGTTAGAAATGCACAAGGTACAGGTACAACTGCAGGAGGCGTAACAGTTGCGTCTGGAGCTGCTCTTGAATTACAAGGAAATATTACGGTAGGTGCTGAAGCACTGACTTTAAATAATGCTGGTATAAGCAGCGGAGGTTCGTTAAGAAATATAAGTGGTAACAACACTTGGGGAGGTACAATTACCCTTTCAACAAATGCTGTAAGAATAAATTCAGATGCAGGAACCCTAACTTTAAATGCTTCAAATGCTATTACGGCCACTGCTATTAATTTAACAGTAGGCGGAGCTGGTAATACTGATATTTCTGGAACCATTACTACCACAAGCGGTACTTTAACAAAAGATGGTAATGGAACTTTAACTGTTTCAGGAACCAATACCTATACAGGAGCAACAGTTGTGTCTGCCGGCGTATTAAATGTTAGAAATGCACAAGGTACTGGTACTACTGCTGGTGGTGTTACAGTTTCATCAGGCGCTTCATTGGAATTACAAGGAGGTATTACCGTTGGTGCCGAAGCATTGACCATTTCCGGAACGGGCCCTAGCGGTAATGCTGCATTAGATAATGTGAGCGGTAACAATACCTGGGGAGGTACAATAACCCTTGCCGCAGATGCTACCATCCGAAATCAATCAGGGAATTTTACAATCAATAATGCATCGGCTGTAGTTACAGCTGGTTATTTGGTTACCCTAGGTGGTAACTCAACAGGTGGAAGTATTAGCGGAGTGATCAGTGGCACAGGTGGGGTTCGTAAAGTAACTGCAAACGGAATTTGGACCTTAAGTGGCGCTAACACTTATAGCGGTGTTACATTAGTAAATGCCGGAACATTAAAAGCGGGTGTTGCAACCAATGCATTTGGTTCTAATTCAGCTGTTATTATGACAAATGTTTCCAGCGCCGTTTTGGATATTAACGGCTTTAATAATGCGATCGGTTCTTTAACCGGCGGGGGTACTACTGGTGGAAATGTTGTACTTGGTAGTGCAACACTTACAATTGGAGGAGACAACACTAGTCCTGGTGCTTATGCTGCCGTAATCAGTGGTACAAGTGGGACACTTACTAAAATTGGTTCCGGTACATTGACATTAACAAATGCTAATACTTATACAGGGCTTACAACAGTAAGTGCCGGTACATTACAATTAAACAAAACCGGAGGGACTACAATACCTTCTACCAATTCGGTAGAAATAAATGGAACAGGTACTTTACAAATCAGCCAGGATCAAAGCATTGCCAATTTTACAAGTACTTCCGGAACAGGAGTCTTGCTGGTAGATGCAAGTAAAACCTACACCATTACAGGATCCTACAGCGCAACTACCGGAACAATTAACGATCAGGGTACAATTAAATTAAATGGTGGGGCAGTTTCATTTCCAGGCTCTGGTGTAACGGTTAATAACGGTACCGCAAATACGCTTACAAATTTTGAAGCGGCTAGTTCAGCAACAGTAACTCAAACAGCCAATATCAGTGTTGCAGGGAATCTAACAGTTTCTTCAGGAACATTAGATATGTCTACCTATACTATTGATAGAGCAAGCGCAGGGGGTACGCTTACTTTATCAAACGGTGCTACTTTAAAAATTGGCAGTACTAACAGTATTCCTGCAAATTATTCTACTCATGCTATTGGTAGCACAAGTACGATTGAATATGCCGGATCAAATCAATCCATAGCTACATTAAATTCTTCACAGAGCTATGGTAATATAGTTTTATCAGGCTCAGGAACTAAAACATTAGGTGGAAATATTTCGGTGGCAACTAACTGGACACGAAATTCAGGACCATTGTTTAATGCAAATAATAACACAGTTACTTTTACGGGCTCTTCTGCAAGTGCTATTTCAGCCCCTTCAAGCGGAACCAGAGATGCTAATGGAGCATATGGAGGGGAAACCTTTCATTATTTAGTGTTAAATAAAAATGCTAAAGCAACAAAACTTAATTTATCGTCTAACCTAACGGTTACCAAAACACTAACATTAACAACAGGAACTTTAGAGTTAAATTCGTCTGATGTGTTGTTGCCTTCAAATGCAACATCAACTGCCGATCTGGCTTCAGTTAATACTACCAATGCTGACATAACCTATTCTTCAACAGGTAGATTTATCATACAGCGGTATGTTGGTAATACAAGTTCGGTTCGTACATGGAGATTTTTAACTGCTCCATTGCAAGCTAGCGATCCATTAACCATTAATGATGCATGGCAGGAAGGACAAGTTAATCCGGATAGAACAACGCCTAATGCCACGAACCCATCACCAGGTTTTGGAACACATATTACCGGACCGAATAGTGCTTATGATGCAGCAAAAGGATTTGATCATGGACTGGGTAACAATGGTTATTCAATTGAATATTTTGACAATACGGGTGCTAGTACAAAATTGAGTTATCCTGCTAATACAAAATCTACCACATTGATGAGCCAGTTAGCATGGGGTATTTTTATAAGAGGAGATAGAGGTTTTGTAATTGGCGATCAATATGCAAGTTCTGCAAGTACAATACTCGAACCAAAAGGAAAGATCAATATTGGAGATGTTACATCTACTATAGTTGCCAATAGAACAAATGTTGTAGGTAATCCTTATCCTTGTCAGATCAATATGGCTGGTGTTAGTATTGCAGGCTTTACACAACAAGATTTTAAATTATGGGATCCTAAGGCATTCTCCAATTATTCAAATACGGGAAAATATATTTTCTTCAATTGGAATGGTGCCGGCTATGATGTGAACAACGGCCCTACAACTACCTGGGCATATCCGGGTACAGTTGAATCAAGCGAAGCTTTTTTAACATACAATACGGTACCGGGTACATCAGTTGTTTTTCATGAGTCAGATAAAGTAACCGGAGCAAGTACACTTAACGGTATTCAGAGCCGTCCTGTAGCAGGTAACAGGCCACAGGGAAATCCTTTTGCAAAGCTTCAGGTAGATCTTCAGTTCTACGACAATCCTTCTCATAAATTTAATTATACTTCAGGTGCAAACTCATATTTTAATCCTGCGTTTAATAAAAATGTGATTGTCGGTGAAGACAATATTTCACCGGTGGGTAGTGCTTTAGCAGAGATACGAATTTTGAAAGATGGGTATCAGTTGTCAACCAATAGAGAACCGATCATCGATGCTGATGATACAGTTCAGTTATACTTGTCTAACTTAAATAATGGAAATCACAGAGTAGTTGTTTCGTCAAAATATTTTGTGCCGAGTTCATCAGCTCTTTTGGTAGATAAATATCTGGTTACGGAAACTCCAATCATAATAGGAAATACAGATTCAACTTTTTATGAATTTACAGTTACCGGAGATGTTCAATCTAAAAGATCTGACAGGTTCATGGTTGTGCTGAGGCCATCAACAACGTTGCCCGTAAAATTCAGTAATGTAAAAGCATCCAAACAAATTGATGCAATAGCAGTACAATGGAAAATTGAAAATGCAGTGAACGCAAAATCATTTGAAGTTGAAAGATCAGCCGATGGAGTTCATTTTACAAAAGTAAATACGCAGGCTGTTGCTAATACAACGAATGAATCATATAGCTGGTTGGATGTTGCTCCTAACAAAACAGATAATTATTACCGAATTGTTTTGGTTGATCAATCAGGTGCTGTAACATATAGTCAGGTTGTAGTTGTAAAAGCTTCTAGTACATCAAACTCAATTAAAGTTTTCCCTACAGTTGTTGAAAATAACACTATGAACATTCAGTTCAACAATCAGGCATTCGGTAAATACATTGTCAAATTATATAGCCATGCAGGACAACTTGTACATAGAAATGAAGTGAACGGACAAAGTAATGTATGGACAGAGGCTTTATCACTTCCTTCATCTTTACAAAAAGGCGCTTACAATGTTGAGATTCAAACCCCTTCAGGCAAAAAAATAATCAACAAGATCATACTTCAATAAGATCAGCAATAAACACGTTGAAAAAACTGCTACTTCGGTGGCAGTTTTTTTTATGCTTTCATAATGATTACCTATTTACTGCGGATATTAACAAAACGTTTAGAAATGACATCGTTTGCGTAAATAGTTTCCGCTAAAACGCAGTTTGGGCATCATTTTGGGAGTAACTTGGGCAACCTTTTTAAAAGGAAAATACTCCTAACAGGAAAAAGATTGCTTGCATGAAATTAAATTTATCTTTTATTCTCTTTCTGATCATTGGTTTTATTACTCCAGATTACTTGGAAGCACAAACTTATTATGTTTCTACAACAGGTAATGATGCTAACGCCGGTACAGAAGCAGCACCTTTTAAAACGCTTACTCAAGCGCTGACAAAAGTAACAAGTTCTACAACCGCTAGTTCGGTAAGTGGTATTACAATCTATATGCGTGGAGGAGTATATCCATCTGCTGCTACCATTTCCATAGGTTCATCTAAATCGGGGACTACTACAAAAATACATAAGTTATATAGCTACCCCGGCGAAAGAGCTATCATTGATTTTGCAACGCAGACACAAAATAATTCTTCATCAAGAGGATTAAGTATGAGTGCAAGTTACTGGCATATCAAAGGAATAGATTTTACCAATGCCGGTGATAATGGAATGTTATTACAAACCAATGCATCTTACAATACTATCGAATGGTGTGCATTCTACAGAAATGATGATAGTGGTTTGCAATTGAGCGGTGGCGCAAATAATAATTTGATCTTAAACTGCGATTCATATTATAACAAAGATGCAACAAGTGAAAATGCAGATGGTTTTGCATGTAAGTTAGATGTTGGAACCGGTAATAAATTCCGGGGTTGCAGGGCTTGGCAAAATTCAGATGATGGGTGGGATGGTTATTTGCGTCCGTCTGATGAGATTGTTACAACATTAGATAGTTGTTGGTCAATACGTAACGGTTATCTTGAATCAGGAGCTACAAGTGGAGCAAACGGCGATCGTAACGGATTTAAAATGGGAGGTAGTGATGCAACAGATCTTAGTCACAATATGACACTTACACATTGCATTGCAGTTTATAATGGAAGAAGGGGCTTTGATCAGAACAACAACAGAGGATCAATGACATTGTATAATAATTTTGCTTATGCCAATGCTAGTAATTTTGTAATGAATTCAATTGCATTGTCTGCCGGACATACCATGACAGTAAAAAACTGTATAGCTTTGAACGCTGCAGGTACCGGTACGGGCACAGTACAGTTTGCTTCAGGAGCCATTGTTGAAAATAACAGTTGGCAAAGTCCTTTTACTGCAAATCTTACAGATTTTTTGAGTGTAGATACCATAGGTATGAGAGGCCCAAGAAAGGCTGACGGCAGTTTGCCTGATGTTGTTTTTGGTAAATTGGCAAACGGCAGTGATTTTATTGATGGTGGGCAAAATGTAGGATTGGCGTATTCTGGTTCTGCTCCGGATCTGGGGCCTTTTGAAAAAGTTACTTCTGTATCGACTACTTATACTTTTACAGGAAATGGTAATTGGGATGTAGCCGCTAACTGGTTAAACAGCACCATCCCTCCGGATGTGATAACAGCAGGTTCACAAATTATTATTGATCCAATAGTGGGAGGCGAATGTGTATTGAATAAATACTACAAGCTTGCTCCTAATACAACGCTTACAGTAATTACCGGTAAGGTTTTCAGAATACCTGGTTATCTTCAAATTGTTGATTAAAACCTTAAAATACAACCTTAATAACCCGAAGCCGCTTGAAAAATAGCGGCTTTTTATATAATGTTATTTTAGTATTTTGATGTAATTTAGACGAATGATGTAATCATCATTTGCCATTCGAAACTAACAACATGTATAAAGATATTAACCTTAAAATAAGCGTAGCGGCTAAAATATTTCTCATTATCTTATTCAAATTTGCACTGACAGAAGGGATGAGTTATATGTATTATGTACAGCAACGTAGGATTACGTTTGTACTTTTTATAATAATTGCGTTCATTGCAGGTCGTCAGAATAAATATTTTTCATGTTTGATTGCCATTATGGGGCTTTTGATCTTTAATCCTTTTAAAAAACCCAGATTCACCGGCCAAAACTGGGATCTAGTTGAGTGGATGTTGATAGGAGTTTTAATGGTATGGATAGCCATTGATCTGTATAACTATTTTGTAGTGCCCAAAAAGGGAAGAGGTATATTGAATGCATTAAAACGGAATAAAAAAACCAAGGAATATGAGGTTACTGATTCTTCGGTTACGTATAGTATTCCTCCTTCAATGATAAAAGGACTTAGAAAATATATGTACAAAAGTAACCTGGGGTCTATGTACAGCTGGTATAAAACATTATCTCCGGAAGAAAAGAAAAAAATTACGAGAACGGCACTGCATGATGAGCCATTGGAAGATTAAAAAAGGCTACATCACTGTAGCCTTTCTATACAAATTTTAATATTGCTCTAATTTACTGAAGAAAAAGTCTCCTTCAATAATTGCATTTTCATCACTATCACTGCCGTGGATTGCATTTTCTCCAATTGAGGCTGCATATAATTTACGAATGGTACCTTCTGCAGCCTGAGCCGGATTTGTAGCTCCAATCAAAGTTCTGAAATCTTCTACTGCATTATCTTTTTCCAAAATGGCGGCGGTAATAGGCCCACGGCTCATAAATTCTACCAACTCACCAAAGAATGGTCTTTCTTTATGAATAGCATAAAACTCACCAGCCTTAGCTTCACTTAAATGTATCATTTTCATTGCCGCAATTCTAAATCCGGCTTCGTTGATCTTTGCCAAAATAGCCCCGGTATAACCTTTCTCTGTAGCATCCGGTTTAATCATTGTAAATGTTCTATTACCCATATATTTTTTTTGAGGCGCAAAGATACGAAAATTAGCTGCAAGCCACAAGCTTCAAGAAGGAAGTATGAAATTTGTTGATTTGTTCCTTAAAGTTTGTATGAATAACATTAGAATTAAGCAATTTGCTACAAGAGGAGAAGCATAAGGTTAATTGACTTATCGCTTGAAGCTTGCGACTTATAGCTAATTAATTGGCTAATTGGGCAATTACAACTACTTTTGCGACCGCTTTATGCAATCAATAGAAGAAATATTCCCTTTATTATCACAACCCAAAAAAGTTGTTATTACTACACACCAAAAGCCGGATGGAGATGCTATGGGGTCTTCGCTGGGTCTGTATCATTTTCTGAAACAATTTGGCCATGCTGTTACAGTAATATCACCAACCAACTGGGCGGCTTTTTTAAACTGGATGCCCGATACTAAACTTGTGTTGGATTATGAGGCACAAACAGAAAAAGCCAACGCTGCTATTGATGAGGCTGATTGGATATTTTGTCTCGATTTTAATACACTTGTCAGAACCAAGCGTATGGAAGAAAAACTCGGCAACGCTGCTGGGCAAAGAATATTGATCGATCATCATCAGGAACCTCAATCAGAAAAATTTGCTTACGGTATTAGTGATACGGGTAAAAGTTCAACCTGCGAAATGGTGTATGACTTTATAACCAACTCAGGCAATGCCGATAAAATAAACGTACAAGTTGCTGAATGTTTGTACGCAGGAGTAATGACCGACACAGGTTCTTTCAGGTTCCCGTCTACAACAGCAAGTGTACATAGAATGGTCGCAACCTTAAAAGAAAAAGGATTGAATCATAGCAAGGTACACGAAGAGTTATTTGATAATTTTCTAGAGAACAGATTTAAGTTCATCGGGAATGTACTCTTGAATAGGATGGAAGTATTTTACGAATACAACACGGCATTGATAGCGGTTCCACAGCAAGATCTTATTAAATATAATATTCGTACCGGTGATACTGAAGGATTGGTAAACTATCCTTTAAGCATACAAGGCATTAAGTTGGCTGCAATTATTATCGATAGAGGTGATGAAAGAAAAAGTTCGTTCAGAAGCAAAGGCGATTTTGATGTAAATACTTTTGCAAGAAAATATTTCAACGGTGGAGGACATTTCAACGCTGCAGGCGGACAAAGTAGAGAACCTTTGGAGGCTGTTGTAGCAAAGTTTAAAGAAGCAATGAAGGAAAATAAAGATCAATTAAGTAATTATCAATTTTAAATATAAAAAAATGAAGAGAATTTTTTACGCACTTGCATGTGCCACTGTCCTGATATCGGGATGTAAAAGTTTCAAGAAAACAAAAGAAGGATTGCTATATAAAATTGTTTCTGATAACAAAGGAGCAAAAGTTGTAAACGGAAATTTTCTTGAAATTAAATTTGAAACAAGATACAAAGGGAAAAATCTTGATACATTATTGTCTTCATCGGAAACAGGCGGACATGAAATTATTCCAATGGATTCATTACAAATACCTCCTGTTTATTACAAGATATTTTCACAAACACGAAACGGCGATAGCGTTATCATTAAACAGCCAACTGATAGCATCCTTAAAAACAATATTGGAAATACTCCGCCATTTATGAAAAAAGGAGCGTTCATTATTTCCAGCTATAAAATAGTTAACGTGTTTACTGATAGAGGTCAGGCCGATAGTGCCGGTAAAGCTCAGTTTGAAATGGTAAGAGCAAGAGATTCGGTAAAAGCCATCGCTCAATTGGTTAAAGACGATAAAGTTATTGCCGAATATTTATTGAAGAATAAGATCGATTCTGCAAAGAAAGCACCTGCCGGAACTTATGTGCAGATTTTAACTCAAGGAACAGGCGACCTCATTGATACAAGCAAAGTAGTAAAAGTAAATTATACCGGAAAGGTAATGTCAAGTGGTAAAACATTCGATTCAAACACTGATCCTGCGTTTAATCATCAAGAACCACTTAAAGTTATTATGAATCCTGCAAAAGCAGGACGTAATAGTGTTATAAAAGGGTGGACAGACGGTTTAACCTTGTTGAAAAAAGGCAGTAAAGCAGTATTCTTTATTCCGTCTGTTTTGGCGTACGGATCTCGTGGTGGTGGCGATATAAAACCAAATGATAATTTGCTTTTTGAAATTGAAGTAGTGGATGTTTTAACGGCAGCACAAGTAGCCGCAGAGGCAGAAGCAGAAAAGAAAAAATTTGCTGAGATGGAGAAGAAAATGAAAGAAGCAATGTCTAAAGGTGGAGCCGACACTGTAAAAGCTAAATAACAATAGAAATTGTTCTAAAAAAAACGTCCTGTTTTGCAGGACGTTTTTTTATGCATTAGAATATATGTTTAAAATGTCAACTACATCTTTGGCTTCTTTCACATCATGTACTCTTAAAATCGAAGCGCCATTTAATAAAGCAATTGTATTCAGCGCAATCGTGCCGTTTAAAGCATTCTCGGCAGTTGTATGCAATGCTTTCCAGATCATACTTTTTCGTGATAGCCCGGCTAGTATTGGCTTATCTAATATTTTTAAGGAAGATAAGTTTCTGAGTAACTCATAATTCTGCTCAACGGTTTTACCAAATCCAAATCCGGGATCAACGATGATATCTGTGATGCCGGCATTTTTACACTCGTTGATCTTCGTTATAAAGAACTCAGTAACGGCTTTGGTTACATTATTATATTGTGGGTTCTCTTGCATGGTGTCAGGTGAGCCTTGCATATGCATACAGATATAAGGAACTTTTAAACCGGCTACGGTTTTAATCATCTGGACATCCATGTTGCCTGCACTGATATCATTCACTATTGATGCACCGGCGTTTACAGCAGCCTTTGCAACATCACTGTAATATGTATCAATTGAAATAATAGCCTCCGGGAAGTTTTTATGAATATTCTCTATTGCCGGTAGTACTCTCTGCAATTCCTCTTCAACAGAGATACGGATGCTTTTCGGTCGGGTACTTTGTCCGCCAAGATCAAGTATATTGGCTCCTGAATTAAGCATTTTTTCAGCCATCAATATCAAATCGTCATCGATATTGCCTTTGTAAAAAGAATCCGGCGTAACATTTATGATACCCATGATCAGGGGTTTGTCGATCACCAATAATTTTCCTTTACAGTTAAGTGTGTACATCGGCTATAATCAATTAATTTTGACAATAACAAAAATAGAGAATGAATACCAACGAACAATACGATCTGGCAATACAATCTTGCGAAGATATTTTTTTGAAGAAGACAAAAGACTACGGAACCTCCTGGAGAGTGTATCGAACAATTTCAGTTGTTGACCAGATCTATATCAAAGCCAAACGCATTCGTACCATACAGGAAAAGAAAGAGCAGAAGATTGGAGATGATATACTGAGTGAATTTAAAGGCATTTTAAACTATGCCATCATTGGCTTAATTCAGTTAGATATTAACGATGATGAAGTAGAAGATCTGCCGGTTGCTGAAGTGGAGAAACGTTACAACGAAAAAGTGAGTATAGCCAAAAAATTAATGCAGGATAAAAACCATGATTACGGCGAAGCATGGCGTGAAATGAGTCAAGAAAGTTTTGTTGATCTAACCCTCGCCAAATTATTACGCATCAAACAAATTTTGTTAAACGATGGTAAAACACTCATGAGTGAGGGGATAGATGCAAATTATTTCGATATTATTAACTATTCAGCGTTTGCGTTGATATTAATTGAAGAAGGAAAACACTAAAAATATTTCACATGAAATTTCTCGTAAACATTGCCAGAATACTTGTAGGCGGATTATTTATTTTTTCCGGCCTTGTAAAAGCGATCGATCCTTTAGGTTTAAGCTACAAAATGGAAGAGTTTTTTGAAGTATGGGCTGCAGAAAAATACCTACCATCTTTGATGAACTGGTTTCATGGACATAGTTATCTGTTTTCAGTTATTATGATCACATTGGAGGTAGCAGTAGGTGTAGCATTGCTCGTAGGCTGGAAAAAGAAGTGGTCTCTTTCAATACTATTGTTGCTGATCGTGTTTTTTACTTTCCTAACAAGCTATGTTTTATTTAGTGGTAAGATAAGAGCCTGTGGTTGCTTTGGTGATTGCATTCCACTTACGCCGATACAAACTTTTTCAAAAGATATAATTCTGCTGTTGCTGGTTATACTCTTGCTGGTTAAGCAAAAATATATTAACCCTATTTTCAAGGATCCCATTCCTTTGATACTTGTATCGCTTGCTACTGTCGGTACAATATTTTTACAAGTATATGTGGTAAAACATTTACCCCTTAAAGATTGTCTTCCTTTTAAAGTGGGCAATGATATTTTAAAGTTGCGTAAAATGCCCGAAGGTGCAATACCGGATAAATACGATTTTGTTTTCACCTATAAAAAGGGGACAGAGAAAAAAGATTTTACCATGAACAATTTACCGGATAGTACTTGGGAATATGTTGATCGTAAACAAGTACTAATTCAAAAAGGGAAAAATAATATACCGCTGATAAACGATTTTACTTTTACTACTACTAATTCCGTTTTTACATACGAAAAAGATGGCAATGCGGCAGAATACTCAATGAATGAAATTCCTGATAGTAGTTGGACCTTTGTGGAAAGAAAAGAAGTAAGTGCAGATTCAACTGAAGCTATTCTCGGACAACCGGGTGAATATTATATTCTCTATGTAAGAGATATTTCTAAATTCCCATCGGGCTGGGAAACTGATCATACACTCATCAATAATGTTCTTACAAAAGGGAAACGCATATATGTTGTTACTGCAGATAGAAAAAAAGCAGAAGATCGTTATAACTTAAAAGACAAAAAAGAAAAAGCGAATGTTTCTGTATTTAGTTGTGATGCTACTGCTCTTAAAACGGTATCACGAAATAATATTACATTGTATCTCATGAAAGGTCCGATAGTACAAAATAAGTGGGGCGGCGAAGACATTATTAAAGCACTTGACAAGTAGTGTATGATAAAGAAATCATTTTATGCATTATTGGTACTGCTTGGTGTAGTAGTAATGGTGTTTATTATGTTTCAGGGATTGGGAGATCCGGTGAAAATGATCGTTGGGCAAAGTGGTGATAAAAAAACGATGGAGAATATTCGAAAAGATCTTTATCTCGATCAACCAAAATGGAAACAGTTTTTCCTTTACCTCAATGATGTTTCTCCAATAAGTTTTCATTCAAAAGACGATATTCAAAAAAAAGAATTGAAAGGATTATTTATTGGTAACGATACAAAGCTTGCAATAAAAATTCCTTATCTCCGTAAAAGTTATCAAACAAAAAAAGATGTAGGCACGGTTTTAATGAATGCCTTACCCGGCACTTTATTGCTGGCAATTGCTGCAATGCTTTTTGCAACCATCGTGGGTGTTTTTCTTGGGGTGGTGGCAGCAGTAAAAAAAGGAACTTGGTTCGATACAGGTGCCGTATTCGCAAGTATTGCAGGCATATCAGCACCATCATTTTTTATGGCTATTATCATAGCTTATTTCTTTGGGATAATACTACATCCTTATACCGGACTTAATTTAACCGGCAGCTGGTTTGATGTTGATGAAGTAACAGGAGAAAAATACATCACACTCAAAAATTTAATTCTTCCTGCTTTTACACTTGGCATCAGACCGCTTGCAATCATTACACAACTTACCCGAAGTTCTATGCTGGATGTGTTGAATCAGGATTATATCCGTACTGCGTATGCAAAAGGATTGAGTAAACGAGTTGTCGTTTTCAAGCATGCATTGAGAAATGCTTTGAATCCTGTTATTACCGCTATTACCGGCTGGTTTGCAGAACTATTGGCCGGCGCTTTTTTTGTTGAATATATTTTTGGATGGCAGGGTATAGGAAAAATAACTGTTGATGCATTAGAGAAGTTAGACTATCCTGTTGTAATGGGCTCTGTATTATTGAGTGCCTGTATTTTTATTCTGGTAAATTTGTTGGCAGATGTAATGTATAAAATAGTTGATCCGAGAGTTGCAACATAATTATTTTATCACCACATCTTTTACAATCTTTTCTCCCAACGCTTCATTCACTCTTTCAATAATTTTTTCTTTTTGAAAAAGCAATTCATTTTTCAGCGGAGCTACTTGAGAAGTAATAAATAAAGTATGATTGATGATCTGAATTTTATCGGTGTATTTAGCAATGGTCTTACCCATGATCTGTTCCCACACATCTTCAATTTTTAAAGCTTGAATGCCGTTCTTTAAACGGCTTTTTTTTAAAAATTCCTTCATTGCATCTTGCATCGAAAATTCTCCCATACTGTAAAAATAGTATTAAGTTCTAAGTAATAAGTTTTTGGTTAAAGCTCTATTATTTGAAAGCTCGTATTTAATTGAGTGAAAACAGTTTCTAATCTGTCCCTATGTGTATCAGTAATAAAGACTTGCCCCTCATTTTCATTGCAAACCCAATGCAATAAATTCTGCATACGGTTATCATCTAATTTCTCAAACACATCATCCAGCAAAAGGAGAGGAGCAAAGCCCTTGTTTGTCTTTAATAATTCAAACTCGGCCAATTTTAAAGCAAACAGTAAACTTTTACGTTGTCCTTGCGATGCAATGTTCTTAAATATTTGTCCGTTCAGTTGTATACCAATATCATCTTTGTGAACACCGCCATTACTGCGTTGTAAAATAAAATCCTTTTCTCTGAATTGATTGAGCACCGCTTCGAAATTATTGTTGTTCAACTGACTTTCATATTGAAGTGTAACAGCTTCTTCTTTATTGGCAATTTGCTGGTAAAATTTTTGCACCAAAGGAATGAGCTCTTGAGTAAATGCTTTACGTTTTGTATAAATATAATTTCCTGGTTGAATCAATTGTTCATCGATGACTTCCAATAAACTCCAATCTGTTTTTCCTTGTTCTGCAAAACGTTTTAATAAACTGTTTCGTTGTTGTAGTACTTTGGTATAGATGATCAGGTGTTGTAAGTAATCGGCATCTATCTGACTAAGGACTGTATCTAAATAACGTCTTCTTTCTTCGCTGCCACCGGTTATCAATTCAATATCATCCGGAGCGATCATTACCGCAGGAAATTTGCCGATATGTTCCGAATATTTTGAATAGGGAATATCATTCAGCAAAAACTCTTTTTTCCCAACCCCCCGGTTAATGCAAACGATCTTTGTATCATTCAGGATTCCTTCCAACCTAAACCCATCAGTATCGAACTTTGTATTTAAACTGTCAGTTTTGGTGAAATAACTTTTTGTAAAGCAGAGGTAATAAATGGCATCCAGCAAATTGGTCTTGCCCTTTCCGTTCAGGCCACAAATACCAATGACCCTTTCAGTAAAATTGAAAGCAGTAAAATCGTAGTTTTTAAACTGTGTAAGGGTTATTTTGGTCAGTCTGAGCATCCGGGCTGCAAAGTACTATGAATTACCTATAAAAATTGTGGAAAACCCGTAAAATCTCCTTCTGAAAAACAAGCAACTGAAAACCGAAAACCCTTATCTTTGCGGTCTAAAAAATTAACCCATTGGCAACAAAATTTTCTAAAGACACTTATCTCTACTGGTACGAATTAATGCTTTTATTGCGCCGTTTTGAAGAAAAAACCGGGCAATTGTATGGAATGCAAAAGATTCGTGGTTTTTGTCATTTATATATCGGACAAGAAGCAGTAGCTGCAGGTTGTATGACTGCAACCAATCCTGAAGACAAATTCATTACCGCTTACCGTGATCATGCTTTGGCAATTGCTAAAGGTGTTTCGGCTAAATCTTGTATGGCTGAGCTATACGGTAAAGCCACAGGATGTAGTAAAGGAAAGGGCGGAAGTATGCACTTTTTTGGTGTTGATGTTGGTTTCTTTGGCGGGCATGGTATTGTAGGTGCTCAAATTGGAACAGGTGCCGGATTAGCATTTGCTGAAAAATATAAGGGTACAGATAATGTGGCTTTGTGTTTCTTTGGTGATGGTGCATCTCGTCAGGGTATGCTACACGAAACATTCAACATGGCCATGACATGGAAATTACCTGTTGTGTTCATTTGCGAAAACAACCAATATGCAATGGGTACCTCTGTAGCCCGTACAAGTAATGTATTGGATATTTATAAATTAGGTGATGCCTACGATATGCCAAGCGATAGTATCGATGGAATGAGCCCAGAAGAAGTGCACAATGGTGTATTGAGAGCGGTTAACAGAGCAAGAGAAAAAGGTGGACCAACTTTATTGGAGATCAAAACATATCGTTATAAAGGTCACAGTATGAGTGATCCTCAAAAATATCGTACAAAAGAAGAATTAGAGGAGTACAAAGAAAAAGATCCTATTGAGCATGTGTTGAAAGTATTACAAACAGAATACAAAGTAACAGATGCTGAGATCGAAGTGATCAACGAAAGAGTTAAAGCTCAGGTGCAGGAAAGCGTAGATTTTGCGGAAGAAAGCCCTTGGCCAAGTGACGATGAATTATTGAAAGATGTTTATGTTCAACAAGATTATCCATTTATAATGGACTAATTTATATAAAGTTAGAGTATTTTATTTTGTATTTAAATTTAAATGAAAGATGGCAGAGAAGCAAGTAATAGATGTTGCAAATGTTGAAACCAATGAAGTTGTTGCAAAGGCAAAAGATTTTTGGTCAAAATTTAGTAAACCAATTATCTATGCAGGTAGTGCAGTGATATTGTTGGCAGGAGGCTGGTTGGCTTATAAGAACTTTATCATAGCACCCAAAAATGCAAAAGCTGCTGACGCAATATTTGCTGCAGAACATCTTTATGCTAAAATGGCTCAGAACGGATTTAATAAAGATTCTATCAATCTAGCATTGAACGGCGGTAATGGCATTACGGGTTTTTTAAAGATCGCTAAAGATTATAAAGGAACAGATGCTGGAAATCTGGCTAATTATTATGCCGGAGCCTGTTATTTACAAGGAGGTGATTTTGCAAATGCTATAAAATACCTGAAAGGGTTCTCTACCAGTGCTTCTCAGATTCAGACAATGGCTTATTCAATGCTGGGTGATGCCAGTGCTGAGTTAAAGAAAAATGATGAGGCATTAGACTATTACAAAAAAGCCTCTTCAGTAAATGAAAAGGATGAGTTTATGTCTGCCTTCTATTTATTTCATGCCGGAAATTTTGCAGAAAAAACCGGTAAACCAAAAGAAGCTATTGAGCTTTACCAAAAATTAAAAACTGATTATCCAAAAAGCTCACAAGCAGGTGAAATTGATAAATACCTTGCTAAATTGGGAGTACTAAACTAATATGGCAATATCGTCAGATAATTTATATTCTACTACAGGCATCCAACTACCAAAGGATGCCTGTGTAGTTATTGTGCGTACCGAATGGAATGCTGATACTATCAATAAACTACAAGAAGGTAGCATCAAGGTATTGGAAGCACATAATATCGCTTATAAAATTATTACAGTGCCCGGTGCTTTTGAAATTCCGTTTGGCATCAAAAGCTTTTGGGATAAAGCAACTGATAAACCTTCAGCTTTTATTGCTTTGGGTTGTGTTTTAAGAGGTGATACACCTCATTTCGATTATGTATGCAAAGCAGTTACAGATGGAATTGTTCAATTAAACCTTATACTTCCTGTGCCAACTATATTCGGCGTACTAACGGTAGATAATCAGCTGCAAATTGATGAAAGAGTAGGCGGAAAGCATGGCCATAAAGGAGAGGAGGCAGCAGTTACTGCTTTAAAAATGATTGCATTAACGAATGCGTAGTTATCCATGCGTTTTTACTTGATCATATCACTATGTATTCTTTTAATTTCCTGCAACAATAATATTAAGCCCTGGGAGAGTACAGAGGAAAAAAAGAATGCATCACCCCCCGTAGTTTTTAATCGTTTAACTGAAGACAAGATCGTAGATACTTTAATGAAATTGCCTTTTATTATTAAAGCTAATGCTCATATCGATTCAGTCACTGATCATTTAGACGCTATTTCATTTATTATTGATACATTGCGGTCAGGCGAATCCGATATTCATGTAAAAGCCGGATATAATGCGGAAGACAGATACTTTACTTATTATCAATTTTATGTTGATCCAAAAACATTCGACATAAAAGTATACGATCCGGTAGCCGATGTAAAAACACCTTTAGTAAAATACTTAGAAGCTCAGAAGTAATCATGAAAGTACAAATATTTATTCCTTGTTTTATAGATCAATTGTATCCGCAAACTGCTTTCAATATGGTAAAAGTATTGGAAAAAGCTGCTTGCGATGTTTCATATAATACCAATCAAACCTGCTGCGGCCAACCTGCCTTTAATGCCGGCTATTGGGATGAAGCAAGAGCAGTGTGCTCAAAATTTTTAAAAGATTTTGAAGGGGCAGATTATATTGTTGCTCCGAGTGCAAGTTGTGTTGGCTTTGTAAGAAATTATTATGCAAAACTATTTGAAAACTCTTCTCAGCATAATCAGGTAAAGGATCTGAGTAATCGGATTTATGAGTTTACCGAATTCCTGACTGATGTATTGAAAATAGAAAACTTTGGAGCAGTATTAAATGCAAAAGCTACTTATCATGACAGTTGTGCTGCTCTCAGAGAATGCAAAATAAAAGAAGGCCCCCGTAAATTATTAAGCCTTGTAAAAGGATTGCAATTGGTGGAAATGAATGATGTTGAAACCTGTTGTGGTTTTGGTGGAACATTTTCTGTTAAGTTCGATTCCATCTCGATAGGTATGGCTGATCAAAAGGTAAGTAATGCAATAGCTACCGGTGCCGAATACATCATTTCTACAGACATAAGTTGCCTTATGCACTTAGATGGTTATATCAAAAACAAAAACTTGAACATCAAAACAATGCATATAGCAGATGTTTTGGCAAACTATTGATTCTTGATTAGTTTGTGATTAAAAGTTGGTTTACTGTATAGTAACTCGCCAATAAAACCAATGCACCTGAAGCGATATTGAAAAAAGCTTTACTATAATGTTTTCCGGCAGCAAGTTTTACGAAAATTAAAAATGCAGGAACTGCAAAGCAGGCAATAGCCAACTCCATTCCCAAATTATACATTAGAAGTGATTTGCCGAAAGCTCCTTCCGTTACACCGGCTTCATGTAAATGACTTGACATCGCAAAGCCATGTACCAAACCGCAGATTGCCACAGCTGTTACTCGTAAACTCTTTAATTTAAAAGCAAAAATATTTTCACCTGCTATGTATACAGTTGATAGCAACGCCAATGCCTGTGCAATGTATGGAGAAAAAGGAATAACATTAAAAGCCCCTAACCATAGTGTAAGCATATGAGTTAATGTGAAAACAACTAATTGTTTCATCACAAATTCATGTTTAGAACCAAATAAGAAAAGACTAAGTACAAACATAAGGTGTCCCATAGCAAGATTTGTAAAACTTGCAGCACCTAACTGAATAAAGGCAAAAGAAGTACTAGGTTTGGAAATTTGCGTTAATTCTGTAAAACTAACATTTGACCATAGGAATTGAGTCAGGAAAATAGATAACACTAACAGACCCAATGCTTTAACACCATAGGTCAACTTGTTGTTGCTGGCAATAAAAGGAATCATAATCAATTGGCATTTAATCTTACTTACGTAAGAAGCTTTTATCTGGATTTTGGTTGCATGCAAAGAACCAAATATTTAATGGGATAGTTATCCTAATATTATTCACAAATCGTTAAAACTGTGGAAAACCGCAGATGCCCCTAAGTGGTTGATGTTCAGTATACCAGAATATTAGTAATTATACTGCTCTGTTTGGGATCTCAGGTTAACCTTTGTGTGGTTTAAACCATTTGCTGACTGGTTACGTATCTATAAAAAAACTTAAACATGAAGCATTTGCATTTATTAACCGTTATTTTTCTATTTACTGCCTGCCAACACCGTCCGATTCATATTGTTTCTGAGAAGTATGTTGATAGTTTGCTACAACAGACTGTTATACCTGTTGCTTATAAGCAAAATGCAGAGGAGATAAAGTTTTGGCAACAAAAGATCGACCCTAAAAATCCGGGGATGGTAGCTGAATTAAAATATGCTTCATCCTTAGCCACAAGATTTAATCTTACAGGAGATATAAATGATATAAAACGATCGGATAGTATTTTACATACAATAAATCGAACGTTTAAGGATAAAGAAGCGGCTCCATATTTAGGCCTGATAAGGCATGCCATATTACAGCATAAGTTTTTATTAGCCGATTCCTTTTTGCAACAGGCACAGCGTATCGGGATCAAGCCATACGAATCATCTACCACATCATTTGATGTTGATTTTGAATTGGGCAGATTTTATGAAGCCGAACAAGAACTCAAGAAGATCACATCCAATGATTACGGCTATTTTTTCCGATTTTCAAAACTAGCTCATTATAGAAGTGATGTAGATACAGCTATAAGTTCCATGCAAAAAGCATTGGAAACTGCAGGAACAAATCTTTTTCTTAAACAAGCTGCGTTATCAAATTTGGCAGACCTTTATCTTCATAATGGTCAATTGGAAAAAGCATATGCGTATTATAAAGAATCGATACAACTAAGTTCGGCAGATCTACATAGCATTATGGGAATAGCATGGATCGCATTAGTACATGACAAAAATACTTTTTTGGCTGAAAAATTACTGGCCCATGTTCAAATAAAAACTAAATCTCCGGAACCAATTTATAAATTAATGTATGTAGCACAAGCTAAAGGTGATAGTATTAAAGAAATGCAGTATGCAAAGGAATTTGTATTGAAGGTTTCAGATTCGGTTTACGGCAACATGTATAACAAATATCTTATCGAAATATTTACAGGAGTTTTAAACGAGCCGGCTAAGGCTGAAGCCATTGCAAAGAATGAACTTCTTAACAGATCAACTTCACAAACGTATGCATGGTATGTTTGGGCATTGTTCAAAAATAATAGATATTCAGAAGCATACAACGTATTTCAAAATCATGTATCCGGAAAGCCATTAGAAGGGTTGGAATTATATTGGATGGGTAAAGTTATGAAGGGCTTGAATAAAGGTTACAATGCTGAACAGTTTTTTAAAGAAGCCAATAAGAATAAATATGATCTTAGCCCGGTTATTATACAGGATCTCGAAAAAAACTTAGATCATTAATCTTTCTATTGTCCAATAGCCGGCAACAACTGCAATGGCAACTGATATAGGAACAACTATTCTGCTACGATAATACTTTTCTTTTCCGAACCATTTTCCAAATAATAAAAATGCAGCCAGGATAATGGAGATCTGTCCCAACTCAACACCAAGGTTGAAAAAGATCAGTGAGGAGAAGTAGGCGTTTTGTGGTAATCCGAGATCATTTAAAACATTGGCAAATCCTAATCCATGTATAAGGCCGAATAAAAATACAATTCCGATTCTGGAAGCTTTTAATTTTTGAGTGGTTATATTTTCAATTGCAACATAAACAATAGACATGGCAATAATAGGCTCAATAATTCCAGGATGGATGTTGATGATCCGGTACATCGATAAGCCTAATGTAACAGAATGAGCCAGTGTAAAAGCTGTGGCTTGTAGTAGAATAGATTTTAATTTAGGATTCAAAAGATAAAGCCCCAATATGAATAGGATATGATCCAGCCCATAGGGAAGAATGTGTTTAAAACCTAGCCCCAGGTACAAAACAGCGGTTTCTGTTTTCGACATTTTTTCTAATTCACCCACAACAACATGTGCCGATACAGATTGAATAAAAAGTATCAGCACAGTTGTAATAACTATGGGTTTGATGTAGGTGTTATTTGCACTTCGCTTTTTCATGTATACTTTATATTAGAAAATAACGGCTAATCTCAATCCTCCAACAAATATGTTGTTCGGAGTAAAATGTAGTTCTATAGTATATTTTGATGATCCAAAAGATAATCTAGCTGAGTCATCTGTTGTGATAAAAGAAAGTCCATCTTCTTTATTTGTTATACCAGTAACAGAATTCTTTGTAATGTCCGTTACAGTTGCATACTCTAAAAGTTGATTATTCATTTCTTCTATTATTTTTTCCGGAGGCATTTTTTGTGCAAAACATCTATTCGTCCAGCAAAACATTACAATAGAAAATGCTAGAAAAATTATTAGAAATCTCATAACAATATTTTATGTTTTTTGTAAGCTAAGATTTCAAATGTGGTACGGATTAAAAGACCAACTTATGTCTTAATTAATTATATAGAAACTATTACCACGGCGATGCCAGGTATGGGAATGATGCAGAAAACGTCTTATCATTACCATTTACGTGATCGCTGGTCAATCCAGAGTTGCTTGCTCCTGTAGGGCCACCGAAAAGTAATAACAATTCAACATCAATAACATCATCACTCAATGTTCGTCCGGTTAAAATATTTGTTCCGTCAAAGAATGTTGTAACACCTTTTGTAGAAACATTTAAATAGTCGGTTGCTAATAGTCCTGTTAGTGCTGCTGCATCTTGCCCCAATGCATTCGTTGTATAGCCGGGATTTAACGCTAATAGACGTGATTGGAATTTTGTTTGAAAAGCAGCGTTCATTGCAGATGGGGTAGTTGTATTGAATGCATCTTTATCGGCAGCGCTATTGAATACAGTATTAATAGCTGGTCTGCCCATCTGATCCTGTTGAGCATATATTGAATTATCAACAGGGGTTGTATCTTTTTTACAAGAAACAATAAGTAAGCTTACTGCAATAACAGAAGCGAACAATTTTATTTTTAACATTTTCATTTTTTTCTTTTTAGATTTTTAATAGTTGATTACATTTTCTTTTTTGTTTCTACCCAAACGTTCAAACTATTGGTATTACCTAATAAAAATTTAGGAACTTCAACAACAGTACTAAGAACATTGGTGCCTGCAAAAGCATCTGTTCCCGGGTTATTGAACCCTGGCGCAGTACCGGCAAGTATCATTTTGTATCTGTTCAAATCAAAAAAGAAAGGATCATCTCTCGGGCCGGCAAATACTTTTATTCCATAAGTGCCTGTTCCAATTTTTGGTTTAGCATCACCGTATGCCGTAACTGCAACTCTTGCTGTAGTTTGTCCTTGTATCTTACTCATTGTTCCGGGTTCAGATACAGGATAGGGGCCATATACAAGCATGGCATTGGAAGCAGCGTCGTATTTACATTGAATAGCAAGATCCTCTATCTTATCGTTGTTATTATCAATGTTGAATTCGATCAGTGTATTTTCATCAAAACTGGCGGCGGATGTTGCCCCGGGGCTTAATAGTCCCTGTGTATTTGCAACAAATACCAGATTGCCGGCATCCTGACCTCTGAATACATAGAGGTCGGTGATATCAGTTGACTGACTTGTTACAGCGGGAGCATCAATGTGATCCGCAGCATAAATAATACTGCCGGTTATTACAGCAAGAAAGACCAATGCTGCAATGAATAATTTTTTTTGTCTCATAACGAATGTTTTTAAATTTATAATGATTGTAATGTCCTTTCGGCTTGCATTAGATACGAAACATTCTTCGCCTTGGATTTTTAACAATGCTTTTTAAATTATTTGTTTAGCTAACTTTGTTAGAAATAATAAACTTTTTACTCATGGCTTATTGGTTAGTGAAATCAGAACCTTCGGCTTATAGCTGGGATCAGTTTGTAAAAGACAAACAAACAGAGTGGACAGGTGTACGTAATTATGCCGCACGTATCAACTTGAGAGCAATGAAAAAAGGCGATGAAGTGTTATACTATCACAGTAATGAAGGGGTAGAGATCGTTGGTATAGCAACAATCATTAAAGAGGCCCATCAGGATTCTACCACAGAAGATACTGCATGGGTAGCAGTGGATTTGAAGCCTGTAAAGAAGTTAAAAAAATCTGTTCCACTTTCAGAAATCAAAAATGATAAACGTCTTGCTAATATGGACCTGGTAAGATTAGGCAGACTATCTGTACAAACAGTGAAAGCAGATGAATGGAAAATAATAATGGAAATGGCCGGTGAAAAATAGAAAGCAAATTGTTGTACTAACAGGTGCCGGCATCAGTGCAGAAAGCGGATTAAAAACTTTTCGTGATGGTGATGGATTATGGATGGGATACAATGTGCAGGATGTTGCTACACCCGGAGCATTTAAAAGAAACCCTCAACTCGTTTTAGATTTTTATAACGAACGAAGAAGAGATGTGGCAGCGGCAAAACCCAATGCTGCTCATTTTGGCTTAGCAGAATTAGAAAAAGATTTTGATGTAACGATCATCACACAAAATATCGATGACCTGCATGAAAGAGCAGGGTCAACAAATATTATTCACCTGCATGGAGAAATTTTTACCATGAGAAGTGTTGCTGATGAAAACACAATATTTGAAATAAGAGGAGATATTAATGTTGGAGATATTGCAGAAGATGGGTATCAGTTACGACCTAATATTGTTTGGTTTGAAGAAGCGGTACCCAAAATGGAAGATGCTGTGAGAGTAATGAGAGCCTGTGATTATTTTGTTGTAGTTGGAACCTCTTTACAGGTTTATCCAGCCGCTTCATTGTTACACTATGCTCCATCATACTTACCAAAATTTATTATTGATAAAAAAATACCTTCGGTAGAAAAATATCCTAATCTCACCTTAATTGAAATGCCTGCAACAGAAGGAGTGAAGGAGTTACAACAAATATTGTTAAACAGGTAAATGCTTTTCATTAAAAACAACACCAAAATTTTCCAACTCTTTTAAAACAGGCTCATATATTTCTTTTGTTGTAGGAATATGTAAGCCACGTAATTTAATAACATCATTTAAAATTAGTTTAGCTGCAATACCTAAAGGCAGTCCAACCGTTTTTGCCATGGCTGTTCTTAAATTATCTTCTCCTTTTACAATAAGACTACTTTCTATCTTGCTGTTATTATATTCTATTTCATGCAACATAACGATCATGTCTTTATCATGTGGTTGCATGATCAATTTTGTTTCTAATAAATACTGCAAAACATCTGCCGAGGTTTTTGCTGTTGATGGAATTAATACATCATCAAACAAACCTAAATATTGAAGCATTTCTTTATTGGTCTCATTGACAAATGGAATAATTGAAGATGACCATTTTGCAAAACTTATATTCGTTCCAATAGCATCAATATCATTTGTCAATCCTGCTTGTACAATTGTATCCCAGCCTGTACAAAATTGCGGATAACGTAAAGTAGTTCGTTCAAATGTTTCAGCAGATTTTAATTTGTACGTTGGAATATAACTTAAAGAATCTCTATTAGGATAGTAAGCCAGCTTACCAATACCATCAATATGTACTTCAGCACAAGTTTTAAATATCTCTGCGTATTCTTTATGCTTTACTTCATTGTTAATTTTATATTCAGCACCGGCTTTGCCTGCTGTTACTACATTACGAGGATTCCAGCTTATTTTATAATGCCATGGATTGTCATCACTCTCAGGTGCTACCAAACCGCCACAATGACTTTTAAATGATGTAATATTACCCCCTTTGAATTTTATATCATCAATGATCTTCATTGCGCTCATATGATCAATTCCGGGATCTAATCCCATCTCACATAAGAATAATAATTTTCTATGCTTGATCTCATCACTGAGGCTTTTTATTTTACTGTCTACATACGAAGCGGTGAGTAAATGTTTTCTATTTTCAACACAATCTTTAGCTATTAAATAGTGAAGGGCAGGCGGCATCATTGAGATAACCACATGTGCTCTTTGAATAACCGCTTCTCTTGCATCGTCGTCTGTTATATCCATTTCAATGGCTTCGGCAATAGGGGAGTTATTTGTCTTGCTTAAAATTTGTTCTTTATTTGCATCGGCAATGATGAATTTCCATTTGTTCGTTTCTGCTTCCTTGATGAGGTAATCAATTAAAACAGTAGCAGATTTTCCGGCACCAAAAAGTAGGATAGTTTTCAAGCAACTTTATGTTTAGTATACCACAATATAATTATTGTTTTACAAACTGTTTTAGCATTGGCTGTAAATATAGGAGAGTTAATTACTGCCTACATTTATTTGTGATTATTATACTGAATTGGATGTAGTCTTAGTATTTTCAGTTTCATTTTTGAACTGTCTTAATAACTCATAAAAAGTGGCGATCGATTTTATATGCTGTTCCTCTGTAACAGGTGTTTTAAGCATGATTTCCCAGCTAATGCTTTTTGTTTCAAATTCCATACTATATGCCAATATCATATTAGCCCAACCGGCTGTAGATGAAGAATAATCTAGCTTCTTGGCTACCCAATCAAAAAATGGGTCATTTGTTTCAGTCTTATTTATAAGCCTATTATCTAAAAGTGCCTGATAGTATCCGGATGTATAATTATGGATGCTTTTCAAACTGGTTTCGCCAACCCACATAGCAGGATGATGTTCTATTCTTTGCAGTAAATCGTAGCATTCCAATACCATATACATCTATTAAAATTTAGGAGATTATATGCAATTTTAGTTTATTCTATTTAAAACGTTGGAATTAAAATAATACTCTTTTAAACAGATTGTTGGAGCTTCATGAGGGAACAAATTTCCATACCAAAACCTTGTCCACAAAAAGCCCAAAAATGTGGGAAAAAACACCCAAAATCGTTAACAATTATACCCTAAAAATGACCAAAAATCGGTACATTCGCAACCCGACGATTTCGGTTAAAACATTATGGAGAATAACGAGCATTTAAGTGACGGCGAATTACCGATAAACAACGGTGCCGCAAGCAGTAACAGAGGTAAAATCATCCCGGTAAACATTGAGGAACAAATGAAAACTTCGTATATCGATTACTCGATGAGTGTGATCGTGGGAAGGGCTTTGCCGGATGTACGTGATGGTTTGAAACCGGTACATAGGAGAGTTTTGTACGGTATGTATGAACTCGGAAATACCAGCAACAAAGCGTATAAAAAAAGTGCCCGTATTGTAGGGGACGTAATGGGGAAATACCATCCGCATGGGGACTCTGCAATTTATGATACAATGGTGCGTATGGCACAGCCTTGGGCTATGCGTTATACAATGATCGATGGCCAAGGTAACTTCGGTAGTCAGGATGGTGATATGCCGGCTGCTATGCGTTACACCGAGGTGCGTATGGAGAAGTTCTCCGAAGCCATGCTGGATGATCTTGAAAAAGAAACGGTAGACTATCAATTGAATTTCGATGACTCGTTGAAAGAGCCAACTGTATTGCCTACAAAAATTCCTCAATTATTATTGAACGGATCAAGTGGTATTGCCGTGGGTATGGCTACCAACATGATGCCGCATAATTTAAGTGAAGTGGTAGATGGCTGTGTTGCGTATATTGATAACCGTGAGATAACAATCGAAGAGTTAATTACGCATGTAAAAGCTCCTGATTTTCCAACCGGTGGTGTGATCTATGGTATTGAAGGTATCCGTCAGGCTTTTCATACAGGTAGAGGTAGGGTAGTGTTGAGAGGTAAAACAACCATTGAGGTTGATGGCAAGGGTAAAGAAAAGATCGTTATTACTGATGTGCCTTATCAGGTAAACAGGGATACACTAACACAAAAAATTGGTGACCTGATTAATGACAGAGCTATTGAAGGGGTATCAGACGTAAATAATGAAAGTAATAATAAAGAAGGTACTCGTATTGTTGTTGAACTGAAAAGAGATGGGGTAGCACAGGTTATTGTTAATCAATTATACAAATTAACTGAACTGCAGACTTCTTACGGTATCAATAACGTAGCCCTTGTAAAAGGTCGTCCGAGAATATTGAACCTGAAGGACATGATTAGTGAATTCATCGAATTCCGTCATGAAGTAGTTGTTCGTCGTACCCAATACGAATTGCGTAAAGCAAAAGAAAGAGCTCATATTTTAGAAGGTTATATTATTGCTTTGGATAATCTGGATGCGGTTATTAAACTCATCCGTGAATCGTCTACACCCAATATTGCACAGGATGGATTGATGACTCAGTTTGGTATGACCGAAATACAAGCGAAAGCTGTATTGGAATTAAGGTTGCAACGTTTGACCGGAATGGAGATCGATAAGATCCGTGAAGAGCATGCTGCGATTATGAAAGAAATTGCAAGATTGGAAGAAATTTTAGCGAATGAAGGTTTGCGTTACCAGATCATCAAAGATGAATTAGCTGAGATAAAAGCTAAATTCGGGGATGCCCGTAAATCTGAAATTACTTATGCCGACGACGAAATTGGCATGTTAGACCTGATCGAAGAAGAAGATATGGTGGTAACCATTTCTCATTTGGGTTATATCAAACGTACTTCGGTTAGCGAATACCGTCAGCAGCGCAGGGGCGGACGTGGTGCTAAAGGAAGTAGTACAAGACAGGAAGATTTTATCGAACATTTATTTGTAGCGTCTACACATCATACCTTGTTATTCTTTACAGAAAAAGGAAGATGTTTCTGGCTGCAAGTGTACAAAATACCTGAAGGTGATAAAACCAGTAAGGGTAGAGCACTGCAGAATATGATCCAGATACCGCCGGATGATAAAGTGAGAGCGATCATTGATATTAAGAATTTTGAGGATAAGGATTATGTGAACGGGCATTATATCGTTTTATGTACTAAACAAGGTATCATTAAGAAAACTGATCTGGAAGATTTCAGTCGTCCTCGTCAGAATGGTATCAATGCCATCAACATACAGGAAGGCGATCAATTATTGGAAGCTAAACTGACCGATGGTAATTGTGAGATCATGATGGCTGTTAAGAGCGGCCGTGCTATCCGTTTCCCTGAAGAAAAAGTACGCAGTACCGGTCGTGGTGGTATTGGGGTGTATGGAATTGAGGTAGATGATGCTACAGATGAAGTTATAGGTATGGCCTGTGTGAACAGGGAAGATAAGACCAAGACGATTATGGTGGTGAGTGAAAAAGGATTTGGTAAACGTACTCCGCTGATCGATGAAGATGGTGAAGAAGTTTACCGTATCACTAACCGTGGCGGTAAAGGTGTAAGAACCTTGAACGTTACTGAAAAGACCGGGCGCCTGGTTGGTTTATTAGCAGTGAGTGAAGACCAGGATCTGATGATCACCTGCGTAAGCGGTATCACTATCCGTATGAGTGTTGCAAGTATTCGTCCGCAAGGAAGGGCTACACAGGGGGTTAAACTGATCCGTTTGGATGAAGGCGATGAAATAGCAGCAATCACACAAATAGATGAAAGCGAAGAGGAAGAAACAGTTTTACCGGAAGGAGAAACTGCTGCTGATGCTACTGAATCACCAGCCGAAGACAATACGGACACTCAGACAGAAGAAGCTGGTAATGAATAAGTAATATTAAGTTATTTAAAATTTAATAAAAAATAATATAGAGAAGTCAAGTTCTGAAAAGCTTGGCTTCTTTTATAATATGCGACTACTGTTTGTACTCATATCGTTGTTATTTTGGGGTACGATGGAGGCTCAAAACCTTGATTCTGCCCGCCATTTATGGCAGCGGAATGAGTTAGGGAGGGCATTGGATCTGATATTGGAGGATACTACGGCCACAACAGAAGCCTGGTTGCTGAAAGCAAAAATTTACCAGTCGATCAGTGTAGACGCAAAGTATAAAGATCTGGTGGCTGATCCGAAAAAAGAAGCATTTGAAGCTTTGAAAACTGCTTATGCGGACTATCCTGTATCGCTAACAACCGACTCAACGGCTTATAAAATTTATGAAGGCTACACCAATGATGGTGTAGCTTTTTTTAATGCCGGTACTGAAAAGCAGGATAAAACTGATTATGCCCGGGCTTTGAAAAGCTTTAAAAAAGCCGCAGATGTAATGGCTTTCATTAATCGTAACAAACAATTACTGAAGATTGACACAACTAATTTATTATATTCAGCAAAGGCGGCGATATATGCAGAGGATGAGCCGGAAGCCTTTTATTACAGTAAGCGGATAGCAGATCTTGGGATTAGAAGGACTGATTTTGAACCTATTTATCAATGGTTATTGTATCATTACAGACAGAAAGGAGAATCGGCTACTTTGATGAGCTATACCATAAAATTTGTGAAAGCGTTTCCTAGATCGAATTATGGTTATTTGAACCTTATAGATTTTCACAGAAATAAAGGAGATTTAAAGCCGGTTTTATTGTTTTATCACCACTTGATAAAAAATAAAACACTGGATGAGCCTAAATACAAACTTACATTTTGCCAGGACTTATTTAATTATTTATATACTAATCCTACAGATTCTTTATCTGTAACTGAAAAAGCAACTTGGGTAAAATCACTGGAATCTACTTTAAAAGATTACTTAAAAACTAATAAGACTGATGTAGCTGCTAAATTACTTTTTGGTAAATTCTATATCAATAAAGCAGTGGATACGCAAAAGGAAAAGCCCGGAACAAATATTTCTTCCTTTCTCATTAAATCCAACGCATATTTGAAAGAGGTGGCAGATAGATCTCCGAAAGCTAATAAGAATTTGAAGATCGAAGCTGTGAAGTTGTTGATAGGGAATTATAAGATTCTCAAACAACCTACGCAGGTTAGGAGGTATAATACACTATTAAAGAAATTGACAACTGCAATAGTAACCATATTAATTATTTTACTTTACTTAACATAATATTAATTATAGGCAAAATGTATTATCTTTGTTATGCCATAACTCAACCCAATATCATTGATATACTATTAGTTAGTCTTGATTAATTGTAGTCGAGACCTCCTTTATTATTTATAACTTACTTTTGCTGAAATGCACAACACAAACACACCTACCGAAAAAATTCTCTCCAACCTAAAAATTGAAGCTTTAAACGAAATGCAAATAGCTTCGGTAAAAGCTGTGGAAGAAAATGATTCGGTGATTATCTTATCCTCGACAGGTTCGGGTAAAACCCTTGGGTTTTTGTTGCCGGTGGTTCATGGCCTGAGTCGTGATATCAAATCTGTACAGGCATTGATATTGGTTCCGTCCAGGGAATTAGCGATACAGATCGATGAAGTTTTCAGAAAAATGGGCACCGGTTATAAAGTTACCTGCTGCTATGGCGGCCATAAAAGAGAAATTGAGGAAAATAACCTGGTACAGTCGCCGGCGGTAATTATTGGCACAGCCGGCCGTGTAGCCGACCATATTCGCCGTAATAATTTTGCTGTAGATAATATTACAACGCTTGTGCTGGACGAATTCGACAAAACCATGGAACTGGGTTTCCAGGAAGAAATGTCGTTTATCATCGGTTCTTTACCGAATGTTAAGAAACGGATCCTTACATCTGCCACACAGGCTGTCGGCATACCGGATTTTATTGGTGTAAGCGATCCTGTGAGACTAAGTTTCTCCAATCTCATTGAAAAAGAAGAAATTGATGAACTGGTGGTAAGAACGGTTTTCTCTCCTGAAAAAGATAAATCTGATACCTTATTCAGACTGATCTGTTCTATTGGCAATAAATCAACCATTGTATTTTGTAATCACAGAGAATCTGTAGAACGTACCAGTCAACTATTAAAAGAGAAAGGCATTGTAAATGTTTTCTACCACGGTGGTATGGAGCAACGTGACCGTGAAACTGCGATGTGTAAATTTAAGAACGGCACATCCAATGTATTGGTTACAACTGATCTTGCTTCCCGTGGTTTAGATATTCCGGATATTAAATACATTGTCCACTATCATTTGCCACCAACGCCTGATGTTTACACACATAGAAACGGCCGTACAGCACGTATGGAAGCAGGTGGTAAAGCGGTTTTAATTCTATCGGAAGAGGAAAAATTACCTGCATACATCACCGATAAAGTTGAACATTTTGAATTGCCTGAAAGATTGGAATTGCCCGAAAAGCCAAAATGGAGCACCCTATTCATTGCTGCCGGCAAAAAAGATAAAGTGAATAAGATCGATATCGTTGGTTTCTTATCCAACAAAGGATTATTAAAAAAAGATGATATTGGTTTGATCGAAGTAAAAGATTTCTGTTCGTTTGCGGCTGTACGTAAGTTGAAAGTTGGTGAGATGCTGGAGTTGATTAAGGATGAAAAGATAAAGGGCAAGAAAATTAAGATCGCCGTAGCGAAATAATATCTATTTCAGAAAGATGAACAAAGAAATACGGAGTTTCACAGAGAGATTCTTCACTTAAAAAACATCTCAATCTTCCTTTCTGGTCAACTCGGTGAATCTCTTTAACAGCATCCTCTCACCTATTTAAACGGGTTCGAAAATTTCTCTTCAGTAATAATTGTATTATCTGTCAGTGTATTCAAAAATGCCAATAATTTTTCTACATCTCCCGGTGCTACAGAATGTGCTTTGATTAGAGTTGTACCGGTGCCAGGCGCCCCGGCAGTTAACATGGCTGTTAAATTGGAAACAGTTCCTGTATGAAATAAATTCACACGATTTCCTATATTTCTTAATGAACCGGATTTGAATTTATTTACACCGTTTATACCTGTAGTATCACCAGCATCTGTAATTGAAAACCCCGGAGCGTTACTTTTAATAAACATTGGAGGAGCATGACAGGTTGCACAAGTATTTGTACTACCACCCGGACCGGTTGCATTCAAAAATAACTGTTCTCCTTGTTCTTCTAAAGTAGTAAAACTTGCTGTACCTGCTTTTACTTGATCATATTTTGACTGATAAGTAACAATACTTCTCTCAAATTGAGCAATGGCTTTAGCAATTTTTATAGAATCAATATCGGTGCTTCCAAATGCTTTTTGAAACAATGCCGGGTAATAAGATTGTGCTTTCACTTTTGTTTCTAACTCAGCTAAGGTCAAACCCATTTCTATATGGTTTTGTATAGGCTGCAATGCTTGTTTTTCTAGCGTTAGTGCTCTTTCATCCCAAAACATTTTCCCGTTTTTATAAAAACGTTCATTTAATAAAGACATAGAGTTTCTTGTTGTAAACCCTCCTTCAAAACCTTTGCTGAATTGTACATTATCATCAAAAGCAAATTCTTGTTTATGGCAACTTCCGCAGCTAACAGTATTGTTTTTACTGAGTTTAGTATCATAGAATAATACTCTTCCTAAAGTTGCGCCATCATTTGTAAGTTGATTATCTGGCGGTGTATTGTCGTTAGTTGCTAGGGCAACCTGAATATGCGTTGGGTAACTAACTACATAGTTGTAAGGGGTTGATGGTAATACAGGCTCCAAGACTGTTGCAGTGTCATCTTTTTTTGAACAAAATTGAAACACTACTATAAGAGTAAGCAATAGCAGAATAGTAATTACTTTCTTCATTATTTTCAATGGCTTTAATAAAAAACTTTAGACTCTGCTTAACACAATAGGTTTAATTACCATGTTTGTTTTTATTGTATGCGTTGATGAAATTAATAACATTACTATTGAAATTTTCAGCATCATCAAACAAAAAACTATGTTTTATAGGTAAAACGTATATTGGAAAATCTTTCAACTCTTTCTCAAATTTTTGTAACCGCACCGCATCTTTTTCCGTAGTTAAAATAATTTTATCTGAAGATTGCATTTTTTCAAACTGATTGATGATATCATGCAGATCATCCATTTTAAAAATATGATGATCAGCAAAACGTAGCATATCATAGGTATGTACTTGTTCGGTCAAATAGGCTTTTAAGGGATTCGGATTAGCTATACCACATACCAGCATTACATCAGTTTCTTTTGCAATTGGCTTGCTTGCTTTTGAAAACAAATGATACGGTGTACCATAATTTATTTCGGTAAAGAATATTTTTTGGCCGGATAATGGATCCAGTTCATCAATGATCTTCTGTCTTTCAACATTACTCAGATCGGATTTACATTTTGTAACAATGATAATATGTGCTCTTTTGGCACTGCTTCTTATATCACGAAGATTTCCGGCGGGTACTAAAAAATCTCTTGTATACAGATCTCGAAAATCGGTCAATAAAATATTTAATCCTGCATTTACACTTCTGTGTTGAAACGCATCATCCAATACAATCACCTGTGTATCGGGTTTTTCATGCAGCAATTGCGGAATAGCTACTAATCTTTCTTCTCCAACCGCTACAGTAACATCAGGAAACTTTTGATGGAACTGCATTGGTTCATCGCCAATTTCCAAAGCAGTAGTTTCTTTATTAGCAATACCAAACCCTTTTGTTTTTCTTTTATAGCCTCTGCTAAGTGTTGCTACTTTATATCGATCTTTTAAAATTGTTATCAGATACTCAGTCATCGGTGTTTTGCCAGTGCCCCCTACTGCTAAATTACCTACACAAATGATCGGGAAATTAAAGGTGGAAGATTTGAGATAGTTCTTATTGAATAACCAATTCCTTATGCCAATAATTCCGCCATAAATAAGGGAGAATGGTAAGAAAAGATATCTGAAGCTTTTAAGCATATGTAATTAGAATTCGTAAAATGTTTCCGGCGTTACACAATAATCTAATTTCACATCAAAAGCATTTACATCTTCAATCATTGGTATTGGTGGAAAATAACTGAAGCCTATCTTTATAACATTAGAGCGACATTCTTTTAAAAATTTATCATAGTAGCCTTTTCCGTAACCGACTCTGTACCCACTTTTGTCAAAAGCCAATAGAGGTACAATCACGAGATCGATCTCTTCAGCGAAAATATCAATGCCGTCAGTAGGCTCATCTATGCCGTATTTATTTTTTTCAAAAGTAGTGTTATCATTTACAACAACACTTAACAATTCATCATTGCTTCCGATAACAGGATATAATAATGTCTGATTGGGATTTTTGAAAAAACAATAATCTGTGATCAACTGCGGATTAAACTCTTTGAGATCTTCCAACGGTGCGTAGGTCATTATGATCGATGGGATTTCAATGGGCAATTGCTGAAATTGTATCAACATCAGATCATCCATTTTATTGATCGCATTCGATAAAAGTTTGGTTCTTTTCTCTTTATAAATATTTCGTATTTCTTTTTTTATTGCCACCGTTTATTAGCTTGTTTTCATTGGATAAAGATAGAAAAGATTGTTGTACCGTAGTTACGTTCTGTTTTATAATGATCAAATTTTTTGTAATCATTTCTGGGAGTGTGCTCTAATACAAACCAACCTCCGGGTTTAAGTAATTTTCGTTCAAATATTTTCAATGGAAGATCGTCAATGGTGCCCAGTGCATAAGGTGGCCCTGCAAAAATAAAATCGAATTGTTCGCCACAAGTTTCAATAAATTTGAATACTTCTCCCTTGATCAATTTAAAATTTTCCAACTCGAGTTCTTTTGATGTCTTCTTTATGAATTCATACATCTTCGTGTCTTTTTCAACGATCGTCAGGTCCTGTGCTCCCCTGCTGGCCAATTCATAACTGATACAGCCGGTGCCGCCGAAAAGGTCAAGCGTTTTTAACGATTCTATCTCCAGGTTATTTTGAATGATATTGAATAGACCTTCTTTTGCAATGTCTGTTGTTGGCCTGGTGTAGGGCATTTCTGCAGGAGGACTGATTCGTCTGCCACCATGTATTCCGCTAATTATACGCATGCAGCTATCGAGAATAAATGACTGAAATAATGTGCCGGATAATTTTTTATTTCATCCGAATATTGAAACTGATCTGGCAAAGTACCAAATGATGTATTTAAGAAATATTTGTACAACTCAGCATATAAAGGAGAAGAAACATCGATCATACCGGTCAGTATCAGATTGGTTTGATTGATATCAGCTTCAAAATTGTTGCAAATACTCAACAAATAATACGCAGCATCTTCGGCTGTTTGATATCTGAAATTTTGTACGATCTGTAATTTGCCATCCTTCACTAATATGGCAATGATAAGCTTCGGACTGAAAATGGTATATAAAACATTTTCCTTGTTACTTACCACATCGGGTAAAACCGAATAAAGATGTGTGATGGTTGCTGTTGGGAATTGATTGCTTACAGCATTATCGATGACAGTTGGGATCCTGTAAATATTTTGTACATTTTGTTTGTACATAAAATCACTTCTGATGGCTTTATCTGCAAAATCGCCATATACCAACTCAAGCATTTCTTTGTTGGTAGCAATATCTGTCAATGCTTTTGGTGCCAATATCGATTCAGAAAAAACATAGATAATATCAACCCTTCTGTATCTTTCTTTTAATACAGCTTCGTGATATAAAATATGTTGAATTTCTTTTTCCGCTTGTAATTTATCTGTAAACTGAAAAACAGAAACCGCTATAAATTCATTTGCTTCATTCAAAATAAAAAATGACAAACTACACTCGCCCACCTCTATAAACAGACGGGCAGCAGTATAATTAATGAATGAACCTGATATGCTAAATAAAGGTGTCAATAAAAAAGTTTGAGTGGCAAAATAAGATAAATTTGTCGACTTATGGATAATACTGCTATAATAAAAGATTTACGGGTGCAGGTCAGCTATAAGCAGATCTTATCTATTGCATTGCCCATTACCCTCGCCATACTGATTCCGCAGATTAATATGCTGACAAATAGTATTTTTTTGGGGAAATATGATACCGAGGCTCTTGGTAATGCAGGTATAACAGGGGTTTATTACCTGATCTTTGCTGTGGCGGGTAATGGTTTGAATAATGCCATGCAATCGGTCTTCAGTAGGCATGCCGGTAGTGGTGATACCGGTGCTTTTAAGATCATTTTATCTCAGGGCATTCGCATCTGTTTACAGTTGTCATTGATTGGCATTGCATTTACATGGATCATTGCTCCGTTTATTTTAAAATCTGTAGCAGCTGCAGATGCATATCCTCAGGAAATTAGTTTTCTACGCATCAGAATATTGGGGCTACCTTTTTTGTATTTATTTCAGATGGGAAATGCATTTCTCGTTGCATCGCTTAATAGTCGACTATTGATGATTGGTTTTATTTGCGAAGCCTTGTTGAATATTTTGCTGGATTATGTATTGATATACGGTCATTTTGGTTTTCCTGAAATGGGCTTTAATGGTGCAGCTGTCGCCTCGGTTATCGCTGAAGCAATGGGTTTTCTTGTAGTATTTTTGGTTTTGAACAAAACAGGATTGCAGCAAAAATATGGTCTGCTTAAAACTTTCGTGTATGATAAAGTAATCAATAAAGCTATTATTAAAGTCTCTACCCCTTTGGTGGCTCAGTATGTTATTAGTGTAACTACATGGCTCATATTTTTCTTTTTAATTGAAGCAAGAGGAAATATAATGGATAAGGCCATCAGTAATGTAATGCGTAATGTATTCGGGCTTGCCGGCGTATTTGTATGGGCCTTTGCAAGTACCAGTAATGTTGTGGTGAGTAATTTAATGGGTCAAAAACGTGAAGACAAAGTGATGGAAGCGATCACAAAAACAATGCTGTTGAGTATTGCTTTTTGCTTGGTAATGGTAATACTGTTGAATATTTTTCCTGAGCTGTTTTTCAGCCTTTTTGGAAAAGATGATGCGTTTGTAGAAGCCGGCATTCCTGTAGCAAGAGTTGTTTCTTTGGGTATGTTGTTTATGAGTATGGCTAATATCTGGTTGAACGGAGTAACGGGAACAGGCAAAACAAAAGTGAATTTAATGATTGAGATCGTTGCAATAATTTTTTACCTGCTGCACTCCTTCTATTTTATGAAATGGCATTTTGTTTCTCTTGCCATGGCATGGAGCAATGAAGTGGTCTACTGGAGTGTGATACTCATCATGTCATTTATATTTTTAAAGAGTGGGAAGTGGAAAACTGATAAGCAATTAACGTAAAATAAAAACGCTGCAGAACATCGGTGCAGCGTTTTTATTTGATATCCTTTTCAAAAATTATTCTGATTTCCAGCTATTGTTTTTATAGTTTATATCCGGATATATTTTAGCAGGATCAATTACAACCGTACTGATCTTTTCATTTGTCGGTAATTTAACTTTCCATAGTTTGTTATTGTTCCATATTTCTACCGGAAGTTTTATTGTACCGCTTATACCACTTACAGTAGTATAACTGATGATCACCGGCATTGCCATTTCTTCAACATTGCCAATGGTTACAATGGCACCATTCGATTCAAGGTCATTTTCGTATTTAACAGAAAGAATACTTTGGTCTAATTTATAATTTTCCATGAACCAACCTTTCCAGAACCAGCTAAGATCCTCACCTGTTCCATTATCCATTGTTCTGAAAAAATCCCAAGGTGTAGGATGTTTGTATGCCCATTTTTTTATGTAATCTTTAAAAGCATAATCGAAACGATCTGCACCAATGATCTCATTACGCAACAACTCTAAACCCAAGCCCGGTTTGTAATATAATGCAATGCCGATGTTAGATTCCTTCATTGCATCTGGCGTTGTTAGCACGGCTTCGCTTTTTTTACTAAACATATAATTGGCCATCATGGTCATATCCATCGGATCACTTTTATATTCGCCATTATTAAAATCATCATCTGCCAAAGAATTGATGAATGTATTAAAACCTTCATCCATCCAACCGTATTTACGTTCATTACTGCCTACGATCATTGGGAACCATGTATGTCCAAACTCATGATCCGTTACACCAAACAAGCCATCGGTTTCAGATTTCCATCCGCAGAAAACTATTCCGGGATATTCCATACCGCTGATATTACTTGCAACATTTGATGCAGTAGGATAAGGATATTCCATCCAGCGTTTGCTGTAATTTTCAATAGAGCCTTTTGTATATTCGGTTGCTCTGCTCCATGCTTTTTTGCCTTCACTTTCTACGGGATATACGCTAGTTGCGAATGCCGTTTTGCCACTCGGTAAATTGATCTTTGCTCCATCCCAAATAAATGCTTTTGAAGAAGCCCATGAAATATCTCTGGCATTGCTGATCTTAAAATGCCAGGTTAATGTATTAGCTGCCGGTCTTGAAGAAGCATTGGTTACTTCAGATGCAGAACGAATTATAACAGTTTTATCGCTTTGTTTAGCTTCGTTGTATTTGGTTAGTTGCTTTGCGGTTAATACTTCAGCAGGATTTAACAGCTCACCGCTGGCAACTACAATATGCGATGCAGGTACAGTAATATTAAAATCAAAATCGCCATACTCTAAATAGAACTCACTGGCTCCGGTATATGGTAAAGTATTCCATCCTACTATATCATCATATACGCACATACGTGGGTACCATTGCGCTACTGCGTAGATATTACCATTTTTTGTTGGTTGAATACCACATCTGTCAGCACCGTAATCAGGTAACGTAAATGAGTATTCGATATTTAATTTAATGATATCTCCCTTTGCTTTTACAGCATTTTTTAAACGTATTTGCATTCTTGTATCAGTGATCACATAATCAGCAGCACTTCCATCTTCGTATTTTACACTTGTAATATTGTAACCGCCATCAAATGTGCTTTTGCTATCACCATAACGACTTCGAACATCGATCGGTAATTTAGACTTACCTCTGCTTCGTTGCGTAAACAGATTTTGATCTAACTGAACCCACAAGTAGGTTAATGCCTGCGGACTATTGTTTTGATAAGTGATTGTTTCACTCCCCTTTATTTCATTCGTTTTATCATTCAGCGAAACATTGACGTTATAATCAGCTCTGTTTTGCCAATACCCTACTCCGGGTTCTCCGTTAGCGGCTCTGGTTTCTGTGCCACCCGTGGGGTAAAATTGTGGTGAGAATAATTTACGGGAATCATATTTTGATTCAAAAGTATCTTCAGTTTGTGCATAAGAAAAACTAGCAATGAAACTGAAGCATATCAGTGGCATTAAACCTTTAATTGTCATCGATAATAATTTATTTATCCGAAGGTAAATAAAAGAATTTTACAGAAGATACCGTTCATCATGAAAAACTATTCCCAGGCAGCAATGAGTTTTTTGCCTTCTGCTTTTGTAGCTGCATCAGATTCTGTGGCGTTGGGGAGATTGAGCATTGCTTTCAGCGTATCAATAGCTTTTTGTTTCTGGTCGTTTCGTTTATAGGCTCTTGCCAGCTCGTAATAATTTAAAACAAAACCTGCGCCTGTTAAAGCTTTAGCTTTTTCGAAGCAAGTAATTGCTGTTTTTAATGAAGCCGGTGGCATACCTCCATACAATACTTTAACCGCTGCTTTTTCCAATGCAGACAGGTCGCTTATCTCATAATGCCATCTACCAAGGATATGCCAGGCTTTGTAATTATTTGCATCGGCTTTTATAGCCAGGTCAACATATTTTTTGAGGTCTTTTGCAGAGTTGATCTTTTCTTTATTACTCTTGCTCATAGATATATGACCCAAAGCCATGGCCATTGCACAATTTGCATCAGAACTTTTAGGGTCTACCTTTAAAGCCGTTTCTGCGAATGATTTAGCTGCGGTATAAAATTCTTCCCTGATCGTTTTATTTGTTTGTCTTTTTCCGATCCGTGCACACAATTCACTGCATTTAGATAGTGAATAAACATTGGTAGGTGCAATTTTTATAATATCTTTAAATTTCAAAAAAGCTTTTGTCTCGTCGGGAATTGCTTCCAATCTATCAGCTTCTTTAATCATAGCTGTTACATCTTGCGAAAAGCCTGCTACGCAAGAAAGCAACAGTAGCCAAAAAGTAAATAGCGCTTTCATCTTACATTTCCTTTTTATAACTAACACTAATTTGTCCGTGAAAATTGTGTATAGGTGGATTTAATTTTTTAATATTAATATCTACTGAACTGATCCGATTATCGAATGCTGTTATAAGGTCTGCCAAATCTTGTGCCACAGTTTCCAATAAGGGAGTTGGTTTATCCATTCTTTGCTTGATTATTTCATATAGCGTAACATAATTCACTGTTTGCTTCAACGAAACGATCTTTTCTTCATTTCTTACAAGCACGGTAATATTCAATTCAAGTTCATTGCCCAATACTTTCTCTTCTTCATGCATTCCATGAAAAGAGTGAAATTTCAGTTTGTTTAGGTGGATGGATAACATGGTTTTTAGTTTATACTTTATATTTCGTAGTTTTTACTTCAAAGACACAATTAAAGCTCCACTGTCAATGAACTAAAAACAATGAACTATAAACTTAATGAAGCCCTTTCTCACTCAAATACCTCTCTGCATCTAACGCAGCCATGCAACCGCTACCTGCGGCAGTTACGGCTTGACGGTAAATTTTATCTTGCACATCTCCACCTGCAAAAACACCTTCAATATTTGTTTTAGATGTGCCCGGTATGGTTTTGATATAGCCGGCTTCGTCCATATTGATCCAAGGTTTAAAAATATCGCTGTTAGGTTGATGTCCGATAGCAACAAAGAAAGCGCTAACAGGTATTTCCTGAGTTGTGTTTGTTTGATTGTTCTTTATTCTTACCGCTTCTACTTTTTTATCTCCTAACACTTCATCGGTTTCGCTATGCCAGTAAACAGTAATATTTTGTGCAGCCAATACTCTTTCCTGCATTACTTTACTTGCTCTCATCTCTCCTTTTCTAACGATCATGTGTACCTGAGAACATATTTTAGAAAGATACAGTGCTTCTTCCGCAGCAGTATCGCCTGCGCCAACAATGGCTACTTCTTTTCCTTTGAAAAAGAAACCATCGCAAACCGCACAGGCGCTTACACCATAACCGTTTAAACGTTGTTCGCTTTCAAGGCCAAGCCATTTTGCACTGGCACCGGTTGAGATAATAATTGCATTAGCCTCTATCCATTTCTCTTCATCGATTTCTACTTTATATGGTTGAGATGAAAAGTCAACTTTTGTTGCAAGACCGTAGCGTATATCGGCTCCCATTCTTTTGGCCTGATTTTCAAAATGAACCATCATATCGGGGCCCTGAATACCTTCCGGATATCCGGGATAATTTTCTACTTCAGTTGTGATGGTCAACTGTCCACCCGGTTGAATACCCTGATATAATACAGGATTTAATCCTGCCCTACTTGCATATATTGCTGCTGTATAACCTGCCGGGCCGGATCCGATTATTAAACAATGAACTTTTTCGTTTGTGTTAGTATCCATATTTTATTTTTCTCCTTGTAAATTAAAGTCTGCAAATATAATCTGTGATGGTTATTTAGGAACAATTAATGTTTTATAATAGGCGGCATAACCATAAAATGCCCCTAATGCCCCATTGCTTATATTGCCAATTACTTTATTTGGTTGACTAAAAGGATTGCCAATGCTACCCTGGGCAAACTCCCATGTACTCCAGAAAGTATAAGTAGTTTTATCAATATTGCACAGCTTCATTGTAATGGTATCTCCCCTGTGAAAATAATTACTGTCGAAATCCACTTTATTGTTTCTGTCTACACCGGGGTCTAGTTGTAATTGATATGTAGAGCCGTCAATTATATTGTCATCAAAAACTGAATTGTCGCCGGGTAAAAAATTACCACTGTTCTTTTGAGTAAAATACCTGATATAGTTACCCAGGCCGGGAGGGTCGGTGGCTTTTACCATCAATACAATTTTTGAGGTGTCATCTGTAAATGGTGCCGGTTTCCACCAAAGAGAATCAGGTTTTTTGGATATAGCGGGAATTGATGTAATAGCATTATACTCCTCTCCTTCAGCAACAATCTTTAAAGAATAATTTGTATTTACCGCTCCATTGAAAGCCGTTGCCGGGTTAGCAGGGTCAAGTGTGTAGTACGAATAACTATACCCATTAGATAAGGGTACAGTAAACTCCTTCAATTGATGAGTCAGGGTTCCATTAGACATAGTTACAACAGCATCATGTACGAATGAACCTACCAATAATGAGGGATTGATACTATCAAAAAAATTAAAGCTTTTAGTAAGCACTACTACAGGCGGTTTGTCGTTTTCAATATTAGCATCTACCACCAATACATTGGGTGCATCTTTCAAATCAAAATTTATATCTTTTTCGCAGCTCGATAGAAAAAGTACGCTTGCTAAAACAATCAATATCCTAATCATATTGCAAAATTAAAGGATAAACAACAAAGCAAAACGAAATTGGTTGAGTGGTAAAACAGTTTAGATGTATAAATGTGACCTAATTTTTACACAAAAAATTATAATATGTTAGATTAAAGATATTACTTAGGAGACCAAATTGCATGTTATGAAAAAATTATACGCTTTGTTTTTTATTACCTTGTTTTTCGTGACCATTGCCGCCAAAGCAAGTATCATTACAATTGCTGCTACCAATTTTCAATTCAGTCCGTCCAACGTAAATGTCAATGTTGGGGATGTTATTCATTTTACATTTTCCGGCTTTCACAATGCATCAAGCAATGGTGTTGCCGGTGGAGTGCCAATTGGAGCTACTGCCATTTTTAGTGGGTCTTTAGGTAGCGTAACATCGTATGATTATACTGTTACTGCAGCCGGCACATATAAGTATGTTTGTGAATTACATGGTGATGCAGGCAGTTTTACAGGAATGAGAGGACAGTTTACAGCATCAACAACTACGCCTGTTATTCTGAACAAATTCAATGTTGTAGCGGCAGATAAAAAAGCATTGTTGAACTGGACAACTGCTACAGAAGTCAATACCGATCATTTCTCGGTACGAAGAAGTACGGATGGAATTAACTTTACTGAGATTGCTAAAGTAAAGGCTACGGGCAGTTCTACTGCTATTCAAAACTATAGTTATACTGATAATAATGTTGGCAATAGCCGGTTTGTTTATTATGAACTGGCGATTGTTGATGAAGAAGGGGGAGAAAAACTGAGTGAAATTAAAATGTTCAAAAATACTCATGCCACAAATAAACTGATCACTAAGGTCAGCCCTAACCCTATTACACGACCGGGGCAGTTAATGGTATATTTTAACGCTGATAAAGCAGGCTCAATGAATGTAAAGGTTTTAGATGCAGCTGGTAAACTTGTATATGATACCGATATGTCTGCTCTGCCCGGACTCAATAGCGGGCATGTACATGTATGTGATTTTAACCCTGGTGTATATACGCTTATTTTTTCTATGGGTGATATGAAGGAGACAAAAAGAGTTGTGGTGAATTGATATAAAAAATCCCCGATAAAGTATCGGGGATTTTTTATATTATGTTTGAATATATTAACCTAAGTAAGCTTTCAACGCACCGCTATAACGAGCTTTTTGTAAACGTTTGATCGCTCTTTCTTTGATCTGACGGATACGTTCTTTAGTTAGATCATATTTTTGACCAATCTGCTCAATGGTAACACCATTTTCGCCATCCAATCCGAAATAAGCATTTACGATTTCGGCTTCACGTGGACTCAAAGATTTTAAAACACGACGGATTTCATTTCTCAATGAATCATGCATTACATCTTCGTCGGTATCATCACCACCTTGTAAAAGATCACCCATTGCAACATCTTCTGCTTCGTGTACCGGAGCATCTAATGAAGTATGACGTGTATTGCTTTGGAAAATATTATTGATCTCAGTTTCGCTCATTTCAAGCAATTCTGCTAATTCTTCTGTTGATGGCTCTCTTTCATGCTCTTGTTCAAAAGCCATGTAAGCTTTGTTCGCTTTATTATAAGTACCGATCTTATTTTGAGGCAAACGTACCAATCTTCCTTGTTCTGCTAAAGCTTGCAGGATCGACTGACGGATCCACCATACAGCGTAAGAAATGAACTTAAAACCTTTGGTTTCATCAAAACGTTGTGCAGCTTTAATCAAACCAAGATTACCCTCATTGATCAAATCACTTAAAGAAAGACCCTGATGCTGGTATTGTTTAGCTACAGAAACCACGAAACGTAAGTTAGCCTGTACCAACTTGTCTAAAGCTCTTTGGTCGTTCATTTTGATCTTTTGGGCCAAAATGGTCTCCTCTTCGGGAGTGATCATTGAGATCTTTGAAATTTCCTGGAGATATTTCTCAACTGCCTGAGAATCACGGTTCGTTATCTGCGTAGCGATCTTAAGTTGCCTCATTGTCTTGTATTATATTCGGGTTAGTAACGTTTATATGACCACTTTTGTTGAGAAAATGTTGCAAATGCTTTGTAAAAAAGACGCAAATCACTCAAAATAGTGTGCAAAGTTACGTTGCGAATTCTGTATTTCATAGTGAAAATGAAAAAAAGGTATGAATGGTGGGTAAAATGTGAGCCGAGATAGCCTCAAGCTTCAACGGACAAGCAAAAAAACTTGACCTCAAATGCTTATCCCTTGAAGCTTAAGGCTTGTAGCTACCTACTGTCCGTTCACTAAAAGCTTTACGGTTGGTTTTACATTGACCGTACTGCCATTATTTAATGTAAGACTATGAATTTCAGTATTATAATTGACATAAGGGTAATTTGGTACATTGGCGGGAATAACAACATTACTGTACTTATCCGGCACTGTACTGCAATCCCAGTTAGCCGGGTTCTCCCAAGCGGTGTTTACTTTTCCGTTCCATTGCACGGTAAATAATAGAGAGTTCGAAGTTGGGATCTGAAGATCGGCTACTATTGGTAGGTGGTCGCTTGCAATGTAAGAGTCTGAAGCTAAAAGTCCGTATTGTGTTAATCTGGCCTGGCTCATGATCTCAGATTGTAATACGAACGATTTTTTTATCTCAAGATTGGTATTTGAATGTAAAATGTAATCGAGTTTACCCGGCCATCTTCTACCCCCGACATCATTCGGCCTCCAGGTGTAGGTCATGTTTTTATCAGCAACTTTGGCATTTTCACTCGAGAGCTGCCCACCATTCCAGTCAGGAGCTGAACCAGTTCCGTAAGTTTCTGTGTGAACAATATTGCCCGTCAACATAGTATTTAAAGGGCTGTAGTTATTGACCATATTAAAATCGCCTGCGATAAAGAAAGGTGTATTTGCAGGAATTTTATAAGCAGTTGTGCCAGCTTTCATATCTCGTAAATAGGCCGAGATAATATCTGCTTCTCTTTGTCTGGTAGAATCCCCATCACTAAAATACATTAAATGTGTGCCGATCACTAACAGGTTCGTCTGATATGTTGCCGGAAGATCTATATAGGCAACAGTGGCTTTTCTTGACGGATTAATATTTGTTGCATAGCTAACCGGGTATTTTGAGCAAATGATATTTCCACCATCTACCTTATAACATACCCAGCCATTAGCGGTTCCTAACGGTAACCATGAATCGAGTTTTGCTTTTGCCAGTGTATAGGATGTGCTGCCACATTCATTCAACACAATTATATCGGGATTGATTGCCTGAAAAACCCTTTTGAACTGATTGGTTCTTGCGGCATCTATTAAACCATCAAACTCCACATTGTAAGACATTACACGAATATAATTAGCGTTGCATTTGGCTAACTCCATCGGAGCAAAATCTGATGTAAGCTGATTAGAAAATGTGTAAGTATAGGTTGAATTAAAATTAGGCATATAGTCTCCACCACTTAATCCGTTCACAAAATTGATCTTGACTGAATTACCGATAAATAAATTTTTTACGGGATTGCCGACTTGTGCAGCCCTGCTGATCGCAATTTCAAATGTATCGTTCTTGTATGTTGTTAGTCCGGCTATACCTAACTGTGAAGCATAGATGGTATCTTTAGTACCATCATGATAATAAAACCCATAACCATAACCGCAACGCCAGGCCACATCGGCCCCTATCCCATTTGAGTAAAATCCGGTAGAGGTATTATTGTCAGCATCAATATTCATATAGAGATTAATACTGTCTCCTATATTTATATCGGTGTTTGTAATTAATCTTATATAAAGATTTTCTGCATCATTTGCTACGGAAAACCCACGCATGTCAACACCATTGCCATCGTTGGCCGCATCTGTATTTGTGGTAACACCATTCCAGTCATTGAATTTCCCATCAATACAAATACTCTGTGCATTTAAGGAAGATATGAACACAGAAAATACCATCAACGTTAAAAAATATCTTTTTATCATACAAACAAGTCGCTGTTTTAAGCCATAAAGTTGCTTTGGAGCAAACGACAAATGTATTGATCTTCCCTGAACTATACCTAACAGTATCTAAAAAACTTATATTTGTTTTATGATCACTGACCTACGTTCCGACACTTTTACCAAGCCATCTCCGGCAATGCTCCAAGCCATGTTTAAAGCTGAAGTTGGTGATGATGTTTTTGGAGAAGATCCTACCGTGAATAAACTGGAAGCAATGATGGCAGAAATGTTCGGTATGGAAGCCGCCGTTTTCTGTGCCAGCGGAACCATGGGAAACCAGATCGCTATAAAATGTCATACACAACCCGGCGATGAAGTGATCTGCGATAAACTTAGCCATGTTTACATTTATGAAGGTGGCGGCATTGCTTTTAATAGTGGTTGTCAGGTAAATGCCATTGATGGCATTAATGGGAAGATAACTGCCCAACAGGTGACAGAAGCGATCAATCCAATAGCCACTTATAAGGCCAGAACCAGTTTAGTTAGCCTTGAAAATACCACAAATAGAGGCGGAGGAAGTTGTTATGAATTTGCTGATATTCAATCAATAAAAGATGTTTGTTTGCAAAATAAATTGAAATTACATTTAGATGGAGCAAGACTCTTCAATGCACTTGTTGCCAAGGGTGAAACTCCGAAACAGTACGGTGAAATATTCGACAGCATCTCTGTATGTTTGAGCAAGGGATTGGGTGCTCCGGTTGGAAGTGTGCTTGTCGGCAATCGTGAGTTTATAGATCGAGCCAGAAGAGTTCGAAAAGTATTAGGCGGTGGTATGCGTCAGGCAGGTTATTTGGCCGCAGCAGGAATTTTTGCTTTAGAGAATAATATCGAACGTTTAGCGGAGGATCATCTTCATGCAAAGCAAATAGCGAATGCGCTTGCAGAGAAGCCTTTTGTTGGAAAGATAATGCCGGTAGAAACCAATATCCTGATCTTTGAGGTCTTGCAACCTTATACAGCCAAAAGTTTTGCAGTAATGCTGGAAAAGGCAGGTATTTTCACAATGGATATCTCTTCTACACAAATTAGAATGCTATTCCATTTAGACGTAACCGATAAGATGGTACAGAATTTGGTTACATTTATTCAGCAATTATAAAAGCCTAGTATCATCCATTATGAAAATATCCCTCTTATTTGCCGGCGTAACATTTGTTTTGTTTTTTTCTTCTTGTAAGAAAGACTCTTCAGCCGGCGCAAAAGTGATCTTCAAATTTAAATTTGATTCCACCCAGATAAGATTAAATAATTTAGGTGTTGCGGCAACAATGCCAGCCGGACATGCAGGACAATCTCCCCGATTCAATTCAATGAGTGCACATTATGTTGAGATGACCCCTGATCAATTTACCTTACTTGGTGCAGGTGCTGTTTTATATAGAGCACCGGAAACAAACATTGGAGGTTCAAATGCAATTGATTTTTCCAAAGCAAAATTCGCAGGTAACAATGAAGTGTTTTTGAGTGTACCCGTTACCGGTATTGCGGCAGGAAATTATAACTGGCTCAGGGTTTCTTTAGCATACCAAAATTACAATGTATATGTTGAAGGTTCCGGAATAACCGCCGGTATTACTGTTGATGCTACTGTTGCATCTTTTATCGGCTTCAATACTTACTTATCAAGTTTTAAAATTGATGATTCAACTGTTGTTGTTAATGGAAATAAGGCACAAGGTTATTGGGCAACCGAAGGGCATTATTTGACTTATGGAAATGTTCAAACCGGACAAGCTCCTGCAGGTTCAACAACAGTTCCGAATCCCTTGTTTGCCACTTCGCCGATTCCGGCAGGTTCCTGTGTTGTAACGGGGCAGTTTGCTTCACCGCTTGTCATTACAGGAAATGAAACCAGCGATATCAACATTACGGTTTCTTTGTCTACTAACAAAAGCTTTGAATGGATAGATGTGAATGGTAATGGAAAGTTTGAACCAACCCTGTCTCCCACAGCCGAAACGGTGGTTGATATGGGCATCAGAGGACTGATTCCGATAAAAATGTAAATTTTACACATCTTTTTCAATAAACCGTGGCTCTGACAGCTGCGGTTTTCTTTTTTATAAATATCTTCGCTCCCAATTCTAATCTTACAAACCAATTATAAATGTTTCCCAAAATTGATCCCACTTCTACACCAGCCTGGAAGGCCTTAAAACAACATCACGCTATTATTGAACCGGTTCATATGAGAGATCTGTTTGCTAATGATGTAGATCGTTTCAATCAATTTTCATTAACGATAGATGATATACTTTTTGATTATTCAAAAAACATCATCACAGAAAATACAGTTGAACTATTGATCCAATTGGCAGAGGAATGCAAGTTGAAAGAAGCCATTGCTGCACAATTCAATGGTGAGAAAATAAATGAAACGGAGAACAGAGCTGTTTTACATACTGCGTTAAGAAATTTTTCGGGCAAACCAGTAGTCACGGATGGTAAAGATGTGATGCCAGATATTAAAAAAGTATTGGAGCAGATGAAAGCTTTTTGTCATAAAATACATAGCGGCGAATGGAAGGGGTATACAGGTAAAAAAATAAAATACATTGTCAATATTGGTATCGGGGGAAGCGATCTTGGGCCGGTGATGGTTACAGAAGCATTAAAGCCTTATTGGGTTGATGGCATTCAAACCTATTTTGTAAGTAATGTTGATGGCACTCATATTGCTGAAACGCTAAAAAAAGTAAATGCAGAGGAAACGCTATTCTTAATTGCCTCTAAAACATTTACCACACAAGAAACCATGACCAATGCACTGAGTGCAAGAGATTGGTTTTTACAAACTGCAAAAGACGAAGCTCATGTTGCAAAACACTTCGCTGCATTGAGCACCAATGAAGCCGCAGTTGTGAAGTTTGGTATTGCTGCAGAAAATATGTTTGTATTTTGGGATTGGGTTGGTGGAAGATATAGTTTGTGGAGTGCCATAGGTTTATCCATTGCATTAACTATTGGCTACGACAATTTTGAAGAACTATTAAAAGGTGCACATAAGGCCGATACTCATTTTGCTACAGAAAGTTTTGATAAAAACATTCCGGTATTGATGGCATTATTAGGTATTTGGTATGTGGATTTTTATGGAGCGGCTACCGAAGCTATTTTGCCATACGATCAATACATGCACCGTTTTGCTGCATACTTCCAGCAGGGTAATATGGAGAGTAATGGAAAATATGTAGATAGAAATGGAAATGCAGTTACTTACGAAACGGGCCCTGTTATTTGGGGTGAGCCGGGTACTAATGGTCAGCATGCTTTTTACCAGTTGATACACCAGGGCACACAAATGATACCATGTGACTTCATTGCTCCTGCCATCAGTCACAATGCCATAGGTGATCATCATCAAAAACTACTGAGTAATTTCTTTGCTCAAACAGAAGCTTTGATGAATGGAACAGATCATGAGAATCCGTATAGGGTATTTAAAGGCAATAAACCAACCAATTCATTCTTGGTAAAAAAGATAACACCAACAACGTTGGGGATACTCATTGCTTTGTATGAACATAAAATATTTGTACAGGGTGTTATCTGGAATATTTTCAGTTACGATCAATGGGGTGTTGAGTTGGGGAAAGTGCTGGCAAATAAAATATTGCCTGAGCTGGTAACGGATGAAACAGTTAGCTCACACGATTCATCTACCAATAGTTTAATAAATGCGTATAAAAAATTCAGATAGTTAGAAATAAAAAGTCCCGATATGTATCGGGACTTTTTTATGTAGTTTGTTTTGGTATTACCATTTATCAACTTCTTCAGTACTGCCATTGTCTAACGGTGTATTGTTTTCTACAACCGGTGCAATTACCTCTTTTACTTCAGCAACTTCTTCTTTGATCACTTCTGTATTGTTTTGTACAGGGGCTTCTCCACCTTCTTCGCCTTCGTACGGTGTATCATGATTGAATGCATCAAAATCAAAATCAGGCATCAATTCTGTTTTTACATAATCCACAGCTTCACCCAAACCTTTCACAAACTTATTGAAGTCTTCTTTGTATAAAAAGATCTTATGTCTATCGTATCCATCAGAATCAAAACGTTTACGACTTTCAGTAATTGTCAGGTAGTAATCACTTCCACGGGTTTCTCTTACATCAAAAAAGTAAGTTCTGCGTTTCCCTGCTCTGATGCGTTTGCTATAAACGCTTTCCATTTTTTTGTCGTTATTTTCGTACGCCACAGTAGTAAAATTTTTTAATTAATTAGCTGGTTTGGTTATTTGTTATAAGGGGCAAAGATAAAACTGTTTTTGAAATGACAAAATAAACCTGTTTTTTGGGCATAAATCTTATATAGCACTCTCCTGTTTTTGTTGTCTGGCATACATTTCGGCGTAATATCCGTTTTTTTCTAATAGCTGTCCGTGAGTACCCGATTCTACGATTTTGCCCTCATCCATAACAATTATTTTGTCGAATTGAAGTAAGGAAAAAATTCTGTGTGTAATGATCACAGCTGTTTTATCCTTCATATAATTGTTTAATGTACTAAGTATCTCCTTTTCCGTCTTTGCATCCACTGCACTTAAACAGTCATCGAAAATGACAAGTTTTACATCTTTGATCAGGGCTCTGGCGATTGAAATACGTTGCTTTTGCCCGCCACTTAAAGTTACTCCTCTTTCTCCTACCATTGTATCATATCCTTCGGCAAAACCCTGTATCTCATTGTGAATATTCGCCTGTCCGGCTGCAAGATGAACCTGATCCTGCGAAGCAGTATTCAATCCGAATTTTATATTGTTGGTTACTGTTTCGCTGAATAGAAAAACATCTTGTGGTACATAACTGATCTGCGATCGTAAAGATTCCAGTTCAATCTTATTAATTGGCACACCATCATATGTGATCATGCCGGATTGAATATCATACATTCTTAATAATAATTGTGCAATGGTAGATTTGCCTGATCCGGTTCTTCCAACTATCGCTACTTTTTCTTTGCTTTGAATAGATAGCGAAAAATTATTCACTGCATGAATACCTGTATGTTCGTAAGTAAAATTCACCTGATCGAAATTGATCGTTCCTTGCAATGTAACTTTTATATTCTCAACATGATCTTTTATTACCGGTTGAATTTGTAAAAATTCATTGATACGTCTTTGTGATGCTGCAGCTCTTTGCGTCATACTGGCCGTCCACCCTATAGCACTTACCGGAAATGTGAGCATTTGTATGTACATCACAAATTCGGCAATGGTACCTACCCTGCCATATAGTGGATCATTGACATCAATTACGCACATTCCTCCAACCATGATCGTCAATAAAGTACTGATGCCAATAAGCAGTGCCATGCTTGGGAAATAGATCGCTTCCGTTTTTGCAAGGCCCAAAGCATTTTTCTTGTATGCTTCACTGTTAGTTTTAAAAAATCCGAGCATCGCTTTTTCTTCAACAAAGGATTTTATTACTCGTATACCACTATAAGATTCCTGAGCATTGGTTGTTAGACTACTTAGCAGCGATTGAACTTTTTCGCTTTTCTTATTAATGATCGTATTTACAAAATAAATGGTGATCGCCAATATGGGCAAAGGCGACAATGCTACCAGTGTAAGTTTCGGACTAGCTTTCAGCATAAAAAAGATACTAAAACCTAATACAGCAGCAAGGTTTATAAAATACATGATAGCCGGGCCGGTATACATTCTCACCCTGCTTACATCTTCAGATATACGGTTCATCAGATCACCGGTACTATGTGTTTTATAAAAACTGCTATCCAGATCCTGATAATGCGAAAAGATCTGGTTCTTTTGATCGTATTCGATCAATCGACTCATAACAATGATCGTTTGTCGCATTAAGAACATAAAGAAACCACTGATAATTGCAAGTATCAATAATATAATTCCGCTCCATATAATTTTTTCGGAAAAACTGCTTGATGATAATGCGGCAATAATGTGCTGAACAATGATGTCATTTTGGGCTTTGTCGATATTCCCTGCATTACTAGTAACGTCGATTTTTTTTACAACGGTGTTTACAACATATCCTGTTAGTTGAGGAGATAATATTCGGAAATAGTTTGTGAGAATAATGAATAATATCCCCAGTAAAAACCTCCAGCGATGTTTCCAGAAAAAATGATTGATGGATATGAGGTGTTTCATGATCTACAAAAATATACTAAAAGATCGGTTGTATAAAAGAAGAAAGGTTCAGCTATTTCCTGAACCTTTTACAATTAGATCTATGTAATGTTACTACAATACGTTGTACGCTCGTTTGCTCAGGTATTTCTTAAATAAATTCAGATTCCCTTTATGTTGCAAAGCTGCTAAATGTCTGTCGTGATGAAGATCGGTACCGACGTAATCTGCAAGGTCATTATCAAAAATATATTTCGCAGCTTTTGCTACTGGTTTACCGTAATAGCCTGTCAGCGACAAAAGATTTACCTGTAAAGTGAAACCAAGATCTTTGAGATAACTGTATTTCTCATAATCTTCATGATAATAATAATATCTTTCCGGATGCGCCATAATAGGTTTGTATCCCTCAGTTGCCAGATCAAATGAAATTTCCCGAAGGTAATCGGATTGTGAAGTATAAGGTTGCTCCGTTAAAACTACTTTATCTTTTATCGTCAGTAGTGAGTTTTTATCTTTCAACAAACGCATAAAATTATCATCCATCATATATTCAGCAGCTGCAGATATTCTAATATCGATAGCTGCCGCAGCACAAGCTTCTTGTAACTTAAGTAATGCTGCATTGATTGTTTCGGGAGTATTTCTATAGAGATCTCCAATAACATGCGGCGTAGCAACAGTTTCCCTGATCCCCAGTTCATATAAGCCTCTTACCAAAGACAAAGAAGTGTCTATGTCAGGAGAACCATCATCAATACCTGGTAATATATGCGAATGAATATCGGTAGAAACCGGAAGCGTAGTCAAAGTAGCTTCGCCTGAATTGCTTCTTTTAAAAAAGGAGAACATATTGTGTTAAAACAGCATAGTTCTGAATGATCAGACTATGAATATTTTTTAAAATATTGAGGTAATTTTCTTAATGGTTTTAATATGGATACGATAAATGGTAATGGTATTTTATTCTTTTTCATCGCAAGATAATCTCTTCTGTTTGCTCTAAATCGGCTCTTTAAATTATTATTGCTCATTCCGCCTATACGCATACGTACTAATAGCTTTGGCAGATAATGAGCACTTACATGATTTTTAAAAAGATACCTCGCCATAAACTCATAATCTGCTGCGGTATAAAAATGCGATTCGTACCCTCCAAACTTTTCAACTACCGAACGTTTTACATAAAACGTTGGATGTGCCGGCATCCAGCCAAATTTAAATCTGCTGCGTTTGTAAACATCTCCCTTCCAAAATCTATGTATCTTTTGGGTGTCCATTTGTTCAACATAAGCAAGATCTCCGAAAATAGATTCAACATTGTTTTGCTGAAAGGCATTTACTATGGAGCTCATCACATCTGTAGAAGCAAGAATGTCATCACTATTAAGTATCCCGATAATATCACCGGTTGCCATTGCCATTCCTTTGTTGATAGCATCATACATGCCAAAATCTCTTTCAGAAACCCATTTAGCAATGTTGTTATTATACTTTTCTATTATAGCAACCGTGCCATCCGTTGATTTACCATCAACCACAATATGTTCAATATTATCATAGTCCTGCATAATAACAGACTTGATGCAATCCTCCAGGAATCTGGAAGAATTGAACGTAACTGTTATTATTGATACTTTCATTTACAGGATGGTTTGCGTATAATATGCAAATTAACAATTATTTTAGAAATTCCCTTGTATTGATAATCAATAAACTATATTATTTTTTACTGTTAATAAGCATGAGAAGTGTTGCTGTTAAAGCTCCGGCAAGAAAGAGCAACACGTAAATCAATAATTTATTATTTGAAGATTTTTTTTCGACGGAAGGATTAAGTGCAGCCTGAGAAGAAACAGTACTTAAATTTACTTTGATAGCAGTGGCCATTGCTAACTCATTTGTGTGAGAGATAGATAATGAAAATTCAGGATGTACTGGTTTCCCGGACGGGAGGTGATCGATAAAAATAGAGTTGAATTTTTTATTTCGATATGTATTATCTGCTTTTATGATTGCCTCTTTTGCCGCAAAAAGACCTGCAAAAGTTGCAAAAGGATTAGGTTGAAGAATGGCATAGGCAATTTCTGTAGAGGTAAAATTCATCGTATAAAATTCGTCTTCACGAAAATCATTGACAACGGGCATATTTTTTACTTCTTCAATGTCGGAGCCAACCAAAATTGCTTCGTCCTGAATGTTTGCATTTGAATCGGCTTCAGTATATTCCGAAACCACAATATTGTCTGCCCCGTTTAATTGTTTCAAAAGATCCCCAAAGGTCTTTATGTCCCAGTAATTTTCTACAGGAATGCCTTCGTTACGAAGATTCCCGTACATACGATGTAGTATGATAGAACTAGCTACTGCTGTTCTGTCAATAACCGTTTGATTACTGATATTTTCAGCAGGTATTTTTGTATATACAGCAACTATACTTTTAATTTTTTCTTCCATTGTTAAAATCCTTTGAAGCAACTCTGACAGATATAAGCCTCCTTGCCTTCAGGCGTAATGCATTTTGTAAAACCAACATCACTTAAATCTTCTTTTAATGTTTTGAAACATTTAAAACAGTTAATGTTTTGATTTAAGTTGGGATAATGTTTCGATTGATAAGATTCCAATCTGTCTTTCAGATCTTTTAAGAATCTTGCTACTAATTTTCCTTCTGTAACACGATGGTCAAAAGTTACACTCAGTACACATCTGTTCAGTTTTGGATCGATTGACGATACACCAAGAATGGCACTGTTCATCATATTGACCAAAGGTTTGAAAAAATCAACTCCTTCTGATGAAAGATCGGTAATGGTAAAAGTAATATCCGTCAGATCTTCAACCTGAAGCGTATCATCTAAATATTTATTAGACAAGGTCAATATTTCATCCTCAATTGCAGCCATACTTTTGGAAGATGAGTTCTCTATTTTTAAAACCTTTAATCCTTTATCAATATCGATTGCGAAACCAACATTTACTTGCTTATAAAATGCAATGGAATTATCAGTAAAATAGGCATTGAGTTCACGGTATTTTTCTAACAGCCTGCTACCTTCATAAATAATGACAGGTAGTAAAGAGTTTTTTAAGAGCTGTAAAGATTCGTTTATATGAACAAAAATACCTTCTGTCTCTACCACCGTGTTGATGGTACTGATCAAACCGGTTGACTGTACTTCACTGAGGTAGTCGATCTCACGTTTTTTATTAGAAGATAATTTTTCAACGATTACTTTTGCTGCATCAACAGGTAATGCAACTCTTTGTGCCTTGGCTGCTGGCTTGTCAGCAGCTTTGTTTTTTTTCTTTACAGTGTTTCCACCTGTAATTTCTTCTACATCCTGCTTGTTTACAAAATCTCTTCCGGCAAATACGCTGTTGCTGATTCCTTTTGCCTCCATTAGTTCCAAAGCCGCAGTTGTAAACAGAGTTTCTCCTTCCCAATCACTTACAATTTTCACAGCAGGAGCTTTTACAGATTGTTTCGATTTTTGTAGAGATGGTGCAGTTACTTTTTCAACTTCATTTGCCTCACTGAATATTTTTGCAACAACATCGTTTACTTCGTAATCATTACCTTCTTCACAGAGGTATTGTATAAAGCCATCAGCTTCGGCAACAACATCATAGGTTGTTTTTGATGTTTCAAAAACAAGTATAATTTCTCCTTTCTTTACAGCATCTCCGGTTGCATTCAACAAACTTACAACCGTAAGACTGGTATCGTTTACCGATATTAAAGGAACTTTTATTTCTTGTAAAATGGCCATTATGTAAAACTCTCTTTAATTTCTTGAATAATTCTTTCTTTATCCGGTAACACTGTATGTTCCAGATTTTTTACTGACGGAATCGGTACCGGATAAGCTGCAATTCGTTTTGTTTTTATTTTATAATCTGTTTTCTCTACTACCTGACTGATCAGTTCTGCACCGATTGAAGCATAAGCACTACCCTCTTCAACAACTAATAAATTTCCTGTAACATCTAATGATTGAATGATGATATCAATCGGTAGTTCAGAAATAAGCGACGGAATAATCAATTCCGGTTTCTGTTCTGTTTCAAGAAAAATTGTTGCCAGTAAATTGTTCATCAGATCGGCCATGCCACCATATGCTACAATTGTTAATGATGGAGCCGAAACCGCAGGGCTTACTTTTACTACCGGAAATGCATCTTGATTTCTTTGATAAACAAAATTCTTGCTTTGATGATTCAGAATTTTCTTTCCGTAATCGGTTTTGTTCTCGATCACAATTACGGGATGTTTTTCTATTTCGATCGAATTGTAAATAATTGCAGGATCGATCGTGGTATTTAATGCAACGGTTTTAATATTATCAATTCCTACTAAAAATTTATCGAGTGTTTGTGAGTGTGTAGGGCCATAGCCTCTGCGACCACCCATCGGTGTACGAACCACTACCGGACAGTTTACCTTTTTATTGAACATATGGTGAAACTTGGATGCATGGTTTACAATTTGATCGAATGCCAGTGTAATAAAATCACCGAACATTATTTCTGCATAAGATTTAAAGCCATTCAGCGCCAGTCCGTTTGAGATACCCATGATGGCAGATTCAGAGATCGGTGTTGAAAAAACCCTTTCAGGTGCTATGAAGGAAAGGTCTTTTGCTACTTTAAATGCACCACCGTAAGGCGAAAGGATATCTTCTCCAAGAAAAACCAATTGCTCGTTTGAAACGATCTTTTCTTTGAAAAAATTATTCAGTAATTCTATCTGACGTTTGTTGATCGGTTCAATAGGTAGCCATTCTTCATTATTCCTTATTTCAGTTTTTTCGTAATACTGATCTATATCGAGTTCGCCTTCAAGCAAAATGGCATCTACCATATCGCCTACCTCTTTATTAATGGCATCGAGGTAATTGTTATAGTATGAACCATATTCTTTGCTGAAGATTTCCAAAAAGTCTTTTTCTCTAAACTGTTGGATCTCTGCTTTATCTCTGTCGTCATCACCTTTTGAGTGCGGATTCAATCTATACGTTTCTACCAAAAAGAAGGAAGGTTTTGTTTCTTCTCTTACATATTGAATGGCATCATTCGCTAATTGCAATAATGTTTCAGGATCTTCTGTATTACCTTTATATGTTTTAATGCCGAAGGCTGCTGCTCTGGCTTGTATATCTCCTGCAAGGTTTACACTTTGCGGTGTTGATTGAGCATAAAAGTTATTTTCACAAACAATAAGCAAAGGAATTTCCCATTTGGAAATGATATTCATTGTTTCGTATAAAGTGCCTTCGCCTAAAGTACCATCACCAATATATACTACACCAATTGCTCCATTCTTTTTAAGTTTATTACCAAGGGCATATCCTGCTGAAACAGGTACAATACCTCCCTGAATTCCATTAGAGAAAAAATTATTATTACATAAATGCTGACTGCTTCCGATCCCGGCGCAAGTACCTGATGCTTTTCCTAATAATTCGGCCAACAAACCACGGGTATCACCGGTAAACGCAATATAATGTCCATGGCATCTATGGTTTGAGAAAACAAAATCCTTTTTCTTCAACTGTCCGGCAAAGGCTAATGCAGAAAATTCTTGTCCTACACAGGTATGCACCGTTCCATTCAGTTTACCTTCAGAAAAAAGTTCGAGGAACTTTTCTTCCACTACTCTGATAGTAAGCGCTTCCTTAATTAATTTATGATTGATAAGTTCTTTGTTCATTTGTTGCTGCAAATTTATTCCAATTGATTTGCTTGTTATGATATTATTCGTTTGATCACTGGTACCGCTGGGTTCCCTTTATATATGGTATATGCCTGTAAATTGGTTTCAGCTACTGAATTAATACCTAAAATACTATGTGTAAAACAGGTTACGCCGCCAAATACAACAGCTTTTGCTCCAACCCAGGCACCATCTTCAAGTACAATGGGGAATGATACAAAATCGAATGTTTCTTTGGTGTGATCGTGGCTGCCGGTTAATAACAATGCACCTTGTGAAAGCGTTGCATTGTTCCCGATGGTTACATCCGATAGGTTATCGATCCAAACTTCTTCGCCAATCCATGTATGATTACCTACACTAAGTTTCCACGGATATTTGATATTTACCGAAGGTTTTATAACAACACCTGCTCCAATTTTAGCTCCGTAAAGTTTAAGTAAAAGAACTTTTAAGCCTGAGCTTATATTCAATGAATTTTTGAAGAAGAAGATATTGGTAAAATACCACATCAGTTGCTTTAGCTTAGAAGCATTAATATTGATGGTGGTTTTGTAAGAAGCGTTATTTACTTTCTTTAATTGCGTCATGCAAATAATTTGATATACTGTTCTTTTAAGGATGGGTTATTTATGAATCGGTTTGCAAAATACCAAGTATTTTTTGCATATTCATCAAATGCTGTTTGATCCCAGCCTGCAGCGGTTTCCAAAGCGGTAACAAAACCTTCAGGTTCAGTAAGCGGCACATCCCATCCAATTTGATGCTGCTGTAAATTCAACCATGGGGTTTGGTCGCTGATCAAAACCGGTCGGCCGGCCAGCATTGCCTCAAATATGGCATGACCAAAATTTTCGCCGGTGGTTGGTAATATGAATAAATGATTTTGCTGAATGTTTTTAATTACCTCTTCATTTCTTTTAGTACCAATGTACTCTACTTTAATATTTTCAGGTAATTGATGAATCTTTGTTTTACAATCTTCCCAATATGCTGCGTCTTCAACCGGGCCAATGACTGTTAATTCGACCTTAGCTTTAATTTTATCAAGAGCATTTAACAAGAAGAGTAAATTTTTGATAGACACAATTCTTGCTACAAAAATGCATTTTAAATGACCTGCATCTTTTTGTAAATTCAAAAAATCAGGCTGGTTCATGTTAGGCAGGTTGTCTGCTATACAAACACTGCTGCCCGGAAAATATTCCAGAATAGCATTTTGCTCCCTTTCATTTGTAGCATGAAAAAGTATTTTTTTTTGAATGCCCATCCATTTAAACAACAATAAAAATGGTTTCTTTTTGTATAATTTTATAGTTAACGCACTTTTATACAACGCACCTCTTGGGCATACAACAAACTTTGTTTTTAGTTTGCCAGTAAACTTTAGCCATAGCGGATATACTACAAACATTGGCGAAAAGAGATGATTCAGGTAAATATAATCTGCATCGATCCTATTTATTTCTTCTTTTAATTGTTTTGTGGTAAGATGCTTTTTTTGAGCGTAAAAAATAGTAGCACCGAGTTTACTATCGGTTATCCATTTGTTTGAAATGACATCCGGGTAGGGTTCTGTTTCACCGTGATCAGTGTCTGTAGTGAGTATATATAGATCATAGTCGTTTTTTAACGCATGTACCAGATTCACGCATGATTGAATGGGGCCACCTGCTTTATATCCGGGCACAAACCAGTCGATCAGGATCAAAATTTTCTTTTTGCTCACGGATTAGTTGTAGGGTTATTATTTTCGATACCGGCTGTTCTTTTCTTTTCGGACATATCGAAGAAATAGATCATAGTAAATATTGCAGCATAGGCAACAATATTGAATAAAGTATGATTATTAATACTGAAAAATGCTCGCCAGTTTTTATCTATAGCTAAAAGTAATAATGATATCCGTAATACATTAATGATCCAGATAACTATCATTCCACCAATGATCCATTTAATTTTTTTCTTTATTGGAACTTTGTTGGCAAAAATAAATGCCATCCAAAAAAATAGTACTCCGTAACCAATACAGTCATATCCAATTCTTACTCCTGAACCGTTACCCATTTTGATCCAGTACTCATCAAATATTGTTGCAGAAAATCCTAAGAGCCATAAAAAGGATACAGATGATTTCATTAGCAGGAATCGAAGTCCACTTACATAATCGAGATATTTAGCAATGAAGGGTGAATAATAGCCTTCCGGTGATACCAAAGCAATCAATGCAATTGTACCATAATACATTATACAAAATGTAACGATAAACTTAAGAAGGTATTTTATGAAGTATGAATTCTTAAACATTCTCATCATATCTTAATGTTATGAACTGAATAAACCATTTTCCAAAAAGAGAAATGATAAGGCTGAATGTTACCAGTGTTGCTAAAAATCTACCTACTAAAAAGGTTCCATCCATTTCAAATGCATAGAACTCCAGAAAGAAGCCACCAACCACAGCATAATTTACGAGTGGATTTTCAGTTGCTTTTCTTGCGAAATAATAATATACCCGACCATATACAATGCCTAATGCCAAAATACCGAGCATCATTCCTTTAAAACCAAAATCGATGTAAAATTCAGCAAAGTAACCCAGGCTGAATGACACCCCTTTTTCTTTTCCGAGATATCGAATACCTGTGTACTTACTGGCTTTAACAGAGTTTTCCAGAACGGGCTTATCAGGATTTAAAAATCGTGGAGTAGTTGTAAATTCAATTACTTCAAGCCAATTTTTTCCATTTTGAAAAGGGATTCTATCCGGAACATTTTCTATTGCTTTGGCAAAGTGATAAGTGTACTGTAGCCTATCGAGAAGCTGATCTGTAGATGATTGAAATTTATCTTGATTAAGATTTTCACTGAGATCACCTATTTTATCAAATGCCTCCCCACTCGATACTGAAACAGATTGAACCCTCCCATCTTCTACTTCATCCCCACCTTGTAAAAAGGCTCTGTAATCTTCTTTAATTGCAGTCCAGAAAAGAGCTAGGGCCCCAAGCGCTACCCCTAAAATACTTACCATAATAATTTGCTTGATGTTTAGCACAGATATAAAACTCACCAATAGAACCAACAAGTAATAAATTACTGTTTTAAAATCGGCAAAAAAACTATAAAATCCTAATATAAATTCTATAGTAACTATAATGTAGAATACTTTTCTATACTCGTTTTTAAGAATGCACATATATCCTAACAGCAAAAATAACAACCACTTTATCTTTAAAAGGCTGAAAATAATTTGTGTAATACCCGAGTAAACAAAAGCCAGCCCTTGTAAGACTGAGGCTATGAAAAAAGCTATCAGATAAAGGGTAAGTACCTTTTGTGTAGAGAGTGTACTAGCAAATTCCTTAAGATCTTTTTTCTGGTAATTGGGCAATTTATTTTGAAAGTAAATTGTTGGATAAAATAGAAAAAATAAACCGATAAGACTGGCAATAACTGCCACAGAAGTGTCTAACGCTCTTGCATTAATATCGACATTTCGGTAATTGGCTTGCCATACCCCTGCTACAACCTGTAACACATGGTGTAATACAATAACTGAAAATACTGCCGGTTTATAAGGTTGTGTTATACTGTAAAGTAGGATTGCTAAAGTAGCAAACGATGCAAATATATACTCGCCATTTGCTAGAAAGTACTGACTGAATAATACTACCAGAAACAGGAATACTGAGTACTCATCGATTTGAATTCTATTGGGTCTAGCTGTGGCCATCTTTAATTCTGTGTATATTTAGTAAAGTACGAATTCACGAAACTAATTTTTACTGATACTCTTTTCACTTGTTACGGACTGAATAACCTCATGGTACTCTTCAATCATTCTATTGCTATTGAATTTTACTTTGTACTGCTGATTTGCTTCTTTGCCTAGTCTCAATACAAATGGTTCATCTTGCAAAAGTAATTTTAATGAATCGGATAAACTCAAATAATTATTAGTTTTAAAAATCAACCCAGTTACATTGTTTACAACAATTTCTGTTAAACCACCATTATCTGATGCAATCACCGGCTTATAATATATTGCTGGCTCTACTGCTACCAAACCAAAAGGTTCGGGTCTTATTGTAGGGACTACTGAAAAACTGATACTGTTGTATATCTTATCCTTGTTTTCCTCATACCCCATCCACTGAACTTTTGTATTTAATTGGTAGAGATCGATCATTCTTTTTAGCTCCTGAATATACGCTTCATTGCCAGTGCCGAAGATCAATAATTGGAAATCGATATTGTCTTTTTGAATCTGACTAAGTGCCTGTATGAGTATATGATGTCCTTTATGTCGCTGAATCTGTCCAACGATACCAATAGTATTAGAATTGACAGCGGTAGACATATTGCTTGCACTCTGATTAAAGTCGATACCATTTTGTATGACTTTAATTCTGTTTGATTGGATACCAATTTCTTTTAACTGATTACCGATGTAATTTGAACAAGGGGTATAAACAGTGATACTTTTTTTTAAACGCCCTATAAAGAAGCGATCTTGTTTAGAAATTACATTATCATGCACACCAAGTATAACCGGTATTTTTCTGATAAAAAATTTAAGTAAAAAAACTTCTCTGTAAGAAACAGAGATGATCACATCAGGTTTGAGCCGCTTCAGCAACTTATAATATTTAATTACTGCAAGCGGTGCGTTTATTAAACTATCTAACGACCATTTGATCTTATTAAGATAATACCAGCCTAATTTTATTTCAGTGCTTTTAGCTCCGATTGTTTCAAGCATTGCTTTGTATTTCCCATCATTCCATCCGCAGATGGCTGTATGTACAGTATATCCTTTTTTTATAAGACCATCGGTAACAGCAAATGCCATTTTCTCTTTTCCGTAAACGTAAGAAGCTGCATTTATAAATAATATTTTTGGAAGCATTGTTTGTTTGCCAGAAAACTGTATCATTATAATTTATTCACCAAAGAAAGAATGCCCTGCAAAATATTTTTATAAGAAAAAGATTGTACAGCAGTTTTAGAATGTTCACTCATAGCTGCTAAGATGTTTCTATCCTTTAAAATCTGTTTAATAAATTCAACTGACGTATTAATGTCATTTGGAGAAAATATGAGTCCGTTTTCTTTACTCACAAGATCTATTGCTCCACCAACTTTATCTGAAACCATCACAGCTCTTCCTGAAGCCATTGCTTCATTCACTGCTAAGCCCCATGTTTCACCGGGGCCGGTTGAAGGAAGTATGAAAACATCGGCCATTCTATAAACAACCGGCATTTTTTGCTGATTGGTAAATGGCAAAAAGATTATTCTGTTATCATTTGCAGCAGCTACTTTTAAGGAATTCTCTAAAACACCATTACCAACAAAAATAAACTTAAGGTTATGATTGGGCAATTGTTTTGACAGTTCAATAATATACTCAGGATTTTTTTTTCTTTCAAATTTTCCTGAAAAGAGTATTACAACATCTTCAGGTTTTATTCCTAATTCTTGTCGCCATTGAAATGCCGCTGAAATATAGTCACTATTAGGTTCGGCAAATCTTGCGTTGTCTATAGCATGTGGAGCGTAGATGAGTTGATTTTCTTTAGCTCCGTGTTTCAAAAAATATTTTTTATTGTTCGTCCCTACATATAAAAAGTAATCTACTTTTTTGTATACCCATTTTAAAAATAATCTTCTTAGTAGCACCTTGACACCGGACGTTTCATCTAATAAGGTTGAATCGCCTCTAAAAATAACCGGTATCTTATTTTTAAAATATCGAATACATTTAAAGTGACTGACAAAACTCCATCCATATACAATTACGGCATTGGCTTTCCATTCTTCTATTTCCTGATTTAGCGTAGGATTGATAATCCCTTTAAAATGATGTGTACCCGGATCCACAGACACATTGTTTACAAAAGTATAGTCATATCCATCAAGTAAGGGTATATCCCACTCAATGACTTTACCGAAACCGGGATCTAATTTTTTTTTGAGTACACCTTCGCCCCAGGTATAAAAAACCTTGATCTGTATATTGGCTTCTTGTGCCAACAATTTAAAAAGAGGAGCATTATACTGGATCGGGTGAGATGTTACAATCGCTATTCGCTTCATTTACGCCAGAACTAAATTATTTTATTGCTTCGATTGCAGCTGCATGCCAAAATCTTCCTTCATTCTCAACGTATTTGAACATCTCATCAGCACTATCATTAAAAGTACAACGTCTAACAGATTTAAAACCGGCTTTTTCAAGCTCTAAGGCCAGAGATGCATGATCCCACATCCATAAATGATGAGAATTACCGGCAATGGAGCTGATGATCGCTTTAATACCTTTTGGTCTGTTTTTCAGTCCAATCAAGATATGGTCGATGTACTTAATACTGGATTCTTTATCACCATTATCCAATCTTTCCAGATATTCTCTTGAGGCTATTTCAAGATCGGGTACTACACATCTGAAAATACCTCCTGGTTTTAAAATAGCATAAGTATTTTTAAGCGATGTTCTGAAATCATTTAGTGAAAGATGTTCCAGTGTATGTGAACAATACACTCCCATACAGGAATCTGCTTTCACAGGTAATCCTTTTACAATATCTCCATATCTAACATTGTCAGGAAATATGGTATTCAGTCTGCTTTTCATCAGACTACCTATAAGGGGAGTTTTTTGAATACGTAATGTTGGAGATGCATCAAAATTTATCCATTGCTCGGGAGCGGCTAAACCACAACCGTACTGCACATATAAACTTTCATTCATTGAAGAGGAGATTTTAGTTTTTATATTAGTTTCAAAAGTAACCTATTTTCTTGTTTGCTGCCAATTGGCAATGACCTTGTTGAAAAGCTTTACTTGCTCTATCGTTTTATTTCTAGCCATGTATGGCACTAATGCCTCAATGTTGATATCAACTTCCTTGATCAAATGTAATTTCTGGAACTCTTCCATTTGCTTATCGATCATGGCTGTTAATTCTTCATCTGACTCATTCCCATCTACACCGATTATTACACCAGATTTGGTTTCGTCCATTAATTTTTTTACCGTACTTCTATTATTGAAAACTGAAAAGATGGGCCTGCCAGCAAGTATATTGTTACAGATTTTTGATGCATTATAGTCTATATCTTTTGAGCCAGGGATCAATAAAATGTCTGCACTCATTAAAGTGGCCAATGCAGAAAAATATGATATACGTTGTGGTATTTCTGTTACAATATCGCTTATGCCCAAAGTTGAAGCAATCTCATCTATTTTTCTATGCTTTGATTCTACAGCATAGCTTGTGCCGATAAAATAAAAATGATAGTCGCTTTTGTTTTTAACGGATCTGCTGAATGATTTGAAAAATGCATTCACCAATTCTACCGAAAACGGAACAATTGCTCCAATGTAAACAACATTTATTTTATCAATCGTCCGACCAATATACTCAGCCTCAATCTTTTTATTTACAACAAGCTCAAAATCGCCTTCAGAAACCCCAAAAGGAATAACTGCAGATGGGACACTGTTAATACCGCCGTACCTATGTTTCAGTGTTGTTATATACCCGGCAGACACAGCCATTAACCCATCGACATGAGGAATGGTACGTGCCTCCAAAAATTTATGAATTTTATAGGCAAAAGCAAATTTTGGGGGGCGGGAATTTTTGGGAAATTGCAGGTAAAAATCATTTCTCCACGGATCCTGCATATCGATTATGAATGGCACATTAAATTTCTTCTTCCAATATCTTCCCAATGCACATACATGGAACATAGTAGTAGAAAAAAATACCAGATCGAATTTTTCTTTTTTCAGTAATTGATTTCCCTTTTTTCTCATCTGAAAAAAACAACGCATCGACAAACTGCCTAATCCGAACTTTCTAGTTTTTTCTGCTTTAAAAGCCTTTATCTTATGCACGGGTACATCTTTAGGGATGCTTTCGCTTAACATATGATCTCTAAATCCTTCTACATATTTTTCATCAACACAAATAACAGTTGGCTCCCATCCGAGTTCTTTATAATGCGGTAAGCTCATCCGGATCCTTTGCATATCCGGGCTATTTATCGGGGGAAAATGAGGAGAAATGATTAAAACTTTTTTCATTTAGGTCTAAGCGTTCTATTGCAATTGCAATAGTTAATTTATTTTAGGGAATAAGGTGCATTTCATTACAAGCTTTTGCTAACCTTTTAATGGGTCTGTAAAAGTCCTGTAGAGTTTATACGCAAACGATAATTTTTGCTTGATCGACTGATCTGTATCGCCATTGTGAAATATAGATCGTCTTACTGCAAATTTATTTTCAAAAGGCTGAAAAATACTCAAGCCGTATTTGAAATCATTTTTTGCTAAAATTGTTTTGTAATTTTCGGGGACTGAACCAAAAGGATAAGCGAAAGAGTCGACCTTTTTGTTTAAGATAGTTTCTAAAATGGACTTACATTTTTCTATCTGATATTCAACTTTATTGTTTGACTCAGCTCTTAATTTTATGTGGTCGTGAGAATGCCCTCCTATCTCCATACCAAGTTTTTGTAATTCCACAAGATCATGTTGATCCATAATTTCTACACGTGCCATACCTCTATCTGCATCCCAATTATTATATCCGCCAATGTTAGCAGTAGGCATATAAAAAGAAGCCGTATGCTTTCTTTTAACCAATTCCGGAATTGCAAAGTCAAGTAAATGTTTTGAACAATCATCAAAGGTTAGAATTATTTTTTTTGATGTAGATAATTCTCCTGCTGAAATTGCTGTGAATGTTGTTGTTTCAATTTTCTCCCTGTCAAGATAATCCAATAGTTGAGAAAATTTGCTTGTAGAGATACAATACGGCTGTAACGAAGCATATTCCGTTTTATCACTTACATGATGCAACATTATAACCGAAGGGAACATATTAACTATTCAAAGTTTTAGAAACCAGTGATAATATTTTTTTCTGCTGTGCCTCTAATGAAAAAATATTTTTAAATTTTTCGTCAATTGCAACTTCATCAACAGAATCGGAACTCAACAATTGCTCAATTGCTTTTGCCCACCGTTCAGGAGTATTTTGTGGAACAATTTCTACCAATTCAGGAAAAAACGATGCAACTTCTCTTTGCCCTAATGTATCTGTTGCAAGAACTTTAATGCCCGCCTGAACATATTGCAATATCTTATTTGTAATGGTTGTGTTCCTGCTTTCAGGATAACGACTTTCCAATGCAAGACCGATGGTGAATTTTGATAAGATACCTAACAGGTCTTTATGGCTCACAGGTTCATGAAAAACAAGCTTATGCTTTGACGGGAATGCACTCATTAATTTATTCTTATACATCTCATCAACCGAACCAAGCAAATGCAATTCGATTACGTTTGACAAAAAATTAAGTGATTCAATTAATTCTTCCAATCCTCTACCCGGCCCAATAGTTTGTGAAAACCAGATCAATGAATTCGGGATTTTTTCAGAATTACCGATGGTAGTTTTTTTTTCTGTTATAGAGAAGCCATTATAAACAGGAATAATTTCATTTGAACAATCTGTATCTCCCTGAATAGCTTTAGCCATCGCTAATGAAGGACAAATGCAAAATGCTCCATGTTGCAAAGCAAACTTTTCAATTGTTCTCAAGAATTTTACCGGACGAGACGCTACCAGATAATCCTGTGAATACCAATCCTCGTAATCATACGCTACTTTTTTACTTTTTTTGATCAATTCATTTCCAATATACATCCCGTATTCTGTATGAGCTATATACAGATCTGCTTTTTCTTCTAACGCTTTTTTCAACATAAGATCAGGAGAAAAGCCTATTAACCATTTGGTTTCAATTTTCAGAAACTGCATTAGTAGTTTACTAAACTTTAGAATTGCCCGATGAAAGAATCGTTGTATAAATGAAATTTCACCCTTTATCAAATTGATCGGAGCAATATATTTGATTGGATAGCCTTCCAATAATTTTAGATCCTTATCTCTTCTTTCTGCAGATGTCCAAATTGTAAGTATACTAATCTCATATCCTTCATCTGATAATAATTTAGCTTCCTTCCATACCCTTGGGTTATTGATGAGATGCAAATCAGAAATCAGACAGATTTTCATTAAGGTTTAAAAGAATTACGGTGAGTAAGTTTAATAAAAGTGAAAGACCAATATACTAATTGATCAATGCTTCTATTTTTTTAATCTGATTTTGGTAAAGATGTTGTTTTGCAAAATCAATGCGTTGCTTTTGTAATTCGACACTGTTGTATTTCGTTAAATTACTAACAACGTTTTTAAAGATCAATGGCAAGCCATTGTTACTGTCTCTTTCAGATGACATTTCAATCATGCCGGGAATATGGCGATATGTGGTGACATTATTTGCAATAACAACTTTTCCTGTTGCCAAAAATTCCATTATCTTATGATAGTTGGTTCCTTTGCTTTGATCTTTAAAGATATCATAACAAATCAAAAATGCATCCATCCGTTTAAATTCACTTGCCAATACAGTCGGTTTTACAGATCCGCGCAGTTTAACATTTTTGTAAGTTCTTAGTGTGTCAATAAATGAAACAGTCGCAAGATCTTTTTCATTGAAAGTACCAAGATTTGAATTCAAAGAACTGATTGCTCCCCAGCATTCAAAAATTATTTCCGGGTTTGAGCTGATTATCTTGATGAAAGTTTCTCTGTCAATATCTGGTCTTATAAGATTTCCGGAAACACCCACTCTTATTGGATTACCAATAGCAGTATTGATCTCATCAGCAATAAACTCTTCATTCACACCATGATTTATAAAATGTTTTTGAACTTTGTACCCATCATATTTTTCCAATATCTCTTTTGTAACCGATAATATGATATCTGCACCATTGCCCGATCTGATCGCTTCTTTATGTTGCGGTTCATCAACGGGCATAAATATTTTATAACTATTCTTAGGAAAAAACCTTAGTGGTAATTTATTCGACAGATCGAATGACCAGGTAATATCTATTGGAAGTCCGATCTTTTTTACAATGTTTGAAATATGTCTTTTTACTAAAAGGTAAAATATCGGTTTTGAATGATAAAAAAACTTATCGCTAAATGCGTATCTGTTTTCTACCAAAAAAATATTCGGATGATCTGTTGTTAATATCTTTACTTCTCCGGGCTTTAATGAATCGATCTTTTTCGGTCCATGAATAAAATAAACCGTATTGCCGGCATTAGCCAATGCTATGGCATAGTGATGTTTTGAAATCAACATATTCCCCCAGTCCTGTTGGGTAAGAATGCATATTGTTTTATTTCTCAGTGTCAATTTCACTTTACAAGCTTGCTGCTATCTGTTCTGCTACGTAAGTCATTTGTTCTTTGGTCAATTCAGCAAACATCGGAATCGATAAAATACGAGATTGATTTTTGTATGAAACCGGGAAGTCAGTTGGTTTATAATTAGATTCACTATAACATGGTAAAAATGGCAATGCCACCGGATAATGTATTGCAGTTTCAATGCCGGCATCTTTTAATTTTTGCTGTAATGCATCTCTGTTATCATGTTTTATTACATACAAATGAAATACATGAGCGTAGTTATCTTTTGTTTTAGGAAGATCAACGTTTACAGCATTAAGTAGAGATGAATAGGATGAAGCGTTAGCAATTCGTTGCTCAGTCCATTTTTGCAGATGTTTCAGTTTAACGCTTAAGATCGCCGCCTGCAAACCATCCAGTCTGCTGTTTCTGCCTTCAATGATATGATTGTGCTTTCCTTTTTGTCCATGATTTGCGATCATTCTTGCTTTTTCCGCAATAGCTGCATTGTTGGTGGCCATTGCTCCGGCATCTCCATATGCTCCCAAATTTTTACCCGGGTAAAAACTAAAGCTGGAGGCATGACCAATTGTTCCGATTTTTTTTCCGTTGATGGTAGCCCCATGTGCTTGTGCACAATCTTCAATTACAACAAGTTTGTATTTGTCGGCAATTTGCATAATAGCTTCCATATCTGCCGGATGACCATATATGTGTACCGGAATGATCGCTTTAGTTTTTGATGTAATTGCTTTCTCGATCAAAGCAGCATCAATTGTAAAATAATCTTCTTCAGTATCTACAAAAACCGGAGAGGCTCCCACAGCCGTTACAGATTCAGATGTTGAAATCCAGGAGTGAGCAGGAACAATCACTTCATCACCTTTGCCAATACCAAAAGATTGTAATAGTATCTCTAATGAGTCTGTACCGTTGGCACAACTCATTACATGATCTATACCTAGATATTCGGCAAAAGCATTCTCAAACTTCTTTACAGCATCACCACCAATGTATGATGAGCTTTTAATTGTACTTGCGATCGCATCATCAATATCATTTTTTATTGTTAGATATTGAGCATACAGATCAACAAAAGGAACTTTATTCATTACTTAATTTAACTTTTTAATTTTTTTGCAGGATTGCCTGCATAAATACCCGGTTCAGTAATATTTTTTGTGACGACTGCACCTGCGCCGACAACAACATTATCGCAAATTGTAATGGGTAGTATTGTAGCATTTGAACCGATTGAAACATTGTTTCCAATAACAGTGGATTTCCATTTTGATTTATCACCTCTTGCCGGGCCTCCACCACTAAACAGGTCATTGATGAACATTACGCCATGTCCTATGAAACAATCATTGCCAACAGTCACCAATTCGCAAATAAAACTATGTGATTGTATTTTTGTGTTATTGCCAATGGTTACATCTTTTTGTATCTCTACAAATGGACCAATAAAGCAATTGCTTCCGATCGAACAGCCATACATATTCAATGGTTCAACGATCTTTACATTTTCGCCAAACTGTACATCAATTATTTTACTTTGAAATCTGATTGGTTCGTTCATATTTTTTGTGCCTTAGAATATATTTTATCAATGATCTCTACTGTCTTCAAACCTTCGAATGCACTGGTAGAAATACTTGCATTATTTTTTAAAACATCTACCACATTCATGTATATTTTATCATGGTTACTCATAGAGCCCTGATAATTTCCATAATTGTTAGCAGTATTTCCTGCAGGAAGATTTTCTATTTTATACCCTTCAATATTCTGATACTCCAGTTCGTTCAAATATTGTCCCCCGATCTTTACAGTACCTTTTTCTCCAAAGATCGTTAGCGATCCTTCCATGTTTTTCCCAAAACTGTTTACAGTATAATTGATGGTACCGATGGCACCATTTTGAAACTTCAATATCACCACTCCGGTATCTTCAAATTCAATGATTCCCTGATGAGCATAATTGGAAGTAAATGCTTCCGCATCTTTAATATCACCGATCATCCAATAAAGTAAATCGATGAAATGGCTAAACTGCGTATATAAAGTTCCGCCATCCATATCCTTTGTTCCTTTCCAGGAATTGTGATAGTAATCTTCATTTCGATTCCAGAAACAACTTAACTGAACACTATATATTTTTCCCAACTTGCCTTCATCAATTATTTTTTTTACCGCTTCTACAGGTGGGTTGAATCTGTTTTGTTTGATCGCAAACAAACGTTTATTTGCTTGTTCAGCTGTTTTTATCATCTCTCCGCAATCACTCACATGAATAGCCATTGGCTTTTCACACAAAACATTATAACCAGCTTTTAAACTTTCTATAGAATGTTGCGCATGTAAACCGTTCGGAGAACAGATGGATACAACCTGAACATCTTTTTCATTTTTAAGAAGCTCCGCAGTATCGTAATAAGCTTTGGCACCGTATTGCTTAGCCATTGCATCTGCTTTTTCTCTAACTACATCGCAAACCGCTACTAGTTTTCCGAATTTGTTGATGTGTTCAGCATGACGTTGTGCGATTCTCCCACAACCTATTATTGCAAAATGTATCATTATTTATTAAATATTTTTCTGAAAGGTTTTAATGCAGGCACTTCATCAAATATTGAATTGCTCATTTCAAAGTTTGAATGCGGTACCTGAGGTGCTTTTAAATAAGCCTGAAATTCTTCGTGAGTGAATCCTAATTTTTTAATTGCGAATTCATAATCGGTTGTAAATAATTCCTGAGGATAGATCGGTTGTTTTAATTCTTCCAACGCTTCTTCTTTTGTTATCTGCCCCGAAAAGATAAGATTTGATAAATGCGCTTTTCTTTTATCAACTTTAAATTTTTCCGGTAAAATATAACCTTGATAAAAACGTGTAAAAACCGATTCATAATGCTTTCCGCCGTAATCACGCCAGTTCAGCTTTTCAATGATCGTTTTCTTAGCTTCACTTTTTTCGTAAGGAATATAATTTAATATTGGCCAAGAAGTAAAAGGTTTGGTTCTAGCAACAACTCTTCTCCTTATTATATTCATTAATGGGTACGACTTCAATTTAAGCGTACCAAATTTTTTCTGAATGTCTTTAAGGTTGGCTGAGTTCTTACATATCCAGGCCGGAGGTAATGTTACTTCTGTAACAACATTTCTTCCATCAATGATATGTTTTATTTTGAACTGTTTACAAAGAATATCTAATGCAGAAAAAATAGCGATATCGGTTACTGCTTCAATATCTATCACATTTGCTTTGAAATATGAACGCTGAATGTCTTTGAATTCATTCCAGTCAATTACATATGTGTATAATTGAAAGCCGCATTTACTTACAATATTTTCGATATTTTGAACCGCCAATTCACTGTTCCATCCATTGTCAAAATGAACGCATAAAACCCTGAGTCCTTGTTGTGCAGCGATATAAGCCAGATATGTACTATCTACTCCGCCACTTACACCAAGAATACAATCATACTCTTTGCCTTTGCCGTCTTCTTTTATTTTTTGAATGATCGCTTTAAACTCTTTCTCGCCCTCTACTCCTTTTTTTACCTGTTCTTTTTCTGCTTTCAGGTATTCATAGTAATAATTACAAATCCCTTTGTCATCAAATTTGATATCGGGGTCTGCAATATTATCCATTACGCTTATGCTGCACTGACGGTAATTCGGATCTTGATTAGATAATACCATTTATTTAAATAATTTTTCTTTTAATTCTTTTTGTGTCGGGTAGCTAATCAGTACTGCCTGATGTGGTCGCTGAAAAACGAACATACTACCAGCAGCTACTGCCGATGCACCGGCTTGTTTCGCTTTGCAAAAGTCCTCAACATTTCCTGCACCACCAATAGCAATTACAGGAATTTTAACTGCTGAAGTTATCTGATGTATAAGATTGGTGTCAAATCCTTTATAAGTGCCATCTGCATCGATATTATTGACCAAAATTTCGCCTGCACCTGCGTTTTCAAGGTCTTTGGCAAATTGTTCAGGTTTTGTACTGATACTATTTCTGCCATTGTCGGTGTAAATTTTATATCCACCAAATAATGCTTTTTTTATATCGATAGATGCTACAACACTTTGGCTACCAACCAAATTAGCCGCTTGTGTTACAAGATTGATATTTGTATGTAAGGCTTTGTTGATGATCACTTTTTCTATGCCATTGAATAGTATCTTTTTTATCTGATCAATTGTAGTAATACCTCCCCCATAAGCCATTGGCATAAAAGCTTCACTGGCAATCTCTTTTATTTGATCAAAATCCGGAGGACGGTTATCTCTTGTTGCATCAATATCGATGACAGCAATTTCATCCACTTCTTTTTCATTGAAGATCTTTACCGCATTGATGGGGTCACCAACATACTTATAGTTTTTAAACTGAACGGATTTGATCAGCCCGCCCTTATGCAATAATAACGATGGTATAACTCTGATTCTCAATTAATAGTTTTTTGAAAAATTCTCCAAAAGTTTCATTCCGAACTTATGACTTTTTTCCGGATGAAATTGTGTACCCAATATATTCCCATGTTCAATACCTGCAGCAAACTTGTATCCATAGTTAGCTTTTACAAGACAGTCATTTTCATTGGCCAGACTTAAATGAAATGAGTGCACAAAATAAAATCTTGGTTCTTCGTACATTCCTTCAAACAATTTCGATTGAGTATAATCGGTCACATCTGTCCAGCCCATATGTGGTATTTTCTGATTGGATTGCAATTTAGATTTGTCAAAAGCAATGGTTTTACCTTTTATCCAACCCAATCCTTTTTCAACTCCTTCCTCACTACCTTCAGTTAATAGTTGTACGCCTAGGCAAATACCCAGGATCGGAATTTTTTCTTCAATAACCCTTTTGTTTAAAATCGGAATTAGACCACTTTGATTTAATTGCTGCATTCCATAATCGAAATGACCTACTCCAGGTAAAATTAATTTTGTTGCAGTAGCAATTTTATCCGGTTCTCCCGTGATCTCTGCTGCAACGTTTAATCGCTTCAGCATATTTTTTATTGAGCCGAGATTGCCTGTATTATAATCGATGATGGTTATCACTATGCTTTCAAATATTTTTTTCGAAATATTTCGAATTTATCTTCACGGATATATCCTCTATATCTGATCTTATTTTCAAAGGGAATACATTTTTCTGTTTCCAGTTCTTTTATTTTTTTTGCCGGCACACCACCTAATATACAGTACCCTTCTTCAAAAGATCTTGTAACAACAGCTCCTGCGCCAACTACTGTCCAGTCTCCTAGCACTACACCCGGCATGATCTTAGCGCCTGCACCAATCCAGCAGTACTTGCCAATTTTTACCGGGGCTAATATATGTTTCCTTGAGTCATATACGTCATGATTGGCAGTAACGATTACAACATTCGGTGCAATTTGAGTATAATCACCAATGGTTAATCCGCCACGTCCGGTAATGTAACAGCCACCCATTGTTCCGGGATAGGCATCTACACCAACAATAATATTTTCAGCATCATAAACTTTACTTGTTGGATGCACAGGCCAGTAAACATTTCTGTTTCCACCAATATTCAGAAATTTTTGAACAAGCCAAAAATTAAAATTCACCGGATTCTGATAATCCTGTGTTTCCCGAATAAACCTGAAATACGGCAACTTAGTGATTGGCACTATTAGTAAGCGTAATGGGTTTCGAAGAAAGTATTTTATTCTTTGCATCAACTGTTCTTAAAAGTGTTCTTTTAAAATTCTATAATTATCAACAGCGAGGTTGAATTTTAACTTTAAGAGCGAACTAATGATCTTTTTAACAAACATTTTTTTTCTCATCGAAATAATCTGCTGAGCATCTTCCTTAGACAAGGGGCAATCTGAATGTCTTAAATAATCGACCCCGAGTTTAGCATATAACGAACTGAATTTTCTTTGATGATTAGATTCCTGATCATCATGTTCTCTGTACCATACAATGCCATGTGGCATCAATACTACAGGAAATTTTTGAGCCAATTTATTCCACATTTCAAAATCACCCACCATTCTGTAATTGGCAAAACCTCCTACTGCATCAAATACATCTTTTTTTATAATGCTTGATAAAGGAGCTTTCGCAAAGATACCCCACTTGTAATAGTGATATCTGTATGTTTCAGCTGGAGACAACTGTATCGGAAACTTTTGGGAAACATCCTGTTCAATTGAACATAGTCCCCAACCTGCATCGGGGAACTGTTCCATCATATTCACGAGTAATTCAAGCCCCCAAGGATAAATAAGATCATCAGCATCTACATACTTTAGATATTTACCTTGAGCATGACTGGCAGCTTTGTTTCTATTAGGATAATCGCCGAGATTCACTTCATTGATAAATAGTTTTACTCTTTGATCTTTTGCTGTGTACTCTTTTACTATTTCTAATGTTTTGTCTTTTGACCCATCATCCGTAATGATGATCTCAAAATTCGCATAGGTTGATGCTAATACACTTTCAATGGCTGCGCCAATGTATTTCTCTCTGTTGTAAGCGGTCATTAAAACGCTGACCAAAGGCTTTTCCGTCATATTTATTATGTTGCCCATTTTTTTGCTGAGGGCACTTTATTGCAATATAAATTATAAGCTTCGTTTACGGCTGCATCTCCATTGTTATATGCCTGCATAAATTCTTTGTATGCTTTTTCTGCAGCGGCATTACTTTTTTGATTGAATCTCAACCAAAATATTTTTTTTGAAATTGATAATTCTTTTAAAGTAAACAACAGTTTAATGATTGATAATTGCTGTTTAAAGGATAAAGCAGGGTTTGTTGGCAATAATTTAAAACTCTTGTAAATACTTAGCCATTCAACCATACATCTTTTAAAAACGAAATCCGGCTCGTCGTGATGGTAATGGTAAACTTTTGAAAAGTCGCTATACACCAAGGCATATCCTTTTTGCAATGCTTTTTTTGCCCAAATAAAATCTTCGCCGAAAGCTGTTTTTTCAAAAGGCATGATGTCCATTATTTCCTTTCTGTAACAGGTCGTAACATCATCTAATGATGCCATTTCCCGTTGACGTGCCGGTTCTAACTGATCAAATTCACCCGGTTTTAATTGCACTCTTTTTATGGATGGATCGCTAATCGGTCTGAACCATCGAAGCGGATTCTTATCCAGATCGTGTGAAACGATTTGTTGCCCGGATACAGCTACAACTTCATCATCAATAAAACCATCCAATAAGGATTGCAACCAATATTCATTTTCAGGTACGGCATCCTGAACAGTTAAAACAACATATTTACCTTTTGCGGCTCTTACGCCAACATTTCTTGTTTCACCATGATTAAATTCATCAGGGCGGATCTGAATAACCTGAACCGGATATTTTTTTAGAATATCGATGGTGCCATCAGTCGACCCTGAATCAACAAAAATTATTTCGGCTTGACTTGCTAAAGTTTGTGCTAATAATTTCTGAACCAAATGTTCAATCCAAAAAGCCGCATCTTTAATAGGGGCAACAACAGAAAGTAACGGAGTCATTAATTTGTCTGATTAAACACTTTATACCAATCAAAAAATTGCTGAAGCCCTTCCTCGATATTAGTTTTAGGATTAAAGCCTATTATTTTTTTAAGACAATCTATATCAGCGTAAGTTTCTACAACGTCTCCATCTTGCATTGGCAACATTTCAATATTTGCTTTTTTGCCAATTACATTTTCTAATGTTTGTACAAAATGAATTAATTCAACAGGTTTGTTGTTTCCTATATTAAATATTGCTATTTGTTTTTCGGTGTTCGTCCAGGCAAAGTTTGATTTCGACAGGTGCTCCAGCAATCCATAGATTCCCGAAACCACATCATCAACATAGGTAAAATCTCTTCTCATTTTTCCATTGTTGTATAATTTGATAGGTTTCCCTTCTATAATATTCTTTGTGAAACTATAATAGGCCATATCAGGTCTGCCCCATGGGCCATAAACAGTAAAAAATCGCAAGCCTGTCATAGGGATATTATACAAGTGTGAATACGAATACGCCATTAATTCATTTGCCTTTTTTGTTGCAGCATATAATGAAACCGGGCTATCTGTTTGATCGGATACGGAGAAAGGTATCTTTGTATTGCTACCATATACAGAACTCGACGAAGCAAAGATCATATGCTTCACCGGAAAATTCCTACAAGCTTCTAAAATATTAATGAAGCCAATAAGATTGCTGTCGATGTATTTATATGGATGATCAATACTGTAACGTACTCCGGCCTGCGCAGCTAAATTGATGACGATATCAAATTTTTCTTCAGCAAATAACTTATCCAATGTTTGCTTATCGCAAATATCTACTTGTTTAAAAGTAAAATTTTCATGTTTTGAAAGGATATTCAGCCTGGAAGTTTTTAAATTGATATCATAATATTCATTCATGCTGTCTATTCCAAAAACGGTAAAGCCATTCTTTAAAAAGAAATTACTTAAATGAAAGCCTATAAAACCAATAGCACCTGTTACTAATATTTTATTGTCCAATTGCATCTATAAATGTGTTAACCCTTTTATTCCAACTCGACTCGGTTAAAAAAAAGTTTTTTGTGGTATGATACTCTGTATTTGTCCCTAATGATTTAGATTTTTCAATCAGGTTTTCAATTTCAGCAATATTATTCCCTATTGATATAAGGTTTGAAAAATCTGTTTTTAAATTATTATGAAATGGAGTTGATACTACAGGAACACCAGCAGCTATATACTCGTATAATTTCATACTATCTACATCTAATGCAGTATGGTGCAGATATAAATTAATTGCTACATCGAAGGTTGGCAGAATTTCAGCGACTTCAGATTCTGTCTTCCTTCCCAGAAAATGTACATTTTTGTAGGCTTTCAATTTCTCCCAGTCAGTGGTCAAATATGGAGTTCCGATAATTACAAAATCCCATGTCTGATTGCGCTGAACTAATTGCTCAAAAAGGTCATAGTCGATCCATTTGGATAAAGTTCCGCAATAGCCAACAGTAAAAGCAGCATTCTTTGATTTTATCTGATTCGTTTTAAATCTGTCGGAAGACACGCCATTTCGTAAACGCACACAATTAGAAAATCCCTTTTCATTAAACCAGTGGATCATTGATAAAGTGGAAGATAAAATATATGTTGCCTTTTCTCCAATCTCGATCAACAGTTTTTCTCTTTCAACTTTGTGTTGAAGGGGTAAATTTGGATCATCGATGATGTTATGATCAGCGTCAAAAATCAATTTACCTTTTAATCCGCTACATTTTGCATCGATATAACCTTTGGGCCAGTAACACCATAATAAGTCGGTTGGATCGTATTTTTTGCATTTTATTCTTATCAATAATGAATTGATCTTTCTGTTAATAAAGGACAAACCGAACTTTTCTGCAATTGATTCAGGCAATACTGAAGCGAATACAATATCCTGAACTTTTGCGTTAGCAGATCTTTTAAAAAAAGAACGAATGAAAGCATACCTGGAAGTTTTTTTTACAACAAAAACTTTGTCGACCTTATCATTTTCAACAAGTGCTTTTAAAATACATGTGTTGCGTCTTATAAAGCCGTTTTTTGAAACATCCTTCCACGAACCGTCAGCACCAAAATAAAATACGGTCATTTATTAGAGACTAACTTCTTTAATTTTACACCTAGTTTTACCAATGTGTTTCCAATAAAAGGAAAGCATATGGTTTTCCATGTTACACTTAATTTCCATCCATCTTTTAATGCAATGCGTATGATATTAAAGCATTCCTTCCAATCTTTAGCATTAATACATAAAGGGTAAGAAAAATCTAACAGATCGCCTCTGAAAGTTTTGCCGGGTACTAATTGTTTTGTCGTATATTCTTTGGTGGCAGGTAAAACAATTTTTATTCCTTTTTGCAGGTCATCTTTTCCTTCACTTGCTCTTTGTTCATAATATTGAAACGAAAGGTTTCTAAAGAACTCATTTTTCCAGCCATGCACCTGTGTTGCTGAATTGCTGCTTAATCTGTGTAAAGACAAGCACCTGTTCAGTACTACTGCTTTGTATTGTTGAATCAACCTTAACCAGGCATCAACATCCTCGCCGGTAATAAATTCTGTTCTATATCCATCTAAATTCCTCATAACATCTGTACGAACCAATACAGTTCCATGAGTGATGGGACAATAAGGTGAGAAGCCTTCTCTAGTGACCATTTTGTATGCTTCCCCCGCATTCCAAAAATCATTTTTCGGCTGTCTGTAGTCCCAGGCAACTTTGCCTCTTTCTGTCATAAATGCAACCTGACAGGCACAGAGAGCAACATCTGTATTCTGCTCTAAAAAATTAAACTCTTCTTCAAGTTTGGTGGGTAAAGAAATGTCATCAGCATCATGCCGCCAGATGTATTTTTTTGTTGCCAATTGTATCCCATTGTTTAAGGTTTTGGCAACACCCTGATTGGCTTGAAAAACGTATCGTATTCTGTTATCGGTATAAGACTTAACTATTGCTTCCGAATTATCTGTAGAACCATCATTAATGATGATCAGTTCGAAATCTTTAAATGTTTGTCCTAAGATCGAGTCAATGGCTTCCTTTAAAAACTTAGAAGCATTATATACAGGCATTATTATAGAGACCATCAAAAATTAAATTACCGGAATTTTTCTTTTAATCGCATCATTGGTTTTTCAACCAAAAAATAAGAAACTGTACAAATGATCAACAAATAAGTGATCATTAAAAATGCTCTGAATACTCCTTGAGAATTATCGAGCCATGCTTCAAATGACGATGATAGATTAAACCTTGCAACTGTTAATGTGCAAAAGCTAACAATTATAAATAAAAATGAATGATAGACATAGATGCCATAACTTATTTTACCAAAATATATAAAGGGTTTAAATCCTGCAATATTTCTTAAAATGGATTTTTTGTCGCTAATGAAATATTTTATCACATATAAAGATGCTAGAGAAAATACAGTAGGAAAAAACAAGTAAAAAAGATATGTCTGTTTAAAGTATAGGAATACTGCCGCTCCAATAAAACTTACTACTGCAAAAACCTTACTATTAATTAATTTGGATAACCTATTGCTTTCATCCTTATATAAATTATAATATGCCAATAACCCTCCAATCGCAAAACAGTCGAAACAGCTTGGTGTAAGTGCAACCATTGATACGTAATAATCGACTGGCTGTAAAAATTGTTCAGCTGCCCAAATACTAATAACTCTGCTTATAATAGCTAACCCGATAAAGGCATATAATGTTTTCAGAATATGCTTTTTGCTAATAAAAAAAATAAGAAAAGGCCATAGCAGATAAAATTGCTCTTCAACAGCTAATGACCAAAATGGGCCGAGCAAACCATCCCAATGTTGTTGAATGTATGTTAATATATTAGAACCGTAAAAAATATACCAATACTTATGATCGATTAACTCCTGGTTCTTTACCAGGTATAAAAAAATTAATATTAAATAATAAATAGGAAAGATCCGCAAAGACCTTCGGATGTAAAAAATTTTAAGTGCTTTTTTTGTACTTGTTTTACCGGCGTCGATTTCTTCTTTTTTTGACAACAAAATGCCGGTAATTAAAAATCCGCTAAGTGTAAAAAATAACGACACCCCTAAACGACCTGTCATAAAAAAATCGCTTACGGGTGTTGCAAACCAGTGTTCCAATATCACCAGAGCTATTGCCAAAAATCTAACAAAATCTAAGTTCTTAAAGTACACGTTTAACTATCTTTCCAGGTTCTGATTATTTTTTGATAGATGTTCAAATGGCTATATATCTTATTCAAGTAATTATCAAAATTGCCTAATTCGTTGGTCAGGTTATATCCTTTTGCTATCAATTCTTTTCGAAGGTCAATATTCTCAAATACGTTCTCCATTTTGCCTGCAAGGTCTTCTTCATTCAATCTGTCGAAAAATAAAGCCGTATCTCCCAATTGATCTGTTGCACCTTCATAATTACCACACAATACCGGGCAACCTAATGACATGGCTTCAATTGGAGGTAAATTGTCGGGGCCGATAATTGCCGGAAAAACCATGGCAATAGCGTTTTGATATAAATATTTCAGTTGTCCCCTATCAACGAAGTCGGCAAATGTAATTTGATCGGTCAATTCCAATTCGCTGATCTTGTTTTTAATATATGTGTAATTGCCTTGATCGCTTCCGGTAAAAACAAAATGATATTTCTTTCCTTTTTTCTTTAAGATCTCTAATGCCTTTAATAATACAATGTGATTTTTTTGTGACCACATTTGCGCCGGATAGAAGAAATATTCAGAAGGCAATTCTTTTCCGGGTGCAACTACATCAGCAACTACCAAATCTTCTATAACAGGAAACGGAATGACCTTAATTAATTCTTCTTCACAATTATAATATTTTATGATCTGCTTTTTCGATTCATTGGTTCCGGTTGCTATCATTGAAGCCCTCGGCAATACATTGGCAAAGAAATTGTCTTTACGCTGAAAATTATTATGCATATAACTTTCTTCAGGTAAGTAGGGATGCCTGCGATGCGCCAGATCCCATACTGTAATTGCAAATGGAATTTTTAAAGCATAATAAGTTGGATGAACGAAATAGAAAAAGTCTATGCCGTATTTATCAACTATATGCTGTATTTTATTATTATAATTATTGTAATATTGAATTTTAGTGTTGTAGTAAGTAAACAATAAGTTTACTTTATTAATTATCTTTTGAACGGGCTGTGGTATCAGGTTCTTTATTCCCACACCATTTATTGTAGTTGCCGGTGTAGGCAAATCATCAATATTAATAAATGTGATATTGGCAGCTACTTCATCATCTTTCCATTGCTTTTTCCCTGAATAAAGAATAAAAATATCATGTTGTTTATCTGCCATTCGCAATAAACTTGTCAGGAAATTTTTTTGAAAAGTATATGATCCTCCTATTTCAGCACCAACAAACTTGAAGTAAAAGCCTATGTTCATTTATTTATCGAGGATGGTTTTAATAACGGTTTGTATCTCTTCATTAGAAAGGCCTAAACCACTTGGTACATAAAAACCATTTCTGGCTAATTTTTCTGCAACAGGATACTTTTCGTTTATAAAAAGTCCCATTTGATTAAATACCGGTTGTTCGTGAATACACCAAAAAAATGGTCTGGTACCAATTTTTGCCTCACTTAGTTTGGCAAGCATTGTTTTACTTGTTTGTTCAGTTTCACCAACCATTCCATATACCCAATAAATATTATCAGCGTACTCAGTTTTTGATAGGGGCAATTGAAATCCCTTCAAATCTTTTAAACCTTCCTGATAAGCATTACCTATTTCTCTTTTTTTGGTGATATGGTGATTGATCTTTTCGAGCTGTGCCAGCCCCAAAGCAGCTTGCAGATTTGTCATTCTATAATTCCATCCGAGTTCATAGTGAATGAACCTGGGTCCGTTCGGTTCAAATGCAAGGTTTCGTAATTTTTTACACTTGTCAGCGATTTTCTGATCGTCACAAACGATCATTCCTCCTTCACCCGTTGTGATGTGTTTGTTTGGGTAAAAGCTAAAAATACTTATATCGCCAAAGCTACCGCACATTTTTCCATTATAGGTTTGTCCGTGCATTTCGGCAGCATCTTCAATCAGCAATAAGTTATGTTTTTTACACAATTCCACAACGGCGTCCATCTCTACCGGTAACCCATATATGTGAACTACCAGAATAGCTTTTGTCTTATCTGTGATCTTCGCTTCTATTTGAGAAACATCCATGTTCCAGGTAACAGGATCACTATCTACCAAAACAGGAACAGCGCCGGCAGTAACAACAGATTGTACCGGTGAAATAATGGTAAATGTTGGCATGATCACTTCATCGCCTTTACCAAGGCCTACAGCTTTGATAGCAATATCCAACGCCGCTGATCCGTTAGAAACTGCAACGCCATGTTTTCTGTTAACATATTTTGAAAATTCACTTTCAAATTTCGTAATGAAAGGGCCCTCACTTGATATCCAACCGGTTTCAATACACTCTGTAAGGTATTTTAACTCATTGCCGGATAATAGCGGCGTATTTACTGGTATTGGTTGACTCATTATTATTTTTTTTGTAACACAAAACAAACACCCCATGTATCTGATCCCGGAGTATTGCCTGTACCAAATTCTTCGCTTTTAATTAAAGTAAAATTAGTAGCTGCTGCCAACAACTCAATTTCGGGAACGCTAAAATGACGCATAGGATGTTTTTCATTATGCACTTCGGCTACGCCTGATTTTTTGTCTTTGATAATGATCTCGTAATTAACATCAACTACGTTTAGATTGTAGTGTATATCAGATTCTGCAATTCTGGTAACTTCAATTTCATCATTACTCATGCGTTTTACTCTTGTTTCAGGCCTTTGTACATACACTGCCGGGGAGTACCACACATCGAAAATAAAAATACCTTCTTTATTCAAATGTCTGTTAACGGCAGTAAAACAAGAAAGCAAATTTTTATTGTCGGTTAAATAACTAAGTACATGAAACAGTGATACAGCTACATCAAATTTTCCATTTAATTCAAAGTCAGTAATATCTGCAACTTTTGGTTCAAAGTTGGATATGTTTTTTTGGGCTGCTAACGAAACCATATCGGCACTACGTTCCAGCCCTGTTACACTATAACCTGATTGGCATAAAATAGCGGCATGGTTTCCGGTACCGCAACCAAGCTCAAGTATTTTTTTTGCCTGAGCATTGTGTTTTTTTATAAGTCCGGCTACATAATCAGACTCATTTTGATAATTTTTGTCCTTATACAACAAGTCGTAGTACTTGCTATATTTTTCGAAATTCTTTTTCATTTATTTTATTATTACAGCATCTTCATTTACAGGTTCAAAGCGAACTTTATCTCGTTCGCCACAATATGGGCCTTGTTTAACTTCAATTATTTCAGCATCTTCCAGCATCTTAAATCCATGACCGCCATCTGCCAACAAAATCACATCGCCGGCATAAAGAATTTCGCTTTGAAAATAATTTTGTGCATTGTCAAAAAAATCTACCCTGACTTTTCCGCTTTTAATGAATAAAACTTCCTGCGTATAATGCACTTCTCGTGGAACCATATTATGTCTGTGCGGAGCAATTACATATCCTTCAGGACGATTCATATAGCCCAATTGCTGAGAATCGTTGTCGTTGGTGAAAAATTCAATGCCGTCTTTTTTATATTGAGCACGAATTATTATTGCATGTGCTTCACCATTATGAATTATTTTTTTTACCATAATTTTATTTAAGCCTCCTCAAGCCAATTTGATTTTAAAACAAGTGCCTTCCAGTTTACATCTCTGCAAAGTTTATAATCATATTTTATTCTTGCCAACCAGTAAAAGCTTTTTGCTCTTCGAAGATGCCAATAATCATTTCCTCTTATTTTTAACCATATACTTTTAGTGTATAAGCTAATCATTTTATAAGACATTGCTATCATTCCATAGAGCAATCTTTTAATACTTGGTTTATAAGCTCTGTAAAATGCATAACTGTGACAATTACCTTCATTCATCATTCTTTTATCAAGATAATCCTGTGTAAGACGCTCTTTTGGTATGATATGGTAAATTACAGACTTTCTGTTTAATGCAAATTTAAAAGCTAACTGCTTAATTTTCATATTTAAACCTGCCTCTCCATCTCCTATCCATTTACCTTCAGTATTTTCCGGATTAAAGCCTCCGGATAAAAAGAATACATCTTTTCTGATCATTTGATGACAACTGAATATACCACAATCGTTATTGTCGATCACAAAATCTACGGATGGGTCATTTAAGCTTAATAGATAGTTGGCACAATGTTTTAAAACCCAACTCGGTGGCGTTTCTTCCCACTTGGGTAGAACAATCCCGGTAGCTACTCCTACTTTTTCATCCCATTCAAAACAAAACAACAATTCTTTAATAATTGCTTTGTCGGCAATCATGTCGTCATCAGTAAAATACAAATATTTGCCATTTGCTTTTTTTGCAGTGGCGTTTCTTGCATAATGAACACCTTGTCTTTCTTCAAAAAGGTAGGTAATATTGTACTCTTTGTTTACTTCAATAAATTCTTTTACAACTTTTGCCGTATTATCTTTCGAGTTATTATCACAAACAAATATTTCGAACTGATCTTTTGGAAAATCAATTTCCGTTAAACTTTTTAATGTTTGTACAATAATTCTTTCTCTGTTATATGCAGGTATAATGATGGAAACTAACATTACTTTAATGATCTTCTTATTTTGTTTATTACCCTTGTTGCGAATCCTTTTTTTGCCGGTTGTTTTAATTTTTGATTTTCTTCATAAAGTGCCCAAACAAGTGGCGGAATAATTTCTTTGTGAATTTGATCTCTTTCTACATATTGCATTGCCTCATTTTTTGAGCTAAATCCTTCTAGATTATAAATGGCAATACAACGAGCTACATATTTACTTGTAGCAGATCCCAATATTATTGAGGCAATAAAAAATTTATGATCAGCAGCAATTTTTAAGCGTTCGTCGTACAAGCCAAACTTGTCAAATAACGACCGTTTAATAAAGCATGATTGATGATTGATATCGTCTTTGATCAAATACTCAAATGACAATTCCTCATCACAACTTTTGTAAACCGTTGTACCATCAGCTGTTAAGTACAATGTATCTCCGTAGATCACATCTTCACTGATGCTTGTTTTTTCAAATATATCTCCCAGCACTGTTGAATCATGTAAACAATCTCCCCCATTCATAAACATAAGATACTCTCCCGTAGCTTTTTGGATACCCTTGTTTATTGCATTGTAGACTCCGTTGTCTTTTTCACTTACCCAATAAGAAAGCTTCTCTTTTATTGTTTCAATATACTCTTTGCTACCATCCGTAGATCCTCCATCAATGATTATATACTCAAAGTTTTTAAAGCTCTGAGCAAATACAGACTGAACGGTTTTCATTAATCCATCAATGTTGTTATAGTTGATGGTAATGATGGAAAGTATGGGGGTAGTTTTCATTTACAATAATCCGTTAGCGTATCAATAATAATTCTTTTTCCTCAACCAATCTTTCATGTAGTGTGTATACTGTTGGGAAGATGCTTTTGTCAGATGAATTCCATCTGAGGTTTCAAAAGCACTACCTGTTGGTAGTGGTATATAGTTGTATTGATTTTCCGGAAAGTATTCTTTAAACAATTTCCTTACAATTAGTTGATATGGCAACGAAGACAAACGTTCATCTATCGGCATTTCAAAAAAAACAACATCTGATCCACTTTTTACCAATGCATTTATTTGCTTCTTGATATTGATAAATTGATTAGAAATAAATGCTGAATCGGGTAGATTCGTAAATTCTTCTTTATGTCTGTTCAATGCATATTTAAAAACGACATCATCATAGTGCGGAAAATAAAATCTCTCCGCAGGTTTTTGAAGAGTGATGGCGCTTTTAAATAACCCGATGGGTTGATACTCGGCTCTGAAAGCAGGTATCTCATTTTTTAATCTTGCATATGGTGAATTGAATAAATCATTAAGCTCTGTTATTACAGGTGCTCGTAATGCAAAATTCATTTCAACTAAAAGTAGCTTGGGTTTATTTTTTCTTTTCTCTAATAAGTAAAAACAATCCTGAATACCACGACCTCTTAATGAAAGATTGTAAAACCCCGGAAGGCTATCGATTGTTATATTGTTAGACAAAGAAGTTCCTACAATACATCTATCATCTTTTGATGAATCATAAAGGAATTTTTCAGCAGTAATTTGATTCATCAACATATACTGTTGCAAAAAACCTGCATTAGAGCTTGGCCTGAATATTGAAATAACAATACCATAAATGCCACAGAACAAAAATGCTACAAGTAAACTCCTTTTGATCATTTAAAACTGGAAATAAATAAAGTCACCGGGTGAACCGCTGTTAAAAATTATCAGAAAAAGTAAAAAGCCATAGACTAAGTGGTCATATTTTTTTAACACATGACTATAGCCAGGCTTTAAAAGATAATAAAAATGATACAGGAATACCGGCAAGGAATACAGAAGTATAAATTGTATCATATCCATATCAATTCCTCTGTACCAGTTACTTTTTATACAATATAAGTATCCGAGTACATTACTAAAATTGGGTAACTTAAATAATAACCAGATCAAGGTTACACATGCAAAGACAAAGAATCCTTTAAAAACTTTAAAGAGTCTATTGTTTATTGTCCCAAAATAGTCAACCAATAATCTTTCAATAGCCAAAAAAATGCCATGGAATGCACCCCAAATAGCATAACTCCATGCAGCTCCATGCCATAAACCTCCTAATATCATTGTGATCATTAAGTGGAGGTAAGTACGAATTTTCCCCTTTCGATTCCCTCCCATTGGGATATATAAATACTCTTTTAAAAAAGAAGATAAAGATATATGCCACCTGCGCCAAAATTCTGAGAACGAAGTTGAAATATAGGGGAAGCTAAAGTTTGGGTTAAAATTATAACCAAACAATTTTGCCAACCCGATTGCAATTAAAGAATAACCGGCAAAATCGGCAAATATCTGACATGAGTAAGCGATCAACAAAAAGATCAACGTTACGGAAGAACGGGATTGAAAGTAAGGAAAATCCATCCAATAGGTAAAGTCCTTCAAATTGTCTGCCACAACAAGTTTTAAAAAATATCCTAGCAAAATATTCCTAAAAGCAGTTTCCCATTGAATGGCTTTTATTTTCTTTTCAGTGATCTGAGGAAGAAAATCATGAGCCTTTAAAATCGGACCTGCAATTAAATGCGGAAAAAAAGAAATGAATAACAATGTTCGTTGGCCATGAGTTACAATAGACTTTGATAATGCATCCTTTTTTTCAAAATACTTTTCTTTAAACACATCAACCACCAAACTTATTCCTTCAAAAGTAAAAAATGAAATACCAATTGGTAATGGGATATTAATAAGGAACTGTCCAACCCCTCCATCGTTACCGAGGAATGTTTTTGCCATTAAGGGCCCATACTTGAAAAAAGACAAGATCAAGAGATTAAAAATAACCCCGGATATGGCAATTAGCTTGCTATATTTCTTGTTTCCATAAAACACATAATAACTAGTAAGTATATTAATTAAAGCCGAAAAAAGCAACAGTAAAAGCAGTTTCGGATTCTGGTAAGCATAAAACACCAAGCTTGCTGCTATTAATATCTGCACCTGCGTCTTTTTTAGGAACGGCAAGTAGTACAGAATAAATGTAACAAAAAGTAATATTAAAAATATCGTACTGTTAAATAACATATTTGAGAAGCGACATGAACTAAATAACTTTTATCTATTCTGTGCTATTGATTTTTTTACAACTGAAAAAAATGTATCGAATACCCTTTCACAATTTTTAGCATCAACATGAAGATTGAACATTTCTTTGATTGCTTGATAGCCTTTAGGTAAAAAGGTTCTATTCTGCAAATAAAAATTGATACGGTTAAATAAGGCGTCCTGATCAAAACACTGCTCTCCTGAAGAGATCGTTGTATAATTATAGGACAGTTTTTGTGTTGATGAATACGCATCAAAATCCGGCGTATAAAACAATATGGGGCGATTAGTAACGAAATAATCTAAAATTATGCTTGAATAGTCACTGACCAACATATCAGCATTCCCCATTATTTCGTAGTTCTCAAATTCTGCTACAAGATCTTTAAAGTCATCCAGGATTAAAAACCTTGATCCTAAATCGACATCAAACTTATTTCGAAGATGTGGTTTGATAACAAAATAGGCATTCTCTTTTTCAAGCAGCTTGTTAAATGCAATCAATGCATCGTTATTTTCAAGAAAGATACCGGTAGCATTATTTCTATTAAAGGCTGAAGAGTTAAAGCCTCCTCTATAGGTAGGCATATAGAGAATGATATAACTGTTCTTATCGAGACCAAGGTATTCTTTCAAATTCTTTTTGGTAAACAATCCATCATTCTTCGGTTGACCTGTTAGTAATACTTTATCCTTGGGTAATCCCATTGCATTTGAAAGAACCTGTTGACTATCGGGGTTAGTTGCAATAATATAATCCTGTTTAACATCTGCACCAACAAATCCAATATGTTTAATGGGCATTCCATGCCATAAATTCACATAAAGCATTTTGGGATTTAACCGTTTTGTGAACGGCTCCTCCAGATCTGAAAAGAAAAAGCAATCTGCCATTGTTGAAATGAAATATTTTTTTCTGAGTGTGTCTGTTAAAAAAACAGGCATTCCTCTTTTTTTCATTTCATTGTACAGACTCTTATTTTCTGTAACCCAAATAGCTTTAACTGATTTGCGTTTAACAACAGATGCGTATTCATATAAATACTTTGGATTATCTGAGTAAACTTTAGCTTCCCAAGATGTAAAAATCCATATCTGTTTACCGGTAAAAAAGGTATATCCCTTTTTCAGAAGTTTAATGCAGTAAAGAAAAAAACGAAGGCGAAAAGACATGAAACTACTTATCTCTGAGATTTTGTAAGGTTGTATTAATAATCGTTGAAGAAGTTCCTTTGGTGTAAGGGAAATAAATAATTCTTACCCCTACATCATTGAACTGTTTATCTAAATCTTGCCATTTAGGCGTATTGAACCAATCATCTCCAACAAACATTACATCATACTTAAGCTTCTGCCACATCTTAAATTTATCCATATCTTCTTGTGCTACTACCGCATCAACAAAACTAATGCTTTGTACGATCTCTACTCTTTCAAGGAAAGGGATAACCGGCTGCTTATGTTTATATGCAACCAATTCATCTGTTGAGACGCCAACAATTAGTTTGTCGCACATCTTTTTTGCATTTCGCAATAAGTTAAGGTGTCCGATATGAAACAGATCAAAAACACCGCTTGTATAACCGATAGTCATATTTTAAGAATTGAAAAGAGTTTTTAAATTAAAGTCAAACCATACATCAAAATTTGCATCTTGAGTTGATTCAGGCATATATTCGGCGAAAACATTTTTAAGATTTACGGGGAAGCCTACTTTTTTACGATTAACAACTTCATCAGGAAGTATATCGCTGAAAATACGTTTCAAAGGATCCTTCACTATTCCGTTTTTCATTTTATAATCGAACGGAACTCCACTCATTCGCTCAATTAGTCTGTAGTCAACAAAGGGCTCCCTTCCTTCGATACTAGCTAACATACTTGAGTGATCTAAACGCTTTAATAAATTTTGCAAATGTGCTGTCTGAAAAAAAGAAGCTACAATATCTATTGCATTCGTATATCTGGATGTGTATGGAGATAAAACATCTTCCAATATTTCATCGTCTTGATGTTTCCCATAGCTATAGAACTGATCAAACCCTCTAAGATCCCATTTGTTTTCATTGGCCCATCTGAAAATACGATCATAGCCGAAGAACAATTCATCTGCTCCTTCTCCACAAAGAATAACTGTATTGAATTCTTTTACTGCAAGAGACATTTTATAAATCAAAACCTCATTAGGTACACAAAGCGGTTCTTTGCGTTTTTGGATCATAAATTTAGCAATCTCCAAAAACTCTTTATTACTGATTGGAATTTCTCTGTGTTTACTATGTATTTTTTCGCTAACGATCCTTGCGTATTCAAACTCATTGTTATCTTCAAACCCTATTGTCCAAGTATCCGGTTTATGCGCTAATGTAGCAACAATGCTACTGTCTAACCCTCCACTCAAGAAACTTCCGACACTCACGTCAGATATCAATCGATAACGGATAGACGATTCAACGAGCTCTTTAAGCTCTTCATCTGTCGGTGGTTCTTTTGGAGAAAAATCTACATCCCAATATTTACTTATTTTTCCGTTCTTTGAAAAGCTGGCAGATGGGAATTGAGATATCTTTTTATATATAGTTCTGTTATTATAAAACCCTCTTAATTTTTTGTATTGTCTGATCGCTATTTCGTCCGGTTCTGCACTATCCGTTAGTGAAAGTATTGATGATACTTCGCTACTGAAAATAAGCAGATCATTTTCATGATAATAAAACAATGGCTTTACTCCTAGTCTATCTCTAGCCGCAAAAATATCATGCGTTATTGTATTGTAAATAATAAAGGCAAACATACCGTTTAATTCATTCAACATTGCTTCGCCTTTAAGCAGATAAAGCTCAATTAATAATTCTGTATCAGATGATGTTCTTAAATGAATATTATGCTTGATAGCTAGCTCCCGATAGTTATAAATCTCTCCATTGAAAATGATACAACTTGTTTTTGTGGAATCATAAAATGGCTGATTGCTCTCATCACTTAGGTCAAGTATCTTAAGGCGTTTTTGCCCGAAATATCTTTCATTATCTACATGGTAGCCTGTAGCATCGGGGCCACGGTGATGCATACATTCTAAAGCAGTAGAAAAATTGTTCTTATTTATTTTTTTGCCTTGAGCAAAAAGAATTCCGCACATAATTATTTGTTTTCCCAGTTTAACAATGTTCCAATTACAACATCTCTTCTAGCCTTACTCCAGGTAGCTGCGTATGACCCGGCATCAATGACTTCAAAATCAGGACCGGTGGATGTTTCAAGTATCAATTCTAGATTAGGTATACCTACTGCAAATGTTACACGATAATGATTAGGCGCAAGTATTCCTTTTGGTATTCTAACCACATATGTGTATTCGCCTTTTTTTCTGATATTGGTGTCCCTTGGAATATCAATGTCGGAAGACGATAAGACATGAACGCCATTCAGAGCCCACAAATGAACAACACATTGAATGCTTTCCAATTGCAATGGCAATTCATAAGATACCAATATTTCTATGTCTTCATCCATTTTGAAAGAAGCGACATCTGATTTTTTTACAACCTCTAATCGGTTCAAATGAAATTTTGCAGTCTTCACAGGCTCAAATTCAACTTTAGTTTCCATGAAGAGTTTTTGATAGGTCACCAAAGCGTCTTCTATTTGTCCGTTGAACATTAGATTGCCATAATGTAATACCATTCCTTTTGTACAAAGACTTTGTATACTTCCAAGATTATGACTTACAAATAATATTGTTCTTCCTTCACCTTTACTCACCTCTCCCATTTTTCCCAAACATTTCTTTTGAAATTCTGCATCGCCTACAGCCAGCACCTCATCTACAATTAATATTTCACTCTCGAGATGTGCAGCAACGGCAAAGGCTAAACGAACATACATACCACTACTATATCTTTTTACAGGGGTATCTATATATCTTTCAACGCCACTGAAGTCAACAATCTGATCAAGTTTTCTTTCGATTTCTTTTTTTCTCATCCCTAGAATGGCGCCGTTCAAAAAGATATTCTCTCTGCCGGTCAATTCCGGATGAAAACCTGTACCAACTTCAAGCAAACTTGCTATACGGCCTTTTGCTTTTATTGATCCTGTTGTTGGACTTGTAACTCTGCTTAACAGTTTTAATAAAGTACTTTTTCCTGCTCCGTTTCGGCCGATAATACCTACGGCATCACCTTTTTCAATTTCAAAATTAATGTCTTTCAGGCTCCATACATATTCACTCACACCTTTTTTTGCTCTATTATTTTCCTCCCCGATCTTTAAATATGGATCTTCTTTACCTCTGATGCTATGCCACCACCGATTAAGATCATGATTCAGCGAACCTGTGCCGACCTGTCCTAATCGGTATTGTTTTGAAACATCTTCGACTTTTATTACAACAGACATACTTTCTTTTCGTTTATAAATTAATTATATAGACAGTTACACCGTATCCATAAAGCTTTTTTCAACCTTGGTAAAAATCATGCTACCAAAAAATACACTTACAAGTATGAAGCTACTACTATACAAGAGACTAGTTATTGTAAATGTACCCTCGCCTAAAACCGCATACCTGAAAGCTTCAATAATCGGTGTTAACGGATTCCATTCTATAAATGGTTTATATTTTGAGTTGTTAAAATATTCTAATGGATAAATTACCGGAGTAGCATACATCAGCAATTGAATTGCAAATCCGATCAATACTGTAAAATCTCTGTATTTAGTTGTTAGAGAAGAAATGATAATTCCAAAGCCTAAGCCCATTAAGGCCATCATTACAACAAGAACCGGAATTAATAACCAAGTCCAGCCAATATAAAAGTTGCCGGTCTTAATTCCATAATACCCCATTACTAAAAGCAGAAGCAAGAACTGAATACTGAATTTTACAATATTGGATAGTACAACGGAAACAGGTATTACCAGACGGGGGAAATATACTTTACCAAAGATGGCTGCATTTGCAACAAAAGTATTAGAAGTTCCGGTTAAGCAACTTGTAAAATAATTCCAAATTGTTATCCCACTCATATAGAACACAGCAGGTGCAATGTTTTTCGGAATTGGAATTTTAGCGATCTGACCAAATACTACCAAGAATACAATTGTAGTAAATAGCGGTTGAATAAAATGCCATAACGGGCCAAGTATTGTCTGTTTGTATTGTGCACTAAAATCTCGTTTTACAAAAAGCCACATTAGGTCTTTATAACGCCAGAGTTCTTTTAAGTTTAAGTTAAACATTGCAGTCTTGGGTTCAATGCTTATATCCCACTGATCTTGACTTATAGTATTTGCTTCCTTATTTTGCATTAGTAAATTTTATACCGTTAGTTCTATTGTATTTTTTGACGATAATAAATGCACAAGCTTTTCCTTATACACAGGAAAGCTGAACTTATTCATAAACTCTTGGTGATCGGGAATGTATGCTTGAGTATTGGCTACCACTTTTTTTATGGCATTCATTATTTCTACCTCATCATCCGGATCTACCAATAAGCCAAAATCACCACCTGCCAAAGCATCCACAGATCCATCTTTATTACCGGCAATCACGGGCTTACCGTAATACATGGCCTCGATAAATACAATTCCAAAACCTTCTTTTTTACTCGGCATTACATATACATCGGCCAGATTGAAATGTTCTGCTATTGCTTCATCGGGAACAAAGCCTGCAAAAACAACATATTTTTCAATGTTCAATTCTTTTATCAGTGTATCTAATCTTTTCTTTTCAATTGCATCATACTTGCCAATGATCAAATAACGCAGTAATGGATTTTCAGGGATGAGTTTTTTTAATGATCGAAGCACATGATCATAACCCTTATATCTTTCTCCTGATGCTAATCTGGTTAGAGTGAGTAAAATTTTATGCTCGTTAGTGAAACCATACTTACTTAACAACTCATTAGATTTTGCTCCTTTTACGGGTTCCGGTAAAAAAGGATCAAGACAATTGTTCAGTACAAAAAACTTTTCTTCCGGAATATCATTGAGCTCCATCAATTTGTTTTTGGTATACTTGCTAACCGGCAAAATAAGATCACATTTTAAAAACATCTTTTTCTTAAAAGCAGAAAAAGGTTTCCAAACCTCAATACCATGTGTTATCAGAATCAGTTTAGTAGATGGCGATAATAATTTAATTGAATAGCCTACTGATAATAGATTGATATGACTGAGTATTACAACATCACTTTTTTTTCCTTGCTGAACACTTTTCTGCACAAACTTTAATCTGTTTGATCCAAAGCCTTTAAATATCTGCTTAGGAAAATATTTCTCATCTGTATCAGCAACCTCATCATACATGGAATAAACTTTCGCTTTATTGCCCGATTCAAGACCGATAGAATGAATTGCCCTTCCAACTATCCGGTTTACTTTTTCAATACCGCCGGTAGCAGAAAATACTTTCAGTGTAAGAAAAAGTACAGAATTATAATTATGCCTTGACATTATTTTCGATCAATAGTAAAGTTAAAAACTGCGACCAGTGCATTTTGCCTTCTTTCAGTTTCTTGTGGTTTTTAGAATATTGTTTTGCATAGTCATTATCGATGAACCATTCCGTAAAAGGAAATGCAAAACCCATTTTTGGTCGCTGCCATACTTGTTGGGGTATTCTGCTACCAAAGGCATCGATCAGTATTTGCTTGCCGTATTTTCCGGAATATTTTATGTCCGATCTTATTTTAAGTGCAAGTTCAACAAAATCTTTATCTAAGAACGGAACCCTGATCTCTACACCATGCGCCATACTCATTACATCAGCATCTCTCAGCAATTGATTCTGCATATACATATTCATTTCCATCCAACTAGCTTGATTTTTAGCTGACAGATCATTAATGCCTGGTAATTGTGGATCTGTTCGAAGTATTTCCCATATTTCAGATTCATTCGCATTCAGTTCTCTTGCAATTTCACTGGGTACAAACTGACCTCTTAAGAAAAGATACATGCCTACAGGCCCATCAATGGTAAGATATTGCAATCGCTTCATTCGACGAAAACCGGTATATCTTCCCGATGTCAATAACAGATCGGGTAGTTTTTTTAATAATAAAGTTGGATCAATTCTTCCAAAAGACGGATAGCCACCAAATAGTTCATCTCCGCCGATACCTGATAACACTGCCTTTAAGCCACTCTCTTTTGCGAATTTGCTGATGAACCAGGTGTTTATCCCGTCGCAACTCGGCATATCCATTGAATTGATGATAGCTGGTAAATTTTCATGAAAATCTTTTTCATTTAATAAGTATTGAAAATTATTAGCTGCTAAATTGCTTTGCAACAGATCCTGAAATTCCTTTTCTGAATAAGCAGCTTCATTAAAAAAAATAGAAACAGTATTCAGATCAACTTTCTTATCATCATTTGCAACTGAAGCAATGATACTTGAATCTAAACCACCACTCAAAAAAACACCAATTGGGGCATCAGCTATCAAATGTCTTTTTACTGCATTTTGAAGTCCGTCAGTAATTAATTCTATGGCTGTTGCTCTGTTTGATATTGATTCTACATATTTATACGTAAGAAAAGTCTCAATGTTATACTTACCGGTTGAGATGGTATATTTAAGATAGCTCCCTTTTTGCAGAGGCTTTACATCTTCAAGTGTGGTAATTGGTTCAGGTAAATGACGATATGCCATCAGATACACCTGCCAGTGGCTGCCTTTTGTTTGAAGATATGGTACCGATTGAAACCCTCTTACTTCCGAAGCAAAAGCCAACCCCTGTTTTGTTACAGCATAATATAAGGGCTTTATCCCTCCGGCATCCCTAACCAAAAACAATTCACCGTTCTTTTGATCGAACAGTGCGAAAGCAAACATCCCGTTAAGTTTGGAAAATGCAGCTGTACCCCAAGTACTAAAAGCTGCTAAAATAACTTCCGTGTCGCTATGTGTGTTAAACATGCAACCTAGTTTCTTTAGCTCTTGCTTTAGTTCAAGGTAATTATAAATCTCACCGTTATAGCTGATGTGAGATCTGCCATCTGCAAAAGACATTGGCTGATGGCCGGTTTGTGAGAGATCGATAATAGATAAACGACGATGTCCTAACGCTAACCCATGTTCGAAAGAAGAAAATACTCCTTCATCATCAGGGCCTCCATGTTTTTGCAACCGGCACATTTCTCGTACCATCGATTGCAATGTTTCCGGTGTAGCACTAGGATTAATTATCCCGGCAATTCTACACATAGTATAAGGTTAAAAAAATGCTGATTAAGGTTCGTTACGTACGACTAATATAATAATCGTATTTTTCAGAAAAGTCTTTATATGTGGTTGAAATGCCTTCTTCCAAGTCGATGGATGCTTTCCAACCAAGATCATTTATTTTGTCTACGTTTAAAAGTTTACGTGGTGTGCCATCGGGTTTTGAATGATCAAAAATAAGTTTACCCGAAAATCCGGTAATCTTCTTTATTAATTCTGCCAGCTCAGCAATCGTATTATCTTTTCCCCAACCAATATTAATGATCTCGGGACTTTCATATTGATCCATTAAAAACAGACAGGCTTTTGCAGCATCATCAACATATAAGAACTCACGGGAAGGTGTACCTGTACCCCATATTGTTACGGCTTCGTCATTTTGAATTTTAGCCTCATGGAACTTTCTTATCAATGCAGGTAGTACATGCGAATTCTGAAGATTGTAACGATCTCCCGGACCATATAAATTAGTAGGCATAACACTTATAAACCTGCTGCCATATTGTTGATGATATGCCTGGCACATTTTGATACCCGCAATTTTTGCAATTGCATAGGCTTCATTGGTCGATTCTAGAAAATCAGTCAGTAAATATTCTTCCTTTATTGGCTGCTTTGCATTTTTAGGATAAATACAACTACTACCAAGAAATAATAGTTTTTCAACGCCATTCAAATGCGACTGATGAATAACATTATTTTGTACCGCTAAATTGTCATAAATAAATTCACCGGGATAAGTTTTATTTGCCCAAATACCGCCAACTTTAGCTGCAGCCAAAAAAACATACTGAGGTTTTTCTTTTTCGAAAAAGGTTTTGACCTGTAATTGATCTCTCAAGTCAAGTTCTGATGAACTTTTAACTACAATATTTGTATACCCTTCTTGTTGAAGCAATCGTAAAATTGCACTACCCATTAAACCATTGTGACCTGCAATGTATATTTTATCTGTTTTATTCATTTATTCAATTATTTTAAAAGTTCATGAAAACCAACAAAGCTGGTATATTATGCATGAACGATCTCTAAATTCTTTTTTTCGAAATTGGCTTGTAAAATAATACCCATACTTTGTATCTGTACCTTGGCTTTGTTACCAATCACTTCAATCACCTGACCTTTATAGTTCATAAAAACGCCTTGTTTAACCCGAACGGATGTATTCTTTTCAAATCCGGTATTGACTACCTGTATATCTGAAAATTCGTTTAAAAATTTTTTGATGGTATTGATCTCAGATTCTTTAATGACTGCAGGTTTACCCAACCAGAAAACGAAGTTTAATATCCCGTTGACATGCTTCAGGTCCCATTTATTGTCATCTGAAATTTTTACAAACACATATGATTTAAAAACAGGCTCAAGTACAACTTTTTTTCGATCACTCCATTGTTTAACAACTTTATTAACCGGACAGTAATTCTCTATACCTTTTTCGTCGAGGGTTTTAGCGATCTTTTTCTCCCATCTGGGCTTTGTATAAACAGCGAACCAATGTAGATTATTTTTAGGCATGAATATAGCTTCGCTAATCCTCAGTCACATATTTCAGCAAACTGAAGACAATTTTTATTGATTTTATAACACATTATTTATTAGCAAAAAACCTTACGATCTTTTTAAAATAAGATGTTATATTATAGAAAATAGACCTTGGTGCTTCATCACTACTTCCATATCCGCCGTATCCGTAACCATAACCATATCCATAACCATAGCCGTAGCCATAACCTTTAGAGAAGCTGCCCAATGCAATACCTCTAGGTTTTAACCCATTAAATACCAAACACATATTTTTGAACTTGCCCTGTTTATTCATTTCTTCGATCAAACGAACAAAAGGTTTTGGTGTTTTACCATGCCTGATCACATACAGTGTTACATCAGAATATGGGTTTAATAATAATGCATCAGTTACAGGCCCCACCGGAGCGGTATCAATGATAACATAATCAAATTGTGGCCGCAATTGATCCATTAGATCCTTAAACCCTCCTTTAGCAATCAACTCGGTTGGGTTGGGGGGAATAGCACCAGCCGGTAATAAAAATAAGTTAGGGATTGACGTTTCTTTAATGATCTTATCTAGCGTTGTTTTACCAACCAAATAATTTGAAATCCCAGGCTCTCTATCAATTTCTAACAAAACACTTAATTTAGGTTTACGCAGATCCATTTCGAGTAATGCTACTTTTTTACCGGTTAAAGTAAAACTGATAGCAAGGTTGATCGCCATGAAACTTTTTCCTTCTCCGGAAATACTGGATGTGATCAGTAGCGTGTTTTGTTTTTCATTGAGCCCTATGAAGTTCAGATTGGTTCTTAATGAGCGGAATTGTTCAGCAACTACTGTACGTTTACCATCGTAGATCACAATTGTTTTATTGGAATATGCCTGAGCAATTTCACCAACAAAACTAACAGAGGTTTTACTTTCTACTTCTTCTCTAAATAAAATTTTATTTTTAAACTGTTCTTTAAGCAAAACTAAAAATACAGCTGAAAGTATTCCTATGACTAATCCACTTATGTAAAAGTTTTTAGGTACTGGTCTTATTTGTCCGCCTGTAGAAGCTGTTTCCAATACACGAAGATCTGCAGTGGTAGAAGCTGAGTTAAGTGCCATTTCTTCTCTTTTTTGAAGTAGGAAGGTATAGATGGCATTTTTTATTGATTGTTGGCGGCTGATATCCAGCAATTCTCTTTCTTTAGCGGGAATCCCTTGCAACAATCCGCTATTAAAATCTATGTCTCTTTGAACATTTGTTTTAACCGTTTCTAAAGTAGTTTTAATATTGGCAACATTTTCCTGAATACTTTGTTTGACCTTTGCAATTCTTTGATATAACAACTGCACCGCATCACTTTTATCGCCGGTCAGTGCTTTGGCTCTTTCCAGTTCATTTTCAGATTCGTACAAACTCGTTAATAAACTGCTCAATGTAGGGTCAGAAACCAGCATGAGCGATGGAACTACTCCAGGTTTCTTTTCTTTTCGATTGATATATGTGGTAATATCATTTAAAACGGACAGCTGAATACCCGTTTGTGCCATTCTTCTATCGCCTTCATTAACATTCTGAAGATAATTTGCCCCCTGAGCACTTATGTTAACTAAAGATTCTCTTGCTTTAAAACGTTCAATATTACGCTCTACACTATCAAGCTGACTACTTACAAACCCCAAACGATTATCAATAAAGTAAAGTGTTTTTCTGGCTATTTCATTTTTATCACTAATGGCTGCTATGTTATAAACTTCAAACAGCTTATTTAATATTTCTTTTCCTTTCTCGGGTACAGTGGTTTCTAATCTTACATTCAATACCGTTGAAGCACTGGAAATGGCACTTGCATTTATTCCTCCGCTGATCGTTGATGCAGATCCTTCAACCGATCCGAATTCTATAAGATATTTTTTTGCAGAACTGCTTTTGGGATAAGCATGATTTAAAGTAACAGTATAACTTGTTCCTCCAATTCGGGTAGTTTCTCCATCTTCAATATACCTGCCGTTAAAGAATATTTTTTTTCGGGCCCAATCTATTGAATAATAATACCTGCCTGCAGGATACACACTATCTCTATATACAGCTCTAAAATACACCGGCGCACTTTTACCATATAATTCCTCCAATCTTACTTTTCCATCAATATATGTAGCTGTGTAAAGATCTAATTGTCTAACTACTTCTTTCAATAGCTCCGAAGACTTTAAAACCAATATCTCATTTTCAACGATCTTTTTTTCGCTGAAGATATTTAACGCATCAAGCAATTTAGAATCGCCACCACCTTTATTCGGATCTTTCAATAAAACCTTTGCGCTGGCAACATATACCGGTATTTGCGACCTTAGATACAAATATGAAATGATCAAAGATGTAAAAGTAGTAAATACAAAAAGCGGCCAAAAAGGCAAGTATTTTTGTAAAAGCTGTATCAGTACATTGGTCTCTTTGGTCTCCTGTATATTCTTTTCAATCATAGTTGTAAGAGTTAGCTGTGCCTGCTGATATTATTTTCTGATAAACGTGGTATAAATTATAGCTGTAATTGTTATCACCGATGATACAATAGTCAGAGTTTGCTGCCTATTAGCTCTTTTTACTTCATCAGTGGTTTTGTTGTTTGCTCCAACATATAAAACATCATTCGGTTTCAGATAAAACCATGGGGAAGAAAATATAGAATGATCTTCAAGATTTATTTTTTTAACTTGTTTATTTTCTCCACTATCTCTAATGATCAGTATATTTTTTTTATCGGCATCTGCGGTTAGATCTCCGGAAATAGCAATCAGATCGAGAACGGAAATCTGATCGCTTTTATCAAGATTAACTTGTTGAGCTGTTTTTACCTGACCAAGAATAGTAACCTTATGATTTTGAAACCCTACTTTAACGATCGGGTCTTTTAAATACGGCGCCAGATCTTTTGCGATCCTATCCTGAAGTGCTTTTGTGGTCATTCCTTCAACATGTATAATACCAAGTTTATGCAATTCTATATTACCTTCCTTATCTAAATAGTATCCAATTATGTTTTGATGCCCGGAGCTGGAATTACCGTTTGTAGAATTAAACAATACGTCTTCATTAGCGTTTAAACTCGTTATTGAGATTGTTAAGATATCTCCTTTCTGGATCTTCAATTCGGCTCTTTCATTAACGAATGCACTAATGGTCGTGTCTTTAGTTAAAGTTTTAAACGAATTCGCATTCGTGTAAGTTGTTTTACAAGAACTAAATATTACTACTAAAAATGATATCGCTAATAAAATGGAATTAAACCTCAACACAGGAGACTTTGCGAAAGAAAACAAGTTGTACATAAGTTTTGAAATATAAGGAGATATTCTATTAAAAACGAAAAAAGGCATTACAAATAAGGTTTAACAAATCAAGCATAAGCTATATGCAAACTTCGTTAAAATAACTTGTATTGCCAACTGTTGTTACTACATAAATTAGGTACGTATATAAAAATAAAAGGGATAACAAGACGAATCTGTCACCCCTTTTAAAGATGTAAAATGAATTATTTATTTGTGTTGTCGCCGGCTTTTGCTTTTCGGCTGTCTCTTGCCTTTTTTACTCCGTATCCAACTCCTGCCGCTACCAGCAAACTGATCCCTCCGTCGATTGGAGCATCCGGATCCTCTCCAGGATCGATCTGAGCAAGCGCAAACTTAGGTAGGACATTTAAAACAACCACAAGTAAACTTGTGAACAATAGTATCTTAGTATATCGTTTCATTTGAAAGACGAATTTTTCTGTTCTATAATTTAATGGTTAGTACGCTTTTAATATGACAAGTTAATCACGGTTTGTTGCCTATCCGGGTGAATAACTTCGAGCTTATAGAGGCCTTTAGCCACATTATTGCCCAAAGATAACGTTTCTATTGCACTACCACCCAAATGTTGAACAGTTTTCTTCAAAATTGTTTGTCCCACAGTGTTAATAATTCGTACTTCGTACTTACCTTTTGGCATATTATTAAGCTGTAAACCAACAACTCCGTCAACAACCGGATTAGGATAAACCCCTATTTCTGAAGTAATGCTACCGGTTTTAACTCTTATGATCTGACTGTAAGCAATCGCTCCTGACTGATCTACAAGGCGTATTCTGTAGTAATTATCTCCTGTATTCGGCGAAACATCTAACCAGTTATAAGACGCCGTAGCACCTGAATTCGCTGCCGCTATAGTGCTCATTTTTGTGAAATGAACCCCGTCAGTTGATTTTTCAACTTCATACGACTTAGCGTTTACTTCATTTGCTACACTCCATTGTACCGCTATGCCAGCGTTTTGCTGTGCTGCTTTAACATTGCTGAACTTAACAGGAGTCGTATTTAACACTTTAAATACGATCATGAACCTGTCTGTTCTATTAGACTGTGCATCTGCAGTAATATCAAATAAATAGAATGTAGAATCTGTATTGCTAATTGTTATCGGCGTAGCGGTATTTAAATACTTATCTATCAAAGTTGCAGCGACATCCGTTGCAAAGTATTTAGTTGAAACTACCAATCTGTGCTGTACTTGATTGGCTTTAGACATATACAAGAAAACTGTGTCATCATCAGCTATCGGGCTCCTTCTATTTGTTGATAATTGTAATCCATCTTCCAAAATACGTAGTTCAGCTAATAAGCTTCCCACAGGAGAAATATTGTCTTCATTAGAACTAACCGCATCACTAAATAAAGGATCGAAATAAGCATTTGAACCGGAAAGGTTGGTAAATCTGCTTGTTGTTGAGTTATAGAACTGCAGATCCAACTGAAGTTTAGCTGATGGTGTAGCAGCCGGTCTATTAGCACTGCTTGTGTTGCCCCTTGCCGGACGACTTTGAATACCATCCAGTGTGCTTACTCCAGTTACCTTATCTGTTTCGTGGAAAGTTACAGTACTTCCTGAAGCAGCATTGTTGTATGTAAGGAATGCCTCACCGGATTCTACCGTACCCGGATAATCCCAAGTGGTGGTTGGTCCATTATTTACATCATAGCTGCTGCCATTCCAGTTAAAGAACACATATCTACCAGTACTTTGATAGTTGGTATATGCCGCCGGATCCCACAATTTGAAATCATGTTGGTTAAATCCAGATCCTCCCATATCAACGCCATACATATATATCTGACTTGGATATGGATTACCTACTACATTGGTCTTATTTGGTACGATCGTAGAAACAACTGTTCCAATATTTATCTTACCTCTTGGTTCGAGTGTTGTATTACCCGAAGCGGTATATTGACTACCAAACACATAACTTCTATCACCTCTCACAAATAAGCCCCAGCCCAACTGGCTCATTAAACGGGTAGATTTTGTATTTGCAGGATAGCTCAATTTAGTTGTAGCTCCTGTATTATCGAAGTATTCAATCGAGTAACCATTATTACCCGTACCCTGATCAAATCCTTTATCAAAATCATAAAGACTTGATGGTCCGGTGATATGTGTACCATAACCAGGCCAAGGATTTGTATTGTTAGGTGTTGTATAGTCAGGGTTTACCTGTCCTGATTGCCATGCCGAATTGATTGATAAAGTATCATCTGCCTGCAATGGAGCTGTTAAGAACCTCCAAGTACGCACGGTAGTTGTATTACCAATAAATCGTTGCGCTACAACCCTACCTGTAGACGAGTAAGAAATATCTGCATCGGAAGGATTTACCTGTGCCAGATCTGCAGTTCTTGTTGCATTTGAAGGCAATACAAGATCAGATGCATTTAATTCTAATGTACCTTTTGTTAAGGTCAGTGTTTTGGTAACACAGATATTAGAAGACAGATTAACATTGGTTGTCTTTGCATTTTTGTCAATGATCAGGTAAGGGAATGTTTCACCTCCAAATTCACCATTAGAACCTTTTGTACTACTTGACGGAGCTGAAATTGCTGACGCATTTGAACCGTTAAAGAATACAGCACGGTCATTTGCAGTAAATGTTCCTGATGAGCTACGGGTCCAGTTACCCCCTACATAAAGGTCATTTCCTACAGTGCCGTTCAACACCAAGGTACCGTTGCTGATGTTTAAGTTACCAGCCAAGCCTCTGTCTGCTGAAGGCATATTTACCGTAGTACCGTTTTGTATGGTAACATTTTGAGGAACTCCGGAGCCTGCTGTCGTATTATTTCCAGTCCATTCATTACCAAATGTTGGAGTACCTGTTTGGTTGTACACCAAAGTAGATGCACTACCGTAAGTAACTGTATTGTTAGCTAAAGAGCCGCCTGAGCTTATTTGTAATGTACCGTTAACAGTTGTTAATGAAGAACCCGGATCAAATGCTGCTGTAAGATTTGTAGTAACATTTGCACCAAGTACAAGTGTACCACTGTTTGCACTTGTTACAGTTTTTGTACCTGTAACAGCAAATGTTCCTGTACCTGTAATATTTCTTGCTGCTCCGTCTACAAGGATATTACCACCATTTCCACTTAAAGTAAATGTTCTTCCATTAAGATCCAATCCACCTGCATCGATCAATTGTAAAACACTACCACTAGTAGAAGCAATACTTACATCGGTACCGGTACCCAGTTGAACATTTCCGCTTGGTTTGTCAATAATAAAGTAAGCAAATGCCTGAGTTCCGGAAGTTGCAAGTGTAATAATTTGATCACTTGAACCATTAAAGAATACGGCTCTGTCATTATAGTTTACAGAAGATGAAGATGCATCTCTCGTCCAGTTTCCTCCTAAGAATAAATCACCACCAGATGAACCGCCTAAACTTATATTACCATTTAAAATGATATTATTACCAACCGTTAATGCAGCACTACCACCACCATAATCCATATAGAAAGCTGAACCTGCATCGATGGTTAAATTGCCACTCAATGTCGCTGCCTGACTACCCGATCCTCCAACGTTATCAGCATTCATAATTGTATTTCCTGATATCTGAACATTCACAGGCGTAACAGCACTTGTCCATTCTGCGCCTCTTACTTCAGGGTTTGCACCAGTGTTATAAATCAAGGTAGAGCCACTGTTGTACACCGGACCGTTTGTAGTTATAGAACCACCTGCATTTATAGAAATGGTACCATTAACCGCTGTTTTAGATGCACCGGGGTTAAGCGCTGCACTAGTTGTTACATTATTGAATGTAGTTGCATAAGAACCACCGACAGTAGCTGCACTTGTAAATGCGACAGTACCTGTTCCTGCTGTTAATGCTCCTGTTCCAGAGTTGTTTGTCCAGTTACCGGCAACACTTAATGTTGGAGAACCACTGAAGGTTATACCTGCTCCACTTTCAAGTGTGATACTTTTCGCTGCTACCGAAGAACTAATTGTAATGTTTACACCTGAACGAATAGTTACATCATCAGCAGATGTTGGTACACTACCTCCACACCAATAAGCCGAAGTGTTCCAGTCGCCGCCTGAGTTTGGTCCAACCCATCCGCCGGTTGCAACCGCAGTTAACACCGCAACTGCTGAAGTATCGGCACCTTTATTGTTTGTATAAATAACCCTGTATTGATTATTATTGTCGGCAACAGCTACAGTGAAATCGTAATCAGCCGCCGTTTCTCCACTTACATCCGACCAGCTACTACCATTGTCAGTACTTACTTGCCATTTGATAGTTGGTGTTGGAGCACCGGTAGCAACTGAAGTAAATGTTACAACAGCCCCATCGCAAATAGTTTGTGAAGAAGGATCCGTTGTTACAACAGGAACTGCTGCATTTTTACCTGCCTGGTAATTACCATCCAGCGAAGTGATTCCTGTAGCAGTAATTGCTGAAGATGTTGCTGAAGCAACAGTTGGATATGTCCATCCGCTATTATATTTTCCAACTTTATACAATGTCGCATCAACTGTTGTAACCAGGTCTGCTGCATTATACGTAAATGTAGGAGCTAAAGTATATGTTGCAACACCAGAATTGGTTAATGTCCAATAACGTTGTGCCCTGTCTATATTATCAATAGTAGAAGTCGCCAGGTTTGGCTCATCCGTACTGGTAGTATTTACAGTTACATTACCAGCTGTACCTACGGTTGTAAACGCAAGACTTGCAGGCGCATATTCACCCGTGTTACCAACTGGATACGCATAGGTGTTAGTCCCTGTTGCAACAGCTCTTTGTAAATTACCATTTACAAAAGTTCCTGTACCGCCACCACTAATAACAGTTGTAGCCGTACCACTTATTATTACTCTATATGAACCACCTGTAATTAACTCTCCATCAGTTAATGTAAGACCACCGGCAGTATTATTAGAAACAGTTATATCATTGTTTAAAGTAACACCTGTTGAACTTGAGTTGTTAATAGTTAATTTATTAAATGTTTCACCACCTGATTTAGTTATAGATTGTGCATTTGAGCCATTAAATTCAATTGTTGTATTTGCATTTGTAAATGTTCCGCTATTTGACCAGTTTCCAGCTAATTTAACTACGCCTGTACCTCCAGTATTACTAAGTGTTCCTGCACTACCGATTGTAACATTTCCCCCAACATTTATTGTTGCAGTTCCTGTATTTCCATTAATATCGAGTTTTGCGGTATTACCAGCTGAAACAATTAAATCTCCTCCTACATTTAGTGAATAAGCTCCATTAACGAGACGAAGACCATTGGTGGCAGCACCAGTATTTAATACAGAGAAGTTACCATTTACAGTTGTTAATGCACCTCCAATATTTGTTGTTGTAGTTTGCGAAGGAGAGTTCCATGTGAAATTAGAGAAAACTTGACCAAGACCTGCAGATGGGGTTGTTGACGTATTACCTGTTATTTCACAAGTAGAACCTGTAACCCAAGTCGCTGTTGGAATAACCCCGGCATTGTGTGCATGTTGATATTTACCTCCATTAGAAATACTTAATGTACCTGTAGTAGTGAATGTACCACTTGATACTCTTGTTAATGTCCCATCTACAGTCAAAGTTCTACTTCCACCAATTGTGGCGGTTGATGTACCACCCATGGTTAAAGTAACGCCGGACGCAATAGTAAAGTTTCCAGATGTTAACGTCAAGCTACTTGCAAAAGGTAAAGTAATGCTGGAATTTAATGTTACACCTCCTGCACCAGTAACACTAACGGCTACCCCAATTGATGTTCCTGAGAATGCACCTGCATTTGACCATGTCTGTGCTGAAGCTCCATTAAAGATCATTGCAGCGGTTCCTGATCCACTTGCAGTTAAAGTACCTGAAGCCCCTACATTCAAATTACCTCCAATTGTTAATTGTCCCAATTGTGCTGAAGTATTTTGCTTTAGATCTAGGATTCCTCCAGTTATATCAACATCCCCCGTAATTGTTAAGCCTCTTGTACCACCGCCATTTCTGTTTACAAAGAAATTACCACTAGTTTGTTCATAAGATGCAGCGGTAGTAACTGTTGTTGTAGAAGTAGGTATTACAGCTCCATTTCCTGATGTTGATATTTTTAATTTACCATCAATTGTTTTGCCGCCAATATTAATAAAGTCACTTGCCAACGTTGAAATATTATTTTTAAACGTTACATTATAATAGTTGCCAGATGCAGGTGTCGCTAATGTAGCAGATCCGGCATAAGTACCCGATAAAACTACAGTTGAACCTGTGCCCCAAGTAAAGGCAGTTGGCACAGCTACAGAGTTAGCAATATTGTGTTCATAAATACCTCCACTTCCAACAGATGCAGTGCTGCTGCTGAAAGTTAAAGTACCCGAATTAAGTATCGTTCCATTTAAGGTTAAATCAGGAGCTGCAGTGCTGTTTGCAACCGTTAGTGTACCTCCCGATGCAATTGTTATCTGACCTGTACCGGCTACTGTAATACTATCAGCTGTAATACTTTGTCCATTTGGAACAACGATTGTATCATTCGCCAAAATGGTAACTCTTGCTGAAGAAGCATCAGGTGTTAATGTTGCCGGTATCCAGTTTGAATTATCCGGAGAACTTTCCCAAGATGCCGCAGAATTCCAGTTACCTGAAGTTGCAACAGCAGATCTGAAGTAATCGCCAGCCGAAGATACAGCCGCAGTGGTTTGATTACCGGTTGCTGCAGTACCATAATAATTTTGAGAATTATTACTACCTACATTGTATTCATAGATAGCAAAATGATAAGTAGTATTTGTTGTAAGACCAGTAACTGTAACAACATTTGTGGTGCTATTGGTTCCATTATAAACCACTTTGTTACCACTACCCTGGTCTGTTGCAGATCCAAAAGCAGCACTAACGGTACCGCTTATACCTGCACCGTCCGTTGGTGCCCAATCAACTGTACTACCCGCTTTAATAACAACTATCCTGTTAGTACCATAACCTGAACCCGGCAAAGTATAATCTACCTGAATAGATGTAGCAGAAGTAGTTCCAAAACTTACCGTTCCTTTATCGGTCGGTTCAGCAGCTAATGCAATACCGGTAACTGCTATATTTCTTGTGGTAGCATCCGTTGCCGCATTGGTAACATTCGCTGAAACTGTTCCATTTGCAGATGAAGGTGAAAACCTTACATGTATTGTTGTTGTAGAGACTGCATCACTTCCATCTCTTGTTAAAACAATTGGATTAACACTAAAATCGCTATTATCAAGACTGATAGCATACCCTGTAGGAGCAGTAACAGTAATAGATGATGCTAATTCTGTTCCCTCTACAGTATAAGATTGTGATGTAGAATTATTTCCGGTTACCGTATTTGCGAATGCAGATAAAGTTCCTATTGTAGTAATTGTAGGATTATAAGTTGTTTGATTGCCTGTTCCCGGAGTTAAATAATAATTTGGAGAACTTGCACTGTTATTTGTGTATTCATATACTGCAAAATAATATGCAGTATTAGCAGTTAATCCTGTTACTGTTACAGTATTACCTGTTCCATCGTAAACGATCTTATCACCACCACCCTGATTATCCGCAACTCCAAAATCACTGCTGATTGTTCCGCTTAAAGACGTTCCATCTGTAGGAGTAAAACTAAATGAGTTATTAGTAGCACGAGCCACCACAAATCTTCTTCCACCTGTACCACTATTAAAATTAACTACAAGACTAGTATTCGTTCTTGCACCAAAAGTAACAGTACTTGCAGTTCCAGGCTCAGTCGCTAATGTCACAAAACTTACTTCGCTGCCATAGCCTGTACCGGCTCCGTTTGTAGCATAGGCTTTTACATAATAAGTTGTATTAGCAGATAATGAACTTAAAGAGCTGCTGAATGAACCTGTACCGCTACCATTTGTGGTAAAAGGATCAGATAATGTAGGAGAACCTGTTGTGTTATATACAACACCTCTTGCTGTAACTGCATCACCACCATCACTGGTTACATTACCACCGGTATTTGCACTGTTTTCTGTTATAGAAGATATAGCCGTTGTTGTTACAGTTGGTGCAACTGCTGATGATGTCGTTGCAGTTTCAGTACCAGACCATGCTGAACTACCTCCTGCATTTACAGCTTTTACTCTATAATAATATTGAGTGCCAGAGCTAAGTCCACTCACTGCATATGTTTGAGTACCTGAAGCTATACTGTTAACTGTAGTAGGAGAACCAAAGGCGTTATCATCATCTACTTCTAATGTTATGGTAAATGTTTCTGAACCTTGTCCTGTTGGATCTGTCCAGTTTGCAGTAAAACCTGTTGATGTTATTGATGTTGCAGTTGCAATAGTAGGCGCTTTTGATAATGTTGTAAAGGTGGCATCACTACCGTTAGTAGTACCGGCCGCATTTACACCTTTCGCACTGAAATGATATAAAGTATTCTCTGCTAATCCTGTTATTCCTTTTGTGATGGATGTATTACTTGTTCCTGTAACAGGGCTTTCATTTGCTACTACATTTGTACCATAACTATTTGTTGTACCCCAATCGAATGAAGCAGTTGTACTATTAGCATTTGCATTTATTGTACCATTTAATGTTACCGTAGTTGTTGTAACAGCACTTGCAGCATCTGTTGTAACAGTTGGGGCTTTTATAATAGTAATGGTTCCTCCAATACTTGCAGAGCCGAATTTATTACCACCACCATTGTATGTTAGGTTGCTTGTCGTTAACGCAGTAACAACAATTGTGTTACCCGGTGTAGCACCGGAAGGCACATCGGCAGTGATCCAGAAATAACCAACATGGCCATTGATAGCACTTGCTGTTAAACTTGAAAAAGTATGGGTACCTGTACCTAATCCGGTAGTAATATCAGATCCTATCTGACTGGCACTACCAAAACTATTGTTATTATCTGAATAATATAATTGATATTTCGAAACATCTGACGCACTGTTTGTAGTAGCGAAAGTAAGTTGATTCAATATAGCTGTAGAAGTAGCAATTGTTGTTTGGAAATTATAAATAATTTTTGTGTTAGTTGGAGCAGTCACGGTACTGCTTGCTACCTGTCCACCAGAATTGTCTGCCAAAGTAATATCCGGAACTGCCGGAGGTATTGCAACCGACCAAACATTGGTACCTGTTAATGTTGCTGCCGTTATACCGGTTACAGCAACTGTATTTGGAGTACCTGTGTTTGTTGTGCCTCCTATGTTATCCCATGTTGAACCATTGTATTGTAAAGCCTTACCTGTGCTTGCTGCTGCTGCAAGATTAGCACCTGCATCTGCAGTATACCAGCTGAATGTAATATCAGAAGTTGCTGAACCACCTGTTACTATGCTCCACTGATTCACTGACGCATCAGTTGAAGGCGAATAAGTTGTGGCAGCAGAACCAATGGTATATTGTTGACTAGAAGCAGCAGTGATTGATAAAGGCGTGTATTTTGTAGCTGTACCTACCGGATACGTAAATGCACCCGAATGTGTTTTTATCACTTTACCTGTACCGTTAGTAGCAATATAACTTGTTGTACTGGCGCCGGTACTGGTACCAGAGGTTGTACCAAATGTCAAATCATTATTCCCTAATTTCAAAACACCGCTAGTCAAAGTAAGTGTCTGATTTACTGTTATAGAATTGGCTAGAAGTACAGAATCGGCAGCCTTATTAATGGTTAAATAATCAAAGGTTTCTCCACCGAATTTTGTTATGGTTTGATTGCCGCTTGCTCCTACAAATCTAACTGTTCTTGAATTGGGTGTAAATGTACCGGCATTGGTCCAGTTGCCTCCTACATTTATGTCACCACCTACTGTAGCACTTAATGCAAAAGTACCTTGAGTTATATCAAAATTTCCCAAAGCATTACGAGCAGTAGTCGGCGATGTAACTGTTATACCGCTTCCATTTATTTTCACATTTTGCGGAACTCCTGGTGTGGTTAAAGCTGTACCGCTTTTCCATTCATCGAATACACCGTAGGTAACTTTATATTCTAACGTGGAGGCATTCCCATAAAACGGAGGATGTGAGTTTGCAATATTTGAATTGGTTGTACTATTTAACTGCAATGTTCCATTAACGGTAACTAAACTTGTAGAAGTGCCATTACCCCCGCAATCTAATGTTGCATTGCTGTTCATTTGAACTGTAACGGTTGAACCAAAAGTAAGGCCAGTCAACCCGGAGACCGTAATAGTATGTGCTCCTGAACCTGTAAGTGATACTATACCTGCACCTGTACTTATAATTTGTCGGCTACCGCTACCCGTTATAGACTGAGCTGCAGCAGCGCTATTTAGAGTTAATGTATTAGCATTGATATCAAGATCTCCACTCGTTAAGGTAACTGTACCGCTAACTGTTGCGGCTGTTGAAGCAGCTAATTTTACGCCGGCACTGTTGTTTATAGTAAGTGCACGGGCTCCGGTAAATCCATTACCCACTACTTGTGCTGATGCCCCATTAAAGGTATAATCTGCACCTGTATTAAAAGTACGTGTACCCCCTAATTGTATAGTACCATTTGCACCACTTGAAGTTAATGCTCCTGTTGCATTGGTATTGGCTGTAATAATACCACCTCCAGCAGATAGCGTAAATGTTCCTGAGCCTCCATCCAATAAACTGGTACCAAAATCTACTGTTGCTCCATTGTTTATTACAAATGCTTGGTTACCCGAAATAGTTGTGGTTCCTGATCTTGAAAATGTTTGTGTACCCGTTTTTGCAAAGTTGAACGAAGCCGTACCAGTACCTGTTCCTGTTTTAACTATTGAGCCACCGGTCATGGTAAGATTCCCTTTCAAATTTACAATCCCATTATTGGAACCATTTGTACTACCAGACAATTGAAAATCCAAAACACCGGTTCCTGAAATATTCAAATTACCATCAATATTAATCGCCGGTGCTCCGGTATTATTTGCTGTATTATGTGTCAATGTTCCAGAAGAAATATTACAATTACCTGTTACGTTTAAATTAACACTACCATTGGCAGAGTTTAAAGCCAATGTTCCCCCATTGATATTTAAATTACCACCAACAGTTGTAGTGCTTGATGCACCGGCATTTAGTCTGATATTAAATGTAGCTGTATTTGTAACAGAAAAATTCCCATTTATAGTTATAAGATTACCCCCTAAACCGATGGCTTGAGATTGATTAGAACAATTCCATATTACATTAGAATAAGTTTGGTTAAAAGAAGTCCCTGGACTCTGACTTGTTAGCCCTGTTACCTCCATTGTTGAACCGGTATTCCATACAAGAGCAGGAAAAGTACCTGAAGCAATTCCATGTCGATAAGTACCTGTACTTGTTACAGTAACACTATTAGCTGTACCGATTGTTAAAATCGCAGCATTTGCATTCAAATTACCAATATCTAATATCCCTGCAATACTTGCTGTGTTAGATGCAGCTATTGCTAATGTTTGAAGTGATGTCCCTCCTGTATAACCAAAGATCAATGTACTACCTGCCTGTATATCTAAATCGGCACCTGCAATACCGCCACCAATCGTATATGACCTAGTAGAGGAAAGGGCCCCTATTCGTATATTAGCTGAGTTCATTAAAACTAATTGCCCAATCGTTAAATTTGCAGAAGTGGCTATTGCTGAGATTTGCCCCGTTTGCAGACCACCAGTAGCACTAACATCGCTACCATCGATAATTAAAATATTACTTGTTGTAAATGCAATTGCTCCGGAAGATCCTGCTGTTCCGCCTACACCTGCTGTACTCCAGTTTGTTCCATCATTAAATGCTGCAGCAGGCCCAGTTCCACCCACCCAATAATATGCAGTACCTGTAACTACTGTATAAGAATAATTACTACCGCTGTTATTGTCATAATTTATTGTCATCGCATCGGCATCTGCATGTGTTGGAGTTGTAGCCCCTGAAGTAAAAACGTAATATTTTACTGACGCTGCTGAAGTATTGAATGATGCAGGAATTGTAAATGTAGCAGTTGTACCAACAACAGAAGTTGCTGCTGCTATTGTAGAAGTAGAAAAATTATCTTTTGTGTAACGGATATACGCATTTTGTCCTGTAGATAAAGCTCCGGATAATGTTGAGGTTACAGTTACTACCTGTGATGCATAAATATTTCCTGAAGCCAATGGAGACTGCACTGTACCTGAAAGACTTCTAACTGCACCTTGTACTTCCGTAGCCCATATTTTTGCAGTTGCAGGTGCACCATTAGTTGTTTTAAATACAACATTACTTGAACCACTGGCAATATTTAAAAACCATGCACCTGAAGCTCCGCTAATTGTAGATAATGGAGCTGCACCGGAAGTAACTTGAATGTCAGCACCGGTAGTTGGTCCATATTCCGTCCAACTTGAAGTTGCACTTGTAAATCTAAAATACTTGTTACCGGCTCCACTTGGAGTTAACACAATTCTGTTACCAGGATAATTGGAAGCAGTTGTTAAATTATTAGAAGCGGAGATTGAGTTCCATGAAAATCCACCATAATCTCCTGTATTGATATAAACAGGATTTTGTGCATGTAAAGCACCACACAAAAGTAACAACACAGCTACGCACAAAGCAGCAGCTTTGGATAAAAATTTATTCATGAATTTAAATTGAAAACTTAAGATAGAAATGCCAGTGGCTGGAGTAAATATTTTTCTCATAATAGCAACATTGAATTGTTAGCAATCGAAGACCGTACCTTGATTAAATCTTTAAAAAATTATGACTCTACATAAAATAACCGGATCATTGCTTTCACTACAATTATTACATGATGAAAAAAATAGCATATTGGTTGCACCAACGGTGTTTTTTATTCAAACAAACAATAACAAGGATATCGGAAATTTTAGCCCAAGGCTGGCTGCTAAAGTACAGAAAATCAACAATATTAACAAATATTTTAAGTATTTACAGTATTGTTGTTACAAATCAATTATTTATGCAATGGCATGTGGAAAACATTCAGGTCAACCCTACTCATATTGCGATTATTTTTATTTGTCTACACCTCCGCTCACAATACTTACAGGTTAATCAAAACGGTCATTATTGGCAGTTATTGCTATTTAAAAAGTATAATTTTAAGTGAAAAAATATTAACGTATAAGGGTAGTTGATGATTTATAAAATAGCATAAAAAAAAGAGTGCTTTTGAGGGCACTCTTTATATTCACTTTTGCATCTATTTTTATTGATTCAAAACTTTCAAAACCGTTTTTGTTCTATCGGGTTTTGTAATTTCTAACTGATACATTCCTTTTACCGAAGCGTTATCGATCTTCAATGTTTCAACGCTGGTACCTCCTGCATAATTAATTTGTTTAACCAATACTACCTGCCCGGTAGAATTGATCATTCGAACATCATATTTACCTTTCGGCATATTGTTCAACTGTAACCCTGTTACACCGTTTTCAATGATATTCGGATAAGCAGTAATTGCAGGTGAAGTTTTTCCGGTGGTAACTTTTACAATACGGCTGTACAACACTTCGCCATTCTGATTAATACTGCGTATACGGTAATAGTTAGTTACACTAAACGGATTTACATCTAACCAATTGTAACCTGCACTTCCATCGGCAGTAACAGTTGCAACAGTGCTGAAATTCACACCATCTGCAGCTCTTTGCACTTCGTAATTTTTAATGTTCAATTCATTTTCCACTTTCCATTCTACTGCAATATTCTTATTTTCCGGAGTAGCTTTTACTGTATTGAAAGTAACCGGTAATGGTCCGCCCTGATCATTTTTGAATATAATACGGAAACGATTAACATTGGCTGATGCCGGAATACTATTGTTAATGGTAAAGTCGTATGCACTTGCATTACTGCCACTGATATCAATCTGTGTGATTGTACCCGTATAAGTATCTTGCAAATATGCATTCAATCCCGGATTAAAATTTTGTGCTCTGAATTTAAATTGATATGCCTGATCCTGCATCATTCTTGTTTGCAGGAAGATAGTATCATTAGGAAGAACTTTTTTCCTTTTTTCGATAGACAACTCTTTTCCTCCACTCAAAATACCTAACCCTTCTCTCAAATTAAATGATGATAATTTAAGTGCATCCTTTTCATCTACCTCATTGCTATACGATTGATGGAAAGTATTAGCAACACCATCTGCAAGAGAATATGTGCCATTATTTAAAACTGCATAAAGATCCGTAAAGAGCTTTTCAACTGTTTTTACTTTAGATGGTTTCTTAGCAGCTCCTGCAACCGGTCTGCTTGCCAAGCCTGTGTTGGAACTTATACTTATTTTATCTGTTTCATGAAAACCAAAAGAGTGTGGAGCAGATTGTGAGTAAACAGCAAAGCCCATTCCCGATTCAATAAACGGTACCGAATCATGAGCAACATCAAGGAAATTCGAAACATTACCGCTGAAAGTATAAGTACTGTCTGCCTCACTGCTCAGTGTAACAAATCTGCCAACAGGACTAGGCAAACTTCCGGCAACTTTCGGATCGAAAATATACATATTGTATCCGGAAGCTACGAATTTAACACCGTGAAAGGTCAATGAATCTACACTTATTGCTGAAGCATAAGGATTACCCAGCACATTAATATAAGGCTGCAGTGTTTTGGTCTTATCACCTACATAAAGATTACCTTTTGCTCTAAGCGTTGTAGGGCCTGCATCGATATATTGCGAACTAACAATAATGCTTCTATCACCTCTTACAAAGATCATATAAGCCTCACGACCAGTTATTACCGTATCGGTTGTTGTAATAGTAGAATACTGAATACTTCCCAGCTGGCCACCCGGTATCATGTGGTAAATTGACGGATTATTGGTACTACCTTGATCGAACCCATTTGCTGCAGTAGTACTTTTGGTTATTTGCGTTCCATAACCCGGATTGGGGTTGATCGGACTATTTCTATCGGTATTGGATGAGTTTTCCTGCCACGCCTGCTTTATCGTTTGTGCGTTACCGTTATCTATGAACGGAGTACATAATAAATGCCATCTTCTAGATGTAGCTACCGTGCCTATCTGCATATATCTTTCTGCAATGGCTTTTCCACTAAAACTACCATAAGAAACTCCTACCCTGGCCGTACCGTTTACAGTTGATTTTAAGGTTAGTTTATCCCCGGTGGTTAATGTTGCACCACTGGCAAGTGTTACATCACCAACTACTGAGCCAGACCATGCTGTAATATCTAAACTATCTACAAGTGTTAAAGTAGCACCTGTTGTAAGAGACAAACTTTTTAAAGTTGTATGTGAATTGGTGCAGCTCATATTGCCTCCAATATTCGCTACTATCAAACTGGAAGTATTTGAACCTGTCAAGGTAGCACCCGTCCAGATACCATTGTAGAATCTTAATGTATTACCATTGATCTCCATCGCACCGGCAGTTGCAATAAAATTACCCTGTATGTTCAGATCTGTTCCCATGGTAGCTGAGGCACCACTTCCGCCTGTACGGTTAAGTGTAAAATTAGATACCATTCTTGCTCCTGAAGTAAACTTCATAATACCCAACGCTCCGCCTGACGAGCCACCAATGTATATATTAGCTGTTGTAGATCCGGTAATGGTTCCGGTACCTGAATTGGCAATTGTTCCGTTCAGCGTTAATGTATAGTTGCTATTATTAACCAACTCTCCACTGGTTAAGGTTAACTGACCATCAACAGTCATGTTGTTCATATAGGTCAACTTACCACCTGTAAATGTATTATCTAAAGTAAGATTATAGAATGTACCCGAACCGCCACTTTGTGTAAAGGTATGAGAAGCTGTGCTGCTTGTAAACAAAACAGTACCATTGCCATGTGCAAAAGTAGAACCGGTATTTGACCAGCTACCATTAACGGTTACCGTACCTGCCGGAGCCGTTACTGTACCGGTGGAAGAAAGCCTGATACCTTGATATGGAATAGCATTACTGATTACAGCCACACTACTTGAACCGGTTGCTGTATTGCCACCACCATAATAATCGATAATAGAGCCGGTTTCTAAAACAATCGTTGGGTTATTGGTACTACTTACTGCAGAGTTGACATTACCTGAGAATCCATCCGGTTTAGATACTTTAAAAATTGCTCCGGTTTTTACAGTAAAGGAACACCCCGATTGTAAAGTGATTCCGGCTGATGCCGCAACAGAAATATTTGCTACATAAGTTCCACTGATGATCACATTTGCGTAAGTAACACCCGTTGTTCTTATTGCTGTAACATTACCAACAGTAGTGTTATTAAACTCAATGGTAGAAGTAGTTGCCAGCGTGTAGGTACCAGCCTGAACTGGCCTGGTTGATGTACCTGCTACAATCATTTTTGACGTACCGGTCATAGTAACGTTCACCGCAGTTCCGGTAGCTCCTAAACTAAAATTAGCCACATCCAATACCGCCGATCCGGTGATAGTAATTGTGCCACCCGGGGGAATTGTATTACTAGCTAATACAGTTTTAGTACCACTATTTGAAATTAAAAGATTATAATAAACCGCACCACCTAAGCCACCTTGAACGTCCTGAGTACCAGCACGACCATATTCAACTGTGCTATTTGTATTTATAGTAAGCGGAACAGTTGGAACGGATGAGTTGGTACCCCAAAATCCCTGAGCATCTCTGGTAATAAACCTACCATTAATAACAAGTGCAGCAGATCCGTTATTCGTGATCTGACTTTCTCCATTATTATCATAAGTACCATAAGTAGTTGAGTTGGTATAACCAATCGTCATTGTACCGTAAAGATCAAGGTTTACACCAGTAGTGCCCGGCATAACCAATGTTCTGTTTCCGCCAATAGTTACTGTTCTTAAACTAATTGTTGAAGCAATGGGCATGTTAATGCTTGCACCAGAACCCGGCGTTCCGGTAAGCGTAAAGTCGGATGTTGAACTACCAGACAGGTAACCAGCCGGTGCAGATAGTGCCGCACCATTTAAATTCAATAAACCGGAACCAATATTAAACGTTCCTTGTGTTAAAGTTAAAGTACCTGTTACTTCAACCCCTTGGTCGCCCCATGTTAAAACATCATCTCGGTATAATGTTAAATTGGTGATGGCGGGATTACTGGTTGTAAATGTTCCATTAGGAATAACAACATCAACACCTGATATTTTACCTGCAATACCAAAGACCAAACTACCGGCCGAGCCAACTGTAAGCGTTCCTGCTGTTCTGATGATCGGCTGAAAAGAAGTATTATTAGACAATGTTAAGGTTTTACCATTTAAATCAAATACACCACTTGTTAACGTAATTGATCCCTCCATCGTAAGATTAGCTGAACCTGAAGTTACAGTTACGCCGGCACTATTATTTATGTTCAGGTGCACTGCATTAACAAGTGTATTAAAAGTAGCACTTTGTGCAGAGGTACCTGTAAAATTTATGCTTTGTGAACCTGCATTACTTGTTATGGTGCCAATACTTTGTACAAAATTCCCTTTTACATTCAGATTATCAGTAGCACTTGTTCCAAAATCGAGTGCAGCAACACTGTATCCTCCTGTAGCACTCAACGAATCGACCATTCTAAAATCTTTATTGACTGTTACATTATAAGAGGCATTATTAAACTTCCAAGTACCACAGTTTATGGTTAAGCTTTCGCAAGTAAGTCCGGTAGCACCTGATGATGTAAATAACTGAGTATTTAAACTATTTGTTCTTAGTAATGTAAGGTTACCTCCTATTGTTATTGCAGCATTGTTAGCAAACCCTGCTAAAATCCTTGCTGTAGAAGATGGATTGAAGGCGGGAAAATCGAAAACTAAATTTCCCCATTGCGATGCAGGTGAACCAACTCTGTTTGTTGCAGTAGCCGGGAATGTACCATTATCAGCTGTAAATGAGTAGGCAGTTGTCCAACCTGTAATATATGCAGTTGAAGTTGCGTTCCATGCAGCATTTGGCATGTACCCACCATTTGCGTTAAGATAAAAAACACCTGTTGATCCAAAACTCAAATTACTAGTGGTTGTAATAAGCAATTTTGTATTGGCTGTTACACTTAATCTGCCATCAACAGTAATTGTGTTGGATCCACTGGGAGTAATTGTGCTTGCTGAAGTAGTGAGCTCACCTCCACTATTGATTGTAATTGGTGGAGCAGATAAGTTTGCATCTACAGTAATAACATGTCCATTCCGTACAGTAACCCCCTTCGAGGTAGTTGTTGGTGCTGCAGTAGCATCATACCAATTTGAACCATCACCGGAACTTTGCCAGTTAGCAGCATCAGACCAGTTACCGCTACTTTTAGATCGGAAATAGTCGGTAGAAGAAGTACCAAATACTAATGAGAAAGATGTTGCTGAACTAGTACAACCACTCGTTGAATTTTTGACAGTGATTGTATTACCATTAAAGGTAGTTGGTGTTGTAATATTTGTAGGTACCGTTAAACTTAACGGACTAGATCCTAAGGATGTATAAGATGATATATCTGTAAAACCAGCGTCACTGTAATCTATAATATATTGATCAGGACTACCTGAAGTAGTAAAAGCCAAAGCAGGTGGTGTGGGGCTCATTGCCCCGGGCCCTAACGATACTGTTAACGGCGTTGTAGGTGTGATACTAACTCCGCCAATATTCATTGTCTTATAAGCAACGTCTGAACAACCAAAACCGTTGGCTGCAGTGGTATAAGTAATGTTACAAGTTCCATTGGCAACAGCCGTTACAACACCGCCACTGCTGACCGTTGCAATACTTGCATTAGATGTACCCCAAGTGCCGCCTACATCGGTAGTAGTTAGAGTGGTTGTACCACCAATAGAACAAATATATGAACTGCCCGAAATTGCGGCAGCAGTAGGAATTACATCGGTAGTAAAAGCAGCGGTTGATGTTGTAGTATTACTGAAGCAGCTTACGGATGATGCAATCTTGGTAATATTTACCACGTTAGCTGCCCCTGCACTAACCAGTGTATCTGTTAAAAATGTACCCGTACCCGGACTGCCTGCGGTAAAATTCATAGTAGCCGTTCTGGAACTAAGTGTATTTGTACCACTCACATCATAGGTTACAGTATATGACCCTGACGCCAGATTGCTTGAACTAACGGTAACGGTTGCAGGATTTTTAGCACAAATAGTAGCAGCGCTTGCAGATAAGCCTGTTACATTTGGAGGGGAACAATTCAAGGTTATATTAATATCATCAAGAAAAATAGCTCCGCCAACCCTAAAAAATTTAATGTACATATCTTTTGTAGAATTGGCTCCCAAAGCTGTAGCATCATATGTCCAGGTAGACCAGTTGGCACTTGTGGCATTTGTAAATTGTACTGTCGAAAACCATGGGCTGGCTCCGGTTGTAAGGGTGCTTGATCTTGCAGCCGTAGCAGAACCAGTTACAAATGTAATGTTTGTAGCAAACGCAACACCTATGGCAGCATTGTTCGAACTATTCCTGTAGGTAAAACTTAAAGTAGAAAAACCTCCTGTGATAATTGGAGATATCAGATAAGCATTCCCCGAATTAGTGATATTAAAACTCTGTGTACTGGAATTAAAAGTAGTCGTTTGTGGTCTTGCTCCGCTATATATCCAGGTTGATTGAGTACTTGTTCCTATCTGCACTGTCGATGTACTAAAAGCTGTTACAGATACCCATGTGGTTGTATTGTCAAAATTCTCTGTAATTGTTTGAGCAAAAAGATCATTATTTAAAGCACTTAGCAGAAGGACCCAAATAAGAGAAAGTACTTTCAAAGTAGAAGTAAACATTTTTTTCATACAGTAAGTTTTACACTTTTTTTACAACAACAATTCGAATTAATTTTTTGCTTTTCTAGTATCGGATGTTATTGGCAGCATGTAAATATCGTGGTATAAATGTAGAATTTTTTTAACTCATTTTATGCATGGAATTGTCAACAAAATCAATAAAATGGGCATAAAATGAACGGGAACGCTGTCGGGAACGATTGCGTAAATTTCAAAGCACTACATTTCATAGAGATATTTCACTTGTAAGACGCAAAAACATTCGGTTATGCAGCTTAAGACTTTTGGGAAAAGATGATTATGAAATGAAAACAACTGATAAAAGAATTGATCAATACAAAACTTTGATCAATTCTTTTGTAGCATCCGGCTTAAGTATTTCTACATGATACACACCTTTTGATATCAACCTTGGTAATGCTATAACAGTTGTGCCGCCGGTAAAATTCAGTTTTTTATAATGCAGCAACTGACCAATCTCATTGGTGAGTTGTATAGTATAGTTTCCTTTTGGCGCATTGCTGATTGCAAGATTGATCCTTCCATCTTTGGGAGGATTAGGATATACCGTAAAATTTGATTGAAGTAAATATTCTATACTAACGATCTTGCTATACACTATAGCCCCATTCTTACCAACCGATACAATACGATAAAAATTATTACCGACACTCAATGTATTGTCTGACCAACTATACATACCCGTTAGATTACCTGCCGAAATCGTTGTACTCAGTTTTGTAAAATGCAAACCATCTGTTGATCTTTCAATTTCATAATGATCAATGTTTATTTCGTTTTCTACTTTCCATGTAACAATACCGGTATTATTATTTTTGATGGCATTGATCCAATTAAAGGTAACCGGCAAAGGCCCACCACCCTTTTGTTTGAACACTACTTTAAATCTGTTGATATCCAGACTAGCGTCTGTACCATCAGTTGAAAAATCATGCCTTGTAATACCTTCCGTAGAAAGTTCAAATGTTTTGTTTAAAAATTTATCTATCAGATATGCATCCAGATTTTTTGCAAAATTTTCCCCAATGAATTGTAACTGATAGTTGTAGTTATAATCCAATCTGTACATCTGAAGAAAGATGGTATCGTTCTTATGAATGGTTTGTCTTCTTTCAATTGACAGATCATTATTATCTCTTAACAGACCAATCTTTTCCCGGGTTAAAAATGTTTGCATTTTTTGTGCATCCTGCTCATCCACTTCATTATTAAAATCATCGGTATACATGGTCAATACACCATCTGCCAATACAGGATTATTCAATTCATCTCTATAAGCAAGATTAGTATATAAGGTAGCCGGTTTAATTTCCGGACGACTACCTCTTACCGGTCTGCTTGCCAAGCCTGTTGTAGTGCTGCTTGCTACTTTATCATATTCATGAAATATTACCGAACCCGAAGCAGTTGAATTGATCATGAATGCATTCCCGGATTCAATAGTACCTGCATTGGTAAACGTACTCATGTAATTTGAGTCGATCGGATTGGGCACAACTGCAAAAGTATTATTACCATTACTGCTGAATGTTACCCAGGAGCCAACTGTTTTACTACCCAGTAATTTCGGATCCCACATGTAGTATGTCTTACCGGTTTTTGTGCCGATAGTATCACCGCCATAAACTACTCTTTTCATACTGATGGTTGATGCATAAGGATTGCTAAGTATTTGTTTGCCTGCAACAATACTCTTACTCACATGTCCAGTATTCATATTACCCGTAATACGCAGGTTGGCACCTCCTGTTGTGTTAATATATTGATTGCTTACAACAATACTTCTATCTCCTCTCACAAAAAGCATATAGGCATTATAATCCGTGATTGTTATGCTATTGGTAGAAGAAGGAACTGTCCATACACCCGATCCCGGTTCTGTTTTATAGATAGATGGATTAGCCGTTGATCCGGCATCGAAACCTAATCCATTATTCGTACTACCAATACCGTTAGTTATATGAGTACCATATCCCGGATTAGGATTGTAAACACTTGTTGAAGATGTGGCACTGGTAGTAGCCGGGGTAGCTGTTGCATTTTCCTGCCATGCTGCTTTAATGGTTGGTGCTCCGGTTGACGAAATCGGCACTCCAAGTAATCGCCATCTTCTGCCGGAGTATGGTGTTTGCATCGGAAGATAACGTTCCAGTATTACTTTACCTGTGATGGTAGCCTGTGCTACCCCAGATCCGTTTACGGGAATACTGTCGATCCTGGCAGTACCATTGTTATCTGATTTTAAAGTAAGCTGATCGTTGGTTGTGATAACGGCTGAAGTATCTAAACGCAAAGTTCCGAATGATGCACCTGCAGTTAAGGACAAAGGTGTAGCTAATGTGGCCGAAGTAGCTTTTTGTAAGGTTAGGTTCTTTAATATTTGTGAGCCGGTTGTAAAATACAGAGAACCGGCCGTTCCACCGATGGTAATATTGGACGAATTTGATCCGGCAATAGAGCCTGAAGTTCTTGATACAGCTCCGTTTATTGTAAGTGTGTTATTGGCTCCCAAAGTAAATACACCCTGATTCAAATAAAGGTTTTTACAGATTGCATTACTTCCTAAGGTTACACCATTGGTATTGTTTATATAAAAATGAATATCTCCTACAATATTATCAAAAGTTGCAGACTGATTACCGCTAGCTCCGTTAAAATACAGTTCGGCTGTTGTTGAACCTGCCGCTCCCAGGTCTTCTCTTGCAATCGTTGCATTAGTCATTAAGATGTTGCCATAGACCGTTAGTTTACCTGTGACATTAACAGATGCATTGATAATATAAAACTTTGATGGAGACTGAGTAGAATTATCTACATAAAAATTATTTCGTACGATAAGCTCCCTGTACCCGGAACCGTTAGTGTTATAGTTCACGGCCACAATACCTCCGGTTTGATAATAGTTCCCGATATTCACATAGCGTTGACCACCAGATGAAGTGATCTGTAAAGTATCCGAACCTGTACTTCTTACAATAAAAGAATCAGCTACATAGCAAGTATCGGGGCCTACTCCATTACCATCATCCGCTCCGCTAAACGCACCTAGCACAAAAACTTTGGTTGCATTTAATGAAGGACAATCAAAGATCAGTTTGCTGAAGTTTTGCCCAAGACCATCTAATGATTCGGATGTTGTAAGCCCGGTAATTTTTAAAGTGGAATTGGTATTCCAGGTAGCTTTGGGAACAGCCCCTCCGTTTCTGGCATGAATATACGTTCCTCCGGAATTCAATACAAGTTTTGAAGCAGTTGTTGAAGTAACGGTTCCTGCATTACTGATAGTACCTGTTACAGTTGTAACAGCACCTGAAGCGTCGGTATCAAATGTTCGGCTACTGTTTACTGTTAGTGTACCTCCAATACTTGCCGAAGTATTAGTACCCATTGTTATATCAACACTTGTGCCTTGAGTTAATGATGCCGATGATCCTATCACAAAATCGTTGGAAGAACCATTATTATTGGCAAAAGAAAGTGTAGAACTACTACCTGTTAACGTTACTGCACAAGTGCCACTTATTATAAGACTTGCTATTGTTTCCGTAGGCACATTTGTACATGCAATAACTGATGGCGTATTTATCAATAATATGTCCGTTGCAGCAGGTGTTGTCCTTGCCGGATCCCAGTTTAAACTAGATGCCCAGGAACCGGAGCTGCCCCCCTTCCACGTGTACGTAGCAGGCGCCAGTGCACTTGCCGTTGCTGCTGCCGAATAGGAATAGTACGTATTTGAATTTGGACTAACCATTACCGTTAGTATCAAAACATGATAGGTAGTGCCGGTCGTTAAACCTGTTACAGAAACAGATGTACCATCGCCATTAAAAACACATTTTGCCGATGCATCTCCCTGATATTGAGTACCTGCATTATAGACTGTATTGGCTGTATATGAAGCAGGGTCGTCAGTAGGTGTTCCATAAGTAACTGCAGAGGTCGCCTTTACAAACACCAATGTTGTATGATTGGTATTGTTATATCCTGTAGCTGCCGTCCATGTAATGGTTCCGGTTGTGCCTGAAATAGAAATACCGGGAGATGTGGCAACATTGGGTAATGTAGCAGCATTCATGGTTGCACCAGTTGCTCTGTAATCTATACAACTGCCCGAATTCGAATAGCTATTGGCTTTGAAATAATACATAGTGCCTGCAGAAAAACCTGAAAAAGAGTTATAAGAAGTTGCTGCAGTTTTTACTACAGCTGTTCCGCCTGAAACGTTTGTTTGATCTGACGGGCTGTTAGTATCTGTTGGTTCAGAAGGAGTAGTACCGGTTGCAACCTGAAGCAGGTACCCATCTGCTCCTGTGGCTGCTGTCCACGACACAGGAATATTACTTGTTGTTATAGTACCACTTACAAGACTTGTTGCTTGCTGACTTGGCTCTGCTTTTATTGTTGATAAATTTGCTGTTGAACCTGTTGAATAAGTAGGGGTAGCATCTATCACATTAAAAATCAAGAGATGATAAGTAGTTCCTGCAGTCAAACCAGTTATAGTCAATCCACTGTGATCCCCTGCGGCATTTGTACCATCACCTTTGTAAATACATTTAGCGCTTCCGTCATGTTGATATACTGTTCCTGTACCGCCAAAGTTTGCATCAGCTGTATAGGATGACATAAAATTTGTAGGAGTACCTACGGTAACTGCTGAACCTTGCTTTAAAAATGCAATGATCGTATTGTTAGTAGCACTATAACCCGATGGGCCTGTCCATGTCAATGTCAATCGATCATTCTGGCAACCTGAAGGTGTAGCAAGAGAAACAGCCGTTGGATTTTGAGCTGTTGGTGCAGATCCGGTGATCACCACATCATCAATAAAAACATTTGAACCTTGCGTCCATATAATTACCCTGCCCGGAGCGGTTTGGTTGAATGTGAATTGAGCTTGTGTAGGATATGCGCCGGTACCTGTAGCACCAAATGTAGATAATGAAGTATTTCCGGATATGCCCGCAGTTCCGGTTGAACCGGCTTCGAATGCCGTTGAGGAAAGAGCATTGTTGGTAGTGTTAGTTTGATAAGCTACTTTAAGATCACCACCAGTGGCCCAAAAACTTATGGTTGCAATACCACTTGATATAACCGGTGTGATTAGATAAGATGAACTTACCATAGCCAGACTTCTGTAGGCCGAGTGTTTTCTGTAAGCGGAGTTTCCTGTATTTGGAATAACACTTACTTTAGAGTAATTCCATGTCCAGTTCCCTGTTGAAATATTACCAACTGTAGTGATCGGCGTTGTAACCAATGCTGTAGAATTGTTTCCGGAATATGTGCTGATGCTGATCGCTGAAGTTGTAGCTGCGACATTGATGGCAATACTGCTAACGCTTGATATTGGCCCCGGAGCAGTTTGCAAAGGATCCCATCCACTTGCTTCAAAAGTTTCAACAATAACCTGACTGTTTGACTTTTCAGTACTAAAAAGGAAAATAAAGATTATTGTGAGAATTCTTAGAAAATAGTTTTTCATAATGACAATTGTATTAAGAACATTTTCTCCTTATAATCAGAAAACAAGCCACAAGGATCGCTACAATGTGTACCGAAAAATACACATTAATTGTATTCATTAGCAAAACGGTTTGGTAATAATTTAAACAATCGATGTCGGGAACGATTGCGAAACCTTTTTCATTAACAAAAAAATCCCGTTCAACTAAATGAACGGGATCAATTTAAATTGGGGTACGGACCATCTATCTGTTCAATATTTTAACAGACGGAAAAGATTTATTTTCGGGGCCAAGTATATTCAACTGACACAGCCCCTTATTAATATTTTTATCTACTCTGATCGTTTCTGTTGAATTACCACCTGCATGGTTAATTGTTTTTGTAAACAACAACTGACCGTTGGTATTGATCAAACGAAGCTGGTAAATTCCTTTTTGAGCATTATTGAATTGTACTGAAAAGGATCCATCGGTCATTACTGTAGGGTATACATTAATAGAAGATGAATTTTTATTTCCGATATCTACTCTTACAATTTTACTATAAGCAATAGAACCATTGCTGTTCACATTGCTGATACGATAGTATGTAGTGCCGGCTCCTGCCGCAACATCAGTCCAACTATATTGTTTGCTTATAGCCGGATCGTTAGATACATCTTTACTTGCAGCGAAACTAAAGTGTACTGCATCTTTTGATCGTTCAATAATGTAACGCTGAACATTCATTTCTGTTTCAACATTCCATTCAACAGTAACTGCATTGTTTTTTTCTGAAGCTTTTACACTGCTGAAATTTACCGGAAGCATGCCCGGTAAAGCAAAGATCACAGAAAAACGATTTGCTGCCTTTGAAGCAGGTTGTGCATCTGATGCTTCAAATGTATAGCTTGTAGTATCATTTGGTACCAAGCTAATACCTGTAATGGTTCCTTTAAATTCATCTTTAAGATAACCCGCTAAAGTTGTATTAAAATTTTTGGGAACAAATTTCAATTCATAGGTTTTATCAGAGAGTTCTCCCATATCTAAGAAAATAGAATCTCTGTCTACAATTGGTACTCTTTTTTCAACAGCTAATTTTTTCCCTTCTCTCAGAATACTGATCGTTTCTTTCGTATTAAAAGAAATTAATTTTAATGCATCTGCTTCATCAACTGAATTGCAATAGGTTGAATAGTACGTGTTTGCCACACCATCTGCTAGTGACAGAGATCCATCTGTTTTTATAGCATACAGGCTAGTATAAAATTTTGCTACACCTTGTGCATGACTCGATGATACACCAATACAGAAACAAAGTGCAAAAAAAGTAAATAAAGGTTTGCTGAAACGGGCCGAGGTTCTATGTATTAACCTCGAAAAAGATGTATGCGATGCATATACATGGCTCTTCGAAAGTTGAATTTGGTCTTTCATACTCCGGATTTTTTGGATTTTTGGATATTTGATTAGCGGTTGTTCTCTGTTGAGTACTACTGCCAACATCTTTTAAACGCCTTTACAAGTGTTTTATTGTAATACCGAGTTAATAATTGGTAGAAATGAAGCTAAAATTTACAATAAGATCAATGAATCGGGATATCAATATACTAACTTAATAACAGAACTTGATCCGTCAGGTGATAAGATTTCTATTTGATAATTGCCTCTTGCTCTAACAGTACCCAAAGTAATTTGTTCAGTTCTGTTTCCGCCGACATGATTGAATTGCCTTCTAACAATAGGTTGGCCAACGCTATTCATCAATACAATTTGATAATTCCCTTCAGGCATATTAGTGAACTGCAACCCTACTAATCCATTGGTAACCGGATTAGGATATACAGCTATAGATGGTCTTGCTACTAATACTCTTACGATTGGACTATAAATAATATGTCCATTTTCTCCAATGCCACGAATACGATAAAAATTATTTCCGAATAACGGTTTTGTATCCAACCATTGATGTATTCCTTTGCCTCTTATATCTTCAGCCTCTATTTTACCAATTGGTAAAAAATTGATACCATCTATTGATCTTTCTATCACAAACCGTACTACATATTTTTCTTCGTTTAACCCCCACTGTAACCTAACATTATTTTGTTGTTGCCAAGCTTTGGTTGTAGAATACACTGGAGGATCATATTTCAAGATCAATCGCAAACGATCTGCCTTAAAAGAGCCGGAATCTTCTCTTATAATTTTAAAATCATATTTTGTAGTATCGCTATAACTAAGCGGAGTCAGCGTTTTCTTATATGCATCTTCAAGATAAAATTTTGTCCAACTGTTTTCCAAGCTATCTAATGTTATTTCAAGCTGATAATTTCTGACCTTTACTTTACTCCAATTTAAAAAGATCGTATCGGTGTTTTTTGGCAATCTTGTTTTTTCAATTGACAACAAAGCCCCATTTTTTTTGATGCTAAAGTTCTCTCCTTCAACATTTACCAATTTCATTACATCCTCTTTATTCACAGCTGTGTCGTATGTAGGATTAAATAAAGTAAGCACACCATCTGTGACAAATGTTGTACCGTCAGGTTCTACAGAGTTTAATGTTGTACGTATTCCCGAAGAAGGCCTGAACGCTTTTGTAGTATCCTGACTGCTTTTATTACTTTCACTAAATGTGATATATCCCCCCGTTGTTCCAAAGTCAACCATTACTGCAGCTCCTGAAGGGATATTACGATTATCATAAGTACTTGTTCCGGTAGTTAGCGGAATCGACCTGTCATAAGTAGATGTACCGGAATTCCATGCCAATGCTACAAATGCACCTCTGCCGTTTATACCACCTACTTGAGGATCCCATACCCAATATTGCGTAGTATTCACTGAGCCGCTCTTGGCAACTGCATTAAAATCAACTGCAGACGCATAAGGATTCCCTACAACCTGAATGCCGGTTAAATTTCCACTTGCAGGTACTCTCACATCTCCAATATTTATTTGCCCTCTTGGACGTAAAGTTGTAAGTAGTGGAGTTTTAGAAGCAGTAGTGATCTGTCCATAATTTTTTCTATCTCCCCTAACAAACAACATCCAGCCCTGTTCACTATTAACCGATGTGCTATTGGTGTTTCCAGGTGGCGTCCATGTGCCCGTAGAATTATTGAATGTTGAACTTCCTGATGAAACGAATTTTAATATAGATGCCTTATTCTCAAAACTTAAATCAAAGCCATTTGAAATAGAACCTCCGGTAATTTGTGTTGCATAAGTTGCTGCAACAGTATCTCCGGCAAAAGTGCTGCCGGTTTGATAATCGAAAGCCATCCCTTCCTGCCAAGCCTGACTGATAGTGTGTGTGCCACCACCATTTTTGAGAGGGGCTGCTACCAAACGCCATGCTCTTTTTGCAGGAAAATAACGTTGTATTATGAATTGTCCTGTGTTGTTATCGGATCCGTACAAAAAATTTGTATTGGCTGAATCTGATTGCCCGATCCGTCCGGTTTTTGCAGCAGTGGAAAGTATTGTAAAAAATTTGGTACCAAGATCAAGTGTTCCTTTATTGAATCTGGCTCTATCTGACACCCTTACACTACTTGCTAAAGTGAGTTTATTTGCCTTGGCAGATTTATTTAATAACATGTAAGCGAATTCTTCAACCGGATCGGTTGCAGAAACAGTGATTGTTGCATCGTTACTACCATTGAATTCTACTTCTCTATTATTATGTATAAAAACACCAAGTGCATTACGAGTCCAATTTCCACCAACATTTAAATCGCCTCCTGAAGTTGTGCTTAATGTTAATGTACTCGAGGAGCCTGTTGCTTCACCAATGGTGAGATTTCCTCTCAACTCATGATCAAAGGAAGTATTGGAGAAGTTAAGTGAACTGCCGGATTTGATAGTTACATGATACGGCACACCAGCCACTGAACCAAAACTATTTTCATACCACTCTTTGGTATTGGTATTTATTGATATGAAATTGCTGAGGGTATTATATATTAATGTAGAGCCAACTCCATAATACGGAGCAGAATTTGTAGAAGAGTTTACATACGCATTCGGCCCCATTTCAAGTGAACCATTGATAGTAGTAATTGCCCCGGAAGAATACCCGAAATCTATTCCTGTTGCTACTTTTACTTTTACGTTTGCATCAATTACCAATGTACCACTCGATGATGAGGTAACTGTTTTACTGATTGTTCCTGAACTTCCTGAAACAACTACTGTGCTGTTTGCAGCACCTGTAATAGTACGAATTCCATTTGCAACATTGATATTACCACCAGTTCCACTTAATGTAAGTGTATCCCCATTCAGATCCAATCCTCCATAAAATATTTGTATTACATCGCCAGAGTTTTTTGCCGAAGCAATGTTTGTAAGATTTGGCGTTGTAATCAGTTGCACATTACCTCCTCCGGATTTTGTAATTGTTATTCCCGAAAAAGTTTCTGTACCACCACCGGTTACCTGAATGGTCTGGTTCCCTGTTGCACCATTAAAGTACACCCGATTGTTATTATGTGTAAAAATCCCCTGTTGATTTCGTATCCAATTACCGCCTATATTCAAATCGCCGCTACCTGTACTTAAATACAATGTACTGGAGGAGCCAGTAGTTTCACCAATTGTTAAGTCGCCACGCAATTCATGCACAAAATTAGTGCTGGAAAAATTCAAAGAAGACCCTGCTTTTATCATTACATTGTATGGTACCCCATAATTATTACCGGTGGTATTTTCATACCATTCTTTTGTAGTGGAGTTAATAGACGTAAAATTACATCCGCAATCGTAGATCAATGTTGAACCTGTTCCATAGTATGGAGCATATCCACCTGTAGGAACATAGCCTCCATTTTTTATCCGGAATGTATCATTGGTAGTTGTGAAAGTTGAGCCAAAGTTTACCGATTTAGCTGTTTGAAGTTCGGCATTGGTTCCAAAAGTAAGTGATGTTCCGGAAGCTGAAGTAATGGTTAATGCACTGCTTGTTGAAGGTACATCTACACGACCGTTAGTTGCATTGGTATTATTAATGGCTCTTGCACCGGTAACATAGATCGTATTAGCAGTAGTATTACCCATAGTAATTGTTTTGCCATTTAAATCCATTGTACCTGCAGTCATATACAGTGCACCGTTTACTTGAGTTCCGGCACTATTCGTAATTTGTACAGTATTATTGGTAGAAGTAGTATTATTGATCGTCAGATTATTCACAGTTGCCGGCAATGCATCTCCGGTAACTTGATTGCCCGTTGTTGCATTGTATTCATAATTACCTGCAGTGTTAAATGTTCTGGTAGAATTTTGCACATTACCTATGTTTCCGCTAGCAAACAAATTGATGCCCGACAAGTGCCCCATCTGCAGCGTACTACCTGAAGTAGTAATAAATGTCCCTCCTCTACCTGTTGAACTAGTATTTGCATACGATATACTTGTACCCATGTTCAGTGTACCATTCACTGTAAATACTGTATTACCAGGAGTACTCGAAGGAGAAGATAATTGAAAATCGCCTGCATCTACACCATTCCCCATTCTAACAGTTGAGGATGATCCTACATTAATATTTACTATTCGAGTTGAAGATGTAGTACCAAAAACAATACCGGCACCACTAGCCGCAGGATTTCGATTCAATATATATTGGGTTCCACTCGTGCCAGAAAAATTAATTGTAAAAGTTCCATTTACACTTGGTGAAAAATTCAAAAGGGTGGTTGTGCTGTAATTAGACAAATTACCATATATGGTTAAGGTGTGTGTACCATCCTGAATATTGATTGCAGAAACTGTGGTTGATGATGAAACAACCATACTATCTAAAATAATGTCGCTGCCAAAAGCACCTGCATTTAAAGCCGAGCCGTTATCATATGGATTCCAAAGCACTATACCAAATGTTCGTGTAGAGGGAGTACCTCCTGAATTCTGTATACGAAAAGCATTATAACTCGCATTTGAATTAGATGCAGTAAACTCATAGGTACTACCATGATCAAAGTATACTACATTTTTTGTAATACCTCCAAAGATGTAATCACTTCTTTCATGAACCATTTTAGAACCACTATAAAAAACCACAGATGAATCCGTTCCGCTGCCAAATGGGAAAACTCCACTTGAGCCAGATATATTAATCTCACAAATACCTCCTGAATTAAAAGCAACAGATCGCTTATCTGTTCCTGCCAGAAACGATGATGAAGCACCGGTAGTATTCGTTCTAACGGCGGCGCCTAAATGCACTGTGCCTGCAATTACCGCAGTAGCACTCGTAGCCATGGTAACACTGGTATTTGAATAGGAGTTGCTCATTGTCCAGGTACTTCCTGATGGAATATCAAAGTCTGTACCTGAGCCACCAGTTACTGTTATAGCCCTGCTCGATGAACTTGGACCATAAGTAATGTTAGCATTATTTTTAAGAATGATCTGAGCTACGTTGAAACCAGCTCCCAATGAACCATGTGTGGCTACTACTGCGCCGGTATAACCGCCTCCTAAATTACTGGCATCAAATATATAGATGTTGCTTGTTGATGGTGTAATCGCTCCGGCAGAGGCTCCGCCCAAACTTGTTGACCATGCTCCTGATGTATTCCAACCAGAGGTTGAACCACCTATCCAATAATAAGTATTGCCAAATGTAAACGTAGCTGTATAAACTGTACCAGTAAAAGTTGTACCACACCCACTTGATGAACTATTATCCCCTGTATAATCAAAGCGAATTTCTACGTTATAAGTTCCCGGTTGTGTAACACCGCTTTTTAGATCCTGATTAGGGCTACTAGCTTTCCATCGTTGATTGGTACTTGCCCCGGAAATTACATCACCATAAGTTCCATCATAATTAAGTGCTTGAGGTAATGCCGTAAATGCAGGCGCTGTTGTTCCTTGCATATATACCCTGTAATACATTGTTCCTCCGCAAACATTACTGGAACCTGTAGTTTTATAGGTATTGATCTGTGCAGCTGTTATGAATAATGAAGAGGAGGTTACATTTCCAAAATTTGTTCCATTGTATGCTTGTAAACCGCCATAACCAGAGCTATTATTTAAATAATAACCCTGCCCTCCTATATACACATAAAAATCCCATATGCCGGTACCGGCATATGCCATACTGTTAGACGTAAAGAAAATCACGACAACAACAAGAAATCTATGAAGTATTTTTCTCATATTACAACAATCATACGTTCAAAAATTCGAATCGCAGGCATTCAGGAAGGACAGATTTACAAGCAAGACCAAATATACAATTTAAAATGTAAAAAATACACATTAAACTCTTTATAAAGGTACTAAATCTTTGAATAAGACGTTCTGACCGCTTAATTAGTTGCATTAAAGAAATGAAAAGTGGGAGTTTTTGAGATATTATAGATTAAATATCGGTTTTCCCAATAGTAAGTACCTCCTGTTCAGTAGCATCACCAAACTCCTGTAATTTACCAAAAGCCGCTGAGGCTGCGTAGTTTACAGTATCCTGAGGGGTATATTTGTTACAAAGACCATAGATCAACCCTGCCATAAAACAATCTCCACTACCGCTTCTGTCTACTACTCCCATACAGGTAAATTCGTTGGAAGTAAAAAGCTGATCTTCGGTATAAAGTGTAGTATAATATAAAATGTTGTTGGCCTCGCTATCAAACCTGAAAGTATTAGCTACGGTTTTACATTTGGGAAACCTTTTGATGATCTCTTCGGAAGTAGCTTTGGCATGATCGAGATATGCTTGTTTGCTTTTTTTATCGTGAATCTTTTCATCAACCGGAATGCCCAGCAGGGTATTGGCACTCCAGATATTACCCATTAATACATCACAATACTCAGCCAACTGCGGCATTACTTCAATTGGTTGTTTTCCATAATTCCATAAACGAGAACGATAATTGAGGTCAAGCGAAATTGTAATCCCTTTTTTGCTTGCAGCTTCTACTGCTTCGAGGCATACATCAGCAACATTATCATTCAATGCCGGACTAATAGCAGAAAAATTAAACCATGATACACCGGCAAGCACTTTATCCCAATCAATCATACCTCTCTTTAATTCTGAGAAAGATGAACGTTCTCTGTCATAGACCATACTGCCTTTCAAATCGGCACCACGTTCTAAGTAATACAAACCAATTCTGTTGCCGGAAAATAAAATTGACGAAGTGAAGATCCCTTTGAGTTCGAGATAATGAAGCATATGCCTGCTCATAAAATTATCCGGCAAAACAGTGCAGTACTTTACCGGCATATCCCAACCAGCCAAAGCTGTTGCAACATTGGCTTCGGCACCGCCAACAAATAATTGCATTGGTTGTTTTTCAGATTTATCTGCACTATTTGGAGATATTCTTAATAACAACTCTCCAAAAGATAATATTTTTTGTTTGGCCATTTCTCAAATTAAAAACAAAAAATGAAAAGTGAAAAATTTAAAAACTCAAACCAAGTAGGATGCCATTTATTTTTCACTTTTCATTTTCCAATACCTACTATTTAGCGTTAAAGCCAAAATATTTATTGGCATTGTTGAAACAAATATCTTTTATCACTTGTCCGACCCATTCAATATTATTTGGCAATTCTCCATTTTCAATTTCTTCGCCAAACATATTGCATAATATTCTTCTGAAATATTCGTGACGTGGATAGCTCATAAAGCTGCGACTATCCGTTAACATTCCAACAAACTTGCTAAGCAAACCCATGTTAGATAAGGCATTCATTTGTTTGATCATACCATCTTTCTGATCTAAGAACCACCAACCTGAACCAAATTGAATTTTACCTGCAACACTTCCGTCGTTAAAGTTACCGATCATTGTTGCCATTAGTTCATTATCAGCAGGGTTCAAATTGTACAAAATTGTTTTCGCCAATTGATCTGTGGAATCTAATTTGTTAAGGAATTTAGCCAAAGCCTTACCCTGACTAAAGTCACCGATCGAATCCCAACCAGTATCAGCACCAAGCAAACGCATCATACGGGCATTGTTGTTACGCAAAGCTCCTAAGTGATATTGTTGCACCCAGCCTTTTTCATGATCCCATTTTGCAAAATCTACCAACATTGCAGATCTGAATTTCAGATTATCTTCATAACTAACGGCATTGCCTGAACGTAGTTTTGAGAAGATAGTTCTTATTTCAGCTTCGGTATAATCCTCAGCATAGATCTGCTCTAAACCATGATCTGATACAGAAGCACCCATTGAAGCAAAGAAATCGTGACGATTTTTTAATGCTTTCAAATAATCGTCGTAAGATGAAACAGCAATATTCGATGCGGCTTCAACTTTTGCAACATAGGCATTGAATGCAACTACATCATCGCAGTTCATTGCTTTGTCCGGACGATAAGCAGGCAATATCTTAATTTCAAAACTGCTATCGTCTGCAATTTTTTTGTGATGTTCTAAAGAATCAATGGGGTCATCAGTAGTACAAAGAACTTTCACATTGGCTTTACGCAGCAAGTTGCGTACAGAGTATTCAGGTGTTATTAATTTCGCAGAAGCTTCATCGTATATTTCTTTAGCTGTATCTGCAGATAAAATTTTATTGATATTATAATAACGCTGTAACTCAAGATGCGTCCAATGATACAATGGATTACGGAGTGTATATGGGACAGTCGCTGCCCACTTCTCAAATTTTTCGAAATCGGGTTTATCTCCAGTACAATAACTCTCGTGTACACCATTGGTACGCATAGCACGCCATTTGTAATGATCGCCATATAACCAAACCTGTGTCAGGTTTTGAAAATTAATATCATTCGCTATTTGATCGGGAGGTAAGTGATTATGATAATCAATTACCGGCATTTGTTTTGCAAATTCATGATACAGTTTTTCTGCTGTTTTGTTTTGCAGTAAAAAGTTCTCGTCTAAGAAATTCTTCATCGATTTTTATTTTTTTGAACGCTGATTTTTATGGTTATTATGATAATCGCAGCTTATTACAAACTTACGCCACGTTTCCAAGGTATGAAATCATCCTGATTTAATTGTACAGCTTTAGGGATCACCTCTCCGCTTGCAGCCTTGATACAATATTCCAAGATCGCCTCTCCCATTTGTTCGATTGTTTTATCCCCTTCTACAACCGGGCCGCAATCAATATCGATGATATCATTCATACGTTTGGTTAAATTACTATTGGTAGATACTTTAATTACAGGGCAAACGGGATTTCCTGTTGGCGTGCCAAGGCCCGTAGTAAATAATATCAATGTAGCGCCGCTACCAGCTTTACCTGTTGTAGCTTCAACATCATTACCGGGAGTACAAACGAGATTTAATCCCGGCTTAACAGCAGGTTCTGTATAATCTAATACATCAACCACCGGCGAAGTACCACCTTTTTTAGCAGCACCGGCACTTTTAATTGCATCGGTGATCAAACCATCTTTAATATTTCCGGGAGAAGGGTTCATGTGAAAACCCGAGCCAACTCTCAATGCCGAATCGCTATAAGATTTCATCAGATTGATGAATTTTTTTGCAGCATCGGCTTCGATTGTTCTGTCGATCAATTCCTGTTCAACACCACATAATTCCGGGAACTCAGCCAACAAAACTTTTCCTCCTAATCCTACCAATAGATCTGAACAATAACCTACAGAAGGATTTGCGGAGATGCCACTGAAACCATCGCTACCACCACATTTCACACCAAGTACCAGTTTATCTAATGAAGCAGGTTTTCTTTCCAATTTGTTTATTTCAACCAATCCTTCAAAAGTTTTTTTGATAGCATCAGCAATCAATTGCTCTTCACTTTGAGATTGTTGTTGTTCAAAAATAAATAATGGTTTGTCAAAATTAGGGTTACGTTCTTTTAGATCGGCCTTAAAATCTCCCACTTGCAAATTCTGACACCCCAAGCTTAACACTGTTACACCGGCAACATTCGGATGATCAGCATAAGCTGCCAATAATTTACTTAAAACAGCAGCATCTTGTCTGATACCACCACAACCACCTTGATGGTTCAAGAATTTAATTCCGTCAACATTTTTGAATGGCCTGTTTTTAGCTACTTCAATTGACGGAGCTAAATTTATGTTTGCAATATCTTCTCCTTTTTTATAGGCTTCCACTAAAAGATGAGCATAGGATTTATATTTTTCAGTAACAGCATACCCCAATTCATTGTGCAGTGCTTCTCTGATTACATCGAGATTTCTATTCTCACAAAAAACCGTTGGAATAAACAACCAATAGTTGGCAGTACCTACTCTACCATCCGGACGATGATAGCCATTAAAAGTACGGCCTGCGAATTTAGACACATCCGGTGCTGTCCATGTAAAATTTGATTCTCTGTAAACATACGGCTCAGCTGCATGTTTTAAATTTTCTGTAGACATACGAGTACCAACAGACAGATCATGCTGAACTTTTCCTACCAAGACTCCATACATTGTTACTGCTTCGCCTTGTTTCATATCACTTTCATAAAACTTATGCTTTGCAGGAATGTCTTCTAAAAGCGTATAACTATTTCCGTTATACTCAACCGTTTCTCCTTTTTTTAAATCTGTTAATGCCACTATAACATTATCACCGGCATTAACCTTTAATACTTTTTGTTTCATCTTTTATGCTAAAATTTTACTTTTTTCAATGTTTTGAATTGCTTGCAATGCTCCTTTTTCAACTATTTCGCTTAATTGTTCCTGTACCGCTTCAGTAAAGCCGGGTAAAGCGTTCAGATCTTGCCCCCAAAAAGCAGTATTGCCCAACACTTCAGCTACCAGCTCGTTATCAGAAAGATCTTTTTTACTAAAATAATAAGATGCTTTATCATCTGTTATAGGATATTCCTGTCCGTTAGCTATACCAAAATATTTATTACCATCTTTTTTTACTGCCTTCATAAACTGAATATATGCAGCAAACCCAAGAGACATGTATTCCGGTACTTTATTGAATAATGATATATATTGACTAAATAATGCAACTACTCTCATTTCAATCTTTTGAGTGTAGTTTCCTGCAATGCTTAACCATTGATGTTCAATATTTGGATTTGCGAAACGATCCAATACGCTATTGGCAAATTTTTCAGCTTCTGCAGCATCTACTTTATAAGGTATTGCAGGAGCAATATCTTTTTTCATTAATTTAGAAACAAAGTTTGATACTGTCGAGTCTGCCATTGCGGCTTTCACTGTTGCAAATCCGGCCAAATGAGCCAACGCACAACTTAGTGTATGCGTACCGTTTAGTAAACGTAGTTTTAATTCTTTGTGCTTGGTGATATTGGGAACAATAGCCACACCGTCATCTACCTGAGCAAATGACAAAACAGATTTCACATGTTCATCTCCTTCTATTGCCCACAAACGATATACTTCACTCATGATCAAAAGATCATCTGAGTAACCTAGTTCTTTTTCTACAGCGGCTTTTGTATCAGCACTTGGCTTACCAGGAACAATTCTGTCTACCAAAGTATTACAGAAAGTATTGCTGCTCTCTAACCATTCGATAAATGCAGCATCCAAACCATTTAAATGGGCCTGTTCAGTAACGATTGCTTCCAGTTTTTTGCCATTATCAGAGATCAGTTCGGTTGGAACGATAATCATACCACTTTGTTTACTCCCGTCGAAAGCTTTATAACGTTCATATAGAAATGCTAATAATTTTCCGGGAAATGAAACAGGCGGGTGTTTACGTATATCATCATTTACCAATTCAATACCAATTTCAGTAGTATTTGAAGTTACTATCTGCAAATTGGGATTGTGGGCACACTCCAACACTTTATCCCATTCATCTGCAGCTGATAGAACTCTGCTGATGGAAGAATTGATAATATTCTCTTCTACAGCTTTGCCATTCTCCAACCCTCTTACACAAAGCGTATACAAACTATCCTGTTTTTCAAAAGCTGCTGCATCTCCACCGGAAGTTGATTTTACAATAACTATTCTTCCATTAAAAACTCCTTTACGGTTAGCTTTATCAATAAAATAGTCGGGTAGGCCACGCAATAAAACGCCTGTACCGAATTGTAATACTTTTTCAGGCAATTCGAAAATTGCTTCATCGGGTTTTTGCACTTTATCCGACTGGATATTCTTTAAAGTGTATTTTGATAGTATCATAACAATTAAATATAAGGTTTAAGGTAAATTATGTTTAGTTAATATTTTTTATCCATTTTGATTTCCACTCGGGGTATTCTTTGTTCAATAATTTTGCCGGCCAGGTACCATACCATGCATATCCAACTCTCCTTTCATTTTCAACTTCTGCAAGTGTGGCATGAGGCTTACTGTCTCTACCTGTAAAAAACGGCACATTGGTTTTAAGATCGTAAAATCTTGCCCAAATGGTAGATGCACTGTCCTTTACTAATACTCTATCTCTTCCTGTTTGCTCTGCAGGAGCCTTTATTTCAACAAAATTATATCCTTCAATTTTAACTTTGTTAAACCAATCAATACCTGCATTTACGGCAGCAACGATCTCTTTTGACGGGTTGTCCAATCGCATTAAAAAGCGAATGATACCAACCGACTCAGCTCCGCTTAATGACGGCAGTTCAAATTTACGAGCTTGAGCCGGCTCCAAAGAACCTGCATCATATTGAGCACACCAAGCAGTCAATTTCTTTTTTTGTTTAACCTGTGTTTTTAAAATACACTTAATGCCTTTTTTTACGGCCTTTTCTGCTTTTACTTTATACTTCTTATCAAGTGCATCAAAGCCGCTCTTTCCTTCAACAATATCCTGCATGATATTCAAAACATTGATCATTGCATCATCATTGTAAGTTACCTCACCACGATAATTACTGAAATCAGGATAAAACTGCGGCCAACCACCATTATCATATTGAGCCAGCAACAAATAATCTATACCAGCTACTGCGGCTTTCAAATAAGCTTTATTTTTAGTTTGCTCAAATGCTTTTACCAGATATTTTATTTCCTTCGTTGTAGCCTGGTTATCTATCGTTGCGTCAATTCCGTCATAATAACCGTTTTGCAATTCTCCTATATCAGAACTTGTGAGTTTACGTTTGTAATCAACTTTTTTATCCTGAAAGTGTTTCGGCCAACCACCATTCTTTCGTTGATAGAGCAACATATTATCTGCTATACTATCAGTAGAAGAAGCCTTGATCGTTACTATATCTTCAATGCTTGCATTGGAAGTATCTTTTACCGGATTCCATTTGTAATCAAATACCCAGGCCGGATTAATATCATTCACCCCTAACGAAACGGGCAGATTATTTTTATGCCATTCATAATCACCACCATCACGATGGCAATTATAATAATATACTCTTTTGCCCCATTGAATTACATTTGGCGGAGTTGCAGCAGCCTGGTAAATATCTGCATTGGCCATGTTCTTCGGAAACGAACAATTGATCAAATAAAATTGTGCATCTCTATGGTATCTTCCTAATTTAAAATCGTCATCACCCTTGAAAGTACAATTCAATAAAACAGTTTTTGAGGATTCATATTTAGATCCGTCATGCCAAATTGCAGCACTGTTGTTGTGACAAATGAAAGTGCATTTTTCTGCCAATGCCCAGCCTCTCGGGCAATAAAAGTCTACACCACCTTCCATCACACAGTTATAGAAATAAAACATCCCAGTTTCCTTATTCCATGGGCTTACCGTATCGCCGCCATATGCCTTAAAAATGCAATTGCTAACTTTTAATCTGGTTGTACTTTCAAATGAACGCAATGCCATTTGATGAGTGGTTTTCTTTACCAATTTAATTGCATTGGCACTATCGGCCGGGCAACTGATCGTTGTATCCTTTGCCGTTAGTCCGTAAGTATTTTCTATGGTCAGATTTTCTAAATTAATATCACTGCCTTTTAAATTCAAGGTAGCCACTCCCCAATCATCATTATTATTGTTACATTTAAAAAGCTCACGCCCTTCTGCATAAGTAATAATTGTATTACCAGCATTATCTCCTTTTAATGTTATGTAATTTTTTGTGATGAAAATTTTTTCGTTATAAACCCCCTTTTTAATAAGGATGATTCGCTGTTCTTTTGCACTATCAGATAAGCTATTAATAGCCGACTGAATGGTTTTAAAATTGCCACTACCATCTGCAGCAACAGTTATTTGCTGTGCATAAACAGCAATAGTGCAACAGCATATTGCACTTATTAATGTAATGATATGTTTTAAACTTTTTATCATTTAGCTTTTAGAGGCACTTGCTTAACCAACCATTTCACCAATTCCTGCGCTGCAGTAAAATTTTCATACTCTGCAGGTATCTTTCTTCCATCTACATATTCATTATAAAACCAAGGATCGCCAACAGCAAACACTGTTCCCTTGCCGTATTTTGCAACTGCCATAATCACATCTCCCTTATCGGTAAGAATAGATTTTGCAGGAGGTGTTACTTTCAAGGTTGAGATTTGTTTGATGTACACTTTTTTTGCCTGTTTGCAGAACAACGTTGGAGCAGCAAATGCCCCAACTTCATAGTCGTGCCCTTCTACTCTATTGCGACTGTCTTTATTGAACTGTATGCCAAATTTCTTCGCCAATACATTTGAATGCTCAAATTCTACATTATTGCTGTCGTTCATCAACATTACCAACACTCCGCCCGCTTTAACCCAATTGGTAATTGTAGTTACATCATCGGGCATGATATAGTTTGGCTTAGGATTTTCTTTAGGGAAATCAGGATCGACTAAAATATAAATATTTACATTTTTTAAATTTGCTGGAGAAGGCTTTTCTTTTAATGCAGTAGTTTTTATTCCGTAGTTTTTAAAAATATCTCCCAAAAAAGAAAATCCGCCATTATCTCTTTCTTCCCATTTGTAATGGTGGCCAACTAGTAAACCTGATCGCTCATCTCTTTTTTGTTCGTTGTTGAAATAATAATCCAACGCAACAGTTTTACCCTTGCCGATCTTTTCATCTTCAAGAATTTCCATTTCATTGGCAGCAAGAATAACCGACGCAACTCCTTTTACATCATTGGTTACAATGGGCTCTTTGATATAATATTCAAAACTGCCATCTCTATATGGGTTTCCTCCAAGTCCGGCAACTGAACAAACTCCATTTACGCAAGTTCGGCCAAGAGAGTCCTTACCAATAAAGTTCTTTTGTAATCCGGCATATCCTTTATTGATCGCAGGCAAAATACTTCTATCCAAATAGCCGTTTCTTACACCTTTCGCTAATGTATAGACGAACATTGCTGTTGCGGAAGCTTCTTTATAATTTCCTTTCTCTTTTGGTTTATCCAAAACCTGATACCATACGCCGGATTTAGCATCCTGTACTTTTAAAACAGCTTTTGAGTATCTTCTTAAAATACTGATTAGGCTATCTCTCTTTGGATGACCTACGGGGAAATAATCCAGCACATCTACCAAAGCCATACCATACCAACCCATTGCTCTTCCCCAAAAATTTTGAGATAAGCCTGTAATAGAATCGCTCCATTTTTCTTTTCGGCTTTCATCCCAACCATGATATAATAAACCTGTCTTAGAATCTCTTGCATGCGCCTCCATTTGAATGAACTGCTTAGCAATATCATTAAAACTTTCGGGTTCATTAAAATGCTGTGCATATTCGGCCCAAAATGGTTCTACCATATATAAACCATCTAACCACATTTGATTTGGGTACCTTTTTTTATGCCAAAAACCTCCACTGTTTGTACGTGGATGATAATTGATTTGCTCTCTTAATAAACGTAATGCAGAATAATATTTTTTATCTCCATCAACAGCATTCAACATCAACAGATTTCTTCCGGGTGCAATATTATCGCTGTTAAAATCTTCCATTTTATAAGTACGAATTGTTCCATCCGGACGAATGAAGAAATCCATACTACGTTTAATATAATGGTATATATCGCCACGCCCTGTTCGTTTCCATACTTTTTCCATCGCCTTCAATACTATACCTTGCTCATATGTCCATTCTGCAGGTCTGTTAGCTTTGAGCTGCATTGTATCTCCACTGTAGATCGACATCATACTTTCAGTCAATTGCACAGAAAGCCTTTTTTGTTGTGCCATAGTAGCGGCAGATAACAAAACTGAAATGAGGATAAATACAATGTTCTTTTTCATATGGCTATTATTTTTTCTTTTTTTTCTTTTTGGTCGCTTTGTCATTAACAACAGGTAATGCCCATTGAATCGTTTTATCAGTAGCCCCAAAATCTGCTATCAATTTTTGTTTCGCTAAAGAAGTATTACTATTCAACACTTTAATATCTTTTGTTCTTTCTCCTTGTAATTGTACCAACACATCAGCAGAATCTTTATAGTTTAAATTATTGATGGTAATACTATCACTGTTAAGAATATACGCTAAAGGTTTACTGTTTTTACTTACCATCACAAGATTATTGATGTTGATGTTGGATGCCTCTTGAATATCAACGCCTTCATTTGCTTGTAATAAAAGGTTTTCCATCCACACATTTTTTACATGCATTTCGGGGATACCTCTCACAAATATTCCTTTTGCGGCACCGTTGCAGGTAATGTTTCTAAAATAAAAATTCCTGAAAATCGGGGTGCTTTCATCAACTGCTTTAAACTCTACTTTCGGCGGCTCTCTTTTTTCACCACCGGTATTGATAGGGTCCTGAGCGGCATAATACATATCAAATAAAATAGCTTCTCCCGGAATATCAAGCATGTTAACATTGTTCACATAAATATTTTCAACTACGCCGCCTCTGCCTCTTGTTGTTTTGAAACGTAAACCGATATCGCTACCAATAAAATTTGTATTGCTTACATAAATATTATTTGCGCCACCACTCATTTCACTGCCAATTACAAATCCACCATGAGAATGATAAACAACGCAATTATTTACAATTATATCTGCAGTAGGTCTGCCTCTTTTTCTTCCTTCTTCATCTCTACCGCTTTTAATACATATACCATCATCACCTGTATCAAAAACACAGCCCTGAACATTTGCATGAGTGCAACTTTCAAGATCCAACGCATCGGTATTGGTACCAAACCACGGGTTTTTAACTCTCAGATTTTGCAAAGTGATATGATCGCTTAACATCAAATGCGTTGTCCATGCAGGAGAGTTTTCAAATGTCACATCCTGCAATAAAATATTTTTACAATTGGCAATACGGATCATATTCGGACGAAGAAAATCCTTCACATCTTCAAAATCCTTCAATTGCTTCCCACCTTTTAATTTACCAATATTATTATCTGCTAATCCTTTTAAAGCTTTTGTAGAAGAATACCATGTTTTTTTATCTTCGGTTAATACGCCGCCATATTTCGATAAGTGATTTTTCCATTCTGCGTCAGACATTTTACTTTTCTTCAATGGTCTCCAGTAATAGCCATTCCCGTCCATTATTCCTTTTCCAGTGATTGCAATATTCTCAAGATTTTCAGCAGTTACCGGTGCTTGACATCTTGCAGCATCGACACCTTCGAAAGAAGATATTACTAATGGATATTGATTAAAATCAGGTGTGAATATCACTAAGGCACCATCTGCCAGATGAAGATCAATATTACTCTTCATTACAATGGGGCCTGTTAACCATGCCCCTCTTGGTATCAACACTGTACCACCACCATTTGCCGCACAGCTATCGATTGCTGTATTGATCGATTTTGAATTTAGCGTATAACCATCAGCGATAGCTCCGTAGTTTACAATATTAAAAGTATCTTTCTTGAAATGCGGAACATATACCTTAGGCAATTCAAATGCAAACTTTTCTTTAAAGTCTGACGGCTTGAGATATTTTGCCAAAGCAAGATTTTGTTCTTTAATAGATTGACATACCAATGATGCAACTGAAGCTGCGCCATATTCGCTAAAATGTGTATTATCTTCAGGTTTGCCTTTGTAATTTTTAAAATGTCCGGCAGGAATATTCAGGAATAAACGTTTGCTATTTTCAACACCTTCTTTCTCGATAAGTTCCTGACTGCTTTTATGCAGGTCGATCAAGGGTACATTCAATTTAGCAGCTACTTCTTTTACAACACCAGGATATTCACCGTGTTGATCAACAAAAACTCCTTTTGAATCAAATTTTCTACGCATTACCGGAGTTACCAAGATCGGATTAGCTCCCTTACTTTTTGCATCGTTGATGAAGCGTATTAAATTTTCTCTGTAAGTAGTTTGTGGAGCGGCATATCTTGTACTGTCTTCGATTTTACTATCATTGTGACCAAATTGTATGATCACATAATCACCAGGCTGTAACTGATTCATTACAGTATCCCATCTACCCTCTTTGATAAAGCTTTTTGTACTTCTTCCATTCACTGCATGATTTTTCACTTCAACATCGTTCGTAAGATATTGAGGAAAAAATTGTCCCCAACCTCTTTCCGGATTATCTTCCACTGGCTTGTTAGCCATAGTTGAATCTCCTATCATAAAAATACGAACTGGCTTTTCCGGTAATTGAAAGGCCATTATCAATCCGACTAATGCTATTGAAAATATTTTTTTCATCTGGTGTTTTCGTTGAACGTTTAATTCGTTTAATATTTATCGTTAGTTATCTTACATCTTTAATATCTATCACATCCATATCTGTATAATTATAATTTTCTCCGGCCATTCCCCAGATGAAAGAATAATTACTCGTTCCACAACCTGAGTGAATACTCCACGGCGGAGAGATCAGTGCCTGATCACTTGCAACTAAAATATGCCTTGTTTGTTGCGGCTGCCCCATAAAGTGAAATACTCTTTGATTATCCGGAACATCGAAATAAAAATACGCTTCCATTCTTCTGTCGTGTACATGTGTAGGGATCGTATTCCATACACTTCCCGGTTTTAGAACAGTAAGCCCCATCACTAACTGACAACTTTTCAACCCTTCGGCATGAATGTACTTATATACTGTACGTTGATTGGCTGTTTCAACAGCTCCCAGATCAAGCGGAGAAGCTTTTTCCTTTTTCATCAACTGTACTTTGTAGGTGTGGTGAGCAGGTGCTGATAATAAATAAAATTTTGCAGGATTATTTTTATCCAAACTTTTAAAAGAAACTTTTTTGTTTCCTTTACCTACATACAAACAATCCAATTTATTTACTAAATAAGATTTGTCTTCTACTTTAATTTCTCCATTTCCGCCAACATTAATAATTCCAAGCTCTCTTCTCTCCAAAAAATAATCGGCTCTTAAATTTTTATAGTTCGGCAAAACAACGGTTTTACTTACAGGCATTATACCTCCTATTATTACTCTGTCGTAATGAGAGTAAACAAAATGAAAAGTATTTTCTTCAAACAGTTTTTCTACTAAAAAATTTTCTCTTAATTCTTCAGTATCCATCTGTTTAACTTCGTTGATGCCGTTGGCAAATCGTTGTATCATCAGCTATTTAATATTTAATATTGTTTAGTTAATATTTTACTCAAGTAAGATGTCATAAAATATTCAATATCACTTCTTACATTTTCAATTCTTATCTTCCCATCCAACCTCCATCTACTGTAACAATCGTGCCATTCACATAATCGCTTGCGGCTGACGCAAGGAATACCGTTACACCTTTAAAATCTTCGGGTTCTCCCCAACGATTAGCCGGTATTCTGCCTAAAATAGATTTACTTCTTTCAGGATCATTTCTTAACGCTTCGGTATTATCCGTTGCAATGTAACCCGGAGCTATTCCATTTATATTGATGTTTTTTCCTGCCCATTCGTTGGCAAATGCCTTTATTAAACTTGCAACAGCTCCTTTACTAGCTGCATAACCCGGCACAAAAACCCCTCCCTGAAAACTTAAAAGCGATGCTGTGAAAATGATTTTGCCACTTCCTTGCTGCAACATTTTTTTTCCTATCTCACGAGTAAGAATAAAGGGTGCATCCAGATTTACAGATAATACTTTATCCCAATACTCATCGCTATGCTCAGCAACCGGATTACGTAAGATCATACCGGCATTATTTACCAGAATATCGATTTTGCTATTTTCCGTAGTTACTTTTTCGATAAATGCTTTTAATGAATCCCTACTACTAAAATCACATTGATAGGCTTTAAAAGATCTTCCCAAAGCAACTACTGCCTTCTCAATTTCACTACCGCTTAATTCAATACTGGCAGATACACCAATGATATCTGCACCGGCTTCAGCAAGACCAATAGCCATTGCTTTACCTATGCCTTTGTTACAACCGGTAACCAATGCTACTTTTCCTTTGAGATCGAATAAGTTCATAATTCTTTGTTTAGAAGGCTTAGAGTTTATAAAGTTTAGCTACTATCCTTCCGCTTCTATAATTTAATACACATGTTCCCTTTAAAAAAAAATCTCACAGAGGTCACAGGATACACAGAACTTATTTACCGTCTGTGAGTAATGCGAATACTCTGTGAGAGAAAAAAGAGGCGGCAAATCGCAGCCTCTTTTCAAATGCATTTACTACTTATTCTACCACTAAACGTTTTGTCATTTTAACAGCATCGCCTAACAACTGTAAATTGTAAACACCACTTTTAAGTGTAGAAGGTAACTGCACCAGTTGTGAAGTAGTACCACCATCGTTCGCCAAAACTTTTGTAAATACTTTTTGACTTGCGTTATTATAGATATTTACTGTGTATTGTCCTTTTGAAAAATTAGCCATTTGTAAATTCAACTGACCGTTTTTAACAGGGTTTGGAGCTACTGTTAATTCCTGAGCTTTTGCTGTTGCTCCGGTTTTTACGATAGAACTGAAATTAGCCGCTCCGTTTTGATCAATTCCTTTAACACGATAAAATGCTTTTCCTGTTAAAGAAGCATTATCCATCCAAACATATTTAGTAGCACCAGTTGCAGCCAATGTACCTACTTGTGTAAAGTTGATGCCATCTACAGAACGTTCGATGATATAATTTTTTGTATTGATCTCTGTTTCACTTGTCCAGGTAATTTTATTAATTCCGTTTGCATTAATAGCATTGATAGAACCAAATTTAACCGGAGTAATCGTTAAGAAGCTTCTAAGAGTGATGCTATCCATATCCATAGAAGAGTTCTGAGAAATAGAAATTGCTACTCTTTTAGCTGCAGCCTTGTTAATTTGGATCGTTGTATCTGTACATAAATTTACTAAACCGGGAACAGTAATTACTTTAGTCCAACCGGTAGCACCAGGAGTTGTTGGGTTTGTAGTATTGTTTGCATCTTCCGTTGTCCAGAAAATCAATCTACGTGCATTTGAAGATGAATAGCTAAGGCTACCAATACCAAAATCAACAACCGGAGAGATGATATAGGCTGTATCTTTTATTGTGTTTGTTGGCGCATCCAAAAATGGAATAGCCGAAGTTGTTGGATTTAAGATTCTAATGTGCATTGGTGAATTTGGTTGAGGCGTTCCGGCAAATGTAATATTTGCACAAGATGTACCGGTTGTTCTGTACGTCCAGTTTACAAACCAATCTCCACTGTTTTTTCCTGCTCCAGAATATTTGTTCGGGTTTGAAGTGCTACTTGACGGGTTCAACGTACTAAGTAAACCTCCGTCAAAACCTTCAGCAAAATAAACATCGTTAACCTGTGCATTTGCGTTTGTTGCAAGAACTAAGCCCAACAATAAGCCTGAAGAAAATAGTGTAAAGAACTTTTTCATAATTGTGTTTTTGTGTAAGTAAATATTTTTTTATAAGGGGTAATACATTCCGCTATGGCACTATTACTTGTATAGAGGTAGGTAACAATGGCAGAGCAAGCATAAAATTACCTATTAAAACAGCTATTTTTAAGCATTTTAGGATGTTTTTCTACGCAAACGATGCCGAAAACGATGACAAATCGGAGCATCTCTTTTTTCCCTCAATAAAGGATGAAATTAAACAAAAAACGGGAGCAAAAATTTATTCGCTCCCGTTTATAATTCATAAAGTTTTTAGTAGCGCTTATTGCTTTACAAGTCGCTTGGTAATTGATTCTCCATTACTATTGTATGTAACCAAATAAACCCCTTTAGGCAGTTTAGAAACATCAATGGATGTGGCTAAAGTTCCGGCAGGCAATTTTTGGGATATGATATTTTTGCCTTCAAGCGATTTGATCAAAACACTGCTTTCTGTGGAAGCCCTCGGATAGGTAATAAGCAATTCGTTACTTACCGGATTAGGGTAAATATTAATATTAAATACCTTGGATTGTGTACTGATTTTCAATATAGCGCTATAAGTGATCTTGCCTGAAATATCTATGATCTTTAAACGGTAAAATACCATGCCTGACGCTACACGATCATCTACAAATTGGTATTTATTGGCATTACAAGAAACATTAGACCTGATAGATCCAATGCTATTAAACTCTTTGCCGTTAGCGCTACTTTCGATGATATAGTCTTTTACGCTGGTTTCGCAGGTTGTATTCCACGATAACGTGTTCTTATTATTGTTTACGCCCCCGGTGAATGAGATCAGCTTTACCGGTGTAGTTGATAAGACTACCCCACGGGCCATTACATTTTTCAGAGTGCCATATCTGCCGGCACTTCCCGATCCACAACTGAAATACAGTCTGAATGTTAGCGAATCGCCTGAATTAAGTGTTACTCCTCCATTAGCAAGGGTAAAAGCAAAGCGACTTACCGGGCCAGTTCCATCTGATTTTGTATTGATGAGTAAATAATCTGCAAAGCCTCCCTTACGGGCAGATGTTACAGGTGTTGTAACTACTCCCGAAGAGTCGCAACTGATCACATCTGCCGAGTCTACTGTAAAGCTGCTTCTAGACCAAACACAGCCGTATCTAAACCCAAAATTTGAAGTAGTACCGGCTGCTCCGAAGAAATTAAAATAGCTTATAATAGAATCCACTCTAACAGACTCTCCGGTAATCGGTTTAACAACAAACTCTTCATAAAAATTTCTGTTCAATGTACCTCCATTCCCAGCATTTCCGGCAACACTCCACAAACCATTGCCTAAAATACCTGCATTGAAAGCCTGACCATATAAATTGGAATAAGCAGGAACAGCAGGCACTTGAGTTCCGTTAGACAAGACAAGATTATTAAGTCTACTGCTGTTAGGCTGTACACTTAAAGATCTTGCAGCTGCTGAATCTGAATTTGTTTGATTTAGCGTTAACGGCCAATGTATCAATGTTACAGGTGTAAGTACTACCAATGCAGTTGTTCCAGAAACAGCAACGTTCACATCATCTGCATTTTCAGAACTATGAACAATATTTCCTGAAAAATCTCCCAATGCACCTGCATTCAATCTAACCAAAATAGATTTATTAGTAATGGTTCCTGAAACAGGAGTTAATATGATCGGTGACGCATTTGTATGCCAGTTGGCGCCGGCATCATCTGATATTTCGAAATTAGCAGGAGGCGTAATAGTTATATTACCGGTAAGATTAACACCGGAAACTGTGTATGATTTTGGATCTGTTGGCGAGCCCAATTGTTGAGCAAAAGCACTTACAGATGTTGCCGACGTACTGATTGTTTGTTTACTTGAAACCAGAACAGTATCTGTATTATGTGTTGCAAATCCTGCAAGCGATGCACTTACATAGTAATAATATTTTTGTCCGGCTGCAGGCAAACCCGGGTCGGTATATTTAAAATTGATAGCTGTATCATTCGCAGCAGTTGTGTTGTAAATTTCCGTAAAACTAACGTTATCGGACGAACGAAATAATCTGTACGTAATGCCGGTCATTGGCCAACTGATATTCCAATCGATCTGTGATGTAGATGCCCCTTTTGTTGCTCTGAAGTTCGATACGGCAATATCTTTCGGTTGATAAGTACAGAATCCATATGCAGTACATGGGTCCCAAGACCCGAACATAGATGCATAAGTATATGCAGATGCATCACCCAATTGCTGACTCCATGCTACTCTTGAAGCAGTATTTACTGCAGTACCGTCTAGATTCTTAGGCTGGTACTCAGCATAAGTGATCTGACTAGTAATAGTACCTGCATCCCAGGTACTCCAGCCAGTAGGTTGAATCTGATTTGTTCCGTATTTTGGGTTGATGAAAACCGTTTTGTTTTCTGCGCTGGTATTTCCTGTTGCATTTCCCCAGGGTCTTCCTAAATAATAAAGCGTATTTCCAGTATTAGATGGCAGTATGCAATCCTTAAATACATACCCGTATGTTTGACCGGCAGTTGTATTGGCTGCAGTAATGTAAGATGAACCATTAGATGATCTTGATTTAGCATATACATAGCAACTATCAAACAACGCAACAGAACTTCCGAAAATAAAATCTACATTTCCATCTATGTAACATTTATAGAAATAATGCTTTGGCGTACCGCTTCCTTTCGCATACAGCGTATCCTGATTACCTAAAAACCTACAGTTTTTAAATGCTGCTCTATCGGCATTTACTAATACAGCCACTGCCTGCGATCCGTCTCCATAAGTATTAGCAAAAGTGATATTGATTGCAGAGAAATCATTTGCATTAATACTAAAACTAGCCGAGTTTTGTGTTCCAAGCACAGTCGCAGGATCATCATAATATAATATAGTATTGGCAACACTTTCCCCTACCAATTGAATGAAGGTTTTAGAAGAAGCAACAGTAATTTTCTCTCTGTACTTTCCGTTCTTGATAAAAATAGTATAAGGCACCAATGAATTATTAGGTGCTGCATTGATCGCTGCCTGCACCGTTGTATAATTACCGCTACCATCCTGTGCAACGATTAGATCATATGCCTGTACAGTTGAAATGGCAAAGAAAGCAATAACGAAAACAAATATTTTTTTAGAGCTTAACATAGCAAAATATTTAATGATTAGTTTTTAATAAATCTAATTGTTTGAACTTTATTGTCTGACACTAAAACAGCAGAGTAGATTCCTTTATTCAAAAATGCAACATCTAACAACTGACCAGTGGAATTCGCTTTAATTTTTTCAATCAGCAGCTTTCTTCCATCACTACCAAAAATAGTTAACACACCAGCAGAATTACTTTGAGGAAAGCTGAGCTTTAAAATATTCTTTACAGGATTAGGATTTACAGCAAATGAAGATATCTCTTTTTTATAATTAACTGCAATTGTTTTGCTGTAAGTAAATGCAGCATCCCTATCGATCATTTTCAATCTGTAATAATTAATCCCATTGATCGGATCAAGATCAGTAAAATTATAATTATTGAGCGTTGCCAGATTTCCTGCTACAACAGTACCGATCTCAGTAAATGAAAGATCATCATTACTCCTTTCAACGATAAATTTTTGTGCATTGATCTCGTTATTGGTTGACCAATTGGTTTTAACCACACCGTTATTTTGTACTGCGTTGAATGATACAAGTTTTACCGGAACAGGAAAATATATTTTACCCCCGATAAAGAAAGTACTGAAAGAAGAAGTTGTAAATTCTAAGTAATACCCTTTTTGATAAGTACCATATGTACCATATGCCGATGGGGCAATTACTTCAGGTACAGCTGTAAGAGCAGTAGGACAATTATTGTTAGCCACTTTTAACACGTTCAGATCGGCAACAGTAATAATTGAAAGATCGGCAGCTTTTAATGCATTAAATTCAGCTTCTGTGAAATAGATCCTTACATTCACAGGAGTTGAAATTGGCGAAGCTGCTGTTATTGTAATATTTCTATTTAAATAAGGACGAATAGAGGCGTAATTCCTTACCGTACCTGTTGTATAGTAAGAGACATTAAATTCTCCTAAAGCGGCATTATCAAAAATAGAAGCTACAAGATTATTTGTATCGGTACTGATCAATCTTGTATAAGTGGTATCTTTTGCATGCAGCCATAGTCCGGTTGCGGAGGCATTTATTTTTCTTGCAGTTACACAGTTATTGATCTTACCGTATGCAACAATCGTATCACCATTCAACCAATTTTCAATATTCGTGTATCCGTTACTGTGATATCCGTTTCTATCCGTAGCATTATTACTATTCAAACCTCTTTGCTGCTCCCATTCATCGGGCATACCATCTTTATCGCTATCGGTCGGGGCCGGAGCCGAAGCCAGTGTTGGCCATGCATTCAAGGTAGCAGCAAAACCTGCAGGAGTATTTGTACTATGTGCCGGATAACCTCCTTGTACATCAATGATCTTACCTGTGCCATTGATTACATCATTTACAATTCTTGCATCTAAAGTATCCCTATTAGGCAATACACAGCCTGCATTTTTCAGCACTCTAGTATAGGCATCTGCAGCAGATTCGTCAGGTATGGCCAACCAGGGAAAAGCTACAGTTGCTGTTGCAGCTGCTTTAGCTGCAGCAATATTTGTAGCACCACTTGCTCCATCCATTAAAGCTCCTAACCAGTTACTATTTGTGTTAGCCGTTGAACCTTCGACATAATTACCCGTAAGATAATATTTACCATAAGGCAGTGTTGAACTCTTACCGGGATTGATGATCATGAATTTTCTTGCAGCAGTAGTTGATGTAGACGGGCCAAATTTGTAATAATTATTTACAACGTTGTAATTTCCACCTTCGCCGCCATTAACATTATAATCCTGCCAGTTATAGATAACGTTATTTCTAAAATCAACGTTTTCCAAACCGGGTGTAGCACCGTCTCCCATGAAACGGCTTCCGCAAAACCTTGGTGCTCTTCCTTTAACATGAGCAATCAAATTGTGGTGTGCTGTTGTATGTTTACCTCCCCAGATACCTCCATAACCGTGGCGTTCAAAATCTGAATCTCCTGATTCAAAATGGTATGAGTAATTAAGCGGTTCGCTTAAGATATTCCACTGTAAAGTTGTACTATCTCCATCGTATACCGTAAATGCTTCATCATTACTCCAACTCATAGTACAATGATCAATGATGATATTTTTATGACCGGTGCCACTTAACGCATCGCCATCTCCACTGCCATTCACCATTCCAAGATTTTGATTTTTGTCGCCAAGGCGAAAACGTAAATAGCGTATAATCAAATTGTCGGCACTGATGGATACGGGATAATCCGCAATACAAATACCATCACCCGGAGCTGTTTGACCTGCAATGGTAGTATTGGGTCTGTTCAATACCAATCTTGAAGTAAGACGAATGGTACCGGACACTCTGAATACAATTGTACGGTGTGTAATACCGCTCTTAGTTGCAGCATACCTTAAACTTCCGGGAAGATTATCGTCGTTTAAATTAGTAACCTCCATTACTGTCGTAGGCACTGTTGGTGTACCTCTGCCACCGGTTGTGTATTTCCCCATTCCTTCTGCTGTAGGGAAAGCTATTTGTTGCGCTTTTACAGAATGAAAAATGAAAAATAGAAAAACAAAAACAGAAAGAACTCTCATCGTGTACACATTATCGTTATAAACAAAAAAGAAAGGCTGAATAAATTCAGCCTTTCAGAAAAAATATTAATATCCGTGGTTTTGAGTTACCCTCGGATTTGTTGTAATTGCAAATGTTGGTATCGGTAATAATTCATGTGTTCCATGAATAAAACCAAAGCCATTACCCAATGGCAACCCACCTAATGCATAGTTTGAATGTAAACCAATCATACCATTTGGGTTTGTTTCAGTTATTGTACTAGACGATGCAATAGAGGAGATCCAGTTGATCTTAGTATATCCTCCAATTGTAGGGTCAGATGATTTGTACGGATGGTAATAAGAATTACCAGCAGCCAAACCTCCATTTGCTACATCATCTTTCAAATACATTACACGTGGCAATGTGTCATAAGGAGCAGGGATGCTATATTCAAGAGGAAAATTGATCCCTCTTGCTATTTGATCCAATGTGTTTTTAGTTTCTCTTAATTTAGTTTCCATCAAATTCCATCTGATCAGATCGTATCTTCTGATCGCTTCACCACCTAATTCCAATGCTCTTTCTTTTACTATAGCATCAAACATCGCTGCTTTAGAACCCGGAAGCGTAAGTGCAGGAGCTTTTGCTCTTAATCTTACTTCATTTATAGCATCCAAAGCACTGGTAGTTGGGCCATTCAATTCGTTTTCTGCTTCTGCATACATTAACAACACATCAGAGAAACGCATTAATGGAAAATTCAAACCAAGATTTTGGTTAGTGTAAATATCAAATGAAGTATTAGTGATCCAGTCTCTTCTGAATTTACCATCGTACCAGTCACCACAAGCTTGTGGTACTCTCACCAAAGTAGTAGGTGTAATTTTATAAGGAGCAATGGTTACATCTCTTCTCTCGTCTGTAGAATCAAACATATAAAAATACGTTGGCGAAACACGGATAAATCCATTACCTGTTGTACCTGTAGTCATTCTTGGTCCGCAATCGTACCCTAACTTACTACCTGTTTTACCACCTTGAAAACGAGAGCTTACTTCAAAAAGAATTTCTCCGTTTGGTTCGAAAGCATGAGCCAATATTGCATCTTTAAACACCGCTTTATAGCTTGGGTTCAAAGTATGTCTTGATCTGTTCGCCATTAATTCTGAAGTTTCTTTTTTAGCGATCGCATAGTAATCAAGATAATTTGATTGTCTGAAAGTAGTACCATCTTGGTTTAAAGAATACCCACCTGCAAACAATGCAATTTTGGCTCTTAAACCTTTTGCATAACCTCTTGTAATTCTATCCGGATCAATTCCTCCCATTTCGTCTCTCCATGGAAGCAATTCATTTGCTGCAAGATCCAGATCAGCCAAGATCTGATCATAAATTTCAAACCTGTTTCTTCTTTCCATATAAAGGTCCGGTGTTTGTGATGCCGGTAAGAAAGATGCTGGAATATCTCCCCACATTTTCACTAATTCAGAAAGATAAATGGCTCTTAATGTTAAGGCCTCTCCGTAGAATCTTTTCAATTTAGCTTTTTCATCTGCTGTACCACTTGTGTACAAAGTCATTCTTGGTATATAGTAAATGGCTGTGTTCGCTCTTTCTACACCGGTAAAGAACCATAACCAAACATTTTTAAACAATACGTTATCGTATGTAGGGAAAATATTGAAGTGATTATAAAAACCTCTTGAGGTGAGGTCTGATGCAGCAGAGCTTGACATCATACAATCATCATCATAAGGATACATAATTGTAAGACGGTTGCCGCCTAAACCATAATCTCCCTGCATTACATCATAGATACCATAAATTATTTTTTCAACGGTATCAGGATGCACAAAGATCGTTTCAGCATTACCTGCAATTGTTTTGGGTTCAACATCAAGATATTTTTTACATGATGAAGAGGCTACAATTACCAGTGTAAAAATCACTACCGGTAAGCTTATTCGTTGGATTTTCTTATATAAGTTCATAACTAATTTTTTATACTTTTTCAATGACAATTAAAATGTAAGATTAATACCTGCAACATAAGAACGGCTACGAGGATATGCAGAATAATCTACACCCGGTGTCAACGGATTCCTTGTTCTAGTATTTGCTTCCGGATCGTAACCCGAATAATTTGTAATAACAGCCAGATTATTTACAGTTGCATATACTCTTAATTTAGTTACTTTAATTTTCTTTAAAACAGCTGGAGCAAAATTATAGCCTAAGCTAACGTTATTGATACGCAAGAAACTTCCATCTTCAATTGCCCAAGAAGTTACATTTAAACCACCCGAAGCAGTACTTGGTGCCCATAGCTTAGCATTTGCATTGTATGCTGCATAAACATCCGGCGTGGTATCTCTTAAGCTGTTTCCGTTTTCGTCGGCAATTTTCCATCTGTCGTTCATCAACGCAAGCATATTAGCGCTTTTAGTGTATCCGCTGGTAAACTCAATTTTATTTGCATTGTATACATCGTTACCAACTACCCAGTTTACAAAAACACTTAGATCAAAACGTTTAAAGAAACTAAACTGTTGATTTAAACCGCCGGTGAATTTAGGTTGTGCATGACCGATAACCGTTCTATCAGCATCTGTAACCAATGAGTCTCCATTCAAGTCTTTCAATTTAAGCATACCCGGCTGAATATTTGTACCATTGATCGTTGTATAAGGGGCAGTTGTGCTTTTCTTCAATACATATCTGTTACCACGAGTTGCACTTGCATTGTATGTGAAATCATCTGTAGTGTAAAAACCGTCAGATACAAAACCATACATTTCGCCTACCGGCATTCCTTTACCTGCATTGTAATCTAGTAAAGATTCTTTTAATACACTCCAGCCACTATATTGTAATGGGTTGAAACTACCCACTTCATCAATTCTGTTTTTATTGAATGCAATATTGAAATTAGCAGACCAAGTAAAGTTCTTTTTATCAACTACTGTAGCAGTCAATTGAACATCTATACCCTTGTTGGTTGTTTGTCCTGCGTTCTGAATTTGAGAAGTATAACCTGATGTAGCAGGTATGGTTTGTAGCAACAACAAGTCTTTGGTTGTGTTTTTATAAATATCAACTGATAACTGGAAACGATTTTTGAACATACCTAGATCAAATCCTAAGTTTTTAGTTGTTGTTGTTTCCCATTTCAATAACCCGTTAGACAAATACGGAGAACCGTACCCGATATTATTTGTACCGGTTCCAGTACCGCTTGAATAACTCAATGTATAAGTACTGGTACCACTTGTAGGATTTATTACCTGACTTGAGAATACCGGCAGATATAAGAAAGGATCAATTTTTGCATTACCTGCTCCACCATAAGAGAATCTCACTTTAAAATCATTGATCAATCTTGGAGAGAAAGCTTTTTGGAAGAAATTTTCACGAGACATGATCCATGTTAATGCACCTGCAGTGAAAGTATTCCATCTGTGGCCCGGAGCTAATACAGATGCTCCATCAGATCTTACAGAGAAAGTAGCAGAATATTTTTTATTTAGCGTGTAATCAACTTTACCGAAGAAAGATGCCAATCTTGATTCTTCTTCTGTATAAGTAGGGTAATTTAAAAACAATACACCAACCGGACTTCCTGCTCTTGTTCTTTGAACACTTGCTTTTGCAGAAAGTGTATCTACCGCATTACCATATCTTCTGTTGGTTTGTTTGTTTATTACTTTATATGTTTCCTGACCAACAAGCATGATCAAATCATGATGTTTTTTAAATGATTTTTTCTTGATCAGTTTGTTAACATTAAAGGTCAATACATTTGAATTATTTACAGAGATTTTTTCTCCATTGTTAAAACCTGTTATAGGTAATCTGTTAGCCGCCGGATTACCACGAACTTCTTGTGTAAATGTATTGTAATGTTCCAACACTTCATTATTACTGCTGTTGTAACCAAGTGTTGTTTTAAATGATAAGTATTTTGTAAACGACACATCGATACTACCACCGATATTGAAAATTTTAGTGTAGTTTTTTTTGTATTCACTGTAAGCTAATAACACAGGATTGTATAAATTCAATCCGTTTTCCGCAGTTTCATCAAACAGGGTTTCATCAAAATCATCTATATCAGTACCTAAAGGGATATACGGTCTGTAACGGATCGCATTTCTTAAACGGTTTTGCCCTTGACCTTCTTTTGAAGAAGATACACCAACACCTGTTACAACCTGATCGGTATATCGAATGTTTGCAGATGTTTTAATAAAGCTTGCTAATTTTTGAGTAATCTTAAAATTCAAAAGATTTCTTTTAAAACCTGAGTTGATCATGATGGCATCTTCATCATTGTGCGTATAACCAAATGTAAGTTGGGTAGTTTTTGTTCCACCTGCAATGCTCACATTGTGTGTTTGGTTAAATGCTTTACGACCAAAAACTTCATCTTGCCAGTTAACTGCAGTGGAATCTTTAAATGATTTCAAACCTGCAAAAGTTCTGTCAATCGGGCTATATGAATCGAAGAAACCAGCAGTATCAGAACGAGTTAAATAGTTCTCATATTGATACTCTACAAACTCGGCAGGATCCATAAGATCCAAAGTTTTTGGTAATTCTCTCATACCTACAAAACCATTGTAAGTAACAGTGAATTTTTTCGCTTTTGGCGTTCTTGTTGTAATTACAACAACACCATTAGCACCTCTTGCACCATAGATAGATAATATAGAAGGATCTTTAATCACATCTATACTTTCAATATCCTGCGGAGCAATAGATTTTAAGGCGTCTTCAGTTTGAACACCATCTACAATATAAATAGGTGAGTTATTTTGTGTTAGAGAAGTACCACCACGAACACGGATATTTATTTCCGCATCTGGCGAACCTTCAGAAGTTACTACTTGTACACCGGCCAGTTTTCCGGTTAATGCTTCTGCTGCTGAAGAAACAGGAATATCTTTTAACTGTCCTGAACCAAGAGTTGCTACCGCAGCTTTCATATCACCACGTTTTACCGATTGGTAACCTACAACTACAACTTCATCATTCAACACAGCCTTTTTTTCTAAAGTAATAACGGGATCAACACCGGTTTTTACAACAAAGGTGTTGGTTGCATAACCAACAGAGGAAACAGTCAACGAAGTTGTACCGTTCTCTTTTAAAGCCAGAGTAAAATTTCCTGAGGCATCAGTTTGGGTACCTTTTTTGGTTCCCTTAACCTGCACAACAGTAGCGTTAGGAACACCGTTCCCTTCCTCATCTACTACTTTTCCTTTAATGGTTTGTTGGGCTAAAAGGCTCACGGGCAGAGCAAAAAAAGCAAGCACTACTACTAATAGTTTCTTCATACAGCAAGTTTTTATCTAAATATACAAAATAATAAGAGCAATCATTTTACTAAGATGCTGCTTTTACGTAATTTACACAAACAAATATCAATCAATTTTATCACCATTTTGTATTGAGAACGACCTATTTAACCTAAATATTTATGCAATCGTTCTCGGTATCGTTTGCAATTAAAGTTTAAAATCACGATATTTATATAGCAGATAAAAACTTTATCTTTGAAACATCGAACGGTTGTAAGTGAGGATTTGATAAAACGATGAAAAACAAGTATTAAATGTACGAAGCCATAACCATAAAAGACATTGCTAAAGCCTTAGGACTTTCTACTTCTACAGTATCCAGAGCCTTACGAGGCAGTTATGAAATTAGCCCTGAAACCAAGAAACTGGTACTGGAATATGCAGAGAAATTCAACTACCGCCCCAACCCTATTGCTTTAAGTTTAAAGGAAAGAAGAAGCCGCTCTATTGGTGTCATTGTAACTGAAATTGCCAACAACTTTTTTTCTCAGGCTATTAACGGTATAGAATCTATTGCGTATAACAGAGGATATCACGTTATCATTTCACAAAGTCATGAGTCTTATGAAAGAGAAATTGTAAATATGCAACACCTTTCATCCAGATCTGTTGACGGACTGCTGGTTTCGCTTTCTACCGAAACAGAAAATGTTGACCATTTTAAAAGTTTGCATGAAAAAGGTTTGCCAATGGTTTTTTTCGACAGGATCACCGATGAAATAGATACACATAAAATAATTGTAGATAATTACAAAGGAGCTTATGATGCTACAGAGCATTTAATAAAATCAGGTTTTAAAAAAATTGCTCATCTTACTAGTTCATCTCATTTATCAATTACAAAAGAAAGATTACAAGGCTATAAAGATGCATTGGCAAAGAATGGTATTCCATTGAATGAATCTTATATAAAATATTGTAATCATGGTGGAATGATATTAGCCGAAGTTGAAGGCGCCGTTAAAGAATTACTAAGTTTGAAACAAAAACCGGATGCAATTTTTACTGCCAGCGATCGTGTAACAACCAGTTGTCTGGCTACTTTCAAGTCATTAGGTATTTCCGTTCCGAATGATGTTGGCATTATCGGGTTCACCAATTCGGGGTTGGTTGAATTACTAAATCCGTCTTTATCTGCTGTTAAGCAACCAGCATTTGAAATGGGACAAATGGCTACTGAATTATTAATTCAGTTGATAGAAAGCAAAAGACCTGTTACACAATTTGAAACAAAAGTTTTGCATACAGAACTTTGTGTGAGGGACTCTTCTACAAAAACTGAAAAAAAGAAAAAATAAAAACAACTATTCTTTGCCGTTACCTTATTCAATCCTCTGTAAAAGCAAAAATTTTCAGTAAGAATTCTTTATATGTTCTATGATTTGCCGGAACAAAGAGCCGGGCTTTTTTTAACATTAAAATAGTTTTACCGGAAGCATCCATCCAACCGATAAAAAAATCAGGCAAATTCGGGAACGATTGCGTAAAAATATAGCTGTCCGCATGCTGCAAACTTCATATCAAATACCTCTTTTCAGATGAAAAAAGAATAGATTTGCGGACTCTTTTTTATACTTGGGCAGCGTTTTGCCAAAAACGGGCTCTATATCAATAAATTACTAACGATTACATTTATGAAAAAATCTACTGTTGGCCTGCTCGGATCCCTGTTTTTAATCCTTTTTACATTCGGGCTTTTTACAGATAGTAAAGCACAAATTATCAATGAAGGTTTTGAAGAACCGGATTGGGGTACAGGCATTAATCCAACCACCAGTGGTCAGGTTACGGTTACAGGTACATCTGTAAGTAGCACAATGACCTACTATACTGCTAGTTCTTCTACCACTACTTCAATAAATACCGTTCCAAATAATGGTGTATGGTGGTATTCAAAAGCGGCTACTACCAGCGATACAAGATTAAGAAATGTGCATTCTGCTACCCGTGGTATAAGATTAGGGTCAAGTGGCTACCTGATCACACCTGTTACTTCATCTGCAATTGTAAGTGTTACATTTTGGGCTGTAATGAATTCTCCTTTCACTGTAGGTGTTGCAACGGATACAAAAGCCGGTCAACCTACGTATTCAAGCGCAAACCCAATTCCGGGAAATTTTGCCAATTTTTCTTCATCGTTTCCGGTTAATACCGTCTTTACTTCATATAGTGTAAACTTCACAGGTGTTACCGGTCCGGTTCGTGTAGGTATTTTCAATTCAGGTGGTAGCACATCAACAATAGATGATATTATTGTTTATCAACCAACGGGTACTGTTCCTACCGTTACAACCGGAGGCGTTGTCCCAGGTATTACCAATGCTGCTACAAGCGGCACGGTAGCGCCGGGTACACTTCCTTTATTGGCAACCGGTATTATCTGGAGTGCATCTCCATTAACCAATACCAAAGCCGATACAGCTTTAACAACAAAAACATGGACACGTCCTGCAGACAACGGACCTTTTACAGATACAATTGGCCCTTTATCTCCAGGTGTAACTTATTTTTATCAAGCTTATGCTATTGGCTTGGATAATAGTGTTCATCTTGGCGCTGTGAAGAACTTTACAACAAAACCGCTGGCTCCGCCGACTGCAACAATAAAATTGAACTCAATTTCTTCAAATAAAGTAAATGCAACAGGCAATGTTCCGGATAGTGGAGGTAGTTATGTAGATGAGAAAGGATTTATATGGAGTCTAAATCCAAACCCGACTTACAATTCCAATAACGGAATAATGGCATTAGGGTCAGGAGTAAACTCATTTACCGATCTTATTAAAAGTTTACAACCTAACACAAATTACTGTGTAAAGGCATACGCTCATAATGCACAGGGCTATGGTTATAGTGCAGATACCTGTTTTAAAACCGGTCTTCCTGTTCCAACATTAACTGCAATACCGGGAACATTGGATTTTGGAGATATTTTATTTGGTGCCAATTCTTTGGTATCACAATATTATCTGACAGGTAATAATTTATCACCTGCATCGGGTGTAATTACGATTTCTGTGCCGGCCGGTGGATTTAAAATTTCATTGAACGGAAGTACAGGATTCAGCAACTCTATTACATTACCATATTCAGGAGGAAAAGTTCCTAAAACACCAATTTTTGTTCAATTCTCTGCAGCATCGTTCGGTGCATTCAATGCTGTAGTTACGCATAGTGCCCCTGGAGTTGCTGTAGGTGATGCCGATCAGGTTATACTAAAAGGTAACGTAATACAATCTCCTGATGATGTTTCTAATGCCGGAACCGATTTCTATTTAGGTTTTGGTTATCAGGAAAAAATGAGCCGTAAGGCAGGTGATGCTGATGAATGTCGTTTAAGCGTATATGTTACAAATCCTAGCACGACCCAAACTGTAAGAGTACACTGTGACCTTACTAGTGGTGGATATGCTCAACAAATGGATATTGCTCCGGGTGGATCTTATGCTTTCACCGGCTTCCCAACGGGAGATGCAACGGATGCAACCAACCCGGGTGGTTTACCTGATGCCAGGTTATTCTCTACCGGTATAAGTAATAAATCTATCCATGTATATACAGAGAAAAATATTCCGGTAGCTGTTCATATGCATTCATATACACATGGAAATACAGCTGCAGGAGCGATGGTATTCCCTACCAATACATGGAATTCATCTTATACTGTGCAGGCATTTGGTGGAGAAAGCAATAACAGCAATCCAAACTCTTTCTTCTTTGTAATTGCAAATGAAGATAATACGGTAGTAACGTTTAAGCCTACCCGACCAATCATTGATGCATCTCCGGCATCATTGTTCAATGAAAATTTGACGACTCCTGCTAATACTGCCTATGCTGCCAGTGGTACTTATACGGTTACACTTAATAAAGGTCAGGTGTTTAATGCAATTGGTGGTTTCAGTCCGGCAGGTAATGGACTTGATCTGAGTGGTACCAAAGTTTCTACAACTTGCGATAAGAAGATCACCGTATTTGGTGGTAATGGACGTTGTTTGGTTGGAGGTTTAACATGTACTCAATCTACCGGCTCGGATCATATGATACAACAAATGTTCCCTTCAGTTGCATGGGGTACTAAATACTTAACAGCTCCAACAACGAATTCTACCCCTAACTATTTCCGTATTTACTTCCAGGATTCTACATCAATAGTTAAGGTAAATGGTGTTGCTTTAACCACAGCAAACCTGGTTAAGGTAAATAACTCTGCGATATATTATCAATATCAAAGTGCCCTTCCTTTATCAATTACAAGTGATAAACCAATTAACGTAAGTCAATTCCAATTAACACCGGATTGTACTACGCAAACAGGTATTGATGGTGGTCCGGAAATGATCATTTTAAGTCCGGTAGAACAATCTATTTCAAATGTTGTATTCTTCTCTCCTACATCAGGAAAAAGTATCATTGATGGTTCGGGTGCTTACAACAGTTTTATGAATGTGATCATTCCTTCCTCTAAGGCAAGTACCTTTAAATTGGATGGCGCAACACCTGCAGCAGGTACATTTAAACCGCATCCTCAAGATGCAGGTTACTCTTATGCATCTCTTCCGGTAACATCTAAAATGAAACACTCATTAACTGCAGATACAGGATTTGTTGCCATTGCTTATGGTTATGGTGATGGAGAAAGCTATGGTTTCAATGCAGGTACAGCGGTTAAAAACCTTTCTTCATATAAATTTTCTGTTAACCCACAAGGTGGAGACTCAAGCAGTACAATTGTAAGAACTTGTGTTAGAACTCCAATAACGCTAAAAATTGGATTCCCTCATAATCCAAGCTTAGTTGACAAAATTGTTTGGTACCCTAATGATGTAAGAGTTTCTCCGAATGTGCCGAAAGACGGTGCAACATCCGGCGGTAAAGCTGTATATGAAGGTACTAAGGTTATTGACGGACGTACATTCTACATCTACTCTTCACCGGTACCATATACATTTAATGAAAATGCGTTGTATAGATTCAGTGTTACAGCCTATGGTAATTTTCTCACAGATTGTCCGGGTGAAGACCGACAAACAATTTTGGTAAACGTAGGTCAGGATAATTTAAACTTACAAGCCGATCCGAAATGTAATAACCCAACGGTTGTATTCACTGCAGATACAATACCAATGGTTGGTACAAACATATTGAGCTGGAAATGGGATTTTGGTGATAACGTAACTTCAACCACAAGCCCTCTAACTCCACAGACTCACACTTACCCGGGTACCACAACTACCGCATACAAAGTAAAACTTACTACTTTAAATAGTGTTGGCTGTTACTCGTCTGATAGTGTGAACATTGATTTTGGCGGTGGTTTGAAAGCTGATTTTGATATAAGCAAAACATCGCTTTGTACAGGAGACAACACCACATTCACTGATAAATCCTTTGGTACAGGAACTTCGGGTTCTCCAAACGATTGGAAATGGAGTTTCGGTGATGGCAAAACTTTTGACGGTGCAAATCCTCCGGCACAAACATATACAACACCAGGTGTTAAGAATATTAGCCTAACTGTAACCACTCCCATTGGATGTGTAAACAAAAAAGATAGCACTATAACGGTAGAGGCTACCCCGGTACCGAAATTCTCGGCTACTACTGCCTGCCTTGGCTCTGCTACTACTTTCACAGATGAAAGTACTATTGCAATAGGTACCATTGATACCCGTACGTGGGATTTTGGTGATGGCAGTCCGGTTGTAACAAATACTAATTCAACAGTAACACATACTTATGCTACTGATGGAAACTATACAGTTTCTTTAACTGTAAAATCTGCAGGAGGTTGCTCTCCGGCAGCACCATTTACAAAACAAGTAACAGTAGTACCTTTACCCAAAGACTCTTTCGACATTGATGTAAACTGTACTACTAAGGAAGTAACGTTTACGGATAAGTCTGTAACGAATGGCGGTACTGTTACAACTTATAATTGGACAATTGATGGATCTCCTGTAACAAAAGGTGCAACATTCAAACAAACATTTAATGATGCCCTTGAACATACAGTAACATTAAGAGTTACTACAAGTAACGGTTGTAGTAACACTGGCTTCACTAGAAAATTCACTATCAGTGTATCTCCAGTTGCAGATTTTGATATTCCTGCAAAAGTTTGTTTGCCAAACGATGCAGCGATATTTACCAATAAAACTACCATTGCTGATGGCACAGAAAGTCAGATCAGTTATGCATGGGATTTTGGTGACCTGGGTACAGCAACCCAAGCTGCTCCTGCTCCATCAACAGTTAGTCATGCTTATGCAACAGCAACCAACTTTACAGTTAAACTGACAGCAACCAGTGGTAAAGGTTGTACAAGCACGGCACAAAAAACTATCAATACCATCTTCTCTCAACCAAAAGCTAATTTCACTTTACCAACAGAAGTTTGTGTAAATGCAAAAGCTGCGTTGAGTGGAACCGGTACTGCAACAGGAAGCACTGCCGCAGAATGGTACTGGAACTTTGGTACCGGCTTTGGCGCCGTATCTAAAAAAGATACAGTAGGTGTTTGGAATGTTGCCGGCGACACTGCTATTAAACATTATTTTGTTTCTGCAGTAGGTTGTATTTCAGATACAGTTTCTAAAACAATCACTGTAAATGCACTTCCGGTAAACTTATTTGATAAAGACATTGATTGTAGCATCAAGAAAGTAACCTTCACCGATAAATCAACAGTACCGGCAGGTTCATCTGTTGTTAAACGCCATTGGGTATTTGGTGATGGTACGAGAGATGATGCAAACAATGCAACAGTAACGCATACATACACTGGTACCGGTCCGTATACTGCTACGCTTTGGATAGAATCATCTAAAGGTTGTCAGGATTCTACAAACAGAGCAACTGTAACCTTTACGATCAGTGCAACACCTGCATCAAGTTTTGATCTGCCAACAACAAATATTTGTTTACCTGCAGGCATTGCAACTTTTGTTAATACTTCAACAATTTCAGATGGCACTCAATCCAGCTTCCAAAATATTTGGGATTATGGTGATGGTGCTAAAAAAGATACTACTATTGGTTTAGCTCCTGCAAGCCATCAATTCACAGGCGTTGGCCCTTATACTGTTAAACTAACTACTATCAGTATCAATGGTTGTACGAATGCGGCTACACCAAAAGTGATCAGCAATATTTTTGCTCAACCAAAAGCAAGCTTTACTGCACCAACGGAAACCTGTCTAAACAGTCCTGCTTCTTTCTCAAGCACCGGCACAGCAGCAGCAAGTACTGCAGCATCATGGTATTGGGATCTGGGCAACGGTTCATTCGGTACATTATCTAAAAAAGATACGGTTGCTTCGTGGTCTGTAAGCGGTCCGCAAACGATCAAACATTATTTTGTTTCTGCTGCAGGTTGTACTTCAGATACAGCTGAAAAAATTGTTACTGTCAATCCATTACCGGTTGCTTCATTCACGCAAGCTGCGGTTGGTTGTGCAGGCAAAGTAGTCAACTTTACTGATGCTTCTACTGCAACAGCCCCTGCTACAATCGTTGAATGGAAATGGTATTTTGGTGATGGACAAACTGCAACAGTTAACACTGCAGGTACTACTCACACCTATGATCTTGGAGGAAGTTATAATGCTAAACTTGTTGTGAAAGACAGCAAAGGTTGTTATAGCGATACATTCAGATTAACGGTTAATGTATACCCTAACCCTGTTCCATTATTTACCGTAACAGATATTTGTTTACCGAACGTAAACGCAGTTTTCACCGATGCAAGTACTATTACTTCCGGTAGCATCACAGATTGGAAATGGAGCTTGGGTGATAATACAGATACCTTGCATCTATCTACATTTACACATGCTTACCCGGCGGGTGGGGTGTATTCTGTAATTCTTACTGCTACATCTGATCAGGGATGTACCACTACAGGGGCTCCGGTAAATGTAACAGCTGTTAGTGCGCCAATTGCAAAAGACAGTATAGTAAACGCAAACAGACTTTGTAGCAGTACGCCTGTTACATTGATCAATGAATCTGTTCCAAATGGATTTGGAAGTGTTTCGAAAATAGAAATATTCTGGGACTATACAGGCGATCAAACTAAGAAAACAGTTGATAATGCTCCGGTAACATCAGGCATTTACACATTCAAATATCCTGATCTGTCGGCTGATAAGAACTACGATGTATTGATCAGAGCATATTCTAATAATGGTTGTTTCAAAGATTCTGTAAGAACCATTGCTGTATTGGCATCACCAGCTTTACAATTTGCTCCTCTTGCAAATATTTGTGAAGAAAAAGACACAATACAAATAGCAATACCTGTAGATGCAAACAGTCTTCCGATAGATTCGGCATACTTTACCGGAGATGGAATCATTAACAACACTAACCAATTCTTCCCATTACTAGCCGGTCCGGGTAATCATATCATTACCTATACCGATACAGCTACTAACGGATGTGTTAGCCAGGCATCTCAACCAATTTTCGTGTATGCTACACCGAAGATCAGAATGGATAATTTAAGAACGGTATTATTGGGTGATAATGTTACACTTAACCCTACGGTTGAAGGTAATATACAAACCTATACATGGTCGCCAAATACTTACTTAGATAATCCTGCGATCTTGAAACCTGTAAGTACACCATTGGAAGACATTACTTACAAATTGCATGTTGTAACAAAAGATGGTTGTGAATTTGATAGTTCGGTTAAAGTATTGGTTCTTCAAGACTTTAAAGTTCCAAATACATTTACGCCAAATAACGACGGTAGAAATGACTTCTGGATAATAGAACAATTACCAAGGTTCCCGATACAAAGAGTTCAGGTGTTTAACCGCTATGGTCAAGTTGTTTATGAAACAAGAAAATACGATCCTAAAGGCTGGGACGGTAACTTTAAAGGAAAACCTTTACCGATAGGTACTTACTATTATATCATTGAATTAGATGGTATGGTAGATCCTAAAGTAGGTTACATAACTATCCTCAAATAAGATTTAGAACATTAACGAAAAAATGCTTTTATGAATAAGTTTAAATTGATGATTGTAGGAATGCTTGTACTGGGTGGCAATGTTTTTGCCCAGCAAAAGCCTTATTACACTCAATACATTCTGAACAATTATATTCTTAATCCTGCCTTAACAGGTATTGAGAATTATACAGATCTGAAACTTAGCTACCGTGACCAATGGACGAATATTCCCGGAGCTCCACAAACAATGTACATGACAGTACATGCTCCAATCGGTAAGGCTGATTACAAAACCACACCTACCTCTTTTGAGCCATCGGGAGAAAATTCTGTTGGTAATGATTGGTACGAAGAGAACGTAACATCTCCTACTCACCATGGTGTTGGTTTAAGTATCATCAATGATAAAACAGGTTATCTTAGCCGTTTTAGTGTTGCGGCTTCTTACGCATACCATAAAGGCTTAAGCCCAAAAACAACTTTATCATTAGGTTTTCAGGCAGGACTTTCAAGTGTAACTGTAGATCGTTCAAAAATCGATTGGGGTAATACATCAATGGATCCTAATGATCCTGCGATTGGATATGCAACCGGCGAACTCAAAAAATCTGTACCTGAATTAGGCGTTGGCCTTTGGTTCTATTCACAGGATTTCTTTGTGGGTGCATCAATGCTAAATATTGTGCCGGCAAAAACAAGATTTGTAAAAGACAGCAAATATGGAACTTACTTAGTTCCTCACACTTTTGTATCGGGTGGTGTTCGTGTTCCAATGTCAAGCGGGCTTACTTTCCTTCCTTCGGTTTTAGTACAATGGATCAATCCTGAACCTGTACAAGTTCATGCGAATATGAAATTTCAGTATGAAAATAAATTATGGTTTGGAGCAAGTTATCGTCATACAGATAAGTTGGGAGGTTTTGCAGCAATGGCCGGTGTGAATATCAGCAATACATTGAACATAGGATACTCTTATGATTTTGCCAGTACTTCAAGACTAAGAAATTATCAGGGTAATACACATGAAATTGTTGTAGGATTCTTATTAGGCAATAGCTTCAGATTTAAATGCCCTACTTGTCATTGGTAAAATATTTTTCAATTAATAAAAAAAGTCCGAAAATAATTTTCGGACTTTTTTATTTGAAAGATGCAACTATCCATATTTAATAGTTTCTTTTTTACCCGGTGCACAATCTAAAGATTTTCCGGTAACGATGAATTTACAGCTGTTTCTGTTTGACGCTTCGGCATCAATAACAATTTCATCTTTCGTAATTTTTATATTAAACCTATTCCCTTTATAGATCATATTAAACTGAAGAGCATTCCATTTTTTATATAACCTCGGATCAATGGTCACATACTCATCTCCTGCCTTAACACCACCGAAGCCAAATACAGCTGTCATCCATGCGCCACCGTTAGCCGCCGGATGTGATCCACCCATAAATATAGTTCCTACATACACTTTATACTTAGCTTCGATATCTATTTTAGCTGTTTTCAGGAAATATTCATATGCAAAATCAGTATTGCCAAATTCTGTTGCTACCATGGCATAAGCACAAGCACTTAAACTAGAGCCATGCTCTGTACGGGGTTCGTAATACTCCCAATTTGCTTTTTTAATTTCTTTTGGATAACGATCCTTGAACATATTCAGCATCATTACCACATCGGCTTGTTTGATCACCTGTGTTGGAACAGCCAAACCCTGCCCTGCTCCTAAATATTCATTCGGGTGGATCATCTTACTTTTTAATTCTTTTATGCTTATCTCTTTCAATTTGAAGTAAGTATCAAATTGTTCGATAACTTTAGTGTGCTTATCCGGCTGAGGTATGTACAACAGCTTTTCAGCTTCTACAAAAAGAGGCAACTCATTGGCAATATTGATTTTCGTTATAAGTGTATTGAACGCTTCCTGATGATTTTGTTTCAAATATTTTACAGTTGCATTGGCAATTTCAAAAGTAGCTTTTGCAACCATATTTGTAAATGCATTATTATTAACCCGTTCGTGATATTCATCAGGCCCGATCACATCTAAAATTTCGAATCTGTTTTTATTTCTGTTGAAATAAGCGTAAGAAAAATAAAAACGGGCACATTCTAAAATAACTTCAGCACCACCCTCCAGTAAAAGACTATCGTCTCCGGTTAGTTTAAAATATTCCCACATGGCAATAGCAACATCACCACTAATGTGTACCTGTTTATCTCTGAAATGTGTACGAAGGTCTCTTCCTGTATTGGGATCTCCTATATTGAAATACGTACAAGCGTCGTCACCATCATCCTGACTTTCCCATGCATAAAACGCTCCTTCAAATCCAACACTTTCTGTTTTCGCTTTTCTTCTTGCTCCATCCAGTGTTTTAATTCTGTAACGCATTAACTCCACTGCCTTTTCAGGATAGGTATATAGAAAGAACGGAAACATGAACATCTCCGTATCCCAAAAAATAGCTCCCTTATAAACTTGCCCGGATAAAGCCCTTGCAGGAATAGAATTAGCACTGCCATTCACAGGTGCAACAATTAATAATTGAAAAATGCTATAACGCAAAGCTTGTTGCGCCTCAGCATCTCCATCTATCAATACATCGCAATAAGCCCATTTTTTTGCCCATGCAGCATTGTGTTCAGCCAGATTTTTTTCATAACCTACCACCCTTACTGCCTTTACAGAATTAATTGCTGCTTCAGTTAAGCTACCATCAACGCTATCATTTTCAGTAAACACAGAAAAGTATTTGTAGAATGTGTATACTTTTCCGGCAGCTGCATCCAATGATAATACACGTAAATTTTGATTGTTTTTTACTTCATGTACTTCAGTACCGAATGATGCATCGATCATTTCTGCAACAACAACCTTTTTACGCAATTCATTGGTAACCGCCTGTACTAACAGTGCGTCATTGTTTTTTTCAAGTTGAAGGTCAACAAGATGCTTCCCATTCAAATCCCAGATATTGCAATCAATACCGGTATTGATCTTTATTGAAGCTTTTTTATCAACAGAAAAACTATATTTAATAATACCGATATTTGGTTTATCTGCACACAAAAATCTTGCAGTATTAACTGTAAGTACTTTGCCATTTACTTCGTAAACTGTTTCTCTTTCAAAAACAGCATTGACTAAACCCAGCGTTTGGCTGTGCCTTTTTACCAAACTTGTTAATGCTGAAACTTCGTTATCATCTACCGTTAGTTTTGTATAACCACCATTAGGGGCATTTACAGGTTCTCTCCAGGAATCTCCTACTCTGTCAAAAATACCTGCAATGGTTATACCTACCAATTCATCGAGCCCAAATTCGTCAAGTGTACCACGGTAACCCATGTAGCCGTTTGCAATTTGGTAAACGTTGCCCATGCGCATGATGCTTTCTTTCTCATTTATAAATTGATCAGCGCTTACTTTCCAGCCTTTGCTCATAATGAATGACGGTCTTTTGGATCTTTAACAAATAACATTAATACTCCTGCAATGATCATTGCAATGCCTCCCAATACAATTGCATATATGGCATTACCATTTAATACAGTTTTTACGAGCAGGCCAAGTAAGGCTGCCGCAAGTATTTGAGGAATAACAACAAAATAATTGAACATACCCATGTATACCCCCATTTTTTTCTGCGGCACTGTACTGCTTAAAATGGCATAAGGGAATATCAGCAAACCTGCCCATCCAATACCAATACCTATCTCCGAGAGTATTAATAAATTAGGGCTGTTAAAAAAGTACATAGATATTAAACCTAAACCGCCGGCAAGTAAACAAAGGAAATGGGTTTTTACCCTTGTAAACCTTCTTGCAATTAGCGGCAATAAAAATGCGACCAATGCCGCTACACCGTTATAGACAGAGTTTAGTACTCCTACCCAATCAGCACCATCATTGTATTCTTTCCCCACTCTTTTTAGTTCTACCTTATCTGCAGCCGAGAAAATTGTATTGGCGCTATCTGCATAATGATTAGCCAGGTTAACTGAAACATTTACAGGATTATCATTTGGTCTATATTTATTTATATCATTAATGTCTGCCTGCAGTGCTTCGAATTGATGTTTCGTTTTCTCATCGATAGACGGTTGTTTTAAAACAGCATCAATATCTTTTTGCATGGCAAGAACTACCTCTTTGCCTACTTTCATATTATACTTTGTGCTTGTTATTGCATTGGTGCTATAGATCCACATCGCAAATAAAGCAAACCAGGTAAATATTGTTACAACAGCCAATTGTTTCATTGCAACAGGCATGTTGTTCATATCATAAATGATCTCAACCAGGCCGGCTCTTTGTCCTGCATTATATAATTGTGCCGTAATCAACTGTAAGATCCCGTAAGCAGCAATCGCTAATGATAGAATATATATTTCTTTATCCCAACCAAATTGATAAATAATAAAAGTTGTGATCAAACCTGCAATCAAATAAATTGAACCTGAAGTGAAATATTTTTTTGTATTAAGCACTAGTTCATCCCCTTCTTTTGCCGCATCATTTATTTCATTTCCTTCAAATGCAGCTTGCTCTTCAGGAGAGTATTCTTTTGTGGTAAAGATCGTCCACAAAACAGCACATATATAAATGATGCCACCAGTATAAAATGCAAACTTAACAGATGGGGGTATAATGCCTTCCGGTGCAGTATTAGATACTCCCAATGCTTTAGTGATGAGCCATGGTAACAATGACCCCACAATAGAAGCTGCACCAATAAAGAAAGTTTGCATGGCAAAACCCTTTGTTCTTTGTTCATCCGGCAACATATCTCCGACAAATGCTCTCATTGGCTCCATCGTAATATTGATCGATGCATCTAACATCCACAACATACCGGCAGCAACCCATAATGCAGGCGAATTAGGCAATATCAACAAAGCCAGTGATGCAAGAATAGCACCTACCAAAAAATATGGTTTACGACGGCCCAAACGATTCCATGTTCTATCACTCATGTAACCTATTATGGGCTGAATGATCAATCCCGACAAAGGTGCTGCAATCCACAATCCTGGAATTGCATCTTGTTTAGCACCAAGCGTTTCGAATATACGGCTGAGGTTACTGTTTTGTAGAGCAAACCCAAATTGAATTCCGATGTATCCGAAACTCATATTCCATAATTGCCAGAAACTTAATAAAGGTTTTTTTTTCATATTGCTGTTTTAGATGTAGACTAAAATATGTATTGCAAACGTTATACTTTTTCTTTTTTTACGAGTATGAGTTTATTTATTTCGTCTATGCTTAGCTGTGATAGATCTTCAACCACCACATCTGCGCCGTTACTTTTCAACTCATGTTCATTTTCTTCTCTAGCCACACCTATTACCAAACCAAAATTCCCTTTCGCTCCAGCTTGTACACCGGATACAGCATCTTCCACTACTACAGCACGACTATATTCTACACCAAGATTATTGGCTGCAGTTATAAAAATATCCGGCTCAGGTTTTCCCTTTAAACCAATTTCTGCAGCCACTACTCCATCAACACGTGTTTCAAACAAATGCATCACTTTTGCCTTTTCTAAAATGAGCACACAGTTTTTACTGGAAGTTGCCACACCTATTTTGATGCCTTTTTTAATCAGATCATTGATCAAAATAATGGTAGAGTCATATAAAGCCACTCCATCTTTCTCCATTATTTTATTGAACAACTCATTCTTCCGGTTGCCCAAACCGCAAACTGTTTCTTTTCCTGATTCGTCTCCAGAGTCGCCAAAAGGAATATCGATACCCCTTGATTCTAAAAATCGATGAACCCCTTGATACCTAGGTCGACCATCCACATAGGGTAAATAATCGTTGGTATGTGTAAATTCCTTAAAAGGTTCATTGTATTTTTTTTCCCTGAAATGCAGATATTCATCAAACATATTTTTCCAGGCTGTTGAATGGACAACCGCTGTTTGAGTAATAACCCCGTCCATATCAAAGATCACCGCATCAAAATTCAGCATAATGTAATAAAAGGGAGAACCCCAAAAAAATTAGAAGTAAATAATAGATTGCAATCGTTATAAAATCAGCATTTTATCAAGCTAACAAATATAAAGAAACTAAAAAGGCATTGACAAGCAATATAGCAAATACATAGTAAATATTTCAAAAAAAGGAATATCTAGCACTATAACTAATTGATTAACATATGCATAAATTTACATTATCAAAAATAATATATATTCAAAAGCATACGATATTCAAGAATTTTATTGTACAAAAAATAGCTTGGTATTAGTGTCAATCAAAAGATAAAGAAGAATCTGTGGACTTTTTATTAGATAAGAATTTATTTTTCCAAGCCGCCAATGCAGCCAGTAGCGTCATTAGTATTAACAAAGAAAGACCTTTGGCAAGGCCAGCTTTTTCAGAAATGAAACCTACAATTGAAGGTCCGACAAGGAACCCCACCAACCCTCCGGTAGTTACCATTGCAAAGCCCTCAACCGAGCTCAAGCCCGGAATATTAGCCGATGCCCTGAATAATATCGGCACAGTACAACAGCACCCCAACCCTATTAAGATATACCCTGCAATAGCCACTACAATTCCGGGTGCTAGTACTACAATTAAGAAACCTAATGATGCCAGTAGGCTCCCTGCAATAACCAATTTTTTGCTGCCAAATTTTGAGAACAGCATATCTCCATTTAACCTACCAAGGGTCATTGCTATTGAAAAACCTGCATACCCCAGACTTATGAATGTTTTAGGAGCATGCAATACTTCTTTAAAATAAATTGCACTCCAATCTGCCACACAACCTTCAGCCATAAAACTAACCATACACATAAATGAAATTCCGAGTATTGTCAATGACGGAAATTTAACGTTCGATCTTGAGTGAATGATATCATTATTCGCCAACAAATGCTTTCTGTTAGAAATGATAACGGAAATGATCACAGCAGCAACAATAGTGATCTGCCAGCCGGAAGGAATATGTAAGTAAAACAACAATGCCGCTACACCTGCGCTGACTGCACCACCAAGGCTATACATTGCATGACATGTACTCATCATAAGCTTACCAAATTTCCTCTCCATAATATTCACTGTTGCATTGGATGCAACTCCATTCAGAAAACTAACTACACCGAAACAATAAAGACTGACCCAAAACATTACACGATTTACCGAATTGATCTGTAATAACATGATACAACACAATATTATATAACCCACCAGCATCCACTTTCCTACCGTTATCTTACTAAATACTCTTGTTGAAATAAGCATTCCCGATATGGCACCTAATGGAGAAAATAATAATGACAGACCAACCGTTCCATCCGTTAATCCTAAACTTGCTTTAATACCAGGTATGGAAGCCACCCAAATACCGAACAAGAGACTTGAAGTAGCAAATAAAAAACCGACAGCTAATGCAGGTTTATTTTTTATAAAGGAAGAGATGTTTTTTAACATAGAAAACAAACTGATCATCTTTGATTGATGATCTTAAAAAAATCAGTTGTTGATTTTTTTTCAAAAGTAACACATCGAAAAGTATTTTATGTTTTGAATTCAAAGAAAGTGATATGCCTGGTTATGAATATTTTTCAAGAAATAAATTTTAATCACATCTCTGCATATTGCTAACAACTTTGATCAAGATAAATAAACTAATTGAACTTACTCCTACTTGGTTATAGATCTTTCATGCATTTAAACAATCAACGTTTTTTTTAGAATCCTGTAAGATCAAAAACTAAGCTATTTGACTATATTTTGCCTATATATCAATAATATTAATTCGCATTTAACTAATTGATACACATTATAATTATTACTTAAAAGCTTAATACTGAAAAAAACATTTATATATACTCAATATTATTGCAAATACTCTTTCTATTTTGTAGTTTTACATTAACGATGTCATGCTTCAGCGATATGATTCATGCTTTTCAATTAAGTGATTGAGTTATTGCCGATAAGCCATAGATTATTACTAAAACCTTCTGCTGCTTGCATTAAGCCGTAATCCCATATTCTATCTTTTAACTTTTTTAAATAAAACTAAAAGATGATCATTAATTGTACACTAAAAAACAGAACGCATAATTATTTTGATTTAAGCGGCGATCAGCTTATCACTCACCTACTGTATCCCTTTTTTTTAAAATTGAGGATATATATTCCTTTCATCCTTTTGCTTTTAGCTAGCACTGACACTATTAAAGCGCAATACTCAGCAGTAACAATCAACAATAGCGTAGGTATCAATGCTTCAACCGGAGGAGTATGGACAACTTCTGGTTCAGGTGCTACGCTTTTGTATACATTTACACCAAATGCGTCTACAGCAACAGTAAGTGTTGCAGAAATACAAAACATACTTACCGGTACAGCAACAGGTACAATTACAGGTGGGGTATCAATTACTGCGTCAACACCAGGAAGTGTAACAATTAAATCAGCTACTTCATCAGGCGGTACAAGTACAGGTAGTATAACTGTAGGTTCTGCAATAACAGCCGCTAATCCTTCAACAAGTAATTCATATACCTTAACGCTTAATGCAAGTGGTAATGGAAACGTAACGATCAGCAGTGCCATTAATTTAACTGGTAAAACAAATTCAGGATTGGCTTCTACTGCTTTGTCTGCTGGAGGCTTAGGTGATAGTGTAGTTGTAAAAGCAGGCCCTAGCAATACCGTTAGTATTAGTGCAGCTATTACCACAACAGGTGGCGTAGGCTCTCAACCTACAACCGGTACAACTGCTGGTGGTAACGGTGGCATTGGTGCTAATATAAATATTTCCGGTCCTGGAGGAATAACAATTACAACCGGTGGAATACTGACGGCTTTGGGAGGAAATAGTGGTGCAGCAAATGGCAATGCCGCATTTGGTAATGGTGGCAATGGAGGTAAAGTAATATTGAGCGCTGTATCCGGCGCCATATCAATTTCCGGCTCTGCTGTTGCTATTCTTACTTCCGGTGGTGCAGTAACAAGTACGAGTGGTTCAAATGGCGGATCGGGCGCTAATGGAAGTTCGGGTAATGCCGGAATAGTTGACATTTCAGCTTCAGGTAATATCTCAATTGGAGCCAATACAGGAATTACAGCTATAGGTGGAAACAACGGTGGGTGTAACCAATGTGCTACAGTAGGCGCCGGCGGAACCGGCAATACAGTTACTATAAATTCAAGTGGCGGCACTGTTACTGTTAGTGCGCCAATAAATACAACAGGCGGAACAGGAGGAGCAGCAAAAAATAGTAACACTTCTTCAAATGGCGGTGCTGGCGGTGCAGTTAATATCACAGCTAGTGGTTCAGGTGGCATCAGTTTAACATCCACAATAACTACAAATGGTGGTATTGGTGGACCACATACCAATGGAGGTAATGGCTCTCCGGGAACAGGTGGTACAGCTGGCAATATAACTTTTGCCGGCGCATCTGTAAGTACTTCCGGTGCCTTAAGTGCCACCGGAGGAACTACCAGTGCAGGAAATGGTGGAACAGGTGGTGCAGGTGGTAGTGGCGGAATAGTATCAATTGGTACTTCCGGCACTCCAATTGCCGGAAGCATAACCATAGGCTCAACAATTACTACTAACGCTGCTGCCGGTACAAATGCGTCAAATGGTGTTGGTGGTAATGGTGGTAATGCAGGCGCAATCAACATTTATGCAACAGGAAATATACAAGTAAATACTTCTTCAGCTATTTCAGCTATAGGTGGCGGATCTGGTAGCGCATCTAGTTCCGGAGTAGGAAAACCTGGCGGCACAGGTGCAAATATTACTGTCAATACTACTGGTGGAACTATTACCTTAAATAGTTTATTGAGTTCTGCCGGAGGAAATGGCGGTAGTCCGGCATGTTGCGCCAATGTATTAGCCGGCACCAGTGGAACAGGGGGTAATATTAATGTAACGGCTACTGGTAATATTTCAATTACAGCCGGACTAACTTCTATCCCAGGTACAACGCCGCAATCAGGATCCAGCTCAAATGGTGCTACCGGCGGAAATGCAGGCAATATAACAGTTAATTCATCATCGGGTTCTGTATCAATAACGTCTGTTGCAATTACAGCTACTGGTGGAACCGGTGGACAAAGCGGTAGCAATGGCGGTTTAACAGGTGGTACCGGTGGTACTGGAGGAACTATTAGCATTACAGGATCTAACGGTATTACATGTACGCAAAATATTACTGCTACCCGTGGTTCCGGTGGAACAGGCACAGGTGCATCAGGATCAAATGGTACCGGTGGCGATATTACCATTACCGATGGCGCCGCAACTGTAACTACCGGTGGTAGTACGAATGATGGAATTTCAGGAATAATTTCCGGACGGAATTTTACAAGTTCAGGATCAGGTAAATTAAAACTCACCGGAGTAAATACATATACAGGAACAACAACTGTAAATAACGGAACAGTCATAATCGGCACACAAAATACTATCCCCACCAATAGTAATATGGTTTTAAACAGCGGATTTTTAAGCACTTCCGGTGGTGTGGGTGACGCAACAACAAATGTTAGTAGCGGCACCAACACTTTAGGCACACTAACGTTAACGGGCAACTGCGGAATTATCTTGGGTAATACAGCTCATTCCATCAAGTTTGCAAATAGTAGTGGAGTTACCTGGACTTCTGCCACACTCAATATTACCAATTGGGCTACCAACCCAAGTACAACCGGCACCTACGGTAAATTCTTTGTAGGTACACTAAGTTCGCATTTAATTGCCGGACAGTTAGCTGTAATATATTTCAATGGCAATACTTGTTCGGCCTCAGCATACCTCACTCCAGTTACAGGCGAAGTAGTACCCACAGTCTTTTATACATTAACAGGTGCTTCATTTACTTCGCCTTGCGTTAACTCTACTACAACAATTAATTTAACCGGACTTGCATCCGGTACATTTGCAGCAGGTTACACTATTGGATCAAGTTCTTTTACTTCTTCTTCCTTTACACCTGCTTCGGGAAGTGCAAGTTTTACTTCAACAACCATTACAGCTGCAATGGCAGGTCAGGCAATAACAATTACTTCTTTAACATTAGGTGGATGCACCCAAACATTTAATGTTGCCGCTGGCACACTTACTTCTAAAGCTTATGTAGAATGGCTTAATACAGGATCTACAACCTGGGATCTGCCAAGTAACTGGTGTGGAGGTATCCCATCAGCAACAGATAGTGTTGTTATAACAAATTATGGCGGAAGTGCCTCCTATCCTATTATTACTACAGGCGTAGCTGCTTTATGTAAAGGTATTTCCATACAAACCAATGCTGCTGTTACAATCAATAGTGGAGGTTCCCTAACAGTAAGTGGAATTTATACAAGCTCCGGCACATTTACCAATAATGGTGATCTGAATTTCAATGGCACTTATCCGCAAGTGTTCCCGGGAGCAACAGGCTCCGTTTCTGCACAAAATAATATTACTATAAACAATGCAGCCGGAATTACGTTCAATAACAACTTTTCCATCAGTGGGGCACTTACACCATCTTCAGGAATCGTTAATCTGAATAACGCTATTGTTACAATTCTTTCTACAGTAAGTAAAACTGCTCGTGTAGGCGTAGTCGGTAGTACGGCAGGATTTAGTTACACAGGCACAGGAAAATTCTGTGTAGAAAGATATATGGATATAGCCACTACTATTTCAGCAAGAAGATGGCATTTACTTACAGTACCTTTTAAAAACGATGGAAATGCTGAAACTGTAAGACAAGCATGGCAAGAAAATGCTACTCCAACAACTGCGACTACAGATGCAACAAATTCAATAACAGGCTACAACCCTAATCCCGGTTACGGAACACATATTACCAAGAGTACTATAGCCAACGGCCCTACTGATGGTTATGATGTTGGAAGTACCAATAATCCATCAATGTACTATATTAAACCCGGAGGGGTTATAGGCACAAATGTTCAATACCATACACTAACCAATACAGACACGATCATCACATCAAAAGAAGCATTTATGATCTTTGTTCGTGGAGATAGAAGTATTCAGATCAGTAATCAATATATCACTGCGAAGCCTACTACGCTGAGAGCAAAAGGATATTTATATGCAGGCGATACAACAAAAACACTGTTACCTTATTTTAATGTATTGGGAAACCCGTATGCTTCTGCCATACATGTTGATGGATTGACTTTTCACGGGCAGCCTTACAGCACTTCTGGCTATACATTATATCTTTTTGATCCAAAAGTAGTAGGCGGCTCAACCAATCCTGTAGGCAAATTTATTGAAGTTACAAGTGATGGAAATGGTGAGTACACAATCCCTCTTAACGAGAGTGGTTACGACGAACTTGATCCCATAATACAATCGGGTGTAGGTTTTGGAGTTTACTCACAATCCGCCCCTCATACGTTCGGCTTCCATGAAGCAGATAAAGAAACAAGTAGTTCGAATATAGGTTTATCAAGCAGGCCGGTCGGCATTAATAAAGTAACAAAAATATACACTACGATGTATGCATTACGAGATGACAATAGCTTATCCATTGCTGATGCTGTGGCAAATACCTATTCTCCAACATACGAAAATGAGGTCAACGAAAAAGATGCTATCAAACTTGCGTCGTTTAACGTAAAAGAAGGCTTAAGTATTTTAAGCAATGGAAAAGAACTTGCAGTTGAAAAAAGAAAATTGCCAAATCAAAATGACACTATTTTTCTTTTGACCAAACTACTTAGTAATAAAACCTATCAGTTCAAATTTCGTGTACAAAATTTCAGTCCGTCATTGAATGCTTATCTGGAAGATAAATATACGGGCACATCAATGCCGATCGATGTAAGTGGAAACAATACAGGCTTCTACAATTTCACAATAGATAACAGCAATGCAGCTTCTGCAGACATCAATCGATTTAAGATCGTTTTCAGACGTAGCAGTGATGGTCCGCTCCCTGTAAAATTTGTGGATGTGAAAGCAACTCAATTGACAGATAAAGCTGAAATCAAAATTGAATGGAATATTGCAGACGAAATAAATACTAAAGAATACATTGTAGAAAGATCTGATGACGGAATTAATTTTACACAGATAGCAATTGTAAATGTAGGAGGCAATGGAGTATATAACTGGATAGATAAAGACATACAATCTGGTGCAAACTTCTACCGAATCATAAGTATCGGAATCAACGCTGAAAAAGTGTATAGCAAAATTGTAAGTGTAAGAGTTTCTTCACTACAACAACCATTTGCTGTATATCCAAATCCGATAAAAAACAATGTGATCAATTTATACATGCATAATAAACCAACAGGATTATATTCTATACGTTTATTAAATAGCATAGGTCAGATAATGTTTACCGATAAGTTCTATCATACTGAATCAAATCAAGCAGAAATAATCAAGCACAAAAACAATTTGGCAAGAGGTATTTATCATCTTGAGATAGTCGGTCCGGATAATACATCGATTATACTGAAAGTAACAAAATAGCAATCGTTGATTTTAAGAGAGCCCCCCCTTTTATATCAATAAAATACTCAATAAAAAAGTAGGAACAACAATGCTCCTACTTTTTGTCGGGATGACCACCGTAAGCTCGAGCTAAATCTTGATAGGTTTAGAAAATACATTAAACGTCTTTTTATTAATCGCATAGTTATTATAATTAAAAAATTACAACACTATGTTTTCTAAAGATTGCCAAGTTTACTAGAAATGGGATTATATTAGCGTCGAGTATAATTTAGATATAAATTTATTTCAATGATTTGCATCCCTTCAAATTCAAGAGGATAAAGAATATAGCAATTCTTTGATTCATGTATTTTAAAGAAAACGCCATTCAAACCATTCTTAAGCCATTTTTTTCTGCATTACTAATTTTGGAGTTCTGTTTATTTTGTATAAGCCCCAATGTTTTTCAGGTTCCATTGGTTCAGGTGAACCTTTCCAGTCTTCATCAAAAGCTTCAAAAACAAAGGTTAAAATATTTTCAGCATTGGTCCACTCCATAAGATCATCGTAATATATTTTTTGATTTTCTTCATTAACAATTTCAGGATTTATACCTCTACCGTTAGAATTTGTTGACCAGCCTGCTTCGGTTATTATCACAGGCTTGTTGGGATATTTTTCTGCTACTGCGTAAAAATTATGTTTGGTGTACTCTAAAGATTCGTGAATGTGTTTATACTCCCAAACCGGATACGTATGGATAGAAATAAAATCGACAACTTCAGCTAAGGGCTGTAATTTATGCAACCAGGGCACATAGTTCTCACAGAATGTAACAGGTTGTTTTGTCTTTTCCTTTACGATTTTAACATATTCTACCACTCTTTCTACCGGCACGTAATGGTCTGTCCAATCTACACAGGCTTCATTACCTACGGAAAGCGAAAAAATTATTTCAGGGTATTTATTTGCCAGATCGATCAGCTTCTGGATATTGGAGAAATTTTTTTTTCTATTGAGCTCTAGCTGCTCTTCAGAAAAAACTCCGCCACCCCAAGGACAACCAAAATTATTCATCTCTGCACCAATATAGGCACCCATCATTACTTTGAAATCAAGATTTTCATTTTTAATTACTGCTATTACAGTATCACCATGCTCGTCACAATCATACAGACGGAGGTATTTCCAATTATTTTGAAGAATTAATAAATCTTCCTTTATTTCTTCATAAGTTGGATAAACGCCTCCGGGTTTTTGCCCCTCTCTAAAACCAGAATAGCATATTGCATTTGCTGGATTCGTCTTAAATTTTTCAAAAAAATTCATTTAATATTTTAGTTTTTCGTTTTTATCCCAAATGCCCCAATATGCTCCAACTTCCCCTTCCGGTCCGGTTTTCCAAGACTCATCAAAAGAAGAAAAATAGAAGGATTCAATTTGGTCTTCAGTACACCAAAGTTGTGTATTAATAAAATACTGTAAAGCACTTTCTTCAGATGGATATGCCCCCTTTAAATTTTCGCCTTTGCTAGGCCATCCGGTTTCAGTAATGATTACTTTTTTTCCATTACCGGCTGCTAATGCCTGATGATACATCTGCCGCATATAATCCAACGAATTTTCGAAAGGGCACCCTTCCCAAAACGGATAGCAATTACATAAAATTACATCGCATGCTTCGGTAATTTTTGGACGGTGAGAAAATTCATAATATGCATCTACATATCCAACAGTAATATCAGGAATTTCTTTTTTCACCCGATAAATAAATGCTAATAATTCTTCCTCGGTTAAATCTTTGCGATACATTACCTCATTGCCTACAGCAGCAATATCTACATAACCTTCTTTAGCTAATTGTATCAACCCACTTATTTCCCTTTCATTCACCTCGGGGTCGTTTCCTAACCAGGCACCAACAAGCGTTTTTATACCTAATTCTTTTGCTACAATTGGTATATGTTCATTTCCTTCGGTACAAGAAAAAGAGCGGATCCATTTTGTGTGTGGTTGTAGAATTTTCATTCTTCTTCTTACCTGCTCTTTAGAAATAATGTCACCTGGTTTTTGCCCTTCCTCATACAAACTAAAACAAAAACCATGAACACCTTTGTTTAAAATTTCTGAAAACAAATTAGAAATTTCAATAGCCGACTTACCTGCTACATAATTTTGAGTATCAGAAGTCGTTATGGTTAAATAATTTTCTTTTCTGTATGACATATCGCTAATTATTTATAAATTTTAATTTTTCGCTTTTATCCCAAATGCCCCATGAGGTGCCTGCCCAGCCCTCGGCATGTATCTTCCACGATTCGTCGAACGATGAAAAGTAGAATAGACTTACATTTGATTGTGTGGCCCATGTTTGTGCCTCAATAAAATAAATCATTTGATTTTCATCCGACGGTACAGCTTCACCCACTACTTGACCGCTACTTGGCCATCCGGTTTCAGTTATAATCACTTCTTTTCCATTGGCAATGGCTTTTGTTTTACTATACATTTCTTGCAAGTATACCGAAGCATGCTCTATGTTTGCTCCTTCCCAAAACGGATAACAATTGATGAGTATTTTGTTACTTGCTTCTACTAGTTTTGGATTCTCAATAAACTCAGTATAAATACCAACATACGATACCGGCACACCGTTGGCATTATTTTTCACTTTGTTTATATAAGCAATCAAAGTATCTACGGTTTGGTCTTGTCTAAACAGCACTTCATTTCCTACGGTAGCCATATCTACATGTCCTTCATGTAGTAGCTTAATAAGCGATTGTATTTCTCTTTCATTTTCAGCATTATCCTTACCAATCCATGCACCCATTAGCACTTTAAAGCCCATCTCTTTGGCTATTTTCGGTATATTTTCATGCCCATTGGTACATGAAAACACACGTATCCATTGGGTATGATCTACCAGCACTTTTAATCTTTTTACAATTTGTTCTTCACTAATAATATCGCCGGGATTTTGATTTTCGGTAAATGCGCTAAAACAAATACCGTGCATTTTTTTATTAAAAGTGTCAGTAAATTTTTGTTTTAAATCACTTGTATGTAAATCCTCAAAATCAATACCAGCATTTATATACGTGGGAAATTTTTCTAATAATTTCAACTTCGATAATCCTTTCAAGTCTAACCCAGCAAATACACTACTTACGCCATAACCTGAAGGTTTTGGTGCTTTCCTTTTAGCGATAAGATATCTTACTTCTAATGCTTTGGTTTCATCAACATCATAATCTTTCATTGCCCAAATAGCAGTCAATGTACCTAGTATTGGAATTCCCACAAAGAAAATTCTTAACCAAAACATTGTTTCATCTGTTTGTGTAGCCGCGTTAGATTTAAAAGCTACCAGGGAAAGAATTAAGCCACTTAACAATCCTGCCACAGCCGTTCCAAACTTTACCATCCACCAATAGATAGCGCCCAAACTTCCTTCTCTTCTTTTTCCAGTATTTAACTCATCAATATCAATTACATCAGATGTCATCGACATCATTAAGGTAAACAAGCTTCCAATGCCAAAAGAAAAGAAAGGGAGAGCAAAGAGAAAAAGATAGGGTTTACCAGGAACAAAAAGTAAAAAAAGTAAAATGTAACCCACTATTGAAATACCTTGAGAAACCAAAAATGCTTTCTTTTTACCCATTACTTTGGACATTCTTGCAACGACAGGAATTACCGCAATGGTGGTAATAATTGCACCTATACTTCCAAATAATGTAGGCCATAATCCAAACCCTTCTTCATTTCCTTTGAACAAATAATATTTGATAATAAAGTAAGAAAAGCCGGCTGTTGTTTGAAAAGCATTAAAAATTAAAAAAGTTGCAATACAAATTTTTCTGAAAGGTTTAATTTCTATCGAAGCTTTTAATCCCTCTTTAATTTCTCCAAAACTATTCAGGATTCCTTTAAAATCAATAGGACTGTAGTTTTCGTTTAGTGTAGATTTACTTGGAATAAAAAATGCCGGAATAGCCGCTAAAATTGCACAACCAATGGCAACATACACAGACAAGGTTCTAACTGCAACGTCACTGGACGAAAACAAGGATTGATCTGCCATAATTACCCAAAACCAAGGTGCAACAACCCAAGCTAATTGACCAATGAGTTGAGAGGTGGCCATAATATTTGTTCGTTCATGAAAATCATCACTCATTTCGTAACCCATTGCTACATAAGGAATACTAAATATGGTAAGCCCTGAATAAAAAATTAGTGAAATAACTAAAAAGTAAATAAAATTGTAGGTAACACCATTTTCAACATATAATTGCCACATTAATGCAAATGAAATTCCTAAAATAATGGCACCTGCTAATACATATTGTCTTCTTCTGCCCCATTTCGATTTAGTATTATCACTTACGTACCCCATTATCAAATCAAATAAAGCATCGTAAAATTTTGGGATAAAATAGGTTAGTCCAAGTAACAGTCCACTAAAGCCTAGTTTTTCTACCAATACAACTGTAAAAATCCCAATCATTGCCGGAAACATTTGGTTTGCCAGCATTCCTAATCCAAAAGCAACTTTTTGTCCCATAGGAACTTTTACTCTAGTGCCAGTTATATTGTTAGCCATACGTTGTATTGAGGATTAATGAATGAATTATTGTAAAATGATCGTTTGTAATGCTTTTGCACTTATTGATACGCTTTTCTTTTTCTTATTAATATTTATTTCCAGTTCTTTTTTTGTTTCAGTAGGATTAAAAACTATCACTACAATTGATCCATCAGGATTTTTAACTGCTGTTGTCTGAATATCATTATATGCAATCTCAACACCGATACGTATAGCGCCTGGCCTTATATACCTACTGAAATGTGACATTACATAATACAAAGGCGTTAAATAAACTTCGTCGTTTTCGGTATCTACAATTACAGGAGCAACACACCAGTTTTTAAACCAATTAGGACCGCCTTGTTTATCTAAAATCATATTCCAGTCTACCCAACCATCTACCCAATTATTCAGGCACCCAATAATATCAGATGCATAGCGATTTACAGGTGCATATTTGGGATGAAGATATTTTTCTTTTTCACTTGCCCAATCCCAACCCCAATCTGTAGCTTCTTTGATCCAATACCAATTATCGTCTTTCCATTTTGGCACATCCGAATCTACGCATGCTTCGGTTTGAATTAAATATTTATTGGGTGATTTATGGTGTGCATATTGCAGTGCTTCAGGAAAAACCTCGTAAGTACTTTCATACCAATGAATAGCGGTTCCTGCATAATATTTAGAAGATTTCTCATCTCTATACATTTCGTCAACCCATTCTTTTAAGCCTGCTCGATTTTGGTCGTAGCCCAAAATTTTCACATCCCCATTACCATCTGTTTCCAATTTTGGGCCTAAATGATGTTGAACAAAATCGGTCATTTCTTTTGGCGAAAAAATCATACTCTCCCAATTGTTACCGTTTCCATTGGGTTCATTTTCTACAGTAATTCCCCAAATATTGATGCCTTCTTTTTTATACGCATCCAAATATTTTGAAAAATACAATGCCCACGTATCATTGTATTCGGGCAATAATTTTCCTCCTACCCAGTGTTTGTTGTCTTTCATCCAAGGAGGCGCTGTCCATGGGGACGCAATTATTTTAAAACCTTCTTTTGAAATTTTTTGGGCTTCTAAAATCATTGGAATAAGATTATTTTTTTTATCTTCTTCGATAGAAAAATGTTCCAAATTTTTATCTCCATCAACCATTGCGTAAGCATATTGTTTCTGTGAAAAATCGCAGGAATTAATATGCGTTCTGGTTAAAGAATATTTTGCACCGGTTTCTCCAAAATACGCTTCTAAAATTTTATTGCGATTTTCTTTGCTGAGTTTATTTATTAAATAAGCTGAAGATTCTGTGAACGCACCTCCAAAACCCGTAATGGTTTGATACATTCTTTTGGGATTGATTTTTATTTTAATACTGTTTTTAGAAGTAGCTATCGGATCAATTTTTGTTAATTTATTACCGCTTGCAGAAGTTTCAAACACTTCAACATTCAAACTTTTTTTTTGAGCTTGAGCATTTAAAATCATACTTAATACTAATATTAGAAATAGAAGTTTTTGAATTTTCATTTCTTTGAATTGATTTATAGCAATTTTTCTTCCTTAACAAAAACTTTAATTATTGTTACCTGGCCTCTTCTTTCAAATATCGATTTACTCATTTTCTCATCTAAACTTAAAGTACCCAGAGCCTCTTTTCTGCCATCATTAAAACTTATTTCTAACCCTTCTTTTTCAGAAATTTTATAAATAATAGGAATTTGGCAATAAGTAAAAAAGAGTGATTCTTTTTCTAAAACAATTGTTTGTTGTTTGGTAAAAATATCTACAAAATGTATCGTCTTGGTTTCAGATAAAAACTCTGATTTTTTCAGCATTGCAGGTTTAAAATAAAGCTTGCCATCCTCTATAAAAACACCTAACTCTCCAAAACGAGCTAAAATATCTTCTTTCACTTGTCCCGTCATTCCAGGCTGTTGTGCTCCTTTTCCAAAAGGCGTATGTGAATAAGGATCTGTAGGAAATGCGCCATACAATTCAGGAGATTTGTGGACACCAATTCCTTTATTTATTTCGTAATAATGTGCTATCAAACGATTTATAATTCTTGCATCCGCTTTTTCTTTGATTGCTCTCAGGCAAGTTTCCTGTGTTGCAAGCAATAATTTAGAAACCATATGCCAATAAATAGACCCTAACCCTTCGTAACCATAGAAGGTCATCGATCTGCCTGTAAATTCTTTATGATTGAAGACCTGTTCAAAAATTTCTACTAATTTTTCGGACTCATTTTTTGTTACACCCTGATAATGATTACGTAATTTTTGAAGTGCCTCTTTTACATCATTCGCATTTCTAAAATTCCCATTGAAATGATAATTTCCGTGAATGTCTTTCTCAATGATTTGAGTATTACCTTCTGTAATTAATTGTTGCAACAGTTCAGATTTCGAAACTGCCTCATGTGGGATATTATTTTTTTCTAAAAATTTAGGCAAATTTTTATTTGGGTAAAGTATATAGCTGTATTGATCTTCCCGATAAAGGCTGCTGTTTCTCAATGCATCCAACACCTGTAAAGATGCTGACGCAGAAAGATACCCGGAACTCAGCACCGCAACCTGACCTTCTAACATTTCGCTGAGATAAGAAACTGAAACACCTTCCTTTTCTATTGTCATCAAATTATATGCATGATATAAGCCGTCGTTTCTTTTATTGGCTTTAATGGAGTGTTCTAAAAATTGATTAGCGGTTTCAATAAAATGTAAAAGTTCTTTTAATGTAACAGATGATTTATTGCCCGAAAATCCGATCTTATAAATGGTATCTCGAAAATTACTTCCAGATTTCCCTAAACCATCTAAAACTTTTTTTCTGGTTTCATCGCTGATTTTCCCTGATAAAACCGATTGGTTTTGCTGGAAAGTATCGTTGATCTCGGAAAAAAAATCTGACAATTCTGTAGAAATTTCTACCCGTTCCAAATCTGCATTTTCTACAATATTTTTTAAGAAATGTAGAAATCTTCTCAAATAATATAGCGTTACCATAGAAACGCCATTCCCTACCAAAGCATTGTTAGCATCATTCCACTCAGGACGCTGTGTGTTCATCCAAATACCCCCTTCCGGAATAAAATTGGACAATTTCGCCAACACTATTGCCAATATTTTTTCGATAAAATTGACGTGATAAATCTCATTACTTTGGTTTGTAAGCAAAGCTCCATCTGCACCATTTTCACTTACTTTTTTACGGATCTCTTTATCTAACTCTTCATCAAAAACAATCGTGTCTTTTGGATTCTTTAATATTTCTTCGTAAGATTTTATTTTGTAAGGAACATTGGCATAAACAAACTCATCTTTTTCAAACAAATGATTCAATGCATTTGGTTGGTGATGTTCAATAAATTCTAAAAACTTCAGCAAATAAATAACTTGATGATCACCCCAATATCCGATGTACGACCAGGGATCGTCGGGCTCAATGGTTTCCCAATCGAACCCACCTTTCGTTACTCTATAAGGATTATAGCCATCAAAAGTTGAAGCATTCAGGAATTTAAAGATCATTCCTTCAATAAACTCCGGATAAGAGTGAGCTAGTACTTCCCAATTCTGAAAAATATCTCTCCAGTTCCCCTCATAATCCAGAATCTTAGAACCATCTACTTCGCTTCTAGTATTGATAGAAAACTGATTCCAGGGACGGGAAGGGTCTCCATGTCTTCTGCTGAATTTTAATGGTAAATATTCTGTAGAAAGACGGATAAAATCTTTGTCATCCGATTTTTTTAAATTATTTTTTAGTTCGAACAAAGAAAATGTTTCAGAAAGTTTGTCGATAACATTTTTATTTTTTGTAAAAACAGCTGAATTTGCTTTTACCAGATATTGTACAAAATCCTGCTTTTCAATTTGATAATTATAATCGAAAATCCCCCCACGCATTATATTGAAAAGGGTATTGGAAAAATGACGGGCATCTTTACGATCATCAGCTGTGTATTGCAAAGCATCCGCAGAAGCATTTAGTTCAATCAGATGCTTAGTGCCCAAATCAATATCATCCTGAATGATTTTTGCAAAATCTTTATTTGTTTTAATTGTTGCTGAAAGCTGATGGATAGTAGTGTTTGTTTGATTAACATTAGCAACGATCATCCATTTTTTTTCGGCATTGGCAATAAGTTCTATTTCACTACAAATAAAATAAGCTCCTTTTTCGCCTTTAATATCTTCTTCTTCAACCAGATTTTTTTTTGCTCTAAAATTTTTTAATTGCAAAGACGATAACAAATATTTCGGGTGATCTATCCCTAAAGAAAAAACAACATTCGCTTTCAATGCTTCACTTGGCTCGGCCTTATCTACAATAATGGCACTTAATGCAAAAATTCCTACCCCTGTTTCCTTTACTAATTCACTTTTTTTATAAGCATCCGCAAGGTTGCTCACTTTATTTTGCAAATCGCTTCCAACACCGTAAGGAACAATATTTTGGATTCCATCCAAAATTGTTAGAATTTGATTTTCGGTAGATAAATTGATTAATGTTGAAGTTTTCACAAAACCATAAGCATTACTAAAACTCCATTGATATTTAAAAACTAATTGTAAATCGTGATTAATTTCTTCAAAAATAATTTTGTTACCGAAAGAATTTTTATAGAGATTTCTTGTGATATCATACAATCCAAAAAATCTTTCTGAAAAAGGTTCCCAAATAAAAGTGTTATTATTTTTAATGATTTTAAAAATAGATTTACTTCCTGTAATCTCTGCAGATTCAGTTATTTTATCATCGGTGTAATATGGAAAAAGGGAATAATCTGAATTTTTTCTTCCGGCTGTTAATCCTCCGTTGCTGGAAATAAACATCCAATGATTAGAATCGCTTACAATGCTCATAAAGAAAGGACGCATTGCATCCACATTGGATATTTTGTAAAAAAACTCATTATTAATTTCTACCGAATCAAGTTTTACTTTTTCATCTAACGCCATTTTCATTATAACTGTTAGTAACGGTTAATAATACATTACAAAAACATTATTTTTTTCAAAACTTTATAAAGCATTGAAGCAAATAAATATTTCAATTTTCCATTAATATCTATTAAGAAGTATTTGATGCAGATAAAAATTTATTTTATCGCAAGATCAACACTTATTTCTGTTTGTAAACTTTTACATAATCAACATACATGGATTGTGGAAATGGTGTACCGGTTGTAGGAAAGCCAACAAAGTTGCCACCAACTGCCACATTCAGGATAATATAAAAAGGATGATCGTACACCCATTGGCCTGTTACACTTTCAGGTGTTATACGTTGGTACAAAAAGTCGTCAACAAAATAATCTATGTACCCTTCTCCCCATTCAATCGCATAAATGTGATAATCTGTATCGAACCGACCATTCAATAATCCGTAAGGCTTGGTAATAGCATTACCACCAGAATACCCCGGGCCATGCACACTGCCATTATTTATATGTGGCAGCTGACCACGTTGTTCCATTATATCAATTTCGCCACATTGCGGCCAAGGCTCAGCATCAATATTGGCGCCCAGCATCCAAAATGCCGGCCATATTCCCGGTCCATAAGGAGTTTTTATTCTGGCTTCAAATCGTCCATAAGTTTGATCAAACAAACCTTTTGTTTTAATTCTACCGGATGTAAATCCTGCGCCGGAAAAAGATTCCTGCCTTGCGGTAATAACCAAATGTCCATCTCCATCAAGAGAAACATTTTGGCTCCGATCTGTGTAATATTCTAATTCGGAATTTCCCCATCCACCTGCGCCAATATCAAATGACCAATTTGTATTGCTTGGTGAAGATCCCGAAGTTCCGTCAAACTCATCTGACCAAGTTAATTCCCAATTTCTCTCAGGCAAAGTTTGTTTGGCTTCTTTTTTACAGCTTGAAAGAAGCATTAGTAGCCCGAACAAAAATGTAGTTGATAAACCAATATATTTTTTAAACTTTTTCATAATATTTTTTTTTAATAATTGATTAAAAATTCAGCAAAGCATATGCAATAAACAAACATGCTTTGCTGAAATAATTTAAGTTTTTAATTACCGAATCTTATGTTATCAAAATATATCACGTCATCAGCTCCTCTTGCAACAAAATCAGGAAACACTATAATTTGATCAATATTTGTAGATCCGTCCAATCCATTTCCAATTCGAGAACTAAAATCAAATGTTAATTCTTCCCAAGTATTAACTAAAGTATTAGCCACTTTAATTTCTGATTGTGCACCACCAGTAGTGTTTGCTAACTTAATACCTACATCACTTATTTTAGTTTTGTAAACCATAATTCTAATTTTGGAATTTGTAGCTGAAAGATTCCAGGTAATTCCCATTTGACCATGTGCCACTTCAACACCTGCATAAGGCTGACCTGCTTGGCGTGCAGAGAATTTAGCGACTTGTGAAGATGTATTTATTCCAGAAGCATTCGGATTTGCTACAAACGCCAGAGGCGGATTTGATCCGTTTTCGAAAACATTCCATGTCCAACCGGCACCAAAACCAGCGGGCTCAAAATCAATTGTTTTAGTAATATCGAATGCTCCTCCTCCACCACCTGATCCGGACTTATAGAAATAAAGATTATCAATATAGATGTCTCCATTGCCTTCAATTTTTATTTGAAATACATTGGTTAAATCAACAACTGAAGAAAATGCCGACAATGGAATATCTACGCTTGTCCATACACCACCTGTAGGTACATTAAGCGTATAAGGCGTTTCTTTACCTGGGCTAATAAGAAATAGTTTTAAACTGGTTGAATTAGCTGTGTAATAATCTATATGAAATACATCGTAAGTAGAAACATTTTGATTGCTGCCGAATTGTGTTCCCTGATAATTTAATCCTGCATACTTAAGTGTGTTATTCCCCGCAATTGATAATTGACTTACAGCTGTAGCTTGTCCCCAATTAGGATTGAAATCAGTACCTGCCACATTTGTATAAGCACCACTAAAAATAGAAATTACTTTTGCTGCATCACGGGTAGGTGTAGGTGCTGCTGTTGGAGGTGTTGCTGGAAATTTCCAAAAATAAATATTGTCGATAAAGACATCTCCATTGCCTTCGATCTTTATTTGAATTACATTGGTTAAATCAACAATTGATGCAAATGCGGACAATGGAATATCTGCACTTGTCCATGAACCACTTGTAGGTACATTAAGTGTATAAGGCGTTTCTTTACCCGGGCTTATCAACGAAAGTTTTAGACTGGTTGAATTGGTTGCATAATAATCAATATGCAATGAGCCGTAGGCAGAAAGATTTTGATTGCTTCCAAATTGTGTACCCTGATAATTTAACCCTGCATATTTAAGGGTATTGTTGCCGGCAATTGGCAATTGGCTTACAGCCGTAACTTGTCCCCAATTAGGGTTGAAGTCGGTTCCTGCCACATTTGTGTATGCATCGCTAAATATTGAAATAACATTTGCCGCCGGAGTTGTTGGTGTTGGAGCAGCTGTTAAAGGTGTTGCCGGATTGCTCCAGAAGTAAATATTATCAGCAAAGAAGTTAGAAATATTAGCACCTTCATAAATAATTTGACCGATATGACCTTTGGTTGTAAGTGTAGGTAAACTCGTAAAAGGTATGTCCAAACTTGTCCAACCATTCCCTACTAAAGTAGGTGCAGTAAAACTAACTTCGCCACTCACATCATCGCTGCCACCTGCAACTCCATCAGCTCCAAAATCTAACACTTTTACTTTAAAATTAGCGCCGGGTGTTAAAGTACCTGGTATAAAAATATCAAGATGTAAAAAACTTTTTGAAGAAACATCTATACTTGGAGATGAAATTTGAGTTCCTACAAAATTAAAATTTGAATAGTTTAAAACATGATCTCCACCTATTTCAAAATCGGCAGATAATGTAGTTTGATAAGGTGCCCAGTACCCATTGTAATAATCTACTTTTACATTTGTATACGCATCACTAAAAATAGAAATTACATCAGTAGCAGCTTTGGTAGGTAAAGGTGCTCCTACATATACACCAGAAGACTTTATAGTAAGACTTCCTTTTGCAGTTAGTGTACCTAACATTGCAGTAATTTTTGAAGTCCCCCCTCCTGTTGTATTAACAACTCCTGTTTCGTTAACCGTTGCTACTGAAGGATCTGAAGACAAAAATTGTAAATAATAAGGAGAAATATTTATTGTTTCATTTATACCGTCCGGCAAATTGTAAGAAGCAGAAAATCCACTCAAAGCACTAGCAATACCTATAGCAGATATTTGCTCTTTATCAACTCCATTTAAAATAGTAGCGGCCGAATAAGCTATTGTTTCCAACTTTTCAAACTTTACTTCATCAATCCAAAAAGTATATCCTTTTCCATTTTCCGGACCTGTAGAATAGTAAAACAATCCTTTTTCTTGTGTAAGTTTTGATGCGTCTGGAATAGGTATGTAAACTTTTTTCCAATTTGTATTCACAGCAACCCCACTTTTAGAAACCTGATATTTTGATTGTCCCAGATCGTTCCCTAAACCGCATATTTCTATTGTAGCTGGTTGAGATGCTTTTATATAAAAAGAAAGTACGTTGTAACCGGATAAATTGCGACCTGTTTTGCTGTAGAATACCCCACCTGCATAAGATCCTTGTGGGCTGTTTGCATCAGGAACAGCAAAACGCATAGAAGCATTCGTGCCGTTATAGGCTACATCTTTATCTACCTGAAATGCCTTTACATCAGATCCACCAAAAGCAGAATAGGCCAGGTCACTTGTAAAATCATCAATAAAAACTTCGGCAGTGGTGGGAAAAATTGTTGGTTGCAATTCTCCAACATCCCGCTTTTTACAACTGATTCCGATTATTACTACCGCAACTAATAAGAAGCTGCAAATTGTGTAAAGTGAGTGATTCTTTTTCATATAAATTTTATTAAAATTTTTTAGCAAGCAGATTTATTTACCAATATTGATTTGAATGTAAGTCCGAATTTCCCACTCATTACCATTAGGGAAGCCAATCGCATTCGGGTCGGGCACCCAATTGCCTGCGGCATCAATGGTTTTGATTGGTGAATAACGAGGAGAATATTTGTCCAGTGTTCTGTAGGTGCCTCTAATACCTATTTTAGTTCCAGGCATCATAAACCAATCCGGTTTTCCAATCTCGGTAGATATATCAGCAATCAACTGCACAGGAAACGTAAGGTTAAAATCTCGGTGATAATCAAAAGGTCCCCAATCATTGAATTTACCAATGGCAACCAACTTAGTTTTTTTATAGATAGTGCGGAGATCAAAACCATATCGGTTAATAGTGCGTTTATCACTACCGTTAGCTTGACCATTACCAACATAAAGATTGCCAATAATACCGAAGTTTGGGTTTAGCTTAGACACGATACGGGTATTAGCTTCCCACAAATCCTCGGCAGGTGCAGCACCTGGAAAAACAAATGTTGTTCTTCCATTTGCTGAAATACCAATTGCTGCATCTTGTGTAGTTGGTAAATGACGATAAACAAAGTCTGCACTAATTGCAAATTTTGCATCTTCAGCCCTATCGTTATCCCAGTCATACATCCAGGTACCAGGTGTAGGGTCGTAGGTAAGTAACAATTCGCCGGCTACTGTTTCTCTGTTGCTGCGAACGGAAAATGGATCATCCAAAACATTTCTTGGTCTGCCCGGTGCCAGTACATCCGCAGGTATAGGACCTTCTATAGGTTTTTGGTATAAAAAATTAGGTGCTATTTGCAGCTTACCTACATTCACGGTAAAGCCACTCAACACATTGTACATATTGCCGCTGCCAATATCTTTCAAACGCCATCCGGTAAATGTTTTAGTTTGATCAACACCACCGTTGGCCACAAGGCCCATATAACTAGCCAAACCATACCAGTTAATATTTCCACCGGTGTAGGTTAGTTTTATTTTACCGCCAAAATTGTCTTCAGCTTTTATCTTATCCTGATAAACTTTTCCTTCTCTCATTAGTTGAAAGTCTCTACCATTAAGTGGCTGACCGGCCCATAGACCACCAATATCAAATCCAAATTTTTCAAATTTTCTTGAAACACTCAAAGCAGCTTTTCTTGTTTTTGGTGTTGGTACTGCAAAAGAACTTTGCAAGCCGCTACGTTGAGTTATATCTTCATGAAACATTCCTGTTATATTGAACTTGGCTATTTTACGACTATATTTCGCCATGATAGCCGGGTTTGCACCCCACCATAATTCAGGACCAAAAGCCAACTTTAATCCTTTGATGGCTTTTTTGCCCTCAATTTCAAAACCAAACGGAGCTTCGCCGTTATATATGTCAATGTTAGGGCCATAATTAGCTTCCGGATATAAGCCAAAGAAATCACCTTCATATCCCCAATGATAATGGCCCGTTCTGTAAAAACCGGTAAGCTTAAATAATTTTGCATCCCAACCATAACTAGCCTTGTATAATTGGATTCTGTTATTTGAATTTATTTGTTGTGTTCCTGTAGGTGTATTTACTGTAATTTTTCTTCCTCTATTTTCATAAAACACTTCATCAATAGGATTCTCTGCTACATTACCGAGTACATTGAACTGTATGTTAGCGGTCATATTAGGAGCAGGCTTTGCTGTAATACCAATGTTAAACGATTGCATATGATCGAAGCCTAACTTATTTGGATAACTGCTGGTAGCAGGATCATCTTCTGTTGGTGTTGAAATTAAACTACCACCCGTGCTATAAGTGCTGAAGTTAGCTTGCAGGTTGCTTAGGTAAAGCTTTCCTTTGCCTTCAGTTTCCAATGCCGCTTTATCTCCACGAGCCATTAGTGCTGCATCAGCTATTTGGATATTATCAATGCTGTTTAATTGCGTTTGTGCATTATTGTTATATGGGTTAAAATGATGTACTTCTTTCAATGCATAATAAGCAGCACGAGGAAACAATTGATAAGTGCCTCTTTCATTCGTTTCTCCTTTAGCACAAATGCCAAACCATTCTTCATTCATATTGTTTTCGCCGGCTTTATAATCATTGAGATAACCACCATTTGACCAAGAAGCATCTGCATCATGTTCATCTAAATTGGTTGTTTGGCCGGTTTTCCACCAGCCATCGCTAAACTGAAAAGTGAAACCACCAATGCTGTTATCTGCTTTGCCCATACCTGCGGCATTGGCATATATTTCTTTCCAGTTGTTAACTAAATATTTTGCCTGAGACTCCTGATCTTCGCTGTTAGAAAAAGTACTATATGCATCTGCGCCAAACTCGGTTAGTACAACAGGCTTACCAAATTCATTTTTCACCCTGGTATATGCATCACCAAAAGATAACCCTCTGTATATATTAATACCGAGTACATCTATATCGGTACATTCTTTTGCTATAATATCTAAGAACAAAAGATCACCATTACAAATGGCAACAGGGTGTGATTGATCAATACCCTTGATCTCAAGTGCAGCCTCATTAAACAACTTATATAAATATTTTGCTCCAATGGTAGATTTTCTGTCTTGCATTGGAACATTTTCTGTTTCCGCTCCTCGCCAAAAAAGCCCATAATTATTTTCATTTCCTAACAAAAACATTAATAGTCCCGGTGTGTTTTTGTATTGACTAACCATATCTTTTACTTCTTTTAAAAGAAGTTCTTTCGTCAAAGGATTGGAATAATCAGTATTGGGCACCCACGCTCCTTTCAATGTAAGTCCGTACCGACCAAAAGAATGATTCAGCACGGTATAGATTCCGTAGTTTTCATAAATGTATTTTATCCATTTAGATGGAACGCCAACATATTGGCGAATGGTATTCACACCCAAATTCTTTAGTAGTGGCATCTCATAATCGAGTGCTGCTCTTATTACATCCTCCGGCTGTTTCCACAAACTATACGTATAGTTAGTCCCGATTGGGAAATAATCCCAGTTCATACCTTTGATGAAGAAATCGCTGCCATTTACAGACAGCCTTGTCCCTTCTGTACCATTTTTTACGTACACTTTGTTTACCTGTGCCGATATTGCAGTAGTTAATAAAACCAAAACAAAAGCAAAAACAGACTTTCTCATAAGTTGTGTATTTAGTTGTTTATTAAAATCTAGTATCCCTATATCAATTATTACATTGAGTGATTTTTTGGCTAATCTCTTTGCACAAAATCCGTGTTCGTTTTAAAAAATATCCTTGTTTATTATTGGCTTTTATAAGGGGTCGGTGAGAAATATACCCGGCATTTCAATCGTCTTTCTAATTGTAGCTATCAATATTTATCATCCAAATACTGTTTTAATATTCGCACTACACGAAGAACTAAACAGTAAATAATTAGTTTTTGTTTCGAAACATGAAACAATTAATAAATAATTTTAATAGATACCAATGGATTGAATATTTGGCCAAGCAATCTCATGCAAATCGTTTTAAAGGGAACAATGAAAAAATAATTCATTGCGTCTTTATGACACAATGATAAATCTTTTTTTCAAATTGTCAAAACTTTTTATTTTTTTTGATTGAAATAATTTATTCTTAAGGGTTTTTATGGAAAGAAATAAAATAATTGGAGAATTATTAAATTCAGGTGAACAAGGATTTCTTCCCTCGTTATCAGTGGATTGTGTAATTTTTGGATTTCACGAAAATCTGCTAAAAGTATTATTGCTTAAACATCGGCATCTAAACATGTGGGCACTTCCCGGCGGTTTTATATACAAAGATGAACCTGTTGATGCTGCTGCATATCGGGTATTGAAAGAAAGAACAGGTTTAAATGAAATCTTTCTACAACAATTTCAAATTTTTGGTGAACCTAAACGTTCTGAAAAAGAATTTCATCTTCAAGATTTAAAAAAAGATGGTATAAATGTAAACGAAGATCACTGGATCTTACAAAGATTTGTTACCATTGGATATTATGCATTGGTAGAATTCTCAAAAGTAAATCCCGTATATGACACCATATCTGAAAAATGTGAATGGTGGGATATTCATGAGATGCCTTCATTAATTTTAGATCACAGGAAAATTGTTGACAAAGCTCTCGATACGCTGCGGATACAATTAAATTATCAACCAATAGGACATAATTTATTGCCGGAAAAGTTTACTATGCCAGAGCTACAGAAATTGTATGAAACTATTCTTGATAAAAAATTAGACAGAAGAAATTTTCAGCGTAAACTTCTAGGTTTTCAAATACTCGAACGATTGTCAGAAACAAAAAAAGGTGTGCCACATAAATCACCTTATCTGTATTCTTTTAATCTAAAAAAATATCATCAGGCACTCAATGAAGGCTTGAATGATGGATGGTAGAAAGAATACTATTTTGTAATATAAAGGAAAGCTCAGAAACTCTTATCTATATTCAATTATATGGGCACAAAAAAGGGCCGCTTTTTTTACCGCCCCCATTTATACCATTGAACATGTCATGCATGTCATTCTGCATATACTTTTTTCAGTGATTGATAAAACTTATTATTCTAAAGCATTTTAGTGATTTCTATTACAAACCTATTTAAATATTAATATTTCTCATCTTTGATATTTTTTATTGCTGTCTTTCGGTAGCTATAGCAGATAAATATTTCCTTTATTCTAGTCCTGACCAATTATTAGTTAGAAATAAATAGTTGTTGTACAGTTAAGTAAGCAGCATAAGCAATCAAACTTCCGGAAATAATATTCAAAAAAACTTTGGTGTGAGATTTGCCTGCAGCAAATTTTACAAATAGTATGAAAGCCGGGATTGCAAAACAAGCAATTGCAAGTTCTATTCCTAAATTGAACATCAATAAAGGTTTTGTTGGAAAAGTACTTTTTCCAAAACTCACTTCCTTTAAATTAGCAGACATAGCTAAGCCATGAATCAATCCACAAGTGAAAACTACTATTACACGAAGATTTTTTAACTTGAAAGCTATGATGTTTTCTCCTGCAATATAAATTGTAGTTAGCAAAACTAACGCCTTCATTACATAAGCTGATACATTAATAACATCTAAAGCACCTAGCCATAAAGTAATAATGTGTGCTACTGAATAAGCAATCAGCTGTTTCATTACAAATTCTTGTTTCGAACCAAATAGAAACAGGCTCAATACAAAAATTAAATACCCCAGTGCCAAAGTATTAAAACTTGTAACACCTAATTGTACATAGGCGAAAGATGTACTGGGTTTAGAGATTTGAGTCAATTCAGTAAAAGATATATTTGAACACAAAATTTGGATCAAGAGTACAGAAATTAATAATAAACCTAAGACTTTTGTTATATAGGCCCATTTGTTGTTTTTGCTTGCAATAAAAGAATTCATAGTCAATTGGCATTTAAATCTTACTACGTAAAAAAGTTTTTAGGGATTTTGGTTATATGCAAAGAATCAAATTATGCTCCCAAAAGAACAACGAATCTTTAAAAATATTACGAGTCTCAACCTAGATGTTGTGTTTATGTGATTTTAATCAACTATCAAAATGATTAAAATCAACTTATTGAATTGTGGCGTTTGATTACACCTCAGAATACCTCTCCTTTTTTAGGCCTTTTAAATATATAACTACAACTCTATTGAAATTAATATATTAACCAACGCACTTCTTTAAAATGCATTCTGATTCAATCATTAAATTTTTAGCTAAAAATCAATCATATTCAAGTTTTGCAGTTGCGGTAGCCATTATTTTAATTTTAATTTTGCTTCGTCCAAAAATTTTTCAAAACAGATCTAAGGCCTACATTAATAATATTTTTTTCAGCATAAAAATTTTTCTTAAAAAACAAACAGATTAAAATCACCTACTATTTCGGCACCGTGAATTGAAAAAAGAATCAATGTTGCTTCTATTACTAGAACATAGCTTTGCCAAAACATTATTTATTAATTATCTAATACCATTACAAATTTCTTAACATAAGAGTTATGTATACCAAAGACAAGTATCGGATTTACAATTAAAGAAGCCGGTATGACTTATGATCCTTTAAGACAATGTAAACCATACTCCGTTAATTTTCAGGTTCATTCATTGGATGCTCGTTCTTATTTGTGGGATTTCAATGATGGGAATATCCTTACGGGAAATGATTCTGCAATAAATTATGTTTACAAGGATTCCGGAAAATTTCTTCCAAAAATGATATTGGTAGACACAATAGGTTGCAGAGTACCTATATTAGGTAAAGATTCTATAACAAATGTGTTCGCAACATCAGCATTTATATTTCCCGATAATGCAATATGCGCCGGCAGCGACATTCAATTTACAAACACGTCATATACAAATGATAAAAACCCAACTTACCATTGGGATTTTGGAGATGGTGAAAATTCAGATAAAAAAGATCCATTACATCAGTATAAATCTCCAGGACTCTTTTATCCATCCTTAACAATAACTACCAGCCTTGGTTGCAGTGGGTATTATCGTTCAAAAGAACCTGTAAAAGTAGTGCCCTCTTCAAACATAAATATAGCGGGTATAAGTAAAGGTTGTGCGCCATTTAGCACTACTTTTTATTCTGTAGAAGACGAAGCCGGAGCACCATTTATACAATGGCATTGGGATATGGGAAATGGTAAACATTATGATGCAGCTAATCCTCCCAAACAATTATACAAAGATGCAGGCACCTATACAGTTAACCTTACTGTAATGAATATAAACGGTTGTTCCAAATCTATACATCATACTATTGAAGTGTACCCTGTACCATCCTTACTGGCATTAAAAGACACTTTGTTGTGTAAAGGGGAGAATATTAGTTTAACGACAGGTGGTGCAGAAAAATACAGTTGGCAACCAGCCACCGGGTTAAATTGTGATACTTGTAAAACTGTAATTGCAAACCCTCTGAGTTCTACAACATACAAGTATAGCGGGGAAAATTCTTATGGATGTAAAGACAGTAGCTCTGTTACTGTACAGGTGAAGCAGCCATTCAAAATAACAATTTCTCCACCTGCTAAGTTATGTTTTGGAGAATCAAAAAATATAATTGCATCGGGAGCTAGCAGTTACCAATGGTCTCCCTCTTCCGGCTTGAACAACACCGGAATAGCAACACCAAATGCAAAACCGGATAGCACAACCATTTACCGGGTAATTGGTACCGATGAAGTAGGCTGCTTTAAAGATACCGGTTATGTAAAACTAACAGTGTACCCTATACCAAGAGCAAATGCAGGTGAAAACAAAACAATTAATATCGGTCAGCGTTTGATGATCCAACCTTCAATTTCTAAAGATGTAACGGAAGTTAACTGGTCTCCAAAAACTTTTGTAATAAGTAGTAACAATGATCTACCGGATTTAACGGTTATGCCAAAAGAAACAACAACATACACTATTGAAGTGAAAAATGAAGGGGGATGCAAGGCGTCAGATGATGTAACTGTTTTTGTAACATGTAATGGAAGTAATGTATTCATGCCAAACGTTTTTTCTCCAAACAATGATGGCGTAAATGATTTGTTTTATCCTAGAGGAAGCGGTTTGTATAAAATAAAAAAATTACGCATCTTTAATCGCTGGGGAGAAATTATTTTTGAAAAAAATAATTTTAATGCAAATGACCCATCTGCGGCGTGGAATGGAACTTACAAAGGAAGTAAATTAAATACTGACACCTTCGTTTACACAATGCAGGTGATTTGTAATAACAATAGTGAGATTGATTTAAATGGGAACATAACTTTAATTAATTAAGTAAGTAGGTAGAAGTAATAATGATGTACTTTGTAAGCCCTTTTTTAATGACGTTATTCATGGCTGCATAAAAATAGAATAAAGGCCCTAAATGTAAAGGAACAAACACCTAGAAAAATGCTAAAAAGGCTTTTAGATAAATAAATGACAGTTTATACAAAATATTCTAATACTATTGGAGTTATTTGAAAAATTTAGTAAAAAAATATACAGCTGATATACAGCATTTGCAGAATGAAATTGACAGCCATGACAAAATTAGTTCGAACCTGAAAAAAGCCATTCAAAAGAGTCTGTACCTCTCTGAAAACCTGCAACAATTTTGGTCTTCTGCAGACTATACTAATAAACAACAACTGCAGTATTTGATATTTCCCGATGGAATACAATATGACAAGAAAAATGATACAGTTCGAACTACCAGAGTAAACAGTTTATTCCTTGCAATTGCAACAGCAACAATGGGTTTGGAAGAAACAAAAAGAGGTAATCTTTTTCAAGATCACCTCTTTGGAAGTAATGTCGGGATGACAAGATTCGAACTTGCGACCCCACGCCCCCCAGACGTGTGCGCTACCGGGCTGCGCTACATCCCGAAATATCCAAAAATCGGCTGCAAAAATAGATACATAAATCGAATTTAAAAATTCAAAAAACAAAGATTACCTTTGCGTAACTTTTATTACATGAAGCTTTTAATCAAGCAAGCCAAAATAGTTAGTCCTACTTCTCCCTATCACGGGCAATCCAAAGATATTTTTATTGAGAACGGCATTATTAACAAGATAGCCGATTCGATCAATGATCAAGTTGATACCATCATTGAAGCAAACAATTTGCATGTAAGTATTGGATGGGTGGATGTATTTGCACATTTCTGCGATCCGGGATTTGAGTATAAAGAGACGATTGAATCCGGAGCTGCCGCAGCCGCAGCCGGCGGTTATACCGATGTGATGATATTGCCGAATACTGCTCCGGTAGTGGGTAGTAAATCTCAGGTTGAATACATCATTCAAAAATCTAAATCTACTCCGGTAAACATACACCCGATCGGAGCAGTAACAAAGAATACCGAAGGCAAAGAGCTAACGGAAATGTATGATATGAAATCGTATGGAGCAGTTGCCTTCAGCGATGGTATAAACAGCATCCAATCTCCCGGAATTTTATTGAAAGCATTACAATATTTAAATGCTGTTGACGCCTGTATCATTCAAATACCGGATGACAAAAGTATCAACCCTCAGGGGTTGATCAATGAAGGAATTATTAGTACCCAATTAGGACTTCCAGGCAAACCAGCAATTGCGGAAGAATTAATGATAGCAAGGGATATTGAACTGGCAAGATATACCAACGGAAAAATACATTTCACCGGCATCTCAACAAAAAAAGGTTTAGCACTGATATCAAGTGCTAAACAAGAAGGCTTGAATGTTACTTGTTCTACTACCCCCTATCACCTGATCTTCTGTGATGAAGACCTTAAAGAATACGACACCAACCTAAAAGTTAATCCGCCTGTAAGAACAAAAGAAGATATGCTTGCAATACAAGCAGCTGTTAAAAACGGAATAATCGACTGCATTGCATCGCACCATATCCCTCAAAACAAAGATGACAAAGATTGTGAATTTGAATATGCAAAATATGGTATGATTAGCCTTGAGTCTAGCTTTGGAGTGATCAACTCAATTACTAACAACCAATGGACAGTGCAACAGTTAGTGGAAATGATGAGTATCGCTCCAAGAAAAGCATTCAATCTCCCGATCCCGGAGATCAAAGAAAATGTAACAGCAGCGCTTACTCTATTTAATCCGGACAATGAATACACATTCAATAAAGAAATGATCGTATCAAAATCGAAGAACTCCGCCCTGATCAATAAAAAATTAAAAGGTCAGGTCATTGGTATTGTAAACGGCGATAAAATTTCAATTAATTAGCAATGAAGAATATTACTCCTGCCGGCAAGGGCCTGATAACAGGCTTAACAATGATAGCCCTGGCAGTATTTTTTTATTATGGATTGAAGCAACCTTTTGAGAGTCCGTATCAATATGCGATCTATACAACCTATACCATCGGTATTATTTGGAGTATTTTAACCTTTAGTAAAACCGCTGATGTTAATACAAAGTTTAAAGAATATTTCTCCATTGGATTTAAAACTTTTATTGTTGTTACACTATTAATGGTTGTTTTTGTAATTGCATTTTTTTTATTGAACCCACAAATTGCAGAAGCCAAAATAGCCCTGAACAATGAACTGGCAGTAAAAGAAGGCAATCATACCCCTATAGAAATTGAGGCAAATGCTAAGCAAATGAAGAGTATCTTTATACCTATGATGTCGGCTATCACTACTTTTATGTATCTTTTCTTAGGAGCTTTGATAAGCGCTGTTACATCAGGAGTAATAATGCAAATGAAAAAACAATAACATGGATCTATCAATCATCATCCCCCTATATAACGAAGATGAATCTTTGCCTGAATTATCGGCCTGGATAGAAAATGTCATGCAACAAAATAATTATAGCTATGAAATAATTATGATCGATGATGGCAGTAATGATAATTCATGGAAAGTGATTGAAGAACTACGTCAGAAAAATAACAATATTAAGGGTATAAAATTCCAACGCAACTATGGTAAAAGTGCCGCATTGAACGAAGGTTTTAAAGCAGCACTAGGAGATGTCGTTATAACAATGGATGCAGATATGCAGGATAGTCCGGATGAAATTCCGGGTTTACGTAGCATGATATTGAATGATGGATTTGATATTGTAAGTGGTTGGAAAAAAGTAAGACATGATAACACATTTACAAAAAATATTCCAAGTAAATTATTCAATGCAGCAGCAAGAGCTAGTTCAGGTATAAAGCTACACGACTTTAATTGTGGCCTTAAAGCATACAGAAAAAAAGTTGTAAAAAGCATTGAGGTTTATGGAGAAATGCACCGTTATATTCCTGTTTTAGCTAAATGGAGCGGTTTTAAAAAAATTGGAGAAAAAGTAGTTGAACACAGGGCAAGAAAATACGGTGTAACAAAATTTGGTTGGGAAAGATTTGTAAATGGCTTTTTAGATCTTGCCTCTATAATGTTTGTAGGCAAGTTTGGAAAAAGGCCAATGCACTTTTTTGGCCTATGGGGTACTTTATTCTTTTTATTCGGCTCAGTCGTATTTGGCTATTTAACCGTATCTAAATTCTTTTTTGACAAAACCGGATTAACACAAAGGCCATTATTTTTCTTTGCGATCTTCGCTATGATCATAGGTGTTCAGCTTTTTTTAGCAGGCTTTTTAGGCGAACTAATTGCACGTAATTCTTCTGAAAGGAATCATTATTTGATAGAAGAAAAAATTGGTGTATGAGAATAGTCATCATAGGTCCGGCTCACCCGCTAAGAGGTGGCCTTGCTTCGTATAATGAAAGATTAGCAAAAGAATTTTTATCCCAGGGCCATTCTGTAAGCATTTACACTTTTTCTCTGCAATACCCAGGATTCCTTTTTCCCGGCACTACGCAGTTTTCTACAGAACCTCCTCCTACAGATTTGGATATTCATGTAAAAATAAATTCCATTAATCCATTCAACTGGATTTCTATTGGTAATGAATTAAGAAAAAGTAAACCAGATATAATTATTGTACGTTACTGGCTACCCTTTATGGGGCCTTGCCTTGGAACAATTTTGCGACTAGTAAAAAAGAACAAACACACTAAAGTTGTTTGTATAGCCGACAATATTATCCCACACGAAAAAAGAATTGGAGACAGTGCGTTTACAAAATACTTTGTAAAACCAATTGACGCTTTCATCACCATGAGTGAAAAGGTTTTGAATGACCTTAAACTATTTGCTCCAACTAAACCTGTAAAATTTGTTGCTCACCCATTGTACGATAATTTTGGAGAGAAAATAAGCAAAGAGGAAGCAAGGAGAAGATTAAAAATTGATAATGAAGCATTAATAATTCTGTTTTTTGGATTCATCAGAAAATATAAGGGGCTTGATATACTACTCGATTCAATGAGTTTATTGCATAACCTCCAACCTCCAACTTCCAACATAAAACTGCTTATTGCTGGAGAATTCTACGAAGACAGGAAAGCATACGACGATCAAATAGAAAATTTGGGCATAAAAGACAGTCTTGTATTAAGAACAGATTTCATTCCTGACAGTGAAGTAAAATATTATTTATGTGCTGCCGATGTTGTGGTACAACCTTACAGAAGTGCTACACAAAGTGGTGTTACTCCCCTTGCCTATCATTTCGAAAAACCTATGATCGTTACTAATGTAGGCGGACTCCCTTCACTTGTACCGGATAATAAGGTTGGCTTGATTGCTGAGCCTAACGCTAATTCAATAGCAGAAAAAATTGTTGAATATTTTGAGAAAGGTGAAGCACATTTTTTACCACACCTTATTGAAGAAAAGAAAAAATATACCTGGAATAACATGACAGATAGTATTTTTGAGATAATTAAAAGTAACCAATGATATATCGCAGTAAAGCACCATTAAGAATTGGATTGGCAGGAGGAGGAACAGATGTTAGTCCTTACAGCGACCAGTATGGAGGTGCTATTTTAAATGCAACCATTTCATTATCTGCTAATGCAAGTATTGAAATAACCAATGATCAAAAAATAACGGTAGAAGCACTCGACAGAAAAGAAGAAGAATCATTTGATGTTGCTAATGCACTCCCGATCAATGGAAAATTGGATCTGTTGAAAGGTGTTTATAATCGTATACAAAAAGAGTATCCTTTTACCACAACCGGTTTTCGCTTATCTACTTTTGTTGATGCACCTGCCGGAAGCGGATTAGGCACTTCTTCTACCCTTGTTGTAGCAATATTGGGAGCCTTTGTAGAAATGCTAAAACTTCCTTTAGGTGATTACGATATAGCCCATCTTGCTTATGAAATTGAAAGAGAAGACCTTCAATTAGCCGGAGGAAAACAAGATCAGTACGCTGCAACATTTGGTGGTGTAAATTTTATGGAATTTTATGAAGGCAATCGGGTCATTGTAAACCCGTTAAGAATTCGTCCTGAGTATTTACATGAATTAGAAAACAATCTTGTATTATATTTTACCGCTACATCAAGAGAAAGCGCCAGCATCATCAAAGAGCAGGTAAAAAATGTTAACAGCAAGAATGAGAAAAGTATCGAAGCCATGCATCAACTAAAAGAGCAATCCAAAATAATGAAAGAAGCTTTGCTGAAAGGCAAGCTCAATGAAATTGGCGAAGTGCTCGACTTTGGTTTTCAGCAAAAGAGACAAATGGCTGCGAACATCAGTAATAACAGTATTGAGGAAATATATACAGCTGCTAAAGCTACAGGGGCTACCGGCGGTAAGATCAGCGGTGCCGGTGGTGGCGGATTTATGATCTTTTATTGTCCCAAAAATACACGTTATGCAGTTATTGAAAGATTGAATACTTTTGGGGGCGAAGTAAAAAATTATTCCTTTACAAAATATGGTTTAACAACCTGGACGATCAACTAAGATGAAACAAATAAAAGATATCATACAAGCCTCCATCGATGTAAAACAACAAATTTTACAAAATGAAGTATTGATAAAAACTGTAAACGATAGCGTTACTGCAATTACTGCTGCATTTAAAAACGGCAACAAGGTATTGTTTTGCGGTAACGGTGGCAGCGCTGCAGATGCACAACATTTAGCAGCTGAATTCAGCGGACGATTTTATACCGATAGAGATGCTTTACCTGCCGAAGCTTTGCATTGCAATACTTCATATATAACCGCAGTTGGTAACGATTATAGTTACGACGTTATTTACAGTCGTATGATAAAAGGCATCGGCAATAAAGGTGATGTATTGGTTGGCCTTTCTACTTCCGGCAACTCAAAAAATATCATTAAAGCATTTGAAGTTGCAAAAGAAAAAGGGATGATCACCATTGGTCTTACAGGTGAGACCGGCGGCGGCATGAAAGTTCTGTCCGATCTTTTACTGAACGTACCAAGTACCGATACTCCACGTATTCAGGAAAGTCATATTTTACTAGGGCATATCATTTGTCAATTGGTTGAAGAGCAATATTTCGGATGATCAATGAAGCAATAATATTAGCAGGTGGCCTGGGCACAAGATTACGCTCAGTTGTGGCAGACCTTCCCAAATGCATGGCCCCGGTTGCCGGCAAACCATTTCTGCATTATGTAATAGCGCATTTACAAAAGCAAGGTGTAGATGAATTTATTTTCTCTGTAGGCTACATGTACGAAGCAATTGAAGCCTACTTAAAAAAGGAACACCCAAAACTCAATTATCAATTATCGATTGAAGAAGAGCCTTTAGGCACAGGTGGTGCAATAAAATTATCCTGTCAAAAAGCAATGGAGAAAAATGTATTGGTATTAAATGGCGATACTTTATTTGCTGTTGATATTAGAAAATTAAGTGAACAGCACCTCAACCACCATGCTGAATGTACCTTGAGTTTAAAACCAATGAAAGAGTTTGATCGATATGGTGTTGTAGAATTACATCATGACCTAACCATTGCTTCTTTTAAAGAAAAACAATTTTACCATAAAGGATTGATCAACGGCGGCGTGTATGCATTGAATGTATCAAAATTTTTACACGAAGATCTACCTGAAAAATTCTCTTTTGAAAAAGATTATTTAGAAGTTTTTTTCTCCCAGCATAAAATGTACGGCTCTATACAGGATGAGTATTTCATTGACATAGGCATTCCTGAGGATTTTGCTCGTGCACAAGTCGAACTAAAATGATTTACGATTTGGGATTTACGATTTACTTTAAATTGTTAGTTTATTCAATTAGCCAGCAGAGTACTTGTAATGAAGGAAATCGTACATCGTACATCAAAAATCGTAAATTGCGTTCATGTTAGACCTATCAAAAATTAACAGCGACTGGACCCTCTTCCTCGACCGTGACGGCGTTATCAACCACGAAAAACATTTAGACTATATACATACCTGGGATGAATTTGTTTTTTATGATGGTGTTAAAGAAGCCATGAACATCTTTGCTAAAAAATTCAAATACATATTTGTTGTTACCAACCAAAAAGGTGTTGGCAGAGGTATGACCAAACTTGAAGATCTATTGATCATTCATAAAAACATGAAGGCAGATATTGAAGCTCATGGCGGTAAGATCACCAAGATCTATTTTTGTACCGACCTTGAAGAAACCAGTCCTAACCGAAAACCCAATCCCGGCATGGGATTACAAGCTGTTGATGACTTTCCGGATATCGATCTTTCCAAAGCAATAATGGTTGGCAATACATTAGGTGATATGGGCTTCGGCAGGAACCTTGGTATTAAAACCGTTTTTTTACCTACCACAAGACCGGAAGTTGATGTGACTGATGAACGGATAGATGCCTCGTATCCGAGTTTATATGATTTTGCAAAAGCGTTATAAAGCAGCTTCAAGGGATCAGCTACAAGGGACAAGCATGCTGATTCAAGCTTCTTTGCTTCTCCCTTGTGGCTTGTGGCTAATAGCTACCCTCCTGTTAAATTTTCTTTAAACAACACTATCTTTGTAAGCACCATACACCATATGATATAAATTTATCGCATGAAGAAACCTCTCTTACTTGTTTGTTGCACAATACTTACCCTTTGCTGTTTCTCACAGCGACCATCAACAATCGACGAAAGTATTTTACGTAAGAAAGAAGACTCTCTAAAAATATATTCCGACAAAATATTAAACGATACTATACCGCAAAAAAGATTTGCAGCAGATAGTCTCTTTACAAAAATGCTGGTAAGAGCATTAAAAGTAAATGGATCTTTCTACTACCCTTTCGATTCGTTAGCAACTATTTCAAAATTATATGCTCCGGATAGCAGCTTCAGAATATTCACCTGGCAAATGGTCATCAATAACAATATCATTCGTCAGCATGGAGCTATACAAATGAGAACCTACGACGGTTCTTTGAAATTATTTCCATTGATCGACAAGTCAGATGTAACAGCTAAGCCTTTAGATACAATGGCCAACAATAAAGGATGGATAGGCGCAGTATATTACAATATCTTACAAAAACGCAGCAGCAATCAAAATTATTATACACTCATTGGTTATGATGAGAACAATGTAAAAACTACAAAGAAGTTAATAGAGGTATTAAGTTTTACAAACGATGAACCGATTTTCGGCGGACGCTTTTTTAGTTATGAAGAAGATACGGTTTTCAAATCATCGCAAAACCGATTCATTTTAGAATTTAAAAAAGATGTAGGTGCCAGATTGAATTACGACCCTCAACTCGACATGATCATTGTTGACCATTTAATATCTGAAACAAACGAACCCAACAAAAAAGAAACCTATGTACCCGATGGCGACTACGAAGGCTTTAAGTGGAAAAACGGCAAATGGGTACACATCGAAAAAGTATTTCACCTTAAAACACCCGAGGGAGAGACTCCGATCCCGACACCTTTAGATCCGTCCATGGATAAGTTGCAGCCGCAGTAATTTACTGATATGCCTATGTGCTAATGTGCTGATTTGGAAGAGGCTATTATTTTGGAAAGAATTTTTTTAATTGAAATGCATTTGTTTGAAAGGGCTTGGCAATCAGGGTAACCTTCAGATGACTGGCAAAGCGATAACCAATATTCCGTTTCTTCAGCTTCTTTGGCAGCGATCTTCATTTTATGAATAAAATCATTTCTGCTCTCAGCACATTGTGCCTCCTTGATACTAGCACCAATACTTGTTCCCGATCTTAATAATTGTTTGGAAATAATGTACTTGCGATTGACATCAAGTAATTCTGCATATTTAATAATAGCCAATGCAAATTCAAATGAAAGATCAACTATTAAATTAGGTTTATCAGACTGCATTTTGTTTTAAATAGCAAGTCGCTTTAACCATCAAAAAAGTTGCATCCAATCAGCACATCACCACATCAGCATATCAGCACATCAAAAAATTAATCATCAAGTTTAAGTACTGCAAGAAACGCTTCCTGCGGTATCTCCACATTACCGATCTGTCTCATACGCTTCTTCCCTTCTTTTTGTTTCTCTAAGAGTTTACGTTTACGACTGATATCACCTCCATAACATTTAGCAGTAACATCCTTACGCATAGCGCTGATGTTTTCACGGGCAATAACTTTAGCACCGATTGCAGCCTGTATAGCAATTTGGAATTGCTGACGAGTTAATAATTCTTTTAATTTCTCACAAAGCTTTCTGCCAAACTCCTGACTGCGACTGCGATGTATCAATGCACTCAGTGCATCGACTTTTTCGCCGTTCAACATGATGTCCATACGCACAATATCACTCTCTCTAAATCCAATCGGATGATAATCGAACGAAGCATATCCACGAGTTTGAGATTTTAATTTATCATAGAAATCGAAAACGATCTCTGTCAACGGCATTTCAAAACTAAGCTCCACACGGGTAGGACTCAAATAGCCCTGATGTGTTAGCATACCACGTTTGTTGATACAAAGCGTCATGATATTACCAATGTATTCCGGCTTAGTAATGATCTGTGCTTTAATAAAAGGTTCTTCAATTCTATCCGTACGTGTTGGGTCAGGTAATGTTGTAGGGTTGTGTACATCCACACGCTCACCCTTAACCGTATACGCAATAAAGCTTACGTTCGGTACCGTAGTAATAACCGTTTGGTTGAACTCACGCTCCAAACGCTCCTGTATAATTTCCATGTGCAGCAAGCCAAGGAATCCGCAACGGAAACCAAAGCCCAATGCCTGCGATGTTTCTAATTCAAAAGTTAATGAAGCATCATTCAGTTGAAGTTTCTCCATACAATCACGAAGCTCTTCAAACTTATCCGTATCCACCGGGAAGATCCCTGCAAATACCATCGGCTTCACATCTTCAAAACCATCAATACGTTTCAAGGTAGGATTAGCAACTGTGGTCAACGTATCACCCACTTTTACTTCCTTGGCATTTTTAATACCCGTAATAATATAACCCACATCGCCGCAATGAACAGATTGTTTGCTCTCCATACCCAGTTTCAAAATGCCCACTTCATCCGCTTCGTATTCCTGATCGGTACTGAAAAATTTAACCTTATCGCCTTTTTTAATGCTGCCGTTAAAAATTCTATAGTAAACAATGATGCCTCTAAAGCTGTTGAACACACTATCAAATATCAAAGCCTGCAAAGGTGCATTAGGGTCACCCACCGGAGCAGGAATGCGGTCAATGATCGCCTTCAAAATTTCTTCGATACCAATACCACTTTTACCACTCGCCAGCAAGATCTCTTCTTCTTTACAACCCACCAGTTCAATGATCTGATCCTTTACTTCAGGTATCATTGCCCCATCCATATCGATCTTATTGATGACAGGAATTATCTCTAAATTATTTTCAATTGCAAGGTATAAGTTACTGATAGTCTGTGCTTGAATACCTTGTGTAGCATCCACCAAAAGCAATGCTCCTTCACATGCTGCAAGGGCACGACTCACTTCATAACTGAAATCCACATGGCCGGGAGTATCGATCAGGTTCAGCACATATTCGGTACCGTTCAATGGGTAATTGATTTGTATCGCATGGCTCTTAATGGTAATCCCTTTTTCCCTTTCCAGGTCCATATCATCCAATACCTGCGCCTGCATATCCCTGTCGCTGATGGTATGGGTAAACTGCAACAACCTGTCTGCAAGAGTACTTTTTCCGTGATCAATATGTGCAATGATGCAAAAATTTCTGATGTTCTTCATGTACTGATTCCTCTTTTAAAGATTGGCGAAGGTAGCTCATTTTAGTGGATTTTTTGCTAAGCAAAATTGGGTTTATGGGACGGGCTTTTGGGGAGCTATTGGACTGCGGTGGCACAGTTTACTCTGAGGGACGAAGGGCACTCTTGTGCGTTTAGTTCTTTATTGGGCTTTTATCGAAGCGGATGATAGAAAATTTGTAATTAGGAGTTCCGTATATTTGATTATACCGCTATCCTGAGTTTGCAACTCAGGATTTTTATGTTGCAGCAATATTTTCATATCTTAAATAAAAATTCGAACGTATGCAATGGCAAAATACGGTTACCATTATCACCGGTGCTAGTTCGGGAATTGGCAAAGCCACCCTTGAACTCTTAAGAAAAGAAGGCAGCCTGGTGTACAACCTCGACAATACCCCAGCCAAACAACCTGACCCCTATTTTATTCAGTGTGATGTAAGTAACCCGTTGAATGTAGAACAAGCAATTAAAACGATCCATGAAAAAGAAAAAAGGATCGATTTTTTATTTACCAATGCAGGCCGGCATCTTTTTGCCAATATCGAAGACACCAGTTATGAGCAATTGGAATCGTTGGTGGGCATTAATTTGATGGGCACTTTTTATTTATTAAAATCAGTGATCCCTATCATGAAGCAACAACAAAAAGGAAGTATTGTACTCATGGGTTCCGATCAGGCTTTTGTTGGCAAAGCCAGCAGTTCTGTTTATGGTATGACCAAAGGCGCTGTGGCTCAACTCACTAAAAGTACAGCTATCGATTATGCTGCATTTAATATACGGGTGAATTGTATTTGCCCTGGCACCATTCAAACACCATTACTCGATAATGCCGTTCAACAGTTTGTAAATAGATCCGGCCAGGAAACAAGTGCAGTATATACTGCTCTGGATACTGCTCAACCTTTAGGCCGTATTGGTCAACCTGAAGAGATTGCCAAAACCGTTCGTTTTCTTTTATCAGATGATAGTTCTTTTATAACAGGTGCATTGATCGCTGCAGATGGAGGATATACTTGTCAATAAGTTTAAACAGTTCGCTTTGATTCCCGGCCATCTATAGTGTTCAAGAAAATTATCTGGTGTTTTCAACAACGACCGAAGTCTAAACCATAAAAGATCACAAAGAAAAATCTGATATTTTTTTTTAAATTAGCTTGTTGCTGTTCTTACCAACAAGACCTTAAAAAGTATTATGCTTACATCTATTATTCCAAAACTCCCTATGCGTAGCAAGGCTGCGACAAGAGAATTTTATTTAACACAATTAGGTTTTTCAGACATTGGCAAAGCTGACTTTGATGGCTATTTGTTACTTAAAAAAGATAATGTAGAAATACATTTTTTTGAATTCAAAGGGCTTGATCCAAAAGAAAATTATGGACAAGTTTATATTCGTACCAACGACATTGAAACAATCTATCAGTCAATGTTGAACAACAATAACAATATACATCCGGAAGGACATTTACAAACAAAACCCTGGGGGCAAAAAGAATTTGCAATGCTTGACCCAGACAACAACTTACTTACTTTTGGAGAAAGCATTTAAGTAGAAAAGAACGGCTACTGCTAGTATCGTATTGGCAATGGTGGTCTCCTTCACTGTTATCCCTAGTGTACAACAAATGTAAAAACTGCGCTATCCCATTTTTTCGGGAATCAAGCCGAAGACAAAAGAAAGAATATTATATTTGGGGGAGAATACATTACAAATCCTGACAGGACAACACTTAATTTTTTTTACCATGGCAAAAGAAATGATCATTGAAAAATCTATCGTAATCAATAAGCCGCAACAAGAGGTATTTCAATTTTTAAAATTCATCCGGAATCAAGATAGTTTTAGCGTTTGGAACATGAAAGATCCAAATAAGAAAACATCATCAGAAGGAACTGACGGATCTGTAGGCTTTATCTATTCATGGGATAGTAAAGATAAAAGTGTTGGTGCAGGCAGCCAGCAGATCACAAAAATTATAGATGGCTCAAGGATAGAATATGAACTGATTTTTTTAAGACCAATGAAAAATACAGGCACTTCTAAATTTATCATAGAACCGCTTGATGATAACCAAACGAAAGTAATTTGGGATTTTAGAGGACCGACAAAATTTCCAATGAGCTTATTCAAAGGCATATTTCAGAAAATGCTCGGAAAAGATATTTTACAAAGTCTGGAAAATTTAAAGACACATCTAGAAAAGTAAAAATTGTTTTCGCCGCTGTTGTTCTTTCACTCACTGTCCCTGCTCTTGACACACGAAACGGCAAAGTTTAAAGTGTAACAATAAAATAAAAAACTATTTAGTGTGCCAGGAACCAAGGCAAACTAAGAAGAAATCCAACTTTTTTGCTAAACATTCTCAGCCAATCTTTCTTTTTCTTGTTGCAATTCTTTTGCATCACCAATAGCACGAAAAAGGTTAACGAGAATGATTACCTTGACAATAATTCCACTAGACAAGGTTTTAAGTACTCCCTCTATACCACCTGCATAGCCGTATGCCACCGCCGCCAATAACTGTATGCCTATAAAAAGGATTAAACCAGAAACAACAGCTGTATATGGCTTTGTTTTTGTCAATAATGCCAATGCGATAAATGCACCTACTTCTACTACTATCACCCCAACCAAAACTACATCCACTTCAAGTTTGTTTAGGAAAATAGATAATATCTCTCCCAAGAGTAATAGTCCGGCTGTCCAGAACAATGCATTTCTTGCTTTTTTTACAACCCTTTCCGAACCCTCCATATTGATCTTTTTTATTTCTTCTGCATAATCAGCAATCTGGTCTTGCGTTTGTTCGTTGGTGTTAGTGTTATCCATATTAAGTTTTGAAAATTAAGAATGATACACTAAAGTAATTGAAGAATTTTAATAAACAATTATATCTGCCACAAATTTTCAATGAATGAAATCTCACCCCTCCACTATCCTGAATCATGATTTTGTAACTCAGGATTTTTTATTTTATCTTGGTATAACTTCTAACTAATTACATAAAATAACCTCTTGAAAGAATATTATGAAAAAGTTACAATTCCAAGTAAGTATCAATGCACCGGCAAGTAAGATATACGATTATATGCTTGGCATTAATAATAAATCAACTTATGAACAATGGACCGCTTTGTTTAACCCAACATCTACCTATGAAGGAAATTGGGAGAAAGGAAATAAAATGCTATTTGTTGGAGTAGATGATAAAGGAGAAAAAGGAGGCATGGTTTCCAGAATAGCAGAAAACATTCCCAACCAATTTGTTTCCATTCAACATTACGGACTTTTAAAAGCTGATACCGAAATTACAGAAGGACCTGAAGTAGAAAAATGGGCTAACGGATTTGAAAACTATACCTTCGAAGAAAACAATGGTACAACAACCCTTACTGTTGAATTAGACACCACTGAAGATTTTTTAGAGTATATGAACGACACCTATCCAAAAGCACTCAACAAGTTGAAAGATATCTGTGAAAAATAGTTATTGCTCAACTATCTGCAGTGTTCAATAAAAAAAAAACTGTGTTATACTGAGTTTATGGCTCTGGGTATACAACATGACCTTCTTTTAAATTATCGCAATATTCTTTCTTCACTGCCCCCCCAGCGCAAGTCAAGAGCCTTACTAGGAAATAATAAACCATTATAATTCCTGTATGGTTAATCTTCTTTTATTTTTCAAACGTTTAAAATGTGATGGCGATAATCCTGTTACTTTTTTAAACTGATTGGATAAATGTGCCACACTGCTATAATGTAATTTGTCTGCTATTTCTGAAATGCCGTCTTCTTCTAACAATATCAATTCCTTTATTCGCTCAATTTTCAGCGCAATAATATATTGCTCAATAGTAGTTGCTTCTACTTCAGAAAAAAAGTTGGAGAGGTACCTATAACTATGGTTCAATTTTTCACTTAACAGAACGGAGAATTTTTTTATAGGCTTCTCTTCTGATTCATAAATATAATTGATGATCTCTTTTCTGATCTTTTCAATTAATATTCCCTGCCTTTTCTCCAGCAATTCTAATCCGGCTTTTTTTATTTTGCTGTTTAGCCTCTTCTTATCAGCGAGTGTAATATCTTTCTTTGTTTCAATTTCACCTAAGTCAATTTTTAAAGCCGGTATTTTGAGTTCATCCAATGCTTCCTTTACTACCACTTTACAACTTTCACATGCCATATTTCTTATATAAATTTTCATAGGAGATATATTTTGAGTAAATATGAGCTTAATAACCGAGACTATAAGGTATAGATTGGTAAGTGAATGTTAAATGCCTTTGTTTATCCTATGCCACCACGCTCAACAATAAGGATATTATTGAAAACGGAGCAATCTCATATAAGATTAAACAGCATATCTCAGTTATTCTATGTTAAAACGATCTGCTTTTGCCTGAATTATACTCAATAGGTATACTACTATTATACTACCCACAAAAAGTTATAAGACTATTATTTTTACTGCATCGTCAAATTGACCGAAAATACTATAACCAGAATTTCTTTTACACTATTTAAATAGTACCATTTATAATCATTAAACCTACATCTATGCTCAAAACTTATTTATTGTTGCTACTTTGCTTTAGCACTACATTTATCGATGCACAAAACTTAAATGCTTTCAAAGACGAAAATGGCAGGTATGGCTTTAAAGATGAGGCGGATAACATTGTTATCAAAGCTGAATACGATTATGCATATGATTTTAAAGAAGGCATGGCCTTGGTTAATTTAGGCGGTGCTGAGGAAGAGGAATACGACAATTATTTTGTAGGTGGTCTTTGGGGCTATATAAACAAAAAAGGAAAAGTTGTAATACCAATACAATATCAACTGGCTAACGATTTTTCTGATGGTGTTGCAAAAGTATCAATGCACATCATGGAAGGTTACGGATATATTGATAAAAAGGGACAGACCGTCATTCCTTTTAAATTTAATGATGCAAGAGATTTTTCTGATGGATTTGCCGGAGTGCAGCTTAAAATATCGGGCAAGTGGTGTATTATCAATAAAAAAGGGATAAGTGTAACTCCCTATAAGTTTGACAACATTTACACTTTCCATGATGGCAAAGCATTAGTGAAATTAAATGGGCAAGAATTTTATATTGATAAAACGGGCAAGAAAGTAGAATAGTTTCAATATAATGAATGAATTTTATCTCACGAAATCATAAAAAAAACTACCATTATGAATACTTATTTTATTGTTTTATCTTAACACTCTTAAACTTACAAAAATGAAAAAAATAAGCACACTCCTGACTCTCTTGTTTGTAACAACTTTAATTTCTGCTCAAAGAATAAATATCAGCAAAAAGGGAATGTTTATAGATAATGTAAAAATTTCGTTGGACTGGAAAGTGAGTGATTTTAAAAAAGGGCTTGGTAAAGCCGATCACATGAAAAGTGGTGCAACCTGGGTCAACAGAGTACACTATTACGAAAAAAAAGGGATCATTTTTTGGGAACCTACTTCAGACAGCGGAAAAGTAATAGAAATGCAAATTTTTTACTCCGATAAACAAGGCGCAAATGATTCATATAATAAAACGAAAAGATTATTTTCTGGCACGATCACGGTAGACAATTTAAAGCTCAGTACTTCTTTATCAGCAACTGAAGTGGCTAATGCACTGGAATCTTGGACTATTGAAAAATGTTATTTCACTAACGGTTATAAGTATAGCAATGGTATAGTGCAGATCAATTTTGTATTTAACCCCGACGAAACAGAATTGCTTTGGATAGACATGCTACCTGTTAAATAATTTTTGTAGACTACATCATATTGGGAAATCCTGACTTTATAGCTCAGGATTTTTTTTGTAATCAAAATCGTCCCCACTCCCGGCCGAGAGTTGCCGGCGATATATCAAGTGAATGTGGATCATTAAGCAATTGCAGCCATGGTTTAGCTGAGCCAAAAGGATAACTGCCAAATATAATAACTGGTGTACCTTTTGTACGGATGCTGTCTTTATTCTTTTCATCCAATATCCACTGGTCTGCCCAATTGTACAAATACATTGCATCTTTTTCAAGTAACCGAAGACAGGAGTGTGATGCTGGGTAACCAGGCAGATCGTATTGATGAAACCCTATTCCTAATTTATTTTCAATATTAAAATTCCATTTAAGCTCCCATTCATCATTAAAAGTACTGGTGGTCTTCTCTGCTTTCCAATTGGTATAATATAGTCCGGATGGAGTAATGTCTTTTTCTCTACCCATACTAACCGGCCCTGTATGCACCAGTTCTCCCATTTCATAAGCGGCAAAAGATTGTGTTGAATAAGAAAAGAAAAGTATTTTTTGAACAGTTTTTATGTCGGGAACATTTAATGGGAATGGCATATAATATTCAATATCGCCACTACCATCATTAGGAACAATGATCGTATCTAATAATGGGAGATGTTTCATATCTACCCTATTCACAGCAAATACAATACGCTGTAGTACCGAATCTGTTGCATGTGTCTTTAACCATTCCTTGGCATCTTCAATATGATAACCTATGCTTTTAGGTTCAATTCTTTTTCGCTCTGCGGCATGCTTAGGAGCTACCGGTTGATTGCACTGACTAAAAGTAAAAGTGATTGCTGCAAGCTGCAGAATAAAATAAAATTTATACATAGTTCATTTAATATGATGATTTTATGTTACCGTTCCCTCATTTCCATTTACGCACCATCCATGATTCGTATTCTTCAGTAATCAGTATAGCCTTAATAAATACTTCAGTCTTTAATTTCACAGGAATAACAACTCTAATGTTACATAAACCTGCGCCGAAACGGAAGAAAATATAGCAAAAACAAAGATTACTGAAGAAAACAATTTAAGCCCTTTGTGTTTCATTGATAGTTAGTTAAATGGCAAAAATTGAGCAGATCGGTTTTTGTAAAGTTCGATGTATTTATATAGCAATTCTTACAGGTATATGCATTTTAATTGTATAATTCATACCCGATATACCTGCAGCCTATATAGAAGAAATGCAACAATAAGCTAGATAATCTTGTTTAAAAAGCGTATATTCAGTAGTCCAATATTCTAATGTATTGTTCCTTCAGATGATCTTTATTTTACTTTTCTTGATAGTGCATTGGTATCTCTCCCTTTTTATGCAAACATTTTTTCATCATAGATATGCCTCACATAGAGCTTTTACAATGAGTCGGTTTTGGGAGCGTTTCTTTTACCTTACTGCTTACATCACACAAGGCTCATCCTATATCAGCCCAAGAGTGTATGCAATAATGCACCGTATGCATCATGCGTATACTGACACAGCTATGGATCCTCACTCTCCGGCAAACGACCGCAACATTTTTGTTATGATGTGGCATGCCCGTCAAATGACAAATAATATTTATCAGGCAAAAGTATTGATCGAACAAAGGTTTTTGAAAAATTTACCTCAATGGCGTTCGCTTGATGTTATTGCTCATTCGGCCTTATCAAGATTAGGCTGGATTACCATTTACGTTTTGATCTATTTTATTTTTTCGTCATCAGCTTGGTTACTCTTGTTGCTTCCAATACATATTCTAATGGTACCCATTCAGGGAGTGATCATTAATTGGTTTGCTCATAAATACGGCTCAATAAATTTTAAGCTAAAAAACACATCTACAAACCTCTTCAAAATTGACTTTTTAATGATGGGTGAAGCGTATCACAATAACCATCATAAAAATCCGGCGCAAGTGAATTTTGGTTTCAAATGGTTTGAAATGGATGCAACTTATTTTTTTATACGTTTGTTCAATTGGACAAAGATCATACGGATCCCAAAGCACTAAAAACCATTACATTTTAATTTACCTATTTTGTATAGTGGAGGCAAAATAAAAAATAAAAAAACTAAATACCCATTATCCTGATATTAACTAATTTCGATGTTACAGCCATTTCTTGGTTGAAACAAACTTTATGAGGGTTGATCAAATTACATTTACACGATTTTTAGCAGCCATATCTATTGTGGTGTATCATTTCGGAGATACGATCTATCCTTTTTCTTTAGATAGCATTTCATTTCTATTCAAGCAAGCCAATGTAGGAGTAAGTTTTTTCTTTATACTATCGGGTTATGTAATGATACTGGCTTATGGCAGCAAGAATAAAATTGGTGTAGGTGAATTTTTAAAGAACCGGTTTGCAAGGGTGTATCCTATCTATCTATTCGCTATTGCGCTCTTCTTTATTTACCTGAAAGTCGAATCTCTTTGGATTGATCATAAGGGAATATTGCTGAACATCTTAACAATACAAAGCTGGATACCCGGTGAAGCATTGTCATTCAACCGACCGGGATGGACACTATCCGTTGAAGTGTTGTTCTACATCTCCTTCCCTTTTCTTTTCAACTACATCTACAAAAAATATGATTATAAGAAACTGGTAGTCCCTATTTTACTTTTCTGGATCTTAAGTCAGGTGTTATTACATATTGGCACTTACTCCGGTTTCTACGGAGGCTTTCCCTCAAAAAGTCATGATCTGTTGTATTATTTTCCCTTGATGCATTTAAATGAGTTTCTCATTGGCAATCTTGCCGGATTATTTTTTGTAAATAAATTAAGTAACACAAAAAAAAATGTAGATGTATACATTATACTCACTTCAATACTTTTTGTTTTATGGCTGAAATATAATTCAATTCTGATCCTTCATGATGGCGTTCTGAATATCATATTTGTACCTTTGATATTTCTATTCTCTATCAACAATGGTTTTATCACTAAACTTTTCAGCAAAAGGATATTTGTATTTCTTGGCGAGATCAGCTATTGCATATACATTTTGCAAATCCCTGTTTATTGGTGGACGCTGAAAGCTTTGGCAAAACTGAACATAACCGATCAAGCAAATATTTTTTATATATTTCTGATAGTGTTGATCATTGTCTCGGCTATTTGTTACAGTTTTATTGAAGAGCCCCTGAGAAATAAAATAAAGAATATCGGCAGTAAGAAAACTTCGTGATTTTTAATACATTTAGCATCATATTTTTTAGTCAACCTATAAATTTATCTTATGTCTATCAAACATTATTTTTCAGCATTGGCATTTATCACATTTTCTCTAACCAGCTATGCACAAGACGTATGGTGTAAAGCACTAAAGGCAATTCCTCAAAAAATTGCGAAAGATGAGAAGGCTGTAGTTGGTAAAAAGGTATGGGGAAATGAGTATTATGAAACTTTCCTCAGTAAAGAAACAATATCAGGAAGCGATTCAGTGAGAGTGAAAAAATTTCCGGATGGAGGCAGATTATATCAGGTAGTAGCATTTTATTGCTCCAAATCTACCGATGCACAGGCAAATGCCAAATACAAGGAATTATCCGGCAAACTAAAATCATGTTTTAAGAACACGGTGGAAATGGACCATGCATACGAAGCCGGATATGAAAAAGCTCATAGCTATGTCGGCGATGGATATATTATTAGAATAGTTAAATATAGTGCAAGTACATATGAACTTAACAAAGACCAACTTACTAGAGTGGCAGTAATTATTGAATATTGATAGTTATAGAACTTAATATTTCTTGATGCTGAGTTTCAACGAAGGATTTTTAATTTTTCACAGAACCTTTACTTTTATAAATATTAGAATTATTATTACAACATTTCTTTTGCTGTTATTCAATAGAGGTATTGCTCAAATAACATGGGATACTACACAACACTTATCCCGACATGAAGGTGGTTACGGAACATTTAAACCTTCAGTTAAAGCATCTATTACCTACGATGGGAATATTGGTTTTGAAATAGCAAGGGTTCGAAATTCTTTGTCATTGATCTGGTTACTAAACAATACTACAACTAAATACTATGGCATCAACTGGAAAAATAATCACAACTACAAACATGGCCTGTTTGGAATAACAGCAGGGGGAGATATAGATTTCCTCTTCCTGCACCTTGGGCTCGGTGCAATAGCTCAAACAGACTTTCAAAAATTAAAATTTTATGTTCTTCCGAATGTCGGTCTCAGTTGGTTCGGAACAGTGGGAATATATTACGGAACAAAGATCAAACTGGCAAATAGCAATGATTTTATCGGGAATAATAATTATATAATTGGGGTGAAATACAATTTCACAAAAGATCTGATGAAGGAATTCAGTAATGCTTCTCCATTTTAATGCCTATCAACTTATCTGAGTTTAAAATTGTAACTTGAGTGTACAATTTACGTATGCGATGAGGATCTTTACTTTTCTTGTATTGCTGTTGTTACAACAATCCTTGATTGCTCAATTAACGATTGAAATAACAAAAGTTCCGATTAATACACCCGCCGGAGATATTTACCTGGCAGGAAATTTTAACTTGTGGAATGAAGTGAATGCAAATTACAAAATGCAAAAGCCTTCTAATAAATACACCATCACTTTTCAACCGGCTGCCGGCAATATAGAATTCAAATTTACCAGAGGCACTTGGGCAACTGTGGAAGGTAATACGGCCGGCAATGATATTGCAAATCGTACTTACACTTATTCGGGTGGCAAGGATACTTTACGACTTGTAATAAGGGGCTGGAAAAATATAGCCAACAATTCTACCACAACAGATAACACTTCTATTTTAAGCAACAACTTTCCCATACCGCAATTGAACACCACAAGAAGAATATGGATCTACCTGCCTCCAGATTATTATACTACTTCAAAAACTTATCCTGTCATTTATATGCATGACGGACAAAATCTTTTTGATGCGGTAACAAGTTTTTCCGGTGAATGGCAGGTGGATGAAACACTTAATACTTTACAAACACAAGGAGATCATGGAGCAATAGTAGTAGGTATAGATAATGGCGGAGGAGAACGTTTAAATGAATTGTCGGCCTGGGTAAACCCTTCTTACGGCGGTGGTAAAGGTGAACGATATACGCAATTTATAGTAAACACATTAAAACCATATATTGATTCGCTATTCAGAACAAAAAAAGATCCTTCTAATACGGGTGTCATCGGCAGCTCAATGGGAGGACTAATTTCTACTTACGAAGCAATTGAATATCCACATGTTTTTTCAAGAGTAGGCAACTTCTCTCCTGCTTATTGGTTTGCAAATGACTCAAATAATATTCAAATACTTAGCAGAGGAAAACGCAACGATCAAAAATTCTATTTAGTATCGGGTACTACCGAAAGTGGTTCAATGGTACCGGATATGCAAAAAACATATACTACACTAACCAATGTAGGATTTAGCAGTAACAACCTGAAACTTGTAACCAAAACCGATGGGCAACATGCAGAGTGGTTTTGGGCAAGAGAATTTGCGGCAGCTTATCAATGGCTGTTTAAGCAATGGCCTGCTAGCTGCGATGCATTTTATTTTTATTCGGGCTCACAAAAAGCAGGTGATGCTTATCAATGGCAGGCAGATATGGGTGGAGGCTACAATGACATTTCAAACGATGCTATCTATTCGGGTACAACACAAAATACATTGAGTTTAAAAAATGTTCCTGCTTCATATTTAAATTACCGATATAGATGCATCATTACCAATAGTGCAATAAAAGATACAAGTATTGTACATAAAATTGTATTCGCAAATAATTGGACAGGGGCAGTAAATACTTCCTGGGCTAATCCAGGTAATTGGACATGTGGCACTGTACCCGATATTAATACTGATGTGATTATAAATTTAGTTCCCAACCAACCGGTTGTGAGCGGCAACGCCTTTTGCAGAAGCCTTAAACAGGAACCCGGCACCAATGTAAAAGTGAATACAAATTTTCAATTAACCATAACAGGCGGTTCGGAATAAAATGACACCAACATTTTTTACAACACAAGATTCATTTAGAAAATGGTTGAAAAAATACCATGATAAAGAAACAGAATTATTAGTTGGCTTCTATAAAATAGGCAGCGGCAAAACTTCTATGACCTGGTCAGAATCTGTTGATCAGGCAATTTGTTTCGGTTGGATAGATGGCTTACGAAGATCTATTAATGAAGAAAGTTATTCAATTCGTTTTACCCCAAGAAAAAGCAGCAGCATCTGGAGTGCTGTTAACATTAAAAAAGTTGAAGAACTCAACAAACTAGGGTTAATGACTCCGGAAGGATTAAAAGCATTTGCCTTAAGAACCGAAAACAAGTCACGAATTTATGCACATGAAAAAGGGCCAGAATTGCTGGCTCCTGCTTATGAGAAACTATTCAAAAAAAATAGACCTGCATGGAAGTTTTTTAACTTACAACCACCTTCTTATAAAAAAGTAATGCTACATTGGATAATGTGTGCCAAACAAGAAAAGACAAGACTATCAAGACTTCAAAAAACCATTCAAATAAGTGAACAACAAAAGCGAATGGTATAAAGGGCAAGCTGATTTACTTCTAATGATCCGAAAGATGGCGAAAAGACCTCTTTAACGAATGAGCTATTCTGGAAAATACAAGACCTGGCTATTTCAGCGGATAAACCTTGATATCCTTACATACCAAATTAAGGAAATGCATAATACATAAAAAATCTTTACAACGAGTTAAAGAAATTAAAGATTTATGTATATTTACGCATAACCGTTATGCTATATGTTAAAATCTATTCTTTTAATTCTTATTGCTGCAATTTCATTACAACTTCAAGCACAGGATGACAGAGTTGATGATGTACAACCAATCATTACAAAAAAAATAGCCACTTTGAAACAAGCAACCGGGTGGCGAAAGAATGATATAGGTAAATGGGTAAGTTCGCCAAATGGCATCTTATCAGAATTTCACGATATTCCTTATGCGAATGAATCGTTTACATCATACAACCTTTACAGAATAAATTTAAGTGGAAATGAATACACAATGCTCGTATATGTAAAAGAGTTTGACTTTACCTACAATGTCCTCGATACAGTGGAACGTAAAGACTCAAAAGACAGTGCATATTACAAAAGCAAAGCATTGATCTGCTACGGAGAAGGTTATTGCGATGGAAAATTTGATGAAAAACGTGTATTGGAGGAGGTCAAAAAAGATTTTGCCGGCTTTGATAATACAATGTATGCTAAATGGAAATTAAGTGTATCTATGAAATGGTTTCCTACTAAAAACATCTTTCGTTTTTATTTTGATGAAGATGAAAATTATCATTCCATTGATCTGGAAAAAGAAACCCTGAAAGACAAGTACTACGAAACAAACGATATCATCTTTAAAAAATTCATTCAGGAACTCTAAACTTAAACACATGTCAATCAAAAACTTAACCATTGTAAGTGCCGCATTACTTCTCTTAAACAGTTGTAAGGACAATCCCAAAGCGAAGGCAGAAGAAAACATCAAAAAATACATGACGGAAAACATCAATGACCCTAAGGGTTATGAATCGCTTCGTTTTGGCGAATTAAAAAGTGATTCGTCATCCATTGATGATGACAAAACATTTCAATTATATGAAGACTCCGTTAAACTTACAGAAACAAAAACTGACAGTGTCAGACAAAAATATTTAGCCAATAATATCTCCTATTTAGATTATCTAAAACTAAGCAGTGTATACAATCAGGAAGCTATAGACATACTGGATAGAAAAATAAAATTTATTCACAACTTTAAAGGGAAACCTTGCGGCTTCAACATCATGCACATCTACAGAAAGAAAAACTCAAAAGGAGCTACTGTTCTTGACAGCATGTGTTTTCGTTTAGATAGCAGTTATTCCATTAAACCAAAAAGTTACTACTCTCTACTCAATAAAGACTAAGTTGCTACAAATACTTTTAAAGTAAAAATATCCTGAGCTGAAAACTCAGGATATTTTATATTAATAAACCCTTTCCGAATAGTAACTTTAACCCGCCAAAAAGTTTTACCTTACAAACAAATAAGTAGTGCATGAAAAACTTATTCGATCAGCACATAAAGTACAATATTCTTTCAAGGATTGATAACCCCTACCCTAACACTAAAACTTTATGGGGTAAATTGAACAATAACCATATCGACCACCACCTTATAAAATTCGGAGGATAAAAGCTACTGTTAGAACACATGAAAAAAATTTGCCTTGTAGTAGTTGGTCTTTATATTAGTGTACTGAGTGCATTTTCACAGATCGCAGATTCATCTCAATACAAAAAAAGAAAATTGGCATTAGATGAGATCAACCTTGTGAGTTCTTACTACTCTCAGGATGGTGTTAACTCCGCAGTTACCGGGGGCATTGGTACCGAAAAATTAACCGACTTATCTAACAGCTTTGAATTAAAGTTTCACAAGTACGATAAGAAGAATAGAAAAAGAAACTGGAATATCAACATGGGTGTCGACTATTACACATCCGCATCTTCTGATAAAATAGACCCCTCAACCATTTCCTCGGCTTCGTCAAAAGACTTACGGTTTTATCCTTCATTTGAGCATGTTGTAGAATACGAACCCAAAAGAAAGAAAATAAATTTCAATCTATCTACTTCAATTGAATCGGATTATGTATCGATAGGCTTTGGTGCCGGCATCACAAAAAGATCTAAAGACGACAACAAAGAATTCATTATAAAAGCTCAATGTTATGCCGACAGGGTGGAAATCATTTTACCCTACGAATTAAGAACGCCTGAAACAGGAGGCCTTTGGGGTTATCCTAACCAATACCGATACCCTAAAAAAGGAAGACTCACTTTAAGTACTCTATTCTCCTATTCGCAAGTGATCAATGATCGACTGCAATTAATGTTATTAACTGAGCCCACTTACCAACATGGCTTTTTAAGCATGCCCTTTCACCGGGTGTATTTTGGAAATGGGTCAATGAAAACAGAACTGCTTCCTTCAACAAGATTTAAGTTGCCCATAGCAGCCAGAGCTACTTATTTTTTAGGCGATCGCTTGATCCTGCGATCTTATTATCGTTTTTATTACGACAACTGGGGCCTGACTGCCCATACAGCAGAACTTGAAACCGCGGTAAAAATAAACCAGCTGTTTTCAATTAGTCCGTTTTACCGTATTTACGCACAACAAAGCATCAACTATTTTGCTCCTTATCTGCAACACAATATCACAGATGTATATTATTCAAGCAATTATGATCTTTCTGAATTCAACAGCCATTTTTGGGGAGCCGGCTTTAGATTCACGCCCTTAAAAAAAGTGATCGGTATCAAACAATTTGAATTAAGATATGGGCATTACAAAAGAACCAACAATTTACAATCGGATATCATCAGTATGTTCTTAAAATTCAGGTAGATATATTTTCATCTGAAAATGATAAGCAAGAAAGTGTTCTAAAATTGTTATTCGCATTGCATTCCTGAATTTTTTTTATTAGATTTAAATGCGACTTTGCTTCATTTCATTTGTTAACATATAATCTGAAACAACATGCAGACCAACAATCACTTCATATACTACCCCGGTGGGGGAAATGAAGGCAATGCCAATACTCAAACCACGGACAAAATCAAGGAAGAACTTGATCCGAATTCGACAAACAAAAAAGAAAAAGAGCCTTCATCTTTCATAAAAAAGATAAAGGATGCTTTGAGAGATTGGGCAGAAGACGATCAACGTGATCTTGACTTCGATGATACCAGAGTATGATCTGACCCGGTTTTCGACCTGCATTTATTGATTGAGTTTGAAACTTACTCAAAGGGGATCTATTATACCCCCCGCCTATCCTTTCTTATTTCCACAAATCACAATCACTTTCTTTAACATCCATTAGTTGATTAGCTTGTTATACCAAACTAATCAATTATGAAAAAAATATTCACAACGGCCATTACAACCGTATGTATTGTTGCAATCTCTTTTGCACAAATTCCTTTAACAGTTGCACCGAGTGGCGGTAATAAAAAAGCAAGCGTTAGCGAACGCATTGGATTAACAGATGTAACGATTCATTACGACAGACCTGGCGTAAAAGGTCGTGAAGGAAAAATATGGGGAGAACTTGTACCCGTTGGATTTACTGACCCCGGATTCGGTAGTTCCAAAGCTGCACCATGGCGTGCAGGTTCAAACGAAAACACAACTTTTGAATTCAGTACAGATGTTACGATTGAGGGCCAAGCATTAAAAGCCGGACGTTATGGTTTCTTTATTGCATACGATCCTGCAGAATGCACACTGATCTTTTCAAGCAACTCTACTTCATGGGGGCATTTTTATTATAAACCTGAAGAAGATGTATTAAGAGTAAAAGTAAAACCCGTTGCATTAGATAAAAGTGTTGAATGGCTTAAATATGAATTTACAAATGAAACAACCAATACTGCAACAGTTTCCTTGCAATGGGAAAAACTAATGATCCCTTTTAAAATAGAAGTCGATTATAAGAAAGAACAAATAGCTTCCTTCCGTCGTGAGTTAAGAACAGAAAAAGGATTCATATGGCAAAGCTGGGATCAGGCGGCAGCCTGGTGTGTAGAAAATAATACCAATTTAAACGAGGCCTTACTTTGGGCAGACACTGCTACAAGCACAACTTTCGGCGGCGATAAATCATTTACTGCGTGGAGTACAAAATCGCAGGTTTTAGAAAAATTAGGAAGAACAGACGAGGCACTTGCACTCATGAAAAAAACATTTCCCTTAGGAAGTGTACAGGAAATACATCAGTATGGAAGAAAATTGCTACAACAACAAAAGCCTAAAGAAGCGCTGGAAATTTTTGAAATGAACTACAAAAAAAATCCGAACGATTTTACAACTCTCATTGGTATGATAAGAGGTTATTCAGCTAACGGCGATTATAAAACTGCATTGAAATATGCCAACAAAGTTTTACCGATTGTACCCGATCAACAAAATAGAAATAACGTACAAACTATGATTGAAAAACTAAAGAATAACAAAGATGTGAATTGATCAATTGTAAAAATTACCTTAAAATTTAATTAGGCATATTCGTTGTTATACGAAAAAAATCTACTGCGATATTGCAGTAGATTTTTTTTTGGCACCCTTCTTGTAAAGAATGAAAATAGCACAAAAAATAACAGTGGAGCTCTTTATCCACTTGAAATAAAGGCAATACCTAAACATAAAATAATCATTCAAAAATTAATCATTATGAAAAAATTATTTTTAGCGATCGTACTTTTATCGGTTTTGAGTTATTCATATAGCCAAAGCCCATTACCCGTAGGTAAAAATCAAATTAATTTCGGCGTAGGATTATCAGAATGGGGTGTTCCACTTTATATAGGAATAGATCACAGTGTACACAAAAACATCACCATAGGTGGCGAAGTCTCTTTCAGATCGTACAACGAAAAATATCAATCAGTTAAATACAGACACAGCATTGTCGGTATTTCCGGAAACGGGAACTATCATTTTAATACTGCATTAAAAATTCCAAGAAAATATGATTTTTACGCTGGTCTGAATCTTGGATTTTATGCTTGGTCATCTCCGAACGGTTATCCCGGCTCACATAATTCAGGACTCGGGCTTGGCGCTCAAATCGGCGGTCGATATTATTTCTCTCCAAAAACTGGTATCAATCTTGAATTTGGCGGAGGCAATGCTTTTTCCGGAGGAAAATTCGGTCTGACAATAAAATTATAAATTGCGTGCATGAGTATTTATATAACGCAACTAATTTATTTGCATGATGGCGAAGAAAAAAGTTTCCATGAATTTGAAAACATTGCCATACCGATTATCGCAAAATACAATGGTAAACTTTTACTAAGAGTAAGGCCAACTGAGAAAGAGATCATTGTAAGTAAGACAGATCATCCGTATGAAATTCATTTGGTAGAATTTGCCACTGAAAAAGATTTTGAAAATTTCCTGCATGATGAAGAGAGAAAACAGTTTACACACTTGAAAGAGAAATCCATTAAAACTGTTTTATTGATAAAGGGACAAGCATTATAATATTACAGCCGATGTTTACTATCGGTAGTGATGTTCTCAAATGTCCAGTCTACCTTTCTTTCAAAAGCATGTTTACGAACATTGCAGTTTTGTTTAGAACAGATGGCACAACTGAATTCCAGACAACCATCGGTATGTACAAACAATTCCATTGAATCTCCGAACTCGGTTTTCACCAAATTAGATAAGCCATCAATTTCATGATGTGCTTCATGCATATTCATATACCAGGGCAAGGTAAGATGGCAATCCAAATGCAGCGTAGGACCATTTTTGATGATGCGTAGATTGTGACAATCGATCCAATCTTCTCGCCTGTTAGCGTTTAGCAAAGTCACCATTTTTTCTACAAGTTCTGTATCTGCTTCATCCATAATACCGGCAACGGACGTACGAACAATTTTATACCCTGTAAAAATGATGATAAAAGCAAAAATGATCGCTACCACGCCATCTATCCACCAGAATTTCAAAAAATATAATAAGATCAATCCAACTATAATTCCAAGTGTACTGTAAGTATCTGTTTGCAAATGTTTCCCACTGGATATCAAAACCAACGAATTGTTTTTCTTCCCAGTTGTAACACAAATGATACCGACCAAATAATTAATGACTGCCGTTGCAGCCACCAACATAATTCCCCAATCTAATTGCTTGATCTGATGTGGATGTATAAAATTATTGATGGCTTCATAAATAATGATAACGCCTGCAACAGTTATTAAAGTTCCTTCAACGGCGGCAGAAATAAATTCTACTTTGCCGTGTCCGTAAGGATGATCATTATCTTTTGGTTTTGCACTAATGTATAAACTATATACACCGATCAATCCGGCCGTAACATTCACGATACTTTCAAGAGCATCTGTTAAAATCGCTACGGACCGTGTCAAATACCAGGCAATAACTTTCATTATAAACAATACAATTGCTACAATGGCAATTATTTTTTGAAGACGTAAATTCTGTAGTTTTTTTTGCAAAACGTAGATTTTAGCAACAAATATATAGGCAATTTTTGGTGATCAATAGCTTAGTTATTAACTACTAAGGACACAATGAAAAACACATAAAGCCCACAAAAAATAGTTTGAGTACTTTATGAAAACCTTAGTGCTCTTTGTGGTTAAACACCTATAATTCGTACATTTGCAAACATTATAAACCAACAATAACACCCCTTTTTGAGGCAAATGGAACTGAGCAAAAACTATATCCCTACTGAAACAGAAGCAAAATGGTATCAACATTGGATGGAAAAAGGATACTTCAACAGTACACCAGACGACAGAGATCCATATACCATTGTTATGCCCCCACCGAATGTTACTGGTGTATTGCACATGGGGCATTGTTTGAACAATACCATTCAGGACATTTTGATACGCAGGGCAAGAATGCAAGGTAAGAATGCTTGTTGGGTGCCGGGTACCGACCATGCCAGCATTGCTACTGAAGCAAAAGTTGTGCAGATGTTGAGGGAAAGAGGTATTACAAAATCTTCCCTAAGCAGAGATGAGTTTTTAAAATATGCATGGGAATGGAAAGAAAAATATGGTGGTATTATCTTACAGCAATTAAAGAAATTAGGATGTAGCCTTGATTGGGATCGCACTTCTTTTACAATGGATAAAGACTATTACGACAGTGTAATAAAAGTCTTTATTGAATTGCATAAACAAGGCGTCATTTATCGTGGTAAAAGAATGATCAACTGGGACGTAAAAGCTAAAACAGCTTTGAGCGACGAAGAAGTGATACATAAGGAAGTTCAAAGCAAATTATACTACATCAATTATTTAATTGATGATGATAGAGAGCATGAAGACAGCATGACCATTGCCGATTACATCACTGTTGCTACTGTAAGACCCGAAACTATTTTAGGCGATACTGCTATTTGCGTTAATCCTAACGATAAACGTTATACGCATTTACACGGCAAGTTTGCTTTTGTACCATTGATCAACAGAAGAATACCGATCATTACCGATGAATACGTTGCATTGGATTTTGGTACCGGTGCGTTGAAAGTAACGCCTGCTCATGATAAGAACGATGATGAATTAGGCAGAAAGCACAATCTTAAGGTGATCAACACTTTAGATAGTGAAGGTAAATTCACATCAGCCGAATTATCCGACGATCATCCGGGGGAACATATTACCAAATACAATGGCATTGACAGAGATGAGTTAAGAAAGATAATTATTGAGGACATAGCACAACTAAATCAGGTTGCTAAAATTGAAGACTATAACGGAACCGTTGCTACCAGTGAAAGAACCGGAGCTGTAGTAGAACCCCGTTTGTCCTTGCAGTGGTTTTTAGACATGAAAAAGATCATTTCAGAAAACCCGGAAACAATTCAATCTGTTGCTACTGATGAGATCAGGTTCCACCCATCTAAGTTGAAAAATACTTACAGCTATTGGATGGAGAATATTAAAGACTGGTGTATTTCAAGACAATTATGGTGGGGACAAAGAATACCGGCATGGTATGATGAAGAAGGAAATGTTTTTGTAGCAACAACAGCTTTAGAAGCCGCTAGCCTCAAGCTACAAGGGAAAGGCATTACAAATCCGGATACTTCTACCCTCGAAGCTTGCAGCTTGAAGCTTACTCAGGACGAAGATTGCCTCGATACCTGGTTCTCATCTTGGCTCTGGCCGATGGAGGTGTTCAAAGGCATCAGCGATCCGAATAATAAAGAAGTTAATTATTACTACCCTACTACCACGTTAGTAACCGGACAAGACATTATCTTTTTCTGGGTTGCCCGTATGGTAATGGCCGGCTATATTTTTAAAAATCAGTTGCCTTTTAAAGATGTTTATTTTACCGGTATGGTAAGAGATAAACAAGGCAGAAAAATGAGCAAACAATTAGGCAACTCACCCGACCTATTAGGTTTGATCGATCAATATGGTGCAGATGCAGTAAGGTTTGGCATTATGATCTCCTCACCTGCAGGAAATGATCTTTTATTTGATGAAAGCAGTTTGGAACAAGGAAGAAATTTCAATAATAAATTATGGAATGCGTTGAAGTTGCTGAAGATGTGGGAAGGAAGACAAGGCCATGAGGCAATGAGGCAACAAGGCAAAGAGAAGCACTTTGCAATAGATTGGTTTGAAAACAGATTGAATCAGGTTAAAATAGAAGTTGATGACCTGATGAAACAATTCCGTTTGAGTGAAGCTTTAAAAGCGATCTACTCTTTAATATGGGATGATTTCTGTAGTTGGTATTTAGAATGGGTAAAACCGGGATTTGAACAACCGATAGAAAAAGTTGTGTATGATAAAACCATTTCATTCTTTGAAGAATTGATGCAATTGCTACATCCATACATGCCATTTATTTCGGAAGAAATTTATCATTTACTTGGTGATCAGAAAGATGATCTTTGCGTTAAACTAACTTCCAACATCCAACATCCAACTACAGACTTACTTACACAAGGTGAATTATTGAAACAAGTTATTTCTACATTAAGAGATGCAAGAAATAAAAATCAATTGAAACCTAAAGAAGCAATTCAACTACACATACAAACTGCTACTCCGCAAGCATACAAAGCAATAGAAGCAATTGTTGCAAAACAGGTCAATGCTGCTTCCATCAATTTTGTGAATGACAGTGTTGCTAACACAATTGTTGTAGCAATTGAAAAAGATAAATTCTACATCGAAAGTGAAAAGCAATTAGACAGCACTACTTTAAAAGCTGATCTGTTAAAAGACCTTGAGCATCAAAAAGGTTTTCTGCTATCTGTTCAAAAGAAACTAAGCAACGAACGTTTTGTACAAAACGCTAAACCCGAAGTAATTGCATTAGAGCAGAAGAAAATGGAAGATGCTGAAAACAGGATCAAAACCATAGAAGAAAGCCTTGCAGCATTAAATTAACAATTTGCTTCAGTTTTTTTCTGTAAATTGGTATCACCTATTTGTAAATTATGAAAGCAGTTTTACACTTTAAGCAACGAACGATTGCCGTTTTATTTCTATCCCTCTGCAGTACAGTGTTGTTTGCTCAGGGTACTCCTAAAAAAACAAAACCGGCTCCAAATAAGTTTAATCCTACAAAAGTTAAAAGCTATCTCGGTAAGTTCACGGGAAAAGATGCTAAAGCTACTGCCGCTGAAGGTAAGCAGGTAGTTGCATTGCCATTGCGGATAACCGACGATAAAAACGTTACTTATAAATTATCATCCTACCAGTTTGCCTATACAAAATGGGGAGCTGTGGAAGATGAAACCACCAAACAGATCTCACAAAAAAGCACTTTATCTGCTGACAGATTTACTTCTTCCCCCCTGCCCACTATTTGGATAGAAAATATCACCGAGAATTTACACACAGGGGAAGAGTTGTATTTCTATGATATTATTGCATTTGCTCCGGACGGAAGTCGCTTCTTTGCTCCTGAGATCAAAATCGTTATTCAGTAACTTCTTATGCTTAGCATCAACAAAGTCGGCCTTGAAGCGGTTCCGGTCATTAATGCATTGGCAAGATCTATTTGGCCAATAGCTTACAAAGATGTCATCTCCTCAGAACAAATTGACTACATGCTTGAGTTGATGTACAGCGAAAGATCGCTCTCTAATCAAATACTAAACCATGGACATAACTTTATTATGGCATACGATAATGGCAGCCCCATTGGTTATGCCTCGTATGCCCCAAAAGTGATGAATAATATTGCCTCAACAAGTATTTATCGTTTACATAAACTATATGTTTCTGTCGGCAACCAAACCAAAGGTACCGGCAGGTCGCTGGTTGATTATATCATCAATGATATAAAACCGGCCGGAGCTACTCAATTAGAATTGAATGTAAATCGCTACAACAAAGCCGTTGGTTTTTACCAAAAGATAGGCTTTATCATTTCCCGGGAAGAATTACTCGATCTTGGTCATAATTTTTACATGGATGATTATATCATGACATTAGACTTTTAATTTACTAAGACTACTTTTCATTTTCCCCTTTTCTAACCATTTGTCCCTTTTCTTTACCACCTATACAAAATAATGTACTATGTTTTACAAAGTACCTACTTTTGTCCTGTACTTTAAAATATAATAATAATGAAAAAGATATTTTTAACTTCAATTAATTTTTTAATTATTGGCTGTATATCATTATATGCCAATAATATATCTAAAACATCTGTAAGCGGAAAAGTTACCGATGCTCAAAACAAACCACTACAGTTTGTAACCGTTTCCTTGCTTAATGCTGCCGATAGCAGTCTGGTAAAAGTAGAGATAACAGATATAAACGGAGAATTCAGGTTCCCTACCTCTACTCCCGGCGAATACCTTTTAGCCTATTCAAGCTCCGGATTTGAGAAAACCTACTCACCAAAATTTACTATAGCCGATGACAAAGAAACCCAGCTACCCACCGTAAAACTAACCATCGCTGTCAAAAAATTACAGGAGGTAGTTGTTACTGCAAAAAAGCCCATTATTGAGATAAAAGCGGATAAAACCATTTTTAATGTAGAGAGCAGCATCACTGCAACAGGTAGCAATGCCTTGGAAATGCTGAAGAAAAGTCCGGGTGTACAAGTGAGCAACGATGATAAGATCAGCATGAACGGAAAGAACGGTGTTAAAATATATGTAGATGGTAAAATGTTGCAAATGGATGAGAAAATGGTATCGGAATATCTGAAAGGTATCACCAGCAGCGATATGGAAGCCATTGAAATGATCACTAACCCGAGTGCAAAATATGATGCGGCAGGTAATGCCGGTATCATTAATATACGTCTAAAAAAGAATAAAAAATATGGCACTAACGGAAACGCATCTCTAGGTTATATTCAAGGATTAACACCTAAAGGCAATGCTGCTGTTTCACTTAATTATCGTGATAAAAAGATCAACATCTTCAGTAATGTTAGTGGCAATATTGGCGACAGAATTCAAAAAATGTGGTTGGCAAGAACACAAAATGACTCTTTGTTTGACATGAGCAGCAAACAAGTGGGCAATAACAATAATATCAATGCTAAAGCTGGTTTCGATTATTTCATCGATAAGAAAAATACATTCGGCTTCATGGCCAATGTGAGTGCAGGCTCACGTGACTGGAGCAGTTCAAGCACCACGCCTATTTACTATGCACCAACAAAAGAATTGACACAAACGCTGATTGCTAAGAATACGGTTCCGCAAACAAATCTGAATGCCAATTTCAACACCAATTATCGTTATACCGATACAACAGGTAAAGAGATCAATGTTGATGCAGACTATGGTTTATTCAGAGCAAGAAGCAACAGTTTTCAACCAAATACCTATTACGATGTAAACAACAATGTTATATCACAGGCTATTTACAGAAACCGCACTCCGATAGACATTGATATCTATTCTTTAAAAGCGGATGTTGAGCAAAAAGCATGGAAAGGCAAAGTTGGTTACGGCGTAAAATCATCTTATGTGATAACAAAAAATGCATTTGATTTTTATAATGTGATCAATGGTGTAGATACAAAAGTGCTGGACAAAAGCAATAGCTTTAAATACAAAGAAAATATCAACGCTGCCTATATTACATACCAACGTCAGTTCAGTTCAAAAATTGATTTTCAGGGTGGGCTTCGTGTAGAACAAACCAATAGCAACGGCGAACTTACAAGAGCGGATGGTGTTTTCCAAAGTGACAACAATGTAAAAAGAAGCTATACAGATCTTTTCCCAAGTGCTGCCATCAGTTATAAATTGAATGATAAGAATAATTTCAGTCTTTCTTACAGCAGACGTATCGACAGACCAAGTTATCAGGACCTGAATCCTTTTGAAAACAAGTTAGATGAATTGACTTATCAAAAAGGAAATGCATTCCTTCGTCCACAGTACACCAACAATGTACAGATCAAACACATTTTTGCAGGCAAATTATCTACAGACTTTTCGTATAGTCATGTAAAAGATTATGCAACAGAAATATTGGACACTACTAATAAGAATTCAACATTTTTGCAGGTTCAAAATTTAGCAACGCAACAAATTTTAAGCTGGCACATTTCCTCTCCTTTGCAACTTACAAAATGGTGGAACGGCTACTTAGAATTCTGGCATAACACTTATATCTTCGATGGTATAGCAAACGGTAAAAAAGTACATCAGTCTGTTCCGCATTTTGGTGTGTACTCAACACAAAGCTTTAATTTAGGAAAAGGCTACAATGCAGAAATGAGTGGTTGGTGGAGCAGTCCTACTAACTGGGGAGCCACTGGCAGAGCAGAATCACAAGCGGATGTTGACTTCGGTATTCAAAAAACAATATTGCAAAAAAGAGGTTCAATCAAATTAAGTGTTACTGATATTTTTGCAACCGAATCTCCCTGGAGGATCAGCAACAATTTCGGCGGATTACAGTTAAAAGGCCGTGGAACATATGAAAGTCAAACATTCCGTATCAATTTCAACTATCGTTTTGGTAGTTCACAAATTAAAAGCTCAAGACAAAGAGAGACTGGGTTGGATGCAGAGAAAGGAAGGATCAAGGGATAATGTGCAAATAAGCAAATGTGCAAATATGCCAATGAAGATTTGTTAGTTTTGATTGTGATTTAAAACAGCTTATATACGGCAAGTGTATAAGCTGTTTTAATGTTAAACTCAAACGACTCCACTATTTGCACATCTGCACATTTGCACATTTTCATATTTGCTAATTAAAAAACAAGCTGCTGCGTATTCTTCACCTCCCCCATCACAAACACACTCTGCACATGCCCCATGTTCTCAATCGGCGATAATTTATTTACGTGAAAATTGTAATACGCATTCATATCCGCACACATCACTTTCAATAAAAAATCAAATTCACCCGAAATACTGAAGCACTCCACCACTTCATTCAGTTCATGAATGGTCTTGATGAATTTATTTCCTGCATTCTTACTATGCTCTTTTAAAGAGACATAACAAATGATCATCAATCCTTTATTCACCGCATTTCTATCTACTATAGTAACATACTGTTTGATCACCCCCGCATCTTCCATCCGCTTGATACGCTCATGCACCGGTGTGGTGCTTAAATGTATCGCTGCAGAAATTTCCTTCACCGTTACACGGGCATTTTCCTGCAACATTTTCAATATGGCCAGATCTTTTGCGTCTGGTACAAATGTTGTGGTAGCTAAATTTTCTTTTTGAGTTGCTTTAGGCATAGTAAACTGCTATTTTATTCTGTAAATCGATTGAAAACTGTAACAATATTCCAAATTTACTACAAGATACAGAAAATTACACTGTAAAACTGTACTTTTGTGGTCTAAAAAAAATCAAATATGTCAACAATAACTAAAACCGACATCGACTTCAGCCTTAAATATAAGGTAGCCGATATCAGCCTTGCCGAATGGGGCCGTAAAGAAATCACTTTAGCCGAAGCAGAAATGCCGGGCTTAATGGCAATCCGTAAAGAATACGGACCGAGCCAACCATTGAAAGGTGCACGTATTGCAGGTTGTTTACACATGACCATCCAAACAGCTGTATTGATCGAAACGTTAGTTGCATTAGGTGCAGAAGTTAAATGGAGCTCATGTAATATCTTCTCTACACAAGATCAGGCTGCTGCTGCTATCGCTGCTGCAGGTATTGGTGTATTTGCATGGAAAGGACAAACACAAGCGGAAGCTGACTGGTGTATCGAACAAACTTTATTCTTCGGTGGTGCAGACCGTCCGTTGAACATGATCCTTGATGATGGTGGTGATTTAACTAATATGGTTTTTGATACTTACCCTGAATTGATCCAACACGTTAAAGGTTTATCTGAAGAAACTACTACAGGTGTTCACCGTTTATACGAAAGAATGGAAAAAGGTACGTTGCCTATTCCTGCTATCAACGTAAACGATTCAGTAACTAAATCTAAATTCGATAACAAATACGGTTGTAAAGAATCATTGGTAGATGCGATCCGTCGTGCTACTGATGTGATGATGGCTGGTAAAGTTGCGGTAGTAGGTTCTTACGGTGACGTAGGTAAAGGTTCTGCTGCTTCATTACAAGGTGCCGGTTGCCGTGTTATTGTTACTGAAATTGATCCTATCTGTGCATTACAAGCTGCAATGGATGGTTTTGAAGTTAAACCAATGATCGAAGCGGTTAAAGAAGCGGATATCATCGTTACTGCATCAGGTTGTAGAGACCTGATCACTGAAAAACATTTCCGTGTAATGAAAGATAAAGCGATCGTTTGTAACATCGGTCACTTTGATATTGAAATTGATATGGCATGGTTGAACGCTAACTATGGTAATACTAAAAACACCATCAAACCACAAGTTGATCTTTATACGATTGATGGTAAAGATGTGATCGTTTTAGCTGAAGGTCGTTTAGTGAACTTAGGTTGTGCTACAGGCCACCCATCATTTGTGATGAGTAACTCTTTCACTAACCAAACCTTGGCTCAAATTGAATTGTGGACCAAAGGTGAAAAATACGAAAACAAGGTTTACGTTCTTCCTAAACACTTAGACGAAAAAGTTGCTCGTTTGCACCTTGAAAAAATCGGTGTTAGATTAGATGAATTAACTCCAGAGCAAAGTGCGTACTTAGGCATTCCAAAAGAAGGCCCGTACAAAACTGATGCTTACCGTTATTAATATTTGCAAAAGCGTTATAATAGAGAGCCCCACTTTGTGGGGCCTTTTTATTTTTATGGGACGAGGTGTTGTGGTAATATTGGGCTGCGGTGGCGTCGCACTCTTGTACGGTATACCTTTATTGAGCTTGTATTACAGCGTAAACACTGAGTTGTATTGCAGATAACTTAAATGTTTCTTGATTTCATAATTAAAGTCTATTTTTATTTCCTGCTACTTATTTACTCAAGTAAAAGTGATAGCCTTGTCAAATAATTAAAATCATCTGTATGATAATAGGAGCATTAATAAGAAATGTAAAAACTTACAACGGAATTAATTATATACCATTAACCTATGGGCAAAATTTTTGCGGTTTGGTAGGAAACAATGGTATTGGCAAAAGTTCAGTTTTGGAAGCTCTTGATTGTTTTTTCAATTCCAAGAATTGGAACTATAATGTAATTACAAAACGAAGTGGCTTTACTACTACAAGACCCCACATTGTTCCGATTTATTTATTGAATAATGAAGAAATTTCTCCAGAAAATTTCCCCTTGGCAAAAAAGATTAGTGATTATGTTTGGGACATAGAAGAATCAGATGTTATTTCCCAAAATAGACCACATTTAAAAACGTTTAAAGATCAACTCGAAATATTAAAAAGGCAATATTCTAAAGAACAGCAACTTATTCTACCCTTAGGGATATCTTATGACAATGTTCCTAATCTTAGTATATTCAACACAAAAAAATTAGGAGAAATCATTCTAGAAGAGTTTGATAAAAATGCACAATTAATACCAGATGGGGATTTAGTTGGATTTGTACCCTTGTTATATGAATTAAAAGGTCATATTGAATATATATACATTCCTAAAGATATTGATCCTGAAATATTTACTCAACTAGAAACTAGAGAGATCCAATCTTTAATGGGTGAGACATTAAATGATATTGTAGAAAAATGTGTACCCCAGGCTAAAATTCAAGAAATAAATCAAAACTTAAATCAATTCATTGATTCTCTGTCGGAAGTTTTAGAAACTTATTCATTTCGAACAGTTAGCGAACGTCAAGTAAATTTGAGAAAACATGATGTTTATAAACTAATTATTGAAGCCTATTTTAAAATAAGGAAGTTACATAAAAGAGAAGGTGAACATTGGTTAGAAATGGCATCATTAAGTTCAGGAGAAAAACAAAAAGCTATCATTGAATTGGCATATCATTTTCTAAAAAGCTATCGGGAAAAGACTGAACGTATAATCTTGGCAATAGATGAACCTGAAGCTTCTTTACATATGTCAGCATGTTACGATCAATTTAATAAACTTTTTGAGATTAGTTTATTATGTAACCAGTTATTGTTTACTACTCATTGGTATGGTTTTATTCCAACTGTTGAAGAAGGTTGTGTCAGTGTAATTTCTAAGAATGATGGACAACATTATTTTGACTTAGTTAGTGTGAGTAGTTATAGAGAAAGTGTAAAACAAGCAGTTAGAATTTCTAAAGGGAAACTCCCGTATGATATTAGATTAAAAAGTATAAATGATTTTATCCAATCTGTTGTAACAAGTCTATTAACCAATGAACCTTATAATTGGTTAATATGTGAAGGGTCATCGGAAAAAATTTACTTTGAAAAATATTTTGCTGATATTAAAAAAGAAAAAAAATTAAGAATTATTCCTGTAGGAGGAGCCGCCGAAATCAAAAGAATATATAATAACCTACAAGTCGCATACGAAGATTTCAGAAAAGAAATTCAAGGGAAAGTAATTATGATTACTGATACAGATGAAGAATTGGTTACATTTCCTACAAGAGACGAATTGAAAAACTTAATTTGTTATAGAATTGTAAATATACCTAGTGATAGAAAAACTTCACTTATTAAGATTGATGCCAATCCTGTTTCTCCTAAAACTGAAATAGAAGACACCTTAAATGGTAAATTATTTTATGAAACACTTATTGATTTTAAAGAATCACATCCTGATCTTGAAAATGTTTTAAAAGATATTAATGAACCCACAGAAGAAGCTGTATATTTTTCATTAGATCTTGCTCCAAGTAAAGCCAAAATGTTAGAAAATTTTTTTGATACAGGAAATATCAAATTTGAATTTGCAAATAAATATGTATCAAAACTAAATGACACTTATAAAGTTCCAGATTGGATTGATGATATAAAAAAATTGTATTAATCCTAGCTATTAATAATTTTCTAACAAGTTAAATGCTATCCAAGAGTTTGACGGAACATAATGGAATGTTACCTTTGATTTAAAATCAAACTTATGCAAGCAAATGAAAAAAATAATATTAGAATTGGGACAATGCTCTCGGATGGGGCAGATGAAATTTACCGAGTGACACATTTTATATTCTCAGAGGGAATAACTCATAAATATGGCAATCCGGTTGAGGATAATGTTGTTCATGTTGATGTATATAATACAAATAACTTAAAAGAGCCGATTGGTCACAAGAATTTTGTTCATTTAAATTTTGTTGAGCCAGTTCCAATAAGCAAAGAATATTTGGATATCTTGGGATTCCGTACTTCTAAGCTTAATGATCATAATGTTTATCGCTTTAATGATGCTTATTTTGAATCCCTGACCCCAGTAAATGGTTTCTACACAGTAAAGCGTGTTAGCAATAATGAACCGTTTGCAGTCCAATACATACATCAAGTTCAAATTATTGCTGCTAACGAAAACTAATACCCAATATTGGCGCAGGTATCTAACGAATTTAATGCTCTTGGCCTATATTGGCGCAAGTATGCAATGAATTTAATGCTCTTGGCGTAAGCATCCGCTTGTGCCAAGAGTGAGATATTTAAAATCATATTATTATTATTAATAACCACAACTTAACTATAATGGCAAATCTTCCTAATTATAGACATCCGTTATCATATAATTTAAATGCTCCCCGCCCTGGTTCGTGGCACACGAAACAGCAAAGTTTGAACTCTAACAAAACAACCATTATAAATTATTTTTCGTCTTATAATAAAATTATAAGATGGCTACACAAATACGAAAATCACATACATCATTAAACGACATATATTTTTTAACGGCAACCATTCATAAATGGTTGCCGTTATTAGAAGAGAACAATAACAAGCAACTTATTGTAGATTTTTTAAAAAAATTGTCAGACGATAAGTTAATTACTGTGTATGCTTTTGTTTTAATGCCAAATCATATGCATCTCATTTGGTCGCAGAATAAAATGAATGGCAAAGAAACACCACAAGGAAGTTTGTTAAAATACACTGCTCACACTTTTTTTGAAACAATTAAAAGCAGCAAACAGATCATTTCTTTATGAAGTTACAGCTGCAAATAATAAACATGAGATCTGGCAGAGAGATTCGCTAAGCATAGAAATATATAGCAGGAAAGTTGCCGAGCAAAAACTTGATTATATTCATAACAATCCAATAAGAGGAAAATGGCAACTTGCTAAAGATGATTTAGATTATTATTTTTCATCAGCAAGATTTTATGAAAATGATATTGATGAATTTGGATTTTTAAATAACTTACTTCATGTATTTGATGGCTAATGAAACTTGCTGTTTCGTGTGCCACGAACCAGGGCGGAGAAGATAGAGACTTAATAACGAAAATTGACAAGGAAACGAACAAATAAAAACAGCACACAACAGGCAGTTTTGCAAAATGGCAGGTTTAGTGCTGAATTCAACGGCAGTTCTTCGATTAAACTTTTGTGCAAAATTGAAGATTTGTGCTCCGATTTCCGCCACTTCGCAAAGCTGCAAACTGTTACATGCCATTATACCCTCCGCCCTGGTTCGTGGCACACGAAACAGCAAGTTTAAAACTGTAACGAAAACAACAATTCAAATACCGCTTTAATAAAAGTTCAATAACGGTATACAGTACAAGTGAGTGACACAACGATGATGCCACGAAGTACAAATGCTCGTTACAAAAAATTAGATACAACTCAAGCTTTGCCGTTTCGTGTGCCACGAACCGGGGCTATCGAATGTTGTTGGTCAGGCGACCAACAACGGCGAAATGCTAACAGTAACTCACACCCTAAAAATGATCTTAACCTATCCTAATTAGGTCAATCAACGTATCCACGATAGGTTGGGTAACATATCTTCATTAGGTTAAGAACGTATCCACGATAGGTTGGGTAATGTATCCTCATTAGGTTAAGAACGTATCCACGATAGGTTGGGTAACATATCTTCATTAGGTTAAGAACGTATCCACGATGGCATTTATATATTTAGAGGGACAAAAAAATTACCCTGTTTATTATATTGCCTCTAAAGAATAGTTGGGAAATTAATTGTGCCGACTTATTAGAATAGTAAAGAAATTGTTTAGTGGCAAAAAGATAGTGAATGACCTTCAATACAAAAAGTCTTTATTATTTCCCAAAGGACAATTGCAATCGTCCCAAAAGTTAAATACTTCGTCCACTTTACCAAACGTTCCTCGTTTCTTTCCGTTCTTTGGGTCTGGGAGGCTAAAAAATCGGAATTAACTTGTTCTCGTCTTGCTTGTTCTGTATAACCCTTAGTAGTTTCCCAAAAGTACTTTCCATCAAACGTTACGAGGTAATTACAATAATCCGAATAAGCAGCCATCCTATTATCTTGCAGTACGCAGTAAATAAAATTATCTCCTTTTAGTTTGGCTAAAATATCTTTTATCTCTCCTATATCAATATCCTCATTTTCTAACCCTTTTTGTATAGTTTCTAAACTTGGATTTTTACCGCTGTTATCATACAGCCATTTGAATACTAAATCAATCTTTGATAGCAAGTCCATAACGTAATAATTTTACGCTACAATATTACTTCTTTTTAGTGGGAGTTTTAGGGGTAGCTAATTCTTTGAGTAAGTCCTCAAATGTACCGTTTAGCTTTAGTTTTTCCTCGTATTTATTGGCTCGTGGCTTTGGTATTGCCTTAGCTTTTTTGGTCGCTTTTGCCATGTACTAACTGTTTGTAGGTTAATCTTCCTTCAATGTTAGGTAAAGATAAAACAAATCTACTTCCGTCATTCATATCTCTTGTATTGTATCTGAAAGCATTTTCATCGCAATATCTTTGTAAGTGTTTTGGTGAAGTATGATGATAGATACCTAAAATTGAACGTTTGAGGTATGCAAAGAAACCTTCTATTGTATTAGTGTGAAAGTTACCTCTTACAAATTCATCAGTTGAATGGTTTATTATTTGGTGCAAAGGATATTCATGTTTCAATTTTACATAACAACTATTAGCATCGGTTATAACTTGACTGTCCTTTGCTACGTTCTTTCTTACTAAATCAATTATGGGCTGTGTGCTTCTATCAAATACCTCTGTTCTTAAATTTCCTTCTCTGCTTACATAGCCCATAACACCAGTTAAGTTGCCGTAATTATTCCCTGCATTTTGTTTATTCCTTTTGCTCTTGTGCTTGTTTTTCATCTTGCCTCCCACATACGTTTCATCTACCTCTACTGTGCCTGTCATTAAACTACTATTCTTATCTTTTAAAAATTCTCTTATTCTCATTAGCATAAACCACGCTGTCTTTTGGGTTACGCCTAAGTCCTTTGCTAACTGACAACTACTTATACCTTTCTTGTGGCTCATAATTAAGTACATCGCAGGAAACCACGTTGACAATGGTATTTTAGATGCTTCAAATACTGTCCCCACAGTTACGCTATATTTTTTGTAGCAAGTTTTATCAGCACATTTAAACCTCTTACCGTTCTCTATTTTATAAGATTTTCTACAACCACAATACGGACATTCGGGAACACCTCCCCAACGTTGCTGAACTAACTCCTCTATACATACTTTCTCATCAGCGTATCTTTTCATTAATTCTTTTAGGTTGCTTATCATAACAAATGATTTAGAATACTAAGATACATCTTGTCCACGTTTCTACCTAATATTTTAGTAACTTTTTTACGATTATTTTTTAGTAGTTTGGTAAAAACAAATAAAATATGACTTTAATAACCAAACAAGTTTATAGCGAACCGATGCACGATTACTTAGCATACGCCTCAGCTATGAGAGGGACACTAATTAATGCTGTCGCTGAAATGGAAAGAGATATTGATGATTATATATGCGGCTACTTTTGTCGTTCCTCTAAAAAAAGAACAGAACTTATGGAGGTTATATTAGCTAACTCTCATGTAGGATTTAGGGCTAAAGTAGAAATATTAAGGTACGTTCTTAAAAAGAAGAAACAAGCAAAGCCCGAACAAATAGCCTATTTCTGCGATACTGTTTTAAAGAAAAAAATTGCCGACAAAAGAAATATGATGGCTCATAACCCATTAGACACTTCTAAAGCATCTGTTAATAAATTCCTTCGAGATAAAAGCACAATACACGTAATTCAATACGCTAATATGAAAAAAGTAAAGCCTTACACTAAGAAAGAAACAGCAGACTTGCTTATGCTTATACACTCAGTTACACAGTTTTTTAGAAATCTAAAGATTAAAAAAAGATAACGGGCACACCCCTCTCATAATCCCAATTATTGCAAGTCAGGAGATTACTTAATCAAGAGATGCGCACTGTTTTTATTATTTTAAAATGGGAGCTATGGTCTTTGTCCCTTTATGTAAGTATTAACCATCCACGATAGGTTGGCTAACGTATCCTAATTAGGTTCAGAACGTATCCACGATAGGTTGGGCAATGTATCCTAATTAGGTTCAGAACGTATCCACGATAGGTTGGCTAATGTATCCTAATTAGGTTCAGAATGTATCCACGATAGGTTGGGCAATGTATCCTAATTAGGTTCAGAACATATCCACGATAGGTTTCTTATCCTCGGTCGGTACATTTCTAAATCCATTACCGGTCGGTGAAGACACCGACCTGGGAGTTTTTAATTTACAACTAAAAGGAAAAGAAAAATAGATAAGCATATACCCACACGAGGTCGGTGTCCTCACCGACCGGTAAATAAGTTATACTTCAATGGTTAAGACTTTGGCTGTTGGTCAGGAGATGCAAAAGCGGTGTTCTGAATAGGTAGACACATTATTAGGGAATGATGAATACCAACAAGGGCAAATAAATACCCTTAATCGGGTATCAGTAATTCAGTCAATAACATTACATTTACTGTACAAAAATTAAATATGAAGAAATTAACATTTTTATTGATAGCTTTTATTAGCATGAGTTTATTACCAACAATTGGTAAAGCTCAAGAAAAAGTGAGTCTTACTTTTAAATTTAAAACTATTAACACAATAGCCGGATATGACCATGTATCCAAATTAAAAGTTTTTTGCGACAATGAACTAGTTGGAGAAAGCTCACAAAAACTACAATCAATTGCAAATAGCGTAACAGTAAAAGTGCCGAAGGGAGTTCATCACATCAATGCAGCCTTATACGCTTTATATCAAGGAAAATGGGAGTCCAGAACAATAGAACATAATTATAGTTTTGATTTTGAATACGACAAAACAGGAAACTGGAGCACCAATAATACGATCAATCTTACTTTTGATATTGAATCAGAATCTGCAACAGCAACAGAAAAAATACCTATTGATTCTGATGATGAAAAAAAATCAAAAGTAAAGGAGCTAACTACAACATCGGATATCCCTACAGGTGAAGTCATTTACAAAGAAGACGATAAAGTAAAAATAGAAGATATCTATCCGGAAGATTCTTATTATTCTGACAGGAGTAGATTCATTGGGAAAAATGCAACAGTGATATCTGTTAGTTACAACAAATCGAACTCATCATATAGTGGAAAAGTGAAAATGGAGACCGGCGAAACTGCATATTTTTATAGCATTATGCTTTCAAGAATTACTGATGACAGAAATCAAACTTCAAAAGTCAGGAAACAAGCTACAACACCGGATAACCCTACAAATGAAGTCATTTATAAAGAAAACGATAAAGTGAAAATAGAAGATATCTATCCGGAAGATTCTTATTATTCTGACAGGAGTAGATTCATTGGGAAAAATGCGACAGTGATATCTGTTACTTACAACAAATCTAACTCATCATATAGTGGAAAAGTGAAAATGGAGACCGGCGAAACTGCATATTTTTATAGCATTATGCTTTCAAGAATTACTGATGACAGAAATCAAACTTCAAAAGTAAGGAAACAAGCTACAACACCGGATAACCCTACGGGTGAGGTCATTTATGAAGAAGGTGATAAAGTGAAAATAGAAGATATCTATCCGGCAGATTCTTATTATTCTGACAGGAGTATTTACGTTGGGAAAAATGCGACAGTGATATCTGTTAGATACAACAAATCTAACTTATCATATAGCGGAGAAGTGAAAATGGAGACCGGCGAGACTGTATATTTTTATAGCATTATGCTTTCAAGAATTGCTGATTGAGATAAAACTAATAATGATTCGTTTTTCGCCGTCATAGGTATTCTCCCATGAGCTCAGTGCTGTAGCAACTCGAATGTAGGCGTAGGAATGCTGCCGTGCCAAAGTGCGTTAGCATTCTTGTACCGGTGCTGATTCTTATTAAATCAACAAGCTATTTTAAACTTGCCGGCACAGGAACGCCTGCCCAAAAATATCTACGCTACATTCTTGCGCCTATAGGGGCAAGTCTTTCACCAACCAAACCCTTGCTCAAATAAAGAGGGTCCGTACAAAACAGATGCTTACCGTTATTAATATTCGCTTAAGCGTTATTGATATAAGCCCCACAAAGTGGGGCTTATATATTTTTATGGAACGAGTAGTTGTGCTTCGTGGCATCATCGTTGTGTTACTTGCCGATCTTATCGGCATCCCGATGTTACACTTGGAATCGGGACTTGTACGGCATACCATTGTGGAACTTTTATTGAAACTATAATCTAGAACCACCAAACCGGTAAAGTATAATGAAACTTTTTATTAGATTTAATTTATCTTGAATCATGTTGAAGCTTACAATAACAACAAGGCAAAATATTTAATAGGTTTAAATATATTTTTATTAGATTTATATATACTATTACAAACTTTCAAAAACCTTAAGTATGAAAAAGCTATTTTTACTATTAAGCATTTTTTGTTTCAAGATTGTTGCCGCACAAAATGTTGGTATTGGCACCATCTCGCCAGTAGGAGCTTTGAATATTTATAAATCAGATAGCTCACAAATAACTTTTCATAATATTTTAACAGGTTCAACTTCATCTGATGGGCTTTTAATCGGAAATATGGGTAATACTGCAGGCCTTATCTGGAACAAAGAAAATGCACCAATACGTTTTGGTACTAATGATCTTGAACGAATAACCCTTACTGCGTCAGGTAATGTTGGAATTGGCTATAACGCTCCTAGTTATAAGCTTTCTATAAATGGCGAAACTTATACAAACGGTATTTATGTAAACGGCCTTGCTAATTTTACAGATAATCTTTCTGTTAGTGGACAACTTACATCATATGGTCTAACGACAATAAATGATCAATTATCGGTTAATGGTCCACTTGTAGTAAGCGGAAACATTACAACCGGAGGCAAAGGAATTGTCAGAGGAGAGGATGCTACTCAGATGGTAATTGAAGATTTCTCTACTCCTGCTAATTTAAATGCTTCATTAGCTGCGGGGGGGCATACTTGTTGTATTGGTATGTCTTTTAGTACAGTTTTCACCTCTAAACCATCAATTGCTTTTGGCGAGCTTACAAATGTTTCACCTGCAGGAAGTATAGCTCTTACAATTACTTCGCTTACAACTACTGGTGCAACAGTTACAATTACAAATATTGGCACTACCACTGCAACAATAACTAATGGTACATTAAGGGCTATGATAATTGGAAAAAAATAGTTTACCACTAGTGAAGGTCTGCAACTAACAGAGGTATCCGGCGCAGTTCTACCGACCTGTACCCTACAAGTCACTTAACTTATAATTTAAGATGAAGTAACGGATAAGGACAAGTCAAAAACCTGCACCAGAAAGAATGCATTAAAGTTTCATTATTCTTCCAAATATTCTTCTCGTCAATGTCTCTCCCACGAGCCTGAGCTTAGTCGAGTAAGTTACGGCCTATTACTAACTTAGCCACTTTTATAATTGTAGCAACGTCCCGTGCAGGAGACTTGGTTCCGAAGCGAATATACTTAGACGCAGGTAGCTTTTGCAATTATTCCACTTTTTTATATATTGCAAGACAAACCTTTTTTATGAAGAAAATACTACTATTATTGTTTATTACTTTTTCTGCAAACGTCATAACACAAGCACAAATCGGAATCGGCACTAATTCACCTAACCCCTCTTCTATAGTAGATATCAGTAGCACATCAAAAGGCTTGCTGATTCCAAGAATGACCCTCTCCGAACGAGCTGCTGTAACCCCTGTAACAGGACTCCTGATCTATCAAACCGATAATACTCCCGGCTTTTATTTTTATAATGGCAGCGAATGGAAAAGTTTTCAGGACAATCTGGGTAATCATAGCATGACTTCAAATTTAATCACAAACAGCTTTAATATTGCACGTAATCCTAGTGTTGGAGTAGGAATAAAAATGCTGGATAGTGGTGCCGTTAGTATATACACCGATAATGAATACCCGGGAGCTAGCAGTAGTAAAGCTTTACGTTTTAAATTTGATCAATGGGGAAGTTTAATTATGTTAGGTGATTTAGGAATTGGCTTTTATCCTACGAATGTAAATACCACTGAAGAAAAACTCATGTGGCTTCCCTATAAGGCAGCGTTCAGAGCCGGAAGCACTTTGGATGCTTGGAATTTTGACGAAAAAATTGGATACTACTCTGCTGCTATGGGTTATAACACAACAGCGCAAGGAAATGGTAGCTTTGCAATGGGTATGAGTACAACGTCGACAGGATTAGGTTCTGTGTCATTTGGTTCGAACACAGTTTCATCAGGTAAGTCTAGTTTTGCTGCAGGAACATCAAGCAAAGCTTTTACAGATAATTCTATTGCAATGGGCAATAGCTCTGTGGCAAGCGGTACTAGTGGCATTGCTATCGGATATCTCTGCAATGCTGATGGTAATTATAGTGTTGCAATTGGTAACAGGGCAAACACGAACAACCATACCGGTGCTTTTGCTTTTGCAGATGCTTCTATTGTAGACAGCGTAGAAAATAGCGCCGATAACCAGTTCATGACAAGATTTGCAGGTGGATACAGATTATTTACTAATGCTACTATGACTGTAGGAGTTGGAATAAATCCAGGCGGTTCTTCCTGGAATGTGATATCGGACGTAAGAAGAAAAGAAAATTTTGAAACATCAGATAATGAAAACTTTCTGATCAAGCTCAGAAAAATTGAACTTGGCTCGTGGAATTATAAAGGACAGGATGTTAAAACATTCCGACACTATGGGCCCATGGCGCAGGATATTTTTGCCGCTTATGGCAAAGATAAATTCGGTACTATTGGTTGTGATACCTTATTGGCAAGTGCAGATATGGATGGAATTATGATGATACTGATAAAAGGATTAGAACAACGAACAACAGAACAAAAAAGACAGTTCGAAGCTCAACAGCAATTAGAGCTAAAGCAGGATGAAAAAATTAAACTTTTAGAGGCAGAAATAAAAAGATTATCAAGCATTATTTCGAAACAACAACAATAGTTTTCCCAGCTACCCGTAGTCTCAGGCTGCGCTGTATTGAGTTTGCAACTCAGGTCATATTTACATAATCAAAAACAACATTACTGATTTGTAAATCCCTAGTTGGAGCATAACCTGCGGAGTTCTCCCGACCTTTGCCACGAGTTTCTTAACTTATAATTTAAGATCAAGTAACGCATAAGTTCACGCCATAGGTCTGCATTTGAGAGAAAATAAAAAAGACATTTTATTTTACATTTACTAATACATTGATCTTCTTTATTCCTTTGTCGCTGTACTCTTCTAAAGCTTTACCGATGATCTGCCAAGATAGTACTTTAGATATATCCGCTTTCATTGCAACACCTGATATAGATGAAGTCACTAAAATATCTCCTCTCTTTATCTCACCTCCCTCAGTACATACCTTTGTTGGAATTACGCCAAGAACTCCCATTGGAACCAGCGTTTCAAAATCACCGTCTGTTGAATTATTTTCAGTTAAAGTCAAACCTGGTTTAGTAGCATAAACACCCGCTACTAAAGAAGAATAAGCAGAAGATGATTTTTCTATTTTTCGGTTACTCGTTTGCGATATCACTAATACATCACCAGTTTCATAATTCACTTTAGCACCTTCTACTTCAAAATACTCAGCAACATCTGCCCCACTAGCTTGAAATCCACCATTTGCAAAGATCTTACCTGTTGCGTCGATACGTGCAACATTTAAAGGGCTTGGGCTGCCACTTTTAAAAATCGCTAAGTTTCCGGAGCTTCTGGATTCCACACTTAAAACTACGTTTGTATTTGAAGAGTTGATATTATAAAGCCGGCATACCTTCCCATTGCTGGTAGTTGGTAGCCAACCATATAAAGCATAACCCGTTCCATAATTAGAAGCTTCGAAGCAATTACCGCTACCGGTAGCCGAGGCAACCACCGCTTCCCCAGTACCATTATTGACTGCATGCAATGTAGGTCGTGGGCTTGATGCATTTGATATCTCAAAATATCCTGCGCTTCCTCCTGTTCCCGAACTAATACCCATAATGGCAGCAGTTCCATAATTTGAATACTGGCTATTTATTTCCCCTCTAACTGCAGCTGAGGTACCATTAGTATTATTAACAAAGAAATTACCTGCATCTCCCAAACCAACAGTAGTAGCACTTAATACATTGTTGGTGTTATTCTCATTATAAATATTGAAACGTGCTGCCCTTCCCAATCCATTTGTAGGCACCCATGCATATATACCACTACCGGTACCGCTTACACGACCTTCCAGTGCATCGCCGGAGTTTGCGGCAAATGCAGCAACACCATCTCCGGTACCTTCTGAAACCGCCGTTAGAGCAGCTGAAGTACTCGCCGGATTATCTGCATGAAAATATCCTGCATAGCCACCTGTTCCTTTTGCAATACCAATTACAGCTGCAGCTCCATAGTTTCCCCATTTAGAATCTATCTCTGCTCTAACTGCAGCACCAACCGAAAGCGTATTATTTACCGTAAAGAAACTTGCATTTCCCAATTGGGAATTTAAATTATTGCCACTACCATTAGTACTTACTTTAAAAACATTTGCATTTGTATTACTTGAATTTGTATTTGAAAAATTCCCGGCACCACCTAAACCATTTGTAGTAGCTTCAATTGCATTACTTGCATTTGTATTTGTATTAATAAAAAAAGAACCTGCCGGACCTGAAACACTTGTTGCATATAATCCAGAGCCTGAATTACTCGATGCATAAACACCCCAGCCTCCACCGGCTTGAGACCCCCAAACACCTATACCTGTACTGCCTGTTCCATTATTTATCCCTCGAATTGCACTTGAAAATGCACCGGGACTATTAGATGATAGAATTCCGGTAATTGCTGTCGCATTATCATCTTTACTATCAGAAATTCCCTGAATTGCACCTTCAACTCCTTTATCTGATGTATTGGTTAAACTTAAAAGTGTAGCACTTTGCTCAGATTGATATTTATATAAAGGCAAGGCTATATCCGATGCAGGTGAAAACGAATACCATTTGGTTCCACTATAATAATAAAACCCCGCAGTATTATCTGTTTGATAGATCATTAAACCTGTAGCCGGGCTTACTATTAAATCTCTTTCGGCATTGGTCATTTGAGGAATTAGCAAACCTTTGTCTGTACTAGACAATTCTAAAACGGCACTACTAACCGGAGCACCGGGAGCTCCAATTTTAACTTGTGCAAACAACGAGCTACAAAAAAATACTAATAGTAAAATAAACAATATGCAATTTTTCATGATGATTATTTATATATGTAAAACTAATATCAGATACAAAATACAAATTTTCTCTCAGCAAGTCAATAGCTATTCATTTATACAATTAAATCAATTTTGAAAGCTAAAAAACTAATCACTAAAACTTGCAATTCTCAATTTCAATTTTTATTTTTATCTGTTAACCATTAAACCTATTTGTATGAAAAAAAATCTTTTATTATTAGTTATAGCTGCAGGTTTGTACTCATGTAACAATAAAGTTGCCGAAACACAAACATCAGACAACGAAACTCACAACAAGATGAGAATGCAGCAATTTTACGATCAAGTAATTAATGCACATAACACTGCTATGATCGATTCATTTTGCGTACCTGATTTTATTGACCACAACCCCGACCAAGGTCACACTGGAAAAGGTATTGCTGATTTGAAGGCACAATTTACTAATATGTTTACCGGTATGCCTGATGTAAAAATGACAACTAAATTTATGATTGCACAGGGAGATACCGTGGTTTCTTATGTTACATTAAATGGAACCAATTCTGGCCCTATGGGAAAAATGCCTGCAACTAATAAAGCATTTACAATGGATGGTATAGATATAGTTATAATTAAGGGAGATAAGGCCGTAGAACGTTGGGGAATTTTTGATGCAATGAGTATGATGGCACAAATGGGAATGTTAGGTGATGCCCCTCCAGTAGCAGATACAACTAAAACGACAGGAAAAAAAACAATGTAGCTCTATAGATATTTAATGACACTATCAGCCAATAACTCGTAAGAAATGATTTGATTACACGGTTGATATTTATAAAAAAAGTCTCGGAACATAAAATTCGGGACTTTTATTTTTGATCTTAACTATCAGCTAAACAACATTTAATGTTATTTTTTATGCCCCCGTAGATAATTCTATATTTTCATAAACCGGCAATAACAAACTTTTCGCAGTAACGCCACTCCACTGGTACCATTGTCTCTTTAAGCTAACACTGTCACATTAAATTGTACTACTTCCCATGCAGGAGACATATTTAGGAATTGTTTGAGGATACAACCAATAGACATTAAATTTTAATTTACTGTGTAGGTACTTTGAAATATTTTTTATTATATTAGTAAGAAAAAATAATTTTTATGAAACACTGTTATCCTTTGTTCATACTATTATTGGCATCAACCTTATTTACGGTACAAGTAAAAAGCCAAAGTTCTGCAGAATATAAAAACACTATCCAATACCAAAAAATTGTAACCCAAATAAAAGATTTAATTGAAAACATTGGTAGTAATCTATCTGCTTATAAGGGTGATGCAATAGAAAAAGCTGATGCGGAAGATGGTGCAGAATATTTCGCTATCAAAAAACCTATACTCTTATCCTCAGATGCGTATATTACCCATTATAAAGATGGAGATACTTATAAAGCAAATTTCAGCTTCGCTAAATTTGATAATAATGCAGATGCAGGAGATTTCGGAAAGCGTTTAACAGAGTCGCTGAAAAAAGGTGTTTACAGTTTTGGAACGTTAAAATCTGTTACTTCCGGCGCAGAAGGATTGATAGAGTTGGAAGTTGTATTGAACAAGAAAGCAACTTCAAAAAAATTTTCGAATGTACATATCTTCATAAAGATTCCAAACAAATATGGAAATTCACTTGAAAATGAAGTTCGAGTAAGTATCAGTAGATGGGAATAAAAATATATCCCTATTTGCTTTATAAAAAAATAAATCCTCGTCTCCAACATTTTGAGACGAGGATTTATTTTTATGAAGTGCTCTTTTTATTATAGCATCTTAATTGTTTTGCGATACCAATGATCGTTAGAATCTATACACTACACATATACCGGCACCCCTCAATCCATACCAATTGCCTTTTAGTGTAGCATCGGCTGTAGCTGGCGCTCCACTTGGATGTTGTGTTACAGTTGCGTCAATAGTAAAACCGGGTAGATCAACATCTTCAATATCTGCTTCCAGGTCTGCCATATCCTGGGCATCAAGACCTCCGATTGGATCAGTACCGTGAAACTTGGCATTGATGTCTGATCCATAAAAACCACCAACGATCCAAAAATCGATTCCCCAATTTTTCTTGATCAACCATTGTGTACCAAACATTACACCGCCTCCAAATGCATTGAACTTACTGTGAATAGCAGCAGTATGGCGTATGTTATCACTAGGTGTAAAACGAAACTCATGGTCTAACTCCATACTCATATACCTGGCAAAAGGAGCTACGTAAAATCCTTTAGGAGCACCTTTCTTGCCCAGGTAGTAACGGTATTCCAGCGTGTAAGTCCATTTAGTATAAACCGTGCTTTCAATGGCCTCCTTGGCATCTTGGTTATCTCCGAACTGATCTAGCAGAGCATTTTTAAACGGTAAACTTGCGTTTGGGGCATAGCCAATGGCAAGTGCTAACGAACTACGTTTGCCAATTACTCTTTCATATTGTGCCATGTAATTGCCTACAACAAGGCTTGAAAGATTCAGTTTTACCAGGTTTTTTGTTACACCTGTTGTGTCTTTTGTGTTTTGTGAATTAGCTTGAAGGGTTGCTACAGACAGAAGTAGCAGAAATACTTTAGTCATGGTATAAGGTTTTAGTGAATGGAGAAGGTTTAGCAGATTTTAAGATACAATAATATTGTCGAATTTTGCAAAAAAAATATAGAAATTTAAACTGTGCTTTATGTCAGGTAAAGCCCCCTACCTGTGCATTTCAAGGCTCCTTGCTGCTTTCTGTTTAGTAGTATGAATTGTTCATTAATGCTCAATACTTTGTAGAATAAAAAAAACGGCACCAGAAGTGCCGCTCATTTTTTATTGGAGTTAAACTAATTCAATGGTATACCAACAGAAATACTCAATGTTCTGTACTTGTTCTTATCGTTCGCATTATTATCTCCAGCAGTTGAATTAATTTTAGCCAACCCAAAGCCGTAATTCGCTTTTAAGATGACGCTTTTCATTTTAACACCCCCGCCTATGTTCAAACCATAATCAAATCTCTTAAGTTTGTCATAAGCGGCATCATCTTGTTCAGATGTAAACGGATCATCATTGGCAAACTTAATATCTTCTGTAGAAGATGTAGTTAACGGGCCAAACTTGGTATCTACTTTTGATTTACCTGCAATACCAACTGCAACATAGGGACCGGCATTAAAGAAAAAACCTGAGGCACTGGTTTTGTTGAATGGTACTGTTACTACTACATTCAAAGGTAATTCTATATACAAAGGATTAAAACGGGTTTTCACATAATCAGTTCCGCCGTTAAAAAAGGTCTCTGCCTTAGAGCCTTTCCCAGTAAAGAGCAAGCCTGCTTCAAGATCTACCACTTTGGACAAACCAAATCTTCCCATAAAACCTACATTAAAAGTAGGCAGCAATTTATTTTCTTCGGTGTTACCACTATTGGTTGTTGTAATGTTTGCAAGATTCAGTCCACCTTGCACGTAAACGGTCTGTGCATTGGCGTTAGTTAAGATCAGGAATACAGCTAACCCAGTAATTAGAGTTTTCATTTTTTGATTTTTTAGTTTATAAATCGGATTACGAGAGCGTACTTCAAAAATATTGCCACAAATTGTTTAAATTTTGGCAACTAAACTTTTGTTTACTATTTCTCGAGTGCAAGGTATCTTAATGCTCTGGAGCAAATGTTACATGACTTTTAAAAAAAATTACATAATTAACAGTCTCTTCTAAATACTGGATACCATCCTCCACCCTTATTTGCAACATAAGCCAAAGTAAGGACGGCTTTTTATTAAGACTCTTACAATTATAGTCCTTCATTCGAGGCATTATAATGATCCTGATTAAAAGATCAGAACAGCATCGGACGCTAATTAGTATCATTTTACCTATTTATCGATCTTTAACAAACTACTAAAACATAAGTTTTACTGCCCTTAATCTCGTATTTGTGGTTATACTTACCATTGTTCAATTAATATATAAATTATTTTTATCTATTTTTATATAAATGAAAATCAAATACTTATAAATAAACAATCAACTTCTTTATAAATATTAGCTATATATATTGTATATAAGTTGTCCATTTTTTTATTCGTGTTAGCTTTGCTGATCTGTCAGGCTTGCTATAAATATTTTGAGGCAACGAAGCATGAAAAACTGTGCTCTATCAGAGCACTGAAACGTCTAATTTTATATTGAATGAACAGTATCTTTTCCCGGTTTTTAATTATCGGAATATTTCTAGCGGGCAATTCCTATAGTCTATTTGCACAGCGTGGTTATTACGATGCTCCGTATAAAAGATATGAAGCCAATACCGGCACTTTATCAAACGGTGCATTTGCGATGACCAAGTCATACGCACAGGTAGATCTTCAATCGGAAGCCTCTGATCAAATATGTGTTAATATGACTGCTGCAAATGCTGCTGTTGAGTGGACGATGATTGAAACTGCAGATGGGCTTGTGGTAAGGTATTCTATTCCAAATGGAGAAACGGCTGTGATCGGTGTGTACGTTGACAATGTTCGAATAACGGGTATCACTTTAACTACCACCTGGTCGTGGGAATCTCTTTGGAATAACGGCAACCCTAATAATGGTGGCGTGACAAATAAAAACCCTAAAATGCGATTTGATGAGGTACGTTACAAATTACCCAGCAAAATTGCGGTGAATGGTAAACTAAAACTGGTGAGAGAAAGCGGCAACCCATATATTGATTTTGCCGAACTTGAACCTGTACCACCGGCAGTAACTGCACCCGTAGGTGCTGCTGTTTATCCGGGTTCCGGATCGATACAAAGCTTCATTAATGCAAATGGCGGGAAAACAATTTATTTGCCGGCAGGTATATATAGCGTTGGCGGCACACTTCAATTTACTACAGCAAACACCAAACTACAGGGTGCCGGTATGTGGTATACCCAGATCAATTTCACCAGCAACACAACAAACAATGGCGGGCTTTGGGGATATGCTACAAACATCAGTTACGATGGTCTTTATCTGACAACAAACAATGCCTCAAGAAGCAATTCTTATAAAGCTCTTAACGGTGTTTATACATCAGGGTCAACCATTACAAATGTATGGGCAGAGCATTTTGAGTGTGGTGCATGGATCGCTAATTATACTAGTACGGGACCATCCGTTGCAGATGGGTTTACCTTATCAAATTGCCGCTTTCGTAATAATTACGCTGATGGCATCAATCTTTGCAAGGGCACTTCCAATGCTGTTGTTGAGCATTGTAATTTTAGAAATAATGGCGATGATGATATGGCCATATGGTGTGCTAACGGTCAGGAATGTAACAATAATACTTTTCGCTATAACACATCTGAAAATTGCTGGCGTGCCTCTGGTGTTGCTATCTACGGAGGTAGAAATAATCAGGCATATAATATCATCGTTAAAGACAATGTTGAAGCTGGCCTTAGAGCTAACAATACTTTTCCGGGTGTTACATTCAACGCCAGCGGCCAACATGTATTTCATGATATCACTTTAATTTCATGCGGTACTTTCAACGATCTGTATAATAATCCTGTTGGTGCTATTGATCTTTATTGCACCAATGTTAGCGGCACACAAGTAAGAAATATTAAGTTCTACAATATTGACATCATCGATTCTAAAAATGATGGCATCTATTTTAATAAGACAAATGGCGATGGTTTTTATAACCTCATTTTTGAGAACATAACGATCACCAATACAGGAAAAGAATACCCTTATAACAATACCAATAATTCCGGTGCCAAAAGAGGAATGTTTGTGCGTTTCAATGGAAACCCAAATGGCAACGCTACATACTGTGGTATGAATTATTCGGGCCGTGGAGGTAATGCTGTGGTAGATGAAGACCTTAGTGGTAAAGGTGCTCTTACATGGACGGCTGCATCAAGCTGCCCACCTGCCATCAGTTCTTTTACGCCAACCAATGCAATTACCGGTTCTATTATAACCATTACCGGATCAAGCTTTACAGGCGCAACGGCTGTAAGCTTCGGCGGAATTGCCGCTACATCGTTTACAGTTGTTTCTAACACTGTGATAACCGCAGTGGTTGGCAGTGGAGCATTAGGCACCGTATCTGTAACCACACCTTCTGGTACAATAAGCAAATCCGGTTTTAATTATATGCTTTGTCCCGGTGGTATCAATTCTTCATTGATCTCTACTATCACGGGCAGCAGTTACCAATGGCAAGTAAATACCGGGAGTGGTTTTGCAAATGTTACAGACGGAGCAAATCATTCCGGCACTTCATCTGCCATTCTTTTATTAAACAATATTCCGTCATCCTGGTATGGATATGAATACAGATGTTTGGTAAACAACAGCACCTACAGCAATACATTTATTTTAAAATTTACGGATACGTGGACAGGTGCAGGTGGTACTACAGAATGGGAAAATCCGGCAAACTGGAGTTGTGGCGTTGTACCGGATGCCAACACAGATGTGATCATTAATACAGGTACCGTTATTTTAAATTCTATTACTTCGTGCAGAAGCATTTCGGTTTCTAACTTTGCGAACTTTACTGTTACCGGGGGCAATCAACTTAGTTTGCTTCAATAATGTACGATTGATTATGTAATTGTTACTCTAAAGGCATCTGGTTAAAGCGTCAACAATAGTTTAAACCATTAATTTTATTTGTATGAAATTATGCCTCACCATAATACTGTTTATGCTTTTGTCATCTACCTATGCACAAACTGAAACAGATTCCTCCGCAAATGCTCTCTCCTATTTACCAAAAACAATAATGATAGATCCGCAAAAGTTTTTAGGTATTTGGGAAAGCCAGGATTCTTCAAAACATCAGATCCAATTCTACTTTAATAAAAAAAGGTTTTACTTAGGCAGCATATCAGATTCCAGCCTTGTGTATAATTCTTTCGAATTTTTCAGACAAGATTCATCTTCGATGGTATCAAATTCAGGGGTGATCATCAAATGGCCTCCGGATAATTGTTACGTAAACCCAATCGATGAAAACAATATCGAAATTAAATACGGATATTTCGGCTCACCTGCTACATCAATTAAATACAGACGTATTCAAAATAAAGCTGTTTGGTAAAACACATATTTTAAAGATTGTTTCTGTTTTTATATTGCTTTATAAATGTAAGAACATCATTGTCATCTTTTACCATTTTATTGGAGTTTGTTTCCAGTATTTCAAGCATTGTTGATATTGTATTATCACTTGCATCGATTTCACTAATAGCATCGGCCCAAACACCACATGATGTTACGAAAGTATTTGCTGATGAGAGATATGTTAGTAGTTTGTCATTTAGCTCATTCTCTCCCTTTGCAAGGGATAAAGATTCCAATTGCTTTTTATATGTCTTAATATTTTCAAATAATTCTTTGCAGTAGACATCTTTTATTTGTGTTGAATAATAAGACCAACTACTGCGATTAAAATTACCTTTACTATCCATTTTCATACTTCCCTCAAGATATTTCAGAAGCATTTTTATTTTTGGCCGATGAACTGCATCTTGTAACGTATAAATCGAATGTACTTCTTTAGATTTCTTGTCTATTTCCGATTGCTCAACTTTATCGTTAACAGGCTGTTTTGCAGGAGCCGTTTTGTTTGTTCTTTTAGAATTGGGTAATTCGTTTGTAATTCTGTTTGTTTCTGTATCGAAGGTTAATTTACTTACACTACCGGCGGCTTGTACCCACTTTGCAGTTACTTCAGGATCGGCCAAAAACGAAACAACAATTCCTCCTTTTCCCGGTGCAATATTCGAAAATCCTTCTTCTTCCCTAACAAGCCCCATTGGAGGAACATAGTATAAACGTTTAACAAAATTACCGGCACCTTTTTCTTCTACAAACAAAGTGTCTGCATTTGTACCGGAAATAAACTGAGCCGTTAGATTACTTCTTGAATAGCCTTTTGTAACTACCCAACTAGCGGTTTCTCCGGCTTTAGGCATTTTAAACAATATTTCTTTTTCGGGATACAAACAATCGCCAAAAGAGTTGTAAAGGCACTGTGAAAAAACAGCTGTATCTGTAATAGTATACTCGTAGGCAAATATTTTTAGTAAAGCTTTCCCTTTTACACTTAGATCTACAATAGAATCGATTACTTTAAATTTATTCTTTGCTGTAGAATCAAATGTTCTGAAAAAATACTGTTTGGCTGTGCCATTGGCGGCAGGACGAGAGAGAAAAGACATTTTTCTTGAGCCTTTCTTCACCGCACTTGGAAATGCGTATGACTTTGAATTTTTTGCATACACTATAGGCTTTGTACTTTTTACGATCTTCTCAGGCTTTGTGCCTTTTGCATCCGCTCCAGACTTTGTATGCTTTGCAACAGGCTTATCCATTGGCTTTCCTTTTACCTGAGCTCCTTTTGGTCCTCCTTCCACACTAAATATTTTCAATCTTCTTGCACCGGAACTTGTTGCCGCCACCCATTTTCCATTAGGACTAAAATGACAAGATGTAAAATCATAATTTAATGTTGCATCCGAAACAATGTTCTGCGACACCGGCTCTCCATTTTTTACGATCTTGAAAAATTCCAGCTGATCTTTTTTATTACCGGTAACAATAAAATCACCGGTAGGATTAAATGCAAGTGTGCTGTATTTATCAGTCGGGAATTTACAGAATGTATTAATTGCATCAAGTCCTTTTGAAACTTTATAAACACTTAATGAGTCTTCGCAAGCTGCTGCAAGCAAGTAATTGTCTGCAATATCAAGCTTGCCTACATATCTATTACTTTTCAAACTTGCGGCTCCACGTACTGCATCACTAGCTGTTATATCCCAGCAATACAGATTTCCATTTGCATCAATGGTGGCAAGCAATTTACCATTCGGCGATAAGGCCGCTTTGCCAAATTCCAATCCGCCTTTATTCTGAATTGTCTTAACCAATGAGAACTCTTTATCTTCTCTTTCATAAAAACGTATTGTTCCATCAGAACCTACGATCATTAACTTATCATTCCCGGTAAAACGCATGATAAGATCTTCTCCATAACCGGACGATTTTGAAGAAGGTAGCTTTTGTAACAAACTATATCTATCACCTTCCCTTTGATGAATACATGTAATTCGATCAAATGCACCAAATGCAACTAAACTCCCATCTTCGCTGATACCGGCATGAATAGCCTGTCCCGAACAACCGGGCAAACTTTGAAGCAGTGCAAAACCATTATCACTCTTTTTATAAACATCTGCAGAAAAACCTATCACTACAACCAGATAGTTATTATCCTTACTAAAATTCAGATCATTTGCAAAATGGTTGGTTGAAGTTGAGTAATTTTCTTTCAGTTGCAGTTGGCAATAAGCAACTACTACAATAAACATACTAAATAATAAAAGGGAAATCTTTTTCATATTAAGATTGATAAGGTGATTGTGTAAGACAAATTAAACTTAATCTTTATTTTCTTTATTCGCAAACTTTCTGTAACCAATAGCTGAAAGTTTTCTTCATCCAACTCATATCAAGTATATTCGTATTATGCTTATTATATGATACTATTTAAGTAAACAGACAATAAAATATGAGTAAGATAATTAAGAAGTTGTCTACAGAACAACGCAAGGAACTACTAAGCACATTAAAAACCCGTTTTGAGAAAAACAAGAGCCGTCATAAAAACCTTGAGTGGGAAGCAATACACAAGCGACTGGAGGCTAATCCTGAAAAGTTATGGTCACTGAATCAAATGGAAGAAACCGGCGGCGAACCGGATGTAGTTGGTCAGGATAAAAAAACAGGCGAATATATTTTTTATGATTGCTCTGCGGAAAGTCCGAAAAACCGAAGAAGTGTTTGCTACGACCATGAAGCACTGGAAAAAAGGAAAGAACACAAACCTGAAAACAGTGCCATTGAAATGGCTGCTGATATGGGTATTGAAGTATTAACAGAAGAACAATACAGAGCGCTACAACAATTAGGCAGTTTCGATACAAAAACATCCAGCTGGATAATAACACCTCCGGATATTCGAAAATTGGGTGGCGCCCTCTTTTGCGATCGTCGTTACAATACAGTCTTTCTTTATCACAATGGAGCAGAATCGTACTATGCAGCAAGAGGATTCCGTGGTTCATTAAGCGTTTAAAAAAGATAGCACTATGACAAAGAATATTATGAACCCTTCGGTTGATTTTTATTTCAGCAAAGAAAAAAAATGGAAGGAAGAGATCAATCAACTAAGAATGATCGCTCTTGACTGCGGATTGACTGAAGAATTGAAATGGGGTTGCCCATGTTACACATTAGACAAAAGCAATGTTGTTTTAATACATTCATTCAAAGAATATTGTGCTTTCTTATTTTTTAAAGGGGCTTTGTTAAAGGACACAAAAAAAATACTTATACAACAAACACAGCAAGTACAGGCAGCCCGTCAGATTCGGTTTACCAATGTAAAAGAAATAATTAAGCTGAGTAAAATACTTAAAACATATATCCTTGAAGCTATCGAGGTAGAAAAAGCCGGCTTGAAAGTGACTTTAAAGAAGACTGCAGAATATGCTATTCCCGAAGAATTTCAAACCATATTAAATAAGACACCTGCATTAAAAACAGCGTTTAATGCATTAACTCCGGGTAGACAAAGAGCATACCTTCTTTATTTTTCTGCACCTAAACAATCTAAAACAAGGGAATCGAGAATTAAAAAATGTATACCCCAAATCCTCAAAGGAAAAGGCCTAAATGATTGACAAAATTAAATCATCAATATTTTAAATTAAATAACAAAAGCACAGATTTCTGATCTGTGCTTTTGTATTAGACAACTATAATTATTATAAACTTTTGTCTTTGATCTTTATTTTTTGTCCGTCTTCCTCTCCTTTCTGCTTCATTATACTTCCATTTTCATCCATTACTACTTTCATCTTATCATCGCCTTTTTCCAGTTTAACTTTATACGCTGTTTTGTTTTTGTAATTCTCTTTGTTTACAAATGTAATAGTGTAACCGGGAAATTGACTTTGAAGTGTTTTGTTTACTGCCGCCGGCACTTCTGTAGACTCTATAGTCGATACCGTAGATATCCATTCACCCTGTGGTGTGTACCAACTCCAGTAATCTTTTTTATCAATTACATATTTTGCAGCATAATCTGTAGTGTCTAAAGAAGCCCAGTCCATAAGATTCCAGTCAGCGTCTGTTACAGGCACATCCTGATATCTTACCCATTGCACATCACTTGCTGCAGGATATCTTTCAATAAATTTTGTTTGAACGATCGGCGCTACTTCTACAGTTTTGTACACAGTAGTTACTTCCTTAGTTTTTTCTTTTACTACTACTGTATCAGCTTCAGCTGTTTTGCTATCAGCACTATTACAACTGGTCATTATTGTCATAATAATTGCCGCAAAACCGATTAATTTCTTTTTCATAATTTTTTTTAGTTTGGTTATTTATATATTTTAGAGATTTTAAAAAGTTAATTAGGGTAAAAGAGGGGCCGGATAGAAATCCAACCCGACTCAAACTTAATAACCTTACAAAACCAATGCGAAAGTATATCGATGCAGAGCAGTAACTGTTACATCATTTTCAATAATATTTACATTATTCACACTTTCGCATTTATCATTATGTAAAAAAAAAATAGATTTGTACTATGAAGAAACTCTTTTTAATTACTACACTCCTTTTATTTGTTACAAATATTTTCTGTCAGTCGCTAAAAAGTGGCATGATTTACGGAAAAAACCATGCCTTCATGTTAACCGCACCCGATGGCTGGGTGTTGGATAATCAAGCAGGTGTATCACAGGGTTTGCATGCTGTCTTTTACAAAGAAGGAGAATCATGGTCTGAGGGAGAATCTGTTATGTATGCCACATCGGGAATATTTGAAGAAACCGGATATAAAAATATAGATGACCTGATTGAAAAAGACGGAAAAGATTTTATCAGGAACTACGCCGACATTAAGATCGTTGTAAAAGATGATATTAAGATCAATGACAGCACCAAAGCTAAGGTTCGATATCTATCAGGAAAATCTTACGGCAATTTTGAAGCAATGGCATACATCGATGCCGGCTCATCCTGGTCGATGATAATTTTAACTTGCAGAACACAGGAAGGTTTCAACAGTTCAACAGATGCCTTTAATACACTTGTTAAGTCATATTATTTTCTATCTAATAAGATTGAAATAGAAGATAAAAAGAATTAAAATTAATCTGATCGCCATTATAGTTTTATTTAATTTTTCAAGACATTAATTTATTACGATGCGATTTTAAGGCCAATGCTTATTTGCATATTTGAACCTATCTCTTGCGATAAACAGCTAACCGCTATCAATTATAATCTTTGATTGTCAATTACTTATATCTTACAGCAAAGAATACCTCATAATTGACTATTTTTGCGACCCTTAAACACTCAAACGCATGTTCTTACAGAAGATCAAGAGGAAAGATTCAGGAATTTTATTATACGGCATTACTCCACCTAAAGCAGAAACAGCCGCTGAAAAAGTAGCTGCTATTGCAGAGAGAACGCTAACTCGTTTATATCCGTTAGATATTGATGCGCTTGTAGTGTATGATGTGCAGGACGAATCTGCAAGAACTGCTGAAGAAAGACCATTCCCTTTTTCAAATGCACTGGATCCATTCAAATTTGCCAGCGAACATTTACAATCTTTACAAACCCCCAAGATCATCTACAGACCTGCTGGAAAATTTACTAAAGAAGAATTAGCTCAATGGTTGCAGGATCTTACCGACAATAAATTCTATCCTGTATTTGTAGGCTTACCAACTCCGGACTATAAGGTAAAAACTAGTCTTAAGGAAGCATATGAAGTATGGAGTAAGCATCAGGAAAATTCAGTAGTTGGCGCTGTTACCATACCGGAAAGACATGCCGTATTAGGTGATGAAGACAAAAGAATCATTGATAAAATGAACAGCGGTGTTTCATATTTTATTTCTCAATGCATTTTTAATATTGAATATGCAAGGGAAACAATGGAGGCGCTTACTGCAACTTGTAAAACCAGCGGCATAGAAATGCCCACCCTGATTTTTACACTAACTGTTTGCGGCTCTGCAAAAACACTTCATTTCATGGAATGGTTGGGCATTCATATTCCTGATAATTTAAAAGAAGAACTTGCTACTGCAGATAATACAGTTGAAAAATCAGTAAACATTGCACTGAATATTGCAACGGAATTAATTGAATATTGCTCTTCCAACAACATTCCATTCGGTTTTAATATTGAAAGTGTTGCAATCAGAAAAGAAGAAATAGAAGCATCCATTTTTCTTGTGAATAAAATTGGTGAAATGCTTAGAGAAAAAGGATTGAGAGCTGAAATTTCGCAACAAGAAAATGGCTTTAACCATGTTGGGATACCAGACGTTGTTTCAGAAAGCTAAGGCTTACTTCATCCATTTTACTGCCAACCGATCATATTTTCGAATAGTCTTTTTATTACGCCGATAAAGACGTTTATATTTCTTTGTATTTCGATAATATGTCATTGCCATTTTAATTTGTTGCTTACGCCAACGCAGTACGATGTTTTTCCCAAGTTGCTTATCTGTACCCAATGTATAAAAATGTAGTTTTTTAACTTTTTTATACTTTGCTGTAGTTGTGTAAAAACTGTCAAATAATTTATTGAGTGCCTTTTGAAATCCGATCAGTTCGTCTTTGTATTTTTTTAAAGTATCATAGGTGTACACTGCTTTCAATGCCTCTCCCATATCGCCGTTGATATGAGCATTGATACCAATGAACTGAAATTGCAATTCACTGAAATTTTTATTTGAATAATATTTTTCCCATACAGGCGATTGCTCTTTTCGATCAATATAATTTTGATGTGCTTTGAAAAAAAACGAGGCAAATGAATTTTCGAAACCAATAATAAATCGTCGAACACTATCAGGCTTTGTAAGCAATTGTTTATTTGTGTACAATATTGACTGTCGATATAGCTTTGCAAAATGCTTCGAAGGCGTTTGAGTATTCCCAATTTTCTCCAAACTATCGATCACAACTGCATTGAAAGCATGCTGTGCATTCGAAGCAAAGGAAAATATTGAAAACACGAGCACTAACAAACGCTTCATCAAATTACAGGATTGTTTATTAAGGACAAGATGGCTTTTGACAAAGTCGCTTTTTCTCTAAGCGGCAATTCGAGATAGCAACTTTTTAAGAAATACTTTTGTTTGATCGTTACTTTATCGAAAATAAATGTCCGTAATTGATCATCCATTAAAGCTATATCTACTATATGAGCCCATTTCATATCATCAGAAATAAATTGATGATCAGCCTGCATTACCATTTTTTCAATATAATGAAACTTAAGCGGAATGCTGATCTCTTCTTTATCCATCACAACAGAAAGACAAAAAGTTTTTTGATTCAATAAGGCATTATTGAATCCAAGCCAATTCTTTCTCCATAAATAATTCTGAATTTTTCTTTGCACCCAACTCAATTTTGTGTGAGCAATATTCCGTGCAAACTGCATTGTCATCATACAACTTGCCGGCATATGTAAACTAACAGCACTATGCAATTGAAGTCCCCGATAATTCAACAATTGACTTTTATGATTCAATAACCATTGCCATTCATCCGCAAAATAATTCTTGGCAAAAAAACAAAGAATGTTCATTTGATAATTACAATCTGCTGCAACATCCTGCATATCATCATACAACTGCATACTACGTACCATACTGCTCCAGCTTGAAAATTGCTTCTGAAATTGCAGTTGTTTTTTGTCAAGCAAAACCGCTCTTAATGTCAGCAACACCTGAATAATATCATCATCTTTTGTTTTTTGGTATTGTAAAAGATCGCTCAATGAAAAATTTTCATTAAAGGCGTTTATATCAACCTTATAGGTGTCGAAGCACTTGTTACAGGCCTTACAGATAAGTTGAGCAGCCTCTACCCCTTTCTCCGTATTCAATTTATTGAGATGAAGATTCATCTCACTTAATAAAAATTGAAGGTGCTCGTAAAAGGCTTTATAGGTAATCTCGTATTTAGGATTGATCTCCTCCAATATCGATTGTGGCAATACATTACAAATATCAAATTCATAATATAGTTCTATTCCTTTATCAGATTTTTTATACCTAAGATTGTAATCAACCGCTTCATTACTCAATACAGTTTTGATATTATCTTTCCCATAGCTTGTAGCAATTCCATCAATGAACTCATCTCCGAATAAAATTGCTAAACAAACAAGGTTAGCAAGATGACTCTTGTTTTGTAATATTTGAAAAGCATTCTGACGAAACAACAAGGTATCATACGCAAAAGAACCCTTCTCTATATTATTTCGAACCTGCAATAGTTCATTGAATTGTAAAATATAATTAAGGCGTTTATTTTTACGAATCTTCTGACGCATATACAACCCAACCGGAAAAGACAAGAGCATTGATCCGCTGAATTTCATGAAACGCATCAATTCATCCGAAAACTTGTATGAAAAAGAATTATCATGCTTAATGTTATCAGCCAATAAATTCAGCATAGCTTCATGTTCATCATTGAAGCTCTCGTGTAAATTTTGACTTCCTAGAGGTACCGATGTATTTAAAGAATTTGCTCCGGTTAGTTTCATTGCAGCAAAATAATCAATGACAGGCAAAAATCAGATACCCAATGCAAGGTATTTTACATGGTCTTAAAAATGGTTGCATATTTATTACCAAAACTACCCTATTTTGTATACGAATAATCTATTGGTAACGTATGATGAACTTAATTAGAAGTAATCAAAAAGCTGTTGCACTGATTTCAGGTATTATTTTATTTTCATTCTTTGTTCTTTTTAACCCTTTAGGATTAGATCCAAAAGCAAAACTGGTATTAGCTACTGCTGTATTGATCATTAGTTGGTGGATTCTCGAAGCCATGCCACTGGCCGTTGTGGCACTTGTTCCGATTGTATTGTTTCCCTTGCTTGGCATAAGCCCTATTAAGGAAGTCAGTAAATCATATGCGGATAGTATTATCTTTTTATTTATGGGAGGATTCTTTATCGGTATTGCAATCGAAAAATGGGATCTGCACAAAAGAATAGCATTAAACATTATTAATCTGACCGGCACTAACGGTAACAAGATCATTCTGGGTTTTATATTGTCAACAGGTTTTCTGAGTATGTGGCTCAGTAATACCGCCACTGCAATGATGATGGCAACGATTGCCACCCCTGTTATTGCAGTAATAGCATCACACAATAAAGAAAATACCGGTGTGAAAAATTTTTCACTGGTATTGATGCTATGCATTGCCTATGCCAGTAATTTCGGCGGCATTGCCACCATCATAGGCACACCACCTAATGTGGCTTTTGTGAATCATATCAGTGAAAAATTCGGCTACAATATTGGTTTTGTTAGCTGGATGACCATCTTTACACCTCTGGCCATTGCACTCCTCTTATCCTTGTATTTTGTTTTAACAAAATGGTTATTTCCAAATAACATCAAGCATGGCGAAGAAGGAAGGAGTTACATAAAGCACGAATTAAAAAATTTGGGCAAGATAAATATCTCTGAAAAAAGAATATTATTTGTTTTTTCAGCAACTGTTTTTCTTTGGATAACCAAAGACATCTTAAACAGCCTACAACATACAATAAAATTAGACGACACAATTATTGCACTGGCAGGCGCTATCAGTTTATTCATCATTCCATCAGGAAAAGAAAATGAAAGGTTGCTAGAATGGAAAGACACTAATAAAATGGCCTGGGGCATTTTGCTATTATTCGGCGGCGGCATTGCTGTTGCTACTGCATTAGAGAATGCTAAATTGATGATTCAACTCGGTGCATACATTGCATCATTTGCAAGCAGCAATATCTTTATTATGATATTGATCGTTACAACCATTTCAGTCTTTTTAAGTGAGGTGATGAGTAACATAGCTCAAGTTATAGTGATGGCACCGGTTATCTCAGCAGTGGCTATTGCATTACATATTGATCCATTATTATTAGGTGTTCCAATGACACTTGGAGCCAGTTGTGCAAGTATGCTTCCAATGGGTACTCCGCCAAATGCCATTGTATTTGCAAGCGGTCATATCAAACTAAAAGATATGCTAAAAGCAGGGTTTGTACTTAATATTGTTTGTATAATTTTTATAACAATATTCTGCTGGTTATTACTGCCGTTAGTGATGGCAGTTAAATAAAATTTCCTGCAATACACTAAAGTATTGCAGGAACCCAAATTAATATAATCGAAGACTGATACCCGGAATGGTACGTACTTTTTTATCCGGACCAACAACTTTGACCTCATCAAAAATAACGATTGAGCCCGGAATGCAACGAGCCATTAATGCACTAAGCGGCTTCAAGCTGCTACTTGTGATTGTTCCTTTTTCTATCCCCTTAAAATTAGCCCCTGAAAAATACACAGTAGCACCTATCACACTAAAATGTGCATCAAACTCAAAATTTTCCAGCTCAGCCCGGCAATATTCCTGATTTTTAAATGTAGTAGCCGACATCTTCCCAAAGCCATCACCCGGTTGAGATTCAAGAACTGTTGTTTCACTTTTCATTTCAGATCCGGAAAAATAACCGTAAGAAGTTTTGGGTTGTTCAACAAATGCAAGCTGACTATTAGCCTGCAGCATACAAGTGCTCAGCAAAGCACAAAGAAATGGATGTTTCATTTTGTTAGGTTTAGAAGAGGTGAATGAATGAACTTAAAACTACAGTTTAGTAAGTGAAGAAAATGTTACAATCACAATTCAACCAAGTGCAGTTTAAATGTTTAACATTTTTTAAACCTGCCTTTTGCTCCCTGATTTTATGCAATGGCAACGATTGCATAAAAATATATTGGGTGCAAACGGCCTCATGAGTAAAAGGGAATAAATTTTGATGATAAATTACCTACTAAAACGTTTGCCATGAAATCTATCACCAAATTCGTGATGATACTCCTTGTATCATTGCTCCAGTTTTCTTTTTCCTTTTCGCAAGACCAATGCACACCTGTTGGTTGGGTTACTCAAAACGGTGGTGTAACGGGTGGAGGAACAGCTACCCCTACAGTTGTTACTACGTATGCAGCTCTCAAAACAGCTATTACAACTAGTTCAGTAAAAGTGGTACATATTTCAGGAACCATTACAATTCCGGCGGCCGGTCGTATTAGCTTTCAAGATCAAACAGGAAAAACGATCTACGGATTACCGGGATCTAAATTAGTATCTACCGATCTTACAAAGGATGGCTCAGGTATTCTTTATATGAAAAGATGTACAAATGTGATCTTAAGGAATATAACATTTGAAGGCCCCGGAGCATATGATACAGATGGTTGGGATAATATTACGATTGATAATAGCACAAACATCTGGGTAGACCATTGTGAGTTTCAGGATGGGATGGATGGAAATCTTGATATAAAAAACGCAGCAGATTATATTTCTGTCACCTGGTGCAAATTCATTTATAAAAAGGCTCCAATCCCCGGCGGCCCAGGTGGTTCGAACGACCATCGATTTTCAAATCTTTTTGGTTCAAGTGATGGGGCTACCGGCGACAGAGGTAAACTTCGTGTAACAATGCAAAATTGCTGGTGGGCTCAGGGTTGTAAGGAACGTATGCCCAGAGTACGTTTCGGAAAGGTACATATGGTAAACAATCTTTTCAATAGCACTGTAGCTAATAAATGTGTAATGGCTGGCTTTGAAGCAGACCTGTTGGTTGAGAGCAACGTTTTTGAAAATGTGAATAGCCCTATTGATAAAATGGATAATACATTTACAGCTATTACATCAAGGAATAATATTTTTACCGGCACATCAGGCAATACTACCGGAAGCGGCACTTCGTTTACACCTCCCTACACATTAACCATTACGCCTGTGGCAAATGTAAAAGCTCAAGTAATGGCCGGTGCAGGTGCAACACTTACAAGTCCGGTTTGTGACGGCACTCCTCCTCCCGTTACCTATACACTCAGTGCCTCATCAGTTCCAACAATTGGTGGCACAGTATCCGGTGCAGGCACTTATAATTCCGGCTCATCTGTAACGGTAACAGCTACCCCTGCAAATGGCTATACATTTACGGGATGGAGTGGAGATGCTTCAGGCACAGCAGCTTCTATTTCTGTTACGATGAACGGCAACAAATCTGTAGTAGCTAACTTTCAAGCCATAACAACTACTACATATACTTTAACAACAAACAGCAATCCTTCAGCCGGCGGCTCCGTAACAGGTGCAGGTACTTACAATGCAGGTGCAGTAGCAACACTAACCGCTATACCGGCAGCAGGATATATTTTTACAGGATGGAGCGGAGATGCAACGGGCACAACAACTTCTGCATCAGTTACAATGAACAGCGATAAAACTGCTACAGCCAACTTCCAGCTATCCGGTGGCGGCGGTGGCTCTACCATCCGAATTGAGGATGATGCAACAACTTCAACAGGGCTTTGTTTATTTGATGGTTCCATCAGTACTAATAGCGGAGCCAATAACGGCAAGGTGATCAATCTTTCTAACTCGATCAATAAAGTAATTGAATGGAGTGTTAGTGCAGGAACAACAGGATCTTATACGTTGAACTGGCGGTATGTGAACAGCAGCAGTAGCAATGCCTTTACTATGAAACTGCTTGTGAATGGCGTAACAATTGATGTAGCACTTCCTTTCCCACAAACAAGCAGCAGTACTGTATTCTCCAACACAAGCAAGACTGTTACACTGGTTCAGGGCATAAATAAGATACGTCTGGAAACAACAACATCTGCAGCAACAGCAGATATAGATTGGATTGAAATTACCGGAGAAACACCAACGGCGGCAAATTGTTCAACTACAACAACCTATAGCCTATCTACATTGGTTACTCCATCTCCCGGAGGTACAGTTACTGGAGCAGGCATTTACACTGCAGGAACGGTTGCAACAGTTACAGCCACTCCGGCAAGCGGTTATACATTTACAGGTTGGTCTGGTGATGCATCAGGCACAGCAACTTCAGTAAATATTACCATGAACGGGAACAAATCCGTTACGGCAAACTTTACACCTGTAGTTGTCACATATACATTAACAACAACAGCTTCTCCTACAACAGGCGGCACTTTAACAGGTGCAGGTACATACAACGCTGGATCAGTAGTAACGGTTACGGCTACTCCGGCTAGCGGATACACATTTACAGGATGGAGCGGTGATGCTGCAGGCACTGCAACTTCTATATCCGTTACAATAGATGCAAACAAAGCTGTTACAGCTAATTTTGCTCCGATCATGTATACATTAACCACCACTGCTTCTCCGGTAGCAGGAGGCACTGTAACTGGTGCAGGTACATACAACGCAGGATCAGTAGTAACGGTTACGGCTACTCCGGCTAGCGGATACACATTTACAGGATGGAGCGGTGATGCTGCAGGCACTGCAACTTCTATATCCGTTACAATAGATGCAAACAAAGCTGTTACAGCTAATTTTGCTCCGATGACGTATACATTAACCACCACTGCTTCTCCGGTAGCAGGAGGCACTGTAACTGGTGCAGGTACTTACAACGCAGGATCAGTAGTAACGGTTACGGCTACTCCGGCTAGCGGATACACATTTACAGGATGGAGCGGAGATGCTTCAGGCACTGCAACTTCTATATCCGTTACTGTAGATGCTAACAAAGCTATTACGGCTAATTTCACACCAATAATTGTTACATATACCTTGACTACTGCTTCTTTACCTACAGCAGGCGGCACTGTAACTGGTGCAGGTACATACAACGCAGGATCAGTAGCAACGGTTACAGCCAATCCGGCCAGCGGATACACATTTACAGGATGGAGCGGAGATGCTGCAGGCACTACAAACTCAACTACCGTTAGTATGAACGGCAATAAAATTGTTACTGCAAACTTCCAGCTTATTTCAAATGGAAACAGTACAATAAGAATTGAAGATAATGCCACAGCAACTACCGGACTTTGTTTGGTTGAAGGAACTGTAAGCAGCAATAGCGGTGCTAACAATGGCAAAGTGATCAATCTTACCAACTCGCTGGCAAAAGGCGTTAACTGGAAAGTGTTTAGCCCAGAAGGCGGCAGCTATACACTTAGCTGGAGGTATGTTAATAGCAGTACAAGCAATACCTATACAATGAAATTGTTGATCAATGGCCTAGTGGTAAACAGTGCTGTTCCTTTCCCCAAAACAAGCAGCAGTACTACTTTTGCTACAGCTACTGTTACGGTTAGTTTAGCAGCAGGCAATAACAGTATAAGATTAGAATCTGTCAGCTCTAATGCAACTGCGGACATTGACTGGATAGAAGTTACAGGAAATAGTCCTGCTGCAGCCAACTGCTCGGCGGCAAGACCGGCAATCAATCGAGAAGCTATTGTCATCAGTAAAATTTATCCAAATCCTGCAAAAGGGTTTACACAGATCAATTTTAGTTTATCATCTGCCGATAAGGTTTCCATTAAAGTGTACGACCAGCTTGGCAGAATGGTGGATGATCTTGGCTGTAAATTTTATTCTAAAGGGAATCATCAAATTACATATTCTACGAAAAAAGCGAATAGCGGTAATTACCTTATCCGGATACAACATTCAAACGGCGAGGTAAAAACGCAACAACTTTCTATCCTATAACCAAAACCAACGCAAGCATTGTTAAGAGGCTGCATCATTAATGCAGCCTCTTCTTTTTATAACCATCGGAAATAAATACCTGCTCTTGGGTATTTTATTTAACATTATTTTTCTGTACGTTTGTCAAACACTTAATAAAGTCTTTTTATGAAAAAGTTAATTTTAGCGCTCTCAATAATTCTTTTGAACGTCTCCTTAGGATTTGCTCAAAACGAAAAAGTTGTATTATGTACAGATTACGATAAAACTACCGGACAGCCAATAGGCATTAATAAAGACTGGGATATCAAGAAGACCGGAAGCTATGTCTATATTGTGTATTCACAGGATAGAGCCATCAACGAATCATTGACCTTGCAGGTTGACAAAAAAAATGCCGCTGGGAATTTTGTATTTTATGCCCGTGAAAGTTTCTATAATAATATTAGCGACAAAAAGAAATGGGCAATGTATGATTATAAGTTTACTTCTGATGGAGATTATAGAGTTTCTGTGTTGGGTAAAAACAACGTTACATTGGCAAAAACCATGGCCAATATTGCTTATATGAGTGATGAAGGTACAAGCAATCCTTCAGCAATTACAAATAGCGATTATTATGCAAGTTCTACTGTTGCATTCGGAGAAAGTGTTGAAAATGCAAAATTAGTTGGAGAAGCAAGTACATTTAAACTTGTAAATGGATCTAAGCACTTGGTATGTCTGATAACCAATGACAGTGCATTTAAAACAAAGTCTGTTACACTATATGTTTACACAGGAGCAAATTATAAGGAAAAAGCTTATCAGGAAACCTTTACTGTAGGCGACCTTGACTGGGACTGGATAAAAGTTCCGGTAGATGCAACGAAAGTGGGTAAATATGTCGTAGATATTTATAATGACAAGGATACATTTATCAATAGCGGTTATTTCGAAATTACCCGATAAAGTCCTGTCATAAAATTATTTATTGTTGTACATTGTTTCAACAATAAATACACAAAATCATGCTTGAAAATTTGCCCGTGTATATAGCGATTGTTTTCGGATTAACAACAGTCGCCACACTCCTGTTATTTTATTGGGTGATTCGCAATTCGAACATAGAGCGAAAAACCGCATTCTTTATATTGATCGGATCGATTGATTGGCTTATACTTCAAGCTGTGCTGACCTATATTGGCATTTATAATTCCAGTATAGAAGCTATGCCCCCTAAAATTTTGGTTTTTGGCATTGCCCCTATGCTCTTGTTTATTTTGTTTTTATTTATAAGAAAAAGTGGAAGAAATTTTATAGATCAACTATCCATTAAACACCTTACTTACTTGCATGTTATAAGAGTACCGGTAGAAATTGTACTGCTCTGGCTTTTTATGCATAAAGCCATTCCGCAATTAATGACTTTTGAAGGCAGAAACTTTGATATCCTGGCAGGTATTACAGCTCCCATCATTGCCTATGTGGGATTAACAAAAGGCAATCTAAGTAAACAGATCATTTTGTTGTGGAATTTTATTTGCCTGGGGCTTTTACTAAACATTGTTATCAATGCCGTACTTGCTGCTCCTTTCGCATTTCAGCGATTCGCTTTTGATCAACCAAATATTGCCATATTTTATTTTCCTTTTAGTTGGTTGCCAACTTTTGTGGTACCCCTTGTACTATTCAGTCACCTGGTAACCATCAAACAATTATTAAAAAAGTGAAAGCGTAGACTAATAATTTCTTTTTTTTCTTGCAAGAAATTTTTCTTTGATAACAGTTGCCATCGGCTTTTGATATACTTTACTTTCAACCCAAGAAACAATATCGAGATAAGCGAACGAACGTGTTTGGAAACGATTTTTTTCCAATGCTTTTATTTTAAACAGAAACTTTTCCAACTCAGGCTTTAATTTAGATCGATGCACATTAAATGAATTACGTAAAAATTTAAACATCTCCTCTTCTACTACGGTAAGATTCTCCATTTTAGCCATAAAACGGTAAACCGATTTTGTAAGAGAATCGATCAATTCAGAATTGCCTAATTCATAATGCGCCAAAAGGTGCATCAGCCTTGAATAGCACTGCAGATCGCCTCTAAAATCGACATGATCATGAATAATCTTTTGAAGGTAATCGATACAAGTATTGTAATCACCACTACCAAAATAAAGTGACGCTATTTTATAATTAAAAACGAGAATGCGATGGTTATCCAAATACAATGAATATTCATCCAATTTCTCTTCAACATAAGGCACCAGCGAAAGACCTTCGGAAAAACTACCCAACATAAAATGCTGGTTGATCTTTGCACTATTGATATACACGAATGTTTGTATACGGTGGTTATCATGCCTGTTAGCCAGATCAGTTTTAGAAAATGCCTCAAAGTCTTTTAAAGTAATTTCAAAGCCCTGCGAATTTCGAAGATCAAAATGCGCATTCAACAGGTTATGCATTCCCTTAATATAATAACCTGTTTCTACCTTTATCATAAAAGGATATTCGTTGAACAGATCTATCCACTTTTGAGAATATTTGTAATACTGTATAAAATCCTGACGAATAAATGCATACCAACAATAACTCTGATATAGATATAATCTTTCATAAAAGCCTGTTTGAGTAATGGCATCTGCCGGCAAATTCTTTTTAAAGAATTTTTTTACCCCTACTTCATCTTTTTCATTTCTTGCATGACCATTTTTGATGAACCAACTATACAACTGTATTGCAAGGTTAGATAAACGTGCTACCATCTCCACCCTTGTATTGGCTTCAATCGCTTCGGCAGACAACTGTTCTCCACGATGTTGCATTCCCCGGGTGATATGCAATGATTCGATCTTTTTTTCCCACGCAACAACCTGCATTAAAAAATTATACTTGTAATTTGACTTAGCAGATTCTTTTAATTTTTCAAGGATTTTTAAACTTTGATGATACAAACCTTTGTTATATAGAATACGGGCAAAATCAAGTTGTTCATTCAACTGCATATCAATACTCTCAGTACTTTTTAATAAGCGTAAGCTACTCAACAGTTGCTTATACAAATGCACTTTTACGTTTGATAACTGAGGTTTTTTTATAGAAGAGAGTTTTTTTAGTAAAATTGCTTCGTCGTATTCGGGCAATTTATCCATTGCATCAAACAATTCTACTATTTTAAGGTGTTCATTATGAGAACTTCTTTTAATATATAGCTTGAAATTCCGCTTTTCGGACTTCTCCAGCGACTTTATTAATTGAAATAATATATCTGAAAATCTGTTGGACATCATTAATTAAGTTTACTGAAACACAATACCATAAAGGATTTTGCGTTTATTTTAACGGTTTTAGCGTAATAAAAACACTTTAAAGTTGGTTTTACACGCAAACAAAACCCTCTTACTTTTGTGTAAGAAGGTTGGAAATAAAGTTCATAAGCAAGCAATCGTTAAAATGACATCCAATCGTGAGGCGCCCTGAGGGCAATAAAAAATACTTTTAAGAATTTTTCATATGGCAAGCAATCGTTAAAGTTCTTCCGTTTCTACGGAGGAACTCTTTTTTTTAGTGCTGCTAAGTACGGTAAAAAAACATTACAAACATCATATTTTCTTAACTTTTTTTTAAGATTTCCCTAATATTCAAAAAAGATCTCTGTGGCTCCATAGCCATAATTAGGATGATATTGGTTTCTGAACGATTTTACCTGCCCTTTTCCCTTTAATATTTCATGTATTTCGTCTCTCAATTTACCTGCTCCAATACCGTGTATAACAATCATATTGGGCTGATAATGAGCTATTGCTGCATCATAATGCTTCTCAAAGGCCTTTAATTGTATGGTCAATATTTCAAAATTACTAAGATGCTTCCAATTATCTGTAAGTTTCTCTATATGCAGATCTACAACACTTTGTGGTGCAGGCATATTTTGTCTGATCTCGTGTGCACTATATATTCTGTAGCCGGAATTTCCAAGTCTTGACAGGTCCACTTTTACTTCTTCTACTTTATCAGGATACTCCTGAAAAAGTAAATAAGAAAAAGATGGTTCATTCTTTAACTGCATTTCCTCAATGCGTTTAAACAATTGCTTTGCTTTTATTTTTAAAGAAGCTTCAAAATATTCCGCTTTGCGTTTATCAGGCTTTTTTAAAGAAAATTCAAATTCAAAACGAGGATTATCGCTCAACTCCTCAAACTTTACATCGTTGAGATAAAAATCGTTTAAAGGAGTAATTGAATTATGTAATTCGAAATCGGATACCCCGTTGAATACAAGATCATAAGTGAAATTAAATTCAATGTCGGTTTGATTGATAAGATATAGTTTGAATTTTTCTATGATCTGATCATCAAAAACATCTTTACTGAAAACCGGCACAAAGGACACAAACATACCATCGGCAACTTTTTGTTTTGTACTTCCCTTTTCAGATTTTACATTATCGATAAATACTTTTTGTTTTTCTTCAACTCGTTTTTTTGAAAACATTTTGAAATAAGGGAAATCTATCTGATCGGTATAGGTAGGGAATCTTACACCCTTCACTTCTATCATGACCATCTTCTCATTCATGATCTCTACTACTTTTCCTTCTTCTTCGGTAAGTAATACAATTATTTTATCTCCTTCTTCGAATTTCAATTTGGTTTAGGGAGTTTAGTGTTTAGTACGTTTAGTAATGATATTAAAGTCCGTCGAACATCAAATAATTTATGATTGCAAAGTTAAGGATAGAAGCACAGATAAGATATTGACATTGATTTTATCCGTTACAGTCTCGATATATCAATGTTATCCGTGTCTCTATTGATTGGCCAGTTTACTTTTTTTGTACCCATATAACAAATAAATGATCAAGCCTATTGCTAGCCAAGCTAAGAACCATGCCCAGTTAGCTTTTGTCATACCAGTAAGCAAATACATGCAGGTGATAAGCCCCATCAAAGGGATGAGAGAATATTTTTTAAAGAATGTGATCACGCTTAAAACCAATGCAGACAACCAAAAGATGATCAATGAAATATTAGGCAATGCCGCATCCATGAAAGTGATCTTGCCACTTACATAATCGGCATTTTTACTAAAATCAAAATTGAACATATCAACGAAATATGTTTTTGAAATATAATACGCACCAATCATTGCCCCAATTACTATGATCGGGAAAATAACCTGTCCGTTAACGTAAGGAAGATTAAATTTACCGGGTTGCTTTTCTTTTCTTGGAATCAAAAGCACGCCACCACAAACCAATACAAAGGCAAACAATGTTGCAATGCTGGTAAAGTCAAGCACAAAAGTTTTATCTGTAAAAAATAGCGGAATACCTACAACAGCACCCGTTACAATAGTAGCAAATGATGGTGTTTTATATTTTGGATGTACTTTTTGAAATACAGGAGGTAACAAACCATCACGACTCATACTCATCCATATACGTGGTTGTCCCATTTGAAAAACAAGCAATACACTTGTCATAGCAATAACGGCGCATATAGAAACCAAAAATTGCATCCAACCAACATTGAGATTATCTTTTTCAAAAATAAATGCTAACGGATCTCCAACATTATCAAAATTTCTGAAATTAGTTGCTCCGGTTAGTACCAACGTTAGTAAAATATAAATGATGGTACAAACCACCAAGGAAAGGATCATACCTCTCGGTAGATCTTTTTGAGGGTTCTTACTTTCTTCAGCCAATACACTTACTGCATCGAAACCGATATAAGCAAAAAATACACTCGCTACCGCTGCCATTACACCGCCAAAACCTTTCGGCATAAACGATCTTACACCATCATCATTTGCAGGCAACCAGTTATGTGTAAGATCATTGTGAAAAACAAGATAACCACCTACTAAAATGATCAACAACACAACGGCTAATTTTAATATCACCATTACATTACTGAAATTGCGACTTTCCTTTACCCCACGATAGACCAAATAGGTGATCAGAAAATTAATAACAAAAGCAGGCAGGTCTAAAATTATTCTTAAGCCTCCAACCACAGGTGCATTGTTCCATGCGGCCAGCACATCCGGCTTAGTACTACCATCTGCTATAGCCCCTTTTGCTTCCATATAACTGGTGCTTAACCAGGCAGGAATATCATAACCGGTCTTACTGAGGAAAGAAGTAAAATAATCGCTCCAGCTATAAGCTACATAAATATTGCCGATAGAGTACTCCATGATAAGTGCCCAACCGATGATCCAGGCAAACAACTCACCAAAACTTGCATAAGCATAAGTATAAGCACTACCGGCAACGGGTATACGACTTGCAAACTCCGAATAACAAAAAGCAGTAAATGCACAGGCAATTGCTGTGATAACAAATAAAATAACCACACCGGGGCCTCCATTAAAAACTGCACCGCCAAGGCTGCTGAAACTACCGGCTCCAAGAATAGCAGCTATCCCAAAAAATGTAAGGTCTCTTACATTCAATACTCTTTTCAAGCCACCGCCTCCATGTGTATCATCGCCGCCTTCTGCTAAAATATTTTCGATCTTCTTTGTACGAAATAAAGAATTTGCCATGCCGTTCAGTTTTGAACAGGTAAATTAAGAAAATTTGTTTGAAGTAATAGCTTTTATAGCTCTGTGAGAGATCAACTTTCTCTCTGTATCAAATAATTGGCTAATTCCACCAATGGCTGCTTACGATTGGATAAAACTGCAACATCATCCAGATGTTGTAACGCAGTTTGAAGATATTTTTCTTTTAATTGTTGTGCCCACTCACCTACTTTGCAATCGTTGAATATTTGTACTACTTTTTCTACCTTATCGGAAGGGTTATCGGTCATTAATTTTTTCAATGTTGCCAATTGTTCTGCAGATGCAGTCTCAAACGCATGAATCATCAAAAATGTTTTTTTATTGGCAAGAATATCTCCACCAATTTGTTTGCCGAATTTTTCGGCATCGCCAAAGCAATCCAGATAATCATCCTGCACCTGAAAAGCGATACCCAGGTTCTTACCAAATTCATAAATATGATGCTGGTTATGTTCACTTGCCCCACCTAAAATTGCTCCTAGTTGCAAACTAGCGGCCAATAATACAGAGGTCTTTAAAGTGATCATGTTCACGTACTCATCCAAACTAACATTTGCTTTGCTTTCAAAATCCATATCCAATTGCTGACCTTCACAAACCTCTCTGGCAGTTTTGGTGAACAATTGCAATATCTTTTGCAAATGCAAAGCTTTGATCTTGTTCAGATATTCGTACGCCTGCACCAGCATTACATCTCCAGCCAATATAGCTGTTGATTCTCCAAATTTTGTATGCACCGTTTGCACCCCTCTTCGTAATGGTGCCTTGTCCATTATATCATCGTGTATCAAACTGAAATTATGGAATAATTCTATTGCCGCACCTACCTCAAATGCATCTGGGGTAATTGCATCAAACAACTCGTTGCCCATCAATACTGCAACGGGACGAACTCTTTTACCGCCTATCTGCAAAATGTATTCCGCTGGCGTATATAAAGTTGGCGTATGAGCAGGAAAATGACTTCCACTGAATTTCTCTTCGAATAATTTTGATAACTCTGTAAAAGATTTCATTTACTTCTTTTTCTTCTTATCGTTAAATTTTGATTTTTTGGCATCCAGTTTTTCATCTCCTACTACCCATTCATAATCTAACTGACGTTTTTCCAAATTAGCCGCTACCACTTTTATTTTTACAGCATCACCCATTCTGAATTTTTTACCGGTACGCAACCCAACTAATGCATAGTCTGTTTCGTCCAAACGGAAATCGTCATATGTATTGAGGTCTCTTACCGTTACCATGCCTTCGCATTTATGTAAAACCGTTTCCACAAAGAACCCAAATGCCGCAACACCACTAATGATACCATCAAATTCTTCTCCGAGGTATTGTTGCATGAACTCAACCTGTTTGTATTTATTTCCTGCTCTTTCCGATTCCATAGCTTTGCGTTCCCTATCACTGCAATGCTTACACTTCTCCTCCATTTTCTTGTCAAGCTTCAAATTCTTATCCAAACATTCCTGTAAGATACGATGCACCATTACATCCGGGTAACGACGGATAGGCGAAGTAAAATGGCAATAATGTTCAAAGCCTAAACCATAATGGCCGATGTTTTCTGAAGTATAAACCGCCTTTGCCATTGTGCGGATACCCAGTTGTTCCAATACATGCTGCTCCGGTTTGCCATTCACATCTTTCAACAGATCATTGAAAGATTTTGCAACCGCAGCTTCATCTTTAATATCGAACTTATAACCGAATTTCTTTGCAAAAGCGGCAAATGGCTTTAGTTTCTCTTCATCCGGTGTATCATGAATACGATAAGGAAACGGTATTGGCTGTTTATTGATCTTTATCTTAGAAACATATTCTGCAACAGTTCTGTTTGCCAGTAACATAAATTCTTCTATCAACTTATGTGCATCTTTGCTCTCTTTTACAACAATGCCTAATGGCTTTCCGTTCTCGTCCAGTTTAAAACGTACTTCCTGCGACGAAAAATTAATAGCACCATTATCAAATCTTTCCTTTCTGAATTTCTTAGCAAGGTCATTCAATAAGAGTATTGCTTTAAAATTCAATCCATCTTTTTTCTCAATGATCTCCTGCACGTCTTCGTATGTGTAACGATGATCGCTGTGGATAAGTGTTCGACCGATCCATTTATGTTTGATCTCTGCCCTGTTAGTTATCTGAAATATTACGGAGAAAGTATATTTATCTTCATTCGGACGCAATGAACATAATTCATTACTGATATTTTCCGGCAACATCGGATTTACCCTATCGGGCAAATACACACTGGTGGCTCTTTCGTAGGCACTCTTATCTAATATGCTATCCGGTTTTACAAAATGACTTACATCTGCAATGTGCACCCCAATTTCATAACAACCATTATCTAAATTGCGGATAGAGATAGCATCATCAAAATCTTTTGCATCGATCGGGTCAATGGTGAAAGTCAAAATATCACGACAATCTTTTCGTTTTTTTAATTCCTCTCTGGTGATTTTTTCTGAAAGGCTCATTGCTTCTTTCATCACATCATCACTAAACGATAAAGGAAAACCTCCATCGATCAATATTTCCTTCATAGCCATATCATTCACGTCTTCCGCTTTCAATACACTCACTACTTCACCTTCCGGCTTTTTATCAGCCTTATCCCATTTTACCATTTTTACCACCACACGATCGCCGTTTTTAGCTCCATTCAATTTTTCTGTGGGAACATAAAAATCCGGAATGGCTTTATCAGTTGCCGGTGTAAAGAATGCAAAGTTTTTGTTTACTTCTATATTGCCGACAAAAGTGCTTTTTGCTCTTTCGGCTACTTCGGTTATGATACCTTCTGTACGTCTGCCTTTTTGATTTTCTTTATTGATCTGTACTCGAACCGTATCGCCATGAAAAGCTCTTCCGAAATTATTGGGTCGGATAACAATATCATCTTCTCTTCCTTCAATGATCACATAGCCCATACCGCTTCTGCTGATATCTAATTTACCTTTTACTACTAAAGTTTGGGATGATTTTTTGGAGCCTGACCTGCTGTTTTTACTCATATGGTGCAATTTACAAAGTATTTGACACAAAGAATGATTTTACCATAGGGAACACAGTGTTACACTGAGACGTTTCGTCAAATTTTATTTTACTTTTGAAGCAAATAAAATACCGTGGCTCTATTTAGTTTAAGGGAAGAATTGGTAAAAGAACATTCAAAAGCTCAATGCAATAAGATCGTAGCATGGGTAGGTTCTGACCAGAAAAGATTTGACGAATTGTTTACCCACTTCTCCGGTAAAGAGTTAAAACTGGTAAAAATGGCGGCATGGCCAATGAGCTATTGCGTACAGGAACATCCTGCATTGATCAAAAAACATTTTACCGACATAATAAACATACTTTCTAAAGAAAAACTGATTGATGCTGTAAAACGAAATAGCCTCCGTGCATTACAATGTGTTGATATCCCGGAAAAATATGAAGGCCAATTAATGGACCTTTGTTTTAAATATGCCGCGGCTCCTGAAGAGCCAATAGCAGTAAGAGTATTTGCTTTGAATGTATTGAGTAATCTTGTTAAAAAATACCCGGAGATATTACCTGAGATAAAATTACTGATCGAAGAAAATGAAAATCATCAAACAGCAGCATTTAAAAGTGTTGCCAATAAAATAAAAAGAACTTACTTTAAAAATAAAAAATGACCTTATGAAAAAAATAATTTTAGTCGCCATTTTCTTTTGTTCCATCATCAATACTCAAGCCCAAACAGACTGCGGTAGCCCTGCTGTAATGCTTGACAAAATGAATGTATTTTATATTGGTGTTCCAAATCCTGTAACGATTGCATCCGGAGCGCCATGGGATAAAACAGCAGTTAGCTGCATGGGTTGTTCATTAACGGGTACAGGAAGCAATAGAGTTGTATATGTAACAAAATCCGGCAAAGCAACGATTACTGTTGTTGCCAATGATAAAGCATACGTTTATGAATTCAGGGTAAAAGAAATACCCAGTCCAGTATTCAAGATCGGTAACGGTTCAATAAAAATGTCTGTTGAAGCATTTAAAAAACTCCAATTTTGCAGAGCCGAGTTGGCCAATTTCGATTTTGACGCAAACTTCAGCATTACAAATGCCGCAGTATATTTTTCAGGAAAAAATTTTAAGAAAGTACAGAAAGGAACCATCAACGGTAATAGTTTAGATACTATCAAAACATATATGGATCAATGCACTGCCGGAAGTGTGGTGGTGTTTGACGAAGTAAAAGTAAAGGGCCCGGATGGTAACGAACGCAGCATACCCGGAGCATGTGTGATATTGTATTAAGTCTATCGCCACTCACAAATTCCATTTTAACAAAGCTTTCTAAAACATATTTGTAATATGCAGCATGAAAAAATCAATCAGCATTTTATCCATCGTTTCTGTGTTATTCATCCTTATCTCTTGCGGTGATACGACAAACAACAAATTAATAATTGGTAGCTGGCAAGGGGCTGAGTGGTTGGTAAATGGTCAACCATCCGATAATAATGCAAAAGCAACTTCTTTCACCTTCAATGAAAAAGGCGATTACACTTTTAATTACGGTGGTGTAATTGAAAAAGGAACATATAAAGTTGAAAATGCCATGTTGTTTACAACTCCCGAAAAACAACAGGAAATAATGGTAAACATCACTAAACTAACAAATGATAGTTTGGTATTTGATATGAACAGAGGTGGGCAGCCGGAAACACTTACTTTACTAAGAAAGAAATAACTTTTATTTTTTTCTTTCGGATTTTACATTGAAGATCAGTCGTAAACTTTGATCGTAAGTAAAGTAATTATACAGCCAGTTACAAAATACAAAGAAGCGATTTTTTACGCCCAGTATAAGCATAAGGTGCAACCCCATCCATATCATCCACGCTAAAAAACCACCAATGCTCAATTTGGGTTTGGGCATATCAACCACTGCCAGATTTCTGCCAACGGTAGCCATACTGCCTTGATTGTTGTAAACAAATTCTTCGAGCAAGGCACCACTGCTCTTCATTTCAATTCTTTTTAAATTATTAGCGATTGTGTCAGCTTGCTGCATTGCTACCGGTGCCACTTGTGGGTGGCCGTTAGGATAAGCGGGTTCTTCCATATAGGCCACATCTCCTATTGCATAGATATCATTAAAGCCCTGTACACGGCAATGCCTGTCAACTTTAATACGATTACCTCTTGCGATCAACTCCTGGCTAATACCCAAAGGCACATTACCCTTGATGCCTGCTGCCCAGATCACCATATTGGTTGCAATGATATCTCCATTTTGTAAAACAGCATTTTGCCCATCATAATCTTTTAAAATGTTCCCAGTTAAAATAGTTACTCCTAATTTCTCCAGATATTTTCTTGAACGCATACTAGAAACCTCCGACATTGCACCTAAAATTTTTGACGAACTTTCAACCAGATAAATTTTCATCTTTTTAAAATCCAGTTCAGGGTAATCTTTAGGTAACACAAATCTTTTCATATCAGCTATGGCACCACTCAACTCTACTCCTGTGGGGCCACCACCTACTATAACAATGTTCATGAACCTTTGCTGAGATGCTGCATCTTTAACCAATAAAGCAGACTCAAAATTTTCTAATAAACGATAACGCAGTTGTAAAGCCTCAACTGAACTTTTCATTGGCAAGGCATTATCCATTAACTGTTGATTACCGAAAAAGTTGGTATCGGCGCCGGTTGCTATAACCAATGCATCATATTCGAAATTGCCAATGTTTGTTACAACAATTTTTTGTTCAGATATGATCTGTTGCACTTCCGCAACCCTGAAACGAATGTTTGTAGCGTTATGAAAAACCTTCCGCAACGGAAATGAGATATTACTAGCATCTAAACCAGCAGTAGCAACCTGATAAAATAGCGGCTGAAACTGGTGATAGTTGAATTTATCGAGTAAAGTAATTTCAAAACCTGCTTTATTACTGAGTTTTCGGGCTAATCTTAACCCACCGAACCCTCCACCTATTATAATGAGTTTCATACCGGAATTTTTACTCCACAAAGATACAGTATTTTCAATAATTTTTGAAAATAAAGAAAATTAAAGTTCCGATGTTGGTAAATTATAATTTTCGAAGAAAAATACTCAATTATTTACACCGTAAAATTTACATTTTAAAATTTCACAAAATTGTTTTTCAATGAATTATAAAAAAAGAACAGATGAGCTGACGTAGTTATACTATATGTTAATAGATTTTATATATAAACAGATGTATTATTTTTGAGTACGATTTAAAACAGTAGCTTCTCCCCTTACGAGTTCATTGTCTGAATTTCGTTTATACATAATCTCCTTACAGTATTTTGATAACACGTTGTAGCAATTATAATGCTATCCTGTAAAACCAAAACTAATGAGGAGAATTTTATTTTGTATTAGTTTACTATTTGTTAGTCTGTTTCAACAAAATAAATTGTATGCAGAAGGCAGAGGCAGTGCTGCAGGTAATCCTTTATTCGGATCAGCAGCACAGGAAGGAGTTTTAGCATTATATGCCTATGCCCAGGCCGGTGAAAAAATTGACTGGAGAATTGAAAGGACCCGTTCGGCAGGCAGTACTAAAGACGGCAGATGGAACATTTATGTTTATTCTCCTGTAGGGCTTGTTGCCACAGGTATGATTAACAGTTCTACCATCGGCACCAATTATACAACAGCTAAAATAAGTGTAACAGCTGCAACTGCAGGTATATGGACACTTTTAGCAATACCAACTTCAAACGGGAATAATGATGCTGTTAGTTTTGATCTCACAGTTTATACTACCGGCAATGTTGCCATGACGGGAAGAGTATTTACTTACAGTGTTCACGGCCTTGATCAAAGTTCTCCGTTAGAACCTACATTCACACTCTATTTTCTTAATCCTGACGGTTACCAGTACTCGGGAATATACAGAGGTTTGAACGGATTGAATTACACCATTGTTTCAGATAATTTTGGCGTAAGAACTTCTGGAACATCCTGTGTATCGGCATACAGAAGTGTTTCATATAATGGCAAATGGAGTAATATGGGGCCTGACTCTGCCGTATGCGGCATAAGAAACAAAATATTTTTTAATGCTTTTCATGCAGCTTTGCCTGCATCATCTGTGAGATTTAATACAACTACAGGCAGTGGACAAATTGTTGAGCCATTGGTATTTACACCACCAACCCCAACACTTTCCACTGCCAGTTTTGTAAGAACCGGATCTTGTATACAACAGGGAAATGTATATTTCTCTACCACAAATTTTTCAGGTTCTGTGTATGTGTATTATGATGTGAATGGCAATGGAACTTTTAATGATGCCATTGACAGATCAGATACGGTTTTAACAATTGGCACTAATAGTGTTTATTTTAATGGACTGGATAGATTAGGCAATCCGATACCGATCTCACAATCGATCAATGTAAAAGTGAGTATTGAAAAAGTTGGTGAAACGCATTTTGTAATGAGTGATATAGAAGTCTTTGGGGGCATAGAAGTTACAAGATTGAATGGACCCGGTTCTCCCGATAAAACTATTTACTGGGATGATACGAATCTTGGTGCATCACTCAATTGTTCACTCACTCCCATTGTTGACGGACGTGGCGGCATCAATAGCGCCGGTGGTGTGCATGGTTGGAACCAATGTGGCAATGCTGTGCCGCCAAGTTCAGGTGGCACTACCAATAATACTTTACCGGAATATGGTGCATGGGGCAACCAACGTTTAATAGATAACTGGACGCAACTTGTACCTATCGGTTTGGCATACACGACAAATGTACCTGCTGTTGTTCGTCCTGATTTTGGAGACCTTCCAACCGGTTGGCCAATTGCCGTAGCCAGTACAAAAGGCAAGGATACAAATGGTGACTGTATCATTGACAACAACGATATTGCCAACAATACATCAGTTTGGGCCGGTACTGCTGAAGATTTTGAATCTAACCCAAAAAATGCGGCTGCAAATGCAACCAGTGATAATTATGATGATGGCATGAGTTTTCCGCCAGGTACCGTAAGCCGAGGAGCCACTTATTCTTACATTCCACATATTAACAGCAATGCAAGTGCTAAAAGAATTTATTATGGTCTATGGTTCGACTGGAACAATAATGGCGATTTTACAGATGACAAAGATTGTTTAGGTGCTCCGGCATTTTATAACGGAAGCGGTCTTACCCCTCTGGCAGGTGGTATTACATCCTTACCGATATCCGTTTGTGTTCCAACAGATGCAGTTATGGCAGGTGGAGTTTCAGTTAATAACTATAAAGTGCGGTTGATTGTTAGTGATTCTGCAATCATCTATTCAAGATTCAATTCAAGCTTTGGCAATGGAGAAGTGGAAGATTATCAATTACCACTAGTACTGCTGCCAATTAGTTTCGGTGCAATAAGTGCAACAGAAAATGATTGTAATGTGCTTATTAACTTTGAAACCTTACAAGAACTGAATACAGACCATTTTACAATTGAAAGAAGCAGTAACGGATTTGATTGGGATGGTATTGCATTTATCCAGTCTCAGCATAAAGGCAATACTGTTACAAAATACCAATACACCGATACAAGAAGTTCGACAGGACAAAACTATTACAGGATTGTACATATAGACAGAGCCGGTAAAAGCCAATACTCTAAAACTTTATCAGTATTAAAGAACTGTAATAGTCAAAGAGGTAATATTTCAATCTATCCAAATCCGGTTAAAAATATACTTGCCGTTGCATCTACTTACACTTTACAAAACACAGAGATAAAGATAATCAATACAATGGGGCAAACGTTAATTACGATAGCAGGTAACGTAAATGCACAAAGGCAGATCAACACAGAAAAACTTGCAAAAGGTTGCTATATTTTACAACTGATAAAAAAGGGTGAAATCATTTATCAGGATAAATTTATTAAACTGTAAGATCAATATAATCGTCTAACCTTTATTGTTGATTTTACTTTTTGTAATAATTCCAATGCATTTTTACTAAGCCCTTTATCAACATCCAAAACAACATAACCAATTTCATCATTGGTTTTTAAGTATTGACCAAGAATATTAATTTTATGCTTACTCAACGTCGTATTTATTTCAGACAAAACACCCGGTACATTATTGTGAATGTGGAGAATTCGATGTGTTCCTTCCTGTGGTGGCAAACTTAGTGCAGGCACTGTAAGAGAGCCATTGCTTATACCTTTTTCAAGATAACTGAACAGTTTAGCACTCACATCTTCGCCGATATTGGCTTGTGCTTCCTGTGTGCTACCACCTATATGCGGCGTTAGAAGAACGTTGCTCAATCCCTGCAGTGGAGTTGTGAACGTATCCCCGTTTTTTTCCGGCTCCCATGGATATACGTCAATAGCCGCTCCGCCTAGATGACCATCTTTTAGAAATTTAGCCAGATCATTCAATTCAACAACTTCTCCCCTTGCATAGTTAATTAAAATACTTCCTTTCTTAAAAAATTTAAGATTGGTTTTATTGATCAAATTTTTGGTACTTGGCAATTCCGGAACATGTAAAGAAACAATATCCGCCTTGCTCAATAGCTCTTTTAAACTCTTGCAGTCAGAGGCATTACCCAACGGCAATTTTGTTTCTGTATCATAAAAGATCACTTTCATTCCAAGCCCTTCGGCCAACACACTTAACTGACTTCCTATATTTCCATAACCGATGATGCCCAATGTTTTTCCACGCAACTCATAGCTTCCGGTTGCATCTTTCATCCACACACCTTCATGAGCAGCTTTATTTTTATCGATGATCTTTCTTATCAAAATAATTGAGGCACCAATAACCAGTTCTGCCACACTACGGGTATTGCTGTAGGGTGCATTATATACTGCCACACCTTTTTTAGTAGCCGCTTTCAGATCTACCTGATTGGTACCGATACAAAAACAACCGATCGCCTGCAATTTTTCAGCCGCTGCAATTACTTTAGAAGTCAACTGTGTTTTACTTCTAATACCGATTAAATGAACATTCTTTATTTCTTTGATCAACTCTTCTTCGCTTACTGCCCCACTTAGTTTTTTTACATTGGAATAACCTGCATCCTTGAAACGTCTTACTGCCACATCGCTGATATTCTCCAGAAAAAGAATATTTATTTTCTCTTTAGGATAACTTGTTGTTTTTTTGTCTGCCATAATTAATACTGTCTAATTTTGCCGCAAAGATATTTCATATAGTTTTAAAAAATTATGTTCTACGGAATTAAATCATATTTCAATCAGCATACGCCTTTAAAAGGCCTTACAAGAGCCCTATTTCTTTGTCTAATCTGCATTTGGTTGATATTTATTTATTCATCATGTAATTCAACAGGATCAAAAAATAACAATACCGATAGCATTGGTATCCTGCAATTGCCTAAACCTACCCCTGTTCCCGAAGCAGAATCTAAACGAATTTACGAGGCTGCCAAAGCCTGGTTTGATACCGTTTTATTGCCATGTGGCTTCAATGGAGGCATGATCATTGCCAAAAACAACAATATCATTTTTGAACAATACCATGGCACAGGCCATTTACCCGGGAATGATACCATTACTGCCAACACACCTTTTCATATCGCCTCCACCAGTAAAACATTTACGGGTATGGCGGTATTAAAGCTCTGGCAAGATGGAAAACTACATATCGATGATGCATTCAGTAAATATTTTCCTCAGTTCAATTATCCGGGTGTAACCATAAGAACATTGCTCAACCATAGAAGCGGCTTGCCTAACTACACCCATTATATGGAAGAAGTATTGAATTGGGATAAAACCAAAATCATTACCAATCAGGATGTATTGAATACACTGATCAATAATAAAGAACAACTTGGGCCGATCGTTTCTCCTAATACAAAATTTGCTTATTGTAACAGCAATTATGCACTACTTGCATTGTTGATAGAAAAAGTAACCGGAAAATCATATAGTGATTTTGTACAGAATACATTTTTCATTCCGTTACAAATGAAAAACACTTTTGTTTTTACAATGGCAGATACCTCCAAAGTAATTCCGAGTTATGATTGGAAAGGTTTAACTCCATTTAATTTTTTAGATGCAGTGTATGGAGATAAAAATATTTATTCAACCCCAAGAGACCTACTAATTTGGGACAGAGCATTAAAAAGTGGGCAACTCTTAACGGAAAAAACATTGAACGAAGCCTATGCTCCATATAGTAATGAAAGACCAGGTGTAAAAAATTATGGACTTGGCTGGCGAATGAATATCTATCCGAATGGGAAAAAAATAATTTTTCATAATGGCTGGTGGCATGGCAGTAATTCTGTGTTTACAAGGTTATTGCAAGATTCTGCAACGATCATTGTAATAGGCAACAAATTCAACCGTAACATCTATCATACCAGCAGATTAGCTAATTTATTTGGAGATTATAATCAGCCTCTTGAAGAAGAAGAAAACAATGTATCAAAACCTTCGGAAAAGCAAGATAGCATGAAACATACAGATGTATTGACAAACCCTCTTGTTCCGTTAAAAGAAGCCACAAAAAAGCCACTGCAAAAATCGGCAACGATTGCGAAGAAAAAATCTAAAAAGTAGTTATCCTTTTACGCTTAAGCTTAATTTTATAATGCAATTGTCTTCATTATGAAAAAAATCTTGTTTGCGGCTTTATTGCTGTCTTTCTCTGCTGTTTCAAAATCACAACAAATAGCGTTTCCGGGAGCCGAAGGTTACGGCAAATATTCTACCGGAGGCAGAGGCGGTAAAGTTGTGGCCGTTACTACTTTGCAGGATAGTGTAGTGGGTAGTCTTCGTTGGGCACTGGATCAATATGTAGATACGATCTATGTTTATAAAGATGCGGCGAATCCAAATTACCCCATTACCGTTTATCAACCTTTAACCGTTGTGTTCAAAGTATCGGGACTCATCAATCTTAAAAGCGATCTTAAAGTAAAAAGAGATAATCTTACTATAGCCGGACAAACAGCACCATGCGATGGTATTTGTATAACAGGACATTCAATGCTGATCAATGGTGCAACAGGAGGACAATTATTTTACTGGGGGCCACGTAGAAAAAATGTGATCATACGTCATCTGCGTTTCAGACCCGGTATACCGAGAGATGTAAATGGCAATCCCACTACATCTTACGTTACTTATGGTTTGGATGTAGAGAATTATGAAAATGTGATCATTGATCACTGCAGTATCAGTTGGGCAAATGAAGAATGTTTGGCTATCTACGACAATAAAAATACCACAGTACAGTGGTGTATTGTAAGTGAAGGATTATACAACGCCTATCATGCAAAAGGTATAAGAGGTTATGGTGGTGTTTGGGGCGGACAATACGCTTCGTATCACCACAATTTATTAGCACATCAAAACAGCCGTGTGCCAAGATTTAATGGCAGCAGAGCACATGATACCATTGCATTGGTTGATTACAGAAACAATGTGAATTACAATTGGCTTACAACAAGTGGTACTTATGGCGGTGAAGTTGAAATACCGGGAGGTTTATCGAGGATCAATATTATGAACAACTATTTGAAGCCCGGGCCTGCAACACCTTCCAATCAAAAATTAATGCGACCGGATTATCCGGGCTCTTCGGTTGCGGTTAGCCGTTACCATCTTGAAGGAAATTATATTGATGGCAATGCAGCAAGAACAGCCAATAACTGGTTGGCTTTTGATTCTGTGAATATTCCTGTAGCAAGCAGAGACTCCGCCAGTTGCGATACCATCTTTACCATAGCAGCTCCTATTACAATGGAAACTGCACAACAAGCTTATGCTTCTATTCTTGCATCATGCGGTGCCATCTATCCAAAGAGAGATGCTGTGGATGCAAGGATCATTACTGAGGTTACCAATAAAACTTCTTCGGGAACAGGTTCATCTAACAAAGCAGGCATCATCGATGACCCGGCTGTTGTAGGAGGCTGGCCTGCTTATGCACAATGTACGGTCACACTTACCGACAATGATAATGACGGCATGCCCGACGACTGGGAACTGGCTAACAGTTTAAATCCGAATGATGAAACAGATAGAAACAATGTAGATGCAGGAACAGGCTATACCATGCTTGAAGTATATCTCAATCGTTTGGCTGCAGGCTTAGAAACAACACCGGTGAAATTAATTTCATTCAATGCAGTGTCGGATGATAAAAATGTTTTGCTGAATTGGAATATTGCCAATGAATTGAATAACAAAGGATGGAATATTGAAAGAGCATTGATCAATAATAATAACTGGCAATCTGTTGGATTTGTAAACAGTGATAACGCAAGTAAATATTCCTTTACAGATAACACTGTTACGAATGGTATTTATCAATACAGATTGAAACAAATTGATCTGGATGGCAAATTTTCTTACAGCAATACTATTATTGTAAAAATTGGGTTAGACACAAAAACCATTTCACTCGAAGCATTCCCTAATCCTGCAAATTCGTTTACTACTATCCGCTATACCATTCCTGCTAAAGCAACAGTGAAATTAAATATTTACAATGCACAGGGACAATTGGTTTCTTCCGTAGTAAATGAGAAAGCAGATAAAGGTGTTTACCAAAGATCAGTTAACACAAGCTACTTAGCTGCCGGTAAATATTTATTGAAGTTGAGCGTTGATGGAAAAGTTTTGACAACTCAATTGTTGAAAGCGAATTAAGATTGTTTAATATGTTACATAGGTTTAAGAAGTTTAATAAGTTGGAAGAACCTGTTAAACTTCTTAAATGGTTTTCTACCCAAAGAATAAGTAACACAATCCGATTGAAGTAATAATTCCCACCAGATCTGCCAGAAGCATAGCTCCTACTGCATAGCGTGTATTCTTGATGCCTACGGCTCCAAAGTAAACGGCAATAACATAAAATGTAGTATCAGATGAACCTTGTAAAATACAACTCAATCTTCCGGCAAATGAATCGGCTCCATAAGTGGTCATTGTACTTACCATCATACCTCTTGCAGCACCGCCACTAAAAGGTTTTATTAAGGCAGTTGGCAACCCATCTACAAAACGAGTATCAGCACCCATTGCGGCAAACATAGTTTTCATGCCGTTGATCAATACATCAAACACTCCACTGTTTCGCAACATGCTTATTGCAACCAACATTCCAACTAGATACGGAATGATCTTAACCGCTGTTTCAAAGCCGCCTTTAGCCCCATCAATGAAGGAAGAAAAAATATCTATCTTTTTATACAAGCCGCCAAGAATAATTGCAAGAAAAATAAACAGTATCAATCCGTTGCTCAATAAACCTGAGAATATTTGCACTTCCGCAAATTGTAATGATTGAATGTATATAACCAATAATGCAATGATGGAAGATATCCCCAGCACCCATCCCATTATCACCGGTGTAAATACATTTATTTTTTGTTTGAAAGAAACAATGAACATTGCTGCCATGGTAGCAACAAACGTAGCGATCATACAGGGAATAAAAATATCAGTAGGATTTGCAGCTTTAGACGCCCTCAATGCAATGATGCTAACAGGTATCAATGTTAATCCCGATGCATGCAAACACAAAAACATTATTTGTGAATTAGACGCCTTGGTTTTATCCGGATTGATCTCCTGCAAGCTCTCCATGGCTTTAATACCAAATGGTGTAGCTGCGTTATCCAACCCTAGTAAATTAGCAGAAAAATTCATCATCATATGCCCCATGGCAGGATGGCCCTTGGGCAGATCGGGAAATATTTTAGAAAAGAACGGACCAATGATCCTGGATAATAAATTGATACCGCCTGCTTTTTCTGCAATGGCCATAAAGCCCATGAATAAAGTCATTACGCCGATCAAACCAATACAAATATTCACCGCTACTTTGCAGGTTTCTATAACCCCATCGGCTGTTTGTTCTTTATAAGTGATGTATTTATTATCGGTTGTTTTGACGATCCTGTTTTCACCATTTTTAAATGTAGAAGCAGTACCCAATGAAGTAAGTACTGTTGCCGGAACATTACTGCTATCGTAAATTTTAGTTTGAGTTGTATCTCCGGCTTTTCCTGTCACTATTTTATTGAAGACAGTATTACCTCCTTCCGAAAAAATACAGGTGATCGATGCAGCAACAATTGCTATGATAATGAATGCACTCCAGATTCTGCTTAAAGCCATGTTGGTGGTTTTGAGTTCTAAGATATGAATTTTAACGTATGCACAACTTTTAGAAAATTATATTTATGTCAGTTATCTGAAACCATTCCTAATATGAAAATATATTCAGTATCGTTGATTTTAATTTTTGCATGTGTTTCACTACAGACAAAGGCACAGGATACCCTGTGGAAAAATGAAAAGCTAAACACAGCAAAAGACTGCAAATACATGGAACCGCAAGAAAGAGAAATGATCTACGAATTGAACAGGCTCCGTTCTGATCCGCCACGTTACGCCAAAGAATTTGTAAAACCTATGTTAGACGGAGCACTCAGAAATCTGAAAGAATATGGCAAAGGAGACGCCAACTATTCTCTAACCACATCGTATGTTAATAACAAACCTTCAAAAGTAGATACCACCTGGCATTACATCAACGAAGAAGAAGTAAAAGCCTGTCAAACTTTATACGATTCATTGTTGAAGATGAAACCATTATCAATTTTACTCCCAGATGAAGGCATTTACAATGCATGTATTAAACATGCCAAGGACCAAGGTCCTACAAACAATGTGAACCATCAGGGCAGAGATGGTTCCTGGCCATGGGAAAGGGTTACAAAATATTCTCCGAAGATGAGAACCGGCAATGAGAACATTGCTTACAATAGCGATGCCGATGTAAGAACGATTGTATTACAATTATTGGTTGACACGGGCATACCCGGTTATGGGCATCGATATAATACACTCAATGCTGAATGGACGCATGTTGCCTGTTATTACACCCGACCGCCTGTTATGAAATCTAAATGGTGGATACAGGAATATGGAGCGATAGAAAAATAGTAAGCAATTGTTTTAATTTATAAATAATGAGACGACTTTATTTTGTTTTGTTTTTGGTGCTATTATCAAGATGTGCTGTATCACAAACTACCCAATTAAAAGACTCTATAATGGAGGCTCGAATATACGATTCGGTAATTGCTGCAATTGCCATACATATGGATACAGCCGATTATGAATATTTAAAAGCGTTAAAGAAAAATGAACTGAAAACTGTTGCCTGTATTTTTTTTTGGAAAGTCTTATCGAGATGATGCATATAATCTCGTTCTTCAAAACCCTTTTTTTACCAGAACCTTTTCGAAAAACATTTCTGATTCTAACAAAATAGATATCCATTTAAAAAGAAGTTGGAAACTTACATTTTTGGAAAGCCCAATTGAGTTAGAACCACACATGTGCAGCCTATTCTTTTACCCTGTTGTAAAAAACGCCGATAAGTATTATGTTCATGCCTCTGTTACATCTAATGGATATTTTGATAACATGTATGGCATTGATTATACCGTAGTCTTGAATAAAAATTTTAATATAGTATACTTCAGAGCGGGAGAAGTGTTTTATTAATCCTTGTAAAATCGTAATAAAAAAGCCGTTCCTTTTGGAACGGCTTTTTTATTTAATTCTCGCTACCTTATTTCACCTCTTCAAACTGCACATCCTCTACATGGTCATCCGTTTTACCATCATTTTGTGGTTGAGCGCCTGCATCACCTTGCGGTTGTTGTGCTCCTGCTCCACCTTCTGCCTGTGCTTTGTAAATTTCTTCACTTGCAGCAGTCCATGCAGCGTTCATTTCAGCAACAGCGGTATCAATGGCTGCTAAGTCTTGTGATTTGTGCGCTTCTTTTAATTTTTCCAAAGCTGCTTCGATCGGTGCCTTTTTCTCAGCAGAGATCTTATCGCCATATTCTTTAATTTGTTTTTCTGTTTGGAAAATCAAACTATCGGCCTGGTTAATTTTTTCTACTTTTTCTTTTTCTGCTTTATCGCTTTCTTCGTTTGCTTTAGCATCAGCTTTCATTTTTTCAATTTCTTCTTTGCTTAAGCCACTACCTGCTTCAATACGAATGTTATGTGATTTTCCGGTTCCTTTATCTTTTGCTGTAACGTGTAAGATACCGTTAGCATCAATATCAAAAGTAACTTCTACTTGCGGTACACCTCTAGGTGCTGGTGGAATACCATCTAAGTTAAACATACCAAGACTTTTGTTTTGTCCTGCCATTGGTCTTTCACCTTGTAATACATGAATTTGTACACCCGGTTGGTTATCGCTTGCTGTAGAGAATACTTCCGATTTTTTTGTAGGAATGGTTGTGTTAGATTCGATCAATCTTGTCATTACACCACCCATTGTTTCAATACCCAAACTCAAAGGCGTAACATCTAACAACAATACATCTTTTACTTCCCCTGTTAATACACCACCTTGAATACAAGCACCGATTGCAACTACTTCATCGGGGTTAACACCTTTGTTAGGTTTTTTACCGAAGAATTTTTCAACGATCTCCTGTACTTTAGGAATACGTGTACTACCTCCTACCAATATCACTTCATCGATTTGAGAAATGCTTAAACCTGCATCTTTCAATGCCAGTTCACATGGCTTCAAGCATCTTTCAAATAATGTATCGGCTAATTTTTCAAAATTTGCTCTTGTCAATTTCTTCACCAAGTGCTTAGGAACACCATCAACTGCAGTGATGTATGGGAGATTGATTTCTGTTTCTGAAGAAGATGATAACTCTACTTTAGCCTTTTCAGCAGATTCTTTTAAACGCTGCCAAGCCATCGGATCTTTACGAAGATCAATCGCTTCATCTTTTTTGAATTCATCAGCCAACCAGTCCATGATCACTTTATCAAAGTCATCACCACCCAAGTGTGTATCACCGTTAGTAGATTTTACTTCAAAAACGCCATCACCCAATTCAAGGATAGATACGTCGAATGTACCACCACCTAAATCGAATACAGCAATTTTTTGATCTTGATGTTTTTTATCCAATCCGTAAGCCAATGCTGCAGCAGTTGGTTCGTTGATGATACGTCTAACATTCAGCCCTGCAATTTCACCGGCTTCTTTTGTAGCTTGACGTTGTGCATCATTGAAATAAGCAGGAACAGTAATAACTGCTTCGCTTACTTCCTGACCAAGATATTCCTCTGCAGTTTTTTTCATTTTCTGAAGAATCATTGCAGAGATCTCTTGTGGGGTATATAATCTGCCTTCGATATCGATACGTACCGTATCATTATCGCCTTTTACAACTTTGTAACTTGTATGGCTTACATCATCTGTCACTTCATTCCATTTGTGTCCCATATAACGCTTAACACTCATGATCGTGTTAGCCGGATTGGTAATAGCCTGACGTTTAGCAGGATCCCCCACTTTACGTTCTCCATTCTTCAAAAATGCTACTACCGACGGTGTGGTGCGTCTTCCTTCGTCGTTTGCAATAACTGTAGGTTCGTTACCCTCCATAACCGCTACGCAGCTATTGGTTGTTCCTAAGTCGATGCCTATAATTTTTCCCATGATTTTAATGTGTTTTTTGTTCAGTTTTGATTGTCAATGATTATGCCATAGCTGACACAGGTGAAAAAATGGCAGAATTGAGTGTGGATAAGGCGAATTTGACTGAAAATGAGGCTATTTTCTGACACGAAATTTAGGATTGGGAACTATTTTGAACAGTCAGCTACAAGCTTCAAGCCACAACGGATAAGTCTAATAAATTTTATTCTTGCCCTTTTGTAGCTTGCGGCTCGTGTCTTTCCGCCCTAAGCTTACGGGTTCTTTACTTTAAAAGTATATTTCCTTTGAGTGATGTAGCTAATGGTTACAACGATAACAGTTACCAATAGCTGGCCCAATACAGGATAAATATTGAATTCTTTTACAAAATATTTCAACAGCAGATAGTTGATGAAAAGGCTGGAAGAAAATGACACAAAATATCGGAACAACTGTATCCTGCCTTTGAGGTTCGATTCTTCAAAAACAATGTATTTGTTTAAGAAGAATCCTAGAAAAAAAGAAAGTACCCCTGCAATAAAAAGTGCCAGACTATACGATTCAAATGTATAAAAGCCCAGATGAACGATCTTATATTTTTCGACAAAAAAGTGATACAGAATTGTAAAACATGCAAAGTTCACTACCAGATTAAAGCCGCCACAGGCTGCATACCGAAATGTTTGTAACGGCATTATCCTTTTAAAGATCGGATAAAAAAAATCGATGAATGATACTATTCTATTTTTCATTGTGCTGTCCATGGTCCATAGACGATGGTCCATGGTAGCCACTTTATAATTCAGACTATTGATTATTAACCATTGTCTATGGACTATCGACTATAAACTAACTATAGTACTCCTCTTTTAAAGCTTTCACTCTCTCATCCTCAAGATACTCATCATAGGTCATCAATCTGTCAATGATACCTTTAGGGGTGATCTCAATAATTCTGTCTGCCACTGTTTGCATGAATTGATGATCATGTGTTGTGAACAAAACAATACCCGGGAAAGTGATCATGCCATCATTAAATGCAGTGATGCTTTCAAGATCCAAGTGGTTTGTCGGTTCATCCAAAATTACAACATTCGGATTCTGCAACATCATCTTGCTCACCATACAACGCACTTTTTCTCCACCACTTAATACATTTGTTTTCTTCAATATTTCATCACCACTAAACAACATCTTACCTAAGAATCCACGTAAGAAATCTTCATCAACATCGGTAACATGTGGCGGTACGAATTGACGCAGCCAATCCATGAGGTTTAATGAACCTGTAAAGAATTCTGTATTATCGTTAGGTAGATAAGCACTAGTTATAGTAGTCCCCCATTCGTATGTACCTGAATCGGCCTTCATTTTTCCATTGATGATCTCGAAAAAAGAAGTTAATGCAACATGATCTCGACTAAGAAAAGCGATCTTTTGACCTTTTACTACATCAAAATTCACATCTTTAAAAAGAACACGTCCATCAAGGGTTTTAGACAATTTTTCTACCATTAAGATCTGGTTACCCACTTCTCTTTCCGGTTTGAAAATAATACCCGGATATTTTCTACTGCTTGGAGTAATATCTTCAAACACCAATTTATCCAAGGCCTTTTTACGGGAAGTAGCTTGCTTACTTTTACTTGCATTCGCACTGAAACGGGCAATAAACTCCAAAAGATCTTTCTTCTTCTCTTCCATCTTCTTGTTCTTATCAGTTGCTTGTCTTGCCGCTAATTGAGAACTCTCATACCAGAAAGTATAGTTACCTGTATAGATCTTGATCTTTTGCTTATCAACGTCTGCTACATGCGTACATACAGCATCTAAAAAGTGACGATCATGACTCACCACCAAAACAATATTCTCGTAATCGGCCAGGAAATTTTCCAACCAGCTGATCGTTTCTACGTCCAGGTTATTTGTAGGTTCATCCAGTAAAAGAATATCCGGATTTCCGAATAAAGCTTGTGCCAACAACACTCTTACTTTAATGTTACCGCCGATTTCTTTCATCAATAATTGATGTAATTCTTCCTTTACACCCAATTGATTTAAAAGTTGAGCCGCATCACTTTCTGCTGTATATCCACCCATTTCACCAAATTCATGCTCTAACTCCCCTGCTCTCATACCATCTGCTTCGCTGAAATCTTCTTTCAGATAGATGGCATCTTTTTCGATCATCAGATCCCACATTTTCTTATGCCCCATCATCACTGTATGTAAAACAGATAATTCATCAAACTCAAAATGGTTCTGTTTCAACACCGCCATACGTTCGCCGGGACTAATACTTACAGTCCCCTTATTGGCTTCAATTTCACCACTCAAAATTTTAAGGAAGGTAGATTTACCGGCTCCGTTTGCTCCGATCACACCATAGCAATTACCTTTTGTAAAACTGATGTTTACTTCGTCGAACAAAACCCTTTTACCGTAGGCTAACGTGACATTATTTACGCTTATCATAACTGTTAAAAAGTGTGCAAAGGTAATCAAAAGTGGCAGATAATTAAACGCAAATCTGATTCTGCATAGTAAAAGCGGCATTTCACACAGTTGCACCCATAGTCTTATGTAATTCATTTTAATCTTGCATCAACATCAAAAAGCAACTACAATTATGAAAAAAATCTTATTTATTGCATTGATAGCGGCCTGCAGCCTTGCAGCAAATGCACAAGACACAGCAAAAGTTGATGCTAAACTGACTGCCGCAACAGTATATTTCGGGTATGGAGCCGAACTCACACACGAAACCAAAGTGAACGTAAATAGCAACATAAAACAAATTGTTGTAAGTAAACTCAGTACAACTGTTGATATAAATAGTTTACAGATTAGTGTACCTGAGAATGTAGCCTTGCTGTCGCAAAAATTTAGTGTGATCTACCCTACTGTACCTTTTGTTACAAACCCGGCAGTAAAAATATTGCAGGACAGCATTGCTGCGATCAACAAGTTATTAAAACGGAACAGCAACCTGATCATGATAGAAGAACAAACACTTGAGAAAACAGGTAAATTGATAGAAGCTGTTATTGAGAATAATGATAACAATAAGATCAGTGCCGACGATGCATTAAAATTAGTAAACGCTTATAATGCTAAGATCGAAAAAGCAAAAACGAACATATTTAACCTTCGTGAAACCGAAACAGATTATTACAATAAAATTGCGGACTTCAATAAGAGAATTACCGAAGCGTCAAAATCTCCTGTAAAAGCAGAAAAACCTTATGGACAATTGATCATGCAGGTTATTTGTAAAAATAGCGGAGAGATACCTGTATCATTAAGTTATTTCACTAACAGTGCAGGATGGACGCCATTGTATGATGTTCGTGTAAATTCGAAAACAAATGAAATAAAATTAGTGTATAAAGCTTCTGTAACACAATCAACCGGCATTGACTGGAAACAAACCAAGCTGACATTAAGCACCGGCAGTCCCAGTCTTGGTGGTGTGGCTCCAATACTAAGCGCATGGTATCTTCAATTATATGTGCCGCAATTATATGCCGAAACGATCGTTACAGGATATGGATCCGCAAGAAAAGATGTTCGTAATAGTATTCAATCTACATATAACGACGACAAAAAACTGAGTGACTATAAACCTACAGCAGATCAATATGTTGAACCAAGTTCAATACAGGAATATATGACTTTAAAAGAAGGTCAACTTAATACTAATTTTGAAATTGACCTACCTTATGACATTGAATGTGACGGCCAGATTCATGCCGTAACGATCAAAGATGAAAAGATCAATGCGATCCTGAAAAACTATGCTGTTCCAAAACTGGATAAAGATGCATATTTATTAGCCGAAGTAGCAGACTGGCAAAACTTGGATCTGTTACCGGGTACAGCCAATATCATCATGGATAATACTTATCTGGGCAAATCATATATCGACCCTAACAGTACAGCCGATACATTGAATTTATCATTGGGAAGAGACAGAAGGGTTGCCATTAAACGTAATACTATTAAAACATTAACAACTACTAAAACAAATGGTAATACCACAAAGCAATCATTCACTTACGAGATCACTGTTAAAAACAATAAGTTGACTACAGTAGACTTATTACTTAAAGATCAATTCCCTTTAACCACGGACAAAGAACTTGAAATTAAATTGGACGATGACGGTGGCGCAATGGTAAATAAAGATCTTGGTGTACTTACATGGAAACTAGAATTAAAACCCGGCGAAAGCAAAAAAGTAAGATTTAGTTACACGGTTAAATATCCGAAGGATAAGAAAGTAGCTAACTTATAAACGAAAAGCCTCCTTAGCAGGAGGCTTTTTTAATACAAAAAACTAGCCTTACTTTTGCAGCATGTCAATAGTAACGCAACTACAGAAAAGTGTGATAGAAAGCTTATCAAGCTTATACAACCAATCATTTACAGAAAAGGATTTTCAGATAAATCAAACCAAGCCTGAGTTTGAAGGGGATTATACCGTTGTATTATTTTCTTTGGTTAAATCACTGAAATTATCTCCGGATACGATCGGCAATAGTTTGGGAGAACATCTTACTTCAAATTTTTCTGACACGTTTACAAAATTCAATATCATCAAAGGTTTTTTAAACCTCACTGTTGCAGATAATTACTGGACCTCATTATTGCAAAAAAACTATACGAGTGCCAGCTACGGAAAAAAAGAAAGCAATGGCAAAAGAGTAATGGTTGAATACTCCTCTCCCAATACCAACAAACCTTTGCATCTTGGTCATTTAAGAAATAACTTTTTAGGATGGAGTGTTGCTGAAATTTTAAAAGCCAATGGATATGATGTTGTAAAGAGTTGTATTGTAAACGACAGAGGTATTCATATTTGTAAAAGTATGATCGCATGGCAATTGTTTGCCAATGGCGCCACTCCTGAAAGCACAGGTATAAAAGGAGATCATTTAGTTGGTGATTATTATGTGATGTTTGAAAACGAATTAAAGAAACAAGCATCAGAATTAAAATCAAATGAAGCTGCCGGAGATTTTTCACATTACTCTACGCAGGAAGAAAGCAAGGCGAAAGAATTAAATGCGATATGCGATAAACTTAAGAGTGAAGATGCAAATAAGAATAACGAAAAGATCATTAAGGTCAATGATGAAATAAATGATATTAGAAGAGGGGCTACAGAAATAATGAAAGCTGCAAAACAAATGCTTTTTGATTGGGAAGATGGTAAACCTGAAGTAATTGAACTATGGAAGAAAATGAATGGCTGGGTATATGCCGGATTTGATATTACTTACAAAGCAATCGGTAGTGATTTTGATAAAACTTATTATGAAAGCAATACCTATTTATTAGGAAAAGATATTGTTCAACAAGGGCTCGATAAAAAAGTATTTTTCAAAAAAGAAGATGGCAGTATCTGGATCGATCTGACAGCAGAAGGTTTGGATGAAAAATTAGTGCAAAGAAAAGACGGCACTTCTGTTTACATAACCCAAGACATTGGTCTTGCTTTACAGAAATATGAAGAATACAACATTGATTACAATATTTATGTGATTGGTAATGAACAGAATTACCACATGAAGGTATTGCAATTGATCTGTCAGAAATTGGGAATACCGAATGCAGAAAATATCTACCACCTTAGTTACGGCATGGTTGAATTAACTACCGGTAAAATGAAGAGTCGTGAAGGTACTGTTGTAGATGCAGATGATATTGTTGAAGAAATGATCACTACATCTCAACAACATACCGAAGAGCTTGGCAAAGTAAAAGACTTTACACCTGAAGAACTAAAAGAACTATACAACACACTCGGTTTAGGTGCAATGAAATTTTATTTGCTAAGAGTCGACCCTAAAAAAACAATGGTATTTAATCCACAGGAAAGCATCGATTTCCATGGCTTTACGGGGCCATTCATACAATACACACATGCAAGGATCAAAAGTATTCTAAGGAAGAATACCATAGACCATGGACAATGGACCAAAGACCATGGACCATTACTACAATTAGAAAAAGAGCTCATTGTGTCACTCGAACAATACCCTACTACTATTGAAGATGCCTGCAAAGAATACAACCCGTCTGTCATTGCAAATTATCTCTTTAATCTGGCTAAGACATTCAATTCGTTTTATACAGAGCATTCCATTGCCAACGCAGAGAGTGACGACAAAAAGCAACTTCGTTTACAGTTATCTGTTATGGTCAGTAATGTTTTAAAAAGCGGCATGGAGTTATTGGGCATTAAAGTGCCGGAAAGAATGTAATTGTATTGTACAAATTGAGCCCATCGCACTAATTAGGAATTATTTAGTTTTAAAGATTTGACATTAAAGGCAATTATTTTTATCTTAGAGAATTCTCTTTTCGAAACAAACCTTTTTTATGAAACAGATCTCAACTCTTATCCTTAGCGGTATCATTTTGTTGCAACTTAGTTCATGCCTTAGCTCACAGGCTATTTCAAAAGCTACCTATATAATACATGAAGCCGTTTTTCTACCGAAAGAAAAAATCACAAATCTGGCTATTGTAGCAATGAGCCCCGAGGCTGATAAACCTACCTACCTCAGTATCGTAGAGAGACTTCAATCATCCCTTTCAGACAAGAAAATAAAAAGCAACCAATATGTTATTAATGCAGATACAAATGAAGATGTTGTAAGAAACGGCTTCAAAGAAACCAACCTCGACTATCAACTCACTATTTTTCCTATAAAAGATCAGTATGTTACAGATGAATTGAATAATCCAACACTTAGCAAACAAATGTACATTCTGGTACAAAAAAATTCAGGCGAAAAAATTGCCGAAATCTCCATTGGAATAGACCGTGACGAAAGTGCCTCAAAGCTTGGCAGTCAGATATCAGGAATAATATTTTCTTACCTCAAAAAGAAAGACCTCATTTAACCAATCATTCTTTTATCACCGTTGGGGCTCCCTCCGACATCCATGTAGCAAATACTTCGGAAAATTTCCAGTTATAGCCTGCATATAAAGAAGGCCTAGCAATGATGTATTCCAAACAATCAACTACATCGGCTTGTTTTATGTTTACCATGGTAGCAAAAAGCTTTTTGTCCTTATAAGTCCCCTTTTCTATTACCATATCCTGATTATCATTTTGAGCGATCATTGTATTGCCGGTATACTTCACTTCATCTACAAGCAAACCGATTGTGCTATCTTCTGCGGTTTTATTAGCAATAAATAACACATCATTTAGGCTCAACAATGGCGTTTCGTCAATTTTTGAAAAAGTAATAGCATGCCTGGCCACTTTGTATAAAATTCCATTATACAACCCCGGCAATTCTATCATTGTATATAAAAGATCTCCCTCTTTTGGAAGCCTTGATTTTTTTGCCGGTTTGATCGTGTAATAATAATAATCACCCTTGATCAAATTACATCTTCCACTCCCTATATCAATAGTATCAGTATCACCAGATACCCTTTTAGGCTTCAGGATACCAAGAGATTTTTCCTTTACAGATAAACCATCAGGCATAAGCACCTGAACAAGTTGTATGGAATCTCCCAGTGGAGTAATATAATCAGTGATCGGAAAGGCCATTGCAAACGAACTTTCATTCTGCGTCATCCCTATTTTACAAACCAATGATAGAAGTAACAGTAATTTATACCGCATAAAATAATTTTTATGTACGAATCTATTTATTTCAGCATGCATTGCAATCAGTACTGTTGGGTATTTCAGATAAAAAAGCTAGAATTAAGCTTTTATTATCATATTGATTTAAAACTTCATATTAAATTATTTAGACTAAAATGTGTATTTTTGACACACCGATAACGTTTGCATTGAGAAATTTGTAATAACAAATTGATTGACCGAATTTTAACATTGAATCAAATGGCAGTAAGAAAAATAACAAAAATAGGGGTAATGACTTCTGGCGGCGACTCTCCTGGCATGAATGCAGCAATTAGGGCGGTAGTACGTACAGGTAATTATTACGGATTGGAGGTTTTTGGAATCATGAGGGGATATCAGGGTTTAATTGATGATGATATCTTTAAAATGGACAACAAAAGTGTTGCCAACATCATACAACGAGGCGGCACTATTTTAAAGACCGCAAGATGTAAAGAATTCTTTGAATACGAAGGCCGCAAAAAAGCATACGAACACCTTAAAGCTCGTGGTATCAATGGTCTGGTGATCATTGGTGGAGACGGCTCTTTTAGAGGTGGCAAAAAATTCCACGAAGAATTTGATATTCCAAGTGTTGGTATTCCCGGAACGATCGACAGAGATATTGTTGGAACCGATTTTACTATTGGCTTTGATACGGCAGTAAATACAGCAGTTGAAGCCATTGATAAAATACGTGATACGATGGATGCTCACGACAGGATGTTCATCATTGAGGTAATGGGTAGAGATGCCGGCTTCATAGCATTGCACAGCGGTATCGCTACAGGTGCCGAAAACATTCTTATCCCCGAACGTAAAACTGATATCGATGCCATGATCATGGGATTGAAAGAAAAGGAAAAACGTAAAAAATTAGTTAACCTAATTGTTGTTGCAGAGGGTGATGAATTTGGTGGAGCCGAAGGCGTAAACAAGATCATTCAAAAACATTTACCGGATATGGACACACGTATTTGTGTGCTCGGTCATATACAAAGAGGCGGCTCTCCTACCTGTATAGACAGGGTGATTGCCAGCCGCATGGGTTACCACGCAGTTGAATGCCTCATCAATGGAAATATCAATATCATGATCGGTATCAAAGAAAACCGCATCAATCATACCCCTTTTGAAAAAGCGGCAAAACTAAAAACAAGAGTTAGCGACGAGTGGATGAAGATCGTCAAAATTCTTGCATCATAAAACAAACCAAAATACTAACGATCAACCATAAACGAAATTCATGAGTAAGCACATCAGTAAATACCTGCACCAGCAGATGGATAAACAGGCGGGTATTGCACATTCGCAAAAACGTACTAAAATTGTTGCAACAGTTGGACCTGCATGCAGCAGCTACGATAAATTATTGGAATTAGTAAAAGCCGGAGTCAATGTATTCCGGCTTAATTTTTCTCATGGTTCACATGAGGATAAAAAACAGGTAATAGATTGGATCAGATTGATCAATAAAAACGAACCTTATAACATCGCCATTCTGGGAGATCTTCAAGGACCAAAATTAAGAGTAGGCGAATTAGAAAACGGCAAAATTGATTTGGTTTCTGGCAACACATTTATTTTCACTACAGAAAAAATGGTAGGTACAAAAGACAGGATCTATGTATCGTACCCAATGCTTTCAACAGATGTAAAAGTTGGCGAACGTATTTTTTTGGATGATGGAAAAATGGAAGTAAAAGTTGAGGAGATCGTAAGCAATACAGAGGTAAAAGTTTCTGTTACATTGGGCGGAGTACTTACTCCTAAAAAAGGAGTTAATCTACCTGACTCTGCTTTATCCCAACCATCACTTACAGAAAAAGACATTGCAGATCTTGATTTCATCATCGAGCAAAACCTAGATTGGGTAGCACTTTCATTCGTAAGAAAAGCAATTGATATCATCGATCTTAAAAAACGTATTCAAAGCAAGAACAGTAAGATCAAAACAATCGCTAAAATAGAAATGCCTGAAGCTTTAAAGAATATCAGGGATATTATTATTGAAAGTGACGGTGTGATGATTGCACGTGGTGATCTTGGTGTAGAAGTACCTATTGAACAGGTTCCGCTGATACAAAAAGATCTAATCTTAAAATGTATGCACAGAGCAAAGCCCGTTATTGTGGCAACACAAATGATGGAGAGTATGCTTGATCGTACAAAACCAAACAGAAGTGAGGTAACCGACGTTGCAAACGCTGTTCTGGAAGGTGCCGATGCTGTAATGTTAAGTGGTGAAACCGCAACGGGCAGCTACCCTACCCTTGTAGTAGAAACAATGAGTAAAATCATTATGGAAGTTGAACGCAATGCTTACGATTACGACAGAGATGATGTATTAGCTCCTCAGCCACATTCACCTTCTTTCCTTAGCGATGCTTTATGCGATAGTGCCTGTAACCTTGCAAAAGATCTTCAGGCCAATGCACTAATTGGTATGACACAAAGCGGATACACCGGTTTTATGTTGAGTAGTTACCGACCAAAAGCCCCCTTATATATTTTCAGTAAAGAACGTACACTCATTAATCAACTTAGTTTAAGCTGGGGCGTAAGGGCTATTTTTTATGATGAAGAAATTACATTGGATGATATCTTTTTCGATCAGATAAATATTCTTAAAGAAAGAGGATTTATTAAGAAAGGAGATATTGTGGTAAATACAGGCAGTACGCCAATTCAAGACCATTTACCTACTAACATGTTGAAAGTCACCCAAGTAGATTAATTTCTGCTAGTTAACGTATACACAAAAAAAAAGGGGCCCGTTCATAGAAATGAAAGCCCTTTTTTTATTACTAAAATATTCTCTACTATTAACGGTATAAAGCTAAAATTATTGCGGCAATAGTATTTTAATGCTATAATTACCATTATCTGATCAAATATCCTTGCCTTGCATATACTTCAATAAATTGCGTTTAGCGCCGTTCTTTATCTTGTTTTGAAAAAAAGAATTCCACCCAAAAAGCGTTCCACTAAGTCCTAATGCCTGCTTACTCCATTTATGCAGACTGAAAGCATCACTGTGCTCTATGATCTTGCCATCTGCAAAACGCATATTAGCTTTTATCCTGTTCACTACCCTTCTACCGGTCTTTGAAAAAGTATAAGTAGCCACCCAATCACAGGTAGCATATTCATTATCCAATTCTGTAATATTATCAAATGTCAGCGAAAAATCCTTTGCATGCTTACAGAGCATTTCCCACATACATTTCACTTCATACTGCCTCAGTAATCCGAATACAGGGTCAAAGAAAACGATGTCATCACTATAACAACTATTCATTGCTTCCGCATCTAATTTTTGAAAAGCTGTATAAAATTTTTCTACCAGCTGTATATTGGTAAGCATATGATCTTAATTTGAAATGAATATTATGTCCGGCAAAAGGGACGCTAATATAGTTGTATATCTTTAAATGAAGTAAATTTTATAAACTGTATTTCCAATAACGACTACCGTTTTATCTTGCTTGTTATATATTTATACTACAATTCAGATCATGTTAAACACTCCTCTTCCATCAATATCGCAAATAGAAACCGAACGGTTAATATTAAGACCTCTAATCCATGAGGATGACTCGGCAATTCTTTTTATCAGATCTAACGATATTGTAAACAGGTATATCGACAGACCTAAATCTATTACAATAGAAGATGCTCGTAATTTTATTATAAGAATAGAAAAGATGACTGAAAGAAATGAAGGACTTTATAGAGCAATCATTCTTAAAGAAACCGGTGAACTGATTGGCACCACTTGTTATTTTAACATAGATCATGTAAAAGGGATTGCCGAGATCGGTTACGAGTTGCATCCCGACCATCATGGTAAGGGGCTTATGCAAGAGGCTATTAGAGAAATGCTTTCTGTGGGTTTCAAACAATTCAATTTTAAAACAATTGTTGCAATGGTTTTTCCTGAAAATGAACGATCAATAAAAGTTTTAGAAAGAAATAATTTCCTTCCGGATACTACACATCAATATGTAACTGAAAAAACGAACGAACAGTTGCAGGCATATTATTTATTGACCGATAGCTTTAAATAAAAAGCCCCCTGATAAATATCAGAGGGCTCTCACTATATTTTAGTGTAACATGAAAACAATTGAAAGATTAGAAGCTGTAAACAACTGCTAATACTGCAGAAGCAGTGCTCTTGGTATCAGATCCATTAGCTTTATAATACAAACCATTTTCACTTGCATTATCTAAACGTAATTCAGGAATGAAAGTTAAACCACCCACTTTGTAGTTTCCAGACAAAGTAAGACCAAAAATGTTGTTACCACCATCAGTACCATCACCATAAACTTTGATACCGTTTTTATCACCAAAGTATTCAGCACGTAATGCTAAACCAAATGAGCTACAAACTGCATAGTTACCATATAAAGCAGCACCATACCAGCTATAAGATTTATCATCAGGAATGCTTTTAATGCTTTGTAAAGTACCATCAAAACCTAAGCTGAATTTTGGATCTACAGTATATGAAGCAGTTAAGCCAACTTGGTTAAGACTAGCTGCATACGGCATAGATTTTTTAGCACCGAAATATCCTGCATAGTTCAAATAAACAGACCCTTTGCTGAAAGTTTTACTAACCTGAGCAAGTAATGTTTTTGGAGCATCTCCATCAGAAGGATCAGTAACATCGATTGGATTAGCAACACCAACCATTGCTCCTACACCATCACCTAAGTTAAAATCAGCTTTCAAACCTGTGTGAGAGAAAGGACCATTAGTGAACATGTAAGACATTGTGTAGTTTTTGTTCACTTGAGGATCTAATACTTCATATCCTACGTGAGTCGCCCATTTACCTGCAGTTAATTTTACTTTATCGCTGATTGAATAGTAAACATAAGCTTGTTTAACAGCTAATAAAGTTCCTTCATCAGCATAAGAAAATTCTTCTGCTTTCGGACCAAATCCCAGATCAGCTACAGCACCCACTTTACCCATAGTATGTTCAAATTTAACTGAAGCCATACCGAAGTTGAAAGTACTTTGTTCGCTAACAAAGCTAGTGCTGCTGTTGTTGCCTAAAGTACCGCCATCAGGATTATTATCAAAATTGTAACGATAGTAAGCGTCAACAGATCCTGTAATTTTCGTTTGTGCGTTTACGGCATTCATACAAAGCAATGCAGCCAACACTGAAAAGGAAAGTTTTTTTGTCATTGTCATAATTATAGTTTTTGGTTAGTTAAATAAGAGGGATTGTGGACTAGACAATCCCCCTTTTTTTGCAAAAATAATGTTAGGTTGTTTTTAATATGTACTTACTTATCAACAAGTCTTGATAAATAAATTAGCTTACTGATTTTTCAACTAAACCAGAATCAGTTTTTACCAGCAAAGTACCTTGTACATATTTTTCATCATGCTGAGAAGCATCCAAGCCTTCTTCTTCCTCTTCTTCGGTTACACGTAACGGTAAGATGAAATTGATTAATTTAAATAAAATAAAAGCAACTATGAAGCTATAAGTAACAGACAACAACATACCTTTTACTTGGATAAGAAATTGTCCGTCTAATACTAAAGAGTTTACATTTTTATCTCCGAAAACACCTGTCAACAACATACCGGTGATACCACCTAAACCGTGACAAGCAAATACATCTAAAGGATCGTCTAATTTTGTTTTGTGTTTCAGGAATTCTGCAACCAAGTTAGAAACGATTGCAGCAATAAATCCTATGAACAAAGCTTGAGGCACACCAACAAAACCTGCAGCAGGTGTGATGGCAACAAGACCAACAACAGCACCGATACAGAAACCAAGTACAGATGGTTTTTTGCCTCTAAATACATCTAAGAACATCCAAGCCAAACCAGCAGCAGCAGCAGCAGTATTAGTAGTAGCAAAAGCATAAACTGCTAATGAACCCGAACCAACAGCACTACCTGCGTTGAAACCGAACCAACCGAACCAAAGCAAACCGGTACCGATCAATACATAAGGAATATTAGCCGCCGGAACTGCCGGAGTACCTGCAGCTACTGAACGACGACGTTTTAAAACAATAGCACCTGCTAAAGCGGCCATACCAGCAGAAATGTGTACTACGGTACCACCTGCAAAGTCTAATACACCCCAGTTAAACATCAATCCATCAGGATGCCATGCCATATGCGCTAAAGGAGCATATATTAACACTGCAAATAAAACAATAAATAAAGTATAAGAGCTAAAACGGATACGTTCAGCTACGGCCCCTACTACAAGACCCGGAGTAATGATCGCAAACATCAATTGAAAAAATGCAAATAGTGGTAAAGGAATAGTTGCAGCTAAAGACCATGGTTCGCCGTTCATTACATTCTTAAACATAAAGAATGTTGAAGGGTTACCGATAAATCCACCGGTAATAACTTTACCTGTAGCATCCTTAACTACACCAATTGAATCGCCAAAACAAAGACTGAATTGTACAACCACCCATAGTACTGAAATAATACCTGCAGCAACTGTACTTTTGATCATTGTAGAAAGTACGTTCTTACGTGCCACCATACCGCCATAGAAAAAGGCAAGAGCCGGTGTCATTAAGAATACAAATGCACAAGACACCAACATCCAGGCAATATCGCCACTATTGTAGGTGTACTTAGGAACTTTAGCTTCATCAACCACAGAAGCCGGATCAAATGAGGCACCTGGGGCTACAAAGATCGCTCCGATTACTACTGCCAGCAGAATCAGAAAGGGAGTCACATTTTTGATTGATTGTTTACTCATATCAGTTGTTTTTTAGTGAAGGAATCAACATATCAATAATTTAAATTATATATGTTGTTAAAACAAAAATACAATCAAAAACTCATTCGACAATCAAAAAAAACAAATTAATATTTTTTTAATATTAATTTTTTATATACATTTTTATAAATATTTGTGCTTAAAGATGATTTTTCCGGCACTTGATCAGGAAAAATTCAAAAAAAACTAACAAATCTGTCAAAAAAAATGATTTTTTCTGCTAAGTTTTCAAAATCCCAAAATTCATAGTGTGAATAAAAAAAGGGTAAATTTTTATAATTTACCCTTTTTTATTTAATTAAAATATTATCTAGACAAGGTATCTGGAAATGGCATCACCGTCGGCTGTTTCCAATAGCGACTGCCCCATCAGAAACTCATCTACCTTCTGAGCACAGTCTCTACCCTCTTTAATAGCCCAAACTACCAAAGATTGTCCCCTGCGTACATCACCTGCAGCAAATATTTTAGCTATACTGGTTTGATAGTTCTTTTCAGTTGCTTTTACATTACCTCTTTCATCCAGTTCAACTTCCAGTTGATTAATAGCGCCTTCATGTTGCGGATGTACAAATCCCATTGCTAAAAATGCATAATCGCACGGTATTTCTCTTTCACTTCCTGCAACCTCTACAAAACTTGCCGGTCTGCCATCTACTATCTTCCATTCAAGATCTACTAATTTTAATGCTTTCAGATTACCCTTACCGTCACCAATAAACTCTTTTGTTGCTACAGCCCATTTTCTATCACAACCTTCTTCATGCGATGAAGTGGTTTTTAATAACATAGGGTATGTTGGCCAAGGCATTTGATCATTTCTCTCTGCAGGTGGCTTAGGTAATAATTCGAATTGTGTAATTGATTTTGCTTTTTGACGGTTAGAAGTTCCTACACAGTCACTACCTGTATCACCACCACCTATCACAACAACATGCTTGCCCGTAACAATAATATCTTCTTCTTTGGTTGGGATATTTGCTACACGTTTGTTTTGTTGTTTTAAGAATTCCATTGCAAAATAAACACCTTTCTGATCTCTACCCGGAATCGGTAGATCTCTTGGTATGGTAGAGCCGCCTGCAAGTACAATGGCCTGATATTCTCTTACCAGATCGTTCACTGTAACGTCAACACCTACATTGGTATTATTTTTAAAAGTGATACCCTCTTCTTCCATTAATTTAACCCTGCGATCGATCACCCATTTTTCTAGTTTAAAATCAGGTATGCCGTACCGTAATAAACCTCCTGGTAGATCATCTCTTTCAAATACAGTAACACTGTGGCCGGCTACATTCAATTGTGCTGCAGCAGCAAGCCCGGCAGGGCCACTACCAACAACAGCTATCTTCTTCCCTGTTCTTGAAATTTGTTTTTGAGGCTGTACATATCCCTTCTCAAAAGCTATTTCAATGATATGCCTTTCAATTTCTTCAATTGTAATTGCCGGTTGGTTGATACCCAATACACAAGCTGTTTCGCAAGGTGCCGGGCATATTCTTCCCGTAAATTCAGGAAAGTTATTGGTAGATGATAATATCTCATACGCATCCTGCCAATTCTTACGATACACTGCATCGTTGAATTCAGGAATAACATTACCAAGAGGACATCCATTGTGACAAAAAGGAATACCACAATTCATACATCTACCAGACTGTTGATTCAACTTTTCATCAGTAAACTTTTCAATAAATTCTTTGTAGTCATTTACCCTTTCTGCTGCCGGACGTTTAGCAGGTAATTCTCTCGTAAATTCTAAAAAGCCTGTGGGTTTACCCATTTCGAATTAAAAATTAAAAATTAAAAATTAAAATCCTATGCTTTAACTTTTGCAGCTTTTGCCTGCAATACTTTTTTATAATCTGTAGGGAATACTTTTACAAAATTCTTCACCTGATTTTCAAAATCGTCTATTACAAATTTTGCAACAGTGCTATTTGTATAGTTATAGTGATTGGTGATCAGTTGCAATAAACCGGCTTTATCGTCATCTCCTACAGGATCAAGATCGACCATTTCTGTATTACACTGTTCTGCAAAAACTCCTTTCACATCATATATATATGCAATACCACCACTCATTCCTGCAGCAAAATTTCTACCTGTATCACCCAAAATAACTACTGTACCTCCTGTCATGTATTCGCAACCGTGATCTCCAACACCTTCTACAACAGCACTTACACCTGAGTTGCGTACAGCAAAACGTTCGCCACCTTTCCCTCTGATATAAGCCTCACCAGAGGTGGCACCATAAAACGCTACGTTACCAATAATGATATTATCTTCAGGAACAAAACTTGCCAGTTTATTCGGATAAACAACCAATCTTGCTCCACTTAATCCTTTACCGAAATAATCGTTAGCCCCACCTTCCAGTTCTAGTGTCAAACCTTTTGCATTGAATGCTCCGAAGCTTTGACCAGCAATACCTTTGAATTTGAAATGAATCGTGTCATCAGGTAATCCTTCGCCTTTATATTTCTTAGATATCTCGTTTGACAATATAGTACCTACTGTTCGATCCAGATTAATGATCGGGAAAGAGGCCGATACTTTCTCTCCATTTTCTAAAGCAGGTTTTGCCGCTTCTAGCAATTTCCAATCCAATACATTTTCCAATTCATGATCTTGCACTTCAGTATTGTACAAACCAACATGTGGTAACGCCGGTTCTTTGAAAAGAATTGGAGATAAATCCAGTTTACTGTATTTCCAGTGTTTGATATCTTCTTTTGCCTTTAAGCAATCAGCCTGACCAACCATTTCATTGATTGTTCTGAAACCTAACTCAGCCATGATCTCCCTCAACTCTTGTGTAAGGAATTTGAAAAGATTCACAACATGATCAGCATTACCACTGAAACGTTTTCTTAATTCAGGATCTTGCGTAGCAACACCAACCGGGCAAGTATTCAAATGACATTTACGCATCATGATACAACCTTCGGTCACTAGCGCTGCCGTAGCTACACCCCATTCTTCCGCACCCAATAAAGTTGCAATAGCAATATCTCTACCTGTTTTTAATTGTCCGTCTGTTTGTAATACAACACGGCTTCTTAATTTATTTCGTACTAACGTCTGTTGAGCTTCTGCTAAACCAAGTTCCCAAGGCAATCCGGCATGTTTAATAGAACTGATCGGTGATGCGCCGGTACCTCCATCAAAACCTGAGATCAACACAACATCTGCTTTAGCTTTTGTAACACCTGCAGCAATTGTACCAACACCTGCTTTAGAAACCAATTTCACATTGATCCTTGCAGCCCTGTTTGAATTTTTAAGATCATAGATCAACTGAGCAAGATCTTCAATAGAATAAATATCATGGTGTGGTGGTGGAGAGATCAAACCTACGCCTGGTGTAGAGTGACGGGTTTTACCGATCCAATCATCTACTTTATGCCCAGGCAACTGACCACCTTCACCAGGTTTAGCGCCTTGTGCCATTTTAATTTGCAACTCATCTGCCTCGGTTAAATAGTAGCTGGTAACACCAAACCTTGCTGATGCAACTTGTTTGATGGCACTACGCATACTATCGCCGTTAGGTAGTGGTGTATAACGCATGATATCTTCACCGCCTTCACCGGTATTACTTTTACCACCTAAACGATTCATTGCAATTGCTAATGTACTATGTGCTTCATGCGATATAGATCCAAAACTCATTGCACCTGTAGCAAAACGCTTATAAATGTTTTCTGCAGGCTCAACTTCATCAATTGAAATAGATTTTCTGTTCGGATTGAATTCAAATAAACCTCTTAACGTGCAAGCTTTTACACTTTGGTCGTTTACAAGCTTTGAATATTTTTTAAATGTGTTGTAATCATTCAGTTTGGTTGAATATTGCAACAAATGGATCGTTTGTGGATTGAACAAATGCACTTCTCCTTTACGTTTCCACTGATAAACCCCACCAACTGAAAGTCTGTCGACGGGCACATCTTTTTTACTGAATGCGTATTGATGTTTAGCAAGATTCTCTTTTGCTATTTCATCTAATCCCATACCTTCAATACGGGATACGGCTCCTGTGAAATATTTATCAACTACCGTTTTATTTAAACCAATGATCTCAAATATTTGTGCACCTTGATAAGATTGTAATGTTGAAATACCCATTTTAGAGAATACTTTCAACAACCCATCTTTAACTGCTTTGGTATAATTCTTTTTTAATTTTTCTACATCAAGATCGGTATCCAATCTGCCGGTCAACTTCATGTCACGGATACTCGAAAGTGCCAGATATGGATTGATGGCAGTTGCACCGAAAGCCAACAAACATGCGAAGTGATGCACTTCCCAAACATCTCCTGCTTCTACAACCAACCCTACACTACCACGTAAGCCTTTACGAATAAGGTGATGGTGCACTGCAGCTGTAGCCAGTAATGATGGGATAGGCGCATGATCTGAATCGATTGGTCTGTTGGTCAATATCAATACTTCAAATCCATCTTCAACAGCATCTACAGCATAACGACAAACTCTATCCAATGCTTTTTTCAAAGAATCCGGTTTACCATCTGCCCTATAATATATTTGTAATGTTTTTGCCTGAAAAATACCCGTATCTATACTCCTGATCTTCTCTAGTTCGTGATTAGATAAAACAGGATGTTTCAATGCTACGGTATGACAGTGTAATGGATCTTCCACCAACACATTACCATTGTTACCAACAAAAGTTGCTAAAGACATTACCAATCTTTCTCTGATAGGATCGATCGGCGGGTTGGTTACCTGCGCAAATAATTGTTTAAAATAAGAACTTAAGTGTTGTGGCTGATCACTTAAAATTGCCAATGGTGTATCCGTACCCATAGAACCGATCGGCTCCTTACCATCTAATGCCATTGGGGCAATAATCGTATCAAGGTCTTCTGTCGAATAACCGAATGCTTTTTGATATTTATATATCTGATCATGTTCCAAATGAGTAAACATTACTCTTGGCTCAGGCAATTCTTCCAAACGTATTTTGTATTTATTCAGCCAGTCACCATAAGGTTTTTGAGAACAAATAGTTTGTTTAACTTCTTCATCGCTGATGATCCTTCCCTGTTCCATATCCACAACGAACATCTTGCCCGGTTGCAAACGACCATTTTCTTTTACCAGTTTTGGATCGATGATCAATGCACCCGATTCTGACGCCATTACCACTCTATCATCATGTGTAACACAATATCTTGAGGGACGAAGTCCGTTTCTATCTAATGTAGCACCGATAATCTTTCCATCAGTAAATGAAATAGACGCAGGACCATCCCACGGTTCCATGATAGATGCATGGTATTCATAGAATGCTTTTTTTACAGGATCCATTTTATCATCACCATCCCATGCTTCGGGGATCAGCATCATCATTACATGAGGAATTGACCTGCCGGAAAGGACTAGCATTTCGATCATATTATCCAAACAAGCAGAGTCTGATTGTTCGCCAACTACAATCGGTGTAAGCATTTCAATTTCTTCAGGAGTGAAAAACGGCGATTCAAAACTGTGTTCACCAGCTTTTAACCAGTTTAGGTTTCCTTGCAACGTATTGATCTCACCATTGTGAGCTATATAACGGAATGGCTGAGCCAATTTCCAAGAAGGGAAAGTATTAGTTGCAAAACGAGAGTGTACCAAACCAAACGCCGATACTACTCTTTTGTTAGTAAGGTCGGTAAAATAATTTCTCACCTGAATACTTCTTAGCTGCCCTTTATAAACAACAGTTTTGCTTGATAAGGATGCTATATAAAAACCAATTGCATCTTTACGAACAGTGTTGGTAATAGTATGACTTGCATAATTACGTAAAACAAATAGTTTACGTTCAAAATCGTCATTAGATTTAATATGATCAGGGCAAGCGATGAACACATGTTCAATTACCGGTTCAACAGATAGAGCAGTTGGGCCAATATCGGAAGTATTTACAGGTACACTTCTATAGCAAAGTATCTCAAGTCCGAGTTTTTCTGCAGCTCTGCTAAAAATTTCCCTGCATTCTTCCCTTAATTTGATTTCTTTAGGGAAAAATACTACCCCCACGCCATATTTACCAAAAGATGGAAGGTGTACGCCTAATTTGACGCATTCATCGAAGAAAAATTCGTGAGGTATCTGAATAAAGATACCAGCTCCGTCTCCGGAGTTCTTTTCACTTCCGGTAGCACCCCGGTGTTCCATATTTTCCAATATGGTCAGAGCGTCCGAAATATTCTGGTGAGATTTGTTCCCCTTAATATTGGCTACAAATCCGATACCACATGAATCATGTTCAAACTCGGGAGAATATAAACCAGTGTTATTTGCCATAAGTATAAAACAGTTAATATTTAATTTTATTCTTCGGCAGCGATCGTTAGCTGCGAATTTACTTAATAATTGTTAAAATTCCATGACATAGACCATAAAACGCTACACTAAAAGACCGAAAACGTTGTCATCTGTCTTTAATTCGGTATAATTTATTTGATATTTTCTAAGATTAGCTATCAGCTTTTCATAGTCGCTTCTTTGCTTCAGTTCAAGACCAACTAAAGCCGGCCCGGTCTCTTTATTATTTTTTTGAATATATTCGAACCTCGTAATGTCGTCATTAGGACCAAGCACATCGTTTACAAATTGTTTTAAGGCTCCGGGGCGTTGTGCAAATCGAATTAAAAAATAATGCTTTAATCCTTCGTATTGTAAAGACCTTTCTTTGATCTCCTGCATTCGGTCGATATCGTTATTACCTCCGCTTAAAATGCAAACAACATTCTTTCCTTTAATTTCATCAGCATAATATTCCAATGCAGCAATCGATAATGCACCCGCAGGTTCGGCAACAATCGCATCCTGATTGTATAGTTTCAAAATAGTTGTACAAACTTTTCCTTCGGGAACCAACCTGATCTCATCCACAACATCTTTACAAATGTTGAATGGAATGTCTCCTACCCTTTTTACGGCAGCCCCATCTACAAAGCGATCGATCTTTTCCAATGTCACAGGGTGTCCGGCCTTGATCGATACTTCCATTCCGGGAGCCCCTGCAGGCTCAACACCAATTATTTTTGTTTTGGGAGATGTTGATTTAAAATAAAGACCCATTCCAGCACTTAGTCCTCCGCCACCGATCGGTACAAATAGATAATCAATGTCTTTCAGATCTTCCAATATTTCGATAGCAACTGTACCTTGTCCTTCAATGATCTTATAATCATCAAAAGCCGAGATAAAGGTCATATCATGCTCTTGTGTATATTGTTTTGCTGCGGCTGCACAATCATCGTAAGTATCTCCAACCAATTTAACTTCGATGTTATCTCCGCCAAACATTTTGGTTTGATGTATCTTTTGATTGGGTGTAGTAACGGGCATGAATACAACACCTTTTACATTTAATTTTTTACAACTAAACGCTACTCCCTGAGCATGGTTGCCGGCACTTGCACATACTACTCCTTTTTGTAATTTTTCTGCAGGAATAGTACTCATCATATTATAAGCACCCCGTATTTTATAAGAGCGTACAACCTGTAGATCTTCTCTCTTTAAATAAACATTGCAGTTGTATTTTTTAGAGATATTCTGATTCAGTTGCAAAGGAGTTCTTACAACAATACCTTTTAAACGCTGCACTGCTGCTGCGAAGTCGAGGATTGATGTATTTGTAGTTTCACTCATTGTTTAATAAGTTTAAAAGGTTTAAAAGGTTCAAAATGTTACCCCGGTTTCAACAACCTTTGCAACCTATTAAACCTTTTAAACCTATAAAACTGTTTATGCATTCGTTGCAATCGTCTTCATATCTGTCATTGCCTGACGCAATACTGCACCAACTGCCTCAATAGGATGCTGACGAATTTCTTTATTCACTAAAACTAACTCTCTGTTATCTACTCCTGCATCTTTACCTGCATTGAAGTTTTTGCCGATGATATCAGTGTCAACTGTTTTCATGAATTCAGCCAACAATGGTTTACATGCATGATCAAATAAATAACAACCATATTCCGCAGTATCAGAGATCACACGATTCATTTCAAATAATTTTTTACGTGCAATAGTGTTAGCGATCAATGGAGTTTCGTGCAATGATTCGTAGTAAGCAGATTCAGGTTTGATACCGGCTTCAACCATTGTTTCAAAAGCTAATTCTACACCAGCTCTGATGAAAGCAACCATTAATAATGCGTTATCGAAATATTCCTGTTCAGCAATTTTCATATCACCTGCCGGAGTTTTTTCAAAAGCAGTTTCGCCTGTTGCAGCTCTCCATGCCAATAGATTTTTATCGCCTGCAGCCCAATCTTCCATCATCACTCTTGAAAATTCACCGCTCATGATATCATCCTGATGTTTTTGGAACAACGGACGCATGATCACTTTCAACTCTTGTGAAATTTCAAAACATTTAATTTTTGCAGGATTAGACAATCTATCCATCATACCGGTGATACCACCTTGTTTCAAAGCCTCAGTTATAACTTCAACACCGTATTGTACTAATTTAGATGCATAACTTTTTTCGATCCCTTTTTCAACCATTTTATCGAAAGATAAAATTGAACCGGTTTGTAACAAACCACAAAGAATAGTCTGTTCACCCATCAAGTCAGATTTTACTTCTGCAACAAATGAAGACAATAAAACCCCTGCTCTGTGACCACCTGTTCCCACTGCATAAGCTTTTGCTTGCGCCAATCCTTTTCCTTCAGGATCATTTTCAGGGTGCACTGCAATTAAGGTAGGTACACCAAAACCTCTCACATATTCTGCTCTTACTTCAGAACCCGGGCATTTGGGAGCCACCATGATAACAGTAATATCTTTACGAATTTGCATCCCTTCTTCAACGATATTAAAACCATGAGAATAAGAAAGCGTTGCGCCTTTTTTCATCAATGGCATAACTGCACTTACTACTGAAGTATGTTGTTTATCCGGAGTAAGATTACTTACTAAATCAGCTGTAGGAATTAATTCTTCATAGGTTCCAACAGTGAAGCCATTTTCAGAAGCATTCTTCCATGATTGTCTTTTTTCTGCGATTGCATCGGCACGTAAAGCATAAGATACATCCAAGCCGGAATCTCTCAAGTTCAAACCTTGGTTTAAACCCTGAGCTCCTGCCCCTACGATCACAATTTTTTTACCTTTTAAAGCATTGATACCATCAGAAAATTCACTTCTGTCCATGAACGTACACACACCTAATTGATTTAGTTTTTCTCTAAGCGGTAATGTGTTGAAATAATTAGTCATTGTTAGTTTTATTTTAAATGTTGATTGTTTAAGAATTTATTTTGCTTTTAATATTTTTTCTTATTGCCATTGCATAACCGAGATGCAATGCATCATGAACTGCAAAGAACTTGATGGCATCATCAATATTATTCAATGCAAATCCATAAGATGTTGTGTAAGGCTGATATTTTGTAAAAACGTTTCCAGCTTTTACATCTTTCTCAAGTGCATCAATATTCGACACCATATATTCTTTGAATTGATCGATCTCTTCTTTTGAAATATATCGCTCCGGTTTTGTTCCTTTCTTGAAATCTGTAATTGATTCAGGCACTACATTCATTGCAACTCCTGAAAGCCCATTGCATAGGCCTTGTTGTGCTGCAATAATATGACCAAAGTTCCATGCAATATTATTGCTCATGCCTTCGGGTATTTCATTCAATTCGTCGATAGATAATCCATCTACAATTTTCAAAAAAAGATTTCTTGTTTGTCTTATTAAATCAAATTGCCTTTCCATTCTTATCAATTTTACATTGTGAACACTTGTTCCTGCTGATTTAAAAACTCATTTTCAACAGCATCTTCACCCGGTTCTCTTTCTTCAAACTGTTGTAATTTTTCATGAAACCCGCTACTATCTTTAATGATGGCAATTCTTGCACTGCGGACAAATTCTATCAACCCAAATTGACCAAATACTTTTATCAATCGATCCGTTTCTTCTCTATGCCCGGTTGTTTCAAAAATGGTGTAGTCTTTTGTAATAGCAATTACCCTTGCACCAAATTGTCTGAGCAATCTTTCAACTTTTACAATATCTGCAATGATACCTGTCGGTACTTTATATAAAGCAACCTCCTGCCAAACCAATTCATCATTGGTATTGAAATAAACTTTCAAGACTTCAACTTGCTTTTCTATCTGACGGCAAAGTTTACGAACCACATCTTCGTATTCATTGATCACAATTGTAAATCGATGAATGTTTTCTATTTCCGAAGGAGATGTATTTAAACTTTCAACATTGATCTTTCTACGAGAAAACATAATTGCAATACGACTTAGCAACCCAACCTGATTTTCTGTGTAAACAGTTATTGTAAATTCCAGTTTACCGGATTTATCAACAATTACCTGCCCACCGGGAGGAGTGGTTATATCAAGATTCTCTATATTCGTTTCTTTAGACATAATTTCTTTTTTAAAGTTCTTCTTTACTTAAAATAATTTCGGCCACCCCCCTGCCTTGCGGCACCATCGGGAATACATTATTTTCTTTGCCGACCATTACTTCCAACAAATAGGAGCCTTCGTGTTTCAACATTGTATTTAATGCATTTTTAAGGTGTTCTCTTTTGCAGATGCTACGTGCCTCAATTTTATAAGCATTTGCCAGTTGCACATAATCCGGACTTGTGATATCAACAAATGAATATCTTTTTTCATGGAACAATTGTTGCCATTGACGTACCATTCCTAAGAATTGATTATTTAAAATAATGATCTTTACATCAACATCAAATTGCATGATGGTTCCCAATTCCTGCAATGTCATTTGAAAGCCGCCATCACCGATAATGGCTACCACAGTACGTTTGGGCGCTCCGTACTTTGCTCCGATCGCTGCAGGCAATGCAAAACCCATGGTACCAGCACCACCTGATGTGATATTACTTTTTGACTGATTGAATTTTGCATAGCGGCAAGTTACCATTTGGTGTTGACCAACATCGGTTACAATAATTGCATCACCATCTGTTAATTCATTCAGTACTTTTATTACTTCACCCATTGTGAGAATTTCTCCTGTTGGATTCAATTCATCTTTGATGACCATTTCTGCTTCTTTACGGATATGCTCATGAAACTTTTTGATCCAATCTTTATGATTTTTTTTCTCAATCAATTTCGTAAGCATTGGTAATGTCTCTTTACAATCGCCCCAAACAGGAATGGTTGTTTTCACATTTTTATCTATCTCTGCAGGATCAATATCTAGGTGAATAACCTTAGCTTGTTTTGCATATTTATCCAAACGCCCTGTTACACGATCATCAAAACGCATACCGACAGCGATCAATACATCACATTCGTTGGTCAATACATTGGGGCCATAGTTACCATGCATACCCAGCATACCAACGTTTAACGGATGATCTGTTTCAAGAGCACTCAATCCTAAGATCGTCCATGCAGCAGGTAGGCCTCCTTTTTCAATGAAAGCTTTGAACTCCTTTTCTGCTTTGCCTAAAATGATACCCTGACCAAAAATTACAAATGGTCTTTTTGCTTCGTTGATCAATTTCGCCGCTTCCTCTACATACTTTTTACGAACAATTGGCTTTGGACGATAGCTTCGAATATGATCACATTTTTTATACCCTTCGTAATCGAATTTTTGTAATTGTGCATTCTTTGTAATATCTATCAACACAGGGCCGGGACGGCCTGTTGCTGCGATGTAAAATGCTTTCGCTAACACACTTGGAATTTCAGTAGCATCAGTAACCTGATAATTCCATTTTGTAACAGGTGTTGTAATATTAATTACATCTACTTCCTGAAAAGCATCTGTACCTAACAAATGAGCAAATACTTGTCCGGTGATACATACCAACGGAGTGCTATCAATCATTGCATCTGCCAAACCTGTTACAAGGTTTGTTGCACCGGGACCGCTTGTTGCAAAAACCACACCTACCTTGCCTGATGAACGGGCATAGCCTTGTCCGGCGTGTATGCCTCCCTGTTCGTGACGAACTAAAATATGTTTTAGTTTATCAGCATAATCATACAATGCATCGTAGATAGGCATAATGGCTCCGCCCGGATAACCAAAAATGGTATCCACGTCCTCTGCAACCAATGCTTCTAACACAGCTTGAGAACCGCTGATGTTTTGAATTGGTGTAGTTGCCTTTTCTTGTTCTGTTATTTCAAGAGTTTCCATAACCCAGTTTTTAGTTTATAGTTTATAGTTAAGAATTAAGCGTTGCAAAAACGCTTAATTCTTAACTATAAATTTTTAATTGTTTAAGCTTCATCTGTTACACAACCCTCAGAAGCGTCTTTCACACACATTGCATATTTATACAACACTCCTTTCGTTACTTTCAATGCCGGTTGCTTCCAGTTTTTACGTCTTTCTGCTATCACTTCATCTGTCACTTTAAGGTTGATCTTGTTGTTGGCAGCATCCAGTTCAATAATATCATCGTCCTGTACCAATGCGATCACACCACCTTCAAATGCTTCAGGAGTGATATGACCGACGACAAAACCATGAGATCCTCCACTGAATCTTCCGTCAGTGATCAAGGCTACATCTTTACCTAAACCTGCACCCATAATGGCTGAAGTAGGTTTCAACATCTCAGGCATACCCGGTGCACCTTTCGGACCTTCGTATCTTATTACTACTACATCACCTTTTTTAACCCTTCCATTTGCAATACCAGCTACCAGATCTTTTTCACCATCAAACACTCTTGCAGGCCCCTCAAAACGTTCGCCTTCTTTACCACTTATTTTTGCAACACTGCCCTTCTCTGCAAGATTTCCATAAAGGATCTGTAAGTGTCCTGTTACTTTCAAAGGTTGTTCTAAAGGGAATATAATTTTTTGAGTATCGAAATTTAAATCCGGAACATTTGCCAAGTTCTCTGCAACCGTTTTACCCGTTACCGTTAGGCAATCACCATGTAACAATCCTTTTTGCAATAAATATTTCATTACAGAAGGCACCCCTCCATGAGCATGTAATTCCTGCATTAAATATTTTCCGCTTGGTTTAAAATCTGCCAACACCGGTGTAATATCACTGATGCGTTGGAAATCATCTTGCGTAAGATCCACATCTACACTCTTTGCCATTGCGATCAAATGCAATACCGCATTTGTACTACCGCCAAAAATCATGATGGTAACGATGGCATTTTCAAATGCTTTCTTCGTCATGATGTCTCTTGGCTTGATATCTTTTTCTAATAAAATCTTTATCGCTGCTCCTGCATCTAAACATTCTTTTTGCTTATCATCACTGATTGCCGGATTGGATGATGAATAAGGCAAACTCATACCCAATGCTTCAATTGCCGAAGCCATTGTATTAGCAGTGTACATACCGCCACAAGCACCTGCACCCGGACAACTATGTTTCACCACTTCTTTAAAATCTTCCGGTGTAATTGTACCAGCCAATTTTTTACCCAATGCTTCAAAAGAAGAAATGATATTCAGCTCCTCTCCTTTATGATAACCCGGCGCAATGGTTCCGCCATATACCATAATAGAAGGACGATTCAAACGTCCCATCGCCATAATAGCACCCGGCATGTTTTTATCACAACCCGGTAAAGCAATCAACCCATCATAATAAAATCCACCACAAACACTTTCAATACTATCTGCAATTAGATCACGGCTCACCAACGAATAACGCATACCATCAGTACCATTGCTGATACCATCGCTGATACCGATCGTATTAAATATCAATCCTACTAAATCGTTTTTCCACACACCTTCTTTAACTACTTTTGCAAGGTCATTCAAGTGCATGTTACAAGTGTTCCCATCATAACCCATGCTTGCAATACCTACCTGTGCTTTTTTCAAGTCATCTTCTGTTAACCCAATGCCGTACAACATGGCTTGTGCTGCCGGTTGTGTTTCGTCCTGTGTAAGTACTTTACTGTATTTGTTTAGTTCCATTCTCTTGTTTGTTTAAAAGGTTTAATGGGTTTAATAGGTTTAATGGGTTTAATAGGTTTAATGGGTTTAATAGGTTTAAAAAGTTTAATAGGTTTAAAAAGTTTAAAAGGTTAATAAAACATGCTGAACCTTTTAAACATCTTCAACTTCTTAAACTTATATTATCGTTGATTTTCGTAATTCTACATTTTCTAAGTTAACATCTCCCGAAACCCGCCCATGAATATATTCGCATATCAATTCTCCTACTGTACTGGTAAAATAGAAATTGATCGGATCTACATCCTTTGTTACAAATAAATTTTTTATCGTCCATTCAACTCCACTGCGTACTAACGCAGCTTCTTCTTTTAACCCAAAATATTCCAACATCATTGCTGCGGATAATATTGAACCGATCGGGTTGGCAATGTCTTTACCGGCCGCCTGAGGATAAGAACCATGAATTGGTTCAAACAAAGCCGTAGAGTTACCAATGGCCATTGAAGGCAATAATCCTACCGAACCACTAACCACACAAGCTTCTTGGCTTAAAATATCTCCAAATAAATTTTCTGTAAGAATTACATCAAATTGTTTTGGGTTGATGATGAGTTGCATCGCTGCATTATCAACATACATAAAATCAACCTTCACATCCGAATATTGCAATGCAATGTCTTTCACTACTTTTCTCCAAAGTTTTGATGTTTCTAATGCATTTGACTTATCTATCAGCGTTAGTTTCTTTCTTCTTTTTTGTGCATCTTTAAATGCCAGATGACTGATACGTTCTATATCGGCCGCTGTATAGGTACATTCTTCAGTTGCCCATGTATGATCTTCACTGGTCTTCTTTTCACCGAAATAAATACCTCCGGTTAATTCACGATAAACAACAAAATCAACATCTTCAATTCTTTTCTCTTTTAAAGGAGACAAATGATTCAAAGAAGGGTATGCAGTTATCGGACGAATATTTGCATACAGTTGCAATATCTTTCTTAATTTAAATAAACCTTGTTCAGGCCTTACTTTGGCTGTGGGGTCATTATCATATTTTGGATCTCCTATCGCACCAAATAGAATAGCATCACTGTTCAAACAAACTTCAATGGTTGCATCAGGTAAAGGATTACCGGTTGCTTCAATAGCAACAGCCCCCATCAAACAATTGTTGTATACGAATTCATGTCCGAACTTTTCAGCAATCGCATCTAATACTCTAATGGACTGCTGCGTTACTTCGGGGCCAATCCCATCGCCTAATATAACTGCAATATTTTTTTTCATGTTGAACTATTTGCCCTGATCGTTAATAGGGCAATTGAGAATAACTATAATTTCCTGATTAAGAATTTTCGAAAAGAAATATTTAGACGACTGCTTCTTTTTTACCATAAGCTGAAGCCAATTCATTCAGATCATCTTCCATTACTTCTTTCTTGCTATCAGCAACTTTTAGAAACTGATCGTACAATACATCGATATCAGCTTTTGTATATTGGTAGCCTAATTTGTGGAAACGATGCGCCAATGCACTTCGTCCACTCCTAGCAGTTAGTACAATTTTAGATTCTTCTGCACCTACTTCAACAGGATTGATAATTTCATAAGTAATATCGGCTTTTAAGAACCCATCCTGGTGAATACCTGAAGAATGAGAGAATGCATTTGCACCTACAATTGCTTTGTTTGCTTGTACCGGCATACGCATTGTTTCTGAAACTAAATGACTGATGGGGTTCAACAGCTTCGAATTGATATTTGTATAAAAGCCCATTTCTTTATGCTGTTGAATGATCATCACTACTTCTTCTAAAGAGGTATTGCCTGCTCTCTCACCTAAACCATTGATGGTACATTCAATTTGTCTTGCACCATTGATGATACCCGAGATCGAATTCGCAGTAGATAATCCAAGATCATCATGACAATGACAAGAAATGATCGCTTTATCAATATTCGGAACATTATTTTTTAAGTAAGCTATTTTAGCACCGTATTCATGCGGCAAACAATAGCCTGTTGTATCAGGAATATTTACAACCGTTGCTCCCGAGGCGATTACCGTTTCTACCAAACGAGCAAGGAACGCATTATCTGCTCTACCGGCGTCTTCACAAAAGAATTCAACATCGTCAACAAGATTACGAGCAATCTTAGTTGCTTTTGCAGCTCTTTCTAATATCTCCTCTCTTGAACAATTGAATTTATATTTGATATGAATATCTGATGACCCGATACCTGTATGTATTCTCGGACGAACGGCATGTTTTAATGCCTCTGCCGCTACCTCAATATCTTTTTGAACCGCTCTAGTTAAACCACAAACGGTGGCATTTTTTATAATTTTGGCTACAGCTTCTACCGATGCAAAATCTCCGGGAGAAGAGATCGGAAAACCGGCTTCGATGATATCAACACCTAATTCTTCAAGCTTTAGAGCTATTTCTATTTTTTCGTTTGTGTTCAGTTTACAACCGGGTACCTGCTCACCATCTCTTAGGGTGGTATCAAAAATATGGATCTTATTTTCTGACATATAGTAACAATGTTTTAAAACAAATGAGGCTAAATGTTTTACATTTGACTACCGCATTTGTATGGATAATAAACTCGGGGTGCTAATTTACGACTAAAATGGTAGTTTTTACGATTAAAATCAGCTATTTATTACGCTATATAAAGACCCCGTTTCAGGCTAGAATGCAGTATGATAAAGGATTATAAACTATTTGAATTACGATGCCCAACCGCAGTACAGACCCCTTATTTCAACTTATAAAGTCGCTGGAAAAGAGCGAAAAGCGCAATTTTAAGCTTTATGCCACCCGAAATACGGCTTCGGAAGATCTTAAAATTGTACAACTATTTGATGCGTTGGACAAAATGGACACCTACGACGAGGCTATTTTATTGAAGAAAAACGAAAGTATTAAGAAACAACAATTGAGTAATCTGAAGGCCCATTTGTATAAGCAATTATTATCCAGTTTAAGATTGATCACAGATGAAAGCAATATTGATATCCAACTGCATGAGCAAATGGATTATGCACGGATCTTGTACAATAAAGGACTTTACCTACAAAGCTTAAAGGTGCTGGATAAGATGAAGGAAATGGCAAGATCAAAGAACCAATTCACTTATTTACAGCAAGCGCTTTTTTTTGAAAAAAATATCGAGGCATTGCATATCACCCGAAGCATGCGCAACAGAGCCGAACAATTGGGCAAGGAAGCAGATGAAACAAATGAAACACTTTCCCTCGTTTCTCAACTTTCTAATTTGTCTTTACAACTATATAGCTGGTACATCAATCATGGACATGCAAGAAATGAACAGGAAGTTATAGAATTGGAAAAGTTTTTTATTGACGGACTGGGGGATAAAGCAGATAAATGCAAAACCTTTTTTGAAAAATTGTTTTTACACCAAAGTCAATGTTGGAATGCTTTTATTCGACAGGATTTTTTACAATATTATCGCTACTCCCAAAAATGGGTAAATATTTTTCATGAAGAACCCTATATGATAGCTATTGAAAGCGGGCATTACATTAAGGGTATGCACAATTTGATGGGCTCTCATTTTGATTTGGGTAATCATCAAAAATTAAAAGAAACATTAGAACAGTTTGATAAATTTTGCGACAGCAATGTCGTGCAAAACAGTATCAACAATAAGATACAATGCTTTGTATACCGTACCATATCTGTATTTAATAAGCATTTTTTAGAAGGAAGCTTTTCAGAGGGACTTAAATTGGTTCCGGAAATTGAGGCTAAACTTAAAGAATACGAAATATATTTAGACAGACATCGTATCCTTGTTTTTTATTACAAGATCGCCTGTTTGTATTTTGGCAGCGGCGATTATGAAAAGGCAGTAGATTATTTAAATAAGATCATTAACTGGAAAATGGATCTACGCTCCGATCTGCAATGTTACTCACGTCTTTTACACCTTATAGCGCATTTTGAATTAGGCAATGAAGACATCTTAGATCATTTAATAAAATCGGTTTACCGTTTCATGGCTAAAATGCAAACGCTTAGTGTGGTGGAAGAAGAGATATTTAAATTCCTTCGTAACTCATTTAAGCTGTCGGTTAAAACGATCAAACCTGAATTGGAGAAACTGTTGTTGAAATTGAAACAACATCAGAACAATCGTTTCGAAACCCGTGCGTTTATGTATCTGGATATCATTTCCTGGATAGAAAGTAAATTGGAGAACATTCCAGTGCAGGATATTTTAAAGAAAAAATTCAGCAATAAAAGAAATAATGTTTAAATCAAACAATGAATAAAAATTTATCTCCGGAAGCCGGCAAAGTAAACGAAAACAAGATAAGACTTAATGCCCTCTGGGTCTTCATTCTTTCAGGATTTTGCCTTTTTTATTCTCTAATGCCCATTTTTATTTTTTTGATGGTTGACTTTTTTCTGAGAACTGTTTCGCTGGACAAATTCAGCCTATTAAGTTGGCAGAGCAAAAACACTATAGAGCAATTAAACATACCCGACAAACCGGTTGACCATGCTCCTAAAAAATTTGCAGCAGGCATTGGATTTGCCTTGTCTTTTATAATATTCATGTTACTCTCCTTTCATCTTGGTAAAATAGCTTTTGTTGCAAATGCCTTACTTACTGCAATTGCTTTACTCGAAGCTTTTTTCGGAGTTTTTGTAACGAATTATTTATATGCGGTTTTAAAAGCTAAAAAAATAATCGATTAAATAAATGTAGATTTGTTGTATTGACTTCGTAGCTCAGTTGGTAGAGCAACTGACTCTTAATCAGTGGGTCGAGAGTTCGAGCCTCTCCGAGGTCACACTATTTTTTTCAACAAAATGATTTGCCCCAAATGATAAGCATCATGCTGTAAGCATCCCATGATCAGATCATAATAGGTTTGTCCGTTTTTAGGTGAAGGCTCCTGCAATTTTTTTTCATTAAAATGCTTTATTGTTTTGATCAACAAATGATAAGTCGATTCAAAATCTTTTAACGATTGCTTCCAGGTTTCATCCGTAAATGCTTCGGGTAATGTAAAATCTCTAAATGGCGGAGTATCAAGCGTTCCCTCCAATCTGTTTACAACAGTTGTACGCCAGTAAATTATATGCGAAACCAGCATCCAGATGCTATTACCATTTTCAATATTTCGGCTGCCGGCTTTTTCTGCATTCAATCCTTGCAGGGCGGTTTTAAAATTAACTCCAATCCAACAGTAGCCATGATGCATCTCTGTAAACAATTTTAAGATGCGATTAATTTCATTACTCATATTTTTGATTAGAAAGTTATAAATTCATACTACAATACAGATACTTTGCAGAAATGCTGTACGAATTTAGTAACTATGAATTAAAAACCAAGAACTTAACAAATGAGCCTAGAACAAAATAAGAATGAAGACGCTATGAAGCTTGCTTATAGTCAGGTTAGGCAGCGGCTGGAAAAGATATACGAAGGTGGTGGCAAAAAATCAATCGAAAAACAAAAAGAGAGAAATAAACTCACTGCAAGAGAACGCATTACATATTTATGTGATAGTGATAAGCCTTTTGTTGAAATAGGTGCTTTTGCTGGATTTGGAATGTATGAAGAGCAAGGTGGTTGTCCGGCAGGTGGTACGGTTAGTGGTGTGGGATATATCAGTGGCAGACAATGTGTAATTGTAGCCAATGATCAAACAGTAAAGGCCGGTGCATGGTTTCCAATTACAGGCAAGAAGAACTTACGTATGCAGGAAATTGCTATTGAAAATAAATTACCGATCATTTATCTGGTAGATAGTGCAGGCGTTTTTCTTCCAATGCAAGATGAGATCTTTCCAGACAAAGAACATTTCGGCCGGATATTTTTCAATAACGCTAGAATTAGCGCTATGGGTATTACACAGATCGCTGCAGTCATGGGTGCCTGTGTTGCTGGTGGCGCCTACCTCCCTATTATGAGTGATGAAACTCTGATGGTAGAAGGTAATGGCTCAATATACTTAGCAGGCCCCTACCTTGTAAAAGCTGCAATCGGCGAAGATATAGATAATGAAACCTTAGGCGGAGCTGATACACATACAAGCATCAGCGGTATTGCTGATTATAAATTTGAAACTGAACATGCTTGCTTAGATCACATCAAAAAAACGATCAGCAAATTAGGTGAATCCGAAAATGCCGGATTCAGCAAAATTGAATCTCTTGACCCCAAAAAAAATGGCGATGAGATTTATTCAGTATTAAGTGAAGGCAATATAAAACCTTACAATGTTTTGGATATTATTGATTGTATAACCGATGCCGATAGTTTCGATGAATTCAAAGAAGATTATGGCAAAACAATTGTATGTGGTTACGGTCGCATTGAAGGTTGGGCTGTGGGCATAGTTGCCAATCAACGATTAATCGTAAAAAACAAAAAAGGCGAAATGCAATTAGGTGGTGTTATCTACAATGATAGTGCAGATAAGGCTGCACGTTTTATCATGAACTGCAATCAGAAAAAAATACCCCTGGTTTTTTTGCAAGATGTAACCGGCTTTATGGTAGGTAGCAGAAGCGAACACAGCGGCATTATTAAAGATGGAGCAAAATTGGTGAATGCCGTAGCTAATTCTGTTGTACCAAAGATCACCATCGTTATTGGTAACAGTTATGGTGCCGGCAATTATGCTATGTGTGGCAAAGCATATGGCCCACGTTTCATCTATGCATGGCCGTCAGCAAAAATTGCGGTGATGGGTGGTGAGCAAGCTGCTAAAACATTGTTGCAAATTCAGGTTGCTGCAATGAAAAGTAAAGGCAAAGAAGTTTCTGCCGAAGAAGAGAAAAAATTATTGGACGAGATCATTGATAGATATAATATGCAAACCACCCCCTACTATGCTGCTGCAAGGCTTTGGGTAGATGACATCATTGATCCCAAAGACACAAGGAAACTGATTGCAGAAGGAATAGCTGCAGCCAATCATAATAAAGATATTGCCGAGTTTAAAACCGGTGTTTTTCAAGTATAATTCATCCTATGTCAAATTCAATTATTGTTTATACAGATGGGGCTGCAAGAGGTAACCCCGGCCCCGGTGGTTATGGCGCTATTTTGATGTGGGGAGATAAGAGAAAAGAGCTTTCTAACGGTTATAAACACACGACCAATAACCGAATGGAATTAATGGCTGTTATTGCAGCATTACGAGCTTTAAAAAAGGACAATCTGCATATTACTGTTTACTCGGATAGCGCCTATGTTGTAAATGCAGTTGAAAAAGGCTGGTTGAAAAACTGGCTCAGAACCAATTTTAAAGGCGGCAAGAAGAATCCTGACCTTTGGAGGCTATACCATTCACTTGCACAAAAGCATACAGTAAAATTTGTTTGGGTGAAAGGCCATGCCGATAACCCATATAATAACCGATGTGATGAATTAGCAACTGCAGCCGCTGATGGCAATGATTTAGAAGAAGATGCAGGATATCAACCGGAATAAAAAATGCCACCCCAAAAGGTGGCATCAATATTTTATAAAAAAACTATTAAGCCGGATTTACAGACCAATTCCAAAATCTGTTCACCAAATAATAACCCCCAAACAATATTCCGCTGAAGAATAATGTTGACAACAATGCTCCTTTATAAAAAATCAACGCCGCAGTATAGCAATAAACCAATCCTGAGAAAGTTTTAGGATAAGGAACATTATTGATATCCAATCCTCCACCAATCCAAACCCCAAAATTAGAAAGCAAAAAGAAAACGGTTGCTCCAGTCAATGCACCACCGATAATGCTTATAACATTTTCTTTTTTGATATAGAAACCAATAATCGTTATCAATGCAAACAATGCATAGTTTAAAGCCTGTCCTTCATAAAAACCTTTAATCGGCGATATACCTGCTACAAATAATACTTCATAAATAACATCTGAGATCAACATTGACAATAAAGGCAATAAAAAACTCATCTTTCTGTCTTTAATTACAGCACCACCAAACAATGCCATAGCTATCTGCGGAGCAAAACCCAAAGGTCTGCCGGGCATTACTCTGTATAAAGATGCTATCACTACCAATAAAATAAAACTTACTATTACTGATTTATCAATTTTCATATACGACTATTTGTGTGGCAAAAGTAAGCATTTTGGCAAATAGTTATCTATTACTTAAAAACAATCTCAAGTTATTAGCTATAGGGCATAAGCTGGAAGTGAAGAGCAAAATGGTTTGTATCAGTATACTTATCCCTTGTGGCTTGTAGGTCAACGCTAAAAAATGTTTATTTTTAACGCTCAATTATAATCATGCCCCAGATACCACATCATATATTGCTCATTAATTGCCCCGATAGAAAGGGTATTATTGCTCAGGTTACCGCCCTACTGTTTAAAAACAATTTGAACATTGTTGTAATGAAAGAATTTGTAGATACCGGCACCAATACTTTTTTTGCCCGAGCCGAGGTTACCGGAAAATTATCTATCCCGGATATTACCGATCAGCTCCAAACCATTTTTGATAAACAGGCCGACATCAGTATTCGTCCAGTAGAAAAAAAGAATATAGTGGTGTTGGTTACAAAAGAACACCATTGTTTAAGCGATCTGATCGTTCGTTATCATTTCGATGAATTACATGCAAACATAAAAGCCGTAGTTGGGAATTATGATACGCTACAGCCATTTACAGAACAATTTAACATCCCTTATCATTTTGTCAGCCACGAACATAGAACCAAACAAAAATTTGAGGCTGAAATATGTAAGATCATAGATCAATACCAACCAGACTATATAGTGCTAGCTAAATTCATGCGTATATTATCTCCTGAATTTGTTGCTCGTTTTGAAAATAAGATCATCAATATTCATCATTCATTTTTACCTGCATTTGTCGGCGCAAACCCCTACAAGCAAGCATACGAAAGAGGTGTAAAATTAATTGGCGCCACTGCACATATTGTAAATAATTTATTGGATGAAGGGCCGATCATCACACAAAAGATAATTCCTGTTAATCATGAATACAGTGTCAAACAAATGGTAGAAGCCGGTCATGAAATAGAAAAATCCGTATTGGCAGAAGCGTTGAGATTGATTCTGGAAGACCGAGTTTTTGTAGCCAATAATAAGACAATCATTTTTAATTAATGGCACAACACAATACTACAGGACAAATCGGCGAAAAGCTGGCAGTCGGATATTTCTCACAAAATGGCTTTAACATCCTTCACACAAACTGGCGTCATTCAAGATGGGAAGTAGATATTATTGCTTCAAAAGAAAATGTATTGCACTTTATAGAAGTAAAAACACGTAGAACAAAAAACTACGGTAATCCCGAAGAAAAAGTAGGAAAGAAAAAAATAGCAAATCTTATAAACGCTGCGGAAGAATATTTATACTTAAACCCTCAATGGAAAAGAATTCAGTTTGATATTTTAGCAATAACGCTGACTGAACCAATAGAGTATTTTTTTATTGAAGACGTTTCTTGAATGTACAATGTTTGATGTACGATTACGATATCTTTACGGTTGTTAGTCATTGCTCTATATAGATGCCGCCATAATATAAAAGCATTTCAAATATAATGACATCGCAAATCGTACATCCCAAATCGTAAATAGAATACTACTTACCTGACAGCGCTTCTTTCAATCTTTCAACCATTTTATACGTTGCCGGACAATATTCTATATTCTGTTTGTGCACATGAATATAATCTACTGTTTTTCTTTTAGTAAGATGAGGGAAGCCTGCACAATCTGCAGGACGTATTTCGTAAATAGAGCATTTGTTATCTTTCAAATTCAGGAACTGGCAAGGTTGTTTTTTATTCTGCCAGTCTCCGTCACGTTTTTCATACACTAACCACTTGTCTTTGAATTCAACAGGTGTCATATGAAAATGTGTTGCGATACGCTTAATGTCTGAAGTCGTGAACGTAGGGGTCATTGATTTGCAACAATTACCGCAGGTAAGACAATCTGTTTCTGCCCATACCTGCTGATCAATAACATCAATAGTTTTATGAAGATGCCTTGGCGGTGCTTTTTCAAGTTTTGTCAAAAAAGATTTGAACCTTCTTTTGTTGATACGGACCAATTGTTTGAACGAACGGATATTAATGGGCTGCATTTTTCTTTATATTGCGTATGCTATTAGCGAATAATTATATTTCAGTTGCAAAGATTACTTACAAAACTATTAATAACAAAATATAAATGTGGGAACCCTATAAAAAAGGATTTAAGGCTTATCTGCAATTAGAAAGATCTTTAAGCGACAACTCTGTTGAAGCCTACCTGCATGATATTGAAAAACTAACAACTTATCTTCAAGCTACCAATAATCTTCAGGCACCCAATCAACTTGTATTGGCCGATCTTGAAAAATTCGTTCGATGGATCAGTGAACTGGGTATGACGCCGGGTTCGCAAGCTAGGATCATATCCGGACTTAAAAGTTTTTATAAATATTGTTTACTTGAACAGATAACTACAAGCAACCCTACTGCCCTACTCGAAGCTCCTAAATTAAAAAGAAAGCTACCTGAAGTTTTAAGTTTTGATGAAATTGAAAGCATGATACAAAAGATAGACGCAAGCAAACCGGAAGGCGGTAGAAATAAAGCTATTCTTGAAACATTGTATAGCTGCGGTTTAAGGGTAAGTGAGATCATTAACCTGAGGATCAGTAGCCTGTATATGGATGTTGGCTTTATAAGAGTTATTGGTAAAGGTGATAAAGAAAGATTAGTTCCTATTGGTAGCGATGCTATAAAATATATAAAGATCTATAAAGAAAATATTCGTGTACACATACCTGTTAAAAAAGGAAATGACGATTTTCTTTTTTTAAACAAAAGAGGAACAAAGCTGTCTAGAGTCATGATCTTTTTAATCATTAAAGAACTTGCAAAGCAAGCAGGCATTAAAAAGAATATTTCACCACATACTTTCCGCCATTCCTTTGCTACTCACTTAGTGGAAGGCGGTGCCGATTTGAGAGCCGTACAGGAAATGCTCGGGCATGAAAGCATTACCACTACTGAGATATACACCCATTTAGACAGAGAATTTTTGCGTACCACTTTGCAGCAATTTCATCCTGCTTTTAAACAGTAAGGAGCCAGTGCGGCAAAGCCGCCTGACACCCATACTTGTTACTCTAATATAAATCCGGAGGTACTGATTAAATTATTTTCGGAATCGGTTAGTTTGATAAAATACATTCCACTAGTCCATGTAGTTAATGTTTCCAACGATTCTACATGTTTTTTTATATTGACCGTAATCTTTTTTTGCAGAACCGCTACTCCTAAATCGTTAAGAATTGTCAGATTGAATATCCCTGCATTTTTAACTTTAAATGCAACGGTAATTCGTTCACCTGCCATTAACGGATTTGGATAAACCCTGATCTGCTCATTTTTTATACTTGTAATACTCGTTAATGTATCCTGAAAAAATCGGGTGATTTTTTCAGGAAGTTCTGATGTCGTTTTCTTTTTAGTAGTGATGACTACTACGTCTGAACTAATTCTTCCATATATAACTGATGACGGAGATTCTTTCAGCACATCAATAGATTCTATCTGTTTAGGATCAATATCTGATATACTTTCTTCAACTACACCGTCAACTACATAAAGTTTAGGCTTAGGCGATTTAATTATTGTAATAGCTCCCGTTACATCTTGCACCTTTTTAGTCACATACCCAGTTACAACAACAGTATCATTTACCAAAGTATCCAGTAGTGGCTTATCGGCAGGTATAGTATCTGTGTCAACAGGCTTTACACACTTGATCTTCCCTCTCAACAAAACATTTTCATTTGTTGGTCTTGTACTAACCTCTCCTTTTACCGACTGAGCCTTTAATAAAGACTTCGAAAAAAGTAACGAGATCATCATCACAAAACTCCAGTACCATGGCAAAGGTTTTGCCGGTTCTTTTGGCATCAAAATAGGCCGATTCAATTGATCAGTGTAGAGGTTACCACAAATGTTTTTTTCTTTTATCGAGGAAAGATACCTGAGCAATTCGCCATCACTCATTAATGTAAAATCTACTACGGTTTTTTGGCAAGAGGAACAGAATTTTCCTTTCTCGGTAGGTGTCATTGCATCCCAGTTTTCATGACAGGGTTTTGCAATATTTAGTTGAACTGCATTCATACAATGGTTTTGCATTGATGATGCGGTTTTGAATAGTATTACATAAAACGGGAAAATTATTTTCCTTCCAAGGCAACTTCACGTTGCTGAGTGAAAGTTGTGGTAGTATCATCGAAAGTATTGGCTACTTTCTTCCGGTAGTTTTTAAAAATGCTCATCCATCTTAATTTCAATACGCCGAGGATACCCTCTTTAACGATGCCTTTGTTCATCTTACTATCTCCAAATTTTCTATCAATAAAAGTGATGGGCACTTCTACTATTTTAAATCCTAGTTTCCAGGCGGCAAATTTCATTTCTATCTGAAACGCATAACCGACAAAATGTATAGAGGAAAAATTAAGTGTTTCTAAAAACTCTCTGCGGTAGCACACAAAACCGGCGGTAGGATCCATTACCGGCATCCATGTAATTATTCTGGTGTATAAGGAGGCGCCTTTTGATAAAGCAATACGATCAGATGGCCAATTTTCTACGTTTCCACCTTTTACATATCTTGAACCCACAGCAACACCTGCTCCTTTTTTACAAGCATCATATAATCTTGGTAGGTCTCCAGGATTATGAGAAAAATCGGCATCCATTTCAAAGATATATTGATAGCCTTTTTCCAAACCCCATTTAAATCCGTGGATATAAGCTGTACCTAAACCTAGCTTGCCTTTTCTTTCTTCTAGAAACAGTACGCCGGGATATTGGTCAAATAAAGATCTTACAATAGAAGCTGTTCCGTCAGGAGAACCGTCATCAATTATCAGCACATGAAAATCCTGTTGCAGGTTAATTACTGCCGCAATGATACCTTCAATGTTCTCCTTTTCATTGTAGGTTGGTATGATAACAAGTTTTTCCAAAGCCACTAAAGTGTGTTACGAAAGTACATCATTTACTGCAAAGCACTGTCAACTTATTGTAAACAATACGCTCTTTTAGTTGTTTTTTAACAGGCTGCGATTTAATATTTCGGTTAGCTTCTGTTTGGTATGCAGGGGAAAATCACCTCTCATCATCCAGTCGTAGTATTGAGGCTCAGCTTTTAATACATCTAAAACAGGTCTTCCCTTATGTTTGCCGAAATTAAAGACCTCTACATTTTTATCATCAAACACAAATCTTCTTGCATAGTCAACGATCTTTTCTTCACCGATAGATGCAAGAATTGAATCGACGGTTGTACCCAATTGAGGATACCTATCCATTTGTGAAAGTAATACATCAATGGTTGCCGATACATCTGCTTCCGCTCCATGCGCCCCTACCAGATCTTTTTGACAATAAAACTTATACGCAGCAGTTAGTGTACGTGGTTCCATCGTATAGAAAATATGTTGTACATCTACCATTCGTCTTGTGGTAAGATCCATCTCTAAACCTGAACGAAGAAATTCTTCCATAAGTAACGGAATATCAAACCTGTTGCTGTTATATCCACCCAGATCACAATTCTCAATGAACTGCTTTAATTCGTTTGCAGCTTGTTTAAATGTAGGAGCATCTTTCACCATCTCATCTGTAATACCATGGATATCTGAAGATTGCTGAGGAATAGGTATTTGTGGATTAATTAGTTTGCGTTTAACCTGCCTTGTACCATCAGGCAGAATTTTGATAATAGCAATTTCAACGATCCTGTCGGCGGTAAGACTTACACCTGTAGTTTCCAGATCAATAAAGGCAATCGGACGAGTTAATTGTAAGGACATTGCGGAATTTATTTTTTTTGGGTTGTAAATAAAAGGGTCATTTTTTACGTTATAGTATTTTGTAAGTCAAGCAACTATAACAGAAAGCAAGATAGTACTTTAATAGACAAATCGTTACCATTCATATAAAACTAAAGATTTAGTATATTTGCAAAATAATATATCTGCTCAGATAAACAATATTACATGAAAAAAATACTTTTCGCCCTTTTGACAATCTGCACAATTGCTTTATTTGTAAGCAGTTGTCATCCAAGTCGTAAAACAGGATGCCCTGGTGCACAGGGAATCATTCACTAATATAAAATTAGTTGAATATCATGCAGTGGATACCGATTACCCTTGAGACTCAAGTTGAAGAGATCAAAAAGCTTTCTACTCAAAAACCGCAACTCATTTTTAAGCACAGTACCCGCTGTTCGATAAGCGGTGTTGCAAAAAGTCGTCTAGAGAGAAGTATTATTCCGGAAGGAGTAGATTTTTATTTTTTAGATCTAATTGCTCATAAAAACATCTCTAACAAGATAGCTGAAGATTTTTCTGTTTATCATGAATCTCCTCAAGTACTTTTAATTAAGAACGGAGAGTGTATTTTTGATGAGAGTCATTCTGCAATTTCTATGGATGAGATAGCAGAACAATTGTAATTACTATTTTTACCCTAAATTTTTTGCCATGACGATTGCAGCACTCAACCAACAATTTGGTATTGAAGAACAAATATTTTTTTCTGAAGGAAATGGTGGCTTACCATTTATAACAATCAACAATCATTTTGCGAAAGCAATTATCTCCTTGTATGGAGCACATGTATTAAGCTATCAGCCCATTGGCGAAGAAGAGGTTTTATGGATGAGTGACCAATCTGCTTTTGAAGCAGGCAAGCCTATCAGAGGTGGCGTACCCGTTTGTTTTCCTTGGTTTGGGCCTCATGCAGATGATAATCAAAAACCACAACATGGTTTTGCAAGATTATCATTCTGGAGTATAAAATGGATCAATGTATTGGCAGATGGCGCCACAGAAATAGGGCTCATCTTATCATCAAATGAAGAAACAAAAAAGATGTGGCCACATGATTTTGTTGCAACCATCACCGTTACTGTCGGAGAAAAATTGACGATTAGTTTATCAGTTAAGAATACCGGCACAGATACATTTACTTATACGGATGCCTTACATACCTATTTCAATGTAAGCGATCTTTCAAATATTACTATTGCAGGACTGCAAAACACAGGCTATTACGAAGCCGGCAGTAATGAACTAAAAACTCAGGAAGAAGCATTATTACTTATTGCTAAAGAAGAAAACCGTCGTTATGTTAACCATACCAATGATTGTATCATTGAAGACCGTCGTTTAGCTAGAACAATTGCAGTTGGTAAAACCGGCAGTAAAATAACGGTGGTTTGGAACCCTGGGGAAGCTACCACAAAAAACATTGGTGATATTGCGGATGATGGTTACAAAACATTTATTTGTGTGGAAGCCGTTAACGCTTTAGACGACATTATTACCGTTGCACCGGGAAATGAATTCAGCACGGGGACTTCTTTTGGATTGATCTAAAAATCGTTATATAGATTTTATTTATTTTTGGAGAGGTCTTTAATATAACCCTTGAACATTGGCTTATTAATGGGATATACAACTCCCTTTGGTTTGCTGACTGCAAAAGAGTCAATTACTTTAAGGATCAAACTGTCAATCGAATTAAATTTGATCGTATAATTTTCAAGAGTAGTAAACTTCAACCAAACAGTATCGCTTTCTTTTGTAACAGAATTATTCTTATAGATAATTTTACCTGCATATGTTCCCATTCCATATCTGATAATAAAATCTCGTTCCCCATTTTTATAATTTGTAATTGTAAGTTGTGTACAACCGCAATGGGAAAGTGTAGTTGCATCTATCTTAAAATAGTCCTTTTTCGAATCTGAACTTTTGTAGACAGTAGAAGTTTTTGAGTCACGATAAAACAGCAACATCCCCAATGAGCAACTTGACATCGTAATTAGCAGCAAAATCAAAAGAAGACTTATACAATTATTACAAAATTTCATTCTGTGGCATTAAATACAACTTTAACACTTATCTAGCGCCTGCAATACATCTGCAAGGATATCATCAATATGCTCTAACCCAACAGAAATGCGTATAAGCCCAGGCGTTATGTTCACCGCTGTTCTTTCTGCTTCCGACAATTTTGCATGTGTTGTACTTGCAGGATGAGAAGCAATACTTTTAACATCTCCTAAGTTTGCAGTAAGTGAAAGCATCTCTAAAGCATCTAAGAATTTTCTTCCGCTTTCCAAACCGCCTTTTAATTCAAAGGCAACCAAGCCGCCGCCATTTTTCATTTGCTTAACTGCAATGGCATTTTGCGGATGACTTGCAAGGAAAGGATATTTCAAGGAAGCTATTTTATCATGTCCTTCTAAAGCTTTTGCCAATGCCAATGCATTAGAAGCATGACGTTCCATACGAACATCTAATGTTTCTAAACTCTTACTTAATACCCATGCATTGAACGGAGACAAAGCAGGCCCGGTACTACGACAGAACAAATAAATATTATGGATCAATTCTTTTTTACCAACTACTACACCACCCAATACTCTCCCCTGTCCATCCATCCACTTTGTGGCAGAATGCACTACCAGATCAGCTCCAAAATCGATCGGACGCTGACATACCGGTGTAGCAAAACAATTATCTACATTTAAAATAAGATTGTGCTTTTTTGCTAATGCACTTACAGTAGCAAGATCGATCACATCCAACGCAGGATTGGTCGGCGTTTCCAAATAAAGCATTTTTGTATTTGGCTTGATAGCAGCCTCCCATTGACTAAGATCATTTGCAGGTACATAAGTAATCTGAATACCATAGTTTGGTAAATATTTATTTAGTACAGTAACAGTACTGCCGAAAATAGAACTACATGCAACCAAATGATCGCCACTTTTGAGTAAGGCCATCATTGATGCAAATATGGCACTCATGCCAGATGCTGTTGCATAACCTGCCTCAGCTCCTTCCAAAGCTACCACCCTGTCGGTGAATTCCTGAACAGTAGGATTACTAAATCTGCTATAGATATTATCATTTGTCTCATCAGCAAAAGCGGCTCTCATATCTTCAGCATTGTCAAAGCCAAAGCTACTCGTCAAAAATAACGGTGACGAGTGTTCCATTTCATTTGTCTGATCAACTCTTGTTCGTATCGCTTTTGTAATTGGATGCATCCGGTAATGAATAATTAAAAATTAAAAATCTAGAATTGGAGTATGTGACTTAGATAGCTCTCATCTTCAAATTTCCAAATCACCAAATCAATTGATGACTCTCACTGCCCAGGTAAGGTTAGTGCCTCCTCTACGTAAAGTTTCAGCAACGGAGCAATATTTGTTCATAGACAATTCACATGCTCTTGCAGCTTTTTCAGGGTCAATATTACCTCTTAGTTCAAACACCAATTTCACATTTTCCCATAAAGACGGCTCTTTTCCTTTTTCTCTTTCTCCTTCGATCTTAATAGAAAAGCCATCAACAGACTGACGCTGTTTTTTCAAGATCATAACAATATCAATAGCACTACAACCGCCCAAGCCCATCAAAATTACCTGCATAGGACGTACACCATAGTCGTTACCGCCGGTTTCCGGGCTGGTATCCATACGAACAACATGGCCATTAGCATCTGTAGCTTCAAAACCACAGTCGCCATTAACACGGTTTAAATTTATTTCTATCATTTATTCAATATTTTTGCAAATATAATTCTTGCAAGCCTTTACTTTGCATTTTCAATCGAAAACCTATTAATGGAGTTTTTTCATCATCAACATCAATTTGAGCTCGAGAACGGTCAATCTCTACCCGAAATTACCGTAGCATACACGACTTACGGTACTTTAAACGCCGAAAAGAGTAATGTAGTATGGGTTTGTCATGCTTTAACAGCAAACTCGGATGCCGCAGACTGGTGGGATGGTTTGGTTGGAGAAGGCCATATAATTGACCCTAAGAAGTATTTTATCATCTGTGCCAATATTCTAGGCTCATGTTATGGGAGCAGCGGCCCTTTAAGCACTAATCCCACTAATAATAAACCTTATTACAATAGTTTTCCTGAAGTAACCATCAGGGATATGGTTAAAGCCCATATTTTACTCCGCAAACACCTTGGGATTGATAAAATATTTTTGATCATGGGTGGAAGTATGGGGGGATACCAGGCTTTAGAATGGTGTATTATGGAAAAAGAAGTAATTGACAACCTTTTCCTGCTTGTTACTTCAGCGACAGAAAGTGCCTGGGGAATTGCTACGCATACAGCCCAACGTTTGGCTATTGAAGCCGATTGTACATGGAAGACGGACTCTCCTGAAGCAGGAGCAAAAGGGTTAAAAGCTGCCCGTGCTTTGGGTATGCTCACTTACCGGAATTATGGCATCATGGTAGAAAAACAAACTGATGAAGATTTTGAAAAATTAGACAATTATAAAGCCTCTTCGTACATCAACCATCAAGGAGATAAACTAATAAAACGCTTTAATGCAACCAGTTATTGGTTACTTACAAAAAGCATGGATAGTCACCATATAGGTAGAGGCCGTGGTGGTAAGCTAGAACCTATACTTCAACGCATTCATCAACGTACCTTATTGATCGGCATTACAAGTGATATTCTTTGTCCGCTGATTGAACAACAATTCCTAGCAAAGCATATTCCTAATGCATCATTGATAGAGATCGATTCCTCTTACGGTCACGATGGATTTATGGTTGAATCAAAATTGATCTCAACACACCTTGACAAATGGTTGAGTAAATAATTATTCTATTTGAAAATTTCTTTAAGAAATTTTTTCATTTCTTTCCAGGATCTTCGATCAGCTTTTTCGTTGTATTTGATAGGCATATTAAATTTTATTCCTGTTTCTGTAGCTTTAGGATTGGAAAACGCATGCGTAGCATTTTTATACACTTTGAATGTATAATCTACACCTACGGAATCGAGATTATGTTTAAACGCCTTGATCTCTTCTTCACTGATAAATTTATCTGCTCCACCATGACATACTAATATTTTTCCCTTTGTACTGTTTGTTGTAGCCGGCACCCCTGCCAACCCTCCATGAAAGCTTACCACGCCTTCAAGATCTGCCCCCATTTTTGCTGCATTCAAAACCATTGAACCACCAAAGCAATAACCAATTGCTGCAATCTTATCCGGATCGGTTTGAGCATATTCTTTCACCTTATTTATTGCAGCTTCAATTCTCAGCTTTGCCAAATTGGGATTATTATATAATACCATTGCAAACTCTTTTGCAGTTGCAGGATCGCCGGCCATTTTACCATCGCCATATAAATCGGCAGCAATAGCAATGTAGCCTAATTCTGCTAGCATACGAGCCCTTTTTCGAACATAATCACCACTTCCCCACCATTCATGAACTACTACTACAGCAGGTCGCTTACCTTGTATTGTGCTATCATATGCAACATAACCGATCATGGTTACTCCGTTTAATTTATACGCTACCTCCTCTCCTTTAATTTTCTCTTGTGCCATCGCAGAAGCACTTAAAATGATCACACCAAAAAAAGTTGCAGCAATATATCTTAATCTATTTTTCATGGCTCGTTTTGTTTTAATAAAGTTAACCAATTATTTGTTGCCTTTAAACAAAAATCAAACCACTTTGTTTAGAGTTAATAAACATTGGCTGGGCAACCCGACTTGTTATTCTTTTTTCCTCCGGAATCATCGCCATCATAAAAGCGATATTTCAATCCAACACTTACACTATAGTAACTATCCTTTCTGTAAGGATTTGCAGACAAACTGAATCCATCAATATAATCGGAAAAAGAAAACCGATAAGCTGCTTCTGTTGAAAGGAACAATCTTTGCGAAAGCGGAAAATCCATTCCAACACCTATGGGTATTACCGGCAACACTTTAGGCGTTCCATGAGCAACATCTCTTGATATATTTGTAAGTAATGTCGGATCTTTTAAAGCAGCAGTATCTACCCTTGAATAATCTTGCGACACATTCAAAAAAGAAAAACCAATACCGGTAAATAAGTAAGGAGATTTCCCGTAATTATTAAAATTACTTCCCTTGAGATTCCACACAACTAAACCGGACAATTCCTTCAACGGAGTTGAAAAACTAAAAGCCCTTTGTTGTCTGAAAGCATTATTGTATTTACTTTCATCTGCTCTTAATTTGGCCGCACTAAAATTCAATCGAAAAGAAAGATAATCGCTGAATGCTTTTTGAGCATACAGACTAAATCCGGCAGAAGGAGTTTTTATAGAACCAGCGAAAGATGGAGTAAGATCTCCCTGATAAATATAGGCTCCAGCATTGACTCCTATACTCATATTACTCAAGAGCTGAGCTTTAGTTTGAAATATGCTCAAAGCCATTACCGCCATAAGCATTAAAAGGGGTTTTTCATTTGCTTTCATATTTATGCATTTTAAAGTGAACAATGAAAGCAGCGTCTTGGAAACTTAGCGTATAATTAAATGCATAGTTGAATTTTAACTTTCCTCTAAACTAAAAAAGCTTTTCAATATAATTTGTTAAAACATTTCCGAACATCTCCAAACGCTTCTTGAATGATTAGTTGGATTTTCAGCATTGGTTTTGTACATTGAGTGAAATAAATATCTCACCAAACCGACTTAGGTTATGAAAAAAATTGCTATTATACTACTATCCTTTTTTTTCTTTTGCAGTCTTGTTGTTGCACAAACGGAAGGCAGCACAAAAGAAGAATATCTTAAAAAAAGTAAAAATCATAAAACAGCCGCTTGGATATTATTAGGCACCGGCGCCGCAACAATTATTACCGGCGCAATTATTGATGCTAACAAACGTGAAAACTCAACCTATGAACAAGATTTCACGGGAGGAATTATAATAGCAAGTGGTATTGCTTGCACTCTTATCAGCGTCCCATACTTCATCAGTGCCGGTAATAAAAAAAAGAAAGCAGCTACATTTGCGTTACAAAATAACAGAGTTGTAGCTCCGTTCAATAATGCATTTTGTTATCGAACGCAACCAACACTTTCTCTTAGTATTTCATTAGGAAAATAATTTAAACACGTACCTGTAAAACAAACTAACTAATGATCAAAAAAATATTTTTTTTGAGTGTGGTGATATCTTTTTCACTCGGCGTTTATTGTCAGACCTACTATATCACTAATGTAACAATCGTAGATGTTGAGAAAAAACAGTTGATACCAAAACAAACGGTTATCATTAAAAATGGGGTTATTTCAACAATTGCTTCTTCGAAAAAAATGGTTCCACATTCAACTGCAAGAATGATCGATGGGTATGGCAAATTTTTATTACCCGGTATGACCGATGCACATATACACTTTTTTCAAAGCGGCGGCTTGTACACAAGACCTGACGCCATCGACCTTAGAGAAAATGTGCCTTACGAAAAAGAGCTTGACTGGGTGCATACTAATATGGAAGATCTGTTGAAAAGGTACCTTCGAGAAGGTATTACCAATGTTATTGATGTAGGTGCCTCAGACAGCTTTTTGATACAAAGAAAAAACTTTAAAGGAAGAAAAGACGTCCCATCAGTTTCCATGACAGGAGCTTTACTCACTACTTGGGAGCCGGACGTTTACCTGGGCTTAAAAGCAGATGAGCCTTTTAAACTTATTAAAACAATTGCAGAAGCTAAAAAAGCTGTACAGGAAGAAATCAGTTTTAATGCAGATTTCATAAAAGTGTGGTACATAACCGAACCTGATAGCGTTGAAGCTAGCGCCAGAGCATTTCTTCCAATGTTTAAAGTTATAATTGAAGAGGCTCATAAAAACGGATTAAAAGTTACCGTTCATGCAACAGAAAGAATTACTGCACAACTGGCTGTTGAAAATGGTTGCGACTTTTTAGTACACCAGATAGAAGACGAGGTTGTATCTGATGATTTCATCAAATTACTGAAAGACAAAAATGTGATCCTCTGCCCTACCTTAATTGTTGCTGATGGTTATGATAACACATTCGCACAAAAAAAGAACTACACTTATTATGATCTGGTTAGATCTAACCCAACGACAATAGGCTCTTTATTAGACCTGCAACATTTACCCGACACTATATTGATCCGGAAATATTATAAATGGGCTACTTCAAACAAAACGGTTTCGTCATCACATATGGCTGATTCAATCCGAAAGATCAACCTTAAAAAAATGATAGATGCAGGTGTAATAATAGCTGCAGGAACGGATGCAGGCAATATCGGCACTCAACATGCCACTTCATTTATCAAAGAATTGAAAGCTATGCAAAGCAGTGGACTAAACAACTGGCAAATCATTCAATCAGCCACCATTAACGGAGCAAAAGTGCTGGGCAAAGAAGATAGTTTTGGTAGCATTACCGTCGGCAAAAAAGCTAATATGGTTTTGTTAGACGCAAACCCTATTGATGACCTTGATAATCTTACAAAAATCAATAGCATTATTAATAAAGGTATTGTTATAAACCCCGATACATTAGTAAAAGAAACAACATTTGCATTGGTACAAAGGCAAATAAATGCTTATAACACAAGAAATATTGAAGCGTTTCTTGAACCATATGCAGATAATGTTGAGTTTTATAACTTCTCAACCAAGTCATTTGAAAAAGGAAAAAATAAAATGCGAAAAGCGTATGCAAAACTATTTGCAACATCACCTGATACTCACATAGAAATAAAAGAAAAGCTTGTGTTGGAAGATCGAATTATTACTAAAGAAAGAATATTTTCTAATAGCAATTCAGTAGTAGAACAAACCAAAATTTACTTTATCAAAAACAATAAGATAAAGGGTGTTTATTGACATTTACTCACAAAAATAAGTCCGCAATCGCCTTTTAATAAACTAGTGCAACATTTGTATCTTTGCAGTTGCATAGCACACAATGAAACAGTTTAACGTTCCGATCATATATAGAAGCCCATTAATTGCCGCAATAAAAAATAAACGCAAGCAAGAGGATAAGATGAAGAAAGACTTCTCTCCTACGCTGCTTGATTTTGGGCCGCTACAAATTTATCTTGCAAGACATTTCGGATTCTGTTACGGGGTTGAAAATGCAATTGATATTGCTTTCAGAACAGTTGAGGAGAACCCGGGTAAGCGTATTTTTTTATTAAGTGAGATGATCCACAATCCGCAGGTAAATGCGGATCTTCTAGAAAGAGGCGTACAATTTTTACAAGACACATATGGCAAACAGCTTGTTCCTTTTGAAACATTAACCAAAGATGACGTAGTGATCATCCCTGCATTCGGTACAACACTCGCTATTGAAGAAAAATTAAATAAGATCGGCATCCCTACAGAAAAATATAACACCACCTGTCCGTTTGTAGAAAAAGTATGGAACAGAAGTGAACAGATAGCACAAAAGAATTATACAGTAGTGGTGCATGGCAAACCTACACATGAAGAAACAAGAGCTACTTTTTCTCATGCAGCATCACACACACCTACTGTTGTTGTAAATGACATGAATGAAGCAATTGAATTGAGTAAATTCATCACCGGAGAAAAAAAAGCAAATGAATTTTATTCAACATTCAATGGAAAATATTCTGAAGGATTTGATGTAACAAAAGACCTTCAAAGAATTGGAGTTGTGAACCAAACTACCATGCTTGCAAGTGATACACAGGCCATTGCGGATTTTTTAAAACAAGTAATGATCAAAACATATAGCTTAACAACTGCCAGCATTGAAGAAAGATTTGCCGACACAAGGGATACTCTTTGTTATGCAACCAACGACAATCAAACTGCGGTGTATGGTTTGCTACAAACCGAAGCTGATCTTGCTATTGTGGTAGGTGGTTATAACAGCAGCAATACATCACACCTTGTAGAACTGTGCGAAGATAAATTACCAACTTACTTCATCAATACGGCAGATAAGATCATTTCGGATTCAACAATCGTACATTATAATTATCATACTAAAGAAGAATTAACTACAACAGATTTTCTTCCTAAAAAAGATCCCGTAAAAATTCTCATCACAAGTGGTGCAAGCTGTCCTGATGCATTGGTAGAAGGTGTGATAGAAAAACTAACTACCTATTTTAAAACAACCAAACAAATAGAAGCAATCACTGAAAGCTTTTCATAATTCACTGTTTTATTTTTTTCGTAACCGATTTGTGTGGTAATTGACCAACCAAAGAAGTGCAAATGCAATAAAACTGATTACACGCCACCAACTGATGGCATAAGGATATACAACTTTTACAAAAAATACACCTAACAACAACAGATAAGTAATTTGTGTTAATAACCACGCTGTTCTGGTTTCGTAAAACCCTACATCACTGATCTGTTTACCGTTTTTGTGCACGAGATTAAACTGATTTTTGTATCGCATCAGGTCGCTCCAAAAAGCTTGAATATCGGCTTCATGATCTTGCTTATAATTGAATGTGGCCGTAAATTTCGGATCAGTGAAACTTACCTGATAAAAGATCAGGTCGTTTTTAGTATCGATATTGTCTGAAATATTTGAAATATTTTCCCAGGAGCTGAAAAACTTTTTCCGGGAATACAAAAAAGACGACTGCTGCAATTCATAACCGAACCCTTCTTCGCTCAAATACACATTACAATCTACTGTTGTTTTTTTCACCACCAGGTATATTGTAAAAATCACCACCAATACGATAGCCAACATTATAATGCCAAATAGCCCCCACTCCGGCAAATTAATGTTCAGCAGCACTAACGGCAACAATAAAAGCAAAACACCCAATACCGGTACCAGTATGAGCACCAATGCAATTTTGTTGTTTTGTTGAAATTTTAAAAGGTACGATCCTTCCCTGTTTTCCATATAACTAAAGTCGTTCAAACATTTATGTTCGGCAATACCCAATAACCCTCATTTTTTGAAAGATTTTCTATTATTATCACATAATTTTGATATACAAACAGCAGTATATGGCAAGTATTTTAGATCTGGTAGGCAATACACCGATGGTAGAATTAAAGCATGTGATCGAGAATAAAAACGTAAGGATCTTTGCAAAATTAGAAGGGCATAATCCGGGTGGCAGTGTAAAAGACAGAGCAGCCTACGGCATGATAAAAGGTGCAATTGACAGAGGTGAAATAAAAGAAGGTACAAAATTAATTGAAGCAACCAGTGGCAATACAGGCATTGCATTAGCAATGATTGCAAGCTTATTTAAAATTGATATCGAATTGGTAATGCCTGAAGATGCAACGAGGGAAAGGATCTTAACGATGCAGGCATTTGGTGCAAAAGTTACCCTTACCCCAAAACAAAAATCAATGGAAGGCTCCAGAGATTATGCAGAAGAACAAGTTGCTAAGGGTGGCTATGTAATGTTGAATCAATTTGACAATCCGGATAATGCGAATATGCATTACCGTACTACCGGCCCTGAAATTTGGAGAGACACACATAATACCATCACACATTTTGTATCATCGATGGGTACTACCGGAACCATCATGGGTGTATCAAGATTTTTAAAAGAACAAAATCCGGGTATTCAGATCATTGGATGCCAACCAACAGAAGGCTCAAGAATACCAGGCATTCGTAAATGGCAGGAAGCTTATCTACCAAAAATATTCGACAGAAAACAAATTGACAGCATTATTGAATTGGGAGAACAAGATGCCCGTATCATGGCAAAACGTTTGGCTAAAGAAGAAGCCATATTTAGCGGAATGAGCAGTGGTGGCGCTGTTCATGCCGCTGTGGAATTATCTAAAACACTTAATTCAGGAGTGATCGTATGTATTATATGCGATCGTGGAGATCGATATTTGTCCTCTGATCTTTTTGATTAACAACATCTCAAATAAATAGTATATAAAAAATTAGCCGGAAACACGGTAAGACATTTTATTGAATGATTTATGTCTTACCGTATTCCCGGCTAAAATATTTTATAGCAAGGTTAATGACTAATATTTTCTACTGCCTTATGATCATGCTTATATTTAAAAGTCAAAAGAAACATAACTGCAATCGCCAAAGCATATGCAGCAAAGCTAAACCATATATTTGGCCAATCTTTATTACCGGCAGCATCTGAAAAATGATCCACTATTTTCCCTGCAAATATTCCTCCCAAAATTGCCCCAAGGCCATTCGTCATTAACATGAAAAGACCTTGAGCACTAGCACGGATACTGGGTTTTGCCTCACGGTCAACAAATAACGAACCGGATATATTGAAGAAATCAAATGCCATTCCATAAACAATCATTGAAAGTACAAGTAACCATAAACCAAAAGACGGATCCGGATTACCCAAACCGAATAAACCGAACCTAAGCACCCATGCGATCATGCTGATGAGCATCACTATTTTTATACCAAAACGTCTTAAGAAAAACGGTATAGCTAAAATGAATAAGGTTTCGGATATCTGCGAAAGTGAGATCAGAATATTACTATGTTTTACGGCAAAGCTATCTGCATAAGCAGGATTTTTTCCGAAATCCCAAAGAAAAGGATTGCCAAACATATTGGTAATTTGTAGCGCCGCTCCAAGAAACATTGCAAATAAAAAGAACTTTGCCATGATCGGTTTCTTAAACAATTGAAATGCATCTAGCCCCAACCGAGTAATGAATGATTTTTCTTCTGTGGATTTGCTGATCTCAATTCTTGGCATTGAGAAGCAATATAAACCTGTACAAATACTGGCAACTGCAGCAAAATAAAATTGAGTATTGTTTTGTGTCCACCCTAACAGATCAACAGCCCACTCTGCAACAATAAAACCAACCGTTCCCCAAACACGAATAGGGGCAAACGATTTTTGTACATCATAATTATTTTTACTCAACAACACATAAGAAACGGTATTACTCAACCCGATAGTTGGCATATAAAAACAACTTACCAATAAAATAGCCCAATACATATCGCCGGCACTGGTCACTGTACTGGTATAATACAACCCGGCACCGGCAAGTATATGACACAACCCCAATACAATTTCTGCCCGTATATATTTATCTGCTATTATACCCATTAAAGCAGGCATAAATAACGAAGCCCACCCCATCGTACCATATGTGTTTCCTACTTTTGAACCTAAAGATGGGTCAATAGGATTATTAAAGTTTGCAAACATGTAACCACCAAGGGATATTAACCAGATTCCCCACACAAAAAACTGCAGGAAACTCATTACTGTTAATCGCATCTTTAGATTCATACTATCAATTTTTATTTAAATTGGAAGATAAACATTTTTATTTAACAAAAACGACAGTTTTATCTACAAAAACTATAGTTTTTGTTTTAACCATCGCTTACATAACTTTGCAAAAATATTCGTGATGAAGGCTTCTATAGATACGTTGATCAATACTACTTCAGACTTATCCCTGAAAACAATAGCACAAAAAGTTAAGAACAATGAAAGGATCACCGATGCCGAAGGCATAACACTTTTTGAGAAAGGCTCTCTGCCTTTTGTTGGCGCTCTAGCCAATTTTATCAGAGAAAGATTGCATGGTGACACCACTTATTTCAACAGAAATTTTCACATTGAACCAACCAATGTTTGTGTATTCAGTTGTAAATTTTGTTCCTACTCAAAATTGTATGCACACAAAGAAGAAGGCTGGGAATTAAGTATTGATCAAATGCTTGATATTGTAAAGAGCTACGATAATAAACCAATTACCGAAGTACATATTGTTGGTGGTGTTCATCCAAAAATGAATATGGAATATTTTATCGAACTCATGCAAAAAATAAAAGCCCATCGTCCTTCACTACATGTAAAAGCATTTACTGCTGTTGAATTGGATTATATGTTTAGAAAAGCAAAATTGAGTATTGAAGAAGGCATGAAACAATTACATGCCGCAGGTTTGGATAGTTTGCCCGGTGGCGGCGCAGAAATTTTTGCTCCAGCCATTAGAGAACAAATTGCAGCAGATAAAGTAAATGCCGACGGCTGGTTAAAAATTCATGAAACTGCTCATAACTTAGGTATGCATAGCAATGCAACAATGTTGTATGGTCACATTGAAAAATATGAAGACAGAATCGATCATATGAAAAGATTGAGAGAACTACAGGATAAAACACATGGCTTCAATACTTTCATTCCGTTGAAATTCAGAAATCATGATAATGAAATGAGTTATGTGGCCGAAAGTACGATCACCGAAGACATGCGATTGTATTCAATTGCAAGAATTTATTTAGATAATTTCCCTCACCTGAAAGCTTACTGGCCAATGCTTGGAAGAGAAAATGCTCAAATGAGTTTATCATTCGGCGTAAATGATATTGATGGAACGATAGATGATTCTACAAAAATTTACAGCATGGCGGGTAGCGAGGAACAAACACCGGCAATGAGTACAGAAGAATTAGTAACCTTGATTAAACAGGTAAAACGCAGACCGGTTGAGAGAGATACTTTATACAATATTGTTAAAGACTATAGTAATGTAGATTTTGCAACTGAAGCCGTAGAGTCGCTACAAAATTAATGTTTGAATTGAAGATTCATGTACTCTCCTATCGGAAGTTCTACCGTACTGATAACAATTGTGTATTTGCCTGGCAGTAATTTACTTTTTTCAGTTCCGCAGAAATAAAACTTAGAGTTACTTTCTCTGTAAGATCCTCCTACTTCAGCGGTAAATGGCATATCAGGCATACCGGTATCAGTTCCGAAACTTTTGAAATTGATGTAACCTGTTTCGGCTCCATCTTCTAAATACCCAATAATGTAATTACCTTCAATTGTGCCGTTGGCAATAGATTTACCGGTAGCATTGATGAATTTAACTTGTACAAGATCGTCAGTGGAAACAGCTACTCCTTTTTCACAAGAAGTAAAAAATAAGGCAGTAAAAAGTGCTAAGCAAAGGGTTTTAACTAAATACATGATGATTGATGTCCTTAAGAAAAATTATGTAAAATGATGATTGTTGAACGAGAGCCTGAAAGAATATTGTTGATGTAAAGGATTACATCAACAACATTACTGTTTCAGATTGTTTTGCTTTGTTTGGAGTGACAACTTCGATTGTATAAGTACCTCCGGTCAAGTTTTTACCAAAGTTTACTGTTTCAGAAGCTGCAGTTACATTATGATTAACTGCTTTTGTCATTAATACGTTACCATTTTCATCGGCGATTTGAACCGTATATTCACCTTGTGGTTGATTGTTCATTTTTACTACAACAATTCCGTTTGCAATTTGCAAAGGACAAACTTTAATTGAAGCTTGTTTAGTTTTAGATTTTGGACAAGTATGAGTTGTTGGAAAATCTCTGGTATCGATCTGTGCAAAAGAAGCATTAGTAGCGATAGTTAAAACTAAGATGGCAATTGTTGTTTTTAAAGCTTTCATTTTTTTCTTTTTCAGGGTTTCGGAAAATACATTCGGTATTTCCTATACTAAAACGTGAAAGTACTCTCCATATTGCGTAAAAGATGTGGAATTTACTGCATTTTTTACGAAAAATACGTTTATTGATCAATAACTAATTGATAATCAACACAATTCACTCATAAAAATATTTAAACAAAATGCGTAAAAATACTCAGTTTATTGAAATTTTACTTTAAATACAGTATACTTTTAACCATTTAGGCCTTTTATAAGGCAAATTTTAGGAATAATGTAGCATTATCGAATGCACTTTCCCCAGGCAGATAAACGTATAATTACCTTTGATTGCGGAAATTACAAACCAAATGATGATACTACGTATCTGTTTTAGCTTATAGAAATTTATGAATTACCTACGGGATAGACAGAACTGAAACGGAGAATGCAATGCTTCCGGTTATTTGCAGTGAAGTAAATCAACAGAAGATCCAAAAGTTTTGTTTTGAAGCAAATTAAATAAGACTGTTTATTTATACTACAAGATGATCCAGTGAATTAAAAATATACAAGTCGGATAATTTCGGGAGCAATTAGTACTAATAAAAAAAGTGCCTTTCGGCACTTTTTTTAATTATTTATCAGGTATCAGTTGATTAATAAGTTTTGGAAAGAGATTGAAATACTTTGAATGAATTTTATAAAAATTATAACCACAATAATACAGTTTCAGATTTCCTAGTGTTATCTGGTCTTACTACATCAATTGTATAAGTACCGCCTGCAAGTGCTTTACCAAATTTAACTGTTTGAGCAGTAGCAGTAGCATCGTAATTTACGTTTTGAGTCATTACAACAACACCATTTTCATCTTTAATGCTAACTGAATATTTACCTAAAGGTTGATTCGTTAATTTTAAAACAACAATACCTTCAGCCATTTGCATTGGACAAACTTCTAAGCTTGCTGCAGTTGCAAATTGAGTTTTAGCACAATTATGAACACCAACTTTATTTTCAAAAACATTTTTAATATTACCAACGCTGTTTTGAGCGAAAGAAGCATTAGCAGCGATTGTCAAAACTAAGATGGCGATTGTTGTTTTTAAAGCTTTCATTTGTTGTGTTTTTAATTTTTTTAAAAGTTTCATTCGGTATTTCCTATACTAAAACGGGAAAGTACTCAGCATATTGTATAAATACTGCGGAAATTACTGTTATTTTTTGCGGAAAATACTCAAAACAGAACTAATTGACTGGAAATCAATTAATTAAAATTTTAGAAAATAATAAAAAAAATGCGTAGAAATACTAAGTATGAAGGGGATTTACCGTAAATCTTCTCAAAACAGCGGGTAAAATTTGTGAAATGATCGAAAAAATAGCGCTAAAAAGTGCACAAAACTGCTTTGACCATCGAGTTTTGACATGGCATTTTACGTATTTCTACATATTAATGTGGAAACTACTCATAAATATCCAATCCGTTGAATACATATATATGTATTAAGAAAAGAGCTCTCCTTGAGAATTATCTGCATCTTTCTTCTTTTCCCATTGCATTTCTACACTTTTAGCATAATCAATGAGTTTAGCACCCAAAGCTTTCCAACCCATTACCTCAACAACTTTAGCTATTTTAATCTTTGCGTTACGTATTTGCGCCCCCCTGCCACTTTGAACTGCCAATACGGGTTCAGCATCGGTTGTAACAGCTTCAAGGTAGTTTTCTGCTCCCTCTTTTATAAAGAAGAACTTACTATGAAGGGTAGTTGTTTCTATTCTGAAACGTTTTACGCTGAATTGCACTTTCTCTTTATCATAATAAACCGCTGTAATGATCTTTTCCGCATCAAACTTCTCCATCAGCAATACCTTATCTGCATCAAAACGTTGTGTCAATTCCTGATCAGTAATTTCATAATTACCATCATTATATATAACAAGTATTCTATCCTCTGCTTCAAACTTACCTAGGTACTCTCCTTTCTCTTCCGTATTCAATCTACCGAACTTATTATCAAACCATAGTTTTTTAGCATCCAATGTAGATTTACCGGCTTCTTTAAACTTAACTGTTCTAATCGGATATTTGGTAACCTGGTTACCAATGCTGCTTCTACCCTTGATCTCCATTTCCTCAAAGTAAAAATCCAATTCTTTATTTCTTGCAGAACAATTCGGACTCAGTACAATCTTTACAACCTCTGCTTCACCATTTGCATTGGCACTGAAATAATGTACTTTACTTTTTTCTGATCCTTTGGTGAGATCGTATTCTTTATCTCTTGTAACTCCCGTTACATTAAAACGCTTTGCATAACTAACACCTGTTTTACCATCTACATAGATCATGTTATAGGTAGTCCGTTCGTCGTTCTTTTGAAAAACAGCTACATGCAAAATGTCTTTTCCGATAAAAACTTTGTCGGATACTTTTACAACTTTCATTACGCCACCTTTGGTGAAGGCAATGATATCGTCGAAGTCAGATACCTCCGCTACAAGTTCATCTTTCTTTAAACCGGTTCCGATAAAGCCATCGGCGAAGTTTGCATATAGTTTTGTATTAGCAATGGCTACAGCTTTTGCCTGAATGGTATCAAATTGCTTTATCTCTGTTTTACGCTCTCTACCTTTCCCGTATTTTTTCAGCAAATTCTCATAATAAGCTACAGCAAAGTCAGTCAAATTGGCCAGATCATGTTTTACCTGTTTGATCTCTGCCTCCAGTGCTTTTATCTGATCATTCAATTCATCAATATCCAATCTGTATATTCTACGTACAGGCTTTTCCGTTAGCTTAAGAATATCTTCACGAGTAATATCTCTTTTTAATTGTTTTTTAAAAGGAACAAATGCTTTATCTATTGCTTCGATCACCTTATCCCATGTTTCGTGTTTCTTCTCTAACTCTTTGTATATTTTTTCTTCGAAGAATATTTTTTCAAGAGATGTATAATGCCATTTTTCCTGCAGCTCAGCTAATCTTATTTCTAATTCTTTACGAAGTAGTTCCTTCGTATTCTCTGCAGATATTTTAAGTAATTCTGTAACACCTAAAAATTGTGGTTTATCTTTTACGATAACGCAGGTATTCGGAGAAATGCTTACTTCGCAATCGGTAAAAGCATACAATGCATCAATAGTAATATCGGGAGAAATGCCTGCAGCCAACTCTACAATGATTTCTACTTCCGCAGCTGTATGATCCGTTACTTTTTTAATTTTAATCTTGCCCTGATCATTCGCCTTAACAATGCTTTCCATTAACTGACTGGTGGTAACACCAAATGGTACATTTCTTATGACCAACGTCTTTTTATCCTGCTCTTCAATAACCGCTCTTACTCTTATCTTTCCTCCACGTTTACCATCATTATAATTAGACGCATCCATGGTACCACCGGTTAGAAAATCCGGCAATATCTCAAACTTCTTTCCACGCAAATATTTGATCGATGCCTCAATTAATTCGCAAAAATTATGTGGCAATATTTTTGTGGCTAAGCCTACAGCAATACCTTCCGCCCCCTGTGCCAACAATAAAGGAAATTTCATCGGTAGTGTTACCGGTTCATTTTTTCTACCGTCATAACTTAATGCCCATTCGGTAGTTTTTGCATTAAAAGCCACTTCCAGAGCAAACTTGCTGAGTCTTGCTTCTATATATCTTGCTGCAGCAGCTTCATCTCCTGTACGTACATCACCCCAGTTCCCTTGCGTTTCAATTAAGAGATCCTTCTGCCCCATGTTTACCAATGCATCTCCAATACTTGCGTCTCCATGCGGATGGTATTGCATGCTTTGTCCGATGATATTGGCTACTTTATTAAAACGGCCATCATCCATTTCTTTCATTGCATGCAGTATCCTTCTTTGCACCGGTTTTAATCCATCCTCAATTGCTGGCACAGCACGTTCTAATATAACATAGCTGGCATAGTCTAAAAACCATGTTTTGTATTGGCCGCCAATGCCACTATCTGTGTGGATATAATCTTCTTTATTTGCTTTTGCCATCTTTTACTCAATTTGAAAATTTGGTGATAAAAAAATTTGGTGATAAAAAATCATCGCATCTTCAAATCATCAAATCGTTTTTGTTTTCACTTCAAAATCCTTCATATTTTCCACCTTCCCTTGTACATCAAACATATCCTGTGCAATCATCACTTTCAATCTCCATAATAAGTATGCATCACCGGTAGTATGTTTTGCTTTACTCAAATATTGATGAATGACCTTTGAAGCTTTTTGCCAATCGCCGGTTATGATTTTCTTAAGATCGGCATCGTAAAAATCATAATCTGCACTGATCAATTTTTTTCCACCTTCTAATAAACGAACACCTTTATTTTCATTACAGATCTTCGACCATTCATCGGGATCAACTTCAAATTCACTCAAAGTGATTTCTCTGGATAATTTTTTTGCTTTCAAAAATTCTTTTGCCGGTATTTCATGTAACCAATTCGGATAAAACACACCTCCCTTCTCGTTGATAAAAGGAAGATTGTTCAAATAAAGAATAAAAACCCTTCCTTGAAATTCTTTCATGTAGTTCAGCAACCAATAGTAACCACATACATCATGTTTGTTTTGTGCTGCCCATATCCAAATTGTTTCTTCTTCATTTCTACGCATGGTGCCAACCAACTCTGCTACTGTTTTAGTATCATCAATTTCACCAGAATCTACTTTCCCTTCATAATCTCCACCAATTAAAACATCACGCCACCATTGCTTGCGCTCCTCCATTCCTTCGCCGACATAAATATTATTTAAAGGACCTACAGCGAAATCATCTTTTATCTGGATGACTTCGCCTTGCAAGGTTTCATCTAATTCAATTGCCTGTTTCAAAACGTTTGTATCCGCCTCATTGAAAACTACGTGTATCATTAATCTATTTTTATAACGTTAAATCTATTTTTGTTTGATCAGATAATAGACACAGGTAGTGAAAAAATTTCTTACCCATGGTATAATACTGATCAATTTGTTTTGTTTTTTGGGCTTCCATCCAAATTTGAATTCGTAAATAGGGTTTAAAAAATAATGTGTTTTACAAGCTACATCATACCCTGTTGCATTCACGATCTTTTCAAATCGCTCTATAGAAATGCCCGTTTCTTTGATTTCAACAAATGCATCTACATTTTCTTTAAAACCTTTTAATATTGTTCTGTAAATGAACATTGGTAACAAATGAAAATATGGGAGTTTGCTTAAAAACTTGCTTCGCATTACTTGTTGATGCCCACCAAATGGCATTTGCCATGGCGGGAAACCAAAAAATATAACCCCATCTTTATTTAGGTATTGCTTCATCCAGGCAATCAGTTTTTCCTGATCATGAATATGCTCAATAACATCCTTCAAAATAATGATATCGAAACCGGCTCCAAATTCTGTTTGAACATCAACCTTATAAATATCTTTTGATAAAAAAGATACGAGCCCGTTATTAATCTCTGCACTCATCCATTCTCTTGCAGTTACCAAACGAGGTTCATCCAACTCCACCCCAACTCCTACACAACCTATATCTGTAAAGGCTTTCAACACACCTGCTTCGCCACAACCAATTTCAAGTACTCTTGTACCCGGTGCTACTTTCTTGTATTGTTCAATGAAGGGTATTACATACTTACGGGTGTTATCCACCTGCATATCAAAATATCTCTTCTTATCTGTGTGAAACTCAAACATAATTATACTGTGGCCTCATCTGCAAGATCAACCTCTATCTTTAAATTATCAATAATAAAATCTTGTCTTGATGGAGTATTCTTTCCCATGTAATATTCAAGCAATTGCTGGATATGCGTATCGGGCAGCATCATCACAGGTTGCAGTTTCATGTCTCTGCCAATGAATCTTGCAAACTCATCAGGACTGATCTCACCCAAACCCTTAAACCTAGTGATCTCGGGCTTTCCGGTCAGTTTTTTGATTGCTTCTTGCTTTTCCTTTTCATCGTAACAATAAATGGTTTCTTTTTTATCTCTTACTCTGAATAAAGGTGTTTCTAAAATATAAACGTGGCCATTCTTAACCAGATCCGGAAAGAATTGCAGGAAAAAAGTCATCAACAATAGACGAATATGCATACCATCCACATCGGCATCGGTAGCAAATACAATATTATTATAGCGAAGTGTATCGTAGCCTTCTTCAATATTCAATGCATGTTGCAAAAGATTAAACTCCTCGTTTTCATAAACTACTTTCTTAGTAAGACCAAAGCAGTTCAACGGTTTACCCCGTAAGCTAAACACAGCCTGCGTTTCAACATTCCTTGCTTTAGTAATACTACCACTTGCACTATCTCCTTCTGTAATAAATATTGTACTTTCTTTTGCCTTTTCGACTATCTTATCTTTTTCTTTTCCTGTAGCTTCATCGTTATAATGATACTTACAATCTCTTAATTTTTTATTATGAAGATTTGCTTTTTTAGCTCTTTCATTTGCCAATTTTCTGATACCGGATAATTCCTTACGCTCTCTTTCATTTTGTTCGATCCGTTTTTTTAAAGCATCGGCTGTTGCAGGATTTTTATGCAGAAAATTATCCAGTTCCTTCGTTAAAAAATCTCCGATAAAATTTCGCATACTTGGTCCGCCTTCGTATACATTTTGAGAACCAAGTTTGGTTTTTGTTTGAGATTCAAAAACAGGCTCCTGTACACGAACACTTATTGCCGCACAAATACTACCACGTATATCAGACGCATCGTAATCTTTTTTATAAAAATCTCTAACGGTCTTGATAAACGCTTCTCTGAATGCAGCCAAATGCGTACCGCCTTGGGTAGTGAACTGGCCATTCACAAAACTGTAATATTCTTCGCCATAGGCACTTTCATGGGTTATGGCTACTTCAATATCCTCGCCTTTTAAGTGGATGATCGGATAACGAATTTCATCTTCATTGGTCTTGCGTTGCAAGAGATCCAGCAAACCATTCTTACTTATATAGCGTTTGCCATTTAGGTTCATTACCAACCCTGCATTCAGGTAACAGTAATTCCAAAACTGATTATCTAAATACTCTTGTACAAAATGGTAATTTTTAAAAATGGTATTATCAGGTGTAAATTCTACATAGGTTCCGTTTGCTTCTTTGGTAGCAGTTTCTTTATGTTCTTTAATAAGATTGCCTCTTTCAAATTCAGCCGTTTTTTCTTTCCCGTCTCGATAAGAAGTAACCTTGAAATGGTTGCTTAACGCATTTACCGCTTTAGTACCTACCCCATTCAAACCAACACTTTTTTGAAAGGCCTTGCTATCGTATTTGGCTCCGGTATTTATTTTACTTACCACATCCACCACTTTACCTAGTGGTATCCCTCGTCCAAAGTCTCTTACCGAAATGATATTGTTGTTGATATTAACATCTACATTCTTTCCATTCCCCATCGTGTATTCATCAATGCAGTTGTCGATCACTTCTTTCAGCAATACATAAATACCATCGTCGGCACTGCTACCATCGCCTAATTTACCAATGTACATACCGGGACGAAGGCGTATATGTTCTTTCCAATCAAGACTTTTTATCGAGTCTTCCGTATAATCTAATTGTTCTTTTTCAGCCATTTTGTTTTTTTCAGCGTTGCAATATAGTAGAATGAGTGCATTTAACTGCAAAACGACTTATCCACACCGTTTTGAAAAATGTTAGAAATCAACACCGGCTTTAGTTTACCTTTATTTTATAAACTACGAATTTGACACCATTACAAAGCAACCTGGTAGCGATCAGTGAAATAGCTCTTGCAAAAGAATCTGAGAATGATGCGTTTAAAAGTTTTTTGCAATCGTCCGAGCCGGGTGAAATAGACCAAATCGTGTTCGACCTGAATGACCGGATCAGTCCAAAAATTGACTGCACTAACTGTGGCAATTGCTGCCGTGCATTCATGATCAACGTAAATGAGGAAGAAGCAAATGCGCTGGCTACCCATTTACAAATGCCTGTTGACGAACTGGAAGAAAAATATATAGAAAAAGGAAGTGGCGGCAGAATGATCATTAATACGATCCCTTGTCATTTCCTGTCTGAGAATAGATGTACCATCTATACGCACCGATTCAGCGGTTGCAGAGAATTTCCGCATCTCTATCAGCCGGGTTTCACCAAAAGGCTTTTCAGCATATTAATGTACTACAATACCTGCCCGATCATTTTTAATGTGGTTGAAAATTTAAAACTACAAACAGGCTTTACCACTCTTCGTTGATTATATTTTTTTTAACGGATGCAACTGGTTACTCTTGTTTTCTATCTGTATAAATGTTTAAAGGAGAAAATGATGAATACTTCTCATTAATTCTTGTCTTGATTAACATTTAAAACAACAAAAAAAAGTAACATGAAAAGCACAAAATTTCTAATGGCTATTGCCATTGCCACTACAGTTGGCTTTGTAAGCTGTAAACCCAAAGATGCAGATGTAAAAACTGCACTGGAAGAAAAAGTAAAAGCCGCTACTGAATTAGCAGGCATTACAGTTAGTGATGTAAAAGAAGGTGTAGCTAGCTTGACCGGAGAATTTAAAGATTCTGCCGCTTACGCAAAAGCAAACGAAGTTCTGGCCACTTTACAAAAAGATGTAAAAGGGTTGAAATCTTTTACAAATAATTTTACAGTAGCTCCTGCTGTTGTCCCTGCCTCAGTTAATACTGTTTTGGATGCTGCTACTCAGCAAAAAGTAAAAGACGGTTTAAAAGATTTTAAAGGTGTTAAGTATGAATTTGTTGGCGACAAAGTATTGTTGACCGGTTCGGTAACAATGGCCGACAGAATGAAGATCATGAAAATGCTTGGTGCAGCAAAAGTAAAATTCGATCCGGCAAGCAACTTGGTCAACGTCAAATAATTTCATTAAATCAAAACAAAAAATAAGAAAATGGCATTACAAGATAAATATGCAGAATTGATTCAAGCTGCTAATACAATAGGTGTAGCAGATCTAGCTATAGCTGAAAAAGACGGAATACTACATGTAAGCGGCACAGCAAATACAATAGCAGATTCCGATGCACTATGGGCAATCTTTAATAAGATCGATCCCGATATGGCGAGTGGTGATCTTTTATTGAGCATTGATGTTAAAGCCGAAGCAGGCGCTCAGTTAAAAGTTACAACAGATGCTTCTAATCTTAATATCAGAAGCACACCAAGTACTGAAGGCACTATCGTTGGTAAAGCAGCACACCACGAAATTGTTACTTTGGTTGAAAAAACTGATGACAGTTGGTGGAAGATCAAAACAAAAGATGGTGAAGAGGGATATGCTTTTGCACAATATCTTTCGCCGTTGTAAGATTTTTTGAGTTGAGCGTTTAAAAGCCATCTTTTATTAAGGGTGGCTTTTTATAATTTATCCCAAACCTCTTTCCCAAAATATTCCAAACTCGGGTCCCTTGCTCCCATCAACAACAACACACAGTTATCTGTTAAATGCGGACGTGCAGTTTCTAAAAACTCATTTCTATCTTCTACAAAAAAAGCATTTTTACCATGAGCTTTAATATCATTGATCAAATCGTTTGCAGAAATATCTTTCACAGCAGTACCACCGGCATAAAATATCTCACTCATCCATATTTCATCTTGCGACCTTAACACAGCAGCAATTTCTTTTACAAAATCAGCACGTAAAAATCTTGTAGGGCCATAACCATGCGGTTGAAACCAGGCAATTACTTTTGGTGCTACATACTGGCAAGCAGCAATAGAAGCAGCACACTTTGCAGGGTTGTGGGCATAATCATCAATGACCCAAACACCATTTTTTTGTCCGAGAATTTGGTGACGGCGATAAATACCTTCGTAATTTTTTAATGCATCCGCACAGATTTGCAAACTTACTCCTAATTGATTGGCTACGGCAGTAGCAGCCAAAGCATTTTCCATATTATGCTTCCCAACTGTATTGATTGAATATTGAATATTGTTTATCGAATATTGAATATTGAATCCTTCTTGATGAAAGCCTTTTGCAATATATCCGGCATTTGAATTTTCATCAGTAGAAAAATCATTTGTATCATTAGCAGATAATTTTTTTGCCAATGCGTTCGATTGATTGACAACAAACAATTCAGTTGTATTTTTTTTGAATGTGCCGAATATCTGCATCAACTCATCAATCTCCTGATGGTCTTTATCAATATTCAACAACAGTCCTACTTCTGGATGATATTGAACAATACTCCCATCACTTTCATCTGCTTCAATTACTAACCACTCTCCTGGACCAACTTTTGCATTACCAATTTTTCCTTCTTTGATGATGCTTACCAATCCGGCTCCACTAATAATACTTGGCTGCATACCTGCGAATTGTAAAATATCAAATAACATCGCACTGGTGGTACTCTTACCGGATGTGCCACCTACCGCTATTGTTTTTTTGCTTTTTGCAATAATGGCCAGTACCTCACTGCGTTTTAGAATGGGAATATTTAATTGTTTTGCCTTTTGTACTTCCATCACAGTATCTTCAATAGCGGTTGATACTACTACCAGATCTGTTTGCTCTGTAATGCCTTCGCCATTTTGCAAAAAACATTGTATCCCTTCGGCATGTAATTTCTCTTTTGTATCATTAAAAGTATCAGGCGTAAAATATCTGTCGCTGCCACTCACATTTTTCCCGATACCCGATAAGTATTGAGCAATGGCACTCATGCCTGTTCCTGCAACACCAATAAAAAAAACATTTTTAAAATCGTTGATAGTCTTTATCATTCAATATTTCATTTTGTAAAACAAAGATGCCGCATTTTAAAATAAAAAGAGTTCATTGCTGAACTCTTTTTAACACCCTCGGATAAGGTTTATAAAGCAGGGATAGTAAACTAATCTTTTACTTTGCTCAAAACAAAGCCAACGACCGCACCTCCTAGCCCCCAAAGAACAGTTGAAGCTGCTACATCAATTAAGACACCTTTTCTACTCAATAAATGAGTAAGACCATACATCAAAGTATCCATCGAAGCAGATATCAACAGCCCCATTACTGCTCCCAAAAATATTCCGCCGGCTAAAGTTGTTGTATTTGTTTTGAGGAATATGTATGCAATAAATACACCGCCAACAAGATTACCAAAGAGAACATAAAGTAACAGTGGCTCTTGTCTGTTGACGCCAATAGGTGCAGGTAGACCATGTTGCTGGTTCATAAAATCCATTAACAACATTCCGTATATGAGCCAGCCGAGAAGGAATAGGGCAATGCCACCAACTAATCCTCCAATTACTAATTTTTTTGCGTTCATAAATGTAAAGTTTTTCGTTAAGTGAATTTTTTCTCTAACAAAATAGTAATTTGTCTTACCAAATGCAATAGCCTTCTGGAAGAACGCTTAATTCCTTTAAGCTAATATTAACATTTGTGGAAAACCTCTTCTCTCTTTGCACCGTAAATAGTAGAAAATAAAAAAATGAAATCATTGTTTGCTACCATCGTCGCCGTTATGAGTTTTATCTCTTGTGCACAAACACAATCGAATAATGTTGTTGATATAGAAAGCGGTAACATCACGCCAAACAAAAAGGAAGCAGTTGCTACTTTTGCAGAAGGCTGTTTTTGGCATGCCGAAATTGTTTTTCAAAGTTTGAAAGGTGTAAGAGATGCAGTTTCAGGCTACGCCGGAGGCCATACAAAAAATCCTGATTATGAAACGGTTTGTACCGGTAGTACGGGTCATGCTGAAACCGTTCAGGTATATTATGATTCATCGGTTATTAGCTTTGAAACATTGGTAGATGCTTTTTTTGCAAGTCAGGATCCTACAACACTTAACCGACAAGGAAACGATGTTGGTACAGAATACCGATCTATTGCATTTTATAGAAACAGCCGGGAAAAAGAGATCATTAATGATGCCATCAAAAAGCTGACCGACGCAAAAAAGTATAAAAACAAGATCGTAACTGAAGTTGTTCCTTTTACAAAATTTTATCCTGCAGAAGATTATCATCAGGAATTTATAAAACTGAACCCCGGTAATTCCTACGTTAAAAATGTATCTATTCCCGATTTCTTAAAATTCAAAAAAGAATTTAAGGGCAATTTCAAGTAAAAATGTGGATAAACTGTCAGCCGATTGAAGTCAAAAACCGGGTTACCTTTGGCAAAATCCTGTATTAAAAGGCAGAAATTATAGGTTTGCAGCTGTATTGGATGGTTTTTTTCAGGTTTTAATGCTGCTTTCTTAAATATTTATCAAACAAAAACAAATATGGTACAAAAAACTTATTTCAAGACCAAAGATTATTGCAAAGTAAAATTCACTTTTAACGTGGCTGATGCTGAAACAGTAGAAATTCTTGGCCTGAACAGCGACTGGGAAAATTCTGTGATATTGAGCAAAAAGAAAGACGGCAGTTTTACAACTGATGTTTCTTTGCCTAAAGACAGTAAACATGAATTCAAATATTTAGTAAATAAAACTGAATGGTTAACTGAAACTGAAGCTGACGGATTAACTCCTGATAACTTCGGCGGAAATAACAGCCTTTTGGTTATCTAATTTATAAAAAAGTCCCGCTGATGGCGGGACTTTTTATTTCATTCTTCTCCACTTCTCCGGTAGTTTTAGAAAGGTTTATATTTGTGAGATAACCAGTTTATCTGCTCACACTTTTTAATGTTTAAAAACAACTATTTATACCGGCTTTACAAAACCAATAAACTTTGGTTTTCTTTTTTCGTTTTATTTATTGCAGGAACAATTGTTACCCACAAAACCGGTGTTGAAATAACTCCTTTTTTTGTATGGGGCATGTATAGTAGCAAAGATTCGGTTAAACCTGTTTATGAAATACTGGAAGTTACTATTAACAATACCGAAAAATTAAAACTCGATCAAACATTTGCAGAACCCTATAGAATGATGATCTATACCAGCTTTGATAAATACAACCGCTATGTAAAAGATAATTATACCGATTCACTACAATTTTACAGAGCAGGTGAAACCGGTTTACTACGCCGTACACAACATTATTTTGCAAGTAAAACAGCCAACGCCACAGAAAACATACATCAATACCCTACATGGCTCAAACGTTATATTGGCAAGGCATTAAATAAAAATGTAGAGAGGATCGATGTCGACAAAGTAACATTTACATATAACGAGAAAGGGTATGCAACAATCATCAGTAAAACAAATTTGTTACACGAATGATGCATATTGCTGATATAAAAAAAGAGGAAAAACATCGGATCATTCTTACACGGATTGTTTTTGGATTTATTCTGCTAGCTATTGCATACAGGTATTTCAATCATACGCTATTGCACCAGATGCAGGCACCGCCGTTAAAATATCCTTCGATTGATTATACCTATTGGCTGGTGCATTATACAGGCATTCCCGACCTGCTTGCATCCAATAAAATTGCAGGATTGTTATTCGACGCAAGTGTGACCTTTAGTGCGCTATTTCTTTTCTTATTTCCTTTGAAAAGATATTTTGCCATCAGCTTTACCCTACTTTATTTTTTATACATCATCTGCTACAATAGTTATGCAATGCATCATGCACATCCCATGAATGGCATATTAATTTTGTCAATAGCTTTCTGGCCAAAAAAAACATCAACCTTCAAAATAATTTGGGAAGGTGTTCGATATATGATCATCTTTATTTATGCAGATGCTTTTTTATGGAAATTATTCAGCGGAGCTATATTCAACCCTGAACAAGGAATGGCGAATATTAAAGAGAATATAGGATGGATAATGCTTGGAGACAATATCCCTGTTTTCAATAAAGATTTTTATGCATTCTTTTTACGTAACAATAGCATAGTACAGGTAGGCTATATCTGTACAATATTGCTTGAAGGCTTTGTTATTATAGGATTCTTTACCAAAAAATTCGACAAATATTTATTCTGGTGCCCCATAATAATTCATGTAGTAAATTATTTTTTTATTGATGTTTGTTTTTTAGAAACCACTATTGTTAGTGTCGTATTTTTAAACCTTCGTGCAATTCCTTACCTTGTAGAAAAACTATTTTATAATTTACCCAAGAAAATGATTCCCGACCAATTGGGATGATTACGTATATACCATGCTGAAAGATATTTTACAAGCTATTTTAATAAATCCTGCAAATGCCCAACACTTTACACCCGATGAAGCGGCGGCGATTCAGGTCATTGAAAATGTTCCGATCTTATTATTAAAAAATACCGAAGCCACCATTGAAACAAATGCTGCATTGCATAACGAATTAGGGAGTTCATTTAATTATGCTGACCATTATGAAAAAGATGCGCAAGCCTATGATTACTTTGGAGGTGATGCATCGAGTGCAACAAGATTAGAACGTAATTATTCCCGGCAAACAATTACCTCAAAGATCCCGGCTTCTGCAAATCTCATTCTTGATGTAGGTTGTGGTGATGGCTGGGTTGCCAAAACGTTTTTGCAAAAAAACAAAAAAGTGATCTCGATGGACATTTCCACAGCTAATCCCATAAGAGTATTAAAAGAAAATCCATCAGATAACCATGCAGCAGTTGTAGCAGATGTTTTCCATTTACCTTTTGCAAAAAATAGTTTTGATGCCATTATTGCTTCTGAAATAATTGAGCATGTATACGACCCCAAACTTTTTATAGAAAAACTTGTAGCGGTTCTAAAGCCGGGAGGAAAATTAATATTGGCAACACCTTACAATGAAACATTGGTCTACCATTTGTGTGTGCATTGCAATAAACCCACCCCTGCCAATGCCCACTTGCATTCATTCAATGAAAAAAATATTATTCATTTTTTCCCCGACCAGGGTATTGAATTCAGTTTTGAAAAACTGATCAATAATTATGCTTTGAAAATACGCTTTTACAATCTTGTAAAATTTCTACCTTATACAATCTGGAAATTACTGGATAAACTATTTAATAAAATAATGAATAAGCCCAGATTATTTATCATAACTGTCACTAAATTATCATAGGTTTACCTTTGATAATTTGACTAAATTCAGCTTACGTTTTATTTGAAAAAAGAGATCACTACCAGAATGTTTTTCTTACTGCTTAGTAAGTTGTTGCCCTTAATAGGGCAACTATTGATCATTTTCATTTTTTCAAGACAATTGTCATATGATGATTATGGCAGTTATCAATCGATCTGGCTATACATGAACATCCTGAGTGTTATAGGACTATTTGGGTTGCCTGCTTTGCTGCTCTCTACTTCATTAAAAAACATAGTGGACTGGATCAAGGGAAACAGAAGAACGGCTATCCCTGTTTTATTATTGCTGAATTTATTACCGGTGGTTTATCTCATCACAATAGTTCAGCATTTTTCTATTTGTGTAAAATGTTTACTACTGTTTGTAATAATTTTTCAAAATATTTCTATCATTATAGAGTCGCTTGCAATTAAAAATGAGCGTGAAAAAAATGTCGTATTCAGCAATATCATTTTTTCGGCTTTATTTTTTGTATGGCATTTGTATGTGTTGAACAGTGGTTTTTCGTTGGAAAAATTGTTGCCGGGACTACTACTACTCTATGTACTAAAAAGCTGCTTGTTATTTCATAAAAAGATATTTAACCTTAGCATCCCTACTCTAATTATTACTCCAAATATAATTGGCAACCAATGGTTTTACCTGGGCATTAATGACGTGTTGGGTGTGTTATTTAAATGGCTGGACAAATGGGTGATTCTTTTAATGCTTACAGCTACACAATTTGCTATTTATTTTAACGGAGCTTATGAGATACCAATATTTGCGCTAATGGTAAGTGCAGTAGGCAGCATCATGCTGGTTGAATTATCCAAACCTTCCGATAATTTTTCAGAACGGGCATCTACTACTTTTAAAAGCACAAGTCTTTTGTTAGCATCGGTTGTTTTTCCTGCATTTTGTTTTTTATTATTTTTTAATCAAGATTTTTTTATCTTTTTTTTCGGAGTAAAATATACGGCTTCTATCCCGGTTTTCATTATCAGCATCTTCATTTTACCTGTACGTATTGCTAATTATACGGCCGTTTTGCAAGTGTTGCATAGAAACGATTTGATTGTAAAAGGGGCTGTATTGGACATCTGCATTGCTATTGTTATGATGCTGATCTTATACCCAATACTTCATGAAAGAGGCATTGCTTTGGCTTTTGTTATATCAACGTATTTACAGGTGGCGTATTACTTGTGGCATACCGGCAAATTATTGAAGAAAAAGATTTACACCTTTTTTCCTTTACAAAAACTGGCATTGATCATGCTTTTTAGCTTGATTACAATGCTATCAAGCAGATATGCTTTGATACTTTTATCTCCACTTAATAAAATCATGGCAGGTGCTTTAATATGCAGTATAATCATATTACTGTTACTTTTGTATCATTTTAAAGTTGATAAAAAATCTGTCTAATTTTTTATGGCACTACTCCGAAAATTAAATGTAAAAGCAAAAGCAGAAAGCAATACAGGATTTGGCACAAATGCATCAGATTATGGCGGACGTTTTTTAAACAAGAACGGCTTACCGAATATAGAGAAAAAAGGGATCGGCTTTTTTGAAAGCATCAGTTGGTATCATAAACTTTTACAAATACCACAGTGGAAATTCATCAGTATTATCTTCCTTTATTACATCTCAGTCAATTTCATTTTTGCGATTATTTATTTTGTCATAGGTGTAGAACATTTAGCAGGTATAGTTGCTAATTCTACAGCAGAAAAATTTGGCGAAGCTTATTTCTTCAGTGCACAAACATTTACTACTGTTGGTTATGGACGTATCAGCCCTACAGGTTTTTTAAGCAGTACTGTCGCTGCTGTTGAAGCATTGATTGGTTTATTGACCTTTGCTATTGCCACTGGTTTGTTTTATGGCAGATTCTCCAAACCAAGAGCATACCTTCGTTTCAGCGAAAACATTCTTTTGGCTCCTTTTAAAGATGGTGTGGCATTAATGATGAGAGTAGCAACTTATAAAAACCATAACCTTACTGATGCTGAGACAAAACTAACCGCTGGTATTACAGTAGAAGAGAACGGGAAGCCGGTGAATAAATTCTTTAAGATGGAGATGGAGTATAATACTGTCAATGCACTACCTCTTAGTTGGACCATCGTTCATCCCATTAATGAAGACAGTCCTTTTTATAGATTTTCTTTAGAAGATTTTAAAACAGGCAAGGCTGAAATATTATTATTCCTTAAAGCATTTGATGACATGTTCAGTAATACTGTTGCTGCAAGAACTTCTTATACATTAAATGAATTGGTGATCGGTGCTAAGTTTTTACCAATGTTCCATCGCAGTGCAGATAGCGGTAAAACAATTTTAGATATTACTAAATTGAATAGCTATGTTGATGCCGATATCAGCTTTGCATTTGCTGAAGAAAGAAATATTGCCAATGCTTAGAGATCATAGAATGATCTTGTTCTGTTTATCTTCAGATCTCTTAGTATGCCTGATTTAGGACTGATGGTAATATTAAAGAAACGGTAGGTTCCAACAGGAGAAATATTGATAGCCATTTGCCAGCAATGCATATCTCTTGCCAGCGACAATGACATTGTTCCAAGTTCTTTTTGTGTAATATTATAAAAGCCATTGAAGCCTATTTGCCATTTAGGCGACAGACCTAATGTCCCGTTCCAGTTAATATCCTGAAAAGTATTTGTTTCATAGCCGCTGTAATCAGCTTTTCTGTTTCGTGTAAACCTTAAGGAATAAGAAAAGTTCACAGACCATGGAATACTGAAATCTGTAAACTCAGCAGGGTTATTGTTGATGTAAGCAGCTTCAGTTTGATATTCATCTAATGGCAAACCTGTTGCAGGATCATAAGGCTGTCCACTAAGCTGTTGTTGTTGCTGTCTGTCTTTCTTCTTATCGCCTTTTTTAGAGCCGCCTTGAAAACGAGTATTCATTGAAACACCACCTCCTAGAAACCTGCCAAGTGTGGCCCATTTACGTTTCCAAATTAGTTGTTTAGTCCTTTCTCCAAATTCATCCACATCATAAGGGTCCAGTGTAGCATTGGCTGTGATATTGAATTTATCAAACAGGTTTGTTCTTGCACTTAAACTGAATGTGCTCAACCGAAATGAATCTGCAAGAAAATTATAGTTACCACTAATGCTTAACCCATCGATCAAGGTTATTTTTTTAGATGCATCCGCAGCAGTATCTTTTTTATTACGCACTTTCATCTGGATATTATTATCAATACCAAAATTTAATCCCCCGAATTTGCCTTCTCCAAATGCACCAAACAAACTTCCATCATAAACAGAAAATCTGCCAAATCTACCAGACGTATCTATCTGAGTAGAGTAGTAAGAATGCCCATTCATATCCGGTTTATAGCTCATACCCAATGAAGGTCTGATTTCATGGCGTATAGCCTGTATCTTCGATTTCTTTTTAAAACCGAACATGCCAAAGATCCGGGTTGACATACCCATACCAAAAGACATTTCTCTTGCAGAATAAAATCCTTTGCTGATAGCAGTATCTATTTTTTCATTTACATCGTTCCATCTTCTGATAAATTTTTTCTGATACCACCTTTCGGTGTAACTCACACTCGGAGATATTTGTAAGGCCCCGAGCGGCGGTAAAGACAAACTGATTGGCACATTATGATTAGCGCCCCATTGCAAATTATTAGTGATCTGTGTTCCTATCGATGCTCTGTTGATCGTTTCATCATCTGTAAAATAGGTGAGGCTTTTTGCATTGGTATTAAGTGCTATCCCAATATTTTCGTACCACTTAGGTGTACCAACTGATTCTTTTTTTCTGAAAGGATATTGTGTATTTAAATTAAACGTAAGCTCAGGCAGTGTAACATTAATGATCTTAGTAATGGTATTCTGATTGTGATTGGCGCTGAGCGCAATATTATAAGGCTTGTCTTTCCATGTTTTAGAATATTGAATGGTAGAGTACAAATTGTTACTGAAATTTCTTGTAGGGCTATTCGGCACAAGCGAATTAAATTTACTGCTACCTGCATTTACATTAGCACTAAAAGTTACACCCGGCCTAGCTTTACTATCGGCACTATGGCTCCACCGTATATTAATGGTTTTGTTAGATGTAAAATCCGGATCTCCTTTGAAATTATATTTGAATCGCTGATAGTCTACTGCGAAATTTCCACTATAACGGTATCGCTTATAATATCTGGGGGTCACACTCATTGTCCAGCCGCCATATGAATATAGGGTACCCCTTAACGTTATATCCCAGTTGTCGCTTAAAACTTTGTAGTAACCCAACCCTTCCAGAGACAAACCCATTTGCTCATTGGAACTAAAAGCCGGTGCCAACAAACCGGAATGTCTGCCTTGTGATAAAGGATAGATACCAAAAGGTAAATACACCGGCAATGGAATACCTTCTATCTCAGGATGTACAGGACCTGTAATGGCCATCTTCTTATTAATGAATTTGATCTTACGACTAACAAAGGAGAAATGCGGCGTATCTAAATTACAAGTTGTAAATCTTCCATTCTTGGTATAGAAAACACTGGCATCCACTTTCTTTATCTTTTCGCCATAAACAAACATCTCCCCTTGTTTGGTATAGGTACCTTTAGTAAGCCCCTTACCCGTTTTCATATTAAACTGTATGGTATCGCTGATAGATTTGAATTCTCCCTGATTAAAAGTTGGAAAAGATATTACATGCCCAAGACTGTCTTTTTTAATAGTAGCTGTAACAAGACTTGTGGACTGATCAAACTCTATCCCCGGAGCTATCAGTTCATTATCATTGTATTTGGTTGATGCTTTTTTCCCATACAAATAGATCTTCTTCCCCGGCACATCCAATACCATCGAATCATCGGCATGATAAAATACCGGTGCATCCAAAGAATCTTTAGAGGTTCTTACATCAATCGTATCTATTTTTCTTTGAATAACAGGAGCCTCGGCAGGTGGGATCGAATCGGTTATTATATTTTTCGATCTTAACAAAACCCTTTGCGGAAGCAGGTAATCGTTACATCTTTTGACAGAGGCTACAACAGGTATTTTATATGTCCCCGTTAAACTTTTGTAAAAGTGATTTAACGCATAACCAGTTTGTCCACATATTAACGTAATTGCAATTAGCAGCAACACCGTTGAAGATGCCAATATGTATTTTGCCTTACCTTTGTTGTAGTTGTTCATTGCAGTTGCGGCAAAATTAATCATATTAGCTACAATAAGTTGTGAATAAACTCATAATTACTAACCGACAAAACCGATATAATATGTTTAAACAAAAGCTCATTATTTTGGCTTTATCCGCTTTTCCAATATTTTGTTTAACTACTCAGGCTCAAACCACGCCTAAAAAGATAAAAACAATTATTGTAGATGCCGGACACGGCGGCCACGATGGAGGAGCACACGGAGGATATGAAGGAGGCCTGAACAGTTCTGAAAAAAATGTTACCCTTGCCATTAGTAAGAAACTGGTAACCGAATTGCAGAAAGAATTTCCGGAAGTAAAGATCATCCCTACCCGTACAACAGATATTTACCAAAGCCCCAGAGAAAAAGCAGATATAGCCAACGAAAACAATGGCGATCTTTTCATCTGTATTCATGCCGATGCAGCTGCCTTAAAAACAGGTAGCAGGGTTATTGGCTACAAAACCGTTACGGTTTATGATACTAAAGTTGAATGGGTAAAAAAAGGAAATAAGAAAGTTAAGAAGGTTATCAAAACACCACGTAAGGTAGAAAAACCGATTTTACAATATTATAAATTACCTACGCAAAGAAGCGGAACAAGCGTTTGGTTATTTGGTGCTCATAAAACGGATGACAAGTTTAAAGCGATCATGGAAAATGAAGATTTTAATCTTCAAACGAGTTCTGACACAACGGATAAAGAAGATCTTGTTAAAACAACCAACAGAGAAATGAAGATACTTGCTGATATTTATGTAAAACGCTATCAGGAAAAAAGTATCCGCCTGGCCTCTTTTGTAAATGAGGAAGTAGAAAAAACCGGCAGGGCCGCATTGGGCATCAACCAACGCCAGGTAGGTATTTGGGTATTACAGGCTACCAAAATGCCGGCCATTTTGGTAGAAACGGGTTTTATTACCAACTATGACGATGAAAGATACCTGAACAGCGAAAAAGGACAACAAGAAATAGCCGAAGCTATAACCAATGCGGTTAAACGCTACAAAGAACAAATGGAAGCACCTAAACCCGTAGCTCCGGTAAAGGATACAATGGGTGTTAATAAAGCCCAATAACTTCTGTTTTCAAAGATTTAATTCGAGCTAACCAGCTTAGATTTACTATTTTTGATATACAAAACAATGCTGTTTATATAATGACAATTTCTAACGAGACGAAAGTAGGCGCACTCACATCCATTGCAATCGTGCTATTGATACTTGGCTTTAACTTTTTAAAAGGAAAGAGTTTTTCTAACCATAAAACTCAATATTATGCCATTTTCGATAACATCAAAGGACTTGCAAACAGTAACCCTGTTATGATCAATGGCAAACAGGTAGGTACTGTTTTCAGCACTGATGGCGGGCTTGACATGAGAAAGATAACCGTTACACTGAATATGTCATTACCGGTAAACATTCCTGCCAATTCTGTTGCTTTTGTTACGTCTTCACCTTTAGGTAATACTGCACTCGAAATAAAACTAGGTGACTCAACAAAATTTTACAGAGATGGCGATACCATCCTGACCAAAAAAGGCGGCGGCATGCTTGATGCAGTGCTCGAAAAAGTTGACCCGGTTCTATTTCAGGTATCCAATAGTTTGAGAGACCTAGATTCTATTTTAATTTCTGCCAATAGTTTGTTCGATCCTAATACAAAAAGTAATATCAGAAATATGATCGACAACCTGAATCATACTACTGCATCTCTTTCAATCTCTTCTGCATCTTTACAAACCTTATTGAATACGCAAACAGGTGCATTAGCAAAAACATTGAATAATGTTGGTTCGTTTACAGAAACACTGGCAAAGAATAATGATAAAATGACGGGCATCATTACCAATGTAGAAAAAACAACCGCTACATTTTCTAAACTAGATCTTGAGAATACACTTACTACATTAAACGGGACTATATCCAATTTAAAAACCACCATTGGCAAGATCAATAGCGATACCGGTACTTTAGGCCTGTTGATGAACGATAAAAAATTATACAATAACCTTACTGCATCTACCAATAAATTGAATTTGTTATTAGATGATCTTCGATTACATCCTAAGCGATACATCAACATATCCGTATTTGGCAAAAAAGAGAAGGAAGGGCCTTTAATGGTTCCCCTACCCGATACCGTTAATGCTCCGTATATAAAACAATAGGCAATGAGGAAACGCCGGGTAACAATTATTTTTTTTTGTCGCTTACTGATAGCACTGTTTTTCATTTTAATTAAAACAGATCTGGCTGCACAACAGATCATTACTCAGCCAAAGGCCGATGACACTACCCGTATCATTCAGATCATTCAGGGAAAGAGTTTAAGGGAAAAAACAATTGATGATTCCACCACCATTCAAACCATTGCAGGCAATGTAATTTTGAAAGAAGCTTTCACCACTTTTTCATGCGATAGCGCCAGTATTAACAGACGTACCAATGTACTGGAAGCGTTTGGCAATATTCATATCAACCAAAGTGATAGCATCCACACTTACTCTCAATACCTCAAATATTTAGGTAAAGAAAGAGTAGCCTATTTGGAACGCAACGTAAAAATGACGGACAAAAAAAGCACACTGCTCACTAGTGGCTTTGAATATAATTTAGCCACAGGCATTGGTCAATATACGCATGGCGGGAAAGTAATAAACGGCAAAACTGTATTAACAAGCGAAGAAGGTGTTTATTATTCGGATACGAAAGATGTATATTTTAGAACGAACGTACATTTAACCGATCCTAAATATGATATTAAGAATGATAGTTTACTCTACAATACACAAACACAGATCGCAACTTTCATCAGTCCTACATATATCAAGAGTGAGAACGGTGGCGATATTTATACAACAGAAGGAACCTATGATCTTAAAAGTGGTAAAGCTTTTTTTGGCAAAAGAAGTATTATTAAAGACAGTACAAGAACTTATGTAGCCGACACACAAGCTTTTGATGAAGCAAGCGGTATTGCTCAATTAGAAGGCAATGCTATCATCAAGGATAGTGTGAACGGATATACGATCATCGGGAATCAAATATTTCTCAATCTAAAAACCAACTCTTTTTTAGCTACCAGAAAGCCCGTACTTATTTTTAAAGGCGAAGGGACTGACAGTACTTTTATTGCCGCTGACACTTTGTTCTCAGGTATTGAAAGAAGAGATAGTCTTCAACTTGCAGACTCCTTAGTTCTTGATACATTAAAAACAACAACAACGGTCAATACTTCTTCGGATACTGCTGTACGTTACTTTCAGGCTTTTCATCATGTCCGTATTTTTAATGATTCTTTACAAGCTGTTTGTGATAGCCTCTACTACTCTTCTTTGGATTCTACCTTCAGATTATTTGACAAGCCTGTACTATTCAACAGCAACTCTCAAATATCGGGAGATACTATCTATCTATTTACAAAAAACAGAAAAGCCGAACGACTATATGCATTCTACAATGCCATGGTGATCAATAAAGCAAACGAACAAATGTATAATCAGATCGGGAGTCGAACATTGAATGGTTATTTTGTAAATGGATCATTAGATTATATAAGAGCTAAGGGCACCCCCGCCGAAAGCGTTTTTTATCCGCAGGATAAAGACAGCGCATATATAGGTATGAACAGAAGTAAAGGAGATGTAATTGATATTTATTTTGTAGATAAAGAAGTAAACAAGGTTAAGTTCATCAACGATGTTGATGGCACATTGTATCCGCTGCGGCAAACACCCGAGGACCAGAAAAAATTAAAAGGATTTGATTGGCAGGATAAACGAAGACCCAAGAGCAGATTTGAATTGTTTGAATAAAAATCTTTCGAAATTAAAAGCCCCGGATAAATCCGGGGCTTTTAATTAAGGTCATTTAATTATTCAATTACAGTTATATAATAGTTCATAGATGTCATATTGATGGGACTTCCTGAGTCATTTTTAAATTTAACTTCTACTGTATTTGCTGCAGATACCCTAGCATAGCAAATTATTATACCATCAGTTAATGCCGATGCAGGAGAAACCATCACCGAACTACCTGTTGCAGCATTTGTAACTGTTAATGTTTGCGTTGTATAGTTACCTGCAGTAATATTTGGTAAATCCAATGCAACTGTAGCTTTTATAATGTTAGTAACAGTTGTACCATTAGCCCCGAAACGTGATGTTCCTCCTACCTCAAACTGCCTTGTCGGTGCACTCACACCAATACCGGTATTTCCAGAAACAATCATACCATTTGTAGGGGCTGCAGTTACACCGGCATAACTACCAACGCTTACTCCTCCATTCACATCTAATTTTGAAACTGGAGCAGACGTACCAATGCCGAAATCTCCAGTAGCATCAACAGCACTTAGTACTGTACCACTTGAATTTCTCCATTCAGTAAGGTTCGCACTTTGTGTACCACTATAAGCTTGAATGCCTAAAGGCACACTAGCATCTCTTGGTGTTTTTACTAATATACTTGTACCTGTAACTCCTGCTACAAAAGCCGGGAATGTTGCAGTTTGTCTATCACCTTCTAATATAGTAGCCCAGTAAGAACCCATTTGTAAACAACGGCTACCACCACCTTGCCAGTAAATATCACCACCATCACCACCAATTCTAAAATCACCTGTACCGGCTGTGTTTGAGAACAATAACTGAGATACAGAACCTGTTCTACGAATATTGATATTATCAGCAACTTCCAATTCTACTCCAGGATCACTTAAACCTACACCAACATAACCCGTATGGTATACATCCTGAGTTACCGATGTTGCTCCTGTACCTGTGGCTACGTCGTACCAAGGTTGTAATGAAGAAACCAAAGCTGTCGGATTTAGTTTTCTTACTACGTTTGTAGTTGTATTCACCATTACCAAACTATCGGTTGTTGCACCACTTGCTAGCGATGATGCAGTTATAGTCCCTGAGAAAGTTGTATTACCTGTAAATGTTTTGTTACCTGCTAATGTTTGTGCTCCTGTTGTTACAGCTCCTCTATTGGTTGCACTTGCATCAGGTATATTAAATGTATGTGTTGTACCACTCGATGAAATATTAAAATCCGTACCTGAAGTACCCGTTGCAAATGTTTGAGTAGATCCGGTTAAACCTCCTAAAGATGTAATAGCATTGCCACTCAATATATCTACTACTCTTCTTTTTCTTAATAAACCTGTAGCTGCATTTACAGTTACAATACTATCTGTTGATGCACCGGCTGCTAACGTTGATAATGTTGTTGCTCCGCTTACACCTAAAGTACTGCTTAATGTGGTTGCACCGGTTACACCTAATGTACCTCCAACAGAAGTATTTCCACTTAAAGTTTTATTTCCTGCAATGGTTTGTGCACCGGTAGTAATAGCGCCCCTGTTAGTTGCACTGGCGTCAGGAATATTAAATGTGTGTGTAGTACCACTAGATGCAATATTAAAGTCTGTACCAGTAGTACCGGTTGCAAATGTTTGAGTAGATCCGGTTAAACCACCTAATGATGTAATAGCATTGCCACTCAATATATCTACTACTCTTCTTTTTCTTAATAAACCTGTAGCTGCATTTACAGTTACAATACTATCTGTTGATGCACCGGCTGCTAACGTTGATAATGTTGTTGCTCCGCTTACACCTAAAGTACTGCTTAATGTGGTTGCACCGGTTACACCTAATGTACCTCCAACAGAAGTATTTCCACTTAAAGTTTTATTTCCTGCAATGGTTTGTGCACCGGTTGTAATAACACCACGAGCTGTAGCACTGGCATCCGGCAAATTTAATGTATGTGTAGTACCACTGGATGAAACTGCAAAATCAGTTCCACTGGTACCTGTTGTGATTGTTTGTACGCTTCCTGTTAAAGCATTCAAACTTGTAATTGTATTACCGCTTAATACATCAGCTACTCTTCTTTTATTCACTAAACCTGTTGATGCGTTTACAGTTACAATACTATCTGTTGATGCACCACTAGCAAGTGTAGACGCAGTTAAAGTGCCTGACAATGTTGTATTACCACTAAAGGTTTTATTACCTGCTAAAGTTTGAGCTGCAGTAGTTACCAAACCTCTTGCTGTTGCACTAGCACTTGGCAAGTTAAACGTATGTGTGGTACCGCTTGATGAAATAGCAAAGTCAGTCCCTGTTGTACCAGTTGTCATTGTTTGTGTGCTTCCTGTTAAGGCATTCATGCTTGTGATAGCTGTACCATTCAACAAATCGGCTACTCTTCTTTTATTTACTAAACCGTTGCTTGCATTAACTGTAAGTACACTATCTGTTGTAGCACCACTTGCTAATGTTGCAACATAAAGCGTATTGTTTAAGGCAGTACTTCCTGCTACAGTTAATGTAGAACCCAGTGTAGAAGCACCGGTTACACCTAATGTACCTCCAACGGAAGTATTTCCACTTAAAGTTTTATTCCCTGCAATGGTTTGTGCACCTGTGGTAATTACACCACGTGCTGTTGCGCTTGCATCGGGTAAATTAAAAGTATGTGTAGAACCACTTGATGAAATAGCAAAGTTAGTTCCGCTTGTACCCGTTGCAAAAGTCTGATCGGCTGTAGTTAATCCACCAAGACTATTAATGCCAGTAGTACTACCTAATGTCAAAACATCCCACACAGGACTTGCTGAAGTACCGGTATTAACGTTGAAAGCATTGGTAGTTGTATTGTAAACTAATAAACCCTTAGCAGGTAAAGGAATATTATTCCTTTCTGTAGTGGTCATTCGTGGAGCTAGTAAACCTTTTGTAGTACTGCTAATATCCAGCATAGCACTGGTGTCAGGGGTAGTTCCGTTGTCATTGATCGCAATGTTTTGAGCATTGACTTTTACTGAACTGACAACAAAAAATAGCAATAATAGTAAGGGGAATTGCTTTTTCATGGTATTGGTTTTGTTTTATTTGGACTTATGTATTTAATAAACGTTTTATATGTAAATTTATTTTATATCTTAACAGAACTTGACTATTATCAAACTGCTTTGTTGGCTAAACGAATACGCTAAATTTAATTAGGGAGAAAAAGGGCTGTAATTGCCCCACGGATGCTTTTCATTTTTTTAGAATATTGATTAGTAACTGATTATATAACGTAACAGATTATCTTCTTATTGTATAAGAAGAAAAAAAATAATATATAAATGCAAAAAAATCCCGGTTAATACCGGGATTTTATATAAGTAATTGATTATTAATTATTCTACAAACAATTTCTGTGTAGTTCTTTTCTTGTCAGGAGCAATGATCTCTATTTGATAAGTACCTGTTGCCAGGGTTACTGACGGTTTTATTGCCTGACTACTGTTACCATCATTACCCTGAAGGTTATTTTTATAGAGCAATTGTCCCAAATTATTCATTAATCTAATCTGATAAATGCCAGCTGCCTGGTTAGTAAATTGCAGATTGATGGTATTATTTTTAATCGGATTAGGATAAACTGTAATGTTGCTCATTAACTTATTATCAACTACAACTTTTACGATCGAACTATATTTAACCTGTCCGGATGCGTCGACAGTCTTGATTCTGTAAAAATTATTGCCTGCTAAAGCATTTTTATCCAACCAATTATACTCATTACTTGAATTATTATTGCCATTAACAGTTTGCACATCTACTAGAGTAAAAGCGATACCATCCGCCGATTTTTCTACTTCATACTTAACGATATTGATCTCATTTTCCACCTTCCACTCTACTGCAATATTATTATCATTTTTAAGAGAAGCTTTTACATTGCTGATCGTTACCGGCAAAAGTGCACCGGGTCTGAAAACGATCCTAAAACGGTTTTGATCAGCTGATGCTGAATTCCCATCAATATTAAAATTAACTTCTGTTGTTTGATTCAAATGAATAAGTGTAGAAGTGTTTAAATATTTATCTTCCAAAAAACCCTGTAAGCCTGAATTAGCCAGATACGCAGGTTCAAACTGAAAGCGGTAAGCTCTTTGTGTTGTTTTAGTAAGTTTAAGAAAAATAGTATCGTTTGCAGTCAACATTGGCCTTCTTTCTGCAGAAAAATTCAACCCATTTCTTACCAATCCTAAGTTTTCATTTGTATTGGCAATCTTTCCTGCATCTTCTAAATTTGTTTTAGCGCTAAACATATTATCGAACTCGGTTATTACTCCATCGGCTAATAATACGCTATCCGTTTCGGGCATTAATAGACTTGCCCTGAGAGAAGCAATTTTACGAGGAGCCTGTGGCCTACCCATTGCATTGTTATTATTACCATTTGATTTAGCTGTTTCTGGAAAAGAAATTGATGCTGATCCTACATTACCACTTGTAACCACAAAAAATGCCTGCCCCGACTGAATATGCTGTGTCATTGCGCTTCCGCCAACAGACTTTGTAAAAGTTCCATCACCATCAATATCATCTAACATTACCCATGAACCTACTGATCCGATATTGGGATCTAAAACAAAGAAACGTTTTACTAGATTATTTCTGGTAATACTATTGAAATCTACAGGAGATGCAAACGGATTACCAACCATCGTAAATTTTGCCGAGTCTGTTGCAGTAGAAAATGTTTGCGTATGTGCCTGTAACCTTCCTGTGCTTGTTAGAACTGTTGTGTTACAAGAGCCTGCCGGATAGTTAAAGTTTTCCCAGACCCTATCTCCTCTCACAAAAATAAAATAACCAACATTATCGGCACTGCCACTCGAGCCTGAAGAAATAGGCACTTTTGTATTTGTAATATTTGTGAAAGCCTGTGTAGCATAGTTAAAGCCTCTCATTGAAATATTATTCAGCGGACTTGCATCTAAACCGTTTCCACCGGCTCCTGTCGGATTCGGACCGGTTATCCAGGTTCCTTTACCGGCTTCATATACGCCACCATTCTGCCATGTATTATAAATAGTATTTGAACTTGTAACAGGTGCCGTCATTAAACGCCAAGCCCTTCTGCCCGGCATATGTCTTTGTACCATTGCCTTGCCATAAATATTTGAGGCTGCCGGAACTACATCTACTCTGGCGGTAAGATTTGCATCTGATAATAAAGTAAGATTGCTGTCACAATATAAATGACCACTACTTAGATTTAATACATTACGAACCCTGCCCATCGACTTTAACGCCGTACCGTAATTAGATTTACTACTGGTTAAATTATAAAAAGTTGTAGTGTTACTTCCCGATAAATAAGATTGAGTAGTATCTGCATATCCGCTGAATTTTACAGTACTGGTAGCTTCTGTAAAAGTTCCGTTGTTAATTAAGGCTGCATCTTTTACAACCAATGTAGGCGAGCCATTCATTACCCAATAAGCCCTTTGGCCAATGGTTAAACTTTGTGCAAAGATGGCTGTACAAAAAAAGATAGCAAGAATAAAAAAACAAATTGATTTTTTTAAGGATGAATGCGTAGTGACGGCTTCATCTTTGTGCATAATAGCACCGGAGTAGCTAATAAAAAGCTTTTTCATAAATAAGGGATTTTAAGGGCCGGAATACTTTTAAATACTCCGGTGATTCAAGTGACCAAAGCAGTTTCAATACAAAACACACTTTGCTCAACTATTAAAAACGGGCTTTTTAGGTTTTTATTGTTTGATATTATAAAAAAATGCCACTTATAATATTCATCTTTACAATATTTGATAAAAATCAGCTGTTTTGTGTACACTGAAATGTATTAAGGAAGAAATGGAAGGATGTATCAGATGAATTGAAACGGATCAATTGTCGGTAATAGACAGCCTCTTCTTCCATGTGTAAGAAAGAAATCGGAAAAGTAGAGTGCTCATTAGATAAGCTAATGTCGAAAAACTGCTAGCAACATTGGTATTGCCAATAGTGAGGCTGGACATTGGAGCAATCAGCAGCGGTAATTCTGCTGTACTGTGGTTCTGGGCTCGACGAATAAAGCCCTGCTTTTGTTCTTAATATTTAACTTTATCAAAAAGTCAGGCAGCGGTTCCGGCGGACGAATATAAAATTCCCCACCATCGGCAATACCTGTTCGTTGGCAGTAAGTTTATGAGAACCCTTATTTCAATCATATTTTTATTCATTTCTGCCATCTCTTTTGGACAAAAAGCAGGCGAAGTAAAAGTCTATGTAAACGTTGATGATAGTTTAGTAAATAGATACAAAGACAGTTTACTTCTTGACAAAACAAACGAGGTTATTGTTTTTCAAACTAAAAGGCAATTCGACTATTTAAAAAGTGGTGACAGTATTTTAACATTTATCATTTGGCGACAAGACAAAACCTGTTTAACAGTTATTGTAAGTGATAGAAAAGTTTATTCTGCAATTTCCTTTGCTGGACAAAATATTTTTAATTACATCGATAAGAAAATAACTTATGTAACTCAAGATGAAAAAGTATTAAAGTTCACACCACCAATAATTGGTAACGTAGTATATTTCTTTTCAAAAACAACGAATAACTACTTTGAACTTACTGGGACAAATTCGCAACCTTGGACATACGTTGCAAAAAGTAAGAAAAAAGAGACTGCCAGAAAACGATATTTTGACTTGATTTATTCAACTTTGAAGAAAGAGAAATTCAATTTTAAAATCTTAAATAATTATAAAAGACAATTATAACGTGTAGACAAAACCTACTGCCAACATGAACTGTGTAAAAAACCAAATAAAAATTGATTTTTTTACGGTTTTGCTGAACTATAATTGGGTTGATACAAGCTATTGTTTTTTACTACCGCAAATACCTTTTCGTTGATTCCCCCCTACTCACATTGTGTGGCTTACGTACTCCGGCACGTCAGATTTTAAATCTTCATCTCGATTCATTAATACAACTTCAAATTTACAGTCTGCCTGCGTGAGGGATTGAAGCGAAAATCCTTTTTGGAGGCACGACAAAAAGATTGCAGCGTAAAGCCCGACCCAAAGGGGCACGCCATTACTTTTTCTTAAAAAATACGGCTCAAATCATGTAAAATCAACACATTTACGCAATCGTTGCCAATTAAGTGCCTGTTTCTTCGATTTTTCATATCAATTCCCCTATTTTTGCCCTCCTAAAAAAAACGTAGAATAAATTTATGGATAAGTTGATTTATGTAATTCCGGCAATGGGTATAGTAGGTTTGTTATATACTTTTTTAAAGTATGCATGGGTATCTAAACAAGATGCCGGCACAGACCGTATGAAAGAGATCAGTAATTATATTGCTGAAGGTGCAATGGCTTTCTTAAAAGCCGAATATAAAATTCTTACGTACTTCGTAATATTAGCTGCCTTGTTATTAGGTGTTTTGGGGTATACAAGTGAAAACAGTCACTGGACCATTGCTTTGGCATTTATATTAGGTGCTTTTTTCAGTGCATTGGCAGGTTACATTGGAATGAAAGTAGCTACCAAAGCCAATGTACGCACAGCGCAAGCGGCACGTACCAGTTTAAGCAAAGCGTTGACTGTTTCGTTTACCGGCGGTAGTGTAATGGGGTTAGGCGTTGCCGGATTAGCCGTTTTAGGACTAGGCGGATTATTTATTATTTTGAAAATGGTGTTTGCTCCCGGTGCTGCTGTCAACAGCCACGAGATGGAAAAAACCATTGAAATATTAACAGGATTTTCTTTAGGCGCAGAATCGATTGCATTGTTTGCACGTGTGGGTGGCGGTATTTATACAAAGGCTGCAGACGTTGGCGCTGATCTTGTTGGTAAAGTAGAAGCCGGTATTCCTGAAGATGATCCTCGTAACCCTGCAACCATAGCAGATAATGTGGGTGATAATGTGGGTGACGTTGCCGGTATGGGTGCCGATCTTTTCGGTTCTTATGTTGCTACGGTTTTAGCTACAATGGTATTGGGTAGAGAAACAGATGCATTGACGGATGATTTTGCAGGCATGTCTCCTATTCTTTTGCCGATGCTGATCGCTTCAATCGGTATTTTATTTTCCATCATAGGCACTTTCTTTGTTCGTATTTCTGAATCAGTTGGTAATAGTACTGTTGCTGTTCAAAAAGCGTTGAATATGGGCAACTGGGGTTCTATTGTTCTAACGGCAATTGCTTCTTATTTTTTAGTGAACTGGTTGCTGCCCGAAACAATGACCTTACGTGGACATGAATTTACTAAGATGGGAGTTTTTGGAGCCATCATGGTTGGTCTTGCTGTTGGTACTTTAATGAGCATCATTACAGAATATTTCACGGCAATGGGTAAACGCCCAGTACTGAGTATTGTTCGTCAATCAGGAACAGGCCATGCTACCAATATTATTGGAGGCTTAGCAATAGGTATGGAAAGTACTTTATTACCGATACTTGTTTTAGCAGCAGGTATTTATGGCTCTTATGCTTGTGCAGGTTTATACGGTGTGGCCATTGCTGCCGCAGGTATGATGGCTACAACTGCTATGCAATTAGCGATCGATGCATTCGGACCAATTGCAGATAACGCAGGTGGTATTGCAGAGATGAGTGAATTACCAAAAGAAGTTCGTGAAAAAACAGATATTTTAGATGCAGTTGGTAATACAACAGCTGCTACCGGTAAAGGTTTTGCAATTGCTTCTGCAGCATTGACTGCATTGGCTTTATTTGCTGCTTTTGTTGGTATTGCAGGTATTGATGGTATTGATATTTATCATGCAGATGTATTGGCCGGATTATTTGTAGGTGCGATGATACCGTTCATCTTTTCTTCTTTAGCGATACGTGCGGTAGGTGAAGCAGCAATGGCAATGGTGGAAGAAGTTCGTCGTCAGTTCCGCAGTATTCCGGGAATTATGGAAGGTACCGGAAAACCGGAGTATGATAAATGCGTAGCGATCTCTACACAAGCTTCTTTGAAAAAAATGATGTTACCGGGTGCAATTGCAATTCTATCTCCGATAGCAATCGGTTTTATTTTTGGGCCGGAAGTGTTGGGCGGTTTTCTTGCAGGCGCTACCGTTAGTGGTGTATTAATGGGTATGTTTCAGAACAATGCCGGTGGTGCATGGGATAACGCAAAAAAATCTTTTGAATCGGGTGCCGATATCAATGGTACGATTCATCAAAAAGGGAGTGAACCACATAAAGCTGCAGTAACGGGTGATACTGTTGGTGATCCGTTTAAAGATACATCAGGACCGTCGATGAATATATTGATCAAATTAATGAGCATTGTATCGTTGGTAATAGCTCCTACCCTGGCAAAACTACATCATGACAAGATCGTTGATAACAGAAATGCCCAAATGAAAACTTTGATCAAGATGAACACAAAGGATGCAGCTGAAAGCATTACTAAAAGTTTAGAAGAACTTAAAACCCAACATTAAAAAAAAATAAAAAATATTTTAAAAAAGTTGCAACCTTTTTTAAAATATTATCGTCTAAGATAAAGTTGAATCGAAAGATTCGCATAAAATAGTTTAATCAGAACCATTATAACCAGAAAGTCCGAATGTTTCTACATTGGGGCTTTTTTATTTTAAACTACTTAAGATGTTCGGGCAAAGGGATATCTTTACTTAACTCATCTGCTATCGGCGCCAGCCGCTTGCTCGGTATTGGAATTAAACCTGACCATATCGGCAAATGATTGTCTTCATCTTCATCGATCGGCATCCCTTGACGTACCTTAGCACCTGCTTCGTTAATTTCAAATTTTATCAGCATCGTCTTCGCCACTTCGCTGTCTTTCATCGGTCTTAAATAATCCCAGCTGCCCGGAACGATCTTCTCAGTTAATTTTTTGAAGAAATCCTTTTTTATTTCAAAATCATCTATCAATTCGCTTTCAGAAAAAATAATAACTGAACGGTAATTAATGGAATGATTGAATGCAGACTTAGCCACTACAATATCATCTGTAATCATTACCGAAATACACACTTTTGTTCTTTGCATTAATTGCCGCAGAAAATGACTGCCGACAGAACCATGTATATACAGCTTGTTTTCTTCTCTTACAAAAGCTGTCGGAATAGCAAAAGGTTCTCCATTGATGGTATAACTCACAGTACAAAACAGGGCTTCATCCAGGATCGGGTACACCACTTCTTCTGAATAGTGCATACGCTGGTTAGCGTATCTGCTGGGGGTTGTTTTTGGGGTTCTTTCCATTTTGTTGTTTTCTTAAAATTATAATGCAGTAAAACATTTTAGGGATATTCTATTGTTACTTTTTTTTTGCGAAAAAAAAGTAACCCCCGAAATAATCGGGGCAGGCAAAAAAGCCGCCCTAAATCGATTACGTCCCGATTTCGGGTTTGTACTTCGATTAAGCTTATGTACTTCCCACCGAGTTGGGATTTGCAAACTGTAAACTCAACTTCAGTAATTCTACATGATGTTTTACTACCAGACTAATAGATTCTCAAAACTTGATAAAAGCAAATTATCAATAAAATTCATTTATCTACGAAACTTTTAGTTTTTATTATGAAATAATTTTTTATCTTCACGTACGAAATACATCGTACAATGACTACAATTAAAAACACCAGGCCTACTGAAGGTGAATTAGAGATACTTCAGGTACTTTGGAATAAAGAATCTGCTTCGGTTAGAGAAGTACATGAAGAATTGATAAAAGGGAAAGAAGCCGGTTATACCACTACCCTAAAACTCATGCAGATCATGTTTGAGAAAGGATTAGTGTCGAGAGATAGCAGCAGCAAGGTTCATATTTATAAACCTTCTGTTACAAGAGAGAAAACGCAATCACTTTTTTTAAATAAGATGATCGATTCTTTATTTGCCGGCTCGTCTGCTCAACTGGTTATGCAAGCACTTGGCAATCATAAAGCATCTAAAGAAGAATTAGACGAGATCAGAAATTATCTCAACAGCATAAAATAATAACTACCGATGCTTTCTGCTTTTTTTGAGCATACATTTTTTTTACAGTCGCTTGGCTGGGCTATTGCTAATAGTTTTTGGCAAGTTGCGCTATTGTGGGTAGTGTATAAATTGATCACCGGTTCAAAACAAAATTCATCAGCTCCTTTTAAACACAACTTGAGTTTTGCATTGTTAATGCTCTCAGTATGTTGGTTCATTGCTACAATTCTGCAGTCTTACGGAGATACGTCAAAAACGATCGCTACATTTTCTATTTCCGCATCAACAAATAATATAATCATCACGGTACTTCCATACATAGCAGTAGTCTATGTAGTCTTTCTGATCGCATATTTAATACGATTCTCTAACAACTTTTTTAAAATAGCACAATTAAAAAACAGCCATCTGCTAAAACCAAATATCGATATACGAATTTTTGTTACCAATACTGCGTTGCATTTGGGTATCACAAAAAAAGTGCAGGTTTGGCTGTCTGACAAAATAGATGTCCCATCAGTAATCGGTTTCTTTAAGCCGGCAATATTGCTCCCTGCCGCAGCCATTGCTCAATTAACTACAGAACAATTAGAATCGGTTTTATTGCATGAACTGGCACATATTAAAAGACAGGATTTTTTATTGAATCTTCTGCATACCATCGCAAAACTTATACTGTTCTTTAATCCTTTTGCCGCTTTACTAAGTAAGCAAATAGAAACCGAAAGAGAAAACTGTTGCGACGATTGGGTATTGAATCATCAATACAATAGAGAAACATATGCAAATGCATTATTACAAATAGAAACTTACAGACAGGAAAAAGTAATAATAGCACTAGCCGCAACCAACGGCAAAAAACAATTACTGAACAGGATCAAAAGGCTATTCAATGCTGAACCAAATACATTTTTAACCAATTTTCAAAAAGTGCAGATAGCCACAGTGTGTGTTTCACTTTTAATTGCATGTGTTTTGTTGATGCCGGCTAAAACTTCTGCTGACGAACATCCTGTTGCAGAAAAAGATAATATCATTTTATATAAAAACGTTCAATCGTTTATTCTTCCTATAGCACAGATAAACAATGAACCTATTCGAATAAAAGAAACACCCAAAACGAAAACTACAACAGCAACTAATATTGTGGTTAAAGCGAACACCTCCAAAAAAGATAATGACTATTCTGTTGCGTTGATCAATGAGGAATTATTACAAGCTGCCGATCCGGAAGCATATGCAATTACTAATGTATCTGATAAAGAAGACTTGATCACTCCCAAATACTATGTAAAGATCGAAGAAGAAAAATCGGGCAACAAAAACAACAGTGTGTATTATTTTCAATTGTCAAATGATAGTGGAAAAGCAACCGTTAAACCTATCATTTTCTTAAACAAACCTGTAAAGAAAATCTCCAAAAAAATGCCCGACACATCTATTATGCCGGGCAAAAAAATCACTTCTTAAAGCATCTTGTTATAATTTGTTAATGGGCTGAGTTACAGTTACTCCATCGCTATCAATAAATTTAATATACAATACGCCAGCTTTGAATGTTGATACATTGAAGGTAAAGTTGTTCTTTCCTGCATTCAGTTTTACATCTCTTACCGCTAATTTTCTACCAATACCATCAGTAATAATAAACTTACCCTCTCCTTTCGCTGCGTTATTGACGGTTACTGCTATATCATCTTTAGCAGGATTGGGGGCAATAGACAACCCGAATGTTGCTGCTGTATTATTAACCTTTCTGATCTCACTCAATTCGGAAGTAGCATCTTTATTAACCGTCCTTATTTTATAATAATTGATGCCCTCTTTTCTGTTATCATCATTAAAAGAGTAAGCATGTCCATTGCGTACATTAGCAGCCGTTAGGTTAGCTATTACAGTATAGTCGACCCCATTTTCGCTGCGTAATATTTCAAAGTGATCTGTTTTTTGTTCATTGACCGTTAGCCATTTTAGCGTATTGAAACGATTCATTTTCAACACTTCAAAACTACCCATAGTAACAGGCAATACACCTACTCCAAGGAAACGCATACTCCAGTTACAAGACTCATCGGCGCAGTCGGCCTGATCAACTATAATATAATAGTCTGTATTCAATGAAAGTCCGTTGAATGTTAAACTTGCGGTTGATGCAGTAACCGTCTGACAATTGGAAGGTGTGATTGCCGCAGCAGTATTACAATCTGTAAGCACACTTACTCTTATACCTGCCGGACAAAAATCAAATTCATCTCCTGCATTACCTCCATCTATATCTATGCTTAGAGCATTATCAACTGCAGCAGCAGAAGTATGTATCTTGTAAAATACAGATCGGCAAGCCGGAGATCCGCAATAGTTTGCCTCTCCAACACTTTTACCTGTACAATTATTGGTATAGCCCGATGCCGAACCGGCACTTTGGTTAGCACTTAACGGCAAGCCCACAGCACAGGAATTATTGACCGGTGCCGGATCCGGTGCAGTGTAACTTGTACAAAGTTTGCAATTACTGTTAGCAGAAAAATTTGCTGTGAATGTATGAAATCCGCCATCGGCAGTTAAGCCCGTTATGGTGCCTGTTTTAGATGTAGTAAATGGTGCATTGATCGTTGCTGTGTGTCCCTCACCGTCAGTAATAGTAAGTGTTCCCGTAGCCGGAGGGTTATTAAAAAGCACTTCATAGTCTACACTGTAAATATTATTATTACAATCTGCGTTAGGGATGATCGTAAGTTCGTTCACCAAACAAGGGCATTCAATTCCGGCAGTACTGCCGCTATTATTAGTAATGGTAATAGTAGATGGTGTATTCTCGAAATTGGTAACGAGTATCACATAATATTCTCCTGCTTTGGCATTATTAATAATTACATCTCCGCCATTATCTGTTGAATAATCGCAGACCTTAGGTGCTCCTAAACTCGATCCGCAGGCAAAACCATTGCCGCCGCTTGTGGCAATACCACAGGTTGGTATCGTTGGGATTATACCGGTGAAAGGCCCCCAGATAGCATAATCAACATCCTGTAAAGCATCGGGTGTACTTTCAATATGCCAGCGGATATTTCCGTTTGAAGTAATTTTTACCCAATGATATTCCGGATTAGGGGCGGTTGATAAGCACCCGTAATCTGTATTGACCCCACCTCCATCTTCAGGCTGATCTACCCCTGAAGAAAATGAAAATGGCGAACAAATTTGTGTAGCTGTAGCACAGGTAGCCGCAGGTGGCGGCCCCGGTGTTTTAAAAGTGTAAGTAGTGTTGCAACTATAATTACCAATACCTGCGGCATTGAGCGGAACCACATACCACTGATAGGTAGTAGAATAACTTAAACCTCCACCTAAACTGGCACTAGTGCCGATTACCGACCCAACATATTCAAAAGCCCCACCATTGGTTACGTCTTTTAAATAGATACCATAAGACAAAGCATCTCCAACGGTAGACCAGGTAAATGTTGCCGGAAAAGCCCCGATTGTTGAGTTATTTGCAGGAGCAATTGGAGTCGGGCAATCTGTTGGCGGTGGACCGGCTTCGTTCACACATAACTCGTAATCTCTGATGGCGTCCTGAGTATAGTCAGCCTCACGCCACATCCTTAAATAAACAACCGTACCTGGTATCAACGGGCCAATTCCTGTTGTAACAGGCACCTCCCCATCAGGAATACATTGATTACTGTGTATGATCTCGGTAAAAACCGATCCTGTACAGGTAGTTGAAGAAGCCGTATACATTACCCAGTCGAAATAGGTACTGTTAGAATTTTCGGTAAGATCAACACTTAGATAACCCGATGCCGGTACGACGATTTTATACCACCAATCATTTGTCGTTTCGTCGAAAAAATTACAGTCAACTGCCGGTAAAGTAACACCGGCCGAACCGGAAATTGAATTGGTATAAGTATGGTTTGGAACATCATTGATGGTGGCTGAAACAATGGTTGAACAAGCCGAACCAAGCGGATTTACAGTTAAAGTAGGTGCACCGCAGGGTTCGTCTGAGCCATTTTGGGCTTTTAAAGGCCCTGAGAACAGGCTAAAAGCTGTTAAGCTAAGTATAATGGGTAATTTTTTAAGCATAATGGTTTGTTTTGAAAGTAAGATCATAATCCTTTGGCTGTTAGCTCTTTATCTGAAAATTCAAATTCTCTTTTCAGCATTTCCTTGATGAGGCCGGAAGGAGCGGCTAATTTCACCATGCCGGTCTTACTGTTATAACTAAAGCTTGAAATATTGGGTTTTGACCTGTAAGTTGTATTGATCTCTTGTGGTGATTTTTTACGCCAGATCTGCGCTAATTCTTTGTTACAAAAACTTACAAAAGTGGTGGTAGAATTCCTGGATAAAATGACCAGCGAATGTTTAGTTTTTTTACGGTCGTTTCCGTGGTAATAAAGGCTGGGAATTTTCTGTGCCGAGGCAAGCTGAAATCCAAAAACCAAAAATAAAAGGAAGGTGCTTCTTTTCATATATAAATATTTTTTATGTATAAAGTAAGGTGCTTTTCAGCAAATCTTTCTTAAAATCAGTGCTTCTGTAAAGTAGATAGTTTGAAGCACCTCCCCAAAAATGAGGGTATATATTTATACCCAAATAAGGCAGAATGACCGGCCATTAAAAACGAAATAACCAATTTTTGTACAAAATACTAGAATGATTTTTGTATGACATTTTTTCCTATTTTTGTTGAGCAAGGGAAAACGACCAAAAAGCTGCAAGCGTTCAAAGCTAATTTATCAATCAGGTCAACCAAGCCATCCCGAAAGTTCTTTTGATTTTTGTGCCAAAGCAAGGCGATTATATTAGCTTAATGACAATAAGTTATTATAAACGAAATTTAATTTTAAATAAATTTTATAAACTATTAGTAATCAATATTATTTTGTAAAATTTATAATTAAAATCAGCATTGATCATCTATTACAAAAAAGTCAATCAAACTCCTCCTAAAAGATATAAATATTTTTTAGTTTTTATTTAATATAGCCGTCATAAATAATTAATAACAAATAGTTTATAAAAAACATATACACCTAATTAAATTAGCATTGAATTATTATGAAAATTTTAATCAAAAAATACAATTTGCTAAAATTATTGGGGTACATTTGTGAAGCAGATAAGGGCGACTATAAGAAAAACTATTATCTCCCACTGCTAACTACTCAAAATTCACTTTGATGAAACTTATTAAGCCTACTCTACTTGCCTTTTTAGTAATACTGACAAACTTGCTGATTTCATGTGGTACTCCGAAGGAACTTGAGTATAGGGATTTCGAGAATTTTACTGTGGAAAAGATGGGCCTCTCCTCTGCCGCAATCAAAATGGATCTGGTTTATTACAACCCAAATAATTTTGGATTACAACTGAAAAGAACAGATCTTGATATATATATAGATTCTACATATTTGGGGCATACCTCTCAGGAGTACCAAATTACCATCCCCAAAAAAAGGGAGTTTTCTTTACCGGTTAAGGTGGATGTAGACATGAAAAACCTATTCAAAAATGCGTTGAATACAGCCTTTAAAAAAGAGGTGATGGTTCGTGTAGTAGGCACCGTAAAAGTGGGTAAAATGAACGTCTTTAAAAGCTTCGAAGTTGACTACTCCGGGAAGCATTCTGTGGACCTTTTTTAAGGCTTATACTCCCCAGGTTGAGGGATGCTTACTCCACTCCAAAAGTGTACTTTGCTGCGTATCAGAAACGATCCCTTTTTCGATTGCCAACTCAATTAAAGTTGAGTAATTGGTAAGTGACCTATATTCGACTGAAGCATTGGCGAAAGCCTTATCGGCTACATCAAATCCATAAGTAAAGATAGAGACCATACCCACAACCTCCAATCCGGCCTTGCGGAGTACTTCTACAACTTCCAAACTACTTTTACCGGTTGATATAAGATCTTCTACCACTACTACCTTTTGGCTCTGTTCATAAAATCCTTCGATCTGATTACCTAACCCATGCTCTTTAGGTTTTGGACGTACATAGATATAGGGAAGCTTTAGTTGATCTGCTGCCATTGCCCCCCAGGCTATCCCTGCAGTAGCAACTCCGGCCAATATATCAGCATCGGGGAATTTCTGGAAAATGACATTGCACATTTCACTTTTAATAAAGTCCCGTATAAAGGGAAAAGACAATACCTTACGATTATCGCAATAAATAGGACTCTTCCAACCGCTGGCCCAGGTAAATGGTTGTTGCGGACTTAATTTTATTGCATTAATTTGTAGAAGTTTTTCAGCTACAGCTTTTTCGTTGGTCATGGGTGCAAAATTAAATAAAGCACCATGCTGCAAACCATAAGTGGAAAGTTTGTTTAAATATTCTAACTCGGCTCATCTATGTACATTAAAATATATTTTGGAGATAAACCGCTTTACCTCTGTAACGAACTCGACAGTAATTTAAAAGAGATACTGCATCATCCGGATGCGGTTTTGGTTGATGAAATTTCTACCAATGCAATCAATGCAATGCTGCATGAGATCAAGAAAGAAGAATTTCATGCCGGTGTGTTATTATATCCTGAATTGGACAAGTTAAAAAAATCTCTTTTCAAACATTTTACTTTAATTGAAGCTGCCGGTGGCATTGTCGAAAATGAAGACAACAAATTATTGTTTATATATCGTTTGAAGAAATGGGACCTTCCAAAAGGCAAGGTAGAAGAAGGCGAAAAGATAGAGGAATGTGCCGTAAGGGAGGTTGAAGAAGAAACCGGTGTTACCAATATCACACTTAAGAAAAAATTAGGCGAAACCTATCATACTTACAATGCCTATGGCAAACATTTTCTAAAAACCACACATTGGTATTATATGACCTGTCCAACTAAACAAAGCATAAAACCACAAGTAGAAGAAGATATTTCCGAAATAAAATGGGTAAGTGCAAATGCAATTGATGAACCAATGAAAAATACCTACCCCTCCATTAAAGATGTTTTGAATATATATTTTGGCAAATAATAAACTATAGTGCTTTTCTTAATACGGCAATCGTTAATCTGCTGATGCAAATAAGTTTTTCTGCATCGTCAGATATTTTCACATCCCAAACATGTGTATTGGTTCCTAGGTGTAAAGGTGTTGCAATCGCAGTGACATATCCTTGCCTTGCACTACGTATATGATTTGCATTGATCTCAAGACCAACGCAGCTAAATTTGTTAGAATCAACAACCAAATGTGCAGCTACGCTACCAACTGTTTCAGACAATGTACAACTTGCTCCGCCATGTAACAAACCATAAGGCTGTTTGGTTCTGTTATCTACCGGCATTTTCATTTTCAGAAAATCATCTCCCATTTCTATAAACTCCATGCCTAAATGTTCAGACATTGTGCCTTCTAACATTGGTGTAAGATCTTGCAAACGTAAATGCTTATTAAACCAAATAGACATAGTACTTATTTTTTGATGGACTGATTGACAACTTCAGGTAAGAATTGCGAAACGTCGCCGCCATTTTTATATACATCACGTACAAGTGTAGATGCTACTGAAGTGAACTGTGGTAAGCAGGTAAGAAATATGGTTTCAATATGGCCTTCGATGCTTCTGTTCATATCCGCTATCGCTTTTTCATATTCAAAATCGTTTACATAACGAATACCTCTCAAAATAAAATTGGCGCCTACACTTTTGCAACAATTTACTGTTAGACCGTCATACAATACCGCATCTACTTTCGGCTGATCTTTATAAATATCTTTCACCCATTGCAATCTTTGTTCTTCGCTGAACATTGGTGTTTTGTTTACATTACGTCCTATACCGATGATCAATTTATCAAATAAAGGCAAAGCTCTATTGATAATATCAATATGACCTAACGTAACAGGGTCAAAGGTTCCGGGGAATAAGCAAACTCTCGCCATAATGCTAATTTGAAAATTTGAAAATTTGAAAATTTGGAAATTTGGAAATTTGGAGATGTTTGACTTGAAGAGTTTTTTGAATCTCCAAATTTTCAAATCTTCAAATTGCCAAATCAATTAGTTTTTGTTTCCAGCCAGCAGATACAACACAGCCATTCTCACCGCCACACCATTTTCTACCTGTTGCAAGATAATGGATTGTTGGCTATCTGCTACATCGCTGTCAATTTCTACGCCTCTGTTGATGGGGCCGGGGTGCATAATCACTATTTCTTTACCTAATCCATCCAACAGTTTTCTGCTAACGCCATAGGCTAAATTATATTCTCTAAGAGAAGAAAACAATACCTGATTCTGACGTTCTAACTGAATACGCAGCACATTGGCTACATCACACCATTCAAGTGCCTTTTTTAAATTGTACTCAACCTTTACATTCAAGGCCTCACTGATGTATTTAGGTATCAGTGTAGGCGGACCTGCAACCATTACCTCTGCTCCCATTTTCTTCAGTAAATAAATATTGCTGAGTGCAACTCTTGAATGCATGATATCGCCAATTAAAACAATTTTTTTACCCTCCAGTGTTCCGAGCTTTTCCTGAATTGAAAATGCATCGAGTAAAGCTTGTGTGGGATGTTCGTTGATACCATCACCGGCATTTACAATGGCTGCAGGAATATGTTTCGCTAAGAAATGCGGAGCTCCACTTGCACTGTGCCGCATTACTACCATATCTACTTTCATAGACAAGATATTATTTACAGTATCCAGCAAAGTTTCTCCCTTAGCGGCAGAAGATCCTGAAACAGCAAAGTTAACAGTATCGGCACTCAATCTTTTTTCTGCTAACTCAAATGATATTCTTGTACGGGTACTGTTCTCGTAAAATAAATTTACAATAGTTACTTCACGAAGTGATGGAACTTTTTTTACAGGCCGTTGTAATACTTCTTTGAATTGTGTTGCCGTTGATAAAATAAGTGAAATGTCCTGAGGAGTAAGGTCTTTAATGCCTAGTAGATGTTTAGTAGATAGTTGCATTAAAGAGCGAAGTTATAGTAAAATAATTAGTTTATAAGCACTACATTTTTATTTCCATTATTATCTTTTTGTAACTTTATTTTATCAGTTTTTTCAGTTTTTACCTCAACTCCTGCAAAATCTGCTTGTATTGGAAACTGACGATGTTCTTTACGATCTATCAACACACAAAGTTCAATTTTTTCGGGTCTACCTAAATCGATCAATGCATCCAAAGCAGCTTTAATGGTTCTGCCTGTAAATAGCACATCATCGATCAGTATCACAATTTTATTTTCGATAGAAAATGGAATGTGCATCACATCCGGTGCCAGTATTTCATTACGAATATCGTCTCTGTAAAAAGTAATATCGAGTTGTCCGTAATTGATCGATGGAATTGATAGTTTATTTTGTACTGTTGAGATAATATCATCTGCCAGTAAAACACCTCCTTGTTGAATACCAACAAACACTACATTAGAAATATCTTTATGTTGTTTTACTATTGCATCTGCAAGGTTTTCTACCTGCGTTTTAAATGCCGAATGAGATAAAATTTCTTTCACGGAGTGGTAATAATTTCAATTTTGTCAAAGATAGTGTTTTGAGCTATAAAATAATTTACCCATGAAATTCGCAATTGTTTCAAATAAATATAAAATCGGTAATTTTTGAGCCGAAAAGCAACAGATTTGTCAAAAAACATCGCCATAATAACGAAATATGTAAAATATTTTGCAGATATTTACCCTTCTTGTTTTTTCCTTATTATTATACAATTAAAAGATCAGTAAAACAGATCCATGAAAAGCAATTTTACAAAACTATTACTTACGTTGGTTTTCTTTTTAAGCTGTGCAATTTCCGTTACAGCTCAGAAAGTTTTTTTTAAGGATGTATCAGAACTGCGTATCAAAAATCCTGCATTAAAAAGAGTCATTGTTCCGAAAAAATACAGAACAGTGAATCTGGATACAACTTCATTGAAAAGTTTTTTCAAACACTTATCAGCAGTAAATAGAAATACAGGAATTACAACTGATAATATTCTCTCCATTCCAATGCCCGATGGAACAACATCAAAGTTCACTGTTTGGGAAACAAGTGTAATGGCTCCTGAATTACAGGATCAATTTCCTGACATCAAAACATATTCTGGACAAGGCATAGATGATAAAACTGCAACCATCACATTAGATATGACGCCTTTGGGTTTTCATGCCATGATCTTGTCTCCTGTTACTTCATCGGTATTTATTGATAATTATGCTCAGAACGACAGAGCTAATTATATCTCTTATTACAAATCCGATTTTGTAAAAAACGAAGTATTTATTGAACGTGGTGTACGCATTGACACCAATAGAATAAAAAGACTTGCAAGAACTGAGGCTGTGCAGGCAAAGCAATGCATCGGTACGCAACTCAGAACCTACAGGCTTGCAGTAGCTTGTACCGGCGAATATGCCAGAGCAGCTACAGGATTGACCAATCCTACTGTTGCACAGGCTTTATCGGCAATTGTAACTACAGTAAACAGAGTTGATGGAGTTTATCAAAAGGAAATTGATGTACACCTTGTTTTGGTGGCAAATGAAGCAAATATTGTTTATACCAACCCGGCAACAGATCCGTTTACAGGCAACAACAACGAAACTATATTGATAGATGAAAGTCAGACTGTAATTGATGCCAACATTGGTAACCTCAATTATGATATGGGGCATACTTTCAGCACTGGTGGAGGTGGTTATTCCGGCTTAGGTATTGTATGCCGTACCGGCGAAAAGGCTACTTCTATTACAGGCCTGGATGTTCCGGTTGGTGATCCTTACGATATCGATTATGTATCGCATGAGATGGGACATGCTTTAGGTGCCGATCATCCGTTCAACTCAACTTTAGGGGCTTGTAGTGGAAACGGAAGTAATACAACGAATGCAGAACCGGGCAGCGGAAGCAGTATTATGGCCTATGCAGGTATTTGTGGCACAGATGATCTTCAACCACACAGTGACCCATATTTTCATCCGGTAAGTTTTGATCAGGTATCTACCTATACAATTAATGGGTTTGGCAATAGTTGTGCAGTGAAAACAAGTACTGGTAATACACCTCCGGTGGTTGCTGCGCTCACAAATTATACCATTCCAAAATCTACCCCGTTTATTTTAACCGGCAGCGCTACTGATGCAAATAATGATGCCTTAACATACAGCTGGGATCAGATCAATGTTGGTGGCCCTTTCGGTACATGGAATAACCCAAGCGGCAATGCCCCTATTTTCCGGTCATTCCCTCCTGTTAGTACAGGCACCAGATATTTTCCAAAATTATCTGATGTTATCAATAATACCACCACCAAAGGAGAATTACTGCCATCTTATGGCCGTACACTTCTTTTCAGACTAACGGCAAGGGATAACCGTGCCGATGGAGGTGGTGTATGTTTTGCAGAAATGTCTGCAACTGTTGATGGCAACTCAGGCCCATTTGTTGTTACTTATCCAACCGCAACAAGTATTGTATGGAACGCAGGCGAATCGAGAACTATTACATGGAGTACAGCCAATACTAATATTGCTCCGGTCAACTGTGCCAATGTAACCATACAATTATCAACCGACGGCGGATTAACTTATCCCATTACCCTGTTGGCTTCTACAGCTAATGACGGTACAGAAAACATTACGGTTCCGGAAAATGTTACAACAACGGCACGTATAAGAGTAATGAGTGTAGGCAATGTTTTCTATGATATCTCCAACAATAACTTTTCAATTACAAGTACTACCCCTACCTATAATTTTGGCATTGCCGATACTGTAAAAATATGTGATGACGCAAGTGCCACGGGAAAGATCCCTAGCACTTCAATCGGGAATTACTCAACACCAATAATATTATCTGTATCAGACAACCCTGTAGGAACAAGCTTGAGCTATACAACTAACCCCGTTACTCCGGGAGATACTGCATTTGTGACACTTAATAACACCAATACACTTGCACCTGGCAACTATAACATAACGGTTACGGGCACATCAGGTACAATAATAAGATCAAGAGTAATAACGATCACTAAAGGAAATCCTGCTCCGGCAGCACCAAATCTTATAACGCCTGCAGACCTGGCAATTGGTCAAAGTGCATCAACTACATTTAACTGGTCGGCAGTGCCTACAGCAACTTCATATACTTTGGAAATATCACTTTCAAATATATTTGCCACAACAGTACAATCCATTTCAAACATAAGTAGCAACAACTATACTTTAACAACGCCTTTAAATCAGAATACTATTTATTACTGGAGAGTGAAAGCTTTTAACAGTTGCGGCAGCAGTACATATTCCGATCAGTTTTTATTTAAAACAGGCATTAACGGATGTTACACATTTGTAAGCCAAAGTCCTGAAGTACCGAAAGCCATTCCTGCCATAGGCACAATTACTTCTGCACTTACAATACCGATCGATAGCAGTGCAACCATTACCGACTTAAATGTTGTTGGCCTTGTGGGTACACATAATTGGATCACCGATCTTACATTTACGTTAACCGGCCCTAATAATACAAGTGTTGTATTATTTGATCAAATATGTAATACGGGGGCAAGGTTCAGAAATTTTAGTTTGAATCTTGACGATCAGGCAAGCACAGCAACCTTTCCATGCCCGCCAATAGGCAACATTACAGTAGTGCCACAAAACTTGTTATCGGCATTTAACGGACAATCAAGTGCCGGAACCTGGACACTAACGGTTACTGATAATGTAGGAAGTAATACTGGCAGTTTAACGGGATGGGGCATTCAGGTTTGTTCGGCATCGACCACAGCTTTGGACCTGACCTATATTTTCAATGGCAATGGTAACTGGAGTGATGCTTCAAACTGGGTAAACAGTTCTAAACCGCCGGCAACACTGATTGCAGGAAGCACTATTGTCATTGATCCAATCATTGGCGGAGAATGCTTGTTAGATATACCCTATACAGTATCGCCAAACTCGACACTTACTGTAATGCCAGAGAAAGTATTCAGAGTGCCCGACAATTTCACCATACAACAGAACTAATTATAACAAAAGATCCGAAGCTAATAACTTCGGATCTTTTATTAATAAGCAGATTCATTATTTCTCTTGTAAGAAAGGATAACGATAATCTGTAACCGGTGTTAAAACTTCCTTCACTGTTCTTGCACTCAACCATCTGTATAAATTCAAAATGCTACCTGCCTTATCATTTGTACCGCTTGCTCTTGCACCTCCGAATGGCTGCTGACCAACAACGGCACCTGTAGGTTTATCGTTAATGTAAAAATTACCGGCACTGTTGCGTAATTTATTTGTTGCCAACTCTACTGCATATCTGTCTTGTGCAATGATAGCACCTGTTAAAGCATAAGGAGAAGTATTGTCAACGATCTTTAAAATATCATCAAATTTATTTTCGTCATAAACATAAATGGTCAATACCGGGCCAAATATCTCTTCGCACATTGTTACATAATACGGATCCGTTGTTTCTATTACTGTTGGTTCGATGAAGTAGCCTTCGGTTTTATCACACTTTCCTCCTGCAATCACTTTTGCACCGCTATCTCTTTTTCTTGCATTTTTGATATAGCGTTCTATCTTATCAAAACTTTTTTCATCAATCACCGCATTTACAAAATTGGTAAAATCTTCTACAGAACCCATTTTCATTTCTTTGAGTTCGGCAACCATTTTCTTTTTTATTTCTGTAGCAATATTAGAAGGAAGGTAGGCTCTAGATGCAGCGCTACATTTTTGCCCCTGATATTCAAAAGCACCTCTTAATAATGCAGCAACAACTACATCAGGATTAGCAGATTTATGTATTAACACAAAATCTTTACCGCCTGTTTCTCCAACAATACGAGGATACGATTTGTATTTACTCATATTTTCCCCTATCGTCTTCCACATATGATTAAACACACCTGTACTACCGGTAAAGTGTACACCGGCAAAGTCAGGATGATTGAAACACTCTTCTCCCAACACCGGGCCATCTACATAAATTAAATTGATAACACCGTTAGGTAACCCTGCTTCTTTTAAAATACGCATAAATAATTGTGCAGAGTAAACCTGTGTATGTGCCGGTTTCCATACCACCACATTACCACACATGGCAGCACTTGTAGGGAGGTTTCCTCCAATAGCAGTAAAATTGAACGGAGATACCGCCAATACAAATCCTTCCAGAGGCCTGTACTCTACTCTGTTCTGTATGCCGGCAACACTGATGGGTTGCTGCCGATAAATCTCACTTAAAAAATGAACATTAAAACGTAAGAAATCTATTAACTCACAAGCCGAATCAATTTCTGCCTGGTAAGCATTTTTACTTTGTCCGTGCATGGTAGCGGCAACCATTTGAAAACGGTATTTTGTTGCCAACAGATCGGCCGCTTTTAAAAATATATTGGCTCTGTTCTCCCAGCTAAGGTTGGCCCATTTATCTTTTGCTTTTAAAGCAGCATTGATCGCTTTCTTTACATGACCGGCATCGCCTTCGCTGTAAGTCCCCAACACGTGCTTGTGTTGATGTGGCGGATGCATGGTTGATTTATTCGCAGTGTGTACTTCATCGGCGCCAATGTACATCGGCACTTCTATCTTTTCACTTTTTAGTTGTTTTAAAGCTGCTTTTAATGCTGCTTTTTCTTTGCTGCCCGGAGCATATTGTAGTACGGGCTCATTTGCAGGTAGGGGGTAATAAAAATCGCCGAATTGCATAACACAGAAATTTAGACTTTAAAGTTAATAAATCAAATTGATGATTTGGTAATTTGATAATTTGACGATGTATTGAAGAATACTACTTTGTAAATTTGTGCTATTTCAAATTGAAGGAATTACCAAATCATCAAATCACCAAATTAATCCGTTTCTTTCTCACTCATCAAATACGCTTTTATAAACCCATCCAACTCCCCATCCATCACCGGACCTACATTACCAACTTCATAATCAGTACGGTGATCTTTGATCATTTTATAAGGATGGAAAACATAGGAACGTATCTGACTACCCCATTCTATCTTTTTCTTTTTGCTGTTATTGGCATCTTTTAATTCATTGCGTTTTTGCAATTCAATTTCATACAAACGACTCTTCAACATTTGCATGGCCAATTCTCTGTTACCTAACTGGCTTCTATCTTGCTGGCAAACCACTACAATACCCGTAGGTATATGCGTTAGTTGCACTTTTGTTTCTACTTTGTTTACATTTTGTCCGCCGGCACCACCACTTCGTGAGGTTTCCATTTTTACATCCGCAGGATTTATTTCAATGTTGATCGTATCATCTACTAGCGGATATACATTCACGGAAACAAAACTTGTATGTCTTCTTGCATTACTATCGAACGGAGATATACGTACCAAGCGATGTACTCCTGTTTCTGATCTTAAAAAGCCATACGCAAAAGGGCCTTCAAATTTATAGGTACAGGTTTTGATACCTGCTCCATCGCCCCATTGCCAATCCATTTCAGTAACTGTCCAACCCTGTTTTTCGCCGTACATTCTAAACATACGTGCTAGCATTTCTGCCCAGTCTTGACTTTCGGTACCACCAGCGCCACTGTTAATTTCCATAATAGCAGTGAGCTCATCTTCAGGCTCATTGAGCGTACTTTTAAATTCGGCTTCTTCAACTTTTTCTATTGCAAGGTTGTAGGCTTCCCTTACATCTTCTTCGGTTGTTTCACCGGCTTTCCAAAACTCAAAGAGTACGGCATAGTCTTCCACAGCTGTATCAACAGCATGGTACATATCTACCCAATACTCGTGCACTTTTATTTCTTTTAAAATGGAAGTGGCTCTGGCATTATCATCCCAAAAGCCAGGAGAAAGTGAAAGTTGTTTGTCGTTGTCTATTTTAGCTTGTCGATTATCGACGTCAAAGAAACCTCCTCAAAACCAAAACACGGTCTCTTATATCCTTTAATTGTTCTGTTGTCATGATGCAAAGATAGAGGAAATGGCTTAGAATGTTTAGAGGTTAAATCGTATTTATTAGTGGCCTTTTGTCGCAGAACACCTCTTTTTTGACGCATCCATAACCTATCTATTTTGTACTTAAGCTGTACATTTGAATTACAATAAAAAATAAAAACTATGGCACATATCAATCCACACATTAATTTCAACGGAAATGCAGAAGAAGCTTTCAACTTTTACAGATCAGTATTTGGTGGAGAGTTTGCCAAAATAATGCGTTTCAAAGATCTAGCAAGTGATGAATTTCCGGTAGCAGAAAATGAAGCGAATAAAATAATGCACATTGCTTTACCAATAGGCAATAGTATTTTAATGGCTAATGATGTACCTGAAATACTAGGTCGAACTAATGAAAATGAGAACAGAAGTAAAATTGTAATTAGTGCAGCAACCAAAGAAGAGGCTGATAAATTATTCAATGGACTTTCGGCAGGCGGGCAAATTGAAATGCCTATTTCAGACAGCCCTTGGGGTTCATATTTTGGTATGTTTAGAGATAGATATGGTATTGAATGGATGGTAGATTTTGATTCGAATTATAAGGCATAATCAATTAAACAAATAAACTATGGCAAATAAAGATCTTTCAGAATTATCAGACCAAGAATTATTAGACGAAGCAAAGAAATTGAAATCGTCCTCCATAACTAATGCATTCTTTATTGGCTTCTTAATAGGCATTATATTTTACAGTGTTGTGAAAAGCAGTTGGGGAATGCTTACGTTAATTCCTTTGTATATTATTTACAGAATGATCAACGACCCGAAAAATAAAAGAAGTAAAGAGTTGGATGAACTTTTAAAAGAACGGAATTTGAAATAACCAATATAATCGAAAATCGTTTGTCGGCAACCAATAATGGGCTAAACATTCTAAACCTAAACAAGACTAACCTACCTACCACTCCCCACTCTATCTATTTCATCGCCGGCACTGCCGCTAGTACGTTTGTTAACTTTATATGCTTTCCCGAATCTGTAAGTAAAAGACAGGTTAACAAGACGACTATCTCTACGAACAATAAAATACTCGGTAGCTTTTTCAAACTGTGTAAGTCCTTCCATTGCCTGCGTATAAAAAATATCACGAACACTCATTTTCACAGTGCCCTTGTTTTTTAGTATGGGTCGAGATACTCCAATAGACAATTGGCCTGTTGGATACAACAATTCCTGAAGATCGTTACGGGCACGGGTAGTGTAATAGCCGGAAATTTCTCCGCTATATTTTTTTGCGAATGTAAACTGATTACTAAGATTAATGTTCAGTTGATCAATGTCTGAACGAAAGTTTTCATTACCATCATATCCTTTCAATTCTTTATGATTGTATTGTGCCTGTAAATTGAACGACCACCATTGCAGCGGCGACATCATTAAAGTGGCAGATAGCCCCAGATTGTGTGTACGACCCACATTCCCTTGAGAATAAAATAATAAACCGGTGTTTATATCTGTAAGAAAAAGTTGAGAAAAATAATTCTTCACAATACTATAAGACACGGAAGAGATCAACCACTCTTTGTATTGGTGCGTAAGCTCAAGGTTCCAGCTATACTGTGGAACAATAAATGGATTGCCTGTTTCATAGGTATATTTATTAATGATAAAAGTGAAAGGATTTAGGCTTTGAAAAGCAGGCCTGTCTATTCGGCGGCCGGCAGTTAGTGTAAAACTGTTAGACGAATCGGCCTGATAAGTTATATAGCCGCTCGGAAATAAGCCGCTGTATTTTCGACTGAACGCAGAATCCTTCTGTACAACATTACCTAACTGATGTGCATCGTAATTGGTAAACTCATAACGCAAACCTACCTGCATACTGAAACGTTTATACTTTGTTTCGATACTGCTGTACAAAGCGTTGATATTTTCCTTGTACAAAAAATGATTGCTCTTACCATAATCTTCCTGCCAATCGGTACCATCAAAATTTTGATAAGATGCAACGTTATCTGTATTGATATGCGAAGATTTAAAACCGGATAACAACATGCTCTCTCCTCCAAAATGTAAAGTATGATCCACTTTTGCCGAAATGATCTTCAACACAGATGGAATATTTCCTCTCGACATCTCAGTATATCCTCCGGAACCTTGCAGACTATTTTTAAAATCCTGTTCGTTGGTAATTTTGTAATTCAATCCATCAACATCAATGGCAATATCCTGTGTTGTTGATATTTTATGCCGAAGATTTACATTAGTAGCCCAATTCTCAAAAGGATTATCGCTATTACTGTAAGTTGTAACGGTTGAATCATTTATTCCCATCTCGTTAAACCATGTAGCGGTAGCTTTGCTTGCTGCTTTGCGATGTGTTCTGCTTGCACTCAACACAGCACCGATGGTGGTTTTTGGTGTAACAAAATAATCCACTCCTGTTTTTACAGTATTCGTAAAATAATTGCTTGTGAAACGTGTAGGTTGATCAAGAACAGAGGTCAATTGTCCGTTATCGTAATACTTTCTCAATGCATAAATAGTAGTGAAGTATTTGTTGTAACTAATGTTGTAATTAAAGAACATGTTGAATTTGCCTGTACGATAATTCAACACCACATTGCCGTTTTCTTTTGGATAAAAACCTTGCCCTTGTGTTAATGTAACCGAACCGTTAAAACCTTTTGCTTTACTCTTTTTTGTTTTGATATTGATCACTCCTGCATTGCCGCTTGCATCATATTTGGCAGGCGGATTTGTCATCAATTCAATTTTTTCTACCTGCGATGCATTCATGCTACTAAGTAAATTATTCAATTCTGTACCGGATAAAAATGTAGGCTTATCATCAATCAATACCAATACACCTGCTTTGCCTTTAAGAGAAATATCGCCATTTCTGTCAATCATTACACCGGGAGATTTTTCAAGCACTTCCAAAACAGTAGCACCGACATTTGTAATAGATGCATCTATATTCAAAATAACCTTGCCTTCAGTATGCTGTATAAATGGTTTCTTTGAACTAACAGTTACACTCTGCATAGTTGTTGAACGAGGCTTAAGTATAATCGGCATTTTGGTTTGTGAAGAGGGAAATTCCTGTGTAATTGTTATTGCTGCATAATTGACATGTGTAACAGCAATAGCATATGTTCCTTTTAAAATATTTTCAAAAACCACAATACCGTTTGAATCTGTAATAGCTACTTTTATCAATTTATTATCATGCAACAGTTCAACTGTTGCGTCAACAACAGGCATTGAATGTTCGTTGGCAATAGAAAGAATAATATCAGGCACTTCTTCAGGCTTGTTTACTTGTGCTTGGCTAAAAAGCCCTGCCATGCATAGTACCAACAAAATATGTATTCGTTGAATTAGCTTCATTCGGCTAAAATATAGCAATAGTCATTTTGGAGTAAGAATTTATGTTGAACGGTAGCCGTTCATGTATGGAGCAGCAATCAGCCTTCATACATTTCCATCCTAAGTCTTGTCTCCTCAAGATCAAGTTCTCTTTCTATCTTACGAAGAATTTCTTCATTGGCTTCACCTTTTCTATGCATTTCTTCTATCTTATTTCTTTCGATGGTGATAAGATCTATCTGTAATTGCGTAAACTCATTAAAGACATTACTGGCAAGTACTGCTCCCTGCCCAAAATAATTGGCAGGAAGATCGGTTTTTTGAAGGCGGTTGTATTTTACCTCATACTTGCTTTTTATATTATGTAATAATTCGCCATGCATTAGTGAAAGATTTTCTTCTATGTGAGTAATAGTGTGTGCAACAACGTTAGTTCTTATCTCGTACTCTTCGGCTGAAGCTGAATAAGGCTCCACTTTCATTTTACGGATCACCCAGGGCAAGGTAAGCCCTAACAATACGAGGGTAGATAAGATCACACAGAAAGTAAGATATATCACCAAATGGCGATGAGGAAAGGCCGTTCCATCCGGCAACGTTAACGGCAAAGCCAGTGCAGCAGCCATTGAAACCACTCCACGCATGCCGGCCCATCCGAATATCACCATATTACGGGGATCAACAGGTGGCTCTTTTTCTCTGATCCTTTTACTTAAAAAACGAGGCAACATGGCTGCCGGAAATACCCATACAAACCTTACCAGTATCACAACAACACTCACAACGAGCCCCCATAAGATCAATGAACCAACCGAATAATTACTGATACCATTTATTACACTACGTAACTGAAGGCCGATCAGAATAAAGATCAAGCCGTTTAAAATATATACAACTACATCCCATACCGCAGTTGCCATAATACGACTTTGATGGGTTAATATTTCTGCCGACCTGAAGGATAAATACAAACCGGTTGTAACTACTGCCAGCACTCCGGAAAAATGAAAATGTTCTGCTAATAAATAAGACGCAAAAGGTGTTAGAAAAGTGAGGGTGGTTTCTATCACCGGGTCACAAACAAAATTTTTATGCACCAGATACATAATATATCCAATAGCCAAACCAATAGCAATACCTGCCGAAGCAACCAGCAAAAAATTAAGACTCGCCTGCCATAAAATAAAATTACCGGCAGTAATAGCCGTAAGTGCATATTTATATGCAACAAGACCACTTGCATCGTTCACCAAACTTTCTCCTTCGAGTATAGAGATGAGTCGTGGCTGCAATCCCAATCCTTTCGTAACCGATGTTGCAGCTACAGCATCGGGTGGCGAAACAATGGCGCCGATCAAAAATGCCAAGGGCCAGCTAACATCCGGAATGAGAACATGTGCTACAACTGCAACAATAGCCGTTGTAAATATTACCAACCCTATAGCAGCCAGACTGATGGATCGTTTGGCTGCTTTAAAATCGTGCCAACTGGTATACCATGCAGCACTATAAAGCAATGGTGGCAGAAATACGATGAAGACTACATCGGGCCTTAATGTTATTAAAGGAAAGCCGGGAATTACGCTGATCACAACTCCGCAAAGAACCAATGCAATAGGGAAAGGAAATTTATACTTATTGGTAATGATACCTAGAAAGGCAATTCCAAACAACAACATAATGATGACTGCAACATTTTCCATGCCCTAAAAATAAAACATCATCACTAATAAAAACAACAGGGTGGTATTAATGCTTTTAAAGAATATTATAATGCCGGAAATAGCAGTTGATGTATTTTATCGGGATGAGCAAAAACAGTTTGTGCATCAATATCTGTTATAACCCAACTCGATTCCTGTATCTCTTCTTCCAACTGCCCCGGATCCCAACCACAATAACCAACAAAAAGCCTGATATCACTTTCATCGATGGTATCGTTGCTGATATACTTAACTGCTTGTTCAAAATTCCCACCTAAATAAATTGAATCAACAATGAACATTCCACCATCAATGAGGTCGGGACATTGATGAATAAAATAAAGGCTTTCTTTTTCTACCGGTCCACCTTCAAATAGAGGAAACGCTTTTGAGTGCTTGAACTCTATCAATTCATTTAATTTTCGAGAGAACAATTTATTTATGACAAAACCGGAGGCCCCTTTATCATTATACTCCGTAATAAGAATAACCACTTGCTCAAAATTAGGATCATCTACTGTTGGCGTGCTGATCAATATTGTACCAGGAGAGATATTCATTTGTTACTGTTTATTTATTTACCTGTAAACACATCCAGCATTTTCATTACCACTATTCCATCATCGCCACTGCAAGGATTATTTGCTTCATCTAAAAAATAATTTACAACCATTTCTATCATCGGTTGTTGCACATGTTGCAACAGATCGAATTCCAATACAGTCTCCTTACCTGCTTTTGTAATGGTGATCGTATTCCCTTCAAAAATACTAAAGCTTAATTTCCCTTCCGAACCGATCATTTCACAATGATCTTTTTCTAAACCTTCCGCAACGGAAAAACACCAGGTACCATTAAACACTACTCCAGAATCGAACAATATATTACCAGTAACTATATCATCGGCCGCATACAATCCGGCCTGGTTTGCACCAAAACCATTGATCTGTTTTGTTTCTCCGAAAAAATAATACATTAGGTCGAGTTGATGAGGTGCAAGATCATGAAACAAACCGCCACCGGATATTTTCGGATCTACACGCCAGATATTTGTTTTATCAATGGTTAATGGTTTGCGTAGAAATTCCATCGTAGCAAAACGTATTTCGCCGATCGCTTTTTCATCGATTAGTTGTTTTATCTTTTGAAAGATTGCATGACCTCTTCTGTAATGAGCCACCACCAACTTTACATTCTTCTCTTTAGAAAACGTTGACATGATAACTGCTTCTTCAGCATTCAAGCACATTGGCTTTTCAACATAAACAGGTTTCCCTGCTTTCATTGCAGCAATGGCATATTCAAAATGTGAAGAAGGAGGTGTAGCAATATAAACAGCGTTCACTTCAGGGTCATTGATCAATTCATTTGCATTGCTGTACCATTTCGGCACATTATGCCGAATAGCATAATCTTCAGCTTTTGCAGCATCTCTTCGCATCACTGCAACCAAAGATGAATTTGGAACTTTATTAAATGCCGGTCCGCTTTTAATTTCTGTTACATCTCCGCAACCAATGATGCCCCATTTTATTTTATTCATACTATAAAAATTGAAAATATTTCACAGAGATATACAAAGAAACAAAAAGATGTACAGAGAAAGTATTCGAATGTAGAACAGTCTTTCAAAAGATTGAAATTTCTCTGTGAATATCTGTTACTACGTGCATCTCTGTGAAACGGAAGCATAAAAAAACTCCTGTTGAATGATCAACAGGAGTTGTAATGATTTTATTGTTAATGTTTAACTTAATTGATAAAGCAACATTGTAGTGCAAACACTAAAAGTTAGTGCACTGGCTACCATGATTAATTTTACTGATAATGCTTTCATAGATTGGGGTTTTAGGGTTAAAGATTAATTAAAATTGAACCTAAACACCTAAACGACAACAAGGCCCTTTTTATTGTATGAAACGGCATTAATTTTTCAGCAAAAACGCTTTAAGTAGCTCTCCATCAGCATTTATCACCGTGCTCTTCTTCTCAAGATTGATCTGCTCCTGTATGGCTTCAGGGATAGGAACAGCTTCCCCAATTACCGGCTCTACAACATCGTAAAATTTCACCGGATGTGCTGTTTCCAATATCATTCCCTTATCTGTTGGATGATCTTTTTGATATCTTTCCAAAGCCAGATACCCAACTGCTCCATGTGGATCTAACAAATAATGATCGGTACGTTTAACCTTAAGCATCGTATCTTTTGTTTCATCATCGGTGATGCTGCAGGCGCTCAATACTTCTTTTAGATTATCGATCTTATTATCAAATATTTCTAAGATGCGAACAAAGTTGCTTGGGTTGCCAACATCCATTGCATTGGAAATAGTAGCAACTGCTTTTTTAGGCGTGTACTGTCCTGTTTTAAAGAATTCAGGAACAATATCATTGGCATTGCATGCAGCAATAAAATGTTTTACAGGCAAGCCTGAGATATGCGCTAAGATTCCTGCACAGATATTTCCGAAGTTGCCGCTCGGCACTGAAATCACCGGAGGATTGCCCCCATCCCCTAAAGGGGTGCTAACCCATTGTTTATAAGCAAAGAAATAATAGAACTGTTGCGGCAACCATCTTGCAACATTGATTGAATTTGCAGAGGTCAAAAACAATTTTTCATTCAATTCTTTATCAGTGAATGCATGCTTCACCATTTGCTGACAATCATCAAATGTTCCATTCACTTCTAAGGCATGAATATTTTTACCTAGCGTAGTTAATTGTTTTTCCTGTACAGAACTTACTTTTCCTGAAGGATACAAGATCACCACATCTACCCCATCCACATCGTAAAAACCATTAGCCACTGCTCCACCTGTATCACCCGATGTTGCCACCAATACGGTAACCTTTTTATTTTGTTCTTTTACAAAATAACCAAGGCAACGACTCATGAATCTTGCACCTGTATCTTTAAATGCTAACGTCGGGCCATGATACAATTCCAATGAAGAAATATGCTCATTGATCTTCACTAACGGACTATCAAAATTCACCGTCTCTGCAACGATCTTTCTCAACACATCTTCAGGGATCGTATCACCCACATAAGGTTTGATCACCTGATAAGCAATTTCTTCATTACTGTATTGTGTAATATTCTCAATCAACTCCTTCGGCACAGTCGGAATCGATTCAGGAAAGTACAATCCTTTATCCGGTGCTTGTCCTTGAATAGTAGCTTCTTTAAAACTTACGTTCGGTGATTGATGGTTGGTACTGTAATACTGCATGAATTTATTTAATTCGTTAAATTATTTATTTCGAGCCTCAAGCTACAAGCTTCAAGGGACAAGAATTATATTTCAAGTTCTTCTGCTTCTCCCTTGAAGCTTGCAACTTGTAGCCTTAAAGTCTACTAACTCGATTCGATCTTCTCCATAATGTAGAATTACCAAAGCCGAGTTTACAGTAGTACAAAAGCTTAATCGGAGTACCAACCGACAAAGGGGATGTAATCCTTTGTCGGGGCCCTTTTTTGGTTCTTTTTTGGGCAAGCAAAAAAGAACAACACACATTTATGCATCAACTATTTTAACACCAGTCTTATTAATAGTAGTCACATATGTGTTATAATCAAGCCCAATCTTATTATACACATCTTTCATCACTTCATTAACCGCATTAGCCGTTGCCTCCGTTTCACTCAACATAAAAATAGAAGGTCCGCTACCGGATATACCTCCACCCAATGCTCCAGCTTCTTTACACAAACGTTTTACATCATCAAAACCAGGTATCAGAATACTGCGTACGGGTTCTATGATCACATCTTCCAAAGAGCGACTGATCAGTGGCAGATCATTTTGTATAAAGCCTGCAACCAATCCTGCAATATTTCCCCATTGTTTGATCGCATCTTTCAACTTCACTTCTTTACGAAGAATTTGTCTTGCATCAGAGGTCTTCACTTCTATCTGCGGATGTACAACGGTAACGAATAAGTCAGGAGAAGGAATGCTCACAATATCCAACGGATGAATACCACGTATCAACGTAATCCCTCCATAGATACAGGGTGCCACATTATCCGCATGTTTTACACCGCTGGCAACTTTTTCGCCAAACATCGCAAAGCGAACCATATCTTCTTTAGAAAAACGATTACCCAATAAATGATTCGCCGCAACCGTAGCACCCGCCGCACTGGCAGCACTGCTACCAATACCGCTACCCGGTTTTATCTTTTTATGAATGATCACTTCAAAGCCAACATTACCACCCACTTCATTGATCATTTCAATTAAAGGAGCACCTGCCGTATTCATTGCAGGGTCTAGCGGCAAAGGATAGCCGTCTGCACTTTTGATAATGATCTCTTTCGTATCCAGCATCGTCACTTCCATCACATCATTCGGCTCATTGATGCACATACCCAGCACATCGAAGCCACAAACCAAATTCGCTACCGTACCAGGTGCTAAAACCTTAACATATTTAGTGTTACTCATTTAAATTGTTTAGAGGGTTTAGAAGTTTAGAATGTTTAGAGTTTAGAAGCTCCTCAACTTTCTTATTCCTTATTTCTCATTTCTTATTCCTTATTAAAATAATTACTGATTGCCTATTATCATACTTCATCGAGTTCGTCATCAGCACATCAGCATATTAGCACATCAGCACATTACGCCCTAGAGGCCCGTATGATATCAGCGAACACTCCCGAAGCAGTAACCTCCGCTCCAGCACCTGCACCCTTTATTACAAGAGGCTGATCAACATATCTATCCGTATAAAACAACACAATATTATCCTTACCATACAAATGGAACAGATCATGCTCCGGATGAATATGCTGCAAACCTACAGACGCTTTACCATTCTCATACTTAGCAACAAACTTCAGGATATTCCCTTTAGAAGCTGCTTCATCATACAACTTTTTAAAGTGAGCCTCATGTTTCACCATCGATGCAAAGAAATCATCTACTGATCCCTGCATACATTCTTCCGGCATAAAGGAATGGTTGGTAATATCGTCCAGTTCTATTTTAGACCCACACTCACGTGCAAGAATCAATATTTTACGCATCACATCTTTACCACTCAAGTCTAAACGAGGATCCGGTTCAGTATACCCTTCTTTCTTCGCCTGCATCACCACGTCAGAAAAACCTTCGCCTTTATAGTTGTTGAAAACAAAATTCAATGTACCACTCAATACCGCTTCTATCTTACGCACTTTATCGCCACTGCGAATCAAATCGTTTAGTGTACCAATCACCGGTAGACTAGCCCCCACATTTGTTTCGTATAAGAAACCTGCGTTGAATTCATTTGCCAATTCTTTCAAGCTCTTAAAATATTCAAACGAAGAAGAAGCGGCTATCTTATTACACGCTACTACAGAAATACTTTTTGATAGCAATCTATCATACAGTTCAGCAATATCCGCATTCGCTGTAACATCTGCAAACACTGAGTTACGTACGTTCTTCTCAATAATGGTATTGATAAAACCTGCACTAGTCATATGCACACCATCTTTCAACAATGTTTCTTTCCAGTTTGCCAGATCAATACCACCATTATCATTGAACAACATTTTAGTACTGTTGGCAATACCCGCCACTTTCACTTTAATGCGAAGGTATTTTTGTAAGTAAGATTGTTGTTTGTGCAATTGCGCCAATAATTTACCACCCACATTACCCACACCAGCCACAAATAAATTGATCTCTTTATACGTTGTTTCAAAAAATGCTTCATGCAATACGTTGATCGCTTTCTTCACATCCTTCGCTCCTATCACTGCAGAAATATTTCTTTCAGAAGACCCCTGGGAGATAGCACGAACATTCACCCCATTACGACCCAGTGTACCAAACATTTTACCGCTGATACCCGGGTGACTACGCATATTATCACCCACCAGTGCAACAATAGCCAACTCTCTTTCCATACCCAATGGTTCCACTTTGTTGGTTTCTATTTCGTAGCTGAATTCTTCATCCACCACTTTCTTTGCCAATGCAGCATTTGCATCATCAATACCCACACAAATAGAATGTTCAGAAGAACTCTGTGTAATTAATATCACATTGATCTTTGCATTGGCCAATGCACCAAACAATCTTTTGCTAAAACCCGGAATACCGATCATACCACTACCTTCCAAACTCAACAACGTTATTTTACCAATGCTGGAGATACCACGGATGCTGGTATCATCTTTTGCTGCATCTTTTTCAATCACTGTACCAATATCACCCGGCGCAAAAGTATTTTTGATCCATGTAGGAATTCCTTTTTTCAACACCGGTTGAATCGTTGGCGGGTAAATAACCTTTGCTCCAAAATGCGACAATTCCATCGCTTCCTGGTAAGAGATACGAGGTATCATTTTTACATTCGCCACCAAACGGGGATCCGCCGTCATCATACCCGATACATCTGTCCATATCTCTAATGTATGTGCATTCAATGCAGCCGCTAAAATAGCAGCAGTATAATCCGAGCCACCTCTACCCAAGGTAGTGCCCTCACCTGCTTCGTTACTCGAAATAAAACCCGGAAGAATAAATAATTTTGAAGACGATGCCGCAAATTTTGCAGCCACTTTTTTATCGGTAGTACCAAAGTCAACCGCAGCCGAACCGAAATTAGAATCGGTGGTAATTACCTCCCTGCTGTCGATCCACTCACATTCACCCACGGCATCTTTTAAACGAGCCGCAATGATCTGCGACGACAACAATTCACCATAACTTACAATACGGTCTTTCGTATGCTCCGATAATTCTTTCAGTAAAAAGATACCGTTGCAGATATCTTCTATCTCGTTGCACAATGTTTTTACCAGGCTCAATACGCTGCTCTGCTGTGTCAGCGGCAACAATTCTTTTACCGTTTGTAAATGGCGTTGCTCTACTTCCAGCAACTTGTCTTTAAAACTTTCGTCACCTTTAGCAGCCAAAGCGCTGCAACCCAATAACACATCCGTAATGCCCCCCAGCGCCGATACCACCACCGCCGTTTTATCGGCAGCCACTTTATCTTTTACAATTGCTACTACTTTATTGATATTTTCTGCATTGGCTACTGAACTTCCGCCAAATTTTAACACCTGCATTTGCTACTTATTTAAGGATAATATATAATAATGTTTACTAATTCGTTTTGTTGAACTAAAAGCTAAAAGCGCCCAAAGGTAATATGAAAATGTACAACCCTAACGGGTTGTTGTAGAAATTGTGGTAGTGCTGCTAATTATAGCAGAAAAAGAAGGAATAATATGTGTGTTTTTGTGTACCACGACGTTTGTAAAACGAAAATAGGGAAAAAATATTGTAATTGATGTGCTGATGTGCTAATATGCCGATGTGCTGATGAAAAAATCAAGAGTCTTCTATTAATAAGACCACCCCAATCAGCATATCGACAAATCAGCACATTAGTAGCATGGGCAGAGTGCAAAGCTGGGCTTTATGCTCGGGCTATACGTTCCAAGCCGCCGCAAGCGGCGGGCTTTCCACTCCTATCCCGGCTATGCTGAGCATAGGAATGTTATTGAGCTTTTTGGATGTTATGTTGGGGAGTGTTAGTATATTAGCTTAATCTAAAAAAATTGATTACCAAAATACTTGAAAATTAATGGATATACATCATGACTACATTGAGGTAAGATGGAAAAATTTTAAAGGTTTTAAAGATACGGGGTGGGTAAAAATAAAACCTATTACTATAATTCTGGGATCAAATAACTCAGGGAAAACGAATTTTCTTGCTCCATTCTTATTAATGAACCAGACTGTTAACTCTAGGGATCGATTATCTCCAATAATTTTAAAAGGAGATTTATATGATGCAGGAAATTATCAAGAGATAGCGAGAGAATATGTAACTGAAAATGAAATTTATTTTGGATTTAAATATCATATTCATGAAACAACAGAGAGATTATCCGAGATTGGAGATTATCCTCCAGGTGGGTTTGATGTAACATTTAATGTTGAAAATAAAGAAGCTGAAATCAAACTTAAGGCAATGACCATTTATGACTTATATGGTCGAAAATTTTTAAGTTTAACTAGAAATAAAAACGGCACAAATAAATTTGTTGGAATAGGGAAAGATACGATGACAGAAAAAGAGAAGAGAGCAATTTCAAAAAGTGAAACAGTCAATTTTTTATTTTCAACTAACTCTATTTTATCAGACTTAGAAGATGAAGAAAATAATAACTCTGAAAAAATAAAAAGAAAAGTTGGTAGATTTTCAAAAGGATTTTCCCAATTTTTATCTGCATTATCTTACAATAATTCGAGTGTTCAAAAATTTTTAGGAGACCTTAGTTTCTTAGGCCCTATTCGAGACAATCCACATCGTATTTATGAAATCACAAATGAAACGTATAATACAGTAGGAAGCAAGGGGGAAAATATGCCAAATCTATTAAAAAAAATAGGTAACAATAATACTGAGCTTAATAGCTGGGTGCAAAAGTTTGGATTTGGGGATGAAGTGTGTTTGGAAAAATTATACAGCAATGCATATTCCCTAAGATTTATGAAAAAAAATTCAATGTATTACACAAGTATTTCTAACGCAGGGTTTGGAGCTTCTCAAATATTACCTTTAATTGTACAAGCTTTAGTTTCTCCAAAAGGAAATATCACTATAGCTGAACAGCCTGAAATTCATCTTAACCCAAAAATACAATGTGAACTTGCCGACTTATTTGTCGCTATGGCAAAAAAGAAACAAACTGTAATTGCTGAGACACATAGCGAGCATTTATTATTAAGATTAAGAAGATTGATAGCTGAGGGGAAAGTAAAGTCAGATGAAGTTGCAATTTACTTTATTGAAGGAGATGTTATTAGCTCAAAGATTAGTCCTATTAATTTACAAGAAAACGGACAAATTAAGCAAATCGATTGGCCTAAAGATTTTTTTGCAGAATCATTAAAAGAGGCATTAATCATAGCATCGGAACAAGCAAAAAGAAAGAAAAATGGTTGATATAGTAATCGATACGTGTACTCTTAAACATGCTGATGACCCAAAATCCAAATATTTTGAATACTCAGTAATATTCATACAAAAGATGTTTATAAATACAATTAATTGCACTGTTGATGAAGGATTCTCTATGGATGAAACAGAAAATACTAGTTATTTAGGTTATGAGTATATTAAACATCTCCAACCAGGTACTCTTGGATATAGATTAATTACTCACTTAGCATCAAATGGCAGAATGGATTTTGTTTCAAATAAGCCTATCAATAATATTAAAAACTACATCGAACAAATAATTAGAAATAAGAAAGATCGAATGTTTTTACGAGTTACTTGTAATTCAACAGATAAAGTTTTGGCTTCACATGATTTTACAGATTACCAAATTAAAAAAAGAAGAACGATTCGAAGAGATTTAGAAATCTCTATTGTAACAGCTGAAGAAATCAATGATGAAATTTAATCCCAGCTATCCGTAGTGTTCTAACGAGTTGAAGCTGTCTTGAACTTATAACTCAAGACATACAACATAATCAAAACAACATTTACAATTCGTATGTCAGTGGTCAAAGATATACAGACAACAGCTACTGCGTTAAAAAGCTATAACTGATATATATTTGCATTGCTAGTAATTTAGCATAATCATATGGAAATAGCAATAACAAAATTGAAAGGACTTTTAAGTGAGCTAAATCTCATTACAGGAGCCACTGATGCTGATAGGAAAAAATTTGACAGAATAGTAGAACGAACTAAAGGTATTGCGACAAGACAGTTTACCCCAACTCAAACTTACAGCGAAAAGATTGAGGTTCTTAGTGAAAGGATTTCTAGGGCCGTATTTGGCTTAAATCATTACCATGTTAATGATTTAGTAAGCATTATTGAAGTAATGATTGATGAACTCGATTTATTACAGCATCAAGAACAAAAGGTCTTAACGAATTTCGAAAATATCACTCCTCTAAATAGTTACAATCCTGCTAAATCTGCAAAAAATAATTCAAGAATATTTATCGTTCATGGACATAATGATGCGATGAAATTCGCTACAGCCAGAACGCTTGAAAAATTTAAATTAGAACCTATAATTCTTCATGAACAAGCTAATAATGGAGATACCATAATAGAAAAATTTACAAGAAATTCAGATGTTGGTTTTGCAATTATTTTGTTATCTGCTGATGATTATGGTTATTCAAAAAAAGACAGCTCAGCCAATGCAAAATTAAGAGCAAGGCAAAATGTAATTTTTGAACTTGGATTTTTTTATGGCAAATTGGAACGCAAAAAAGTGGTTGCCATCTTTGAACAAACAGATGATTTCGAAAAACCTTCAGACATTGATGGGATCGTATATATTCCATATAACCCAAATGATAGTGGATGGCAGTTTGAATTAGCTAAAGAATTAAAAGGTGCAGGCTATCAAATTGATACAAATGTATTGATACATTAAAAAACCACATTGGTGCAAGCATACTATCGAATTTAATGCTCTTGGCGCAAGCATACCAACAAATTTAATTCTCTTGGCGCAAGCATCCGCTTGTGCTCGAATTCAATACACTAACAAGCAATATCTAAATAAAGAAATACTAAAAAAATACAGGCACATTTCGAAAACTCTTTTATACTTTATCCTTGGTTGGTACTCCACCCACCCATCGTCGGTCGGTGAAGACACCGACCTAGGTATCTTTAATTCATAACAAGTAAAGAAGAGAATAATTAATTAGCATACTCCCTCCCTAGGTCGGTGTCCCCACCGACCGGACAAATTAAAAGACATTCCCCTTAGGCGCAGGAATGCAGCCAACCTAATGTGCGTTAGCGTTCCTATGCCGATGTTAAATAGACACAAACCAAAGCGATGATTTATTTCCCCGCTAATTCATCAAGATAACGCTGCAGTTCCTCCATTTTTTCGGGTGGCAATGTCTGTAGTTTTGCACTAATGGATGCCCCTTTAGGAACGGGTTTTAATTGCTGTAACGGGTGGGTGGAAGCAACAGTTGTATTGTCTTTCGGTTGCCAGCTTATCAATTGGTTGGGTGTGCAATTAAGCAGCAGGCAAAGTTTTTCAAGTTTTGCATAAGTAATACTGGCCTGGGTATTATTAACCAGCCTTGCTGCATCCACATGAGAAAAGCCGTTCTTTACCAACCAACGCTTAGGGTCTTCAATACCAATGTTACTGCATTGTTTTTTTATGTCTAGAAATAGCATACGGATCGTTTTATTAAAGATAATACAAAATATTGTCATATATAACACACAATATAGACAACATGATACAGGTATTTACATCCGTAATACCCGATTTCTCCAAAGTGATACAGGCATTACATCCGTAGCACCAGATTTCTCCAAAGTGATACAGGCATTACGTCTGTAGTAACAGATTTCTCCAAAGTGATAAAGACACTACATCCGTAGTAATAAATTTTCATAAAATGATAAAAATACTACATCCATAGTACACATATTGGCGCAAGCATATCAACGAATTTATGCTTGGTCGGCACTACCCATCGCCGGTCGGTGGCGACACCAACCTAGGTGTCTTTCCGCCGTTGTTGGTATGTGCATAATAAATCAATCTATCCGGGCACGCCGATGTTGGTGTTTTCCACCAACATCCGAAGGGTATAAATTTAAGAGATCTTACTCACGCTAATAATCATATTATTTAAACACCCAAGCCAATGATGGCTTCGCTTGTTGGTGAAAAACACCAACAAGGGCTTTCGAAAATAGCAGCATTATCAAAGCCGAAAAAGAAGACCAACAAAGGCAGAAAAGCTGCATCTTTTTAGAATGCAGCTTTTTTTATTCTGCCGCCTTGGTTCATGTACCACTAACCAAGGCGAAGTTGTTCTGAATAAATTTTACTGCTATTTAATTTTATACCTATACCCTATCCCCAAATTCCATGCATTATAATAATGCTTCCCTGTAAAACTCCCTGGCTCTTTCCGCCGCTGTTGGTATGTGCATAATAAATCAACCTATCCCGGCACGCCGATGTTGGTGTTTTCCACCAACATCCGAAGGGTATAAATTCAAGAGAACTTACTCACGCTAATAATCATATTATTTAAACACCCAAGCCAATGATGGCTTCGCTTGTTGGTGAAAAACACCAACAAGGGCTTTCGGAAATAGCAGCATTATTAAAATCGAAAAAAGAAGACCAACAAAGGCAGAAAGTTTGAAATTCAACTTAATTTAAAATATTATTTCGTGTGCCACTAACCAAGGCGAAGTTGTTCTGAATAAATTTTACTGCTATTTAATTTTATACCTATACCCTACCCCCAAATTCCATGCATTATAATAATGCTTCCCTGTAAAACTCCCTGGCTCTTTATCTTCCCATCGTGCCATATCTGCTATTTTATCTATATCGATAAACAAGCAATGTCGTTTAGTAATATTATAATTAATATCTCCGCCATAGTTCACTCCCCACATTCTGCTAAATCGCACTTCGGTAGCTAAGATACCTCCGGTTAAAATATTATTATGAAAAGCGGCAGCAACTAAATGCGTACTGTAATACTTACTATTTATTCTACTTAACCCAAATTTAGGACTTAGAAAAAAACGATGATTTTTTTTGAAATAAATATCATACCCTATCTGAATTGATAAAGTATTGGCTGTCCAATAGAGAAAACTTCCTTTACCATTAAACCATTCTGATCTTGTAATACCTCTGTATTTGGCAAAGTACCTAGCTGTATCAGCCGGAAAGTAATAATCATGTGTAAAGTTTTTATCGTATGTATCTACTTCGCCATGCGTAAAATGTAAAGCTACACGCCATTTCTTTAAGGGCTTATATTCTGCACCGGCTTTGTAAAAGTAGCCTTTCCCTACAGGGTCTAATACATTATAACCGACACTTATTTTAGCGTACCATTCAGAGGAGTATCTTACTTGAGATTTACCGACAATAGAGATTAGACTTAGAACAACAAAAAGTAATTTATTTTTCATCTTATAAAATAAAAACAGCAGCAACAATGTTACTGCTTTGGTGAATGAATATTAATAACAAATATTGTTTTTAAAATAATAAAAAATACTAGTGAATTAGCATCATACATATCTTATTGCTTTTATTTTTCATTTATCCATAGGCCTAATTTTTCATGATATAAAAAAAGTTTCTATTTGTGTAAGACTGGAATTGAATAGAAATGGTTGCATTGCTAGGATTTTATTAGACCCTTATTTGTGCAAGCACGCTAAAGAATTTAATTCTCCCCCCTCTGCCTAGGTTCCTGGTACACGAAACGGCAAAGTTTGAAATGCAACTAAATTAAAAAAATGTTTGGTGTGCCACGAACTAAGGCGGATAAAATGAAATTTGTTTATACAATATATTAATTCCATGAATCGGCTTTTATTTCCTGCAAATGAAAATTATTCCCCGGCTATCCCTAGTATGTAACGAGCCGAAGCCGTCTTGAGTTTACAATTCAAGACATATAACATAATCAAAACAACATTATTAAGTTATAAGTCCGTAGACAAAGACATACGGTCAGCGGAGTAATCTCCAACCTACAACATTTAAATACTATTGCTTTTAGAAAGTTCCTAACGAAAAATTTCATAGTCTATTTATTTTTTTGTTTAAGATTACTTAGCCAATGTTGAATAATATTAAAACAATTAGAGTTTTAATATTACCGTGCAGTAAAACCGAGCACAAATATTTACGCTGTTACCGCCCAAGTAAATATTCTGTTTAATATTTAACGTCCTTTTATTAAACAAAATGTTTACACTGTTGTTATAGTCATTTAAACCAAAAAAATTAATGATTATGAAACACAGAATCTTATTTATTACTTCAGCAATTTTAGTTGCAGCGTCATTATTATTTGTTTCTTGCGAAAAAGATAGTCCTGCACAATCAAATGTACTTGTAGTGCATGCTTCGCCAAATGCACCCGGAGTGGATTTATTAGTCGATAACAGCAAAAAAAATTCTTCAGCACTCGCCTTCCCTAACAACACAGGGTATTTAAAAGTGGCATCCGGTACTCGTAATATTAAGGTAAACGTTTCCGGCACTGCAACCACAGTTATCGAGGCCGATCTTTCTTTAACCAAGGATGCCTCTTACACAGTATTTGCTGTAGACTCTGTATCGAAAATTTCAGCAGTTGTACTTACAGATAATCTTACTGCTCCGGCGGCAGGTAAAGCGCATGTTCGTTTTGTTCATTTATCGCCAAATGCCCCTTCGGTAGATGTTGCGGTAGCAAGTAGTGGTGCAGTTGTTTTTGGCAACAAAGCATTTAAAGAATCAACCGATTTTACACCGCTTGATGCAGGCACTTATAACTTAGATGTTAGAGTTGCAGGAACATCAACTGTAGCATTGGTTTTACCAGCAATCACATTAGAAAGCGGCAAAATCTACACAATATTCGCTAAAGGTTTTCTTGGTGGAACTGGTGCACAAGCATTAGGTGCAGAAATAATTGTAAATAAGTAATTGAAAAAATAGCTTCTATAAAAGACTGCTTCATTGAAAAGCAGTCTTTTTTTTATTTGAAACCATTCTCTTAGCGAAAGCATACGTTTGTGCCCGAATTGAATACCCTAACAAGTAATAATTGAACAAAGAAATATTCAACAGATTTTATTAGCTTGTAATTACATTTTGCAAGCGCTTTTATACTCAGGCATATGCGGATGCTTGCGCCAACAGTGAGAGTTTCCAAACTTAGTACATACAACATAATCAAAAACAATAGTAATAATTTGTATGCCCGTAGTCAAAGATATACCGACAGCAGAACTTTTATAATTAGCAAATCAGTACATTGAAACATCATAGTTATCAAGGCCCTACCACACGTACTCCTTCCATCTGTAAAGATTGAAGTACCTGCACATTACCTTTTAAGACCACAGGATATAACGTAGGATTTCTAACTCCACCGCCATGCGGATACCCACCAAGAATAATTGCATTTAATTTATCAAAGCTATGTGGTAAGCCAACAGGGGCGTTGTAGGAACCTTTTGCTATTGCTACAGTAACAACAGGTGGGCATAATTTAATGGTATTTAATGCGGCAGTAAGATCAGTACAAGCATTAACCCAACTGCTACCATCTCCTGTACCTGTTGCTGCGGAATCTACATAAACAATATTGATCTGCGCTGATTGACGCTCATACGCTCCCATATCAATAGTGGTGAATGCTACACGTGAGCCTGCGGTCAGATCTTTTGTAACATTGGCCGGCAGTGCTGCATTGTTCCCGGCATTGATAGCGGGACTACAAGATGCCAATGAAAAATTATTATTGGCTGCATTCATAAAATAAGGATTCGTATTAAGGTTGTCCGTTCCCGTTACGCTCTCCTGCGTTATTGAATAATTAACCGTATAAGGACTTGTAACCGTGTTTACCAAACCTGCACTTCCGGTATTGCCCCATATAATAGAATTGGAGATATTAGCAAACGAATTGGTTTGGCTCCATGCAAAAGAACCATTCACTGATGTATTGCCCGACATGGTACAGTTTACAATTACCGGTGAAGAGCCTGTATTAAACATACCCCCTCCATACGTAGCTGTATTGCCTGTAAAAAGACAGTTCGTAAATGCAGGATTAGAAGCACTGTTATAAATAGCTCCACCAAAACTGCTGGCAGCATTATTTTTAAAGATACAGTTTTGAATAGTGGGTGAAGCTGTACTGTTTTTCATAGCACCGCCATTCGTATTTGAATTTCCACCTGTAATGGTGAATCCATCCAATACTGCCGTGGCATCAATGCCGGTGTTTGAAATAATAGTGTAGCTATTATCTGTATTATTATTCAGTAAACCTATGTCACCACTCAAAATGGAGACATTCGTATTCCAGTTACGTTGACTTAATGCTGTTTCCGTTCCATTAAAACCCCCATAAATCGCTATATTATTCAACATAGAAAAATAAGCTGTTCTATCAGTAGTTGCAGTAGGTTTATAGGTGCCTGCACTCACCCAAATTTCCCTAATGCCGGCGCAAGTATTAGCATATGTTGTAGCGGCATTTAATGTAGTATAGGCATTTGCCCATGAACTGCCATCATTATTACCGGAAGCTGTAGCACTTACATATACCCTTGCACTAACGGAGTCGACTAACTGCAATTCATAAGCCCCAATATCGATCGTAGTGGAAACAACCCTTGGCAGATCAAGAATATCATTCACCACAGGATATAATACTTTTCCTGCATTTACCATAGGAGAACAAGGCCGCAAACGGAGATTGCCGGTTGCTTCACTGATGAATAATGGATCAGTATTCACATTCGCTACACCCGGCCATACACTTCCATTCTGTATCAATGAGTAACTAACGTTTGGCGCACCTCCAATAATAGCAGGAGCAATTCCTCTTAAGATAGTATTGATGATAAGCGGAGAAGCATTAACCGGAGTATTATACATCACCGTTAGGTTACTACCTGCAATAGTGTTATTCGCAACCGAGCAGTTTATAAAATAAGGTGAGGCATCAATATTCTGAATGGTACCGTTACCATAACCCGAGTGATTATTATTGATCACACAATTTATAAAAGATGGTGTTGAATTGATAGTAGTTATAGCCGCCCCTGTTACTCCTGTATTATTGCGGATAATGCAATTTCTTATTGTGGGAGTACTACTGTTTACAATGTATATACCAATACCCCTTCCTTTATCTTCAGGCAAAACGATATTGGAATATCCATTACGGATCGTAAATCCGTCTATCGTTAAGCTTGTAGTTACATTATCAATGAGCAGGATATGATTGGTATTGTTTGTATTATCTCCATCCTGCTGTATCTCACCATTCATTACTGAAGTATATCCAAGATTGAGATTACGTTGTGACAGGGCTGTTTCATTTCCGGCAAAGCCGCCATAGATGGATAATCCGCCACGGGGTGTAAATGAATTGTTGACATTATTATTTGTAGCAGTGCCGCCGTCATCAGGATAATAATTACCTCCTGCTACCCATATCTGCGTTACTATATTACACCGTTTAGCTGTTTCTAATGCATCCTGTAAACGGGTATAAGCCTTTGCCCAGGTAGTTCCGTCTTTTACCAAACCGGCGTTGCCTGCATTAACATATAGCGTATTACCCGTCGGGCAACAAAACAGATCATCAAAGGTACCATTACAATTATCATCTATACCGTTGCAAAGTTCTGTGGCATTCGGGTGTACGTTGGCGTTATTATCATTACAGTCACCAATACCGTTGGTCAGTTGATTGCGTTTAAAATAACCTACAGGCCTGTCACATGCATAAATGGTTGAAGTGCCTCCATAACCATCTCCATCATTATCAGAATACCATGTACGTAAAGTATCAGCATCAGCATTATTATCATTACAGTCAACAAACAGATTCGATCGCAACGTATCATAGCCTGCAGGCTTACTGCATGCTTCAACCCATATATTTAAAAAGAAGCCATCGCCATCGTTGTCTTTATAATACCGGCGGGGATATATAGTAGGGTTTTGATCGTTACAATCTTCTTTCAAAGATTTCAACTGGCTGAATGCTACATAAGATCCGGGACCTGGGTTAGAGCATCTGTCTACCCATTCAGGCGTACTATTTAATGGATACCCATCTCCATCATCATCTAAATACCAGTTTTGATGAGGATGCTGAATACTGTCGTTATCATCACAATCTACGATCAGCTTACAAAGCGTATCGGTTGTAACATTACCGGTGGGTTTAAAACTTATGTATTTGTCCAAAAGAAATGGATTGCATGTAGATGGATTAGCATTAGAATAATAATAGTCTGTTTTGTTTTTGATATAGCCATCTCCATCTCTGTCAACGAACCAAAAGGCAAAATTCGGGTCATCGATATTGGTCGAAGTATAATCATTGCAATCGATCAGTTTAGGAAAAGATCTGCTATAACCACAATAAGATGCCAAACTCTTTAACTTATTTGCCGGTGTGTATAAATATGGACGAGTACATTGTGAAAGAGAATTACCATCTGTTAACCCATCACTATCAAAATCTCTATACCACACCTGGCCCGGGTAAGCATCGGCATCGGCATCATTACAATCCGAAGGATTATCTACATACTTACCAAATGAGATAAAGCTGCAAGATACTTCTGCTGATGTAACCTCGTAAACATTGGGGTTGCCGTAACCATCACCGTCATTATCCCTATAACAATATTTAAGGCCACTTCCCTGGGCAATGACATTATTGTGGATAATCACAAAGCTAAATAGCATGAAAATAAAAACAGTATTCCTCATGAGCAGATACGGCTTATGTTAGCCGATTACTTCAAATTTACTACATCCTCATAAAGTTAATAAAAAAATTATAATAAAAATAGTAAGTAAGCCTCACTGGAGCGAGCATAACAAAGAATTTAATGCCTTTAGCATATGTATTTACTTGTGTTCGAATTAATATACAGTAAAAGAAAAAATTGTCCATCCCTTTGCGTTGTTTCTCCATTTTCCGGGGTTGTTTGTCGCAGCATCTTTGCACTGTCAATAACGACAAACAAAATAAAAAAATACACAATGAAAAATTTCGCAGTTCCAACAAAAGAACAAGTAGCTCCGGCCAATCAAGCTATTTTTGACAACCTTACAAAAGCTTTGGGCTTTGTACCAAACCTGTATGCAGTGATCGGATATTCGGAAAATGGATTAGGAAGATACCTTGCCTATCAAGGTGCTAAGACCACATTAAGCAATAAAGAAAAAGAAGCGGTTAATCTTATTGTAAGCGAAGTAAACAATTGCTTGTATTGCAAAAGCGCACATACAGTTTTAGGCAAGATGAATGGTTTTACAGATGATCAATTGCTTGATATCCGCAGAGGCAAAGCAACAGATGCAAAATTGAATGCATTGGTAAAATTAGCGGCAAGTATTACAAAAAATCGTGGTAGAGTAGATGCTGCGTTGGTTGATGATTTTTACGCACAAGGCTATACCAATGAAAGCTTGATTGACCTTATTTTACAGGTAAGCGATAAAACCGCTATGAATTATTTGCATAACCTTACGCAGATACCGGTTGATTTTCCAATTGCACCGACTTTGGAAACGGAAGCAGTGCTTAACTAATTCAGTAAAAAGTTTAAAGCCGGGCAACTTATCCCGGCTTTATTTTTTGAAGAGGAAAATTGTCCATCCCTTTGCGTTATTCCTCCATTTAAATAAAATCAATTAAATCTCATCTTTGTAAAACAAAAACAAACATCATGGAACAACGTCACCCACTCCCGCCCTTTACAATAGAAACAGCTTTACAAAAAGTTCAAATGGCAGAAGATGCCTGGAACAGTAAGGATCCTGAAAGGGTTTGTCTGGCTTACACCATCGATACTGAATGGAGAAACAGAACCCAGTTTATCAATGGCAGAGAAGCAGTAAAAGAATTCTTGAAAAGCAAATGGGAAAAAGAGCTCGACTATAAACTCAAAAAAGAATTATGGGGTTTTAGAGAGAACCGTATGGCAGTGAGGTTCGTATATGAGTACCATAACGCCGAAGGACAATGGTTTCGTGCCTATGGCAATGAGAACTGGGAGTTTGATGAAAATGGTTTAATGCGAAAAAGATATGCAAGCATCAACGACCTGCCGATAAAAGAAAGCGAAAGAGAATTGAAATAATAAAAATATTTTTTATGCAAGAAGATGCTATAAAAACAGAAGAAGTTCCTGTTGTTATTCCGGATGAATGTGGAGACAGTATTTGGGATGAAGTATTGCAACAGGAAGTGAAAGCTTGTAGAGTAAACAGCATTTCTGAAAATGCCGCTTCTTTATTGATCAATATTGAAAAACTAAATCAACAATAAAATGGCAAAGAATTTTGCATCAATCGCATTTACAGACGCTGTTAAAGCCGTACAAGAAAAACTGGGCAGCAGACCGAGTTATGCAAGAGTAGAAAGAGATACTTATGTAGATGGTTTAACAGAGAACGAGATTGATTTTATTGAACAACGTGACAGCTTTTACATCGCAAGTATTGGTGAAAATGATTTCCCCTACGTACAGCATCGTGGCGGTCCGAAAGGATTTGTAAAAGTACTTGATGATAAAAGAATTGGTTTTATAGATTTCAAAGGCAATATGCAATACATTTCTGTTGGCAATATTGCCACCAATAAAAACGTAGCATTGATCATGGTTGATTATCCTTCAAAAACAAGATTAAAAATTTTGGCTAAGGCAGAAGTGATTGAACTAAAAGATAATCCCGAATTATATGACCTGTTAGATCTGAACGATTATAATTTTAGACCTGAAAGGATGATGGTTTTCAATATAGAAGCGTATGATTGGAATTGTCCGAAACATATTGTAGCAAGATATACCGTAGAAGATATTGCGGAAGTTTTTCTAGCACAAAAGGATCAAATCGGTAAACTGGAAACAGAAATCAAAAACCTTAAAGCCAAATTAAGAGAGGCTTCTCAATCAACAATATAAATTGTACATTCATACATGCTTAATCAATCTACTTTGACGTTAGTAAATCCGCAGAACGGCAACCTTGCATTCAAATATATAGAGTTTGAAGACAATAGTTTTTTCGATCACATACAACGTAATAATTATTTTTCATTGATCTGGATCACTGATGGTGCCGGAAAACTAAATGCCGATTTTGCTGAGTACGATTTTGAGGCTGGAAATTTATTTGCCTTCTCTCCTTACCAGCCTTATATGCTTAAAACGATACAACCCATAAAAGGAGTTGCAATATATTTCCACCCGGAGTTCTTTTGCATTTTTAAACATCATAAAGAAGTTTCCTGCAACGGGGTATTGTACAATAATATTTATCAGCCTCCATTTGTAAAGCTTGATGATGGCACTGCGGCAACTTTTAAAATGATCTGTGAGCAAATAAAAACAGAAATGCAAAATGCAGATCTGGCACAACACGAATTGCTTGTTGCTTATTTAAAAATATTATTGATCAATGCTGCTCGTTTAAAAACACAGCAACAACCTGATGCCGCAACAATCATGACAGATAATAAAGAACCTTTTATTCTTCAAAAATTAAAAGATGCCATCGAAGAAAACTTTAAAACAAAACATGCACCTGCCGACTATGCTGAACTGCTTTATATAACGCCAAAGGCTTTGGCAAAGATTACCAAGTCATACTTTAATAAAACACTCAGCGCTATGATCAATGAACGTATTATCATTGAAGCTAAAAGGGAATTATATCTTACCAATAAAACTGTAAAAGAAATTGCCTGGGAATTAGGTTATGAAGATGAATATTATTTCAGCCGATTCTTCAAAGTAAATGCAGATGTGTCTCCTCAATTATACAGAGATACAGTTGGTTATGCAAAGGCTATGGCGTAGAATATATCTCTATATAATATTATACTGGGAATATTGTGGCTGTGGATATATTCTCAACTTCTTGTCTCAACGTTTCCGGCATGTAACAGTGCAAGAACAAAGACAAAAAAAATGTATAAAATATACTGCAATTATTTTCACTAATAAAAGTGGGCATCGGGTTCCTTCTGGTCAGAAGGCCCGGCGGAGCTCTCGAGATAGGAAATTATTCAACCCCTGATATATACACCTACAACGGTACGAGTATAACAATGAATTATTCGTAAGCAAAGACCAAAAAATACCCACTTTCCCTTATTCCATCAAAGTCATATTTTACTAACTTTATTGAAAACATTTTCCAATGAAATTGCATTTACTTTTTTACCTGGCCGTAATGGTGAACAGTGTCTCTTTTTCACAGCTCGTATCTTTCAAAAATGAACAGGGGAAATATGGTTTTAAAACAACAGATGGCATTATAAAAGTGCAACCTATCTACGATGTTGTTTATACTGTTTTCGAAAATGGTCGGCTATGTGTAAACAAGGGATTTAAAAATAAATTTGAAAACAATAAAGAGATCATCGCCAACACGGGCAAATGGGGATTTATTGACGGAACCGGTAAAGAAGTTATTCCACTACAATACCAAAAAGCAGGAGGATTCAAAAACGGGCTCGCCAAAGTAATGCTGAATGATAAATGGGGATTCATTAATCCACAAGGTAAATTCGTTGTTCAACCCATGTATACTTTTATAGACAATTTTGAGGATAATATTGCCATCTGCAACATAGGTGCAGCTACAAAAAATAAATACTCCTTCTTTTCATTGGATTATGAGGGCGGTAAATGGGGAGCTGTAGATAGATCCGGCAAACTCATCATCCCTACAATATATGATAAACTTTATTACCTGTCCGATCATAAATTTTTTAGTGTAACAAAAAACAACCTGCGTGGCATACTGTCTCAAACAGGAACAGTTATTTTACCCGTAACATATACTGAACTGTTTATACGTAACAAAGACTGCTTCATCGTAAAACAAAATAACAAGTACGGAGTTGTTAACCGCAGCAATCAAACCATTGTGCCATTTGAATACAATGCTATTCCAAAACAAGATTTCACAACAAATTTCTTGTCGCTTGTTAAAGATGACAAAACTTTCAAATTTGAACTATCGGGCAAAGCATTACCTACGGTAGTATCACCAGAGCCGCATGAATCTAATTTTCAAAAAGCATTGGCAGCTGCAGCAAATTCAAAACAAAGAGGTGAAGCCATTAATCAATATGTAACACAACTGCATACTACACAACTAACAGAAGATGAAAAAATATATTTACTTGGAGAAAAATTTAAACAGGTAGTAGATATTGATTATTATGGAATGTTTGAAGCATTTATGCATTATAAAAATGAAAAAAATAATGCAACTATTTATTTAGCTGCAAGGAATTCGCTCACAAAAGAACAAATCAGTTATATTACAATTGCTGCACAACATGTTACTGATGAATTTATTGCAGCCAGCAATAACAAACCTGCACCGGAATGGCCAAAAGGCCTCCCAAAACCAGGTTACGGCTGGGGCAAAACAGTAAGCAGCGATAAACCCGTTTATGCAAATAACAATGCCTACAGCCCTTCAACAAGTGCACCAGTTTATCAACCTGCTAAAGCTGCAGTAACAGAGGCACAACTAAAATCCATCATTGGAAGGTACTACAAAGAAAGAAATGCTACTTACTTTGGCAATCCTAAAGAAGTAGTGATAAAAATAATTAGTTATAACAAAAACCCCTACAATGATAATTTTCAAGTAACTTTTAAACAAGCATTTTTTGCAGATATTTTTAACAATTGTAATGTTGAAACAAAAACCGTAGATGCAGAAACGATTTGGTACGGCCCCCCTCTTTACGATGCATACGACCCTTATTTACCAGCTCAACCACAAACATGTAAAAAATGTAACGGCTCCGGAAAAATAACCACAGGATATTCTCATACTAACGACTACGAATATACGTATGGTGCTAAAGTCACTTATAGCAGCACTTCAACACAAGCCTGCTCTGCCTGCAATGGTGGTGGCTCAGTATATTCAAGTCAGCTTAAAAAACTGGCTACATGTCTTGAATAGCTTACAGTATGAGCACACTAAGACAATTTAGTACATCCCACCATAGTGTTGCTACAAGCTGAATATGTGATGAGTTTGCAACTTAGGACGAAACAGTATGTATTCTCAGCTTTTGTGCTTACATTCAACTTTATATTTTCAATCAGCAAAATCACTAATACTTTACCGTCGGTAAAAACATTTTTATCTATGCAAACAAGATTGATCACATCCATTGTATTGTTATTCATTTGCGCCGGCTCTTTTGCTCAGAAAGTAGATAACGGAGTCAGTGATGAACTAGCCGCCTGGCGTAAAAAGGAGATCAGCAACATACAATACCGGTTAAGCTTTCATATACCGGCTTCTACCCGACATATTACTGCAAAAGAGGTCATTCAATTTGACCTGAAGCACACAGATAAAAAATTGCAGATCGATTTTAAAACCGATCTGAAGAAAATAAAAAAATTAGTTGTAAATAATAAAATAGTAAAACCGCTTTTGATCAACGAGCACATCGTTTTAAACCCTTCTTTACTATTAAAAAAGAACAACCAGGTACAGATCGATTTTGATGTATCGGGCAACTCAATAAAAACAGACACGAATGGCTTAGTATATACTTTATTTGTTCCAGCCAATGCCAGAGAGAGTTTTGCTTGTTTTGATCAACCTGATCTCAAAGCAAGCTTTGAATTAACATTGACCATTCCTAATACATGGGTATCCGTTAGTAACGGCAAAGCTGTAAAAGAAACAACAACATCCACTGAAAAGACTTGCTATTTTGAACCTACAGCCCCTATCAGCACTTACCTGTTTTGTTTTGCTGCAGGTAAATTCAATGTGTATTCGGAGACAAGAGAAGGTCGCACTATAAATTTCTATTACAGGGAGACCAATAAAAATAAACTCGATTCGAATCTTGCCGATTGTATGGACCTTCAATTCAAAGCATTGGCTTTCGACTCTGATTATCTTCAATCTGAATACCCATTCAGTAAGTTTGATTTTGTGGAGATCCCCGGATTCGGTGTTGGTGGAATGGAACACCCCGGTTCTATATTCTATAAAGGAGATGAAATTTTTCTTGAAAAACCATCCGCAACAGACATCTATGAACGCAAACGTGTCATAGGACACGAAGTGAGCCATATCTGGTTTGGCGATATAGTAACAATGAAGTGGTTCAATGAAGTTTGGTTGAAAGAGGTTTTTGCAAATTATATGGGTGATAAGTTTGCCAACACACAAGGCATTGATAAAAACTTCAACAAAAAATTTTTATTGGGTAATTTTCCTACCGCCTATTCAAAAGACAGATTCCCTTCTTCCAATCCTATACTTTTACAACTACCTAACCTGGATCAGGCCGGCCTTGCCTATGGCGAGATATCTTATCATAAGACTCCCATCATGATGCATCAATTGGAACTATTGATAGGTGAAGAAAATTTCAGGAAAGGCATACAGGATTATATCAAAACATATAAGGGGGGCAATGCTGATTTTAGCCAATTAATTGAACAGTTTAAAAAATATACCACTGCCGATCTTGATTATTGGTTGGAAGGATGGGTAAAAAAACAAGGCAGGCCAATTATTCATTATACTATTGACACTACCGGCGGCATTATTAATCAATTTTCGTTTACACAATATGGTGAGTATGATACAAAAAGGATCTTACCCCAGCAATTCGATATGATGCTTTACTATGACAGCAGCACAACAGAAACCATTCATGTAAATATGACCAAAGCATCTCAAAAGATCAGTGAGATCATTGGCAAAAAAGCCCCTGCTTTGATCCTGTTCAACACATCAGGTGAAGGCTATGGTGTTTTTCCAATTGATAAAGCGTTTGTCAATAAAGGGCTGCGTCATACTTCTGTAGTTACAAGAGCATCGGCCATCATCAATCTTTTTGAGTTAATGCTTCGATCAAAAGAAAAAGAACCAGATCAGTTTTCTACGGTATACAAACCCCGGCCAAAAGAAATGCTTAACCTATTATGTTCATTGGTGAGTTGGGAAACGGATCGGCAGTTGTTAGAAAGAGAACTCAGATATATCTCCACCATCTATTGGAATTTACTTAAACCGGCAACCAGGCAAAAGGTTGGCCCGCAATTGGAGGAAACTTTATTGAATGCAATACAACAGCAAACAATACCCAATAGAACTTCAATCTTTAGAACTTATATAAAGATTGCAGAGTCCGCAAAAGCTAATGATTCCCTGTATTTTTATTGGAGCAAAAGAAAAGCTCCTTATGATATTTCTATAGATGTATCCGACTTTACTTCGATAGCAACACACCTGGCTTTGATGAACTATAAGGTAGATGAAGTACTTAAAACCGAACTCGATAGTCTCAAGAATTTTTATGCAGATCATAAATCATTTCTATTGCTCACAAAAGCACTTTCAAATAATGTTCAGGTAAGGGACAGCTTTTTTACCTCATTGCTTAAATATGAGGGAAGAAAAGAAGGAAGTGATGTGATAAGCAGTTTATACCTTTTACATCATCCGCTCAGGCAGAAACATAGCAAAAAATATATAAAGCAATCCTTAGCAATTTTAGCTGATGTACTACATACAAACGATATATTTTTCGCTCCTGATTGGATTTCCGCCACTTTAAGCTCATACAATGATAAAGAAACCGTACAATTACTAAAGTCATATCTTTCTAAAAGCCACCCCGAGGTTCCATTCCTGTTATTGCAAATAGTAAGACAAAATGCAGATTGGGTTTTTAGGGCCGAAGCAGTTTCGGAATAAACTGACATTTAAATAAGTCCCCCAATATTTCTTTGCCATCACAAAACAAGAAGCCTTTGGTTATTCAAAACCAAAGGCTTCTTATTAATTTGTATTAAAGCATTATTGAAATCCTAACAACTAAAACTGTTTTGTTTTTACATCCGGTGCAAGCTTTTTGAATTCAGCTTCCAAATAATCGATTCTAGACAATTGTTGTTTTAGTTTTTCGTTCTCTTGTAAAATCGCATCGTTTTGTTCTTCTAATTTTTTAATTTTAATTGTTTGATCGGCACTACGTTTTTCCAGCCCTTTCAACATGATCATCATAATACCATCCATATCCGCACTGGCTAATAAAGTATCACAACCAATAGTACCAATTTTATCTCTACCAAAAGCTGAAAAAATATCCTGTGCCATTGGACCATAATGTCGGAAACTTTTTGGATCCTGACCGATATAATTCCATGACCCTAAATTCAGTGTAGATAATTTATCCAGGAAATAATCAGTTGAGGCCGGTATATAATTTTCTTTCTTTCTTACATCAGATATCACAGACCATGAACTACCTCCGGCAGACATTTGTACCCCGACAGTTTCTGATGCGTTTGAAAATAACCGGTAGCCCCCTGCAAAACGCATCGTCATTTGGTTGTTTGCACTAGCTTCTGTACTATCAGTTGTTGATCCATCAGAAAACACCATTGCTCCTGCATGCCCATTGGTACTGGCTCTTTGGCCTATAGCTGTACTATAATCAGCATCGGCAGTACAACGATAACCAATAGCTATAGCTCCTGTACCATCGGCCAATGCGTTATAACCCAATCCGGTACTATAAGAGCCTAATGCCTGACTTTGATAGCCGGATGCAAAAGAAGCAAGTCCCAATGCAATCGTGTTGTAACCAAATGCAACAGTGTAATACCCAACGTTTGCTTCATCCCAAAATGTTCCTGCAGAGCCAATAGATCCTGCTCTCAGAGCTCCTTTTTGAGGATGCCACATAAACCTTTCGCCTGCACCGGAGGCAGGAATAATCCCATATCCAAGAATACCCTTTGCAACTATACCTCCCCATGCATCGAATTTAAATCTTTCACTAGGAACTGTAGAGCTGCCCCCAAAATCCATGTCCGTTACTATTCTTACAGCACCACTATCCAAGATCTGAATACCCATATTGTTTCCAGACCTAGTTATATAATTATTTTGTGCAATAAGGTTAGTGGTCATGATATGATTTCCTAAATTATCCCTGAACGGAACCCAGCTAGAACCATTATAAAAATAATAACCCGGAGTAAAATCGGTTTGATAAATGATCATTCCTGTAGCAGGTACACCCATTGCATTGCGTTGAGTTATATTCATTCTGGGTAATAATACACCTCTGGTTGTGCTGGCAATGTCTAATATTGCATCTTCATCCGGATTCGATGTTCCTATGCCTACACTTCCATTTCTTCGAATAAGCAATGCATTGGATCGGTTGCTATTACTGCCGCCATTACCAACTATAAATAAAGGCGAAGTTGAATTGGTAAATGTTTCGCCGCTTGAAAGAACAGGATCATTATACATACCTATTGATGTAGAAGCAAAGCCTCTTGCAATGGTTTCAATGCCAAAAGCGGATGTCCCTGTACCTTCAGCATATGTATTTAAGCCTCCGGCAAATCCATAATTACCATTCGCTTTATTCCCATTACCAAAACTAAATGAGTTTAGGCCTACACTATCTTTATTCCAATAGTCATTTGCTTGTACGCCACCTCTTATAGCCACTTTTTCAGGTATATAATAAAAACCTGTATTCGTTGCCGTTAGATTAGTAGTTGTAGTTGAGTTTACAAAATAATGATCAAATCTTATTTGAAATCCAGACAAAGTACTTGAAGGGTTGGAGCCAAATTGAACAAGGATTGGATCATAACTAAATCCAAAGAAAACCGATTGATTGGAAACATTACCGGAAAAGGTATAACTCTTTGTACTATTATATATACGAAGCGTATCCAATAATGCTTCGGTAGTAAGACTAATTACCTGTATTCGGCAAAGTTGAGAACCCGGCGGGAAATTAATACCCATGGTGATATTTTCACTATTACCATACCCACCAACAGGCCCCCCACTATCATAAATATATCCTGCTGAGTCGGAAACAAGCAATCCCCCGGAGATATTATAAGAAGGCGCTGCTCCTTGCATAAATACAAACCCACTGTCCGAGTTTGCAACTGTGGCAAGTTCCTTCCAGATACCATCAAAATACCAATGACTTTTAGTAGTAAGATCATATACCGATAACCCTCGAGCAGGCGAGCCAATTGCTTTTCGTTGAACAGAAGACATTCTTGGGATCAATAAACCTTTGTTAACACTCGTTATGTCCAACATAGATGAGCTATTAGGCGATGCTATGCCTATTCCAACTTGAGCCGAAGAAGTGATAACTGTGAAAAGAAAAGTGACAAGTATTAATATTATTCTCATAAGTTTATTTTTGTGTAAAATATAAAAAAAACCAGAAAAAACACAATATTATAATATGTAGATATTCACGATTTACACAACATAATTTAATGAATTAAACTTCCCCAATTTATGCCGCCCTGCCCCATTAAATCAAGTTGCAGATAGAGATTATACAAATATGAATTTGCAGCTATGCAAAAGCTTACTTACATTTATCGGCAGATAGCCTAAGATGAAACGAATTATCAAAAAAATTTTTTTAGCAAAACCTGAAGTTGACAAAATACCTGTTCAAGGTAGTATTGGCAACAGGATTGAGAACATACGGTCTATCTGGCACAATGACCACCAGGATGATATTGGCATTGAAAAAATACTTCGCTTATTGCTGGCCTTATCTCAATTCATTTTTCCCGGCATCTACCTCAAACATTTTTTTGGCAAAAAAGGAGTTGGATATCAGGAATTGTCTGTAGATTTTTTTGTATTGATAAAAGTATTTTTTCCTTTCCTGCTTTTATATACACACAGTGAATCGAATACCATTTTGTATTACATACAGATATGGCTCCTACTGGAAACAATTTTTTACCTGGCAACACTTGTGTTTGCATCTGATATATTTTCAAAGCCAAGATCCTACAGACGATCTATGTTGCTGATGTTCCTTAACTATCTTCAAATTGTTATCAGCTATGGTGTGATCTACGCAAAGGGAAATTATTTGAATAAACCTTTCGGACATTGGTTTGATGCAATTTATTTCAGTCTTATGACTTCATCAACGGTGGGTTATGGTGATTATTATCCTGTAAATTTTTCGGGCAAATTGCTGGTATGTTCGCAGGTGATTATATTTTTTATAGTAGTAGTAATGTTTCTTAATTTCTTCTCTAACAGGGTTGAAAGCAAAGGTTATTTTGATAGTAAACAAAAATAAACTTATTTAAGCGCAAAAATTGTAGCAAGTCTAAAAATAAAAACAAGAACACTAATGCAAAAAAAACGATTAAGCTTTACTGAAGCGTTGAAGAAATTGTGATGTGCAAATATCGAGTTTCAAAAAACTTCCGAAAATTCAACAATCATTTTGCACCGTGACTTATTTTGTAATAGCAGAACACCATTTACCTTTAGAACTTAGTAAAGCAAAAAGGCAATAATAAATAGAGAAAAACGTTGAAACATCTTAATATTAATAATATAAATACCTGTATGATAAATCCTAATCGATTTCTTGGCAGTTTGTCCTTAATCAAGATATTTACATTTGCGATCTTGCTTATCCTGTCTTTTACAGTCATCAGTTTCAAAGATCAAGCAGGGAATAAATTGCCTATAATTAAAAAACATTTTATAGGTGAAGCATTTGGCGGTGGTATTGTTTTTTATGTGGATTCAACCGAAAAACATGGTCTCATTGTTTCAAATGAAGATATAAGTGTAAAAGCAAAATGGGGCTATTCCGATACCGTACTTCATGCAAATGCAAAAAATATCGGCGCTGGAAAATCCAATACCGAGATCATTACAAAAACGCTTACCGACAGTACACTAGCTGCTGGATTATGTACGCATTATAAAGTAGACAAATTCAACGATTGGCACTTACCATCAAAAAAAGAGTTGGAACTTATATATGACAATCTTAAAACAAAGAATCTTGGAAACCTTGCAGATGCATACTATTGGAGTTCTTCCGAAACTGATTTTAATAATGCCTGGCTAGTAGATTTTAAAAGTGGAATTCCAGTAGAACAAAATACTGTCACAACTGCACACGTAAGAGCCATCAGGGAGTTTTAAAAACTAAATCATAAAGCATTCCTAGTAGGCATCAGTCAATGATCCTCCATAATCTTGTTGCCTTATCTATGTATGGCGGAGTCTTTTTTCTCTTTCTATGCAGATACAAACCACTACTTATCTTGTAAAAAATAAAAACTTTCATAAGGCAAGTTGATTTGTGCAAAAATCTTTCCAAGCCTTTTATTTCCAAAGCACAAAATCAACTATTGCAATTAACATCAAATAATCTTATATTAGGTGTATTAATACCAGTTGATTTAGACTGTTACCTTTTGACAACTTGTAACAATTGTATTCACAATTAAAAAAACAAAATGGAACAGCAACTCGAACAAATACGCAATCAACAAAAAGAATCTTGGAATAAATTTTCTCCCGGCTGGAAAAAATGGGATACACTCGTTATGGATTTTCTAAAGCCAATGGGTGATGAGATTATCCGTTTATTGAAACCGCAAGGGAATGATGTCATTCTCGATGTTGCAGCAGGAACAGGAGAACCGGGACTTACAATCGCAACAAAATTAAGCGGGGGCAAAGTGGTCATTACAGATCTTGCTGAAGACATGCTAACAATAGCCCGTGAAAATGCTACACGGAGAGGGATTAACAATATAGAGACGGTTGCATGTGATGTATGTGAACTCCCATTTGCTGACAATACATTTGACAAAATAAGTTGCCGATTTGGGTTCATGTTTTTTCCAGATATGTTAATGGCCGCTAAAGAAATGGCTCGTGTGCTTAAACCGGGAGGGAAAATTGCTACTGCCGTTTGGAATGTGCCTGAAAAAAATTTTTGGGTTACAGCTATCATGGGAACAATTAACAGGAACATGGAATTACCTCCACCTCCACCCGGAGCTCCGGGAATGTTTCGTTGTGCCAAAGATGGATTTATTGCAGACCTGTTCATGCAAGCAGGATTGAAAAACATATCCCAAACAGAAATTGCAGGAAAACTGAATTGCAAAACTGCTGATGGTTACTGGGGAATGCAAACAGAAGTGGCAGCGCCTATTGTTGCTGCACTCGGCAAAGCTGATGATGCAATGAAAGAAAAAATAAAAAAAGAAACGTACGAAATAATTAATAATAAATATACGGATGGAAATGTAGTGGTTGACTCAAGCGCTTTGGTTATTTATGGTGAAAAATAATATGCCAATTGTAAAAATAGGGGCCAACAAATCCTGAATAACGCAACCATTACGTGTTTTTTTATTGATTGTTTAGTTTATTATCTTTAGCATAATAAACGTACCGAAATGAAAAAACTATTGTTGCTCCTCCTACTCTTTCCATTATTCAGTTTTGCTCAGGTTGTACCTGATAAAACCGACCAGATCACCGTGTTAAATAGTGAAACTGCTTATGCTAATTTCATTGATGTAAAACTATTACTTTCTAAAAAGGGAATTGAGATCGTAAGTTTAGATAAAGAGGCCTTTCAAATTGAAACAGGACCAATAGACATTAAAAGTTCGGGCACTAGTTATTATGTTTTTATTTGCAGAGATGATAAGATCATTATCACAGGAAAAACAAAATACAGTTCGTCAGATACAATTGAAACCATTGCCAATACCGGAGCAAAAGATACCCCTGAAAAGCTCAGTTTCGAAGCGATGAATGATCTTGCTAAACTTTTAGGAACGAGATTACAATACGAAGTTCGTTAATACATTCTTTTCCGCAATCGTTGCCAGCCTTTTAACAACGATACTTATACCGGTGTGCTACCTTTGCAAAAACGTTTGCACACTTCTATATGAAACAACTATTTACACTTCTATTTCTAATTCTTCTTCAACTTACAGTATCGGCAAATACTTATTATGCTTCGCCGACAGGTACCGGCTCAGGCACACTTGTATCTCCCTGCAGTTTTGCCAGCGGATTAACGAAGTTAACAACTGCCGGTGATACATTGTATTTGAGAGGTGGTATATACAGCCTGTCCGCAAAAGTATCTATCAATAAATCAGGTACAACATCTGCAAGAATTTGCATCATGGCCTACCCCGGTGAACAACCGATACTCGACTTCAGCACTCAACCATACAGCAGTTCTAATCCGGGTATTTCATTGGCCGCTACTTCATCGTACATGCATATAAAAGGTTTAGTGGTTCGTTATACAGGTGACAATGGCATCATCAATAACGGCAGTAATACCATCATAGAGAATTGCGAATTTTACGGCAATTGCGATACAGGCTTGCAACATAAATCAGGCGGTAATAATCTTATCATCAATTGCGACTCTCACGATAATTTCGATTACGAAAGTATGGAAGGTACCGTTGTAAATTATGGTGGTAATGCAGATGGCTTTGCTGACAAACAATATTCAAATGTTAACCCTAATACCTACATCGGTTGTCGTGCCTGGAATAATTCAGACGATGGCTGGGATTTCTTTCAGAAAATAGGCAGTAGTGTGTTGAAGAATTGTGTCTGCTATCGAAACGGTCCTACTACCTATAATATGGTTAACCATCCCCGTTATCTTACAGACAAAGCATGGTTTGATCAATTTGCTAACCTTGCCGCCTACCCTAATTATGGAAACGGCAATGGTTTTAAATTGGGCGGCGATTATACTGCACACAATGTTACTGCCATCCGTTGTTTAGCAGTAGGCAATCGTGTAAGAGGTTTCGACCAAAACAACAACTATGGTACAATGACCATCACCAATGGTTCAGCATATCAGAATGGCATCAACTATGGCTTCGGTAATAATACCGGAGGATCACTGATCATTAAAAATTGTGTATCCTTAAGTTCAGTAGGTTCGAATGCATTCAATGCTAAAGTAGTAACCAATACTAATAATAGCTGGAACAAACCAAGTGTAACTGTGAATAGTAGTGATTTTGTAAGCCTGGATACATCAATGATATTAGCAGCAAGAAATACAGATGGTTCGTACTCTACCCCTTTCATGAATTTGGTAAATGGCAGCGATCTGATTGATGCAGGTATATATGTGGGCATTGAATATGCCGGTAATTTCCCTGATCTGGGTTATTATGAATACGGCACCATTGATAAATTTCCGCCGATTGTTACTAGTCAAAATACAACGCAGTCTATTCTTTTAGGCAACCCAATCGTTAATATTACTTTCACCTGGGGTGGTGGTGCAACTGGGCTGGATACCGCTAATATACCACCGGGCATTACTGCAACATTTAATTACACCAATAAAACATTGACGCTGCAAGGCACTCCGCCTGCTGCCGGTAATTTCTCCTACACGGTCACTAGTGTTGGCGGAGCCGATATGCCGATCGTTACTAACGGTAATATCTATGTGAGTTCTGCTTCAACAAAAAGAATTGCTTACTTTACCTTGCTCCCATTGTCAGCTGCAGATTCTGTAGTGTTTAACAAACTCAATGCAAACCCGGATTTCTTAATCATTCCTGTTGATGCAACACTTGCTTCAACCGATTATAGTTCATTTGACGCCATAGTGATCAGTTCAGTGCCCGGCTCAACTTCTGCAGGATTTATTCCTTTAGAAGCAGTAAACAAACCTAAACTATTATTAAAACCTTTCACACTTAGAAACACTGTCTGGAACTGGGTTACAGGCACGGCAGTTAATACGGCACAAACAACAGTCACCATTTCTGATAAAACCCATCCAATTTTCAGTGGATTGACTTTTACCGGTTTAGATGACAATGAACTGCAGTTATTCTCATCCGTTAGTACGAATGCCGTAACAGGTATAACCAATTCTACATGGATAGCAACCCCTGCCGTTACGGTATTAGGTAATGCAAATACAGCTCCTACCACCAACAGCGTGGTAGAGATCCCTGTAGGCACCAACATGAATGGCACGGTTACTACACATCGCTTCATTATGCTTGGCATCAGCGAATTTTCAATGACTAGTTTGACAACAACAGCTAGGCAACTTATTGAGAACTCTTTGTATTATATCCTTGGGTTGGATGTTGCTATAAAAGTGTACACGTTCACAGGCAATGGCAATTGGGATGATGCTGCAAACTGGATGAATAATGAGATACCTCCTGCTATCTTATCCGGTGGCAGTCAGATCATCATTGATCCTGTAATTAATGGCGAATGCATTTTGAATGTTGATCAAACCATCAATAGCGGCAGCAGCATTATTATTAAAGCCGATAAAAAATTCACGGTGCCGGGGAATCTTGAAATAAAATAAGTTTTTAACAGAACTATAAATATTCAAGCCCCTAATAATTATTACATTTGAGTTAGTTGTTCTTTAAAGACCGATACTCAAATTGAATTTCATCAAACAATTAATATTCCCTGCGTGCCTGTTCTTTTACTCTGGTACCAATGCACAACAGATCACCGGCTTCTGGAAAGGAAAGATCGATGGTAAAAAAGTGGAGGTTAAAATCGTAAAGAATGGTGACAGTCTTACTGGCACCAGCTACTATTACGAATCAGCCAACAGCTACAGACGATATACGATCAAAGGATATTTTAGCAGCATAGATAACAGCGTTGTATGGTGGGATGACCAATTGATAGAACAGAAAAAAGGCAACAGACTTTTTGGTACGCCGAAACTTGCTTCATATATGTCCATAGCAGATTTTAATTGTCCCGGCGGAACAAAAATGTTTTTAACCGGTAATGCTTCTAAGAAAGAAAATGAAGAAGCCGCCGGCTTGGTAGATCTGCAAAAAAACGATACGCATTTTTTTTCAGATGAATGGGATGATGTAATTGACAACTACACCCTCGGTGCAAATGACTCTTACATTATTGACAGCGTTGCACAAATAGCATTTATTAAACCTGCACCTGTAATGCAGGAAGAAAAAATTGTAGAAGAAATAAAAGAACCAATCATTCCTGAAACAGTTGCAGTAGAAGAACCCGGAATAGTTGAAACACCGCCTGCAATCATTACTCCCGAAGTAGCAGTAGCTGAAATACCGGCCCCCATTGAAATACCACCTGTAATAAAAGAACCTGAAATTACACCCATACCGGACACCCCCAAATTTACTCCCGTTATTCCTGTCCCTGCCATAGACGAAAAATTCATGGCACGTAAAAAAGTGATACTAACAGAAATACCGTTAGCAGGTGATTCTATTGAATTACGCTTTTACGATAATGCAGAAGTTGATGGCGACTCCATTGCGATCTTCCTCAACGGCCATCTGATGCAAGAACATATCAGGCTCACCGAAAAAGCTTATATCATTAAACTTGCTGTTGCTGAATTACAACAAACAACTGAGCTGATAATGGTGGCAGAAAACCTTGGCTCAATTCCTCCCAATACTTCATACATGGTTTGCTATGTAGATGATAAACGCTACGAAGCTAGACTTGAAAGTACAGAGCAAACCAGTGCAGGTATCAGGTTCATTCACAAGCCTGATTAGTGATTTTTCTTTTATTATGCCATTTACAAGTCAAATAGAAATTGTCTTAAAGAAATACAAAAGCCCCTGCCGGCAATAACACCAACAAGGGCTTGTAATTTTCATGGATATAAGTTTATAGCAAGACTAACTAAACAAGCCGCCTTTCTTTAATTCGCTTACGCTTTCTCCGATTTTAAACCCGTTTTGATATATCTGTATCTTATAGCTACCCTGCTGAAAATTATCAGAAGGAATAAATGCAAATTCTACATTTTTCTTCTTAGCAGTTTCAAGGTCAACGGCCACTTTTGCTGTGTACGTTTTATCTCCTTCCTCACGTGTGGTAAACGATCCTCCCGTAGTAGCAGCATTAACTGCTTTGCCATCCGGGGCAGTTACAACTACATATACATCTGTAGTACCAGGCTGTACAATTCTATTATCTACATCAAAAGATATTACTAGTTTATCTACACGTTTAGCCGTAGTCGTTACCTTTTCTTTACCATTTCCTTTAACATTCACCGGGGTAATAGAAATATTAGATGCATTTAAAGTGGAAGCCACATCGACCTTCTTTTCTAGTTCTTGTTTAACAGTTGTAGTGGCAGTAAGATCTTGTGTTAATTTTTCCTTTTCTATTGTCAGCGTATTTTTATCCTGTGCCAACACCTGATTTTCCTGTGTTAAACGAACCACCTCCTGTTCCATACCGGAGATCTTTGTATTAAGATCTGCAATAAGGTTCCTTGCCTTTTTTAATTCTGCAGCGGTAGCATTATTTTTATTTAAAATAGTACGGATCTCTGCTTTCGTTTTTTCTATTTCTGTATTATTATCAGCCAGTTTAGTTTCCAGACTTGCATTCAATGTTTTCATATTCTCAATCCTGGCTAAGGATTCGTCAAAACTTTTTTGAATATTACTTTTCTCAACAGCAGCCTGTGCAATAACAGTTTCCTGTTTAGATATTTTACTCCCGCTCTCACTTGTGCTGTAAATAGCATAACCACTTACCCCTATGAGAGCAACTGATAAAATTCCAATGATTGCATTTTTATAATTTTTTTTTGAAGACTCACTACCTGTTTCAGGCACAGTGGCTTGCGGATAATTTGATGTAAGCATGATATTTAGATTTAAAGTTGAAAAAAGACAGATAAACCACAACCATGCCAAGAATTGTTATTGTTAAAAAATCGATGTTTCATTTAACATTTTCTTGATAATCCTGGCACAGAGTAATATGGGATGCCTGACTATGATGCATATAATTCAAACAAAGCATGAAAATGCTGCAATGGGAATGGATAAGTACTGCAATTTTTTTTAAATACTAACGATTATGTGTATACGTATAGAACTAAAGTTACTTATTGTATAGCTTCAGTAGAAGCTTGTTTCGCATACACAGGCAAGTATACTTACAGCCCTTTAATGAGTTGGTTTTATAGCTTCAATAGCGAATATACCCTGCATTGGGTATATTGAAATTTTAAGAAAAGTATACTTTAGCCAAAACTAAATTAATGAGGTACTGTACCCTTTTCATTTTGCTGTTATTCACATTAGTATTCGGCAATGCTCAAGACATAGTTGTTGTTAAATCTGTTGCAGGCACAGCAGAGGAACCCAAAAATGCATCTCAAGATGAATGGGAGAATAACAAATGGAATGGAAAGCTTTTTTATAGGGCAAAGGGAAGCAGTTGTAAACTTGCCGTAACTGATGGCACAGATGTAGGAACTAAAGTTATAGCCGACCTTGGGGCTTCCAACATAATTAATTTTATTCCTGCAGCAGATTTCATCTACATCGTTACTAATGAAACCGTATTTACTCCATCTTTTGGGATCATAGAAAAAATATGGAAAAGCGACGGAACAACTGTAGGAACATTGCTGGTACTTGAATTCGCCGCTCATGGATTTACTACTTCGGGGTTAGATGCAGGAACAGATGTGGAAAATGACAGAAACTATTCGGTAACCGGCAACCTGATGTATTTTACCGGATATGACGCTACCAACGGTGCTGAACCATGGATCACAAACGGTACTGCAGCTGGCACACATATCATTAAAGATATCAAAACGGGTGCATCACCCAGTTATGCCGATGGTTATATACAAATGAATGGAAATGTATATTTCAGAGCAGCAAGCTCAGGGACAGCAGCCACACTTTGGCGAACAGATGGAACTGAAGCAGGAACTGTAGAAATTGTTGTACCAACACTTACCATTTGGTCAACCACCATTGCTAAAGTGAATAACAAACTGATATTTATTGGTAATGATAATTTTGTTACAGGCCCCGAGCCATGGGTAAGTGATGGAACAGTTGAAGGAACTTTTATGCTGAAAGATATAAATACAGGAGGCACAGGCTCTAACACAACTGCTGTACAAAATATACATCTGCGTTTTAATGATCAATACGTATTTTTTGTTGCTGCCAGTCCAACAGGCAATGCCTTATGGCGTACAGACGGCACCGTTAGTGGAACAATTCAATTAACACTAGACGGTGTGTATTCAGGTACTAATTACAGTGGTGGCGGGTTTTGTGCAATATCTAATCAGCGTACTTTCTGGATAAATGACAACTCAAAATTGTATGTTACGGACGGCTCCCCTGCAGGAACGAGTTTATTAAGAAATGATCTTACAAATGCCATATTTATGGTACTCTATAATAATGCTGCTCATTTTAATTCGGGTGCCGCCGGAAGCAGAGAGTTATGGAAAAGTGATGGAGCTACTGCTAATACTACACAATATGTTGATGTAAATCCCGGGGTTGCAGAAAGTTATCCGTATGGATTATTTACACTAAGCAACAATCTATATTTTTTTGCTAACAACGGATCCGGTGTAAAATTACTTAAGCTTAGTTTATCAAATACAAATAGCGGCTTTGTTTTCAATGGTAATGGGAGCACAGGCAATTGGACAGATCCGTTAAACTGGTCAGGATCGCAAGTCCCGGGCATTACCGATACTGTTTTCATTAATAGCGGTACGCCCCTATCTCCCGTTGTTAACGGAACTGTTTACACCGGGATATTGAATTTAGCAGCAGGTGCTACAATTAATTTACCCAATAGCTCCGATACATTAGTCGTATCACTAGCATTAAATACAAATAACAATACGATTACAGGAAATGGTGTATTATCATTGCAAGGGGGTACAATAAATGAATTGATGATCAATGGAATTCTATCTTTACCAAAACTTTATATCAGAAATAAAGTTACGTTGCAATCAGGTGTACTCAATATTACAGGACAGTAAATTAAAGATCATAAGGAAACTGCTTGCATGAGCCAAGCACAAGCCAACCAGATTTGGGTTAACATCGGTGTGTCTAAAACACATTAAAATGCTTTAAATTTGATGAACAACCTAGTTAAAAAAATACAATTTAATAGTTGCACATGCTTAAATCAATATTGACATTTTTTATAACGCTGATATTTATTGATCAGGTATGCGGACAAACTGATATTGATAAGATACGTGACTCTATCATAAAAGAAGCGGATAAGTTGTACAAATCCGAATATGCTTCATGGTATGGCACCGACATTTTCTTTCAGGAATACAAAGGCGATCAAGATATTATTGGTGGTTATGTTTCTTACCCGATCGGCGATGATGATGTTTGCATTTTTTATAGCAACTCCAATGATCCAGAGATCATTGGAACCATACATTTCAAAAGCAATAAAAAAGTAGTGTACGATTCTGTGAGAAGAACCATGACAGCAACAGAAAAAGATTTTTATAATTTAAAGACCGCTGCACAAAACGTGATACAATCCGACACCGGTCTTTTTTTGTACTACAAAGGATCCACACTTAATCTAGTTCCCATCATCGAAAAAGACAGGAAATGGGTTTACGCAATTTCAGGCTCATCCAAACCAAATACTGCATACCTCGGCAATGATTATTTAATGACATTTACCAACAAGAACGAGTTGATCTCAAAAAAGAGAATTCATCAAAGCCTTATTCCTGTACCTTATACCGACCCGGATAAAAAAGATGAATTTGGATCGGTACACAATCATTTACCGGAAACGGGTGACTTTATTACAGCCACTGATATATGTACCATTCGCTTGTATCAGGAGTATGGAAAATGGAAAAGCCATATTGTTGTTTCCGAAAAATATATGTCTATATGGACTTGCGAAGGAAATGGTTTGGTCATTGTTCCCAGCCCCAAATAATTAACAAAATTTGGCTTACTAATTGATATTAATTTAGCATGGGAAGGGAACTTAATATAGAAGAAAAAGTAGCATTCCTGAATGTGCTCAAAGAAATTGAAAAAAGGCATAAAGATTTTTTTGAAGATAGGCATGATCACATAACAAATCATATTTCATTCATGATCGATGATTATATATGTTATATGGAGTGGAAACCAACCAGCGACCTTTCTCCGAAAATAAGGCATGAAATATCAAAAGCATTCCATGCGTTGCATAACTAGCACCGTCCGCTCATTGGTGCTTAACAATAAAAACCCCTCTATTACCTTCAGGGTTTTATAAGGATTCTACTGATTATTCGTTTGTATTTGCCACAAATTTTTACTATTTTACTAAACGCATAAGCTATCAATAAACAAATTATAATGAGGATTTCCTTTGCATGTTTGATTTTGCTTGCTACAATCGTTTCGGGTTGTACAAAGGAAAAAGGAATCAATGCTGTCGTTCCGATAAATGACACAATCTACGTATCAGAGGAATTTAGCAGCAAACCCATAGCCGGGGCTAAAGTAATTTTAAAAAAATGTACCCAATGGGATTTTTTTGTTGGATGCACGGGAGTCTTTTCTCCATTTAAAACAATTACGACCGACTATTTGGGTAGAGCCATTTTTGTTCGTCCGAACGCCATTGATGAGTTGGTTGTTGAGCACACAAAATATTGGACAAAAGGCTTTAGAAGCAGTATTAGCTATAGTATTTCTCTAACACCTAAATGTTTGATAAGAGCCCACCTCAAAAAAATAAATTCCTACTCAAGTACAGATGCTTTAAATATTGATGTTAATGGGGATTGCGATGCAGTTGTATGTTGGTGGAGATCAAACAACTGGTTTCCTCGTACTCCAACAGACACTATCGTTAATGTGTATGGCCGTGCAAAATATGACAACAAAATCTCCTGGTATGTTAATATTGCCAATCAAGATACGCTATCATCCATCATTAATATCAATGCAACAGATACTGCCGACATAAATATAGATTACTAATAAAACTTGCTCATGCTTACACTTATTATTTTGCAAAAAATTCAATAACTACCCAACCCTATTACTACCTTTTTCAGTTTAATAGTATGTAGGAATAATATTTTAGTTTGAAATATTATCATCCTCATCTGATAAACATGAAAAAGATAAACACATTATTTGAAAAAAGAAATTCAATCCCCTTTTATTTAAAGCTAACAGCTACTATCATCGTTTTTATTACAAGTGTAACCATAGTAAATGCACAGGGCAACATTAAAATACAGGAAGAGTATTATAAAATTGTTGTAAACGCTCCGGAAATTAAACTACCTGAAGAAGTTACCATTAAAGGCCTTGTGAAAGATGAAGCAGGCAATGTGCTTGCCAATGCAAAAGTAAAAGCTGACTATGGCGGAGATTTGATGACAGACAATAACGGGCAATTTTCGTTTACGCTAAAAAAAGAACAGGTAACAGCACAAAGTATTGCGGTAAGTTACGACGGATTAGTAACAGCCATAAGAAGTTATCATCCATCAATGGAGAACACTACATACGACATTACACTTTATAAACCAACCATATGTTGCAAAAAGAAAAAATGCGAAGAAGTGGTTTTAAAGCCTATAGAAATTTATTTTGAAAACAGCAAGGAAACACTAACCAGTGAAATAAAAAAGCAATTGGATATGGTTGCCGCTTCAATGAAAGAATGCCCAACCGCAACAATTCTACTTACAGGATATACCGGTTATAAAAAATCAAATCAGGAAATTGCTGATGGACAGTTGGATGCCGTTAAACTATACCTTATTGAACAAAGCAATATTCCGGCCAACAGAATTAAAACAGATAAAATAACGGACAAGTCTAAAAGCAATACTGTTGAGATAAAGGCCGAATAGTTTCAACCTTTTTAAGTAATAGTGACGACTTTTGAAGGTCGTCACTATTCATATTAAAGTATCCGTTTGTGATGAAAAAATATTTTAAATTTGATAAAACGCCATCATCAAATATTTAAAAACACAAATGGAATCGTCACAAACCGAAAACCATACAATTGTAACCACCAGAATACTGAATGCTCCTATTAAGATAGTTTACAAAGCATGGGCCGACCCCGTACACTTAGCTGCATGGTGGGGACCAAAAGGATTTACCAATACTTTTCATGAATTTGATCTAAAGCCAGGAGGCAAATGGATATTTACCATGCATGGCCCTGATAAAGGCAATTATCAAAACGAATGTGAATTCACGAAGATCATTCCACAGCAATTTATTTCATGGAAACGTCATTCACACCCACTATTTAACATTGAAATCAGTTTCGAAAAAATATCAGACGTAGAAACCAAAGTAATATTCAAAATGGTCTTCGACGATCCGGTTCTATATAACAAGGTGATATCATTTATACCGGATAAAAATGAAGAAAATTTTGACAGGCTTGAAGAAGAATTAAAGAAAATGACCACAGACTAAGTTCAAAACAAACAACCATGTTCAAATATTTTCTATGTTGGTTTCCTATGTTGCTCATTGCCATCTTCAATGGGGCATTTAGAGACTTATGGTATAAAAAATATACAGGCGAATTACTGGCACATCAAATATCAACAATTTCTCTGATTGTTCTTTTTGCTTTTTATGTGCATTTTATCGTAAAAAAATTGCCTCCGCAATCAGCTGTACAATCAATTTTAATTGGCCTATTATGGCTCTTGCTCACTTTGTGTTTTGAATTTGGATTCGGACTTGCCCGTGGTAATAAAATATCTTCACTACTGGCAGACTATAATATCTTAAAGGGTCGTATCTGGATATTGATTCCTATCTGGACCACCATTGCCCCCTATATCTTTTACAGATTCAATAAATAAATGCTGAAGGTGATTCACCACCGAAGCCTTACACCCTATTGAAGCGGAAAGCCCGGATGTGGTCAATGGCGGGTGAGGACTTGTAGCGTAAAATAGGGCTCAATGCCTGGATTTGTACAATTGTACGTGTTCAACATTAATTATTTCAAATTTTTAAAGTAATTTCACCCCTGAATACGTTTGCTGGGCCATAATTTCTATTTATCTTAATAATTTTTAATATGAGTGTTGAGTCTTCACGTGGTTTGCAGCAATTTAAAAATGCCGTAGGCATTAAATTTCAGCTGTACAATAGTTTGTTTACTGCGTTGCCGTTTCACCGTATCGAAAAAACGGGTATTCTTCTGTCGTTGTTGTTGAACATGTGTGAGGAAGGCTATAAAAATAAAAAGAGCCCGGCAGAAATTATTGAAGATTTCTTTAATAAACATACCACTTTTACGGATCCTAAAGAAAAGTTGGATCTGCTCTTTCGTTTCATTCAGTTTGCCGAAAGACAAATTGTACTATTTGATGCATTGGAAGATTCTGCATTTAAGGATGTAAACGATACAGGTGGTGTTGGCACTTTAAAACATCTTGAAAGCGAAATTTTGCAATACGGTAAAGAAGAAGAACTTACTGCTAAATTAAAAGACTTTGCTGTAAGGCTTGTACTAACGGCACACCCTACCCAGTTTTATCCTGATTCGGTGTTGGGTATTATACATGACCTTGCAAAGGCATTAAAAGACAACGATACACTTTTAGTAAATACTTACTTACAGCAGTTAGGTAAAACTCCTTTCTTTAAAAAACAAAAACCTACGCCTTACGACGAGGCAATCAGCCTGATATGGTTTTTAGAAAACGTTTTCTATTCTGCCTCCGGCAAGATCATTTCTTTTTTAAAGAACCAGTTTCCAAATGCTGTAGATGAAAAAAATCCGATCATCAATATGGGTTTTTGGCCGGGTGGAGACAGAGACGGCAACCCATTTGTGAATGCTGCTACTACCCTTCAGGTGGCCGATGCGTTAAGAGGCGGCATTATCAAATGCTATTATCTGGAGATACGCAGACTTAAACGCAGACTTACTTTCAAAGGTGTTGAAGCGCAATTGGTGGAATTGGAAAATGAACTGTATAAAAATATTTTCATTCCGGGTAAGCGCACTCCAATTACAAAAGAGTACATTATTGAACGATTGACCAAGGTTAAGGAAACGATCATATATGAAACCAATGGTTTATTCCTTCACCTGATTGATAGCTTGATCAATAAAGTAAATGTTTTCGGTTTACATTTTGCATCACTTGATATTAGACAGGAAAGTTCACAACATAATATTGTTTTGGAAAGCATTGCAGCTAAAACAAACCTGCTACCGAAAGATTATGCAAGTTTAAGCGATGAGAAAAAAATCACTTTACTTACAAACATTAAAGAGCCTATTGCAAAAGAGGTACAATTTGATTCAGCAATAGCAAAAGATACGATCGACTCTATTAAAGCGATCAAACAAATACAGGACACCAATGGTGAATTGGGCTGTCATAGGTATATCATCAGTCAGACTAATACAGCATTGAACGTATTCGAAGTATACGGCTTATTCCTGCTTTGTGGTTGGGATAAAAAAGAAATTACTGCAGATATTATCCCTTTGTTTGAAACAGTAGATGACCTTCAGAATGCAGCAAGCATTATGGAAACATTGTATTCGAATAAAGTATATGCCAAACACCTTAAACAAAGAGGGAATCGTCAAACCATCATGCTTGGATTCAGTGACGGCACTAAGGACGGTGGTTACTTTATGGCCAACTGGGGTATCTACAAAGCAAAAGAACAACTTACTGCTGTCTCCAGAAAATATGAAATTGATGTAGTATTTTTTGATGGTCGTGGTGGCCCTCCATCCAGAGGCGGTGGTAAAACACATAATTTCTATGCATCCATGGGTAATAATATTGCCAGCAAAGAAATTCAACTAACGGTACAAGGACAAACGATCAGTTCTACTTTTGGTACTATTGATGCTGCACAATACAATCTTGAAAAATTATTACATGCCGGTATCTCTAATGAACTTTTCAACAGTCGTCATAAAACGATGGAAAAGAAACAGGAGAAACTGTTGCAGGAACTGGCAGATGAAAGTTTTGATAAATATGTTTCATTGAAAAGTCATCCATATTTTGCAGATTATCTGTCGCAGGTTAGTCCGCTTAAATTTTACAGCGAAACAAATATCGGCAGCCGCCCTGCTAAAAGGAATGTATCTGCCAAACTAACCTTGAAAGATCTTCGTGCCATTCCTTATGTTGGTGCCTGGGCTCAGTTGAAACAGAATGTAACAGGCTATTTCGGCGTTGGTACTGCGTTACAAATAATGGAGAAGAACGGCAAATTCAAAGACTTGAAAGAGCTCTATAAAGATTCACTATACTTCAAAACATTAATGGATAACTGCGAAATGGCAATGAAGAAATGCTTCTTCCCTTTAACAGCTTATCTGGCTAAAGATCCTAAATACGGAGAGTTATGGACCAGCATATACGAAGAGTTTTTACTTACACAAAAGTATGTACTGAAATTATCCGGCAAAAAAGAATTGATGGGAGATTTTCCTGTTGATAATTTATCGATCAATATGAGAGAACGAATTGTAATGCCGATATTGACGATACAACAATACGCCATCAATAATATCAGAGAATTGGATGATCAGCTCATTCACAACTCACCGCTGAAACCAACGTATGAAAAGCTGGTAATGCGTTCTTCTTTTGGCATCATCAATGCCGGTAGAAACTCTGCGTAAGAAATTACTTATCATAACCATCGAGTCAGGTACAAAATACCTGACTTTTTTTATGCAAATCTTTTTGGCTACTTTTAGAATCTTATTTTAAAAAGCCGACTGATGAAAAATAAAAGATTGGAAGCAGTGATCATACTATTTTGCGGATTGATCGTATTGGCTTTTGCCTGGTTTATTTTTGCAGTGTATAAGCCTGTTGGCAATACAGACTCATCAAGGCTGGAAGACCTGAACAGCTTGATCAATACAATAGGCAAAACTCCTTCAACAATCATTTTTGCATTAATAGGTATCACAATATGTTATTTAGGAATAAGTAAATGGCGGAAATAAATGCAACAGTATTTCTGCCGCAATCAGACGGGGATCGTCAGACCGATTTCGGCGAAAATTAATAAATATTGTAAACTAACACAATGACTAAAAAAAGAACGTTACCCAGCCCTATAACCATATTGATGATCGTTATTATTCTTGCAGCGGTCAGCACTTGGTTTTTACCGGCAGGGGAATACAGCAAACTATCAGTCAATGAGGGTAGTTTTAGTATTACTAACGACTCAGGTGAAACGAAGTTGCCACTCACACAAAAGACATTGGACAGTCTGGGTATTCATATTGACGTAGAAAAATTTGCTAATGGAGATATACATAAAGCAGTATCAGTTCCTAATACATACAAGAGCCAGCCCAAAAACCCACAAGGCTTTATTAGCATTCTTCAGGCTCCTGTAAAGGGGATCATTGAAAGCATCGATATCATTTTATTTATTCTCATCATCGGTGGATTCATGTATGTATTTAATGAAACCGGAGCAATGGTAAAAGGCATTACATGGGTTTCGTATAAGATGAAAGGACGTGAATCCTGGCTGATCGTCATTCTTACTATTATGTTCTCCTTCTTTGGGGCCTCTTATGGCATGGCCGAAGAATCACTGGTTTTCTATCCTATTCTTGTTCCACTCTTTATTGCAGCCGGCTACGACCTCCTGATCCCACTGGCCATTATTTTCGGTGGTACATCTATGGGGCCGATCGCCGCTTTTTCTAATCCATTCTCTGTTATCATTGCATCAAATGCTGCCGGCATTAACTGGATGGATGGCCTAACAGCAAGGTTGATATTCTGGGCCATTATCACCGCATTGCTGATATGGTACATTTTGCGATATGCCGCTAAAATAAAGAAAGATCCAACGGCTTCATTAGTTTACAAAATTGATGGTATTGTAAAGCCTCCCTACGATATAAATATAAATAATGAGATCGCTTCTTCATTAGGCTGGAAAACAAAACTATCGTTACTGATATATATACTCACTTTTCTCGGCATGATTGCCGGTGTAGTATTTTTAAAATGGTGGGCAGTTGAAATGTCTGCTTTGTTTGTAGCATCATCTATTTTGATTGCTATTATAAATAGAGTAAATGAAAAAGTATTTGTAAGTGAGTTTATTAAAGGAGCGGCAAGTTTACTCTCAGTAGCTTTTTTAGTTGGTATTTCAAGAGGTGTTTCTGTTGTATTGAATGATGGCCATGTAAGTGATTCAATTATTTTTTACACCGCCGGCATTGTGCAGGGCATGTCGCCTACACTCTTTATTCTTTTATTAATGTTGTTTTATTTTGTCTTTTCGCTATTCATACAATCATCTTCGGGTATGGCAGTGCTCACAATGCCCATTATTGGTGCATTAGCCATCATTGTTAATATTCCGGGAAGAGAGATCGTAAACTCATATATGTATGGTATGTGCCTGATGTCATTCATTGCGCCAACAGGACTTGTGCTCCCGGCAATTGCAATGGTGAATGTAAGCTTGAAAACATGGATGAAATTTATAACCCCACTACTGATTTTGATCACAATACTTTGTATTGCAGCGCTGATCATCGGTATTCATTTATGAGATATCTTGTTGCTTTTTCTTACGTCTTAAACCTATGATCAATACAACAAGGAGTAAAATGCCTATTCCAATGCGGATGAATGCCCCTTGCTTGGCCTTACGTTGATTTTCTTTCTGAACAGCCATAAATGCTTCCAGGTTACGATCCATCTGTTTTTGAGATTGTGCTCTGGTCAACGAGTCCATTCTGCGAATACTATTATTGATCGACTCGTTCGTTTTCGCCGTTATGCTATCTAATCTTTTAGAATTTTCTTTTAAGTCATCCAATTGCTTTTGGGTTAGCTGAGCCTGAGTTACTGATGACAGGATAAGAAAAAACAGTAATAAATATCTCATATTTTTTTATGTAAATAAACTACAGTAACTGAAATATTACAATACCGCTAAGTGGGTATTTTATTAATTGTATTTATTTCTGTAATCTACCGGCGACATACCCGCTACTTTTTTAAACACATCCCTGAAAGCTTTTGCATCGGTATATCCAACATCGTACATCACTTCATTCACTGTCTTTCTACCACGTTCCAATTGTTTTTTAGCAGCTTCAATTTTTACCCTTTGCATGTATTCGATGACTGTATTGGCTGTAGCTTTTTTAAATCGTCTTTCAAAGGTCCTCCTGCCAATGCCGAATTTATTGGCCAATTCATCTACCGTTAATTTAGATTGATAATGCTTTTCTATAAATTCCTGTGCTTTTACAATTTGAAAATCCTCATGATCCTTTTGTCCTTTGAACATCACAAAAGGCATCTGACTTTCACGTTCCATATCTAACAGAAAAAATTTAGAAGCAGTGATGGCCATTTGTCTTGTTGTATATTTTTCTACCAGATACAATAATAAATTCCAATAAGATGTTGCACCGCCACTTGAATACAAACCATTCTGATCTGTGATAATTTTATCTTCTACCAACTGTACTTCAGGAAACATATCTCTGAAATCGTTTGCAAATAACCAGTGAGTTGAACATGATTTGCCATTTAATAACCCTGTAGCTGCCAACACAAAAGCACCAATACACAAACTTGCAACCTCTGCTCCTTTTCTATGCTGTTCTACGATCCATGGAATGACAGCCGCGTTCTTCTTTAATGCTTCATTTACATTACCACTGATGGCAGGAACAAGGATCAGATCGGTCTTCTTCACTTGCTTCAACAATAAATCAGGATGTACTGTAATTGTTCCATCTAACAATTTCACTTCTTTAGTGACGCCAACAAGATTCACATTAAAAAACGGCTGATGACCGGCGCTTTTATAAAACTCATTAATTGCTGTAAACATATACCTTGGATCAACAATAGCCGCAGGCACCGAAGTTTCTAAAATCAAAATGGATATATTTTTCATCCTGCAAAGCTAAATAAAAACATTGTCGCAATCAACCCGTTAGTTTGTCGTTTTTGCATATAACTGTTTTTTGAATTTACACTTATGTTTGCAGTAGAAAATTTATCGTATGACCATTTTCAATTTAGAAACTGACATTGAAGTATATTGCATTACGGCCAAATCCTTTCCTGACGGAGTCTTGGAGGCACACCAAGCATTGCATGCGCTTATTCCATATACAACCGACAGAAAATATTTCGGCATCTCATATCCTGAAAAACCTGGCAGCATCATTTACAAAGCAGCGGCCAACGAATTAATTTCAGGCGAATTAAGCAAACACGATCTAGAGAAGTTCATTGTCAAAAAAGGGAAATATAACTGTATATTGATAAACGATTTTATGCAAAATATTCCGGCTATAGGTACTGCATTTCAGAAATTAATATCACAGCCAGATATTGACCCTAATGGCTGTTGTGTGGAATGGTATCTGAGCGATAAGGATGTAAGATGTATGGTACGTTTATCAAGCTAAATCTTTAATCAAAAACATAAACATGAAAAAAACCAAGCTACTTTATTGGATCTTCACCATTTTATTTTCAGCATTAATGGTATTTTCCTCTTATGGAAGTATTGTATTAAATGAAGAGAGCATCAAGATTTTTGGAGACTATCTTGGCTATCCAAATTACTTCATCCGGTTTACAGGCATTGCCAAGGTTTTGGGCGTGATTGCCATACTTATACCGGGTTTCCCGAGAATTAAAGAATGGGCTTATGCCGGATTATTTTTTGATCTGTTCGCCGCAGTTTATTCCGGAATAGCTATAGGTGGTTTTGATCCAATGATGTTGACGATGTTGATCTGGATAGTACCGGGTATACTATCCTATTATTTTTATCACAAACTGAACAAAGCTTTATATTTCGAAACCAAATAAATAATGGTAGAGGTATTTAAAACAAATGTCAACAGAGTTGATCAATCTGAAATACTGATCAAACAATTATTGTCGCATTTCCCCGGCAGTAAGATCAATTTTGATCTGGAGGATTGTGACAAAATTTTGAGAATAGAAGCCGAGCATATTGCTCAACATTCGATCATTGCAGTACTGAACGAACATGGATTTAATGCAGAAGTATTGATCTAAAATAATTCATATGAATACAACAATAAAAGATATTGATACCTACATCTCAAAACAACCAATATTGGCACAGCCTGCTTTAAAAAAAGTAAGGGAAACAATTAGCAAAGCCGCACCAAAGGCTACGGAACTTATCAGTTATGGCATGCCTGCTTTCAAATACAACGGCATGTTGGCTTATTTTGCCGGATTTAAAAAACACTATTCGGTATTTGTACCACAATCACTGGATACGTTCAAGGATGAAGTTGAGCCATACAGAACATCTAAAGCAACCCTGCAATTTGACTTTGACAAACCTGTGCCTGTACGATTGATAACGAAACTTGTTAAACATGCTGTTAAAGTAAATGCCGAAAAAGCATTATTAAAAAATAAAAAGAAATAATTATGGCTGATCAAATTTATCCATGCATCTGGTTTGACGGACAAGCCAAAGCAGCAGCAGAATTCTATGGCTCCATCTTTCCTAATTCAAAAATCACAACGGAAAATCCAATTGTTGTTTTGTTTGAGTTGAACGGATTTAAATTCATGGGACTGAACGGCGGCCCTCAGTTTACACCGAATGAGGCTGTATCATTTGTTGTGAACTGTGAAGATCAGGCAGAGATCGATCATTATTGGTACAAATTGATCGCTGATGGTGGTGAAGAAAGCATGTGTGGGTGGCTGAAAGATAAGTACGGCGTGTCTTGGCAGATCGTTCCGAAAACACTGGGAAAACTCATGTCCGATCCTGAAAAAGGGCAAAGAGTTATGAATGCATTTTTAAAAATGAGAAAGTTTGATATACAGGCATTGCTTGATGCCTGATTAATTTAAGCTTTCTTGTTTTTTAGGTATTTTTTAAAATGAACATATCCTGCTATAAGCAAAACAGCAAATGGTAAAAGCCACGGAAGTGAAAAAAGAAAGTAAGAAAGTATATTTTTAAGACTATCCTCATGCACAAAAAATCTTGATAATATTACATATGTCAGATACATTAAATAAGGAAAGAAAAAACTTGCAAAACGTGAGGTTCTGCTATACCTGACACTTGGTTTAACATTAAAAAAGATCGTCAAAGAAAAAACTGCAAGTATGCAAACAGTGATATAACCCACCAGTTTGTATAAACCTTTGTATAAAAGTGCTGCATCGTCTTTTCTTTCGCCAAAGAAATTATCTGTTATAAGAAAATATAAAGCTGTTATTGCAAGACTAACAAAAAATATAGAAAGCCATATTATTAAAAGTCTTTTAAATACCGGGTTCACTTTCATAGTTCACAATTAATTTTTGATCTCAAGCCTTTCAGTCAGTCTGAATTTTTTATTAGGATTTACAATCAATTTATTCCCGTCTCTTAAATGTTGTGTAATATTCAATATACACTCCCCTTCGATAACAGGATCAATATATATAATACCGCCGGTCAGATCTGCCGGAGGCATATTGTTGTTTAACCAATTAGAAGGTACATTCCAATTACCATTACCAATAAACGTATATACGGTACTGTTAGCCTGATAAATGGAAATATCATCAACATACCCCCTAAAATCGCCTGTTTCCGCAGGATGATCGTATGCAATCATTATTTTGGTAATTGTTTTTCCGTTCAGCCATGTGCCGATATGTGAGGTAGTTTTGTTCCATGTATTTAATGTGCCCCTCGGTGTACTTGGATGCATGGATAAACCATTTGTATCTATTGCAGGATAATCTTGTAATCTTGTGCCATCACTCAACAGCAGATCTATTGATACATATCTTGACAAATTTTGTTGCGGATATGTCCAGAAACTCAGATCCGTATTCAGATCAACAGGAATGTTTACACTAAATGTTCTGAAATAGATATAAGAAGATGTTGCAGAATTATCTCTACCTGAAAAACGTATAGCATTTGTTCCAATATGCTGTGTTATCTCTCCGGTAACAACACCACACTCAGGATTACCTCCACCACCTATACCTCCGATATTTACAGCAGGAATGCTTGGCTCCTGAGAATCGGTCCAGTTGGGTGCTGCATCAAATGTTTTCTCAAAACTTGTTCTAAACCACATGGGACCAACCGAATAAGGAATGGTCACGTATTTTGTAATTGGTTCCTCATCCCTGATCGCTTTTGTAGCTTTTCCTGTTAATCGCATATAAAAATCCGAAGAGAGATAAGTACCATCTGCACTGGTGGTTAAAAAATATTGATTGGTTGGAATGGAATAATAACTATCCGCCATTTTAGTAATAGCTGTTCCTTCATCATATTCATCAAACATAGCAACATACATATTACCGATACCGGACTGTTTGATATTATACACCTGCCTCCACATAAACTCGCCCTTATTTCTTGGAATCTGATTTTTCGAACCTCCGTTCCAGTTAGACCATGCAAAGCCCGGGAATACAACCGGTTGATACAGGATATTATTACTATTGCAATAAGCCAGATCGGGGATCAAATAATTTGTCTTGAAATTATCAGTACCAATACTATCCGCAAATCTACCTACACTCCAAGGAGATATCATATCATATTGATTGTACACATTTGTAAACCCTGCTTTAGAATCTCCTGAACTTGTACGCCAGTTGGTAGGAACGCCACCAACAACATAACATCCATTTGCCTTAAACCAGTTGATCACATCTAACGATTGAGTCGCATCACCTTGCCTATCCGTAAAACCCAATCCCCATATACAAACCACCGGCTTACCACCTTGATGCAAATAATACGGAGAAGAAGTGATATTCAATTTGGCAATCATATTATTTTGCCAATCTGTCTTTAAAGAATCAAATTTAGTTGCATCTAATCCACTGATATCGTACATCAAATAAAATACTCTTTGATTGGCTTCGGCCGAACGTTTAACCCTTGCCGTTATACTATCTCTATTCAATTTAAACACACCATCAAATGTTTCACTGATAAAACGCTGCAACGCTACCCCATCAATCTCGTGTTGTTTCATCCACCTGAAATGCGTTTCTATTACATCGGCCTTGTAAGAAGAAAATAATTTGGCCGAACTACCATCCCCGAAATTACCCAGATTGGTTTGGAATAAAGAGCCGGCATTGTATTCATCGATAGCAGGGTAAGCTTCAAATTTAATAGCTCCAGGTGCCGGAGCTCCTGCATTGCTTTGGTATGTTCCGTTTGACCAGTGAAACCATCTGGCCACCGGAGAACCATCTCCATAACAACTGAACCACCCCTGATAACCGCATATCGTTTTCCCAACGATCGTTTGTGCCACAGGAGCAATCTGTGATTGCACAGACATACACACATAACAGAAAGACACTAATAAAGACAGTTTTCTTATATAAGACATAGCAAGACGATTGTATTATCAAAAATAAGTATTAATTTTCTTATCCTTTTAACTTGATAATTAAACACATATGCCACATATCGCTATTATATCAGCCAGTGTAAGAACAGGCAGAAACAGTCATAGAGTAGCACTCTATCTAAAAAAATACATTGAAACAAATAATCTTGCAACAGTTGAAATACTTGACCTAAAGGAGTATAATTTTCCTTTGTTCGATGAAAGATTGAGATTACAACCCAACCCCACTCCTGCAACAATTGAGTTTGCAGAAAAAATAAAAGCTGCAAATGGCGTTATCATTGTTACGCCTGAGTACAATGGCGGCTATCCTGCTGCATTAAAAAATGTGGTAGATCTTTTGTATGATGAATGGCGACGTAAACCAATCGCCATCTCAACTGTATCAGACGGAGTATTCGGTGGTACACAAGTAATCACCTCTTTGCAATTCTCTCTCTGGAAAATAAGAGCATGGACAGTGCCTGCCATGTTCCCTGTTCCAAAAGTACATGACTCATTTGATGAAGAAGGCAACCCGGTTGATAAAGCAGGTGTTGATAAAAGAGCGGCTGGTTTTGTGAGTGAGTTGTTGTGGTGTGTTGAGGCGAAGGGGAAGATGATATAAAAACATTATTTTAAAAAATATTTAATGGCTACTCAAATATGTCCATCTTGTAAATCAGATTCTTTTACTTGGTATTTTGACGAAGAAGAAAGCCCATTAACTCAATGGAGGTGCGACGAATGTGGTTACCATGCTTATGAAGATGAAACTAAAATCCAGGAGTGCTCTGACTGTAAACGTAAAACAGAAGGGCTATTGCAGGATAAGACTATGGAATATTGGTGGTGCTTCTTTTGCAACAAAACGACTATTGTAAAATAAAAAAGCCTCCCATAAAGGAGGCTCTCAATAATAATTTGCACAATTAAAAGTAACTCAAATTTGTTTTAGGCGTTAACGTTAGTAAAGTCTCGTACATTAACTTAATTGTATTCTCCACATCGTCTTTATGCAACATTTCAACTGTAGTATGCATATAACGCAATGGGATTGAGATCAATACAGAAGGACAACCATCGTTTGCATAGGCAAATGAATCCGTATCGGTGCCGGTGCTTCTGCTTACGGTGTGCAACTGAACAGGAATCTTGGTTTTCTCTGCAACATTTTGTACAACATCCAATAATTTGTTATGCACCGCCGGACCAAAGGTCAGTGAAGGGCCTTTACCGCAAACCGTTTCGCCTTGAATGATCTTACTGATCATTGGTGTAGAAGTATCATGCGTTACATCGGTAATGATGGCTACATTTGGTTTTATTCTACGGGCAATCATCTCTGCTCCTCTTAAACCAATTTCTTCCTGTACTGCGTTCACTATATACAAACCATAAGGCAATTTCTTTTTATTTTCTTTTAATAATCTTGCAACTTCGGCAATCATAAAACCACCAATGCGGTTGTCAAATGCTCTTCCGATCAAATGACCGTAGCTCAATTCTTCATAGCCATCTTCATAAGTAGCAACAGCTCCAATGTGAACACCTAATGCTTCCACATCTTTCTTACTTCTTGCACCACAATCTAAAAACAGGTTATCAACTTTTGGTTGTGGTTCTTTAGCCTCAGGGTTTTGTAAACGAGTGTGTATGGCAGGCCAGCCAAATACTGCTTTTACAGGGCCTTTTTTGCCATGTATCAAAACCCTCATCGATGGTGCAATTTGATGATCTACACCACCATTACGTTTTAAATAGATCAACCCTTCCGGAGATATATAGTTCACAAACCAGCTGATCTCATCTGCATGTGCTTCTATAACAACTTTAAATGGAGCATCGGGATTGATTACTCCTACCGCAGTTCCATAAGGATCAGTAAAAAAACTATCCGTGAACGGCTTTACATATTCAAGCCACATTTTTTGTCCGCTGCTTTCAAAACCCGTTGGGGAAGGATTGTTTATATAATTCTTTAAAAACTCGTAACTCTTTTCTGTAAGAATACTTTTTACCTTTTTTGCTTTTGCCATAATAAAAATTTGAAATCAAAAATATTAAATACTTGCTATATAAGTTGCGATTGACGAAAATAACATCATTCCGTCTACCATAAAATAATAAAAGAAATAGCCCTGTTTTTTTGTAGAAAAATAAAAAGTGATCAACAGGGCAATAGTTGAAACCTGCAATGCAATTGACTGATCTACTGAAATATCAAAATGTTCGTATAACAGAACTGCCGCAAACAGTGCCATAAATACGATAGCTACCAGATATATCAATACTCGTTTAGAAATATCTGTGGTCAGACTATGCATACCTCTTATTTTATCAATCGCACTATCTCTGCTATCAAAAATAATGCAAAGCATTAGCATAAATAAAAACCGATGTGTAAGGATGAACAGATCGGAATCTGTTGATTCTCCAAAGGATTTGTTTATTGGGACATATACAGTTACATATGCCCAGGTAAATGCCAATATCAATGTTTTTAATATACCCAGCCTTTTTGTAAAGGCCAGTGCTTTAAGGGGTAATAAAGGCAATGCGTATAAGCATGTCAGTACAAAACCGGGTAAAATATTCCATAAGCTAATGGATGATAAAAAATAACATACCAACATTCCTATACAAGCAATTCCCAATAAAATAAGTTTGCCGAATTCTTTCTTAAAAAAGATGGCATTGTAAAAAACAGTGCCAAACATTTTTTTACTGAGTAGCCAATAAAAATTATAACTACAGAGCGTTGCAAAAAACACAAATGCTATGATCGCAAGATCAATTGGTTGATGCAATAATTGAAAAGTTTGTACTACCAGACCAGCAGCACAGAATGCAATAAAAATAGAATGAGATAAGATGAATTGAAAAATCTTTTTCAAAAAAGATTTTATTTAATGATTACAATTTGTCCGGTATTCAATGTATCGCTTTTATTCTTTGCTTTATCCATTAAAACAAATCGGAAGTAACAAGTATCATTTTCTGTACACAAAGGATAACAAGGCAGGTAAGGAAATGCATTAACCGCATTTTTATAAGTAACGATCAAATCTCCTCGTTGTTTTTTTACTCTTGGAAGAGATGCCGTGATTTCACTACTATCCTTTAGATCGCTAAGTGAACAATTCTTTGTTATTTTAAACATAAACAAGCTATCAATATCACCTTCTTCATCGGTAAAATCCAAAGTAAACTCTAATACATTTTCCTTTTCAACAACATTTGTATTGGCCGATTTAAATGTCAATTGCGGCTTTGTAGTGAATTTATCTTTACTACAAGCAATAAAAACAAAACTAAATATGGCAATTATAATTGTGTATCGCATCTTTGTACCCATATTACAAATTTAATGATTGAAATTGAATACTGCTGTTAAAGATACCGACTTTACAGATAAAATATTTTCTGTTTCCGAACACAATTTCTCGGAAACAGCTTTGGCTTTATTTCAGTTCCAATTCGAGCACAATACTCTTTACAATCAGTATTGCCGCCTACGTCATATTGAAGGGGCTTCAGTTACAAGAATTGAGCAGATACCATTCTTACCGATCAGTTTATTCAAATCGCATATTGTAAAAACAACCGAATTTGAACCGGCTGTAATTTTTGAAAGCAGTGGCACCACAACCAGCATCAACAGCAAACATTTTGTAAAAGATATTTCATTGTATGAAGAAAGCTTTACTAAAGCATTTGACATGTTTTATGGGGCTGACTATTGTATCATTGCACTACTACCCTCCTATCTGGAAAGAGCAAATTCTTCTCTTGTAATGATGGCTGATAAACTGATACAAAAAAGCAACAACCCTCTAAGTGGCTTCTATTTGCACAATCTTGATGCATTACGCAATACGTTATTACAACTTGAAGCAGCAAAACAAAAAACATTGCTACTCGGTGCAACATTTGCACTGATAGATTTTGCAGAACAATTTCCCATGCCGCTGCAGCATACAACGATAATGGAAACCGGCGGCATGAAGGGCCGGAGAGAAGAATTAACAAGAACCGAAGTGCACCATATTTTATGTAACGCTTTTTCTGTAAGTAAAATTCATTCGGAATATGGCATGACGGAATTATTAAGCCAGGCTTATTCCAAAGGCGATGGAATTTTCAATTGTCCTCCATGGATGAAAATTTTGATCAGAGAAGAAGATGATCCATTAATTATTAGTGCAGGCAAAAAGAATGGACCGATCTCTGGCGCTGTTAACATTATTGACCTTGCAAATATTCACTCCTGTGCATTTATCGCTACTGATGATGCAGGAAAATTATACAGCGATGATAGTTTTGAAATTTTGGGAAGATTAGACAATAGCGATATACGAGGATGTAGCTTATTAACGCTGTAAGAGCTGATCAAGCATTTCTTGCAATTCCTTTGTCTCTAAATTGATTGCCAGTATGGTGCCATCTGTATCTATTAAAAAAGAAGAAGGGATCTCAGATACACCGTAAGTATCTGCTATTTTAGAGTAGACACCCTGTTTATCATTCACCTGAGCGTAAGTGATATTATCTTTTTTTATTGCTTTTTTCCAATCCGATTCTTTATGATCTAACGATACCGCATACACTTCAAAACCTTTTTCCTTATATTTTTTATACAAAACGCCTAACTCTCTGTTAGACTTTCTGCACGGCACACACCAACTGGCCCAAAAATCCAGTAATACTATCTTTCCTTTGAGAGAGGAAAGATTAATGATACTATCTTTTGTATTCGGCAAACTGATCTCAGGCGCTGCGCCACCAATACCAACCTGAGCAAAGAGGAACTGTGCAAATAACACAAACGCAATTACAGCAAATATTTTTTTCATTCGCAACAATTTTTCTTCTTGAACAATGATACTATAAATTTCAGAAACCGGCTCATTAATAAACGTTAAATAAATTATACTCAAATCTCAACAATACACTATTAGGAGTTGCTCTGTTTGATTTATCTGACAAAGGAAATCTGTATCCTGCATCCAACCTCATCCTGCTTTTTAAAATGAGTTGTAATGAAGGGGCAAGATCTAAGAAATACTGTTTATTTTTTCCTAGATTATTTTGCCCAAGCAATTCCACCATCAGGTTTAAGTTGGGCTGATCATAATTCCTGTATTCTCTTGGCAACATTAATTTTCCCAGAGACAAAGTATAGTTGATTGCATTCCGATAATCGCTGCCAAATGCATTACTCCCATTATCCAACGCATGTATCAACGATCCGCTTGCCGAGATTGCAACTTTATTGATCAGTTTCGTGGCGACAATACCTCCTTCAAATCCACTATTGGTACAATTCAAATTAATGTATGCATCATGTATGGCTCCGTTATTCAAACTGTACCTTCCATACACAGCCAGTCTGAAATGATTATGCACTTCATCTTCACTATAAAACCTGTATTTCAAATATATACCTGCTCCTTGTACATCAAATTTGCCGGAAGCATTATTGAAAAAAGCCTCGCTATGGATCATTATTTTTTTTGAAACACCCCACATGAATTCGGGTGTCAAAAAAAATTCATTCTTATCTGAATGAACATTTTTCATAAACATAGTATTGGCTCGTATCCCAATGCTTTTAGCGGCCATGTTACTGGCAGGCTCAGTATATACAAACAGTTCCTGCGCCGATAAAATATTACTGAAGAGAATAAATAAAATTATAATACATCTTTTCATCAAATTCGAATTGATCAATTAATTTAGCCGGGAAGAAAACAAACCGATAATATTGGATCTTAAAGCGGCTTTTATCCTTCCCGGCATAAAATTAAATTGTTACATGAAATATTCGTGTACCTTTTGCAAGTCCGCCTTTTGAGCAACAGCTACCGGCTACACCCGTTTTATAACATTCCATTAAAGTATACTTTCCATTCTTCTTGTACTCTTTTGCAGAGACAAAGCCTTTGTCTATTACCCTTATGGTTTTATCTCCATTCAACACCTGATCTTTAACATTGAGAAAATGAAAAACATTTCCGGCAACAGTTACATGATTGTCGTTAGCTACAGCTATACTATCAAAATGTATCGTAGCTTTCAGATCAGCAACAAAGAATCCTGCATCTTCCACTTTCTTTTTAAGCTTATCAATATCTACATTACTATCCTGCTTAAATGTTATAGTAAAAGTAGAAGTTTTGATATCTGCATCTATCTTATCAACAAAATCAAGTGATTTTAAAGACTTGAATATAGACCGGCTACACATGCTGCATGTTAAACCACTTGCCTGTAAAGCCACACTTTTAATTTGTGCATTGGCGTTGAATGAAAGTACGATCATCAACATTAAAAAAAGACTTTTCATGGCATTATGCTTTTGCTTTTTTACAACAAGATTTTTCACTACCGCACTTCATTTTTGAATCATTGCTTGCTCCGGCTTTATTATGATCATGTTTTTCACAACCACCATCACCTTTACAGCAGTCCATTCCTTCGCAACATTTCGCTTCTTTGCATGATGCCTTATCATGTGCAGCACATTTATCATGACTGCAACATTTTTCACTATCTGTTGAAGTTGCGGCTGCATCCTTTCTGTCGTATTTGCAACAGCCCGGTAACTTATTGTATGCTGCGTTTTCGGCAGAAAAATTCTGAGTATCGTGACCTTTGGCTGCAATTGCTTTTTCTATTTTATCGTTAGATGTTTTTGCTGCGTCGAAAGCTACTGCAAGATTTTTGGACTCTTCATCCCACACAGCTGTTGCTGCTCCTGCTTTCAAAGCTGCTCCTTCGATTCTTTTCTTACAGCTTTCGCAATTACCCCAAACTTTTATGTTTGCAGTAGTAAGTGGTCCTTTTTGAGCAAAAGAAAATTGAGTGTTAAAAATGCTGAATAATAGTACAGCACATAATGATAATGTTTTCATTGTATATAGTTTTAATATTGAAAATAATTTGAAATATGCGTATAGCACAATGCACCCGTTAATATATTTACAGGTGAATAAAAACTATTCTCGGTCTATAGTCTGAAAACAGAATTAGTGAGGTAAAGCTGAGGTTTAACGTAATTGGGTGGAGGACTTGGATTAGCGGGCTTGTTGGCTGCATCTGCAGCTTTATAGAAAAAACGATTATAGAAAGTAGTAACAACTGCAACCGTATCTACAACTTTTGGAGTAGGCGTTTCTACGGTAGCTTTTTTGTGAGAATCATTGAGTTTGTAAAATTTGTGTTGATCGTGGCAACATCCTTTTTTGCCCTTCATCCCACATTTCCCACACTTATCTTTTTCATCACCATAAAAACCAACACCAGCTTTTTCTCCCATGCAATAATGCACGTTCATGGCTATACCAGAAGATATACCCATGTATAAAAAAGCGATTATGGCTACTATGATTTTTTTCATTTCTACTATAAAGGTAATGTTAAAAGCAATTTTTAAATGTTAAAATTTGGCTAATGAGCCGGAATTTTGTGGTTTAGACCTAACCCTCTAAGACTAATTAACAAACTTCCACAATATCCCAAACCTGAATATAAACCCCTGATATACATAATGCGGAGCAGCAAAATTGTTTCTGGTAAACCCAAAGCCATTAGTGAAATCAATCGCATTAAGATTTTCTGCTCTTAGATACCCGGTAAAACTCTTTATTCGAAAATGCAAAAATCCCGCTATGTCCGGCCTGTTTTTAATTGTAGTGGTATCCTGAGGCATAAATTGTCCCATTACAGGAGAATAATTATACGCTTTGTAGGGAGTGTAGTACCTAAACTCAACCCCTGTTGAAAGATTTAAATTTTTAAAGAAAGTACCCTCATATGCTACACGGTTACGTGTAAAAAGAAGCGGTACTTTAATCGGTGCAGCGGCATCTGTTTGTTGCATAGTAGCTTCGGCATACCAACTCCATTTTTTATTTAGTTTTATTTTTTTAGATGCACTAAGCTGCAACAAATTGATCAGTTTATTGTACTGTGCCGTTTTATAATAATCTTGGAAATATGTATAGTTTGTAATAAAGTAGTTTGCAGCAAAAAGATTGATAACCGGATTTAGAGCTGACGCTTTTATAGTGGTAATGTTTTCTTTTTTATAAGATGCATTATTGCCAAAATCAAAAGATGAAAATGAATTAAAAATAAATGAAGGACTTCTGTTCACATTATTAAAAGACAATTGGACATTGCCCCATTTTTTATTCAGGAATCTTTCCAGCATAGCATTAACACTGTAATCTCCACTGTTGAGCCCATTCACATAAAATTCTCCATTAGCCAATATATCCCACAACTTGTTACGTGTTTTATTTCTATACTCGCCATGCGCCACAAGGTTGTAATAATTCTTTGAGCCCTTCGTAAAAGTCCCTTTCATATTTTCAAGTCGTATGCCGGCTAAAAAATATTGTCCGTTATTTTTTGTATCCGGAAACTGTACCAAAGAAAAATCATTAGTGATCACTTTCCATTTATCTGTTACAATAAGCGAATCAATTCGTTTCAATGTTGTATCATACCATTTTTGATAAATAACGGAGTCGGCTCCAACATCTTTAAACTGATAACTGTACGTACTATAAGTAAACGTATGTTGAAAACGAAGTTTAGAATAAAACAAATACTCAGTAGTGGAATCATTTACCTCAACAGAATCTTTTTTGCCGATGTCGTAACTCTGGCGGATAAACACCGTAGCATCTTTATAAATATTTCCCGTGTTTACAGATGACTTTAATGGATTTGGAATAAGCCCTGAATCTCTGCCGAGATTTACAGGTATGGTAAATCTTTTTTTAAAATCAGGATTGGTTAAAAAACTATCATTTTTTATTCCTCCGTTCTCAGAACCTTTGATCGTATTACCAAGAAATGTAAAATACGCTGCATATCTTTTTCTTTTGCCCTGATAATTACTGAATATCCGGTAGCTGTTGTGATTGGTATTTTGTGTAACAAAAAAGCCGGGGGCAGTAATCAATTTATATTCAAATCCAAAATTCAGATTAGAAAACGGATTTTGTGTATGTAAGACTTTAATAAATTGCTCCTGCCCTGTTGCCAACTGATAACCTATTTGTGAATAAGGTTTAGTTGTTTTAAAAAAACGAGTATCTGCTAAAGTAAACTTGTAAGCATCGTATGCATGAAATCCGGCATCCCACCCCGCTTTGGCAAAAGGTGTAAACAATAATGAATAACCTGCAGAGCCATTATTGCCAAGATATTGCTGTGCCGCCGGTATTGAAAAATATCTATAAAAATCGTTGATAGAAGAATCTAATCGATTACTTCTAATTGCATCAAGGTATTTAAAACTAATACTGACAGAATCTTTTGCATCATCCCTGTGTTCAAATCCAAGATCGTCTCTTTTTCCACTTGTATCGGTACTAGATCTGTTATTGCTTCCTATCCCTCCTTTATCATCTCCCAATCTTTCTTTGATTCCCCTACCGACCTGGGCATAGGAAAATGTGAAAGCAAATACCAATAAAAATGTAGCAAGTAGTTTCTTCATACTAAAATCTTACGCCAAAAATACTTACAATAAAATAACCACCGTAATATTCAGGTGCTTTTAGCAAGATTTTATTGCAAATAAAAAATCAGCACAAAAAAGGAGTGCCTTTTGAGCACTCCTCATTCTTGTACTATTTTACTGCTATACCTTTTTCAAAGTTATGGTTCCTGTCTCGTCTGTTGTATCATCCTGCCAGATTATTGTCATGCCCGAACAACTGAAACTTGATACATCATAAGTCTCTCCGTCTATTATGAGTGTATTACCAGATAGCGTCCAAACAGCCACACCGCTACCGCTGGGATCGCAAGAGGTACCTGCATCTGTAAAAGTAATTACATTGGCATCGCCGAATGTAACGGTATCATCTTTTTCACAAGCGTCCCATAAGGCAAATTCATCTACCGGTGTTGAAGTAGGCGTTTCCTTATATACTGAAGCAGTGACTTTGTAGGTCCCTTTTAGCGTTTCTAAAGATAATCCACAATTTGAATCTGATTTTTTACAGGATGAAGAAGCGATCATCAGTAAAAAGGCGGAAGGAATAAGGAGCTTTCGCATTGCAGTTGTTTTGTAATGTAAAAAATAAAGGCAATTAAACAAATCAACGACCAATCTAATGTAACCTATTAAATTGAAAGAAACAAGCAAGTACAACACTATTTCCTTAAGCAGAGAGATCAACATAAAAAAAACGTTACCTCACAAAATAGCTTTTACGTGAGATAACGTTTTTTGATTTTTTTATCGGGCCAATTATATGGCAGCAACCAATTCTTTAAATATATGAGTAAAGTTCGGCTCCGCATGTTTCGCCGCTTCCAATACTTCTTCGTGTGTGATCACATTCTCTTCTTCACGTATACCTACATCCGTTATAACACTCATTGCAAATACATCTAACCCCATATGATTGGCAACAATGCATTCCGGCACAGTACTCATTCCCACTGCATCTCCTCCTAACGTTTCGATCATCAGGTATTCTGCCTTTGTTTCAAAAGTAGGACCGGTTACCGCAACATATACACCTTCCTGCACTTTAATATTAGCTGCCGCAGCAATAGTTTTTGCTTTAGCGATCAAATGTTTTTTATAAGGTTCAGTCATATCCGGGAAACGTGGCCCCATTGTTTTATCATTTGGTCCGATCAAAGGATTTACAGTTAGCTGACTGATATGATCATTAATGATCATCAGGTCACCTACTTTATATTTTCTATTTACCCCGCCTGCGGCGTTGCTCAATAGTAATGTTTTGATCCCCAAAAATTTCATCACCCTTATTGGGAAAACACACTCATGCATGGTATATCCTTCGTAGAAATGAAAACGACCTGCCATTGCAACTACCTTTTTACCCCCCAATTCACCGAAAATCAATTTTCCACTATGCCCCTCAACAGTGCTTACCGGGAAGTGTGGAATATCTCCATAAGGGATTTCTTTTTCTGCCTTAATTTCTGCAGCAAAATTCCCCAATCCACTTCCTAAAACTATCCCTACCGCTGGGGTACCTTGGTAAAGACTTTGAATGTAAGCAACAGCTTCGTTAATTTTTTGCATCATGTTTTTATAGAATTTGTAGGCAAATGTACAATATTCTGCAATATCGGTAATATTGACATCGTTTGCATAAAGAAATGACCAAAAATCATATCACTGAAATCATAACTCATTACACTTTATTATCTTCGCCAAAACTTTTAAAAAATGAACCTGCACGAATACCAAGCAAAGGAACTTTTGAAGAAATATGGCGTACCTGTACAAGAAGGTATTGCCTGTAACACACCTGGCGAAGCTGAAGAGGCTTACCGTCAGATCAAAACTCAATATGGCAGCAACTTCGCTGTTGTAAAAGCGCAAATTCACGCCGGCGGACGAGGTAAAGGTACCATCGTTGGTAAAGAACAACGTGGTGTTGCCGTTGGTAAAAATGCAGATGCTATAAAAGAAATTGCAGGCAATCTTCTTGGTGGAACATTGGTTACCATTCAAACAGGGCCTGCCGGTAAAGTAGTAAATAAAATATTGGTTGCTCAGGATGTGTATTATGAAGGGCCAAATCCTGTTAAGGAGTTTTATTTATCGATTATGTTAGATAGAACATCTGGCAAAAACGTGATTGTATATAGTACTGAAGGTGGTATGAACATTGAAGATGTTGCTCATGATACTCCTGAAAAAATACACAAAGAATTGGTACATCCAGGCGGACCACTACAAGGTTTTCAGGCTCGGAAAATTGCTTTCAACTTAGGTTTGAGCGGTGAGGCATTTAAGAGTTGTGTGAAATTTGTAACCAACCTTTATAGCGCTTACGTTGGGTTGGATTGCAGTATGGTTGAAATTAATCCGCTATTTAAAACAAGTGATGATAAAATCATTGCAGTTGACTGTAAAATGGATATCGATGATAACTCATTAACCCGTCATGCAGATATTGCAGGATTAAGGGATGTAAGCGAAGAAGATCCTACAGAAGTGGAAGCAGGCAAACATAATCTGAATTTTGTAAAATTAGATGGCAACGTAGGTTGCATGGTAAATGGTGCAGGACTTGCAATGGCTACCATGGATATGATCAAATTAAGTGGTGGAGAACCAGCTAACTTCTTGGATGTAGGTGGTACTGCAAATGCACAAACTGTAGAAGCAGGTTTCCGTATTATCTTAAAAGATCCCAAAGTAAAAGCGATTCTGATCAACATCTTTGGTGGTATTGTTCGTTGCGACAGGGTTGCACAAGGTGTTATTGATGCTTACAATTCTATTGGTAATATTGAAATTCCTATCATCGTTCGTTTGCAAGGAACCAATGCTGATGTTGCAAAAGACCTGATCGATAAAAGCGGTTTGAAAGTACAAAGTGCGATTTTATTGAGCGAAGCAGCTGCTTTGGTTAATAAAGCGGTGGCTTAGTATTTTAAAATATTGAATAAAAAATCCCATCAATATGATGGGATTTTTTATTCCCGCCGACTAAACATAAAAAGTTCCACTCAGCATTTAAAGGACTACAAGTAATATAGTTGCCGTATTTTTGAGAAATGCGAAAGTCGCTCAACATACTTCGTAATTCACTCAGACTTACTTTTCAGGAGCTTAAAGTAAATAAGCTTCGTACAGCATTAAGTCTTATAGGAGTGGCATTTGGCATCTTCTGCATCATCGGTGTACTCACCACCGTTGGTAGTTTTGAACGCAATCTTCAAAATGAGATCAAAACACTTGGCAGCAATACTATTTACATCGACAAATGGGAATATGGCGGTGGCCCCGATAAACCTTTCTGGAAATTCAGGGCAAGACCTTCTATGAAATATGAAGAAGCTGCACTAATAAAAGAGCGTTCGCAATTATTACTGGATGTTGGTTTCTTAATGCGATCAAGTACAAATATTTCTTATAAAGACGATGTGATTCAAAATGCATCAACTTACGGCATTGTTGAATCGCAAATGATTATTCAACCCCTCTCCTTTGATGCCGGTCGTTATATATCTCAACCTGAATTCAACAGCGGTAGCCCCGTAGCTTTAATAGGCTATGACAATGCTGAAAAATTATATGGTGATGCTAGCCGAGCTCTCGGAAAAACATTCGAAGTAAAAGGTAAAAAAGTTACGATTGTTGGTATCATAAAAAAAGAAGGAAAGAATTTTATCGGATGGGATTATGATAATTGTATCATGTTGCCATATAAATTTTGCAAACAGATCATTCAAGATGATTATGCCAACCCCGTACTTATTGCAAAAGGAAAAGAAGGCGTTACAACTGCAGCGTTGAGCGATGAGTTGGAAGGCATTATGCGTCAAATAAGAAGACTCGGGCCTACACAAGAAGATAATTTCTCACTAAACAGTGTAGAAGCCTTTAGTGAAGCTGTAAGTGGCTTATTCAAAACAGTCAATATCGTTGGCGGGCTCATTGGTGTAATCAGTTTAATTGTTGGTATGTTCGGCATTGCCAATATTATGTTTGTAACAGTTAAAGAGCGTACAGCTGTTATAGGTTTAAAAAAGGCCGTAGGTGCTAAAAGCGCAAGTATATTATTTGAATTTTTACTAGAGGCTACCATACTTTGTTTTCTCGGTGGTATTATCGGATTATTTCTTGTGTATATACTCTCATTGGTATTATCCGGCCCACTAAATTTTCCTGTGTATATTTCTCTTCCGCTCATTATAACAACTTTCTTTATCTGTTTGTTGGTCGGTATCCTCTCCGGTATTTTTCCTGCATCAAGAGCTGCAAAAATGAATCCGGTGGTGGCAATACGTTCAAAATAATTATGAATGATGAGTTATGAATTATGAATTAAATTTGCAACTCATAACTTATAAATCATAATTTATCATTACAATTTTAGCTATAGAATCTTCTTGCGATGAAACGTCCGCTTCTGTTTGCCGGGATGGCAAAATATTATCCAATTTCATTGCCAACCAAACCATTCATGAAAAATATGGCGGTGTTGTGCCCGAGTTGGCCAGCAGAGCACATATGCAAAACATTGTTCCGGTTGTTGATGCAGCTATAAAAGAAGCCGGTATTCATCTTTCGGATATAGATGCTGTTGCTTTTACACAAGCCCCCGGGCTGATTGGTTCATTATTGGTAGGAACGCAGTTTGCAAAATCGATGGCGATGGCTTTAAATAAACCGCTTATAGCCGTACATCATATGCAAGCACATGTTTTAGCCAACTTAATTGCAGATGAGAAACCTTCTTTCCCTTTTCTATGCCTTACTGTTAGTGGAGGACATACACAAATCGTACTTTGTGAAAGCCCTTCTTCAATGAAAGTGATTGGCGAAACCATTGATGATGCCGCCGGCGAAGCATTCGATAAATCAGCAAAACTTTTAGGTCTGCCCTACCCCGGCGGCCCGTTAATAGATAAGTACGCAACTAGCGGCAATGCACAACGGTTTAGCTTTCCTGAGCCACAAATACCCGAATTAAATTTTAGTTTCAGCGGTTTGAAAACTTCTATTCTTTATTTTTTACAAAATGCAGGATCGAGCAATGTATATAAAGAAGAATTTTTGGCAACTGAAGATGAAAAGAAAAAATTCATTGCTGATAACCTGAACGATATTTGTGCATCGATTCAAAACAGGATCATCAGCATCTTGCTGAATAAATTGAAAAAAGCCGCCCTACAAACCGGTGTAACAAATGTTTGCATAGCCGGTGGTGTTAGTGCTAATAGTGGACTACGTAAGGCTTTACAGGAAACCGGAGAAAAAATGGGCTGGCAAACCTATATTCCTGCATTTCAGTATTGCACCGATAATGCAGGAATGATTGCTATAACAGCTTATTATAAATACCTGAACAAAGATTTTACTGATCTGAGTGTGTCACCAAGTGCAAAAGCAGAATGGAGTTAGTTGATGGTTCATCGTTCATAGTTGTATTCAGCGGCTAAAAACTATTAACCATTAACTATAAACTATGAACTATGAACAGTTTCTTCCAATTCAAACAATTCACCATCCACCAGGACCGATGTGCAATGAAAGTTTGTACAGATAGCTGTTTGTTCGGTGCATACGTTGCTAGTAACTTCCAACAATCAACTTCCAACATTTTAGATATTGGTACAGGAACAGGGCTGTTAACCTTAATGCTTGCACAGAAAACCGATGCAGCTATTGATGCTGTAGAAATTGATACAAATGCTTATCAGCAAGCAGGAGAAAACTTTGCCACAACTCCCTGGAAAGAAAGTCTACAAATTTTTAATGATGATATTACAATGTTTGTTGCTGATAAAAAATATGATCTGATCATTAGCAATCCGCCTTTCTTCGAGGATGATCTAAGATCTGCCAACGCAGAAAAAAATGCAGCAAAACATGACACCGGCTTAACACTAAATAAATTAATAGAAACTATCGACCGAAATCTTTCACCAGATGGGAAATCTGCTGTGATACTGCCTTTCAGCCGATCGGAAGATTTCAATCAACTACTTCAAGCTAATAACTTTTTTATTGAAGAGAAAGTACTTGTAAGACAAACGCCTAAGCATGATTATTTCAGAACTTTCTTTGTTTTTGGTAGAAATAAAATTTCGATGATTGAAAAAACAATCATCATCAAAGATGGCAACAACAATTACACCAACGAGTTTAAAGAATTACTAAAAGATTATTATCTGTATTTATAAACCAGCATAAGTGTTCATGTATGCATAAGGCTGGGTAATAATTCCTTTATTCACAATAGTAGCTCTGTCGATGATAGCACTCCCTCCTGTTACCAGATCTTCCAAAATAAATTTGATCAGTTGCTCTCCAAAATACCTGCTGGCATCTCTCGGCAATTCATTAGGTAGATTACCTACGGCCATTACATCAATAGAACTTGATAAATAAGGATCTGTTTTTTTAAATGATGATCTATCGATCCCGTAAACAGGATCTTCTATTGATTGATCTCCAACATTGATCGGCACCGAGCCATTTACATCATCTGTAATATCAGCAATGGTTTCAATCGTAAAAGCATCGTCGATATCTGACCTGTCAAATAGTCTCGGTGCATTTTCGCTCCAGTAAATACCATTCATTAAAATATCGGAACACCTGGTATATGGTAAAAATCTGCTTCTGTACATTTCCGGATGGCGATGAAAGTCTTCTCTGTTGTAGGTTTTAGTCTCCTTGTGTACATAAAGATCTGATCCCTTTAGTGCTACATAAACCGGGTATGAAAATTTTCGCTCAAGATATTCATCCGGCTCTACTTCTGTTACTCCCATTAAGTTCATAACTTCTACAATACCATGTGCTACCCTGCCACTACCGGTTACGGCTATCTTTATTTTTGGAAGTTTTACTCCAAAATAGGTATGAATCAAGTGTCTATAATCTTTACACTCAAACACTCTACCCAACTTAAATGCACCCGTTCTTCTGCCATAAGCCATCATACCGTTATGTGCCCCCACAATACCTGCAAAAAAACCAAAGCCGATGATACGTTGACCATCGTCATGCTCTAAACATTCATAATCTATCAGGGTAATTTTCTTTTCAATAATTGACCTGAAAAGCTGTTGGTTATGTGGCTGCAACTTTTTTGTATGTGAGAAGAAGAGATAAGTTTTGCCGGCAATCAACATACTTATAGGAACCTCTTTGATACCTAGTAGTATATCGCAATCATCAACAGCATCCTGAACTTGTATGCCGGCTCTTTCATACTCCTTATCTGCAAAACACCTATGGTTACAGCCTTGCACAATGATCTTGATATTCGGAAAATGTTGTTCTATCCATTTACATTGAGCGGGTGTAAGCGCCACACGGTTATCCGCAGGTATTTTCCCTTCTTTTATTAAACCAATGGTAAGCATCAAATGTAATTTACGATTTTATTGGAACACGGATTACACGGATTAAAATGATTTTCACGGATAAAATTATTTTTAATCCATAAAATCCGTGTAACCCGTGTTCTAATAAAAGTATCTTTGTTATATGAATTATTTTGAATTATTTGATTTGCCCGTCTGTTTACAGGTAGATAAAAACATATTGCCCAAAAAGTATTTTGAGCTTCAAAAAAAATATCATCCCGATTTTTTTTCACAGGCATCAGAAGATGAGCAGGCTGAAGTGCTGGAAAAATCATCCGATATAAATAAAGCATTTAAAATATTTCAAAATCCCGATCTCACACTCAAATATGTTTTACAATTAAAGGGCTTGCTTGAAGAAGAAGAGAAATATCAACTTCCACCGGACTTTTTAATGGAAATGATGGAGCTGAATGAAGAGTTGAATGAGAACTCAATCAATGCTATAAAAGCCATTGAAAACGAAGCCTACAGTGCCGTAAAACAAATCATTGAGACATACAATGATGCTACAGCAAATACGGCCGATCTGCTTAAAGTGAAGGAATATTACTTTAAGAAAAAATACTTACAACGTATTTTGGACAGAATTAATGATTAACGTAATTTCGCAACCCGATTAAACCGTTTAATGGTTGAACGTTCTTAAACGTTTTAACCCTACCAACTTTAAACGATGTGTATTGCCCATGTGGCGGAATTGGTAGACGCAGCAGACTCAAAATCTGCCGTTCGCAAGGGCGTGAAGGTTCGATTCCTTTCGTGGGCACTAAGCACTGATAAATCAGTGCTTTTTTATTTGCATTTGATAGTTACTTGCCCGGGTGGCGAAATTGGTAGACGCACTGCCTTCAGGTGGCAGCGTAGGAAACTATGTGCTGGTTCGAATCCAGTCCCGGGCACAACACCCTCCCTTCTGGAGGGTGTTTCTTTATATAATTAATATCGTCAAAATAAAAAAGCCACTCCTTCAGGAATGGCTTCAATAAATTCTAAAAAAATGTTAGCTGATCTTTTCAACCTGCATGTAGTTTAATTCTACAGGTGTAGCTCTACCAAATATTTTCACTTGTACTTTTAATTTCTTCTTCTCGTCATTCACCTCTTCTATCACACCGTTAAAGTCGTTGAACGGACCATCAATGATCTTGATGGTTTCGCCAACTATAAATGGTTCGCTCATTGTAACACCGCCTGCTTCACCCATTTCATCAACTTTACCCAACATTTTATTTACCTCAGCTTTGCGTAAAGAAATAATGTTTCCTTTGCTGCCTTTGCCATCGGTTAAAAAGTGCATTACGTTGCTGATATTGCTGATATGTTGCACCATATCATCATTCAATTTTCCTGCAGATACTTCAATCATCACATAACCGGGATAGAAGTTCCTTTCTCTCATCACTTTTTTACCAGCTTGTACTTTATACACTTTTTCTACCGGTAAAAAAATTTGTTTGATGATATCTACCCAACCATTACGAACGATATCTTTATCAAGGTACTCCTTAATTTTACGTTCTTTACCACTTACCACCCTTAGTACATACCAACGGGTTTCTTTTTCCGGCGTAACGGGTACGTCTGATGTTATTGTTTCTTCCATTGTTATTTAAGTAAAGAGTATATAAATTTTAAAGATCCGTTAGAAACAAAATCCATCAATGCTACAATAGCAGTGATAAATAATGTAGCACCTAATACAATCATAGTAGATTGTTGCAACTGCTCCCAATTAGGCCAGGTTACTTTTTCTACCAGCTCTTTGTAAGAGTCTCTTAGGTATGTTGTTAGTTTGTTCATTTTTTTGAGTTTAATATGTTTAATAGGTTGAAAAAGTTTCGCAAGTTAATAGAACCTTTTAAACTTTTTCAACGCTTTAAACCTTTCCAACTTGTTTTGCACGGGCACTAGGATTCGAACCCAGATCAAAGGTTTTGGAGACCCGTATGCTACCGTTGCACCATGCCCGTAAAAGCTAAAAGCTATTCCGAGGGTATCGAAACAGCTTTTAGAATATGTTGCAAATATATAAATTTATTTGCTTTAAGAGCTAAAAGCTTACGCTTTTTGCTTATTTAACGATTTCAGTTACCTGACCAGCACCTACTGTACGGCCACCTTCACGAATCGCAAATTTCAACCCTTTTTCCATTGCGATCGGTTGAATCAATACTACTGATAAGTTAGTGTTATCTCCTGGCATAACCATTTCAGTACCAGCTGCTAAAGTAACTTCACCAGTTACGTCAGTTGTACGGAAATAGAACTGAGGACGATATTTGTTAAAGAATGGAGTGTGACGTCCACCTTCTTCTTTGCTTAACACGTAAACTTCACCTTTAAATTCAGTGTGCGGAGTGATAGAACCTGGTTTGCAAAGAACCATACCACGACGGATTTGAGTTTTCTCAATACCACGTAATAAAAGACCTGCGTTATCTCCGGCTTCACCTTCGTCCAATAATTTTTTGAACATTTCTACACCTGTACAAGTTGTAGCTAAAGGTTTTTCCATTAAACCAACGATTTCCATTGCTTCACCAACTTTGATACGGCCTCTTTCGATACGACCAGTAGCAACAGTACCACGACCAGTGATTGAGAACACGTCCTCAACACTCATCAAGAATGGTTGATCAACTAATCTTGGAGGAAGAGGAATGTAGCTATCAACTGCATCCATCAATTCACCAATTTTAGCAACCCATTTTTCTTCACCAGCTAAAGCACCGGTAGCAGAACCTTGGATGATCGGTGTGTTATCACCATCGAAACCGTAAGAAGTTAACAACTCACGAATTTCCATTTCAACTAATTCTAATAACTCAACGTCATCAACCAAATCAACCTTGTTCATGAAAACAACGATTTGAGGTACACCTACCTGACGAGCAAGAAGGATGTGCTCTTTAGTTTGTGGCATTGGACCATCAGTAGCAGCAACTACCAAGATAGCACCGTCCATTTGAGCAGCACCAGTGATCATGTTCTTAACATAATCGGCGTGACCCGGACAATCCACGTGAGCGTAGTGACGAGTAGCAGTAGCATACTCTACGTGAGCTGTATTGATCGTAATACCCCTTTCTTTTTCTTCAGGAGCACCGTCGATATCATCGTAATTTTTTTTCTCCGCCAAACCTTTTTTTGACAAAACATCGGTTATAGCGGCTGTAAGTGTTGTTTTACCATGATCCACGTGACCAATAGTACCAACGTTTAAATGGGGTTTATCCCTTTTGAAAGACTCTTTTGCCATTGTTTAAATTTTAATATTTGTTTTGAAATTGGTTGTCGTTTTAAGTCTGTAACCATCGACTTTTATTTTACAAGCTTCGCAACTTTGATCATCATCGTTGTGTCACTCTCTTGTACTGTATACCGTTGTGCATCTATGTTTAAAAAGTTTAAAAGGTTTATTATGTTTCAAAGGTTAGTGAACCTATTAAACTACTGAAACCTTTTCAACTTTATTTAGAGCTGTTGATGAGAATTGAACTCACGACCTCTTCCTTACCAAGGAAGTGCTCTACCCCTGAGCTACAACAGCGTTTAAATGTTTAAAACGTTAAACGGGTCTAGCAGGTTTCAAAGGTTTTTAGTCCTTTAAACTTTTTCAACCTCTCAAACATTTTAAACGCCTAACTCAATGAGCGGAAGACCGGGCTCGAACCGGCCACCTGAAGCTTGGAAGGCTACCGCTCTACCAAATGAGCTACTTCCGCTAATAAATTTGTTGATGTGCTGATTTGCCCATGTGCTAATGCAGAACATCATAATTTTAAAAGAACTAAACAATTAGAACATCAGCACATTGGCTAATTAGCAAATTGTTTTGTGGGCAGTGGTGGATTCGAACCACCGAAGACGAAGTCAGCGGATTTACAGTCCGCCCCATTTGGCCACTCTGGTAACTGCCCCCTTGAACAATCTTCCGGAGACCGTCAGACATGTTTCTGAGCCGAAAACTGGAGTCGAACCAGCGACCTACTGATTACAAATCAGTTGCTCTACCAACTGAGCTATTTCGGCATTTTTCTATTAAAAAGAACTCCTTCAAAAAAAGGCATACAAATGCTCCTTCATTTTTCGGGATGGCAAAGGTAAGTATATTTGATTAATAGAAAAACTTTGTAAAAGATTTTTTTACACGAAAAAATAAAAATGTGAATAATCGGAAAAGTTGGTAGTTGGACGTTGGTAGTTGGACGTAAGCAAAAGCCTATTTTTAGCCCCTACAGAATATCTCGGAAAGTCACAGAATAGCAAAAAAAAGTCCCGCTAAAGCGGGACAATATTTCTAAGCGGCCAATCTTTCTTTTTTTCGTTTGATCTGTGTTATTACTGATGTTAGCGCCTCATCAAAGCTTTCTTCAAATGATTTGGAAGAATGCTTTACAAAAAAATCGTACTTCGGAATATGTACTTTGATCTCAGCTACTTTGTCTTTGATATTGTGTACTACATTGTCCAACTTTAAATACACATCTACTTTTGTGATACGGTCATGAAATTGAAATAGTTTTGAAAGTTTTTTTTCTACATAGTCTACTAATTTAGAATCTGCATCGAAATGCACTGTTTGAATGTTTACGTTCATAGCAATCTTAATTTTAAATCTGTGAAAAAATAATTTGAAAGTACTAAGTAGATATTTTATACCATAAGCATTTTTTAGGATTCAGAGATAGGATTTCTTAAATACAAGTTAGTTTTTCTGGCTGGTATTTCCAAAAAAAATAACTGCATTCTTTATATAAACAGAATATTTAAAAAATTATTGTAAAACGGTCTGATTTTTAGGCTTTTGGATGAGCCTTCTTATATACATCCTTTAACTTTTCGATGGTGTTATGGGTATAAACCTGTGTGGCTGCTAGGCTGCTATGTCCCAGCAATTCCTTTACTGCATTAAGATCTGCGCCATTGTTCATAAGATGTGTGGCAAAAGTATGCCGAAGCACATGGGGGCTTTTCTTATCAATAGTAGTTCCGCTTTGATCTAGGTATTTTTTTACTACAGTATAAACATATCTTGGATAGAGTTTCTTACCCTTGCTATTTACTAATACAAATTCGCTATCGAATTTTTCAAATGCCGTACGCTTATCTGCAATATATACTTGCAATGCCTTCATCAACTCACCACTTGCCGGCAATACCCTTTCCTTGTTTCCTTTACCAAGCACCTTAATACTGCTATTTCCGGCATCAACCTGTAATTCTTTTAGGTTCACCAGTTCAGCCAAACGCATCCCGGTATTATAAAATATCTCCAGTATTAATCTATGTGTTTTCCCTTCCCAAGTATCCGGAAATTCTACATAAGTAAATAAGGTACCTGTGTCTTTTTCTTCCACGAATTGTGGTAATCGTTTGCTTATTTTCGGAGATACAATGGTCGTCATAGGAGTTGTTTGCAACACCCCTTTTTTGAGCTGATATTTAAAAAAAGATTTTAGAGAAGATATTTTTCTGTTGATCGACTTTGATGTCATCCCCCCCTCCTTTAACTGCGCCAGCCAGCTGCGTACAAATGTAGGTGCTATAGCCGCCAAATCTGTAATAGCAAACTGAACCTCAATAAAGTCGAAAAAAGCAATAAGATCGGTCTCGTAAGAGGTAATCGTATGCTGAGAATACCTTTTTTCAAATTTGAGGTAATCCAGGAATGATTGTATGCTTTTTTGGTAGGTTGCAGACATAAAAAAACTGATAACCAAAGTTACTCGATTATCAGTTTCAAATATTTAAAAGGGCAATAGACTTAAATATCTATTTTTCCGCTTGCTATATTTTGCTTGTAAACAGCTTTCAATACTTCAGTTCTACGTCTGATGGACGGTTTTGTGAAAGACTGTCTTTCTCTTAATTGTAACAAAACACGGCTCTTTTCGAATTTCTTTTTGTACTTCTTAAGCGCCTTGTCTATGTTTTCGCAATCTTTAGAATCGATAATTAGCATTTGATATACCTCCTTTGGTAGTTTTTTTTAAGGGTGCGAAGATAATTAAAAATTAAGAATTAAAAATTAAAAATTAAAAATATTTAAAAGAGATGATTTTATCATTAAAAATCAGCTTGTTATGTTTATTGAAATAACATTATCTCCAACGCAAACTAAGCATAATGTAAAAGCATAAACCTGACTTAATTCATAATTCTTAACTCATAATTCTTAACTTGCCGCCCATGTTTACGGGAATCATAGAAAAAACAGGTATTGTAAAGGGAATTACCCTTTCTGGCACTAATAAGACCTTTTTGATAGCATCTGACATATCGGACGAATTGAGCATAGATCAGAGTGTTGCTCACAACGGAGTTTGCTTAACGGTAGAAGGAATTGAAGGCAAAACTCACCGTATAACGGCAGTAAGCGAAACATTGGCAAAAACCAATATGAACGAATGGACCATTGGTACTGTTGTGAATCTTGAACGTTGTTTAGTTATGAATGGTCGATTAGATGGTCATATTGTACAAGGCCATGTGGATGCAACAGCTAAATGTATTTCAATTACAGAAAAAAACGGCAGTTGGGAATTCAATTTCGAATTCGACAAAAAATTTGCAGCATTGGTCATAGAAAAAGGATCCATTACACTCAATGGTATCAGTCTTACTATTTTCAATGTTGATGAAGCACACTTCACAGTAGCTATCATTCCTTACACGTATGAGCATACAAACATGAAAAGTTTGCAGGAAGGTGACCTTGTAAATATTGAGTTTGACATGATCGGCAAATACGTTGTTAGAAGCCTGACCTTAAACAAATAAATTTTGCATAACAATAATTTTAATTTTTTACGGTTAGTCGGAGCAATACTTGTAATATTCTCTCATTCATTTTATATCACCGGTGAAGATGCATTGGAATCAGTGAATCTTTTAACACACAACCAATTTGAAGCATCTGCATTTGGCTTGTGTATTTTTTTCTTCATCAGTGGTTTTTTTGTTACGAAAAGCGCAATCGATTCTGAAACAGTTTTACTTTTTTTAAAGAAAAGATTTCTTCGCATTTTCCCTGCTTTAATTACATTGGTTGTACTGAGCGTTTTTGTAATGGGGCCAATTATTACGCAGCTAACTGTAAAAGAATATTTTTTGAATGTAGAAACATGGAAATACCTGACCACTATATCAGGCTTTAAAATTCAAATGAACTTACCGGGTGTTTTTACCGATAACCATTTCAATGTAAATAGTGTCAACACTTCATTATGGACCATTTCACTTGAGTTAAAGCTCTATGTTTCGTTGATCATTCTTGTTACATTACTTAGAAATAAAAAAGTACTTAAGTATGCAATGCTATCCCTCTTGCTTACTTGTTATACAGTATTAGCTTTTAAAACAACGATGGATTATGTGATCACAATAAATCTTGTGAGTGTTTTTTGTTTGGGCAGTTTTGTCTATCTGGCAGAACTAAATAAAAAACAGGTATGGATATCGTTACTAACAATAAGTATTGCTTATGTTTTTTTAAAATTGACCAATCCTTCACACTTCAACCCAGCCTTTCTGCTATTGCCTGTTTTATCATTGCCGGTATTCTTGATTGGCTTCTCACAAAAGATCAAATTAAGGATCAATCATGATATTTCTTACGGCATTTACATTTTCGCCTTCCCTATTCAACAGATCATTTATCAAATAGCTGATTATAATATTTCTACTTTCCCTCTCTTCTTCTTTACCCTACTAATAACTATTCCACTTGCATTTGCTTCGTGGATCTTTATTGAAAAGCCATGCATACAATTGAAACACAAAAAACTTCCTTTATTTGGATAAGTGTTTATGAAAGATCCCTGCTAAAGCCATTACCGTTAATATCGGCATTAGCAACAGAAAAAAACGATTGTGATAATCGTCGAATTGGAGAGATACCGCTAAGGCAAAAAAGAATATTGAAGATAACATAAACACTAACAGTGGCCTTCCTAACACTGTCCTTATCTTATTGAAATAAAAAATGATCAACAAATACATACAAGCAACGGGTGCTAACAGAAATAGATTGTGTAGAGTAGAATAATAGTTTCTCACTAAAAAAAAGAAAGCCTGTAAACGCTTTGTTGCAAGCATTATAAAGTGTGAAAAATTATGTGTGATATAAAATATAAGTTGATATAGTTGATTTCGGCTATCCGATAGAATGATAGCATTATTGACCGGATAATCATCTTTATCAGCAATAATAATATCCGACTGCAGAGCTTTTTTCATATCCCAATCAGCAGTGGTTGTAAACACAATTTGCGACACTTCATTGATCAATATACCCCCTGCTATTAACGTCAACAGAAAAAATATTTTTTGTCTGCCGACAAGATGAAAATAGATGAACATAGCAACTGGAATGATGAATAACACCCCCATAGGCCTGGTAAGAATGAGCAAGGACAGCACTGTTGATAATCCAAGCAGATATTTCAATGAAAGCTTTTTATAGCTTATCAGAACTGCACATAGCAACATTACAAGGCTATAGAAAATTCCTTCTGAGTAAAGCGTAACCGTCCAACGCTGATAAGGCCAGAAAACCATAAGAAAGATGACAACAAGAACTGCAGGCAATTTATCCTTGAAGAGTGTATTCAAAGATTTATAAAACTTAAGATAGCATACCAGATTAATGAACATGACCATAAACACTGCACCATGCAAACCTATTTTAATGAGATTACTAAAAACGATCAGCAAAATAGTTGTTGAGTAAAAAATATATCTGTGTTGAGTGAATCCATTATTCGTTACGAACAAATTTGCTTCCCTGATATATTTATTTGATTCTCCCTGAAAATCAAACCCAAAAACAGCGATCCAAATCAATTGAAAAATCACCCACGCAGTAATGACAACGTAATGATCTTTTTTATTGATAAAACTGATGAATGAGTTTTTCATTATTCTGTCCTAAATTTTTTGGAACCGCTTTTTTATATTCAAAAAATATTTCTCTATCGTGTAATAAGATATTAAACCAAATAAAATAGAAAGACCCATAGTAATGGCAATCAATACCCCCAATTGAAAATTAGTCGTAACATCAAATTCTAAAACCTCTGTACATATTTTTATCGCAAAGACAATGGCGAAAATATGAAAGAGATAAATTCCGTAAGATATCTTACCTAAAAAAGATAACCAGCCTGCACTAAAGTTTATGATGGATGTTTTTTTATACGTTGCCGCAGTGAGTATGCAAAGTATCAGAAAAGCTATGTATTCATCACGGCAAAAAGGGATATATATATCGTAGTAAAGACTAAACAACACAACCAGATACAAAATTGCCTGTACCAGAGGTGATTTAAAAATAGAGAGCCATTGTTTCTCTTCGAAAAAAGCATATGCAAAAAGCCCTCCCAAAGCGAAGGTTGAAAATCTTGAATACTCAATATAAGTGGCAATTTTTAGTAGCAGTGATACAACAAATGAAGATTTCATCTGCACCCAGTTCTCATAAAAAAAATCATGCGTAAAATTTAGTATGATAGCACCAACCAGTATCCCTATAAATAACTTTTTGGTAAACTTAGGAATGAGAAAAAAGATAAGTCCCCATAAAAAATAAAACTGCATTTCAATTCCAACAGTATAAGTTTGATGTATATACGGGGCCGTTGGAAAAAAGTGCGGTTGAATATGTGGTAAAAATAAAAAATACAATAAATTACTCTTTGTATAATCGGCTTGCAGATATTCTGCTGTAAGTTCGGGAATATCGAAGAAAGGAAGTTTTAATACCACCAGCAATGCCAGAATGATCAATAGATAGTAGGCTGGCCAGAGTCTTAATATTCTTCTCAAGTAAAAATCCTTCAGGGAAACAGTCGCATTTTTTTTAAACTCTGCCAGTAAGAGGTATGTTATCAGAAAACCGCTACCGGCAAAGAAAAACTGTACGCCATAGTAAGTAATAATTTCCTGCAAAGGGAAAGTCATTTCCGTCAATCCGAAATTTTCTTTGAACGTAAATAAATGAAGCAGAATTACAGTGGTGATAGAAATAAATCGTAGCCCGTTGAATCCGTGGAAGTTTTGTTTTGTATCCATATCAGTGCTACAAAGTAATATCTTTTAACCGAAATATTAAATAGCTTTTCCTTTCATAGCAGAAGACACTGCAACATCCATCATTCGCTCGGCATATGGTCTGGATATTTCATTCAGTTCTTCGATCTTTGTATGAATAAGATTTTTGTCCTCCATTGTAATGGCTAATTGTAATGCCTGCATTGCTGCTGCCGTTTGCAACATTTCATCTTTGGTAAGATGTGACGCATTTTTATGAATGAATTTTTCAGTTGTCTGTAACAACTGTTCAGCTTCTGTTCTGGCTTCTACTAATGCTCTTACGGCAATATCATCTTTGGCATGTGTAATAGAATCGAGTAACATTTTTTCTACATCTTCATCTGTTAATCCGTATTGTGATTTTACTTCAATGCTCTGCTCTACTCCGCTGCGAAGCTCTTTTGCTTTTACGACAAGAATACCATCTGCATTGATCAGGAAGGACACTTCAACCTTTGGTAACCCTGCAGGCATACCCGGAATACCTGTTAAATTAAATTCAGCCAATTTTCTATTATGTTGTACAAGATCTCTTTCGCCTTGATAAACCGAAATACGCATACTGCCCTGCCCATCTACCTGAGTAGTATATTGACGTCCGACTTTATTCGGAATTTTCGAATTACGTGGTATCAATACATCCATTAACCCTCCGGCAGTTTCAATACCAAGACTCAATGGTGTAATATCCAACAACAATACGTCTTTGTTATTTCCGGCAAGAATATCCGCCTGTATGGCTGCACCTAAAGCAACAACCTCATCGGGATTAACTGTATCATTAACCGGCTTACCAAAGAATGAGCTGATACTTTCTTTCACTAAAGGCACTCTGGTACTACCTCCTACCATTACAACCACATCTATATCATTAACAGATAATGCCGCATCTTTTAAAGCATTTTTACTGCATACGATTGTTTTATCTATCAATGGTTGAATCAATGTATCAAAATCTTTTCTTGTGATCAGTAATGTATCACCATTTAATTCGCCATCAAAAACTTCATTGAATGATAAATGTTTTTTTGCTTCCTCTGCTTTTAAGCGTATGGCTTGTGCAAATTCTTTGTTCAGTTTTAGTTCATCTTCGTTTATACCTGACTGTTGCATCCAAAACTGAACAATGGCTCTGTCCATATCATCGCCACCAAGATAAGTATCACCATTGGTTGACAACACTTCGAATATGCCATTGGAAATTTTCAGGATCGAAACATCAAAAGTACCTCCACCAAGGTCATACACTGCAATTGTCTTCTCCTCTTCCTTATGTAATCCAAGTCCGTACGCCAAACTTGCAGCTGTAGGTTCATTTACAATTCTCAAAACATCTAGTCCTGCTAATTTACCGGCATCTCTTGTTGCCTGCCGTTGTGCATCATTGAAATAAGCAGGAACGGTTATCACTGCTTTATTAACAGGGGTCTTTAAAATATGTTCTGCTCTTTGCTTTAATTCTTTCAGAATAAAAGAAGAAAGATCTATCGGAGAATAAAATTTATTCCCAACCTGCACTTTTACCAGATTCTCTGTTCCGTCATCTATCACTTTATAGGAGAAAAAAGAAGCATTCTCCTTTATATCCTGATATGATTTCCCCATTAATCGTTTTGCAGAGAAAATAGTATTCTGCGGTTGTGAGATCAGATATTTCTTCGCTTCTTCACCAACAGTAATATTACCTGTTTCATCAAAATGCACCACCGATGGTACCAATGAGCTGCTATTGTGTTCTTTCAAAACAACCGGTTGTTTTGTATCGGGATGAATAATAGCAACCAAGCTATTGGTAGTTCCCAGATCTATCCCTACAATTATTTCTTCTTGTTGCAAACTTCCTGTTGCTATATTGATCGCAATTTTAGCCATTATTGTTTTTCCTTATTTAAAGTGCAAAATTAGCCCCAATCCCCTAAAGGGGAAAATAAAAAAGCTCCGGTAAAACCGAAGCTTTTTGTGATGTATCCTTTTTGCTTAATAATTTCTTGCTTTCAACTCTACTCTTCGGTTTTGAGCTCTTCCTGCAGCTGTTTTATTATCTGCTATCGGATCTTCCTGACCATGACCGGCTGCTACCAATCTATCTTCAGTAATTCCTTTCGATTTAAGGTAGTCGACTACCGCTTTTGCTCTACTTTCACTCAGCGTTTGATTTTTATCCGCTTTACCGCTGTTATCAGTATAGCCATCAATATCAAGATTATAAGTAGGATTTTCTTTCAAAATTTTCACTACTTCATTCAATGATTTAAACGATTTGGGCAACAATTTTGCGCTACCACTTGCAAAGAAAATATTTTTTGCAGCTACATTGATCTTGTCTACTACCGCTTTTGCTATTTCAGGACAACCATAGTTAGCAGCGATGCCTGCTTCGCTTGGACATTTATCTTCTTCATCATTGATACCATCGTTATCTGTATCCGGTACAGGACAGCCTCCATAACGGGCAACCCCTGCAACAGTAGCACATTTATCGTTCTCATCATTGATACCGTCTCTGTCAGAATCCGGAATAGGGCAACCATTGTATTTTGCCAAGCCTAAGATGCTTGGGCATTTATCATCAGCATCAGTAATACCATCACCATCGGTATCAGGACAACCTTTTAAGGTGGCCAGACCTTTTACATCCGGACACAGATCATCAACATCTAAAACCCCATCACTATCGCTGTCTTTTGGAGCTTCTACTACCGGAGCAACCGGCAGCGGTTTTTTAGGCTTCGGTTTTGCTTCATATAACGGACCTGCAATTCCAAAGCTGTGATAAAAATGATACGCTACATTTTCGGTAACGGGCATACGATATTGAGAATTCAATAACACATAAGCGTTATCAAACAAATTTACCTGTATACCTACACCTGCAGGGATAAAAGCGCCATAAAAATCTTTATACTTTGATGCTCCTACACCCAATGTAAGAAAAGGTGATACCCAATACTTATCTGAAGTAAGTTTCAAATTAGCAGTAGCTGCTAATTCCAATAAAAGATGTTTTGTTACAAAAGAACTTTTATTGGGGATTGGGTAATCAAGAAAAGAACCCGACAATGTTGTAGCAAGATCGGCATGATCACTCAACCCTTTTATGTAACTCACGGCAAAACCCGGAGCCATTCTTGATGTTTTAGACCATTCGTTATCCTTCAGCACTTCACTAAGGCTGGTTGCACGGATCTCGGAAGCAGTTTGAAAATCATCATAAAAGAAGTGAACACCTATAGAAGCAGGCTTTTTATATTCATTCTGAGCAAAGGTGTTAATGCATAACACGAACGCTGCAAAAGACAGCATAATTTTTTTCATATGAACCATTAGTTTAGTATGTGACAAAAATAGTAGCTTGAAACGAAAACTTAAAATTATTTCCTATTTGAAATGGCAAACTTTTCAACAGTTTATGACCAAAAAAAACGAAAGAATAGTTGCAATCGATTGCACTAATATTTCCCCTTGGGTAAAACTTCCACTTTTACCCTTGTTAAACCAGACTTAACAAAGCCTAGCTTTTGAGCTGCTGCTATAGTAAGATCCACCACTCTGCGTACTTTTGGATGAATCCGGTCATTTACTTTTACTATTACAGATTTGTTATTTTTAAGATTGGTAACTCTTACCCATGTACCTAACGGTAAGGCATTGCAGGCACAAGTAAATTTTGTTTGATTAAATATTTCGCCACTGGCGGTTTTTCTTCCATGAAACTTATTAGCATAGAAACTTGCCTGACCATACAATACTTTGCCGACTGTTTGTTTTTTGGATTGTTTTTGTGCAAGGATACTTCGAGAAAAAGACATCAATAACAACAGCATCAAAATACATTTGAGCAACGGCAATAGAAAGATTTTGCTGATACTATTATTCATGTAAAAAAATTAACAAGCTTATTTATCGTTAAAATATTTCTCTCTCAGCGCTTTGTCTTCTCCGTAAATATCGTCATAAAATTTAATAACTCCATTATTTCCTTCACAAGTAAAATAACGAATGAATAGATCAACGCCGTTCTTTACATCCATACGTTTTCTTTGTTTTGCTGCCAACCATGTTTTTATCGAATCAGTATTATATCGCAAGGTATCTCCAGGTTTTCGGCTCATACTATCGTTCCTTGCAATGTAATAAGCTAGTTTTTCCCATTCCTGTACACGAACACAGCCATGGCTGAATGCTCGTGAGGAGTTTTTAAAAAGATAACGTTGGTTCGTGTCATGTAGATAAACTGCAAATTCATTTTCAAAATTAAATTTAAAAACCCCCAACGCATTATCATCGCCACTTCCCTGCATGACTTTGTATGGGATTCCTTTAGAATATTTTGCCCAGTTGACACTACTACCGCTAACCGTTTCGCCTTTACTGTTTACCAGATGTAATCCTAATCTTGATAAATAATTAGGGTTATTTTTCAGCTTGGGCAGATACTGTTTAACAATAATGCTATTAGGCACTGTCCACGTTGGATAAGTGATCATATCAGTAATATGACTGTTCAGCAAAGGTGTACGGGTTGATGGTTTACCGCAAATAACTTTCGATTCCAATGCAAGTGTATCATGATCCCAAACCTCAAGGTAATAGCCAGGCAAATTCACCCAAATATATTTCTCCGGCATTTTGGCCGGGAGTTGCTTATAGCGGTCAAGTGTAATGGCAATACGCTTGAATTTTTCTGCGTCAGAACTATTCATCAATCTTATAAGTGAAGAAGATATAACTCCATCTTGTTTAAGTCCTTTTAGTTTCTGGTATTTTTTAACTGCAGCATTCAATTGTAAAGAATCGGGCAATTTGTTCACAAAATCAATACAATTACTTTCATTTAATCTGCGTTGAAAGGTTTTAATAAAAGCAAGCGAATCTTTAGTATCTTTTGATTTGTAAGGATATGTTACATAAGTGTAAGTGCGCCTGTCCATACTATCGAGAAACCGTTTGATGCCTTGCTTTAAAGCGATATAGCCCTTATGCTGTGGTTCAAATGAATTAAGTACTGCTGAGAAGTTTCCTGTTGAAAATATTTTTTTAACGGCATCCACATATACATTTTCTACGATTGTAGTATCGGCATTTAAAGAGAGGCTATCTGTTTGCAAACGCCCTACTTTGAGATCTTTCAGAACATGTATCAATCCATCTGTAAACATCAGATCAGCAGTTGCCCAAAGTGTTGCATTCATTCGTTTCAACGAATCTCCATCTAACTGTGACTTTAATGACTGTAAATTTTTAGCATGATAATCTTTAGGAAACAATCCGCTCAATTCCGCATGTTGAATAAATTGAAATAATGAGTCTGCCAAAGGTGCCCATTTTTCTTTTTTGCTCCATACGTTTGAAAAATCGTTGCTTTTATAAAATGCATTTACCAAAGATGTCAATTGTAGTTGGATCGTGTCGTTGATCTTACCTCCGTTTGCAAGTGCTGACCGAAGAGCAGCTTCAATATTTTCAGCTGTTTTAACATCAATCTTATCAGGATTGGTCACAATATTTTCTTTCTCCGGCGATGATGTATTATTACTGCAGGCAACAACAAATACCAGAAAAAACAAAAAAAAGAATATTACCGAGGGATTTTTATGATGGTCCATATATCAGGAAAATAAATCTCCTATGAAAGTTTAGTTCATACAAGATAATAAATTCCTTTGAATAGTAGAAATTGTCTTTATGTTTTTAACGGCTTATTTTTTTCTCATACACCAAATATTGCCATGGCGATAAAGCAAAATGCTGTGTATTACCAAAGTTAAAACTAAGGTTATGGAATACATCAGTAAATGTGCCCGACAAATGGGCATCATTGATTGTGCAATCAACTTTTTCTTTACTTAGATTGAGTAATACAAGCACTTCGTTATTTCCGTTTTTACGTAGAAATGCCAACACATTGTTGTCTGCATTTGATTGCAGGATATAGGTTGTAACAGCCGGGTCTCCTGCTCTTAAAGCCGGATTGTTTTTATGAATTGACAATAATGTTTTATAAAAATCCTCCATTTCAAATTTACCTGTCCACTCTATTACATCTTTATCAAAAAATTTCAATCGTTTATGATTGGGAAGTTCCTGACCACTATATATAAGCGGAATACCATCCCAGGTAAAACTGAATACTGCTAAAGCTTTTGCAGCATCTCCATATTTTTCATACTCTGTGCCGTTCCATGTGTTTTCATCATGATTGGTTGTAAACCATAATTTGATTGCGTTTGCTCCTCCTGCTGTATCATACTGTTGTAAAATACCATCCAGCATTTTTTTATTCTGATCTTTTTTATAGAAGTCTTCTGTTTTATGCATCCACGTCCATGAGTAACATGCATCAAATGCCTGATAGTAATGCGGATTATCGATGGCGTCATTTTCTGCTAACCAAAAAAGTGTTTTTGTTTTTTCCAATGCAGCTCTGGCCTCAACCCAAAAATCAAGCTCAACCCAAAAAGCCAGATCGCAGCGATAGCCGTCAATATCACACTCTTTTACCCAATATTGCATAGCATCGATCATTGCTTTACGCAAACCTTTATTTGTAAAATCAAGCTCAATGATGTCATCCATCCCGCTTGCTCTTTTAAAATCATTGGTTGTGCTGTCTATTTCGTAATACTCCGGATTCGATTTGGTCCATACATGATCCCAACCCGTGTGATTAGCTACCCAATCAATGATCACTTTCATCCCCATTTCATGAGCTTTTTTTACTAACACTTTAAAGTCATCCAAAGTTCCAAATTCAGGATTGATGGAAGTATAATCACTGCAGGCATAGTAGCTCCCCATTGAGCCTTTCATTTCTTTTTTTGAAATTGGGGTGATAGGCATAAACCAAAGCGTTGAAACACCCATTTCTTTTAAACGTGGTAATTCTTTTGCGAAAGCATTGAACGTTCCTTCTTGCGTATATTGACGAAGATTAACTTCATAAACGTCTGTATTATGTATCCAGTCTGCTTTTTTAAATGACATAGTATTGCTTTTTCCTTTTGTAGTTAACTTATTATTGCAGGCAAACAAAAATACACAGGCAATAATCGGTAAAAATATTCTTTTCATGCAAACAATTTATTGTGTAAATATAACACATTAATTTTTAATCCACTTTCACTCACCAATAACTACATCGTGAAATTTGATTAACTTAATAGCATATATCTCATCTCCTATATTGTTAAATTAAGCATACTGATATGCATCAATCAATAAAAGTATTTATTACAGGCGGCACTTTTGATAAAGAATATAATGAACTGAATGGAAGCCTTTTCTTTAAGGAAACTCATTTGCATGAAATGCTTAAGCTTGGAAGAAGCAGACTGGATCTTTCCATAGAAACATTGATGATGAAAGACAGTCTGGATTTTGATGCGGCAGACAGGCAATTGATCGCCAATGCATGTAATGATATTTCCGAAGAAAGAATCCTCATCACCCACGGAACTGATACTATGACTGTTACTGCAAGTTATCTTTCACAAAAATGTACAAACAAAACAATTGTACTCACAGGAGCCATGGTACCCTACAAGTTTGGCAGTTCAGATGGATTGTTTAACCTTGGTAGTGCATTAGCTTTTGTTCAGATACTAAAACCGGGTATTTATATTGCAATGAATGGTAAAATATTTGAAGCCAATAAGGTTAGAAAAAATACCGATAAAGGTGAATTCGAAAGTATTCCTTAACGCTGATCATTATATCCGAATTTTTCATTCAGTGCAAAAACAGCTTCAGCAGAAAAATCATTTTTATGGATCAATTCTAATTGCCCGGCTATCAATCCTTTTTTTGCAGGCAATGTCTCATCATTTTTTCTGAATAAGATCAATGCCTCCTCTTCTTCCGTAAGCGGCAATGTATGCAAGGCCTTTATAACATCTTCCATTTGGTTGATCACGGACATTATTTGATTGGGTATCCATGATGTAATTGGCGTTCCACCTGTTGCTGTTGCATACTTTGTATTGGCCATGATATACTTTTGTACAAATTGCCAGTGACCATTTCTGAAATGATATATTTCTTCGAGTATACCTAACAGATAGCACAAACCGGTTACATCCATGTTCTCAACCAACTTGCCCATCAAGCCTTTGGGATGCACTTCTTTCATGGATCTTTCCAAATCAATAAAAAATGTCTGAATGCATTTTGGACGATACAATCGTAGATCTAACAAGTATTTCGTTAACTCATTTTCCGGATAGTAGAATATCACACCTGAAAAAATATCCTGCATTGGAATTATATCATCCTGTGCTCCCGTTTGTCCACGGAAGGCTTTTGGTTCATCCCATACATGCTCATACATCACTCCATCGCCAAATAAAGCTTCATTACCCTTCACTCCCATTATAAATATTCTAAAATCGTTGTAATGTTGCCATCGTGATGCTTTCCACATCTCTTTTCTACGAAGATTCATTTGCTTCATCGTTTGCCAGTTGGTTTCAAGCAATGGAGATACTGATGTGGTAACACCTCCCTGCAATTGCTGTATCGTTTGCATTACAGTACCAACAAGTTTTGGAGAGAATCGATTGATATCTACATGCAACATGATAAAGCCTACTTCATCAGGCTGCCCTGAAAAACGATTACACATGGTAATATTTTCCCAATTCAGATCGCCTTTTGTATCAAGCTTTTGATAATTACCTAACGAGTAGGCATAATGGTAATCTAACCATGGAAAAACATTGAGCATTTCAGCTACTTTACAAAATGGTTGAGCAATATTGGCAGGTAAAAAATTCCGGGCTTTACCATAGTTTCCGTCTTTTCGGAATTGTTGAAAAGATGGCTCTAACAAATAAGCAGAAGTTAGAAAGCTGTATGATCTGAATAAAGCCTGTATCACAAAAACGTCCGTTTCGGCACTTACATCATCAATAAAATTTTTCAATTCAAGCACCGGTTTTACAATCGCATCAGGAGTATGTAGCAAGCCGTATGAATCGCTATTTAAAACAACCGGCATACAGTCAAGAATATCCTGTAAGGCTTTATACTTTTCGGGCAATGTTACTATGGGAGCCTTTACAGGCAGGAATCCGTTTTCGGCACCGACTTTAAAAAAACCGTCGGTGTAATGAGATAAAATTGGCATAACGATCGTTGTTTAGAAATTCACACAATGAAGCTAAGAAAAAACCATTTACAGTACATCCCGGCAATAAATTTTCGATGATGTTTCAGAGAAAGACATCTTTATTGCATAAACACTATATCTAGCTTACCTTTATAAGATATTTTCGAATACAACAATCAATGAAATGATGATAAAATTGTTCGACAGATACAAGGCCTATATCTCCTTTTTAAAAATCTATCTGATAACAAGCTTTCTGATACGACTTGTTTTATACGTATTATCTTTTCGCAACATCATTTTTTCAGTTTTGCATATTCTGAAAATTTTTTTATTAGGATTTGTGTATGACCTGGGAGTTGGCCTGTTTTTTTTATCTTTTTACCTTCTCTACCTTTTAGCAATACCCAAAAGATTTATTGGTTCAACTTTTGATAAAATTCTAACACATATTATTTTATTTCTAACGACCCTCATTGCAGTATTTGCCTTTTTGGCGGAATTCCCTTTTTGGGAAGAGTTTAATACTAGATTTAATTTCATAGCAGTAGATTACCTTATTTATACTTATGAAGTATTTGAAAATATAAGTCAGTCTTATCCGTTACCGCTTTTGATTACGGGCATTCTTTCTCTCGTTGGACTGTTTATATTTATCTTACATAAGAGAAAAATATTTAAACAAACTTTTGACGACAAGCTACCCTTTCTAAAAAGACTAACTTTTACATTGCCTGTATTTTTAATAACACTAGCCTATTGCTTCTTTATAAAAAACAAACAAGCTGAGTGGAGTACAAATTTGTATGAGAATGAATTGAGCAAAAATGGGGTGTATTCATTTTTCGCCGCTTATCGTTCAAATGAACTGGATTACTATACTTTTTATCCCAAACTTCCGGAAGATGAAGCAATGGGCATTATAAAGAAAGAGTTATTACAAAACAATCAGGAATTTATTTTCTCAAAAGACCCGTTTAGTATAGAACGTAATACTACAGATAGTATTGCTGAAACACAGCCTAACATTGTATTGATCTGCATGGAAAGCATGAGTAGTGATTTCATGCAACGATTTGGTAATAAGCTCAACATCACACCAAATTTAGACCGATTGGCAAATGAAAATATTGTATTCAACAATATGTTTGCAACAGGCACAAGAACGGTAAGAGGTATGGAAGCTCTTACTTTATGCGTACCCCCCACTCCCGGGAATAGTATTGTACGTAGATTGAATAATGATGATATTTTTTCTATTGCTAATATTTTTGAGCAAAAAAATTATACCAATTATTTTATTTACGGCGGAGATGGATATTTCGACAATATGAATACTTTTTTTGGCGGGCAAGGCTTTAAAATTGTAGACAGAAACAGAGGCAACCCTTTATCGGATAACATCAAAACAGAAAGAATAAATATTGAAGATGGCGAAGTGCTATTTGAAAATGCATGGGGTATTTCTGATGAAGATATTTTCAGTAAGACATTAAAAATACAGGATAAAAATCAGGATAAAAATCAGAAGTCGTTTTATTATATCATGACAACTTCCAATCACAAACCTTATACTTTTCCTCCAAATAAAATTGATCTCCCACAAGGAAGCAGAGATGCCGCTGTAAAATATGCAGACTTTGCTATTGGTAATTATTTAGAAAAAGCCAAAACAAAGCCATGGTTCAAGAATACGATATTTATCATTGTTGCAGATCATTGTGCTAACAGTGCCGGCAAATGGGATATCAATATTAACCATCACCACATTCCTGCTATTATTGTAAATATGCCAAACCAAAAATACGAGATCAATAAATTAGTTTCTCAAATTGATCTTATGCCTACTGTATTTGGGATGCTTCATTGGAATTATAAAACGTCTTTGTTTGGTAAAGATGTTAACCTTATGCAGAAAAATGAAGAACGAGCATTGATTGGCAATTATAGAACATTAGGGCTATTATCAAAGAATACTTTCCTCCAAATCAATGATAAAAAACAGGTGACTCAATATTCAGTAGATAAAGGAGAGATGACACTATCTAGTAAAGTTGATGATAGCTTAAAAAAGAAAACGATAGCTTACTATCAAATAGCCAGCTATCGTTTCAACCATAATTTAATGAAGAATAAAAATTAAGGATCAAGCTTATTTTTATTTCATCACAAAACTTTCTAAGAATTTAGTTGTAAAATTTCCTTTCCTGAAATCTTCATTCTGCATTAATTGCAAATGAAAAGGAATAGTTGTTTTGATACCTTCGATCACATATTCGCTCAATGCCCTGCTCATAGTATCAATCGCTTCTTCACGGGTTTGTGCAACAGCTATTAATTTCCCGATCATACTATCGTAATAAGGAGGAATTACGTAACCGGCATATACATGACTATCAACACGAACACCGTGCCCACCCGGGGTATGCAATACCGTTATCTTGCCCGGACTTGGTCTGAAATCATTATACGGATCTTCCGCATTGATACGACATTCGATCGCATGCATTTGAGGATAATAATTTTTACCGCTTATTTTATGTCCGGCAGCTATTTTGATTTGTTCTTTGATCAGATCATAATTCACTACTTCTTCTGTAACACAGTGTTCAACCTGGATACGTGTGTTCATTTCCATGAAATAGAAATTACGATGTTTATCAACCAAAAATTCAATTGTACCAACTCCTTCATAGTTGATAGATGCAGCCGCCTTAATAGCAGCCTCTCCCATTTTCTCTCTCAACTCGGGTGTCATAAACGGTGAAGGAGATTCTTCAACCAATTTTTGGTGACGACGCTGAATGGAACAATCCCTTTCACTCAAATGACAAACACTTCCGTATTGATCTCCTGCTACCTGTATCTCAATATGACGTGGCTCTTCCACAAATTTTTCCATATAGATACCATCATTTTTAAATGATGCAGCAGCTTCTGCTTTGGCGGTATCGAAAGCCTTTTCAATTTCTTCTTCGCTCCATACTACCCTCATACCTTTACCTCCACCACCGGCAGTAGCTTTTAATATTACGGGATAACCAACAGTTTTTGCAGATTCTATAGCATGCTCAACACTTTCTAATAATCCCTCAACACCGGGTACAACAGGCACCCCGGCTTTGATCATTGTTTCTTTAGCTGTAACCTTATCCCCCATTGCATTGATCATATCAGGCGTTGGGCCAATGAATTTGATCCCATGATCGGTACAGATCTGTGCAAATTTTGCATTCTCTGCAAGAAAACCATATCCCGGATGAATAGCATCTGCATTGGTAATCTCAGCGGCCGCCATGATGTGCGGAATATTCAGGTAAGAATCTGTACTGCTTGGTTTACCAATACATATTGCTTCGTCAGCAAATTTTACGTGTAAACTATTTCTATCTGCAGTTGAATAAACGGCAACCGTTTTAATCCCCATCTCTTTACAGGTACGAATTACCCTAAGGGCAATTTCTCCACGGTTGGCAATCAATATTTTTTTAAACATGGTTTTCAAATGTGCAAATTAGCAGATGTGCAGATGTTCAAATTTCAACTGGTAACATCTGTTACTGCTTTCGCATTTTTTAAATTAATTAAAAAATAATTTAACCTATATTAATTACAACATTGCTGATTCTTCATTAAAATAAGGTCATATAAAAGGCTAGAACTAACGAATTTTCATTTGCAAATTTGCACATCTGCTAATTTGCACATTATTTAAGCAGGTTCTACCAAGAAAAGTGGCTGATCATACTCAACAGGGCTTGCATCTTCTACCAATACTTTTACGATCTTACCTTTTACTTCACTTTCTATTTCGTTGAATAATTTCATAGCTTCAATGATACAAACTACTTTGCCTACTTCCACATCGTCACCAACATTTATGAAGATCGGTTTACCCGGACCAGACTGGCGGTAAAATGTACCGATCATAGGGCTTTTTATTGTAAGTAGATTGTCTGCTTTAGGAGCTGCTGTTTCTTTTGATGCCGCAGGTGCCGCTGCTACAGGAGCTGCTGCCTGTGGTGCCGGAGCTGTTGCGTAAACCGGAGCTGAAGCCACCACATTTTGTGCAGGATCTTTCTTTTGCTTAATCGTAATTTTTGAGCCTTCTTCTTCGATCGTTAACTCACCGATATTACTTTTATTGATAAGCTTTACAAGTTCCTGAATTTGTTTGATATCCATGTTAAAAGATTAAATGGTTTAATGAATTTAAACGGGCTGCTAAGATAGGGAATGATTTATCAAAATTGCAAATAATAAAAAATAAAAAAATTGATTTTTTTGGCCTAAATATGTTAAAAACCATAGAAAATACCCTCAAAAAAACATAAAATACCCTAAAATAGGCCAAAAACAAAATGGGCCGATTTTAAAAAATCGGCCCATTTTTTATGCACATTTTCAGAACTAATCTTTTACTCTCTCAACGTAATCACCTGTTTTGGTATTTACTCTGATCAACTCTCCTTCATTTACAAATAAAGGAACGTTTACAATAGCACCTGTTTCAACAGTTGCCGGCTTCAATGTACGTGTAGCTGTATCGCCTTTTGCACCTGGTTCGCTGTATGTAACCAAAAGCACTATTTTATCTGGAAGCTCTACTCCCATTGGTTGTTCTGTTTCGCCATTGATCAATACAGATACTTCCTGTCCGTCTTTTAAGAACTTAGGAGCATCGATCATGTTTTCCTGTACCGCTATTTGTTCGAATGTTTCGTTATCCATAAAATTATACCCTGTATCATCTTTATATAAGAATTGATACGCTTTTTTCTCTACTCTTACCGGATAAATGGTTTCACCGCTATTCCATGTAAGTTCGATGGTACGACTATTGTCAACACCTTTCAATTTAGCCCAAACTTTTGCTGCTGCACGGGCTGTTTTGTTTTGTCCGAATTCAATTACTGAATACAAACTGCCATCAACTTTGATGACTAATCCTGAACGCATATCTGCTGTAGTTGCCATAACACTTAATTTAATTGGCTGCAAAAGTAAGGTATTTAATCAATTGTCAGAATCAGGATTTTGAGGAGTAGAAGATGAACAGGATTTTATCGATAGGAATTATGAGCACCCTTTTGATTTTTAATGATCTAATCCGGAAGATCCATTAATTCGCAAAATCCTGATTCATTCAATTAAGTATTAACAATCAATTAAAATCCCAATCGCTTACTTTTATCAAATGAAAAAAGTCCTGCTCTTTATTATACTCTTTACAATTGGTAAGATTGCTGCTGCTCAAACAGATACATCGCTCCTATACTTGAAATTCCCTACCGTGGTGCCGTTCTCGATCATAAAAGTACCTGATAGTACAAAATTTACCAAGGCCGACCTGAAGAAGAAAAGGCCGGTTCTGATCATGGCATTCAGTCCGGATTGTGATCATTGTCAGCATGAAACCAAAGAGCTATTGAAACATATCGATCTTTTCAAAAAAGTACAGATAGTAATGATCTCTCCCATTAGTTACAACTATATCCTCGAGTTTTACAATAAATACGAATTGGCCAAATACCCGAACATCACTGTTGGCAGAGATCCTGTATGGTTGATTGGCAGCTTCTATAACATAAGGAACTACCCCGGGCTTTTCCTTTATAATAAGAAAGGAAAATTTGTAAAAGCTTTTGATGGCAGCGTTCCCGTAGAAAAAATTGCTGAAGCTTTATAATCTAATACAGTAAACAATTACCTTTGCACCGCAAATTAATTCTTCAATCAAATAAATAATTTTTACCATGAAAGTAACCGTAGTAGGTGCCGGAGCAGTAGGTGCAACATGTGCCGATAATATTGCCCGTAAAGAATTGTGTACAGAACTTGTTTTATTAGATATTAAAGAAGGTGTGGCCGAAGGTAAGGCGCAAGACATGATGCAGACAGCTGCATTACTTGGCTTTGACACCAAAATTGTTGGCAGCACAAATGATTACAGCAAAACTGCAAACAGTGATGTTGTTGTTATTACTTCTGGCTTACCTCGTAAACCGGGGATGACAAGAGAAGAATTGATCGGCGTAAATGCAGGAATCGTAAAATCGGTTGCAGAAAACATTTTAAAATTTTCTCCAAATACGATCATCATAGTTATCAGTAATCCTATGGATACAATGACTTACTTGGCATTGCAATCTACAGGTTTGTCTAAACACAAGATCATTGGTATGGGTGGTGCATTAGACAGTGCTCGTTTCCGTTATCAATTAAGTACAACTTTAGGTTGCAGCCCTGCTGATTTAAATGCAGTGGTTGTTGGCGGACATGGTGATACTACAATGATACCTTTGATCAGCAAAGCTACCTGGAACAGTGTACCTGTTACAGAATTCTTATCTGCTGAGCAACAAGAAAAAATTGTAAAAGATACAATGGTTGGTGGTGCTACCCTAACAGCTTTAATTGGTACATCTGCATGGTATGCGCCGGGAGCTGCAGGTGCTGCAATGGTTGAAGCAATTGTACGTGACGAGAAAAAATTATTCACTGCATGTGTTGCATTGGATGGCGAATACGGACAAAAAGATATTTGCTTAGGCGTTCCCGTTATTATCGGTAAAAACGGTTGGGAAAAAATTCTTGACTTTAAATTGAACGATGCAGAACAAGCTGCTTTCAACAAAAGCGCAGATGCTGTAAGAAACATGAATGATGTTTTGAAGACATTGTAATTCACTTTCTTTATATAAATGAAAAGCCCCCGATGATCATTGGGGGCTTTTTATTTTGAGCTCAATTATTGAAGTTCACCTACCACTTTATTGATCTTCAGTATTACGCTATCTAATTCCTGTAATAGTTCTTCAGTTTGTCCGTCTTCAATCATTTTTAGTCGAATTCCAAGTTCTTCTTTTCGATACCCAACATATTCCAGCAGTTTATCGGCTTTTTTATGCATTGAAGGCGATATTTTATAATTCTTTGTTGCTTTAAGTCGTAAATCAATGGCATCCCAGGCAGGATAACAAACAGTATTGATCGTATTCTTCAATTCGCCATTCGTTATAGTTGTATCTGCCAATGGATTAATTGCAAGCTCTTCCTTTTCTGTCAATTCAATCAACACTTGATTAAATTTTTCATGATCTGCATACTTTGAATCTGAAATAAAAGCCTCTTCTGCACTCCTATCTTTTGCCGAAACTTTATGCATTTGTAAGAATTGATAACTTATTCCAAGAGTAAGTATTATCACCAATGGCATTATCCAATTTAATTCCTGTTGTTGCTCACCCCTTTCTTTTTTTATTCCGTATGCATAAATATAACCCACAATAAAACCGCTAATTAAACCGCCAATATGTGCCGCATTATCTACACCACCTTTCATTCCATAAGCTAGATTGTAAACAATGAAAATACCAATACTTTGCAACAACGCTTTTCTAACAGATGAAGGAATAAGATTGGTAGTAAGCAACGCCAAAAACAATCCGTACATACCAAAAATTGCGCCTGATGCTCCGGCACTATTTACACCTTCCTTATGCCACCAGACACTAACCACGCTTGCAAGCACACCTGTACACAAATAAGCAGTTATATATTTTGCTTTGCCCAGCATGGGCTCTAAATAAATACCGATAGAATACAAACTATACATATTCATCAATAAATGGATGACCCCGAAATGCAAAAAAGTATTGGTTAGTAAACGCCACCAATCACCACTTAAGGTAAGCGGAGTAAAATTACTTCCCCAAGCAACATGCACTAAACTATCAGCTTCAAAAATGCCGGCACCATTTACCGCCATCAAAATAAATATCAAAATATTAATAGCTATGATAGTATAGGTAACGTACAAATTGCTTCCCGATAAATTCATGGCTTTATCAATTTCAGCAGCATTGGCTTCTTCTTCCTCGGCTACTTTTACCGTTAACCCTCTCAACTCATTGATAGCAGCAATATTCTCCTGAATTGTTGCAGCACCGGTTGTATTTTTGGCGGCTTCAAAAGCAGCTAAGAACGCCGCAATATTCTTTTTATTCTTTCCGCCGATATCGAATGACTCGCCGTGTACCATTTCACTACTAACGGTTAAGGTTGTACCATTACTTTCAATCAGTATCAATTGAGGGTAGTTATTCCATTTTTTGATGGTACCTGCCGAAAGTTTTTCCTCCCCGGCATAATGCACCGTCCAACCTAGATTTTTAATAGCCTGATAACTGATCGCTAATATTGTTTCTTTATCAGTATCACTAACGGTTATGGTTTGCTCTTGCTTTGGCATACTGTTTTTTTGCTAAGGTGCATTGTTTTTAAGGAATGTGCAAGTTTTAATTGTTGAATTCAGTAGCAATTAAAACCAATTAGGCACATCGACAGATATACGAAGGTCTTTTCTTTTTAACCCTTTTTTTATTTTGGCATAACTAATTCGTCTACTAGACCCTCTTACTCTATAAACCAAACGACCTCTATCTGTTTCAGGGATTAATTCATTAACAGTAGGATTAAGTATATAAACCTGTTTCCAATTTACCAAGCCAATATTTAATTTTTCATTTACCAATCTCAATTTTATTTCTTGCACCATTTTTGATTGAAAATTAGCTCTTTTTGGTGCAAGGATGTGCGTATATTTGAGAGTTATGGGCAATGCTCGACAGGCATTCTGCATTAAAAGGTATTTTGATTATGGATCAAAAAGATATATTCCTAAAAGAAGCTGAAGATTTCAAGCCAGAAATGCAACGCTATCTTGAGTGTATGGATGAAATCAAAACTCGTTGGCTATACATCCATGACTTAATCAAGGATCGCTATCCAAAATCTGATATAGAATTTATTTGCCTCAACTTTCGAATGATTGTAGAATCGCTATTACTTGCGAATCTGTCATCACATGAGGGATATTACTATAAGACACTTCATGACTTAGCAGGGATGTGGAATATTCATGAAATTTTAAAAACAATTCAACATGTAAACCCTGATTATTATCCGATAGCATTAAAGACTGAAAAAACAAAAATTCCAGATCGTTCAGATGCAGCAGGATATATACATTTTGAAAAAGCGGCTTTAAGTAAAGATGATTTAATGAATATTCACAGTCTTTGTAGCGAATACCTTCATCCACAAAATCCATTTGCTATTGCAAAGGATTATTCAATATGCCAGCAATTTAGAGAATGGTTGGAAAAAATTAAAAGTTTGCTTAAATATCATTCTATAAAGTTAGCCGGAGGAGGAAATCGAAGCCTAATGATTAAGATTGATTTTGATTCACCATTTGGAACTGCTGGAGATATTCAGGTAGGTTATATGAAGCAAAGAAACTGAACTCACACTGCCCATAACATGGGGTTTTAAGCAAGTTGGGCTTGACAAACTTAACTTCAGCCAACTGCAAAGCCGGTCTTCAGTTCGGGCTGGACAAACATCGCAGATCATTAGTTCTTAACTTCAACAAATATTTTCAATCAGCAGCGGCCCGGGCAGACGGGATTCTAATTCCCAACCTGCATAAAGCCCTGCTCGTTGGTGGCAATTAATTCTAGCAGTAAAATCACATGAACAATTCTGACCTATACCTGACAGACGAAAAGAAGATAACTTACATGTCTGACTTTGAAAAACTGCTTAGCCTAACTAACTCAAACTTCTGGGACATAGATACTGGAATTAAGGAGACAATCATTCATATCAATAAATATCCTGCTTACCAGACTCTGTATTCAAAAAAATTTGAACCAAGTCCTGACAGTTTGAATTTAGGCGGAGAAAGCTATTTAGAAATTGCCGCTAAACTGGACTCATGGACAGACTTGTTTAACATTCTACAGAAAATAAAAAGTTGCGTGACATGCTTAAATTCAACAGCAGAAATCAATGAATGTGAACCGCACGACAATTACAATTTAAATTCAGATTCCTCTATTGATATTGGATGCATTAAAGACCCCGACTATTTCAGAGTAAAATATTTTAGAATAAGCATTGAATCATCAGATTTAAATTGTCATGACAAATTTTGGGAATGCATTGCGACTAATTTCAAAAGTTAACTTTAACTGCGACCAACAAACGGTTTTGGGCAAGCGTGGCTGGATAAACTAATTTCAGCTAATTGCGTCTCGTCCTGAAATAAGTTGTCTAAAAAACAACCAAAAATGGATCAAAAAGAACCTATCATTCAGGAGTACCTAAAACATAGACCCCACCAAGTCATCCCTCCATCTCACCAACTCAATCATTTCTTCATTTTCATTTCGGAATAGGTTTGTGTTCTAAAACCAACAAAATGAAAAAAATAACATTCACTATTCTGCTTCTCAATCTTGGTCTAATTGTATTTGGACAAATAAGCGGCAATCATGTATTCTCGGAATACAACAACAATAATTACAACAGCAGAGAGCTTAATTATCAAAACAAGTTTAACAAACTGTACCTAAACGACAGCTCCTTTTTAGTTGAAGCCAAAGTTGTAAAAAATGTAAAAGCGGATGCTTATGTTGCTGTGTTCGGGCTCAGTCAGGAAGCAACAACTGTTACCGGAGCAAATACTTCAATCAATGAGAGAATTAAAAACTTCATCAACAACCTAAAAAAGCTCGGCATTAAAAACGAGGATATATACACCGATCTTTTAACACAATACAAAGTATACGATTTTAAAAAACTCGGCAACAGTTATGAAGAATACATGAAAGGTTTTGAGTTGAGCAAAAATGTGCTCATCAAATATTCAAAGCCGGAGCAAATTGAACAAATGCTTACTGTTGCGTCGCAAGACAGTATTTTCGATCTGGTAAAAGTTGACTATATCATCAATGATATTTCAAAAGTTTATGATGAACTTTTTTTATCCGCAACAGAAGTCATTAAGAAAAAGAAACAAATGTATGTCAACCTAACAGATATGAAACTAAAGCCTGCCGCTCAAATTTACGGAGAGAACTTTGCAAGCTACTACCCCTCTGATCTCTACAAAAGTTATAAAGCATTTACACAAAACTATTATGAAAATTATTACTGGCTAAGAGATAATGAAACAAAGCGTTTACATAAATTTCAAACATATTACTACGATGAAATTAATTACTCCGGATTTGACAAGGTAATCAATCCTGTTATTTTAGAACCAACTATTCAGGTTGCTTTAACCATACAACTTAAATACGACATTCAAAAATAGGTGCCATTAGGTACAGAAATGCAACCATTATAAGTGCGTGGCATTTCTGTACCATTTTAAAATTATTTTTTGTAAGTAATCTCCAGGCTTGGTCGTTTTGTAACATCACTGTATTCGCTGCTTAAAAAACCAATAGAACGATAAGTTTGCTCTGTTTGAAGCCTTAAACTAAACCCGTAGTTTTCGGTGGTCCGCATATCTTTGATCAAACTTGTAACATCAAAATTGATCACATTATAATTCCATTGCGATGTAGATATTGGTAAAGCGATCTCTCCTTCTCTTGTTACTCTTGGCTGGTTATTCCATGTTACTGTATTTTCTTTCCACTCATCAATAACTCTTTGCAGTACTACAATGTTATCTCCTTTATTCCCTTGCGGCATTGCAAATGATTGAAAGTTTTCGGGATAGCCATACAAGGAAAGCTTTGCAGACAATATCTCACTTTTTTTAGGGATCGACTTCAACGAAAATCTGATCAAAGCCCTGCCTGTAACAGGGAATCCATAAACCGTCCATGAAAAGATGGGCAATTCATTTGCCTCGCCGGTATTAGCATCAAATGTTGATGGCGTTCCTTCATTATAATCAAGATGTGCATCTATTACATCTGCCTGATCTCTCAACACGATGGTTTTAATTTTATTTTGATTGCAGCCTTCTCTAGTAGTTGCACTAACGGTGATTATAGAAAAAGCAATAACAGCGAAACTTAATCTTATTCTCATAAATTGGTTTAATGCAATAAAATTAATTAAAGAGAATATATTCACTACCAAAAAAGGTAAATTATATTTGATATCTAAAATAATTACCATGGCAAGAGTTTCAACGTATTTGAATTTCCCTCGTAATACAGAAGAAGCATTTAATTTTTACAGATCTGTTTTTGGTGGGGAATTTGGCGGCATGGGGGTTGCCCGTTTTAAAGATATTCCGCCACAAGAAGGGATGCCTAGCATATCCGAAGCAGATAAAGATCTGATCATGCACATAGAACTGCCTATTGTTGGCGGACATGTATTAATGGGTACCGATGCTCCCGAATCATTTGGTTTCAATGTTAATATTGGCAATAATGTCCACATCAATCTTGAACCGGATACAAGAGCAGAAACTAAAAAATTATTTGATGCCCTATCTGCCGGAGGTAAAATAACAATGGAATTGGCAGATGCATTTTGGGGCGCATATTATGGAAGTTGTACAGATAAATTTGGTGTACAATGGATGTTCAATTGTAACGGACAATAAAAAATTATAACATAATTATTTAATGGCGATATCAAAAAAAGGTTATCCCCATTTTACTTTTATTTGAATTTGATTTTATGCATCTTTTTATATAGCATTGCATTTTAAATAACCACTTAACAACAAAACATGGAACAACAACAAAATGCACAACCGCAATCAACTACTTACAAAACTTTTGGTATCATCAGTTTGATACTAGGTATTGTTGCTTTTCTTTTTTCTTTTATCCCTTGTCTGGGTATGTATGCAATATTCCCGGGTATTTTGGGAATTGTTTTAGGCGTTATTGGCTTTGTAATGGCTAATAAGGTAAACGGTGCTAAAGGCATGGTAATTGCCGGAATTGTTTTATCTGTTCTTGGCACTGCTGTTGCATATTTCCAATATAGCAAACTTAAAGGTGCTGTTAAAGAAGTAGATAGCATTTTAAAAGACAGCAGCAAAATGAACGATCTCAAAAATTCAATAAAAGCATTGGATTCTACAATGAAAGAATTGGATTCAATCAAATAATTAATAGCAATTGAATAATAATCGTATTTATTTTTTATTCAATTGCATTTGGGCCGGCATAATAATATTACTATTATTTTATGCCGGCTTTTTTGCGTACAGCAATCATGCTGTAAATTGTGTTTACAGGCAAGCCACAGGCTTAGATTGCCCTACCTGTGGACTAACAAGATCTTTCCATCACCTTTTAATCGGGAATATAAAAGAAGCTACTCAACTCAATGGCCTATCGTTACAGCTATTTGCTTTTTTTGTACTACAGCTTATTGGCAGATTAGTATTAATCATTTTATTTATACGACAAAAAAAATATCCAACATATTGTAATACGTTGGATATTATCTCATCGATCATTGTATTTGTTATCTGCTTTTTCCCGCTGATAACTGATATTTTCAAGTAGTGATCAATTCACTCCATCTACCGCCATTTCTTTATTTACCTTTTGTACCAGACCTTGTAACACTTTACCAGGACCAACTTCTGTAAAACGAGTAGCCCCATCAGCAATCATGTTTTGAACAGTTTGTGTCCACCTAACCGCCCCTGTTAGTTGTATGATCAGGTTTTTCTTTATTTCATCCGGACTAGTTACCGCAGCTGCAATCACATTTTGATATACGGGGCAAGATGGTGTATTGAATTGGGTAGCTTCAATTGCTGCAGACAATTCTTCCTGTGCAGGCAACATCAACGGAGAGTGAAAAGCCCCCCCTACCGGTAATACCAATGCTCTTTTTGCCCCGGCTGCTTTCATACGTTCACAAGCTATTTCAATTCCTTTTAAAGATCCGCTGATCACTAACTGTCCGGGGCAATTGTAATTTGCTGCTACAACTACTTCTCCTGTTTCGTTTTGCACAGCAGTACAAATTTCTTCCACTTTATCATCTGCCAAAGCCAATACAGCTGCCATGGTAGATGGATTGATCTCACAAGCTCTTTGCATTGCTTTAGCTCTCACTGCTACTAAACGCAATGCATCTTCAAAACTCAATGTATTGTTGGCTACCAATGCACTGAACTCACCAAGCGAATGCCCGGCAACCATATCCGGTTTTGCATCAGCAATAGTTTTATATGCTATAACTGAATGTAAGAAAACTGCCGGTTGTGTAACATTTGTTTGCTTTAGTTCTTCATCAGTTCCTGAAAACATGATATCAGAAATTCTGAAACCTAAGATTTCATTGGCCTGCTCAAATAATTCGTTGGCAAGTGTATTTGAATCGTATAAATTTTTCCCCATACCGGAAAACTGAGAACCTTGTCCCGGAAAAATAAAAGCATGTTTCATTGGTAAGTGTATCGTTTATGTTAAGTATAAAAAAATTAGCTCAATCTGGCTGTAACCAGTTTCATGAATTCGCTACGGGTAGTATTTTTTTCAAACTCTCCGCTGAAAGCAGAAGTAGTTGTAAGCGAATTTTGTTTTTGAACCCCCCTCATCATCATACATAAATGCTGTGCTTCAATTACAACAGCCACTCCATGTGGATTCAAGGCATCATCAATAGCGTGCAATATTTGTGTTGTAAGTCGTTCCTGCACTTGCAATCTTCTTGCAAAAACATCTACCACACGGGCAATTTTACTCAAACCTGTTATATAACCATTAGGAATATACGCAACATGGGCTTTGCCGATAAATGGCAACATATGATGTTCGCACATACTGTATATCTCAATATCCTTAACGATCACCATTTCACTTACTTCTTCATGAAATTTGGCTGAATTTAAAATAGCAACAGCATCTTGCTGGTATCCCTGGGTCATGAATTGCATTGCTTTAGCAATACGTTCCGGTGTTTTTAAAAGCCCTTCTCTGTCTACATCTTCGCCTAACGACTGAATGATCGATTTATAATTAGCAGACAGATCCAGCGTAGCTTTTTCGTCGTATTGCTCGGTTTTTTTGTAAGCCATTTTTGAGTTATGAATTATAAATTATGAGTGATGAATTAGCCTCCATAATATTCTACATATATCCTAGGTGTTTCCATCAATTTAACACAATGCAATTCCACACCTTCTGCTTTCAAAACCGGTTGCAATTGTTTCCAGATATTGACTGTTAGGTTCTCTGCTGTACTAAACTGACCTTGCATGAATTCAACATCAATATTAAGATTTCTGTGATCGATCTTATCGCACACATATTCTTTTATGATAATACTTAGTCGCTTTGCATTAAATATAAACCCGGTTTCCTTTTGCATTTCACCCTTGATTGTCACATGAATCTCATAATTATGCCCATGCCAGTTCTCGTTTGCACATTTTCCGAAAATTTCTTTATTTTTCTCTGCCGTCCAATCGGGGTTCCATAGTTTGTGGGCCGCATTAAAATGTTCTACCCTTGTTAAATATACCATTGCAGTTTTATTTTTGCAAAGGTAACATTTAACCTTTAAAGGTTAAATAACAGGAATTAATTAAAAAAGGTTCATTTTTACAGCATGAATATCTTAGTAATTGCCGCTACAACCCATGAATTAGCATTCAAACGTTCGGTAAATGTAGAAACACTGATTACCGGAGTTGGAATACCGGCCACTATCTATCATTTACAAAAAAAGCTGCAACAAAATTCGTATAAGTTTGTAATACAGGCAGGCATTGCCGGGGCATTTTCCAATGAATTTAATTTAGGTCAAACCGTATTAGTTAAACAGGACTGTTTTGGAGATCTGGGAACAGAAGAAAAAGGACTATTTAATACAATTTTTGAAGCAGGCCTTGAAGATAAAAACACTCTCCCCTATAAAAATGGCTGGCTTTATAATAATAATGACCTTTTAAAGAATTCGGAATTGGAATTAGTAAAGGCTGTTACCATTAATAAGGTTAGCGATAGTGTTTTGCAAAAACAACAACTCCTACAAACATATAACCCTGAAATTGAAACAATGGAAGGTGCAGCTTTTCATTATGTTTGTTTGCAGGAGAACATTCCGTTTGTACAAATTAGAAGCATTAGTAATTATGTTGGAGAAAGAGATAAAAGTAAATGGAAAATGGCAGATGCGATCTCCTCATTGAGTACTGAAATTGAATTACTGATAAAAGAACTATCATGAAGTTAAGTTTAGGATTTTCTCCTTGCCCCAACGATACATTCATTTTTGACGCATTGGTAAATAACAAGATAGATACTGATGGATTAGAATTTGATGTTAAGCTGGAAGATGTGCAAACACTTAACCAATGGGCCATTGACGGAAGATTAGACGTTACTAAACTCAGCTACGGCGTTTTACCTTTGGTGTTAGACAGATATTTATTACTCAATAGCGGTAGTGCATTAGGCAAAGGTGTTGGACCATTATTAATTACAAATGAAGAATTAAGAATTAACAATGTAGAAGATCATGTCATCGCTATTCCCGGAGAAAATACTACCGCACATCTATTGTTCTCATTGGCATATCCCAAAGCCGGGAACAAGATTTTTTTAAGATATGATCAAATAGAAAATTTTGTTTTAGAGAATAAAGGCTTGGGAGTGATCATTCATGAAAATCGCTTTACATACGAAGATAAAGGGTTGAAAAAAATAATTGACCTTGGAGATCTCTGGGAGCAGCAAACCGGCAACTCCATTCCACTTGGTGGGATAGTAATCGATAAAAAAATAGATGACACTATCAAACACAAAATAGATAGCCTTATCAGAAAAAGTATCGAATACGCCTATACGAAGTATCCTGAACTAAATGATTATATACGCAAACACTCTCAAGAAATGAGTGAAACAGTTATGCGAAAGCATATAGATCTATATGTAAATAAATATTCTATTAATTTAGGAACAGAAGGGATTGCCGCTATAAAAAAACTATTGTCTGTTTACAACCAATTACATCCTGAGCAAACTCTTTCAACTGAACATTTTTATTTGGGCAACCAATTGTAATTTAGTTGCATGAAAACTTTTTTGTTCTCCCTCAGCCTTATTTTTGGAAGCTGTACTTCATTAACAGCTCAATATAGTGATACAACTATATCGGGTATTCCTATTCAATTTAAATACGATAGCAATATTTTCCCAGCATTTTGGCGTGAAAAAGAAATCAATGCCACCGGTACTGAAATTTCTGTAGAAGAAATTCCCAGATCGAAACAGAGCATGATCGAAGCATTAAATAAATACCCAATCTCATTATTAACGAACAATTTGCGTCATGTATATTTTCTCAAAGACATGTCATTTTACAATGTAAGTTTCGGCGGTACCAATTCAATTACCAACTTATATATTACCAATGACGGCATTAGTTATGGTTTCACCAATACTTATATCGAACAAACTTTTCATCATGAATTTTCGAGTATTTTGATGCGTAATTATATTTCGAAATTAGATACTGCAGCGTGGAATGCGGCTAATGCTCCCGGTATCGTTTACACTGATGAGCAAGGTGGTGTAGGTGCTATTGCCAACGGAGAATCATCGCAAGACATTGATACAGCTTTATGCAGGCGGGGCATTCTTACAAAATATGCTTTATCAGCAATGGAAAACGACCTTAATACTTTGGCGCAAAATATCTTTAAACCCGATGAAGGCTTTTGGAATATAGTAGATACTTATCCAAGGATAAGAAAAAAAGTAAACTTACTGATCGATTTTTATCATAAACTTGACCCGGTTTTTACGAAATCGTATTTCAGAAAACTCAAGTAATACCGGCATCTTTTTTTAATGCACTTCCATAAACCTCCAGTGCTCGTTTTCTTGCAAACTCATGTTCAACAATAGGTTTAGGATAGTTGAATTCCTGAAACTCAGGCACCCATTTTTTTATGTAGGTTAATTGCGGATCGAATTTTTGTGTTTGCAAATACGGGTTGAACACACGAAAGTACGGTGCAGCATCGCAACCACAACCTGCTGCCCATTGCCAGCCACCATTATTGGCTGCAAAATCAAAATCTAAAAGTTTTTGTGCAAAATACGCTTCCCCAAGACGCCAGTCTAATAACAAATGTTTACTTAAGAATGAGGCCACTATCATGCGTACACGATTATGCATAAACCCGGTCGCATTCAATTCCCTCATACCTGCATCAACAATCGGATAACCGGTTTGCCCCTCACACCATTTAATAAATTCGCCTTCATCCCTCTTCCACTCTATTGTATCATAGTCTGACTTAAACGCCTTACCCATTGAAACTTTTGGAAAATGCCATAGTATCATTTGATAAAATTCCCTCCATATCAATTCATTTAAATATGTTTCATTCAAAGTGATCGCCTGCGCTACAATTTGTCTGATGCTAACGGTACCAAACCGCAAGTGCACTCCAAGTTTTGATGTACCTGCTATGCCCGGAAAATCTCTTTGAGCAGAATACTTTTTAACTAGCTCTTCATCTAATTCTTTTGAAGGAAATATTGTTGTTGAAGATGTTGCAAAACCAATTTCATTCATTGAAGGAATATCAACCGGAGATTGTCTATATAAATTATTAAAATATTTTTCTACGGGATATGACCTGAAATAAAACTCTTTCAATTTTGCTTTCCATTTCTTACTGTATGGTGTAAATACAGTGTACGGACTACCATCATCTTTCAGCACTTCGTCTTTTTCAAAAATAACCTGGTCTTTAAACGAGTGAAAAGCGGTTCCATTTTCTTTTAAAAGCAAGGATATATCTTCATCTCTTTCTTTCGCATACAATTCATAGTCGTGATTGGTAAAAACTTTATTGATGGTATATTTTTTGAGCAAAGTCTTAAATGCTTCAACGGGTGTTGAGTGAAATATTTCAAGCGTAGAGCCCAATTTGACAAGCTGCTCCTGCATTTCGAGCAATGCAGCATGAATAAAAGCTATTCTTTTATCACTTTTGTCTTCAAGCTTGTTCAAAATATTTTTATCGAAGATAAAAAGGGGCAGTACGGGAAGCCCATCTCTAAGAGCATGATAGAGTGCGGCGTTATCATTTAACCGCAAATCTCTCCGAAACCAACATACATTAATTGTTTGCATATAAGCGTAAGAACAAAGTTTCTATGAAAAGGTTGAAGAAAGAGCTGCATATATTTTGGAGATATTTGTGCAGTGAAATATGTTATCATCTACCTGTTTTATCCAACGCATATTATAAATGGAGTTGGTAATAAAGATTTCATCGGCCTGCAATAATTCATCTTTTGTTATTGACTTCTCCTCTACCTCCCAATCATTTCTTTTCAATTCTTTTATGAGATGATTTCTCATAATGCCATTTATACAACCTTCGTTTACTGAAGGGGTAAAAATCTTATCATCCTTGATGATAAAAATATTTGCGATGGTAGTCTCACAAATTCTGCCAAAATTATTTAGAATGATTGCGTCGTTCCATTTAAACTGCTTCGCCTTCAGCGATGCAAGTATCGATGGCAGATAATTATTATGCTTAATGCTACTAATGCTATCACAATTTTTTTGTACCTCAGTATAGATACCTGCGATCAATCCATTACTATTTAATGCGCCATTATTTTCCTGCAACTCCCATGTTTGTATAATATAATTTGGAGTATGATTTTCTGCATCGTTTACACCACCATTACCTCTAAATACATTTAACCTGACCCTTACTATATGAGTGTGTTTGTTTTTATTCGCCAGTGCCAATATTTCCGTTTCTAAATTTTCGGGGGTAAAATGTTTGGGTACTTCAAATTGCAGCAATTTCAATCCTTTCCATAATCGGGCAAAGTGGTCATCTGAGAATAAAATCCTGTTATTGATTATTTTGAATGTTTCAAACAAACCATCACCATAACGCAAAGCTCTGTTATCTGGACCGATAACAAAACTGCCTTCGTCAAATACCTTTCCGTTATAGTTAAAAAAATTGCCCATCGATAATATCAATGGGCAAATGTAAAATATTCCGTTTGCTTGTTTATCAGGGTTTTAAATATTTTACAATTCTTCTCCTATTAATTTATGTTTTACGGCATACATTATAAGGCCTGCCGTGTTTTTTGCTCCTGTTTTTACTTTAAGCTTATCTCTCATCGCTTCTACTGTACGTGGGCTAAGATCTACTGCTTCTGCTATTTCCTTTGTACTTTTCTCATCGCACATTAGTTTTAATATGGTAATCTCTTTGTCATTCAACTTCACATCATCCTGCATCATTTTCTGCGGTACGGTTTCATTTTTTTGTTTAAGATTAACAAGTAAAGCCTTATTGGTTAAGGAATTGAAATAATACTCCTGTTCAAAACAGGTTTTTATTGCCTCATAAATTATTTCACTATCGCTTGTTTTGCTCAGATAACTGTTTGCGCCTAGCTCCATCAACTTAGTGATCATACTATGGTCTATTACCATAGTAAGCATGATAACTTTAATATCGGGCCAGTTCTTTTTTATCTCCGGCAAGGTAGCAATACCATCCATGATCGGCATCTGAATATCAAGCAATATAACATCGGGTTGAATATTCTTAAGCAGATTTAACAGGTGCATACCATTATCTGCTTCGGCAATTATCTTAATATCTTTTGTTGCACTCAACGCAGTTTTTACACCTGCTCTGTACAATACATGATCGTCAGCGATAATTACTTTTATAGGTTCTGTATTTGTTGACATAATCGTATTCTTAACGGTTAGAAAAAGGTAAAATCACTTTTACTCATGCAAGATGAGACAATTTTCTGACCTAACGAATAGCAGAATTACCTGTTCTTTTTTATGGGAATTATACTATGAAAGAAGCAAAATAACGTGTGTCCTTTCTAAGTAGAATGCTAAATACCTATTATTCAATCAGTTTATTGCGCATTCCATACATGATCAAACCACCGATCGTCTTGGCATTCACCTTTGTTTTCATATTCTGCCGTATGGTTTCAATTGTTCTCGGGCTAAGAAAGATGGTCTTCGATATTTCTTCTGTTGTTTTATCCTGTGCCAACAATTGTAGAATTTTAATTTCCTTTTCGTTGAAGTTGACTGTTGTTGTAGTTCCGTAGTGCTGACGTACATTTTTCTTCTGAAGCAATTTTCCCATTATTGCCTTGTTCACCAATTCGTTGAAATAGAAATCGTCATTCATGCAAGTAAGAATAGCCTCGTAGATTTCTTCGGGATCGGTAGTTTTTGTAAGGTAGGCATTGGCTCCCATTTCCATCATCTTGCTGATCATTTGTTGATCGTCGTACATGGTAAGAACAATGATCTTAAGGTCTTCATAGGCTTTTCGTATCAATTCTATTGCGTTAATGCCATCTATCTCGGGCATTCTGATATCCATTAAAAGCACATCTGGTTTCTTAATTTCGATCTTGTGCATCATATCCTTGCCATCTTCTGCTTCCCAAAGCATTTTGAGGTCGTTTTTACCGGATAGTGCCATTTTAATTCCATCACGGAAAATTTTGTGATCGTCAGCAATCGCAATTTTAATTAAGTTTTCGGTTGACATTGAATTTGCAGGTTTTTGATTGGTTAGTTATTCGAATAAGATTTATAAGATTTAGGTTACAAAACTACTGTTAAATTAGTGTATTTTATCGTGATTATTGGGTTATTACCGCAAAACTTTACCATCAGAGGCTTCCCAAGTGCCTGCTGAGGTATAAATTATCGTAAAACTACGATAGTAGTTTTCCTATAAAACATCCTCAGCTTTTGCGTTTCAAACTAACCTGTTAGTAAATTAATGGTTGAAAAAATTGAGAAAATGTACTGTTGATTACAAGCTTATTGAAAGGTAACTTTATATAAGAAAGCAAGTGAAGTTCCTTTATTAAGATAGACTTTATTTTTTTCTAAAAAATTCATAAAACACAGTACTGTAAAGTGTTTTATACAAAAAACGAGACAGTCCCCGCTTTATAAAATCCTAATTTGTTAAGGTAAACCTTAACCTAAGAAACAACCTGAAAACCTCGCCAACTTAAAAGAAATTTCTTTTAAGTTGGCAAACCCCAAAAGGCATTTACTCCAAAAACCCTTCTCGATAGATTTACACAAGTTATTAACTTATCGTATAATTACTTAGTAAAAAAAGTTACACTCAATAGTAATTTTACTATTTTAAGCTGTATATTTACTTCAAATTCGATAGGGCTTTTACGAGTATTTTTGAACAAAAGCCTCATTCAGCTTGACTTATATTGATTTTTTGGCAGGTAAAATCATAAAATGACCATTGCCTAAGTAGGAGTTTCTGTGGAAGTTTACATCTGAAACTCATTCTTAAAAACCAAAAAAAATTATTAACTATGGGACACGGAGCAGCTAGAGACATCGTTGAAGTGACTTACCTAGCAAACGACTAATTAATATTTTTTGTATTTGAGGAACTGTTGTTTATTTTTACACTAAACAACTTATTATCCTTAAACTACTTGAAAATATTACTTACGTTTCTGAGGCAACCCCTCTTATCTTTTGTATTTTTCTTCGTAAGAGATTAAATACAAAAGATATGAGGGTCTTTTTTTTATTTACCTTTTTCCTTGCGCTTTTCTTAATTCTTTGCCTGACGGCGCTTGAAGTAATAGATTCTTACCCCCTTTACTACGGATTATATAGAACATTTATAGTTGTTGAATACTCCTTATTAGCTTATTTTTTTACGCTTATCATTCAGAAAAAGCAAATTAACCACTTACTGCTGGGGCTAATAGTGCTTTTTATGATTTTTAGCGCTTATGACTATATGAGCAGCGACAAAATGTATTTAAGCTTTTTACCGCAATTGATTGAATGCATTACATTTCTTTTTGTAATCGTTTATGTGTTCTATGAAAAAATGAAGACAGACCTTTCAACTCCAATATATCAATTGCCCGTATTTTGGATATCGATTGCATTTTTGATCTATTTTTCTGGCAACTTTTTTCTCTTTTTATATTCAAAAAATTCAATTCAGAACAACGACTTTAAAATATGGTATCATATTATTTATGGCTCGGTAACCATCATAAAAAATATGCTGTTATGCGTTGGCATTTATCAAACAAAATTTATAACAATCCCAATAACCTCATCCGATCAATTTGTAAACCTAGACTTAGACCCATTTAACCCAACAGACAAACTGAAGAAAGTATGATTTTTCTACAAACCACAACAAATGCTCCGGGTGTTAATTATGTGATGCTATTAGGCACAGCAGTAATGCTTTGTCTGGTTTTGGGCATTGTGTTTTTTGTGATCCTACATCAAAGAAAAGTTATCAGGTTTAACAGCCAACTTAAAAAACTCGAGGATGATAAACAGCAGATACTATTGAACGCATCTATCAAATTTCAGGAAGAAGAGCGTAACCGTATTGCTGCCGATCTGCATGATGATGTTGGGCCATTGCTTGCAACTGCACGTTTATATCTAAACGAAAATCTTATCAACTTAGACCCTGCCTCACAATTGCAATCTATTTTTAGTGCAAAACAGATTATTGATGATGCCATACAATTAATTCGAAATATCAGTCATAGTATGATGCCTCCTACTTTGAAGAATTTTGGATTGGAGAATGCCATTGGTGATCTGTTTCAAAAGATCAATGGTAGTGGCAGCATTAATGCCAGCAGTCGTTTTCACGATTATCGCACAAGACTTAAATTAGAGCAGGAGTTACTTATTTTCAGAATTGTTCAGGAATTAATCAACAACATTATCAAGCATAGTAATGCAGGATTTATACATCTTACACAAAATGCTAATGCAACACATACTTATCTTAGATTGCACCATGATGGACAAGGTATTGTTCAAACAGAATTCGACAGATTAAACCAATATTCAACCGGACTCGGTTTAAAAAATATAGCCAGTAGAATTAAAGTACTGAATGGCCGTATCTTTTTTGAGATCGATCCTAGTCATACCTATTATAAAGTAACGTTGGAAATTCCGAAAGAATCCACACTTTAATACCACTTATACATTTCCAGTAAAATAGAGTTAGCAAAGAACTATTTTTGTGTAACTTTAACCTATTACAAAACCATTATGGAGATAATCAAAGTAGCCATAGCAGATGACCATAAACTCTTCAGAAAGGGAGTTATACTTTCCATGAGGTCCTATACCAATATCCAATTTGTATTAGAAGCCGAAAATGGCAGTGAACTGCTTGAAAAAATACCTGAAGCTGATCCAGACATCATTTTATGTGACCTTAAAATGCCCGTGAAAGACGGCATAGAAGTAACCAAACAATTAGCAAAAACACATCCACACATAAGAGTACTGATTCTTACTATGTACGAAGACGAACACTTCATCGGCCATTTAATGGATTGTGGCGCTGCAGGTTATTTACTAAAAAACACTGATTCCACTGAGATCAAAAAAGCAATCATGGATGTTAAACGTACAGGTTATTACCTGAGTTCGTTTGTGAACAGGGTTTTAGTAAAGAAAAATTACAGCAAACAAAAATTCAATGCTAATCTGAATTCCGAAATTGTTATCAGTGAAAAAGAAAAAGAAGTGATCACATTAGTGTGTATGGAGTTCACAGCAACAGAAATAGCTCAGAAAATGAATATCAGTGCCAGAACAGTAGAGGCCATCAAAGATAGATTAATGGAACGTTTTGGCGTTAAAAACTCTGTTGGATTGGTGTTTTATGCAATGAAGCACCAGTTGATCGAGTAGTTTTAGGTTTGAAGTTTAAAGTTGGAGGTTTTTTATATCGCACAAGTTCTTTTTCCAACATCCAACTAAAACAATCCGAATAATTTACTATCAATGGTTGTGATGATCTTACCCAGATCTTCTTCATTATCCGCAAATTTATTGGTATCTGCATCAACAATCAGTAGTTGACCTTCTTTATAATTATCGATCCAGTTATTGTAATAATCGTTTAGTTTTTTCAGATAATCTAATCTGATATTCTCTTCATACTCCCTACCTCTTTTTTGTATTTGTGCAACCAATGTTGGTACAGATGCTTTCAGATAGATCAAGAGATCCGGAGGTTGTACCATAGATTTCAATGTTTCAAAAAAACGATAGTAGTTATCAAAATCTCTTTTGCCCATTAAGCCCATATCATGTAGATTGGGAGCAAAAATATTAGCATCTTCATAAATTGTTCTATCCTGAATAACGGTTTCGGTACCACGATGTATATCGAGCAATTGATTAAGGCGACTGTTCAAAAAGAATATCTGAAGATTAAAACTCCATCTCGGCATATCTTCGTAAAAGTCGTTCAGATAAGGGTTGTGATCAACATCTTCGAATTGAGGAATCCATTTGTAATGCTTACTCAACATTTCCGTTAAAGTAGTTTTACCTGCACCGATGTTACCTGCTACTGCAATGTGTTTTGGTTTCTTTGCTTTTGCCATACCCTGTTTTGCCGACCGGCCGAGAGTTTTAGAAATTTAATATAAAATGGTGATAGTAATTCTTCAAGGATTGGAAACTAAGCAAACTTAGTTAATGTTACTAAATATAAAAACTCTTAATTTATTTTGGGGATTAAAAATAATTAAGTCCCATAGCTTCCCTCACCCGGTTCATGGTAGCTTTTGCACTTACCCTTGCTTTTTCTGCCCCTTGCTCCATCACTTTTTGAAGATATGCTTCATCATTCAAGATAGCATTTACCCTACTGCGGATTGGTGCTATAAAGTTAACCATATCTTCCGCCAGTTGCTTTTTCATATCACCATAACGGATTGTACAGCTATTATAATCTGTTTCAAACTTATTGATCACTTCTTCTGTACTTACCAACTTCATCAGGTCAAATATATTCTCAATATAATCTGGCTTAGGCATCCCGGGTTCCGTAGGACCGCTGTCTGTCTTAGCTTTCATTACTTTTTTTCTGATCACTTCATCCTCATCAGCAAGGTATAATGTTGCATTTTGATTTTCACTTTTGCTCATTTTTCCGGTGCCATCCAAACTTGGAACTTTTATCAGGTTATTTCCGTAATTAAACGCAATGGGCTCCGGAAGCACATCTCCATAACGATGATTGAAACGGTTGGCAAAATTCCTGGCCATTTCCAAATGTTGTTCCTGGTCCTTTCCTACCGGCACAAATTTGGCTCTGTGCAGCAAAATATCGGCAGCCTGCAAAACAGGATAAGTTAATAAACCTGCATTTACATTGTCCGGGCTTTGTCTTACTTTATCTTTAAAGGTAGTGGTCTTTTCCAGCTCCCCTTTATAAGCCAGCATATTTAAATAGAGATACAATTCAGATGTTTCATAAATATGGCTTTGACAATACAGGGCCACTTTATCAGGATCCAATCCGCAAGCTATATTTTCTGCCAAAACACGATGTACATTCAATTTCAGTTCTTTTGTATCTGGATGAGTTGTAAGCGAATGCAGATCAGCGACCATAAAATAGCAGTCAAAATCTTCCTGCATACGTACATAATTACGGATAGCACCAAAGTAGTTGCCAAGGTGCAAAAAACCCGTGGGCCTTATCCCACTCATTACTATTTCCTTCTTGTTACTCATAATTGCGGCGAAGATAACAAAAGTCAATAGTCAATAGACAATAGACAATAGAAAAATTAGGTGCCGTTTATATAAAAGCATCTTGTAACTCAGCCTAATCCATTATTTTTGTTTTATGGAAGTAAATGATACAATGGTTGAAAAAATTGCTCATTTGGCAAGACTGAAATACAATGACGCTGAAAAAGCAGCTATTAAAACCGATCTACAGCGAATGATCGAATTCGTTGAAAAACTGAATGAACTGGATACAACAGGTGTAGAACCATTGTTGCACATGAGCGAAAATGTAAATATATTGAGAGAAGATGAAGTAAAAGGCAGCATTGACAGAAAAGAAGCATTGAAAAATGCACCGGTAAAAGATGAAGAGTTTTTTAAAGTACCTAAAGTAATAAAGAAATAAATGTTTAAAAGGTTTAAGACGTTTAAAGTTAGTTTTCAGACTGATGAATACTTTACAAATGTCTTAAACGTTAAACGTTTTAAACGAACAGAATGCAATCAATCATCCATTTAGAAGATATCAAAAAAAGTTATTACCTCGGTAAGAACGAACTCCCGGTTCTCAAAGGCATTAGCTTGGATATTTTTAAAAATGAGTATGTTGCTTTGATGGGTCCGAGCGGTAGTGGTAAAAGTACATTGATGAATATTTTAGGCTGCCTTGATACTGCTACTGCAGGAAAATATGTACTCAACAGCAATGATGTAAGCAGAATGGAGGATAACGATCTGGCTGAAATAAGAAATCAGGAAATTGGTTTTGTTTTTCAACAGTTCAATTTACTACCAAGATTAACAGCAGTAGAAAATGTTGCATTGCCACTTATCTACAGTGGCATTCCTAAAAAAGAAAGAACGGAGAGAGCGTTAGAAACTTTGAAAAAAGTAAAGCTTGAAGATAGGAGCCATCATAAACCAAATGAACTCAGTGGTGGTCAATGCCAAAGAGTTGCAATAGCAAGAGCATTGATCAATAATCCTTCTATCATTCTGGCAGATGAACCAACAGGCAATCTCGATTCTAAAACATCGCATGAGATCATGGACATATTAGGCAAGATTCATGACGATGGAAATACTGTGGTGCTGGTAACACATGAAGAAGACATTGCAGCATTTTCTCACAGAATCATTCGCCTGAGAGACGGGCTGATAGAAAGCGACAACCTTACCAAGCAAGCTAGCAGAGAACATCTTTCAACAGTTTAACCCTTTTTTCAACAATTCTCCCTCCTTGTTTGTTATTGGATAAAATCATCTGTAATTTTCAGCATGGCATTGAAGATATATACCAAAACCGGCGATCTCGGCAAAACAAGTTTAATTGGCGGCACCAAAGTTTCTAAAAGCAATTTAAGAATTGAAGCTTACGGTACAATAGACGAATTAAATTCCCATATTGGACTTGTAGCCGATTATAACGCCGATGAACAAACGAAAAATACTTTAAAAGAAATTCAGGACAGGCTTTTTACGATAGGCTCATCTCTTGCCTGCGATCCAGATAAAGAGCCACTGATGAAAATACCCGATCTTAAAGAAACAGACATTGTTTTTTTAGAAAATGAAATTGACAGAATGAATGAGGTATTACCCACGATGAGATCCTTTATCCTTCCCGGCGGCCATGTAGCAGTATCGGCTACCCATGTAGCAAGGTGTGTGTGCAGACGTGCAGAAAGACTTTGTGTAAGCCTACAAGATCACGAATTATTTGTAGAAGCGTTGGTGATAAAATATATCAATCGCTTAAGCGATTATCTTTTTGTTTTGGCAAGATATACCTCCTTTAAACTGAATGTGCCTGAGGTTATTTGGAAGCCAAGAACTGATTAGTTGATGTGCTGATGCGCTAATTCATTAATGTGAAAATGAATAGTAATTTGATACCCTTTTATCAGCACATCAGCATATCACCAAATTAGCACATCAAATTATCCTCCCATCTTTCATGTGAAGTATCCTATCACTCATCGCCGCTAATTCCTCATTGTGTGTCACAACTAAAAATGTTTGATCGAATTGCTTGCGTAAGTCTATAAAGAGATTGTGTAGTTCTTTAGCATTAGCACTATCTAAATTACCGGTTGGTTCATCTGCCATAATTATCGCCGGATTATTGATCAATGCACGTGCAACTGCTACCCTTTGTTGTTCTCCTCCGGATAATTGCTGGGGTTTATTATCCTTTCTGTTTGTCAACCCCAAATCGCCTAAGAGCTTTAATGCGTATTCTTCCACCTCCTTTTTCTTTCGTCCGGCAATCCACCCGGGAATACAAACATTTTCCAAAGCTGTAAACTCGGGTAATAAGTGGTGGAATTGAAATACGAAGCCGATATGTTTGTTTCTAAAGGCTGCCAGTTTTTTAGCAGAAAGGCTATCCAGTCTTTCATTATTGATAGTAATCTGCCCTTTATCGGCCATGTCCAAGCTCCCTAAAATATGCAATAAAGTACTTTTTCCTGCCCCGGAAGAACCCACAATGCTCACTATTTCGCCTTTGTTGACATCAATATCAACTCCTTGTAAAACAGGCAATAAGCCATAATTCTTATAAATACCGGTTGCAGATAGCATGCGGCTAAAGTAATTAATTATTTAAAACAAAGAACGAATTTAGCGTTAAATACAACCTTTATTTTTATTTCTGCATCTATTAAAATTAGAAGTGTTCAAAAACACATTTGGTAAATTCCACCAAACTTATACATTTGCAAAAAATTAAAACGTATTACTATGTTTTGGACTTTAGAATTAGCGTCACATTTGGAAGATGCCCCTTGGCCGGCAACTAAAGATGAATTGATTGATTTCAGCATCCGTAGCGGAGCTCCAATTGAAGTAATTGAAAACTTACAGGAACTGGAAGATGAAGGCGAAATATATGAAGGACTTGAAGATATTTGGCCTGATTATCCAAGCCAGGAAGATTTCTTTTTCAATGAAGACGAGTATTAGTTAATAGTTACTAGTTAATACTTCCAAAGATTAACAAATAACGATTAACAAATAACTTTATTACCAAATAACATTTAACGAAAATAGGCTATCACATTTAAGCGATAGCCTATTTCTATTAAGGTTGGTTATTAGTAACTTCAACAACTATGAACTATGAACCATGAACTAATAACTATAAACTAATCTATTTTTTCTTCTGACTTTTCGGTGCAAACATTACCAACATTCTTTTACCTTCCATTTTAGGTAATCCTTCCAATGCGCCTACGTCTTTTAATCTATCTGCAAATTTCAACAAAAGTAATTCTCCTCTTTCTTTGAACATGATAGCACGGCCTTTGAATTGTACGTGTGCTTTTACTTTATTGCCATCCTGCAAAAATTTTTCTGCATGTTTACATTTGAATTCAAAATCATGATCATCGGTGTTTGGTGTAAACCTTACTTCTTTAACCTCACTTGTTTTTGATTTTGCTTTTGTTTCTTTCTTCTTCTTTTTTTCGTTGTACAAAAACTTATTGTAGTCAATGATCTTACAAACCGGAGGTGCTGCTCCAGGAGATATCTCTACAAGATCCAGCTCAAGCTCTTTTGCCATATTCAGTGCATCCGGAGTTGGGTAAACACCAGGCTCTACATTATCACCAACTAACCGTACCTCAGGTACTCTGATCATGTGATTGGTACGATGTTCTTGTTGTTGCTCTTTTTTAAAACGAGGGTTAAACGTACCCCTCGGTGGTCTAGGAGGAAATGCCATTAATTAATTTTAGTTAAAAATTTAAGTTTTAAGGAGTCGCTATCTCATTTGAGCAGCCCCTGCAATACAAATATACTTATTTTATTCAAATGCCCTACGGCTCTTTACTTCATCGTTTACCATGTTGATAAATTCATCAACATTAAGTACGCCTATATCGCCTTTGCCTTGTCTGCGAACCGCCACTTTATTCTCATTCATCTCTTTTTCTCCAATTACGAGCATTAAGGGTACTTTGGCCAACTCTGTATCACGTATCTTTTTGCCGATCTTTTCGTTTCTATCATCTATTTCAGCTCTGATATCGGCTTTTTTTAACTCCTGCAATAACCCTTCGCAATGGGGTAAAAACTTATCGCTGATGGGTAATATCTTAACTTGCGTAGGCACTAACCATAATGGAAATTTGCCTGCACAATGCTCTGTTAATACTGCAATGAATCTTTCCATACTTCCAAACGGAGCCCTGTGCAACATTACCGGACGGTGCTTAGCATTATCTTCTCCAATATACGTTAGATCAAATCTTTCCGGTAAATTATAATCTACCTGTATGGTACCCAATTGCCATTTACGACCAATGGCATCTCTTACCATAAAATCTAACTTGGGTCCATAGAATGCAGCTTCACCATATTCAATCACTGTTTTCAAGCCTTTTTCAGCTGAAGCCTCAATGATCGCTTGTTCTGCAAGGTCCCAATTTGCTTCAGTACCAATGTATTTGCTTCTATCTTCTTTACTGCGTAAAGATATCTGTGCCGTATAATTTTCAAATCCTAATGAACCGAAAACATACAATACAAGATCGATCACTTTTTTGAACTCATCTTTTACCTGACTTGGCATACAGAATAAGTGGGCATCGTCCTGGGTAAATCCTCTTACCCTTGTAAGGCCATGTAGCTCCCCATGCTGTTCGTATCTATACACTGTACCAAACTCTGCCAAACGCAAGGGAAGATCTTTGTAACTACGAGGAGATGTTTTATAAATTTCACAATGATGAGGGCAGTTCATTGGTTTTAAAAAAAACTCCTCACCTTCCTGCGGTGTTTTGATTGGTTGAAAACTATCAGCGCCATATTTTTCATAGTGTCCGCTGGTAACATATAAGTTTTTATGACCGATATGTGGAGTAATCACCGGAAGGTAACCGCTTTCGGTTTGCGCTTTTTGTAAGAACTGTTGCAATCTTTCTCTAAGCATAGCGCCTTTCGGCAACCATAAAGGCAAGCCCATACCTACTTTTTCGGAAAATGCAAACAACTCTAATTCTTTACCAAGTTTACGATGGTCTCTTTTCTTTGCCTCTTCCAGCAAAACAAGATATTCATCCAACTCTTTTGTTGAAGGAAATGTTACACCATAAATACGTGTAAGCATTTTATTTTTTTCATCGCCTTTCCAATAAGCGCCGGCTATACTTGTTAGTTTAATCCCTTTAATAAATCCTGTGTTTGGAATATGTGGCCCACGGCAGAGATCGGTAAATTGTCCTTGTGTGTACAAAGTAATGTTGCCATCTTGCAACCCACTAAGCAGATCTAGTTTATATTCATCTCCTTTATCTGTAAATAATTTTACGGCATCTGCCTTTGCAATTTCCTGACGAAGAAATGGATTACTTTGTTTTGCTAATTCCGCCATCTTCACTTCCAGTTTACGTAGGTCTTCTTCAGTGATCTGATTATCGCCAAGATCAACATCATAATAAAAGCCTGTTTCTAACGGAGGACCAACCCAAAATTTCACTCCTTTAAAACTACTTTCAATGGCTTCTGCCATCAAATGTGCAGAAGAATGCCAGAAGGTAGATTTTCCATCCAGATCATTCCAGGTTAGTAATTGAAGAGAAGCATCTTCCATTATTGGCCTGGTTGCATCCCAAACTTCTCCATTAATTTTTGCCGCAAGCACTTTTCTTGCTAACCCTTCGCTGATAGATTTTGCAACATCCATTGCAGAAGAGCCGCTTTCGTACTCCCTAATTGCCCCATCGGGTAATGTAATTTTTATCATTTTTTTCTTAATTCCGTCTTTTGTAAAGAATTGCAAATTTAACGAAGTATTAGCTACGGAAAAATATATCTCGAATATCTTTGTAGTACTGTATTTTCGACTAAAATTTGGGCAACACTATGAAGCGATTTTTACTACTACTGAGTATCTTTTTGGTGAGCATAAAAGGTATTGCACAAAATATCAGCGGGCAATGGAGAGGTTATTTTGATGACAATGGCAACATCAGTCTTTATGCTGAACAAAATACCGAATATGTATTGGAGTTGAATATAAACGGCGAAAAGGTCACAGGCTATTCTTACACGTATTTTCAAGGTCGACAATATTTTGTTATCTGTTCACTTTCAGGTTCATACAATAAAAAAACAAAAAGTGTTATTGTTACAGAAACTGCCCGTCTTAAAGGTAACACACCACCAATGCAGGATTGTTTACAAACTCATGTGCTTACTTATAAAAAAGTAAATGGTAAGGAAGAATTAGCCGGCACATGGAAACCTGCTCCCGGACATGATTGTGGCGTAGGAATGACCACACTTACGAGAAAAACTGTACCTGCATTAGCTTCTTCAACAAAAGAAAAAAAGGGTCGTTCATTATTTTCAGAACCTAAAATAAAACCTAAGCCTCCTAAACCTCCTGTTACAGCAACAAAGCCTCAGGAAACTGTTGTACAAAATGGCTCAAAAACAAAACCTGTTGCCCCGATAGTTAAAGCTCCGGAAAAAACAACTCCTACTGAGAAAGAACCTGTTAAATCTGCAGTTGCAAGCAAAACCGGCGAAGAACCAGTGATTCCCTCAGATCTGGATTACAGAAAAAGAGACAACAATATTTTAAAAACAATAGAAATTGATAACCCTACATTTAAAGTAGAGTTGTATGATAATGGAGATATTGACGGAGATAGCATCTCATTATTTTATAACAGAAAACTATTGTTATCTCACAAAAAACTAAGTACGAGAGCTATTACGCTTAACTTGGCAGTAGATGATACGGATGGCGTTAATGAATTGATCATGTATGCCGAAAACCTTGGTGAGATACCTCCTAATACTGCACTAATGATTGTTACAGATGGCGATAATCGCTATGAAGTAAGGATCACTTCAGATCTTCAAAAAAGCGGGTTGATTCGGTTTGTCCGAAAGCAGAAATAGTTTAATGGTTTAGAAAGTTTGGAAGATTTAGAATTGAACAACATTCAACTAAAATCTCTAAACTCCTAATCATTCTAAACCATCCTTAAAACTTAAAATTCCATGTAACCGCAGGAATGATCGGAAAAAGGCTCACTTGTTTTCCTTGCACTTTTAAAGTTCCATCATAAGGGCTGCCTGTTTGATCGAAGTAAATGAAGTACGGATTTTTTCTGCTATATACATTATAGATACTGAACACCCACTCTGTCTTCCATTTTCTTTTCTCATTCTTTTTAGGTGTGTTAATAGCAGCAAAATCCAGCCTGTGATAAGATGGTAATCTATATTCATTAATTCGGCTATACTCTTGCGTTAGTATACCGTTTACAATATAAAATCTTTGTGGCAATGTGGCTGCATTTCCTGTTCCGTATACAAATGTGCCCGATAGTTTCCATCGTTTGTTCAATTCATACAAAGCAACAATACTCAAATCATTCCTTCTGTCGTATTTAGCAGGATATTTTTCTCCAAAATTAAGCTGAGGAAATTTACGCCATGTCCAACTTAGTGTGTAACCAAGCCATCCGGTAAACTTTCCTTTGGTTTTGTTGACAAACAACTCTGTACCATAACTCCAGCCTTTTCCGAAAACAAAAAATGTTTCCGTATCTTCTAAAGTATTAGGCGTATAACCTTCCTTGTACTCTATCTGATTTTGCATCCTTTTATAATAAACTTCAATCGAAGTTTCATAAGTATTGTCTTTAAAATTTTTGAACAACCCTGCAGCATACAACCAACTGATCTGCGGTTTAACAATATAAGTACTCGGCACCCACAGATCTGTAGGCAATGTACTTCCGGAGTTACTCACCAGATGTATGTATTGAAAATTTCTTGTAACAGATGCTTTAAGCGATGTGGCATCATCTAGAGCATATCGCATTGTGACTCTTGGCTCCAGGCCACCATAGGTCTTTACAGCTTCCCCTGCTTTATATACGGTACTATCAAGCCTGTTACCGTCGGCATCAGTAGCATAAATAGTATGTTTACCAATTTGTTGGAACCAACTATAACGAAGCCCCCCATTAATTTTTATCTTATCGCTAATTTCCCAATCATCTTGCACATAAACAGCTGATTCGTGTGCAAATTTAACCTGAGCATTCTGTGGAGCAAACGTTACAGAATCTTGCTTACCACTAAAAACGGATGGGGTAAAACGATGATATGTATAGATTGCACCGAATTTTACTTTATGCCCTGTAAAGGGATAGAGATCAAAATCCTGTTTGATACTGATATCCCTTATACCCGAAGCCAATTTTATATCAAAACTATTTTGCGAAGCTTTGAAGGCAAAATTATAACTGTTGTAAACAGCTGTTGTATTTCCAAATAATCTTTTATTGAAAACATGGTTCCACCGTAAGGTTCCGGTGGCATTACCCCAGGGTATATTTACATTCAAACTTTGTTTGCCATTTACAAAATCAAATACATCTCTCCCAAAATAACCGCTTAAATACAATCGGTCTTTTGAGCTGAATCGATAATTCAGTTTTGCATTCAGATCGTAGAAATAATATCCGGAACCATAGAATGCACTTGTCTTTTTGATAGCCGGCTTTACCAATGCATCTATGTATGTTCTTCTTCCTGAGATGATGAATGATGCTTTATTTTTTTTGATCGGCCCCTGAATAGAAATACGTGAAGCGATCAATCCGATACCGCCATCTACCTGAAATTTTTTATCATTTCCTTCTTTCATTGAAACATCCAGCACACTCGATAATCGTCCGCCGTATTGAGCAGGCATGCCTCCCTTTATCAGCGAAACATTTTTAATTGCATCTGAATTGAAAATGGAAAAGAATCCGAATAAATGGCCTGTATTGTAAACTGGTGCATCATCCAACATGATCAAATTTTGATCGGGTCCGCCGCCACGTACATAAATACCTGCACTACCTTCACCTGCATTGCGTACACCGGGTAAAAGTTGAATTGTTTTCAACAGATCCACTTCACCCATAAATGCAGGTATAGCTTTAATCTGTTCAATGGGCAAGGATAGTTTTCCCATCTGTGCATCTTTTACATTGGCATCTCTTTTTTTAGAAGACGTAACTACTACTTCAGTCATAGCTCCCTTGATAAGCATATCAAAATTCAACTGCTTATCGCCATCTAACTGCACTGCAATCACTTTCGGTTGAAAACCGGCATAGGTACATATCAAATTATAATTCCCTGCCAGTAATGTTAACGAGTAAAAACCGTATTGATTGGAGGTAATACCTTTTGATTTACCACTTACCGATATGGTAGCACCGATCAGGGTTTCGCCATTTTGTGCATCTTTTATATAACCACTGATGGTGTATTTATTTTGTGCAGCTATGGGCAGGGAAAACAAACAGACAATAAACAGGTACAATATTTTTTTCATAATCAGTATTCCTTACTAGCGTAAATGGCCATTGGATCTTTGAAAGCATCCAATGCCGTCAGTTTTTCATCAATTAATTTTTCTTGTCGCAGTTGTTCTTCTTTATTTTTACCATGTTCCGTAGCATCATCATATTCTTTCTGCATCGTATTACATTTAGCAATTTCCATGCTATAGACATAGTCAAATGAAGGAGAGCCGGGCAATAGTTTATTTTTAGTTACTTTTTCACGTATTTGACGGGCAAATATTTCAGTAATATTAAAATGATATTGTTCATGTTTCAACAGATCATCACGCTGACGTATAACCCATGATTGACTTCTGTCGAAATATGCTCCTATCAGTGTTTTATTTTTATCTACAATTCTGTAAGCGATAAAAGAAAAAGTTACTGCACTCCATTTCACATTTGCGTCCTCTGCCGGGATAGAGCCTCGAAAATCTGTCCAAACAATCGCCTTATCTTTCGCCCAGATAAATATTTTATCATCATCTGTTGAATACTGAGTTGTACCGCATCCTGAAAAGATACCGATCAAAGTCATCAATAAAAAGGATGATAGTATTTTCATTAATAAAAAATTATTCCGCCTTAATGCTATCCATCACTTCTCCGCAATCATGCATAGCCGAACCGTACTTGGCATCTTTTTTACCAAAATACGGATTTACTATTGTAGCAGTAGTACTCAACCAATTTGCACCAAGATCATCAAAAGCCATCGGGCAATTTTGCCAGTATAGGGTCTTTCCTTCGTAATGTATTGTTTTCAGAAACGGATAAATATTCTCTCCCATATTTTTAAAATCTCTACGCATTTCAGCAATATTCGTTTGGGTAAGCATATTTTGAGCATTACCCTTTAGTTCACTTAAAAAGCCGGATGCTGATTCAAAAATGCCAACTGTATCTTTTTTCAATTCTTCTAAACTGATGCTATCTGCCAAAGCGATCATTTGTTTGCAGGAAGCCTTAGCCTTAGCCGTATCCCAGTCAAAAAATGCATATTGCATACCAAAATACGCCGACAATGTAGTATCGATCTTCTGATAAAAAGCATCGCTATGCTTACGAACTTTCAGTGCTTGTTGCTTCGGCACTTCAGGTCCCTTTTCAGTTTTTCTGAATTTAAACCAATACACACCAAATCCAACCAGGCCCAAAGCAAGTATTAATAATATTTTCTTCATATTGTAATTTTTTCACAAAGCTACATTATAACACCGAACCTCGTAAATAGTTTGCCGATTAACTTACTTTTGCAAAAATTACGCTTTATACAATGTTATTAGGATTACAGAATGTTACGTTTGAATTTGGTGCCCGTGCTATTGTGGAAGATGCTACCTGGCATATACAACCCAATGAAAGAATTGCTTTGATAGGTTATAATGGTACAGGAAAATCTACCCTGCTCAAAGTACTTACCCGCCAGTATCTGCCAAGTAAAGGCACAGTTGAACAAGGCAGAGAAACCACTATTGGCTTTTTACATCAGGACCTTTTGAGTTTTGATACCGAAGATTCTATTTTGGAAGTAGCCATGGGTGCATTTGAAAGAGTAAAACAATTGGAAAAAGAAATTGAGGCTATTGGATTAGAGTTAGAGAAAACAGGCGATGAAAACCTTGCCATTGAATATTCTGAGAAATTACATGAACTGGATGTGTTAGGTGGCTATAATATTCACCACAAAACAGAAGAAATTTTACAAGGCCTTGGATTCAGCAATGAAAGCTTAAGTAAACCTTATAAACAATTCAGCGGAGGTTGGCGTATGAGGGTTTTATTAGCAAAGATGATCTTGATGGCACCCGATGTATTGTTGCTGGATGAACCTACGAATCACTTGGATCTACCAAGCATTGAATGGCTCGAAAAATATTTGCAACATTATCAAGGAGCCGTTGTAATGGTTAGCCATGACCGTTATTTTTTAGATAGAATGGTTAATAAAGTGGTAGAACTCTATCAACAAAAATTACATTTTTATACCGGCAACTATTCTTATTACGAAACAGAAAAAGCATTACGTGTAGAAATACAACAAAAAGCTTACGAAAATCAGCAGGATTATATTCGTCAGAATGAACGATTTGTTGAACGCTTCAAAGCAAAAGCCAGCAAGGCTGCTGCCGCACAAAGTATTGTAAAACGTTTAGAGAAATTAGATAGAATTGAGAATGTAGAAATTGAACGTCCGAATATGCGTATCAATTTTATTGTTGATAAACAACCGGGTAGAGTGTTATGTACATTAAAAAATATCAGCAAAAGTTTCGGCGACCTGAAAATAATGGAAAACACTGGTGCTGAAATTGACCGTGGAGATAAGATCGCATTGATTGGTGCTAACGGTAAAGGTAAATCGACATTATTAAGGATAATTGTCGGCAATGAACAATTTACCGGCGACAGAGTTTGGGGACATAATGTAGAAGAATCTTTTTATGCACAGCATCAACTCGAAGCACTGAATATAGAAAATACGGTGCTGGATGAAATGAGAGAAAGCCGAAGCGGCAAAACAGATCTTGAATTAAGAAGTTTATTAGGTTGTTTCTTATTTAGTGGCGATGATGTAGATAAAAGAATTAAAGTATTAAGCGGTGGAGAAAAAGCGAGAGTGGCTTTGGCAAAAACAATTGTCAGCAAAGCCAACTTCTTAATGCTCGATGAACCTACCAACCACTTGGACATTCATTCCGTTGACCTCTTGATCAACGCATTGAACAATTACGAAGGCAGTCTGGTATTTGTAAGTCACGACAGGCATTTTGTAAGTAAAATTGCCAATAAAATATGGGAGATAGAAGACCATAAAATAGTGGAATTCAAAGGTACTTATGCTGAGTGGGAAGAATGGAAAGCAAGAAGAGAGGCCGCAAAAAAGGCTGAAGGCAACGAAAATAAAGGCAAAGAGACCAAGTCTGTTATAAAAGAAGAAGTAAAACCTGTACCGGCACCTACAGAAAAAAACACTTCCATCGACAAAGAACTAAAAAAAGAATATCAAAAAAATAAGAACCGTTTTCAACAGATAGAAGAAAAACTAGCGGTCTTGAATAAACGCAAAGCCGAATTAGAAACTGCAATGGCCGATCCCGGAAACTATGCCAACAAAGAAAAATTTCAACAAACCGAAACAGATTACAAAAACATCTCAACAGAACTATCTTCTTTAAATAAAGAATATGAAATTGTTTTTGAAAAAGTTATGGAATTAGAGGAAAAGTTAAATTAATTATAAGGACGTTCGATTTACGATGCCTTTCGACTTGTATAGTATTTCCTTAAAACGAATACTTCTAAAGCTTAAGAAAATCGTACATCGTACATCGTAAATTACTACTCCTAATTTTCGTAACTTGCCACCAATGAGAAATTTCTGGAAAAAAATAATCATTGAGAACATCCTTGAAGATAAGGATCCAAATCACGGTGCCGAATACTCATCTTTTGAACTTGCCAAAGGATATCGTGAGCTTAAGATCAATGTATTTCGTTGGGTAAAAGATATTATTCTTATTACGGCCGGTATAATATCTGCCGCATTCGGCCTCGAAAGCTTTTTAATACCAAACAGATTTGTAGATGGTGGTGCCACCGGCATTTCATTACTTACACATGAAGTAACCAATATCCCACTTTACATATTAATATTGATCATCAATATTCCCTTTGTCTACCTCGGTTATAAACTCATCAGCAAACAATTTGCTATAAAAACAGCATTGGCTATTACCGGACTAGCAATAGCAGTAGCTTCAATACATTTCAAAACTGTTACGGAAGATAAGTTGCTTGTAGCCGTATTCGGCGGTTTCTTTCTAGGTGCCGGTATCGGACTTTCCGTTAGAGGTGGTGCAGTGATCGATGGCACTGAAGTTTTGGCCATTTACCTGAGTCGCAGGTTTGGTACTACCATTGGTGATATCATCATTGGCATCAATATTTTGGTATTTTCGGTAGCAGCCTATCTCCTTTCTATTGATGCAGCATTGTATTCACTCATTACTTATCTGGCGGCATCCAAAACCCTCGATTTTGTAATTGAAGGTATAGAAGAGTACACCGGTGTAACCATTATATCTTCCCACAACGAAGAAATAAGAGAAATGATCATTGCCGAACTAGGACGAGGTGTTACCGTATACAAAGGCAAAAAAGGCTATGGCAAAAGCGGCGAAACCTCCGAAGTAGATATCGTTTATACCATTATAACCCGTCTGGAGTTGAACAAATTAAACACCGAGATCACTAAAATAGACCCTAACGCATTTGTGGTAATGAGTGCAGTAAAAGATACAAAAGGCGGTATTATTAAGAAAAGAAGACACAAACATTAAGTCAGTTTAGTCCATGGTCTTTAATCCATAGGCCATGGACTAAAAACCATGAACTAAAAACAAAAAACTAAATTCTTTTTTCCTATATTTGCAGCCTCAAAATCAGGTCTGGTAGCTCAGCTGGATAGAGCATCAGCCTTCTAAGCTGAGGGTCATTGGTTCGAATCCAATCCAGATCACGAGATAAAAGTTAAGCCTTGCAAATTGCAGGGCTTTTTTATTTGGGGGCTGTGAGCTTTTGTACAAGTAGCAGCATTGGTTCCGGCTGTTCGCTTATAGCCCTCCTGCGTCGGCTACCGCTTCCATCCGGCAGCCATTCAGCAAGATCTCTTTACTGAACCTTCTAATGGACAACCGTAGTCTTAAAAACTATATTTGTCTGGCATAACACGCTTAAATGTACAATATCATTGACGCCGGAAACTATACAAAAAGGCCAACATTAATACACTAGTTTTTAATCGAATGCATTTTTTGAGAATAATTTGCAATGGCATAAATTTAAGTGTTGGTGGCAATTATAGAAAACCCGAAACTTACAGAGAAAAAAAGACACAAAATTGATATGACAAACGACTTTTTAGACAGTGCGAAAAAACAATTTGAGTATTACAAAATGCTTGGAGAAAAAACTTTTTCGCAACTAACTGACGAACAACTTTTCAGACAATTAAACAAAGAAAGTAATAGTATTGCGACAATTGTAAAGCATTTGTGGGGAAACATGCTTTCTCGTTGGACAGATTTTTTGACAACAGACGGAGAAAAAGAATGGCGACAACGTGATGCTGAATTTGAGAATGACATTGCCGACAGAACTGAACTTTTAGAAAAATGGAATGAAGGTTGGACTTGTTTGTTCAACGCAATAAATCCGTTGACAAAAAATGACTTGGCAAAGGAAATATTCATAAGAAATCAAGGACATACAATAACGGAAGCGATAAACCGACAGCTTGCTCATTATCCATATCATGTTGGACAAATTGTTTTTATCGGAAAATTATTGTGTAACGAAAATTGGACTTCCCTTTCTATTCCAAAAGGAAACTCAAAGGAATACAATGCAGACAAATTTTCTGAACCGAAACATAAACAACATTTTACAGACGAATACATAAACAAAAAAAATAAAACCACATGAGAAAAATAATTTCATTCATGCACATATCCCTCGATGGTTTTGTAGCAGGCCCAAACGGAGAAATGGATTGGATAAAAATCGATCCCGAAATTTTCAATCATGTCGGCAAGCGAATAAGCGAAGGCGATATTTCAATGTATGGACGAGTAACCTATGAATTAATGGAAAGCTACTGGCCTACTGCAGCAGATAAACCAACAGCAACCAAACACGACATCGAACATTCAAAGTGGTATAGCAAAGTGCATAAAGTTGTGCTGTCAAAAACAATGAAAGGTGCAGATCTGACCAACACTACAATCATCAGCGACCATCTTGCAGACAGCATTAATAAAGTAAAAGAAAAGCCCGGAACAGACATCCTGCTCTTTGGTAGCCCCACAGCAACTCATGCATTGATCCAACAAAACCTGATCGACGGCTATTGGTTATTTGTCAACCCAATTATCCTTGGACAAGGTATTCCACTATTCACAAACATCAAAGACAAAATAAAATTAACCCTATTAACAACCCGACAATTCAGTTCTGGAGTAACTGAACTGAATTACACAGTAGATAAATAAAAATGAGCTATAGCAAATATTTAATCTCAACACAAAACTCATTTACATGCAATTCGATTTAAATAGATCCATAGAAATTCTTAGCAGAACACCATTCGTAATAGAAGCTTTATTGAATGGTATAAGCGAAGAATGGCTAATGACCAACGAAGGCGAAAATACCTGGAGCCCCTTTGATATTGTTGGCCATTTAATTCACGGAGAAAGAACCGATTGGATAACCAGAATGGCTATCATTCTTTCTGAAGCAGACAACAAAAGCTTTACCCCTTTCGACAGGTTTGCACAATTCGAAGAAAGCAAAGGAAAAAACATTACTCAACTGCTTGATGAGTTTAAAACAGTACGCAAACAAAATATTGAAATACTGAAATCAAAAAAGATCAATGCAAAAGATCTTACGAAGAAGGGTATACATCCTGCATTTGGCGAAGTTACTCTTGAAGAACTTCTTGCTACATGGACAACACATGACCTCGGGCATATTGCTCAAATTGCAAGGGTAATGGCAAAACAATATACAAATGAAGTTGGCCCTTGGAAACAGTATTTGCCAATACTTGAAAAATAAAGCTTCAAAATTTTTCCGATCACAAATAAAAAAGCCTCGAAATTATTTCGAGGCTTTTTATCTAATTCCATGACCTGATATATCATTTCACTAAAAATGAAGTTTTAAAATTCTCTCTGCCATTTGAAAGCACTAAACGGTAAACTCCTTTATTCAAACTTGTATTGATCGGAACTATTTTATCAATGCCATCATGTGTTAAAGGATAGCTTGCCATCCGTTGCCCGGTATTATTAAATATCCACAGATCGTATTTACCCTTGGGCAGTGTATTCAAACGCAATCCTACAACACCCGTTGCCTGATTAGATAGCACCACTAAATGATCGGCGGGTTTGCTAAGATCAATACGACATATTTTCGAATAGATGACACTGTTATCTATTTTATGCAGCTTAAGTCTGTAATAAACATTTCCTTGTAGCAGATCAAAATCCGATGAAAAATAATTGTGTAATAAATTAGACTTGAGAGAAGCTACTGTTTTTAATGAACTGAAATTGATACCATCGGTAGATCTTTCAATTTCATATGACGCAACATCTTCATCATTTTGAATGCTCCATTTTAATTGCACACTGCTATTAATAACAGAAGCCGATAGGCCGGAAAAATTCACGGGTGCTACAGCCGCAATTTCAAAATCTGCTTTGTAGTTATTGCCCGAGTTTCCATCATAATTTGTTTCAGCACAACCGCCACCACTTGAAGCCCCACTGCATTCGTAATATATCTCCAAAGTATAAAGACCCTGCGTAGTTTGCGTAAGATCGATGTTTTGACCAACAGTCTGCCATTTCTGATCAACTCCATCTGTACATGTACCTCCTCCGCAAAAAGTACCACCACTACAATCGCAGAAAAAATTAAGATTTATTGGTGAGAAAACCGGAGATACCGGCCTTGCTCCTCGAGGATATATTGTGTAACGCAAAACGCCTCCACAAACATTGCCTCCATTCCTAAAAGTCTTTATTTCGGCGCCACCAATCACCAGTGTACCGGAATTTTGTTGAAAAGCACCCAAATCACCACCAAAATTTACACTGCCGATCGAGTTTGGATTGTTCTGTAAAAGTGTACTATAAAATTCAAAAGGATTTGCATTCACCTTCAAATAAATACCCGAGGCCCAAATACCATAGTCGGCTTTAGAAGATTGTATCAAGGTAAAAAAGGTAAAAAGCAATAGTAGATTTTTTCTCATATCAAGTAAATTAAAAGTGTAAAATCAACACTAATATAAAGTATTTTATCATTTACCGAATCTGATTTTTATACACGAAATGTGCGTTACAGTAATAACTATATAAACTTGTACTTTTACCAAAATATACGACCGATGGATGTAAAGATGGAGCCTTCGTGGAAAGAAGCGCTAAAGCATGAATTCACTAAACCCTATTTTTTAGAGATCGTCACTTTTTTGAAAACCGAAAAGCTTGCAGGTAAAACCATTTACCCGCCGGGACCACTTATTTTCAATGCTTTCAATCAAACCCCATTTGATAAAACCAGGGTGGTTATTTTAGGGCAAGACCCCTATCACAATCCGGGTCAGGCGCATGGCTTAAGTTTTTCTGTCCCGAATGGTATTAAACCACCTCCGTCATTGGTGAACATGTATAAAGAAATACAAAAAGACATTGGTGTGGCCATGCCTGCAGCATATGGCAATCTTACCAAATGGGCAGAGCAGGGAGTATTGTTGTTAAATGCAATACTAACGGTAAGGGCTAACGAACCGGCCAGTCATTCAAAAATAGGCTGGATGAATTTTACAGATGCTGTCATTCAAAAAATATCGGATGAAAAAACAGGTGTGGTATTTTTATTATGGGGTAAATTTGCGCAGGAGAAACAAAGTTTGATAGATGAAACAAAGCACCATGTATTAAAAGCAGCTCATCCATCTCCTTTTAGTGCCGATAAAGGCTTTTTCGGCTGCAACCATTTTTCAAAAACCAATGAATATCTTGTTGAGCAAGGGTACCCTCCCATCGACTGGAAATTATTGACTCCTTAAATTTTCAATACAACATGATCAAAAATATATTTGCAAGAATTTGGGCACTGTGGGGACTTCTTACTTTCGTCGCTACTTTTCTTATTATTTTTTTACCATCCATGATCGCTTATGCTATTCCTAACCCCGGCGGGCAGATCTATTTTATTATGGTATCCAGAATATGGATGAATGTATGGTTGTTCTTAGTAGGCTGTCCGGTTAAAATAACAGGACGAGAAAATTTCCAGCCAAACACCTCATACATTGTTGTCTTCAACCACAATGCCCTGCTCGATGTACCTTTATCTGCACCATATGTACCCGGTGCCAACAAAACGATTGCTAAAGCATCTTTTGCCAAAGTACCTTTGTTTGGATTTTTTTACAGCAAAGGAGCCATTTTGGTAAATAGAAAAGATGAATTGAGCAGAAAAAGAAGCTTTGAAGCCATGAAACAGGTATTACTAACAGGTATGCACATGTGCATTTATCCGGAGGGAACCCGTAACAGAACACAAGAACCACTCAAACAATTTTACGATGGTGCATTTAAGTTAGCTATCGATGCCGGAAAAGATATTTTACCTTGTGTTATCAGCGGCACAAAGAAAGCAATGCCAATTGATAAATTCTTTTATCTACTGCCAACAAAATTGAGGATGGATTTTCTTCCTCCCGTTTCATCCAATAACACAACGGTTAAAGATTTAAAAGAAAAAGTATTTGATATAATGAAAACACATTTCATCGCTAAAAATAATTAAGTAAAAAAGCCCCCGACATGTCAGGGGCTTTTTTATGCTCAATATAAATGATCTGGTTATTGTGGCAATAAAACCTTATCGATTACGTAGTACACCCCATTCACGCCTGTTCTATCAAGACTACCTGTTGTAGGTGATATTAAAGCTGAGGCAGGTGGATCACTAAAAGCTGTTCCTCCCGGAGGGAAAGTACCTAAGCCTGAAAATTTCAAACTGCTTACCACAGGGCCTGTAAATGTAGGTTGCACCATCACTCCCGGATGAACCGGTACGCCATTGTTCACAAGCGTTTTTATGAACGACGGAGTAGCAGAAAAATTAACTGAGAATGCTCTTATATTTGGTTGATACGGTGTTTTGGTATCGGTAGTTAATGAAGCTAGTAAATGATAGGCAACTATACCCTTAACCAATTCGGTCGTAACATTATTTGTACCTAAGAAAGCTGGCCCTGCCGCAACCGCACCGTTAGCCTGTGCATTAGCAATGGTTGCATCACCAGTTGCAAGAAATACTTTACCATAAACCAAATTATAAATTAATGCTTTGAATGCATTATCATTTGGTGCTAATACAGTCATATTTGTAGGCGCATAATTCAACAGTGAATCAAATTTTGATAGACCAACCGATCCACTATCTGCACGGGCAACAGCTGCTCTGAAATAGGAAAGTGAAGATTCGCCGGCTATAGTGGTTTTCAATGTTCCGCTTGCAGGAAGCAGCATAGCCGGAATACCATGTATTACACCATTTGAACCCGAAAACAGATCAGGCGCTGTAATAGGAATATTGTTTACATAGTTTACCCCTGTTCTTGCAGATGGAAATAAATTCATTCGGAATGGCACAACAGGATCTAATGGCAATGCCGAAGAGTAAGACTTGTTTGGAAATACTGTAGAGAAATTAGCAACCGGTTGTTTGGTTACCATGATATGATACAACACAATACTTGTAAGTGTACTCTTAAAAGCCGGATTCTTTAATGCACCTTCATACACCGCATCCGGAGAACCTCCCGGAATAGAGAACAATGCACCTAATACAGTTTTTATAGCCGTATTACTCGGCGCATAGACTGTATATGCTCCAGGCTGACTAAAAATTGCAGCATGCAATCCGGTAGCTTTTAAAGCCGTATCAAACAATGAATAATTGGCATCACCATCTAGATAAGCTGCCATTGTAATTCCTGTTGGAGGAACTACAGGGGGCGTTGTTAATTCCGCAAAACTTTCCAGGTCTTTATTACACGAAGTTAAAATCGCTGATACCGCTACTATCGGTACAAGAAGGATCTTAAAATTCATTTTTAGAGATTTCATTTTATAATAATTTAAATGATTTAATTTTTTTTTCAGATAACAGCCTATTAATAAATATTGTAACCAAAACTTACATAGTACAATCCACCGATCTGTGAGTTACCGATCGCATTGTAATAGTATTGATTCAATAAATTATTAGCTCCTAATTTCAATACAGATTTTGTTGATGGGAATTTGTAACTGATCTGAGCATCCAGCGTTTGTACAGCAGGCAAATTACCATTGCCAAAATCTCCTTGATAGAAGTAAGCATCCTGCCATCTGTAAGCCACATTAAATCCATAACGTTTGCTCGGTCCGAAAGCTGTATTTCCAATAGATACATTTGCTTTATATTTTGGCGCATTGAAGTATGCTACAAAATTTGCCGGCACATCTTTCAGAATATCTGAAGCAATATTAAAACCAAGCGTAAAGTTTTTTGGTAATCTGTAATCAACACTCAACCCAAACCCATAAGTTTTTACTTTGTCGGTAGTGTTGATCGGTAAAGAATATTTCATCCCTGTTGTAGTATCTGCCAATGTAACAGCACTGTTTGTTTTACTTTGAACTACAATATATCTTCCAAGAAAATCTTTATACTGACCAAAATAGCCATACGCATCTAACAATAATTTACCTTGAGACAGCAATCCTTTATAGCCAAGTTCAAAAGACGAAAGCGATTCAGGCTTAACTTGTTTTAAAGTAAACGGCGTTAAATTTCCTTTACGCATTGCTTCATAATCGTATAACGGATTAGTATCAAAATGGAAGATATCAATGAACGCTTTGTTACTACCTATCAATCTTGTATCGGTACCAATAGGCAAACTGATCCATTGCATTTGGTTTGAAGGAAAGCGATAAGCTGTTTGAAATGACAACCTTACATTATTATCTTTTGCTACTTTGTAAACTGCAGTAGCTCTTGGAGTAAAACGTCCTTCAAAATTTTCATTCTTATCATATCTGCCTGAAAGGGTAAGTTTCAAACGATCAATCACTTGTCTTGTTGCCTGTGCATAAAACCCAAATTCGCTTATTCCTATCGTCCCTGCGGTATCTGCAAACAAAGTTCCTTGAGAATTTAAAACATATTCTTTATAGTTAGCCCCAATAATAATATCAGCCACTTTACTTGTAACAGAAGATAAATCATAAGACCCCTCAATATTATAAAGGTCAGATCTGTCTAACAACATACCACCAAGGGGTACAGGCTTACCTGCTACCGTATTATAAGCATTTCTGAAAGCTGCCGTTCCTGCAACCGGTCTGCCCACATCGGCTGCTGCTCTTGCATTATTATGCGCTGTCATAACAGGCACAAATGAAAGTAGGTCTGATGTAAATTTATAAACGTATGAAGGATACCAAAGTTCAGAAGGCTTCCAGCTTTCGTTGAATAACTGAGTTGTAACAGTTGCATTGAAAGTATTACCGGCATTTTCCTGAGTAGTATAAGCTCTTAACATCCATTTTTTGTGATTGAATTCAAGTTTATACTGTCCCATTTTAAAATCTCTGATATTATATCTCGATGCACCTGTATAAATTGTATTTCCTGTTCCCCAGTATCCCGTAAGTGATGCTTCGATCTTAGGTGTAAGTTTATAATGGAAAGCACCCCCAACTTTAAAATTAACTGTATTAGGATTTACTACTTCTTTTTCAGTATAACCTGTACGTGATACAAACATTGGTTTTGTTATATCAACACCAAGTCCCGTTAGTACTGCACCACCGTTAGTTAACTGTATCAAACTCGGCATAATATCTATAGATGTTTCATCACCAAAAACACTTACGCCATCATAATTAGGATCGGTCGTTCTTGAACCTGCTTTAACATCGCCATAATATCCTGCAGTTCTGTTGTAATTTCTGTAATCAGAACCCAACCAGTCTTTAGCCTGAATCAACTCCGCATTTATTTTAAAAGCAAATTTATCCGATACTTTTTTTGCCCATCTTAAATTCCAGTTGTAATAAGGAGAAATATCTCTTTGTTTGCCATCGGTATGCATTGCGCCGGTTTTAACAAGAAATGAAAGGCCCTGATATTTAAAAGGATTCTTACTTGTCATTAATAATGTACCATTCATACCACCGGGGCCATACAATGCAGAAGACGCTCCGGATAACAGTTCAATATTATCAACATCCAGCTCACTTAAACCAATGATAGCACCCACCGAAAAATTCAAACCCGGTGCCTGATTATCCATTCCATCCACCAATTGATTGAAACGAACGTTACCACTCGAATTAAAACCTCTTGTGGTAGGCGTTTTAAATGTTAAAGAAGAGGTAGAGACATCAACGCCTTTTAAAGTTGTTACAACATCATAAAAGTTAGCAACCGGCGAATTTCTGATAGCAGATGCATTCACCCTTTCAACAGAAACAGGCGATTCCAGAATTTTTTGCGGTACTCTTGACGCTGAGACTACAACTTCCTGACCTAATGCAGCGGAAGGTTTAAAGGCTATATCAACAAGTTGAGAAGCATCATTCACTGTTATTTCCTGTAATTCATACCCAATGGATGAGAATAATAATGTAACAGGAAATTTTTGAGTTGTAGTTAATTTGAAATTACCCTTATCATCCGTAAATGTACCATCTGAACCACCTTTGACTGTCACAGATACGGCAGCGGCATTTTCATTAGTTACGCTGTTCTTTATTTTACCTATTATGGTATTGGTTTGCGCAAAAGCCGCAATCGATAAAAACTGGGCTAAAAACAAAGCCAGCAAATAGCTTGCATTTTTTCTCATATTAAGCATCGTTTTAATTTTAAATTTACAGCAAAATAAGGATTGTTACCTTCTTTCAAAAATTTTATTTCTAACCTATTGTTGACATTTTTGCAGACCAAAATTGGGTGTTTTAAATAGTTGCAAGTACTTTAGCACAATGGCAGTGTTTCAATTCCCCCAACAAACAAACTTCTACAGCGGAAAAGTAAGAGATGTTTATACCATAGCTGATAAATGGCTTGTGATGATCGCAAGTAATCGTATTTCTGCTTTTGATGTTATCTTACCTAAACCCATACCCTATAAAGGACAAGTACTAAATCAAATAGCTGCATACATGCTTAAAGCTACTGAAGATATTTGTCCAAATTGGCTTATCAACACACCTACACCAAATAGTGCATTGGGCAAAAAATGTATTCCGTTTAAAGTAGAAATGGTGATACGTGGTAACCTAACCGGTCATGCCTGGAGGACTTACAACAGCGGTAAAAGAACTTTGTGCGGTGTTACCTTACCCGAAGGGTTAAACGAAAATGATTTTTTCCATTTTCCGATCATAACTCCTACCACCAAAGCAGATGTAGGGCACGATGAAGATATAAGCAAAGAAGATATAATTGCAAGAGGCATTGTAAGTGAGCAGGATTATGCTATTCTTGAGAAGTATACTTATGCGTTGTTTGAAAGAGGTAAAAAATTGGCAGCCAAACAAGGCCTTATTTTAGTAGATACAAAGTATGAATTTGGCAAGATCGGCGATCAAATATATTTGATGGATGAGATTCATACTCCGGACAGCTCTAGATATTTTTATGCTGACGTTTATGGCGAAAGACAATTAAAAGGAGAAAAACAAAAACAGCTCAGTAAAGAGTTTGTAAGAGAATGGTTGATTGAAAATAATTTTATGGGAAAAGAAGGACAAACTGTTCCTGAAATGAGTGACGAATTCATCAATACCATCTCTCAACGATATATTGAATTGTATGAAAAAGTGATCGGCGAAAAATTTATCCGCAAAGATCTTAGCGAAGAAGTTATTGAAAGAAGTATCACCAATTCATTAGATAAATTATTGGGATAATAACGCAAATCAATTAATCTGTATTATTATCCTCATTCAATCTTGGGCGCAAGCGTTGCTTACTTTTGTTAAAAACCATCCGCCCTTTATCTATTCCTTTTCTTAATTCTTTCTGTTGTTCGACCGGCAAATTGTGAACAGTCTGACATGCTGTACTGCAACAGCCATCATACTTTTCGGCACACTCATCGCATTGGATAAACAATAAATGACAACCGTCATTTTTGCAATTGGTATGCGTATCAGCAGGCTTTCCGCATTGATGGCATTTAGCAATAATATCTTCTGTGATCCGCTCTCCTAACCTGTCATCAAACACAAAATTTTTACCGATGAACTTACTTTCTAATTGCTTTGCTTTTGCTTCACGGGCATAATTGATCACTCCTCCTTCTAAATGAAAAACATTTTTAAAGCCATTATGCAACATATAGGCACTGGCTTTCTCACAACGAATGCCTCCGGTGCAATACATGATGATGTTCTTATCCTTCTTATCTTCCATCATACTAACAGCCATGGGCAACTGTTCTCTGAATGTATCACTCGGTATTTCAATGGCCCTTTCAAAATGCCCTACTTCATATTCATAATGATTACGCATGTCAATCACTACCGTATCATCATCTTTCAGCAATTCATTCATCTGCTCGGCATTTACATACTTACCTTTATTTTCCATACTAAAAGAAGGATCCGTAATGCCATCGGCTACAACTTTCTCTCTCACCTTTATTTTGAGTACCCAAAAACTTTTGCCGTCATCATCTACCGCAATATTTAACCGAATACCATTTAATCCGTTGATTGAATACATGTAGTTTTTTAGTTTTTCAAAATTACTCTCCGGCACACTGATCTGTGCATTGATGCCTTCATGTGCAACATATATTCTTCCGAAAACTTTCAATTCATCTAATGCCTTATACATTTCATCTCTGAAATGCTTGGGTTCATTTATCGGAAAATATTGATAAAAGGAAATAGTAGTACGCTTTTCAGTTTCAGCGTACAGTAGCTTTTTTAACTCCGCCTGAGATATGCGGTTGTGTAGTACTGCCATAAAATTTAATTTGATCACACCTTAGGTGTGAAACCTTTAGACCCTTCGCTTTTGCTCAGGGCATGGATTGGATGCTTGCAGGGCAAACCAAATTGAAATGCAAAGATAAGAATTTTATGAAAGTTAAAACCCAATAGAAATACCATTTGAATTATCCTTTACAGCTACACTACCACCTATTAATCCTCCAAAACCGAGCCTCAAACCCGTAGCCCCTTTTTTCCCATTCGCAAAAGCTGCAACAAAATCTATTCTGAAAATTTTCAGAATATTTTCAAGCCCTACAAATAATTCAACATAATTATTTCCCTTATCTATGAAAAATGCATTGCTACCTCCTACCATATTCCAGTTCAACCTGTTGAACAACGGAATTTTATTTGTAAGCAAGCCATTGAAATGATGCTCTACGTGTGCTATCGTATAGAGACTGGCCGTGGTACTGTTTGCATAATACGGAGCCAGTTGAAAACTATTGACATATTCGCTTGCGGCAAAACTTCGATTGCCATTAAAATGTTGATAATCCTGTATATAAACAGACCGTTTATTTAAAAAACCTCCGATCGATAATTTATATTTTAAAAGACCTGCCAGTTTAAAATTTTTGTCGTCATTTACGGTAAACTTCCACTTGTCATAATCAGTGTCGCTACCGATGAGCCCCTTGATACCTTTTATATAACTCAGGCTAAGTCTTGGATATTTTGAGCCCAGCGATTGTTTACTATTGGGGTATTGAATGTATTTTTGCCCGGGCTTAATGCTGATATCTACCCCAAGTACGAAAGCCTGATGCCTGTTAAATTGTGCTGCTATTTTTTCGTATGGATAATTCGGTGTGATATTTACTTTATCGTTCTTAAAAACCGTAAAAACGGTTGTGTTATTCAAAGGAATCCTATCTTCGAACAAAGCGTTTATACTAAACCGTAAGCCACTTTCATACCGCTTACTATACTTTATTTCGCCAAACCAATTTTCGTACGTTTTCATGAAATTGTCGCCATAAAATAAAGTGCTGATTGAATTCACTAAAGGCGTGATCGGACTTTCTTTATTAAATTGGATCACTCTTTTTCCTCCGGAAAAATTCCATGTATGCCTTTTGAGTGCCCCCTCATCAAACTCCCTTGTACGGAGCGATACATCAACATGTGCATTCAGATGCGTATTACTGAAGCCATACCTTATAGAAGGCTCTATTAATAGATTGGTAGACGATCGTTTAAAATATTTTCTGTAATACCCTTCCGCCAGTAACACCACTCCTTCCGCAGGATTATACTGTAGTTTTTTTATTAACGGACTGATACCCCATTCAAAATTGTTATTCTTGCCATAATGCGTCCGGTTAATACCACTCCAGAAAACTTTCAACGGTTTTAGCTGGCCTTGTTTTTTTCTCAATGAATCCATTGTTGCTTTGCTCCAGCCTGTGTCTTTTCTGGCTTCAAATAAACTGTCTTTAACTTGATAGTCTTTAACTTCTTCTTTCTCCAACGGAACGGGGCGAATGCTGTCCCAATATAGCTTTGGCTTATTGCTGACACCTGTATCATATTTGATGACTACTTTATCAAAAAAACCTTTTGCAAATTTCGGATTGAGTTTATAGTCTGAATAAACATTCACAAAATTTCCTACCGCATTAATACCAAGCTGGTTAAAATTAAAATGCAAGAGTTGATTTTTCACTCGCCAAATATCTTCACCCACAGGTACATGGAACTGAGTGATCTGAAGTGTATCAATTATTTCCAACTGAGCTTTTTTGGTAAGTGTAAGATCGAGACTATGTATTCTCCAATCTCCTTCTGTAATATTGATGATCCCTGAAAAAAGCGGTTCATAATTACGGCGGGGGGTAATACGTATGGTATGTATTTCCTTCCCATTTTCAAAAAAACTTCCTAAATACTTAAACTTATAGAACCCAATGGCACCATCTGCTATTGGCGACACAAAGCCCCTTGGGTTAAGCTTTTCAGAGAATATGGTTACATTATTATTGTATAAACTTATAAAAGTAGGGAACGTAAACCCAAAACTATTACTGCCACTCACTCTACTACTTTGCACTTCCATCTTAAATTTATCGGGTTGTGCAATGGCTACTTTAGCAATCGACTCCGACAAGTAAATAATTCCTTGTCCCATTGTATCCAGCATCATCTCTTCTCTGTCATCTGCTTCTACTTTTTGTCCGAATATCTTTTTTGGAAAACTCCGGAGTTTGATCATATCTTTTGCATAAAGATCACATTCAAAAGCTTTCACCTGCTTAAGATAATACGATTGTTTTTTTATAGCCTGACGAATGATCTCATAAGCTGGATCTTCAGCATTGGATTGCACCACTACTTCTTTCATCATCAACCTTTGTTCGGCCAAAATAAAAAAGGCTTCTTTGTCTTCCGAACCAACGGTCATTGTTATCTCTTTAGCTGCATAACCTATGTGCTGGCATATAACCGTATAATTTCCGGGAGATACATTGATGGCAAATTTTGCCCGATTGTTTGCACTTGCCCCAATAGAAGTGCCTTTTATAGTAATGGATGAATACGGCAACAGATCGCCTTGCTCATTGTAAACAGTTCCGAAAATTTTCTGTGCAGAAACTTCAAATGAAAACAGAGTACAGACTAAAAATAATAAATTACGCATATAGAAATATTGCAACGAAATTACCCCCGATTTTGTTAGCGGCGGTAAAAACTAATTATTCTCCCGAAGATAACTTCCTGCCAGAGCAGCAAACCCTGCCACCATTGCACCAATCAACGCTGTAGCTGTAATCAGTAACATTGGACTATCTACCTTTAAGACCAGCAATGATACTTTATGAGCTAACACATCATCATTGTTAATACTAATGACATAGGCAATAACTCCCCATAAAAAGAATAAAGCAATAAATCCCGATAAAAATCCTTTGTAAGGATTTTGAGGAATAGCAGCGGCAACAATAAAAGCAACAATGGCAATGCTCCACCAGGGCAAGTACATGCAAGCCGCCAAGCTTAATAAAGCGATCAGCAGAATTGAGGTAATGAATTTCATGTAAGGTGTTTTATAGATTTATGCGTTTCGTATTCAACTTTTTGAAAAAACCATTTTCCATTTTACACGTGTATCACTCACTTCATTTTTTGTCATCATCCAAAGCGGATGATATTTCCCTGCTGCCCATTGATCAACAAAGTTATCATAAAATTTACTACCCGGATTACCACTTTGTCCACCGGGATATACACCATAGGCCTCTGTTTGAGGAGTAAGACTTACCACCATTCTCCAACTTGGACCATGGCTGCCATAAGTAGCATTGATGATATTACCATAGCCTCCTACACTTAAATGCTCTCTTGCAAATGGCAATAAGTTTGCCTTAAGTAAATGATAAATAGCCGGCTTATTAATTTTCATCCATTCAATTCCGCCGGCTGCTTCATCCTTAACCAAACCAATAGATGCTTCCTTGAGAGCAGCTGTTACCTGATCAAATAAAGTTTCTGCAGGAACTGTGTTTACATTGTCAATATATTTTACTGCTGAATCCTTTTTCAGCAATTCCAAAGTAGTCTGCTCTATTGGGAAAGGCGTTTCACTTTTTGTTTTACCTAATTCATCATCCCATATACTATGCTGAAGCGTTTCCCACCATCTTTCATATATTGTTTGTCCCTTGCTGTTAGCAGATGCCATCAGATCCCACTGTTTTAATTCTGATAAATATTTTTTCTCCTGAACAGTCAGCATTTCTTCCTTAACATACTTAAACAAGATGGGTAAAACATCTTCGGCAGTAACATTAAAATAATTGTTCTGTAGCTTCATCATATCATCAGGCGAAAAACGTTTTGTTGTATCACTCAGAAAATGAGTAATGGCAATTGATCTTGGTATCAGCCATTGCCCCGGGATAAAATAAGGATACGTAGAATCTACAGGTCGCTGATTGGCACTAGTAAGAAAGCCTCTCTCCGGATTCAACGCATGCGGATTTTCTATTTGCGGAATGTACCCCTGCCACATATAACTACTATCTTCTCCCGGCATTATATATATACCCTGCCCTTCCCATCTTGCCGGAAACTTACCTTGCTGCCACAGGGCAATATCTCCCGACTTGCTGCTAAAAATAAAATTCTGCCCGGGGCACTCGAAAAATTTTATTGCATTTTCATAATCGATATAATTATGTGCTCTGTTCAACAGATAAAGCGTCTTGCCTTCATTGCTTCCTTCGTGAGCCATCCACCGAACAGCCAGATTTCGCTTATTACTGTTAGAATTACTAAAACTTTCATCAAACATTACGGGGCCAAAAGCCGTGTATGCTACTGTGTCTATAACGGTATTGCCTCCACGAACTTTAATTTCTTCGTACCTGATCTTTGTAGCTACCCACTGGCTATCGAACCAATATTCTTTTTTTGTTTTGTCTTTGAATTTGATCTCGTAATAATCTTTAACATCTCTTTGTGCATTCGTTACGCCCCATGCTATACTATCGTTAAACCCGATAATAACAAAAGGACTACCGGGTAATGTAGCGCCATACGCATTGAAACCAGGTGTCGATAATTGCATTTCGTACCAAATAGAAGGTAAGGATAACTCCAAATGTGGATCATTACATAAGATCGGCGATCCACTTTTAGTTTTGCTTCCTGCAACGGCCCAGTTATTACTGCCATTATTTACATCCGGTTTTGAAATTTCCTTAGCAGCAATAGAACTTGTATTACCAAAATACAACGAATCTGCGTTGGTCGGCTTTACAGGAATGATACCAGGTTTTTCAAAAACAGTACCTTTCGGAATCATCGGCTCCGTTGAATCGGATACTTCAGGATACAGCGCCTTCAAATCGTCCGGCAATAAAATACTTTTTGCATTTGTTTTTTCAAGATCATTCTCAGTTCCGCTGCTCAACATTTTAGCCATCATCTTCAACAATAAAGCAGTGCGGATATTACTCCATTTTTCCGGCTGCATATCCAGTATCTTATACTCAATTGGTGTATTGGCTTCTGTAAGTGTTGAGATGTATGCATTGATGCCGTTTGTATAAGCATCGTACAAAGATTTTGACTCAGGATCCTTTTCCATTTCAATCAGAGAGTTCTCCGCCGCATATCGCATACCAAGTCTGCGTTGCTCTTTATCATAATTGATGGCTTTGGATCCGGCAATTTCGCTTGCCCTACCCTCTGCTGCTTTTGTTTGCAGATCCATTTGAAACAACCTGAACTTTGCATGCAGGTAGCCTTGTATGAATGAAAGATCTTCGTCATTTTCAGCAAAAACATGGGGAATTAATTGATCATCAAAATACACTTCTGCCTTTCCCTTTAATTGTGGAAATTTAAGATCTGCTGCAAAATCTTCATGTGCACTTTCTGCATTTTGCCAGATACCGTGCTGTGGGCTCAATAATTTACCCAAGGCAGCAGGCAGCACCATCGTTGAGTTGAGCACAACTACTAAGCCCGAAGTAATAACTGTTGAAATAATGAACGGCAAGATTTTCATAATATGAATTGTTCTGTAAATTAAGAAAAACTGCCATCATCAAACCAAATTGTATTATTTATTTTTGCACCATGAATAATGAAAGTATTGATGTAAAAAATATTCTCGGATTGCAGTTACCAAGTGATCCACGTTGGGTAAATCTTGCAGAAATGCAACTCGAAGAGATCTTAACCGATCATGCATATTGTGAGCAAAAAGCGGCTACAACTTGTATCACTTTGATTCAGCGATATTCAGACAAAACAAAACTGGTAAAAGAATTGAGCCCGATTGTAACGGAGGAATGGGGGCATTTCAGAATGGTATTGGCAGAATTGGAAAAACGGAAATTGAAACTTGGCAAACAACGAAAAGACATATACGTAAACAAACTCATAGAATTTATTAAAAAGGGCGGCGGCCCTGATGAACGCATGTTAGATCATTTATTGATGATGGCATTGATAGAAGCCCGTAGCTGCGAACGTTTTAAAAGATTAAGCGAAGGACTGGATGACCTGTACATGAGAAATTTTTACAGAAAATTCATGGAAAGCGAAGCCGGTCATTATACTTTATTCATAGAGTTGGCGGAAACCTATATCGACAAAACGAAGGTGAGAAAACGTTGGAAAGAATGGCTTACTTACGAAAAAGAAATTATGAAGAGTGCTGAAGTGAGGGGTGATAGGATACATTGATGGGTCGATATGCCGATGTGTTGATTGAAGATAGGGTCAGCATTTACGAAGTGAAATAGTTTATTTCATCGTCGAAATTTATATGTGCATGTTCTGATTGTAGTTTTTTTACAAGCCCCAAATTTTTTTGCAGAAATTTTTTATGCTGTTCAGATGTTGGGTTAAATGGTTTGTGGCTTTTTGCGGCATTAATGATATTTATCTCTTGCATTAATTGCTGTGCAGTTGTAGTGATAGAGGTTGCAACAAATTTATCCCACACATAATTCGTAGCCGCATAATTCGGATGCACCATATCTTCTGCATAAAAACGATAGTCTCTAAGATCATCGATCACTAACTCATAAGCAGGAAAATAAAATATATTTTCACTTACATCAACCAATCGGTGTACGGCTTGTATCAATGTCGATTTACTTCTATTGTTTTCAATAAACCCATCTCTTAAATGCCTTACCGGACTGATGGTGAAAATCACTTTTACATTTGGATTAAAGGTGATCATTTCTTTAACAATTGTATTCAGTACCGTATGTACTTCATCAACACTCAACAATTTTTTATTGAATTTATCGGTTGGTATTTTGTGACAATTGGCAACAACATCTTTACTTTCAAGTTCATATACAAATGCAGAACCGACGGTGATCAGTACCCAGTCTGCCGTTTTCAAAAAATCATGTGCAGCCTGCTGCGACTGATTGATCATCTCTAAACAAACAGCTTTTTCGGGATGAGAGAAACGACTATGATGTTCCCAACTGTTCCAGCATTCATTGGCGTAAAAAAGATCTGACTCAGTATATTTTTTATTCTTGATATATGATGAAATTGATTTAGCAATACTGATCGGATTAAATAATATGCCGTTGGCATTTTCAAGCACGGAAAACTTATGCTGCTTTAATTTAGTGCCGATGTTTTCGGTAAAACAGGATCCGATCAGCAATAAATTATCCTGATGTACGATCTTCTTATCGAAAGGCTTGGGAGTAAACTCTAAATGAAAATTCATGATTTTGTTTACACAAATATTTGAGATGCAAGATTACTGCTTTCTTTCAAAGCATTCATGTCTAACCCATTTAATAAATTCTTTTCTTTAAAATAAGGCACCATCAATTCTGTATCCATATTACCTACCAGTTCATCATTTGCCATCGGACAACCTCCTATACCTTTCAATGCACCGTCGAAACGTTTACAACCTGCCTGTACAGCAGCGTCAACCTTGGCTTTCCAATTTAAATTAGTGGAGTGTAAATGCACTCCTATTTGTGTATTTGAAAAATTTGGGGCCAATTTTGAAAGTAAAGAATAAACCTGTGTTGAAGTTGCAATACCTACTGTATCTGCAATCGATACAATACCAATACCCATCGCTATTATTTTCTCCGTCCATTGCATTACAATATCCTCATTGTATATATCGCCATAAGGGTTTCCAAAACCCATTGATAAATATACAACCAGCTCCTTTTTATTTTTTATGCAAAGATCCTGTATCGCTTCTACCCTGCCTAAAGATTCAATGATGGTAGAATTTGTATTTCTCTTTTGAAATGTTTCTGAAATTGAAAAAGGAAAACCAACATAGCTGATCTCATCATAGACAACAGCTTCTTCAGCGCCTCGTTCATTTGCTACAATGGCTAATAGTTTTGATTTGCTGTTTGTCAATTGCAATTTACCGATCACATCTTTCGTATCGGCCATTTGCGGAATAGCTTTCGGAGATACAAAACTTCCAAAATCTATTGTATCAAAACCTACTTTTAATAAAGCATTGATGTATTCTATTTTTTTGGGCGTTGGAATAAATGTCTTCCATCCCTGCATGGCGTCACGAGGACATTCTACCAAACGAATGGCAGACAAAGGACTGCTTTCTACAGATGAATTCATTTTGTCAAGATTCAAAAGATGGGTCTCTAATCCAGCGTTACCAATACTTTTTCAAGTTCTTCAACTTTTACTTTATCATTTTTTAACTGATAAATATTTTGAAGCATCACCAAAGAACTTTTGTAGTCTGTTTTTTGTTTTGACTGCAAAGTAGAAAGGCCTGCGTAATATTTATTTGCTGCTTCGCAATAAGCAATACATTCAGTTCTGCTTGCAGTTGCTTCATCGTTTAACGCCTTACGTTTTTTTACATCTTCCGGCTTAGTGCCTTTGATCAGTTTCGCTTCATCTGCCAGGTCATCTGATTGGTAGTAAAGATGTTTGGCCATTAATAAATTAGTTTCGGGAGTTGATTTAAGAGCTATTGCTTTCTTAAACGTTTCGGTTAACTTAGCCTTGTACGCTTTATTTGCAGGATTGTCTTTATGAGTGATATAAATAAAATTGTACAACTCTACACCATAATTATAAACTAATGTATAGTCGGTCGGATTCTTCTGAATCAACTCATCGTATTTCACAAACAACTCTTCTTTAGTTGAATTTTCTCCTACCGATTCCATTTCTATTGCAGTCCAGTATGCTTCGTCGGGAAATACTTTTCTGCCTTTAGCCAAAGCAGCGGCAAAATTTGTTGCGTCTTTTTTATTTTTGTAATACTCTGCAACAAATTCGTAAATATCTAGATACTCTTTACCTGCAACCTCAGCATCGGTGATCAACTTACAATAAGGAATAGCACCATCATCATTTTTATCCAACCTTGCAGCAATAGCGGTGTTTTGTACCAACGAAGTATCCAATGCAGGAAACTTTGTACCCTGATAATCGAGGTCTTTGCTGCGTATATAGTCTTCTACTATTAAAGCATTTTTAAAATTCAGAAATGCATCTTTATAATTTCTTTCTCCATAAGCTTTTGCACCAAGATCAAAATATCCATTATAAAGATCAAACAACGAACCATTGAATTCCAGTTTCAGCAAAATATTTTTCGGATCTAACTCCTGATATTTTTTGAATGCTTCCAAAGCCTCCATTCTACAATCTGCACAAAGCCCTTTTGTAGCCTCCCCTTTGCTCAATCCGTTATATATATAGCCTTTGTAATACCACCCGTCTGATTTAGCTGCATTTTTAGGGTTTGCTAAATATTTATCAACCATTTCCTTAGCGCCTGCGTAATCTATCTCTTTTTTTCCCAACGCCTCTCTGATATCGTCTAATTTTTGAGCGTGTGCTGTTCCCGCCCATACAATGCTGATAAGCAATACTATTTTTTTCATTTTCTTTAATTTAATTTGATAAAGGTATTAGTTTGTAATTAATTATAGATGCAATTGTCTTTTAAATTTCACAATTTCGCTTCTCCCGACTAATCCTTAGATTTGCAGTTGCTTTATACAATTGATCTCACAAAACACTATACAACAAATATTAAGCCGTATCGATATTATCGAGATAGTGGGCTCATTCATTAAACTGAAGAAAAGAGGCACCAATTATCTTGGCCTCTGCCCTTTTCATAATGAGAAAAGCCCGTCTTTTACGGTATCCCCGTCAAAAGAAATCTATAAGTGTTTTGGTTGCGGCAGAAGCGGCAATAGTATCAGCTTTTTAATGGAGCATGAAAAATATAGTTATGTAGAGGCGCTTCGATGGTTAGCTAATAAGTACAATGTTGAGATAGAAGAAAAAGAACTCAGCCCCGAACAAAAACTTCAACAGCAAAGTGCAGATAGCCTCTACATCATCAACAATTTTGCACAGAAATTTTTCAGCGATTATTTATTTAATACGGAGGAAGGTCGTGATATTGGCCTGAGCTATTTAAAGCATAGAGGATTTAGAGAAGAGATTATTCAAAAATTTCAACTTGGCTTTAATCCCGAAGCAAGAGATGGATTTGCTACCGCAGCTATTGCGGCCCAATACAATCTTGAATTATTACAAAAAAGCGGATTGGTGGTTGTTCGTGATGATAAACCAATGGACAATTATCGGGGTAGGATCATCTTTCCAATTCATAATCAAAGTGGCAAAGTGCTGGGCTTTGGTGCAAGGGTTTTAAAAACTACCGATAAAGCCCCCAAGTATATCAACACACCTGAGAATGATATTTATGTAAAAAGCAAATTGCTTTATGGTAGTTATTTTGCAAGACTGGCAATAGACAGAGCTGATGAATGCCTATTGGTTGAAGGTTATACGGATGTTGTTTCATTGCATCAAGCGGGTATAGAAAATGTTGTTGCCAGTGGCGGCACATCGCTTACCCCCGATCAACTCCGGTTGATAAAAAAATACACCAATAATCTTACTATTATATATGATGGTGATGGAGCCGGTATCAAAGCGGCTTTACGTGGGCTCGACCTTGCTTTGGAAGAGAGTCTGAATGTAAGGTTGGTACTGATCCCAGACAAGGAAGATCCGGACAGTTATGTAAATAAGGTTGGAGCAGCTGCATTCAATGAATTCATTGCTAATAATAAGAAAGATTTTATTCTGTTTCAGCTCGAAACTTCTTTAAAAGAAGTTGGCACGGATACAACAAAAAAATCCGCTCTGGTTAACCGTGTTGCAGAAACAATTTCGAAAATCAATAAAGCAGAAGATTTTACAAAACAGGATGATTACATCAAACAATGTGCTCAGCTGTTAAAGATAGACGAGAGTGGTTTGCATACACTGGTCAATAAATTCATTCGTGAAAAAATTACCAAAGAAGAGAACAGGCAGAACAGAGATGAAATTTTTTCCAACAATGATCAACAGTCAGGCACCTATACTCCTGAAGATGATGATGCAGCTGCCTTGCTTAACAAAGATGAGCAACATGAAAGAGCCATAGTAAGAAGTTTAATAGAATTCGGAACAAGAGATTGGGATGAAGAAAAAAAAGTAGCCGACTATTTTTTTGAGCATATTCCTATTGATGAACTGGATGAATTCATTGAAAACAAAAATCTCATTCCGGCAATACGCACTTATCATACTTGGTATAAAGAAGGTTTAGAACCCAATGCAAAAAGTTTTTTATATCATGAAGATATGGAACTAAGCTCTCTGGTTGTTGGACTAATGGACTACAATTACGAAATAAGCCCTAACTGGAAAGAAGTATTTGACGGCAAGATATTTACCAGAGACGAACTATATAAGGAAGAGGTTTTTTCTACGTTGAATTATCTCAAATTAAAAAAAACAAAACGTATGATAGAAACCAATCAGCAAGATCTGGAGAAACCTCATACAGCGGAAGAACAACTCATTTTATTACAAACACACCAGTATTTAAAGAATATTGAGATAGAATTAACAAAGCAGTTAGGTACGGTTATTTTTAAATAAACTCATTGAAAATCAACCGAAAAGCCACTTCATTCAATAAAAAAAACAAGAACTCGTTTCTGCCAATCTGACACATCTTTCCATATAATTGCTTATTTTTGCAGCCCGATAAAACAATGGAAAGTTTACAATTACACGATACAAAAACCCACGACGAAACAAGACAAGGCGAAGCTTTTGCCCCGTTCAAGCTGGATGACAACCAATACAAAAAGCATTTTTATATTGAAAGCTATGGCTGTGCTATGAACTTTGCCGATAGTGAGGTGGTAGCATCTATTCTACAAAATAATGGTTTTGGTGCTACATTAAATATCGAGCAAGCAGATCTCATTTTTGTAAACACTTGCTCAATCAGAGAAAAGGCCGAACTAACCGTCCGCAAAAGACTGACAGAATTCAGAAAATTAAAGAAAGCCAAACCCGGAATGCTTGTAGGCGTATTGGGTTGTATGGCCGAAAGATTAAAGGAAAAATTCATTCAGGAAGAAAAATTAGTTGACCTGGTTGTTGGCCCGGATGCATATAGAACATTACCCGGCTTAATAGAAGAAGCCGAAACCGGACAAAAAGCAGTGAATGTTTTATTAAGTCGTGATGAAACTTACGCCGACATTTCTCCCATTCGTTTAAACAGCAATGGAGTGAATGCTTTTGTAAGCATTATGAGAGGTTGTAACAATATGTGTTCATTTTGTGTTGTACCGTTTACAAGAGGAAGAGAAAGAAGTCGTGATGCAGAAAGTATCATCAATGAATGTAAAGATCTATTTGAACAAGGTTACAGAGAAGTTACTTTACTCGGACAAAATGTAGACAGCTACCAGGATACAAATAATGAAAATAAAACAACCAGCTTTGCGGAGTTGTTAGAAAGAGTTGCTCAGATCGATCCTTTACTAAGAGTTCGCTTTTCTACATCGCATCCTAAAGACATTACCGATGATGTATTGTTTACGATAAAAAAATATGACAACATCTGCAATTACATTCATCTTCCGGTACAAAGTGGTAGCACAAGAATGTTGCAGTTGATGAACAGAACTTATACAAGAGAATGGTATATCGCAAAAGTTGATCGGATAAAAGAATTATTGCCTGATTGCGGATTGAGCACCGATATGATCACCGGATTTTGTACCGAAACAGAGGAAGATCATCAGGAATCTTTAAGTCTGATGGAATACTGCAAATACGATCTAGCTTATATGTATTTCTACAGCGAACGTCCGGGGACATTGGCTGCACGTAGGTTTAAAGATGATATACCTGAAGAGGTGAAGAAAAGAAGATTGCAGGAAATGATAGACTTGCATCGGATTCATTCTTTACAAAGTATGCAAAAAGATGTAGGCAAAACATTCAAGGTTTTGATAGAAGGCACATCAAAGAAAAATGAAAATGAATTGTACGGAAGAACGGATCATAATAAAGTAGTGATCTTTCCGAAGGAAGATTTTAAGAAAGGTGAATATGTAACCGTTAAAATAAATTCATGTACGGCGGGTACCCTATTTGGAACCCCCTCCGCCCCCTAAAGGGGGAACTTTGAAGTTCATAACTTGAGGCATTTGTTCATTTAAACAAAAACCTTTAAGCCTATTTGAAGAACCATAAACATGAAAGACAATTCAATGTTTTATGGTGCAGAACCAATAATTTTTGAGCTGGCAAAAAATTAAGGAACAATGTAACACCAACTGAAATGATTTTATGGGGTAGATTAAAAGAAAAATTCCCACAATTAAAATTCAGAAGGCAACATCCAATATTATTTTACATTGCTGATTTTTATTGTCATTCCCAAAGATTAGTAATAGAGTTAGATGGGAGTATTCATAATCTCCCTGATGTAAAAAATAATGATAAAATAAGACAAAAAGATTTAGAGAATCTTGGAATAAAAGTTATACGATTTACCAATGATGAAGTAACGCATAATCTTGAAACCACTCTAAAAGAAATTGAAAAGAACATTAAATAATTTAAAACCAAGTTCCCCCTTTAGGGGGCGGAGGGGGTAGTTATGGATTTACAAAGTATAAAAAATCGTTTTGGCATTATCGGAAATTCTCCGGCGTTGAATCATGCATTGAATGTTGCAACACAGGTTGCCAACACTGACTTATCTGTTTTAATAAACGGAGAAAGCGGTGTCGGCAAAGAAGTTTTTTCACAGATCATTCATGCGCTCAGTGCACGAAAACATAATTCATTTATAGCCGTTAACTGCGGTGCCATTCCTGAAGGTACTATCGACAGTGAATTATTTGGTCACGAAAAAGGCTCCTTCACAGGTGCTATGGATAGTCGTAAAGGTTATTTTGAAACTGTGAACGGTGGCACAATCTTCTTAGATGAAATTGGCGAAATGCCTTTAGGCACTCAAGCAAGATTATTAAGGGTTTTAGAAACCGGTGAATACATTCGTGTAGGTAGCAGCAAAGTTCAAAAAACAGATGTTCGTGTAATTGCCGCAACCAATAAAGAGTTGATAGAATTCACTCAAACTGGAAAGTTCAGAGAAGATTTGTACTATCGTTTAAATACCGTACCTATCAGAGTGCCTGCATTGAGAGACAGAAAAGAAGATATCCCTCTCCTGTTCAGAAAATTCGCTTCAGACTTTTCAGATAAATACAAAGGTGCTTCTATCCAACTGGACGAATCTGGCAAAAATATGTTGATGAATTACCCCTGGCCGGGCAACGTCAGAGAATTAAAAAATATTGCTGAACAAATTTCCGTTTTATCAAAAGAAAAAAATATCACTGCAAAAGAATTGCAACAGTTCTTACCCGAAAATAATTTTAATCGTTTACCTGTATTGGCCGGCGGCGGAAGCGGCAGTGTATCACAAGCCGAGTTTGCAAATGAAAGAGAGATATTGTACAAATTGTTTTTCGATATGAAGAAAGATGTGAATGAACTAAAGAAAATGTTCTTTGACATCTTGCAAAACCCGGGCATGGCACAACATATTCCGGTGTACAATAATGACAATAACTTACCTGACTTGCAACCTGCAGTAAGCAACTCAAATAATTTTGTTCAACAAAGCCAACCAGTATTCATCAGCCAAAATAATAATGATATCCATCATCATGAAGCAGTTGAAGAATCGTTGAGCATTATGGACAAAGAAAAAGAATTGATCATTAAGGCATTGAAAAAACATAAAGGCAAACGCAAAGATGCTTCGTCTGATCTTGGTATCAGTGAAAGAACGCTTTACAGAAAACTGAAAGAATATGATATTGAAGAGTAAGTCTATAGTTAATAGTTCATGGTTAATAGTAAGGAAGCCTTTAGCTTTATGCCTTATGCTTTGGGCTTTTAGCTTTGCAACTTGCAAATACGGTTTCAAAGATGCCGGCATTATTCCTGCTGAGATAAAAACTTTCAGGGTAAATTATTTAGAGAATAAAGCCAGATACGTAAACGGTCAATTAAGTCCGCAACTAACAGAAAAATTGAAGCAAAAAATAATTAGCAATACCAGACTCAGACAAACCAATGATGCCGATGCTCATTACGACATCAGTGGTTATGTGTCGGAATATGTTGTTTCAACTAGTGGGATATCAGGCACAGAAGCTGGGACTAACAGAATCACTGTATCTTTTCATCTCATTTTCAAAAACACTTTAGATGAAAAGAAAAATTTTGAATCTGACGTAAGTAATAGCTTCGATTTCCCGGCCACACAAAGTTTATCACAAGCAGAATCGAACCTTCAGTCCGATATGGTAAGAAATATTGTTGATGCCATTTTTAATAAAATATTTTCTAATTGGTAACCCTTTATCATTAATTTAGAGGTTCTTAAAAAATTCCTGCCGGACTTATTCATGCTGAAAGATCAATTAAATACTAAAGAGATTCTTTTACAAACAGTAAAGGAGCATCCGTATTTTGCACCGGCTCAATTTTTATTATTGCAACAAACTGACAAGTCAAACGAAAACTATCAGCAGCAAATTGCAAAAACCAATCTTCTTTTCAATAATGCTTTGTGGTTGAACTTTCAACTGCTGAATTATAAAAAAACAACTCAGGAAACGGCTGCTATAGAAAATATAGTAGTGAAAGAAGAGCCTATCGAAGAAACAATTATTGAGAACAACAAGGTTGTTGAAGAAGAGTCTGCAAACAATATTAGAATAGATCTTAAACTTTCTGAACCTGTAAGTACCGACGAAAAATTACTTTTTGAACCATTGCACACTTCAGATTATTTTGCCAGCCAGGGAATAAAATTGAGTGAAGAAATTAAGCCGGACGACAAACTCGGCAAACAACTAAAAAGTTTTACCGAGTGGTTAAAAACAATGAAGAAAGTGCATGTAGAGGAAGTAATGGAAAACAATGGTGTTTCTGAAATTGCCATACAAAACATGGCAGAAAGATCAAATGCGGAGGATGTAATTCTTACCGAAGCAATGGCTGATGTACTCATACAACAAGGAAAGACAGGGAAAGCTATTGAAGTGTACCAAAAATTAAGTTTGCTCAATCCCTCTAAAAGTGCTTACTTTGCAGCCAAAATCGAACAATTCAAAGGATAATATATGCTAGTTTTATTTGGAATTTTAGTGATCATAGCCTCTATCGTTTTAGGGCTTATCGTATTGGTACAGAACCCTAAAGGTGGTGGTTTATCAGGCTCTTTCGGAGGCGTAGGCACTCAATTGATGGGTGTAAAACAAACAACTGATGTGCTTGAAAAAGGTACCTGGATCTTTGCCGGGGTTGTAGGGCTTCTATGTATTTTATCACCTAAATTCATACCTACTGGTGATGCGGAATCTAAAAACGCCGATTTAATTAAAAATGCTCCGGCTTCAAATCCCGTAAAATCTCAAAATACGGGAACACTTCCGGGTGCAGCGCAACCTACTACTCCGTAAGCTGTAATATTTACAAAAAATTATTAACCTCGTCTGCAAACGACGGGGTTTTTTATTATACATTAGCAAACAAATAGCTACGGCCTATATGAATTTGAAGAAGAAAATAATCCTTGCCATCTTATTGATCCTGGTGATTGCTACAGCAAGTTTCACATGGCTTCTATTAGGAAGCGGTACTAATTTTAGTGAAGACAAAAAAGCGATCTATATTAAAACGGGCAGCGATTTTAATAATGTGATGGAAGAGATAGATCGTCAGCAGATCATTAAATACCCCGGTATATTTTCTTTTGTTGCTAAAAAATTAAACTACCCTAAAAATATTAAACCCGGGAAATATGTATTTAAAAAAGGCGAAAGCATTTATTCTATTATTAAAACATTGAGAAACGGCAATCAAACTCCCGTTAGTTTGGTCATTAACAAACTAAGAACAAAGGAAGATCTTGCAGAAAAAATTGCTGCGAATTTCGAATGCGATTCCACTGAAATAATTCAATTTCTATACAATAAAGACAGTCTTGCTAAATATAATTTAGATACTAACACTGTAATGACTGCTATCATCCCCAACACCTACAACATTTTATGGAACTCGTCGGCTCCTAAAATTTTTAAAAAGCTTTGGAATGAACAGGAAAAATTCTGGAACAAAGAAAGAAAACAAAAAGCCGCAGCACTGAATCTTACTCCAAAGCAGGTATATACATTAGCAAGTATCATTGAAGAAGAAACAAATAAGGAAGAGGACAAAGGAAAAATTGCCAGTGTTTATTTAAACAGACTCGAAACCGGTATGGAATTAGGTGCCGACCCAACAGTGAAATATGCAATGAGAGACTTTGGTTTAAAAAGAATAATGAACAAACATCTCTCCTACCCATCTGTTTACAACACTTATCAGCATTTGGGCTTACCACCGGGGCCAATTTGTACTCCGTCGCCAAAAACAATTGATGCCGCATTAAATGCACCATCTACCAATTATTTATATTTTGTAGCACAACCTAACTTAACCGGCTATTCCAATTTTGCAAGCACTTATCAGCAACATTTGTTGTATGCAAAAGAGTATCAAAAATGGATCAGCGAATATTTAAAAGCAAAGGAAACCAAGTAAAGTTCATCGCTTATTGTAGTGAGCCAGCAACTATTTACGCATATTTTCTATCTTGCAGTATCAATGATCAAATTATCGAGGCTCATAATAACCAAAACACCTGTTGCTTTTTTTTTAAGAAAAAGCAAACGTTGGTATTTACCTGGATTTGAAGGAGTACCCTTATATGATGTGATCCGTTTTTTTTATTATCAGATAAAGGCAGTAGGGCTTACAGAAAGAGCATCGGCCATTGCATATAATCTTATAATGGCAATACCCCCTTCCTTTCTTTTTTTATTTACATTGATACCCAGTCTTCCGTTTATTTCCAAAAGAAGTATTAAAGAACAATTACATGGTTTAATCATAGATATTGTACCTGCAAAAGTGCACAATGTAAATCTCATCAAGTTTGTAGATTCATTCATTGATGGTTCTAAAATAGGATTACTTTCTTTCGGGTTGATCGCCGCATTATTCTTTGCATCTAATGCCATGATGGGCATCATGCGATCGTTCAACAAAAACTATATAGGTTTTGAAAAAAGAAAAGGATTGCATAAAAGATGGATAGCAATACGGCTAACATCATTACAATTCTTACTCGTACTCGGTTGCCTGTTGTTGCTTATTACGCAAGGCGCCGTATTAAAATGGATGGGCATAAAAAATCTGCAAATACGAGAATTCATTTTTTATGCAAGATGGATATTTGTTGTTGCCTTAATTTTCAGCTCTATTGCTTTCATTTATAAATATGCTCCGGCTGTAAAAAAACGCTGGAATTTTGTATCACCCGGAGCTATCCTTGCAACATCGTTGAGTATTCTAGCCACACTGGGCTTCTCAGCATTTGTAAACAATTTCGGTAAATACAATGCACTCTATGGTTCTATTGGAACAATCATTGTTTTAATGGCACTCATCTATATAAACTCTCTTGTACTGCTTGTTGGATTTGAATTAAATGTAAGTATCAAATCTTTAAAATCGATTGCCGAACAAAGAGAAGCAGAAGAAAGTGCCAAAGCAAATGCTACTCCTGCAGATATTTAAACCTCCTTTTTAATTTTTCATCAAAAGCGACGTATATTTATGTATCGAAATAAACCTTTATGTTTAAAGCTTTCTCTTTTTTCCTGTTGCTGTTCTTACTAGGCAGCTTAAAACTTTCCGCTCAAAGAACAGACACCGTTTATATAGTAAAACATGACACCATCACTGTTTTAAGATATGTAAGAGATACGGTTTATTCAAACGACAAAAGACTTCTTAAGCCAAAAGAAAAAAAGCAATCAAAGCCGATATCTACATTTAGCAACACCTACAAAGTTGGAGATAAAGTAATGGTTGTATGGAACGGAGACTGGTATCCTGCTACGATCATAGAACAGAAAGATCAGCAGTATAAAATTACTTATGATGGATTCAGTTCTTCATGGGATGAATACGTTACTCCCGACCGTATTAAGAAAAGAGAATAATATCAAAGTATTATTGCTCCCACTTTTATATCAACAAAAATTAATTAACTTCAATCATCGATTCTTGCCATACAACATCTAATAAATTTGTATGACAAAAAAAAATATTAGGAGAGCCATTTTCGTTGCCCTCATTGTTGGGAGTTTACTTAACTTAATAAATAGTTATGATGTTTTTTTAACTGGAAACTTTACTTTCAGAAATTGTATTAGAATTATCCTTACCTATGTCACCCCTTTTTGCGTTTCGGTTTATTCATCCGTAAAGGCATCAAAAACTATTTAACTAAAAGATTATATTTGAATAAATAAGATTTGCCAAAAGTGAAAATACATATACTAATAACCCTTTTCTATTTCCTATATATCCCCTCTAATGCTCAAACAAATTATTATATTGCCACCACCGGCAATGATGCCAACAACGGACTTTTTGCAACTCCCTGGAAAACTATACAATATGGCGTGGTGCATGCCGGCATAAACGATACATTGAATATTTTATCGGGCACCTACAATGAAAAAATAAATATCAACAGATCAAATATTTATATCAGAAATTATGCAAGTAATACTCCGCTTGTAAGCGCAACCGGTTTGACGACACAGGATGCAGTCTTTCAGATCATCAATCAGTCAAACATTACCATCAGCGGACTCGAAATTGCCAATAATATTCAACTCGATGCTCAGGGCATTTTAGTTGATGGCAATTGCCAGAACATCACTATTAAGAATTGTAAAATTCACGACATACATTTTTCATCTAACCCTGCAGCATCTGTAAATTCAAGTAAGAATGCACAAGGTATTATTGTGTACGGTTCCCATGCCACCATCCCGATCAGCAACTTAAAAATTTTGAACAACACTCTCTATGATTGCAGACTGGGTTATAGCGAAGGCATTGCTGTCAATGGTAACGTTGATGGATTTTCTGTTATCGGAAACACTGTACGCAACATCACCAATATAGGTATAGATGTGATCGGCCATGAAGGCACCTGCCCAACACCTTCCAACGATCAGGCTCGGAATGGCATTGTAAAATATAACAAGACGTATAACTGCTTGTCTCCTTATGCAACATCAGGAGGTTTATATGTAGATGGAGGCAAAAACATCATCATAGAAAACAACAATTCGTATAATAATGGCTATGGTATTGAGATCGGTTGCGAAAACATAGGCAAAACAACCGACAACATAACGGTAAGGAATAATATTTTTTACAACAATCAAGTATGTGCTATTGCAATGGGTGGATATGCGTACCCAAGCGGATCGGGCAAGGTTACTAATTGCACAATCAAAAATAACACTTGCTTTAAAGATGGCTATGACCTAAATGCATCAATGGGTGAACTATACCTTTCTTACAGCGAAAACTCGATCATACAAAACAATATTTTTTACGTTTCTACTCAAAACTTTTTAGGATATGCCGAGTTGGGACAACCCTCCTTGAATTTTAATTACAATTTATTTTACAGTGATAATACTCCTGCTAATTTGGAAGCCGATTGGAACGGTACTTCTTACAGTACCTTAGCAACTTTCAAAAGCGGTACAAACACAAATGCTAATTCGCCAATAGGCAATCCTTTATTTTATATAGATCCGCTTGCTCCACCGGATGCATTGCCAGATTTTCATTTAACTACCGGATCTGCAGCTATTGATAAAGGCAATCCGGGCTTTGTTGCAGCAGCAACCGAAAGAGATATAGATCATGCTTTAAGAGTGTTAAATATTGTGGATTGTGGTGCAGACGAATTTGGCTCCTCACCTACTTATACTTTTATCGGTAACGGCGATTGGGATGTTTCCGATAACTGGATGGATGGCTTCATACCTCCGGTTTATACACCTGTTAATTCCATTGTTACCATCGATCCAATTGTTTCCGGAGAATGTATACTGAACAAAGAGCAACATATTGCTGACAATGCCCAACTGATTGTTGTTTCCGGCAAAAAACTCAGGATAATTAAGGGGTTGATCATTACAAACTAGCTCTACTTTCTCCCTGTTCAATCCCCCCGATAAGCTATGGAAACGATTGCGAAACTCCCTATTACTTGGTTTTGCATTTTAGCCGCTTTCAAGTACCTTTGCAACTCAAAATCATAAATCTTAAATAAACGAAAAATGGCATACGACGTAATTGTATTAGGCAGTGGACCCGGTGGTTATCCTGCTGCGATCAGAGCAAGTCAATTAGGTAAAAAAGTAGCAATTGTAGAAAAAGAAAACCTTGGAGGTATTTGCCTTAACTGGGGTTGTATTCCTACAAAAGCCCTTCTTAAAAGTGCACAGGTATTTGAGTATGCAAAACATTCTAAAGATTACGGAATCAATATAGCTAACCCTTCTGCAGATTTTAGTGGCGTTATCGGTCGTAGCCGTGGCGTTGCAGATAAAATGAGCAAGGGTATTCAGTTCTTAATGAAGAAAAACAAGATCGATGTGATCATGGGTTTTGGTAAACTGATCGCTCCGGGCAAATTGGAAATTACTGCTGCCGACGGATCTAAAAAAGTTGAAGAAGCAAAAAATATCATCATCGCAACCGGTGGTCGTGCAAGAGCATTACCTACTATGCCGATTGATGGTAAAAAGATCATAGCTTATCGTGAAGCAATGTCTTTACCTACTCAACCTAAGAGTATGATCGTTTGCGGTAGCGGTGCTATCGGAAGTGAGTTTGCTTATTTCTATAATAGCTTGGGTACACAAGTAACAATGGTAGAATTCATGCCACGTTTGGTTCCTGTAGAAGATGAAGATATCAGCAAAGAATTAGAAAAGCAATTCAAAAAACAAGGCATGACCATCATGACCAACAGCGAAGTATTAAGTGTTGATACAAGTGGTGCAGGCGTTAAAGCAAAAGTAAAAACTGCAAGTGGCGAAGTTGTTTTGGAAGCAGATGTTTTGTTAAGTGCAGTTGGTGTTGTTGCAAACATTGAAGGTATTGGATTAGAAAGCTTAGGCATTAAAACAGATAAAGGAAAAATCATTGTTGATGCAAATCAGCAAACTAACGTACCGGGCATATACGCTATTGGCGACTGTACACCGGGACAAGCATTAGCACACGTTGCCTCTAAAGAAGGTATCAATGCTGCTGAACATTTAAGCGGCCACCATCCAGAACCGTTAGATTATAACAATATTCCGGGTTGTACTTATTGTACGCCTGAAATTGCAAGTGTTGGTTATACAGAGAAAGCTGCTAAAGATGCAGGTTACGAAGTGAAGGTTGGTAAGTTCCCATTCATTGCAAGTGGTAAAGCCGTTGCAGGTGGTGCCACTGATGGTTTTGTAAAAGTTATTTACGATGCTAAATATGGCGAATTCTTAGGTTGTCATATGATCGGTACCAACGTTACTGAGATCATTGCCGAAGCAGTAGTTGCCCGTAAATTAGAAACCACAGCACACGAAATATTGAATGCGGTTCATCCTCACCCTACTATGAGTGAAGGCCTGAAAGAAGCTACTGCAGCTGCTTACGGCGAAGCGATAGATATTTAATTTATACATCTTATAATAAATTGAAATCCCATTTTAACCGATGGGATTTTTTTATGAGCCAAACTTTAGTGCTACTATTAAACTTCATTGGCGTCGCACTCTTGTGCAGCATATCTTTATTAGGCTCATTCTTGTAAATTTTTGACGGTAGCATATAATATCTTAAATTTATAAGTTAGTGATAATAATATTTCAAGCCCTATCATGCAAAAAATTTTCACTTTAATTTTATTGATACTTTGTTTAACTTCTTATGGACAGAAAGGAGAATTCAATCCTTTTAAGTTAATAGTTCTACAACCCGACACTGCCATAATCGATAAAACTCTATATGCAGACATTGACAGTGTACAATCAGACTATCAAACACGTTATTACAACTCTATTAAACAAATGGAAGACCTCCTGAACTTTAAAGACTATTCAAAAGAGATGGAGCAAGAGTTTAAGGTGACCCAAGAAAAATTACAAAAAGAAATTCCACTTGCTAAAGCTCAAGAGGAAGAGGTTAAGAAATTTAAATATTTTCAAACAATATCATCTTATTCAACCGAAGTTTATAATTTCTATTTCAATGAATATGAGCCTTTCTCTACAATCATCGAATTACCAAATCAAAGTATTGATATTACTTCATTAAATAAATTAGCCGACTCTTCAAAATCGGACTATGTAATTTTTTTCAGCAATATTCATACAGAGACAAATGACGGCTTGCCAATTTTAAAATTGACAACATCACTTTACTCAAAAAAAAGCAACAAGATCATATTCACAAAAGAGACAGAGGGTGACCTAAACAGTAGAGGTGATATGTGGACTTGTAGCAACACAGCACTCTCCTGTTTGCTTATTAATGCTGTAAGAACTTCAACAGACGAGATTGCTCCGGTGATTGCCAAAGCACAAATACGACAATAACTAAAGGTCTGCATAAAATGCTGACTCTTTTCTATTCTAAGTTTATTACTCAGGGGCTCCTCTTTTAGTTTTGAAAAATCCTCTACAATAACGTAAATTCACCTATTAGTTGCCAGCTGATCAAAATCAAAAAATATGACAGAGAACGAAAATTTATGGCGACATATAAAAGACTTTATTCTAATAACACTTGGTATATTTTCAGCAGCCTTTGGGTTTAAAGGCTTCTTGCTTACCAATCACTTTATCGATGGAGGCGCAACTGGCATTTCACTTTTAATTTCAGCTCTTACTTCCATTCCTTTTGCCGTTTTACTGATTTGCGTAAATATCCCTTTCATTATACTGGGTTATAAATTGATCGGGAAAATCTTTGCCATAAAAACAATGCTGGCTATTGCAGGTCTGGCAATGGTTGTAGCATTTGTAACATTTCCGGATGTAACAAAAGACAATTTACTCGTAGCCTTGTTCGGTGGATTTTTTCTCGGTGCCGGTATCGGCTTAGCTGTAAGAGGTGGCGCCGTAATTGACGGTACCGAAGTACTAGCCATTTTTTTGAGCAAGAAGCTTGGCACTACTATCGGAGATATCATCATCGGCATCAACATCATCATATTTTCGGCAGCAGCATATCTACTGTCTGTTGAAATTGCATTGTACTCACTCGTTACCTATCTCTCTGCTTCCAAAACACTCGACTTTATTGTTGAAGGGCTTGAAGAATATACAGGTGTAACAATTATCTCTGATCAATCTGAAGAAATAAAGTTGATGATTACACAAAAATTAGGGCATGGCATTGCAGCTTATAATGGCGAAAGTAATTTTGGTAAGCAAACCGAAATAAAGGAAATGAAAATTATTTATACGGTAGTTACCAGACTTGAGCTGAACAGGCTCAAAGCTGAAATAAAAAAGGTAGATAAAAAAGCCGTTATAATAATGAGTAGTATTAAAGACACAAAAGGTGGAATACTAAAGAAAAGAGGATTGGCGCATTAATAAGTCAATATAAAAATGACAAGATCATCAAATTTTACAGAAAAACTACTCAACGCATTTGAACAGATCGGCGTAAAAAAAACAATTCAGAAAGGAGACTTTCTTACTAAAGAAGGTGAGATCGAAAGGAATATCTATTTGATCGAAACAGGTGCAGTAAGAGTTTTTTATTTATCAGAACATGAAGAGCAAACAATAAGACTTGGTTATGAGCACTCACTCATCAACTCTCTATCATCGTTTATAAAAGAGCAACCATCGGAATTTTACATCGAAGCCATCAGAAAAACAACGCTTAAGTTCATATCAAAAGATAAACTCCTGGAAATTGCCAATGAAAATGAAGAAAGTCTAAAGCAATATATCCAATTGCTTGAAACCCTTATTACGCAACAAATTGACAGAGAAATTGACCTATTGATCACCTCTCCTGTTGAAAGACTTAAAAGGGTGTTGGACAGAAGCCCGAATCTGTTTCAACACATTCCGTTAAAATACATTGCATCTTATCTTAGAATGAAGCCTGAAACTTTAAGCCGCATCCGAAATTCTTGATCTCAATCAATATGAATCAAAATAACATTTTCAATCTTTGCATAAATATTAATGTATATGCAAATTGAACAAAACTTATTGATAGACGAATTAGTAACGTTGACCGATAAAGCCATTGATGATGCGAAGAAATTCAAGTCGCTCTCCGATAGTGCATTGAATTTTAGAAGAGCTGAAAACGAATGGAGTGCTTTGGAATGTTTTGAACACCTTAATCTTTATGGCGACTTTTATTTACCTGAAATAGAAAAACAACTTTTAAATAATAAACCTAATAGCAATAATTTTATTTTTAAAAGCGGTATACTTGGGAACTTTTTTGCTAATTCCATGAAAGTTACAAATGGTAAAGTAAACAAGATGAAAACGCCAAGAGACAAGAATCCGATCAATTCACAATTGTCTGTTACCACAATTGACCGGCTTTTAAAACAACTGGAAAAACTCAAAACTTTACTGCTGCAAGCAAGAACGATCAACTTAACCAAAGCAAAAACATCCATCTCATTAAGTAAATTGATAAAACTCAGGCTTGGTGACACTTTCCGATTTATTGTCTATCACAACGAACGCCATATTTTACAAGCTCAAAGAAATATTGCACAGCAGAATTGACAAGGAGAAGGTCTTAACATCATAAGTATATCGTACTTTTATGAAAACTTATCCATGGACCTTGTCACTGTAAAAACCTTCGATAATTATTTTACTGCAAGTATTTGTTTAACCAAACTGCAGGATGCAGGTTACGAATGTTATTTGAAAGATGATACTACAGCAACCATGTTACCTGTTATCAGCAATGCTATTGGCGGTATTAAATTACTTGCTAAAGACACCGAGAAAGATGAAGTACTCAAATTAATAGAACAATTTGATAAAGAATTTCTGGAGGCGGCGAAGTGTCCAAAATGTGGCAAAACAAACTTCTCTTATATTGCAAAACCCGGAGCAAAAAATTTTCTTACCGCAATACTTACCTCAATTTTTTCGAGCTATGCCGTAGCGGCAGAATATGTATATCAATGTGGTAGTTGTGGATATGAAACTGAAAGACTTCCTGATGATATTGATACAGACGAATTAATGCAATAACTTTGCAGCACGAAATACTACCAAATGAAAAAGATCATATTTACCAGCCTACTTTTTATCAGTCAATTGTCATTTGCACAAAACAATAGCTATGTTGATCAGATAAATGATTATCAAAGAAAATACATTGCTACACACGAAGTGGTAAAAGGTGAAGACAGAAATCACTTGCATTTTTTTGCTGCTGACAGTAGTTTTAGAGTAGTAGCCGATTTTGAAAAGATACTAGACAATGTTGGTTTCAAAATGCCCACCTCGGCCAAGTCGATGCAACAGTATTACAGGTACGGAAAGATCAGTTTTACTATCAACGAAAAAACATATCAGTTGGTTATCTATCAATCGAAGGATATGATCTTTACTGACGAGTATAAGGACTATTTATTTCTTCCATTTACAGATCTTACCAATGGAAAGGAAACTTATGAAGGTGGCCGCTATATTGATCTATCAATCTTAGACATCAATAACAACAAGATTACAATAGATTTTAACAAGGCTTATAATCCCTATTGTTGTTATGCTGCAGGATACCACTGCCCTATTCCACCAAAAGAAAACGACTTGCAGGTTGCCATCAATGCCGGAGAAAAAAAATATTCAAAACCGATTCATTGATAAAAATATTCATTCAATAAAAAAGATCGCAGCGTTTAAACTGCGATCTTTTTTTATAATGTGGAATCTATTGCTAAACTGCCACCAAACGGGTAAATTCAACGCCGTTGAATATTCTTGTCAGATTAATATCGTTCGATTTTTTATACTCTTCAATATTTGCTTCTGAAACTATACGCCAGTAATTTTTAGTTTTTAACTCTAAGTAATCTCCCGTTTGAATAAACAAACCTAAGATCGAACTACGGGTTTTAAAATAAATTTGCACCGGTGTTTTGTCAATTTTTTTCTGAGAAAGAAAATTCTCTATCTGATCGTTTACCATGTTATCTTTTTTAAAATTGAAAAAAGAGCCTCGTTAAAGGCTCTTTATAATTTAAACTACCATCTTCTGTTACCAGAATTGCTGTTTGAGTTTCTGCTATATCCGTTAGAGCTTCCGCTGCTACGTTCTTTTTCTCTTGCAACAGAAACAGACATTGCTCTGCCTTCTACTTCTTTGTTGTTAAGACCCAAAATAGCGTCATTTCCTTCTTCTGTAGAAGTCATTTCCACAAATCCAAAACCACGTGATCTTCCGGTTTCTCTGTCAGTAATTACTTTGGCAGAAACTACTTCGCCAAAAGTTGAAAAAAGAGCATTCAATTCACTGTCTGCAGTGTTGAAGCTCAAGTTTGAAACATAAATGTTCATGAACTAAAATTTAAATAAAATAAAATAAAATACCTGTGATGGTAGGAAAAAAGCAGGCTATTAAGGAGAGTAATATAATACGAGGAAAATAAAAACTATCTATATCAGTGCGCTAAAGAACTGCGACCACAGTGCGAAGGTAACCTATTTATTTCAAAGTAACGGTTTTAGTTTGAGCCACCATTTTATGCTATAGTTATATATATAAAAAAAGCCCGCTGTAGAAGACAGCAGGCGAACGATAATGGTTATACCATATGAGAAAAATGTACTAATGAATATTACTTTCTGAGCACCTCAAACCATACTTCCCGGACAACTTCCTAAATTTAAAATGTACTTTTCACAAAATATCTTGAAGATCACAGCAAGAAAGTAAATCGTTGAACTAAACAATCATCATCTAATTCCCGACAAAAGTAAATTCGAGGCAACGTGGTTGCAAGTAATATAGGTCATGTATAGGAAATACTCTCCAAAAAAATCGCTTTAACATTTACAAGCAACTGATTATCAATAATATAAAAACGAATTAAAAAATAAATTTATATAGAAAATATGGAGCAGATTTTTTGAATTAATTGTAAAATATTCGTTCAAAAAGGATTCTTTTGGACATATTAGCAATAAAAAAAGAGCAAGATAAATCTTGCTCTTACTTAGTATATCATCTCCAAATCGGCTAATTTCCAAATCAGCACATCAGGAATTATTCTTCTTCGTCAAAACTCATTGCTTCTTTTGTAGTTTGAAGCAACTCATATTCTTCCTTACTACCAACGATCATATTTTCAAACTCTCTTAAGCCTGTACCTGCAGGTATTGGGTGACCGGTAATAACGTTCTCTTTCAAGCCCATCATTAAATCGGTTTTACCGTTAATAGCAGCACTGCTTAATACTTTAGTAGTTTCCTGGAACGAAGCAGCCGAGATCCAGCTTTGTGTACCTAATGAAGCTTTAGTGATACCTAACAACAAAGGCGAAGATGTTGCAGGTTGAGCATCACGGTATTCAACCAGTTTCTTATCTGCTCTTCTCAAAATAGAGTTTTCTTCTCTTACATCACGAAGTGTAACGATCTGACCTGTTTTCAATTTAGTGCTTTCTCCATGATCGGTAACAACCTTTTTGTCGAAGATGTTATCGTTCTCTGTGTTAAAGTCTAATTTATCTTCAGTATCTCCTTCTAAGAATATAGTGTCACCTGCGTCTTCGATGGTTACTTTACGCATCATTTGACGTACGATTACTTCGATGTGTTTATCATTGATCTTCACACCTTGTAAACGGTAAACCTCTTGAATTTCATTCACAACGTATTCCTGTACTGCAAAAGGACCTTTGATTGCAAGAATGTCCGCAGGAGCAATTTGTCCATCAGATAATGGAGAACCTGCTTTTACAAAGTCACCATCCTGAACAAGGATCTGACGAGTTAATGGAACCAAGTATTTACGTACTACACCATCTTTCGCTTCAACAACAATCTCTCTATTACCACGTTTAATATTACCAAAAGTAACCACACCATCAATTTCACAAACAACTGCAGGGTTACCCGGATTTCTTGCCTCAAACAATTCTGTTACACGAGGCAGACCACCCGTGATATCTTTCAATTTGCTTAATACCCTTGGAATTTTAACCAAAACCTGGCCGCTCTTCACTTCATCACCTTCTTCCAAAACGATATGACTACCAACCGGTAAGTTGTAAGATTTATGTTCTTTTCCTTCTATGATGATAGAAGGTAGTTTGGTTTTATCTTTTGTTTCGATAATTACTTTCTCTTTGTGACCTGTTTGCTCATCAGCCTCTTCACGGAATGTAACACCTTCAATTACTGATTCGAATTTAACCTTACCAACAATTTCAGAAACGATTACGTTGTTGAACGGATCCCATGTACAGATTGCATCACCTTTCTTAACAACCTGTCCGTCTTTTACATTTAAAGTAGCACCATATGGAACGTTGTTAGTGATCAATAAACGATCATTTTTAACATCCATGATACGAACCTCACCTGTACGACCGATAACTACATGTATCTTTTTACCTTCAGCATCTTCAGTTGCAACTGTACGTAATCCATCAAATTGAATGGTACCATCAAACTTAGAAGGCAAGGTAGATTCTACCGAAGCAGAACCGGCCACACCACCCACGTGGAAAGTACGTAATGTTAACTGAGTACCCGGCTCACCGATTGACTGAGCTGCAATGATACCAACCGCATCACCTTTTTGTGCAAGGTAACCTGATGCCAGGTTTTTACCGTAACATTTCACACATACACCACGTTTGCTTTCGCAAGTCAATACCGAACGTATTTCAACTGTTTCAATACCACTTTCATCGATCGCTTTAGCAGCATCTTGTGAAATTTCTTCACCGGCTCCTACTAACAATGCTTCTGTTACCGGATGGAAAACATCATGCAATGAAGTACGACCTTCAATTCTATCTGCTAATGGTTCAATAATATCTTCGTTATCTTTTAATGCTGAAGTAGCAATACCACGAAGTGTACCACAATCTTCATCATTGATAACAACGTCTTGTGCAACGTCAACTAAACGACGAGTCAAGTAACCTGCATCCGCTGTTTTCAATGCCGTATCCGCCAAACCTTTACGGGCACCATGGGTAGAAATAAAGTATTCCAATACATTCAAACCATCTTTAAAGTTTGAAAGGATCGGGTTCTCAATGATCTCACTTCCTGATGAACCTGATTTACGTGGCTTAGCCATCAAACCTCTGATACCGGCCAACTGTTTAATTTGTTGTTTACTACCACGGGCTCCTGAATCCAACATCATATAAACAGAGTTGAACCCTTGTTTATCTGCTGCTAATTCACGTATAAGCGTTTCCGTTATACGGGTATCTACCCTACTCCATATATCTACTGTTTGGTTATAACGTTCGTTATTGGTAATTAAACCCATATTGTAGTTATCCCAAACCTCATCAACTTCTACAGTTGCGTTATCTATCAATTCTTGTTTAATATCCGGAATGATCAAGTCATTAATGTTGAATGACAATCCACCACGGAACGCCATACGGTATCCCAATGTTTTAATATCATCCAGGAATTTAGCTGTTGTAGGAACGTTGGTCCATTTAATGATATCACCAATAATTTCTCTTAAAGATTTTTTGGTCAATAATGCATTTACAAAACCTACGCTTTTTGGAACGTGTTGGTTGAATAAAACTCTACCAACAGTTGTTTCAATTAATTTGTATGTTAAAGAACCATCATCATTTCTGTAGTTGGCTTTAACTTTAATGTGAGCATGTAGATCTACTTGTTGTTCATTGTATGCAATGATCACTTCTTCTGCAGAGTAGAAAGCTTTTCCTTCGCCTTTTACTTTTTCAGTTTCAGTAGATTTTTTACCCTTAGTAATATAGTATAAACCTAACACCATGTCCTGAGAAGGAAGCGTGATCGGCGTACCGTTTTGCGGATTCAGAATGTTGTGAGATGATAACATCAACAACTGTGCTTCCAAAATTGCAGCATTGCTCAAAGGCACGTGAACCGCCATCTGATCACCATCGAAATCGGCGTTGAAGGCCGTAGTAACCAAAGGATGCAATTGTATAGCTTTACCTTCTATCAATTTCGGTTGAAAAGCCTGGATAGACAATCTGTGAAGGGTTGGGGCCCTGTTCAACATGATCGGGTGACCTTTCAAAATATTTTCTAAGATATCCCAGATAATTGCTTCTTTCTTATCAACTAATTTACGAGCAGATTTTACCGTTTTAACGATACCTCTTTCAATTAGTTTACGAATAATAAATGGCTTAAATAATTCCGCAGCCATATCTTTTGGTAAACCACACTCATGCATTTTCAATTCAGGTCCTACAACGATTACAGAACGACCAGAATAATCCACACGTTTACCTAACAAGTTTTGACGGAAACGTCCTTGTTTACCTTTCAATACATCACTCAAAGATTTCAACGCACGGCCACCTTCTGCTTTTACAGCATTTGATTTACGTGAGTTATCAAACAATGAGTCGATCGCTTCCTGTAACATACGTTTCTCATTACGTAAGATCACTTCCGGCGCTTTAATTTCCATCAATCTTTTCAAACGGTTATTACGAATAATAACACGACGATAAAGATCGTTCAAATCAGATGATGCAAAACGGCCACCATCCAAAGGAACCAACGGACGTAATTCAGGCGGAATAACAGGAATATATTGCATTACCATCCATTCAGGACGGTTGTTAATTCTTGTATTAGCATCACGGAAACTTTCTACAACGGATAGACGCTTTAATGCATCTGCTTTACGTTGTTGAGATGTTTCGTTTGCAGCAGCATGACGAAGATCGAAGCTTAACTGATCAAGGTCGATTCTTGCCAATAGATCGCTAACGGCTTCAGCCCCCATTTTAGCGACAAATTTATTTGGATCTTCATCAGGAAGATGTTGGTTATCTTTTGGTAAAGTATCCAGTATATCCAAATATTCTTCTTCAGTTAAAAGATCTCCAAAATTTTGTCCTTTATCGGCACGGATACCTGGCTGAATAACCACGAAACGTTCGTAGTAAACAATGGTCTCTAATTTCTTAGAGCTCATACCCAACAAATAACCGATTTTATTCGGCAAAGATTTAAAATACCAGATATGAACTACAGGAACCACCAATTTGATGTGTCCCATTCTTTCACGACGTACTTTTTTCTCTGTAACTTCTACACCACATCTGTCACAAACAATACCCTTATAACGGATACGTTTGTACTTTCCGCAAGCACATTCATAGTCCTTTACCGGACCGAAAATTCTTTCGCAAAACAAGCCATCTCTTTCGGGCTTATATGTACGGTAGTTAATGGTTTCAGGCTTTAATACCTCACCAAAACTTTTTTCTAAAATACTGTCAGGAGAAGCCAGTCCAATTGTGATTTGAGAAAACACTGGACGGGGACGATTTTCTTTTTTGAATGCCATATATTATTTGGAGAATTTTAAAATAGTGGGCAAAGGTAAGCATTTTTACAATACAAAAGATATTTTTAGAGGGTATTGAAGCCAGAAAACAGCCCGAAATCTACCTTTAATGAAAAAGCGTAGATGAAAAGCTCCATCTACGCTCATTTATACGATAAAAAGACTGAATATTATTGCTTTATAAACCGTTTCGTAGCTTCGTTCCCAGCCTCAGTTGTAAGGTGAATGTAATAAACCCCTTTGCTAAGGTTAGCCACATTGATACTGATGCTATTTTCGGCTACTTTTTTGGTTGAAACACGGTAGATTCTGCCCATTGCATCAATGATAACCACATCTGTCTTAGGTGTAAAAGACTGGGGCCCTTCAATTATCAACACATTTTTAACCGGGTTAGGGTAAGTATTGATCTCAAAAACCTTGTTTTCGAGGCTGATCCTTTTGATATCACTGTATTTTTTATCCCCGCTATTGTCCACCATACATAGACGATAATAAACTACTTTTCCTGTAGGATTATTATCAATCAATTGATAATTGGTTACATTATTCGTAGTTCCGTGCGCCTGTAGTGTTGAAATAACTGACCAATTTTGCCCGTCTAGACTACGTTCTAAAATGAATTCATTTGCATTGATCTCAGAATAGGTTTGCCATTTTACCATTACCCCTCCGTTTTGTTTATAAGCATTAACCGTGGAGATGGAAACAGGTAGTGTACCCTGATCAGGACCTCCACCACATGAAGCCATATCACCACGTAGTGTTGTTGGCAATCCGGTTGAACCATTTAGAAGAGCAATGGTACCATCAAAGGTTCCCGGGGAAGTGCTATTGGCTTTATACATCTTACCGTCAGTAAATAGGATTAAAAACCTACCTGTTTTATCTAACAAAGTACCAGCTACTTCATTATTTGCAGATGCAAAAGGCAATACCGAAGGCATAAGCGAAACACCACTATATGTACCGGTAGGAAGATCTACTTTTAACATTCTGCCCATAAATGACCCTGCATTCGGTCCGCTACCAGGGTATGTAACATAGGTATATATCCGATTATCAAATCGGTTGAATACAATATCCCTTAATCCTGTATTCTGTGCTGTTGCAAGCGTCATAGGCGACATGATTGAACTCTCATAATCCGATGCATCCATAATTGAGTTAATCACTGATACATAAGTTGGAGACAAAGTACCAACACCGGCTGACAGACTTGCAACATTGGCTATTTTTCCAATGAATAATCGTTTTGGAGTAAATGTACTTGCTGCCGGATCGCTGAAATTAATAACAGCAGTTCCCGTAACTGCCGAAAAATAATAATTACCAAACTGATCTACTTCACCTGCAGCCGAATTTACAATAGCTGCATTTTCAAAATATGGGCCGCCAGGAATAATAGCAGGGCCTGGGACTGTACCCAATTGAACTGCCACTGCGTTTGAACCCAACCTATAAAAAGGAGTTGCAGGAGTTAATGAAAAAGCCGGCGAACCTGAATATAGTCCATACATAAAACCATCGGCAGTATTTAAACCTACCCCATTAATTTGCAAATTAGTCCCTGCATTAGCCGGATTTAAAATTGGGCCGCTAAGTAATGTAGGCATTCCTGTGGTGGTTGCAATTGTATAAATTGAAAGCGGATTTGCAATACCTGAGTTATCGCCGGATCTTAAAACCGCTACATTGACATCCGGACAAGTTATAAATGGAGTTGGTTGAGCTAAAGTCGTAATAAATGAAATCGCTCCGAAAAGAACGAGTAGAGTTTTTTTCATACAAAGAATATTTTAGTAGTTTCAATCACGAATATACTGATTAAGTAGGATTTACCTGCCAATCGGTTGCATACGCCCAAAAATATATACGGATCATTTAAAATCAAACAGCGTGGCTGTAAACACTCCACGCTCTCTTTTTTTGAATATAGCTTTCCAGTTACCGTTATAACGTATCAGTGAAGGAACAAGATATTTTCCAAAATGTGTCATCTCTACTTCCATCTTTACTTTAAAATCATAAACAGCAGCACTGTAGCTCAACACATAAGATCTGGCTACAACTTCAAATGTTACATCATCAAACCAGGTGGTCATCTCATCTAAAACAACATCGCCTTCATTACCGGGTTTTACTTTTTGCTTAAATACATAACAATTTGTTTTGTTATAGACTTCCATATCAATACTCATATCATAATACTCCGCCATTTCATCGTCATAAATTGCCGTTTTACCGCTAACAAAAGGTATCCCCTTAATTTTTTTCCCCGGATTAAAAAACAATGTTTTCAATTGCTCTTTATGTTTTTCCATACCGCTTTTCCCTGCTGTGCTGAATTCCTTTCCGGCAACAATATTATCTTCTCCACAAACACTGCCATCCGTAAAAAAAAGTGAAGCATACATTTGGGCTGTGTAATAATTATACTGGTGGTCGGCTGTATAAAAATTTCCGGTGGCTTGCTCTTGCAGCACTTCCATTCTTCTACAGTTATTCTCTCGTATTTGTTTTGTTTTGCTATACAAAGATGCTTTACTATTACCCTCATCATCCAACATTCTGATATCGTTGATAGAAGAAAAATTGAGTATGCGTAAATTCTTGAAGGCTTTGTAAAAACTGGAGTCGCTTTTTATCTGATTAATAAAAGCAGCTACCTCAAAATCTTTATCTAATATGACAGGGCTCAGCGTAATTACTTTTTGGCCAACCATTACAGTTGTATCTTGCCCCAAAAGATTTCCTGCAAACAAACAACAAAATAAAACAGGTATGATCGTTCTTATCATACCTGCAAATTATTACAAATGTTGTAAAGAGAAATGTTATTTAGGAAAAACCATGCGATAGTCTACTTTGATCTTACCTTTTGTAATGTCATCCAACTTACGTTTGATCAATGTACGTTTTAAAGGTTTCATATAATCGATAAAAAGTTTGCCTTCAATATGATCGTACTCATGCAGTATCACTCTGGCTGTAATGCCGTTAAATGTTTTTGTTTGTGGTTGAAAATTTTCATCTACGTAACTTAAAGTCACTTTTTCGTTACGCATCACATCTTCCCGTATTTTAGGAATACTTAAACAACCTTCGTTGTAAGCCCATTCCTTCCCGGCCAGCTCAACAATATGTGCATTGATAAAAACACCTTTAAACCCGGGTGCATCAGGGTAATGATCTTCTTCCTCATCGGCTTCATCAATACTAGCGAATATCTGTTCACTATCTACAATGAACAAACGAATATCTTTATTGATCTGAGGAGCTGCTAAACCTACACCGTTACTATTGTACAGGGTTTCCCACATATCAGCCAGTAATTTTTCAAGCTCAGGATAATCCGGCGTGATATCAGAACAAACTTTTCTAAGGATTGGCGAACCATACGCCACGATAGGTAAAATCATTTTTTAAATTATTGGGTGCAAAGTTAGCCCAAATAAACGATGTGGCAATCAGGAAATGCTTTGTAAATACTCTTGCAACATAATGGTAGCCGCAATTACATCCACATTGCCTTTTACCTGCCTGTCTTTTTTCTTCATGCCCATTTGTATCATTGCATCCTTAGCCATTTTGGAAGTGTAGCGTTCATCTACCGTTTTAATAGGCAGCTGCGGAAATGCTTTTTCTAATTTTTTGATAGCGGCTTTTACTAAAGGTGTGCCATGCGTATCCGATTCATCCCAATTCAAAGGCATTCCTATAATTATCAACTCAACCGTTTCTTTTGAAAAATAATCTTTTAAAAACGGGATCAATGTTTTTGATTCGATCGTAGTCAAACCGGTAGCAATGATCTGCATAGGATCTGTAACAGCAATGCCGGTTCGCTTTCCTCCGTAATCTATTGCCAGTATTCGAGCCATTTTATTTATGATTTGAGATGTACGATGTACAATTTCTTTCTGCTTGTTAGTTTATAAATATATCTAACAGAACAAACATTGCGAAGACAACCGATGCAATGCCATTTGCCGTCATGAATGCAATATTTACTTTACTCAGGTCATTGGGTTTTACAATTGAATGTTGGTAGATAAGCATACCGATAAAAACTGCTACGCCTATCCAATACAACCAACCAAAATGCCCGTACACTCCTGCTGACACTACTGCAATTGCTGACAACAAATGTAACAGTTCCGAAACCCTCAAGGCTTTTGCTTTTCCAAAAGCTGCCGGTATGGAATGTAATTTTTGTGATCTGTCAAAATCAACATCTTGCAAAGCATAAATAATATCGAAGCCACTTACCCAAAATAAAACTGTGAATGAAAACAAAATCGGCAAAAGATCGAAACTACCCGTTACTGCAAGATAAGCCCCGATTGGCGCCAACCCCAACCCTACTCCCAACACTAAATGACACAGTGCAGTGAATCGTTTTGTGTAACTATAAAACAGAATGATAAATAATGCTATTGGCGCTAAAATTAAGCAAGCTGTATTTATGAAGTAAGTAGTTAGAATAAAGAATATTGAAGATAGAATGGTGAAGACAAGTGCGTTTCTCGATGAAATAACACCTGCAGGAATTTCTCTTATAGCAGTACGGGGATTCAATGCATCATATTTTGCATCTAACCAGCGATTAAATGCCATGGCTGCGGAACGAGCAAAGATCATACAGAGGATTACCAAAGTGAAAATTATCAGAAGGTATTTTTTAGAATAAATTGTACTTCCCCAATTAGTCTTCCAAACAACATAAGTATTGTCAAATAAATGAAAATTTTTAGCTGCCAGAAAAAATCCAATCAATGCAAAAGGCATAGCAAAAATGGTATGCGAAAATTTTACTAACGATAAATATTTTTTTATTACGGACATTTAAAATTCAACATTTAAAATTTATAATAACCTTTTACGAACCAACTCCCACAATACAACCCCGGCAGCTGTTGCAATGTTCAAAGAATGTTTCATTCCTAATTGTGGTATTTCAATACAACCTTCGCATTGCTCAATGGTAGTTTGCTCTACCCCTGTTACTTCATTACCAAATATCACAGCGATCTTTTCGTCATTTTTAAAATCTACGTTCTGAAGTGCGTAGCTATTTTCTGCTTGCTCCACCGCATAAACCTTATAGCCATTTTGTTTGAGATCGATGATGGCTTCTGCAGCATTTGCAAAATGCTTCCAGGTTACAGAATCTTCAGCACCTAATGCTGTTTTCTTAATTTCTTTGTGCGGAGGAATGCAGGTATAACCGGTAATGTAAATTGCTTCTAATAAAAAAGCATCGGAAGTTCTGAAAACACTGCCCACATTATAGGCACTGCGAATATTCTCCAATACAACTATGATAGGAATTTTTTCTGCCTCTTTAAATTCATCAACCGATTTACGGTTCAACTCATCCATGCTTAATTTCTTCATGTTACATTTATCTTCTGCGGTAAGTTTTGCAAAAGTAATTCACATACTTCATAAAGCTGCACATTAACACCCTAAAGCACTTATTTTTGCCGTCTTGGGCAGTGGTATCGGCTCATAAATCGTAAATCGTACATCGTAATTCGTAAATAACAGCATGGCTAAAACGACCAAAGAAACCCCCTTAATGCAACAACACAATGCCATCAAGGCAAGATACCCTGATGCGATATTGCTGTTTAGGGTTGGGGATTTTTATGAAACCTTTGGTCAGGATGCGGTGAATGCTTCCACAGTATTGGGCATTACGCTTACAAAAAGAAATAATGGCGATGAAAATTCATCGCAGTTAGCAGGCTTTCCACACCACGCATTAGATACCTATTTACATAAATTAGTAAAAGCAGGCTATCGTGTTGCTATTTGCGATCAGTTAGAAAATCCGAAAGAAGCAAAAGGTATTGTAAAACGTGGTGTTACAGAATTGGTAACACCGGGTACCGCTACCAATGATAAATTATTAGAGCATAAGAGTAATAACTTTCTTGCTGCATTACATTTCACAGAAAACAACATCGGCATTGCATTTTTAGACATCAGCACCGGTGAATTTTTTATTGCTGAAGGCGATGCTGAGTATGCAGACAAATTATTGCAGAGTCTGAATCCTGCCGAAGTTATTTATCAGAGGAACCAACAACGAAAATTTAAAGAATATTTCGGCATAAAATTCTTTACCTACACTTTAGATGAATGGATATTTACCGAGGCCTATACTGAGGAAAGCTTGTTAAAACATTTCGGCACACATAGCCTTAAAGGTTTTGGTATTGAAAATTTACACAACGGCACTATTGCTGCCGGAGCAATCCTTCATTATTTAAAAGATACTGAACATCCTAATCTTGGCCACATCACTTCCATTCAACGTATTGACAGAGGTGATCATTTATGGATGGATAAATTCACCATTCGTAATCTTGAATTATTTGGCGGTGCAGATGGCAGTAATACTTTATTAAAAACGCTTGACAACACATCATCTGCAATGGGTGCAAGGTTATTGAAGCGTTGGATGGTATTACCCTTGAATGATATCAATAAGATCAATGAACGCTTACATACAGTTGAGTTCTTTATCAAAGAAACAGATATAAGAAACCAAATTGTTGCACATATTAAACAAGCAGGTGATATAGAAAGATTGGTGAGCAAAGTACCGCTGAAAAAAGTAAATCCGAGAGAAGTTCTACAAATTGCAAAAGGTTTACAACAGGTTGACGCAATTAAGTCAATTTGTGCAACCGCCAATAATGATTATTTAAAAAGATTGGGTGATGCATTGAATCCATGCAGATACATTGTTGATAAAATTGTAAAAGAGATCAATGAAAACCCTCCTGCTATTGCAAGCAAAGGCGGCATCATTGCTAACGGCATCCACGAAGAGCTTGATGCATTAAGAAAAATTGCAACAGGGGGCAAAGATTATTTAATTGAGTTACAACAGAAAGAGGCTCTAGCCACGGGCATTTCTTCATTAAAAATTAGCTTCAATAATGTATTCGGTTATTATTTAGAAGTGACCAATCTGCATAAAAGCAAGGTGCCCGAAACATGGATACGTAAGCAAACACTTGCGAATGCAGAAAGATATATTACACCGGAATTAAAAGAATACGAAGAAAAAATTGTTGGTGCAGAGGATAAAATATTAGCAATTGAATTGCAATTGTTTGAACAATTATTGATCGAACTTCAGGATTACATTGCACCAATGCAAGTGAATGGTCAGGTATTGGCAATACAGGATTGTCTGACTTGTTTTGCAAACAATGCCCTGCAGTTCAATTACAAAAAACCATTGGTGCAGGATAATAATATTCTTGATATAAAAGAAAGCAGACATCCGGTAATTGAAAGAAATTTACCTGTTGGTGAAACTTATATTTCGAATGACATTTTCTTAGATCAATCAGCACAACAGATCATTATTTTAACAGGGCCAAACATGAGTGGTAAAAGTGCTATTCTTAGGCAAACAGCACTGATCACTTTAATGGCGCACATGGGTAGCTTTGTGCCGGCCACAAATGCAAAGATCCCATTAACAGATAAAATTTTTACCCGTGTTGGCGCCAGCGACAACCTCAGTGGCGGCGAAAGCACTTTTATGGTTGAGATGAATGAAACTGCCAGTATCATTAACAATATCACCAACCGCAGTTTGATCTTATTAGATGAAATAGGCCGTGGTACATCTACCTACGATGGCATCAGTATTGCCTGGAGCATTGTAGAGTTCTTACATAACAGCTATGCACAACCGAAAACGTTATTTGCTACGCACTACCATGAATTAAATGAATTAGAGAATAAGCTCTCAAGGGTAAAAAACTATCATGTTACGAACAAAGAAGTAGGCAACAAGATCATCTTTTTGCGCAAGCTTGCCCCCGGTGGTAGCACCCACAGCTTTGGTATTCATGTGGCACGTATGGCCGGAATGCCCCCTTCATTAATTGACAGAGCAAATGAGATACTAAAACAACTGGAAGACAGCCGTGAAGGCGGAGATATAAAAGAAACTGCCAAACAGTTAAGTACACCAAAAATGCAGCTCAGTATTTTTGATGCACATTCTGTAACCTTTGATGAGATCAGAAAATTATTGGAGACTTTCGATATCAACAGATTAACGCCGGTAGAAGCCATGTTAAAGCTTCAGGAAATAAAGGAAAAAGTGAAGTAAATCAAGGCTTATTCTAAGGAGATTTTAGTAACTTTGACGATACTCTTCTTCTTTCATTAATAAATGACTGTAACGGTATTATGAGAAAAATCATTTTGTTGATTTTATGCGTTAGCTTCTGCCTCACCCAATATGGACAAACAGCTGCCGATAGGTCTCTAAAAGTTACCGTTAATACAAATTCCAACCCTACTTCACTTACACTAAGATGGCAAAAAGGATTGAATGCTGTTTCCTATACTGTAGAAAGAAAAAGCAGATTCGATACTTCATGGACCATGCTTACGAATAGCCTGGGAGTAAATGATACATTTTATATTGACAACAATGTTTCTGATGGAATTGGATATGAGTACAATGTACGTGCAACAAGTAACATTGCTCCTTTCACAGCATATAGCTACTTATACTGTGGCAACAAAATACCTGTTAAACATCAACAGGGAAAAATAATTTTACTCGTTGATAATACTTACAGTATATCATTAAGCTCCGAGATAAAAAGATTAGAAAATGATTTGATCAACGATGGATGGCTGGTGATCAGAAAAGATATTAGTAGAGCACAATCGGTAAAATCTGTAAAGCAATTTATTGTAAGCACTTACCTAAGCGACACTTTAAATGTAAAAGGAATTTTTATGCTAGGTCATATTCCGGTTCCATACAGTGGTTACATTTACCCCGATGGGCATGATGAACACCATGGGGCTTGGCCTGCTGATGCCTACTATTGCGATACAAGTTTTGCTTACTGGACAGATGCAACGGTAAACAATGCTTCAGCAAGTAGGACTGCTAATAAAAATATTCCCGGTGATGGAAAATTTGACCCCAGTTTTACTAACAGACCTTTTGTAAAATTATTTTCAGGGCGAGTGGATATGTTTGATATGCCTGCTATCAATTCAAACGATGTAACATTGATGCGTCAGTATCTCGATAAAAATCATCGATACAGAACTGCCCGAAAAAAATTCAGAATGCGTGGGCTGATTGATGACAACCTTGGATATTTTAGTGGCGAAGCCTTTGCTTCTAATGGATGGAGAAATTTCAGCACACTACTTACACCCGATAGCGTTAGTAATGGCCAATACGATACAGACATGAAAACAGGCAGCTACCTGTGGAGCTATGGATGTGGATCAGGTTCCTACGAAAGTGCATCGGGGGTTACAACTACTACAGAACTTAAATCACTTCAATTACAATCAGTTTTCACCATGTCGTTCGGAAGTTATTTTGGTGACTGGGATAGTCAAAATAACTTTTTGAGAGCCCCACTTGCAAGCAACTCAGATTTTTTAGTTAGTTGCTGGGCAGGCCGCCCCAACTGGTATTTTCACCATATGGCATTGGGTGAACCAATTGGATTAGATGCATTTGAATCTTGTGTGAACAAAACAACCTATCAACCGCCAAGACATGGCCAGCAAATGGTGCATCAAGCATTGCTTGGAGATCCTACTTTAAGAATGTATGTGTATGAACCACCATCTAACTTTACTGTAAAGGATACAAATAATACAACAACTGCAAAGCTTAGCTGGACTCCATCCCCATCGTCAGGCATTTTGGGCTACTATGTTTACAAAGCAAGATCTCTACAGGATAGTTTTGTATTGTTAACAAAGAACTATCTTACAACAACCTCATACAATGATCATGATGCAGGAACAGGAAAAAATATTTATCTGGTAAGAGCAGTAAAATTACAAAGTAGTGCAACAGGAAGTTTTTATAATCTCAGTCCGGGGGTTATTGACAGTATTAACTTTACTGTTACAACTCCAACTGCAGTAAATTATTTTACAGGAGAAAAATCTACTGCAGGAAATAAGTTAAACTGGATGGTGAACTGTACTTCAAATAATACAAAAATCGAATTACAAAAATCAAAAGATAAAATCCATTACGATAGCATTTATTCATTGGTTGCAGACAGTTTCCCTTGTCAGAATAATTTTGGCTTTACCGATGCATTAAATATTCAGGAATTGAATTATTACCGATTGAAGATCACTGATATCAATGGCAATGTCAGTTATTCAAACATTGTAACACTCGTTAACTCAAACAGAAGTATCATCTTTGAAAAAACTCCGGTAGCATCGGATCATGAATTGATACTACAAATAGCTGCCCCGGAAAACACAACAATAAAAGCGATCATTTCTGATGCTGTTGGAAGGCGAATGGATCCGAAAACATTATCGATTGCAGCAGGTAGCAATACAATAAGGATCAACTACAACAATTTACCAAAAGGCGTCTACTATTTTAGTTGCTTTGCAAAAGATCAGAAGGTACTTACAAAAGGGTTTGTGATACGATAAATACTACTTTGTATTTAAAATATTATGCCCTAGTTTATCTCTTTTAGTTGTCAGGTATTTTTCGTTGTGTGGATTAGGTTTTATTTCAATTGCAATTGTATCTACTACCTCCAACCCATAACCTAAAAGGCCGGCACGTTTACGTGGATTATTGCTCATGAGTTTCATCTTACATATTCCTAGATGACGTAGTATTTGTGCCCCAACCCCATAATCTCTTTCATCCATACCAAATCCAAGTTCCTTGTTGGCCTCCACTGTATCCAGCCCTTGTTCCTGTAATTTGTATGCCTTCAATTTATTAAGCAACCCAATACCTCTACCTTCCTGATTCATATATAAAACCAGCCCCTTGCCTTCTGCTTCTATCATTTTTAAAGCCATGTGTAATTGGTCTCCGCAATCGCAACGCAAAGAGCCTAAAATATCTCCGGTAATACAACTACTATGTACTCTTACCAATACCGGTTCATCTTTTTTCCAGTCACCTTTTTTTATGGCTAGATGTATATCGCCTGTATTCAATTGTTTAAAAGCGATCAATTCAAAAGTGCCGTACTTGGTCGGCATCTGCACACGTTCTTCTTCATGAATCAATGTTTCTTTGCTAAGTCTGTATGCGATCAGATCTTTAATTGAGATCAATTTCAGATCAAACTTTTTTGCTATTTCTCTTAATTCCGGTAAACGAGCCATACTGCCATCTTCATTCATAATCTCTACCAATACACCTGCAGGAGCAAATCCTGCCAATCTTGCCAGATCAACGGTTGCTTCGGTATGACCGGCTCTTCTCAATACGCCGCCTTTTTTAGCTCGAAGAGGAAATATATGTCCGGGCCTTCCCAAGTCTTCGGGTTTTGTTTTTGGATTGATGAGTGCTTTAACTGTTTTTGATCTGTCTTTAGCAGATATACCTGTTGTACAACCATGTCCCAATAGATCAACACTGATCGTAAAAGCTGTTTCATGCAAAGCCGTATTGGTACTTACCATTGGCTGCAGATTTAACTCGTCACATCTTTCATCCATTAATGGTGCACAAATTAAGCCCCTGCCATGCGTACTCATAAAATTGATCACTTCCGGAGTAGCATTCTCTGCTGCCGTTAAAAAATCTCCTTCATTTTCTCTGTCTTCATCATCCACCACTATGATTAATTTACCATTTTTAATATCCTCAATGGCACTTTCAATACTATCTAACATAACTAATATTTAATGTGCAAAGTTACTAAGGTTATGGTTCTTTGCAGAATGTAATTCTTGCTAAATGAGGAATAATTTGCCTACTCTATTGTAATACAAACGGATAGAGTTAATTTGGCTCCCAACCCCACTTCAAAAAATCCGGGAAAGCCCTGGCCCATGTGGCCACATCATGCTTTCCATCTTGCAGTTCTACATATTTGATCTGATTAGGGGTATATCCTTTTGTGAGCAATTCATCGATCAAACTAACGGTATCGTCTATAGCATCAATAATACCATTATTATTTCTGTCGGCAGTTTCATCCTGCGTTCCAACCTCAAAGAAAAAACTTAGCCATGGCGCAAATGTCCCAGTACGAATCAGACGATGCATTATCCTATCTGTATCTTCATTGAAGTCCTTTGCATTTTGGTCTTTATCTCTCCACCAAAGCGAACCACTGAAGACTCCAACTTTTGAAAACTCAGCAGCATGCTTCCAAACAATATCTAATGCTGATAACCCGCCCAAAGAAAATCCTGCGAAAGACTTTTCTTTGAAGGATTGTATCTGATAAATTTTTCTGATAAATGGCAATAACTCTTCCATCACAAATCTTGTATGGAGAGCAGCTTTAGCACCAAGTCCCTGATAATCTAAAACATCAGCAGTACCATATTCATTTTTTCTATCGGCGCTACAATGTATACCTACACAAAATAAGGGGGCAATACTTTCGGAATTATAGAGATCATAAAGAATATGTTGAAAATCCATTTTTATAAGGTCTTGTCCATCATTGATCAACAATAAACTTATTTCTCTTGAATTGGCAACAAACTGAGGCAAGTAACAATCTATGACCACCTCTCTTTTAAGAAACACTGAAGTAAGAATATGATTTTCCTTATTAACCGAAACAATTGCTGCACTTGACATAGACGGCAAAATTATGAAAAGATTTGCTTTATCTAATAACCGTATATCTGCGAAACATAATTTGTTTAATAGCTTTTAAAAAAATATATTTGGTAGGAATTGATTGCATCTACCCCACACCGTCAAATACTAATTGTACAAGTATGAAAAAAATAGGCATCTTATTCGGAAAAGAACGAAGCTTTCCCGAAGCTTTCATAGCGAGAGTAAACAGCAAAAAAGTAAAAGGCATTAAGGCCGAACCGGTACATATAGAAAAAGTAATACAAGGTGAAGATTGTGGCTATGCGGTGATCATTGACAGGATTTCACAGGATGTTCCTTTTTACAGAGCATTTTTGAAGAATGCTGCATTGTGTGGTACAGCTGTCATCAATAACCCCTTTTGGTGGAGCGCCGATGAAAAGTTTTTCAATAATTGCTTAATGACCAAAGTTGATATTCCTGTTCCCAAAACAGTTATACTTCCTTCGTTTGAATTACCTGTTGACACAGCGCATGAATCATTCTCTAATTTATCGTACCCTTTAGACTGGGGCACTATTTTTAATTACATCGGATTCCCTGCATATATGAAACCATTTGCAGGTGGCGGTTGGAAAAGTGTTTACAAGTTAACTGATCGGGAAGATTTTTTCGACAAGCATAAAGAAACGGGTGAACTGGTAATGATGTTGCAGGAGGAGATCATTTTTGAAGAGTATTATCGCTGCTATTGTATTGGTGGAAAGTATGTACGCATTATGAGCTACGAACCTCGTAATGAACATGCACTGCGATATGTTGCAGATTTCAAACCCTCTGCAAAGAAAATAAAACTAATGACCGATATTGTTTTAAAGATCAATCAATATCTCGGCTATGATTTTAATACGGTAGAACTAGCTGTTCGTGACGGTATCCCGTATGCTATCGATTTCTGCAATCCTGCTCCGGATGCAGATCTGAAAAGTGTTGGAGAAGAAAACTTTGAGTGGGTAGTAGAAACGGCCGCTACCTATGCCATCGAAAAAGCACAGGCACATAAAGAAGGCGTCGACAATTTAACCTGGGGAGAATTCATTACAAGCAGTGCTAATAAAAAAACATTAAAATAATGTACGATATATGATTTACGATGTATGATTTTATTTAAATTTTTAGGATCTTATACTAAAATAAACGCTACCGACTTGAAAGAAATCGTACATCGTAAATCATACATCCCAAATCGTACATCGTAAATCAAAAATACAAATGGCTAACATTTCATATAAAAATTTCACACTTGGTGTAGAAGAAGAGTACATGGTAATAGACCCTGTTACAAGGGAATTAAAAAGTCATGAACAAAAAATTGTAAAGGAAGGGCAAAAAGTATTGAAAGATAAAGTAAAAGCAGAAATGCACCAGGCTGTTGTTGAAGTTGGTACAGATATCTGCCAGAATGTTGATGAAGCTTTTAAAGATGTTGCTACTTTACGCAAAACGATCAACGATATTGCCGGCAATATCGGACTAAAAGTAGGCGCTTCAGGCACTCACCCATTCAGCCATTGGGAAAGTCAATTAATAACCGACCATGCACGCTACAGTGAAATTGTAAACGAATTACAGGAAGCTGCAAGAAGTAATTTAATTTTTGGTTTGCATGTTCATGTTGGTATGGAAACCAGAGAAATGGCAATACATATTGCCAATGCTGCAAGATATTTTCTACCGCACATTTATGCACTGAGCACCAACTCTCCTTTTTGGGAAGGAAGATTAACCGGCTACAAAAGTTTTCGAACTAAAGTATTTGATAAATTTCCCCGTACCGGCATTCCGGATTATTATGAAAGCATTGAGGCTTACGAAAACTATGTAAAATTGCTCGTAAAGACCAATTGCATTGATAATGCTAAGAAAATATGGTGGGACCTCAGGGTACACCCGTTTTTTAATACAGTTGAATACAGAATATGTGATGTACCTATGACCGTTCAGGAAACCATTACCATTGCTGCCCTTTTTCAAGCCGTTAGTGCTAAGTTGTATAAACTAAGGATGCAAAATCTTAATTTCATGTCGTACTCACGTGCACTAATAAACGAAAATAAATGGCGTGCAAGCAGATATGGCATTGATGGAAGCTTGATCGATTTTGGTAAGGAAACCGAGGTAAACACTAGAGTGCTGATATACGAGCTCTTAGATTTTATAGAGGATGTAGTGCCCCATTTAGGCAGTCAGCATGCCATCAGCTATGTACACACTATGTTGGAACAAGGAACAGGAGCAGACAGACAGCTCAAAGTTTATGAACAGACCAACGATCTTGTAGCGGTAACGGACTATATTCACACGAGTTTTTTGAGCGGTATATAGAGGCTATGTGTTTCTCTACCGGTTATGAAAGAATGAAAAAAGCATTAATTTTGCGATATGAACACCAATTCAAACCAACCTATCCGAATAGCCATTTTAGACCTCTATGAAGGTCAGGCCAACCAGGGTATGCGTTGTATCAGAGAGATACTGAATCAATACAGCGACAATAATAATGTGGATATTGTTTGGGACGAATTTGATGTAAGAGTAAAAAATGAGATCCCCGATTTTTCCTATGATATATTTATTTCAAGCGGTGGCCCCGGAAGTCCATTAGATAGCCAGGGAAGTGAATGGGAAACGATCTATTTTGACTGGCTGCAAAAAGTAGAACAATGGAACAGCGATAATACTTCTTTGCAAAAGAAATACGTATTCTTTATTTGCCATTCTTTTCAATTGGCATGTAGATATTTTAATGTTGGATTGGTGTGCAAACGCAAAAGCACCGCCTTTGGTGTTTTCCCTGTTCACTTACTACCGGAAGGCAATAATGAACCTGTTTTTGACGGCATGATGGATCCGTTCTATTCAGTTGACAGCAGAGACTACCAGGTTATTCAACCTAACTACGATCTACTCGAACAAATTGGCGCCAGTGTTTTGGCTATAGAAAAAGAACGACCACATGTAGCCTTAGAAAGAGCTGTTATGGCTGTAAGGTTCAATGAATTTATGATCGGTACACAATTTCATCCTGAAGCGGATGCCGTAGGTATGAGTATGTATCTGCAAACCGAAGAAAAGAAAAAAACCGTTATTGAAAATTATGGCATGGAAAAATGGCAGAGCATGATCGATCAATTGAATGATCCGGACAAGATCATGTTTACCTACACACATATATTGCCTAATTTTTTAAATATAGCGGTACAGCATTTGCAGATGGCAGAGATATGATCAGAAACCTATAAAAATTATATTTTATGGATGAAGAAGACTACATATTGGTCTCAGCTTATATTTTGATGTTTTTATTTCTTCTGTACAGATTAGCTACCAAAAAGAAGAAAGGATCCATTACGCTTAATATGATCATCTTTCTGATATACGCTACAATTATTTTTTATAACAGAGCCTTTAATAGTCAGTATGGAAGCTCTTTGATTTGGATATTCTATGGGGCCATTATCTTGTTGCTGCATATTATTGTTTTAGCTTTAAAAAAGTTTTTTGAGAAAACCTGATACTGCCAATACATTTTTTTATTTTTACCGGTACGTTAAATAGATTTCATGCAAAAAGAATTAAGGGCAAATTTCAATAAAACGTTTACAGAAGAAAAGTATACCAACTATTTAACTGCGCTCAATAAACCTTTCCCCGGAGCAATTGAATTCAGGATTGCCGAAACACCCATTTTTATTCCGAAAGATTTCACACAAAAGATGCTGGATGCCTGTGAAAGTATCATTGATGTAATTGTTGATAAGCAATTTAAAACACTTACGGAAAATGCGATACCGGAAAATCTCAATGTCCCGAATGAAAATGACCGAAGCGATTTCATAGCATTCGATTTTGGCATCTGCGAAAATAGCGAAGGCCTACTTGAGCCTCAATTGATCGAAATGCAAGGATTCCCTACCCTCTTTGCCTTTCAAGCCTTTCATTCTGAGCTAACGGCAACTTACTCAAATCTACCGTATAATTATAGTGCTTACCTCAATGGATATACGAAAGAAAGTTATCTTAAATTATTAAAAGAGATCATCTTAAATGATCACTATCCCGAAAATGTGATCTTACTCGAAATTTTTCCTGAGCAGCAAAAAACAAGGGTGGATTTTTATTTTACGGAAGAAATGCTTGGTGTTAAAACAGTTTGTATCACTAAGCTTATCCCCAAAGGAAATAAATTATTCTACCTCAACAATGGAAAAGAGATCGAGATCAAAAGAATTTACAACCGTTTGATCTTTGATGATCTTTATCAACAGAAGGATATCGAAAATATCATTGACATCACTCATCCATGGGAGGTTGAATGGGCGCCTCATCCTAATTGGTTCTACCGTATAAGTAAATACACGCTGCCACTAATAAATAATCCGTACATACCTAAAACATATTTCTTAAATGAGATAAAAGAAATGCCAAAAGATCTGGAGAATTATGTTTTAAAACCATTATTCTCTTTTGCCGGCATGGGTGTGGTCATTGATGTAACACAAGAAGATATTGACCAAATAAAAGATCCAGAAAATTGGATACTGCAACGAAAAGTCAATTATGCCAATATCATCCAAACTCCGGATGGCAGTGCCAAAGCAGAAATAAGGTTATTCTATTTTTGGAAAAAAGATTGGGCTAGGCCAAAAGCAGTACATAACCTTGCCAGACTAAGTAAAGGAAAAATGATTGGCACCCGATATAATCAGGATAAAACATGGGTAGGCGGTTCTGTAGCTTTTTTTGAAAAACAATGATGTATATTTAGTATATAAATCATTGTATATGAAAAGTGGAATAACAAGATTTGATTTCTATCTCAATCAATTACTCGTATTACTATCAAAAGCATCTAAAGAAAAGAACCCGGCATTGTGGTTGTATCAAAACAATTGTCGCACTCCGGTTTTTATGCTTGAGGGATTATCAAAATTATATCTCGATCTGCACGACAAGAAAAAATTCACTTCACTTAAAGAACAGTTTAAATTACTAGAAGATGCTTTAGGGGCAATCGATTACTATGATTCATTTGCAAAAGAGTTTGCTAAAAACAAAAAAGTCCCTGCTGAGGTTACAAAATATTTACAGGCACAAACCCGAGAAAAGATACAGCACCTGAATGAACTATTAATTGAAAAGAATTGGCTTACGCTGGAGAATAATCGTATCAGTAAAATACAGTCAAAGCTTGATAAAGCAGATTTTCTAAAAGACAAAAAAGAGATCAACGAGATCAATAAATTTTATGGCAAAGCTATTTATGAGATCGTAGAATTTGCAGAAACATCAAAATTTCATTTTGATAATGTAGAAGCAGATGTGCATGAACTAAGACGAAAACTACGCTGGTTAAGTATTTACCCACAAGCATTGAGAGGCTGCATACAACTCAACCACTCAAAGAACACACCAAAGCATCTAGATAAATATCTTACTAAAGAGATCACCACATCTCCATTTAATAAAATGCCTGATGTTGGCGACAGCAAGCATTTCTTATTATTAGAGCAGAATTATTTTCTTGCATTAAGCTGGATGATCGCCGAGCTTGGTAAACTAAAAGACAACGGCTTACGCATTATTGCCATTAAAGAAGCATTGATGCAAACCTCTTCTTTGAAAGAAGCCGCTGCATTAAAAAAAGCACATACTATTCTTGGCGCTAAATACCCTACCATTCCTATGCTATTAAAAAATGCTGAAGCAATCAGTAAAACTTATTTTTCTGAATTGAATTTGGAGCATTTGGTAGTTGGGTGTGTGAGTGCGGAGTAATTTTTTTACTTTGCTATAAGACCGAGACCGTCAGATAGGCTGCTCAATGGTATACCGCACAAGTGTGCGACGCAACGATGATGACCAATGATTTACCGCCAGGACCAAAATAAAAAACTCCCTCCAACAAGTTGGGGGGAGTTGACTAATATTATTAGTTGTTGAAATTAATTATTGTTTGGTGCCTCAGGCTTAGGTTGGGCTTCGGGCTTTGGCATCAACACTTTACGACTTAATTTGAATTTGCCCGTACGTGGATCGATGTCTAACAATTTCACTTTTACTTTATCGCCTTCTTTGAAGATACCATCCATTGTTTCCAAACGTTTCCAGCTTATTTCACTGATGTGTAACAAGCCTTCTTTCTTAGGTAAGAACTCTACAAAAGCACCGAATTCTTTAATGCTTTTTACAGTTCCTTCGTAGGTATCGCCTATAACAGGAACAGCAACCAATCCTTTGATCCATGCAACAGCTTTATCCAAGCTATCTTTAGATGCAGAGAATACGCTTACTTCACCTTGGTTGTTTACTTCTTCGATATTGATAGTGGCACCAGTTTCTCTTTGCATTTCCTGAATCACTTTACCACCTGGTCCGATCACCGCACCGATGTATTCTTTATCGATCGTTAATTTAACCATACGAGGAGCATGTGGTTTCACATCATCTCTGTGTGCAGGAATAGCTGCATACATTGCATCCAATATATGTAAACGTCCGTTACGAGCTTGTGCCAATGCCTGACGCATAATGTCCATGCTCAAACCATCTACTTTAATATCCATTTGCACACCGCAAATACCATCACGTGTACCGGTTACTTTAAAATCCATATCACCTAAATGATCTTCATCGCCAAGTATATCAGATAATACAGCAAACTTATCTCCTTTAGTGATCAAGCCCATTGCAACGCCACTAACATGTTTTTTAATAGGAACACCTGCATCCATCAACGCTAATGAACCAGCACAAACGGTAGCCATAGACGAAGAACCATTTGACTCTAAGATATCACTTACTACACGTACAACATAAGGATAATCACTTCCAGGCATCATTTGTTTCAATGAACGCATAGCAAGGTTACCATGTCCAACTTCTCTACGACCAACACCTCTCATCATTTTCACTTCACCTGTACTGAATGGAGGGAAATTATAATGCAATATAAATTTAGTGTAATCAGATTTATGTGCGCTTTCAACCAACAATTCATCCAATGCAGAACCAAAAGTTACAGTGGTCAATGATTGTGTTTCTCCTCTTGTAAATAATGCAGATCCGTGAGGTGTAGGTAAGATGTTTGTTTCCATATCCAATTGACGGATATCTTCTGTACCACGACCATCCAAACGTTTTCTATCATTTAATATCATATCTCTTACAACATGATATTGCAATTCTCCAAAATAATGACCGATCAATGCTTTATCTGCATCAGGCAATTCTTCACCTAAAAATTCTTTTACTTCTTTTTTCAATGCATCAAATGCATCGCTTCTTTCATGCTTTGCAGATGCAGAAGCAGCAATAGCATACATTTTATCTTTTGCAAATGCTGTGATCTTTTCGTTCAACGCTTCGTTGCGGTAAGGTTTTGTGTATTCACGTTTTGCAGTGATACCAACTTTATCTCTTAACTCAGCCTGTGCTTTAATTTGAATGCGGATAGCATCATGCGCCAGTTCCAATGCTTTAACAAGATCTTCTTCCTGGCATTCTTTTGCTTCACCTTCCACCATCATGATATTCTTTTCGGTAGCAGCGATGATGAATTCAAGATCAGCCGCAGCTAATTCTTCACGTGTTGGGTTGATGATGAACTGTCCGTCTTTACGTGCAATACGTACTTCAGATATAATTTCCTGAATAGGAATATCTGAAACTGCTAATGCAGCAGAAGCTGCTAAACAAGCCAATGCATCCGGTAATACTTCTGCATCGCTTGATACAAGGCTAATTAAAACTTGTACATCACATAAATAATCTTCAGGAAACAATGGACGTAAAGCTCTATCAATTAATCTTGATGTTAGAATTTCGTAATCATTCAATCTTGCTTCTCTTTTGAAGAAAGATCCCGGTACTCTACCTGCAGATGCAAATTTTTCCTGATAGTCTACTGACAATGGAAAAAAGTTCTGACCTTCTTTTGGTTCTTTGTTTGCAACAACAGTTGCCAATAAGATACAATTGCCCTGACGCACTGTAACGGCTCCATCTGCCTGACGAGCCATTTTACCCGTTTCGATGGTAACATTTCTTCCGCCACCGATATCAAATGTTACTGATTTAGTATTTAAACTCATTTTGTTTGTATTAGATAATTAGAAATAGGGAAACATGATTTCCCTGATTGAAACAATACATAAATAAAAATAATTCCCAACCGTTGTAATTAAAGTTGGGAATTAAATTATTTAAACATTGTGTAATGATTATTTACGTAGACCTAATTTTTCAATCAAGCTTCTGTAACCTGTTAGATCATGTTTGCTAAGGTAAGTAAGTAAACGTTTACGCTGACCTACCATCATCATCAATCCACGCTGAGAGGAGAAATCTTTTTTATTTGTTTTAAGGTGGTCAGATATGTGGTTGATACGTTCTGTTAATAACGCAACCTGACCTTCGATAGAACCTGTGTTGGTAGCTTTACCACCGTAGTTTGCAAAAATACTTGCTTTCTTTTCAATTGTTAAATACGACATCGCTTCTTTGTTTTAATAACGTCTTTGTTATGCTTTTTTAATTTCGGTGGCAAAGGTAATACAAAATATCGGATTTTATCGGCTTTATCCGTGATTTTCAATAAAAAACCCCCAAACGGGGGCTTTAATTCGATTAAAGTGAGCTAACTAATTCATATGCTTGAGATTAACACCGTAAAGTATTACAAAAACTAGCCCGATAAAGCCTACCATCACCGACATACCCATAGCAAGTAAATTGCCGGCCCCAAACAATACAAAAGGCGTTATTATTCCTACCAGCGTACCAGCGATATAGGAGTAAAAGCCTTTCTTTTTAAGTCCCCACATTAAAAAAGCACCAGCAAGGCATAGAACTGCTGCCAAAATACCGGCTAAAGCCATTTTTTTAACGTTTTCAGGAGTGAATACATTTAGCATGCCTCCTACCATTTCTGAAACCATTTTACCCCCAGGATTTGCATCCGATACTTTCTGCATTTCTGCATTTACATTTTCTTTAACCAACGACATCGCTGCTACCTGCGATTCCGCAGTAAAGTATTGGGTAATCCCGTTAATAAGTCCCCAGCCACTCCCAATAAAAGTTAGTATGCATAAAACAGTTAGAAATGTTGGTCTTTTGGGTGGAGATTGATCGTAGTTCGTTAATACGTCTGTCATGATGATAATTGTTTTGTGAAAAAATAATAGACTAATTCATATTTTTTACCTGCTTCCAGTACATGGCAGTAAAGCCTACCCATACAATTAAAGTCAGTATGAAACTGGATAATGCCAGATTACTACTTGCACCAAATAATTTGAAAAGTGTAATGATACCATTCAATGCTAGCATGCCCATTGTTACAGCCTTACTGAGTTTGAAAAGTATCAGCAAGGTAAAAAGTCCTATTAGTAATCCGGATAAATAAAAATAGAATCCTTTCTTTTGCTCATTCCACATAAAGTAAACGCCTATTAATGTTAGTACGCCACTAACTATGCCGGCTATGGCAATTATCTGCAGATTCTCTATAGTAAAAGCTTCAGCCATTCTTGTAGCCATTTGTATGTCTATCTTTGAGGCTATTCCTGAAGATAAGCTTCGTTGAAATTCATCCGTAGTCAAAATATCTCTCACCTCTTTAACAACTGCTTCGGTTTGATCTTCAGCTTTTATATACTGAACAAACCCACATATTATTGACCAGCATCCGCCAATGATCGATGCTATGCAGAGACCTGTTAAAAAATCTGATCTTTTGGTATCACTATCTTTTTTGTAAGTTGAAACCTCAGCCATTGTTATTCATATTTTAAAGATCAGTCCATGCTTTTAAGTTGCGACCCGTACAGCATTACAAATACCAATCCGCCTAAAGCCGCTACAATGGAAAGCCCCATGGCGGAGATATTATCCCCGAAGAGAAGAAAGTGTGTAATGATATTAAAGAATGTTCCTAATGCAAACGCATAGAAGCCATTTTTTTGAAGCTTCCACATCAATACAGTTCCTACTAAACAAAGCAATGAAGCTAAAACTCCTCCCAAAGAAAATTTCTGATAATTCTCAACATTCAGATTACTGATACTAACAGGTGTATTGGCTGTTGCTGATGAGGAAGAACTAAACATTGAAAATAAGTTCTTCAATTGTGTTTTAGAATTTCCTGATTGTATATTTGTTACAGCTTCCTCTGCTTTAAAATAGCCACGACCATTTTGAAACATTCCTGCTAAACTTGCTAAGAAGCCTAAAATGCATAAAATACTTAAGAAAAGAGAGCGATGTGTGTGGAGTTGTTCTCCGTCTTGTAATTCATCTGGCATAGGTTATATTAATTTGGTTCCCTAAGATTACCGATTTTTTTTTGATTATTGAAAAAGTTTATTCACATTTTTTTCCTACTTCCTTATTTATCAATCATATTTGTGTTAATTACCGGGTATCAGGCAGTCAATTTTACTTCATTAAAAGCTTCGCTACGGCGGTTTGGGAATGAAAATATACTTTACAGTTACAACCGATCTTACTTACGATCAAAGAATGATACGCATTTGTACATCGTTGACAACTGCAGGGTATACGATTATACTGATAGGTAGAAAAACAAAAAACTCCATAGCATTAAATACACAACCGTTTCACCAAAAAAGAATTCATTGCTTATTTAATAAAGGGAAATTTTTCTATATTGAATATAATATTCGGCTGTTTTTTTATTTGCTTTTCAAAAAAATGGATTGTATTTGTGCAATAGACCTGGATACAATACTTCCCTGCTATTTTATTTCAAAAATCAAAAACGTCAAAAGAGTGTATGATGCCCATGAACTTTTTTGTGAAATGAAAGAAATAGCAACAAGGCCTGCTATTTATAATATATGGAAAAAAATAGAACGTTTTACTGTCCCAAATTTTCGTTTAGGCTATACCGTTAATAAGCCGATAGCTGATGAATTTAATAAAATGTATAGGGTTCAATACGAAGTGATTCGAAACGTTGCCCTACTCAGAACTTTACCCGAAATACAAAAAAAAGAAAAATTCATTCTCTATCAGGGTGCTGTAAACGAGGGCAGGAGCTTTGAAACATTGATACCAGCCATGAAAGCTGTTCAGCACAAACTGATCATTTGTGGCGATGGTAATTTTATGCAACAAGCTCAGCAACTAGTAATACACCATAACCTTGAAGACAAAGTGATCTTCAAGGGAAAAATTACTCCTGACGAATTGAGAACAATAACGCAACAAGCCTATATTGGAGTTACTTTATTTGATGATGCCGGATTAAGTAATTATTATTCGCTTGCAAACCGATTCTTTGATTATCTGCATGCAGGCATTCCGCAACTTTGTGTAAACTACCCTGTTTATAAAGAACTGAACAAAAATTACCCTTTTGCTGTATTAACAGATGATATTAGCGTTGCCGGTTTAGCAAAAGAACTAAATAGCTTGTTGAGCAATGATTTATTGTATGATTCATTGAAACAAAATTGTTTGAAAGCCAGAGAAATATACAACTGGCAGGAAGAAGAAAAAAAATTAATCGCATTTTACCGATCAATACTTGGATAAATATTTACATATAATTACACATGATGTGCCTTATCCCGCCGATTTTGGCGGTGTGGTGGATCTGTTTTACAAAATAAAGACCTTACATCAACTAGGAATAAAGATCCATTTGCATTGCTTTACCAATAAGCGACCCCAACAAGCCGAATTAAACAAATATTGTGTATCTGTAACCTATTACCAACGCAATAAAAAACTATCTTTTAGTTTGCCGTTTATTGTTAGCTCTCGTAACAACGTTTCGCTTATTGACAATCTAAAAAAAGACAACCATCCGGTTTTAATAGAAGGTATCCATTGCAGTTACCCTCTTTATACAGACCAACTTAATAATAGAAAGGTTGTATTAAGATTACATAATGTTGAGTTTGAGTATTATCATCATCTTGCTTCACACGAAAAAAGTTTTTTCAAAAAATTATATTTCAATTTTGAAAGCAAATTGCTGAAACAATATGAACGAATCATTGCTACAAAAGTTAAAATACTGACAGTAAGCACACACGATACAAGTATATATAAAGAAACTTTCAAAGCTACAGATATTAAGTACCTGCCTGTTTTTTTACCTTATACAGAAGCGATATATCCTGAAGGCAAAGGAAATTTTTGTTTATACCATGGTAATTTATCGATCAATGAAAATGAAAAAGCTGCCATATGGCTTTTAGAAAATATTTTTAACGACAATGATATTCCTTTTGTGATCGCTGGAAAAGACCCCTCACAAAAACTAAGTTTTCTTGCTCACCAACACAAAAACACCTGCCTTGTGGCAAACCCTTCAGACAAGGATTTACAAGATATGATCGGTAAAGCACAGATAAACATTCTACCATCTTTTAATAACACCGGCGTAAAATTAAAATTGCTGAATGCCTTGTATAATGGTAGACATTGCCTTGTAAATAAGGCCGGAGCAGAAGGATCGGAAGTAGAAAGTATTTGTGTTATAGAAGACAGCGCTATTTCCATGAAAATTATGGCGACTGCTCTTTACGATACTCCTTACACAAAAGAAGATGCTGACAAACGCAATGTATTGTTGTCTCAAGTGTACAATAATAAAAAGAATGCTGAGCAGCTAATTAATATTTTCTGGGGAGCTGAATGATTACATCGTTACACTTGCATTATCCCACACTTTACCCAATTCTGTTTTAATTGTTCTTGCAGGAAATTTATTGATCACAATATAATCATGCGTAGCCATTACAATAGCAGTTCCATAATCTCTACTGATCTGAAATAATAATTGCATGATCTCATCGCTTGTTTCAGGATCGAGGTTACCCGTAGGTTCATCGGCCAATATTAATTTAGGAGAATTTAATAAAGCTCTTGCTACATCAACTCTTTGCTGTTCGCCACCACTTAATTCAAATGGCATTTTAAAACCTTTAGATTTTAAACCAACTTTTTCCAACACATCAGCAATTTTTTCATCCATTAGTTTTTCATCTTTCCAACCTGTAGCTTTCAAAACAAATTTCAAATTCTCATTTACATTTCTATCTGTTAGCAATTGAAAATCCTGAAATACTATACCAAGGCTTCTACGCAGAAAAGGGACTTTTTTCCAGTCCATATCTCTCAGATTATATCCTGCAACAGTGCCTTCACCTTCAGTTAACTCAAGATCGCCATAAAGGGTTTTCAATAAACTACTTTTACCTGTGCCGGTTTTACCAACGAGATAAACGAACTCCCCCTTATTAACCGTAATGTTCACATTACTTAAAATAAGGCTACTTCCCTGATATATATTTACATTGCTTAATTCTACTATTGCTTGAGACATATGTTATGTAAGATTTACGATGTGGAGCAAATTTAATCTTTTGAACGAGCCAAGTGAAATTTAATTTTCTCACTAAAATGTTAAAAATGTGTATAATCGGCTGCTGGTTCTCTTAAACAAAAGATCGGCAATTATATTTGTTCTATGTTCATCCATTTTATAAAAGGATTTAAATATTCATTAAGTAAAAACATCTACATCTTAGTATTACTTCTTTTTTTATCGAATTGCAGTAATGCTCAGCGAATTGATTCAATAACTGTAAGCGCCATCATTTGTTTCGTTATACCATCACACAATAATCTTGTTTTAGATTCGCTGAAGTGGCAGGAATTAAAGCCACTGATCAATAATTACGAAGGAAAAAAGATCAAGAAAATTCTATATCAAAGCTATACAGACCGTTTGGTTGTTTTTGTAAAGGGAGATGACTTGGCAGAGATGAATTTGCAAAATGCCATCCAGTATGGGTTGGTTGATAAAATAAAACCGAAATCCGATGATTTAAATGAAAACCCAACAAAAAAGAAAGAAGAAATTTTTCCTTTTACACAGGTTAATATTGATTCCCCATTGTACGTAGGCATTGACAATCCGATTAAATTGAAGGATATTCATTTAAATGACTTTTTTGTAACGACATGGGGACGAGAAATAAAAAAATCAACTAAAAAAAACGAGTACCTAGTTTCTTTTGCCGTCCCGGGAAGATATTCATTAATTCTGCATAGTAAAAAAACAGGCAGGGCTGCTTACCAGTTCAACTACACAGTAAAGCGTTTACCTGAGGATGAATTGATCTGGGAACCAAGTTTAACCATTGGTTATATTGACAATCAAACTACTGACTGGGAATCGTTAACCAGAGAAACCGAGATAATGATAAGTGATGGTTTCACGTTTGAAAGTGCTACAGTTTATTTTGCCGGAGAATCATTTAAAAATTTAATGATACAAGATATTACAACTCCAGCATTATCTCAATTAAATACATTGATACAAAGATGTACTGAAGGTTGCACTATAACTTTTGACAACGTTAAGGTTAAGGATAGAAGTGGCAAACCATATACTATTGCAGGCACCACTTATTATATCAACAAAAAATAATTGGAGTAATGATTTAACTTAATAAACGATTTCTTCGTCTTTTAATTTAATCACCAGTTCCTTTTTATCGCTTGCCTCTACTCTGCCGATTATTTGTGCATCAATATTAAATTGCTTTGCAGTATCGATCATTGTTGCCGCATCTTCCGGTTTACAATAAATCTCTAAACGGCAACCCATATTGAAAACTTCATACATTTCCCTATTATTGCTGCCGCTGTTTTCCTGTATGATGTTGAATATTTCAGGGGGAGCAAAAAGATTGTCTTTAATGATCTTAAATGGAGCAGGTAAATACTTCATACATTTTGTCTGCCCGCCACCGCTGCAATGTATGAGGCCATGGATTTTATCAAAATAATGGCTCAGTAATTCTTTTAGCACAGGTGCGTAAGTACGTGTAGGAGAAAGCAAGAGCTTACCAATTGCCGCATTTTTTCCTGAATCAGTTAAACGATATTTGCCAATATAAACAACTTCATCACTCAAAGCATTATTATAGCTTTCTTTAAAGTTCTCTCCGTAAAATTTACTCAACACATCATGCCTTGCGCTCGTTAATCCGTTGCTACCAATACCACTGTTATATTCTGTTTCGTAAGTTGCTAGCCCATAACTTGCAAGACCAACGATCACATCTCCGGCTTGTATCTTTTCATTGCTGACCACTTTATCTTTTGGCCATCTGCAGGTCATGGTACCATTTACCGCAACAGAACGTACCACATCACCAACGTCAGCCGTTTCTCCACCGAGATAGTGGATGTTCACTCCGAAAGTCTTTAATGTATCAAACAGTTCCTGAGAGCCGTTGATCACTTGTTCCAATACTTCTCCTGGAATTAAATGTTTATTTCTATCGATGGTAGAATTGAAAACAATATTATCGTAAATACCAACACACAACAGATCATCTAAATTCATTACAATTGCATCCTGAGCAATCCCTTTCCAAACAGATATGTCTCCGGTTTCTTTCCAATACAAATAAGCCAGAATGCTTTTTGTACCTGCACCATCGGCATGCATCACATTCACAAACTGTTCATCGCCGCCTAAATAATCGGGATAAATTTTGCAGAAAGCATTCGGGAACAAACCCTGATCGAGGTGCTTAGTAGCTGCATGAACTTCTTCTTTTTGAGCTGATACGCCACGTTTATCGTATAATGACATGCCGGTGTAAAATTTTTGCAAAGCTAATTTTCAATTTCCGATTTTCAATAATCAATTATCAACTACATTTGCACCGCTTAGATATGCAGGTTCATCACAATATCAAATCATTACCGGGCTTTAGAAAAGCAGTTATTACCATTGGTACTTTCGATGGTCTTCATTCCGGTCACCGACAGATCTTTGATCTGATGAAAACCGAAGCTGCTGCTATCAATGGCGAAACTGTCATCATTACATTTGATCCTCATCCACGGCAAATCATTGCTTCGACAAAGCAACCTATCTCTCTACTGAACACATTAGAAGAAAAAATATTCTTACTGGATCAAACGGGCATCGACCATCTGGTAGTAGTGCCATTTACACAATCGTTTGCCGATCAAACTGCGGATGAATATATCGATAATTTTCTTGTAGATACATTTCATCCACATACAATTATCATTGGTTATGATCATCATTTCGGAAAAAACCGATCAGGTAACTACAAATTATTAGAAGCCAGCGCATCAAAGAACAATTATATCGTAAAGGAAATACCAGGTTATATGTTACAGGATATAACCATTAGCTCTACCAGAATAAGAGAAACATTATTGTCGGGTAACATTGACACCGCCAATAAATTTTTAGGCTACAACTATTTCTTCAGCGGTAAAGTGGTTGAAGGAAACAAATTGGGAAGAACAATAGGATACCCTACTGCAAATATTCAGATCGAAGATGAAAATAAACTCATACCTGGTAATGGTGTGTATGCAGTTGAAGTACAGCTTCAAGCCACAAGTCACAAGCTACAAGGGATGATGAACATTGGTGTACGACCAACTGTTGACGGAAAGAAAAGAGTGATCGAAGTCAATATTTTTGATTTTAACGAAACGATCTATGGAGAAAAACTAACGATCACTATAAAAAAATATTTACGCAGCGAAGTAAAGTTTACCGACTTAGACGCATTGAAAGATCAACTAGCAAAAGATAAAGCAGCTGCTTTATCGGTTTTTAATTCTATATAGGGATGTTTTCTTCATAACTGCCTCCAACACCAATATAGGTTACACGTTTAACACCAACTAAGGTTGCTTCATAAAACTGTACCCCTGCTTTTGCAATGCCATCCATAAATACCGGAAAAGTAGTTTTGCCTTGCTGATTATCTCTTATAGCCTTTACGGTTAATTCGGTGCTGAATAAATCTTCTGTTTTTCTTGCAACTTTATCTTGCTGATGTATAGCATTCATGCCGTTCGCAAAACGATACAATATAATGCCGGTTGATACTTCCACCGTATATGATTCGACACCAATCTCTATTAGTTTTGATACCAGATCAGGATAATTTTTTGCTTTGGCAGATTGTTCTCTTATTTTATCAAGCATATTTATTTTAATTTTAATTCATCATTTTTACTACCAGTTCTTTCAATAAAGAAGCGTCAGAGGTACCATTATCATTCACCCCTACGCTTTTCAGATTATACTCATGTAGCAACAACAACGCATGCTCCACTCCAGAGTATGAATACAACTTTGCAGCAGCCATTGCTTCCTTTGCGGCAAAAGGATTATTGTAAAACAATGGACGAAGTGCATTTTCACTCTTATCGGCCATACCAAAATAAACATACAACTTACTAAAAAAACCGTATAAAGATGGGAGTACTAATTGTATCGGCGCCGCTTTTGGATTTGCTTCATAAAATTGTATGATACGGATGGCTTTTGCCAGATCTTTCTTTCCAACTGCATTTTGCAATTCAAAAGCATTGTATTCTTTACTTACCCCTACAAACTTTTCAATATCATCTTCGGTTATACTTGTACGTTGCCCTAAATTAACTGTAATTTTTTCTATCTCGTTTACAATACGACTTAAGTCTGTACCTATGTGCTCTGCCAATAGCATCACTGCTTTTTGTGACATTGTGAGCCCTTTCGATTTGACATGTTCCGTTATCCACGGAGGCAGCTCATAATCTCTTATTTTTTTTGTAGAGAAAATTTCGCCGTTCTTCTGAATCGTTTTATAAAACTTTGTTCGTTTATCTAAGGTCTTTTCTTTGTAGCCAACCACAAAAATGGTAGAGTGCAAGGGATTTTCAACATATCCCTCCAGCTTATCAATATCCCTCATTTGCTGAGCTTCTTTCAGCAACACTACTTGTTTTTCTGCAAACATCGGATAACGCATACAGGCATTCACCACATCACTCCATACAGCATCTTTGCCATAAAAAACAGATAAGTTAAACCCGGCTTCGCTTTCGGGCAGAATAGAATGTTCTGCAAAATTGATCACTTCATCAATGTAGAAATCTTCTTCTCCCTCAAGCCAGTAAACGGGCTTATAGACCTTCTTCTTCCAATCACTTAAAATTTTTTCTGCAGACATATTTTTCAAAAATACAGTAAGGGGCTTAAATAAAAAAGGATGTTCGTTATTTGAACATCCTTTAAATAAGTTAGGGTGCTGCTAATCTCCACCAGTATCATGATTAAAAGCAAACATTACTACCAACAATAACATTGTGCCCCCAATTGCGGCCGGTACTGCATTTTCTAAATAAACATTTTCGAAGCTATGAAAAAATGGCGCTAAATAAGCGTTCCCTATATAACCTCCAACTGCACCAACAATTGTATTGGCAATCACCCCCCAACCCTGACCGGGAAATAGTTTACTGCCAATATAGCCAACTACGGCTCCGGTAATAAATGATATGAGATATACAAGCATACGTTTAATTCAAACTTCTAAAATCAACAGGTACTAATTTGCTTACCCCGGCCTCCTGCATGGTTACACCATAAATAACATCTACAGCACTCATGGTCATTTTATTGTGTGTAACAATAATGAACTGCGAATTTTCGCTGAACTTTTTAATCATTTGAGTGAATTTGCCCACATTGGCATCATCCAACGGAGCATCTACCTCATCTAAAATACAAAATGGCGCCGGCTTTATCAAATATATAGCAAATAATAAGGCTGTAGCTGTTAATGTTTTTTCTCCTCCACTTAACTGTCCGATAGAAGATGGACGTTTACCCTTAGGTTTAGCTACAATATCTATACCGGTATCTGCTAAATTTTCAGGATCAACTAACACCATATCAGCAGTATCATCTTCAGTAAACAATGCCTTAAATACTTTCTGGAAGTTTTCTCTTACTTGATTAAACGTATCCAAGAACTGCTGGTTTGCCGTAGCTTCTACCTCCTGAATGGTTTGCAATAAACTATCTTTTGCAGTTACAAGATCATTCTTTTGTTCGAGAATGAACTCATAACGTTTTTTCATTTCAGTATAAGCTTCGATCGCTGTTGGATTTACTTCTCCGATATTTTCCAAACGCTTACGCATTCTTTCATTCTTTTCCTGTAATTCTTCTAAAGGAACATCACCAGTACGAGGTTCATCAATGATAGCATCCAGATCAACTTTAAACTCAACATTCAAACGTTCTTTCATTCCTGCCAGTTGCAGTTTAAGGTCGGTCAATTTATCCTTGATCTCATTCAATAACGTATCAATACCCTCTTTGGATTTTTGTTTGTGCCTCAATTCACTTTCTTTCTCTGCTAAAATATTACGGAGGTTATAATATGCCTGATCAGCCTCGTTCAATTTCTTTTCTTCCGATTCTTTGTTTTGCAACATGGCAATCACCATTGTTTCCAATTCTTCCAAAGCAACAGCAGTTTCTGTAATACTTGAAGCAGCTTCTAACAATTGAGTATTGCTGTTTTCTATTTGAACTTTAAGATCGTTCAACTGATTGTTCTTAAATTCAAACTCTTGTTTTAAAGAAACAACTTTGCTTTGTTGTTTGGTGAACTGCAAATTACTCTCATTGAAAGTTGCAGTAGCAAAATTATACTCCTGTTCAGCTGTTGCATAATCTTGTTCAACCAATTGCATTCTATTACTGAGCTCTTCTAATTGAGTATTACATTTATCCAACTCATCTCTTGTGCTTGCAATAGCATCATGATTGTTTTGTAATTGTTCCTGAAGATCATCAACCCTTTGTGTACTTGTCTCTTCTAAATGATGAAGATTTTCAATTTTATTTTGAAGAGAGAAAACATGATTTGTCAAATTATTGATATCCTGCTGCGTTTGTTTGATCGCATTTTCTTTCAACTGTTCGTTAAAAGCGATTACTTCGTTGTGACGAGCCTGAATGGTTTCTTTCAAGCCATTTACAACAATTTCCTGTGCAGTGATTTCTTCAATTAATTTTTCTAAATTTTTGGCTCTACCGATCTTCTTCCCTTCAAACAAACCAACGCTACCACCGGTAAGGGAATATTTGCCTTTTACATATTTACCTGATCTCTCCAACACAACTGACCCATTACTGTTACGCAATGCATCTTCATTTTCAGCAATAAAAACATTACCTAACAAATGCTTGGCAAGATTTGAATACTTTCCGTCTATTTCAACAACACTCAATGCAGGTATTGTTCCTTCCGGCTGATGATGACTTTCAAAATCAGTGAATTTGTCTTGCAAGAAAAAATTTGCTTTTCCTTTTTTATTATCATCCAGCAAATGAATGGCCTGTAAACCTTCTTCCAGATTATTTACAACATAATAATTCAGGTATGGTTCCAATACATTTTCAACTGCAGCTCTGTATTCTTCTTTCACATAAATGATATCACTCAGCAAAGGTGCTTCATGATTCCAGTTTGCATTTTTATGTAAGAATTTAACGCTCTCAGGATAACCTTCCATTGAATCTATCAAACTTTTTAGAAGATCATGCTCATTCTTCTTACTATCTAATTTTCTGCTTTCGTCTGCTAATTCATTTCTCAAACCTTCCAACATGCTTTGTGTTTGGAAGATCTGCTCTTTAGTGAACTCATGATGATCTTGCAATTGTTGCAGATCTACTTTCTTTTGTTCTAGTTCTTCGGCTTTTATTTTACGTTCAGCCTCTAATTGTTGTAACTGTGCCTGACGCTGTGCCTTTTCATCCTGTATCTGAGCAATGGTGCGTTGCAAATTTTGAATAGATGTATCTGCAACCGCTACTTTTTTCTCTGCTTCAAATTGATTGCGTTGAATGGCTTGATTTTCTCTGCGTAATTCATCAATGCTGCTGCGTTTTTCATCAAACACTCTACGCTTATCTTCTACTGCATTTTTAAGCTCTTCTAATTTGCCTTCAAACTCAGCCAACTTAATTTCATCTTCGTTGATCTGGTTAGAAGTAAATTGTATGCTTTCATCTAGCCCTTGTAATTGTCCGCTTGCTTTTTGTAAGAAATCATTCAAACTAGTTTCTCTTTCTTTCAAATATTGCAAACGTTGAGCACTTAAACTCTTATCATTTTCTTTATTACGAACAGCATCCAGCATTTCATTGAAAGCATGTTGCATTTGTTGCAATTCCTTTTCTTTTTCAATGAAACCTAATTTTTCCTGCTCCAATGCAGCTTCCTCTTTTGCAATAGCTGTTTCAAGTTCTATTCTTCTATCAACTTCTTCCTGTTGTTTATGGTTCAGGTCTTTGTAAGTGATATTGAATCCTTCCAAAGCAGCTTTCGCTAATTCAATGCTAACTTCTTTGTATTCTTTTTTTATTTCGAAATATTTCTCGGCTTTTTTAGCTTGGCTTTCTAAACTTTTAAGCTGATTGTTTATTTCAAAAAGGAGATCTTCAATACGTGCCAGATCCTGTTCAGTAGCATCTAATTTTAATTTAGCTTCTTTCTTTCTTGTTTTGTAAATGGTAATACCCGCTGCTTGTTCCAGCATTTTACGACGGCTATTCTCTTTATCCTTGATGATATCATCTACCATTCCCAATTCAATAATGGCATAGCTATCGGTACTAACACCGGTATCCATAAAAAGATTGTGGATGTCTTTCAATCGGCAGGCAACATCGTTCAAACGATATTCACTCTCACCGTTCTTGTAGTATTTACGGGTTACGGTTACAGTATTGAATTCTGTAGGTAACAGGTTCTTTGTATTTTCAAATGTAAGACTCACTTCCGCCAATCCGCTGGCACTACGGGTTTTACTTCCGTTAAACACCAGACTTTCAAGGTTTTCACTACGAAGATTACTGATCTTGTGTTCTCCAATTACCCAACGAATACTATCAATAATATTACTTTTACCACAGCCATTTGGCCCGATAACACCGGTGATTCCTTCGTCGAAATTGAGCACAGTTTTATCGGCAAAACTTTTAAATCCTTTGATTTCTAAACTCTTTAAACGCACAGTTTTCTAATTTTTAAAGTAAGGCAGCAAATATAGTTGAATGCCTCATAATGAGGTTTTGAAAGTATGCACTATTTAGCCAAGGTTATGCACAGATTTTTCACAGATTTTGGCATATTTTAAGCGCATTTGTGGATTTCTTTTGAGTAATCCACAAAGTTGATCCAGACAGTAAGAATAATTTTAATACAATACGAGTGTACCAAAAAGTACGCATTCAAAAAAAGTGGGCTAATTTTTAGTTACTTTTATTTCTAATGGCGTTGCTGCATTTTCAATATATAAATTTTGTCAAATGAAAAAAATCTTCTCATTTCTTTTTTTACAATTTTTTGTTTTTTCTATTGTTTTTTGTCAGAACCAAAAAATCGACGGGCATCCTGCCTGGATCATGCAGGGTAATATTTATGAAGTAAATATTCGTCAGTTTACTGAAGAAGGCACATTGAATGCATTTGCCAAACATCTCGACAGAATTAAGAAAATGGGTGTACAAACTATTTGGTTCATGCCTATTAACCCAATCAGTGTGGTAGATAGAAAAGGGTCGCTTGGAAGCTATTATGCTGTTGCCAATTATAACACGGTTAATCCGGAATACGGCACAATGGAAGATTTTAAGAATGTTGTAAAGAAAATTCATAAACTTGGCATGAAAGTGATCATTGACTGGGTGCCAAATCATACCGGTTGCGATCATCCATGGCTTGACAGCCACCCTGATTTTTTTGTTAAAGACAGTACCGGGAAACCTGCGTCCATGTTTGACTGGACAGACACCAAACAATTGAATTATAAAAATTCAGAAATGCAAGACAGTATGATTGCAGCGATGAAATACTGGATCAAAAAAACTGATATTGACGGGTACAGAGTTGATGTGGCGTGGAATATTTCGGGTAATTTCTGGAAAAAATGTATTCCGCAATTAAAAAAGATCAAAAATGTTTTCATGCTTGCTGAGGGAGATAGCTCCTACCTACCAAAGAGCGGTTTTGATGCAGTATACCCATGGCATATGTTTCATGTGATGGAGAAAATTGCTAAAGGTACTTTGAACGCATGGGCCATTGATAGCATAAGAAAGCAAACTGAAAAAAGATATCCGGCTAATACCATTCAAATGTATTTCACCAGCAACCATGATGAAAATTCATGGAACAAGGCAGATTATGAAACTTTCCCGGGTGCTGTTCATGCTCCTTTTGCAGTGCTTACACAAACAATGGCAAAGACTGTTCCGCTGATCTATGGCGGACAGGAAGAGCCTGTGTTAAGACCGTTGAAGTTTTTTGATAAAGACCCAATGGAATGGGGTAAATATAAAAGAGCAAAATTTTATCAGACATTGCTTGAACTTAGAAAAAGAAATATTGCTTTAGCACCAAACGCATCTTTCAAAAAAATTAGCGTTGGCAATGACAAAGCGGTATACGCTTTTGTAAGAGAAAAAGCTGGTAAAAAAATATTGGTAATCCTGAATTTTTCTGCAACCGAACAAAACATTACCATAAAAGATAAAACTCTGCACGGCACTGCAAATAATATTTTTATGGGTTCAACAGAAACTCTCAGTAGTAAAAAATGGAAAATGGAGCCATGGGGATATGCTGTTTATGAATACTGAATAAGATAATAATAAAATATTTTAGTTAAAAGCAATACCCGCCATTGGGTATTGCTTTTTAGTTTATGGCATTGTAACTTTATCCAAACTACAAATATGAACAGAAGAAACTTTCTTTCGAAAAGCAGTCTGGCTTTATTAGCTGCAGCAGGCTTACCAAAAGCAATTGCAAAACAAGCAAATACAAAAATAATTTACAAGAGCTACCTTAAACCAAATGTAGCAGACCAAACCGGATATGAGTTACAACTCGATCATCTCGGTTTTACTTATCTCTCCACGGCCAAGGATGACGAAAAGATCGTTGTTGTTAAAATAAATCATTACAATACGACAGACCTTACCAAACCTGACAAGACAGCGGAATTCAATTACATTGTTCAGACTGCTTCAGAATCTCAGATAGACGGGAAATTAACATGGACAATTACCACAAAGTTTGATAAGTTGGTATCAGGCGATAATCAACTAGGGAAAAAATTGTCGAAAGAAATGAAATTAACAGGCATTAAATACAACTGGTTTAAAATTCATGATAGAAAAGGAAATGAAGTTGCAAACTTATCGTACTACTCAACACCTAGCACAGGTGACGACGATTATGGGGATTGTTTTTTGACTACAGCTTGTGTACAACACAGACAATTGGCAGATGATTGCGATGAGTTAAATACACTTCGCTTTTTAAGAGACAATTATATGAAGCAAGATACGGAAGGTGCACTACTTGTTGCAGATTATAAAACCATCGGACCGAAGATCATTGATACGATCAATGGATTTGATAATAAAGCAGAAATATACAATTATATGTTTGAGCATTTGGTTGAACCTTCTGTAAAAATGATCAAGGAAAAACGTTATGCTGAAGCAACTGCCTATTACAAAGATTTTGTAGTGGGTTTGACAAAAAAATATCTATAACCTTATACTTGACCCGGTACCAAAATGAATAGAAGAAATTTTCTCACAAAAAGTAGCTTAGCTATGATAGCTGCAGCAGGTTTACCGAAAGCAGTTTTCAGCAATAACCCCTCTAGTACACCAACAATTTATAAAACTAAATTAGATACAGGTGTAGCAGGGCAAACGTATTATGAATTGTCTATTGACCACATGTGTATTGATTATCTTAAAACAGCTACGGATGAACAAAAGCGCATAATATTAAAAATAGCCTATTTCGAAACAACCAATATAGCAACACCTACTAAGGGTGCCGAGTTCAATTATATAGCCAAAGAATCTACACTTACAAATAAAGATGAAAGCATTTGGGAAATAAAAACAAAGTTTGACAAAAAGGTTTCCGGCGACTATAAATTACCAAAGAATTTTCCAAAGAAAATGAAATTGATTGGGAAAAAATATTCATACTTTAATATTGTAGATAAAAATGATGAACCGCTGGTAAAGATACCTTACCCTACCACAACAAGTTCGGGTTCAGGTGGCTGTTTTCTCACAACAGCCTGTGTAGAACACAAAAAAATGGCTGACAATTGTACTGAGTTAACTGCTCTTCGTTTTCTAAGAGATGAGCATATGTTAAAAAATGAAAATTCAATTTCGTTGATCAGCGATTACAAAATTTACGGACCACAAATTGTGAATGCAATTAACGCTTGTGATAACAAGAATGAAATTTATGATTATATGTTCCACCGCATGATCAGACCTTCAGTAGCTTTAGTTAAAGAAGGACGTTTTACCGAAGCTATTGAATACTACAAAATTTTCACACAAGCACTGGCTGAGAAATACCTGTAACCTTTCATAGTAGTATATAAAAAAGTGAGTATTTTAATTACTCACTTTTTTATTACAATTATTTTTTTGCTCTCCTACCTTTTAGAATTTGATAGAAAGATCTGCTGCGTATCTCCTCCAGCGTTAGCCCTGTTGCCAAAGCTTCTTCTTCAGTAATAGCACCACAATTCATTGCTTTCAAGAAGAAATTCAATAAGCCCTGTCCTGTAGCTGCATCATCAAAAACATCTCCGGTAAGTGTAGAAATAGCTGCTCTTTCAACAAATATTCTTAAGCGATTGGTTGCATCTTCGATGCTGCTTAAAAAGAAATTATAAGTTGCCGCATAACGCATAGGTACTTGTGCAGGATTCAGATCCCAACCTTGATACATCCCATTGATCAACGAATGCATAGTATGACCGTAAGCAATACGCCATCCTCTATGCACCGCTTCTCTATTTTCTTCTAACTGTTCGTAAGTTAAATTATCACCACGATGTGGACCAATAGGCATTACATTGGTAGCGCCATCACTGATCCAGATACCTGTACCACCCAACGCAACTTTAGTTACATGGTGTGCAAAATCGCATACACTGTGTGCCATTGTCTGATATTTTGCAGTGATACCACAAGATGCAGTATAATCATATGTTCCAAAATGTGCAGCAATCAATCTTCCTTCGCCTGCACGAACAATTTTTAATAACGGATTACGGCCTTCTTCATCCATCACTATCTGCGTAGCTTCAACCATTGTCTCCATTTTCAATGTATGCGGAGGAAGACCATGTTTCTTTTCTATGATCTCAAATAAACGGATCAAAGTAATTACTTGTTCAGGAATGGTAACTTTTGGCAACATCACCACGAAGTTTTCCGGCAGTTTCCCTCCTGTTTTCTCCAATAAAGTGGTAAGAAAAATATCCAATGTTCTTACACCTCTGCTTTTTAGATCTTCAGTAAATGGTTTAACACGAATGCCGATGAAAGGAGAAATTGTTTTGTTCTTCATGCCTTCGGCCAATTCATTCGCTGCATTTACAGCCGTTGCATCTTCCTCATCATCGGGTCTGTTGCCAAAACCATCTTCAAAATCTATTCTAAAATCCTCAACTGCTTCTCGTTTTAATTTAGCGATGATCTTGTTATATACTGTGTAAGACAACCAAGCGTACTCTTTTCTACGTTGAGCTTCAGTCATTGCATCTAAACGTGCAGTAAGGTCTTCAATATCTGCTAATGTTTCAGGCAAATGTTCAAAACCCTCCAACTTCAACACTTTTGCCAACACAACAAAATTGGGTGCATAGGTCAATAAGTTTTTCAAAGCAATGTCTCCTATCTTATCAGTCGTATCGCTTTTAAATAAATTAGCTCCACCATAGATTGTATGTACAGGTTGCCTATCTGGTCTATCACCAGGATAAACTTTTTGAAATTTTAAATTGGCTGTTCCAAGCGTATCTAATAACGCTTTTTTGTCGCTGTCGTTAATTGAGAAATTCATGTTCACTAATATTTAAATGTTCTGTTTGAATGTTTATGACCCTCTGTAAGTACTGTATCCAAAGGGATTAAGCAACAATGGCACATGGTAATGATCGCTGCTATTAATGTTAAAAATTATTTCTACAAAAGGATAGAAAGTTTGTACCGATTGTTTATCAAAATAAGCCTTGGTATCAAATTTCATTTTATAAGTGCCGTATTCCATTATATTATCATGCCCCAACAAATTAGGTATACGGCCGTCGCTATTGGTTACTCCTTGTGCAAGTTCTATCCAATCATTTCCTTTTTGTTGATATAGAGTAATGTAGACATCTGCTGCCGGCCTACCTTTTGTAGTATCGAGTATATGTGTTGTTAATTGTCCCATGTAATATCTAGTAGTTTTTCTAATCTGAGTTTTGTTATTTTACTTTGCTCATCTGCAGCGATCTCTATTTCATCCTCTTTTTTATTTTGTAAACGCTTTTGCAATAATTGCAGCATTTCATCTGCAGACTTTCCAGTGGCACATACTATAAAAATATAGCCAAATTTTTTTTCATATTGATCGTTCCCTTCAGCTAAAGCTTTTAAAACATCATCAGATGCTGCAACTGCTCCACTCTGCTCTCCTGCTGCCCATTGAGCGGTAGATGCAAATTTTTTCTTTAACGAATCAATGTCTCCAATTTTCGGGTGATGTGTAAATGCTTCAAGCCAATCAGCCTCTGTACATTTCCACCATTGCTCTTCAGCATCTTCCAATAATTCTACCAGATCATCGGCAGGAAAAAATGGCAACATCCTTTCTACCCAATTTACCGAGCCGCAACATTTAAACAACTCTTCCTTTAATTGTTCTTTCGGTAAAATATTTAATTCGTGTAAAGTCATTCTATTTACGATTTACGATGTACGATGTACGATTTTCTTATATAGCATATTTCTTTTCTTTCATCGTACATCCAACATCTTACATCATACATTACTGTACAGTTGGAAAACGATTTACATTTTTATAATAAATATATACTGCCGGCTCTTTACCCATTGCAGTAAACCATTGCTGACAATAAGGTGCCATCCAAATGCTATCTCCTTTTTTGATCGGATACCATTGATGATCCAGCATATAAACACCTTGCCCCTGCAAATACAAAAGTCCGTGTTCCATAATATGCGTTTCCACCATTGGTAAATGTCCACCGCTATCATAAGTAAAAATATTCACCGCCATATCGAAAGATAAATTATCAGGCAACAATACCTGTAAACGTAAAGCATCATCTCCTAAATAAGATGGCCCCGGCACTTTTGCAGCATCTCCAAATAAAATATTCGGCACAGCATAACCTACTAACTTTTCATACACTTTATGAAAGGTGAGTATCTGTGTTCCCTCTTCCACATCTTCAAACTTATATGCCTTCTTAGGCGGCACATAAACAAATTGTCCGGTCGACAATACTTTTTTCGTTCCTCCAACCGTTGCTTTTGTTTTTCCTTTTACTACATAAAAAAATATTTGCGATTCTTTTGTTGAGCCGATCAATTTACCATCCTTATTTAATGTAATTAAAGTTTGACAAAGATTTGCACCCATTGCCTCATTGATGATCACATTCACTGTGCAACCTGTCCAACCCGGCACATTACTATTAATATAACCATCTGGCGCTATTACCGCATGATTGCTTTTAACTACACTTCTTGTTAATGCTGATATTTCCATTTACTTAATTGTTATTTGTTATTAATTCCAAGATAAAGAAAAATTATCGATCGCCGTTGTAGCTCTGCTACCACTACCCGTTGATGCTGTTAATGCAACAATCCGTATCCATACCGTTTGTGCTTGATTGTCTAATGCCGATCCGAAATTTACAGTAACAGTATTACTTGAAAACAAAGAAGTTCCTGTTGTAACTGTGCCTGCAGGAGCTGCAGGAGTAAATGAAACAGGCGCATCGCCAAAACCATAATCTACTGCCCATGTTGTAGTTCTTGTACTGGCTATATCAAGCGATTGTAATAAAAAACTCAGATTGAAATTTGATTTACCTGTTGTGTTAGCTATTTTAAATACGAATGCAGTACCCGGATCTCCACTACCGCCTGTCTGTCTGTAACCGATTGCCCTATTCGTTGCAGCAGCCTGTGTGGCCGAATCAGTAGCAGAAGTCAAACCTGTTGCTGAAGCATAACTACGGGCACCGGCAGATACAGTAGCCCAATGATAATTGTTCGTGTTGTTATATATAGCATCATTGCCTAATGTAGTTGCATTGGCTCCTGTCTTTATACTTACACCTGTAGGTAATGCCGGATTAACCCCATCAAAGTTTAGTGTAAATGGTGAAGTTGTTAATGTAATCGGATTGTTTGACAATGTAGTAAACACTTCCTGATTACCATACGATGTACCCTGGCTATTGGTTGCATAGGCCCTTACATAATATTGTGTATTACCCGTTAAGGCAGACAGATTACTAATAAAAGCTCCGGCAACAGGAGTATTTGTAGTGAAGCTATTGGCTAAAGTAGGTAAAGGAGTTGTTGCATAACATACACCTGCTGCAGTAACTGTTGCACCGCCATCATTGGTAATTAAACCACCGCTTGTTGCACCTGTTGCCGTAACATTCGTGATTGATGCTGTTGCAACAATTGGCGTACATGCACTCCAGGTAAGCCCTCCATCACATACCCTTAATATTTGTCCTTTAACACCTGCTGGCAATATTGCCCAGGCTGTTCCATTCCAATATAAGAGATCACCGGTGCCAACAGCCGGTGGTAAAGATGCGATCCTACTCCATCCGCTTCCATTATTACACCAGTATGCGTTATCGTTAGTATCGTATACTAATAACCCGGCAGTGTTTGCCATCTGTAATCTTTTTACAGTAGTAACACGGGGAATGATCAATCCTTTATCGGTTGAAGTAATATCCAATGCAGCATTGGCATTAGGTGATGTGGTTCCGATACCCACTTGTGAAAAAGCAATTGTTTGCATAAGACAAACCGCTATCAGTAGTAAAAAAACTTTTCTCATACAGTTGAATTTATTATGAATGTTGTTGAATTAAATTTTGTATAAAAGCTTCAGAAATTTTTATTGCTTCTGCTATATCATTTACTTCTGCATTTTCCAAAGGATTATGACTAATGCCTTTATAACATCTTATAAAAAGCATCGAAACCGGTGATACAGTTGCCACAGCCATTGCATCATGTCCTGCACCACTTACCAACTCAATCACAGAATGACCGGCTTCTTTTATTGACCCGGAAAGCAAGTTAGACAAATTTTTATCGCAAAGTACCGGAGCTGTTTCTTGTACCAAGTTCCACTCAATTCCAATATTTCTTGCTTTGCAAATGGTAGTACATATTTCCTCGATCGTATGATAAGCCTGTTCTAAATAAGTTGCCGACGCCCCACGGAGATCGATACTGAAAACCACCTTACCCGGTATTACATTACTTGCCGCATGATTTACCTCTAATTTGCCTACGGTAGCTACAATATGATCTTTATTTTCTAACCCAAATCTTTCAATTGCCAAAATACAAACGGCTGCTGCAGCCAATGCATCTTGTCGCATATCCATTGGCACTGTACCGGCATGACCGGCAAAACCTGCTAAAGCTACTTCAATTCTTTTTTGTCCGGCTATAGCTGTCACAACTGCAGCAGGAATATTTTTTTCGTACAACACAGGCCCTTGTTCAATGTGCATTTCGTAATAGCCTAACCAGCTTTCTTTTGGTATGGCATCCTGCACCAATTGATTTGGATTACCTCCATTGCTTGTAATGACCTCTCTTAATAAAATACCATTAGCATCTTTCTTGTTTAATAGAACTGTATCAAAATTCCCTGTAACAACATTGCTGCCTAAAAATGTGGTATGAAAACGAACGCCTTCTTCATCACTAAAAGCAATGATCTCTATATTGAAATCAATATCTGTGTTCTTAATATGCTCTACAAGATCGATACCCATTATCACACCTAAGGGGCCATCAAATTTTCCTGCATTTACTACTGTATCAATATGCGATGCAATGACAAATGTTTTTGCACCCGCTTTCTTACTTACTAATTTACCTCGAACATTGCCGATGTTATCTATATGCGTTTGCAAGCCGGCCTCATTCATCCATGTCAATACTTTTTTACTCCCTTCAACAAATGAGGGAGTGCCGTATGTACGAGTCACACAACTGCTATCTTCGCTGATGGCAGCCAGTTCGTTTATACGATCAACTATCTTTTCCGCTCTTTGTAAATATGTACTCATTACCGTTATGCTAAAATTATCTTTCCCTTGTTTAACTCAATAAATCTTCCATTATCATAGACTTTTGCACCACCTAAATAAGTTTGTTCAACCACACCAGACAACTCACGGCCTAAATAGGGTGTTACTTTATGTTTATGGTGTATAATTTCTTCAGTGACAGTAAAAGTTTTTTCATCATCAACAATGATGATATCCGCAATAAATCCCTTTGCGATCTTTCCACGATTATGCTCCTTCCCGATCAATTTTGCAGGATGCTCACAAAGCCATTTCACTACATCTTCAATAGTATAATTTCTTTTTTTTGCAGCCGTCAGTAAAACCGGCAAGGCAAATTGCAAAGATGCTATCCCACCCCAAGCTTTCATAAAATCACCTGTCCGTAATTCTTTCAGATCAGGCGTTGCAGGTGAGTGATCCGTAGCAACAAGATCGATGACACCATCTCCCAGCGCTTTCCACAACAAATCATTGTTTGCTTTTTCACGAATAGGAGGGGCGCATTTAAATTGTGTTTGTCCATCAGGAATTTCTTCTGCGTTAAAATACAAATAATGTTGTCCCGATTCTACAGTTATTGGTAACCCTTTTTGTTTTGCTTCAACTATTTGTGCTACAGAATTTGCAGAGGATAAATGTACTATGTGAACATGACAGTTGAACTCCTCACTTAAACGGATCATCATTGAAATAGCATCGTCTTCCCATTTTTTTGGACGGGAGGATAGATAATTTTGATAAGATCTTCCATTGTCCGTGGTCCATAGTCCATTGTCAATGGACAACTCACAATGCACCAACAAAGGCAATTTATGTTTTGCGATGATCGGCATTGCTTTTCTAAGATCTTCCTCAGTTGCATTTGGAAAATCATCTATACCTGAATGGGTTAAAAAAGCTTTGAAACCTAATACTCCTTTTTCTATCAAGCCTTCAAGTTCTTTATCATTACCTGGAATTACTCCGCCCCAAAAGCCAACATTGGTATGCAATTTATTTTGTGTCGCTGCCAACTTTCTTTCAAACGCATCTACTGTTGTTGTAACAGGTGATGAGTTTAAGGGCATATCAACTAAAGTTGTTAAACCTCCGGCAATAGCAGCCCTGGTTGCAGTATTAAAGCCTTCCCAATCTGTTCGGCCAGGTTCATTGATATGCACGTGCGGATCGATGACACCCGGCATTACAATTTTATTACCGACATCAATAAGTTCGTGATCATTACCTTCGGGCAATTCATCCACCACATCAACGATCATTCCTTTACTAATAAGCACAACACCTTTCTTTATACCACCCGGCAATACGATCCTGTCTGTTTTTATCGCTAACAAGTCTATTCTTTTATTTTACTAATACAATTTTTATAAAATTACGAAACAAAACTATAAATTTTGTAGTTTTAAACTTGTTATTAATATCAATTATAATATATGGTTCATTTTTTAGTATATGGTGTATTGGGAATGATGCTGGTGATGCTGGTAAGATTGACTTATGTCTTCAATGCGTTGGCAAAGAAGAAAGAAGATAAGCCTGAACCATACCAAAACACACTGCTTAATTCTCAAAATTTGAATTATGCGGCATTGGTATTAGTGATTGTATTATTGGTTACTTACACCTATGTAGTGGTAAAAGGCACCCCATATGAAAGTCATTTAATGGAATGGCTCAATATTATTATTCGTTTAATGCATCTAACTTTTGGTATTGCTTGGATCGGTGCCTCTTTCTATTTTGTATTTCTTGAAAATGCATTGAACAGAACCGAGGATGTACGAGATGAACTTGCCGGCAATCTCTGGGCTGTGCATGGTGGTGGATTTTATTATTTAGAAAAATATAAAGTTGCGCCAAAAACAATTCCTAAACATTTACATTGGTTTAAATACGAAGCATATTTTACCTGGCTATCGGGTTTCTGTTTATTATTTGTAGTGTATTATTTCAATGCATCTGCAATGTTGATCGATAAAAATGTGTTGGACATTTCCCCATGGGCTGGCGTTGGTATTGGTGTAGGCTCATTTATTGTTGCATGGATCATTTATGATCTGATGTGCAAATCTCCTTTAATAAAAAAACCATTGTTATTTGCATTGGTTGGGTTCATCATTGCTACAGGTTTTGCATATTTCTATGCACATGTATTTAGTGCAAGGGCTGCATATATACATTTTGGTGCGATGATCGGCAGTATTATGGTTGCGAATGTTTTCTTTGTGATCATTCCTTCGCAAAAAATAATGGTAGCTGCAGGTAAGGAAGGTAAAGCACCCGACCCTACTCCCGGGAAAAATGCATTGGCAAGATCTTTACATAACAATTATTTTACACTGCCGGTTTTATTTGTTATGATCAGCAATCACTTTCCAAGTACTTTCGGAAACCCTTACTCATGGGCAGTTCTGGCCGGCATGTCGGTTGGAGTGGCTGGTGTTAAGCACTATCTTAACTTAAAAGAAAAAGGCAAATACAATATTTGGATACTCCCTATATCAGTTGTTATTTTACTCGGCGTATGTTTTGTAACTGCTCCGCAGAAAAATACCGGCGAATGTAAACCTGTTAGTTTTGTAACTGCAAACAGTATCATTTCTCAAAGATGTACGCCTTGCCATTCGAGCAAACCTACGGATGATGTTTATACAGCTCCACCTAACGGTGTTAAATTTGACACACCTGACGAGATCGTTAAAATGAAAGATAAGATTATGGAAAGGGCAGTGATCACCAAAACAATGCCGCAGAACAACAAAACAAGCATGACTCCGGAAGAAAGGGATTTGCTCCGTTGCTGGATAGAACAAGGGGCGAAGACAAAGTAATTTGAAAATTTGATGATTTGGAGATTTGATGATGAATAAAGTAACCTATGTTAAGATTCATTCAAAGTAATTGGCACCAAATCATTTTCAAATTTTCAAATCTCCAAATCATCAAATCACTATCATGCCTTCGAATGAATATACGGCTATTAAAAAAGCTTTATTAGATAATGCTACTCCTGAAGGATTGCATGCTTACAAAAAATTTGTTCCGGGCAGTACTCAAAAAGCCTACGGTGTAAGAATGCCAGTATTAAACGAATTGGCCGCACAATACAAAACAGGTGGTTTCGAATTAGTGAAAGAATTGTGGGATAAAGCTGCTTATGAAGAAAAAGTATTGGCCGCAAAGATCCTGGGTAAGATAGCGAAACAAGATCCTGCTAAAACATTACAGTTTATTGAATACTTCGCAGATGCCATTGAGGATTGGGCAGTGTGTGACACTATTGGTATGCAAAGCACAAAGCTGATCGTTAAAACGCACCAGAAAGAAATTTTTGCATTGGCTACAAAATTCAACACTTCAAAAAATTTCTGGAAACGTAGATTGAGCCTGGTTTTGGTTGAATGGTACACAAGAGACAAATCCCTTCATCCACTAATTAAGAAACTCACTAAAGGCGTTGAAAACGATGAGGAGTATTATGTGAAGAAAGCGGTGGCGTGGATTGAAAAGAATTTTGCTAAGGGAAAATAACTTTTTGATTTGGAAATGAGAAAACCATTCGAATTGAAAAGCATTATCCAATCTCCAAATCTTCAAATTTCCATATCTTCAAATCATTCACCCATTTTATTGTTTCATCTTTTTTAAACCAGGTCATTTGTCTTTTTGCATAATGACGGCTATTTTGCTTGATTGCATCAACGGCAACTTCTAAAGAAATTTCTCCCGACAAATATTTAAACAACTCAGTATAACCAACTGTTTGTAAGGCATTGAGGTCTTTGTAAGGCAATAAACTTTTCACTTCGTCCAATAAGCCCTTCTCCATCATCAAATCTACCCTTTTGTTTATTCTGTCATACAACAATTCCCTCGGCATTTCTAAACCGATCTTGATGATATTAAAATCTCTTTGTTGTTTTTTTCTCGTTTGAAATTCAATGATAGATTTCCCCGTAGATAATTTAACTTCCAATGCCCTCATCATTCTTTGAGGATTCAATATTTCGCCTTTCACAAAATACTGATGATCATTTTTTTCGATTTGCTCTTGCAGCCATTCAATACCACCCTTATTATAATTGGTGATGATTGTTTGTCTTACCTCCTCTTTAACAGCTGGAATTTCATCAATACCTTCACAGAAAGACTTAATATACAAACCTGTACCACCAACCATTACGGCAATATCATTAGTAGAAAATATTTCGTTTACTTTATCCAGTGCATATTTTTCAAACGTGCCGGCATTTACAGTTTCCTGAATAGAATGGGATGAAATAAAATAATGATGCACTGCAGTTAGTTCCTCCTCAAAAGGTCTTGCAACACCAATGTTCATTTCTTTAAAACACTGGCGACTATCAGCTGAAATAATTTGTGTAGAAAAATGTTTTGCTACTTCAATAGCAAAGGCCGTTTTACCAACAGCGGTGGGACCAACAATTACAATACAGGTTTTCAAAATTATGCGTTATGGGTTATGAATTATGAGTTATGAGTGCTTTTAATCCTGACAATTCATAACTCATAATTCATAACCCATAATTTTCTTTAAAAGTCTTCGCCTTCCATACCTTCTTCTGCAGCACCTTCCTCTTCAGTTTCGGCAGCATTGCCATCTTCATCTTCTTCACTGAAACCATCCATCATTGATGTCGGATTCAGATCGTATTTCTCTTCTACCTCAGCAAGGCGACTGTCAACCAATCCTTTTGTTCCGTATTGTGAAGGTGCTAATCCCTCTGTACGAATGCAAGAAGGGTAAGTCAGTTTTTTATTTTCTTCTTTATCAACATTAATAAGCTCCACCATAAAAGTCCAGTGCTTATTAAAATCATATACATAAACAAATTTCTGATTCGGGTCTCTGATCTCCGAACCAAGTACTACATCACCCATGATCAAAGGTTCTACCGCATATTGTTTATCATCATACTTCTCCAGACTGATCTCTCTGCCCCTTACCCAATGATCGTTGCTACGATAAAATGTAGCTTTATGTTTATTATCAAACTCAAAACTTTGAAGAATGATTGCATGCAGATCTGCAAAACTCTGTGTATGTTTTATTACAACATCTCTATAGACGCTATCATCGTCTTCCCAATATATTCTGAATTTTAAAATTGCCATGCGGATTTGTTTGGTACTGTAAAAGTAGTAAAATTATTTACGAATTACGATTTACGATGTACGATTTGAGGAACATCACTGAAACAAAGGGAATTATTGATCTAAAGAAAATCGTAAATCGTACATCTTACATCGTAAATCCAAGTTCCTTAGCTTTCTGTATCATAAACGCATACGCTGCATCATAGTCACTCGTTATTTCTCCATCTAAAATAGCATTACGAATTGCATCTTTAATAATACCCACTGTTTTAGAAGGGGGTAAATTAAAAGTTTCCATGATCAGCTCGCCGGTGATAGGTGGCTGCCAGTTGCGTAAATGGTCTTTTTCTTCCACTTCGGCACAACGTTGTTTTACCATTTCAAAATTTTGTAAATAGCGCTGTACTTTTTGTTTGTTCTTGGATGTAATATCTGCCGAACACAGGGTCATCAATGCATCAAAATCTTCTCCGGCATCAAATAACAATCTTCGTATAGCCGAATCTGTTATATTCTCTTTAGTAAGACTGATAGGACGCAAATGCAACTCCACCATCTTACGCACAAATTTCATTTTTTCATTTTGTGGTAATTTGAGTTGAGTAAAGATCTTCGGCACCATCCTGCCCCCCACCACTTCATGCCCATGAAATGTCCAGCCATGACCTTCTTCAAATCTTTTAGTAACAGGTTTGGCTATATCATGTAGAACAGCAGCCCACCTTAACCAAAGATCGTCTGTGTTTTCACTAATGTTATCAACCACTTGTAATGTGTGATAAAAATTATCTTTGTGCCCTTTGCCATCAATGTACTCTGCACCAGCAAGCGCTACCATTTGCGGAAAAATGATCTGCAACAACCCACTCTTGTACAACAGATCAAACCCCACCGAAGGCTTTTTACACATCAATATTTTATTCAGCTCATCTGCAATGCGTTCTCCACTTACAATTTTTATTCGCTTCGCATTTTCTTTAATAGCTGCAAAGGTTTTTTCTTCAATGGTATATTGTAATTGCGAAGCAAAACGAATAGCCCTCATCATTCTCAATGGATCATCGCTGAAAGTTTGTGCCGGTGCTAAAGGTGTTTGAATGATCTTTTTATCAATATCTTCCAATCCATTGAACGGATCTAACAATTCCCCGTAATTCTCTTTATTTAAACTGATTGCTAATGCATTGATCGTAAAATCCCGTCTGTTTTGGTCATCTTCTAACGTACCATTTTCAACAGCAGGTTTACGACTGTTAAAATCATAGCTTTCCTTTCTTGCTCCTACAAATTCAATTTCAATATCATCAACTTTTATTTGTGCTGTGCCAAAGTTTTTGAAAAAATTTACTTGCGGTTGAGGATTAAATTTTTCTGCGGCTTTATGTGCTAATGCAATACCATCCCCGATGCAAACAATATCAATATCCTTCGTTGGTCTGCCGATGATCTTATCTCTCACAAATCCCCCGATGACACAACTAGGCACACCGATCTCTTCAGCAGCATTAGCAATTTTTTTTAAAATAAACAGTTCTTTATCGTCGCAATCAATATACATTGCCGCAAAGATACCCCCTGCCTCCTAAAGGGGGAACTTAGAACGTTAGTTTATTTTTTTATTAGTGAAAGTGCGTAAATAGAGGTTTGATCTAAAAGTTCAATATAGGTAAGCCGTACAAGGGAGTGACACAACTATGCTCAATAGTAGCACAAATGCTTGCCCTCAAAAAAAAGAAAGTGGAACAGCTCTCCTCATCAACAATCTCCAAATCATCAAATTTACAAATCTCCAAATCGTCTTGGCATTAAACTTGCCAATATATACTTTCACACAAAATAATCGGTTGCAGCTGAGCGTTTTGACATTTTGACCATATACACAGAAATTATGAATGATAAGTTTTATTTGCAGGGACCGGAAGATGAAATGGAGTTTATGCCGATCATTCCGTTGAATGAAGATGATAGCGATAATGCAGACGCAACGCCTATTCCCGACGAATTAGCCCTTTTACCTTTACGCAATACAGTCTTGTTTCCCGGTGTGGTAATACCCATCACCGTGGGCAGGGATAAGAGCATAAAAGCCGTAAATGATGCCTATAAGGCTGACAAATTGATAGGTGTTATAGCGCAAAAAGACAGTAGCATTGAAGAACCGACCGTAAGCGATCTGGAAGAAATTGGTACGGTGGCAAAAATTGCCAAATTGATCAAAATGCCCGATGGCGGTACAACGGTGATCATACAAGGTAAAAAACGTTTTAAGATAGATGAGATCACTACAGAAGATCCATATTTTAAAGCAAAGATCACAACACTGAGTGAAGAAGTTTTAAAAGACGATGCAGATTTCAATGCCATGATCGGCAGTATAAAAGATCTTGCAGCACAGATCATTAACATCTCACCTAACCTTCCGAGCGAAGCTGCGATCATTTTAAAGAATATTGAGAACCCTGCTTTTTTGATACATTTTGTTAGCAGCAATTTAAACAGTGACCTGAAAGACAAACAACGTTTGCTGATGATCAACAATATTAAAGCAAGAGCTGAGTTGTTGATGAATTTAATGCAAACAGAATTGCAGTATACTGAATTAAAAAATAAAGTAACGAATAAAACAAGAGCTGAGTTAGATAAACAACAGAGAGAATATTTTCTTCAACAACAAATGAAAGCCATCAAAGAAGAATTGGGTGGCGATAATGTTGCTGAAGTAAAAGAATTACAGAAGAAAGCCGAAACAAAAAAATGGCCGAAAGCTGCTAAGGAAATGTTTACGAAAGGTGCAGAAAAATTAGAACGGATGCATCCGAGCACTCCTGATTATTCTATTGTGTACAATCACCTTGATCTGATGCTGGATCTTCCATGGGAAGATTATACCGCTGATTCATACGATCTCAAAAAAGCAAAGAAAGTATTAGATCATGATCATTACGGCATGCACAAAATAAAGGAACGCATTCTTGAATACCTTGCTGTATTAAAATTGAAAGGCGACATGAAGAGTCCGATACTTTGTTTTGTTGGCCCTCCGGGTATTGGTAAAACAAGTCTGGGTAAAAGTATTGCCAATGCCATTGCAAGAAAATATGTGAGAGTGAGTTTAGGCGGTTTGCATGACGAAAGTGAAATACGTGGGCATCGTAAAACATACATCGGTGCTATGCCGGGAAGGATCATTCAATCTATCCGTAAAATAAAAAGTAGTAATCCGGTAATGATACTGGATGAGATAGATAAAGTGGGCAACACTTTACATGGCGATCCTTCTTCTGCTTTGCTAGAAGTGTTGGATCCGGAACAGAACACCAATTTCTATGACAACTATCTTGAATTGGAATATGACTTGAGTAAAGTTTTATTTATTGCTACGGCAAATTCATTGAGCAGTATTCAACCTGCATTAAGAGATCGTTTGGAAATTATTGACTTGAGCGGTTATGCGGTGGAAGAAAAAATTGAAATTGCAAAACAGCATTTAGTTCCAAAGCAACAGGAAGCTCACGGACTAAAAAATGTAACGGTTAAGATCAGCGATAAAGTGCTGGAAAAAATAATTGAAGATTATACAAGAGAAAGTGGTGTTCGTGATCTCGACAGACAATTGGCAAGCATCATGCGTAATCTTGCAAAAGAATATGCAACAAAAGATAAATTAAAACCAACACTTACAACCAATGATGTTGAACGAATTTTAGGCAAGCCGAGATTCAGCAACGAAATGTATAAAATGGCCAATATGCCCGGTGTGGCTGTTGGTCTTGCATGGACCTATGTTGGAGGCGATATCCTATTCATTGAAACACAATTAAGTGATGGTAAAGGCGACATTCAAATGACCGGTAATCTCGGTAATGTAATGAAGGAAAGTGCCACCACTGCTTATACATGGTTAAAAGCCAATGCAAAAAAATTAGACATTGATGCAGAAATGTTTGCTAAGAAAAGTGTTCACATACACGTACCCGAAGGCGCTACTCCAAAAGATGGCCCGAGTGCAGGTATTACTATGATGACTGCATTGGCAAGTGCATTTACAGGAAGAAAAATAAAACCATACTTAGCCATGACCGGTGAAATCACATTACGTGGTCAAGTTTTACCGGTTGGCGGCATTAAAGAAAAAGTATTGGCTGCAAAAAGAGCAGGCTTGAAAGAGATCATCATGTGTTGGCAAAATGAAAAAGATGTTTTAGAAATAAATCAGCAATACATTAAAGGTGTGAAATTTCATTATGTGAAAACGATGCAGCAGGTTTTGGATATTGCATTGAGCTAAAGCAAAAAAACTTTAAAATCCCTGCATTACTTGCAGGGATTTTAATTTATAGTATATTTAGTTTTATTACATTTGATATATGTCTAAACCAGTCGTATGCATAGGCTCAGCATTAGTAGATGAATTATTTCATGCTACGGAAACCATACTGATGCACACCACTAACAATGTAGCTTCAACAAAAACTGCCGGAGGTGTTAGCAGGAATATAGCCCACAATTTATCCTTGTTAAATATACCCGTACAACTAATTACAGTTTTTGGCAATGACTCCGAAGGAGATTGGTTAAAACAAATTTGTAAAAAAGCGGGAATACAAATCAATGCTGCTTTTACCTCATCTTCGCATAATGCAAAATATACGGCTATCATTAACCCCGATGGTTCAATGTTCACTGCACTATTATCTAATGCAGCATTGTACCATATTACACCGCAATATTTAGAAAGACAAAAATCATTACTAGTTACGGCAGCTTATTTATTGGTAGATGCCAATATTGATGTAGACACTGTGAACTGGCTGGTAAAATTTAGTAACGAATCTGGCATACCATTAATAATAGAACCCGTATCTGTGCCGCCTGCAAAAAGTGTTACAAGAGCAGATCTGAAGGGAGTATATCTAATCACTCCTAATGAAGAAGAATTACCTGCCCTTTGTAGCAACACTGCAACAACAGTTGAAGCACAAATAAAAGAATTATTAGATAGAGGTATTAAAAATGTTTGGTTACACAGAGGGGCTAAAGGATCTACAATATACAATGCAACAGAAACCATTCATTTAGATGCACCTGATACAAACATTGTAGATTGTACGGGAGCCGGCGATGGGTCCCTTGCCGCTTTCATCATGGCACAATATATTGGCAAGAATAATTCAGACAGTTTGAAAATAGCGCATACATTATCTGCAGAAATTTTGCAAGTGAACGGTGCCATTGCATCACACATCAGCCAAAAAACATTATTAGAACTCATACCAAAATATTATAAGCTATGATCAATGCCCTGTTAGAAATTCACCCGGAAGTACAAGCAGCGTTGGAAAACAATCGACCTGTGGTTGCATTGGAATCAACTATAATTTCACATGGTATGCCCTATCCAAAAAATGTTGAAACAGCATTAGCAGTAGAGCAAACTGTAAGAGATAACGGCGCCATCCCTGCAACGATCGCAATTTTTAACGGCAAATGTTATGTAGGGCTAACCAAAGAACAAATTGAATATTTTGGCAAAGCGGAAAATGTTTGGAAGGTTAGTCTGAGAGATATGCCGTATGTTTTAAGTAAAAAATTATATGGCGCAACAACCGTTGCCGCTACCATGCGTATTGCTTCTTTAGCAGGAATAAAAATATTTGTTACCGGTGGTATTGGAGGTGTACACAGAGGTGCTGCAAATAGTATGGACATATCCGCCGATCTTACTGAAATGGGACAAACCTCCGTGGCTGTAATATCTGCCGGTGTGAAATCAATTTTAGATATTGAATTAACACTGGAATATTTGGAAACAAAGGGCATCCCGGTTATTACATTAGGACAGGATGAATTTCCAAGTTTTTATTCTCAAAAAAGCAGCTATACATCACCGTTACGATTAAACTCACCGGAAGAGATCGCTGCCTTGATACAAACAAAATGGCGACTAGGACTAGAAGGTGCCGCCCTCATTGCAAACCCCATCCCTGTTGAGTATGAGGTAGAAAAAAATGAAATGGAAGTATACATCAAAGAAGCTTTAGCAGCAGCAGAGAAAAAAAATATCAAAGGTAAAGAAGTAACCCCTTTCCTATTGCAGTATATAGCCAATCATACCGAAGGAGAAAGCCTTCAAACAAATATTGCACTCATCTTACACAATGCAAAAGTTGGTGCTACAATCGCCGCAGCCTATACTACACATAGGTGATTTTGAACAATTTATCAGATTTTATTTTCTCATTTTTTAACATTGTGTGTATAACTATACTTGTGTTTTATCAATCACAATAGTTTAAATTTGGAAAGAGATGATTCAGTAAGTATCTCCAGAATTATTTTGATAATTTTAAACCCATTGCACTTTGACAGAAACAATTATTAACCTCGAAACAGTTAACCCGATTGAATTCTTCGGAGTTAACAATGGCAAACTTGATATCCTAAAAAAGAAATTTCCCTTATTAAAAATTCTCAGTCGTGGTACACAGGTAAAACTCAGCGGAGCTCCTGAACAGATCACTGATGCAAAAGAAAAGATCGACCTGATCGTTCAATACATTGAACGCAATGGTCACATGAGTGAAAACTATTTTGAACAGGTATTAGGTGGCGATGATCAACAGATCGTTGACAATTTTGTTGACCGCAATCCTAACGATGTATTGGTTTTTGGACCAAACGGAAAAACCGTAAGAGCCAGAACAGCCAATCAAAAGAAAATGGTAAGCGCTGTTGACAAGAACGATATTGTTTTTGCCATAGGCCCTGCAGGTACAGGTAAAACTTACACCGCAGTTGCATTAGCAGTAAGAGCTTTAAAAAACAAAACCGTAAAAAAGATCATCCTTACTCGTCCTGCGGTTGAGGCCGGCGAAAATCTTGGCTTCTTACCGGGTGACCTGAAAGAAAAGATCGATCCATATCTACGTCCCTTGTACGATGCATTGGATGATATGATCCCTGCCGACAAATTAGGTTACTATATGACCACAAGAACAATTGAAATTGCTCCTTTGGCATACATGAGAGGACGTACACTAGACAATGCATTTATCATTTTGGATGAAGCACAAAATACCAATGACGGACAATTAAAAATGTTCCTCACACGTATTGGTGCTAACGCAAAAGCTATTATCACAGGTGATCCTACTCAGATAGATCTTCCTAAAAATATGCGTAGCGGTATTGACAAGGCATTGCGTATTTTGAAGAATGTTGATGGCATTGCTCACATTGAATTAGATGAAGAAGATGTGGTACGTCACAAATTAGTAAAAGCAATTATTAAAGCATACGACAAGGATAAAGATCAGGAAATGAAAAATGATAACCTTCGTTGATAAACCCGAAACCGTTTCCAGGAAAGAGGTAGCTTAAAGCTGCCTCTTCTTTTTTTATATAAGCGGTAAACATTAACTCAATTCAAAAAAATAAATAATATTATATTTGAACTCAAATAAAAACTGAGTATGAAGAAATTTTTGTTTGTATGTGTTGTAATGAGTTCAGGCTTCTGGTTTACCGGTTGCAAGAATAATGATGATCCTAAGACTGTGTTAATTGCATTTTTTAACGCTGTTGGCAATAAGGATATTGAAACTGCAAAAAAACTATCTACCGCCGATACAAAAAAATGGCTGGATAAAATGGCTCAAATATTTGAATTATCTAAGAACAGCGGCGTAGAAGAGCCAAATAGTTTTGATGTAAATGCTTTTGATTTTGGCGATGTTAAAATTGGAGGCGATAGTGCCATCGTTCTTACAAAAGAAAAAAAAACCGGTCGAATCAACAACTTAAAACTTAAAAAAGAAGGTGGAGAATGGAAGGTTGCAATAGATTTTGCCGCAATGGATGAAGAAGCCATTAATACTGAAAGTACAAGAATACTCGATAGCCTGAAAGTGAGTCCTGATAATATGAAATCACTTAATATCGATTCATTTATTGAGGCCCAAAAGAAAGGCATGAAATCAATAGATTCTATGCTGAAAAAGATAGAATCACATTAAATTTACAACTCGTTAAAAAAGCATCCTGCAAAAACAGGGTGCTTTTTTATTTTCAATAATAGAAAGATGTTTAACTTTAAGCTATGATTCAGAAACTATTATTATTCTTTTGTACAGCCTCTTTACTTTTATCCTGCGGAAACAATAAAACTGTGGTGCCCAATACAGATATTGATGTTGCCCGTGCTTTTATTCGTAATGCATTAGATAATAAAATGGAAGAAGCGAATACATTTGTATTACAAAATGAAGCCAATAAAGGCTTCATGGATGTTTTCAAGAATAAATTCGGATCTTTTGCTAAAGATGAACTTGAACAATACAAGAATGCTGATATAATCATAAATGATATCAGTCCTGTGAATGATTCGATCACAATTATTAATTATTCCAACTCTTATAAAAAAGATTTCAAACAAAAAGTAAAAATGGTTCGGGTTAGCGGCCAATGGCTTGTCGATCTTAAATACACTTTTTCTGGCAATCTCTAACTTTTTTTGCATGATAAAAAACTTTCTACTTGTTGGTGTTGGCGGTGCATTAGGATCGATGTTACGTTATCTATTTTCTCTAGTGATAACAAATAAGCAATTACCATGGGCTACATTACTTGTAAATATTATCGGCAGTTTTGTTATTGGAGCAGTGGTGGCAATGAGTTTAAAAAATGAAGTATTTAATAACAACTGGCGGGTATTTTTAGCTACGGGCATTTGTGGAGGATTTACCACTTTTTCGGCTTTTTCTGTAGAAAATCTGCAACTCTTACAAAACGGAAAATATCTTCTAAGTATCGGCTATATTGCAGCAAGTATCATACTTGGTATCTTTGCGGCCTGGTTAGGATACAAACTCATAACTCATAACTCATAACTCATAACTCATAACTCATTTGTATGTACGTACTACACCCCTGGCATGGAGCCGGCACCGGAAAAAAAGCACCAAGCATTGTAAATGGCCTGATAGAAATTCCACAAGGCTCAAGAGCTAAATACGAAATTGATAAAACAACAGGACTTTTAAAATTAGATCGTGTTGTGTATTCTTCTTTCCACTACCCTGTTAATTACGGTTTTATTCCGCAAACATTAGGGCAAGATGGCGATCCGCTTGATATTTTAGTAATGTGCAGCGAAAGTATTCAGCCATTATGCTTGGTAGAGGCTACGGTTATAGGAAATATGCAGATGATTGATAACGGAGAAAAAGATGATAAGATCATTGCCGTTGCAACTAAAGACCCAACTGTAAATCATATTACAGATATTGATGAATTACCCAAACATTTTATTGCAGTTTTGAAAAACTATTTCGAGCAGTACAAAGTATTGGAAAATAAAGTTGTGGAAATAGATGATTTTCAAAACAAGGAAGATGCATATAAAATCATCAACGAAGCAATTGATTTTTACAAAGTAAAATTCCCGGGGAAGTAACTACATGGGTATATAAATAACAGGATTCACCTAATGAAAAAAAGAGCTACCATGGACATACAAACAATTTTGATTGTAATATTAATAGGCATTTTAGCCGGTATGCTTGGAGGATTGGTTGGCGTTGGCGGCGGTCTTATCATTGTTCCGGCACTTGTTTATTTTTTGGGATTTTCTCAACATGCTGCTCAGGGAACCTCTCTTGGATTGATTCTTTTACCGGTGGGCATTTTAGGCGTTTTACAATATTACAAACATGGCGATGTTGATTTTAAAGTAGTAGGTATCCTCGCCGTTGGATTCTTGATCGGCAGTTATTTCGGCAGCAAAATTTCATTAAGTCTTCCGCAGGAAACAGTAAAGAAAATATTTGCAGTGTTCATGATCATTATGGCAATAAAGATGTTGTTTTTAGACAAGCCGAAGGCAGATAAAAATGCCGCTACTACTACAGAAATAAAACAGTAAATTTCATTTATCAAAATGAACGAAAACACTCAGTCATATAACGATATTCAAACTCCGGCCGAAAAAGAAATATGTGATGTACTTGCTGAAGAGATAAATCGACAAATAAAAGAAGCTGAAAATAAGATATGGCATGCTCATCCCGTTTGGTTTTTAGATGGAAACCCTATTGTTGGCTACAGCAAATTAAAAAACTGCATTCGTTTGTTATTTTGGAGCGGACAATCATTTGATGAAGAATTACTACAAAAAGAAGGGAGTTTTAAAGCAGCAGAGATAAGATATACCGATGTAAAACAGATCAATAAAAAAGATCTGAAACGATGGCTCGAAAAATCCAAAGTTATTCAATGGGATTATAAAAACATTGTTAAACGAAAGGGTGTTTTAGAAAGATTGGTTTGATCATCTTGTGGAATAATATACTTCCTGCATCTAACGAATAGCAACAACCGCTTTGAGTCAACATCAATTCGATCATATCAACGATAATCAACTGCTTGAGCATTTTCATGCAGATAAAGACAATCGTTGGCTGGGCATTTTACTCCAACGTTATACCCTCCTGCTGCTTGGTGTTTGCATGAAATATTTAAAAAATGAGGATGAAGCAAAAGATGCTGTTCAACAAGTATTCCTTAAAGCTATAACAGAACTTCAAAAGTATAAGGTTGATTATTTCAAAAGCTGGCTTTATACTGTAGCAAAAAATCATTGCCTTATGAAATTGAGGGACAAGGGTAAATACAGTATTGAATTAAACGAAAAAGTAAACGGAATTGCCGAAGAAACAATGGGTACATCCATTTTTGAAAAGGATAAAGCGTTAAACGCTATGGAAATGGCCTTAGAACAGTTAAATGATGATCAGAAGCAATGTGTAACTTTGTTTTACCTAAAGAAAAAGAGCTATCAGGAAATAACAGAACAAACAGGTTATACCTTGTTACAAGTAAAAAGCCATATTCAGAATGGTAAACGAAATTTAAAAATACTAATGCTGCAGATGCAAAAAAATGAGTGATGAGTTGAAAAACATATTATCTAACAGCAATAAGGATATTGATAACCAGCAGTTGATGGATTATCTAAGTAATCAATTGTCTAAAGAAGCCAGCCATGAAATTGAAAAAAATATGGCGGATGACGATTTTATGAACGATGCCGTGGAAGGGCTACAGCAAATCGAAAACAAACATCAATTGCAAGCATATACGGAGCAATTAAACAAGGAGTTGAAAAAGCATCTTGATAAAAATAAAAACCGAAAAGATAAGCGTAAGTGGAAAGATCAACCTTATACTTACTACGCTGTCATATTAATTATCTTGCTAATAATAATAAGCTACCTGGTAATTAAGCAATTCCTGAAAGGATAATAACAAAAATCCCCCCGAATACTCGAGGGGACCTATTGCAAGAAATCGTTTATATAACGGATTAGTGTTTTGCAGCTTCTTTAGCAGCACCTTCCATTTTACTAGCAGCAGCTTTTGCTGTATCAGCAGCTTTCTTTGTAGTATCTGCAACAGCAGTTTTAGCAGTATCAGCAGCAGCATTAGCGATTTTCGCTAAAGAATCAGCAGCTTTTAAAGAATCAGCAACTTTTAAAGAATCAGCAGCAGCATTTGCATCTGTAGAAGCATTGTTACAAGCTGTCATGAAACCAGCAACAGCTAAAATAGCAAGTAATTTTTTCATTTTAATTTTTTTTGAGTTTTTAAAAATTCGACGCAAATCTACATCATTTTTTAAATTTCACAACTATTTTGATAACTATTTATTAACAAAATCATGTTTTACTCATAAAATGAGTGTAAAAAGTTACTTTTTCCGGAAGAAGATACGAACGGGCACCCCTGTAAACTTGAATTTTGCCCTTAGTTGATTCTCCAGATAATTTTTATACGGATTCTTAATATCATCGGGATAATTACAGAAAAAAGCAAAAGAAGGCACCACCACCGGCAGTTGGGTTACATATTTGATCTTAACCTGATGACCTCTAACTACAGGAGCATGATAGGCTTCCGCAGCTTTTAGCATGATATCGTTTAATTTAGAAGTCGGAATTTTTTGCTGTCTGTTCTCATAAACCTCCAAAGCAACTTCCATGGCTTTCATTATCCTTACTTTTTCTGTAGCAGAAACAAATATAATCGGAAGATCACTGAAGGGTGCAAAACGCTTTTTCAATTCAACTTCATAATCACGGGCTGTATTGGTTTCTTTGTCCATTACATCCCATTTATTTACCAGTACTACAATACCCTTTCCTTTTTTTACGGCCATGGCAAAGATGCTGAGATCCTGTGCAGCAATACCTTTTTGAGCATCTAAGAGCAATAAACACACATCGGCCTCATCAACCGCCTTAATTGCACGAATCACTGAATAGAATTCCAGATCTTCATCAACCTTGGCTTTTCTTCTGATGCCGGCGGTATCGATCAAAATAAACTCTTTATTGAAAAGATTGTAATGAGTATGAATTGTATCTCTTGTTGTGCCAGCAATATTACTAACAATTGTTCTCTCCTGCCCAGTTAACGCATTCAGCAAAGACGATTTACCTACGTTCGGTTGACCGATGATGGCAAATTTCGGCAATTGCTTCTCTACTATTATCTCCGGTTCTTCAATCAATGCTGTAATATCATCTAACAGGTCTCCGGTACCGGTACCACTGATGGATGAAAGAAAATGTATCTTATCAAAACCGAGACTGTAAAATTCAGAAGCTTCCAACAAGCGTTCGTGATTGTCTACTTTATTCACAACCAAAAAGACCGGCTTGTTTGTTCTGCGAAGCATTTGTGCCATAGCATCATCCAGATCTGTTATCCCTGTTGCTGCATCAACCATAAAAATAATTGCATCGGCTTCTTCAATAGCAATTGCCACTTGCTTACGTATCTCTCTTTCAAAAACATCTTCACTTTTAGGGACAAAACCACCTGTATCAATTACATTAAATGATTGACCTGCCCATTCGGCTATACCATATTGTCTGTCTCTGGTTACACCACTTACATCATCTACGATTGCCTTACGTTGCTCCAACATTCTGTTGAAGAAAGTGCTTTTACCTACATTTGGTCTTCCTACTATTGCTACTGTAAAACTCATAATAATTTGAAAATTTGGAGATTTGAGAATTTGATGATGATTCGGAGTTTTAACTTGCAAATCTCCAAATCAACTAATTTTCAAATCATATTAATATCCATACTCTTTCAACTGCATTTCATTATCTCTCCATTTAGGTCTGATCTTCACAAATAATTCCAGAAATACTTTACTGCTCAAAAACTCCTCAATGTCTTTCCTGGCTAATGTTCCAAGCTGTTTGATCATCTTTCCGCCTTCTCCTAAGATAATGCCTTTTTGCGTATCTCTCTGTACTATAATGTCTGCTTGTATTTTGATCAATGTTGTCTTCTCTTTAAACTCCTGTATCAACACAGTGGTATGATATGGAATTTCTTCCCCGTACAACAAAAATATTTTCTCTCTGATCAATTCACTTACAAAAAACTTTGTTGGCAGATCGCTGATATCGTCTCCTTCATAAAAAGGAACGCCTTCCGGCAAATGATTAACAATCGTTTTTAACAGATCGTCTATCCCTTTTTTCTTAAGTGCTGAAATAACGATCACTTCTTTACAATAAGATTGTTCTTTAAAAAATGCTATTGCAGATTTTATTTTTTCTTCGTCAACTGCATCTACTTTATTAATAATTACTAAGGCAGGTACTTTTAATTTTAAAGAAGAAAAAATTGCATGGCTCTCTTCCACTTCTTCTCTTGCATCGGTGATTAGCAAGGCTACATCTGCATCTTCCAGACTACCTTTCACTGCCTGCATCATTTTTTCATGCAGTTTGTATTTTGGCTCAATAATTCCCGGTGTATCTGAAAAAATAATTTGATACTCATCAGAAGTAACAATTGCCTTGATACGATGACGGGTAGTTTGTACCTTATGGGATACAATAGCTAATTTCTCACCAACCAGTGCATTCAGCAATGTACTTTTACCTGCATTAGGTTTACCGAAAATATTTACAAAACCAGATTTCATTTAATAGCCGTTTAGCTGCAAGCCACAAGCGTCAAGCTATAAGAATTAGAGGAGGTAATCAATTCTTTGAGTTGAGTTGCAACTTACCAAGAATAAAAAAGGCTCTTTTAGAGCCTTCAATTTTTTAGTTGCGAAGACCGGGATCGAACCAGTGTCCGCCAGATGGCGGATATGAGCCACATTTCACAATTTTTGTTTAATCAAAGACCAAATAAATTCTCTTCCTTTTGCTGTTTTCAGTTCTTTCTCTCTCCTCATAGCTTCACTTTTGACGCTATACTCTTCCTTATAAGCCAGTTTCCAGGGTCGAAATTAATTGTCCATCCTTTTTTACCTAATTCATTGTGTGAAAGTAACCTTTGCTTTAAATTAGATGTAAATCCGATATAAATCTTGTCAGAACTCTCACTATAAAGAACGTAAACATAGAACATAAAAAAAGGCTCAAACTAACGAGCCGTTTTAGTTGCGAAGACCGGGATCGAACCAGTGACCTTCGGGTTATGAGCCCGACGAGCTACCGCTGCTCTACTTCGCGGTGCAAAGTTAGGGAAATACAGTTTCCCAGCCAAATAATATACATTCGTTATACAAAATACTTTTATGAATCACATCAGGATCATAGGCTTCTTTACTCTTATGACTTTTCTATCATTGAGTTGTACAAAAAAATCAAAACAACAGGAAGATGAAATATATAGTCGTCATTTACAGAAACATATTAAGTTAACCATCATTAGCACACCATTACCCGATGATAAAAAAGAGCTGAATTTACTTTTGTTGAATGATGGGCAGGATGTAGAAAAATTCAGATTAAAAAAAATTCTTGATAGTTTATACAACAAGAAATTAATTCAACCGGTAGTTATCGTTGCAATACATGCAAGCGATAGAACACAGGAATACGGCATCGCAGGTTTTCCTGATTATAAAAAAAATGGCAGCAAGGCAGATCAGTATGCATCTTTTATAGATAATGAATTATACGATTTCGCAAAAAAGAAAGCTGGAGTAAGAAAATTTAAATCGGTTGTTATTGCAGGAGAAAACCTAGGAGGCTTATCAGCTTTTGATATTGCCTGGAACCATGCTGATAAAATTGATAAGGTTGGGGTTTTCTCCGGAACATTTCGTTTTAGCAAAAGAGCATTTACAACTGAAACTCCCGATTACTCAGATGCTTCAGACAGAATTCTCTTATCGGTAATGAAATCTTCAAGAAAAAAACCACATTTAAAATATTGGTTTTATGGAGATGATGCTGATGAAAAGGGGATCCGATATCAAGATAGCATAACCATCAATCATACAAAAGATCTAATTAAAATCATTAAAGACAAAAAAGTTTGCCCCGACGCTGACATTGTTTATAAAGAAGCCGGAACTGATCAAAACAACTATATAGGCTGGAGCAAAGTATTACCGGATTTTTTGCTTTGGGCTTTCGGTAAATAAAAAACCACCTCAATAAATGAGGTGGTTGGGCTTTGGTTGGCCTTTATTAATTATTAATTTTTTACAACAACAAATCTGTTTTGCAGTATTGTTCCATTTGAGCTAACAGCTTTCAGTATATAAGTTCCTGCAGATAAATTGCTAACATCAAGCTTAACAGAATTACCGCTTACTCTTAATTTATTGATAACGGTTTTACCATTCAAATCATATACACTGATAGTGTTGTTATTGGCAAATGCGTTCATATCAACAGTAATATTTTGATGTGTTACAGTTGGATAAATTTCCAATCCCATATTTTTACCGCTGAAATAAACGGAAACAATTTCAGAATATGTTTTTCTACCGTCATTCGACACTTCAGTTAAACGATAGTAATTGTAACCCTTTACAGGCGAAGGATCAATCGCATCATAATTTAAAGTAGAGCTACTCGTACCGTGAGCTGCGATCACCCGTATGCCAACAAAATTAATTCCATCAAAAGATCTTTCTACTATAAATTCTTTAGCCTGTAATTCAGTGGTGGTTGTCCAGTTCAATTGAACTTGTCCGGCACTGCTTTTTTTAGCTTTAAAGTAAGACAATACTATTGGTAATGGCCCACAGGCTGTACCCACACATTCGTACAAAGGACAGCTAGCATATGCAGCAGGAGTTAAAAATGCATTTAAATACATTCTTTGACCATTTAGATCTTCAACCGCACTTCCTGAAAAAGTATGGTTACCCAAATAAAATATTAACCCGCCTTTACCTGAAACATGCTTGGTTACAGTTGCTCCAAATATAGAATCAGTAGCAGCTGTGTTACCAACTATTACCGGATAAAAATTATTTAATGCTGTTCCTCCAGGAAAACGTTGCCATGTTTGCATAAACCCGGTTTGATTGGCTTTGAAAATTCCATCAAATTGAGCATACGACATATCTGCATTTGAATAGCCAACATTGGCATCAGGAATTAATACGTTTGAAGTTTTATAATCCGACCCTCCACCGGTAATACCATTTGATGATTGCACTTGTCTGAAATTTTCGTAAGTAGAAATAGCATGACATTGTGCTAAGAAATTACCTCCTCGTGCAACAAAATCTTTCAAAGAATCTACAATTCTATCGATAGGAAATCCACCGCCACCATCATTATGTGGTTCTGATGCAAAAGTGTAACAACCATTGTAAAGATTAACAGCAGAATCGAGAATTGCATAATTCGTTGTAGGAATAGAAGCTGTAACCATGAAGGCTTGTTGAATAGATCCCTTACCTCCATCATTTAAAATTGCAGCCTTAGGTTTAACCCCTTTCAGATCGTAACGTACATCAACATTTACAGAAGCCGTAGTTCTGTAAATATTTACTTTTGAACTGTTCGATAATGAATTATTAAATAATGTTATCCCTATACGTGCCAATGCTGTATCAGTTGGAAAAATAACGAATGGACCCGCTTTAAAATCTTTAGGGGTACCTCCCGCCGCAACAAAAGTAGGGAAAGCCTTTTCTGCCGTTACTGAAAAATCAGCATCGCCATGAGCTTTACCGGATTTTATTACCCATCTTAATCTTACACCTAAATTTTGTAAGCTAACAATCAATCCATACGATTTAAGGTTGAAATAACCGGGAGCATTTTGATTGGCATTATCCATAGCAATTACAAACGAACCAACAGGAAGTGTTTGAATATTTGCATCCGGATTAGGCAAATCAGTGTTTTGTGCGGTAACTGTCAGTGCAGTACATACCGATAACATCAGCATAAAAGCTGAGAGGAAAAAAGTTTTCATACTAAAAAAGTTTACAAGGTTTAAAGCTTTTTATAGAATGAATTGGAAAATAGCTATTGATTTTTTTGAAGAAATGCAAAATGCATCCGTAGGATGGAGGATAAAAAATTAAAACGAACTAGTTTATGAATTATTGTGCAGAACTATTATTTTTTATCGACGTAATTAAAAACAAACCAAATCCTTACTAAGTATCTATTTTATAAATATTTACACATTTAAAATAATAGCTATTAGTTTTTAAGAAGCCGATATTTAAAAGAAAAAATTAGGAAGTGTAGAAAAAAGCGATATAACTTTGCACCACAAAACGCTCTTTTAATCGTCAGAATTTCCGGGGTGCCAATTATATTTTGCCGGCAAAATATAAAACAGCTGAGATCATACCCGTATAACCTGCTCAGGATAATACCTGCGAAGGGAGATACACTTTTACATCGGATGCTTCTATTCCGGATGTTCGACACAAATTTTATCGAATGAAAAAATTATTTTTAAGCAGTTTGCTTTTAACAGGCATTGTTGTATGCCGTGCACAAAAAGTCAAAAGCTTGTCAGATACTACTACCCTTACTGCAGTAGAGGTATCAGCCATCAGAGCATCAGACAATGCCCCTTTTACAAAAACAAATCTTTCAAAAAAATCAATTGAGAAAAACAATATTGGACAAGACCTCCCATTTCTATTAAACCAAACACCTGCTGTTGTTATCAGCTCCGATGCAGGTAACGGTGTAGGATACACGGGAATAAGGATCCGTGGTACGGATGCAACAAGGATCAATGTTACATTGAATGGTATTCCGTATAATGATGCAGAAAGCGGCGGTGTCTATTTCGTAGATATGCCTGACATTGCTTCCTCGACCAATAGCATTCAAATACAAAGAGGCGTAGGTACTTCTTCAAACGGAACTGGCGCTTTCGGGAGTACCATCAGTATTTCTACAAATGAATTAAACGCTAAAGCCTATGGAGAGATCAATAACAATTTTGGCTCTTTCAACACCTGGAAAAATACTGTGAAAGCCGGAACAGGATTGATCAACAATCGTTTTACAGTTGATGCAAGACTGAGCAGACTGAGCAGTGACGGTTATATTGACAGAGCAAGCAGCGATCTTCAATCGTTATACTTATCGGGGGCGTATATCAGAAAAAAATCAACCCTAAGGTTTAATATTTTATCGGGTAAAGAAAAAACTTATCAAGCATGGAATGGCGTTCCCGACTATTTACTGGAATCAGACAGAACAAATAACTCTTCCGGAACAGAAAAGCCCGGCACTCCTTATGATAATGAAACGGATAACTATACTCAAACACATTACCAATTATTTTATACACGTGCCATTAACAGCAAATGGAATTTTAATACCGCCGCTTTTTTAACACGTGGGTTAGGTTATTATGAAAACTATAAAGGAGACCAAAAATTCTCCAAATACGGATTACCTAATCTTGTGATCAGAGATACAACGATAAAAACAACGGATGTTATCAGGCAAAAATGGTTAGACAATTATTTCTACGGGCAAACATTTGCCTTACAATATCAAAATGCTAAAAATGCTGTTACTATTGGCGGTGGCTGGACAGTATATGATGGTATACATCACGGAAATCTTATATGGTCGAAGAACGGTGGAATTGATAACGATTATGAATACTATCATTTGAAAGCAATAAAAAGTGATATAAACATTTATACAAAATGGCAACACCATTTATCTACCAGACTGGCAATGTTTGCAGATCTACAGTACAGGCATGTACAACATGAAATGAATGGATTTCAGGATCACCCTGAATTAGACGTGAACCGAAAATTCAATTTTGTGAATCCGAAATTAGGTCTGACTTATAACAGCAATGACTGGCAATATTACTTCAGCTACGCTTTGGGAAATAAAGAACCCAACCGTGATGATTTTGAAGCAGGCATCATCAATCAGCCTAAAAAAGAAACCTTGCATGATTTTGAAGCAGGTATTGAAAAGAAAAATACTAATTATTCTTTTGGTGCAACCGCATATTATATGCTTTACAAAGACCAATTAGTTTTAACCGGACAATTAAATGATGTAGGTGCTTATACAAGAGTGAATGTACCCAATAGCTATCGTTTGGGAGTAGAACTACAGGGAGCTTATGTTGTCAGTAAAAAGATAAATGCTGCTGCAAATATTGCATTGAGTTCAAATAAAATTAAAAAATTCACACAGTATATAGATGAGTATGACGCTAATTGGGAATGGCTTTCAACAAAAGACATTACGTACAGTAATACCTCTATTGCATTCTCTCCATCAGTAGTAGGTGCTGCAACAATAAATATTCTGCCATACAGCAATTTGGAATTCAGTTTGATCAGTAAATATGTTGGTAAGCAATATTTAGATAATACACAAACAGACGGAAGATCGTTAGATGCTTTTTATACTCAAGATGTGAGAGGTATACTGACTTTAAAAAATCTTTTATTTAAAGAATGGAATATTCATGCGCAAGTGAGCAATCTATTTAATACTAAATATGAACCAAACGGCGCAACTTATCCCGCAATTGTAGATGGGGCTGTAGTGAATGGCAATTATTATTACCCAATGGCTGGCACTACTTTCAACATAGGCATTAATATTAAGCTATAACCCTTTCCTTAATACAAAAACACCGGTTAATTTAAATTGACCGGTGTTTTTATTTATAACATAAAAAATCGTTAGCTGTATTTAGCCTGCCAATCCAACATACCCCCTACAAGGTTTTTTGTATTCTTAAAACCTGCTGCGTCCAATATCAAACAAGCCTGCCCGCTTCTGTTACCGCTTCTGCAATAAATGATGAGTTCTTCATCTTTCAGATCTTCCAACTCATCGATTTGCATTGCCTGGATTTTTCCTAACGGAATCAATGGCCCGCCAATATTGAATTCTGCATTTTCATGCGGCTCTCTTACATCAACAATATTTAATTTTTCGCCTGCATCTAATCTTGCTTTTACTTCTTCAACTGTAATTGTATTCATTATTCAATTTATTTGTTTTTTTTATTATTATCTGATCGTATCCCTTGGAAGTTGTGTAGATGATATCCATATATCCATCAATTGGCCGGGATGGATAAAGTATGGTGTATTTTTTTCATCTAAGTGCCTTGGACTTTGTCCGTAAATAAATGCCGAACCGGTATCTCTTACATCACCGGTAGCAATAACAGCTCCCAACGACAAACCATTAGAATCAAGTAATGCCTTAGCATCCAAAAATCTCATCCCATATAGATCCGGAACGAGTATCTGCTCATCCGGTAATCCACCACTAACGATCAAGGTAATGGCACTACCCCATTGTATTTTCTGTCCGGGCATTATTTTTGAACCCATATATTGTTGTTCAAGGATCGACCCTTTCATAAAATCCTGCTTATAAATAGTATCCTGCAACTTGAGATGGCTTCTGGCCAAAACATCCAACGCAAAACGCAAACTCAACCCTTCAAGTTTAGGCATTTCAATCATAGGGGGCGTATATCTGTTTACCGTAAGAAAAACACTACGATTTACTTTTACTGTAGCATTACCATCGGGTAATTGTTTTATAACGGTACCTTTCTTTAGCGTATCGGTATAAACTGAATCTTGTATCACCACTTCAAATCCCTTTTCTTCAAGAATTTTAATAGCCTCTTTAGTGTCTTTACCAACCAATGAAGGAACAGTTAGGTATTGCCCATGATTGGTTAACCAACTGAGAGTTTGCAGCGTTAAAAAAACCAGCAACAACCCCAGCACCAATGCTGCCAGCAGGTTTACCCAAAGCGGTCTATCAGTTATAAATTTAAACATATTGTTTAGTTAAAACATTCTTCAATTAAAGCACTATAAAAATCTTTTAAAGTCCATCCCATTGCTCTCACTTGTTGAGGCACAATGCTAGCCTCACTTTGTCCGGGCACCGTATTGATCTCTAACATGTATGGATTACCGTTAGCTTCATTGTAAATAAAATCGATCCTTACCACACCGTTACAATTAAAAATACTATACGCTTTTTTAGCTGCACTGCTTATTTTATCAGCTATTGATTGATCCACTTTCGCAGGCGTTATCTCTTCGCTCTTTCCTTCATATTTTGCTTCAAAATCGAAGAATTCGTTCTTAGCTATCACTTCTGTTATCGGCAGCGAAATGATCTGCCCTTTTGTTTTAAATACGCCAATGGTAAACTCTCTTCCTTTGATGAATTCTTCTACCAATACCTGATCATCTTCTTTAAAAGCCTTTTCAATCGCATCGGCAAGATCCTTCGCCTTATTTACTTTACTCATCCCAATACTGCTTCCTCCATTATTTGGCTTTACAAAAACGGGCAGTTTTAATTCCTGTAAGATACTTTCCGTTGTATGGTTTTGATCTTGTTTGAACAAATGTAAAGATTTTGCTACATGCATCCCTGCAAAAGCAGCAACAGCTACCGTATATCTTTTATTGAATGTTAGTGCAGAACTGGCAGCGTTACAAGATGTGTAAGGTATTTTCAAACAATCGAAATACCCTTGCAGTTTACCGTCTTCGCCGGGTGTACCATGCAAGCCAACGAGTACTGCGTCAAACTTTATTTTATTACTGTTGATCGTAATTGAAAAATCATTTTTGTCAACGGGTATCTGTGTCCCATCGGGGGCTAAATAAAACCATCCGTCATTACGAATATCTATCTTATAGCAATCCCATTTTTGGTCATCGATATTATTTTCAATAGTAACGGCACTCTTGTAGGATATAACCGCTTCACCGGAATAACCGCCTGTGATCAGGGCAATTTTTTTCTTCATTTATTTATTGAACGTATTATTTGAACAAAGAAACGAAAATAGTTGTTAGTTTTTGGCATGACGCCTCAAAGTAGCATGAATTTAAGTAAACTTTAATGAGTTATTTCAGCTCACCCACACCTTCATTACCACAATTCAGCACAAATTTCCATTTATTATCAGGTTGTTTTTTCCAAACATTTACATAGGTGCCATATTCTACAGTAGAATCATTTTTAGATTTGAGTGAATATATGCCATAGGTATATCCTATTTCTCCCGATTGTGCAATGGTACTCCCTTGTGGATCCCATGTAACGCTATATGTAGAATCTTCACCTTGGGTAATGTAGAAAATAGCCTCACCGCCAAAGATGGGTTTTGTGTTGGGCCTAAGCAATATGCCGTTACTATCAATATATTCGAAATAAGCCGCTTTCCATCCCTTTTCTTCACTCATTTTAGAAAAATCCCGATCGGCCTGTACCATATTCATCTTTTCCTGAACAATATCAGTATCCGGTTTTTTATTAAAACAAGATGATAAAATAAAAAGAAAGGCTATAAAAGGTAGAAATTTTTTCATGCAGTAATTTAGTGAAATCTATTAAGAAGTCAAATATACAAAAAGGCGAAAGTATTTTACAATACCCTCGCCGTTGTTACAGGAAATATCACCTGTCTGTAGTAAGACCTTCCGGTCTTTATAAAGAGTTATACGTGTAAGCTTTCTTTCTTTGCCATCAACACTTCTACTGTTTCTTCGTACATTTCATCAGGTACACAACAATCTACCGGACAAACAGCAGCACATTGTGGTTCTTCATGAAACCCTTGACACTCTGTACATTTATTTGGTGTAATATAATAAGTATCTACACTAAGTGGTGCATTGCGTTGATCTGCATCTACCTGAGTACCATCCAATAAAGTAAATGCACCTTTTACAGTTGTTCCGTCAGCAACAGCCCATTCTACACCGCCTTCATAAATTGCGTTATTAGGACATTCAGGTTCGCAGGCTCCGCAGTTAATACATTCGTCTGTGATTTTAATAGCCATCGTCGTTTTGTTTTTTTAGAAATAAAGGGTTAAATAAAATACTTTTGCACTTCAAAAGTATAATTACCAAATGAATTTACAAAATAGAATTAATTTATTAAGTGAGTTGGGCTTTTACCTGCAAAAAAACACAGCAGAATGGCAGCAAACTAAAGAAAAAGCAGGCATTGTAAATGGCTGGTTCACTCCTGAATTTATTGATCTGGCTACTAATAATATTGTAACCGAATTTCTCACAAAAGATAAGCTGGAGGACTGGGCAAATCATTATCATCTGGACGATAATATCTCTCCGAAAAATGTTGGTATTGTAATGGCGGGCAATATTCCTTTGGTTGGATTTCATGATCTATTATGTGTATTTATTTGCGGACATAAACAAACAATCAAGCTTTCTTCTAAAGACAATATTCTATTACCGCATTTAATTGAAAAAATGATCGAGATAGATCCAGCTGTAAAAGATTTTATCCTTACTGCCGATATGCTCAAGGGTTGTGATGCCTACATTGCTACAGGAAGCAATAACAGCGCAAGGTATTTTGATCAGTATTTTGGTAAGTATCCAAGTATCATCAGACGCAACCGTACATCAATAGCCATTTTAACCGGAGATGAATCGAAAGAAACCTTAGAAAAACTTGCTGACGATATTCATAGTTTCTTTGGGCTTGGGTGTAGAAATGTTACTAAAATATTTGTCCCTAATGAATATGATTTTGTCCCACTGCTCCAATCATTCCATCGATATAAATATTTTTCGGATCATAACAAATACAGAAACAATTACGATTATAATTTATCGATGCAGATCATGAATAATCGTTTTTACATGACCAATGAAGCTACTTTGCTGGTTGAAAGCGATGCCATTTTTTCCCCTATCAGTCAACTCAATTATAGTTTTTATACCGATAAAGAAGCTTTGCTGAACAGTCTGAAAAACAACGATGATATACAGTGTATTGCAGGAGATAAGATACCTTTTGGTGCCGCTCAAAAGCCATCTTTAACCGACTACGCCGACGGAGTGGATACCGTTGTTTTTTTACTAACTTTATAGACTATAAGACTGACTGTTTTTCAGCATCTACGAAAGCGTTCCTAATTAAATGTTAAACATGTCAGTCGGTAAATATCAATTTGACAGTGCTTCGTTACTTTGTATTGTTAAGGCACAAAAATTGAAAATAAAAGTTTAAAACATAACATTCAAAATGAAAACGAAACAAATTTTACTTACTGTAGGCATTAGCGCAGTAACCGCTTTTGGTGTAATGTTTGGTTACACAAAATTCATGCAACGGAACAATTACGCCGGTCAACCAGCGGGTATTCCTTCAAATTATAAACTGGCAGGTTTCTTCGATAACAATACCCCTCCCGGTACAACTGATTTTACTCAACCTGCTCAGGCCGCATTGCCAACTGTGGTTCATATAAAAACCAAGACCAATGCAAAGCAAGTGAGCAATAATTTACCAAAGACTCAAAAAAGTCCGTTCAGTGATTTTTTCAATGATGATATTTTTGAACAGTTTTTTGGTGGAAGAGGTAACACTTACATTCCCGAACAAAAAGCATCAGGCTCAGGCGTTATTATAAGTGACGATGGTTATATTGTTACAAACAATCATGTGGTTGAAAATGCTGATGAAGTAACTGTTACATTGAACAATAAAAAATCTTATTCGGCAAAAGTTGTGGGCAGAGACCCTGCATATGATCTTGCGGTAATTAAAATAGATGCTACAGGTTTACCATTCTTATTATATGGAAACTCTGATGATGTTAAGATAGGTCAGTGGGTTTTAGCAATTGGTTATCCTTTGAATTTAGAAACAACTGTAACTGCCGGCATTGTTAGTGCAAAAGCAAGAAGCATTGGAATTAATAAGAGTACCAAAACCAGTTCGGCAGTTGAATCGTTCATACAAACCGATGCGGCGGTAAATATGGGTAACAGTGGTGGAGCTTTGATCAATACTAACGGACAATTAATTGGTATCAATTCAGCCATTGCCTCTCCTACGGGATATTACAGTGGTTATTCTTATGCCATTCCTGTAAATATTGTGAAGAAAGTAGTTGATGATATGATCAAGTACGGTACGGTACAAAGAGCATACTTAGGCGTAACGTATGCTTCTGACGGTATTTCTGACGAAGAGAAAAAAGCAAATGGTATTAAAGAAGGCAATGGTGTGTTTGTAACAGGTATATCTAAAGGTGGTGCTGCAGAAGCTGCCGGCATTAAGAAGGGTGATTTTATTACAAAAGTAAACGGCACGGCTGTTGCTTCAAGTGCGGAAATGGTTGAACAGGTTACTCGATACAAACCAAGTGATAAAGTTTCCATCACTTATGAAAGAGATGGGAAAGAATACACAACAAATGTTACACTTAAAAACAGTGCAGGTACATTTGATATTGTAAAAGAAGATAATGGTGTTGTTGCTAAGCTGGGTGCCGATCTTGTAAACCTTGATAGCAAGAAAGCAAAAGAATATGGCATTCCCGGAGGTGTGATTGTAAAGAAAATTAATGAAGGTGCATTGAATGATCAAACACGTATGAGAGATGGATTCATCATCATTAAAGTAAATGATACAGATGTAAAAAATGTAGATGATCTGAAGAAGATTGTCGGTGCAGATAAATCGATTATCATCAGCGGATTTTATCCGGGTTCGGATGGGATCTTTGATTACCCAATTACATTAGAGTAACATGAATAAAAGAGCCCCGAATGATCGGGGCTTTTTTATTGATATTTTCGGGTAAAAACATTTTTAAGAAATGTATCTATATAATTGACTGTTGGCTCAAACCATGGATTGTATAAACAAAACGAATGCGGTGAGTTCTCAAAAGTTCGTACTTCTGAATAAATATTATTATCGGTCAAAATTTTCAAGTAATCTTCCCTGCCTGCATGCATCCTTACAACTGAACTATTAATAAATAATGTGGGTGGTGTATTTTTCCCGACATAACTCAGTGGAGATGCATCTTCCCATAACTTAAGATTATCTTGTTTCGAATAACCAAACCAGTTAGTTGCCGCTGATATTTTTTTGCTATCATCTCCTTCTCCGCTTTCGGGATGCACAAAAGAGAGTGTACCATCTATGTCAATAATTGCTGCTACCCGTGATTGCATGATCATATTGCAATTAACGCCTTCAAACAAAGGCATATTGCCGGTAACACCCATAAAGGCTGCCAGTTCTCCTCCGGCGGAAAAACCGGCTATTACTATTTTAGCTGTATCAATATTATATTTTTTGGCATGTTTTCTTACCCAGCGTATTACAGCTTTAATATCATATACTGCCGCAGGGAATAATGCTTCAGTTGACAATCGGTATTCAGGCGTAAAACATACATAACCCAGATCTGCCAACTTTTGTGCAAGGGGATAATGTTGTGAACGATCTCCCGAACGCCATCCTCCACCGTGAATGAATATCACCGCAACCATTGGAGTATCCGTTTTCTTTTTAGGATAGAACGCATCTAATTTTAGTTTACGCTTACCAAGTTTGTTGTAAGTAATATTTCTTTTTCGTGAAACAGTTTTAAGATCAAATTCGTTGACAATGCTGATCTCAGGATATGACTTTTTTAGTTTTGTGAATTCGTTATAAGTATTAAAAGAAGTATCTTTTTGATTCGTTACAGCCAATTGTCCAATTGCTGTTTTATACAACAGACAACTGATTAGCAGCGAACATCTAATAATATTTTTCATCAGCATGATATTAAAAATACGATTTTATAGTGATGTTGATAAATGAAGCACTACCTATATGTTGATGAAATTGTGTAACACACTTTATCATTAATTCGTTTAAATATTTCACCATTGATCTTCCTGAGTTTTCGCTGTCTTCTTTTGTCTAGCAACCTTCCTTCACTGTCGAAATATTGAGGTGCATTAAAATATGAAAGGATATAATATTTTTGATAAGAAAACCAGGGCTTATAGGCTACGGGCTTTATCGACATAAAAACCAGCGTGTTCTTTTTTTCATCTACATAATAATCAAATGTATTGATCCAGGTGCAACGTATCAATCTCATTTGTTGCACTAGCGCTATGACCTTTGGTGCATTTAATTTGTATTTTACCAATGTATCTGTCAGCCTCTTTTCATTCACATCAAATTCGTAAATGTAGGTAATTGTATCGGTGGTAATACCAATTGAAAAAACATTAAAATTCTTACTGGTGAAGGCAATATTGAAGGGTGTTTGTCGATTCAGCTTTTTATAGCTTTCTTCTATCGAATCCAACACTTTCTCATGCTTGTAATAATATTTTGAAGATATGTTTTTTGGCGAACAGGAAATGATATTGATGATCAAAACAAACATCCATATTGTATGTATATTTTTACTTGACATCGCTTTCCCTTTTTGTGAATTGAGTAATACCAAAAACTATCTTCCTCAAAAAGTCGGGATAGAGTTGTATCTGAGTTTTTCCTCCATAGTCCCAATAGGTTAAAGTGATCAAGCCTTTTTCCTGAGTGATCCTTTCCAACACAATAAAATGTGTGGGGAAACCTACTTTAATACGTCGGTGATTTTTTTTATGTACCACACGGTTATTGATAAACAAAACAACTTTGCCAGTTTCCAGTTTTTTACTGATATACTCAAACCGATTACCAACAGACGGATGAATGACATCCGAACCTCTTGGATTTATTCTATAGTTCAATAATTTTCTTGCCATACGATTGAACTTAGCATAATTCACCGATGCCCAAAATGTACTTTCATCTCCCTGGTTGAATTTTCTGTTAAATATATTAAGATAGCCTTTATGATGATCTGCCAGACAAAGAAACCACATCTGTTCTGCAGGATGTATATCAAGAATCCCTTTGAATTTCATCGTCCCTGCTGCCTTCCTAACAGCAAAGGATGGTTTATACGTTGTCTTTTTAAACGTGGCTTTCCCCTCTTTGTATAATTGCAATAATAATGTAGCATAGCCAAGCGGATCATCTTGTAAAAACAAATAAGTAATAGCCCCATAAGCACAAAAATTAGTACCGTTGCCAGGGTAAATACCTATTGGATTCTGTACATTCGATTTTAAATTTTTAAGAAACAGAGCCGGTCTAATATTTGGCCAGAATGCGCTGGAATCTAATTTTTCTACCGAATTGATAAATGCAATAGCCTGTTGTTGAGTAGAAGTTACAATAGTATCAAACTGAATTTTAGCTATCGTATTTGCATTAACCGGACTGATGAACAAGAGACAAATTACCCAGCTCAATAATATTTTCTTAAGGAATTTTTTTACGCAATCGGTGTTGATACTTTCGTTCAATATTGTTTTATTATTTGACTAAAGGTAACCATTAAATAATGGAAGCTTCATTTATTATTATGAAATAAAAAAAGGGATCGTATTGTCACAATCCCTTTCAGTGGAGCCGTAGGGAATTATAACCCTTTATACAACACAATACCATATTAACTTATAGCCTCCTACAAAATTATAAGTTCCGAATTAGCCCCTTTTATTTTAAATGCATTTGTTTCTATTTGGGAATATCGGTGATAATTCCCATACTCTATCTATGCTTTATCTATGGCTATGCTATTAGTTAAGCAGTTGAGTGATGAACAAGCAAAGGAACTGATTGATGTGTTGAAAGCTTTTACAATCATTGATTACAATACTAATCACAACAGCTTCTACAGGAAAAATAATTGAGATCAATAATAACAATATCATAAAAACTAAAACTGCAGTTTTTGGTATTTGCTGAAGGATTGGTATACAATCGAAAAAATGATGAGTGTCGAGCCCCAAGAATTAATAGTGTATTCCTCTACATGAGGGAACTAGTAATGGTTCTAGGCAAAAATAAAAGCGGAAATAAAACCAGACTTAGTAATGTTTCCGCTTTGGTGGAGAGTATCGGAGTCGAACCGACGACCTCTTGCATGCCATGCAAGCGCTCTAGCCAGCTGAGCTAACCCCCCATTTTTGAGATTGCAAATATAAGTGGAAAACTATAAGCCACAATAATAATCATAGCCTCGTTCATACCAGTAATCGGCCGGACGTGTATTACTGAAAGATATAGTACCGATCCGTTTTAAATGCTTTACACCATATTTAACGGGAATAATCAAACGCAACGGCGCTCCCTGATTCATTGGCAGTGGGTTACCATTTAATTCATAACACAAAATTGTTTGTGATTGCAACATACTTTTATTGTCGATGCCTACATAATATCCTTTATCGGGTGTTATAAGGCCTGTGTACTTCATTTGTGCCTGCTGATCTAAATTATATTTTTTTATAAAATCCGAAAACTTAACTCCTGCCCAAAATGTTACCTGACTCCATCCTTCAATACATTTAAAATCAAAGATCACTTCTGTTTTAGGTAATGCCTTTATTTCATCAAGCGAAATAAATAAGGTATCACCGGGTTTACGCACTACCTGCAATTTCCAAGTAGCAGGATCAAAGCCACTACTCAACCCTGCATCGCCATTGATTCTTGTACGTAGATCGACAGCAGCAAGCGGATATTTTTTACTTATATTATTTGAATCAAAAACATAATTATTAAAAATCGATTCGTTTAAATTCAATACTGAACGTAATGGTTTTAGTGCTCCATTATTTGTTGGCTGATTATTCAACCATTTCCAACCACAATATGCAAGCAACATTAATCCGAAAAAAATCACAAAAGCTATTATGGTTTTTCTTCTGATTTCTTTAGATGATATTATTTTTTCTTCTTGCATTTTAATTATTTGTTTGAGAAGTATTTTCTGTTTCAAACGAATCGTCATCAGATCCTTCTTTAGGGGTCGGCATGGGCAACACTTCAAACCCGGCAACCATTCCTCTAAAATTATTCCATCCTGCCAAAACAACCTGTACTATATGTACCAAAAAGAATAATACAAATAAGATGGTAATAATAAAATGTTCGGCTCTTGCCCACTCATATCCCCCGAGCAAAAAACAAATTGTTTTAAACTGTACGGGTTTATAAATGGCTAGTCCTGTTATCAATGAACCAAAGCCCATTATGATAACACCTGTGTAAGCTATACGTTGAGCTGCGTTGTATTTTTTTTGCGGCGGTAATCCTTTGCGTAAATGCAAATCATGCAATAACACCTGCCAGCTTTCTTTCAATGCTTTTTTATGAGGAAAGATAAGTTTGTATTCTTTTGAAAAAAGCAGGTATAGAAAATACAGTATTCCGTTGATTGCAAATATCCACATGAATACAAAATGAAAACTCATTCCTTCCGCAAGCCGATAAGGAAGATTTAATGCTTTATTAAAAGAATCGGGAAAGAATTTGAGGATCGTTGTGTCGCCCCATCCTATTCTGTAAACATCGTTGGCCCAATAGATCAACAATCCACTCCAGATCATTACTGCCAGTACTGGAAAATTGATCCAATGAAACCATCGGATGGCCAGTGGATGTTTGCTAACAATTCTCTTCATGCAGTTAATTTACAAAAAATTATTTGGTCTTTTCAAAAGTTAATGAAACAGAATTGATGCAATACCGCAATCCAGTGGGTTTTGGCCCATCAGCAAAAACATGCCCCAAATGTGCTCCACACCTACTGCAGGTTACCTTTGTACGATCCATACCAAAAGCATCGTCAGATTCTTCTAAAATATTTTTATTATTAATTGGCTTCCAAAAGCTCGGCCAACCTGTTCCACTGTCAAATTTATTTTCAGAACTAAAAAGTAATTGATTACAACATACACATTTGTATGTTCCTTTTTGATGATGATCCCAATACGCCCCGGTAAAAGCCGTTTCTGTTGCTTCTTTACGAGTTACCAAATATGCCTCATTGCTTAATTGTTTCTTCCATTCGGCATCCGTTTTTACAACCGTAAACTTATGTTTACCCGATTGACAAGACCCAATACTTACAAACGTAAAAAGCGCCACAAATAAAATTAAAACCTGTTTCATATAATTATTTTTAGTGAGATACGTAATATGAAAAAACAAGGTTTTGCTTTCACAAAGTTTTAACTGTAATTTTATGATATAAATTTACTCCAATGGGTGTATGGAATCAAATTGCACAGTATTTATTTCTTAAAAAGAAAGACCCAGATACGCCTAAATCGAAATGGGTAGGCTATATGCATGGGATAAACCGACTATCAATTTTACTTTTTTTGTTGGCAATGATCATCCTTGCAATTAAGCTATTGAAGCGTTAGTAAGGAAACCATAAATACTTTTTGCAGCATTCGCTGAGGCATTACCCCCTATGCTCAACAATTTTTTAAGTTCATGATAATCATTATTCAGTTGCTCCTGTTTAAACGAGTCGTACATGATATGATTTAGTTCATGAGCAATATTTTCAGCAGTCAGATCATCTTGTATCAATTCCTTTACCACTTCTTTATCCATAATCAAGTTTACCAGACAGATGTATTTTATTTTTATCAATCGCTTTGCTATTTGATAAGATATTTTGCCTCCTTTATAACAGATCACTTCCGGAACACCAAACAAAGCCGTTTCCAAAGTAGCGGTGCCGCTTGTAACAATAGCTGCTCTTGCCTTACTCAATAATTCATAGGTTCTATTCTCAACTGTACTTACATTTTTATAGGGTGATAAAAATGTCTCGTAAAAAAAATCGTCTATCCCGGGAGCTTTTGCAACAACAAAATGATAATCCGGGAAACTCTTTGCTACTTCAAGCATGATCGGCAGTTTGACTGATATCTCCTGCTTTCTACTTCCTGGCAAAACAGCTATAATATTTTCTGAGCTATCATCTCTAGATGCAGACGATTTAAAATCATCTATTACTTTTACTAATGGATGACCAACATACTCTACTTCATAATTCCATTTTTTGTAAAAATCTTTTTCAAATGGTAAGATGACGAACATTTTATCAACCGACTTTTTAATTTCCTTTACCCTACTTTCTTTCCATGCCCATACTTGGGGAGAAATATAATAAACCACTTTAAATCCTTGTTGTTTTGCCCATTTGGCAATACGCAAATTAAAACCGGGATAATCGATCAATATCAGCACATCAGGCTTATGCGCAAGTACATCTTGCTTACAAAACTTAATATTGCTAAGAATGGTTGGTAAATTTTTAATGACTTCTGTAAATCCCATAAAGGCCAGGTCACGATAATGTTTTACCAATATCGATCCTGCAGCCTGCATTTTATCGCCACCCCAGCAGCGAAAGTCTGCAGCAGTATCAAGTAACCGTAATTCTTTGATCAAATTACTGCCGTGCAGATCGCCACTTGCTTCCCCGGAAATAATATAGTAACGCATTTATATAATTATACCGCAAGTTAACACAAATAAGAAAGCTGTTGCTATTAGCAACAGCCTTTCTTGTGCTTAACTCAAACCTTACAATCTAAAAATCTTTGTTGACTTACTCAGTAGACTTTAATTTTCTTTCATTGATAAATTTTTGCCATTGTTCTTCTGTAAGTATTTTTTTGATCTCTGCATCTGCATTTTGTTTAATCATTTTTAATTGTTGCATTTTTTCCATCCCCTTTAAGTTGTCATTATTCAACACCGCTTCTTTTTGAGACTTAGCCTCTTTCTTTATTGTTTTCAGTTTATCTCTTTGCTCTTTTGTAAGATCAAGCTCTTTAAATACTTCCTTATTTGATTTTCCGGTTGCAACGGTAGCAGCACTATCACTTTTGGGTAGTGGAGCATAAGTATTGGTTGTTGTTCGCTGTATTTGTGCAAAAGAACCGATAGAAATAAAACAAACTATACTTACTAAGAATGACCTGTACATGCGTAATAATTTTCTTTATTAAATAGATAGAATTAATATCATAAAGTTTAATGACTTCAATAAAAAACCCGGCTTACTAAAGTAAACCGGGCTTTAACGATTGCTTGCCAGCTATTTTAAAATAAGATTATCTTAAGAAAAGCATTTCTCTGTATTTAGGTAATGACCAGTAAGCGTCATCTACCAATATTTCCAGCTTGTCAACACTGTAGCGGATCTCATCAAAGTACTTGCCTTTGATGTCATCGCAATAAGCAATTGCTTTTTCTCTTGTGTTTGATATCTCGTTCACACGTTTTCTTTCTTCGATCATTTTTTCAACACCGCTACTCATTTTAGCAATATGTGTACTTACTTTTTCTAATATTTGTAATTGGTTAGAATAAGCTTCTTCTTTCAAACCGGCTTCTTTCAACCCTTTAATATTCGTTAGTAATACATTTTGATATTTAACTGCAGATGGTAAAATAACCGACGTTGCTAATTCACCCATGATCCTTGCTTCGATCTGTACTTTTTTGATGTACGCTTCAAGCATAATTTCATGACGGGCTTCTAACTCAGCATGGTTATATATTTCATTGCTTTCGAATAATTTTTTAGCCAGATCAGTTGTATAAGCATCTAAAGCTTGTGGAGTAGTTTTCACATTTGGCAACCCTCTTTTTGCAGCTTCGTTAGCCCATGCTTCACTATAACCATCTCCTTCAAACAATACACGTTTACTTTCAACAATGTATTTTTGAATCACTTGCATGATAGCAATTTCTTTCTTATCGCCTTTTTCAATTAACGAATCAACATCTTTTTTGAATTGTTTTAATGTATCAGCAACAATTGCATTCAATACAGTCATTGCATTTGCACAGTTTGCAGCAGAACCTACCGCACGGAATTCGAATTTATTTCCTGTAAAAGCGAATGGAGAAGTACGGTTACGATCTGTATTATCCATCATCAATTCAGGAATTGTTTTATGGATATCCAGTTTCAACATTGCTTCATCTTGCTCGTCAAATTTACCGCCAACACGGGTTTCAACCTGACCTAATACTTCAGTCAGATATTTACCGATGAATACAGAAATGATTGCCGGAGGTGCTTCATTAGCTCCCAAACGGTGATCATTACCTGCACTTGCAATAGACGCTCTTAATAAACCAGCATAATCATGTACCGCTTTGATCGTATTAACAAAGAATGTTAAGAACATCAAATTTGTTTTAGGAGTTTTACCCGGAGATAATAAGTTAACGCCAGTATCAGTTCCTATACTCCAGTTGTTGTGTTTACCACTACCGTTAATACCGGCAAATGGTTTTTCATGCAACAATACTACCAAGCCATGACGTTTAGCCGTTCTTGTCATAATATCCATTAATAATGTATTATGATCTACTGCTAAGTTTGCTTCTTCATAAATAGGTGCACATTCAAACTGAGATGGAGCCACCTCGTTGTGACGAGTACGTAAAGGAATACCTAATTTGTATGATTCAGTTTCGAAATCTCTCATGAAAGCATACACTCTTTCAGGAATTGCGCCGAAATAATGATCTTCTAATTGTTGACCTTTTGCCGGAGCATGACCAAACACTGTACGACCTGTCATAGCGATATCAGGACGAGCATTTACCATACCTGCATCGATCACAAAATATTCTTGTTCCCAACCTAGGTTAGCTGTTACTTTAGTTACGTTTTTATCAAAATATTGACAAACATCAACCGCAGCTTTATCTAATGCAACCAATGATTTGATCAAAGGTGTTTTAGCATCTAAAGATTCGCCGGTATAAGAAACGAAGATGGTAGGAATGCATAATGTTTTACCACCACCGATTTCCATGATAAAAGCCGGTGAAGATGGATCCCATGCTGTATAACCACGAGCCTCGAAAGTAGCTCTCAAACCACCATTCGGAAAAGAAGAGGCATCAGGCTCTTGTTGGATCAAAGCTGTTCCTTCAAATTCTTCAATTGGAGTACCATCGCCTTTTAATGTAAAGAATGAATCATGCTTTTCAGCAGACATATCCGTTAATGGTTGAAACCAGTGCGTATAATGGCTAACGCCTTTACTTTCGGCCCAAGCTCTTACACCATTTGCAATTTGGTTACCCATTGCACGGTCGATTTTTTTACCACCTTTAATAGATGCTACTAAACTTTTGTAAGCTTCATCGCTTAAAAACTGGCGGGCCGTTTTCAATGTAAAAACATTTTCGCCAAAAATTCCGGTAATTTTTGCAGAAGATTTAACCTCTACTCCCGATTTCGATCCTAAATTGTCGATTGCTTTAAAACGTAGTGATTGCATGATTTTTTGTTTTAGAACAACAAAATTAACGGAATAAATTTCAAATAATCAATTTAAGTCTAGTATTTTTTAATTTTTTTATTAAAAACAGGCAAAATTAAAATATGTAATTATTTTTTAATGGACAAAACGCTTGATATTTTTTTATAATTTATATTACAAAGAAGCGGTAGGATAATAAAAGGTAAATAGATAGATCTATATCGCACAATGGCACCCAAAACAGGTGTACTATAACCTATTATAAGTAATAGCGAAAAAGCGAAAAACACTCCAAACACTATAAAGGGGTTATTGAATCTTCCTATTCCGGTTTTTGGAAAGATGAGCATCAGAATAAAAATAAATTCATAGAATAATAATTCTACAGCTAATGGATAAAGAAAGCCAAGTAGTTTGCCATCTGTAATAAACGGTCTGAACAAACTATTAACAAAAGCTTGTGGGGCATTTTTGGCAAAAGAAGAAAATGTGGGAGAAAGTTCTGCTAGTGGAATTGTACTGTTTGCTTTTCCCAATTGATGAAATGCCTGTTGTTTTTCAACCACAATTGCCGGCATATTTAAATTAGGAGATATCTTACCTGCCAGAAAAAAAACACCGATACCTATTACATATACAATACTAAAAGCCAGCAGTGGTTTATACTTTCCTTTTGCAGAAATCATCCACGCAAAAACTGCAGGCAGCAAAGCCAACACAACAAAGTTGCGTAGTAAGAAAATAAAAGAAACGGATAGAAGAATCAAAACAACCCGTTTAAATGTTAAGCCATTGCAATGCAATACCCCATGTATACAGTACATGAGTATACCCAAAGCGGAAATGATCAAACCCTCTTTATGAATGCTACTGCAAAAAAACAGAACAGATGGTAACAAAAAGCAACCTATTGTCAAGAGTGAACGTTGGTTTTTGTATACACTATCAAATACCCTGAATAAAGCAATAAACCCAAAGAATGTGAGAAAATTATATAAAACAACATTCACATAATAGTTGCCTAAACTAAAAACATGAAATACAGATATGATCTTCACCATAAGATTGGTCTTCATATCATTCCAAAAAGAATTCACAGAGCTGAAAAAACCGGAATAATTATCCCCGTAATTGGAAATGAACAAATTCGTAAAATATTCTTTCGGGTGAGAAAATAGTAAATAATACTCCCGAAGTGCATCACTATGATATAGCCAGGTATCGGCGTTAGGATAAGGGTAAGATAGCCATCCATTGAAAACTCCTGCAAAAACTTTAGCAAGAAAAACTATTACTACTATTTTTTTACTTAATCCGGCATTAACTGTAAATTTTATTTTACAGAGCATCCAACAACAAAGGATTAGGTATGCAACAAAAAGAAAATAACTCAAGCGAAAAATTTTGTGTGGGAAGTTAGTTAAAATAATAAATAACCATCAACAACTTTAAAAGAAATACAGGTTGTACTTTTGCACGACTTAAACTATTTATGGAAATTACAGCTACCACCGCCGAACAACTTCGACTTACCGCAGAAGAATTTGAACTCATCAAACAAAAACTTGGACGTACTCCAAACTTCACTGAACTCTGTTGCTTTAGTGCAATGTGGAGTGAACATTGCAGTTATAAGAATTCAATTAAATGGCTTAAAACTTTACCAAGAGAAGGCAAAAAAATGCTTGTTAAAGCCGGTGAAGAAAATGCCGGACTAATGGATATTGGTGATGGCTATGGTGTAGTATTTAAAATTGAAAGTCATAATCACCCTTCAGCACTTGAACCTTTTCAAGGAGCAGCAACGGGAGTAGGCGGAATTCACAGAGATATTTTTACAATGGGAGCAAGACCAATTGCTTCACTGAACTCTTTGCGTTTTGGAAATTTAACCGAAGCAAAAACACAGCATCTTTTAGCAGGTGTTGTGCATGGTATTGGGCACTATGGCAACTGTTTTGGTGTACCCACAGTTGGTGGCGAAATTTATTTTGAAAGCTGCTATCATACCAATCCGTTAGTGAATGCTATGAGTGTAGGTACATTAAAGAACGGCACTACGATATCTGCAACTTCGGGTAATGTAGCGGGCAATCCTGTTTTCTTTGTTGGTAGTGCAACGGGTAAAGATGGAATTGGCGGAGCAAGTTTTGCATCAGCCAATATCACCGAAGATAGTGTTGAAGATCTGCCTGCGGTACAAGTTGGTGATCCATTTCAGGAAAAAAAATTACTGGAAGCATGTCTCGAATTACTAAAGACGGACGCTGTTGTTGGAATGCAGGATATGGGAGCTGCCGGCATTATCTGCTCTACCGCAGAAATGAGTGCAAAAGGTGAAGCCGGCATGCGGATTGATCTAGACAAAGTACCCATGCGTCAAAAAAACATGAAAGCCTGGGAACTTTTATTAAGTGAAAGTCAGGAAAGAATGCTGATGGTGGTGCACAAAGGAAAAGAGCAAATTGTAAAAGATATTTTTGAAAAATGGGATCTTCCTTGCAGTGAGATAGGTAGTGTTACCAATGATGGCTTTTTAGATTTTTATATGAATGGCGTACTGGAAGCCAAAGTCCCTGCACATGAGTTAGTACTAGGTGGTGGCGCTCCACAATACGAAAGAGCCTATAGCGAACCTAAATACCTGGAGCAGATAAAAGCATTTAATGCAGCTGCTATTAAAGTGCCTCAAAATCTTAAAGCCGTAGCCGAACAATTGATCAGCATTCCTAATATTGCATCAAAGCGTTGGGTGTATTCGCAATACGACAGTATGGTTGGCGCAGGAACAGTTACTACCAATCTTCCAAGTGATGCCGCAGTAGTTGTTGCAAAACCAACCAATAAAGGTTTGGCACTTACAACAGATTGTAATAGCCGTTATGTTTTTGCAGACCCATACAAAGGTGCAATGATAGCGGTTGCAGAAGCTGCAAGAAACATTGTGTGCAGCGGGGGACAGCCTTTAGGCATTACCAATTGTTTAAATTTTGGCAACCCCTATAACCCCGAAGTATACTACCAGTTTGTACACGCTATTAAAGGAATGGGAGAAGCCTGTAGGAAATTCGATACACCTGTAACCGGAGGTAATGTTAGCTTTTATAATCAATCACCTGATGGACCGGTATATCCGACCCCTACAATCGGTATGGTTGGATTGATAGATAATATTGCAGCTGCAATGACCATGGACTTTAAACAACCGGGAGACATCATCTACATTATTGGCAAACAAGCTAACGACATCAACTCATCTGAATACTTACATAAAGTACACGGTGTTGAATATAGCCCTGCTCCCTATTTCAATTTAGATGAAGAATTTCAACTACAGCAAACCGTTAGCAAATTGATCCAATCAAAATTGATTTTATCGGCGCATGACATAAGTGAAGGCGGTCTATTTATTACACTTACAGAAAGCGGGTTCAACAGAAACTTAGGATACTCCATTCATACTGATAATAGCATTAGAAAAGATGCTGCTCTTTTCGGCGAAGCTCAAAGCAGGGTTGTAATAACCGTTCAAGAAATGCATGTAGGCAAATTAGAAGAAGAACTTGCAGCTTCCGGCACTCCTTTCAGCAGAGTAGGCGTAGTTACAGACAGTGAAATTATTATTGATGGAGAAAATTGGGGATCAATAAACGATTGGAAAAGTAAGTACGATAATGCTATCGGCAACCTTCTTGCTGGGCACGAAAATGAACATGCATTGAGCTCATTGTAAAAATGAAGCGATATAAATTGTATCTTGTAACATTCAGATCCATACTAATACATTTAAAAAAGATTTATGAGTAAGAAAATTGCGATCATCGGTGGTGGAAATTTAGGAACAGCTATAGCTGAAGGTTTGTTAAAAAGCAAGTTTTGTAAACCTGCCGATATTACTATTACTAAAAGAAATATCAGCACTTTAAAATCTTTACAGGATAAAGGAGTAAAAGTAACTTCAGACAATACTTCGGCTGTCCGTAACAGTGAGTTGATCATACTTGCAATAAAACCATTTCAGGTAAAAGATGTATTAAGTAGATTAAAAACAGCATTAACGAATAAACATATTGTGGCATCGGTACTAACCGGCATTTCTATAAAAGATATGGAAGATATCATCAAAAAGAAATTACCTGTTTGTCGGGCTATGCCTAACACCGCCATCGCCATACAAGAAAGTATGACTTGCCTTAGCTTTAGCAACGCATCTGATACACAGATCAATTTTGTAAAAGATCTTTTTTCTACCGTAGGCAAAGTAGTAGTGATAGATGAAAAACTAATGGACGCTGCCACTGTATTAGGTGCTTGCGGTACTGCTTACGCTATGCGTTATATCCGTGCCAATATACAAGGTGGTATTGAGATCGGTTTTGATGCAGCCACTGCAAATTTAATTGCTGCACAAACAGTAAAAGGTGCTGCGGAATTACTGCTGCAAAAAGGCACCCATCCTGAACAGGAAATAGATAAAGTAACTACTCCTAAAGGCTGTACTATTGCTGGTTTAAATGAAATGGAACATCAGGGTTTTAGTTCCTCATTGATAAAGGGTATTGCCACCAGCTACGAAAAAATATTGAAAGGATAATTATTTAGGTGCTCTTTTGTATAGATAGAAAGCCAATATTGCAAAAACAATATTAGGTATCCATGCTGCAAGCAAAGGAGTGAGTGTACCCTTGGTTGCAAACACCAAAGAAAATCTTCCGAATAAAACGTATAAGACACTCAATAGCACTCCTATTGCCAGATGCAACCCGCTGCCTCCCCTTACTCTACGTGAAGCCATGATAGCTCCAATAAGGGTAAGTACAATTACAGAAACGGGTATTGCATCCCGATTGTATCTTTCTACCAAAAATGAATTAATGGCTTCGGAGCCTCTAAGTCGTTCCATCTTTATCACCTGATCCAGTTCGGAGGTAGGTAACCTGTCTTTTAAATATTCATCTTTTCTGAGATCTTGGGGAGCAAAATTATAGTTCATCACTAAAGACCGATTAAACTTTATTGATTCCTTTTGTTTGGATGTAAAAAAGCGTTCAGTGGTATTGTATAACTTCCATTTTTTAGTTTCCGGCTCCCAGATTATGTTATCTGCTCTCAGGTTATAGGTCATTTGATTGTTTACAAATCGTTGCACAAAAAAAATGTAACCCGATTTTCTTGCAGTATCATAAGACCTTATTCCTGCATAAGAATTAGAATCTAATCTGAAATAATAATTTTGGTTTGCGTTGGCAGATATTCCAAAATTCAGATCTATATATTTTGCCTGAAACTCTCCCCATTTTTTATTCGCCGTTGGTAAAACCAGATGATATGTTCCCCATAATATTAACGATAAAATAAAACCGCCTATCCAGTACGGAAATAAAAATCTTCGAAAACTTACTCCACTACTGAGTATGGCTACTATCTCAGAACGTTCGGCCATTTTTGAAGTAAAAAAAATAACTGCGATGAAAACAAAGAGTGGGAAAAGCATTGCATCTATACGAGGAATAAACCCCAAATGATAATCAACAAATATTTTCCAAACCGGCAATTTTGATTTCATGAAATCGTCGGTCTTTTCACTCAGATCAATCACAACAACAATTGTCGTAAATAATACTAGGCAAAAGAAAAATGTAGACAGATATTTACTCAATATATAGCGATCGATCTTTTTCATAATTGCTTGAGTGCAAAAATAGCTAAAACAAACTTGTATTGATTAAAAGTCGAAAAACAAAAACGGAGTTGATAAAATTCAACTCCGTTAGATAAAACATTTAAATATATAGTTAGTCCAAAGTTTTCACTTCCGTTCTTCTGTTAACAGATCTTCCTTCCTCAGTTGTATTGTCATCAATGGGTTGTGTTAATCCATAACCCTTAGCGGTAACTCTATCGGGAGCAATCCCTTTCATCAACAAATAAGCCCTTACTGTGTTGGCTCTATCCTGCGATAATATCAAATTTTTTGCCGCAGTACCTACATTATCGGTATGTCCACCAATTTCAACCCTTTCATCTTCTTTTCTTTTTAAATATTCTACCAATTCATCCAAAACAGGATAAGCTTCATCTTTTAAAGTTGCTTTGCCGCTTTCGAATGTGCAATGATCTAGTACAAAAGAGCCCGGAGCCTCAAACTCTATATCAATATTTGCAAAAGTTCCTTTGTAAAATTGGTTAGGACCTAAAGCCGGAATATCGAGTACGTTATAACTTATAGAATCTTTAAACCCTAAAATAAAGATATCGTACTTTGTACCAACCGGGAGTCTTAAAGTGAATTTTCCTTCCGGATCTGTTAAACCCTGAAACTCTGTTCCGTTTGCCTGACTTTTAAATACCACAATTTCATTGGGTAATATTTTACGGCTTTTAGCATCCACCATCGATACATCTATTTTTGCATCTTTTGGCACGTTAGCGGTAGTAACGGGGGTATTCTGACTAATACCCAAAAACGGAAACAACAAGATCGATAAAGTGTAAAAAAATCCTCTTTTCATGTTCGGTAGTTAATTGATATTTTAAAGATAATACTGGTTTTTCAATTATTATGCCAATCAACAGACAAATATTCTTCAATAAAAGTTGCATGTATCAATTTTACAATTCCTTAACGAAATGTAAATTAACCCGATAACCTGAAGTAAAGCCATTTTAGCACAATCTGGCATGAAATTTTCGGAAATATTTGTGTATAGCTGGCCTGTATGTTTTATTAATATCTGCCAACAATTAATAACTTAAAAATTACAGCTATGAAAGAAATTTTGGAAGAAAACATGACCGGTGTAAATGCGGAGGGGAATTATCCGAATACACCGCTAAGAGTTTTAACAGCAAAGTCCATTATCGGTGATAAGGTTCATAATATGAACGATGAATATCTGGGAGATATCAAAGATATCATGATCAATATTATTGATGGAACAATAGAATATTATGTGATCGAATTTGGAAGTTGGTTGAGTTTGAACAAAAAGTATTTTGCCATACCGTTTGATATGTTAAAAGTAGATGCGGAAAGGCAATTATTCTTATTTGACCAGCCAAAATCTGCACTGGAAAACGCTCCCGGCTTTGATAAAAGTCATTGGCCCGAAACCAATATTCACTATTACGATTATGACTCAAATGCCAACTGGACCTTTTGGTGAAAAGAACGGCTATAAATTATTTACAAGCGTTGTTGTAATTTAATGACCATCTCATTTTTCCAGCTGCTGAAATCTCCGGCAATAATATGTTTACGTGCCTCTTTAACCAACCATAAATAAAAGGCCAAATTGTGTACGCTGGCAATGGTGTAACCGAGATATTCTTTCGCCTTCATAAGATGACGCAAGTAAGCCTTGCTATAAAAACTGCTTATCTCACAATCAATGCCATCATCGATCGGAGAAAAATCTCTCTCCCATTTCTTATTATCAATATTCACAACACCATTGCTGGTAAACAACATTGCATTTCTGCCGTTACGGGTGGGCATTACACAATCAAACATATCAACACCTAATGCTATGCCCTCTAAAATATTCCATGGAGTACCAACACCCATCAAATATCTTGGTTTTTGTTTTGGTAAGATATCACAACACAATTCTGTGAATTCATACATTGCCTCGGTAGGTTCTCCTACACTTAAGCCGCCTATCGCATTTCCAGTTGCATTTTTGGATGCAATAAACTCAGCTGATGCGGTTCTAAGATCTCTGAAAGTACTACCCTGAACTATAGGAAATAAATTTTGCGTATATCCATACTTGTCTGGTGTACTATCAAAACGTTTAAAACACCTGTCTAACCACCGATGGGTTAGTTCCATAGAATTCTTTGCATAAGTATATTCACAACCTGCAGGTGGGCATTCATCGAAAGCCATAATGATATCTCCACCAATAGTGCGTTGTATATCCATCACATTTTCCGGTGTAAATAAATGTTTACCTCCGTCAATATGACTTTGAAATAAGGCACCTTCTTCAGTTAATTTTCTATTGTTAGACAATGAAAAAACCTGATACCCACCACTATCTGTCAAGATGGGTTTATTCCAGCCATTGAATTTATGCAAACCTCCGGCCGCTTCCAATGTTTCGAGGCCTGGACGCAAATACAGGTGGTAGGTATTACCCAAAATGATCTGCGCTTTTACATCTGTCATTAATTGTTGCTGTGTAACTGCTTTTACACTACCTACTGTTCCAACAGGCATAAAAATGGGTGTTAGTATTTCCCCATGATCGGTAGTGATCTTGCCTGCTCTTGCTTTGGTATGCGTATCAGTATGTTGTAATTCAAATGCTAAATCAGCCATAATTGTTTATTTATCCTTGCAATATCCACATATAACAAATCATTTACACAATTTAAGCATCGGTGCTTATTTTTGCAACATGATGTATCTGCATTGGTGGCAATGGTTATTTTATAGTTTTTGCCTTATTACCTTAATTCAAATTTTTTATTATCTTTTTTTCTTTGTAAGATTAATTTTCTACAAAGAAAAAAAAAGAGCCTCATCACAAACACATCCGGTGTCGGTAATCATTTGCGCTAGAGATGAAGCCGCAAATTTAGCGAAAAATCTGCCCGGTTCATTATTACAACAATATCGTACCACACATGAAGTTATTGTGGTAGATGACAACTCTTTTGATGACACAAAATACTTACTTGAAGAATTCAGAAAATCTTTCAGGCAATTACAAATTGTTGAACTTAAACAAGAAGCAAAATTAATTCCCGGGAAAAAGTTTCCTTTAAGCATCGGCATTAAAACTGCTAAACACGAAATCGTTTTATTGACTGATGCAGACTGCATTCCTGCTAGCGAATTTTGGATAGACAAAATGCAGGAAAGTTATGATGAGAATACTGAGATCGTTCTTGGCTATGGTGCATACACAAAAAAGGCAGGCCTGCTGAATAAACTGATTCGCTGGGAAACTTTTCATACAGCTCTGCAATACCTTACTTACGCACTGGCCGGTAAACCATATATGGGTGTTGGTAGAAACCTGAGCTATAAAAAAGCTGTTTTTTACAGACATAAAGGATTTTCATCTCACAATAATATACCAAGTGGTGATGATGATCTGTTCATTAATATGGCGGCAACAAAAAGTAATACAAGGATCAATATTGACAAAGATGCATTTACAATAAGTGAACCTCCAACCACCTGGAGCCAGTGGGCCAGACAAAAAAGCAGGCATTATAGTACAGGAAAATATTATAAAGCTGGACATCAATTTTTATTAGGGCTTTATTCCTTGTCGCATTTCTTATTTTTCCCGTTGCTGGCAGCAAGCGCAATTTTTTATTGCTGGGAATGGGCTTTGATCGTTTTTGGGATACGCTTCATAATTCAGAGCATTATATTTTATCCTGCTTTGAAAAAATTAAATGAAAAAGATCTTTATCCGTTATTTTTATTCTTTGATCTGTGGATGTTTTTTTATTACCTGATCTTTTCTATAGCGTTGATCAAAAAACCAAAACAAACCTGGAAGTAAATGGATATTCTTTTAAAATATTTTGACGATTTTTCTGAAAAACAAATGCAGCAGTTTGCAGCATTAAAAGAATTGTACATTGAATGGAATGAAAAAATAAATGTGATCTCCAGAAAAGACATGGATAATTTTTATGAGCACCATGTATTACACTCTTTATCCATTGCAACACAATTTGATTTCAAACCAAATACACAAGTCATGGATCTGGGCTGTGGCGGTGGCTTTCCCGGCATACCAATGGCCATATTCTTTCCTGAAACACAATTTCACCTTGTTGATAGCATTAATAAGAAATTAAAAGTAGTGAGTGAAATTGCTGAGGCTGTTGGTTTAACAAATATTACCACACAACACACAAGAGCCGAAGACATTAAAGACAGAAAGTTTGAAGTAGTTATTTCAAGAGCGGTTGCCCCCTTGAAAGACCTTTGGTTTTGGAGCAAACCCTTATTGAAAAAAGGCGTTAGCCCTGGTGGATTGATCTGCTTAAAAGGCGGTGATTTAGCTAAAGAAATACAAGAGAGTAATTGCAAACCAAGAGTATGGGAAATTGAAAAAATATTTAATGAACCTTTCTTTAAAGAAAAATATTTGCTCAACGTTTCTCTATAAAAATTTCCAGTACCAAAAATCTGTTTGGGGTGTTTCGCCGATCGGGAAATCATGATCAAAACCTGAGTTTACAAACCCGTATTTTTCGTAAAATTTTTGTGCCTTAAAATTTTGATCCCACACACCTAACCAAACTACTTCAAATTTATTGGCGATGGCGTAGTCTAAATAAAAATCCATGAGTTTTTGAGCAATGCCTTTCCCGTGATACTCTTTTGAAACGTATATTCTTTTCAACTCCAATGCTTTCCATTTTTTTATTTCCTCGAAAGATGAATAGTCTTCCTGAAATTTCATGTATCCAACAGGCAGACCATCCAATTCAGCAAAAAAGTAGAATGTATCTGTATTTTCCAATTCAGTGATATGCTGCTGAACACTAAAAATATCATTCAAAAAATGCTGCATATCACTTTCAGTACATGTCCCATCAAATGTATCAAAGAAGGTTTGTTGAGCAATCACCGTTAATGCAGGAGCATCTTCAATTCCAAGTCTGCGTATTTTAATATCCATACAACTTACCATTTAAGATCCATCACATTATTTTTCCGCTCCACATCAGCCATCCGTTTACTCGGATCTATCTCAACTTTTTTAACACTCATTAGCTTTTGCTTAAACTCTACAATATAAGTAGGATGTGTCCATCGCCACTCCGGATGAACAATTCTAACTTGAGTTTTATCTTCATTTTCTTTTTCCCCATACATCATATTCAAAGGAATATAGTGCATTTCTGTAGTGCCATCTTTAAATGTCAACTGCAGATCTATCGGCATTGGCATTTGACCAATACGTTTGATCCTGATCTTAGACATTCCATTCTCTTCCCAAAGACTATCAATTGAATAGTTGATCGTTTTGGTTGTGTTGCACCAGTATTCTTTATACCAGTCTAATTTAATATCACTAACGTTCTCAGCTACTCGAATAAAATCCTGTGCATTCGGATGCTTGAATTTCCATTTATTATAGTATTCCAGCAATATCTTGTCTCTTGTAGCTGCTCCGACTATATATCCTAATTGCTCCATAAAAACCTCTCCTTTAGAATAAGAAGCAATACTATAAGCATAATTGCTATTGAAATGATCGGCATGTGTTGTTAGGGGTTCTTCATATCCGCTTTTAGCCAATTGAAAATAGCCAGCATAACCATCACAATGATCATTGGGCAATTGAGCAACCAGATCTCTCAAACCTTTATTATCCGGATTCTGCACTAATGCGGCTTTGTAATCTTCAATAGATGATCTTCCATTATTATAAAACTGCGTAACGAGGTTTTCAGCAAAACTGGTGAACCCCTCATCCATCCACGCATACATACTTTCGTTTGTTCCCAATATCATCTGAAACCAACTATGCATCCATTCATGAAAGACAGCATCCAATCCGGGGCCATTCAGCAAAGTTGCCATTGGATATTCCATGCCGCCATCTCCACCTTGTATGAATGAATATTGCGGATAAGGATATTTGCCAAAAGTTTTTTCAATAAAGGGTAATACTTTTACTGCAGCATCTGCTACAGTTGTCCAAGCAGAATCATTATATGTGTCATTTTCTTTATAGTTATAAATTACATTCAGCACAGTGCTTCCTGTTTTGCGAACGATGTGAACATAATCCGGATCAGCTGCCCAGACAAAGTCATGAACATTGTTGCCTACAAAATGCCAACTGCGTTTAGCCTTTGATGTTGGTTTCAGATTTTTTGTATTCGCAAGATCATACCCCCAACCTATTTCTTCTGCATTTGCTAAAACACCTGTACCACCTAATTTATATGTTTTGTCGATATTAATAGTAACATCATAATTACCCCACACACCATAAAACTCCCTTGCAATATATGGTGTTGGATGCCAGCCTTCATTATCATACTCACACATTTTAGGATACCATTGACTCATACTGTAACGTACGCCAGTGTTGGGATTATCCCTACCCGTTCTTCTGATCTGCACCGGAATTTGTGCTTCAAAATCCATTACAAAAGTAACTTTGCTTTTTGGTAAGATGGGTTTTGATAATTTTACTTCCAGTATTGTTTCATGGTAAACATATGTTTGCGATACCCCGTTCATCTTTAATGAAATGATTTTCTGATAACCGATCTCATCATCTTTTAATTTTGATACTCTGTCTCTCACCCTACCATCCCAGTCTTGCCTGCCATTGATCAATTGTTTACCCAATTCCTGACTACGTATATCCAAACTACTGTTTGGCTGAAAAGCATTGTAGTATAAATGATAAAAAACTCTTTTTAAAGTATCGGGAGAATTGTTGGTGTAAACCAACTCTTGTTTACCGGTAAATTTATTGCTAACAACATTTACATCGATGTTCATTTTATAGTTAACTGCTTGTTGCCAGTAACCGGATTGAGCCGTTAGTGCAGTTGTAAGTAGTAAGTTGTAAGTTATAAGTAGTAAGTACTTCTTCATGTGAAATGTTTAGAGGGTAAATTTCGGGAAAATAATATAAATAATGGCATGGATAATGACAGAAGGTTATTGATTAGCATAAAGGAATGCTAATTTTTACTTAGTCTCTATTCAACGGTAAAAATTATTGCTACATTAGGAGTACACTTTGAAAATGAAATATATGACTGTAAAATATTGGTTTTGCTTTATTGGACTATTGACGTTGTTTAATGCTTGTAAAAATAATGAGCAGGACATAGCAATACTAAATAGCCTGAATGAAAGTTTGGAAGCTTCTTCAACAATTCTTGAATCTACAAACAACATCCTTTATAAACAATTTGCAGAAAGGCTATATGATCCCCGGACGGCGGAACAAAGTAAAATATGGCAGCCCAAAGCAATATCTGTACAAGAGTTAAGCAATAGTATTTTTGAATACATCAATCAATTAAAAACAGAGCTTAAAACAGCCACAACTCGAAAAAATATAGAAAGCAAGAATGTTGTGTACAATATTTTATACAAACAAAAAAAATCAGATGAGCTATATGATAACCTAAAAAAATATAAAAAAGAGGTACTTGCTATAGATCCAGAAATAAATATTCATTTTAACGACAACACAAAAAGAAAGATCTTATTATTTGATACATCAATAAATAATCCGGCAATCTTTTATAGAACGTTTTTTAAAAACTCTTCTTGCATATCTGCAGTTGCTATTTTAAGTAAGTTTCAAAACAATATCAAGCATACAGAAAATGGAATGATTACTTTTTGTTATAGTAAAACATCTGGTGGATGTATTTTACGAGTTGATAAAATAGGTATCTTGGTAGGCCAGAATACCAATCATTTAAAAAAAGGAGAAACATTTGAATTAAGTGCTGGCATAGGATCTTATAGTCGAGCAGCTATGCCTATAATAAATATTAATGGAAAAAATATAGAAGTAATTGATGGCCGTGCAACCTATAAGCTAAAAGCTTCTGAAAAAACAGGTAAGCATTCTGTTCCAGTAAAAATTGAGTATAAAGATCAAAATGGAGAAACGCAATTATTAACTACGGACGTAGAATATACCGTGGATGAATAGCCTATCTATGATTTCCCACCCACCACAATCACAATCTCACCTTTTACAGGTTTTGCATTGAAGTGATCGTGTACTTCCTGTAAAGAGCCACGTTTATTCTCTTCAAATTTTTTGGTGAGCTCTCGGCTAACGCAGCATTGGCGGTCGGGACCGAAGTATTCAATAAAGTCGTGCAATGTTTTTACCAAACGCATCGGACTTTCGTAAAAGACCATGGTGCGTTCTTCTACAGCCATACGTTTTAAAAAAGTTTGTCGTCCTTTTTTTAAAGGTAGAAAACCTTCAAAGCAAAAACTATTGATGGGTAGACCACTGTTTACTAGTGCCGGCACAAATGCAGTGGCTCCGGGTAAGCATTCTACTTCAATATTATTTTTCACACATTCACGTACTAACAGGAATGCAGGATCGCTGATGCCGGGTGTACCTGCATCTGTCAACAATGCCATTGTTTTGCCTGCCGCTATTTGTGTGGCTAGGTGCTCAACAATTTTATGTTCGTTGTGTTGGTGATACGGTGAGATGGGTTTTTGTATCTGGTAATGACTGAGTAGCACCGACGAGGTTCTTGTGTCTTCAGCTAAAATGAGATCGGCATTTTTCAATACATCAATTGCCCGGAAGGTCATGTCGGCGAGGTTGCCGATTGGTGTGGGGACGATGTACAATTTCATGATTTGGAGATTTGAAAATTTGGAGATTTGGAGATTTGGAGATTATAAATTGTTACAGTAGGCGACCTATAATGTCGCCATTATGTATGCCGATGAAAGGATTGCGACGCAACGATGATGCTATGGAATATTGAAGCTGGTATCAAAAAATTAATCTACCAATTCTTACACTTCTCACATCTTCAAATTCTCAAATTTTCAAATCTTCAAATCAACTGATTGTTACTTCAAACATTTCCATCACTCCATTTGCCAATAATTTTTTTGTTGCTTCCTCTGCAATTTGTTTTGCATTGTCTGCGTTATCAGCTTCAATTTGTAAGGTTATATTTTTACCAATGCGTACGTCTTTGATATCATTCAATCCTAGATTTCCTAATCCGCCCAAAACAGCTTTTCCTTGGGGATCTAATAACTCTTTGTGGGGCATTACTTTTACTTGTGCAGTGAAGGTCATGGTCAATTTTGATTTTTGTAGAGCAAAGATAAAATAATGTAGGCAATGAAAATAACCGGAACTGCTAACCATTGTAAAAAAATTATGCTTAACAAGGCTACACCGCCTAATATCAACTTAGGAATATTATTTTTTACAGTGTAATCTTTGAATTTTAGCGCTATTAATGGCAGATTACTCACCATCAACCAGCTTAATATTACGATTAATGCATATAAGACCCATTTATTGATCAAAAACTCGTTGATATCTATCATTCCGCTGCCATAATGTAAGATCAATGGAAACGAAGCCACTAGTAAGCCAACTGCCGGTGTTGGCACACCCTTAAAACCATAGCTTTGAGAATCGTCTAAATTAAATTTTGCCAAACGATAAGCTGCTGCACAACTCAAAATAAATGCCGGGAATAACCAAACAACAGAAACTTCCAAGCCATTTTCTTCTCTTGCAAAACTCATGCGTAACAACTGATACAATATTACACCCGGTGCTACGCCAAAACTCACTACATCGCTCAATGAATCAAGTTGCTTACCCATCTCGGATGTAGCATTTAGTAAACGGGCTACAAAGCCATCTAAAAAATCTACCAAAGCAGCAGCAAATAAGAATAGTGCGGCATAAGAAAGTTTTTCAGGAATATTGAAGCTACTTACAAATTGATCATCTGTATAGATAATAACGCTTTCTGTTTGTAATGCAAAAACTATTGCTATGCAACCAAATAATAAATTGATGAGTGTAAAAATGTTTGGGATCTGTTTCATGATAATGTGCTGATATGCCGATGTGCAAATTTGCTGATGTTTAGCGCTTTTATGTTTGTTGTTTCTTTTAAAGTTATTTCTTCATCCATCTTTCAATATCATCTGCCTCAATCGGGATGTTTTTCATTAAATCTTTGTTACCCGTTTTTGTTACCCAGAAATTATTTTCGATCCGGATACCCATTTGCTCTTCTTCAATATAGATACCGGGTTCTATTGTAAATACCATTCCTGCTTTGATAGGTTCTGTTCTTGTACCCAAATCATGCACATCAATTCCAAGATGATGCGATATGCCGTGATATAAATATTTTCTGTAAGCTCTGTTTTCTTTTGTCTCGTTTTTTATGTCCGATTTTTTAAGTAAGCCTATCTTTTGAAAAATGATGGTTGCTTCATCTCCAACTTTTTCTGTGTAATCAACTACACTGATACCTGGTTTTAAAATACTTGCCGCATATTTATGCAAATGTAAGCAGGCATTGTACACCGTTTTTTGACGACGTGTAAATTTTCCACTTACAGGAATTGTTCTGGTAAGGTCAGCACAATAGTTGCCGTATTCTGCGCCAAAGTCCATTAATATTAATTCCCCTGCCTTACATTCATTATTATTCTCAACATAGTGGAGTGTACGGGCTCTGTCGCCACTAGCAACTATGGAACTATAAGCCGGACCTGTTGCTCTTTGCATTAAAAATGAATGCAATATCTCTGCTTCTATCTCATATTCCATTACACCCGGTTTTACAAATTGTAGTACTCTTTTAAAAGCATTTTCAGTAATGTCCATTGCTTTCTGCATTACTTCAATTTCCAACGGTGTTTTAATGGCACGTAGATCTCTTAATATTTTAGCGCTGCGTTCATAATTGTGTAAAGGATAACGTTGCTTCATCATTTGAGCATACCGGTAATCCCTTACTTCAACCGTATTTGCCTTGCGGTCATTTTCATTTGTGTTCAGATAGATATTATCTATTGAATGTATCCACGGTTGTAAAACACCATCTAATGTATCTAACCAAACAATTGTAGAAATTCCGGAGATAGCGGTTGCTTCTTCTTTTCTTAAACGATGACCATCCCATTTTTCTTTCAGCTCATTTGGACGAACCAACACTAAAATTTCTCTGAATTTTTCATCCGTATTATCAGGTAACAAGATCAACATGGTTTCTTCCTGAGTAATACCTGTCAACCAAACTAAGTCGGAATTTTGTTTGAACTTGTATAAAGCATCAGCATTGCTGGGCAATTCATCATTGCTGTTAAAAATAGCAATGGAGTTCTTTTTCATTTTATCCGTGAAACGTTTTCTGTTTTGGATAAAAATATCAGCGTTCAATGGCAAATATTTCATAACGATAAATTATGCTGCAATATACAGTTTATCATACTGTTTATAACAGGTAAAAAGTGTAGTTTCTACACAAAGAAAAATAAAAAAATTCAATCTGTTCAACAATGCCCCTCCATTCTTCATTGTCATGCAATAAAATGGTATTGATTTGAATTTTCACAAAGGAAAATTGCAAAAATCCTACTTTTTCTTAAATCTAAACCTTCGTTTTGAAGCCCTAACCAAAATAGGTTGGTATAACTTTGGTGAAAGAAATATTCATTAAAGATCACTTGCTATGTCAATGTCTACTATCTTATCCATCCCTAAAGAAAGTTTGCTGCACCTTGGTTTACAATTTACCGATAATATTCATTACCAACTTGACCCGGAAGAATTGACCAGTCAAACGCTTGCTCGTGGAGAAGGTGTTTTAAATGATACAGGTGCATTGGTTATTAGCACAGGAAAGTTTACAGGAAGAAGTCCTAAAGACAAGTTTATTGTAAAAGATACGGTAACAGAAAACACAGTAGACTGGAACGATTTCAACATACCAATTGAAGAAAAATATTTTCTTCAATTGAAAGACAAAATGCTTGCACATTTAGCTAACAAAGAAATATGGGTGAGAGATTGTTATGCCTGTGCTGATGAAAATTTTCGTTTACGATTAAGGGTTATCAATGAAAACCCCTGGAGTAATTTGTTTTGTTACAATATGTTCATCCGGCCAGAAGAAAAAGATCTGAATGATTTTATCCCACATTGGCATATTATACAGGCTCCCGAATTTAAAGCTGATCCTGCAGTTGATGGGGTCAGAACTGAAAACTTTGCTATCTTAAGTTTTACACATAAAATAATTTTAATTGGTGGTACAGGGTATACCGGAGAAATGAAGAAAGGTATATTTACAATGTTAAATTTTGTTCTGCCAACCAAAGCAAATGTTTTGAGCATGCATTGCAGTGCTAATATCGGTGAGCATGGCGACACTGCTATTTTCTTTGGATTGAGCGGCACCGGTAAAACAACTTTAAGCGCAGATCCGCATAGAAAATTAATTGGTGATGATGAACATGGGTGGACGAGTGATTCAGTCTTTAATTTTGAAGGAGGTTGTTATGCAAAAACAATTGACTTGAGTGAAGATAAAGAGCCTGAGATCTTTCATGCTGTTCGTCCGGGTGCATTGGTAGAAAATGTAACTTTTATTGATGGTACTAATACAATTGATTTTGCAAGTAAAAAAATAACCGAGAATACAAGAGTTAGTTATCCGTTGAATTTTATCAGTAATGCAATAGAGCCTTCAATTGGTAATCTTCCGAAAAATATTTTCTTTCTTACCTGTGATGCTTATGGTGTGCTACCCCCTATCAGCAAATTAACACCGGGCCAGGCTATGTATCAATTCATCAGCGGATATACTGCAAAAGTTGCCGGAACAGAAGCTGGAGTAACTGAGCCGAAGAGTACTTTCAGTGCATGTTTTGGTGCGCCATTCTTGCCATTGCATCCTACACAATATGCAAAGCTTTTAGGTGAAAAATTAAAAGAACATAAAGTAAATATCTGGCTGATCAACACCGGGTGGACAGGCGGGCCATATGGTATTGGCAAGCGTATGAAATTAAATTATACCAGGGCTATGATCACTGCAGCATTGGAAGGTGCTTTAGATAATGTGGAATATGACAAAACGCATTGGTTCAAATTATCTATTCCAAAAACCTGCCCGAATGTTCCTGCAGAAATTTTAAACCCGAAGAATACATGGCCAAATCCTGAAGATTTTGACACACAGGCAAAAAAACTATCCGATCAATTCAATAAAAATTTTGAAAAATATGCAGGTTCAGCTGATGACGAAATTTTAGCCGCTGCTCCAAGAATTTAGTATTACAAGCACGATTGCAGGTCAGCATAAAAAACCTCCTGAGTCAAATCGGAGGTTTTTTATTAAAATTTCATTTCTTTTATTTCACCTTCAACAATTAATTTTCCGGCTGTTTTGGCAATGATCTCATCCACAGTTACACCTGGCGCCCTTTCCAATAATTTAAATCCATTATCCTTAACATCGATCACTGCTAATTCTGTAACTATTCTTTTCACACATCGTTTACCCGTTAGCGGTAGTGTACATGCTTTCAGTAATTTACTTTCCCCTTTCGGACTGGTGTGCATCATTGCAACAATGATATTTTTTGCACTGGCAACCAGATCCATCGCTCCTCCCATACCCTTCACCATTTTACCAGGTATTTTCCAGTTAGCGATATCGCCATTTTCACTTACTTCCATAGCTCCTAAAACAGTTAGATCAACTTTACCTGCTCTTATCATACCAAAACTCATCGCACTATCAAAGAAAGATGAACCCGGTATGGTAGTGATCGTTTGTTTACCTGCATTTATTAAGTCAGGATCTTCTTCTCCTTCAAAAGGGAAAGGCCCCATACCCAGTAAACCATTTTCACTTTGTAGGATCACATTAATACCTTTGGGAATATAGTTGGCGACCAATGTTGGGATGCCAATACCCAAGTTCACATAGAAACCATTTTTCAGTTCCTGTGCTATACGTTGGGCTATTTGGTTTTTATCGAGCGCCATTGGGGTTTAGAAAGTTTAGGAGTTTTGAGGTTTAGGCGTGGTGGTCCTATGTTCAATTCGCTTTTCATAGTTCACACCCTTAAAAATCCTATGTACATAAATGCCCGGCGTGTGAATCTGATTTGGATCAAGTGCTCCTACCGGAACCAACTCTTCTACTTCAGCTATCGTTATCTTGCCTGCCATTGCCATCATTGGATTGAAATTTCGGGCTGTTTCCTTGTAGATAAGGTTTCCGGCTGCATCTCCTTTCCATGCTTTAACGAGGGCGAAATCGGCGTTAAACGCATATTCCAATAAGTACTCTTTTTCTCCGAACTTTCTAACCTCTTTCCCTTCGGCTACTTCAGTACCCACACCGGCTGGTGTAAAGATGGCTGGCATACCATATCCTGCAGCCATGCATCTTGTTGCCAATGTGCCTTGTGGTATCAATTCAACTTCTAATTCTCCACTTAACAATTGTCTTTCAAATTCCGCATTTTCTCCAACATAGGAGGATATCATCTTCTTCACTTGTTTTTGTTTCAACATCAAACCAATACCAAAATCATCTACACCGGCATTATTTGAAATACAGGTGAGTTCACTTATTTTTCGATTTACCAAAGCTCCAATCAGATTTTCCGGAATACCACATAAACCAAAACCACCCAACATTAAAACTGAGCCGTTTTGAATATCAAAGGTTGCTGCCATTGCATCTGTATATATTTTGTTCATGGCAATTATCGTTTTAGATAAGGTTTAGAAAATTTAAACCGATCTTCTCTCATTTTATTGGCAGCCATACTATCCAATATCACCTGCATTTCATTCGGATGATCTTTATAATAAGCGTAACTTTTATAAAATGATTCTTTTGAAACTTTGTGCAGATCGAATATTTGTTGTTGCAGTTTTATATTGACCGTATCAATGCCTTTTAGTGCGTCGTGTCTGAGTATTTGAGTAGTATAAACATCTGCCTTGATAATATCCCACCACACTTGTTGCATTTTTTTCTTACTCAATATTTCACCGGAAGTAGCTCCCCCGTTGCAACCAAATAAGAAAGTGACTACAAGTAACAATACAATCAATCTCATTTCAATTCGTCTTTATATCTGCCTGCATTTGTTATATCAAGCTTTTGCAATATTTCGGATGCTCTAACTTTATCTTGCGGTGAAGCTTTTGAAAATATTTTGATCAACTCTGTAGCCTTTCCCTGAAAGAAAAACTGATTGATCATTGTATTTGGATTATCTGAATTATAAGTGGTTAGTAAGTTCAATACTCCCATCAATTCCTGCCTTGCCAATTTTTCATCTTCATACATTTTATCAAGGCATTTTCTGTAATAATTGTAATAGACATCATGCATCACTGTATAACGACTGTTCAACATATTTTCAGAAAGCCAATATCTGTTACGAATACCATCAAATGCCTTCCAGCCGGAAATGTTTCTCGACTCAGGAGCCGTATTCACAATATTCTGAGCCTTTTGAAAATAAACAGTGCCACCTTTTGATGAATAGGAATCTTTATCAAATCCAACGATCATGTATGCGTAATAAGCTAAGATGGCTGTTAAGTTTGATATCTGAGCATCGGATCCGGCAACTCTATTATCATTAAATTCCAATTGCTGAAATTCTATGTATTTGAAACTAACATCCTTATCCTGATAGTTAACAATCGGTGACAGATAAGTAGAGTTAAATACCGGTCTTGCGGCCTGCACTGTTAAGGATGCTTTGTAAACATTCGTCTCATCGGTTGATTCAATATTGAATATAAAACTGCAATCAATTTTTTCTGATGGCAAATAAACTTCAGTTGACCACTTTCTATTATTCAGAAAATTGGTCATCGATGATTGTAAGGTTAAAAAAACATTCTTGTTAACAGTCCGATTAACGGCACTGCTATTAATTGTTACTCTTGCATTCAACTCCTGAGCCACAGCAATCCTGCTTATCAATAGTAAAACAACAAAATACTTTACTTTATACATATAGTTCTACGATAGTATTTACAATATCATTTGCCACTTCTTGTTTTGATTTTTTATCAAACAGATATTCCTTCCCTTGCTTATCAAAAATAGTTATTTTATTGGTGTCGTGACCAAAACCGGCTCCATCATCTCTCAATGAATTTAAAACGATCATATCGGCATTTTTATCTCTCAATTTCTTCAATGCATATTCCTTTTCATCCGTCGTTTCCAATGCAAACCCTACCAAAAACTGTCCTCCTTTTTTAACTTCTCCCAAATGCTTTAAAATATCTTTTGTTTTTTTTAGTTCGATGGAAAAACTATCGGCCTGCTTTTTAATTTTTTCCGTTGAAACAATTATCGGTGTATAATCCGCCACAGCAGCATTCATAACAGCAATATCAATGTTTTCAAAAAGCTGATCGCATACCTGATACATCTCATCAGCCGATCTTACTCTTACTACATTAACACCTTGTGGAATTGGAATATGTGATGGCCCTAGTACCATTGTAACCATTGCTCCTCTTTTTACAAAAGCTGAGGCAATAGCAACTCCCATTTTACCGGACGAATGATTTCCTATAAACCTTACAGGATCTATCGCCTCGTAAGTAGGGCCGGCTGTGATCAATATTTTTCTCCTTTTTAATTGTTCCTTGTCAAAAAAAAAATCTTTCACCCATTGAAGTATTGTCTCCGGCTCGGCCATCCTACCATCACCCGAAAGACCACTCGCCAATTCTCCATGCTCCACCGGTATAACCTGATTGTTGAAGGATCGTATTCTTGAAATATTTGATTGTGTTGATGCATGATGCCACATATCTTCGTCCATTGCAGGAGCTACAACAACAGGACAAGTAGCAGATAAATATACCGCAGTTAATAAATTGTCGCAAATACCCGTAGCCATTTTAGCTAATGTATTACAACTGAGTGGTGCTATAAGAAAAACATCTGCCCATCTACCCAGCATTACATGGTTTGCCCAGGAATCGTTCAACTCCAAGTCACTTAAAACCGGATTTTTTGAAAGTGTGGAAAGTGTAAGTGGTGAAACAAAATTCTTTGCCGAAGGTGTGAGAATAACCTTTACCTCAGCTCCCTCTTTTACAAGAAGACGCACCAGTATAGGAATTTTATATGCAGCAATACTGCCACTAACACCTATTAATATTTTTTTTCCTTGCAACATAAAAATAATCCCGTCATACTCTAGTAAGACGGGACTAAAATTATGATTTCTTATTCAGAAAATATGCTAAAACTTAACTAAATAAATCCTCATCGTTTTTACGGAAGTAGATCTTATCTTCAATAAATTCCTGAGAAGATAATAATGCCGGATTAGGCATACGTTCGTAAGCTTTAGATATTTCTATTTGTTCCTTATTTTCATGAATTTCCTCAAGACTATCAGTATGACTTGCAAACTCTTCCAGTTTGTTATGCAACTCTTCCTTAATAGAGATATTGATCTGATTAGCTCTTTTTGCAATGATTGCAATCGACTCATACAGATTACCTGTTTTCTCTTTTAAATCAAACAAATTTTTTGGCTCAACCACATTACTGGTACTAGAGCTTAGTTGGCGTCTTAGCTTGCTCATTTTGTATTTCTTTAATATAATTTTTACTTAGGTTACTATATTCTTCTGCTTCTTTCAGTAAACTGCTTTCAGGATACCTATCTGCAAAATCCTGATACTCTGAAATTACTTTTTCAAATCGTTCTATCTGCTTTTCAGTAATACTTAACTTTGAAAAATGATAATACGATTTGATCGTTTTTAATTTATACTCATCGCCTTTAGAAGACTCCGGATAATCATTTAAAACAGTTGTAAAGGCCAATGCAGCTGCTCTATACTGACCAACCTTATAATACAACTCTGCGGCTCTTGCTTCCTTTAATTCAAGCTTTGCACGGCATTGATCAATAATTGCTGTTGCTTCAGCAATTCTAGGAGAATTAGGATGCATTGATATAAATGTTTGCATCACTCCAATCGCTTTAGCTGTACTTGTTTGATCTAATTCAATTTTCGGCGACTGTTTAAAAAAACATAACGCATGCATGAAATCAACTTCTTCAGATTTTTCGCTGTTAGGAAACACCTCTAAAAAACCCTTAAAGAAATTCTCTGCATCTCTGTAATTTTTTAAATAGTAAAAACAGTATGCATCTTTATAATAGATCTTTTCAAATTTATCGGTTCCTTTATAAACAGGATAAAGCTCTTCATACAATTCCTGTGCTATTCTGTATTTTTTTTCATCAAAATACTTATCGGCCATTTCCAGTTTATAAGCATAATCGTTACTTTTTTGCACCTTGCTGTATTTACTGCAAGATGTAAAAACAAGAGCGAAAAAAACGATTGAAAACAGAATGCTTGAAAACTTCATAAAGGAGTGCAAAATTAATGAAAATAACTCTAAAATCAGTATAAATCTTTTATTGACAAAAGATAGAGCGTTAAGGTTTTGTAAAAGCGGTGCAGTTGGACAGGTTGGAAGTTGGAAACTGGAGGTTGCAGATTAAAGATTGAGTAGCTGATTGATCTTATAATGTTTTCTTCAATTGAAGGCTTATTTCCAACCTCCAACTTTCAACAGACACCTTTCTATACTCACATAACAACAATTAAAAAACCCTCCCGAATAATCGAGAGGGTTCTATCATTGAGCAAAAAGTGAAAATAAAAACTTAGTTCGCTTTAATATCTACTGTATTAACATCACCACCATCTACGCTACAATCGAAAGTAACTCTATCTTCGCTGATACCTAATGTTTCAACTAAGTAAGCTTTGATAGCATCATTTCTTTTAGCACAAACCGCTTGAGCAGCTTTTGATGCACCTGGGTAACCAGTGATAGATATAGAACAAGTTGGATTAGCTTTTAATTTAGCTGCAACACTTGATAAAAGAGCTTTAGCATCAGCGCTTAAAGACGTACTAACACCTTTAAAGCTTAAGCTTGGGTAATCTGAAGGACAATCAGCAACTGGAGCTTGAGCTACCATGTCTTTACAACAAGCTGGATCCGGACATTTACCAACACCATCAGCATCAACTGGTTGACAATCTGTAGGCGTGATCAATTGTTTGTCTTTGCAATCAGGTACACCGTCACCATCTGTATCTTTAGTTACACCGTGAGTATCTACTGGGCAGTTAGCCGGAGTATTTGGTTCTCTGTCAAGAGCATCAAGAACACCATCACCATCAGCATCATCAAAAGATGGTTTAGGTAATTTCATGTGTTTAGGATTGTTTAACTCGCTGTAAGCGTAATCCAATGGATTTAACCACCACAATGGTTCAACAGATTTAGCACCTAAGTTGAAGTTAACGCTTAAAGTTAAAGCATTCCAAGAATCGAAATCACGAGTTAATACCGCATCACCGATTGCTTGTTCTTGCCAACGTTGACCATCCAACAAATCGTCTTTAACAAATGTATGACGATCTTCAAGAGCTAAATTGATTCTTTTGCTTAATTTGAAAGCAACACCAGCTAACACTGTACCAGAAGGTTTCAAAGTGTAGTCTCCAATTTTTGGACGACGAGTTCCTTGATTTTCAGCATCAGTTTCGTAAGTGTTATCGTGGTTAGATAAAGCTTTGATCAAATCAATAGTAGCTTTTCTACCACTGTGAGTACCATCTGCAATAGATGAATAATTGTAAGGATTGTTATCGCTACCCAAAGCATTGATTTTTGCTTTGTATAAAGTAGCGCCGATACCACCACCACCATAAAGGTTAAAGCCAGTTTTAGCTTTGTGGAAACGGATGTTATTCAAAGTGAAGATTGCTTGTAAACCAAGATCTTTCAATTGAGTTTTGTAATTGTAATAAACTTTGTCGATACCATGATCAGGTACAGCGCCAGAACTTACAAGAGTACCACTTCCTGAACGTACAGGAGCGTTGTAGTACTGATTTAAACCTGTGTTTTTAGCAAAGTTATCAGCATGTAACCAATGTTGACCTTTAGCTACACCTTGTGCGTATTGTAATCTCAAAGAGAAAATGTATCCGAATGCTTTTCTTACGTGTGCTTCAAAACCAAAAGTTGGAATCACAGATGGAACGTCACCACTGATAGTGAACATACCGCCACCAACACCAACTTCCCACATGTTACGTGGTTTTGCAGGGAAATTATATGTGTTGTTCCAAAATTCGTTGTGCTGCGGCATCCTTTTTGAAGGAATTACAGACGAATCGCTTGCACTATAACCACTACCCGACTGGGCAAAGGTTGATGAAGCGACAAGGGTTAAGAGCCCTAATAATAATTTGTACTTTTTGCTTGCCATAACTAAATGATTATTGATTTTAATCTGAAAATACATGATGATTGAATGCAAAAATATCGATTGATTGTTAAAAACCAAATTTTTTTATCAATTTTTTAGTTTTTTTCTTTTTTATCTTTCACATTTTCTGCGTATTGTATGACTAATGTTAATACACATACGCTGCATCACAGACAAATTATTTTCCTTTTTGTACATCTGTTTGGCTATAAAGGCAATGGATAATTATTTTACTATATTGTCGGTTTGGTTTTATAGCCTAAATTGCTGCCTCATTTAGAAACATGGATTTTGTAAAAAATATCATCGGAGAAGAGCTCAATATCTTCGAAAAGAAGTTTGCCGAGGCAGTTAAAAGTAACACCCCGTTACTTGATAGAATTATGAAATATATCATCAAACGTAAGGGCAAACAACTACGTCCCATGTTTGTTTTTTTATCGGCAAAACTACACGGAAACATCAATGAAAGTACCTATAGGGCTGCGGCTTTGGTGGAATTATTGCATACCGCAACTCTCGTACATGATGATGTTGTGGATGAATCTTTGGAAAGAAGAGGTTTTTTTTCCATCAATGCCATTTGGAAGAACAAAATAGCAGTGCTTGTAGGAGATTACCTGCTTTCAAAAGGCCTTTTGTTATCTACCGGAAATGATGATTTTAAGCACCTGCAACTATTGTCTGAAGCCGTAAAACAAATGAGTGAAGGAGAGTTGTTGCAAATTGAGAAATCCAGAAACCTTAATTTGAGTGAAGATATCTATTTTGAGATCATTCGTAGTAAAACCGCCTCCCTCCTCTCATCTGCTTGTGCTGTAGGAGCTTATACTACATCGCAAAGTGATGAAATTACCAATAAAATGAAATTATTCGGAGAAAAAGTTGGAATCGCTTTCCAGATCAAAGATGATCTGTTCGATTACGGGAAAGAAGACGTTGGCAAGCCTACCGGAAATGACATAAAAGAGAAAAAATTAACACTACCATTGATTTATACCCTAAATAAAGTAGACAATGCAACCAAAAGGCAGTTGATCTACATCATAAAGAATGAGAACAAAGACCCGGAAAAAATAAATATAGTGATTGATGCTGTTGTAAAAGCCGGGGGAATTGCATATGCTGCTGAAAGAATGAATGTGTATCGAGATGATGCATTAACCATTCTTTATGAATTCCCTGAAAGTCCTGTCAGGAAAGCATTAGAGGAACTTGTGAGATTCACAACGGATAGAAAATACTAATTCGATGTGCAGTTGCAATGTGCTATACTACTCCCGAATAATCAAATACAATGGATAAACGCTGGAACATACTACAGACAGACGAGAAAAAAGCAACTGCACTACAAGCTTCGCTAAAAATTAGTAACACGCTATGCAAAATACTTGTTCAACGTGGTATTGATGATTTTGAAAAGGCAAAAAATTACTTCAGACCTTCTTTAACAGCACTTCACGACCCATATTTAATGAAGGATATGGGAAAAGCTGTTGAACGCATTGTAACGGCATTTGAAAAAAAAGAAAAAATTCTCGTATTCGGCGATTATGATGTTGATGGCACCACTGCTGTGGCCTGCATGTATCAGTTCATTTGCAAGATATATAATCCGGAAAATGTTGATTTTTACATCCCACACAGATACCGAGAAGGATACGGCGTAAGTAAGATGGGCATTGATTTTGCGGCTGAAAATAATTTCTCTCTTATTATTTCTCTCGATTGTGGGATCAAATCTGCCGACCTGATAGCATATGCCTCTACGTTAGGTATAGATTTTGTTATTTGCGATCATCATCTACCCGATCTCGTTTTACCCAAAGCCGTTGCCATATTAAACCCCAAACAGGTCGATTGTAATTATCCCTACAAAGAATTGTGTGGCTGCGGTGTAGGATTTAAATTGATCACAGCGTTAGCACAACGATATAGCATAGACGAAGAATTTTATTACTGTTATCTTGATCTGACAGCAATAGCAATAGCAGCCGACATAGTACCAATGACCGGGGAAAATAGAATACTAGCATATCATGGCCTAATCAAGATCAACGAAAATCCATGCCCCGGCGTTAAAGCACTGATACTACTGGCTAACATCCAAAAATCATTGTCGATCAATAATGTAGTATTCATTATTGCCCCAAGAGTTAATGCAGCCGGCAGGATGGATGATGCAAAAAAAGCCGTTCAACTTTTTGTTGAACAAGACCCCATTAAAGCAATGGAATTTGCCGAAATGCTACACAGCGACAACAGCGACAGAAAAGAAGCTGATAGCACCATTACAGAAGAGGCACTGGCAATGATCAACAACGATGTTTTGTTACAAAAAAGAAAAACCACTGTTGTATATAAAGAGCATTGGCATAAAGGCGTAGTGGGGATTGTTGCAAGTAGACTTACTGAAAACTACTACAGACCAACGGTAGTGCTTACACGAAGTGGTGAGATAGCAGCCGGAAGTGCCAGAAGCGTCACTGGCTTTAATTTATACGAAGCCATTCATGCATGCAGGGAATATCTGTTAGGATACGGCGGTCACTTTGCTGCAGCAGGTTTATCGCTATTACCTGAAAATATTGAAGCATTCAGCAATAAGTTTGAATCGGTAGTGAGCAACTCCATTGATGAACAATTACTGATACCTGAAATTATTATTGATACCGAAATTTCTTTCGAAGAAATAACAGCAAGCTTTTACAATATTATTTGTCAGATGGAACCATTTGGCCCCGAAAATATGCGTCCGGTTTTTGTGGTCAAAAAAGTAATTGATAACGGCTATTCAAAAATCGTTAAAGACCATCACATTCGTTTTGTTGTAACTAGTAACACTAAAACTTTTACAGGCATTGGATTTAATATGGCTGATAAATTCAAATTAATTCAGGAGAAAAAACCGCTGGATATTGTATTTACAATTGATGAGAATGAATACAATGGGCAAACATCTTTACAATTAAAAGTTATTGACCTTCGCCTGAGTGAATGAAAATATTAACTTACATACACTATTTTTTTTATCTTGGTTTCAACTGGAATTTCAGGATCGCATCACATATTATCATACAAGAAATCAAAGGCGAAAAAAAATACGGCATTAAAACAACCGGTGTAGATAATTTAAAAAAAAGCGGAGTAGATATTTTTAATGCAACGATCTACATGCCGGTGAGCTACGATCTTTTAGAAGAAATTTTCTTTTCACTTCCTTCAACTATCAACCGCCATTTTCTTGATATCGGTTGTGGAAAAGGAAGAGTGATCTGTGTCGCTTCTCAGTATAAGTTTAAGAAAATTACAGGAATAGATTTTTCAAAATCATTGTGCGAAGATGCAATTGAAAACACTCGTTTGTTAAAAAAAACCACTTCAACTTTTGATGTAATAGCTACAGACGCAGCCAACTACAAGATCCCTAATGATGTTGATTGTATATTTTTATTCAATCCGTTCAATGAACTCATTATGAATAAAGTTGTACAAAACATTCAACAAAGTATTGCTTCAAACAAACGTGAAGTTTACATTGTGTATGTTAATCCTGTATTGAAAAACAGTTTTACAAAAAAAACGTTTACTGAAGTATATTACAGTAAACGTCTTAAATATTTAGAAGTTTGTATTTTGAAAAATAATCTTTAGTTCATTAACTCAACACTGCGGTTAATAAAATTGGTTAGACTATTTCCTTTTAACAATCCTTGCGACAACAATGCAAGATCTGCCAAATTATGAATCGCTTTTTGTTGTTTACCTGTTTCGGATTGAGAAAGTAAATTTTTATAGATAGGGTGATTACCATTTACGGTTAATGTAACTTCATCAGGCATTTGAGCATAGAACGCCCCCATGCCAGATTGCATTGCAGCCATATCTTTCATTCTACGCATAAACTCAGGCCTGGTAGCTGTTACAGGGGGAGCTTCTGCAGAAAGACCTTTAATTTCTACATTGATATTTAACTCGGGAACCTGAAGTGTAAACAACTCTTTCAATTTTGTTTCATCATCTTTACTTAAAACACTTTCAACGTTTTCTTGCTTATCAATAAGATTGTCGGTGATGTCACTATCAACTCTGGTGAACTGAATATTATCCCATTTCATTTCCATTTGACTAATAAAACCTCCATCAATAATAGTTCCCATTTTTACAACCACGTAGCCCTTTGCTTTTGCCTGTTGAATGAAAGCATCCTGCTGCACAGTATCGGTTGTATACAGAATTACCTGCTTTCCGTCTTTATTCTTTTGTAATGTTTCTGTAGCAAGTTTATATTCTTCCTGTGTATAGAACTTACCGTCAGTATCTTCCATCACTAAAAACTTATTCGCCTTATCAAGGAACTTGTCGTCTGTCATCATACCATATTTAACAAACAGACCAAGGCTTTCCCATTTTTCTTCGAATGACTTTCTATCATTATTGAATATCTCTTCTAGTTTATCCGCAACTTTTTTGGTAATATGTGCATTGATCTTTTTTACATTCGGATCGCCTTGTAAATAACTGCGACTAACATTTAACGGTATATCCGGACTATCGATCACACCTTGCAATAACATCAAAAACTCCGGAACAATATCCTTCACTTCATCTGTTACAAAAACTTGGTTGCAATACAACTGTATCTTATCTTTTTGCAACTCGTAAGTTTGTTTGATCTTAGGAAAGTATAAAATGCCCGTTAAATTGAAAGGATAATCAACATTAAGGTGAATCCAGAACAAAGGTGGCTCATTGAATGGATACAATTCTTTGTAAAAATTCTGATAATCTTCTGTTGTTAATTCTGATGGCTTTTTTGTCCATGCCGGAGCAGGATTATTGATCTGCTTATCTTCAAAAAAGATAGGTACTGGCAGAAACTTACAGAATTTCTCAAGCACAGTTGAAATTCTGGCTGTCTCAAGAAATTCAAGGCTTTCTTCATTTAGATGCAGGACGATATCCGTTCCTCTTTCAGCTTTTTCAGCATCTTCTAAAATAAATTCTGGACTTCCATCACACTCCCACCTTACCGCCTTAGCACCTTCTTTGAAAGATCTTGTGATTACTTCAACTTTATCACTTACCATAAAGGCACTGTAAAAACCCAATCCAAAATGCCCAATGATATTATTTTCGTTTTGTCCTTTATATTTCTCTACAAACTCCTCTGCTCCGCTGAATGCAACCTGATTCAAGTATTTATCAACCTCTTCGGCTGTCATACCAATACCTCTGTCGGAAATTGTCAATGTCTTTTTTTCAGTGTCAATTTTTACATCAATTCTCAATTCGCCCAATTCGCCTTTTGCCTCGCCGATAGATGATAAAGTTTTTAATTTCTGAGTAGCATCCACCCCGTTACTTACTAATTCTCTTAGAAAAATGTCATGCTCACTGTATAAGAACTTTTTGATGATCGGAAAAATGTTTTCTGTCTGTACACGTATGTTTCCTTTTTGCATAGCTGTATGTTATGTTTTTGTTCCTTTCACAAATAAAATGCCACGGCCCGTTTACTGACATGATGACAAAAAAAATCCTCCGAACCAGTCGGAGGATTTTTTATTATATTATCTCGAAATGCTTAGTTCCAAGTAAGTTTAAAGTTATCTACCGCAGAAGATGGTCTATTTCCTGAACCGGTTGAAGCACCCAAAGCAACAATTCTGATCCATATTTTACTTGCTTTATTATCTAAAGCAGTACCAAAACTTCCTGTAATAGTGTTGTTGGTAAACACCGGTCCAGTGGTCATAGTTCCTGATGTTGTAATAGGAGTAAAAGTTGTAGGAGCATCGCCAATACCATAATCTACAGACCAGGTAACTGTTCTACCTACCGAAGGATCCAACGATTGTAATAAGAATTCTATTGCAAAATTAGTTTTACCGGTTGTATTATCCAATTGGAAAACAAATGCAACTTCTTTATCTGTAGCACTTACCTGACGTAAACCCAATGCTCTGTTGGTTGCATCTGCCTGAGTTGCTGAATCGGTTGTTGCTGTAAAGCCGGCATTACTTGCTGATGCAAAGTTTTTGAAGGCGCTAGCAGTTTTAGTCCATATACCTGTAGCGTTTGAAGGCTGATATGTACCGGTAGCACCTAAAGCAGTTGCAGTTGAAGCTGTTCTTACACTTACCCCTGAAGGTAAACCTGTACCTATCGCATCAAAGTTCAATAAGAAAGGTGAAGTTGTTATTGCTAAACCTGTGGTAGGCGGTGCAACCGGGCAACTCAATCCTGCAGTCATATCTGCTAATGTTCTGATATAAATTTGATTATCGGCATTAAATCTGCTCACATACCCTGTCCAATTTTGACAAGTGGCCGGTAAACTTGTTCCTGCAAAATCAGCAGTACTTAATGTTCTGATGATCATTGTACCACTTGCATCTGTCAATGTTTTGTTTCCACTGAAAGTACCTGAAGTTGCTGTTGCATTATCAATAGTAACCAATGTATTTTCAATTGAAGCCATATTTGCAATTACATCAGCAATGGTTCTTTTTACCGGAGTAACAACTTTTCCTGTACCTGCTGCCGACAAAGGAACTGCCCCTGATGACAAAACAACTTCTAACATTCCATTATATGATTCTAAAGAACTTCCGCTGATATCTACTACAATTGAATCGCCAACTTTAAATGCACTTAATGCAGATGCAGCTGAAGTGCCAAAGAAAAGATCGATACCACTTGTACCTTGTTGAATTACAATATTACCTGCACCGATATTTTTTGAATCTGATATTACAACACCTGTAATTCTGTTAGATGAAATATCTACCGCAGTTCCCGTAAACATAGCACGTAAAGCTGCAATCGTGATCAAGGTAGGTTCTGTGCCCGGAATTGATCCATCGCATCTGATTCCTGCAAACTGAACATCGCTTGTATCACGAATAATCATTTGTTTAGTATTTCCAAATACGGTGTATAAAGCTGTAATAGTACCGTTTCCGTCAGGCACATTAACGCCTGCAAAATTTGAATAAGCACTTGTACGAATAATTAAATTTGAACTTGCACCTGAACAGTTTCTAACGTTAAGATTTACTGTAGATTTATAAGCAGAGGTATCTGAATAAGTTTTGTTTTTATCTGCATTAACGAACTCATAGTTTTCTAATTGTACTAAATCTCCTATGTAGCGGTCCTGCATATTTACAGTAGCGCCACCAAGTTGAGCAGGAGTAACCAAATGTGCCACAACAGGGTTATTCAAAGTTCCACCAAACAAATATTGACTAACAAGTGAATTAGGGATTCCTTCCAAACCTACAACACCATTAAGGATGTATTTCATTCCTAATTGTATTTGTTTGTTATTGTCAGAAAGTGTTAATCCTTTACATTTCACAAAAACCTTTCTTCCAAGAGGAAATGAGGTTCCAATGCTTGGCACATCAACGTTAATAGCAATTGCCCCGGTTTCATCCTGTATATAAATCTGTTTGTAAATATTACCCGATTTATCGCTAGAGATCACAACACCGGAAATCACAATGTCTTCCGAGATAAGATCATAAGCACCTGCTACAGTATGCTTAGCTTTAAAATCTTTGATAGTATGCGTAACCGCTATAGCAGGGTCGGTTGCTGCAGGTGGCTCATCAAATTTCTTTTTACAAGAATTTAATATAGTTGCTACCAAAATAACTGATAGGACTGTGGTCGATAATTTAAAAAACTTATTCATATTTTAATTTTAAAATTTTTGTAATATTTAGAATCTATACCCCACTGTAAATCCAAAGTTTATGCCATACGCATAGCTTTGTTTGATTGGGAATTTTTGTGGGTCTTTTTCGTCATCAAAACGAAGTTGCTCAAATGAAGATTGTACAACTTGTTTATTGTTTAAAATATTATTTACATTAAGACTAAAAGACAAGAAGGATGTTTTTTTAATAAATGAGCGATTTAATTTTAAAGACCAGTTGGCATGAAGATCTAAAGTATGCTGTGCTTTGATCTTGGTTTGATCTAATATATCATGCCATAATTTACTATCATATTCTACACCATTCACTGCGCTTGCAGTTCTACGTATAGGGCTAAATCTTGTATACATACCATCAAAATAATTAAAGTTAGCTCCAAAGCCCCAATAGTTACGTGATCTGTAGTTGAACCCTGCCGAGTAAACTTCTTCAGGATCTCCTGTATGGAAATTTTCCTGATAAACTATCTCGTTCATGATCACTTCAGTAGAGTTATCATTTGTACCAATAAGTGTAGGGCGATTGCTGAATCGATATCTGCCAATTGAAGCAGCTCCTGTAAGCGATAATCCTTTTGCCACTATGACCTCAGTACCAATTTCAACTCCCATATTCTTTCTTTGAATATTGCTCATGGAAACATTGGCAAAGGCTTGACTTAGATCATTATAAAATGAGAACTGCTCTACCCCATCTTTGAACTCTGTAAAATAACCCGTAGTTCTAAATTTAAAACCAGGGCTAGTGTACTCATAACCGCCTTCTATAGAGGCAATTTTTTCGGTAGTTAAATTACTTTGTGTGATATCTCTTGTTCTTGGAGATAAATAAACATCTTCGAAATTAGGAGCCTGAGCGGTGTAAGAAGCATTTACGTAAAAATAATTACGGTAATTTGCTTTATACGAAACACCTGCCTTTCCTGCGTAGTTGCCAAATTCATTGACTGTTGATCTTTCGAAAGAATTGTCAGGGAATAAGCCGCTCTTATAATATCCTACCCTGTAAAAACTGCTTATCCCACCACTACCAGCTAAAAAGAAATTCAATTTTTTATACTTGAAAACAGCTTGTGCCCAAGCTGTTGCTTTATGAATATTCATTGCATAGTTGTATCCGAAAACATCTCCCTCGTGTACTATTGTATTGGTATTATTCAGATTGTTGATAGATGAAGTACCTCCGGTTCCAAAGGTTCTTTCTGCAAACTGATTAACATTTACATAAAAATCTCCACCCAACAAATCATTTACTTCCTTGAAGTAATGGTTGTGCAGGTATTGATAAGTAAGCCCTGCCGTAAAATCAATATGCTTGTTAATTTTAGAATTTAAAGTAGTATTAAAATTAAAAGTGGTAGCTTTTGTAACCCTTTCTTCTAAAATATATCTTGATCTTTTACCCTTACCTATCAATTCGTTGTTCAAATTATATATTGAATCGTATTGGCTACGATTTACATCGTATAGTCTATGCCAATTGATTTGGCTAACATTGGTATTTGTTTGCCATTGATTTAAAATTTGCTGATACAATCCTGGATCTTCTGCATTGTAACTTGGTAAGTACCTGTAATAATCCGGGCGAGGATCAGGTGCATTATACCAGTCTAAACCGGTAATACTTCTGCGACCAAACATTATTGAGGAAGCAGTTTGTAAAGATGTTTTTTTGTTAATCTTCAAATCTTGCGAAACAATAAATACAGGTTGTTTTGTTGTAGTAACACTTGCATTTCTTTTTTTACCTTTCTGATAACCCCATAATGGATTATAAAATTCATTACCAGTTATACCAAAAGCTTCTTGCACTGCAGTACCTTGTCTTCCGGTTTCAGTTGGTGCATACAAAGCTATAAACGACAATATATTTTGGTCATCGACTTTTTTATCTATACCAACATAACCTGACCAACCATCATAATAAGTTCCATCCGCATATCCTTCATCTGCCCAACGACGAGAACCAGCGAAGCTAAATGCCCATCCTTTCTTATTAAAGCCTGTTGAATGATTTACTGTAAAACGATGGACATAGTTACGATTAGATACAGTATAACCAAAATTGGTTCCTTTTCTTTGTCGAGAAGCTCTTGCGTCAATTGCATAAACTCCACCAACATTTCCAAATGCGTATTTATTAGCTTGTAAACCCGGTAAATTTTCAGTGTACCTGGTAACACTAGGTAAACCACCCCATAATTGATAAGGAGTAAATCCATTCTCTAAATTTTCAACCGGTACTCCATTCATATATGTATCAGATAAATTAGAGTTATACCCTCTTAGACGAAACCTAACAGCTCCAAAATTGTAACGAGCGGCACTATAAAAAACATCTCTGAAAGAGTTACCTTGTACAGGTGCATTTTGTACGTTAGCATCATTACCATCACTTTCATCTAAAGATACCACTGGTATGTTATCGGTAGAAAGATCTTTGATTTCATCAACAATTGAAGTATCGGTAGATGCACTTGATCTTTGAGGGACATCCTGAGCAAAAATCAGTGATGTTACTCCAAAATTCAGCAAGAATATCAATAGAGCACATTTCAGTTTAATCATAAAAAAAATTTAAAGGAAAGTCAAAAATAATGTTAATTTGTTAGAAATAACTCGATAATATAAAAATAATGTAGAAATAATGTTTTTATCAGATTGAGCTATTTTGAAATTACATTACATTTGTATAAATAACATTTCATGAAAAAAGGCATCCTTTCTATCATTTTTGCTGCTTCTATTTTTGCAATTCCTGCTAAATCTTTTGCCTGGGGGGCTAAAGGCCATGGTTTAGTGGCGGAAATAGCCTTTCATTTTTTAGATGACACCACAAAAGCGCTTGTTCAAAAATATTTAGGCAACCTTACTATTCAGGAGGCTGCCAACTGGATGGACGAAAGTAAAGGCAATAGTTATTATGATTATATGCGTTCATGGCATTATTTCGATCTGGAAAAAGGAGAAGAGATCAAAGTTACACCCGACAGAAATATGCTGACGGTTATATATTCTGCATTAAAAGAGTTAGAGAAAGTAAATGGAATGAAGAAAAAAGATATCAACAGGGACCTTAAATTATTGTTCCATTTGATCGGAGACCTACACCAGCCACTACATTGCGGATATGCATCGGATAAGGGTGGTAACGCCATCAGCATCCATTCTCCATTCGTTTCCGGTAATTTGCACAGTGTTTGGGACACACAGATCATAGATTATTTCCCGATCAATTTTTCCGATTGCATCAAGCTTTACGATTCATTAGGCAAAGATGAGATCAAAGCAATTAAAAAAATAGATGTGTTGGGATGGTATAAAGAATCAAGATCATATTTAGACACTGCATACAATTTCAAAAATGGTTTGCTCGATAAGCCTTATCTGGATAATATGTCTCCAATCATCACAAAACAATTATTAAGAGGAGGATTAAGGCTTGCGAGTGTTTTAAAGCAAATTTTTAACCCCGGCAAGAATGAAACGGCAACCAATTTTGGGTACGATGATTATTTTAATTATTACAATTATGTAGCACTTAAAAACGACGAAAAATCATTGCCTTACCCATTTATGGTTGAGCACGGGGATGATTGTTTCTAAAAACGGGGCAACATTTTGATAATGAACTGCATCTTTACTATAAAGTCTCGTTATTTTTTTTTACATTTGATAAATTAAATAAAACTACTATGAAGAAAATTTACTTAACTTTTTTAACTGCTTTCACTTTTGCAGCGGCTTCTGCTCAGTTTACCCATACCGGCGTTCCTTTCACTACAGGAAATCTGGTAGTGCTACGTCTTGGTAACGGAAGCACAATCAGTGGCTCTGCTACTGCAGGTTCGATTGAAGAATATACCAAATCAGGAACATTGGTACAGTCGTTCTACTTAGATACGGTAACTAATCCGATCACTTTTGCAGGATCTGCCTCTTCAGAAGGCTTTATTTCAAGATCAACAGATAAGAGCGTTATTGTAGTTGCAGGATATGGCACGATAACAGGTACGGCTACTCCAAACACGGCTACTGCTGCTACTATAGCCAGAGTTGTTGCAGTTATTGATAAAACTTCTGCAGTAGATCTTTCAACAAGAATGGGAGATGCGTATAATGGTAGCAATATCAGAGGTGCAGCTAGTACAAATGGTACAGATATCTTTACATCCGGTAACGGAGGTAGTGGCCAAGGTGCTACTGCAGGTATTAGATATACTACGAAAGGATCAACAACATCTGTTTTGGTAAATACCGGTTTGTCAAATACAAGAGCGGTTAGTATCTATAACAACCAGTTGTATGCAACATCAGGCTCAGGAACATTTTTTGGCGTTAGTTCAGTAGGAACAGGTGTTCCAACAACTGCTGGTAATGCATCAACTATTTTACCCGGCTTTCCGGTTGCTTCCGGCCCAAGCCCATATGCCTTTGATATGAACCCTGCAGGTGATGTTATCTATGTTGCAGATGATAGAGCTTCAGCTTCAGGTGGCGGTATTCAAAAGTGGACTTTAAGTGCAGGTACATGGTCACTTGCCTATACATTAAATTCAGGATTAACTACAGGTGCCGGAGCTACAGCCTCTGGTGCAAGAGGTGTTGTTGTTGATTGGACAACTACGAACCCTACTTTGTATGTTACTACAACAGGTACATCACAAAACAAAATTGCCGTAGGCGTTGATGCCGGTGCAGCTTCTACCTTTACTGAAATAGCTTCTGCTCCAAGTGGTACTGGTTTCAGAGGTATTGCTTTTGCTCCTGAATTGGCAACGCAACCTGTAAAATTGAGTGGATTCACTACTCAAAAGAAAACTTCTTCTGTTACACTTAACTGGGTAACTGAACAAGAATCTAACACAAAATCATTTATTGTATTACGTAGCCCTGATGGATCAACATGGTCAGAAGTTTCAACTGTAGCTGCTGCAGGTACAAGCAATTCAATTTTGAATTATACAATAACTGACAATACCCCATTGAATGGTTTCAACTACTATCGTTTAAAACAAGTTAGCGAAGATGGAACTTATACAATGTCTGATATTAGAAAAGTTTTATTCAGTACTAACTACAAAGTAATGGTAACTCCTAATCCGGCTAGAGACTTTATCAATGTGTATATTTCTAAAAATAACGGAACAAACACTATTGTTAGAATCAGTGATATCAATGGTAAACTTGTTCGTTCTGAATCATCGGCTCTTTCTACCATATCAATACCAACTAACGGTATGGCAAAAGGTATTTATTTTGTAAAAGTTATTGACGGAACAAATATTACCACTAAAAAAATATCTGTTCAGTAATACCATAATATACCATATTATTAAAAAAGCCCAATCGTTGATTGGGCTTTTTTGTATACCGAAAACACAATCAGGTAAATCAAAAAATACAGTTAATTTAACTCTCTTGTAAACATTGTTCTAAAAAAAACATTAGGTTTACGGAAAATTACCACCTACTGATAATGTATTGCCCACAAACTAACGCATACACGAAGTTTTTCGTTGCAATATTCTTTTCTATCTTATCCATTCAATCTTTTGCTCAAGGCAATAGTTTTAGCTTTGGCGAATTAAGTGCCACAAAATACAAGGAAAAGATTGCTCAGTTAGAAAAGTTCAAGGTTTCTAAAAAGTATGATGACAAATCAGCACAGGCATGGTATAAAGAAATATTGTCTGACAGAAACAAAAGTCTTCAATATGCATTTAAAGAAAACAAAGTGGTGTATGATTCATTTCTTCTGACAAAATGCAATGATATTTTCAGAAGAATTATGGCTGCTAACAGGAACTACAATTTCGATTCTATTACACTATACATCAATCGGTCGGTAATAGCCAATGCCGTATGTTATGGAGAAGGCACGATCATGATCAACCTCGGTTTATTTTTTTGGGTAGATAATGATGATGAACTGGCAATGGTAATTGCACACGAATTAGCACATCAACTACTCAAACATTCTGACAGAAAAATTGAAAAAAGTATCGCTATGCTTACTTCCGAGGATTTTAAGGAAGAACTGAAGGATATTAAAAAATCTAATGAAGGCAAATACTCTCGTTTTCGTGAATTGATGAAAGATCTTAATATTGAATCTGGCAAGCATAGTACCTACAAAGAAAGCGAAGCAGACAGCCTCGGTGCCGTACTAATAAAAAATGCCGGTTACGATGTTAACAAGGGGGCAAAGATCTTATTGAAACTAGATAATACCGACGATATTTTTAAATCAAAAAAACTATACACACTAAAAGAATATTTAGAAAATACAGGTATTGACCTTTCTCACTTCAATGTAAAACCAAAGTACAATGGTTTATCTTCTATGAATGTAGAAATGAATGCTGATAAAGATTTCGATTCAATAAAAACGCACCCGGATTGTATTAAAAGATACAAGACCATAACAGGGAACACCGATACTGCATCAATTGTTTGTTGTACAGAATTAAATAGTTCATATGCTGCCTATAAAGAAAATGCCATGCTTGAAACGGTGAGATATCTTTATGAAAATAATTCCCTGGGGTGGTGCATTCATTTATCTTTAATTGCTATAAAAAACAACTACGACCCTGTTGTGTACAATCGATTTCTATCGCTATGTTTTTCAAAACTGTATGATGATGATAAACGCCTGGCACGTTTCAGTGGAGCTAATGCCGATGCAGAAAGAGAATCTAATCTCAAAGAAACACAAGATTATTTATTTGCAGCTAATACTGCCGATCTAGAAAAGCTTGCTTTACACTTTTTAAAATACAAAGTAGATACCAACTCCGAAGATTATTTATTTGCAGACCTGATGTATAACACACAAATAAAAATGAAAGATGCAAATTCGGCTTATGAAAGTTTTTTAAATAAATTCCCCAAAAGCAAATATCAATACTTAATTCAAAAAAAATGACCATGAAAAAAATCACCTTAACATTGCTAACGTTCTTCGTTTGCTTCAATGTTTTTTCTCAAAGCAAAGTATTCGACAATGTTGTTGATGTAGAACTGCAGAGTTCAGTAGAAATTACCAACAACAAACAAATTGTCGGCTATGCTCTTTTTTACAAGATAGATAAAATGAAAAAATCTGCATTATACAGATTATCCATCTTGGATGAAAATTTAAAAGAGATTGGCAGTAACGAATTTGAAGGGGGAAAAGATTTATTACTTGTAAGAGCTGTATATGAGTCGAGTCATTTATTACTTAGTTTTTATGACGAAGATAAATACAGCGATTTCACAAGATTTGTAAAAGTGTTCGACCTGAAAGGTAAAGAAACCGGCATGGTTCCTTACGATCCGGAAAAAGTAAAAAAAGGAATGTTTGGTGCAGCTGTGGCAGCACAAATGGAAATGATCTATGATGGTACAGACAATATTGAAGGCAAAGGATTTGTTACTGTTTATCAGAGCAAAGCTAAAACCGGCGGTATAGATGTACAGATGATAGATGTGAACGGAAAACTTAAATGGGAAAAAAATATCACTGCCGATAAGGGAGATAGAGCCGATCTATACTTATTGGCAACAACACCTAATACTATTCTTTTCTTCGAAATGGATAGAGGAAGTGTGATGGCAAGAGATGCAGAAATATTTTTAGTTGGACTTAGTGTTGCCGACGGAAAACAATTATTTAAAAAGCCAATGGATATTAACGGCATTACTTACGAACCAATGTTGATCAAAAAAAGTACAGACAATAAATTAAAAATTGTTTCTACAATGGCCAATGCAGAAGCCAAATTCGCCAATGCAAAACCTATAGGCTTCAGCATTGGAGAATTAAATGATCTAACAGGTGAAATAAAAACTATAAAAGATTTTAATTACCAGAATGATCTAAGCAGTGTACTTGAAATGAAAAGTGCAAGTAAATCAGAAGATGGCTACATAAAAGCTCATGACATTTTAATGATGCAAGATGGTAGTATGGTACTTGTAGGTGAGTTCTTCAGAAAAACGGTAAGTGCCGGTGGCATGGCAATGAAATTATTATCGAAAGGAAATGCATCAGCTGCTCAGGCCACAATTGAAGATATGTTTTTACTAAGACTCGGCACTGACCTGAAAGCAAAATCTCTTGAAAAAATCGAAAAAGACAAAGAAAGAGTACCAATGCCTACAGATGGTTTACCAATTGGATTAATGGCTCGTATATTAACTTATTCGCACAGCTTTGGATATATGTACACAGACGAAGGTTTAGACGGAAGAAACAAAACCATTTTGGCAAAAGGTTCTTTCGGAGAAGAAAAGTATGGCACAGTTGCCTTAACTATTGATGAGAAAAAAGGCTACACAACTAAACGCTTTAGTTTGGAAAAAGAAAAGAAAGTATCTTATTATGTTTTACGTGGTAAACCTGGTTATGTAATGATCATGAAATACAATTCTAAAGAAAAACAGATCACTACTAATTTGGAAAAAGTAAATTAATAGTTAGTTTAACAATAAATAAAAAAACTCAATCGTAATGATTGAGTTTTTTTATTGCGGTTATTTAGATCTCTTCCGAAGAGCAAAATTTCTACCGATGGTAATTGTTATAGGCAATAGTTTGCTTTCTAAAATAGGTTTATAATAATCATAATCTTTTTCAAATGCATCGCTCCTAAAAGGCAATAAAACTTCTATAGCCCATCTGTTCTTAAAATCTCTGTCTTTTATTTGGCAACCCACTCCCAGGTTAAACCCGTAATATGTTTTGGAAAGATCCGGCCTGTCTTTAAATTTTAATGCAGCATTATAACCATACATGGCCAGAAATGTAGGGCAGACTCTTTTATCCGGTAAAAAATTATAGATGGCGCCAACATTATATGCCACATCCACAAGGTTATAGCCTGCCCCACCAAAAATGCTGACATTTTTGGTAATTACAAACTCAGATCTTAAACCAAATCCCCCATAGTCTAAACCGGCCCCAAGGCCTAAAAAAACTCTGTCAGGCACTGTCTCGGTTTTGGATGACTGAGCATACATGATGAAAGACATTACAAGTAGATTAGCCAAAAGGAAAATGCACTTAAATTTCATATGGGTTCTGTTTAGATGATACTTGCAGTTATATGATGAAATTATAAAATTTTGTTGGTTTGAATACCTATACACTAAAGAAATTACAATCTCTACTTGTTACAAAAATTCCAAATCGGCAACTGAAAACTAAATATTACCTTCGCAGTCCTATGACAGAGAAAATTTTAATTCTTGATTTTGGTTCGCAATATACCCAATTGATTGCCCGTGCCGTTAGAGAGGCAAATGTTTATTGCGAAATAACCCCTTATAATAAAGAAATTGTTTATGATCCTTCTTTAAAAGGTATCATTCTTTCCGGCTCTCCATTTTCTGTAAATGAAGAAAAAGCTTTGATCGTTGATGTAAAAGCAATGGCAGATAAATTGCCTGTTTTGGGTGTTTGCTATGGCGCTCAATTAACTGCAAAACTATTTGGCGGTAGAGTAGATAAAAGTGCTAAAAGAGAATACGGCAGAGCCAGTTTACAAATACAAAAGCAAGATATTTTATTGCAGGATATTTCTCCGGCATCACAAGTATGGATGAGTCATAGCGATAGCATCAAAGAACTACCTGCCGGTTTTGAAGTTTTAGGAACTACGGAAAGTATTCCGGTAGCAGCGTTTAAGAGAACGACTGAAGGGAATCCATTATATGGCTTACAATTTCATCCTGAAGTATATCATTCTACCGAAGGAAAAATTATCATTAAAAACTTTTTGGTAAATATCTGTGGTTGTACACAAGACTGGACCCCGGCTCACTTTATAACAGACACTGTAGAAGCATTGAAGAAACAGATAGGCGACAAGAAAGTGATCATGGCTTTAAGTGGTGGCGTGGACAGCACTGTAGCAGCTACGCTGATCCATAAAGCGATCGGTAAGAATCTGTTTGGTATTTTCGTAGACAATGGTGTACTTAGAAAAAACGAGTTTGAATCAGTTATTGCCACCTACCAACGGTTAGGCTTAAACGTAAAAGGTGTTGATGCAAAAGATCATTTTTACGGTCGTCTTGCCGGCAAATCTGATCCAGAAGAAAAAAGAAAGATCATCGGCGGTGGATTTATTGAAATTTTTGATGAGGAAGCAAAAAAATTAGAAGGTATTGAAATGCTGGGTCAAGGAACAATATACCCGGATGTGATCGAATCCATTTCGGTACATGGCCCATCGGCTACGATCAAATCACACCACAACGTAGGTGGACTGCCAGACACAATGAAATTGTCGCTGGTAGAACCACTCCGATATCTTTTTAAAGATGAAGTAAGAAAGGTTGGAAAAGAATTGGGGATTCCTGATGAGATGATTTCCCGACATCCATTCCCGGGGCCGGGCTTAGCCATTAGAATTTTGGGAGAAATTACTGAAGAAAAGGTACGTTTATTGCAGGATGCAGATGCGATATATATAAATGGCTTAAAAAAAGCCGGTTTGTATGCAACCGTTTGGCAGGCAGGAACAATCTTACTACCGGTAAAGAGTGTTGGTGTTATGGGTGATGAAAGAACATATGAATTTACCGTAGCTTTAAGAGCCGTAACTTCAATTGATGGGATGACCGCTGACTGGGCACACTTACCGTATGAATTTTTGGCTAATATATCCAATGAAATAATCAATAATGTTCCCGGTATTAACAGGGTTGTTTATGATATCAGCAGCAAACCGCCGGCAACAATTGAATGGGAATAAAAAAGGTTTAACACGTTTAAAGGTTTAAGGTTATGAAAAGATGGCTATTGGTTTTACTTTTTGCAGCAAGTATTTTTTGTAATAATAAATTAATTGCACAAACAGATTCTGTACCTGTACTTAAAACCTATAATGTTGGTGTTTTTGCTCCGCTCTATTTGGATTCACTGTTCAGCACTTCAGGTAATTTCAGGTATAAGCAAGGCATTCCAAAATTTGTATTGCCCGGAATTGATTTTGTTCAAGGGGCTGAAACGGCTTTTGACTCAATGAAGCTTTGGAATGCAAATGCCCAGGCTTTTATTTACGATACAAAATCTTATACCACACCTATACCTACTTTGATCAGCAACAAAAGTTTAGATAAACTCGATCTGATCATTGGCTCAGTTAAAGATTTCGAATACAAACAATTAGCAGATTTTGCTCTTAGAAAAAATATTCCCTTTATTTCTGCAACTTATCCAAATGATGGAGGTATTACCGCAAACCCTTTTGTAGTTGTAGTTAATTCGACTTTAAAAGCCCATTGTGAAGCCATATTCAGTTATATTTTACAAAACCATGGCACAGATAAGATCATTCTTTGTAGAAAAAAAGGCACACAGGAAGATAAAGTTGCAGCCTATTTCAAAGACCTGAATGAACAAGATGGAAGAAATTTCCTTGATATTCAGATACTGAATTTTGATAGCACTATTAAAACATCCGCATTTAAATTAGACTCTACAAGGCAAACGGTAATAATAGGTGGCAGTTTGGATGAAAGTTTTGCAAGCAACTTAGCCTCTACTTGTTATGATCTAAACAAAACATATCAACTAACGCTGATCGGTATGCCCAATTGGGATGGATTTAAATCTTTAGTAACGAAAGAAGAATATAAAGATTTTCCCATCTATTTCACTTCGCCATACTTCAATACCAAACAGGATAATTACAGCAAGATCATTACCAATGCATTTCTAAAAAAGTATAAAGGGAAACCAAGCGACATGGCATTCAAAGGTTTCGAATGTGCTTATCTGTTCACAAAATTATTGGCCAAAAATCCGAATGATTTTATGAGTCATATAAATGACAAAACCTTTAAAGTATTTACAGAATATAATTTCCATCCTGTAAAATTGAAAAAAGAAAATACGATACCGGATTATTTTGAAAACAAGCATTTGTATTTCGTGAAAATACTGAATGGTAGTATATCAAAGGCTTGGTAACAAAGCGAAATGTGCGGTAACCGCTCAACAAAATTCGATCATTAAAAGGGAATAATACTATCCCCTACTATTGCAAATAATAAGACCACTACACAAAATGCAATTCCAAAACAAAACCAAATAGTCTTTGGCTTCTTTACTTTTATAAAAACTGAAATAGCTTTTATAATCAGACCACCTATTAATGTGTATAATAAAATGAAAAATGTATAGACAAGCAGTATAAGTGTATCCAGTCCTGCCTGCCCTTCAGCATACACATTACAGGATATCAACAAAAGAAATGAAATAAGAATTATTTCTCTTCGTTGCATGTTAAACAGCTTGTAAACTCATTTGCTACTACCAACACTTACTTGGTTAAATACTTCTTTTGCATTGAATACAAAATGATAAATATTGCAGGAATGGCTAGCCCAAAATAGCTTTTCCAGTCTGCAAACTGTGCAGTACCTAAAAAGATCAAGCTACCCGCTATTGGCAGCACTTCACCGGCAACATACAACCAATAACCATCCTTTTTGCGTTTACGCATCCATAAAGCTCCAAGAAAACAAGCAATAACACCAATCAAACCTACAATGGTTAATGGTACTATATTTTGCTGCGTTAATTCAATCATTTGTTTTCCTCGTTCAATTTCTTCTATTTGCTTGGAGGTCATATCCTGGCTCATTCTCAAAGCTTTATCCATAAACTCTTTCGACATCTTCATAATAAACGGCGTAGCAGCAGTTATTAATAACGCAAAAGCACAACCGATAAAAGTTAGAATTGTCAATATATTTAAACCTTGCGGAAGCTTGGAATTATCTTCCTCGGCAAAATTTAAAACATCAGTAGAAGTATTGGTATCACTCATAAAAATTAATTTTAGTACAATTTAAAGGTTATTCATCTAATTTATAAAGATCGTTCAGTTTTTTATGCTGCGCCTTTTTAATTCCTTTTTTATCAACAATAACTCTCGGCCTGTTTGTCCACTGACAGAAGTATTTTCCTGGGCCCTACGCATTAAATAAGGGATCACATCTTTTATCGGTCCAAAGGGTAAATACTTACTTACCCGGCAACCGGCGGCTGCTAAATTAAAAGTAATATTATCGCTCATTCCATACAATTGCGAAAAATGAACATGGTTATGATCAAGTGGGATATTTTTCTCCTGCATCAACTGTATGGTGAACAAATTACTATGTTCGTTATGCGATGCTACAATAACAGATATCTGGTGTAGATTACCAATGCAAAAATCTACTGCTGCATTGTAATCTTTATCGCAGGCGGCTTTATCAGGTTGTATAGGAGATTGGTAATTCATTTCTGCAGCTCTGCTCCGCTCCTTTTCCATATACGCTCCTCTTACAATTTTAACGCCAAGCGTAAAATCTCGTTCTGTAGCCGCTTCATACATATCATGCAAAAATTTTAACCTGTCGTGCCTGTACAGTTGAACTGTGTTATAAATCACCGAACGACCTTTGTTAAAAGTATCCATCATTAAAATGGTTAATGCATCTACCGGGTCCTGTATCCAGGTTTCTTCTGCATCTACCAGTATACCGATCTTCTTATTCGCAGCAACCTCACAAAGTTTTAGCATCCGTGATCTTACTGCATGCCATTCATTTTTTTCTTCTGGAGAAAGTTTTTCAACAGCCTGCAAATATCTTTTCATCAGTGTACCTGAATTAGCATTCATCGAGCTATCTAATTTTTCTAATAACCCAAAACGTGCAAATCCTGTAACCTTTATACTCATAAAAGGAATATTGGATTGCGTTGCAGCATAATCGATCACTCTGATAAACTCTTCGGTTGAATGATCAAACCCTGCTTCGCCGTCTTCACCTCCTTCAACCCCGTAATCCAGTATTACCTGTACGCCATAATTTTCTAATCTATCAGCTACCACCGCAGTTTCAGACAAAGTTTCACCGCCAACAAATTGTTGAAAGATGGTATTGCGAATGATCTTTTTTGTAAAAGGTAAATTCCATTTAATGGCCGTTGGAATTAATTTTAATCCGACATTAACAAGCCATGGTTTACCCATTGATGAAAAGAGGAAATTGGCTTTTTTTAATTCGGCTGTTGTTTTATATGCAAAAGCTAATTCAGTATTGTCGAACGACACCATAAAAAAAATTGTCATCTAAGTTGCATCAATCAAAACGAATTACCAAATAAATTAAAGCTGCCTATCTTTGATAAAAAGTAATTGTATGGAAAAGAAAGCATCCGAATCGCTGGTAGTTATGACTGAACTGGTAATGCCGAATGATACCAATCATTTGGGCAACTTAATGGGAGGTAGATTAATGTATTGGATGGATATTGCGGCGGCATTGGCTACAATGAAACATACAGAAACAGCCTGTGTTACAGCGTCTGTAGATAATATCTCTTTTGAAAACCCGATACGTTTGGGCAATGTGGTACATATTGAAGCCAAATTGACAAGAACATTTAAGACAAGTATGGAAGTGCATCTTACAGTTTGGGGAGAAGATGCCATTGGCAAACATCGTTACAAGAGTAATGAAGCGTTTATGACCTTTGTTTCATTGAATGAAAAAAATAAACCACAGGCTATAACAAATGAATTAATTCCTGAAACAGACGAAGAAAAAAGATTGTATGCCGGTGCTTTGAGAAGAAGACAGCTAAGATTGATATTAGGTGGAAAGATGAAACCGCAGGATGCGGATGAGTTAAAGGCACTGTTTCTAACAGACGATAGACAACCGACTACGGACAACGGATAGTACTTTCAACTCAAGATACTTTGGTTTCAACAACTGGCTTATGATGTTTTCCCTTGAACATGTGCTCTTTACTTTGTTCAATTGCATCCATGATCTGTGCTAATATTGCTTCGGTGGTATCGTTGTAGTTTATTTGCATGGGTTCTTTAAATCTTACGGATAAGAGCACACCTGTTTTTTTAAACTTCAACCCCTTTTTATTGAACGCTCTCCAAAAGCCATTGATAACAACAGGTATTACAATGGGTTTATGTTGTTTAATAATAAAGGCTGTGCCTTTTCTACCAGGAGCAAATGGCTTGGTGGTACCCTGCGGAAATGTAATGACCCAATTATTTTGCAATGCTCTTTCAATTTTTCTTGTGTCGCTAGGATCCAATGTTCTTCTAACTTCCTTACTCCCGTCATTCCATGTACGCCTAACTGTTAATGCTCCCGCAAGCATAAATAATCTGCTGATAAAACTCTTCTTCATCGTTTCCTCCGCAGCAACATATTTAACTTTTGTAAATGGCCATAGTAAATAATAAGGAATGCCTAACCCATTTTTTTTTCGCCAGCTTACTGCACAAAAAATATGAAGAAATGTAATTACATCTGCAAAATAAGTTTGATGATTACTGATGAATAAAACATTTTTTTTGGGGAGTTTCTGAAGATTTTCCATACCGGTGATCTTCAATCTGTTGATCATATTTAAACCCGGATAAGTAAGTACACCAACGATGACGTAAATTGTACCTTTCACCAGTTTTGTTTCCTTAAATTTTTCCCACCAGGCAGCCATGTATGAGTGTGTTTAATCTGATCACAAATGTACAGATTGATTAGATTGAATACTCAATACAAATAGATATTTCTCTATGAGTTATCTTTGTATCTATGAAATTGAATACAGTAATTTTTGATATGGATGGTGTACTGATAGATAGTGAACCATTATGGAGTGAAGCCACAGACGAAGTTTTTGCAAAACATGGTATAAAGATCACACAAGAACAATATTCAACCACTACAGGCTTACGCACCAAAGAATTTGTGAACTGGTGGTTCTCTGTTTATAAAATACCAATGGAAAATGCAATCCGTGCAGAAAAAGATATTGTAGAAACTGTCGCAAACAAGATCACAACAAAGGGCAAAGCCATGCCGGGGCTTGAGCACATTTTTAATTTTTTTATTGAAAGAAGATTTAAGATCGGGTTAGCAACTTCTTCCGGATATCATGTAATCGACACTGTTGTGAAAAAATTAGGCGTAGGCAATTATTTACAGGCTATTTCTTCGGCAGACGACCTGCAATATGGCAAACCTCATCCTGAAGTATATTTGAACTGTGCTTCAAAACTAGGGAGCAATCCAAGCGAATGTATTTGCTTTGAAGATTCTTTTAATGGATTAATTGCTGCGAAGGCTGCAAGAATGAAATGTGTGGTAATTCCTGCTCCACATGAAAGCCAGCATCCTAAATTTAATGCCGCCGATCTTAAAATATCATCGCTGCAAAATTTTAATGAATTGCTGATGCATGGGCTGTAAGAAGCTGCAAGGGATAAGCCCCAAGGGACAAGCATACTGAATCGAGTTTCTTTGCTTCTCCCTTGTAGCTAGAAGCTTGGGGCTATGCTCTCTTAAAACCCTGATTGTATCTTCTGAAACTGATTCAAATGCTTTTGCAACATTTGTTTAAGTTGTCGTTTAACCAACTCTCCCATTGTTTTGCATTTAGAAAAATAGTTATTATCGAAATGAGCATTTAGTTCTTCTCTCAAAATCTTAACCTTATAATTTTCAGATATTTCATCCTTACTCATAATATTCAGCAATTCCATTAAGCGACGACGAGATGCAATTACTCTTAAAGCCATTGTTGTACGCTCTTCTACCCTATATTGGGCAATCACTTCAGGACTTAATGTATTCAGCACCAATTGCACATACTCGTAATTTTCTTTGTAAAACTGTGGCAGGTATAAATTCTTTCTTCCTTCGTAGCTCTGTTGATCAAAATCAATTGCACGTATGCGGTACTGGTAGTCTTCAATATCAGGCGTAATATCTACCACAAAATTATAACTACGCATATCTCCCAGCAACCTTGCAAAACAACGTTCATTAAATTTTACAAACTCTTTGGCAATACGTACTTTATTGGCTTCAGGGAGATTCAAATAATTATCAATAAAGACATCTCCCGGTATTCCGGGTATATGCTCTTCAACCAAAGTGTTTTTATGATAGAGAAATGTTATGCGGTTGGGTGACAACATATCTTCCAGTTCCAATCCGTAAATACGGGAAGCATCGGCAGACTTTACATAAAAATGATCGTAGTTGTCGTTTACCTGATTGCGTATTCTTATTCTGAATGGAACACTATTGCCAAATTCGCAGAAATCAATTCTTTCTACATAAAGATGTTTGCTAAAACTCAGATCGCCTTCTGTTTTTAAAATTGCATAGGTTTTTATTAATGCTTCATTTAGGAATTCCATTTCCTTCAGATCGTACACTGCATTTTCCCAGTGAGTGATCTTTCCGTTTTTATCTTTTAATGAAGTTGCATATCGATAATTGAGCAGATCTTTATAAACGATCGGTAAATTAATATCCCTATCATTTCTGTGCAAATAACCCGCCAATGCATCACTCACCGGAAATGAATCTTTCTTCATCATCGGCCTGTCTACTTCCTTAGACAGTTTTGCATTTATGATATCTTCGAATTCCATTCAGCAAAGTTAGTTATTCAGCTATAACTAAATCCTTTTCCATTTTAATCGTATTATCAGCAGCACTATATTTATTTTTCACAACCTTACTCACTCGGTACACTAAATAAATGGTTAACAGCATTAAGCCTGCAACAATAAACCCCAAGGTATCATAATGTTCTAACGGACTGAATTTTGTTTTTTGTACTACTACCATTCCTGCAAAAGCCGCTGCAATACCACCCGACATTTGTTGTAATGAAGCATTGATACTCATAAAAGCTCCTCTGTCTTTCATTTCAGGGATAGCCGATACCAATGCCGTAGCCGGAACAATTCGACTCATAATACCCATAAACAAAATAACATTGATAAGAATCACCAACCACATTGGCATTACAGACATATGCGTATAAACGATCACCATTACAGTTGCCCATAGAGAACCTGCGGCAAATATTTTGAACTTATCAATTTTGTCGCTCAACTTTCCGATGATCGGCATAATGATCAAAGAACCTATACCTGTTATCATGAAGATCAGCGGCAATTGCTCATTCAATATACCTATATTGTTTACCAGGAACGCACTACCGAAAGGCATCATCATAAATCCGCCGGTTGACAAAAAGGCTGTTGCTAAAAATCCAACTCTGTATTTTTTATTAGTAACGGTATGCCATAGGTGCAAAAAAGCCGATTTATCGGATTGTAATGCCAAATGAGCTGTAACAGGTTTTAATTGAAACAAGGCCATTAATGCTACCAGCAATCCTAGTATCACTATCATCAAGAATGGTGCATGCCATCCCCAGATATTTGAAAAATACAAACCAATAGGGATACCCAATACCTGACTGGCTGCAAATGACATTTGTATAAAACCCATTACCCTTCCCCGTTGGTTCATAGCAAAAATATCTGCTACAATGGCCATAGAGATAGCGCCAATTACGCCACCAAATAAACCGGTGATGATACGGGCAAACAGTAATGTGTGATAGTTGTTTGCTAAAGCACAAAACAATGTTCCGCCGATAAAGCCTACGAAAAACACCAGAAGCATTTTCTTTCTATCGAACTTATCGGCAAAGCCTGCTGCCAGCACACCAGATATCCCGGCACTAAATGCATAGGCAGAAACAGTAAAACCAAATTGTTTCGGACTAATGTCAAGCGATTTCATCAGCACATCTCCTAATGGCGATAGCACCATGAAATCGAGTACTACGGCGAATTGTATCAATGCCAATATAGCAATGGCCATTTTTTGATAGCCTGTGAATGTTGTTGTCGTTGTTGTTTGTTGCATAATTATTTTTTTATAGTTCGCTGCATGTATACCCATTGTCAGATACGATCTCAATAATATCATTCACTGAAAAAGAATCCGTAACAACACGTAATACGCAGTCCACATCATCTCTGTCAATAGTCCATTGAGTAATTCCGGCAATGGTTAGTGCAGGAGCAATTTTTTGTATGTCTTTTTTAAATTTTATATCGGTTTTAAAAACCAATACCTCGTTTGGCGAAACACTCATAACAGTTATGGTTTTAATGCTTTGATAACAAGATCGAAGGTCTGCCACATCAGGTCTTCCGAAAAAGTAAAAGGCATATTGCCTAAACTTCTTCCTTCAATATGAAAACGAATTAAATTATTGAGCGGTGCAAATGCCATCGACCAATAAACTTCTACGGGCATTGGTTTTAATTCTCCATTCTTTACCGCATTCATTACAAATGCTTTCATGGTTTCTTTAAAGCCGATAAAAATTGATTCGAAAATTTTTTCTTTGTAAGATGATTGTCTCAGCAATTCGAAGAGCTCGTATGATAATCTGTTGTTCAACCAAAACTCGGATCTGTTTTTCCATTGCAATCTTAACCCTTCTTCAAAATGCATTGCCGGATCGAAATCTTTTAAAGCGGCTGTTTTCATTTTCAATCCCTCTTCGATCCCAATTTTTACAATAAGGTCGTCTTTGTCTTTGTAGTAGATGTATAAAGTAGCAGGTGATACATTAGCAGCTTTTGCCAATTTTTGCATACTGAAACCGTTAAAGCCTTCTTTAACCAGCATTTCAAGTGCTTTTTGACGCACCAACTGTTCTTTATTTTCGTCTCTTACTCTCATTTGAAATGCAAATATAAATGAATGTTTGTTTATTTATAACTTTTTTATTTTTCATCTGACGCAGGCCTCCGGCCTGTGTCAGCAGGTCGCCCCATAATAAATCATCAACGTTTTACAAACTTGAAATTAAGTAACGGATAAGCACAGGTCGGGAGACCTGCGCTAGAGAACAATAGGTAAGTAGAACTCAAAGAATATTAATCCCCTATTTTTGCAACCTATGTTTAAACTCAAATACTTTATATTATTGATCTGCATTGCAACCAGCTTTGCTGCATGTAAAAAAGCCGAATTATATAGCCCGGCTGCACAATTCACTGCAGATACAACCGCAATTAGAGCATTTATTACAGCCAATAGTATTCCTGCAATCAAGGATAGCTATGGTGTGTTCTATCAGATATTAGAGCCCGGCTCAGGAAGTTTTTCCTATAGTGGTACAACCAAAGTAACAGTAGATTATCAAGGCAGATTATTGAACGGAACTGTTTTCGATGACTCTAATGGCACACCCCGAACATTTACTTTAGGCGGTTTGATACTGGGCTGGCAAATTGGGATACCCTATATTCAAAAAGGTGGTAAGATCCGTTTGTTGATACCTTCCTATTATGGATATGGTGAACGTGCCGCCGGCTCAATACCTGCAAATTCTATTTTAGATTTTACGATAACTCTAACTAACGTAATGTAATAAATCCATTCCTAATTCGTCAACTATAATTCCTTTGCTGGATAATATTAGAAACGCTGTTTTCTTTTCAATACTTAACGTGATGTAAGACGAATAACCGCCAGTACAGCCATTGTGCCACAAATAAGTTTTGTAACCGGCAATCCTTCCTAACCATCCTTGTCTATGCCAACTAATTGCCATTTTTTTAGTTTGAGGAAGAAGTATAGTATTCAAAATATTTTTCAAAGAATTTGAAGCAAAATGCGCTTTGATAAACAGCATCATATCATCGCAAGTCGATATAAGAGATCCTGCTCCAGCTAATACATCATCTTGCCAAATAGTTGTTTCTTTACCTTCTACACTATAACCTTGTTCTAATATGTTTTCCGTTTTACTACTCAATCCTATAGACGAGAATTGCATATTTAAGGGGTCAAAAATTTTCTTTGTCATTATATCAGCGTACGAAAATACATAAATATGTTCCAAAATCAAACCCAATAAACCATAGCCAAAATTGGAATAGCAGTATCTCTTTTTCCCTAATGTTTGTTGCAGCGATAAATAATTAAAGACATCATCTTTTTGTAATACACTATATGGATCAGTAGGATTAGTTTGCATTTTCTCTAAAAACAAATGTGGAAGATTAGGCAATCCTGAACAATGCGTCAATAGCTCTTCTATTGTAATGCTTTTAAAGCTATCACTGATTTCGAATTTATTTGACAATATTTGTTCTAACGTCGTATTTAAGGATATTTTATTTTCTTCAATAGCAATCATTATGGCACAACCTGTAAACACTTTTGTAATAGAAGCCAATTCAAAAGCTTGATGAGAGATATTGCCTGAATTACTTAATCGAAATATTTCTCCATCCTTATAAACACCCACCTGCAAATTTTTGATTGAGTTTTTAGTCGAAAACTTATTAATCTTGAATTGGATTTTATCTATTTGCATAACGAAAATATTTTCCTGTTTGTTAGGAATTTCAATGGCTTAAGGTCTAAGCCTTTAGATGAGGTAACCGAACAATTCGATTTTGGTACAAAATATTACAAATATTCGAAACAAATTAAATATCTGCTTAAAATCAATCAGTTAGTCCGTGTTTTAAGCGTCTGAAAGCTTATGGCCGTCCTGACGCTTGGGCAAAGCTGCCCATTGGTATGCCGTACAAGTGAGTGACACAACGATGATGCCCAAAGTTCCAATGCCCGTCCCAAAAAATATCAAACCCAAACACCCCCAAAACCTGCTCCTACACTGAAAAAAATCGTACATCATACAGCCAAAATCGTAAATTTTACCCTAACTTTGCCGTCCCGTTAAAAAACCGGGATTTATTTTATGTCATTTAATATTTTAAAACAATTAAACGCAGATGCACAGGAAGGAGCAGCTTCTCAGGAAGTTGAATCTGCTGCGGTAACAAACGTGCCTGTGGTTGAGCCTGTTGCTGAAACAATTGCAACTGCTCATGATGATTTTGATTGGAGCGTTGACAAACGTAACGTATCAAGTTATTCAAAAGAAGAAAAAGCCAAGTATGATGAAGTGTATGACAACACTTTTAAACAGATCAACGATGGCGAAATGATCCAGGCTACTATTGAAGCAATCACTAAAACAGATGCTGTTGTAAACATCGGTTTTAAAAGTGATGGTTTGATTTCTTTGAACGAATTCAGAGATGTAGTTGGTGGTATCAAAGTTGGCGACATCATTGAAGTAATGGTGGTTGACAAAGAAGACAAGAACGGCAACTTACACCTTAGCCGTAAACAAGCTCGTACAAGTCGTGCTTGGGAACGCATTATGGAATTGCACAAAACCGGTGAAATTGTTACTGGTTTGGTTACAAGCAAAACTAAAGGTGGTTTGATCGTTGATGTATTCGGTATGGAGACTTTCTTACCAGGTTCTCAAATTGATGTTAAACCGGTTACTGATTACGATCAGTTTGTTGGTAAAACAATGGAATTCAAAGTTGTTAAGATCAACGAAACAATTAAGAATGCTGTTGTATCTCACAAAGCACTTATTGAAAGCGATATTGAAGCTCAAAGAGCTGAGATCATCGGTAAATTGGAAAAAGGACAGGTTCTTGAAGGAACTATCAAAAACATTACAGATTTCGGAGCATTCCTTGATTTGGGTGGCTTAGATGGTTTACTATACATCACTGATATTTCATGGGGCCGTATCAACCATCCTTCTGAAGTATTGAAGATGGATCAGAAAATTAACGTTGTTGTTTTAGATTTTGATGATGATAAAAAACGTATCAGCTTAGGTTTAAAACAATTGACTCCTCACCCTTGGGATACTTTAAGCGAAAGCATTAAAGAAGGTGAGATCATTAAAGGTAAAGTAGTTAACATTGAAGACTACGGTGCTTTCCTTGAAATCATGCCGGGTGTTGAAGGGTTGGTACACGTAAGTGAAATTACTTGGGCTAACACTCCTATCAACGCTAAAGAATTCTTCAAATTAGGCGACGAACACGAAGCTAAGGTTGTTACATTGGATAAAGACACTCGTAAAATGAGCTTGTCTATTAAGCAAATGGCAAACGATCCTTGGAGCGATATCGACACTAAATTCCCTGAAGGAAGCAAACACAGTGGTACTGTTAAAAACATTACTCCTTATGGCGTATTTGTTGAATTAGCAAGCGGTATCGGTGGTATGATCCACGTTAGCGACCTTAGCTGGTTAAAACGTTTCAATAACCCTAACGAATACACGAAAGTTGGTGCTACCATCGATGTTATCATCATGAACATAGATAAAGATGGCCGCAAACTTCAGTTAGGACACAAACAAATTGAAGAAGATCCATGGAACTCTTTGGAAGATACTTTTGCAGTAGGTACTATTCATGAAGGTACAGTTACTAAAAAAGACGACAAAGGTGCTGTAGTATCTCTTCCTTATGGTTTAGAAGGATTTGCTCCTACTCGTCATTTGAATAAAGAAGATGGCAAAACAGTTGGTGCGGATGAAGTTGCACAATTTCAAGTAATTGAATTTGATCGTAACGACAAACGTATTGTATTAAGCCATACTCGTTTGTGGGAACAAGTACAAGAAGAAGAAAAACAAGCTGTAATTAAAGAGAAAAAAGCGGAAGCTGAAGTAACTAAGAAAGCAGTTAAAAATCTTCAAAGCAAAGTAGAAAAATCTACCTTAGGTGATATCAGCGCATTAGCTGATTTGAAAGCTAAATTGGATGGTGCTGCTGATGCTGAAAAAGAAGCATAATACTTTTCAAGACAACGTAAAAAATCCCTTCACTAAAGTGAGGGGATTTTTTTATTCATTTGTCCGAATCAGGATGAACATTAGCAGGATTAGAGCTTTAGGAAAGGATAACTTTTCTAATTAAGTAGAACCAATCTTGTAAATCCTGCAAATCCTGAATCATACAATTGTGTTTTGTATTTTATATTGCATCAACTGTGCTATACTACCGGCCCTCTTTTTAGCTTCATTCGCTTTTTCACCAATAAATAATTCATCAATCGTCTCTTTCCACAATTTCATCCATTGATCAAAATGTTCTTTTTTCAGGCTTTCTTTTTTATTCATTTCAATGTGCTTGACCATAGGGTTGCCTTTGTAGCTCATAGTGCCGAATAAAATAGTATCCCAAAAACTATACATAACGGGTAAGTGTACCTGCCAGTCAAACTGTATCACTTTAGTAAAAAAATATCCGATTGTTTCAACTACAATAACTTTTTTGTAAAAACTATCTACTAATAATTTAATATCGTCGATATGCTCTATGTCCTTTTTCATTTATCAAAAATAAAAGAGGCAACTTGAATTAAGTTGCCCCCTATTGTAAAATATTTTTGTACGAGCCTACAAACTGGTCTTCCCTTCCCTCTCCATATGCTCCCTTTTTTTCTTGCTGTATTTTTTTTCGTAGTCGAGTACTTCCTGTGGTTTTGTTTTCTCTTTTGGTTTTTCAGTTGCAACAGGTTCTGCAGCCGGCGGCTCGGGTGCATCAACAATTAACCGCCCCCTTTCGTATTTATCTGCTTTGGTAACTCTTCCATCCGGAGAAAAATATTTCCAGGTACCATGGGGCACACTATACTGGGTAGCTTTTACAACCTTATATTCAATGATATCATTATTAGTGGTACCATAAATCGGGATCGTATCATAAGGAGCATCGGGGTTGTAAGAATGCCACTCTTCCTCCCTTTCTATAGAGCCTAAAAACGTATAATATTGCTGAATACCGTCTTTTCCTCCGAATTTATAATTTTCTACCGCCAACAGATCACCTTCGGCAGAATACTTTCGCCAAACTCCTTCTTTCTTATCATCTTTATAAACGCCTTCTTCATCATAACCCGGATTGCCTCTTAATTCCGGAACTGTATTTACCCATTTCCCCTGTTTCAAACCTTTATTATCAACAGCATTCAGTGTATCACCTTGAGGGGTAAGACTAAATGATTTATACTGAGCATTCAATCCACTGTATACAATCGTAAATAAAACAAGAAGGCCGTATTTTATTTTATACATCATTTTTAGATTTAAACAAAGATCGAACCAAATATAATATTTCTTTCAACAGCCCAAATAACACAATGTGAGATTTAACACCATATTCTAAAAACTCTTTGCTAAGTTGAACAATTGTTCACTAAAAATGTTCCTTAAAACGAAAACGTTTATCAAAAATGAAAGATGAGTTTATCATAATTTTACCATTCAAAACCATTTAATAAACAATATAACTATAGTATGGAAAATAATGCACCTCAAGGCAAATGCCCATTTAACCACGGAGCTTTAAAGCAAAGTGCCGGTAGCGGCACCAGAAATCGTGATTGGTGGCCGAATCAATTAAAACTAAATATCCTTCGTCAGAATTCGTCATTATCTGATCCGATGGATGAAACATTTAACTATGCCAAAGAATTCAAGAGTCTTGATCTGTCAGCATTAAAAAAAGATATTTTCGATCTGATGACCACCTCACAAGAATGGTGGCCTGCAGATTATGGCCACTATGGCCCCTTGTTCATACGTATGGCATGGCACAGTGCAGGTACTTACCGAATTCACGACGGACGTGGTGGTGCCGGTGCAGGCACACAACGTTTTGCTCCATTGAACAGCTGGCCCGATAATGCAAATCTTGATAAAGCACGTTTACTACTTTGGCCAATCAAAAAGAAATATGGCAAGAAAATTTCATGGGCCGATCTGATGATCCTGGCAGGTAACTGTGCACTTGAATCGATGGGCTTCAAAACTTTTGGGTTTGGTGGCGGACGTGAAGATGTGTGGGAACCTGAAGAAGATATTTACTGGGGTTCTGAAAAAGAATGGTTAGGAGATAAAAGATATACTGGTGACCGTGAGTTGGAAAATCCCTTAGCAGCAGTTCAGATGGGGTTGATATACGTTAACCCTGAAGGCCCTAACGGAAACCCCGACCCACTGGCCGCAGCAAGAGATATTCGTGAAACTTTTGGCCGTATGGCAATGAATGATGAAGAAACCGTAGCATTGATCGCAGGTGGTCATACTTTCGGTAAAACACATGGTGCAGCCAACCCTGGTCAGTATGTTGGTAAAGAACCTGCAGCCGCCGGTATTGAAGAACAAAGCCAAGGCTGGAAAAATACATTTGGTAGCGGTAAAGGTGCCGATACCATTACCAGTGGTTTAGAAGGTGCATGGACCACCACTCCAACGAAATGGAGTCATAACTTTTTTGAAAATCTTTTCGGTTATGAATGGGAATTGACAAAGAGCCCGGCCGGTGCACATCAATGGAAACCAAAAGGTGATGCAGGTGCAGGCTTAGTGCCCGATGCACATGATACATCCAAACGTCATGCACCTTTTATGTTGACTACAGATCTTTCTTTAAGATTTGACCCTGCATATGAGAAAATTTCAAGACGATTTTTTGAAAACCCCGATCAATTTGCCGATGCTTTTGCACGTGCATGGTACAAATTAACACACCGCGACATGGGGCCAATAGTTCGTTACCTGGGAGCCGAAGTTCCTTCAGAAGTTTTGATCTGGCAGGATCCTATCCCGGCTGTTGCACATAAATTGATCAATGAAAAAGACATTGCAGATCTTAAAACAAAAATATTGGCTTCAGGTCTTTCCGTATCGCAACTGGTATCAACTGCCTGGGCATCCGCTTCAACATTCCGTGGATCAGATAAACGTGGCGGCGCCAATGGAGCCCGTATTCGTCTTGCTCCGCAGAAATACTGGGAAGTGAATAATCCATCGCAGCTATCAAAAGTATTAGATGTGTTGGAAAATATTCAAAAAGAGTTCAATGGAATTGCCTCTGAAAAAGCTGTTTCTTTAGCTGACCTTATTGTATTGGCAGGTTGTGCAGGTGTTGAACAGGCAGCAAAAAATGCAGGTCACAATATAACAGTACCACTCACCCCGGGACGTACTGATGCATCGCAAGATCAAACCGACGTAGAATCCTTTGCAGTACTCGAACCGAATGCAGATGGTTTTCGCAATTACCTTAAACCTCGTGCTGCCGCACCTGCTGAGGAAATGCTGATCGATAAAGCACAACTGCTCACATTAACTGCTCCGGAATTGACTGTACTTATTGGTGGATTAAGAGTATTGAATACAAATTTTGATCAATCAAAAAATGGCGTCTTCACAAATAATCCTGAAACATTGACCAATGATTTCTTTGTAAACCTGCTTGACCTTGGAACTACGTGGAAAGCTACAACGGATGCTCAGCAAGTGTTTGAAGGTTTTGATCGTATAACAGGAGCAACCAAATGGACCGGCACTCGTGTTGACCTGATCTTTGGTTCTAACTCCGAACTTCGTGCCATTGCTGAAGTATATGCCTGCGAAGACTCAAAAGAAAAATTCGTAAAAGATTTTGTTGCTGCATGGGATAAAGTGATGAATCTGGATAGATTTGATCTTGCTTGATTTTTTCAGTAAATTTTATAAAAAGGTGGTAAGATGGCTTATCACCTTTTTTATTTCTATCGGTTTGGTCAGGAACATTTTAGATATTCACTTTTTCATCGGGAACGATTGCGTAAAAACAACTGAATGTTCCTAATATGTTAATGCAAACGTTCTCATTTTTTTGCCAAAGAATGTATATTTGTTTACTGCTTGAAGAAGCCGGAACGATTGCAAAAAATTCTACACAAAAAAATCATCATGAAAAGATTATTTACACGCCATTTACAAAAAAGTCTTTCACAAAAAACATGGGCATTTTGTATTTCAGTAATGCTTCTCTTTTTTACCAGTATAGGTAAATCTCAAACCATTAATGAAGGTTTTGAAGAAGACGCCTGGTCTGCCGTTACTACCAGCACCGGAGGAAATGCGACCCATGGAACAGTAGTAGTTACTCAGTATGCCAATGCTGGAACAAAGCATACAGGAAGCTGGCTTTACAGTAGTGGTTATGCCGTTACTACGGATGCTGCAAATTCGAAAACATATACTGTAAATTCAGGTGACAAGGCATTTCATCTTGGAGGATCTAGCGCTGCTTATTTAATAAGTCCGATCATTAGTGATGGAGTTGTTTCCGTAACTTTTTGGGTTAGAACAGCAAGTACTACTGCTGCCTTCAGAGTATATGAAGGAACAAATCCGAATCTTACTACAGCTACTGGCAATATGAGCTCCTCTGCAACCAATGCAACAGGATGGTCAAACTCAAGTGGCTATACAGTTAATTCAACTATTGGGTGGACCTCGGTAAGTTATGCAGTAACAGGTAACGGTTCATCTGCACCGGCATTTATAAAAATTCAAAGAAACAGCAGTGAAGTAACTATCGATGATATTGAAATTACAACCGCCGTTGCTTCCACTCCACCAACTGTAACAACAAATACTCCGGTGGCTACAGCCATTACAGCTTCATCTGCAACTTTAGGAGGAAATATTAGCGATGCAGGTTCGGGTACAATCACTTCGAGCGGATTTTGCTATAGCACCAGTGCAAACCCAACCATTGCTGATCCAAAAACTACTGATGGCCCAACCGGCGTTGGCGCCATTACGAGTTCGATTAGTGGTTTAACATTTAGCACAGTATACCATGTTCGTGCATACGCTACCGGTAGTAGTGGCACCACTTATGGTTCGGATGAAACTTTTACAACAGCTGCTCCATCATCTCCAACAATATTGACCAATCCAACTTCATTAAATTTTGGAAGCATTCTTGTCAATACAACGTCTACCGAAAAAACATTTACACTTGTTGCAGGGGGTTTGTCTCCTACTAGCGGAAATATAACTGTACCTGCACCAAGCGGCTATGAAGTTTCCTTATCAAGCGGTAGCGGATTTGCACAAAGCATTTTAGTTCCATACACAGGAGCTGCATTAAGTGCTACAACAATTTATGTTCGTTTTAGTCCTACTGCATTAATCACATACACAGGCGACATAGATATATCAGGCGGTGGTGCTGCAATTGGAGTTGCAGTTAGCGGATCAGGCAACAATATAGTGTATGAAGCAGGCGACTATAAATCAGTTGCTACAGGTAACTGGGATGCTACTGCAACCTGGAATAAATTTGACGGAACGAACTGGGTAGCTGCTCCTGAATTCCCTAACTCACAAACTGCAAGCGTATTTGTTACCGACGGATTTACCGTAACAAAAGCAACTTCAGGTAGAAGCGTAAAAAATCTTTATGTAAACAATGGTGCTACTTTAAAAACAAACAACCTTGTTAATGCTCCTGTTTATGTAAGAATCTACGGTACAACTGTACAGGTTGATCCGGGTTCTATCATCGGCAATCTATTGAATGGCAATAATGCTGATGGTATCAGTTTAGATATTTTTGGAACAGATGTTACTGTAACCGGTGGCGGAACAGTTAATTTATCAAGAATGAGAACAAACACTGCAGCCACAACTATCACTATAAACACAGATGTAACGTTGAATTATCACGGTAGTGGTAATGCAGGTAATGCAGCAGGTTTTTATACTGTTGCAGGAGATAACAACATTCTTACCATCAATGCTGGTAAAACATTAACTTTTGCACCATGGAGTTGCTATACTCCGGTATCAAGTTCTCATACCAATGGCGGTAATGCTCAAACTATTAATGTTAATGGCACTTTAACATTCACGGATGGATTGGTTCCGGGCAATGCAACTGCTAACGGATGGAGCGGACATACAAACGGATATATGAGTTTAGGTGTAACGGGCAAAGCATTCAATTTAAATATTGGTGCTACCGGTGTTTTAAATGTTAGCGAATTTTATCCTAACGGCACTAAAGCAGATAACACACCTGGCACAGGAGATCTAACTACAATTACAGTTGCTGCAGGCGGTGCTCTAAATGTTTCAAGGATCGCTGACTTTAGAAATCCTCTACAAACAGTAACAGGTGCAGGTGCTTTCAATTTAGGATTTATGGCTAAAATGAGAATTGGTTCTACAGATGGTATTACTACATCGGCAGCTGCAGGACCAATACAAACAACTACTAGGGGCTATAATGCCGGAACGTATGCGTACGAAGGAACTGCTGCACAAGTTTCAGGTAATGGACTTCCTGCTGTTGCAAGTGGCTTAGTCATCAATAATGCTGCAGGTCTTACCATGACCAAGAGTACTTCACTTGCTGATTCTTTAAATCTAACTAATGGAATTATTACAAATACAGCTGCAGAAAAGATCACTTTAGAACCAGGAGGAATTGTAAATGGAGGTAGCAATACATCGCATGTAAATGGTCCAATAACAAAACAGACGGCATCAACTTTTCTATTTACATTCCCCGTTGGTAAAGGCGGTGTGTATCATCCGGCAAGTATAATAGCAGCAGATGCTACGCTCAGCAGCTATACTGCAGAATACTTTAATACATCGGCCGCATCTACCTCTTCTACAACACTACCATTAACCTCAGTTGGTACAAGTGAATACTGGGATATAAAGAAAGATTTCGGTACAGATGCATTTGTTGGCTTCAATTTCGACAATACATTAACAACCACCTGGTCTAATGCAGGTGTTCCAAATGTTTCACAGGAAATTGTAGTGGCTCATTTAGTTGCAGGCAACTGGGTAGATGCTACTGCTGCAAATGGAACGGCAATTTCCGGCGGTGCTACAAGCGGCGTTGTGAATTCTCAATTATTGAGTTCATTTAGTCCATTTACTTTCGGATTGAGACCTGCCGGTACTACTCCGGTAAATCTTATTTCATTCAGCGCAACTAGCGTTGACGGACAAACGAAACTATACTGGTCAGCTAACAATGAACTGAATGTTGCTAAATACATTGTTGAAAGAAGTACAGATGGTAAAAATTTCAGCAGTACCAACGCAGTAACAATGGCAACTAATTTGTTGAATAATAATTATTCCGTAACAGACGCGGCTCAAACTTCAGCTGTTAGCTACTATCGTTTGAAAATAGTTGACAGAGATGGCAGATATACTTACAGCAATATTATTGCGGTTAATAATAAGGTTAAAACGGGACTAACAGTATTCCCTAATCCGGTGGCAAATAATCTTTATGTATCTCATAGCAAAGCCACCGTTGGTGCTAAATTAGAGATATATAGTATTGACGGAAGAAAGATCAGCGAACAGCAAGTGACCAGAGATGCGGTTCAAACCACCATCAATGCAACCGGTTTACCTAAAGGCACTTACAACCTTGTTTTGGTAAACGGGGGTAAAGCTCAACACTTACAATTTGTTAAACAATAGCATTTTCGATAGAAAATCCCCTAAAAACAGGGGATTTTCTATCTTTTTAGTCATAAAACAGGGCTGATATTTTTTTATTTCATAAAGAAACCATTAACTTTACTTCGTTGAGAAAGATACTAACCATATCAATTTTACTAATAAGCCTAAACTTTACATCCTTTGCACAGACCAGAACTGCTGCAAATGTTGATCCTATTGTAAAGCTTATCAAAGTGTATCCTACCCCTGCGGCCACCGGCATCAACTTTGATTTTCAACGTGGTTTCGATAAAAACCTCTCTCTTCAGTTATACAATTTCATGGGTAAAAAGGTATATGAGACCAAAACCACTACTCAACGCTTTTATCTTCCTTTAACCGATTTTTACCGTGGCGTATATGTTTATCAGCTACGTGATAAAACCGGCAAGATCCTGCAATCAGGCAAATTTCAGGTGGTGAAATAACCCCCTTCTTCCTTCTTTTTATTAATTAAGCTTATTTATTACCGGATTCCTTTTACAAGTCCGTCAGAATTAATCAAATATTTTGTCAATTTGACCGAAAACAAGCATTGGCAAAATGTTTGACTATCTTACCTTTGCACACAATTTTTAAACTATGGAAGAAAAGGAAACACTTGTAGAAAAAGAAGAAATGAATATTAACGCAGATTCTGATGTTCCGGGAAATACCCATTTAAGTAACCCCGAAGAACCGGATAACGGCGTAGATAAGATCCAAAAAGAATTAGACGAGCAGAAAGACAAATACGTTCGCCTTTTTGCCGAGTTCGACAATTTCAAACGTCGCAGTGCTAAAGAAAGAGCTGAATTGTTTCAGACAGCAGGTAAAGAAGTAATCACTTCATTATTGGATGTATTAGATGATTGCGACCGAGCCGAAAAACAAATTCAAACTACAGAAGACATTGCTCAAATAAAAGAAGGTATCCAACTGGTATTTGGCAAGCTTAGAACTACACTTCAGAATAAAGGCTTGAAAGCAATGGAAAGCATCAATACAGATTTTGATGTAGAGAAACATGAAGCCATTACAGAAATACCTGCACCAACTGAAGCATTGAAAGATAAGGTGGTAGATGAAGTTGTGAAAGGTTATTATCTGAATGATAAATTAATTCGTTTTGCAAAAGTGGTGGTGGGAAAATAACAATTAGTCAATTTGGAAATTTGAAAATTTGAAGATGAAAGCAACGGATAATTAAAAGTACTGTTCACATCTCCAAATTTCCAAATCTTCAAATCTCCAAATTAAAATAATGAAAAAAGATTTTTACGAAATATTAGGAGTATCTAAATCTTCATCGCAGGATGAGATAAAAAAGGCGTACCGTAAAGTAGCTATGCAGCATCACCCCGACCGTAATCCGGGAGATAAAGCATCTGAAGAAAAATTCAAGGAAGCCGCAGAAGCCTACGAAATATTAAGCGATGCCGATAAGAGAGCACAGTATGATCGTTTCGGTCATCAGGCATTTGGTTCAGCACGTGGCGGTGGCGGTGGTTTCAGCGGTGGCGGCATGAATATGGATGATATTTTCAGTCAGTTTGGAGATGTGTTTGGAGATGATAGCCCGTTTGGAAGTTTCTTTGGTGGTGGCGGCAGACGTTCTTCGGGTAGCCGTAGCCGTGGTGTTAGAGGCAGCAACCTACGCATCAAAATAAAATTGAATTTTGAAGAGATGGCAAAGGGGGCCACCAAAACAGTAAAAGTTAAAAAATATGTTACCTGTACAACTTGTACAGGCAGCGGTGCAAAAGATAAGAACAGTACACAAACCTGTGGTACTTGTGGTGGTAGTGGGCAAGTAAGACGAGTACAAAATACTTTTCTCGGACAAATGCAAACTGTAACTACCTGCCCTACCTGTAACGGTGAAGGTAGTACGATAACTAATAAGTGTACAGCTTGTAAAGGCGATGGCCGTGTGTATGGCGAAGAAACAGTAACCATTGAAATACCGGCAGGTGTGCAGGAAGGTATGCAACTGAGCATGAATGGCAAGGGTAATGCCGGCGAACGTGGCGGTGCTAACGGTGACCTTATTGTATTGATAGAAGAAGAAGCACATGCAGAATTACAAAGAGATGGTTTAAATGTAGCTTATGAATTACACTTGTCTATTCCTGATGCAGTATTCGGCACACAGGTAGAAGTACCGACCATTGACGGAAAGGCAAAAATTAAAATACCGGCAGGTACACAAAGCGGTAAGATATTCAGATTAAAAGGCAAGGGCTTCCCTTCGGTGAACAGTTATGAAAAAGGCGATCAGTTGATACATGTTAATGTATGGACACCTCAACATGTTACTGCCGAAGAAAAAGCAATGCTCGAAAAAATGCAAAGCAGTCAAAACTTTCAACCCAAACCTGAGAAGGGAGATAAATCCTTCTTTGATAAAGTGAGGGAGATGTTTAATTAATTATTGAATGGTTTATTGTATAAAAAAGTGGCTCGTAAATTACGGGCCACTTTTTTACCTTAGCGTTGCTCAAGCATTCTACCACAATACCATCTCAAAGAAATGATCTTTATATTTGAAAAAATAAACCAACATGATCGTCTACGGAAGTAAAAGCAAAGAACTTTTAAAAGAGCACATCATAGACAAATGCCCTCATTGCGGAACACAGAACAGTATTGACATGTATGTGCTTCAAAAGTATGCCCATGTTTTCTGGATCCCTTTTTTTCCGATGGGCAAAACAGGTGTTAGTCAATGTGATCATTGTAAGCAGATGCTCAAGCTTAAGGAAATGCCTCCTCACCTAGTTACAACTTATGAAAACTTGAAAGCACAAACCCAAACACCTAAATGGATGTTTTCCGGACTTGCTTTAGTAGCATTTTTAATAACAGTCGGTATTATCAGTGAGAAAGAGAAAGATGAAAAGAACAATAAACTTATACTTGCACCAAAGAAAGGAGATATTTTTGAGGTCAAAATAAAAGCTCTCGAATACACATTGTATAAAGTCCACGAAGTTCAGAAAGACTCTGTCTTTGTTCAGGTAAACAATTATCAGATAAATAAAGTGAGCAAGTTAGATCAACTAAGAGAAAAGAGTTATTCGGAAGATATTTACGGGTTTTCAAAAACCGAATTAAAAAAAATGCTTGATAATGACGAAATACTCAACATCATTAGACAGTGACAGTATTGAATAAACGAAAGTATATATGCCTTATGAAAAAAGATCCTAAATTTTTAATTGCGATACTGGCAGCTATTATCATTTTTTTAGCTGGATGTAGCACCAGTTCTAAAAACTCTTCGGACAAGAAAAAGAATGCTGCAGCTATTGAAGGCCTTTGGATTGGTACTTACACTGTAGGCCAAGGAGAACCTGTGCCCGATGGCACATCTTTCTTTTTTAGCTTTAGTATTTACCCCGATGGAAAACTGAGTTATAAAAGCAAAGGCTTTTACCAGAACAGTCGTGAGTACATCACTTTTGCAGATGGCACATGGAGTTTAAACGGATCTTCATTTTCATTTGAAGTAACAACAGTGAATATTGCCGGAGGCGGAGAAGAACATACACAAACAGGCAACGCAATATACAACAGTGCTGATGGAACTTTAAAGAGTGGCTTTATTACCGATCCGCTTGGTGGAAGTGCTGTTTGGACGATGAAGAAAGTTCAATAATATCTAATTATTATACACAAGATATTTATCCAGAATATTTTTGATCTTTTCCTGTGTTAAAGGCTTGATGTGAAATTCGGACACAAAGCTTATCTGATCTGCTTTTGCTTTATCTTCCGGATTCATTGAAGTAGTTAGTACAATAATTACATTCTTAGTTTTTATGTGCAGGCCCAATGCCTGATACTCATCTAAAAATTCCCATCCGTTCATTCGTGGCATATTGATGTCGAGAAAAATGAGTTTAGGTTGAGCAATATTCGCATGTTCCAGTATTTTCAACGCATCTTCCCCATTTTCAGCGATCTCAATTCTATCAATCACATTCATTTGCCCAAGAATGATCTCGTTGTAGCGGTTATCGCCTATTTTATCGTCTATCAGTAAGACGGATTTGAATTTAGTTTCCATTGTTTGTCTGTTTAGGTATTGTAAAATAGAATGTAGCTCCCTGCCCTTCTTCAGACTCTAACCATATATTTCCTCTGTGAAGTTCTGCAATTTTTTTACAATGTGCAAGGCCGATACCCGTTCCGGCATACTCTCTATCGGAATGAAGTTTCTGGAATATGGTAAAAATTCTTTGATGGTATTTTTTATTAATACCGATACCATTATCTTTCACAGAAAACAACCATTCTTTGCCGTTATCTTTTGCTTCTATCTTAATGATCGGATCAACATCTTTCTTTTTATACTTAATAGCATTACCGATCAGATTTTGAAAAAGATACTGTAGTTCAAAGTATCCATCAACAACAGGTAGTTTTCCAACATCAATTGTTGCGGCATTCTCCGTAATATAAACAGTCATTCCTTTTAATACATTTTGTACCTCTTTATTACAATCGATCTTAACCATTTTTTTATCATTCCCTATTCTGGAATAATCTAAAAGATCTTTTACAAGCAACTGCATTCTTAAAGTTCCTTCGCTGATAAAAGCCAGATACTCATCTGCATCTGCTCCGAGCTTACCTTCATATTGTTTTTGCAGCAACACAACAAAATTTGAGATCGTTCTCAAAGGTTCCTGCAGATCATGAGAAGCGATATACGCTACCTGTCCCAATTCTCTGTTAGATAAAACCAATTGCTCTGTCATCTGATTAACCTCTGCAGCCACATGTCCAATTTCATTTTGAGATAACACTTTCGCTCTTGCGGTAAGATCGCCTCTAGTAACCTTACTTGTAGCTTTTTCAATTTCCTTCAGCTCCTTACTTATTCCTCGTGTAACCAAAAACGTTAAAAACAGCCCGGTAAATTCTACTGTAAAAGCTACACTTAATAAAATTTTTAAGATAAGATTTTCGAGCCATCTCGATCCGTCACCTAATGTATACGAAAAATTATCTTCGAGTACAGTCAATTGCTCATTCACCAGGTCGATCTCTCCCATCAACTGATCAAGTTTTACTTTAGATGGGTTAGAAGAATTCATTTCAGTATGAAAAGTTTCTGCAACCGGCATTAATTTAAAAAACAATGCAGAATCAGCATTTGACCAAGCATTGATTGCATTAGCGATATAATAATTTGAATGGAAACGTCGCAACAATTTTATCATTCCATCAATATCATCCGGGTGCACCCTTCCTTCAATAAAGCCCTGTCTACATATGGCTAGATCCGGATCTGGTTTAAATAACTCCATCCTGGTTTTGTGATCTCCCATTGGTACTGCCATAAATTGCTGATACTTTTTAAAATCCTTTTCATCATGTGTAACATTATACTTGCGGAGTTGATAAACAGCATCTTTTTGAGCCTTAGACCATAGGCCTTCGGCACCAACTAATGCCCTTACTGATGAAAGTGTATGAATAGCGAACCAAAGTGTAAGCAACTCAAAAATAATAAGCACCGCCATAGCACCGACTATGAAGTAAAGTTTTTTTGCAATTGAAATGTCTTTAAGCCTTTTCATTTTCAAGAAAAAACACTCGTGGTTCTTTTATTATATAATTAAGATATTGGAAAACATGTAAGGTTTGTTTCATCCGTAAACAGTAGTTTTTACTGTATACTTCAATAACTTAAACGTTAAAAATCGTGTTTTGTTATGCATACTATTAAACTCTTATGAAGCAGCTTTTCATAACTATCAAGCGGAAACATTAATTTCGTCTATATGTAATAGCAAATATCATGTCACATATATTCATCATCGGCGGAACAACATTCGATCATATAATTTCTCTGAATGAGTTTCCTGCACCTTTTCCTCAAACCATACACAATACGGTTTTTCATGAAGCTACCGGTTCTACCGGTTCAGGCAAGGCCTTGTGTTTGAAAAAACTCGATGTGTCGAATACTTTATATTCTGTATTAGGAAATGATATATATGGCCAGCATATTATTGACCATCTAAAAAAAGACGGTGTTGATTTTATTTACGATATCGACCCGAAAGGAACAGAACGACATGTTAACCTGATGAATACTAACGGAGATCGTATATCGATGTTTGTAACACAATCTTCTGAACACCTTTCAATGAATAGATCGTTGATTGAAAGTAATATTCAGAAAAGTGATATGATTATTCTGAACATTATATCATATTGCAAGGATATTATTCCATTGCTGATGCAATACAATAAACCCATTTGGACAGACTTACATGATTATACCGACTACAATGTTTACCACCAACCATTCATTGATGTTGCCGATCATATTTTTTTAAGTTCCGATAATCTTTCCGATTATAAACAAACCATGCAAAATTTGATGCAGCAAGGGAAAGAACTTGTTGTTTGCACACATGGCAAAAAAGGATCTACAGCTCTTACAAAAAATGGCGAATGGATAGATATAAGTGCATTGACAGAATTTTCATTGGTAGATGCCAATGGCGCAGGAGATAATTATTTCTCAGGATTTTTATATGCTTATCTCAATGGGAAAAATATAAAGGAGTGTATGCTCTATGGCTCTATCAGCGGGGCTTTATGCATTACTTCTCGGCAAATAGTTTCAGAAAATTTAACTACAGAATTGTTGGAAGCGTTATTCATTAAGTACGAATCAACTATCAAATAATAAAATTATTCGTATCCCTTTTTTCGTTTTTTTGTATAAAGTTTTTTTGCTTCTTTCAGCAGTTTAAGAAAATCTCTTTGAAGGTAATTACCCTGATTGGCTGCATTTGTGGCTATGGTTTCAATATCATTCCAATCCGCAATGCCTAAATTTTTAGATTGTCGAAGTTTCATTCCAAACATTGCTAAAGCTGCTCCAAATTGAAATTCTTTATCGATTGTTTTAAACTCGCCATAATTCTGATTACAATCATAACGAATTTCTTTAGGTGTTTTATTCGGAGAGACTGTATATTTTAATGAGACATTTGCAATTGGATCCGTTGTAGGGAATTCATTTATTTTATTGATCGAAGATGTGTATTCGAAAATTGCAAGAATACTGTTGCCACTACCGATCTCACCTCCTTCCAGTTCACCGGTGCTATCAGCTACCGCATCTCGTTTATTATCAAAACCTATTAGCCTATATTCACTTACAAGTGCCGGGTTGAATTGTACATTTAAAAAAACATTATCGGCTACAGTGTAAAAAGTTTGTGTTACTTCTTTTACTAAAACTTTTTCTGCTTCCTGAATGTCATCTAAGTAAGCGTAATTACCATTACCTTTTTTGGCAAGTGTTTCTAATTTTGAATCTTTAAAATTGCCCATTCCCACTCCCAAACAAGTAAGATATAATCCCGCCTGCTTTTCTTTTACGATCAAATCCTCCAATGCTTCTTCGGTTGTTTCACCAACGTTAAAATCGCCGTCGGTAGCAAGTATCACTCTGTTGTTTCCTCCTTTTATAAAAGTACTTTTTGCAACACGGTAAGCAGTACGTATCGCAGCTTCACCGGGAGTATCCCCATTTGCGGTTAATTCTTCAATAGATTGTATGATCTTTTCTTTTTCAGCTCCGCTGGTTGGTTGCATCCAAACCTGTACCGGGCCGCCGTAAATAACAATAGAAACAGTATCAATTGGACGGAGGTTTTTTACAAACATCTGAAAGGCCGCTTTTACCAATGGTAAACGATTGGGCATATCCATACTGCCTGATGCATCTATTAAAAAAACAAGATTACTTGGAGGAACACTATCTAAATTTATTTTACGTGCATTTACATTCAGGTATAGTAAATTATTTTTTGCATTCCAAGGGCAGTTAGTGATCTGTGATTCTATCTTAAACACTTCGTGAGGATCTGGCTCTCTGTAATGAAGATTAAAATAATTCAGCAATTCTTCTATACGCACAGCATCCGGTGGTACAGAACTTTTCATATTCAAAAAGCGTCTGATATTGCTATAAGATGCTTTGTTTACATTTAACGAAAAGCCGGTGTTAGGATAATTTCCTGCATCAACGATAGTATTTTCTACCAATGAGAAATATGACTCATCTCCTAAAAACCATTTGTACTTGGATGTTTGATTTAGATTTTTGGTAACCGAGATCAATTTTTGCCGGTTCTTATTATCATTAGCTGCAAGCTTTTTCATAATAATAACCTGATAAACATCCGCCTTAATGCCTATTGTTTGTGTTTCGAAACCTTCATGGCTAACGGTGATAGAATCGTAGAGTTTTTCGGTGCTGATTCCAAAGCCACCGGAAACACCGGAGTAGTAAATGATCCTGTTAGACTGTAAAAGCATTTTTACATTCTGAACAGACTGCCCTTCTTTATCTTTTACTTCGCCACGCAAATAGTACTGCGCCACCGAAGTCTTTGCTAGAAAAATGGCAAGGATATATAAAAAGATTTTTCTCAATAGGTTAAACTTATACGAAAGATAGAAATTTTGTGCCATATAGACGTGAACCCACGCCATTTTATTGCCCTTACGCTTCTACCAACTGATAGATTTCGGGGATATTTCTGCCAAGTCCGTCGAAATCTAATCCAAATCCAAGCAAAAAGATGTTTTTTACACTAAAACCAAGATAATCTACTTTTAGCTCAGGATGTTCCAATGCATCGGGCTTTTGCAATAAAGAAGCGATCTTTAAAGAGGCCGGTTGCTGATTGTGCAATTGTGGCAAAAACTTGGTAAGTGTATTACCTGTATCCACAATATCTTCTACAATGATCACATGACGCCCCTTTAGCGGCTCATCTAAACCAATTGAGGTAATTACATTACCGGTAGATTTTGTGCCTTTATAAGATGCCAGTTTTATAAAACAGATCTCTGCTTCAATTGAAACCTCTTTGAACAGATCGGAAGCAAACATGAAAGATCCATTCAATATTGCAATAAAAAGAGGTTTTTTCCCTTCATAATCACGGTTGATCTCAGCACCTACTCTTTTTATTTGCTTACTGATCTCAGCTGCATCTATAAACGGTTCAAATTTTTTGTCGTGTACCTGTATTATCGGCATGTTTTGGTTTTATTATGGTGAAACGATTAGCTGTTGTCCAACTTGTAATGCATCTGTTTGAAGATTATTCCATTGTTTCAACTGATCTACTTTTACTCCGTACTTTTTTGCAATAGCATACAAGCCTTCGCTTTGCTGCACTGTATAATATTTTGTTTTAACAGGAACTTCGGGAACGGGAGTTTCTACAGTTGCATATTCAACTTTTTTCAAAAACAATTTTGTATCGTGATATATTTTGGCTCCTGCCTGCAAATTATTATACGTTAATAAAGATTGGTATTTTATTCCGTTTTTTTGAGCCACGTCATACAATGTTTCTCCTTCTTTAGAAATATAATATTCTTTAGCGCCAACACTACGTTTGTTTTGCAGAAAAATGATCTGGTCCTTTTGCAAGAGACCATCTTCACCAAGATCGTTATACTCCAACAACTTATCGAGATTAATATTATTCTTTGTAGCAATTACCAACAATGAAGTTCCTTTTGCAGCCTGAATACATTTGGCACCATTGATGTACATGATATCATGTTTTGAATCCAACGTTGTTTTTGATGCTTCAGGTTCTTCAACAACTGGTACCGTATTTACAGGACGTTCTTCATCAACAACCGGCTTTTCCTTATCGTCGGTAAACCCTTCTGTATCAAATTTAGGCACTTCATCTGCAGCTGCTAAAGAATATTGTTGCAAGTTGTATTGTTCAATATGCTTGATCAATATCAACGGATATTTTGGGTTGGTTGCATAACCGGCTTGTTTTAAACCGTTGGCCCAACCTTTATAATCCGTAGGACTTAATTTAAAAAGAAATGCATAGCGTTCGCCGCCACGTAAAAAATTACTGTGATCTCTGTAAGAATCATCGGCTGTTTTATATACCCTGAAACATTCACCGGGAGCATCATCGTCATGACTAACCCCACCGGCCGTCCAGGTAGATTTACATTTTATACCAAAGTGATTATTGGATTTTTTTACCAGTACACTATTACCGCTTTCTGTTTCAAGAATTCCCTGTGCCAACGTAATAGCAGCAGGTACACCCATTCTTTTCATTTCTCTGATGGCAATATCTTTGTACTTAGCAATGTACTCTTCAGGAGTGATCGTTTGCGCTATAGATGCTACTGTTGTTACAATAGCAAAGGCACTTATTAATACTCTTTTCATCTGACTATATTGGTATTTAATATTTTATATTTTTCTCAACAATAACAAGCCATCTCTTACTGTCAACAACACTTGCTCAACCCTCTTATCGTTTTTAATATGTTCATTAAACGCATGAATGGCTTTTGCATTTTTCCCTGTAATATTGTCTTCCAACACATCGCCATGGAATAATACATTATCAACAATTATAAGGCCATTTATTTTTAACTGCGGCAAAATTAACTCGTAATAATTAAGATACCCAGTTTTATCTGCATCAATAAAAACAATATCCCAAGATTCTGTTAATTCAGGTATTATTTTATTAGCATCTCCAATGTGCAAAACGATCTTGTTCTTAAAAGCAGACCGATCAAAAAAAACTGCTGCCCCTTCATCTCTGATATCGATTGTATGCAATACACCTTTATCCTGTAATCCTTCTGCCAAACACAAAGCACTATAACCGGTGAATGTGCCTATCTCCAAAATTCTTTCCGGTTTTACAAGACAACTCAACATCGACAGCAATCTTCCTTGCACATGTCCGCTCAACATATGCGGCATTGAATGATTTTTAATAGTATGGTCTGCTACTTCAAGTAAAAGATCACCATCTGCAGTTGTAAAATCATCCGCATATTTCTCCGCCTTGCTATGAACTAGTTCTGTCAATCTTTTTTATTATCAGTTTAAAACATAAAATGCCATTTCTCAAATTACATGATTTGAAAAACGGCACTAACTAACAGTACAAAGATAAGTAAAAGAAATAAGTATTACTGCTTTTTTGAGATAGATAATAGGCCTAAAAAAGTTAAAATTCCGTTTATGAGAATCAACTCATTACCAATCTTATAGCCACCAAAAACGCTTTGAGACAGAGAGCTAATACCCAGAGTGATGTGCAATTTCTTTTCATACCATTCAGGACTACTCAATACATCAATACCTAGCGCAAGTAAGGGCGCCACAATGCAAACCGTCCAGATGAGTTTATCGTTGAGTGTTCGTTTTGTAAGAATGCCAAACGCAAATAAACCAAGCAAGGGTCCATAAGTGATACCGGCAAATTTTAAAATAAAGTCGATGATCAATTTATCATTGATTGCTTTAAAAATCAGCACCATAATAAAGAAGACTGCAGCAAATGTGAAATGCACCATCAATCTTTTTCTTTTTTGCTGACTTTCTGATTGATCAGATTTTCTTAGCCCTAATATATCGATACAGAAGCTGGAGGTGAGTGATGTAATTGCTCCATCTACACTCGGAAACAATGCGGATATCAATGCAATAATAAAGATCACACCGATCGTACTACTGAATGTACTACTAAGTGCAAGTGTTGGGAACAAGTCGTCAGGAGAAGCTACAATTCCGTTAGCTGAAGCATATAAATACAGAATAGCCCCCAATACAAGAAAAAGAAGATTTACAACTACCAGCACAAGAGAAAATGTCATGATATTTTTCTGTGAATCTTTCAGTGTTTTTACGCTGATATTTTTTTGCATCATTTCCTGATCAAGCCCTGTCATTGCAATGGCGATGAACATACCGCCGATGATATGTTTTAAAAAATAAGAACCAGCTTTCACATCTGTATTAAAAATTTGTGTGTAGCCTTTATCTTTCATCATCGACAAGGCTCCGGAGAAATCTGTACCCAATGCTTTTGTTATAACGATTATACAAACTACCAATCCAACCAGCATCCCCGTTGTCTGTAAAGTATCGGTATAGATAATGGTTTTTACACCTCCTTCGAAAGTATATAATAAGATCATTAATAAGATAACCAGTGCGGTAACTACAAATGGTACGCCTAGTTTATCTAATATGAATATTTGCAGGATATTGATTACCAGATATAACCTTGCAGTAGCCCCAACAGTACGTGAAAGGATAAAAAAGAACGCTCCAGCTTTGTGAGCATTTACACCAAATCTTTTTTCAAGATAAGTATAGATAGATGTAAGATTCATTTTATAGTACAATGGTATCAACACAAAAGCAATAACCATATACCCGAGTAAATAACCCAGCACTACTTGAAAATAAAAAAAGTTACCGGTACCAACACCACCAGGTACACTCACAAATGTCACACCACTCAATGAAGTTCCGATCATCCCGAATGCAACCAACATCCAGTTACTATTTCGGTTGCCTATAAAAAAAGAATCGTTGTTACTGCCTTTGGATGTATAGTAAGCCACTGCCAACAGCACCAAAAAATAACCGATGACAAAAGAAAAAAGAATTAATGGAGACATGTATTTAATTAAGAATTAAAAATTAGCTTGCTTTAAAATTCAAGATAGTTAAAATATGCAAATAAAATCAATCGCTGTTTTTTGCGGCAGTAAAGCAGGCAATAATCCTATTTATACAATTCATGCAGAACAGTTAGGGCAATTATTAGCAGCAAAAAACATTACTCTGATATATGGTGGAGGCAATAAGGGTTTAATGGCAGCCATTGCAAATTCTGTGTTAGAAAAAAAAGGTAAAGTGATTGGTATTATGCCCGAGGTACTCACACAATGGGAGCATCAACACAATGACATTACAGAATTAATCGTGGTGGACAGTATGCATACACGTAAACAACAGATATATGAAAAATGCGATGCAGCGATAGTACTGCCGGGTGGCTTTGGCACTTTAGATGAACTTTTTGAAATACTCACCTGGAACCAACTCAGCATTCACAACAAGAAAATATTTATCATGAACTCGGATGGGTTTTATACACCGCTGATTGCTCATATGAAAAAAATATTCGACGATGGTTTTTTATATGAGTCGCTCGATAGCAGGATAACGATCTTATCCGATCCTTCCGAAATTGAAAGTTATTTTTAGCGTTTACTCTTTCCTTGAAACAAAGGAACAACTATCCCCGCTCTATAAATGGGCACAACTCTTCCATAAGCATCACGATAAGGCGAAGATGAATTTGAGAGTACATCCACAAGTATTGATACAAAATAATAAGGATCATTGTTTCTTGACCTACCACTTGCATAACCACCCCCTACCAATAAACTGTTTGCTTCATATTTCTGAATGTAAGATCCACCATATCCGTCCATATACTTTTCTCTTATGAAATTATGCTCGTATTGAGCCTGAAAGAAAACCTCTTTAATTGGAAAAACACGAACCAGGGCTCCGGGGCCAATTATTGTTTGCCGTGCTTTAGCACTTGAATAAGGATCTCTTTGTGAGATGTAGTTAAAATTCAAAGAAGCTGCTACATCCAACCATCTGATAACACTGTATCCGAAAAAAGGGCTCACGCCGAAAGCAGTTGTACCATTGCTGAGTACCGCATCTATACTTCCTCCGGTGAAAAGATTCTCTTTTTTGAAACCACTTTTTTCCTCCTCTTCCTCTTCTTTATCTTGAGCAAAAGACAATGTGGTTGCCAATGTTAGCATTAATGCTAAAATTAATTTTCTATTCATCTTTATTAAAATTTAGGGCATAAAACTTTACGTGCATCTCCGTTATACTGACTGTAAAATCCTTTCTTCATTATATTGAATTCGGAGGCTCCTTGCATATTATTAAAATTCCTAAGTGCAGATGTTGTAGCATCGTAACTGAAGGCAAAACGTATATTATTGATCTCAAAACCTAGTGTAGGTATAACAGCATCGCCTACACGATAATAGAGACCGCCTATCAACTGCATTTCGCCTGCGGCAGATAAATTATAATTGGCATTCATTCCAAGTGTGATTTCCATAGCTTTTGCCTGTGTTGTAAAATAGGCATTGGGATTAATGATCACCCGATCGTTTGGTTTTAATATAGCATTGACGAATGCGATATGACGCATTGAGATCCGGCTACTATCGCCTTTTGGAGCAAAGAAAGTTTCTGCCGGTCTGTTTACATGATGAATAGAATAGCCGACATTAAAATAGGTATTTTCGTCAGGGAAATAGGCATAATTCAATCCAGCCTGCATATCCATGTAGCTCACATTTGTAGCAACAAAACTTGGATAATTAGCTGTAATGGACTGATCGAAAAACTTTCCGTTGAACTGACTGGGAAAAGTAAGCTTCGACAGATCAATTCTTTTGTTAGCCCAACCAATATTAAAGCCTGCACTCAGCAAACTTGCTTCACCTAGCATTTGATGATAAGCAAGGGAGCCGTAAACCTTTGTGGACCGTAAACTACCCGAACCAGCTACATCACTTAGTATTAATCCACCTACTCCCATCCAACCATTTTCAAATTTATCTCTTAATATCTGTGCATCACCAAATACACTAACCGTTTTATATGGCGCCGTTAGAATAGATGACCATTGATTTCTGTAGTGTGCGCCAACTCTATAATCAGCATCGGGAATAAAACCGGTATTTGCCGGATTAGTGGTAAGCGGAGAGTTATAAAACTGAGAGAAATGAAGATCTTGAGAGTAAGCGTTAGACCACAGACCACAGACAATGGACAACAGAAATACTCCTCTTAAAACAAAGAGCCTGTTCAATAATTTTGTTCTGTTATATTTCTGTTCTTTATTGATCATTCAATATGTGTTCTTCTTTAAATCGTACATCCAAAATCCTAACTCGTAAATATATTTATCTTAATAAAGTTATATCTCCTGTTTTTCTTATTTTTTTCCCGTCAGATAATTCTACATCTAACGTATATGTATACACGTCCATTGGTTGAATTTTTCCTTTAAAAGTTCCATCCCAGCCAACTTTCGGATTGATTGATTTAAATACCAACTGTCCCCAACGATTGTATATCCGCCAGTTCATTTTTGCAATACCAAAACCTGCAACTTTTATCGTACTATTTATATCATTGCTATTCGGTGTAAATGCATTTGGCAGATCTAATAATGGTAAAACGAGCGCAGGCACATTTTTGCAGAATGTATCTACACAACCTGCGGCATTCATAGCAATTAAACAAACTGTAAATGTATCGGAAGCATTAAACTGATGTTGTGGATCTGATAAAAGTGAACTATCTCCATCTCCAAAATCCCAGTAATAGGATGTTGCATCAATGGAAGAATTGACAAACTGTGTAGCTACGTTTTCTTTGGGTGTTGTCGGCGTAAAACTGAAATTAGCAGTCGGGATCGAGAACACTTCAATTGTACTGTAAGTAGTATCTCTTTGATTACAGGTAAGCAGATCGATTGCGATCAAACGAACGGTATATGTACCCTTCGAATTATAAGTATGTGTAGGGCTTATATCCGTTGATTGAGCACTGCCATCTCCAAAATCCCATATAAAATCAGTGCCGCCCAAAGATGTATTATTAAACAGAGCTGTATAAGGAACACAACCCTTTGCAGGCGTTTCAAATTGCGCTTTTACGTTATTTGCTAATCTGATCGTTTTTTTAATGCTGACTGGAATATTACAAAATATTGTATCTATTACCGTTAGTGTAACCTCATATGTTCCTATAGAAGCATAGGTATGGTTCACACTCCAGAAACCTGCTTTTACGGGTGGTGTACCATCTCCAAAATCCCAAACAAAAGAACTGTCGTTATAAATAGGTTTGACCGCTGTGGTTGTATTATTAAATTGAAAAGTAAAACTGCTACAATCTCCCGTTTTATTTGCATTGAAATCCGGTGTTACAATATTACTACCTACTTTTATCGTTGCATACGCTGTATCGGAAATATTACAGGTAGCTGAATCTATTGCAATTAACCTTACAGTAAATCTTCCAACGGTATTATATACATGTGTTGTTGAAGGATTTCCTTCTACCATAAGATCTGGTGTTCCATCACCAAAATTCCAAATGTATTGCTTTCCTTTCCCAACAGTATCAACAAATGCTATTTGTAATGGGGCGCAACCGATCGTGTCGTAATTGCCACTGATGGAAGGTCGGATACCGGCAGTAATACCACTAAAATTCATTTCTATTTTTATGGCTGCTTCGTTACAAATACTTGATCCATTTGTACGTGCCCATGCACCCGGAGAAGTAGGGAAAAAGCCTAGATTAGAAGGACCTCCACAATTGGCACATAAAGCTTGGTAAATAATTCCGTTTGCATCAAATCTACTGGTACCGCCATCTACATGTTCTCCATTGTTGCCGCCAGTTTGCCCGAAGAAACTGCCAAACAATTGACTGTTGGCATTTTTTTCAAGAACGAAAAAATAAAAATCATCGCCATCGGTTCCACTTTTTATTGCATCACGTGTAACAGGCAAACCCCTTGTGCCAGCAGATGGATACAACTTAACTGTATTGATCCTTCCACCCCATCCTGATACATATACATTTTCACATCTGTCTACCAAAAAAGCAATGGGTGAAATATTTGGAACCGGAGAATTAGTGCCAAATATTGTTGAATATACATAGGCAGATAGATCGGGTTGTAGTTTGCTGATAAATTGTTTACTACCTGCAACATTGTACGGTGCATTTACAACCGGCCACACGCCTGTTGTGGTACCCATGATATAAGGGAATCCATTTCTATCGAACTGCACACCATAAACCAGATCATCACCTGAGGTTCCCTGATAAGTGGTTTTTACAATAGAAGAAAAATTAGCATTGATGATCGATAAAAAACCATCGCACTCTCCACCTTGATATGAAGCGGTGATCACATTCGATTTATCACCTGGGAGATTTGTGCTTGTGGTTGCTCCCCCAACATAAATATTTCCATTTTTCTGATTGATGGATAAGACAAAACATGCATCGCTTCCATTGCCGCCAAAAAAAGAACTATTCGTTACCGCACTGAGTGAAGAATTAAATTTCAGTACAACCCCATCCTGCTTTCCTCCGCCATAGGCAGACTGAAATACAGTGCCCCTCACAGGGAAATTGCTTGATTGAGTACATGATACCACAAGTATATTTTTTGCCGCATCCAATATTATTTCACTACGGGCATCATCACCATAATTTCTTCTTGTTTCATAAGCGCCATCAACCTTTTGACCATTTGAGATAACAGCTAAAGAAGCATACTTGGGTTTAATATTCACACCATCATCTTCCTTGCCACCAATTTTTATTGATCCTAAAAGTGCTGTGCCGGCTGCATTAAATCTTGTTACTACAATATCAAATTTTCCTGTATCGCCTATTGCCGGAACTGTTGTAGGATAAGCACTGCCCGATCTATTTGAATTAGATCTTCCGGCTAACGTTAAATTTCCTTGTGCATCGCAGATCATACTATGAGGCTGCTCATTTCCACTACCACCTAAATATGTACCATACAATCTGTTAGCACCGTTTGATGAAAATTTCATCAATGCAATATCGTATGGGCCAAAACCATCTTCATTAATTCCTCCGTTAAAATTGGTTGAAAAAGCTCCCGGAGAAGCCGGATAACCTGAGCCGAAAACAATACCAGCGGCAAACATCGTTCCATCCGGACCAGGTGTTGCAGTGTATCCCCAATTATCAGCACTGCTTCCTGTGAACGTACTGAAAATTAAAGTAGGATCAATGACAATGATTGCATCCGGTGAATAATCTTTTAAACTAAATTTCACAATATTATTTTTGAGCTGGTATTTACAACTCAATACTTCTTTAGCGCCTTTGTTTAATTGATAGGTATATGGATAAAGTTCTTTGATCTCTCCAACCGAAGTTTGTATCAACAACTGTTCATTTTTAATGCTCAATTTATCGGCCCCCTCATATTGCATTGCAATATCATTTACATTACCACCCGGATTAACTATGATATCATACTTCAATGTACTTCCATCTGTATAATACCTTACATCAATATTTGGGTAAACATTTTTGTACAGTACAGCCTGATAGAGTTTGCAACCACCTTGCCATTTACTTTTATCATCACCGATAAAATAATTATCGTAAGTAGGCAATTCTTTTTCGGGAATTATTTGGGCATTATTTGAAGCACCGATAAAATGCGTACGATAAGCATGGGAACGAATGGTAATGGTTTCATCAATTTTTACCACTTCTTCTTTTCCGCTTGTTTTACTCGTTTTTTCAGCGGCATGATCATGTCCATGCATTTGTGCTGCAAATTTTTCGAGATCCTGAGGGTTATTCAACAAAACTGTGAATCCGTTCTTCTCAAGAAAAAAAGCTCCGGCCTGAATACTTGCTTTAAAGTTTACCCTTGCATCCCATTGGCCTTTATTTTCTACAAATGATAATTGAGCCTGCAAGGGCTTAACTGCAAGAAAAGTTGAAGCAAAAAAAAGTACGATTATTAATAATTGTCTCAAAGTCTATTTTTTTTCATCCTTAACAAAATAACCATGCATGTTGTTTAGAACGGCCAAGGCCAAGGAAGATACTGCGTTCGAATTTACGATATTTTACTCCACATTGTTTTCCCTTTCTGCCTTTCCAGGTATTCTTTTACCGGCAAATTTTCTGCCATAGTACAATCCGGGTCGTTCTCCACAATTGCCGTTGCCGCTTCTTTTGCTGCTTCAAGTATAACCTTGTCTTGGACGATGTTTGCTATCTTAAAGTTTAAATCGCCGCTTTGCCTTGTCCCTTCTATATCTCCCGGGCCACGTATTTCCAGATCTTTTTCGGCAACCGCAAATCCATCGTTGGTAGCACACAATATTCTGATCCTTTCAGTTGCATCTTGTGATAGTTTACCCCCTGTTAATAAAATGCAAAAACTTTTTTCAGCCCCTCTTCCAACCCTTCCTCGAAGCTGATGCAACTGAGATAAACCGAATTTCTCTGCACTTTCAATCACCATAACGGAGGCGTTAGGAACATTTACACCTACCTCAATCACGGTTGTACTTACCATTATCTGTGTGTCTCCTTTAATGAACCTTTGCATATTGGTTTCTTTCTGTTCGGCCGGTTGTTTACCATGCACCATACTGATCCAATACTTTGGCTCTGGGAAAAACGACTTCACTTCCTCAAACCCTTTCATCAGATTTTCATAATCCATTTTAGAAGATTCTTCTATCAACGGATAAACTATATATGCCTGCCGCCCCTTTGCAATTTCCGCTTTGATGAAATCCATAACCTGATGCCTTTTGTTTTCATAGCGATGTAATGTGTTAATTGGTTGTCTGCCTGGTGGCAACTCATCTATAACACTGTAATCCAAATCGCCATAAGCTGTTAGTGCAAGGGTTCTGGGTATTGGCGTTGCAGTCATTACTAAAATATGTGGTGGCAATGAATTTTTTTTCCAGAGTTTTGCTCTTTGCGCCACCCCGAATTTGTGCTGTTCATCGATCACTGCAAATCCAAGATTTTTAAATTGTACTTTTTCTTCGATTACTGCATGTGTACCGATGAGAATATGTACCGATCCGTCTTCACATTTTGCCAATATCTCTTTACGCTCTTTTGTTTTTGTAGAACCTGTGAGCAATCTAACACCAACATTCATATCACCCAGCACTTCCGTTATTCCGTTGAAATGTTGTTGAGCCAAAATTTCTGTCGGTGCCATCAATACACTTTGAAAACCGTTATCCGCTGCAATCAGCATACTCAGCAACGCCACAATTGTTTTTCCGCTACCCACATCTCCTTGTAAGAGTCTGTTCATTTGTTTGCCGCTGCCTGCATCTTTCCTGATTTCCTTCAGTACTCTTTTTTGTGCATTGGTTAAACTAAACGGTAGTTGATTACTATAAAAATTATTGAACAGATCACCTACTTTATCGAATACCCAGCCTTTACTAAAACGATGACGGGTGCTGCGAATAAGCCCCAATCGTATCTGTGCAAAAAAGAGTTCTTCAAATTTCAACCGCCTTACGGCATGTTTATAAAGCCCATCTGTAGCAGGAAAATGAATATTGCAATAAGCATCCCATCTTTTTATAAAGCGATATTGAGTGATCAATGCTTCGGGCATATTCTCCGGAAAATTTTTCTCCGATAACTGTTGAAGCAAAGCGTATGTAAGTTTTGCAATAGCTCTACCGTTCAACCCCCGTACTTTTAATTTTTCTGTAGATGGGTAAATAGGTTCCAAAAATTTTTTGCCGCTTGCTTTTTCAGCTGTATAAATTTCAAACTCAGGGTGTGTGAGCTGTAATTTTCCCATAAAGGAACTGAGCTTACCAAACACTAAGTATTTTTCGCCGACAACCAACGCTTTTTGTACCCAGTTAATACCTTGAAACCAGGTAAGCTCCATCTCACCCGTATCATCCTGCAGGTATGCAACCAAACGTTTGGCTCTTTTTTCGCCGACTATATCCATCTGCATAAGTTTACCCGTGATCTGAGCATAATCTGCATGCGGATTAAGATGTCCGATTTTATCAACTTTAGTTCTATCTAAATGTCTTAGAGGAAAATGTTCCAGCAGGTCTTTGAAAGTAAAAATATTCAGCTCCTTTTTGAGCATATCTCCCCGAAGAGGGCCAACGCCTTTCAGGTATTCTATCGGACTTAATAATATATTTTGATCGGCTGCGATGGCACTAATTTTTTACAAATATATTTTATTTAAATCAGTGAACAGAGCCTATAACAGCGGACTGTAAAGTTTCCAGTTGAGTTGCGATCTTTTTATTCCACTCAACTTGTTTTTGTTCATCCATACCATTTTTAGTTTCGGTATCGTAATCTCTTTGCATCTTACTTAAAGCCTCCGAGATCTGTTTATAAATAGCTTTGATCTCGTTGCGATAATTTTTCACCGAAAGATCGGCCTTCTTCAATTTTTCAATAAATAAGAGGGTATTGATGTATGTTATGTCAAAGTGATTTTGTTCGTGCCTTAAAACATAATCAGTCTTTTTATCTTTCAATACCCATGATTTTGTTTTAGAGAATTTGCAATCGACAGTAAATACAAACCAAGCAGAATCTTCGGTTTGGTGCAATGTAAACCGGTAACCAATACCTGATGAAGTAATAGCAGAAGCCATATTATCATCCGGTGTTCCCTGAAAATCGGACCAGCTTAATTTATTGCCGGCAACATAACTGATAACAGTTTTGTCGTTTTCATCTGCAGGAACATAACTAACTTTTATATCGATCACTTGTGCTATAGAAGATAGTGAGGCGATAAATGAAAATAGAAAAACTATTAAGTATTTATGCATTGAATTTTATTAATGAAATATCAAGAACTGTACCGCTTTCAAATAGCAAATTTTCAAATCATCAAATCTCCCAATCAATTTTCAACATAATCCAGTTCTTTCCCGAATGTTTCTTTTGTAAAATATGCAGCTACAATGGCTATAGACATTACAATTACACCGGTTGTGACACCTGCCTGCACATAACTCATACTGCCTTGTAAACTTGTAAATAAAATAGTTGTTAAAACAAGTGAGCCTCTTACCATGTTCGGAACGGTGGTAGTAACCGTTGCTCTTAAGTTTGTGCCAAACTGCTCTGCCGCCATTGTAACAAATATTGCCCAAAAACCGGTAGCAAACCCAAGAAAGCCGCATACCCAATACAGATGATTCGCTGTTGAATTGTACAATTGAGTAAAGTAGATAAACATGGCGATAATGGAGAGACCGTAGAATATGTATAAAGCCTTTTTTCTACTCTTCAAATATTGACTTAATAAACCAACAAGAATATCTCCGATCGATATTGCTACATAAGCATACATCACAGATTTACCGCTATCGATCTTACCCGGAATATTAAAATGTGTGGCGAATTTATTAGAGAATGACACCAGGATTCCAATAACAAACCAGGTTGGTAAGCCAATCAAAATACAAAGCATATATTTCTTAAACCGGTCTTTATTGGTAAAAAGCATAAGGAAATTACCTTTTTGTACTGCAGAAGTTTTTACCGCATTGAACATACCACTTTCGGCAACAGATACACGAAGTACGAGCAATAACAATCCTAATCCACCTCCAATAAAATAACAAATGCGCCAGTCGAATAATTGCTTAAATACAAACGCCAATACTGCCCCGCTTAATCCGATACCTGCCACTAATGATGTACCAACACCTCTTTTGTCTTTCGGTAAGAGTTCAGCCACCAACGTAATACCTGCACCTAATTCTCCCGCCAAGCCTATTCCACCAATAAAACGGCACCAGGCATATTGCGGAACAGTTTGCACAAATCCATTGGCAATATTTGCCAATGAATATAAAAGAATTGAACCGAACAATACACTCAGTCTTCCTTTCTTATCTCCAAGAATACCCCATAATATACCACCTATCAAAAGACCGATCATTTGTACATTGATAATGAACAAACCTTGACTATCTATCTGATCCGGGTTTAGGCCAAGACTTTCAAGGCTGGGTTGACGGAGAATGCTAAATGCAAGCAGGTCATAAATATCAACGAAGTAACCCAATGCGGCTACCAGTACAGCAATGTTAAAAATTGAAGGAGATTTTTGTTGCATCGAATAAATTATTGAACAGGCCCGTCCTGTTTTTTCTTTTTCCCGAAAAATAATTTAATTAATACAGGTGCAGTAGTAACAACTACAATACCTATTACAATAACTTCTAAATGTTTTTCTAGGTCAAAATTAAATTGTCGTTTAGAAAATTCATTTAAATAATGACCTGCAAAAAGCATAGTTGTTACCCATGCAATACATCCGATGATATTGTAAAAACTAAATTTCTTTTTATCCATTCCAACAATTCCTGCAACAATAGGGGCGAATGTTCTTACAATAGGAAGAAATCTTGCCATTACAATTGCACCACCACCGTGTTTTTCATAAAACTCATGCGCCTGATACAAATATTTTTTCTTGAAAAGAAAACGATCTTTCCAGCTATACATTGTAGGGCCGATTTTTCTGCCAAACAAATATCCCACTGTATTACCCAAAATTCCGGCAATGATACAAAGGGCACTAATGATCAATAAATTGAAAAAATCGCTTCCTGTATTTAATGAAACTGAGTTTACCAATGATGTACTCAATATACCTGCAACAAATAAAAGTGAATCGCCGGGTAAAAAGAAACCAACAAACAATCCTGTTTCAGCAAAAATAATAAACAGCAACATCCACAAACCACCGTTCTCTATATACCACTGCGGCTGCAACAATTGATGCCAGTTAAAATCTAACAAGATAAAGTCGATCATGTATTGGTTGTTTAATTGGCCGTAAAGTTAATGGCCTTTTCGTTATCAAACTCACCTTCCCACCGGGCAATAACACAACTTGCCAAAGTATTTCCAATAACATTAACAGAAGTTCGTGCCATATCCATCAATTCATCTATCCCCAAAATGGCCATAACCGGCCAGACGGGCAAACCAAAAGAAGCCACTGTACCCAATAAAATAACAAGTGATGCCCTCGGCACACCCGCCACACCTTTGCTTGTAAGCATCAGCGTTAGCCCCATGATCACTTGTTGACCTATGGTCATTTGTATCCCTGCAGCCTGTGCAACAAATACAGATGCTAAAGAAAGATACAAGGTGGTTCCATCCAAATTAAATGTATACCCGGTAGGCAAAACAAAAGAAACAATTTTACGTGGCACACCAAATTTTTCCATATTCTCCATTGCCCTCGGCAAAGCAGACTCTGAGCTGGTTGTAGCAAATGCAATACTTACAGGCTCCGAGATCGCTTTAATAAAATTCTTAATAGGGATTTTAATGAGCAAGGCAATCGGCAATAATACTACCAATAAAAATGCGATGAGTGCTACATATAAAGTGAGTAATAGTTTTACTAAAGAAAATAAAATATCTAATCCAAGATGCCCCACTGTTACAGCAATTGCAGCCCCCACGCCAATCGGCGCAAAATACATGATGATGTTGGTGAACTTGAACATTGTTTCGGCAAGGCTCTCCGAAAATTTCAACAAGGGTTTTCTTTTTTCTTCGCTTAACATTGCCAAACCAATACCGAATAATACGCTGAACACAACAATTGGTAACACATCCCCGTTATAAATTGATTTCACGAAGTTCTCAGGGAAAATATGCAACACTACTTCCTGCCATGTTTGTGCTTTTACTTCCGGAATATCTTGATGAAATCCTTCAGGAATATGAATACCCACACCGGCTTGTGAAATATTGATCGCTATCAAACCAATGGCCAAAGCAATGGTGGTAACGATCTCAAAGTACAAAATAGATTTCCAACCCATTCGTCCTACTTGTTTCAGATCCGAATGTCCGGCAATACCTACCACCAATGTTGCAAACAGAATCGGTGCAATAATGGTTTTGATCATCCGTAAAAATATCTGACTTAATACTTTTAAGTTCTGAGCAAATACCGGGTAATCTAACCCCACTTCAATGCCTATCACCATGCTCACCAATATCCAGGTCGTCAATGATCTTTTAGCCAATGCATACATGATCAAAGCTGCAATTACTACCCACCTCGACATTTGCAAAAACAAAGACGATAATCCAACAATATGATTGATACTTAAAAAATGTAAGATGGCAACAATCGTAAAGAGCCCTAATGACAAGAATGCTGATTTTTGTTTGCTCATGCTATTTTAATTTATGTACGATACCGATATCCAATTATTTAATCCGATACTTTATACTATCGGTATTATACCATCTAAGATTTCAACGCAGTCCTTCGGACTACTTATAAAATCAAGATGGTATAACATTCAAATCTAATGAAATCCCCGACCTAAAGGTCGGGGCTATTCAAATTTTCGTGAAATATTTTAATATAAATGCTTATTTTTCCATTTAATACATTTACCAAACCAAACATACTATATGAGTTTATTTGTAAAAAAACCACTGAGCCAGTTAATGGCAGATGCAGGAGATGCTGACAAGAAAGGTTTAAAAAGAACATTAACAGCAACATCATTGGTTGCTTTAGGTATCGGTGCCATCATTGGTGCCGGTTTGTTTGTAAGAACGGCTGCAGCAGCCGCTCAAAATGCCGGACCATCTGTAACACTTGGGTTTATACTGGCTGCAATTGGTTGTGCTTTAGCAGGACTTTGTTATGCAGAGTTATCATCTTCTATACCCATTGCAGGTAGTGCCTATACTTATAGCTACGCCACCATGGGAGAATTTATTGCGTGGATCATTGGTTGGGATCTTGTGCTGGAATATGCCGTGGGTGCTGCCACCGTTGGCATTGCCTGGAGTGAATATTTAAATAATTTACTGGTAAATGTATTGCATTGGAAAGCCATTGCCTACGAGTGGTGCCACTCGCCCTTTGAACACAATGTAGAAGGTGTACATGGCATCATTAATTTGCCAGCATTAGGTATTGTTACTGCATTAAGTTTATTATTGATAAGAGGTACGCAGGAATCTGCTTTTGTAAACAACCTTATTGTAATTGCAAAAGTAGCCATCGTAATTTTGATCATTGTCATTGGTTGGGGTTTTATCAATCCGGTAAACCACGAAACATATATTCCTGCTGCAACAACTTATACCGATCATCAGGGTATCAGTCATAATTTCGGAGGCTTCTGGGGAATTGTAGGTGCAGCCGGTGTGGTGTTCTTTGCCTTTATTGGTTTTGATGCCGTTAGTACGGCAGCGCAGGAAGCCAAGAATCCCAAACGGGATATGCCGATCGGTATCTTAGGTTCATTGGTAGTGTGTACCATTCTATATATCCTATTTGCGCATGTATTAACAGGTGTTGCCACTGTAGAAGATTTCAGAACATCGGGCAAAGAGGCATCTGTATCATTTGTAATCAATAAATATATGGCAGGTTACGGCTGGCTGGGCAAATTGGTTACGGTTGCTATCCTTGCCGGATTCTCTTCTGTAATACTGGTAATGCTATTAGGACAATCAAGGGTTTTTTATTCTATGAGTAAAGATGGTTTGTTACCCAAAGCATTTAGTGCCGTACATCCTAAATTTAAAACACCCTATAAAGCCAACCTCATCATTCTAGTAATGGTAGGTTTGTTTGCAGCATTTGTACCCGGAGATATTGTCGGCGATATGACAAGCATTGGAACACTGTTTGCTTTTTGTCTGGTATGCATTGGCGTTATTATACTTCGTAAAACAGATCCTGATCTTCCTCGTCAGTTCAAAACACCCTGGGTACCGTTAGTGCCAATACTCGGTGTTGCGGCTTGTTTATTAATGATGCTTGGCCTCGGCTGGACCAATTGGTTGCGTTTGTTTGGATGGCTGGCTATTGGGATCATTATTTATTTTACGTACAGCGCTAAGAATAGTAAGTTGAGAAATCCGAAGAAGGAGGATTAAAATATTTTTATTACAAGCATTTGTAATTCTGCTCAACATCGTTGTGTCAATCACTTGTACGGCATGGCGTTGTTGAGCTTTTTATTTAATGTACGATATTTAAAAAATGTGCAAAAAATTTTTAAAAGAAGCAGGATTAAATCATTGGACTACACCCAATGAAGGCGCTACCAACTCTAGTGGTTTTAGTGTTATCGGAACTGGAGTAAGAGCTTATGATGCGACGGCATTTTATGATGAAAATAGCTATTGTTTTTACTGGAGAAAAACAGCATTCAACGCAACCTATGCTAATGTTTATTTTTTAAACTGGGCTGAAGCCTCTGTACAAGAAGATATCAGAAACAAAACTTACGGATATTCTGTAAGGTGCTTGAAAGACTAAATACACTCCGCTATCCTGACTTTATAATGCAGTATCTTTTCATCAAAAATAAATCCACAACTCGTAATTACCAATCTGTGAATTATATAACTCTATTCACAAATAGTGTAATATACCCCAACACTATTGATCTATATTTACACTCTACTCACAGTTTGTTTTTTTAAAGATGGGTCGAGTTTTAATTAGACCCATCTTTTATTTACCCCCTCATAAAAAAATATTATGGAACATAGTAAACGTTTAGAAGAACTGAATAAAGAAGCGCTCGAAAAAATTGAAGAGCTCATAAAAAATAAAGGAGAATTTGCAGCTGAACATGCCGAAAGCATTATGACTGCCAAAGACAAATGGCAATCCGCCTGGAATGAATTTTTAGAAACGCTGGTGGTTCTGGAAAAACTCGAAATATAATTCTACTCGTCTAACTTAAATCAATAAAAAAGGAGATTGAATACACAATCTCCTTTTCCGTTCACCTCTTTGTCTCATTTTAAAAACCTAATCCTACCGCAAAGCCTTTTACATTATAAGGTACAGCCATCATATATGTTGCTTGTCCTGTAGCAAGATCAACATTGTATAAACCTGTTTGAGCACCTACTTTAAATACTCCCCAAGCTTTATTAGAAGTACCCCCTATATCAAAACCATTATCAGCATCAATATTAATACCCAATGATTTTCCATTTATCAAAGTACCTGCGTTTGCAGGATTTTGTTGATACAGCATATCTGTTGAAGCATCAATATCATATAAAATAGTTGTAGTAGACCCAATAAAACTATTGATATAAGCAACTGCATCTACCGATGGTGTACCAGGATTGAGATTGGGATCTACCGCTGCAACACCTCCTGTTACAGGATGCAATCTTAAATTTTGTCCGGTATTACTTACAACCCTGATACGATCAACAGTAGGGTTGAAATCAAAACCAAAACTTGTACCATTCAGTGGTGTTGCAAATGCCGAAGCTCCTACTGCGGCAGCTGCTCCAGTTGCCAAATTTATCGTATACAGGCGACTGTTAGCCCCAAGTGCATATAACTGTGCTGATACAGGACGCATATCAATCCCTACGATCATATCTCCTGCATCGATACCGGTAATGTTTTTTGTTACAACAGTTCCGGTTGATGGATTCATGATCAATAAGCGATTGGAATTATCAACGGCATATGCAACAGGCATAGTTGGTATTGCAACACCAATTATTTGACGGTCGGTTTTACCGGCATTGGTAGCTACTCCTGTTGCAAGATCAATATAATAGAAACGATATTTATTACCATTACTCATTGCATCTTGCCCATCTTCATAACCACGGCCGTACAAGGCTGCAATGGCAACTGAATTATCAGCAGCTATATCAAAACCTGCTTCGCCATCTGCTTGTATTCCCAATGAGCCTACTTCAACCAACGTGCCATTGTTGGGTGGATTTTGGATATATAATTTATCGGTAGCAACATCAATATCATACAAAGTAGTAGTTGCTGCGCCTGCAAAACTATTTGTATACGCAGCAGCAGACACCATCGCAGTTGAAGGAGAAATATTTCCATCCGTTGCAACAACCAACCCTGTTTCAGGGTTCAGGCGTAAGTTCTGTCCCATATTTGTTACCAATCTGATACGATCTACTGTAGGATTAAAATCAAGGCCAACAGACGTACCATTGATAGCAGGCGCAAATGAAGCACCCAACGGTGAAGCAACACCGCTATTTAAATTGATGATATATATTCTACTTTGATTGGATACGCCATACAATTGCCCCGTGGCCGGCCTGAAATCAATGGCCAGTATTTTTTCATCCACCTGCAAACCTGTGATGGACATTGAACTCCTTTCTATCAATGGGTTGCCAGAAATATAAGCAACCAATTCATTTGAGGCTGTCAATGCATAAAACATGGTTCCTTTGTTTGGAGCCTTCCCAGTATTTTTTTCTGTTGGTCTGTTGGCAGCGGAAGTATGGTCCATTTCCTTTTTACAAGAAAAAAAGATGCTGCTGAGTAAACAGCATACGAATGCTGTTTTTATTGAGGTTTTAGTGAACATAAAATAGATTTAAGTGTGTAAAAAAACAAGTACGAGAGAATTATCAGGATGGATTCTGGATTCTAAAAAAAATTACACTTTTATTGAGTATCGTGTTAGCCTGATTAACTGCAGATTGAATAATATCCAAAAAATCACTCCCCAGATCTCATAACTCAATATCTAAATATTGCTATTGCATTTCTTAGAACAAAGCAGTAGATTTAATACTCTTCAATCATTCATTAAAATTTATAGTTATGCCAAAGTATGTTATAGAAAGAGAAATTCCGGGTGCAGGAAATTTATCAGCAGAACAACTCAAAGCGATCTCACAAACATCTTGCGGTGTACTGAGTAAAATGGGATCGCAAATACAATGGATACACAGTTATGTTACTACCGATAAAATATACTGCGTATATCTTGCACCAAACGAAGCAATGGTTCGTGAACATGCCCAGCAGGGTGGATTCCCTGCTAATTCAGTGAGCCTGGTTGCTGCGATCATTGACCCGGCTACTGCGGAATAAAAGCCAACTACTGATATTTTTTTGAAGCAGCTTCAAATTCGAAACTCACAAGCCCTTTAGTTATTGTTATAACCGGTTTACCTGCCACCCATTTGAAGATGATCTTATCCGATCCGTAATCATAATACGTACCGGTCCCCTGTGGAGTGCTCTTTAATTGGCTATCCCAGTAATCGATATACAATCTGATGATTGCACTCGATGTACCGGTAATTGTACCACCAGTGATCCTGCTATTTTTATCCAAAGGGAAACTCATATTGATTACTTCGTTTGCCTCAGTTTCACCATTGTATCGTTTAAGTTTGAATGTAAGTAGTGCTGTTGTTTTTTTCATATCATATTCCCATCCCTTACTCTCTAGGTACGAAACAATAAAATCTGTATACCCATATTTTACACCATACAAAAATGTAGTGTATTTACACCAACTATCGCTGGCCTTCTGTTTTTGTATGCTATATTCATAATCAGAACCGTAGTGATTGCGAAACTCAACAGAATCCATGCCTAATTTTTCCCAGGTTGGTCGTGAATATAATTTTGCTTTTTGTTCAGCCTCCTGTTTTTTTGCTTTTTTTTCTGCATCTTTTATAGAGTCAGCAATTTTTCTTTCGGCTTTAGCTATCACGTCTAAAGAATCCTGTCGCTTTTGATATTCAATCCTTGCCAGTTCCTTCTGTGCATTATCAATACTGTCTTTTACAGCCTGTTCTTGTGCAGCTTTCTCAGCAGCTGCTTTCGCTTTTTTTTCTTTCTTTTTATTTATAGCACTTCCTAAAACACCAACACCCATTCCTATTTGTGCAGTTGCAGTATTAGCAAAAGCAAAAAGTAAACAAACGAATAATAGCTTTTTGAAATTCATAATTTTGTAGTAATTATTTGCAATGAATAAATGATCAACTTCATAAGAGTTGGAACATGAGCAAATATATATTAAATAGCATTTTAAATGAAAGGTGTTTCCACTCTTTTTCTTTGTATTTTTAAGATCAAAATATTGATTTAATGGACGAACAACAATACCAAGAAAGAGCTGCACAACTTCGCAAACCTACAGGCGATCAGGGCATTGCTATAGCAGAATTCATGAATAAAGGCAACAGACAGATGAACCTTGATGCACTTACTATTTTAAATGCAGCAGAGGGAGATACCATTCTTGAAGTGGGCATGGGCAATGGTCTTTTTGTAAAAGAAATAGTCGCTAAGCACCCGAGCATTCAATATACAGGGATCGATTTTTCTGAATTAATGATTGCTGAATCAAAAAAAATAAACGAAGAATGGATCAGGAAAGAACAGGCTAGTTTTGTTTTCTCTGATGTAACCGCACTCCCATTTGATGATGGCGCATTCAATAAAATATTTACTGTAAACACCATTTATTTTTGGGATGATACGATCAAAGTATTGAATGAATTAAAAAGAGTTTTAAGCAGCAATGGCAAACTCATCATTTCACTTCGGCCCAAACATCAAGCGATCAAGTATCCATTTACCAAATACGGATTTACATTGTACGCAAAAGAAGATATTGCTGGCCTATTAAGCACAAATGGATTTACAAACATTGAAGTCTTTGTAAATAAAGAGCCGGATATGAATGTAAATGGAGAAACATTCAATATGGAAAATTTAATTGTGAGCGGAGTAAAAAAATAAGAAAATACGCTCTGTCGCAATCAGCCCCCTATATTGTCAATTTAGTATAGCTTAAAAAACAAATCAGGATATTACATTTGTACTAGTAAATCATTCACAAAAAATATAGATCATGCAAAACGCAATAACAGTTGAAGCTACTATTAATGCTCCTGTAGAAAAAGTATGGAGCTTTTGGACAGAACCAAAACATATTACTCAATGGTGTCAGGCATCAGACGACTGGCATGCACCCCATGCCGAAAACGATGTACGCATTGACGGAAAATTCTCAACAACAATGGCTGCAAAAGATGGCAGTTTTAGTTTTGATTTTGGCGGCGTATATACCGGCGTTGAATTAAACAAACTCATCGAATACACTATGGGTGATGGCAGAAAAGTAAAAATTACATTTACCGGAGAAGGTAATACAACAAAAGTTGTAGAAACATTCGAACCCGAAAGTCAGAATTCGCTTGAAATGCAGCAAGGCGGATGGCAAGCCATACTTAATAATTTCAAAAAATATACTGAGCAGCATTGAGTTTTACATAATTAAAAGTAATTCTTACATCATTCATACATTTTGATTGTTACCGATTTTATAAGTCTACCTTGTAAAAAAACAATCATGGAAAAACGTATACTAGGAATTATTTTATCTTTATTGGGTGTTACCGGTCTTATTTACGCAGGCGTAAATTTCATGAATGGCGGCACGGGTACCAGAAACGTAAAAGGCATTATTGTATTTGGAATTGTGGGAGCCATTTTCTTTTTCGCAGGCATAAGTCTTGTTAGAAATACCAAGGACAAGGCTACTTAGTTTTAAATACAATCAGATCCTTTTCAACCAACCTGTAACACTCATTCTTGGTCGGTTAGCTTTTGTTACTTCATGCTCCATTTCATTGCTTTTAAAAAATACAGTCGTTTGTGAGTGAGGTAATATTTTTTGTACTACAGCATCTTTATATACCAGTAACTGCCCCCCATCCTCTTCAATCCAATTATCATTCAAATAATTGATCATCGAAAATTTTCGATTATCATCATTTTTAAATTGATCTATATGACGTTTGTAAAAACTCCCTTCTTCATACACTGCATAATGAAATTCGCAGGCATTGATGCCGGTATAACAGGTTCTGTTAAGGTAACCTATAAAATCATGCATCTTACTTAAAAATTCCTGTTCAAACCTATTATCGGTTTTCTCTTCCAGCCAATGAATTTTATCAGTTCGCATTTTCTGTTCAGCATCCATTATTAATTCATTACCGATTCCGGCTACTTTCATCAATTTATCTTTTTGTAATTGCAGTATGTTTTGTTGTAGCCCTTCAGACAAAGCGGCATCTAAAAATCTTGAATCTATGCCTATTTTATTTTCCAGATAACTATCTATCAAAACATCAAATTGGTTTTTCATTATGTGAGTTGAGAGAGGAAGGTAGTCTTTCTATGTTAACCCAAACCAATTAACTGAGTACTGGCAAAAATCATCTTAAAAGTATATATTTGAGTACTTATCCGCATCCGCCTGAATACTGTTCCTGAATTTATTTATTAAAAATCAACTGCGATGAGAAACAGAATAGAATCAATTGACCTATTAAAAGGTCTGGTAATGGTTATCATGGCTTTAGATCATACCAGAGATTATTTTCACTCAGCCGCATTTATATACGACCCCACCGACCCTGCTCATACATCCTGGCCGATATTTTTTACAAGATGGATAACTCATTACTGTGCCCCAACATTTAGTTTTTTAGCAGGTGCATCTGCATTTTTTGTTGGCAAAAGAAGAAGCAAAGGAGATCTGTCAAAATTTTTATTCACCAGAGGATTATGGCTTGTTTTTATTGAGATAAGCATTGTCAATTTTGGCTGGTTCTTCGATCTGCAATTTAGAACGCCGGCTCTTCTTACAATTTGGAGCCTCGGCATCAGCATGATCGTTCTGGCAGCACTTGTTCATCTTCCTAAAAAAATTATTTTACTGATCAGTTGCCTGATCGTATTTGGGCATAATCTTTTTGATACGGTTCATTCTCCCGGAAATGTACTTTGGGCAATGCTGCATGATGGCGGTGGATTCAATCTTTCTAAAGATTATCTTTTGTTTATTGGCTATCCTGTCATTCCATGGATTGGCGTAATGGCATTGGGATATTGTTTTGGCTCTTTGTATGATCATTCATTCAGCAGTGTTCGACGCAAAAAAATTCTTACCATTATAGGTATTTCAGCTATCGTTGCCTTTATTGTAATACGTTTCATCAATATTTATGGCGACCCTAACGGCTGGAAAGAGTATGGCACGATTTCTCAATCACTGATGTCATTCTTAAATCCACAAAAATACCCTCCATCACTTTGTTATGTATTGATGACCTTAGGGCCTGCCTTGATCATTCTTGCAAACACTGAAAAACTAAAGGGACCTATCGTGAACTTTTTCAGCACTTTTGGAAGAGTGCCGTTCTTCTACTATATACTGCATATTTATTTGATACATGCTTTAGCGTTAGTTGCTGCACAAGTTACAGGATACGGTTGGCAACAAATGGTCTTTCATGGAGGATGGCTAAACGACCTGCCCGGATTAAAAGGATATGGTTTCCATTTATGGGTAGTGTATGTAATATGGATAGGGGTAATATTACTCTGCTATCCGCTATGCAAAAAATTCGACACATACAAAATTAATAACAAAGAAAAGTGGTGGCTGAGTTATTTATAAAACAAGTAACTAGCCTGTAACCATAAATGTAACGGGCTGTTTCCTGAATGATCTTACAGAACGTCCAGCTACTTTTGCAGGGATCCATTTAGGACTTAGTTGCAACACTCGTATCACTTCCTCTGCTGTTCCATAACCAGGATCTTCAGTTGCAGAAGGATAGGTTAATGATCCATCTATTTCAATAATAAATTCAATTACAACTGTATAACGACCCATTGGAGCTTTATTTTTTTCGGCGATGTAAGCATTTAAATTCTTTTGGAGAAATAGTATATAGGCCTTTTCTCCTCCGGGGAACTCCGCCTCAACCTCTACCTTGTTATATATTGCATCATCCCCACTACCCACCGAATTTTTAATAGGAACCTCTTCCTGTGAAGGCTGTGGAGTCGATTCCTGAGCAAACCCATTTATAGACAGCAATGCTGAAAGAACAAGAATACAGCTTTTCAAACGCATCTTTTTTTGTAAAAATAAGGAAAGACCCTTTCATTAAAACAATTTTAGTATTAATGTTTATCTTCATCACCAACAAATCAATTCATTGCAACTTACTATGAGCATTGATAAATTTCATCGAATTATTTTAGTTATTGCATTGGCTGTTTACTGCATCACAGCATATAACAGTCATGGGTATATCCAGGAAGATGAGCACTATCAGATCATAGAATTTGCTCAACTTAAATTAGGGCTCACTCAACCACAACAATTGCCATGGGAGTTTCATCAGCAGATGAGATCCGCATTTCAACCGGGTATAGCCTATACAATTTTTAGTATTTGTAAATTATTTTCGACTACCGATCCTTATATACTGGCTTTTATTTTAAGATTTCTCACAGCATTATTAGCGATAAGTATTATTACTCAATTTGTTCGATCTACATTGAATTTGATCGAAGAGAGATATCAAAAAGTATATATCGCCGCTTCTTACCTGTTTTGGTTTTTGCCGTTTATTAATGTAAGATTTTCTTCAGAAGCTTGGTCAGGAATATTTTTCCTTTTAGCAATTGCTATTGCATTAAGAAATAGGCCTCAATATGTTTTAACAGGAATATTTTTAGGGATCAGTTTTTTATGTAGGTTCCAATCAGCGATATTATCCATCTCATTATTTATCTGGTTAGCTTTAATAAAAAAAGAAAGTGCAACTAATATTTTGAAGATCTTTAGTGGCGCTGTTATTATCTTTTTGTTAGGAATAATGATCGACCGTTGGTTTTACGGAAACTTCACTTTTACTTCATGGAATTATTTTTACAACACCATATTAGATGATACTACTAAGGACTTTGGTCACTCTAAATTGTACGCCTATATAAAAGTAATTCTTGTAAGACCATCAATATTGATAGGTCTGCCACTTATATTTTCATTGTTGATCTTATTCATAAAAGACCGCAGGAATTTATTTTTATGGATCGCTGTCCCTTTTATTATTATCCATAGTTTTATTCCACATAAAGAATATCGTTTTTTATTTCCTTTGATGAATTTTATCCCAATAATAATTATCATGGGAATTCAACTGCTAAAAATAAAACAAAGCAGAACTGTATCTATTATTGTTAATACGATCTTGATCATTTCTTTTATGGCTAATGCCATTATTTTGATAGGAGTAGCTACCAGGGCTGCCGATGGCAGAGTAGCCATTTCAAAATATCTCCATAAAAATTATAGTGATAAACCAATAAAGGTTTTTTACACTTACTGGAGTGATTATTTTACTCCCGAAATACCTGCAAATTTTTACAAGGAAAAAAATGTTGAATTAGTAAGAGTTAGTAGCATTCAAGATATAACAACTGCTCCGGCTGATACAACCAAAATTAATTTTGTTGTATTGCGTAAAAATGGGATGGATAGCTATATTGAAAGCGACCAACTAACTAAATTAGGATATAAAAAAGAAATGCAAAGTCTTCCGGTATGGATAGAAAAATGGGGTATCCCTACTAAACTTGTCTTTAAGAATGAGATACTGGAATTGTATCAGAAAAAATAAAGTTTATTGCTTCAACGCTTCTCTTACTTTCGGAGCGATCTTCGTTCCATACAGTTCTATCGATCTCATTAATGATTGATGTGATGGACCGCCAACATCCATATGTGCTGCAAAACGGGTGAGGCCAAATAGCTCCTGCATCTGTAAAATTTTATCAATTGCTTCATTGGCATCACCAATGATCAATGCACCATTCTTTGTTCTGCCAAAATCAAACTGATTGCGTTGGTACGGTGGCCATCCTCTGCTTTTTCCTACTCTATCCATTTGTCCTGAATACAAAGGATAATATTCCTCAACAATTTGTTTGCTGTCTTCTCCAAAAAAGCAATGCATATGTACGCCTACCTGCAACTGAGTTTCATCATGCTCAAAATGCTTGTACGCATCTCTATAATATTGAAACAAAGGCTGAAACTGTGCCGGTGCACCACCAATAATAGCAAAGATCACGGGTAAGCCAAGTTTGGCAGCACGTACCACCGATTCGGGTGTGCCACCTACTGCAACCCACATATTCAAATGATCATTTACAGCACGGGGTAATATCTCCTGATCGTTTAATGCTGCCCGGTAGTTTCCTTTCCAGGTAATCCGTTGTTGCTTATTGATCTTTACTAACAAATCGAGCTTTTCTTCAAATAAACCTTCATAATCTTTCAGATCATATCCATAGATCGGGAAAGATTCTATGAAACTTCCTCTACCGGCTGTTATTTCAGCCCTACCATTACTCAACTGATCGATGGTTGCAAACTGTTGATACACTCTAACAGGATCGGCAGAGCTAAGTACCGTTACGGCACTGCCCAATTTAATTTTTTTGGTAACGGTTGCAGCAGCCGCTAAAATTATTTCAGGGACAGAAACGGCATAATCAGGACGATGATGTTCACCGATGCCGAAAAAATCGAGACCGAGTTCATCCATTAATTTGATCTCTTCGATCAATTCACGCAAACGTTGCCCTGTTGGCAATGATTTTCCATTTACAAAATGATTATCACCAAACATACCGATGCCTAATTCCATATTAATTCATTGAGATCACAAAGATAATGTTTAAACAATGATTGGAATATACAAAAAAATGCCCCGAATCAGATTCGAGGCTTTCACTAAAATTATATTCCATTAAAACGGCAGATCATCATCCACAGCAGAAGCATCACTCACCGAAGCAGGTGCACTTGTAACTGCAGCACCAGCAGGACGTGGAGCGGCATTGCCATCACCGCCACCCAACAACTGAATACTTTGTACCCTCATACGTAAAGTAGCAGCCGGTTGATTTTCTTTATTTAAATAACCATCAGCCTCAGGAGCTCCCTCCGCATACACCATTTTACCTTTTGTAAGGTATTGAGCAATGGCGGTTTTATCCGACCAATAAGCACATTCTACCCAGGTTGTTCTTTCTTTTTGATTTCCCTGACTGTCTTTGAAACGCTCTGTGTGAGCAACACTGAAGTTAATTACGTTTTTTCCGTTCACTTCTTTCACGATGCAATCTTTTCCAAGATTACCTACAATTTGTAACTTGATCATAACTGTTGTTTTTAAATGTTAATCGATGTATCTGAATTTGAAAATTATGAAAATTACTTTTGATAGATAAAGTTTGTTATGAACTATTTAGTCACCGGTTTTTCAGGTTTTAAAAGTACTTGTCTTTATTTTTCAAAATAGAGATCTTGTTTTGTTGATAGGAACACGGATGACGCGGATTTTAGGGATTAGAATGGATTTTATTTTATCCGTATTCATCTCTTTTAATCTGCCCGATCAGCGCATCTATCTCATTAATTCATCTTCTTCTTTAACGTACTCACCTGGCTCTGCAAATTATTCACCATACTGGCCAATGAATTCACATCCCATCTTTGCTGCTGGCTTACTTTGCTGATCACCATTTGTGCAGCCCACAATTCTACCACATCTTCGGTATTTACCTGATAGGGTTGAAATTGCGGATTATCACTCACCAGTGTAAGTTTGTTTTTTGTTTTATTATTTTTCTCTATGCGTTTATAAACGATCCCTTCATTTCTGCTCACTACTATATATGCTTGATTATTTTTTACATCATCCACACCTTCTATCTTCTCTCCTACAATAATACTACCACTTGGTGTTGGCAACATACTATCACCAATGATCTCAAAAGCCCTATAATTACCACCACTCAGCATCGGCAAAGTAAATGTGTTCAATTCATCAATGAACTCAGTATCAGCATAGCTCGCCAAATAACCTGCCGCCGCTTTTACAGGCACAAAATGAATGACATTTCTTTCTACCGACATCATTTTTTGCTGACGACGTTTCGCTAGATAGTTGCTGCCGCCGGTATTGCTCAGGTCTTTCAACAATAACTCATCTAAACTTAATTTAAATATATCACCTACAATTTCAAGGACCTCTATACGAGGATCGGCTCTTTCTTCTTCATAGGCGCCAATTAAAGATCGTTTAATACCGAGTTTAATGGCAAATTCTTCCTGCGTCCACCCTCTTAGTTTGCGCAGGTATTTAAGGTTTTGACCGGCTTGTGACATGGTTTAACTAATTTGGTTAGCACAAATATACTAATTTTTTTAGTTTATCAAAAAATATTTTCCACAAGTAGTATATTAGTTTGAAATCTCCAATCACAGACCGTTGTATTTAGAAAACACTATTGTTACTTTTTTGAGTAAAAAAAGTAACCAAAAAAGCCGCCGACAAAGGATTACACCCCCTTTGTCGGTTTGTTCCCTGATTGGGCTTTAGTACTACTGTAAACTCTATATTAGTAATTCTATACTATGTTATATTTTCAGGACAAAACCCTATCTTTTAATAGTTATTGATAACAATTAACAAATATGTTTACAACAAACATATAGACCTTATTTTTGCAGAAACTATTATTATGTCGATACTTTATTTTTTACATAGCATTTTAAGATGGGCAGTATTACTTTTTGGTGTTTGGGCAATACTTAATGCCATTAGCGGTTTAAGCAGTAAAAGAAATTATGCAAGCAGCGATAAAAAAATCGGACTTTTCTTTTTGATCAGCGCTGATATACAATTATTGATCGGACTTATTTTATATTTCACCGGACCATGGTTTGCTGCATTAAAAAACAATGCCGGAGCGATCATGAAAGATGCAACAGGTCGTTTCTTTGCAGTTGAACATATGTCAATGATGATTGTGGCTATTGCTGCAATACATATTGGTTATTCTGCTACCAAAAAAGCAACAACAGACAATTCAAAACACAAAAAGTCACTTATCTTTTTTGCAATAGCATTGATCATTATTTTAGCTGCTATTCCATGGCCTTTCCGTGAAGCAATAGCAAGACCACTATTAAGAGGGCTTTAATATGTACGAATTACCATGTAATTCGAATTGCAAGAGCTTTTTTAAAAGAAAACTTTAACACCCCGAGGGAAATCGTACATCGTACATCCCAAATCGAAAATTGAACAGCATGGCAAAAGACAAAAAACAACCCGTTATATTAATTACCAACGATGACGGCATAACAGCACCGGGTATACGCAATTTAGTAGAAGCTGTAAAAGATCTTGGAAGAGTGGTAGTAGTGGCACCGGATAAACCTCAAAGCGGTATGGGGCATGCCATTACAATCGGGCACCCTTTACGTTTATCTAAAGTAGATGATATAGTACCGGGTGTTGAAAGTTGGATCACCAGCGGCACACCGGTTGATTGTGTAAAATTAGCGGTAGATAAAATATTGAAGAAAAAACCGGACCTGTGTTTGAGCGGCATCAACCATGGTGCCAATCATTCTATCAATGTAATATATAGTGGTACTATGAGTGCTGCAATGGAGGCATCGATCGAGAGTATTCCGAGTATGGGATTTTCTTTATTGGATTATAATTACGAAGCCGATTTTGCAGGTGCAAGATTTTATGTAAATAAAATTGTATCTACTTTTTTAAAGAAAAAATTAGATAAACACTTTTTACTGAACGTAAACATTCCGTCTTTACCGCTTGAATTGATAAAAGGCATTAAAGTATGCAGACAAGCGTACGCCAAATATGAAGAAGATTTTAAAGAACGTAAAGATCCACATAATAAAAAATACTACTGGTTAACCGGCGCCTTTGTAAACTTCGACAAAGGAAAAGACACCGATGTATGGGCATTGGATAATAACTACGTAAGTATTGTGCCCGTTCAGTTTGACCTGACCAACTATAAATTAAAAGAACAGTTGCAAAAAACATTTAAATAATATCCTCCTATGAACACTTCATCTGAAGAAATAAAAAAACAATCAATATTTAAAAAGATATTCGGCATACTAGGGAAAGATAATTTTTGGTACGGATGCGTACTCGGATTGCTGGCTCCGTTTGTAGGTTTCATTTTATTTAAATACAGAAACCTAGGACCATTGACTTATTGGGAAGGACTTCAATTCATTTTTGTACAGCCGGGTCATGCTATTTTAACTGCCGCATTAAGTGTATCATTATTAGCAAACGCCGTTATATTCACTTTATTTGTAAACGCCAAAATAGATAAAACAGCAAAAGGTATTTTTGCCGCAACTTGTTTATATGGTGTAACTATTTTGTGTTTGAAGTTTTTAATTTGATAAAACAATTTGAATGGAAAGTAGTCATCCCTGGTTTAAAGATTGGTTCAACTCACCTTATTATCACCAGTTATATTTTAACAGGGATGAAAAAGAGGCTGCTGCTTTTATCGATAAACTGATCAATCATCTTCAACCTCCTGCCGGAGCAACTATGCTGGATGTTGCCTGCGGTAAGGGTAGACACTCCATACATCTTGCAGAAAAAGGATTTGATGTTACCGGTATTGACTTGAGTGAAGAGAGTATTGACGAAGCTTTGAAATCTCAAACCGATCAATTGCATTTTTATCGGCATGATATGCGTTTGCCTTTTTGGATAAACTATTTTGATTATGCTTTTAATTTTTTTACAAGCTTCGGATATTTTGCCACTCGAAGAGAACATGACAATGCCATTCGTACCATTGCTCAATCAATAAAACACAATGGAACTTTTGTAATGGATTACCTGAATACCCATTATTCAGAAGATCATTTGGTTCATCAATTTGAAAAAGAAATTGACGGCGTGAACTATTTCATCACCAAATGGTTTGACGAAACGCATTTCTATAAAAAAATACAGGTTGAAGACGATGCTTTAAGCGAACCGTTGATCTATACAGAAAAAGTCGCCAAATTTTCTTTAGGAGATTTTACGGATATGTTCGCTTACCAGGGATTGCAAATACAAGAAGTTTTCGGCGATTATAATTTTGCAGATTACAATGTAAAGACTTCCCCACGCTTGATCATGATCGCTAAAAAGAAATAATCTTTTTAGCAAAGGGTTTAGCCACAAGCCTCAAGGGAAAAGCAAAGAGATTCGATTCAGCATACTTGTAGCTTGAGGCTGGAAACTCAAAAATTACTTCCCGTGATTATTCACCAGCATCCACTTCGCTGTTTCGTAAAGCGCCGATGTTAATTCAGACAAATGCTTTTTTACAGAATCTGTTTGAGCCGAATTCAATGGCGGCACCCCATCTCTCACTGGCAATAAAACCTCTTTATTGATCCATAAATTTTTCGAGTAGTAGTAATCGTTATTAACCACACCTATCTTTCCTTCATCATGATGGATAATAAATGCAGCATCTTCTTTTCCCGGGGAATTCAACAAATCTCTTCCAAGTGTTTTGTTGATATAAGGCTGATGGATCATACCTGCTAAAGTTGGTAAAATATCGATCTGCGATACGGCCTCTCCTCTTTTTTGAGGCGTCAACAAACCAGGAGCATAGAACAATAAAGGCACATGCTCATCATTCAAACGTTGATCTGTCCAGGGTTTTGGATAAATAGCATTGGCATCTCCCTCTACCCCATGGTCGCCAACAAATATAAAAATGGTATTATCAAAATACGACGACTGCTTTGCAGTTTCTATGAATTTTTTATAACAATAATCAGTATAACTAAACGCATTGAATTCATCCAAAGATTCAAATCCGTATTTTTTCAGATCTTCGTCACTCACAGTACGTTTTACAAAATCCTTGTCTTCTTCCGGTATTGAATAAGGCCGGTGGTTATCAGATGTTTGAATGATCGTAAAGAACGGTTTGGTTTGTTGCTTCATTACCTTATCAGCTTCCAGAAACAAATTCTTATCGCTGATGCCCCATACATTTAATTTAGGTGCTGAAAATTTTCCTTCTTCATATATCTTAACACCATTTATGTTTTTCACCAAGCCTCTGAAATTATTGAAATCACTATTCCCACCAAGGAAATAAAATTTTTCGTACCCTTCAAAATTATTGATGATGGAATATTGATTAAGTGCTTCTTCATTTCTTGTACTGAATTTCGACAACTGCACATCGGGAATACCAGTAATGGTTGCAAACACACCACGAGCTGTACCGAATGTAGCAGAAAAACATCTATCAAAAAAAATACCTTGTTTACACAAGTCGTTAAAATATGGTGTACTGTTTAGTGGATTACCACTCATGCTGCTTTTATACATACTAAAGCTTTCGCAAATAACCAACACCACATTGGGCTGGCTTTCCAACGAATGTCCTGAAGGATGAACCACTCTTTGAAAACTGAAATTCTTTGTACCAAATTTATCTAACTGCAAAAAATCTTTTGTTCTTGAATAATAGCTCCAGACTTTACTATTGTCGAGTACCGGTTTTCTAAACCGCAAAGTTGTAAAGAAATTTTGCAGTGGATTTAATGCCAGATAACTTTTAAAATTATCATTTAATTTAAAAGCATTGCTCCATAACAAAGGCTTGAATGAAAGAAAGCCAAACATGAACCATCCAAGTATAAAAACGGTTACAATGTGTAAAAATTTTCTATAGCTGAATTTATGAATGTTCACATTACGCTCTTCCACACTCACATGAGTTCTCCTAAACATCCATGCCATCATGATCACAGCACCGATCAATCCAAAAAAAATCCATACGATAGGATAGCTCTGCCATATCATTTCAAAACTGATCCTTGCATCTTCATAAAAATTCAATGCACTTGCATTCAGTCTTGTACTTACGTATGCAAAATGACCGAAGTCGGCTCCAAAAAAGAAAAAGACCAATAAAGTGATGATCGCTAGATAAGCAGTCCACCATTTCTTTCCTCGTTCGGAATAGAAGGGAGAAAATTTCGGGAACAAAGAAATACAGGCAATAGGGAAAAGTATAAATGCGATCCATCTGAGATCATATCTGAAACCCAACCAGAAAGATGGGAACATTTCAAGTACCGAAGCATTAGCAGGCTTGAAAGTTATCAATGTTGCAATACGAAATGCAGTAAAAATAAAAAGGTAGATGAGAAATAACTGTACGATCCACTGTATGGTTTTAGGAAATTTTTTATCGGTAAGCCAAGCGTTTAAAGCCATGTTAAATGATAAGATTTAATTTTTCTTGTTGTTCAAGATAAGGTATTTAGCAGTTTGATAGTATGCCTCTGTTAATTTCGAAAGATCTTTTTTTATCCGCTCAGTTTCTGCTGTAATGGCAACGGGATCATTATTCTTTACAGAAACAAATACTTCTTTATTTGACTCCAGGTTTTTGACAAAGAAATAGTCATTTGTAACAATGCCGATATTTCTCCTATCCTGATCTACAATAAAAGAATATTTACCACGTAAAGTGTCAAAAAGATTTTGGCCCAAAGTACTTGTTGAATAAGAAGTTTTAGTCAGCGATGCAATTGAAGACATCACATCTATCTGAGAACAAACTTCTGAAGAACGTTGCGGTTGCAATAATTTAGGAGCATAAAATAATAAAGGCACATGTTCGGCAACCAACCGTTGCTCTGTCCAGCTTCTTGGATATATATCCTTAGCATCGCCGCCTATTCCATGATCGCCAATGAAAACAAAAATGGTGTTATCAAAATATTTTTCTTTTTTAGCAGCCTCTATAAATTGTTGAAAAGAAAAATCTGTATATCTGAAAGCATCAAATTCCCGGTTGCTTGCAAAGCCATATTTTTCTAAAGAATCCTGACGAACCGTTGTTCTTTGAAAAGGACCTATATCTTCTGCAGGAATAGTATATGGTCTGTGGTTATCGGCTGTTTGAATGATCGCAAAAAAAGGTTGTTTATTTTTAGCAATGATCTTGTTGGCTGATAAAAATAAATTCTTATCGCTGATACCCCACACATCTTCTTTCTTTGCATTAAAATCATCCTGACTGTATATTTTTAACCCATCAATATTATTTTTGAGAAAGCCCTGAATGTTAGCCCATGTAGGATCTCCACCCAAAAAGTAAAATTTATCATACCCTTTAAAATCATTGATGATCAATTTCTGATCTACAGCTGCAGGATTTCTGCTCGCTGTTTGTTTGTTGGTACCCAATACATCCGGGATACCCGTAACCGTTGCCCATACGCCACGGGCTGTGCCGTAAGATGGACTAAAACATCTGTCAAAGAATATACCCGACTTTACCATCTCGTTGAAGAATGGTGTGCTGTTAAGCGGATTACCACTCATGCTACTTTTGTACATGCTAAAGCTTTCGCAGATCACCAGAACAATATTTGGCTTACTAGCAAATGAATCGTTGAAAGAAAAACTTCTTTGATAATTCAGCTTTACACTATCCGGATTTTGAACACGTAATAATGAAGCGATCAATGCATACTCTTCCCTCACTTTTTTCATATCGGGCTTGGTGTCTTTAAACCTGAGCGTACTGAAAAAACTTTGAAAAGGATTCAAAGAAAGATTTGCTTTAAAATCATCACTCAATGTAAAAGCATCGCTCCAACGCAAAGGGTACTGACTGAATTTGCCAAAGATGCTTGCTCCAAGTAACAGAAAGAATATGATGTAAGCTACGATTCCTTTACGTTTACTTGCAGGTTCTTGCTGTTGAAATTTGTTCAATTTTTTTACAAAAAATATCCTTGCAAGCATTGCAAGAATGATCAACGCTATTAAAAATTTTATTACGGGATAACTCTGCCATGCCATCGTTGCGGAAATAGATGCATCTCCCAAATAACTCAACACATTTGCATTTAATCGCTGATGCAAATAATCGTAATGGAAATAATCGATCGCATATACAATAAATGTCACCACAAAAACCAACGGCAGAAAAATATTCCAGAAATGTTTTGCCTTCTCTTTTTTAAACGGATTAAGAAACTTGAACACACAGAGAATAAGAATAAAGAGAGAAAGTATAGAGATAAACTTAATATCAAACCTCAACCCCATAAAAAATGCCGAGCCCGAAAATGCTTTACCTGAAGGATTGAACTGCCAATAGAAGATCGATCTGAAAAGAGTCATTACTACCAAAAAGGACAGATAAACTGAAAGTATCCATCTTATCAATCTCGGCAAACGGCTGTATAATTGCATAGAAAACATTTAAACTTCGGGCAAAATTAGATTAATTATTTTTGTTCAATTATTTTTATAGATGCAAACACTGATCGAATGGGATAAATGGCTGTTCAGGCTTATTAACGAGCAATGGAGCAATGGTTTTATGGATTGGCTGGCACCTTATTTAAGAACTCAGCAACTTTGGAACCCTTTATACCTGTTTCTGATCCTTTTTGCCGTTATGAACTATAAAAAGAATGGCTGGCTATGGGTGCTGGGAATGACCATTACCATCATTACAACCAACTTTGTCAGTAGTAACTTAATAAAGGAGAATATATCACGTCTGCGTCCCTGTAACGATCCTTCCATGGCCGATTGGGTAAATGTATTGGTTGGATACCGACCCAAAAGCTCAAGTTTTACCTCTTCACATGCTGCCAATCACTTTGGTATAGCTATGTTTTTGTATTATACTTTCCGAAACGAATTCCCAAAATGGATAACAGGCCTGTTCTTTCTTTGGGCTGCGTCCATCTGTTATGCACAGGTGTATGTGGGGGTGCATTACCCTATTGATGTGGCCTGTGGTGCTATAATTGGATTAGTTATCGGATATTTGTACGCAAAAGCATTTAACAGGTATATTGGCCTGCACAATCAACCATGACAGAAATATTTATATTACTCATACTGATCTTTGTAAACGCACTTTTTGTAATAAGTGAAATTGCACTGGTAAGTGCAAGAAAAGGCAGGCTCGAAAGCATGGCAAATAAAGGAGATGCCAAAGCAAGAAAAGCACTGGAACTTTCCGAAAATCCGGAAGTGTTTTTATCCGCTGCACAAATAGGTATTACACTCATTGCTATTTTAACGGGTTTGTACTCTGGTGAAAAATTCAGCAGCGACCTAGAACCTTATGTTGCTAAAATAGATCTGCTGAAGCCTTATGCCCCTACCATCTCTACCGGTATCATTGTTATTATCGTAACTTTTTTATCGATCATTTTTGGAGAACTGATTCCTAAGCGTTTGGGATTAATGAGAGCAGAAAAAATTGCAAGACTCGTAGCCGGACCGATGGATCTTTTTTCAAAATTCACTTACCCCATTGTATGGTTGCTTTCAAGGATCAGCAGCCTTTTGTTTAGGTTGTTCAATGTAAAACCAGCAACAGACAATGCAGTAACCGAAGAAGAAATTAAAGCAATGATCACCGAAGGTAGTGAGCATGGCACTATTGAAGAAGAAGAAAAAGAGATCATTGAAAGGGTATTCCATCTTGGTGACAGAAATATTACTTCACTGATGACACACCGTACAGATATTGAATGGCTGGATGTTGATAGTACTGTACAAGATGTAAAAGATAAATTAGCTACGATCACCTACTCTACTTATCCCGTTTGTGAAAAACAGGTGGATGATATAAAAGGTATCATCTATATAAAAGATCTATTAAAAGCAGATGATCAAACGAGTTTAAGACAGTTATTGAAACCAGCTTTGTTTGTCCCTGAAAATAACAACCCATATCAGTTGTTAGAAAAGATCAAGGAAACAAAGATCCATAGTTGTTTTATTGTGAATGAATATGGTACGCTGGAAGGTATGATCACTTTAAATGATATTCTTGAAGCCATTGTTGGAGATGTACCTCAAACCGGACAGGAAGAATATGAAGTAGTTGAAAGAGCCGATGGCACTTACCTTGTTGATGCACAAATTCCGTTCTACGATTTTTTAAGTCGCTTTGAAAAAACAGAATGGATGAACGAAGGGGAACATGAATTTGATACCCTTGCAGGATTTGTACTGCACGAACTGGAACGCATACCCGAAACCGGCGAAACTTTCGATTGGAGAGGTTTCCAATTTGAAATCATTGATATGGACGGACAACGTATTGATAAACTTCTTGTAAAAATATCCGAGGCTATTAAGGATGAGATGGATGAGGAGTAAATATTGCATGAAGACATTACCACTTATATTTTTAGTCTTTTTATTTGCTTGTACAGCAAATAAAACTAAACAAAAGGAACAGGATTCAGTTTCATATTCATCTATTATTACTGCACTTCAAAAATCTTCTACACCCAGCTCATTTTTTAATAATGATTACTGGAAACAATATGAAAGTACTGGAAACCCTGATACCGCAATTGCCCTATTCACATATAGAATCATAAAACAAGTTGACACAAGTTTTGATAATACAGAAAGTCATATCAGGTTATATAATGAAGATAAAAAAGTAAAGAACTTAATATTAACTATTTTTAAATCTGATACTTCTATAAGTAGCATTCTAAATAAAATTGATGCGTTAAATTCAAGTTTTAGGGCATTTGCCGAAAAAGAAGTGAATAGTGAAATGAAAAAACATGGAGCATTTACCGGGCCTTTGGGTGAATTTATAGAATCTCTGAAAAGCAATTAGGATGGGATGAATGAGGAATAACTATTGGAGGCCTTTTGTGGATGCAAAAATTTAAACCAATCTTTACAAAACATGGAAGAAAAATATCCAGAACTAACAGATAGGATTCAATCTACTTTTATTGATGCCATTTTAATTGTTATTTTAATGTTTGTGTTTGCCGGCATCTTGGACAAGTATGACAATGTACCGGATTGGGTTCGAATGACAATGTTTGCCGGATTATTTATTGCCTACGAACCACTTTGTATGACTCTTGGCTCCACATTAGGAAACTATTTAAAGGGAATAAGAGATAGAAAACATTCTGACTCAACAAAACGTATCAATATTTTTCAAGCAATTATCAGGTATCCTATCAAGGTGCTTTTAGGTTGGGTTTCATTTTTGACAATTAATAGCAATCCAAAAAGAAGAGCAATTCATGATTTAGTTTCGGGAAGTGTAATGATAAAATTATAATCTTTTAAGAGTTCCAAAATTTAAAGAACTTCACACATATTGGAAATATCGGATATTTAATATGAGACACTATAATCCCTTAACATTTTTTTGTTGCATACTTATTATTTGTGGCAATAATTTAAAAGCACAAAGTACGCCTGACGATCTGGGGAAAATAATTTTCAATTCATTTCAACAAGGTTCAGTTAGCAAGCTTGATTATTTAATACCAACACTTGAAGAAATGAAGAAAATTGCCGAGGTACTTGATACAAACAAAAATTCTGATCAGTATAACAAAATGATAAAAAACCGTGATACTCAAATAACAGAATTTCAGGAAAATCTGAACTGGGTTTATTCTGACACATTAGATAATGGTTTAAACTGGAAAATTACAAAACTTGAAAAAATAACAACGTCAATGGACAGCATTCAAATGAACGGTAAAAATGCTCCAGTTGCAACAGTGAATATCTACTTCACTTGTAATTTAAATCGATTTGTTATAACCTTAAATGATGTTTTCCCTTGTGGTGAATTATGGAAAACGGGTAGTAGTGTTTATATGAAGCAAATCAACTAGTATTTTTCTCATCTAACTTAAACAAAGTTTTCATTATCTTCATATTAGCAGAAATAAAAATATCTGCATGTAGTGCTCAACTACATTTTCATCATTCTAAATTTTTTCTTTATGAAGAAAATATTGATCGCAAACTTAGTTTTGCTTACCGGCCTTTCATCTATAGCACAATATACCTACCCTGCTACCAAAATGGTTGACAGCAGCGACACCTGGCACAACATAACCATTAAAGATCCCTATCAATGGCTCGAAAATTTAAAAGATAAAGAAGTAACAGACTGGTTCAAAGCTCAGTCCGATTATACCAATAGCATTATTGATAAATTACCCGAAACGGATAATATTTATAAGGGTATGCTGATGCTGGATTCCATCTGGCCCGATAAAATTTTTAAAGTTCGTCAAATTGGAAAACTGTTTGTTTACTTCAACTTAAAACTCGATGAACCTAAAGTAAAAGTTTTCAAACGCAATGGAGAAACGGGCAAGGAGGAATTGCTTGCAAGCCCGGATATGTGGGGAAAGAATTATAATATTTCCAATTTTAGTTTTGACCCGTATCAAAAGCTTATTGCCGTTACCGCATCAGAAGGTGGAAAAGAAATTGATGTGGTGAAATTCTATGACATCGCTAAAAATAAATTTTACATCGACAGTATACCGGGTATCTTTTACGGATTTACCGGTAAACCTAACCAGGTAGTGTACATGCAAAAACCTACTTATGATGTTCATGTAGAAGTACCCGATATAGACAAAGTGTTTAAACTGCATATGCTTGGCACAGACACTTTACAGGATGAGGTTTATCTCTCTTACCAAACCAATCCTGATCTGTATTTGTTAGACAATTCAAAATATGTTGCTCCATTTTGGTCAGATGATTTGGATTGTAAATATGAATTTTTAACCAGATCAAGTGTATCTCCGTATATGGATCTATACTATCGTCCGATCAATAGTAAAGGTCAATGGAAAAAGATCATCAGTATGGAAGAAGATGACGCATTCGCATTGAATGGAGCCGGCAATCAATTATATGTGAGTTCAAAAAAGAACGCTCCCAATGGAAAAATTCTTTTACTTGATCTGAACAAGCCGGATATTAAAAACGCAAAGACAATTGTTCCGGAAAAAGATATCCCTATGGGAGGCATCGATCAATCAAAGAATTTTTTGATCATCCCTTATACAAAAAATGGTGTATTAATGAGCAACTATATTGTAGATATACGTACAAACAAAGTATCTAAACTTCCATTTGCAGAAAACACGAATCTAACTTACATCACTCCATACAATAAAGAAACAGATGATGTACATATTGCACGTACAGGTTGGATAACGCCGTTGCAATTCACCTACGGTAATCTTGCGGCACCAACTAAAGGTGAAAAAACATTTTCATTCCGAAAATCGGTTAAGTATCCTTATGTAGATGAAATGAAAGTAGAAGAGATAGAAATTCCTGGACATGATGGTGTGATGATACCGCTTTCCATTATCTACAGAAAAGATATCAAACTCAACAAACGCAATCCGGCTTACCTCTACAGTTATGGTGCCTATGGTTACAGTACCGGTTCAGGTTTTAGTACCGATTTTCTTTTGATGGCACACAAAGGTGTTGTGATAGGTATTCCGCATGTACGTGGTGGTGGTGAAAAAGGCGAAAACTGGCATTGGGCCGGTTATAAACAAAGCAAACCAAACACCTGGAAAGATCTGAACAGTAGCGCTGAATACTTGATCAGTAGAGGCTTTACATCGCCTGAACATTTATCTTGCGAAGGAGGAAGTGCAGGTGGTATTTTAATTGGCAGAGCCATTACAGAACGTCCCGATCTATGGGCATGTGCAGTTCCGCAGGTTGGAGCATTATCAGTGGTAAGAGGAGAATTTGCTGCTAACGGAGCGATCAATACACCCGAATTCGGGTCTGTAAAAAATATCAATGAATTCTTTTCATTAATGGAAATGGATCCTACGTTACATGTTCAGGATGGTGTTAAATATCCTGCCATGCTGATCACCACCGGCTGGAACGATCCACGTGTGATCAGTTGGATGCCTGCAAAATTTGCTGCGGCTGTACAAAAAGCAAATACATCCGGCAAGCCAACACTTTTATATGTTGATTATAATGGTGGACATGGCGATAGCGAAGATAAATTTGTGGGCATGAAAAAAGATGCACAGAAATGGGCATTCATATTATCGCAAACGAAGCATTGATTTGCTTATACAAGTTGTAGCTACAAAACAAAAGCCTCAAGCTACAAGCCACAAGGGAAAAGCAATCTGATAGATCGAGATCATTAAAAAGCCACAAACAATTGTTTGTGGCTTTTTAATATTTTTTTCAAATATCAAACTTGTTCCTTGTAACTTATAGCTTGAAGATTGCTACTAAAAAAATTACTTCTTACTCACCTGCACCGCATCCTTCACTCCTCGAAGGTCTGTAGATATAACTTTCACATCTTTTGATTTTGCATCTGCTTTGATCAACGTTTTAGCTGACGCAGGAAAATAACCATTCGTTATTGTAACACCCGGAACATTATTCAGCGTGTATACATTATCGGTAGGTACAATTAATTTAACGTTCTTCAAACTAAGATCAGCAGCATCTGTTGCTTCAAAACCTTTTTTTGCGCTAATTGTAACATTATCAAAAAACAATTTTCGGATAGGCATTTCGGGCAAACCAGTAATACTCACAGCAGATTCTGCACCATTACAAAAAATATTACTCATATGAAAATCACTGAACACAGGTGTTTTATCTCTTACGGTACGCACAGTATCTTTAACTGCACCGGCCGGTACATCTTCATAATAAGTATCAAAAGAAATGGCTTCATGCAAAATGTCTTTCATGTAAATGTTGCAGATATAAATATCTTTCACTACACCACCCCTGCCTGCATTGCTTTTTACACGAATACCGATATCTGTACCGATAAAATTACAATCGGTTACAAAAATATTACGCATACCGCCATCTGTATTACTGCCTATAACAAAACCGCCATGGCCATTGTACACTGTACAACCGGCAATTAATATATTTTGCAAATTAAATCCATCTGCCGGATCGCTTTTACCTCTGCTACTCTTCATACAAATAGCATCATCACCAGCACTCACATTACATTTATACACTACAACATTTTCACAAGCACTGATATCAATAGCATCACCATTTTGTGCATACCATTCGTTATAGAAATTTGCATATCGTAAAGTAACATTGGTACATTTGCTCGGATAAAAAATAAATTTCGGAGAGTTTCTGATGGTTACATTTTCTATCAAAACATTTTCGCAATTAACTAAAAAAACCATGTGTTGTCTTAAACCGTCTCTTGCAGGCAAATAATCGGCAGCAGTCAGTTTTGTTGATTTTTGTTTTAACGCTTTTATATATGCCCCACCTTCCATTGCTTCTTTACTTGGCCACCAGATAGAACCGTCCTCACTTACAACACCACCTGAAGCCACTAGTTTTTTCCATTGTGCCTCAGTTGTTTTACTTTTCTTCATTTCTCTCCAGCTATCTCCTGCTCCATCAATAATACCTTCACCTGTGATCGCAATATTTTTAAGATCGTACCCATAAATTGGCGATGCCGGTTGATAATTGGTACTTGTGTTTGAAGCTTTGATGATCGGGTATTGCGTATGATCACTTGTAAAATTGATAATTGCTCCTCTTTGTACTTCAAGATTAATATTACTTTTCAATTGAATCGGCCCGGTTAACCACAAACCTGCAGGTACAACTACTTTACCTCCACCAGCAGCCACACAAGCAGCGATCGTTTTTTCAAACGCAACCGTGTTCAAGGTTTGTCCATCATTAACCCCACCGAAATCTGCTATAGAAAAGGTTTTATCTGCAAATACCGGAATAGGTACCGTAGGCATTTTAAACGGAGCATTGGCAGTATACCATGCCAGATCTTTAACCTGTGCATTGGTGTTAATTGATAATAACTGCAATAAAACAATTGGTAAAAAACTTAGTCTTAAAAGAGAAAGAAGACTTCTATTAGATATTTTCATCATGTTTATATTTTTTCTATACAAGCAATAATATCAAAATTACATTAACAATATTTGTGGTTAAAGATTAATTGCGTCAACGTTCCCGACAAATATTACCCTTTTTAGCCTCAAATATTTCAAATTCGGCCCAATTAGAGTTCCGTTAACACTTATTATCTAAGCTTTAACAGACTCAAGAAACAGCAATAATTGCCAAATTGTGGAAATAATAGCCTACCTTACGCCATTAATTAATACAATACAATTTAAAATGGACACAAAAAATCAAGGAACCGTAAAATTTTTCAACTCAGAAAAAGGGTTTGGTTTCATTAAACACGACGACTCTAACAAAGAAACTTTTGTACACGTTAGCGGTTTGCTAAACGACATTAAAGAAGGTGATAAAGTTGAGTTTGACCTACAAGAAGGCAAAAAAGGTATGAATGCCGTTAACGTTAAACTGGCTTAGTTATAAATTAGTTTTCCTTAATAAAGTTCAGGGCTGCTACATGCAGCCCCTTTTTTTGTCTTCTTGTTAAATTCATATTAATTACACCTAAACAAACAACCATTTGCCATTAAATTTGCGTCTGCATTAAAACGCATTATTCAAACATGAAAAAAATTTTATTCTTTACTCTGTCGATCGCATTATCGCTGAATATTTCTGCACAAACAGAAAAGATCGTTCTGAAAAAAAATCAATTACTGAAATTAGCTACCACACTAAAGGGTACAACATCGATCGATGCTATTACACAATCGATGGATATTACAACAAGTAGTAGTGCTTCAAAAAATATACTTGTTACAGATGTTTCGAAAGATAAGTACGCTATTGATTTTACTACCACAAAATTAAAGCTGGCATTTAATATGATGGGAACCGAAAAAAGTTTTGACAGCGAGAATAATGCCGATTCCGCCAATGAGTTAAAAGATCTTACTAAAAACATAAATGTACCGTTCAAATTATCGTTGTACAAAGATGGCAGCGTAGAATTGACAGATACTACTACTAAAAACGCCCTCGCCCCAATAGCAAAAGACGACCTCCTAAGTGGTATCTTAGGTCAGGCTATGTCAGCAAATATAGGAGAACCTGCTGCAGTGGAAAACTGTTTCATGTTACTACCCAATAACAAGAAAGTGGGTGATACATGGAGTGATAGTACAATCAATCAGGATAATCGTATATCGAATAGTTATACCTGGGATAATACAGAGTCGGATATTGCAACGATCAAGATCATTAGCAAAATATCTTCCAAAATAAAAACACAAATGCCTGAGTTTGGTATTGACCTTGATGCTACTATCAATAATACTGTTAATGAGGTTAGAAAAGTAGACCTCAAGACCGGTATTATTCAACAAAAAAATGTTACCACCGTTATTGACGGATCTGCCGATATGCTGGGAATGTCTTTACCGATCACGGGTACGACAGAAAGCACATCGACAATTGAAGTTCAGTAAAATAATTATATAAAAAAATAAAGGCTCCCTTATCAGGAGCCTTTATTTTTTTATTCGATTGTCAGATTATTTGTATAGAATCTTATAATACTCATCTGCCATACGATTACTATCAAACTGAACCTGCACATCACTCATACCGTTTTTAACGATATGTCTCCAGGTATCTTTTTGATCGTAATAAATCGGTAGAATTTGTTTTTCTAAAATTTCATATAATTGATTCAGATCGTATTCATCCTGTTCCTGCACATGAACATTTTCATAATCAATCGGTGGAACAACAAAACCATTGTTGCCATTGTTGATGAACTCACAGATCCATCCATCATTGGTACTAAAGTTAACAGCTCCATTCATCGCTGCAGTCATGCCACTTGTACCGCTTGCTTCTCTTGGTACACGAGGGTTATTCAACCAAATATCCGCAGCTTGTTTTAAACGCTTGCTCAACGACAATTCATATCCAACACACACAGCAACATTTTTATATTGTTTGCTTAAATGTACCAGATGATTGAAATCATTGATAGCGGGATAATCTAACGGATATGGTTTACCTGCCCAGATGATCTGTACCGGATACTTCTTATTGCTTAATAAAGCTTCAAAGCGTTTAAGGTCTCTCGTTAGTAACTCTGCTCTTTTATATCCTGCAAAACGACGAGCCCATACAATGGTCAGCACATCCGGATCTAATAATTTGCCGGATTGATCGGCAACAATTTCCAAGGCTCTTTTTTTCAAATATCTTTTTCTATCATCAAACCAAACATCATTTTCTTCAGCTTTAGCCTTATACAATTGCTTATCTGCCCAATAAGTCCAGTTTTGTGCATTGGTAATTGCCTTGATCTCACAAATACCCTTATACTTACCCCACATCTTTCTGCTCACTTCTCCATGTAATTGGGAAACACCGTTCGCCAATTTTGCAAAACGTAACGCAGCTAATGAATGGTTGAATTGATCATCTTCCATACCAGTGATCTTACGAACATCATCCAAATGCATACCGCAGAAATAACTCATTTTTTCACAAAGGAAAATATCATGCTTTTCATTACCGGCTTCTTCAGGTGTATGTGTAGTAAATACTAAACGTTTTTTTACATCTTCAACATTTCCAAATTTCCGATGCAGGTAAAAAGCCGCACTGATTGCATGTGCTTCGTTTAAATGATACAGATCAGGATTGAAATTTAATTCATCCATCAATTTAGCACCACCAACACCCAGCAAAATAAATTGAGCAACTTTGGTAGATACATTACCATCATATAAACGGTGACAGATCGTTTGTGTAACATAATCGTTTTCCGGTAAGTCTGTGCTCAACAAAAACATTGGAGCTGTCTTAAATGTTTCCGGATTAAGATATAATGCTTTAACCCATATCGGATGATCATGTACTGTTATCTGAAACTTGATACCGGTATCTTCTAAAAAATTATATATTTTTTCATTCCATTGAACCTGTAATGTTTGATCAGGGTTACGAGCCTGATCATAGTACCCATATTTCCATAAGATACCTATACCTACTAAATTTTGTTTCAACTCGTACGCACTACGCATGTGTGAGCCCGAAAGAAAACCTAAACCACCACTGTAAATTTTTAATGGTTGATGCACTGCAAACTCCATAGAGAAGTAAGCAACTTTTTTGTTGTAATTTTCATTGATCTGATACGGAACCTTAAAATTGGAAAAACTCATAACTCGTTATCTCTTTTTGGTTAGGGGGCAAATTTAGGGGAAAAATTCAGGAAAAAAGTCCGGACAATTAAATTATCGTGTATTTTTTACACAAATTAATAAGACTTATATCTTAGTGTACAAATCAGGACATTATATAATAGCAGTAACTTCTATTTCAATCAAAAGCCTTTCATCTATCAATCCTTTTACCTCTACCATACTTGCAACAGGCTTAATGGTTTTGAATATCTCTCCATGTGCCTTCCCGGCTTCTTCCCATTTACTAATGTCGGTTATATACATCCTCGTACGCACTACATCATTTAGAGAGCTGCCAACCGCTTGTAGAGCATGCTCAATTTTTTTAAAGATAAATTGTGTTTGCACATAAACATCATTTTCACCAACCAACACATCCTCATCCATGGCAGTTGTGCCGGCTACTTCAACAATATTGCCAACTCGTATTGCTCTTGAATATCCTACAATATCCTCCCATTTGCTGCCTGAACCAATTTTTACTCTTTCAGCCATATATGTGTAAATTTGCAGTTAATAATGAATAAAAATAAAGATTTATCGCTGAGTGAGGTACACGAAAGTGTAGATACTACTACAAAAAAAAGAACCGGATGGAGAAGGATATTTGCATTCCTAGGACCGGCGTATCTTGTTAGCGTAGGATATATGGACCCGGGCAATTGGGCTACCGATCTTGCCGGAGGTAGTAAATTCGGCTATACGCTGATATGGGTATTGTTGATGAGCAACCTGATGGCTTTACTTTTACAAGGCCTATCGGCTCGTTTGGGAATTGTAAGAGGTCGTGATCTGGCACAAGCTAACAGAGAAGCATACCCGAGATTAGTAAATTTTATTTTATACATTTTTGCTGAGATCGCTATTGCCGCCTGCGACCTTGCCGAAGTACTCGGTATGGCCATAGGTATTCAATTGCTCACCGGCTTGCCATTGGTTTGGGGCGTTTCTATTACTGTACTGGATACATTTTTACTACTCTATTTACAAAGGCTGGGTATGCGTAAAATGGAAGCCTTCATTATAACGCTTGTTGCAATCGTTGCTGTATGTTTTCTTATTGAGATCATATTAGCCAAACCTGCTTTGGGAGAAGTGGCGAAAGGTTTAATTCCGCATGGCCTTAGTAAAGAGGCTTTATACATTGCAATAGGTATTATCGGCGCAACTGTTATGCCGCATAATCTATATCTACATTCAGCATTGGTGCAAACAAGAAAAATAGATCGTACAGATGCAGGTATAAAGCAGGCATTAAAATTCAATCGTATTGATAGTACCATTGCTCTCAATCTGGCTTTCTTTGTAAACGCTGCTATATTGATAATGGCAGCAACGGTATTTTACAAATCCGGTAATTCTGATGTAGCAGAAATTAAAGATGCTCACAGATTATTGCCGGATTTCTTAGGAAATGCAGCTCCGGTACTTTTTGCTGTGGCATTAATTGCGGCAGGACAAAGCAGTACCATTACCGGTACACTGGCAGGTCAAATAATCATGGAAGGCTACTTAAGCTTACGCATTAACCCATGGGTAAGAAGGTTAATAACAAGGTTATTGGCCATTATACCAGCACTGATCGTGATAATTATTTATGGAGAAGAAAATATTGGTGCGTTGTTGATTTTCAGTCAGGTGATATTAAGTCTGCAGTTAGGATTTGCAATTATACCGTTGATACATTTCGTTAGCGATAAGAAAAAAATGGGCAATTTTTCCATTAACCTGATCACAAGAATTGCCGCATGGGCCATAGCTACAGTGCTCATTTCTTTAAACATTAAAATGCTGATTGACGAAGCAATCCCGGTTTTTACGGCACCTGCTTTCTTCCCAAAAATCATTCTGATAGCATTCGGATTATTGTTTGTGAGTTTACTCATCTATATAGTTTTTCATCCGTTTATTTCTAAAAAACAAGAAGATACTAAAGCAATACAAATGCACCCCGACATTCATGAATTGAAAAATCTTGAAGTACCTGTATTTAATAAAATAGCTATTGCTTTAGATTTTTCGGATAATGATGAAAAACTATTAGCCTTCGCAATAGGACAAGGCAATGCAAACACTCACTACTACATGGTACACATTGTAGAAAGTGCATCAGCAAAAATGCTCGGACAAGAAAGTGATGATTTTGAAACAAGAAAAGACAAAGAGCGTATGGACAGCTATGTAATGCAATTACAAAAACTCGAATTGGCAAGCGAAGGATTTATCGGTTTCAGAAACAGAGCAAAGGAAATTGTACGCATTGTAAAAGAAGTTGATGCCGATATGTTAGTTGTAGGAGCTCACGGGCATACCGGATTAAAAGACTTTATTTACGGAGAAACTGTAAACTCTGTAAGACACGAATTAAAAATACCTGTACTGGTTGTAAATATTTAAGATGAACGATTTTGAAAAATATTCCAGATTAATGATCCTGTTGATTGGAGGAATTCTAGGAGGATTGCTTTTGATCATAGGCGTATTTTATACGCTGAAACTCTTTGCCATTACGCTATTTAATATTCCGGGCTTTGAAAGTTTCTTCGGAATTATGGTTACCATTATACCTTACCTGATCTTTTTTGCAGGTTACCGGTATATGTATAAAAAAATACTGCTCTCCAAAGGAAAAATATCAAAACTAATTGCACAAATACTAATGGTTATAGGTACGTTGTTGTGCCTCAGCAGTTTAGTAATGTTATCCCTACATTTCTTTGGCGTTAAGAATGAATGGTTGGCTTTATTAGATGAAAAGTCTTACTGGGCAATCATTGCTCAAATACTATTATTGTTCTTTACTGCCATGGCAACTGCAAGTGGCGATGAAAAAGAGAAGGATTGGATGGAGAGAAGTTAATGTGCTAATTTGTCGATATGCTGATGTGCTGATAAAAAGCAGAAACTTTCAATTTTATAAAATTAGTACATCAGCATATTGTCACATCAGCACATCTATTTTCCTATTGCTTTCGCAGCTATAAAAGCTGTCGTCCATGCATTTTGAAAATTAAAACCTCCGGTTACACCATCAATATCCAGCACTTCGCCTGCAAAAAATAATTTCGGAATAATTTTGCTCTGCATAGTATTATGATCTACATCCGTAAGTGCCACTCCTCCTGCCGTTACAAACTCTTCTTTAAAAGTTGTTTTACCCTTTACAGCAAATTCCTGAGCACATAAATGCTTGATCAGTTTATTTTGCTCCTTCGCCGGCAGATCAGCCCAACGCATATCTTCGTTTATACCAGACTGTTGTAAAAAATATTGCCACAATCTTTGCGGTAATGCAAACGGATTTCTATTAACTATTTTCTGTGCTGCAATATCAAAACGTATTTTTTGAAACTGCTCTCTTAAACTGTTCTCATTATAAGCAGGCAACCAGTTCACAATAATTCCAAACTCATAATTTTTAGCTTTCAATTCTCTTGCTCCCCATGCAGACAACTTCAATATTGCCGGTCCACTCATACCCCAGTGTGTGATCAATAAAGGGCCCGATTCTGTTAATTTACTACCGATGATCTTTACGGTAACATTTTCCACAGTAATACCCATCAATGCAGTAATAGCATTCCCCGGCATATTGAACGTAAATAAAGATGGAGTTGGTTCTACAATAGTATGACCTGTTTGTTTCAACCAATCAAATTGTACAGACTTAGGATAACCGCCACTGGCAATACATACATAGTCTGCCACTATTGTACTCCCAGAATTAAAGACAATTGACCATTGACCATGGTCCAAGGTCACCGCTCTCACTTCCTTCCCCATCATGATCTCCACCCCAAACCTGTTCACCTCCTTCATCAAACAATCAATAATGGTTTGCGATGAATCAGTAATCGGAAACATCCTTCCATCGGCCTCAGCTTTTAATTCCACTCCTCTTTCTTTAAACCATGCAATCGTATCCGAAGTAAAAAAATGATGAAACGCTTTTTTCAAAAAACTTTCACCCCTTGGATATTTTTTAACCATATCCGCAATGCTGAAACAATGGTGTGTAACATTACAACGACCACCGCCACTCACCTTAACCTTACTCAACAATTTGCTCGTTTTTTCAACAATGATCACTTCCAGCAATTCATTCATTCTTGCCGCATTCACTGCACAAAAAAAGCCTGCAGCACCACCACCAATTACTATCAATCTTTTTCTTTTCATAGTATCCAATTCGTACCTTAGAAAAATAAAAATACATACTTAAATGGCAAATGCGTTATCTCCTAAAGAATTAAAAAATATTTCTACTATTTCTTACGAGAAAATAAGGCCATTTCTAAAAACAGGAGATATTCTATTTTGCAGTGGCAATTATCTTTTCTCCGGCATCATACAACGATTGACCAAAAGCACCTGGAGCCATGTAGCCGTAATTTACAAAGATGAAGAGCTTGGAAGAGTATTAGTATTAGAAGCCGAACCAAGCGTTGGTATCAGACTAATGCCCCTGACCAAATACTTAAGAGATTATAAAGGAACCAAGCGGCCGTATAAAGGAAAAGTGTTTATCTCTAAATTAAATGTAGAAGTCAATAAAGAAAGTCTGAATAAAGGCATCAGCTTTGGTTTGGATGAACTAACCAGACCATACGATAATTGGGAAATATTCAGAATAATGCTTCGTATTCTTTTCAAAATAGGTAAACGGGAAAGAAACAAATCATATATCTGTTCAGAATTAGTACAAGCCATTTATGCCAAAACCGGAGTCCTCTTTAAATTCAGAGATAGTTATATCAGCCCTGATCATATTTGGAAAGATGAAAGAGTGGAGATGCGGTATAGAGTATTGTAACGAATAGCCTGGTGCTTTAGTGCCGGGCATGAAAATATCATGGCGTGCCCCTTTGGGTCGGGCTTTACGCTGCAATCTTTTTGTTCGTTCCTCACAAAAAGGATTTCCGCTTCAATCCCTCACGCAAGCACTTTTAACTTATACAGCCTATTCAAAAAAGCCCTGCACAAAATGTACAGGGCTAAAAATGTTGAATGATATTATCAATGAATAGTCATCACAGAACACAAATTTCCATTACCCTTCTCAGCCGCTTCTATTTCTGCAAATGAAGAAAGCACATCTGCTTTCCCTTTTTGTACAACAACATTATGCTCAAAATGAGCGGCAGGTTTTCTATCTTCAGTGCCTATGGTCTAGCCATCTTTATCGTGGTACACATTTTTAGTAGCCATATTGATCAGGGGTTCAATAGCAATTACCATTCCTTCCACCAGGTTACCGCCCGGTTGCTCTTTGCCTTGGTTCAGGAAACAATATTAAACTTTCTGTTTCCTGTACCCGAACCTGTCAGAACTGTTATTTATTTTAGTTTTCGTTTCTTACTTGCTCTATTACCTAATTTAAATATATAGTATGATAACAGCCCAACAACAATGAGACAAACAAATGACCAAACTAATAGCCCTAAATCAATGCTTTTAATTTCCATAATTTTGTGTTTATTTTTTTGCTAAATATGTTATTTTACCAGTTTGGCTATTTATTTTTAACTGGTAATGTTGTTTTTTCTTATAAAGGGTTCCTAATCCATCTATTAAAATATTGTAATCAATAAAGCCATAAACATCGACAATTATTTCGTTTCCAGAAGTGCTTTGCGTAAATGATTGCTGATTCCATTCCCATCCAAGCGTAACTCCATAATCACTAGAAGTAATATCAGTTACTATCCAATTTGTACCTTCTTTTTTCAATTTTGCAAAAATTTCAACACCACCAATAAATGTTAGATTAATTCTAGCTGTTTCAATTTTTTCATTCTGATTAATTATTGTCGTAGGAGCAGAAAAATCAAATGTGGTGTTATTATTTATTGAAGTTAAATAGTCTGAAAAGGCTTTCGCCCTTGTTGGTGTTCCATCTACGCTCCAATCTTCGCCATCGTTGTGTGTTATACACCAACGATGAATATCAAATTTAAGAATAAGTTTTTACTCATTATAATGAGTGAGCATTTTAAAATCATCTATGCCTGTTAAATAAAATTTTGCTGATGAATAATAATATTCCTCTGGATAATTACACAATCCTGCTTTTACCGGATTTAAATGCAAATACTCAATTTTTTGATCAAAAACTTTTCCTTTTCGCAATTCTATAGAAAGAGCATTACGTTCCCAAAATTGATATTTTCTATCTTTTGCCTCTACTTTAAACTGATTTAATAAATTTATATTAGATTTTTGAAGATCGAATTTTATTTGTTGTGACGTGTATTTCATAAAACTTAATTGAATTTTTCCCGGAGTGTGACCGGGAAGTGCCTGCCAAATTAAGTGGATATGATTGCTCATTATTACAAAAGCGTATAGACGTATTCTCTTTTGTTCCACTAAAAATTGTAGACTTTTAACTATTTCATCTTTATATTTATTCTCTTTTAACAATGGCTTCCATTCCAAAATTGTGCAGTAAAAAATGTAGGCCAGTAGTCAGAATAAAGCTGTGGCATATTTATATGTTTGAATAATAATTATATCAAAAGACGATAAACAAATCGAAAGGGTTGTTTTTTATGATATAAATTATTCGTTGTTGGTCATAAGACCAAACAACGGCGAAGATTGAAGCGTAGATGGAACACCAACAAGGGCAAAAAAAACAAAATACCACTTCAATCATTCTAGCATATATAAAGCTTTCCAAACAAACCAAACACTGCTCACGTGGCGTTGGCCGGACAAAGCGCCAGCTTGTCCCGATAAAATCGGGAGAGCCATTTATTTGTCCTTGACTTTTTTGTGGCACATCCCGATTATTTCGGGGCTACTTTTTTTGTCAAGAAAAAAAGTAGAGAATACTGATAAAAAAAGCCCTGCACAAAATGTACAGGGCCTATATATTTCATTCTAATAAGAATCAATAATCCGAACACAAATTCGCATTCCCCTTCTCCGAAGCCTCAATCTCAGCAAAAGACGAAAGCACATCTGCCTTTCCTTTCCGCACAGCAACATTATGTTCAAAATGTGCAGCTGGCTTACCATCTTCCGTTCTGATGGTCCAGCCATCTTTATCGTGATAAACATTTTTTGTACCCATATTGATCATTGGTTCAATTGCAATAACCAACCCTTCAAGTAATTTAGCCCCTGTGCCCTTTTTACCATAATTTGGCACCTGTGGGTCTTCATGTAAATGTTCACCCAAACCATGCCCTACAAGATCTCTTACAACACCATAACCATGCTCTTTCTCTGTATAATGTTGAATCGCAAAAGAAATATCTCCAATACGGTTACCATGTACAGCCTTCTCAATACCCTTGTACAAAGAGGCCTTTGTAACCGCTAATAACTTTTTTACATCATCAGTAACACCTGCTAACGCAAAGGTATAAGCGCTATCACCATGAAACCCGTTTTTAAAAACACCCACATCAACCGATACAATATCACCTTCCCTCAATGCATCATTAGTAGGAAACCCATGCACCACCGCATCGTTCACAGAAATACAGCAGGCAAAAGGAAAAGCAGGCTTACCGTAACCTTTAAATGAAGGCTTGGCACCATTATCCAGAATAAATTGTTCAGCAAAACTATCTATCTCCAGAGTAGTTATACCCGGCTTAATGATCTTAGCAACCTCCGCCAGTGTTTTACTTACCAGTAAACTGCTTTGACGCATCAGCTCAATTTCGTCTTTTGTTTTATAATGGATCATATACCCCTATCCCCTAAAGGGAAAATAAAAATTAAAAATATTATTTAAAAACAAACCCCGACAACAACGTCGGGGTTTATATAATTTTATGCTATTGCCTTACTCCCCTTCAGGGGATGGGGGTTTACATACCCGAAGCTACAGTTTGTGTTTGTCTTCCCTGAATTCTTCCACCGCTCATTAACCCATCGTATTGACGCATTAATAATTGAGTTTCTATTTGTTGTAATGTATCTAAAATTACACCAACCATAATTAATAAAGAAGTACCACCATAAAAACTTGCAAAACCTTGTTGCGTATTAAACACCAATTGGAATATACCCGGAAGAATACCAACAAAAGCAAGTAATACAGCTCCCGGTAAAGTAATTCTATCCATAATGGTACCGATATAATCTGCAGTTGGCTGGCCTGGTTTTACACCCGGTATAAACCCATTACTACGCTTAAGATCTTCTGCCATTTGCTTAGGATTAAAGATCAAAGCAGTATATAAAAAGGTAAATGCAATTACACAGAAAGAATACACCAACATATAAATAACATTGGTATGATCTGTAAAATATTTAGCCCATCCGCCACCGGTAAATCCTGAGAAAATAGTAGGTAAGAACAAAATTGCCTGAGCAAAGATGATCGGCATTACACCCGATGCATTTACTTTCAATGGTAAGAAGTTTCTTGCACCACCCAATTGTTTATTACCAACAATTTGTTTAGCGTAGTTTACAGGCACTCTTCTTGTACCTTGAATTAACATGATCAGTCCCATGATGATGGCAACTAAAAATGCAATTTCAATTAAGAAGATCAACAAACCACCACCACCTTTAGCAGCTCTTGATGTCCATTCCTGAATGAATGCTTGTGGCAATCTTGCAAGGATACCCATCATAATAATGATAGAAGTACCATTGCCTAAACCTTTATCAGTGATTTTTTCACCCAACCACATTACAAACAAAGTACCTACTGTTAAAATGATCACAGTAGAAAGAACAAAATAACTGCTGAAAGACTGGATCAAAGCTTCAGCATTAGCCGGGCTTTTAAGATAACCGATATAGGCAGCAGCCTGAAACGCAGTAACAATTACTGTTAGATAACGTGTCCATTGATTGATCTTCTTTCTGCCACTCTCTCCTTCTTTTTGAATTTTAGCCATTTGAGGAACTAAAATTGTCATCAACTGCATAAAGATAGATGCAGAAATATAAGGCATGATACCCAATGCAAAGATGGACGCTTTAGAAAACGCACCACCAACAAAAGCATCTAACAAACCAAGCATACCGCTTTGAGTGCTTTTACTTAGGTTCTCTAATTTATTAGGATCGATACCTGGCAATACGATGTACGAACCAACACGATAAATAAATATGAGTAATAGGGTAAATAATATTTTCTTCCGCAGCTCTTCAATGCTCCAGATATTCTTTAATGTTTGAATGAATTTCTTCACAGACTTAAGCGATTTAAATATTTTGATTAAAAGAAAAAAGACGCTTTTCAACCCTGCCAAATAAAGGCAAGTAGAAATGCGTCCGCAAATATCGTTAAATTATTTAATTATCTCTACTGAACCACCGGCAGCTTCAATTGCAGTTTTTGCTTTTTCACTTACCGCATTTACTTTAAAAGAATATTTTCCTTTAATTTCTCCTACACCTAAGATCTTAACGCTATCAAACTGGCTGATTAAACCGTTAATGTATAGATTTTGCAAGCTGAATTCAGTAATACCATATTTTTCAGCGTAATGATCTATTTTACCTACGTTGATCACTTTGTATTCAACACGGTTAATATTTTTAAACCCACGTTTTGGAACACGGCGTTGAATTGGCATCTGTCCACCTTCAAAAGCTGGTTTGCTTTTATAACCGGCACGACTTTGTCCACCTTTGTTACCTTTTGTAGATGTACCACCTTTACCACTTGCTTCGCCACGACCGATACGGATTGCTTTGTGCGTTGCTCCTTTTGCTGGTCTTAATTCGTGTAATTTCATATTTTTTGATTTTGTACTTACGGGGTATCACCCCTCGCTTGTTATTAATGTGCAGATTAGCAAATATGCAAATGTGCAAAATTCAATTTAAAGTTTATCTGTTGCTAGTAACCATTTGCAGATTGGCATATTGGCACATTTGCAAATTACTTAACCTCTTCTACTTTAATTAAATGGTTAACCTTAGTTACCATTCCTAAAATTTGAGGAGTAGCTTCTACTTCAACAGTAGCGTTTAATTTTCTTAAACCCAGCGCTTGCATAGTTCTCTTCTGACGCTCAGGTCTGTCAATTACGCTTTTTATTTGTGTTACTTTAATCTTAGCCATTTTATATAGTTTTAAGTTGTAAGTCGTAGGTTGTAAGCATAAAACAATCTTATTACTTACTACTCATTACTTATAACATTTTACCCGTTAAATACTTTCTTCAAAGAAATAGTTCTTGTTTTTGCAACAGAAACCGGCTCACGTAAAGATGCTAATGCTTTTACAGTTGCTTTTACCACGTTAGTAGGGTTAGCAGAACCTAAGTTTTTAGCCAATACGTCAGTTACACCTGCAGCTTCCAAAACAGCTCTCATGCTACCTCCGGCAATTACACCGGTACCATGTGCGGCTGGTTTGATCAACACTTTTGCAGCACCTTCTTTGGTCCATTGATCGTGAGGTATAGTACCATGCATGATAGGAACTTTTATCAAATTCTTTTTTGCATCTTCAATACCTTTAGTAATTGCTTCTTGTACTTCTTTAGCTTTACCTAAACCTTGACCCACAACACCAGCGCCATTACCTACTACTACAAGGGCAGAAAAACTAAATGCACGGCCACCTTTTGTTGTTTTTACAACACGGTTGATAGCAACAACTTTTTCTTTCAACTCTAAGTCGCCTGCTTTTACTCTGTTATCGTTTGCTTTTAACATGTATTTGTTATTAGAAATTTTAAATTAAAATTGTAATCCGCCTTCACGAGCACCTTCAGCTACTGCTTTTACTCTTCCATGATAGATATATCCGCCACGATCAAAAACTACTGTAGTAACACCTAGTTCAGAAGCTTTCTTTGCGATAGCATTTCCTACTAATTTACTTTTTTCAGTTTTGTTTACTTTTTGAGCTAAGATATCTTTATCTTTTGATGATGCAGATGCCAATGTTGTACCATTATCATCATTGATCAATTGAGCATAGATATCAGAATTACTTCTGAAAACACTTAAACGTGGTTTTACACTTACACCGCTAACTTTTTTACGGATGCGGTATTTTATCTTTACTCTTGCACTTGATTTGTTATTCATAACCTTTATTTTTTACCCCGATTCTGCCGGGATTGTTATTTTGTTTAATAGGCTGAAAAGGTTGAAGAACTTTAATAGGTTTTAACTTGCTGAACCTTTTAAACGTTTACAACATTTTAAACCTTGTTACTTACCTGCTGATTTACCTGCTTTTCTTCTCAATACCTCACCTACAAATTTCACACCTTTACCTTTGTAAGGTTCTGGTTTACGCAGGCTACGTAATTTAGCACATACAGCGCCAAGTAATTGTTTGTCAGATCCTTCTAAAGTAATGATTGGATTTTGACCTTTTTCTTGAGAAGTAACAACTTTTAATTCTTTTGGTATTTCAAAAATGATATTGTGAGAATAACCTAAAGCAAGATCTAATAAGTTACCCTGATTAGCTGCCTTAAAACCTACACCCACTAGTTCCATTTGCTTTTTGTATCCTTCAGTAACACCTTTCACCATATTAGCGATCAATGAACGATATAAACCGTGCATTGCTCTGTGGCGGATCTGGTCTGTAGGACGAACTAATTCTAAAGTTCCGTCTTTAATTTCCAGTTTAATATCTCTGTCAACCGCCTGTTTCAATTCACCTTTTGGTCCTTTAACAGTAACTACATTATCAGCACCAACTGTTATTGTAACACCTGAAGTGATCTCTACCGGTTTTTTTCCTATTCTAGACATAGTCGATTTATTATTTGTTTTTATAATTGATCGTGTTCAGCCACGACTTAGGCTTAATTGTCGATCTGTATTTCTTAGTAAATATTACACAATACTTCACCACCAACATTTTGAGCTTTTGCTTCTTTGTCGGTCATTACACCTTTAGAGGTAGAAACGATGGCAATACCCAATCCGTTCTTTACTCTTTTAAATTCATCTGGTTTAGCATAAGTACGTAAACCCGGACGGCTTACTCTTTCTAAACTTTGAATTACAGGCAATTTTGTAGATGCATCATACTTCAACGCTATTTTAATAACGCCTTGTTTGCTATCATCTTCAAATTTGTATTTTAAAATGTAACCTTTGTCGTACAAGATCTCGGTCATGCGTTTTTTCAAATTAGACGCAGGAATTTCCACAATACGATGGTTAGCCATCTGTGCATTACGGATTCTTGTAAGAAAATCTGCTATAGGATCTGTTACCATAATATATTTTTTAATTTGCTGATGTACAGTGAAGCACATCGAACCTTTTTAAATTTTTATTTTTTCAATCGGCTTATTAGCACATCGGCTAATCAGCACATTGTTTTACCAGCTTGCTTTTACAACACCCGGTATTTTCCCTTGAGAAGCCATGTCACGGAAAGCATTTCTACAAATTCCGAAATGTCTCATGTACCCTCTTGGACGGCCTGTTAATTGGCAACGATTTTTTAAACGAACGGGAGAAGCATTTTTTGGCAATGCATCTAACGCTTTGTAATCACCGGCTGCTTTTAAGGCTGCTCTTTTTTCAGCATATTTAGCGTTCATTGCTTCACGCTTTCTTTGCCTGGCTTCAATTGATTTTTTTGCCATGTTCTATTTTATTAATTATTTTTTTACGTTTTTAAATGGCATTCCCAATTCTTTCAACAATTCATACGCTTCTTCGTTTGTATTAGCTGTTGTTACGAAAGTGATGTCCATACCAGTAATCTTATTCACTTTATCGATATCAATTTCAGGAAAAATAATTTGTTCAGTGATACCTAATGTATAGTTACCTCTTCCGTCGAATGCTTTATCATTTACACCTTTGAAATCACGTACACGTGGTAAAGAAACAGAAACAAATCTGTCTAAGAATTCAAACATTTTTACACCACGTAAAGTAACTCTTGCACCGATAGGCATGTTCTTACGTAATTTAAAGTTTGAGATATCTTTTTTAGACATCGTTGCTACGGCTTTTTGACCGGTAATAGTTGTTAACTCTTCTACAGCGATATCAACTAATTTTTTATCTGCTACAGCCCCGTTCACACCACGATTCAAACAGATCTTGGTTAATTTAGGCGCTTGCATAATGGTTTTATAACCAAATTTTTTCATTAAAGCAGGAACAACTTCTTTAGAGTATTTGTCCGCTAATCTTGGAGTATATGTTGTTGTTGCCATGTTAGATTACCTCCCCTGATTTTTTTGATACACGAATTAATTTACCGTTCTCTCTGGTACGTTTTACTTTAGCTGGCGCACCGGCTTTAGCATCCCAAAGCATTACATTAGAAATAGCTATTGGCGCTTCTACCTTAACGATACCACCTTTGGTGTTTTGAGAAGTTGGCTTTGTGTGTTTAGTTACGATGTTAACACCTTCTACTAACACTCTGCTTTTTTCTACAATTACCTCCAACACTTTACGTGGCTTTTTAAGATCCTTATCTTCGCCGGTGATAACAATTACGCTATCTCCCTTTTTAATGCTGAACTTTTGTTTAAATCTTGTACTCATTTTATTTAAGCTTTGAGCTTCAAGCTACAAGCTGCAAGGGCAACTTTTCACTTTTAGCATTTATTTTTTTCTTGAGGCTTGAAGCTAATAGCTTGAAGCTGGTTTTTATAATACTTCCGGAGCTAATGAAATGATTTTCATATAGCCTTTATCTCTTAATTCACGAGCCACCGGGCCAAAAATACGTGTACCTCTTGGTTCATCTGAATTGTTCAACAACACTACTGCGTTGTCGTCAAAACGGATATAAGAACCGTCTTTACGACGTAATTTGTTTGTTGTACGAACGATAACAGCTTTACTAACAGTACCCTTTTTGATACCACCGGCAGGCATTGCATCTTTTACAGTAACAACTATTTTATCACCGATTTTAGCGTAGTCCTGACCAGAGTTGCCTAACACACGAATACACAAAACCTCTTTGGCACCGCTGTTATCTGCTACGTTTAATCTACTTTCTTGCTGAATCATTTTTATTTAGCTTTGAGCTTCAAGCTACAAGCTGCAAGAAACAGCTTTTGGCTTTCGGCGTTTTAATTTTTACTTGTGGCTTGAAGCTAATAGCTTTAAGCTTTTTATTATTTCACTTTTTCAACGATCTCTACCAATCTCCAACGCTTTGTTTTGCTCAAAGGACGAGATTCCATAATTCTTACAGTATCACCGATGCTGCATTCGTTTTTCTCGTCATGCGCATGGAATTTTGTAGATTTCTTTACGAATTTTCCATAAAGCGGATGCTTTACTTTTCTTTCTACATTAACAGTAATGGTTTTATCCATTTTGTTGCTAGACACTACGCCTAATTTCGTTTTACGCAGGTTTCTTGCTATTGTTGTTACTTCACTCATTGTTGAAATTTTTATGGATCAATTAAAATCCTAATTCTTTTTTTCTTAATGCTGTTTTTAAACGAGCCAGGTCTTTACGCATAAAACGTAAACTTACCGGATTCTCCAATGGAGAAATACTGTGAGCAAAAGATACTTTCTTAAGACGCAATTCGTCTTCAGCTATCTTAGCTTTTAAGTCTTCAAGACTTAAACTGTTTATGCTCGCTAAAAAATCTACTTTCTTTGACATTGTTATTAATTTGGTAATTTGATAATTTGGAGATTTGAAGATTGTGAACCATCGTCACATTTTCAAATTTTCAAATCAGCTAATTGTTTTTTATGCTTGGTAATCTCTGCGTACTACAAATTTTACTGCAATTGGTAATTTTTGTGCTGCTAATTCAAATGCTTCTTTAGCAACTTGTAAAGGAACACCATCAGCTTCGAACAAGATACGTCCCGGTTCTACCACAGCAGCCCAGTATTCAGGGTTACCTTTACCTTTACCCATCCTTACTTCAGCAGGCTTTTTAGTGATTGGTTTATCAGGAAAAATTCTGATCCAAACATTCCCTTCTCTCTTCATATGACGAGTCATAGCTTGACGAGCACTTTCAATTTGTCTGTTTGTTAACCAAATTGGCTCTAAAGCTTTTAATCCAAATGAACCAAAAGAAATAGTTGTGCCTCTTTTAGCAACTTCTCTGATACGGCCTTTTTGGGCTTTTCTATGTTTTACTCTTTTCGGTGATAACATCTTATTTCGATTTACGATTTGAGATTTATGATTTCCCGTTATCTCAAAAACTGTTTTCTAATTTTTAATTCTAAATTTTTAATTAGCGACGTCCGCCGGCAGCTCCGCCACCACGGTTTCCACCACCTCTTCTGTCTCCACCACCTCTACGGTCATCTCTCCTATCTCCACCGCCACGGTTTTCAAAACCACCTCTTGAATCACCTTCTTTACCACCACCTGCAAGGATGTTTGGATTTAGATCTCTCTTAGCCAAAACTTCACCTTTACAGATCCATACTTTGATACCGATCTTCCCGTAAACTGTTTGAGCAAAAACATTTGCGTAATCGATGTCCATACGTAAAGTATGTAATGGAGTACGACCCTGTTTGATCTCTTCGCTACGTGCAATTTCTGCACCACCTAAACGACCACCGCATCTTACTTTAATTCCTTCTGCACCCATACGTAATGCTGAAGCAATAGCCATTTTAACGGCACGTTTGAAATTGATACGTCCTTCTAACTGACGAGCAATTGTATCTGCAACAATTTGAGCATCTAATTCCGGACGGCGTATTTCTAAAATGTTTATTTGTACATCTTCGTTGCTGGTAAGTTTTTTCAACTCTTCTTTAATTCTATCAACTTCACCACCACCTTTACCGATAATGATACCTGGCTTAGATGTATGAATCGTAACGATCAACTTGTTCAACGTACGCTCAATAACGATCTTAGAGATACCACCTTTATTGATACGGGCATTCAGATAATTTCTGATCTTATTGTCTTCAATTAGCTTTTTACCAAAATCTTTTTTATTCGCATACCAGTTACTGTCCCATCCTCTGATGATACCTAGTCTGATTGCAATCGGATTTACTTTTTGACCCATATTGTTAATTTTCGATGTGAGTGAATCTCACACTTTATTTTAAAATTTTAATTTTTACTATCTACAACAATTGTTACATGATTGCTACGTTTACGAACTCTGTAACCTCTACCTTGAGGAGCAGGACGCATACGCTTAATAACTCTTCCGTTATCTACCATAATTGTTTTTACGATCAACTTTGCATCTTCAACTTTCGCTTCTGTATTTTTTTGCTCCCAGTTATTGATCGCACTTTTCAACAGTTTGTACATCGGTACTGCAGGATGCTTAGGGTTGAATTGTAATACACCTAAAGCTTTCTCTACTTCCATGCCACGGATCAAATCAGCCAGTAAACGCATTTTACGTGGTGATGTTGGGTAATTGTTAAGTTTAGCTACTGCTTCCATTTCTTTATGTTTGAAAGGTTTAAGATGTTTAAAAGGTTTAAAACGTTGATCTTGTTAAACCTATTAAACGTTTTAAACGTTTTTATGATATTTTTTTACTTGAGTGACCTCTAAAATTTCTTGTTGGTGCAAATTCTCCTAATTTATGTCCAACCATAAATTCAGTTACATATACAGGAATAAATTTATTGCCATTATGTACTGCTAGAGTATGACCAACAAAATCCGGAGAAATTGTAGAACGACGAGACCAAGTTTTGATCACACCTTTCTTATTTTTTCCTTCATTAATTGCTAATACTTTATCTTCTAAGTTAGCATCTATATAAGGACCTTTTTTTATCGAACGAGCCATGTTATATTGTTTTTTGTTGATTCTCCCAGTTTATCACCGAGATATTTTAACAGTGAATTATTTACTTAATTTTTTTCCGTTTCTTCTTTGGATGATCATTTTATCTGATCCTTTTCCTCTTGTACGTGTAATTTCGCCTTTAGCATATTTACCTGTACGGCTACGTGGGTGACCACCTGAAGCTCTACCTTCACCACCACCCATCGGGTGATCTACCGGGTTCATCGCTACCGCTCTTGTTCTTGGTCTAACACCTTTCCAACGATTACGGCCTGCTTTACCTGCACTCTCCAAATTATGGTCGCTATTACTAACAACACCAACTGTTGCGTAGCAATTGATCAATACTTTTCTTAGTTCTCCAGAAGGCATTTTTAAAATACCATACTTTTCTTCTTTGTTCGACAATTGAGCACTGCTACCTGCGCTACGTACCAATTTACCACCTTGACCCGGTTGCATTTCAATATTGTGAACGTTTGTACCTAAAGGCATGTTTTTCAATTGTAATGCATTTCCTAATTCAGGAGCTACTGCATCACCACTTAAAACTGTTGCACCAACTTGTAACCCGTTTGGAGCAATGATGTAACGTTTTTCACCATCAGCATAGCTCAATAAAGCGATGAATGCTGTACGGTTTGGATCATATTCGATACTTTTTACAGTAGCAGGAATATCTTTTTTATCTCTTTTAAAATCAATTACACGATACATGGTTTTGTTACCGCCACCCATATAACGCATTGCTCTTCTACCTTGTGAGTTTCTACCAGCAGTGCTTTTTTGTTTTTCAAGCAATGATTTTTCCGGAGTGTTAGTAGTGATCTCTGCATACGCATTACCAATTCTCCAACGAGTTCCGGCTGTGGTAGGTTTGTACTTTCTTAATGCCATTGTTATTAATTTCTTTGCCCCTATCCCCTAAAGGGGAACTTGGAACTTTATATTTGTTAATCTCTGCATTTTGCGGCAGCAGAATTGCCATGCTTTATTTTATTATTTGGTTACCCTACTCCCCTTTAGGGGATGGGGGGTTCTTATACTGTTCCGTAGATATCAATTGTTTCGCCTTCTGCTACTGTTACAAACGCTTTCTTTTTAGCTGGTTTACGACCATTTAAAAATCCTGCTTTTGTGTAACGAGATTTAGCTTTACCAGGCATAACTGTAGTGTTCACGTTTTGTACTTGCACACCGTAAAATTCTTCGACAGCTTTTTTGATCTCTAATTTGTTAGCTTTTCTGCTTACCACAAAAGCGTAACGGTTCAATTTTTCTGTTTGCTTATTTATCTTTTCAGATAAGATCGGCTTTATTAATACTTCAGACAGTTTCATAACTTCTTATAATTTTCAAATCAATTAATTAGTTCGCTTGCTCTTCGCTGAAAATTTTTGCTACGCTTTCAGTAAAAACCAATACGCTAGCATTTACGATATCGTATGTGTTTACATCACTCAAAGAACTTCCTTTTACAGATGGAATGTTTCTTAAGCTTAAGTAAACATTATCGTTGTGTTCAGGAGTAACAAAAAGTGTTTTTTTATCAGCAACGTTGATGCTTTTCAAGATAGCTGCAACTTGTTTTGTTTTTGGAGTTTCCAAAGCAAGGTCTTCCAATACAACAATCGCATTTTCTTTTGCTTTGTAGCTCAATGCACTGATTTTAGCAAGGTCTTTTACTTTACGGTTCAATTTGAAATCGTAGCTATGAGGTTTTGGACCAAAGATAGTACCACCGCCTTTATAGATCGGAGAACGTAAGTTACCTTTACGAGCACCACCGGTACCTTTTTGCTTGTGCAATTTTTTTGACGAACCGTGAACCTCAGCTCTTGTTTTTACTTTGTGTGTACCCTGACGTTGAGCAGCCAGGTATTGTTTCACTGCTAAATAAATAACATGATTGTTTGGTTCTGCGCCAAAAATTTCTTCAGGCAAATCAATTGTTCTGCCGGTTTTAGCTCCACTAATATTTAAAATATCTACTTGCATTTGCTTTATCTTTTAAACACTCACGTGTTTTATAAAAATTATTTTTGAATTAAAACGATTGAACCGTTATGTCCCGGAACTGAACCACTTACTAATATGTAATTCTTTTCTGCGAAAATTTTAACTACTTTCAATCCTTTCATTTTCACTCTGTCCTGTCCCATTCTACCAGCCATACGCATACCTTTAAACACACGTGATGCATCAGATGAGTTACCGATTGAACCCGGAGCTCTTTGACGATCGTGCTGACCATGAGATTGTTCACCCACACCATGGAAACCATGACGTTTTACAACACCCTGGAAACCTTTACCCTTGCTGGTTCCAACTACTTCAACGCTATCGCCTTCGGCAAATATGTCAACAGTGATCGATTCACCAACATTTTTATCTATTTCGCTATCGCGGATTTCTTTTACTACTTTTTTAGGGGAAGTCTGAGCTTTGGCGAAGTGGCCTGTTTCAGCTTTGATGGAGTGCTTTTCTTTCTTATCTCCGAATGCAATTTGGAGTGCATTGTAACCGTCTGTATCTACGGTTTTCTTTTGTGTAACTACGCATGGACCTGCTTCAATGATCGTAACGGCAGTTTGCTTGCCTGTTGCATCAAAGACACTGGTCATGCCAATTTTCTTTCCAATAATACTTTTCATTGTATCTTTTTTTATATCCAGCGCTGTTTATATATAAACAGATGGACGTTTCAATATTTAGTTATAAGAACTGACTTTTTGCCTTTCCGCCTAAACGGATGGTTCATTAAGCCTTAATCTCAACATCTACACCACTTGGCAGGTCTAATTTACTTAGAGCGTCAACCGTACGGCTGCTGCTAGTGTATATGTCTAATAAACGTTTATGTGTACACAATTGAAACTGCTCACGAGCTTTTTTATTAACGTGAGGAGAACGCAACACAGTAAAGATCTTTTTGTGCGTAGGTAAAGGAATAGGTCCTGTTACAACTGCGCCAGTACTACGTACTGTTTTTACAATTTTCTCAGCTGATTTATCAACTAAGTTGTGGTCGTAAGACTGTAGTTTTATTCTGATTCTTTGTGACATATAAAAAGAACTTTTAAATTCTGTTTTTTGAATTTGGAGTGCAAAGGTAAGGGGTTGAGTTGAAATAGCAAAAGGAATTGGAAAGTTTTTTGGAAAAATCCATTTATTTCTACTCAATCAATAAAAGATTAACTAGAAAATCAAGTCAAAGGTAATTTGCACATTCTAACTCATTGTAAATTAAGCAAAAACAACCTGTTCCGTTCTCAGCAAATCCATATGCTTAAACCGTAAAATAACATTCGCCACGGTTACCACATCTTTCTGACAATAAACCGCAATACGTTTCAGATCATTTTCTTTCCAGTATACATGCCCCACCATACTGCCATCGATATCATCTTTTGGTGATGGTACATTTAAGGCCGCCGCAAGCAATTTTAAAGAAGTATAGTTTTTATAATCACCAAAGCGCCAGTATTGAAAAGTATCGATCATATTGGTTTCCCAGGGTTTCATATTTTGAAAATCTAAGTAAGGGGGAATGGGGAAGTTATTAATGAGCAATCGTCTGCATAAAAAAGGGATATCAAACTCTTTGATATTGTGCCCGGTAAAGCACCATTTGTTATTTATGGATTCCATTTGCTGAATGGTTTCCATAAAATCTTTCAGCAATACCTTCTCATCATCACTATAAAATGATTTTATTCTCAACTTCCAATCATCTTCCTTTTTAAAATAACCGATACTGATACAAACAATCTTTGCAAACTCTGCCATCACTCCTGCTCTTTGCGGATAATAGTCTGTAATGGAAATTCCTTCGGGTAAGTTTCTGCTATTCTTCTCTTCCCAGAGTATTTGCCAGTCTTTATTGAGTTCGTTGAATTCCGGTTTTTCTGAAACTGTTTCGATGTCGATCAGTAATAGATTTTGAAGGGAGATGTTTTGCATATTGTTATTTTTTGCCGGTAAGACGGTAAGTCGGAATCTTAATAAAAGGTTCTCGTCTTTTTGTCTTCTCGGCTATTTTATTATTATACAGTTGCATCAAAATAAAAAAAGGTTGCATTTTACAGCAACCTTTTTCTAATAGTAGGAAGATAACCTATTGTAATTTTATTACTCTTTTGGTTTCCAACAATTGTTCTCCGTTGTAAATTTTTACAAAGTAAAAACCTTGTTGCAATTGTGATAAGCCATCTAATGTGATCGTATTATTTCCTGTATTGATCAATGTAGTTTTTTCTGCTACTTTTTTTCCGACAGCATCAGAAAGCGAAATAGTCACCTTACTGTTTACTGCAACACCGGTATTCACCGATATACGACCGGTAAAGGCTGTAGGGTAAATAGTAGTTTGCCCTAGGGTTGCGTTTACTTTTAAAATGATCACCGGACTATACCTGAAATTACCATCATTATCAATTGCTTTCAATCTGTAATAGACAATTGAACCACCTGCCACATTAATATCTGTGTACTGATAACTCATTGCAATACCCGTATTGGGTTTTGCAGGTACGCTTGCCACTTTACTAAAGTTTACACCATCAAAACTTTTTTCAACATCGAATTTTTGTGTATTCAATTCCTGTTGTGTTACCCAGTTAAGGTTAGCATTTTTTTGATCTAATTGACCTTTGAAATCGGTAATACTAACAGGCAAAGGGCCTCCTGTTGGTACGCAAATAGTAAGTGTAGTAGCGTCATCCAATTGTGCAGTAAGAGGGTCGTCAGAAAAATCAGCGCCAAGACTAAGGGTATTCCCCGGCACATCTATCACAGATTGAAATAAAATTTGTTCTCCTGATGTAAAGCCTGTGGCTTTTGCTTTCCAGGCCAGCTTAAATGAAGCAGGTGTTGGATCGGTAACGGGAACGGATATACTATTAACAGAGATCACATTATTTGTACCTCCGTTTGCACTTGTAATTGTTACAACTGCTGAAGAGCCTGGGAATGCTGCTTGTATATTTGCCTGAATCTGTGCAGCGGTTTCGGTAAAAGAAAACCGTTTGTCCATTGTAAGGTCATAAGTAGCATTTTGAGTACTTGATGTAATGTTTGTAATAGCTATGGTAAATACAGAATCCTGACCTGCAAGCATACAATTTGATTTACTTTTCATTGTATGTGATAATCTGAACGGACAACTACATGCATCCGCACGTGTAGCTTGAGGCCCGGAGCCTGCAGCGGTACGTGTACCTGTTGCTTTATTGATTTTATAATATGTAGTAGGCGTACTACTGGAATTCACATTAGAAGTATGAAAGCCATACAGTTCAGCACCATCGGTAAAGAAAAGACCAAACATGGTACCTGTGTAGCTGCTTCCTACTTGTGTTGAAGCTCCGCTATTTATATCGATGGTATATAATGTTGCACCGCTAACTCCGTATAATGTATTTGTAAGCGGATCAAATGCAATATCAACAAATGTACGACCTGTGCCTCCAATACTTGTTGCCGTTTTTGTAGTTACATCTACTTTATACAAAGTATACGGACTACTGTTTCTTGTTACATACAAATAACCATTTACGTCTACTGCACCTGCATAGTAAGCGTCTCCTGTCATGTTAGAAATATTTCCCAAATTGGTCATAGTGCCTGCAGAATCAATACGAATGAGTGCATTTGCATTGCTGCTTTCATAACGGATACCATAAACGAAGCCATCCTGTTTTCTAAAGCCAATGGCATTTAATCCGATGTTGGCTGTAGCAGGTTTGTTTACATAGCTAACATTGCCAGATGGGGTAAACGAAGCAGTGTAGAGGTTGGTGCTAATGCTTGCTCCTTCCGAAGCGCTCCAGGTACCGATTACCCGGCCATCGCATTTCCATGGTGTTTGTGCGGATGCTGTTAGACTCAGCTGCAACAGCAATACAGCTAAAATTTGTTTTAGTGAAGTTTGTTTCATCTTGTCAGATCTTTTATTTTAATAGGGTTACGAATACTTGGTTCGTAGAAATAAGGGATTGATAGCATCAGATACGAAAGCTGACACAGCGGCATTAGACAGGATGTACGGATAAGTATATTTAAATGATCGCAAAAAGTATGATGCCTTTTGAATCAGCTCTTGAAAAAGAAAAATGAAAAGGTTGATTTTTAGGGCAACCTTTTCCCAATAGTAGCAAGAGACCTATTGTAATTTCATTGTTTTCTTAGTGCTAATTAATTTACCATTATTGTAGATCTGGATGAAGTAAAACCCTTCTTGAAGTTTACCTAATCCATCTAAAGTAACAGTATTGGAACCCGGTTCAACAGTAGTTGATCTTTCTGTCATCTTTCTACCTGCAGCATCGGTAATCGCTACAATCACCTTGCCTTTTGTTTCAACATTGGTTGTTACCGCAATTCTATCATTGAATGGAGATGGATAGATAGCTGCTTCTTTAGCTATGTCATCTGTTTTTAAAACTACTATTGAAGTGTATTTAAAAGAGCCATCATTATCTATGATCTTTAGTCGATAATAAACAACTGCATTTGCAGGAATGCCTGCATCACTGAACTGATAAGCACTTGAAGCGTTGCTGCCTTTAGCTGCAACAACATTTAATTGTGCAAAGCTTGTTCCGTCAAAACTTCTTTCAATTTCAAATTTTCTGGTGTTCAGCTCATTGTTTGTTTTCCAGCTAAGGTTAGCCGTTCCTTGATTTAACTGACCTTTAAAATCAGTAATAGAAACAGGGAGCGGACCTTCATCCGGTAAGCAAATAGTAAGTGTAGTAGCGTCATCAAGTTGTGCAGTAAGAGGGTCATCAGATACGTCTGTACCAAGATTAAGGGGATCTCCAGGTACACTGATGGTTGATTGAAATATAATTTGTTCGCCGGGAGTAAATCCTAACACGCCCGCTTTAATAGCAAGACTAACTGTAGAAGGAACCGAAGTAGTAACAGGAACGGTAATGGTACTGATAGATATTACATTGTTTGTACCTCCGTTAGCATTACTAATTGTTACTACAGCAGATGAACCCGGAAATGCAGCTTGAATATTTGTTTGAATTTGCGATGCAGATTCTGTGAATTTAAACCTTTTATCAAGTGTTAAATCAAACTTGGTATTCTGTGGAGCCGAAGTAATATTAGTAATAGCTACTTTGAATACAGCATCTTCACCAACATTGATACAAGTCGCTTTTCCTAGTAAAGAGTGAGATAATCTGTACGGACAACTACATGCGTCGGCGTTAGTAGCCATAGGTCCATCCCCTGCGCTTGTTACGGAACCATTTGTTTTATTTAATTTATAATATGAAGTTGTATTATCTTCTGCTGATCTTCCAAAACCATATAACTGATTACCGTCTGCAAAGAAAAGCCCGAACATAAATACGCTAAATGAACCAACACTGGTAACTGTTGCAGGATTTGTACTTAGATCGATTTTCAAAAGCTCGCCGCCATTATTAGTTAAATTTGAGCTAGTAGCATAAAGGTCATTTGTGATCGGATCAAATGCCATATCAATGATACGATAAGGCATGGTGCCTAAGTCTGTAGCCACTTTAGTAGCTACGTTTATTTTGTACAACTGATAAGGAGAACTACCGCTACCGGATGTTGCATATAGATCACCATTAAGATCAAATGATCCGGCGAAATATTGAACATTTGTAATTAATCCTGAAACAGAACCAAGGTCATCAATAATACCTGTTGAATCAATACGACAAAGGTGATTAAGGTTTCCATCATAGTTGGTATAACGGATACCATATACGAAACCATCTTGTTTTCTAAATCCCAATGCATTTAAACCGATTCCGGTAGTAGCAGGTTTATCTAAATAAGTTACATTACCCAATGCGTCAAATACTGCGGAGTAAAGTTTTGTGTCATCCGTAAAAGTGTTGCTTCCCGGATTGTAAGTACCAATGGCTCTGCCGTCGCATTTCCATGGTGTTTGAGCGAATGAGTTACCAACATAAAATGTCAGCAAAAAAACCACAATCGCCTTAGTCAAATTTTTCTTCATCTTGCTAAAAAATTAAAATTTGTTAAGTTGTAGGCGGAGAAATATTATCTCAACCAAATTGTGGTAAGTCAAAAAATAGAGGATGTTTTTGCGTTAGCATATAGCTACGCATACGACATTTCGAAGGATGGGTGGATTATTATACCAAAATAAATACGTGAAACTCTTAGCGAACCAAGTAACGGATACGGATAAACTTAAAGGCAAAAATTGTATTAAGGGGACAATTATTTGCTAGCTAAGATAGTTGAAGTGTAGAGCAAAGGTAGAAAATATCTTTAATAAACCAAATTTTTTATAGGGTAATTCCAATAAATATCTGAAAAGCCTGATTGCGCCATACCTCATCGCTGACTTCTGTATTGTTGATATTATTGAGCCCGATCTTATATCTGGCACCTAAATTCACTAACGGCAATTGAAGCCATAAGCCACCTATAGCGCTTATATCGGCCTTTTTAAAAAATGTACTTGGTGTTTTCAAACTATCGACTGTTTCCTTCAACAAACTGCCAAAAGAAGGCCCCACCTGAAGTTTTACTCTTTTACTCGGACCCACATTTATGTTAAGTAAGATTGGCACTTCAAGATAATCGAGTTTTGCATTTTTTTGAGTACCGTCTCTAAACAAGTCATTATAAACATTTGAATTATCATCAGTAAACTCAGTCGAGGTTTGTACCAGGCTTACTTCGGGTTGTATTCCCAATCGTTGGCTAAAGTTAAATTGCATAAACCCTCCTACTTGGTAGTTATAGTTATACCCTTCTTTGTATGAGCTACCTTGAATTTTATTAATGTTTACACCCGCTTTTACACCAAATCTGAAAAAAGCTTCGTGATCATTATCCAATTTGCTTTTCTGAGCAAACCCGATATTTACTATGGAGATGGCAAGTATTAGTGTGGTAATGAATTTCATAAAGTATTGTGATTGGTTGATACAAAAGTATCAATTATTATACCATAAAAACTAAACTAAATAATAAAAAAGCCCCCGATAATTATCGGGGGCTTATAGTTAAGTGAAGCAGAACTAATTAGTCTTCAACTTTTAATTTACCTTTTGATTTAGCAATGATCTCTTCAGATACATTGTTTGGTGCAGGTGCATAATGACTGAACTCCATTGTTGAAGTAGCACGACCTGAAGATAATGAACGCAATTGTGTTACGTAACCAAACATTTCACTTAAAGGAACTTTAGCTTTGATTACTTGTACACCATGTTTGCTATCCATACCTTCTAACATACCACGACGACGGTTCAAGTCTCCAGTAACATCACCCATGTATTGATCAGGCGTTAATACTTCTACTTTCATGATCGGCTCAAGTAAAACAGGTTTTGCTTTACGGCCGGCTTCACGGAAACCTTGTTTAGCACAAAGTTCGAAAGAGATAGCATCAGAATCCACATCATGGTAGCTACCATCGTGTACTCTAACTTTCATATCAACAACAGGGTAACCTGCAAGCACACCCGAAGTCATGCTAGATGTAAACCCTTTAATGATCGGTGGAATAAATTCTTTTGGAATACTACCTCCGAAAATTTCGTTCACAAACTGCATACCACCTAATGGATTTTCTTTCAACCATTCTTCATCGGCAGGGCCAAGGTCAAATGCGATATCACCGAATTTACCACGACCACCCGTTTGTTTCTTATATGTTTCTCTGTGTTGAACAGTTGCTCTGAAAGCTTCTTTGTAAGCAACCATTGGCGCACCTTGATTGATCTCAACTTTAAACTCACGTTTCATACGATCGATGATGATCTCTAAGTGTAACTCACCCATACCACTCAAAATGGTTTGACCGGTTTCTTCGTCTGTACGTACACGTAATGTAGGATCTTCTTCAACCAATTTCGCAATAGCCATACCCATTTTATCAACGTCTGCCTGAGTTTTTGGCTCAACAGCGATAGAGATAACCGGTTCAGGGAAGGTCATAGATTCTAAAACGATCGGATTGTCTTCGTTACACAAAGTATCTCCTGTTTTGATATCTTTAAACCCTACCGCAGCACCAATATCACCAGCTTCGATAAAATCAACCGGGTTTTGTTTATTTGCATGCATCTGCATAATACGGCTGATACGTTCTTTCTTACCTGTACGGGTATTCAAAACATAGCTACCAGAATCTAAACGACCGCTATAAGCACGGAAGAAAGCCAGACGACCTACAAAAGGATCTGTCATGATCTTAAATGCCAAAGCACTGAATGGTTCTTTTGGATCTGCATGACGCAATTCTTCTTTATCATTATCAGGATTAACGCCTTTTACTGCTTCAATATCCAAAGGACCGGGAAGGTAACGTACTACCGCATCTAATGCTGTTTGTACACCTTTGTTTTTGAAAGATGAACCACACATCATTGGAATGATAGAAATATCGATAGTTGCTTTACGGATCGCTTCATGTACTTCTTCTTCAGTGATCGTATTAGGATCGTCAAAGAATTTTTCCAAAAGTTTTTCATCGTATTCAGCTACTGCTTCAATCAATTCCTGACGGTATTGATCTACTTCTTCTTTCATATCTTCAGGAATAGGCACTTCTTTAAAAGTCATTCCTTTATCTTCTTCGTTCCAAACAATACCTTTCATAGTGATCAGATCAACCACACCTTTGAAGTTGTCTTCAGCTCCGATTGGTAATTGTAAAGGCACCGCTTTAGCACCCAACATTTCACGAACTTGTTTTACCACGTTCAAGAAATCAGCACCACTTCTATCCATTTTATTTACAAAACCGATACGTGGTACTTTGTAACGATTAGCCTGACGCCAAACTGTTTCAGATTGAGGTTCTACACCCGATACTGCACAGAATAACGCTAACAAACCATCCAATACACGGAGAGAACGTTCTACCTCTACGGTAAAATCCACGTGACCCGGAGTATCGATGATATTGAATTTGTATTGCTTAGTATCTGCAACTTTTTTTCCTTGTTCCATTGGAAAGTTCCAGAAACATGTAGTAGCAGCACTTGTAATAGTAATACCTCTTTCTTGTTCTTGAGCCATCCAGTCCATTGTTGCACCACCATCGTGTACTTCACCAATTTTATGGTTTACACCCGTATAATACAATATACGCTCAGTGGTAGTGGTTTTACCGGCATCAATGTGAGCGGCAATCCCAAAGTTTCTTTGATAACGTAAGTCACCCATTTTGTTTTATTTTAAATTTTGAATGTTAAATTTTAAATTTTGTCAATTGTAAGCCTCAATTTTTGGGTTTTTACTTTTGACCTTTGATTTGTTAGAGCATAACTTCCCCGTAGTTGAACCGCTATTTTTTGCCGTTCGGGGTTTGATATGACTGATTTATGCTCTCATAATATGCTAAATTGTACTACCGCATTGCATATAATACCTCTTTAGCGGGGGCAAAGGTACTATCATTTTTTGTATTTTCAAAGAGTTTTAGGGAATTCAAAATCAGCGTTTTACCAACCTAAGCCTATACGTTCAAAACCGATTTTCAAGTAGAATTGCTAATTTGTGATATATATGGAACGTACACCCTCCTATTTGATCAAATTATCCTTCGGCATTTTATTCCTTTTAAGTGCCTGTTCACAACCTCAAAAAGATAAACCCAAGAAAACCTACGATGAAAGCATCGCAAATATCATGGGAATAATGGATACCAGCAAAGCTGGCATCTTGGATCATTGGAGTTACAACGATATGAGAGAGATGAAAACCTTTTATAAAGTAGCAGCCTCTGCAGAAGAGGCCTATGCATTAAACGTTCTTCCGGGCAACTTGGTTAGTGTGGATGGAAATATTGATTCATTTTATAGCGATTTCGGAATTAACCGAAAAGCGAAAAAAGAATATGCATATCGACTAAGATTTGAACGTTTTAATACATATACCCTGCATCAAACTATATTAGCTCCAGGGGAATTTAAGACCATTGACTCAATTGGTGCTGAGCAGTATGCCAATTTTTACACTAAACAAGATCTTTTTAAAAAAATAGATGAATTGTCTGAATTTTTCTCTTCGTTGATTGTAAAAGAAGCTTTTAAAAATACTAAATATGGTTATACCGTATTTATTTTGAATTCCGGTGCCAGGTTAAACTATTTACCTGATGGAATTGAGAAGACCCCGTTATATATTAAAGACGAGCTTGAATACGCTAAAAAAAATGGCAAATACATAACCAAAAATTGGTGCCTTTTTGAAGATAAGGAATCCAATAAATAGACATCCTCAACACTTAGGATTTAGGATTGTCTGTCCGTCGGTTTTTGTTCTCATTATTCTTATGTCGGAAAGGCTTTTTGTTTCCACCGCTTCTTATATTTCTGACAAATGCTGCAGGATTATATTCAGGCACTTCGCCAAACTCCTGAGGCACTTCAGCTTTTGGAACTTCTTTACCCAATAGCTTTTCTATCTGTCCGAATTTTCTTTGTTCTTTTTGGCTGATAAAAGTTATGGCTGTACCATCGGCAGCAGCCCTTGCAGTTCTTCCGATTCTATGTACATAATCTTCCCCATCATGCGGTACATCATAATTGATCACTAAACCGATGTTGTCAATATCAATACCTCTGCTTAAAATATCTGTAGCAACTAAAATATTTAATTTACCACTTTTGAAATCCATTAAAACAGATTCTCTTTTTTCCTGTTCCAGATCGCTGTGTATTTCATCCACCGCTAGCTTTGTTCTTTGCAATTCACGGTTGAGCTGTTTAACACTTAGTTTGCTGCTGCAAAAAATAAGTACAGATGAAAATTCTTTTTGATGAAGAATATGTTTAACCAAAGGAATTTTCTGGGTATCATAAACTACATATGCCATCTGAATAATTTTTTCATTTGGCTTGCTGATAGAAATATTTATCTCTTTAGGATTGTGCAAAATTTTTCTTGCCAACTCTCTGATCTTTGAAGGCATTGTTGCAGAGAATAAAAGATTTTGTCTTTTTGCCGGTAGTGCATTGATGATACGCATGATGTCATCATAAAAACCCATATCCAACATTCTATCTGCTTCATCTAAAACTAAATATTGAAGTCCTTGCAATTTCACATAACCCATATTGATATGTGCCAGCATTTTCCCGGGTGTACATATCACCACATCTGCACCTGCGCTTAATGCTTTTTTTTCCTGCACAAATGCATTACCGTCTCCGCCACCAAAAACTGCAATTGAACTTACAGAAGTAAAATAAGAAAGTCCTTCCATGTGCTGAGCAATCTGAATGGCCAGTTCTCTCGTTGGTACAATTACAAGTGCTGTAATACTTTGATGATTCAGCGGGCTTGAAAGGATATTATTAATAAGCGGTAATAAGAAAGCAGCTGTTTTACCTGTTCCGGTCTGTGCCGATGCTATAACATCTGATCCATTGAGAACCAATGGAATAACCTGTTCCTGAACCGGAGTAGCTTCATCATAGCCCGATGCTTCTATTCCCTCTAATAACCTTTGGTCGAACCCGAATGCTGTAAATTTCAAAATATTTATACTAATTAATTGATAATGACTTGGCTGTAAAGATAACAGTTATTCTATCAATAGAAACCTTAACATAGGTTTCGCAAATAAAAGTGAACCCATGCACAATATTTGACGTAGCTTATAGTTATATAGGATACCAATATAAATCCTATGTTTTTTTACCATTAAAAAAATTAATACCATGGACACTCACACAAAAAAATCCTCATTACACCCGAGCGTAGAACAGATCACTAACAACACAACCAGTTGGATAGGCCATTTACCCGGTGATAACAAAGATGTTGTAGGCGGTCAAACATTTGTAGCTACTTCAGAAGGCGATCTTGAAGCCATCGAAGTATTTCCAAGTGTAGTAACCGAGAAAGGTAAAGTGGTTATGACAGTACATACATTTGATGAACAACAAAAAAGCTGGGGTCCTGCATTAGGTACTGCCAGTGTAGAACTTGCAAAAGCTGATGCCGGCAAATGGATAGCATTTAATGTACCCGGACTTCATTTGAATAAAGGCAAGTCTTACGGTTTTAAATTAGAAAGTGATACATACATTGGTGTAGGGGAAGCAGTTGGTAGCCATCAACAGCCTCCATTTATCAATGGTCAGGAATGGCGTTTCACTAACAACAATAAAAATGCAGATTCATTTTCTTATTTCAGTCTTGCATTTAAAGTTGATTTGAAAGCGGCATAACGATAACTAATAAACGAAGTATTTAATAGGTCACCCATTTGTCTGCCTTCGGCGGATGAATGGGTTTTTATTTACCCGAAATCTTTTTTAATAAAAAAGTTACAGGAATATCCAGTCTTTTCGCCCAAGACCTTTCTATATGCCCCTCTTCCGGAAACTCTTTTGTAACCCAGTTTTTTATGTAATACCCTTTTGATCGCATGAGCTTATCAACCTGCAACTGATATGGCTTATACATTGTATCTAAACCAAGAGTTCCATAATCAAAATAGATCTTGTGGTTTTTGGGATCTGGAAGATGCGTTTTTAAATATTTGAGGATTGAGCCTGGTATCGGGTTATTAATATGAGTAAAAATGCCCGGCCAGTGTGTAGATAAACAAGCAGCACCACCGAATATTTTCGGATACTCACAAATAGCGTACAAAGAAATTAACCCCCCCATGCTTGAACCTGCAATAAAAGTATTCTCTCTGTTCTTCATGGTTGAAAAAGCGCTATCAATAAATGGCTTTAGTTCTTTGACCAGAAACTTTAAGTAATTATCTGAATGCACTGTTGCTCCATTATAGATCGATTCTCCGGTAACCCTTTTGGCGGCATAGATACTATCCTGCTGCTGCTTAGTTAAAGATTCAAAAGGTTTTTGTGGCATATAGTCTGCATGGCGGTAAAGACCTGTATTCCATATTCCAACAACAATACATTGTTTGATCTTGTTTTCGCTGATGAGTTTCCCTATTGTTTCATCTACTCCCCACTCCTGATGTATCCAATTGTTGGATGAATCAAATAACATTTGTCCGTCTTGCATATACAATACTGCATACTTTCTTTTTGGGCTATACCCTTCAGGTAACCATACATCTACATTTCTTGCTGCTATATATTTTGATTGAAAATTATTGAAGCTTTTTATTGTACCTGTAGAAGGTTTAACTTCTTGTGCTTTTGACAAGAACACAACAACTAACAGTATAATTAAACTGAATATTTTTTTCATATTGCAATGATTTAAAATTACTTTCCGATACAGAACTTACCAAAAATAGTTCCGAGAATATCCCTATCGTGTAATATTTCTCCGGTTATTTCTCCTAAAGATTGTAAGGCATGACGAATGTCAAGAGAGAGAAAATCACTGCTAACATTTGTTCCAAGTGCCGCCTGTACTTTTTCCAGTGACAGTTCACATTCTTTTAAAGATGCATAGTGACGTGAGTTAACAACAATGGTTTGATTGGTGTTAATTTTTTCAGATAAAACTAATGATGGCAAATAGCTTTTCAAATCATCGATCTGAACTTTGTTCAATGCAGAAACTTCAAAAATGGGATAATCATTCCCATTCATTTCGTTGATACTGTAACTCAACATACCCAGATGTGCTTTATCAACTGTATCAATTTTATTGGCTACCAATAATATTGGTTGATTATCTTTCTTTAGTTTTTGAATATCTTCCAATACCTCTATTTCAGAATTGGCATTTACATCAAATACATAGATCAATATTCCTGCACTGTTGATCTTCTCTAAAGATTTTTCTATGCCAATCTTTTCAATTACATCAGTAGCTTCTCTTATACCTGCAGTATCGATCAACCTGAATATAATACCATTGACAACTAATTTTTCTTCAATTGTATCTCTGGTGGTTCCGGCAATATTTGTAACAATCGCTCTCTCTTCATTCAGCAAAGCGTTGAGTAGTGTTGATTTACCGGCATTAGGTCTGCCAGCAATTACTGCAGTTACACCATTCTTTAAAATATTACCTAACTGAAATGAGTTGATCAATTTTTTGATCTCCTGTAAAATCTCATCTATCAGTGTTTTTAATTTCGTTCTGTCTGCAAACTCAACATCTTCTTCACCAAAATCCAATTCCAGTTCTATCAAAGCGGCAAAATTGATCAACTGTTCTCTCAGTCTTTTAATGTCATTGCTAAAACCGCCTTTCATTTGTTGCAGTGCTGTATTATGTACAGCTTCTGTTTCCGAGGCGATAACATCCGCAACCGCTTCTGCCTGCGTTAGATCTAATTTGCCATTTAAAAATGCTCTTTGCGTAAACTCACCCGGTTTAGCTAATCTTGCACCCCGGCGAATACAAGCCTGCAAAACCTCTTCCAGTACATAAGGGCTACCATGGCAACTGATCTCTACTACATCTTCGCCTGTATAACTTTTTGGATTTTTATATAACGAAATAACAACTTCGTCAATGTCTTTTTCTCCTTCCTTAATAAACCCTACATGGAGCGTATGTGTTTTTTGTTTATTTAAATCTTTTGAGGGAAATAGATCATTGATGATACCGATGGCATTGTTACCACTCAGGCGTATTACACCAATGGCACCAATACCCGGTGCAGTAGCAAGCGCAACTATTGTATCATCCCAGCCCGAAAGTTTCATGTGGCAAAGATACCTACTAGATAAAAACTTTCATTTATTTTTATAATAGTTTCATTTCTCTGTCGGTAGCCTCATCAATAAAATACTGGCTGATGTTATTGATCGTTACTTCATCTGTAATATCCACAAAATTTTTAAACGTCGATTTTTCCGATGGTTTTATGATTAGTACAAATTCTTTTTCGTTACCCCTAACCTCCCTTACCTTTCTTTTTTTGTTTACTAAAATATTTCTGATGCCTTCATAGCTTGTTTCATAGATAACGGTATTTGCAATATCTCCTTCAAAGTATTTTATTTTATCATCCTCTACAAGTACAGCTGTTAAAACACAAGCTGAACAAACCGGTTTCCGGGTAGTTGTATCGCTATCATTGGGTACCACCACATTCATAGCGGTTGGTCTTGCCATCGTTGTAGTAAATACAAAAAAAGTAATGAGTAAAAATCCGAGGTCAACCATTGGCGTTAGATCCACACGGGTACTTTTTTTATTGAGCCGTTTTGTGTTTTTTCTTACACTTGTTTTATCAGATAGTATTTCTGCCATAAAATAATTTTAAGGTAAGATGTAGGAACGCATCTTTTCCATACTTTTTCTGATTTGTTAAAAACAAAGATCCCTCTTCGAAAGAAGAGGGATCTAATATCAGAAACGTCATTAATATTATTCTGTTTCATTTACCTGAAAAACAACAGGCTGCTTACGATATGCATTTACAATTCGGCCATTTTGTTGAGCAGGTGTCCATTTTGGTCCTTTCTTAATAACTCTTATTACTTCTTCGCAAGTTCCGAAACCCGGATCTGTATCACATTCCACATTGCTTACCGAACCATCTTTAGCAACGATGAATCTTACAACAGCTGTATATCTGCCGGGAGGGGCATCATTATCGCCTGCTACCTGAGCATTCAACTGTCTTTGAAGATATTTTATCCATGCAGCATCTCCACCCGGGAAACTTGCTTCGATCTCTACTTTTTCAAAGTTCTTATCCCAATCTTCTTCTTCCTTTGGAGGAGGAGGCGGTGGTGGTGTGCCAGCATCTCCTGCGCCAGGTGGAGGTCCTTGGTTATTATCCTCCGTTCCAATTGCAGCATCTGTTTTTGCAAGATCCGGTGGCGGTTCCTTTACTTCCTGATCCGGTGCAATTACCGGAGGGGTAAACTTGATGCTTTTTACCGGTGGTGGTGGTGGTGTTTCCGGTGGCGGTGGTGGTGGTGGTGGCGGTGGTGGCGGATCTTTTTTGATCTCTGCCATTTTTGTAGTTAATGTTTCAGATTTTTTCTTAGTTGATTTATTAGCACTTGCAAAATATACTGCTACACAAATCAATAAAATGATCAATGCCGTAACTGCAAAAGCCTTCATCATCCGCTGATTATACGTTTTTCGTAAATCATAGGCACCATAAGCTTTATTCTTGCCATCAAATATGATGTCAAGAACATCGGAGCTCAATATCTTTTTTACATCCATTGTGAATACTTTATTTTAAGATTCGAATTACATTAAATTCCATAAACTATTTAACACCATTTGCTACTTCAGTTAACCTAATCAGTTCTCTTTCCGTATCAGTAATATCAACTTCGGCATAATGACCTTCAGGAATAGCATTGATGGTCATTTCATCCAATACGTCGATGGCATTTTTAAAAGTGCTTTCCTTGTCTGCCTTGATAATATACATCAGGTCGCTTTTTCCTTTATTACCATTCGGCACTTGTCTTTTTTTATCAAGAATCAGTTGACGGATATCACGATAATTGGTGCTTTTAAATTTCTGCGACATATTATCTGCTGTCAGTGAACCATAATAATAATATAGCTTATCAGCCTTACCTAACAGAATGGTCATCACAGCCGATTCTTTTACTTTCATCTGTTTTGATGGATCAACATCATCATTAGGTTCAGTCATATTCATAGCTGTAGGTTTAGCCATGGTAGTGGTGAACACAAAAAATGTGATGAGCAGGAACCCAAGATCCACCATCGGGGTAAGATCTACCCTTGTAGATAATTTTTTTGATTTTTTGACGCCGGGGCCTTTCTTGTGACCGCCACCCGACGAGGTATCCATTTCTGCCATAAAATATTCTTTATTTTAACGAATTATTTCTTTTTTTCACCGGTGGCTGTTACTCCAAGTTTGTTGTTATTATACAACTCCGATCCAACTGGAGCTATTTCCCCGTTAGTAACAATTCTAAATTTGAAAATATTATTCTTTTTCAGTGCTTGCTTGATGTTTTTAAACGTCGGGTACAAGGCTTGCTGGTCTCCTTTAAGTAGTATTTTATCTTCCAACTCTTTTAAAGGTATTCCGGTATAAGCGATATTGATACCTCTTATCCAATCAGTTAATTCATTGGTGCTGTCTCCAATCGGTATTCCCGGCATTCTTGATGGAGGTATTTCTTCTCCCAGATCTAACAAGCCTTTTATTTGGCCTAAAGGCATCCCCAATACCGGCATTGATGCTAATCTTGTTATCTGAGGATCAGACAGTCCTAATTGATTGTATGAATTAACACTCTCAATGATCTGCTTCTTCTTTGTGTCTTCACCCAACATTAAAAAACATTTTCCTTCTTTTGTTAATGTGATCAAAAGAGAGTTTTCCGGAACAGCAACAGATGAAACCGAGTTTGGCGTTGCAACGGCGACAGCTTCAGGTGGTTTTTGTTTTGTTGCCAGAATAAAGAATGATAGTAAGAGGAATGCAACATCACACATAGCCGTCATGTCTATATTAGTACTCTTACGAGGTATTTTGGCTCTTCCCATTTTATTTTTTTTACTTAATTAAGATTCAAATCAATGCTTATTCCATACAATTATTTGTATAGAGATGCGAAGCTTTGTGTTAAAGTAAATCCACTTTCATCGATACCATAAGTAATACCATCGATCTTAGTAGTAAAAATGTTATAGAAAATGATCGCAAATGCAGATGTACCGATACCTAATGCAGTATTATACAAGGCCTCTGAGATACCTACCGATAATTTACTTGCAGCATCGCCACCGCCTTCACCTTCACCTAAAGCAGAGAATGAACGTATCATACCCAGTACCGTTCCTAACAACCCTAACAAAGTTGCTACTGAAGCAATAGTAGATAAGAATACAAGATTTTTTTCAAGCATTGGTAACTCTAAAGAAGTTGCTTCTTCAACTTCTTTCTGAATTGCCATAATTTTTTGTTCTGTAGAAAGCTCAGTGTTATTGATCATGTCTTTGTAACGACCCAAGCCGGCTTTCATTACATTACCAACACTACCTTTTTGCTTATCGCATTCTGCAATAGCAGCATCTACATTTTTATTTGCAAGATGATATTGTACTTTGCGGATAAAGTCTGCATTGTTACCACTACCTGTTGCTTTACCTATAGTTAAAAAACGCTCAACCACAAAAGTGATCATTGTTAAAAATGAACCGATCAGGATTGGTACAATGATACCACCCAAATACATTTTGTTTAATGCATTTTTGGGGCCATCGTGTTCGGGCCAAAAGCCACCATGTGTATCGGGTTTTGTAAACCCAGAGTTAGCTCCAAGCACAAACCTCCAGATCAAATAACCAACGATTATACAAACCACGGGAGCCAACAAAGAAATTAAATTACTAGACTTTTTTACTTGCACTGAAGTAGCCGGTTTTACAGTTGCAGACGCTGCCATAACATTCAAATTTTAATTAATGAAATTAGATTCTGATTTTTAAAAATTTATTATTCCGCAATGCTAAGAAAAAAAAGCGTTGCAACAATAAAATTTTATCGTTAATATTTCGAGAGACACAAGTTAGTAAAATAAATGGAAGTATATGTACGGATTTGTTTTTTTTTCGTCATTATATTTTCTCAAAAAAAAGTGTACAAAAATGTATGGAAATTTGTATTTTTTTACTCGTACCGAAGTGCCACAATGGGGTCTAATTTAGAAGCTTTGTATGCCGGGTAAAGCCCTGCCAGCAAACCTACTATGGAACATATGATTACCCCGGCAATGATCCATGCCCAAGGAATTACAAAGCCTGTTTTCAACATAATTGCTACTACATTACCTAGGATGATTCCGGATAAAATGCCAACTATGGCTCCTAAAAGGCTAATCAAGAGAGATTCCCACAAAAACTGAGCTCTTACGTCCGATGCTTTGCCTCCTAGTGATTTTATCAGTCCTATTTCCTTTGTTCGTTCATTTACGGCCACCAACATGATATTCATCAAGCCTATGGCCGCCCCTATGAGGGTGATCAATGCAATGGCAAGGGTGGCATATTTTAAAAAACCAAGATTGGTCATGAGCGATTGAGCAATGCTATCGCTTTTATCAACATAAAAATTATCTTCTTCTTTTACATCTAGTTTTCTTACCGGACGAAAAGCTCCTTTAGCTTCACCGATTGCCACATCCATCATTTTCATATCTGATACCATTATAGCAATATTATACGACTTTCCTGTAGTACCATAAACCCGTCTGATATTATTGTAGGTTGTGATCACAATTTTATCGGCGTTCATGAATGCACTACTGCCTTTATCTTTTGTAACACCGATGACCCTGTATTTATTTCCTGCAACAGTTATTTGTTTATTTATTGCTCGCTGATTATTCTCTCCAAACATTTTTTGTGCAACTATATTTCCAATCACACAAACACTACTACCCGATTCAACATCTGCCTCTGTAAAATTTCTACCTGCAGACAACTCATATCCGTTCAAAGCCAGATAATTTTCGTCGCCTCCAATAACACGGATATCCGGATTAGTTTTTTTATTGTCGACGTTAACAATGATACCACTTGGCCCTGAAATGCCAATACCTACAACCGCTGGAAACATATAGCGACTTTTAAATTCCCTTGCTTCATCGAAACTGATAGGCTTTCCTTCGCTGGAAGATCTTTGCTTTAGTAAACTACGGGTTGTTTTTTTGGTTTCTCCCCGATTGGGGTCGCCGCCAAAACGGATATTCCTTTCCTTAAAACGAAGACTGAACGAATTGGCCCCCATTGTACTGAAGCTTTGTGTAAGACTTACGTTAACAGCTTCTACGGCAGTAATGATAGCTATCAATGCCATAATACCCAAAGCCATAATACTAACGGTAATTACTGTACGAAGTTTGTTGCTTTTGATGGTACTGTATGATATCCTTATGGTATCCTTTATATTCATTCAATAGAATTCTGCCTAAAGGTAAAAAGGTAAATCAAGTAAAGCGGCAAAAAATTATAAACGGCAAATACGGCTCAGTTGAGATTTAGTAATGTAACCAATCAGTAATAATTGTTGGGAAAATACCCAGAACGATCAACAATACTGCAATGAGCACTAACAAAATCTTAAACGCCGTGTTAATATCCCACTCTTGCGTAACTGAATCATTATTACTTTCTTTAAAGAACATTGCCTGAATGATCCTGAAATAATAATAGGCACTGATTGCTGCACATAGCACCGCTAGAATGATCAACCACTTTTGATGTCCGTCTTTTAATGCGGCCATCAGCATGTAGAATTTTCCAAGAAAACCTGCAGTGAGCGGAATACCTGTAAGTGAAAGTAAAAAAACAGTTCCAGTAACGGCTAACAATGGCTGTTGTTTTGCCAACCCGTTAAAACCCTCGATCGTATAATCATTCATTCTGATAAGAATGGCAAACAAACCAATTGAAGCCAAAGAGTATGCAGCAGTATATAATACCAATCCTTCTTTTGCAAACTGGTTGAACGAAAAGATCGCTAACAACATAAAACCTGCCTGTGCAATGCTTGAATAGGCCAACATTCTTTTTACACTTTGTTGAAAAACTGCGGTAAGATTACCAACCAATAATGTTGCAGCCGTTATTAAAGCAATCAATAGTTGCCATTGAGCATGAACTTTTCCGAATGCATTTTCAAAAAGACGAATGAATGCGATAAATGCTGCAGCCTTTATAATGGTTGCCATAAAAGAAGTGAAAACCGTTGGAGCTCCATCATACACATCGGGAGTCCAGAAATGGAAAGGTGCAGCCGAAACTTTAAATGACATTGCAATCAGCAGAAAAACCAACCCAACTGCAATCATTACCGGCATTGGCCCTTCTCCTAAACCAATACTGTTAATATAGAAGGAGCCCTCTACATTACCACCATAAATAAAAGCTATACCCATGAGCATAATACCCGTTGAAAAAGCTCCCATTAAAAAATATTTCAAGGCGGCTTCATTGCTTTTCAAATTACGTTTATCGCTTCCCGTTAGTATATAAAGAGGAATAGACATTATTTCTATCCCTAAAAATAAAGTAAGCAATGAGTTATAGGTAGCTGATATTGTTACTCCACACAATACAAAAAATATAAGTGCAAAATATTCCGACACATTGCTGCCTACTCTTTCTATATCCCGTCCGTTCAATAAAAAATACAATAGTGTAGCAGCAAATATTACCGTTAAAAATGTGAGATTAAAACTGTTAAAGGTCAGCATATCTCTAAGGTTAATTTCAAAGAAAGATTCTCCTGATATTAACTCAAGACTGTTTACGATCAAAACCAATATCAGACCTGCTATTGCCACATATTTAGGCGTGCTTTTCGATTTGAAGAATATACCTCCAAACATCATCACTATACCCAAAATTGCTGTTACTATTATTGCATTCATAAGCCCTATCCCCTAAAGGAGATTTGTTTTATTTAAACTTTGATAAAATTAATGTTACAGTATCCTTTGTCATATCCAGCATTGGTTGTGGAAATACACCAACAATAAATATCATTACCACAATCACAGCCAATATTATTTTTTCGTTCAATGAAATGTCTTTCATTCCAGCAGTTAGTGCATTGGCTTCGCCGTAAAAAACATTTTTCACCATATTTAATGTATATACTGCGGCCAAAATAATACTGATACCGGCAAATGCTGTGTACCATTTATTGAACTGAAATAACCCATTAAACATCATGAACTCTCCAACAAATGCATTGGTTAATGGTAATGCAATATTTGCAAAAGCAATTATCACCAACATGATAGTTAATACAGGTGCTTTATGTGCTATACCACCTAACTCGGATATTTTTCGAACACCTGTTTGTTTTTCGATCAGTTCTACCACTATCCATAAACCAATGATATTGATACCATGATTGAACATCTGTATCATTACACCTTCTATACCAACCTGCTTAGTTGCAAAGATCGCAGCACTCATTAAGCCTATATGTGCAATAGAAGAATAAGCGACCAAACGTTTCAGATCATTTTGTTTGATTGCAATAAGACTTGCATAAATAATTCCAATAACTGACAAGCCAATAACAATATTATCGAATTGTATTACTGCTTTTGGAAAAACCGGCAATAACCAACGTAATACGGCAAACAATCCCATCTTAACCATTACACCACTTAATACCATTGTTACAGATGTTGGAGATTGTTCATAAGCCCCTGGCTGCCATGTATGGAAAGGAAAGACCGGCATCTTGATTGCAAAAGCTATAAAGAATAACCAAAACAACCAATTTTCCTGATGTGGATTTAATGCCGCATTATAAAATGCATGCATAGCAAAACTATGTTCCGAAACATTAGTTGGCTCGGTATGCAGATAAGTATAAATAATGCCCAGCAACATCAATAACGAACCTGCAAAAGTGTATACGAAGAATTTAAACGTCGCTTGTATTCTTTTTTCACCCCCCCAACGACTACATAAAAAGTAAACAGGTATCAAAGCCAACTCCCAGAAGAAATAGAACAGTAATGCATCCATCGATAAGAACACTCCCATGAGGCCCGACTGAGATAAAAGCATTAGTCCATAAAATACATTGGCGTTTTTATAAGAATTTTTATACGTTGCAACAAAGATCAAAGGAAACGCTATGGCTGTCAACAGAGTCAGTAATCTTCCCATGCCATCCAATGCTACTGAAAAACTACTTCCAATGTGTTTAAGCCAAACATAACTGAAGTTTACACCGCTCAGATCCTTATTATCTGCAAAATATAAACTGGCAACAGACACAAACAGCGTTACGATAGAAGCAAACAAAGCTGATGATTTTGCTGAACTTTCCTTTTTAAGAAAGAAAGTTACAAGCCCCGCAATTAACGGAACAAAAATCAATAAATGAGGAAGTGTTATATAATCTCCAAACATTAAAAAGTTATTTTACTAAAAACAATTGAATAATAAATAATGCTAAAATACCAAGTACCATTAAAAATACATAAGTGCCGACTTGTCCGCTTTGCAGTAAACGAATTTGACGACTGCTATAATTAACCGCTTTACCGATACCATTTACAAAACCATCGATACCTTTCTTTTCAATAATATTATCAAAGAATGTTGCAATGGATTGCATAGGTTTAACAATTACAATGTTGTATAATTCATCGATGTACCATTTATTAGCAAGCACTTTTCCAATACCTGTTTCTTCTGTGTCAGACTTTTGATATTTGCTGAATTTACTCCAGGCATATATCAAGGCTACCAGTGCTCCTACTACAGAAACAGCCATCAGCGTATACTCTATCTGGTGAGATAAATGATGTTTTTCAACCAAAGCATTGCTCGGAGCAAAAACCGGCTCAAGAAATGCTTCGAGGCGATGACCACCATGCAAGAATACTTCCGGTATACCGATTAACCCTCCTGTAAAAGCCAGGATCGCAAGAACAACTAGTGGCAATGTAATTGCCAACGGACTTTCATGCAGATGGTGCTCCTGATCATGAGTACCCCTGAACTGGCCTAAGAAAGTCATAGCATATAAACGGAACATATAAAAAGCGGTCATTAATGCGCCTATCACACCAACTCCCCATAGTAGTGGGCTGTGTGCATAAGCACCGGCTAATATTTCATCTTTAGAAAAGAAACCTGAAAAAGGAGGCATTCCTGCAATAGCCAAACAACCAATCAAAAAGGTAAGATGAGTTATGCTCATATACTTTTTTAATCCTCCCATATTACGCATATCCTGCTCCCCTCCCATTGCATGAATAACACTACCAGCACCTAAGAACAACAGCGCTTTAAAAAATGCATGTGTCATTACATGAAAAACAGCGCCGGTATATGCACCAACACCTAAGCCTAAAAACATATAACCTAACTGACTAACGGTAGAGTATGCCAGCACTTTTTTAATATCGTTTTGCTTTAAGGCAATGGTAGCTGCAAGAATTGCTGTTGCCAACCCGATAACAGCTATTACACATTGTGTAGCAGGAGCCATTGTAAATAGTACGTTGCTACGTGCAATCATATAAATACCTGCAGTAACCATGGTTGCAGCATGTATCAAAGCACTCACCGGAGTTGGGCCTGCCATCGCATCAGGCAACCAGGTATATAAAGGAATCTGAGCACTTTTACCTGTCGCTCCTACAAATAATAACATGGTGATACCCGTAATGTCAAATGTTGAAAGTTTAGAAATATTTGCAAACACCTGATGATAATCTGTTGTCCCTAGTTTAGTAAACAGCCAAAAAACAGCCAATAAAAAACCCAGGTCGCCAATACGATTCATAATGAATGCCTTCTTAGCCGCATTATTATAATCATTGTTTTTAAACCAATACCCGATTAACAAATAAGAACATAAACCTACCCCTTCCCAACCGATGAACATAATGATATAGTTGCCACCCATTACTAACAGCAACATGGAGAACACAAATAAATTCAGGTAGGCAAAATATTTTGCGAAGTCTTTGCTGTCTTCTTCATGCATATAAGAAGTAGAATAGACATGAATTAAAAAACCAACACCGGTAATGATCAAAAGAAAGAGAGACGACAGTTGATCGATCTGAAAATCGAATCCAACTTTAATAGCATCTGTATTGATGAAATTAAAATAATGAGCAAGATGTGTATTACCACTCTTAACACTTATAAACGCATATAGGCTGATGAGGAATGCGCCGAATATAACTCCGCTCCCAACAATTCCTACCAAGGTTTTTGACAAGTGCTTTCTGCCTAATCCGTTGATCAAAAAGCCGATCAAGGGAAGAACAGGTATCAACCAAACTATTTGTAAAATATTATTCATGTGCCCCCATCCCCTAAAGGGGAGTTATTTAAAGAGTTTTAATAAAATAAATCCGTTAGTTTCTTTGTTAAAATATTCTGTTGCCTTTCTCCCCTTTAGGGGATGGGGGCTTAATTCTTCAATCTATTTAAAAAGTTTACGTCTATCGAATGTGTATTTCTATAAGCCATTACTATTATCGCCAATCCAACACTTACCTCTGCTGCTGCTACTACCATGATAAAAAAAACAAACACCTGAGCATCAGTTGCTGCAGAAGGGTTAAGTGCTGTAGTTGCAAGGTTATGCATTTTCGAAAATGCAACCAATAACAAATTCACTGCGTTCAACATTAATTCGATGCACATAAATATAATAATAGCATTACGACGGGTTAATACGCCAATGATACCAATGCTGAATAATGCAATCGCTAGAACTATGTAATAATATACCGGCATAATAATTTTATAGTTTTACATACAAGCCCATACCCATAGTTTGAGAGGCCGGTTGTATTGAAAAAATATTTTTAATCTTCTTTTTAACTACTCCGTTGAAAATATCGGTTGCTTTATAAGCAGCTCCTTTAGTCAGGAATTTTGTTACTAGCCCTGAAGCTATTGTACTTAATCCTCCAATCAATGCTCCTTTATAATCTTTTGCGATGGATGCCTTATCAACCGCTTTGATTGTTCCGTACAAAGCAACAGCGCCACCGGCATAAGAAGCAATCTTATAAACTGTTCGTCCTGTTTTAAAGGTTTTAAATAATTTATTGATCTGTTCGTTTTTCTTTAACCCAAATATCTCCCCTACCTTATTGATCTTTGGAATGCTTACATTTCCCAAAGAGAATTTTGGCGCAAACCCTTTTTTTACATGCATTACTTTGCCCAAAATATCATCTACATTCAATATCTTATTTAGATCAATCTGTGCCGAGCTGCTTTTTACAACAACTACCGAAAGCATAATAACTATAAACCTTTTAATCATCTTCGCTATATAATTTTTATTAATTAGGTTCCTTTTTTGAGATAATCACAGCACCGATCATTGCACTGAGAAACAAAACACTGCTTATTTCAAACGGAAAAACATAATCAGTAAAAAGCGCCTGTCCTAAATGAGCAATCAATCCTGAATTACCATACTGCAATTGCGTTGGTTGATAACTTATTGCACTTTGTTTGAGTGCTGCTACTAACACCAAAAGTAAACTGCAACCTGCAATGGTACCTCCGTATAATAAATATTTATTTTTCTGCGGCGGTTCAGAATCGGCATTCAAGTTCATCAACATCACCACAAATAAAAACAACACCATAATTGCGCCGGCATATACAATGATATTTACAATAGCTAAAAACTGAGCATTCAGTAAAATATAGTGACCGGATATGGCAAAGAAAGTAATGATCAAAAATAAAATACTGTGTACAGGGCTTTTACTAGCAACCACCATAATAGCAGAGCCTAGAGCAAGTACACTTAAAAACCAAAACAATATTTCTGTTACGCCCATTATAAACTATGAATTATAAATTATGAATATGAATTACCGCACACTCACTCTACCACCTTTTGCTTTCTCGTACGCTTCTTTTTCTGTGATGGGATGGGGTATCAAAAGATCTTCCTTCCCATAAATAAAACCTTTACGCTGGTAATTTGCCGGAGCAAAAGTTTCACTTAAATAGATAGCATCTTTCGGACAAGCCTCTTCACACAAACCACAGAATATACAACGCAGCATATTGATCTCATACTTCGCTGCATACTTTTCTTCTCTGTATAAATTTTCTTCCCCAACTTTTCTTTCTGCAGCTTCCATAGTAATGGCTTCTGCCGGACAGGCTACTGCACACAATCCACAAGCAGTACAATTTTCTCTTCCTTCTTCGTCTCTGTTCAAAATATGTAATCCTCTGAATACAGGACTAAAGGGTCTTGTTTTTTCAGGATAGTTAACCGTTGGCCTCTTTTTAAACATATGACCAAAAGTAATGGCCATTCCTTTAAAAATAGCAGGCAGATAAAGTCGCTCCATGAAACTCATCGGCTTTCGATTAACCTGCTTTACTTTATTCGTTAATGCTTGCATATATTTTTTATTAGAGCAACACTAAAGTTGCGCAAATATCTTTTATTGTTTAAAAATGCCAGTTGTTTTGTTGTAACAATACAAGAGCACCCGTTACCAACATATTTACCAATGCCAAAGGCAATAATATTTTCCAACCTAAATTCATTAATTGATCGTAACGAAATCTCGGGATCGTCCATCTTACCCACATGAATAAGAATAGGAAACATACTGCTTTACCAAGGAAGCAGAATGTATGCAACAAGGCAGTCCAGTTAGTTCCTATCTGCTCAGCCAAATGAACATCATTCACAAAAGGAATATCATAGCCACCGAAAAACAAACTCACCATTACCGAACTACTGATGAACATATTAATGTATTCTGCAAACAAGAAGAAGCCAAGTTTCATTGAAGAATACTCTGTATGATATCCGCCGATCAATTCATTTTCGGCTTCAGGCAAATCAAATGGTGTACGATTACATTCAGCGAAAACACAGATCAAAAATATGAGGAAACCAAGTGGTTGTTTAAAAATATTCCAGTAACCGTCCATTTGAAAACCTACCATTGTTTTTAGGCTAAGCGTACCCGTTACCATTAGTAAGGCAATCAATGCAACTCCCATTGCCAATTCGTAGCTAATGATCTGCGATGCTGCTCGTAAACCACCCATCAGGGAAAATTTATTATTGCTTGCCCAGCTACCGATCATAATTCCATACACACCCATACTTACAACACCAAACACATACAATATTCCAATATTCACATCTGTGATCTGCAAGGAAATATCTCTGCCAAAGAAATGAACTTTATCTCCCCATGGAATAACGGCGCCTGTCATCATTGCTGTTAGCATTGCCAAGCACGGCCCAAGGATGAATAGAAATTTGGATGAAAAATTAGGAATGATCTCTTCTTTGAAAAATAATTTCAACCCGTCTGCAGCAGGTTGCAACAAACCAAATGGTCCGGCTCTGTTAGGGCCACGTCTATCTTGCATAATCGCTGCTACTTTTCTCTCAGCCCAGGTTGCATACATAGCAATTACTAATGATGACATTACCACCACTACTATCAGCGCTAATTTTTCAATAATTAAAATCCAATCAATTGCTAAAAGCATATCCTTTTATTAAAATTTTCTCTTAATCTTTTTTAAATGTATCAGAATGAGCAGGACCATTGATCTTGCTCAATTCAACATCCAACTTATTTACTTCGCTAACATTATGTATATCCATCAATAATTTAGGTGCCCTGCCTCCCATTACCGCTTGTACTGTTTCTTTAGGTTTTATGGTATTTACATAATGACCTTGAGAAATCACTGAATGACGATTAACTTTTGTTGGTCCTTCAATTACCCAATCGCTTGTTTTCTTTGTATCAAAACGACAGGTATTACAGATCCAACCAGACTTACCATCATAGCTTTGTACTTCACCCCATTCATCTTTACGGGCAGTAACTCTAAACACTTCTTCTCCACGTAACCACAACGTTGCTTTACCGCAGCAATCAGGATTGGTACAATCTCTGTGAGCATCTACGGGTTTAGTAAACCAAACCCTGTTTTTGAAACGGAATGTTTTATCTGTCAATGCGCCTACCGGGCAAACATCGATCATGTTGCCGCTGAAATCATTATCAATTGCTTTGGAAATATAGGTAGATATTTCTGCATGATCACCTCTGTCTAAAATGCCATGGACACGTTTATCTGTTAATTGATCGGCAACATATGTACAACGATAACAAAGAATACATCTTGTCATGTGTAATTGAATGTAAGGACCGATATCTTCTTTTTCAAACGTTCTTCTGTCAAATTCGTAACGGGTTCCTTCTTTACCGTGACTATATCCTAAATCTTGCAAGTGACATTCGCCTGCCTGGTCGCAGATCGGGCAATCCAGCGGATGATTCAGTAATAAAAATTCAACCACGCCATTTCTTGCATCAATCACTCTTTCGCTGGTAATATTTTTTACGATCATTCCATCCATCACATTCGTTCTGCATGATGGAACCAATTTAGGCATTGGTCTTGGATCGGCAGTTGACCCTGCAGCTACCTCCACCAAGCAAGTACGGCATTTACCACCACTACCTTGCAACTTACTGTAATAGCACATTGCAGGAGGTGCAACATCGCCGCCTATTTGACGAGCAGCATTTAATACTGATGTACCAGGCGCAACATCTATAGTGATGTTATCGATAGTTACTTTAAAAGTTTTTATTTCTTCTGCCATAATTATTATTTCACGCTAAGATCGCTGAGGAGCGAAGGCGCAAAGTTTAAATTATAATTTATTTACGATTCTATGAATCCCATCTTTAATTAGAGGAACATTAAAATTGATTAACATTCCTAATTTTATATTTGTCAATTTCAAATAAGTTAATAATTGTTTGTAATGAATATCAGCTAAAGCTTCTACTGATTTCAATTCAAGAATAACTTTATTTTCGATTATTATGTCTGCCCTAAAACCTATTTCCATCCTAATCTCCTCATGTACCAATGGTACTCCTTGTTGTCGAGTAAATGTTATTCCAATCTTAGTCAATTCATAGCAAAAAATTTCTTCGTACACACTTTCAAATAAACCCGGACCGTATTTTCTGTGAATCATTATGCACAAATCAAAAACTATTTTTGATATTTCATTCTCAGTCATAGATATTCTCTTTGCGCCTTCGCTCCTTTGCGACCTTAGCGTGAAAACTAAACCGCAGTTGGAATATGAATCGGATCTGCATAATGCGCCAACCCATAATTCCTTTTTTGTGATTCTTCAGGATTCAATACATGCCATTCAAACTCATCTCTAAAATGCCTGATAGCTGCTGCAACCGGCCATGCCGCTGCATCACCTAAAGGACAAATTGTATTGCCTTCAATTTTGCGTTGAATGTCCCACAACAGATCAATATCTTTTATTTCACCTTTTCCGTATTCGATCTTCTTCAATATTTTTTCCATCCAACCTGTACCCTCACGGCAAGGGCTACACTGTCCGCAGCTTTCATGATGATAGAATCTTGCTAAACTCAATGTATGACGAACAATACATTGATCTTCATCCATTACAATAAAGCCTCCACTACCCATCATCGTACCTGTTGCAAAACCACCATCAGCAAGACTTTCATAGTTCATCATTCTTTTCTCTCCTTTTGCTGTGGTCAATAACAAATTAGCCGGTAAGATAGGAACCGATGATCCGCCGGGAATACAAGCCTTTAATTTTTTACCATTGGGAATACCTCCACAATACTCATCGCTGAAAATAAATTCTTCAACAGAGATGGTCATATCTATTTCATAAATACCCGGTTTATTAATATTTCCGCAGGCAGAAATTAATTTTGTTCCTGTACTTTTCCCAACTCCGATCTTTGCATATTCTTCACCCCCTTCGTTGATGATCGGAACAACAGCTGCAATCGTTTCAACATTATTTACAACAGTTGGTCTTTCCCAAACACCTTTAACAGCAGGAAATGGCGGTTTAATTCGTGGATTGCCTCTTTTACCTTCCAGACTTTCTATCAAAGCAGTTTCTTCTCCACAGATATAAGCTCCTGCACCACGTTGTACATATATTTCACAATCGAACCCAGAACCCAAAATATTTTTACCTAAGAAACCATTTTGTTTTGCTTCAGCAATGGCTTCTTCTAAAATATCTACGATCCATGCATACTCTCCACGGATATAAATGTAGCTAACATTACTGCCAAGCGCAAACGAAGAAACGATCATTCCTTCGATCAAAATATGAGGAATGAATTCCATTAAATATCTATCCTTAAAAGTACCCGGTTCGCTTTCATCTGCATTCACCACCAAATGACGAGGCACGCCTTCAGGTTTTGCAATGAAACTCCATTTCATTCCTGTAGGGAAACCTGCACCGCCTCTACCACGTAATCCGCTTTTCTTAACTTCTTCAACGATATCGGCTTCTGACATTTTCAATGCCTTTTCTACGCTTCTATAGCCTCCTTCACGACGATATACTTCGAAGCTGCGGATGCCCGGAACATTTGCTTTATCTAATAATAATTTTCTACCCATTGATCCTGATAATTATTTCTTTAATTCGTTGGAACTTTTACACTTTGTCTTGCAATGATCTTCCACTTACCGTATAATTTTTGCCAAACTTGCAATACATTTAATTTCAACAAAGATTCTTTTCCTTCTTTATTTTCTGTTGCAGACAAAATATGTCGTACTACCGCTGTATTTCCAACAACTTTGATACTTACTTTTTCCGTCTTCACATCTTTGTAAGTTGATACATTGGCCAATGCCTTTGTGATCATAGTTTTTTTATCTTCTACATTACCCCCTGAATGACCATAAGTAACATCAGCAGCAACCAACTCAGCCAAAGCCACACTATCTTTATTTACAAAGATGGCCTTGTTCAAAGCTTCTACATTTTTCCAAACCTTAGCCTCAACAGCAGGAGTCTGAGCAAAAATTGTAGATGTAAAAAGCATCATTGCGATATAAAACAACCCTATTTTCATGTACACTCAATTATTGATTATTATAGATCGAAATAACATTATTTAAATACCGATCGCCTTTAGATGCTTTGTCATGTTTACTAAGTGCATTGTATTTTTTCATTTCATCAACAGCAGGTTTATGATCTGCTATCATTTGCTCAAGCACTTTTATCTCAAATTCCACAACCGGCGATTTATCTCCTTTTTGAAGAAAATACCAATCAAATACACTTTTTACAACATCCCCTTTTGCATCTTCATTTGTTATTTCAAGAAACCTGTAAACGTTTATCTTACCTTTTACAATTCTTTCGTCAAACCCATTTTTTGTATCCTTTCGGTAATACTTGTTAAGATATTGGGCTGCGGCAACTTCCTTATACCAATACTTTTTACCATCAACAAGCACACTCCCTCTTCTCTTTGCTAAAACATCACCTAAACTGAATTGAGTAATAGTACCCATTACAATTCTACCATCATTCAACTCAATAAAATCTGTTCCACTCTGTTCTCCTGCATTTTCGTTGCCTTTCAAAGTTGGCATTGATGTTAAAGGCATACATCCAACAAATATGAAAGAGAATATTATAAAAACAACATATTTATTTATTCGAATCAATATTAATTTTTTAATTCGCTTTACTTCTGCACTCCTCAATTATCGCATCTACTTTTTCTTTTGTTAAATGTTCTCTATAAAACTTCCCCAACTGCATCATTGGCGCATAACCGCAGGCACCAAGGCATTCAACCGTTTTTAAAGTAAACATTCCATCGGCAGTTGTTTCACCAACACCTATGTTTAGCTTTTGTTTGATGTAATCAATGATATTGTCGCTGCCATTAAGCATACACGGGCCTGTTTGACACACTTCAAATAAATACTTGCCAACAGGTTTCAAATTATACATACTGTAAAAGCTTGCTACCTCATATACTTCAATTGGTTCGATACTTAATAAAGATGCTACATAATCCATCACAGGCACATCCAACCAACCACCAAATTCATCCTGTGCCATGTGCAATACCGGCAACAAAGCGCTTTTTTGTTTGCCCTGAGGATAACGGGAAATAATTTCCGCTACTTTATTTAATTTTTCTTTTGAAAACTCAACACTCATAATTCTTTATTCAAAATTTTTTATGCGTCTAATTCTCCCGCAATCAAGTTCAAACTACTCATTGTTATAACAGCATCACTCAACATACCACCTTGTACCAATTCAGGATATGCTTGATAGTAAATAAAACATGGTCTGCGGAAATGCAGTCTGTATGGCGTTCGGCCGCCATCGCTAATTAAATAAAAACCTAACTCACCATTTGCACCTTCAACACTACTGTATAATTCACCTGCAGGAATTTCCGTTTCACCCATCACAATTTTAAAGTGATAGATCAACGCTTCCATTTTTGTGTACACATCTTTTTTCTCGGGCAAATAATAAGCTGGTGTATCAGCATGGTATATCTCTGCTTCCGCACCTTTGAATTCCTGCACCTTTTTATATGCCTGATTAATGATGCTCAAACTTTGCCACATTTCATCATTACGCACTAAGAAACGATCATAACAGTCACCCGTAGTACCTACCGGAACAGTAAAATCAAAATCTTCGTAACTACTATACGGTGTGTGTAAACGAACATCGTAATCAACACCAGCTGCACGTAAGTTTGGACCCGTAAAACCATAGTTCAATGCTCTTTCAGCACTGATAGGACCGCAACCAATGGTACGTTCCATAAAAATACGGTTACGGGTAAACAGGTTTTCAAACTCTTTTAAAGTTTTTGGGTATTCTTTTAAGAATTTTTCGAGTTTTTCGAACGCTGTATTAGTGAAATTCCTTTCAAAACCGCCAATACGCCCAATATTAGTAGTAAGACGGGACCCACATACTTCTTCATATATTTCATATATTAGTTCACGGTATTGCATCAGGTATAAGAAACCTGAATAAGCACCACTATCCACACCTACAATTGAATTACAGATCAAGTGATCGCTAATACGAGCTAACTCCATGATGATGATGCGTAAATAATCAACACGTTTTGGCGTTTGCACTCCCAATAATTTTTCGCAGGTTAAATGCCATCCCATATTGTTAATTGGCGATGAACAATAATTCAACCTGTCTGTAATAGGAGTGATCTGATATAGTGGTCTGCGTTCTGCTAATTTTTCAAAGGCTCTATGAATATAACCCACAGTGGATGTAGCTTTCATGATACGTTCACCATCCAACTCCAAAATATTCTGGAATACGCCATGCGTTGCAGGATGCGTCGGTCCAAGGTTTAGCGTGGTGGTTTGTTTCTCTATCGAGCCTTCAGGTAATAAAATATGATCTCCTGTTTCTACCATTAATTTTTATTTTTAACCCCTATCCCCTAAAGGGGTATTGATTATGTTTTGTTGTTTTTATTTTGCCAACATTTGTTTTCCATGGCAACATCGTTGTGTCACTCTCTTGTACCGCATCGCTTTATTCATCCTCCTCAACACATCATCAAATTTTCAAATCTCCAAATTACCAAATCATCTTCCAAACATCTCATCATCCTTGTCAATCCTCGTCTGATCTTCCAACGGAAATTCTTTCCTCATTGGGAAATAATCCATCTCATCAACATTCAATATTCTTATCAAATTGGGATGACCAACAAAATTTACTCCGAAGAAATCGTAAGTTTCTCTTTCCATAAAATTTGCTGATTGATACAATGCAGTAGCACTATACACATCAGGACTTTCTACTGAAGTGAAAACTTTGAAACGAATACGTACATTATCGATCAGGTTATGCAAGTGATAAACTACTGCCAATTCTTCTCCAATTCTTTCAGGATAATGCACTGCTTGCAGATCGGTTAAAAATTGAAATCTTAATTCAGCATCATCAAACAAAAACTGTAAAATTTTTAAGTTCAGATCTTTCGGAGCAGTGAATGTAAGCATACCATAGGGCTCCTGCCAATCAGTTAATACATCTCCGAACTTTTCAGTTAGTTTTTGTTTTATAAAATCATTGCTTAACCCCATAAAATAAATTCGAAAAATAAAAACTTACAGAACTTAATGAATGTAAATTTTTAATTTTTAATTTTTAATTTTTAATCTATTGTATTCCGTATTCTGCCAACATATCTTTATACTTCTCGCCATTTCTTCTACGTAAACTTTCATTACCTACCAATTCCTGGATCTTTAAAAAACCATCCAAAATTGCTTCCGGTCTTGGGGGGCAACCCGGCACGTATACATCAACAGGTATTACCTGATCGATGCCTTGCAATACAGAATAAGTATCAAAAATACCACCACTGCATGCACAAGCACCAACCGATAAAACCCAACGTGGCTCTGCCATTTGCAAATACACCTGACGCAAAACCGGTCCCATTTTTTTTGAAATTGTGCCCATCACCATCAAAAGATCGCATTGGCGTGGAGAAAACCCTACCCGTTCACTTCCAAATCTTGCAAGATCGTAATGGCTTGCCATGGTTGCCATGAATTCAATTCCGCAACAACTGGTGGCAAACGGTAAAGGCCAGATGGAGTTTTTCCGAGCAAGGCCTACAACTTTTTCTAAAGAAGTTGCCATAAAGCCATCACCCATGAAGCTCTCTGGAGCTTCTACCATTTTAAGTTTAGTATTATATTGTACCGGACGCATATTTTTTAATGTGCTGATTTGCTAATGTGCTAATCTGCTGATTTTTTTTATTCATTAGTGCTATTTCAATCCTCCTTCTATTTTAATCAGCACATTAGCATATCGGCTAATTAACTAATCAAGTTTTAATCTTCCCAGTTTAAAGCACCTTTCTTAAAGATATATATTAATCCTGCTACAAAGGCAGAAACAAACATCACAACTGCTAAAAAACCTTCCCACCCTAACTCTCTAAAGTTTACCGCATATGGGTAAAAGAAAATAACTTCCACATCAAACAACACAAATAAAATGGCTACTAAAAAATATTTAATAGCCATCGGCTGACGGGCATTACCCTTAACTTCTATACCGCTTTCAAAATTTTGAAGCTTTTCTGCTGAATTTCTTTTTGGACCAAAAAAATGGGTAAGTCCCATCATTGTTGCAATAAAACCAATCGCAAAAAACAATTGAATACCAATTGGCAAATAATTTGCTGCACTGTTGGCCGGAGATGATTGGAGTAAGAAAAAATCCATATATGTAATTAATACGCAAAAATAAGGTAGGTATATCAAAAAACAACTTACAATCTAAAAGAAAATCCCTATCTTTTAAAAGATAGGGATTGTATTATTTTATTTAGTTTTTTTCTTGGGAGCTGCTTTTTTAGGTACTGCCTTTGTTATAGGCACTTTTGGAGTTTCAGGCTTTATTTCAGGCCTAGGTGCCGTAGGTGTTGTTTGTACCGGTGTTGTTGGTGTCATTTTCATTGATCCAATTGCGGCCTTATTAGAAATTGCTTCGGTATTGGTAGGTTCTAACAGCAATATCTTATCGCAATATGCGATAGCTGTGGCCTTATCCTTTTTAATATTTACATAGTATTCTACCATATACTTGTAGCTATAAATAAGATAAGACTTGTTTTTTGCTGTATCCAATTCACCTAATTGAATTGTTTTTTCCAAAGGAGCAAAAGCCAGGCCAAGTACCATACTGGTATCAAGAGCACGACTATATTTACCCAATGTATAAAAGCCATAAGTTTCTTCAGGATATTTTTGAGTATATTGAGTAAATACAGCTACAGCAGTGGCATAGTCTCCCGATCTAAAAGAATTATCGGCTGCATTGTACAGATCATTTCTATTTGGAGATTTTTTAACTGCCAATAGCTTATTATACCATTTAGCTGCATCTTTATACTTTTTTTGCGCTTCATAAGTGGTAGCAGCTGTTTTCAATAACGCCACTTTTCCGGCTTCGGTTGTATCTGCTGCAACTGCCTTATCAAAATAGATAGCTGCTACTGAGTCGTTACCTGGAAGCTTCAAAAGCGTTCTTGCATATTTATCATAATCTTGCCCTACGATTTTATCAGGGTTTTGTTTACTGAAATAAATTTCAAAGGCAGTTTTAGCGTTTACAGAATCATTCATGTTAAAATATGCTAATGCCTTTACCTGGTAGATATATGGATAAGGCGTTGCCGAGGTCGCAATGCATTTATCGGATTCCGTTATAGCTTCGGAAAATTTTTTGGCTGCTAATTTCATCGCCGCAGTATAATAACATGAATTTTCTTCATCAGTCCCTTGGGCCTCAAGATACTTGGCAAGGTATGTTTCCGCTTTATTGATATCGGTTTCATAATAATATCTATAAAGGTTGTAATATACAACCGGAAATGCCGGATCCATTGCAATAGATTCTTCATATTTAGGAAGATAAATATCTTCCTGATTAATTCCTTGCGTTTGGTATATTTTACCAATTTTATAAGAAGCTATTGCATAATTCTTATTTAAATTCAAAGCTCCTTGATAAGAAAGCTGTGCATTACCCCCTTCAGATATTCGTCTGTAAGCATCACCTAAATTGATATATACATCCGGATCCTTCATTCCTTTCAATGCTGTTGCCTGTTTCAACTTTTCAATAGCATAAGCAGCATCACCTTCTTTTATATCTACATTCGCAAAACCAATTGCATTGAGTACAGCAGCATTTTTACCATTACTTAAACTGATGGCCGTTTCAAAACGTTGACGGGCTTCCTGCGTTTTACCTTCAGCCAGTTCTACATGCCCCATTCCAACAATAAGTAGGGGGTTATTTGATGCAGTTGTAAGTGCCTGTTGATATATTGCTTTTGCTCCGGCAATATCACCATTTGCAATAGCAATCTGCCCTAGCCAATAGGTTGCATCCGCATTATTGATCTTATTAAAAATAGTTTTTGCACTTTTATACTTTCCATAAAAGAACATTTTCTTACCATCTTCCAAACTTTGTGCTTTTACCGTACTTAAAATAAACAGTGAAGCTGCAATCCATAATCCCGATTTAATCTTACTCATTTTTTGTTTTTTTAACTTTGCAATGATATTTAATATTGCCTATATATAGACGAGAAAAAAGTCTAATCGTTGTTTAATGTTTCGTTAATCTTTACACTTCTTATTCCAAACTTCATAACTGGTGCCAGATATGCCCTTCTAAAAATCAACTGTCCTCGCTCATAATGCAAAAAAGCAGCAAAACCTGACCCCAGTCCGCTGTAATTTTCTTTTACGATATAATACAAACCACGTACCAAAGGATAACGCCTGCTTTCTATACTCGCTTGTGTAGGCTTAACATAGGGCATCTCGTCACAGACACTACATTGTATATATGCTATTTTTACCTTTTTAAGCATATTTACCTGTGCGGTATCCTCAGGATTACCAATCCAGCTTATACCTACTACTCCAATAGCCTGTTCATCGGTTGCTATATACTCGAGTACCTCCTTACTGTTTTTTGCTGCCTTGACAACCGAAGTGTCAAATTGCTTTCCTTTCAATATGCTATCAATTGCAAATCGAACTGAACTGGTTGCACTCAACCCATCAAAAACTACTTTTTTTTCTTTTCCCTTTGCTCCAGAAAGCAGGTTTCTAAGTTCCGAAAGCGTAAACACGGTATCATTGCTATTTTTATTTACCACTACAGCTATAGCATCGGATGCAATTTTATCAGTAAGTGGTGAGTAATTTAATGTTGCATCGAAAGCCTTGGATTCTTCTTTTGTAAGCCCTCGTGTTACAATTACCATTCTGTTTAAGGAATCATTGTACAAATCGTTAAAGCATTCTGCTTCCGGTTTGTAGTGAGCGATTATTTTGGTACCCGGAAAAGAAGCTTCATATGCACTTATCTGTTCTTCTATAACAGGTCGGAAACTTTCATCCACACTAATGTGTATTGTTCCTGATGTAGGGGAATCCGTTACCTTGTTTGCATCACTATCATTGCAGGATACAACAAATACCAATAGCACCAAAAATGATATGATGGTAAAATATTTAATTAATCGATTCAACTTCTAAAATAGTTTTTCTTGTATCCTCTGTAAATTCTAAACAATCCATACAACCAACAAATCACTGCAAATACTTTAATGATATCAGGATCGTATCGATCAATATATTGTTGAGTATATTTTGTTGGAAACATAAAAAAGAATCCAACAGCAATCATAAATATTCCCATACTATAATTTGTAATAGTACGCATACGAATGATTCCTTTCTCCCTTTCACTCATTTCTTCTTTTTCAAATTCTTCCAAGGCCATATTATTTTTTTTGAGTTGGCAAATTACTACAATTATCAGGGATATCTTACTCCGGACCAACAAACTTTACCGGAATGGTAACATAAGTAGAAACATTTGTACCCCTCAGGTTTCCGGGAGTCCACTGTGGCATTTTTTTCACAACCCGTAGTACTTCATCATCGAATGAATTACCCCCACTTTCAATGATACTAAGTTCTTTTAACTTTCCGTCAAATCCTACTACAAATCTTACTTTTACAGGAACTTCTTCTCCGCTTTCCATCTCACTTGGATTCACAAGATTTTTTCTTAGAAACTCTCTCAAAGCGCTCATCCCTCCAGGAAAAATAGCCGGGTTATCAGGATTTTCTGTTGGAATATTAACATCGATCTTTTCTTCTATTTTTTTATTTGAACTGCTGTTTTCAACAGAATCAATATTTTGCCCTACCAACCCTCCCTTGTTTGATTTATCATCAATGTTTTTGTTGCCGATATTCGAATTGGCAAGATCCTCGGGGAGTTTATCTGTTTTCTTATTATCCTTTACTATCTCGAACTTATCAGTAAATTTTTCCTGTTTCACTACCACAGAAGCCTTCTTCTCTTTTTTGGGAGGCTCTTTATGCAATGGCTCGGCATCTGCAGCAATACTGCCGAGTTTCGTTGTAATTTTGTCAGCATAGGTTGCTTTTGCTGCACGTTCATTTGAAATAAACCCGAATAATGATAAAGCAATAGCAGTACTAAACATTATTAGCAACGAATATTTAATTCGATTAGGATAAAATTTTCGCAAGATGTAGGCTCCATAGGTTTTGTTTCTGTCTTCAAAAAGGATGTCAAGCACATCACTTTTCAGAATTAATTCACTTTTCATTGTGGTTGGTTTTGAGTTAAAGAATAAAATTCAAAACCGGCGCCGTTTGTAATGAGATGCAGGGCTCACGGAAATCCATAATATACTATTAAATAATATTTGAAATTGAACGAACCATATCTTTGCAACATGAAGATTTTAATGGTTTGTCTTGGTAATATTTGTCGTAGTCCTTTAGCCGAAGGAATATTACAGAAAAAAGCTGCAGATGCAGGATTAGACTGGATAATAGACAGTGCCGGAACGAATGGTTATCATAACGGGGAACATCCGCATCCGCTATCACAAAAAGTAGCCATGCAACATGGCATTAATATCACCAAACAAATATCAAGATCATTTGTGAAGGAAGATTTTGACAGATTTGATAAAATATATGCAATGGCGAGTGATGTGTTGGAAGACATTAGATATATTGCAAAAGAAAAATTTGATGACGAAAAAGCACTTTTATTGTTAGATGAAGTATTTCCGGGTCAACGCAAAGAAGTTCCTGACCCATGGAGTAAGCCGGAAACTGAATATCATAAAGTGTTCGATCTGCTCAACAAAACCTGTGATCAGATCATAAATAAATTCAAAAAACAACCTGTTTAAACCCTACAAAAAAGAATGAATAAGCCAGGCATTCCACAAGGCACCAGAGATTTTAATGCGAACACCATTCGTAAACGTAATTTTATTCTTACAACTATAAAAAATGTATTTGAAAAATATGCTTTTGAGCCTTTAGAAACACCAGCAATGGAAAACCTTGATACTTTAATGGGGAAATATGGCGAAGAGGGAGATAGACTTATATTTAAAGTTTTAAACAACGGCCTTAACGACCCGAAGAATATTGATAAAGCTAAACTCGGATTTGAAAAGCTACTGGAAGGAAAAACAACCAATGAGTTAACCGAAAGAGCTTTAAAATATGATCTTACAATCCCTTTTGCAAGATATGTGGCTATGAATATCGGAAAGCTAACGTTTCCGTATAAACGCTATCAAATACAACCTGTTTGGCGGGCAGACAGGCCTCAAAAAGGCCGTTACCGTGAATTTACTCAATGCGATGCAGATGTGGTAGGCAGCCACTCTTTGATCATTGAAGCTGAACTGGCCAATATCTATCATGAAGCTTTTACAACTTTAGGCCTATATGATTATAGTCTGAAAATAAACAGCAGAAAAATGCTAACCGCTCTGGCGCATATCTGCGGCTCGCCACATGGCCTCATTGATATCACAACCGCCATTGATAAATTAGATAAAATAGGCATCCAAAAAGTAAAAATAGAATTATCTGAAAGAGGGTTATCTGAAAAACAAATTGATATCATTGAACAATATTTGAATATTACTGGTACAAATGAAGAAAAAATAGCACAAGCCATTGCCTTGTTTGCCGATAATGCCGAAGCCAACAGGGGGCTAGAGGAAATAACTAATGTTATAAAAAAAGCTTCGTCAGCAAACCTTGTAGTAGACTTTTCATTAGCCAGAGGATTAAATTATTATACAGGTATTATTTTTGAGGTTAAAGCCCCCTCAGAAGTAAGCATTGGCAGTATTGGCGGTGGAGGAAGATATGATGACCTCACAAGCCTTTTTGGGGTGAAGGAAAGTGTTCCGGGAGTAGGTATCAGTTTTGGTATAGATAGGATCTATGATGTATTAGAAGAACTAAATCTCTTTCCTGAAAATATCGGAAATACTGTTAAAGCTATATTCTTTAATATGGGTGAAACCGAAAGTATTTTTGCCTATAATGTGATGCAAAACATTAGAAACAAAGGCGTTGCTTGCGAATTATTTTATGAATCTGCCAAGATCACTAAACAATTCAGCTATGCAGAGAAAAAAAATATTCAATACGCCATTATTATCGGCAGCAAAGAGATAGAACAAAATTATTGCCAAGTAAAAAATCTCTCCACCGGCATACAGGAATTGGTCATTTTAGACAATTTGTATGACTATTTAAATAGCAACTAAAGCCAATCCCTTCGTATCTTTGCAGCTATATGATCACAGCTACAAAACCGAACATTCGTAATTTTTCTCTTCCCGAACTGAAAGAGTATTTTGAAAAAATGGGAGACAAAAAATTCCGTGCCATTCAAGTATATGAATGGCTATGGAAGATGAATGTGCAGAGCTTTGACGAAATGACCAATTTATCAAAAGAGTTGCGTCAAAAATTGACTGAAAATTTTCATTTAACTCCTCTAAAAGTAAATGCAACCCAATTCAGCAGTGATGGAACGATCAAATCGAGATTTGAAACTATTGATGGCCATATGATCGAAGGCGTTTTAATTCCTACTGAAAAAAGAAATACGGCTTGTATATCATCGCAGATCGGATGCAGTCTCACCTGTAAATTTTGCGCCACCGGCAAAATGGATCGTAAACGTAATCTGGATTTTGATGAAATATACAATCAAGTAGCCCTTATCAATAAACAATCGGAAAAAAGTTTCGATAAAAAACTATCCAATATTGTTTTTATGGGTATGGGGGAGCCGTTACTAAATTATAAAAACGTACTAAAGGCAATTGAAAGAATTACTGCAGTTGACGGATTTGGTATGAGCCCGAAAAGAATTACCGTTTCTACAGCAGGAGTCGCAAAAATGATCCGTCAATTGGGTGATGATGGCGTACGATTTAATTTAGCGCTTTCGTTACATGCCGCCAATGATAAAAAAAGAAATGAGATCATGCCCATCAATGAATCAAACAACATTGAGGAATTAGTAAGTGCATTGAATTATTTCTACGAAAAAACAAAGAACGATATTACCCTCGAATACATTTTATTAAAGGGTGTAAATGATACAATAGAAGATGCAGATGACCTGATAAAGATCTACCGTAAGGTACCTACACATCTTGTAAATGTGATCGAATACAACTCTATTGAAGGCGAACTTTTTGTAAAACCAGATGAAGATACCACACAACATTTTACCGATCACCTTGCTAAAAACAGGGTGAATGTAAGAGTAAGACGTAGCCGTGGCAAAGATATTGATGCAGCCTGCGGACAACTTGCCAACAAAGGAAAATAATCTCCTATCCTATTAACATTTTTTTAAAGTCCTCTGTTAAACCTTTGGACTAATGCTCCGTCTATTATTTCGTACAAAATTTAAATACGATGAAAAAAATACTTTTAAGCTTATTAGCAGTTGTAACTTTTGTAGTTGCTGCTAACGCACAGAAGCAAGGATGTGACAAAAAGATGAAAGGCGGTCATAAACAACATGCCATGCATAATAATAAAGGCATGATGAAAGACCTGAACCTTACAGATGCCCAGAAACAACAGATGAAAGCCAACAAAGAAGCGATGAAAGCTAAAAAAATGGAACTTTCAAAAAATGAAAATCTGACTGTTAAAGAATACAGAGACAAAAAAGAAGCACTTAAGAAAGAAGAAAAAGCACAGATGATGAATTTGCTTACTGCTGATCAAAAAGCCAAGATGGAGCAGATGAAAAAGGATAAAAAAGCAGAACACGATAAAAAAGCAGCTGCAAAATTAGAAAAAATGAAAACTGATCTGGCATTAACTGATGATCAAGTTGCAAAGATCAAAGCAGATAAAGCCGCTTTTCATGCAAAAAAACAAGCAATTAAAGACAATGACAATCTTACACGTAGCGAAAGAAAGCAACAATTAGATGCGTTGAAAGCACAAAATAAAGACAGCATTAAAAAACACCTTACAGCCGATCAGATCAAAAAAATGGAAGCATCAAAAAAGAAAAAAAGCGATAAAAAAGCAGCATAGGTTTATATTTAGAGTTATATGATGATAAAAAGTGAATCCCCTCGGGTTCACTTTTTTAATTTACCTTTACAACTCACTACTGTTGGAAAAACAGCAAACTACTACAATTATGAGCCAGTCCTCGAATAATTTTCAAAAATTTATTAACGCCAAAAAGAATAGCGTAATAAAGGAAGAATACAGGCAATCAAAAAAGAAAGCAAAAAAAGAAAAAGCAGAAGCTATCAATAAGCGATTTGAAGAAAAGAGAAAATTGAAAGCCGAAGCGGTGAGTTATAAAACAACGCATACCAAAACTGGTGCAACTAAACCTGAACAAAAGAGTAAAGTTGAATCAGTTGAAAAGAAAACACAAGCTACAGGGGCAAAATTTAATGAAATGCCGCTTAATAAATTTCTGGCGCATTGTGGGGTATGTAGCAGAAGAGATGCTGTTGCTATTATCAAAGACGGCAAAGTAAAAGTAAACAACAAGATCATTCTTGAGCCCGCTTTTAAAGTAAACGAAAAGGATGATATTCTTTTTAACGGAAAGAAATTATTCGTTACCAAAAACCTGGTTTACATTCTATTAAACAAACCGAAAGATTATATCACAACTACCGATGATCCTCAAGGTAGAAAAACAGTTTTACAGCTTACCAAGAATGCAACAACAGAAAGGATATACCCTGTTGGCAGATTAGATAGAAACACATCTGGCGTATTATTATTAACGAATGATGGAGATCTTACACAAAAATTATCTCACCCGAGTTACAACATCACAAAAGTGTATGAAGCTAAGTTAGACAAAGCCTTAACCAAGGCTGATTTCGACAAAATATTAAGCGGCCTTCAATTAGAAGACGGAGAAATAAAAGCCGATTCATTGGGTTATGTAGATTCAAAAGATAAGTCTGTTATAGGCATTGAAATACATAGTGGTCGCAACAGAATTGTACGCCGCATTTTTGAACATTTAGGTTACGATGTGAAAGGATTGGACAGAGTGATGTATGCTACACTTACCAAAAAAAATGTTGAAAGAGGTAAATGGCGTCATCTAAGCGAAAAAGAAGTGAGGCTTTTAAAATACCTGAATGCGGCACAGAAAAAGATATCACCAAAAGATAAAAAAGCTCCTGAATCTAAAAAATGATAGAAGATTTTAACGATCAGAAAAATGTCGGTCGTCCTGTAAAATATATCATTGATATTATTTTCGAGAACGATTTTTTTCTTGCAGTAAACAAGCCTGCAGGAATGCTGTCCATTCCCGATAGAGAACAATCACAGCCCTCTCTAAAAGATAAGCTAATAGAAAAATATGGTAGCATATTTACTATTCACAGACTAGATAGAGAAACCAGTGGCATTATCTTATTTGCAAAAGATGAAGCAACGCATAAATATTTTTCTAAAAAATTTGAAGAAAGAGATGTAGAGAAATATTACATGGGTTTGGTGCATGGTTCACCGGCAAATAAATCGGGTACCATTGATGCCGGTATTATGGAGAATCCTGTTTTTAAAGGTCAGATGGTCATTAATAAAAAAGGTAAGCCTTCTGTAACAGATTATGAAGTGGTTGAAGATTTTGGCAAATACAGTTTAGTAAAATTCAAATTACATACAGGACGTACGCATCAGATCAGAGTACACTCAAAAAATATCGGCCATCCTATTGCCTGCGACCCATTATATGGCGATGGCAAACCAATCTTACTTTCTTCTTTTAAAAAGAAATTCAAACTGAGTAAGCATGATGAAGAAGAAAGACCCATTGTAAACAGAGTTGCGTTACACTCCTATCAATTAAAATTTAAAGATGAGCAGGGTAATGCTCACGACCTAACTGCAGAGTTACCAAAAGATATTAGAGCATTGATGCAGCAGTTGAAGAAGAATAAAATTTAATTTTCATTTATTCTCATCGCTTAAGTACACATTAAAAAATATTTTTTTTCAAATAAAAAATATTACTACATTACATACAGATTGAAATTCTCTTCTCAATCTTCTTTCCCACCTTATTCAATTAAAATTCCGAAAAAGTGTTTCATACTAACACATGAAAACTCGTATGCGCCGAACATCCAATCCATGGCGTTAGACAGGTGAGGAATAATTTTTAAATCCAGAATTATGATTAAAAGTAAAGTCATTCTTATTTACAAATGGCAATTACTTATCCTATCATCCATCATTCTCCTTTTTAATTCATGTAAAAAGACTGAATTAGTCTCTCCTTCTTTACCGGAAGGTGTTGAAAGCGATTTTTTTAATGAAAGTTCTAATGCCGGTGGTCTCGTCAAGCGATTAGCTGACCATTTAAAGGAACACAATGCCAGCAGGCATTTTGTTAAAGATATAGCCAATCAAGAAGGTATACCGGTTTGGAATAAAACATTATCTGAAACAAAAAATAACACCACGGTTGTTTTATTACCGCTAGTACTAAAAGATAAAAAATATGTGAACTCTTTTATTCTTTTCAAAATAAAGGACGAACAGATTACATCACAGTTAGTACAAGGCGGCAATTACGATAAGTACACTTATGCGGCGGATCTAATTGCTATTAAATTCATGGAATTAAATACAGCCGTGTTCGGAGCAACTGATTTTGTAGCAACTAACAAAAATGTATTCAATATTGGATCAGTTGAAACAAAGCTAGGTAAAGGGCCATTAGAGATAAGGTTAACAACACATGATGTTACTACAAGTGCAAGGCCGCAAATAGAAAATACCCTATCTGCTTCACAACAGCTTACTACAACCGGAATTACCACCACTGGTACCTCAGCAATAGTTTTAAAAAAATGTACAGGTGTGGTGTATATGCAAAGTGGTACGGTAGTTTCTACATCCGGGGATTTAAGTTGTGGGCCTACAATAATTGATAACTCTCCAGGTACACCAATTACCCCAATACCAACAACACCAACTACTCCGACAACTCCGACAGGAGGAGGTGGTGGATGTAAATGTTTACCAGCTAATCCAACATTGCCTCCAGTAAAGCCTGTAATATTTATTACATCTACAGACGCGGAACCGGATTTTACAATTAGTGATTATGATCCAGATATATACTGGTGGAACGATAATACAACGACTTTTCCACCTCAGGCTTTACCAAAATGGTTAGATGTTTTTAATAATTATCCAAAAGACCCCATCACTGGTTGTGACATGCCGGCTCCTGATGTTTACAAATTAGTTGGCGGAAGCCTTTTAACCGCATATAATAGCAACCCTATAAAGTATGCTAATGCCTGCGCTTTAAGAGTTTCAAGAGCATTAAATTACTCTGGAGTAACTATTCCATTTATCAGCGGTCAAACATCAAAAGGTGCGGATGGGAAATATTATTTTATAAGTTCTGCAAAGTTATTTAATTGGATGACGAAAACTTTTGGCCCAGCTACAATATCGGTTAGTAAATCACAAGGAGGAACAAATGGAGCAAATTTTAATTCATACCTTACCGGTAAAAAAGGAATATACATGATGCAGGCTTCATGGCCATCCAAATTTGGAGCTTTAGGACATGGTACATTATATGATGGTGCTCACTGTATAAAATCTTCAGATTGTTCGCATTATAGCGACTATTTTGATGCGGAGGGTGGAGTCGAGAAAATTGTACTCTGGAAATTAAATTAATATAATATGAAGAAAGTAATAAAAACATTGACCTTATTGGTTCTAATTAATAATTGTACTTATTGTCAAATAAAAAATACAATTACTGATTCTTTTACTATTGACACAATAAAAGATTATAGAATTAAACTTGACGGCAGCTGTTCTTTTTACAGCTATGATAGTATTCCAGAAAATCAACTTGAAAGAATATTTGTTATTAGCTCAAAGAAAGTTGCATTTTTTGCACTGAAAGATCAACATGATTATATCTATTTAAAGCAAATGCAAGTCAAAATACTAAAAAATGGAGACCGACAGAAAATTTTCTCCGGTCATGGATTTAAAGCGATTTTAGTTACTCGAAAAACAGAAAAAAGCAATAACTGCAGATTAAATTGCACTAGAGGCGAATTGAAAATTGCAAGAAAAAAATACAAAATAAAAATTCCTGTTCGTGGCATAGAGGATAATTAAATTGGCAACTATGAAAGCAATGTTATTAGCATTATTATCAGTTGTTCCTAATTTATTTTGCAATGCTCAAAATCAAGGAGAGCTATTGTCAGATATGGTTTCAAAAATTTGTATCGGCCTGATACCAAAAGATACAAATCATATTACAACTCCAGATGAATTCACTAAGGATTACGCCTCATTTTCATTTAGAGATTGTTTGACAATTGATAGCTCAAATAATTTATTGAATGACATGGAAACAACTCCTGGCTTTTCATTAAATGAGATTGGCGGCTACTATGGAGTACTCGTTTTGAAAAATGGGATGAAGATACCCATTACTGTTAGTTCATCTCCTTGCTTTTTTACTTTAGATAAAAATAATCTTTACTTATTAAATGAGAAGAAACACCAAGAATGGATAAAATTTGTATCACAGAGTATGGAGTCTTCGAAATTTAAAATTTCGCTGGGAAAACTATCTGATATAGTTTCTGAAATATGTGTAGGAATAAATAAAACTGATACAACAAATGATATATTATCAGAAGAAGATTTTGTTAAGCGATATACCGAATTTTCATTTAGAAATTGCTATAAAATTGCTGAGGATGCTGATGATGAGAATGTTTTTAGTGACGTCGGAATAAAGCACCAAATGATATTATGGAAGGGACATAAATTTGGAATACTGATTTTAAAAGGTGGAACAAAGGTTCCGATAAAAATTAGTCACTACGGAGGCTTTTTTAGCATTTTAACTAGAGAGGGAGATACTCATCATATCAGTGAAAAAAAGCTTACTGAATGGGAAAATATTGTGAATGAATGAACCATATAGTCACACACGTCTAATATACTTACGTTAGAAAAAGAGATGCCACCGACGCAAAATCCAATAAAAATGAAATTATTATGCAATACATATTTTTTATACTATGGATACTAACAATTGGTTTGTCATTTTGCTTTATTTATTTCTGTTACTGTGTAGCAAAAGTTATAAAAGCAAAATGGGGATTATTCTATGCTTTAGTTTTTGTGTTTGGGCTCGTGTTATTTACTACACGTATTAATAATACCTCTGCAAAAGCTGAACCCAATAAATGGAATTTTATTTCTCAGGATAGCATTGCTTTTGGCACAATGTCTGTTCTATTTGTAGATTTAGAAAAGTCAAAATATAAATTAGGCATTCAGTACGGGAAAGAAAAAACGAATAAAACCAATGTTCCTGTACAAGCTTTTTCAGTCACAGAAGGTAGCAGTTATTTTAACCATTGGGTTCCCTTTGCGGTTATGGTCAATCCTACAGATAGTATAAATCAATTTAAGTATTCTGTATATGGACAATTAGAATGGGAAGCGTTTGGTCTGACACTTTATTCTGAACCCAAAAATTATTCAGGAATATTTACCTTGAAATAATGTATTCTTAATTCGTAAAACAAAAATCCTCCGATAATTACCGGAGGATTTTTTATAAGTAGTTAGTTGTAAACTTAGATTCTGAAGTGAGCAAACGCTTTGTTAGCTTCTGCCATACGATGTGTATCTTCTTTCTTTTTGAAAGATGCACCTTCACCTTTACTTGCAGCTACGATCTCATTTGCTAATTTATCAGCCATGCTACGTCCGTTTCTTTCACGACTGTAACGTACCATCCATTTAATGCTTAAAGAGATTTTTCTGTCGGCACGAACCTCAGCAGGAATTTGGAAAGTAGCACCACCAATACGGCGACTACGAACCTCAACACCCGGAGTGATATTAGCCAATGCTTTTTTCCAAACTTCATAACCGTTTTCGTTGGTTATTTTAGTTACTTTATCTAAAGCATCATAAAAAATGATATAAGCTCCACTTTTTTTACCATTCCACATTAAGTTGTTTACAAAACGGGTAACCAATTTGTCGTTAAACTTTGGATCTGGTGCTAAAGGAATCTTCTTCGGTTGTGATTTACGCATTGTTTAATTTTGATTTTAGGCTGATTTTCTTCAAGTATTAAAACTTTACTCAACCGTTTTTTAAAAATTTATGTGCTATTATTTTTTAGCTTTTTTAGTTCCGTATTTACTACGGCTTTGTTTACGATCTTTTACACCAGCAGTATCAAGACTACCACGTACAATATGATAACGTACACCCGGTAAATCTTTTACCCTTCCACCACGGATCAATACGATACTGTGTTCCTGTAAATTGTGTCCTTCACCCGGAATATAGGCAATAACCTCAATTTTATTGGTTAAACGTACTTTAGCAACTTTACGCAAAGCCGAGTTTGGTTTTTTAGGCGTAGTTGTATACACCCTTGTACATACACCACGACGTTGTGGACATGCATCCAAAGCTCTTGATTTGCTTTTTGCTTTAATAATTTCTCTTCCTTTTCTTACTAACTGTTGTATTGTAGGCATTGTAAACCCTTTATTTTTAGGACGGCAAAGGTAGGGAAATAATTAAAAACTAAAAATTAAAAATTAAAAAAAATGCGATTTTCTTAATATTTAACGAAAAACCGCCATAGTAGGCGGTTTCGGGAGTATTTTTGATGTTGAAAACTACACTTTATAAAGCCATCCATGTGTGTCCGGCACATCACCGTTACGGATTCCGTCTAATTTCTTCTTTAATTCCGGTGAAACCGTCCATTTTGCCAGATCGAATTGCATAGAAAACCCTTTGTAAACCAATTCTTTAATAGGTGAAATGGTTGCAGCAGTTCCTGTACCAAATACCTCTTTAAGTGTTCCCGCTTTATAGGCTTCTACGGCTTCTTCAATATTTAAAGGTCTTTCTTCTACTTTCAAACCTGCTTCACGTAACATGGTAATAACACTATCTCTGGTAACTCCGGCCAATGTTGTTCCTTCTTCTAAATCAGGAGTAATGGCTGTATTTCCAATAATAAAAAACACATTCATTGTTCCGCACTCATGTACATATTTGTGTTCATGGGCATCTGTCCATAAAACCTGGTCAAACCCTTGCCTGTTAGCTTCAGTTGCAGCATACAACGATGCAGCATAATTACCTGCACATTTTGCAGAACCTACACCGCCTTTAACTGCTCGTACATAATATTCTTCTACTTTAATCCGCATTGGCGCAGAGTAATACGGACCAGTAGGGCTCAACAAGATCATAAATTTATACGAACTGCTCGGCTTCACCCCCAGTGCCTCCTCTGTACCGATCATAAAAGGACGAATGTATAAAGCATGATCTGCTTTTTGTGGTATCCATTTATTATCGATGCTGATGAGTTTACGCATTCCTTCCATGAAGATCTCTTCTGGAACTTCTGGCATCATCATTCTTTCGGCAGAAATATTGAAACGTTTGAAATTATCTTCCGGACGGAAAATATAAACATTACCATCAGCGAACTTGTACGCTTTAATACCTTCGAAAATTGCCTGACCATAATGTAGCACAGACGATGCAGGAGACATTTGCAACGGTCCATAAGGCATTATTTGAGGGGTCTTCCACTCGCCATCTGCATAATCGACCACCAGCATATGATCAGTGAAATATTTTCCAAACGGAATTTCTTTTACATTGAAATCCTTTAACCTGCTTTCTTTTGTAAGTGTGATATTAAAATCTGCCGCTGCAATCATAATCCTTATTTTTGCTACAAATGTACAAAAAAAACGCAAGGTAAACCTGGCCAAATATGAGTTTAAATGATATAAAATTGGAGCCTGTTTTGGTACAAGAACTTTATAAAAGATCGTTGGTTGATATCAATATCGAAAAAAAGAAAACTGTTTCATCCAAAGCAACATTTTCTTTTTTGGGTAATAACAAAAAAGGAATAGCAATAGTTATTAGCAGTAAAGAAGCCATTCATTTACCTGATGAGGCATTGAATTTTTTGTTAGGAATATTGTCGGCCTGTAAATTAAGTATGGAAGATGTAGCTATTTTAAATGTTGAAAAAAATAAAGAAGTTACTTATCAGTCCATTGCATCGGAATTAAAAGCTAATACGGTATTGCTTTTCGGCGTTACCGCAGCAAGTTTGGAACTGCCGATACAATTTCCTGATTATCAGATACAACGCTATAATAACCAGGTGTATTTATCTGCACCAACACTTAGTGCATTGGAAAAAGATAAAGTTGAAAAGGTTAAACTTTGGAATTGTTTGAAGCAGGTTTTCGGTATTTGAATACTTTTGCATTAATGAATACATTAATATTTGCGACAAATAATCAAAATAAAATTGAAGAAGTAAGAAAAATATTAAACAATCAGTTTAATATTTTATCTTTAAAAGAAGCAGGAATCAACATTGACATTCCTGAGCCGCATGAAACCCTTGAAGCAAACGCTTTAGAAAAATCCTCTACAATTTATCGACTTACAAAAGGCGACTGTTTCAGCGAAGACACTGGCCTGGAGGTATTTGCATTAAATGGAGAGCCAGGAGTAAGAAGTGCAAGGTATGCAGGAGAAAAAGCAAGTAATGAAGACAATATTGAAAAACTATTAAGAAAGATGGTTGATATAGAGGACAGGAAAGCCCGGTTTAGGACAATCATTTCATTGATAATTAATGGGAAAGAGAATCAGTTTGAGGCTACCTGTGAGGGTACAATTTTGAAAGAACGTCGTGGAGGCAAGGGTTTTGGATATGACTCTGTCTTTATGCCCGAAGGAAGCTTTAGATCATTTGCCGAAATGACTATTGAGGAAAAAAACATATACAGTCATCGGAAAAAAGCGATAAAACAACTAATCAGCTTTTTACAAAGTGTATAAATCCATGTGTAAACATTGATGTTATAACGAATTGTTGTAATAATTAAAAAAAATTGAGTAGCACAAGCAACCATATTGTACCGGAAAACGACTTAATAAAGGAATGCATAAAAGGGAACAGAAAAATGCAAGAGTTATTGTATACTCGTTTTGCTCCCAAAATGTATGCTGTGTGCATGCGTTATAGTGGAAATAATGAAGATGCTCAGGATTTATTACAAGAAGGCTTTGTAAAAGTCTTTAGTAATCTTGAAAAATATCGAGGCGATGGTTCTTTTGAGGGCTGGATGCGTCGTATTTTTGTGAATACAGCAATTGAGTATTTCAGAAGAAAAGTTAGGCTTGCCCCTGTAACTGAAAGCCAGGAGAACACCATTGAGGATAAAGAATGGAATGTATTAGAAAATTTTGCTGAAAAAGATATTGTAAAAATCATTCAGCAGATAAGCCCCGGTTACAGGCAAGTGTTTAATATGTATGTAATTGAAGGATATTCGCATAAGGAAATTAGTGAAATATTAGGGATCAGCGAGGGTACTAGTAAATCGCAATTAGCAAGGGCTAAATCGATTTTAAAGAAAGTAATTGAAACAAACTTATTACACAAATAAACAGTATAATGTCTAATAATTGGCAAAATAAAATGTATGACCATGAGGAGACTCCTCCGATAAATGCATGGGAGAATATTGCCAAGCAATTAGATGCAATTGATAAAAACAAACCAGCACTTACCATAACTAAAAAATCAACAGTTATTTATTGGAGAATAGCTGCAGCCGCTTGTATTCTAACAATTATTACAACAACGGCAATATGGTTAAACAATGATACTAAAAAAGCTTCTCCGAACAGTATCGCCAGTGCTCCTTCCATAAATAACTCAACGGAGAATAAAAATACCGAAATCACTACAATACCAACAGATAAGAATATAATTGGAATTCAAAAAGATAATATTGTCAACTCAACCGTTGATACTGATGATATTATTCCTGAATTACAGTACGCAAAAGCTGAAATAGTAAAACCCTTGGCCAGCGACCCAACATTAAATAAAAAAGAAAAGTTAGTGGGTACAACCGGAGAAATTATTAATGATATATCATTGATGAATGCACCCAATAGTTATGTGAGTTTTATAGGACCTAACGGACAAGAAGTAAAAGTATCTTCAAAATTTTCTAACCTATTAGGCTATATGGATGGGAAAGAACCTGAGGCTGAAGAGTATTTAGATAAAGTTGTAAGCGAAAGTAATTTCTGGAGAAGCAAATTTAAAAACTGGAGAAACAAAATGATCAATAACAATATTGCTCCATCCCCTTCAAATTTTATGGATATTGTAGAATTAAGTAAATTGCTCTCAGAAGAATAGATTTTATTTTACCATCAGCATAAAAACCCCACTGGTGTGGGGTTTTATTTTATCCCTACGATCTAATTCTATAATTTTATTTTTAAATAGAATAATGGCAAGAATCAAAATAGTTAGTCCGGAGAAAATTGTTACATCTATAACAATACCTGTACGTATAACCGATATAAATTATGGAAATCATGTAGGGAATGATTCATTTGTATCAATCATTCATGAGGCAAGGGTTTTATGGCTGAAACAAAATAATTTTTCGGAATTGGATGTAGCCGGATCAGCGCTTATTATGAGTGGATTAGCAATTGAATTCAAAAGCGAATCTTTTTACGGAGATATTTTAACCATCGATATTATAGGTGGAGAAATATCTAAAATTGGCTTTGAATTATTTTACAAGATAACAACTCAAAGAAACAGCTCAACCATTTTGGTAGCCAATGCTCAAACCGATATGGTTTGTTTCGATTATAAAAACAAAAAATTAATGCCCGTTCCGGATGCATTAAAAAATATATTGAGTAAGCGATAATTAAAATGAACTTTCTGCACTGACAAGAAATAATTTATTTATTCCATATCTCCCAGCTTGCTTCGGCCTGTAACAACAGCATGTCATAACCGTTCTTAACGGTAGCTCCTGAAGCTTTTCCTTTTTGCAGAAAAAGTGTAACGTCAGGTTTATAAACAAGGTCGTATAAGTAATGTTCCGTAGTTAAAAGCTCGTATGGTAAATCCGGAAAAGTATGTTCATTAGGAGACATGCCTAACGGTGACGTATTAACGATAATAGTATGTGATGTCAAAAGATTGGCATCTATCATAGAATAATCAATAATATTTTTTGCTGTATTCTTTACTCGTGATACAATGAGAAAATCGATTCCCATCTTTCCAAAAACATATTGTACCGCTTTAGAAGCCCCGCCGGTACCGAGTATTAACGCTTTTTGATGAGAAGGTTTTACTAACTCCTTAAAAGATCTTTCAAAACCTGTTATATCTGTGTTGTAAGCAATTAATTTATCGCCTGAAATTTTTATGCTATTGGTTGCACCAATAGCTTTCACTTCATCACTTAATTCAGTTACAAACTGCATTACCTGCTCCTTGTACGGAATGGTTACACTCAATCCTTTTAGATTTGGATTGTTTTTTAGCAACTGAGGAAATTCATTGATTGAAGGAATAGGGAATGCTTCAAATACACAATCGGTGATACCTTCTTTCGCAAACTTTTCGGTGAAGTATTGTTTTGAAAAAGAATGTCCTAAAGGATAACCGATCAGGCCGTAAAGTTTCATTGAAATTATTTATTCAGATAAAGTTCAAACGTATCTCCTCTTAAACCGATACGCATTGCTTCAAGTGCTATGATTTCTGTAGGTGCAATATTTCCTAGGTTTACATTGCAACCGATCAATTCCAAAAAGTATAATTGTTGGGCTTTTTGCGGAGCTTCCCACAAAATTTGCTCCTCAGGTATCTGTGTAAGTATTTCCTGTACCAAGCCCTCTCTAACCTCGCCGCTACCGCGGTAAATACCTACATTTCCGGCTTCTCTTGCCTCAGCAATTACGTATGTTGAGCCTGCACTCAATTCGGCACTCATTAATTCGATCCATTTGTATGGGGGAATGATATGTGCAGCATCCTTACTACCAACTTCGCTGTACACTGTAAAATGCTTAGTAAGCTTTTCAATATAGCCGCACTTTTCAGCATGTGGAATAGAAATTGAACCATCACTCACTTCTACATGCTTTATCCCAAATTCTTTACAAACGCTGATATAATCATCAAACTGATTACGAATTAAAAAGGCTTCAAACAAAGTACCTCCAAAATATACAGGAATATCGTAAGATGCATAGACATCTAATTTTTCTCTAAGATTTGGTGTAACAAATGCAGTACCAAAGCCCAGTTTCACTACATCCACATGTGGAGCACCAATGCTCATAAAATTCTTTGCTTCCTGAATACTCAGGCCCTTATCCATCACCATCGTTATACCATGTACACGTGGTTTTTTTACTCTTTCAGGAATTTGTGTAAGATTGAAATTCATGCTCACTTTTTTTGATAGCTGCAAAGATAAAAGGAATTTGGCAATGTAGAGTATATATGAAAGCGCAACAGACTTCCGAAGTTTTTAAAAACTTTGAAATTTTGTTGCTAGGATTTTTTACTCTGTTTGTATCTGGCAACAACATCAACTACAGATTGATTTTGCAATAAAGCTGGATTCAACTCGATCATCTTTTTTATGAGCTTAGGGTTTTGGGTCATAGCTGATTCTAATTCGATCACGGCTTCTTTGGTTTTTCGCAATGCAAATAAAAAGGCGCTTTTGTAAAAATGAAAGATGAGTTTACCGTTGGTTAACTGAATGGCATGTTCTACATATTCCAATCCCTCTTCAAAACAGTTTACGCTGTATAAGCATTTCAATAACTCTACCCATCCATTACTGTTTTTTGGTTTCGTACGCACAACATTTCCAAAATACTGAATGGCTTCTTCAATTTTACCGATCTGCATATAGCATTGACCGATAGCAAGATTATATTCGGGTTGCATGCGATGAATACGCATAGCAGTTTGCAGGTTTTTTATAGCACTATCCCAAACACCTTCGTTCATGTATGTGCAGGCTATTTTATAATGCAACTGGCTATCATCCTGATTAAGATGGGTTGCTTTTCTGTAATGAAATCTGGCCTGTGCGTAATTTTTTAATTTATCATAACAATGTGCAATCGCTTCGTAGATAACATCTTCAGGTCTTGCTAATTCTAAAACTTTTTGCAACACTTCAATTGCTTCTTTGTATTTTCTTAAACGCAAATAAGCATCTCCCATATTGCGATATGCGTAATCAAATTTCTCATCGATTGCAACTGCATATTGATAAGCATCAATTGCTTTTTCATACAATTTTATCCCTTGATAAGCTGCTGCCAGATTGAACCACGCTAATTCATTAAATGGACTTTCTTCAATTATTTTTTGATGTAAACGAATGCCTTCTTCATTTCTTCCGGTAAAATCTGTCCAGAAACAAATTTTATACAATGCCTCTTCATTACTGGAATCTAACTCCAATACCATCATCAAACAATCAAATACTTTATCGAAATTTTCATAGTCATCATATACATCTGCCAACTCAAATAACAATTCAATTTTTTCTTCACCATCAAAATAATCCAATGCTGTTTCAAGAACTGCAGCTGCTTTTTCCTGCTGATCTAATGCCAAATAAGCATCCGTTTTTAAAATATATAAATTAATATCACTACTATCTAATATTTCTGCTTGTTCTAAAATATTCAATGATTCTCTGTATTGTTTATCAGCAATCAGCAGATCTGCTTTTTTCAATAAAAGTGAGGAAGAATAGGGATATTGCTCTACTGCAAATTCAGCAGCCTCCAATGCATTGAGGAGTTCGTCTTTTTCATCAAAATGATTGATAATCATTTCAAAAGCATCTTCGTCTATAAAGGAGTGATTTCTTCCGGATTTGAGGTTATCGTATTGTTCCAACAATTCTCGTAATTCGTCCCGGTTTTCTCGATTTGGATATTTGCTCATGTGCTAATGGGTTTCTGTAAAGTACACCATTTTAAAGTAAAAGTCAAGAATTTGGCCCAATTTTTGAAAAATAGTTAAGAAAATGTCAAAAATCTTGGTACAAGGTTTGTTGATTTGTAAAAAAAACTGTTATATTTGTAACGTAAATACTGTAAAATGTACAAGTTCGCTAAAAGATTGCTTATTTTGGTCGTTCTCTTTGGGTCCGCTAATGCCGTATTGGCTGATAGAGGATTTGGAAAAAGGAACAAAACTAAGGCCGTAATTAACGTTAATACCAATGGTACTTCGTTAAGGAATGCAATGTCTTATAATCTTAAAACTGGGCTTTCTTACAGAGGTACATTATTATCTTCTAGTAAAAGATTTTCTACTGGTATGATGAATACATCATTGGTTACTTATCAAAAAGGCAATACAACTTATATCATTCCTTATAAAAGTAAAGTAATGATGCCAGATATCAAGCAAGGATATTCAGGAGTTAAATTGATCATTAAAAAATAATCATCTAATTTATATAATAAAAAATCCCGATTTTAAAATCGGGATTTTTTATTAGCCTAATATTTTACTTTTTATTCTGACTTTCTTCATAGGTCATCGTTCTGTACCCCGATTTAGGGAACTCAAACAAATTTGACGATAGCGGACTCATGTCAATTTTAGAAACAGTGTATTTGAATTTTATATCTCCCGATTCATACTCATACTGCAAAGCCAAACCCGGTAGGTTTTTAAATGTTTGATCATATTCTTTATTTGAAACATTGATATCCGGCGTATAATACACAAGAAAACTTGTACCGTCTTTAAGTTGAGCGGTTGCCTTCAAACAATTGTAACCTGCAATGGTAGTTTTTTCATCAGTTATTTTAAACTCCATACCCTCGTATTTCTTATTTTTCGCAACCCAATTCTCCTTTGTAAGTGTTATAAGCAATTTTTGGCCACTGTATTCCTTTAAGATGACAGCGTTACCAGTTTGACTATTGTGAATTGTTGACTCTGTACCCAATGCACTAACCATTGTTGTTCGGCTTAAAGCACCTTTTAAATAAACGGTTGATGTAGCACCGTCCAAGGCATCTGCCATTTGCGGCTCTTTATTATTTGTTTGAATTACAATATTGTATACAATAGTCCCTTCTGACATTACTTTCTGTGCCATTGAAAATTGTGTGCCAAGAAGCATTGCAATGAGAGCTATTATTTTGATCGTTTTCATTTTTTACTGTTTCGTTTGCTAAAGATAATAAAATCTCATGCCAAAATTTGATGGTATGTAATATAAAAGACCTGCAACTTGTCAATATGGTTGCAGGCCTTTTTAATTTAACTTTATTTTTAACAGGTTATTTCTGATTTTTTTTCTTCAGGTCCTGTACTTTTTGATTAGCATCCTGCATTGCCTGTATCCTTTCCTGTAGTTTGCTTTGTTTTACAGGTTTCTTACGGTTTTCTTCAATTTGAGCCAATATCTTATCCGGATTGATGATATACTTCTGAATAACGATCTGCAAAATAAGTGTAATCGTATTTGAAACTGTATAGTACCATGTTAATGCGGCCGGCAACCTATTGAAAACACCTAATAACAACACAGGGAAGATATATGGCATATATTTCATAACAGGGTTTGAATTATCCTGCATACTACTCATACTATAGATAGAAATAAGTAAACTTGTAAGTGTAGCTGTAAGTGTAAATAAACTTACATGATCACCATAGAATGGAATATTAAAAGGTAAATTATAGATTGAATCGTAAGCCGCAAGATCTTTTGCCCACAGAAAATTTTGCCCCCTTAAATCAATGTTTGATTGAAAGAAATAATACAGAGACATAAAGATCGGTATCTGTAATAAAGCCGGTAAACATCCTCCTAAAGGACTTACACCAGCACTTTTCCAAAGCTTCATTTGCTCCATCCCAAAAGCTTGTTTATCATCACCGAATTTCTCTTTCAGTTTATCTATCTCGGGTTTCAATGCCTTCATCTTTGCTCCGCTGACATAACTTTTGTAAAGAATAGGCGATGTAAGCAAACGAATAAAAAGAGTAAGTAATAAAATAACAATACCCAAACTTGCTACATTGGCACGTAAGAAATCGAATACCGGTAATAAAAAATAACGATTGATATATTTTACAAAAGCAAAAACACCCGTACCATAAGGTACAATATTTTCCATTTTGTTATTGTAGGTCTTTAAGATATTGTAATCACTGGGACCATAGTACAATTGCATTGAGACAACGCCACCAGTAATATTTGCCCGGCAAGTAGAAACCGTTTGCGCAAGTATGTGAGTAGCAGTATCAGGACTAGTCCATTTTACTTCTGCAGACTGAAATTTATTTTTATTGACCAATGCAGATATAAAAAACTGTTGCTTTATCGCTAACCAATCAACAGCTTTATCAAATTTCTTATCATCACCTGCAACACCAAGCATATTGTAGTCAAATTTATCCTCCACTAAATGACAAAGATGCGTTTGTTCCTTCTCGTAAGTAATATCTTTTTCAACCTGCGGTGTTTGTGTTTGCCAGTTAATAGTAACTGTATTTTGATCTACCAATTTATCAACCGCATTCATAGCGATTGTAAAATCGAGTAGATACTTATTGGGGTACAATGTATATTTATGCTGCACCTCTCTACCTGAAGAGTCCTTGATACTGTAAATAATCGTTTGACTTTTATCAGCATTTTCTGTTTTGGTAGATATTGCAAAACTCAGATCGTTTGTTTCAGCTACTCCTGATTGATCCCCGGATTTAATTTTATAAGAGATCTTGTTAAAGTCGCCACTTTGTAAGATTAGCGGTTTACCGTCAAATTTTTTAAAGCTCTTTAATTCTACAATTTTAGGTTGGCCACCTTTATTTGTAAAAGATATCTTTACTACTTCGTTTTCAAGAACTGTTAATGCTTCTGGAACACTCACTGCAGGTGGAAAATTTCCTGCTTGCTGAATTTTCTTTGCTGTATCTAACTTCGCTGCTTCAACTCTTGCTAAAGCTGTATCAACTTTTGGCTTAGTTTTAGCGATCGAATCGGCTATTCTTTGAGCTTCTGCTTGTCTTGCCTTATCACCGCGGCTATTAAAATAAAACATCCCCATCATCAGTACACCAATCAGCACAAAACCAATAACCGTATTTCTATCCATTCCCATAATATAAATTTAAGGTGGCAAAGGTATGTAAAGTTTATAGTTGTTGGGGGGTATAGTTATAAAAAATGCTCCCCAATATATTGGGGAGCATTCAAATATATTAATCTGTTCAGATTATTTTTTTGCAGCAGCAGCTGGAGCAGCGGCACCGGCAGCAGCTTTAGGAGCAGCAGCTTCTTCTTGCTTCAACTGACGCGTCATAGTAACCGATGCAATAGGAATACGTGGAGAGTTCATGATTTCCATATTTTCAGCAATAACATCAGATACTCTTACATTACCATTTAATTCCAATGAAGAAATATCCATTTCGATATTTTCACGAAGATATTTTGGTAATAATTTTACTTTAAGACTTTTGATTTTAGTAACCAGTTTACCCCCGGCTTTAACACCTGCAGGAGAACCTACAAATTTAAGCGGTAATGTAACCGTTACTTTTTTATCGTCAACTAATTCTAAAAGGTCAACATGTATCAATTTATCAGATACTTTGTCAAATTGCAAATCTTTCAAAACGCATTTGTAAGATTTACCATCAATTTTAGCTTCAACAACCATAAATTCTGGCGTGTACACTACATTTTTGAAAGCTGTTGCAGGAGCAGCAAAATTGATTTCGGTAGCACCTCCGTAAATTACAGCTGGCACTTTTTCCTCAGAGCGAAGTTGGCGGGTGGCTGCTTTGCCAAAATCGGTCCTGATTTGTCCTTCGATTGTAATCGTTTTCATTATTTAATTTTTTATGAGCGGCGAAGGTACAAAGAAGTTCTGAGTTTTTAGTTCTTAGTTGGAAGTTTTTTAATTTGTTGGACTATTTTTTATTTGCAATCCTACTTCTCAGGAAAAGGCTATTGATACTCTTGTTTTCCAATGCGTTACGTATTGCAATAGCAAATAATTCAGCAGTTGGTACAACTCTTATTTTATTGCTGAGTGGTTTTACAGGAATTGTATCGCAAACCACCAATTCTTCTAAAACACTGCTATCAATATTCTCGTAAGCCTTACCACTCAGTACAGGATGTGTGCAAAACGCTCTTACGCTTCTGGCTCCCTTCTCCCTCAATAAACCGGCACTCTTTGCTAGTGTGCCACCTGTATCACATATATCATCTATCAAAACAATATCTCTATCCGTTACATCACCAATTACAACCATACTGGCTATTTCATTGGCTCTTTTTCTATGTTTATCACATATTACCATTTCACATTCAAAATATGTAGCTATTTCACGTATTCTGTTAGCGCTACCAACGTCCGGGGCAGCAAATGTGAGGTTTTCAAGGTTCAAACTTTCAATATAAGGAATAAAGATTGCCGAAGCATCTAGGTGATCAACAGGAATATCAAAATATCCTTGTATTTGCGGAGCATGCAGATCCATTGTTACAACCCTATCGGCTCCTGCGGCTGTAAGCATATTAGCAACTAATTTTGAGCCGATTGCAACCCTTGGACGGTCTTTTCTATCTTGTCTTGCATAACCATAATATGGAATAACGGCAATTACTTTATAGGCCGATGCTCTTTTTGCTGCATCGATCATTAAAAGGAGTTCCATCAGATTATCCGTAGGGGCAAATGTGCTTTGCACCAAAAAAACAAACTGACCTCGGATACTTTCCTGAAACTCAACGCCAATTTCTCCATCACTGAACCTTTGAATATTAACCTTACCGAGCGGTTCGCCGAATTTTTTAGCAATTGCCTGTGCAAGATATTGTGAGCCGGTGCCTGAGAAAATTTTTGCGTTGTAGTTCATTTTGAATTTTGTTGATGATGGTGGTGGAAACTTTTGCAAAACTAAACTTTAATAACAGAGGATAAAAAATATATAATGGAAAATTTCAACAAAGCATCCACTTCGATAAAAAATTGGGCGGAAGATGACAGACCCAGAGAAAAATTATCGTTAAAAGGTGCAGCTACATTGAGCAATGCCGAATTACTTGCAATTCTTATCAATAATGGAAGTAAGGAAAAATCGGCAGTTGAGCTTGCCAGAGAGATCCTTCAACTGGGTCAAAACAACTTAAATGAACTTGGCAGGTTATCTATTGGTGATCTGAAAAAGATCAAGGGCATCGGCGAAGCAAAGGCAATAATAATAACGGCGGCATTAGAGTTGGGTAGAAGAAGACAAGCAACTGCGGCATTAGAAAAAAAAGTCGTTAAAACAAGTAATGATGTTGCTGAATACTTACGAGCCATTATTAAAGACTTCAGTTTTGAAGTATTTGCGGTACTCTTTTTAAATCAGGCAAATAGAATAAATCATTTTGAGATATTAAGCAAGGGCGGTATTACCGGAACTGTTGCTGATCCAAGAGTAATATTAAAAAAAGCTTTAGATAATTCAGCTACTTCAATCATACTTTGTCACAATCATCCTTCAGGAAATTTACTCCCAAGTCAGGCTGATAAAGATCTTACACATAAAATAAAAGAAGCGGCAAAATTTATCGACATAAAAGTTATAGATCACATTATTGTTAGTGAGGATGGGTATTACAGTTTTGCGGATGATGGGAACCTGTAGTTCTTAGTTTTTAGTTCTTAGTTAAAATAATTTAAAGGGTAAAATATATGGCATCAATACAATGCTTTGAGGATTTGAAAGTTTGGCAAAAAGCAAGATTGCTTTGTAAGGAAATATTTGGATTGACTTCTATCGGAAAATTTGCAAAAGACTTTGCTTTGATTGATCAAATCAACAGATCATCAGGCTCTGTAATGGATAATATAGCAGAGGGTTTTGGAAGAATGGGTAATAAAGAGTTTATAAATTTTCTAACATATTCAAATGCTTCCGCATTAGAGTGTAAATCACAACTCTATAGAGCATTTGATAAAAATTATATCACAAAAGAAACTCTGAAAATATTATTCGAAATTATTGATGAGATTTGTAAAATGATAAACACTTTAATTATCTATCTCAGGAAATCAGATTTCAGAGGGCAAAAATTTAAAGAAAAATAAAAGTTTGCTCTATAAAAACTCATCTCACATTTTACTCCTAACTATGAACTAAAAACTAAGAACTAACGAATACTAAGCCTGAGCAGTGGGTCCACCAAAGGTAAACGGAATTTCAACCTGCTCCATATCTTGTATTGTTCCGTTTGATGCTTCAAACTTTTTGACATTTTCTATCATTGCCTTCATAAAACGTTTTGCATGAAACGGTGTAAGTATGATCCTACTTTTTACTTTGCTTTTAGGAGTACCGGGCATCACGTTCACGAAATCTACTACAAACTCTGCATGACTATGAGTGATGATTGCAAGGTTAGCATATTCGCCTTCTGAAATTTTTTCGTCAATTTCAATATTCAATTGATTGGGTTGTTCTACTTTATTGCTCATGTAATTTTTTTTTACAAAGGTAATATTAAAATAAGTTGGAAGTAGTTGTAAAAATAAAACTGCCGCTGATTCAGCGGCAGTTTTATAAAAAATATGAACAAGATTATGGATTTGCAACCGGTGCAGAACCTGCTGCAGGTGGATTGAAATCTATCTCATTTTGAGGTACATCCCAATAATCCATATAATTATATTCCATAAAACATGAAAGAGGAGTATCAACAGAGGTACCAGCTACAGATTTTGGCACATAAACTATTGCACCTGCTCTACCACCACCACTTGTTGCAGGAGCAGTTACACCCCATCTTCTTGCATCGAAGAATGCGGTACCACGGGTGGCAAGACCAATTCTTCTTTCTTTGCGCAATTCTTCTTTAGCCTGTGTAAGGTTAAGAGATGTACCAGCAACATGTGCCAAGCCTGAGGCTTGAAAATCTCTAACAGCATCTATATAACCTAGGCCTGTCTCGATTTGTGATTTATTGATATAAGCTTCAGCCAACATTAAAGCATTTTCTTCGTAGGTACAACCAAAAGGTGAAACACCTGCATTGGTTGCGCCGCTTGTCCAAAGACCACCATCTTCTACAGGAACAAATGCCCAACGTGTACCGAACTGAAGACCTCTATCCCTGATATTTGCAAAAGCACTCAACCCGTAAGTAGCATCTTCTGCAGGAGGATAAGGCAACTCAAGGATACCTTTGGTAAATCTTGCATCACCTGGTTTAAAATCCTGAACAAGTCTTTCACTTACAAATTCATATTGTACAAATGGGCTACTGAAACCTTGTGGGTGCATCCAACCGTTAGAAAGGTCGTTGTTTCCATCAGGAGTCATACCAAATTTGAAAATGTTATCTGTAGCTTTAATTCCATCAGTAGCCAAATCAATAATTGCCTGCCAATCTGCAGAAGTCATATCAGCAGTTTTTTTATTTACCAACAGGTTACGAGCTTTGTATGTGTTGATAGCACGTTTCCACATTGCAGGAGATACAACATTCAGATTGTCATTGAAAGTTAATATCAACTGTTCCATCAATCCATCATACGTATCATCTCCATCAGCAGGAAGTTTATCTAATTCTGCTTTACAAAGATCAAAGTTTCTGTTTGCTTCTACAATAATTGCATTGTGATCAACATAATTATTGTTTACGTTGGCATCATCATAAATTAAACCTGCCAAATACATAGATCCAATACGTGAGTAACACAAACCTTTCCACCAATAAGCAAATGCTTTAAAAGTGGCTCTTTTTGCATCTGCATCACCTGTTAGAGTAGCTGTTTCTGCAGAGGCCAACATTGTATTAGCTTGGCTAATAAACAAGTAGCAAGCAGTCCACTCATAGAAGAATCCATTTCTATCACCCGAAGCTCTGTTATTAAAGCCCTGCATAGATTCTTGCTGTGTAACACCGAATGGGTTAGTGATAACCGTAGAGTTAGGTAATGTTACTTTGTATACCTGATTGATCCATCTCCAACCAAAGTTACCGTAAGGAACAAAACCTTCATCTCCCAAAAGATTATGAGTTGTCATGGAAATTGCAAAGATGTTTGAGTTACCAGAATTAGGCACATCAAATATTGAGCGTTGCAATAGACCGGCACCAAAGGCTGTTAAACCACCCTCGGTGGATAACGATCCTCCCGGAGTAGGGTTGTTAGGATCTTTTTGGTCTAGTGATGTTTTTTTACAAGCACTAAATACCAACAGATTGAGGGCTAATAAACTTAAAAATATTTTTTTCATAATATAAATTTTAATTTTTTAAAAACCAACTCTTAAACTGATTTGGTATGATCTTAAATTTGGTACCGCAAAGTAGTCAGCTCCATTAATAGCACCAGAGTATCCATCACGAGCTTCATTACCTTGTGCATCAGAAGTGGTAGTTGCTTCAACATCTAAACCTGAGTATTTGGTAATAGTTGCCAAATTTCTTCCTGAAACAGATACTGAAAGACTTTTAGCGAATTTAACATTTAACGCATTTTTAAGGTCGTAAGAAACTGAAACATCTCTTAATCTTAAGTAAGATGCATTTTCAACAAACCAAGTACTTGGAGATACACTATTGTACAATGTATTGTAGTAGTTAAGAAATGCTCCTGTTTCTCCATTAACCGTAATTTGATCATCATAATCTGCAGACAATCTATCACGATATAACCATTGACGAGTTACATTGTAGATCTTACCACCGTAGCTCCAATCCCATTGGAATGATACATTCAGGTTTTGATTAATAGTGAAATCGTTTATAAATGAAGCTTTAAATTTAGGTAAAGTAGTACCTACCGATTTTGCATCATCAGCATCACCCATGATAGCTTTTTTAGTAGTCTTATCAACAACTGTACCATTTACTACTTCATAATTTCCTTTATCCGCTTCATCAATATATCTTGAACCATCAGGTCTTAATTGATCTAAGCTGTTCAAAGGAGCCTGGAAGCTAAGTAAACCTAGAGGTTGACCTTGTCTTACAGTGAATATACCTTGTACAATATCTGCTCCACCGGCAATTTTGGTAGCTACACTCTTAGTAGAACCCATTCTGTAGCCAAAGTTCCAGGTAAATTTAGGAGTGGATAATACATCTGCATCAATCGTAAAATCAATACCTTTTGAATCGATATCAGATAGGTTATCTAATTTTTTAGCTAAACCAGTTGACAACGGTAATTCTTGATATTGTAATGCTCCGATTGTTTTACGGTTCCAATAACTGAAAGAAACTGCTATTTTTTGGAAAGCTTTTTTAGAGTTTGTTTTGAAAATTACATCTGTACCTACTTCAAATTCTTTAGATCTTTCAACCTGAAGTGCTGTATTTGCACTGATTGAATTAGTGCTTAGAGTAGATGCGGTACCCAATTGGGCAACGATCAAAGTATTTTGGTTACTATATGCTAGCGGTTGAATACCCGCTTCACCATAAGCACCTCTTAATTTCCATTCTGCTAAAACATTACCTAAGTTCCATGCTTCTGTTGGTCTGAAGTAAATTGATCCTCTTGGGAAGGTAGCAGCTTTTTGACCAGAACCAAAGTTAGAAGAAAAGTCAGATCTAAAACCTCCGGAAATACCTAACATATCCTTGTAATCAATACTTTGGTTAAATAAAGCACCGTAAGTAATGAAAGTTTCATAAAAATCTCCTGCACTTGTAGTTGCTGAAGCAATGTTATAAGGAGGATAAGAAGGAAGACCAGTACCTTTTGCAAAATACTCTCTTGTATCTTGTCTTCTCCAGTCATAAGCAACTTGTGTTACTGTTTTGATTGGAGCTTTTATGTTAAAATCTTTTTCAAAATCTGTTTTAATAAAAATACTTGCCAAAGAGTTTTGACGTTTGTAGTTGCCATATGTATTTGTTATAGCACCTTTAAGGGTTGGGCCCCAATAACCAATATTTGCTTGTAAAGAAGATTCTTGGTTGAAATAATGACTCTTATCATCAACATTTTTAAATTCAACACCATATTTGTAATCCAACTCAACAAAGCGAGGGAATTTGTAGTTAACGTTGAAATTTTCTACAATTCTTGTTGTTTTTGATGATCTATCTCTCCATTCGTTTTCAGATAATGGGTTTAATGTACCCGGATCATCTGAACGTGGGTTAACTACCAATTTACCATTCGGATCTCTTGCTAAATAATCGATGAAAGGGAAAGAGGTAAGAATACCGAAACGTTCTGTACCAGTAGCGCCAATGCTCGGATCGGGATCACCACTTGCAAGATTTTCATCGGTGAATATAGTTTGTAAACTATTTCGTATTGTCAAACCTTTAGCTAGATCAAATCCTAAGTTAGCAGTAATGTTAGTTCTGTTATACTTATTATTCATTACATTCTGTTCATTATAGTTAGATACAGTCAGGGCATAATCAGATTTATCAGCACCACCGGCAATACTAACTGAATTATTGAATGTATAAGCTGTTCTGTAAGCTTGTTTTAAATGATCATAAGTCTTCTCTTTATAATTTTTATCATTCTTAACGTTAGGGTCTGATCCGGTAGTTAAGAAGTCTCCTTTAGGCCAAGAACCTGTTTCATCTGGTTCAATTCTTATACCGCCTTGAGTGATATATCCATCTGCATCTGTTTCAAAAGAGTGGTGTTTTGCGATAATTTCTTTATCAGAAATAATTTGTCCTGAACTCACTTGAGAAAGCACATTGATCTCCATTTTTTTATTTTTACCCCCTTTCTTGGTAAATATCTGAATAACACCCTGAGCACCTTGAGCACCGTACAACATACCACCTGCTGCACCTTTTACAACTTCCACCCTGTCAACTGATGCAAGATCCAAACCATTCAGGCTTGAGATTTCAATACCGTCAAGCATAATTAATGGTGGAGAATAACTTAAGGTATTTAGACCCCTTAAAAGTATTGTAGGATCTGCGCCTGGTGTACCGCTCAGGAATTGAACGTTTGCTCCGGCAATTTTACCTACCAACGCTTGTTCAACATTACCTACAACGCTCTTAGAAACATCTTTTGAAGAGAGTGTTGCTACATCAATGGCAATCTTCCTTTTACTTGTAGCAGAACCTACCCCGGTTACAACTACTTCGCTCATGCTTCTTGTGTCTTTCGCTAAGCTAACAGCCATAGCATCGGAAGCTTTCACTGATTTTGCCTCAAAACCGATTCCTGTAAATTCTAGGGTTGCATCGTTTTTTCCCTCTAACGAAAAAGAACCATTATTATCGGTACTTGTACCAATATTGGTTCCTTTTATTTTAACGGATATCCCCGCTACCGGAGCTCCGTTTGCATCTGTAACCTTCCCGGAAATTTTTTGTTGGGAAAAGACAGATAGTGTGCTGAAGAGTAGCACGGCCAAAACTGCTGTAATTTTTCTCATAGCTTAGTTTTATGTTATCAATAGTGAATTAAAAATAAGAAATATTTAACAAAAGAACAATATACTTTGACAAATGTTTTATACTATATGCTGCATTGAAAGATAAAGTGTGTAACAAATACACCTTTATGTTCAGAATAAGTTCTAAAAAAAATTAATTCGGTCAAAACAAATACTAATAAAACAAACGGATTCTTACAAAAAATTCAAGCAATGCTGTTTATTTTTTGAAGTTTGAAAAATATTCTATTTAGAAGAACCAAGTTAACCATGCTTTACCATCCTTTGCACTTACCATATCGTAAGTAGTTTCGCTTGTAGGTACAAAATAGAACCCTTGTGTTTGTACCAATAAATTTCTGGTCAATCTTGCAGGACCGTTAGCAGGGAAACCGGAAGAGCTTCTTAACCTGAATTTACCAATACCTGCAGCGTCGAAACTATAGGACATGTTTGAATAATAATCAAGATATAGACCTGAGCCATCGAAAAATACCGGACAGAATACATCTGTTGTTGTTCCAAAATAATCTGAAGGGAAATAGGCTAAAAAGTAATAGTCTGCTATTGAATTGATATTATATGCATCATCTACACCGTTTACATGAAACCCGTCAACACTGGCCCAATAACCAAAGTTGTCTGATGCATATTTCAACCATGCGGCGGCAGCAGGTATATTTACTTTTAAAGGCAAGATAGTTTCTCCTACTGTTCCGGTTGCAGCGCCTGAACGTACTGTAATAATATTTGTTGCAGGGTTCCAGTTGTCTACGCTTAATGAAGTAATATTAGTTGATCCATTTACGAAAGGCTCAGTCAATGTTAAGCCTGATGTTGTATTATAATATTTTGTAGTAGCTATCTGATAATCGCCTGCTCCATCAAGATATCCGAAACTGATATCATGATTGTGAGAATCAAATCTAACATCGTAAGATGTTCCATCAATAATCAATCTTCTGTAGTAAGTAAGTATGTAATCGAAATATTTTGAAACAAGATCCCATTGTCCGTTTTCAAAAATAGTTGCTTCGGGTTCGGTTGCACGTATCAACGTAAGTTTTGCACCGTTTACTTTACCGACCATTTTTAATGTATCGGCAGAAATGCTATCTCTGTCGAAAATAAATTCAAAATCAGATAATAAACCTTGCCCAACTGCACCACCATTCACATTGGCAACCACACCTGCATTCGCCTCATTCGGATCTGCCAATACATGAACATAAGAGTAGGTATCGAAAATTAATGTGGGTTGTTGTTGTTGTCTGATCCTGAAACTACTTTCTTGTAAAGTAACAGCTGATGTAGTGTCGAAGTCCGATACCATTTTTACTCTATTGTCGCTGTTGAATCTGAAATAAAATGCATAAGTAGCTCCTTCACCGTTATCGACAGTGATGTATGCTTTCCATCCGTTTGCGGCTCCTGTCAACAATGCATTATACTTTGCTATTGATGCATTGATCCTCTCATCAGGAGATTGATCAAAAATATAATCATCTTCTTTTTTACAAGAAGACAACAAAACTGTGATGGTTAGAAAAAACAATAAAAACTTCTTCATGTTTACTTTTTTATAAATTATTCAACCGATCATGAAAGATCGATTTGTAACATTTTATTATTAATAGAACTCATTTTCAACAGCCGCTCTCACTTTTGATTGAAGGCTATAAAAATCTATACCCCAAGATTTATCGAAATAATTTACGATAGCTGCTTCCTTTGCATGTAATAAAGACTGAGCTTCTTCATTTGGATAAAATGTTCCAAGAAAATCGGTGCCAATGCCTGCTACCAGTTTATCCCAGCCTGATTTGCCATATACCATCATAAATGAAATCATTTCAGCAAAATCTTCTGTTGATACGCTTGATGCATAAGCAGTGATAAAACCATTTTGTCTTGCTTCATCATCTGTTATATTTATCCAATCGCTTGAATAACCGCTTTGGGTGATCTTATCAAAATCAGCGGGTCTTCTTTTCAACTGATCAAAAATGTGACTGAACTCATGATGCACTGTTAAGAAAAGATCTTTCTGCAAAGAAGTATCTGCCGGCACATAACCCGGTGTAGATTTATTTTTAAAATAATTCAATTGAAATAAACTTATTTGTTTACCTCCACCTGCAACACCTACAGTAGCGCTTCCATCGGGATTCGCTGCAGAGCTTCCTGCCAACACAAAATATTTCGGAGCCATTTGGTTGAACGGTATCAACCCTATTTGTTCAATGTAGGGTTTAGCCCATATATTAAGAACTGCGGCCATAACCGGTACTACTTTTTCTTCTTTTGGCGGCACTACATTTTTCTCTATCTGATTAACCGTAAACTGGTTCCATTTATATTTTATGTCGATATTATGTGGTGTTACATAATTATCTTTTATCCACTGATCAATAGCGGTAGGTGTCCAGGTATCGCCACCTAAGCCTGGGATATTACTAACGTCACCCAACGCATCTTCCTTTCTGCAGGAAGTGATCAACAATGCCAGTGCTAAAAAATAAATCGATGTTTTTAATATTTTCATCTTCAACTTTTTTTAAAATTATCTTCTGTTTGCTTCGAGGCCTGCCTGAGCTCTTGCTGTGGCAGGAATTTGAAATACTCTGTGCGGATGATCTACTGTAAGTGTAATTTCATCTGATCCATCTATGTTTGCATGTGTCACTTCAATGCCGTATCTAAGTATATCAAACCAACGCATACCTTCATGCACAAATTCAGATTGACGGTAATCAAGAATTGTATAGATCAGGCCTTCCGAAGCATCTGTTACTCCATAATAATCTTTAACTTTTGTTTCATCAATAACGTCTAATGCAGGATCATATCCATCTATACGTGTAGTTAAATATGTATTTAAAAGACTGATCGCTTTTGAATTCTGATCTGTGTAAACATATGCTTCTGCTAAATTAAACAGTACTTCTTCTGCAGTAAACAAAGGCACCATTTGCCATCCATTACCAATACCACTACCCAATGATGTTTCAACGAAATTCTGATCTGTTTTAGGAATAACATTATGACCTTCCATAAAATAACTCAATCTGTAACTCCATGGTCCGCCGGCTACAGGAGCATCACCAGTGAAATAAGCCCCTAACTCACCTGTTAGTCCGTATTTACCAAAAGCAGCAAGATTAAGCCACCATGTATTTGTTTCTACCAACAACAAATTAGCATTCTCTGTTGCTTTAGAATAAATAGCACTCAAACTTCCATTCCCGTTTAAAGGAAGATTGGTATAGATCGTATTCCATGGTCTTAAATTGGTAGCGTAAGAGTTTTCGGGTAATGCGGCTTTCGCATATTTGATCACATTTTCATAATCTTGTTTGTATAAATAAAAACGAGATGCAAATGCCGCAGCTGAAGACTTTGTAAAATGATATTTTGGAACTGAATAAGTTTCATCTTTTATCAAAGGCAATCCTTCCAACAAATCCTTTTCTACCATATCATACACATACTTTACAGTTTTACGTTGATATTTTTTTATTGAAACAGTTTCAGATTCGGTAACATAAGGTATTCCTTTATCCGAGCTTGCTGTACTTTCATCATAAAATTTTGAAAAGAAATTTACAAGCATAAAGTGTGCGTACGCTCTTGCAACCAACGCCTCTCCTTTTTGTGCCTGATAATTTTGTGGGTCAGGTACTGAAGCAATTGTTTCTAAAGCCAGATTAGCAGCAGCAATGGCTTTATAACAACCAAACCAATAACTTTCGGGGCCATCTTCATCAACTCCGGTGTTATCTCTGTAAAAATAGTAATCGCTGATCAGTGTATTCCAGCTTGGAACATCAATACCATTGGTTACATTATCTCCAACATTATCGGAAGATAATTCTGCCATAGCCTGATAATTGATCTGTGGATATGCAGAAGCCAGCAGTTGTGACACCTTTGCAGGCGAATTAAGTTTTGCTCTGTTATCTGGCTCCTGATCCAAGAATTTTTTACACCCTGCAGACGACAGTAAAACAGCAAATACGCCGGATATAATAATTATTTTTTTCATCATTCTACTATTTTAAAAACCTGCTTTTAGTGATAATGTTATTTGTTTTTGTAAAGGCTGAGCTACACCGCCTGAATTGAAAAATTCAGGATCCTGACCTTTTAGTTTTTTATCTGAGTAAATTAAGAACGGATTCGTCATAGCAACGGTGAATGACAAATTTTTAACAGCTTGTAATTTTTTAAGTGCTGCTGCATTCAATTGATATGAAAGCGAAACGGTTTTTAATCTTATAAAACCTCCGTCAGCAACTCTGAAATCTGAATAGTTGTAATTGTTGTACGGGTAAACAGATTTATTTCCGATCTGAGTTTCATAAAACTCATCGCTGATCGGTGGTACATAGGTGTACTCTTCATCTCCAGGCTCTAACCATCTATCCCAAAAATCTTTCGGTAATGCATCAAAGTCAACATATGAACTTCTGAAAGCAGAATACAATCTGATCTTATTTCCACCTTGATAGGTAATGAACACATTCAAGGATAAATTTTTATAATTGAATGTATTATTAAAGCCCCCGGTGAATTTAGGATCAATCGATCCTGAATAAACAAGGTTTTCAATTTTGTCTGATTGCACATCTACACCTTGGCTGCTATTGCCATATTCATCAATGAAATAAGGAATACCGGTAAGATGATCTAGTCCATCATATTTAATGGAGAATAAACTGTTAACCGGATATCCTTCTGTGTTACCACCTTCAGGTTTTACAAGATCGTAGATCAAAGGAAGATTTCTAACCCTTGTGATTTTATTTACATTGTAGCCGTAAGTGAAATTAGATTTCCATCCCCAGTTTTTCTTTTTAATGATCGTTCCGCCAAGCATGATATCTATACCATGTGATTTCATATCAGCATAATTGATCGCTTTATAAGCTTCCCCGCCAATACCTGCAGTTTTTATTAAACTGATGAGATCAAAACTATTTCTTTGATACCAGTCGAAGCTAAGATCTAATCGGCCATTAAAAAATCCGGCATCTAACCCGATGTTCAATTGATGATTTTTTTCCCAGGTAAGATCTGAGTTTTTAAGATTCGCCAGTTGCAAAACAGTTTCTCTCTCGGTTGGGAAAGTTCTGTTAGGTATAGCACTTTGTAGAACAACATTTGAGTTGGTTGCAGGGCCAAGACTTGCAGTCAAACCATAGCTAACTCTCAATTTCATGTAATCAACTTTACGCACATTTTCAAACCATTTTTCTTCATTGATATTCCACGAACCACCAAAACTCCAGGTTGGTAACCAACGTGCCGTTTTTGATGCCCCTAATTTATTTGACCCGTCATAACGAACCGTACCATATACATTATATCTTCTGTCGTAAGTATACTGACCATTCAGGTAATACGCTACAAAACGATCATATGTTTTACCCATTTCATAGTAAGGGAAATTAGCTTCGATTGTTTTCTTAAGAATTCTGTAATCGATGAACGGTACGCCACCATTATCATATTGGTAACCATAACCAGTATTGTTAAAGCTTTGTCTGTCGGTATATTTTATCTGCTGTCCTAACAAGAAAGACACAGTGTGTTTATTGCCAAATGTATTATTATACGAAACACTGTTTCTAACATCATAGTTCAAAAGAAAATCTTCTGAACGATTGTAGAAACCACCATAGGGTAATACGCTTATCTTTTTTGTTGGATCCGGATCATCCGGATCTTGATACAAGAATTTATTTCCGTCAATGATCACCTGCGTACCCATTGAACGGTAGGCGTTCGACATGTTGGAATTTTCTGTGATCTGATGTTCAATCGTTGATTTTACATAACGCAATGCACCAACAAAATCGTAACGAAGATGTTTATTGAATTTATAGCCAACATCAGCTTGCAATTTTATATCTACTACATTAACATCTATGTAATTATTCTTAAGTTCATCAATGATATTGAAGGGTGCCCAATTTCTTCTGAAATATTCGAGATTTCCATCTTCATCATACGCCGTCATTGCTCTGCTGGTGTTTAACGAGTAACTGAACGGATTGATATCAAACTCTCTGTCGTATTGACCAGAAACCACATTGCTACTACGTTTCAACGTACCCGGAGCTCTTTGCTGACGAACTGAACCCGTTGTTAAAAAACCAACCGATAATTTATCGCTGATATTATAGTTATTTCTGAAATTCAGTGTATAACGCTTAACGTTATCAGCAATTGTCCAGCCATTATCTCTATAATAACTTGTTGAGAAAAACGATTGCGATTTATCTGTTCCGCTTGATATACTTAAAGAATGTTCCTGAGTAAGAGAATTCTTAAACAAAATATCAAACCAATCTGTATTAGCTTTTGCGTAACGAAGTAAAAATGCCTTTCTTCCTTCAACAGTATTTTCTATCGGAAAATTACCGTTGGCATCTGCATTCAATAAATCATACATTTTACCATATACACCGTAGTTAGCTCGTTGAGCCAGCGCTCCCGGTTCTAAAAATCCATTTCTTTCTAGAGATGCCAATGCTGACATTTGGTCTCCGGAATTCATAATATTATAATCTGCATAAGAAGGTTTTAACATCGAACTGAAGTTAGCTGTATAAGCTATACTTGGTTTCCCTTGTTTACCTTTTTTGGTTGTGATCACCACCACCCCGTTCATTGCTCTTGCCCCATACAATGCAGTAGCAGCAGCATCTTTCAGAATATCGAATGATTCAATATCGTTAGAGTTGATACCTGCAACAGATGAGCCTAACAAGGTTGTAGGGTCTCCACTAGATAATTGATCATTTGAAATATTTACAAGATCTTCCAACACAACTCCATCAACCACCCACAAAGGTTTATTATCACCATTGATTGATGTTGCTCCTCTTACACGTACTTTAGGTGCTGAACCAAAAGTGCTTGAAACATTTTGAACGGTAACACCAGCAGCACGACCCTCCAACATACGACTTACATCCACCACACCGGGTGTTTTAACATCATCTGCTTTTAATTTTACACCGGCTCCGGTAAATTTCTTTTTATTAATCTGTTGAAAACCCGTTACAACAACTTCATCAAGCGTACCCGATTCAACAACTAATTTAATTACGATATTTTCTCCTGCTTTAACTTCTACCGATTTGTAGCCTATCATCGAAACAGCAAGTTTTGCATTTTCCTTTACGTTGGCAAATTCAAATTTTCCTTTATCGTTGGTACTTGTAGCTCTGTTTTCTCCTACTAATTTTACAGTAGCACCAACAAGAGCCTTACCTGCTGCATCTTCTACCGTACCAGATGCACTTTTTTGTGCAAATGAAGAGAATGTAAATAGTATGCCTGTTACAAGCATGATCAGACTTCTAAAATTCATTTTAAAAATTGTTTTATACGTGGAAACACTTTTATCAGTACTATTTTGGCCGGATACTTTAATATATAAGGCGGTAAAATGCATAAAATAAGTTTTGGTATTTTTTAGTTGCCTCAACAACTAAGAAACAAATTTAAGGAAAAAACAACGTTAGAATACAGATTTTATAAAAAACCATAAAAAACCACACTGTTTTTTTAGAAAAACAGGCAATAAAATACCGTTTTTTGATAATATTTAATTAGAACAGGTATTGCAATTGCAGTTTAACCTCAGTTTTTCTATTCCCGGATATTTCATCTAAACCACTTCCTACAGTTGTTTGTCCATCATAAATTGTTTGTGCTATACGGAACCAGGCTGATAATTTTTTACTAAAATCATAATTCAGGTTCACATAGTAACGAAACCCTTTATTATAAAAAACAGGAATGGAGAAACTATACAATACATCATTTTCGTAGGCGTATAATCTGCTGTCGTAATTGTCTGTTTCAAAATATTGTAAACGAATATTTCCTGAATATTTTTTCATCATTGGTTTATAGATCAAATCAGCAAAAGTTAAGAAGCCGTTTGATACCTCAGGACCACGTCTATCATACCAAAGCAACTCAATTCTTTGTCTCAAAGTAACAACCGGACTAGCTTTGTAGCTGAACTGTGCTCTGAAATCCTGCCTTGGCTTTGATGATACACCTGTAATTATCTGATCATCGGGATTATAATTATTTGATTTGGTTTCAGTTCTGTATCGAAGGTACATTTCCAATTGTTTGTTTGGCTTATATGTAGCTTGAACAAGATAATCGGCCCCAACTGTTGGTGCATCTACAAGATATTTCAACCAAGGGAATTTATAAAAATCAGCATAAGCATCTATTCGCCATTGGTTGTTTGGACGAATACTTATCCCTGTATAAATACCTTTCTCATTAGTAGGAAAAGTGCTTTCGGTAAATGCACTGGTATAAAGAGATTGATATTTCCTTGAAATATTTCTATACACCATACTCATATCAACATTATTAGAAACACTCAATATCATTCCATTTACAAACGCTTTCGCATTTTTATTGGTTGTAGCTGCCTCTCCAAAAAAATGCAGATTCTTAAAAGTATAACTATAATCAACACTATAATTACCAAAATTGCTTCCGGATAAAGCATATAGATTGTAAGGGTCACTTCCTTTGTTGATAGGCAGATCAAAATGATACTGAATACCATTTACTCCAATATGCAAGCGGTTTTTATTGTAAGATATATTTCCGCCGAAAGCCAATTGTGTTTGCACGTTTTTATCTGCCGCCTCACTCTTTGTACGATGCAAACCCGATGTTTGCAATGAAGAAATATAATCTTCATTATTCAGTGTATCAACAGTAAAATTCGCATCCAATTTTCTGTAAGATGCAAATGCAGTGACTTCCATACTTTTTTTAGCAATGGTTATACCAAGGCCTCTGTGGAAATTTATTTCACCGGCTGAATTATAGGGACGGAGTATAGCCGACTGTCTTTTTACATTCGTAACATCAGCACTTTTCTTAAATGCTAGGCTTTGCCATTGCGTTAATCCTTGTCCGAGGTTTACTAAAAAATCTCCTACAGCCAAAGATTTAACAATGCCTATATTCCTTGCAAATAAATGAACCGAGTAAAAATCGAATCCTTGTTTCTGCGCTCCTTTGAAAAACTGTTCGCCGGCATCCTTTTCAGCCACAAAGCCATATTGCAAAAGGTTTTTATAATGATATCGATAACGCAGGAAAACTCGCTGCTGACTTCCCGGATAATAACTATTGGTTGTTGCAGGATCCGCTTTATACCCTTTCGATTTTTCGAGATTTTGTGTACCTCTTATTAAGATGCTATGATCACCTCCTGAAAGCCTCTCTCCTATTGAACGGAAAACATCTGCCTGGCTACTAACGGAAATGTATGGCCGAATTCTGCCAATCGTGGTAACATCCCATGCAGGTATCGCTTGCAGCTCATAAATATCAATAAATTTTCCAAAAAGACTTCTGTAAGAAATAAGATTCTGTATCTGCAATGGCGATAGAAAAAACAATTCTTTCAACTCAGTTTCATCAGCCGTATTAAGGTTAACAGGGTCTTTAAGAAATTGCTGCAATTTCAATAAATAAGAATCATCCTCCGTTTCCGCATCTTCGCTTACTTCGGTAACTGCCTCTAATTGCTGCTCAACATTTGTATTGGTAGATGACGGATCCTTCGGCAACTCCTGTGCCATCAACATCGATGGCATTAAAAGCAATAACAAAGCAGGAAAAAAATAATTTTTATACCCTGATCGAATTGTTTTTTTAGAGGAGAATATATTATTCTTTGTTGTCATCAACGATACTGTTTTCTTTTTTACCAAAATTCATGATCAACAATAAGCCCGGAGACCAACCCAACTGTGGATGATAACTACCGCTTAGGTCTAAACGAAAATTATTCCACGATACACCTACTCCGGCATAAGCCAGCGATGTAGCCGAGGATATACCTGCCCTTGCAAAGAATTGCTTAACAAAACGGTATTGGACACCTGCATTTAAATTCACAGGAAAATCTTCTTCTTTAACCACTTCCCCACTCACAAAAAACTTGTCAGAAACATCATAGCCTAAACCAAATTTATAGGCCGAAGTAAGTTTCTCATCTGTTTTGGAAAATTTACCCCCGATCGGATTGTACACATGGATGCCGGCATTTAACTTATCGGTAAGATGTGTGATCAAGCCCACCTCAAAATTGAGCGTATTATCGTTGGTATAAGAAGGTACTTTGTAACCATAATAATTAAACTGAGCACCGATATCGACTTTTTTACTCAAACTTCTTCCATAAGCAACGCTTAACTGATTTTCATTAAAATCTTTAAACCCGAAATATTTCATATTTATTCCAAAATTGCCCATTTTGCTCGGGATAACGATTGAAGCTGCATACATACTTGTTTCATCTAACATGAAACGCCTTTCACCATATACACCTGCTCCTGCGGATTTAATTTGTGCCAACGCTGCCTGATTATTTAAATAGGAAAACACATCAACATGTTGCTTACTATATGCTCCTAAACCAAGATAAGTGGCAGATAAGGGTTGACGTAAACTTTGCGAAAAGATAATTGCCGGAAACAGCAAAAAAGTAGAAATGGGTAGAAATATTTTTTTTCTCAAAACAGTAATTTTTAAAAATCTACGTACAATATAAAGATAAAACTTCAATTGGAATTACAATTTAGCAATTGTTAGTAAATTTGCAAATGCAAATATTGGATGGTAAAATAGTTTCGCAGGCCGTTAAAGACGACTTAAAGCAAAAAACTGCTGAATTGATAAGTAAGGGAGGAAAGACACCTCATCTTGCTGCAATATTGATCGGCAACAACGGCGCCAGCGAAACCTACGTAGCAAGCAAAGTAAAAAACTGTGAGGAAGTAGGCTATAATAGCTCTCTTATTCGTTTTGAAACCTCTGTTGACGAAGCCACTCTTATCTCCACCATTGAAAAGTTAAATGCTGATGATGATATAGACGGCATACTGGTTCAATTACCGCTGCCTAAAAGTATCAATGAAGATAAGATCATCAGTTTGATACATCCTGACAAGGATGTAGATGGTTTTCATCCAATGAGCATTGGTAAAATGATCCAGGGCTTACCGACTTTTTTACCTGCTACACCTTATGGCATTTTATTAATGCTGGAACATTATAAAATTGAAACCAAAGGAAAATATGCCGTAGTAATTGGCCGAAGCAATATTGTAGGCAGACCAATCAGTATCCTATTAAACAGAAATACTTATCCGGGCAATTGTACTGTAACTGTTTGCCATAGTCATACGCATAACTTAAAAGAAATTTGTTTACAAGGAGATATCATCATTGCTGCATTGGGCATTCCTGAATTTTTAAAAAACGACATGGTAAAAGAAGGTGCAGTTGTGATTGATGTAGGCATTACAAGAGTTCCGGATACAACAAAGAAAAGTGGATTTAGTATTAAAGGAGATGTTGATTTTACAAATGTTGCTCCTAAGTGTAGCTATATAAGTCCGGTTCCAGGTGGCGTTGGTATGATGACAATTGCCGCTTTATTAATGAATACATTTAATGCAGCTAAAATTAAAAGCGAAAAGTGAAAAGTGAAAAATTAGATAGTGCTTTTCCTGTAATGGAACATTTTTATACGCTACAAGGCGAAGGTTTTCACCAGGGAAGAGCAGCATATTTTATAAGACTGGCAGGTTGCGATGTAGGTTGCGTTTGGTGCGATGTTAAAGAAAGTTGGGAGGCAGGCAAACACCCTGTATTGGATGTTGGAAGTTTGATGTTGGAAGTTGAGAAGACTCCGGCTAAACTGGTAGTTATTACAGGCGGGGAACCTTTGATGCATAATTTAGATATACTGACATCAACATTACAATCCAAAGGTTTTGAAACTAATATTGAAACATCCGGTTCACATCCGTTGAGTGGCAAATGGAACTGGATCTGTTTATCCCCCAAAAAATTTAAAGCTCCCCTACCCGAAGTGGTAGCGTTTGCCAATGAATTAAAGATCATTATTTTTAATAAAAGTGATTTTGATTGGGCTGAGAAATATGCAGCACAGGTTTCACCCCAATGTAAACTATACCTGCAGCCGGAATGGGATAAAGCCGCAGAAATTACCCCACTAATTATTGAGTACATTAAACAACACCCTCAATGGGAACTATCCCTTCAGATACATAAGTACATTAATGTACCTTAGACCTCCTCACAGTTTTAACTTTATTGTAATGCTTGTAGCACAGTTATTGCTTTAAAACCCATTAACTTCATTTTTATTTTGAATGATGAAAAAAACGGTGTTAAAAAAATCAATTGTTATTGTCAATTTGATATTGATCGCTCAATATTGTACAGCACAATGGTATGATCCGGAGAAGGTGAACAAAAAAGCATTCAACCTGAGTGAAAAAGCCTATACCGCTGCAACAGATGGAAAATATGCCGAAGCGATCACATTATATAATAAGGCGCTTACGATAGAGCCGAAATATGTTGATGTGTATCTATCTATTGCAGGCATTTACGCCGAATTAAAACAATACGATTCTTCAGTAGCGACATTTGAAAAAAGTTTTTTACTGGATTCAGTTTATACAGAAACATATTACCTCCCTTATTCTATTTCTCTTGCCGGCACCGGAAAATTTGACAAAGCCCTCAATGCGGCCAATCGTTTTCTTATGATCTCGTATTTGAATGAGCAAAGCAAAAGAGCAGGCAGGTATAGAAAAAGCATTTATGAGTTTGCATTAGAACATGAAAGAAAATATCCAGTAAAGAATTATGTTTTTGCTCCGCAGAATTTGGGAGATAGTGTTAATTCAAAATATTCCGAATATTATCCTTCGCTAACTATTGAAAACAACAATATAGTTTTTACCAGACGCATTGATGACGATGAAGATTTTTATGAATCCAATCTGACAGCAAATAAATGGGATTTGTCAAAACCATTGTCGGGAAAAGTAAATACCATATATCGGGAAGGGGCAGAAAATATTTCGCAAGATGGGGAAATGCTTGTTTTTGCGGCTGACTATCCACAAGGCCAAACCCAGGGTAGCTTTGATCTATATGTTAGTTACAAAACAAAAACCGGATGGAGTGAGGCCGAAAACCTTGGCCCACTTGTTAATACGGATTATTGGGAATCTTCTCCATGCATCTCTCCTGATAAAAGAGATATTTACTTTAGTAGTTTACGACCCGACGGATATGGCGGTGCAGACATTTGGGTAACACACCGCTTGCCAAATGGCAAATGGTCAAGGCCTGAAAACCTTGGTGATAGTATCAACACCGAAGGAAATGAAGGTTGTCCGTTTATATATTCAGATAATCAAACTTTATTCTTTAATAGCAACGGACAAAAAGGTTACGGACAATCGGATCTATTTTTCAGCAAAAAAATAAATGACAGTATTTGGAGTGCACCGCAAAACCTCGGTTACCCCATAAATACCATTGATGAAGAAGGATCATTAGTTGTTGCTTCAGATGGCAGCACTGCATATTATGCCAGCGATAGAAGCGACAGTCGTGGTGGATTAGACCTTTATAGCTTTCAACTGAGAGAAGATATGCGTCCGCCCAAAACACTATGGGTAAAAGGTAAAGTGTTTGATTCAAAAACTAAAAACGGATTACCTTCAAACATTGAACTAACGGATATAAACACCCGAAGGGTCATTACAAAAATACAGACCGATGAAGATGGGAATTATTTAGCAACTCTTCCGGTAGGAAAAGAATACGCCTTTAATGTAAATCGCAAAGGTTATTTATTCTTCTCGGAAAATTATGACCTGAACAACAATAGAGATACAACCTTTACTGCCGATATACCACTTCAACCAATAGAAGCAGGTGCAAAGATCGTTTTGAAGAACATATTTTTCGATAGTAAGAAAACCGAACTAAAACCCGAATCAATCTCAGAGTTGAACAGACTTATACAGTTGATGAATGACAACCCTAAACTTGTTATTCAAATAGCAGGTCATACCGACAATGTGGGCAAGCCTGCTGACAACCTGATATTATCAAATGGGCGGGCTACGGCAGTGGCGAATTATTTACTTGCCAGCAGACAAATTGCAAAGAATCGTATACAGAGCAAAGGTTTTGGAGAAACGAGCCCTATTTCTGATAATAATACCGATCAGGGAAAAGCTCAAAATCGACGCACAGAACTTTCTGTTATTAGCAACTAATTTCCACTTTTGTTCATCTATGATGTATGAACAAAGATCTACTCTATCAAATCGCATTAACGCTTGTACCCAATATCGGAGATGTACATGCGAAAACACTTGTCAATATTTTTGGGAATGCCGAATCGATTTTTAAGGCCCGAAAAAAAGACTTGGAAAGTATTGAAGGCATTGGCACTGTAAGAGCCAACAGCATTAAAGCTTTTGAAAATTTTGAAAGCAGTGAAGCCGAAATAAAATTTTTAGATCAGTATAAAATAAAACCGCTTTTTATTACTGATTCCGACTACCCGAAAAGGTTGTTGAACTGTTACGACAGCCCACCACTATTATATTATCGTGGCAATGCTGATCTGAATACATCAAAAATAATATCCGTTGTAGGCACAAGAAATAACAGTGAATATGGAAGAAACATCTGCGAACAAATAATAGAAGAACTAAAAGAAGAAAATATTTTGATCAGCAGTGGTCTTGCATTTGGAATAGATACCATTGCTCATAAAGCATCCATAAAAACCGGATTACAAACAGTTGGTGTTTTGGCACATGGATTAGACAGGATCTATCCATCTCAAAACAAAGCATTGGCCAAACAAATGATCGAACAAGGTGGTATACTTACCGATTTTATGAGTAACACTACACCGGACAGGCAAAATTTTCCGAGAAGGAACAGAATTGTAGCGGGAATGTGTGATGCATTGATCGTAATTGAAAGCGGTAAAAAAGGAGGCTCATTAATTACCGCGGAATTAGCGAATGGTTATAACAAAGATGTATTTGCCATACCCGGAAAAACAACCGATACAAGAAGCGAGGGTTGCAACTATCTCATTAAAAATAATAAAGCTTTTTTACTAACCTGTGCCGATGATCTGCTTGAGTTGATGAACTGGAAAGAAAAGAAAAAGGCATCTCCCAAAAAACAGAGAGCATTATTCATTGAATTAACAAATAACGAAAAAATTATAGTAGATATCTTACAACAGGTCGAAAGTATTCAGATCGATGAGTTGTATCTAAAAAGCGGATTGAGCAGCAGTGCTATGGCGGGGGCATTACTTACGCTTGAAATGCAGCAAATAATAACAACTCTCCCCGGAAAAATATATAAATTGAATTAGCAGTCTGTATTAATTCATAATTTTCAGTACATATTCAAAAACTTACAAAATATGAACTGCTGATACGGAACTTTGAACTTTCAAATGACCATTGTATCTTTGCACATGGCTACAATAAATAACTCCTCGAATCTCTCAAAATCAAAAAAATTTTTCGGCGAAGGCTTAACATTTGACGATGTATTGCTAATGCCTGCGTATTCTCAGGTACTACCCCGTGAAGTCGACATCAGCACTAAACTTACCAAAAGTATCACGTTAAATGTTCCAATGCTCAGTGCTGCTATGGATACTGTCACAGAAGCATCTCTTGCTATTGCAATTGCTAGAGAAGGTGGTTTAGGTATACTTCATAAAAATATGAGTATAGATCAGCAAGCTGAACAGGTTCGTAAGGTAAAAAGAAGTGAGAACGGATTAATATTAGACCCGGTTACTTTATCTCCTGATGCTACTATCGGCGAAGCGTTAAGGATCATGAGGGAAAATAAGATCGGTGGTATTCCTATTATTGACGCTCAGCATAAATTAGTAGGTATTCTTACTAACAGAGATCTGCGTTTTGAAACTAATTACAAAGAAAAAGTTTCCGCAGTAATGACTAAGGATAATCTTATTACAGCACCCGAAGGAACCGATCTGAAAAAAGCCGAATTACTTTTCAAAAGAACAAAAATTGAAAAACTACCTGTTGTAAATAAATCTGGGAAACTGATCGGTTTAATTACATTTAGTGATATCTTAAAATTAAAGAGTCATCCGAATGCAGTAAAAGATTCTTTCGGAAGATTACTCGTTGGAGCCGGCGTTGGTATTACAAAAGACACAATTGACAGAGTAGCAGCTTTACATCGTGTAGGCGTTGATGTTATATGCCTGGACAGCGCACATGGTCATACAAAAGGTGTAATTGATACATTAAAATCTATCAAGAAAAACTTTAAAGGATTACAGGTAATTGCCGGCAATGTGGGTACAGGTGCAGGTGCTAAAGCCTTAGCCACTGCCGGAGCAGATGCGGTGAAAGTTGGTATCGGTCCGGGGTCTATATGCACTACGAGAATTGTTGCAGGTACCGGTGTTCCTCAGATTACTGCAGTAATGGAAGCCGCAGCAGCACTGAAAAATACGAATGTCGGCATCATCAGTGATGGTGGTATCCGCTATACCGGTGATATGGTAAAAGCATTAGCTGCAGGTGCAAGTTGCGTAATGATGGGCAATGTTTTTGCAGGTACCGAAGAAAGTCCGGGTGAAACAATTATTTACGAAGGAAGAAGATTTAAACAATATAGAGGCATGGGCAGCTTAGGTGCTATGGCACAGGGCAGCAGTGACAGATATTTTCAGGATGTAGAAGCTGACATCAAAAAATTTGTGCCGGAAGGTATCGAAGGCCGTGTTGCTTTCAAAGGGCCATTAAAAGAAGTGGTACATCAATATACCGGCGGGTTAAGAGCAGGTATGGGTTATTGCGGAGCTAATACCATTAAGGCATTGCAGCAAAATTCTACTTTTGTAAAGATCACCAATGCCGGTATGAAAGAAAGCCATGCTCATGATGTGGCCATCACTAAAGAGGCACCGAATTACAGCAGATAAAACCTATCATTTATACTTTTCAAACACATCAGCCCTAAAAGTTTTTAGGGCTGAATTTTTTATTATGTAAATTCACATTGAATTATTCTCAATGAAACAAATATTACTGCGCCTTTTAATCATCTGCACATTTGCACATTTGCATATTCGCACATTAGCTCAGGATTCTTCACATCTCCGCATTTCCTTGTTGACATGTACACCGGGAGATGAGTTGTACGCTACATTTGGACATAGCGCTCTGAGGGTCGTGGATAGTAGCAGCCTTACTGATATAGTTTTTAATTATGGTACGTTTAATTTCGATGACGATGGATTTTACCTGAAATTCGTAAGAGGTAAACTCTTGTATTATGTTTCAACTGAAAATTTCTCAGACTTCAAATATGAATACCAATCAACCAGCAGAGGCATTACAGAGCAAGTATTGAATTTTTCTGCTGATGAAAAAATAAAAATCCAACAGGCACTTTTTGAAAACATCAAAGAGCAGAATAAATATTACAAGTACGATTTTTTCTTTGATAACTGCACTACCCGATTACGAGATATCATCCGGAAACACAAATCTGACTCAATCGTTTTTAAAGCTGTAATGCCTGCCGGCACAAGATTTCGTCAGGCCATTCATCAATATCTTGATAAAAATGAAAAATATTGGAGTAAACTTTCGATCGATCTACTATTAGGTGCCCGTTGTGATGCGGTGATGACCGCCGAACAATCTCAATTTCTACCCGATAATTTAATGATGGCACTTGACAGTAGCAATCAAGGTCATCAATTAGTAATTAGTTCAAAAAAGCTTTATTCATTGCAAGATGCAACAAGTAAAAGAACACCGATCCCCCCTTTGATCACTTTCTCATTTTTATTTCTTGTAATTTTTATACTAAGTAATATTCAAAAAAATTGGATCGTAAAATTTTTGAACGGATTCGACGGTTTATTCTTTTTTCTGACAGGAGCAATTGGTATTATTCTACTATTAATGTGGTTTGCTACCAATCATGCAATGTGTAAAAATAATTTCAATTTATTGTGGGCTCTACCTAGCCATGCTGTTATGTCATTTTTTATTGCGTCCAATAGATCTTGGGTGAAAAAATATTTTGCCTTTACTGCAATCTTGTTGGCCTTAACACTGCTAAGTTGGTTCTTTTTACCACAACAGATGAACAATGCTTTTCTACCTATCATTTTTTTATTGACATATAGAAGCTATCGCATTTATGCAAAATAAACAGATCACATATAATAATACACCAGTCTTTTATCAAACTATTGGTAAAGGAAATCCTATTTTGCTATTACATGGTTTTGGTGAAGATGGTACGATCTGGAAGAATCAGATCGACTTCTTACAAAATGATTTTTATTTGATCATACCCGATATACCCGGTAGTGGCAAATCTTCCTATATTGATAATGCAGATATTGAAATCTATGCAGAAATAGTAAAATTGATCATTGATGAAGAATTAGTTAAATCATTTATTATGATTGGTCACAGCATGGGTGGTTACATAACACTATCTTTTGCTGAAAAATATCCACAATATTTAAAAGCCTTTGGGCTATTTCATTCCTCTGCATTTGCAGATAATGAAGAAAAGAAATTGGCTAGAAAAAAATCTATTGAGTTTATTATAGCCAATGGTGCCTATAGTTTTATAAAAACAAGTATTCCCGGTTTATTTAAAGAATCAAGTAATCTCAATATTCAAGATTTGATAGAAAAAGGCAAAAACTTTACTCCAGAAGCATTGATTCAATATTATGATGCAATGATCAACCGACCCGATAGAACTGCAGTATTAAAAAGCTTTCCGGGTCAGATATTGTTTATTATTGGCGAATTTGATAATGCCGTGCCTTTAAAAAGCAGTTTGGAACAATGTTATTTACCTTATCGATCTGATGTTCATATTTTAAAAGAATCGGGGCACATGGCTATGTTAGAGGAACCTATACGGGCCAATGACATTCTTTTTAACTTTCTTAGATCAATCGACTGATATCCCCCTACTTCCAGTAAATTTGCCGTTTCTTTTTGACAAAACTTTGAGATTCGAAGAACAGCGTTTTGGCACATTTTTAGGTCTTTACACTTTAGGAATATTGTAGATGAAGAAAATTCTATTTATCATATTATTACTTTTTTCTTTAACTGATGCTTCGGCAAGGCATATTAAAGGCGGTTTTTTTACGTACAAATATTTGGGTCCGGGCATTGCTAACCCCGCCAATCTTCGATATAAGGTTACGCTTACTGTTTTTATGGAATGTTACCCCAGCCCCGGACAATTAAATAATCAGATCACTTTTACTTTTTTTAATGCCCGTACAAAACAACAAGTTGCTAACCCCAGTGTTAGATTGACTAGTGAAATTGATCTTTTAAAAAGCAAAGATGAACCGTGTATTGCTGGAGATCAAAGAGGCTGTTATTACACAGTTGTTGTGTATGAACTTGATAATTATGAAATACCCGTATCTGTCGATGGATATATTATATCCTATCAACGGTGCTGCAGAATTGAAGAGATGGATAACATTGTAAGTTCCGGAGACATTGGAAACACTTATACGATTACCATACCCGGAACCGGCTCTCCTGTACCAGATGCCAACAAAAACAATAGCCCCGATTTTTTAGTAAATGATACCATTGTTGTCTGTCAGAATAGTTTTTTTAGTTATCCATTCAAGGCGTTTGATAGTGATGGCGATTCACTCACTTATGCATTTTGTGATGCCTACGCAGGCGCCGCTCCGCCACCGGGAGATGCAGAGCCCAATCCTGCAGTAAGACCGCCATACTTCTCTGTGCCTTACAAATCTCCCTTCAACAGTACAAACCCAATGGGATCGAAAGTTAGTATTAATGCGGTTACAGGTATGATCAGTGGTGTTGCGCCATCCATACTTATCACTGGAGAATATGTGGTAACGGTTTGTGTTTCGGAATATAGAAACGGTGTGAATTTTGCCCAGTCTAGAAAAGAACTACATATAAGAGTTAGAGATTGTGATCCACTTCAGGCTTTTCTTAATCCCAAACCCGTTACCTGCGATGGATTTACTTTAAATTTTTCTAACGATGTTGCTACGCCTACCGGTGTAGATCATGTTTGGAACTTTGGAGATCCAGCATCGGGATTGACAAATACATCAACAAATGCTAAGCCAACACATACCTATTCAGATTCTGGAGTTTATGTAGTGAAATTAAAAGTTTCAGTTGGCGGCTTGTGTGCGGACTCTACCAGCATACCCGTAAAAGTTTACCCTGGATTCTTTCCGGGATTTACAACTGATGTTACTTGTATAGGACAACCGGTTCAGTTTACCGATACAACAAAAACCAATTATGGAACAGTAACTGGTTGGCGTTGGGATTTTGGAAATACTTCAACAATAAATGATACCAGTCGCTTGTCAGCACCAACCTATACTTATCCTGCAGCCGAAGTCTATAAAAATGTTTCGTTGATCGTAAGTAATACTTTTGGATGCGTAGATACAGTTTACAGAGATATTACCGTTCATGATACACCTTCCGTAAGGGTAACAGGGCCAACACTCATTTGCTGGACCGACACTGTTCAACTAACGGCAACGGGCAATGGAAATGTAAGTTGGTCACCAAACTACATGATTAACGACATTGATAATAAAACTCCTTTTGTAAGCCCGGATCTTTCTACAAGATATGTTGCAACATTAACTGATCTGAATGGCTGTAGGAATAACAGTTCTGTTTTTATTGATGTACGTAGATCTATTACCGTAGATCTATTACCAGACACCACCATTTGTAAAGGAGATGCCATTACACTATTCCCCACAAGTGAGGCATTGGAATATTTATGGAGCCCTGCCGCAGGTCTGGATGATATCAATAAAAAAAATCCGACGGCCACCCCACTAAGTTCAACGATATATAAAGTAAGAGGTAATGTCGGTAAATGTGAGGATGAGGCAGAAATTGCTATCAAGGTAGTGCCCTACCCTCAACAACAAAAATCGAAAGACACCAGTACCTGTTTTCCTTTGTCAACAAAAATTTATGCTTCCGGAGGAAGTTTTTATAAATGGAACCCAACGACTTTCCTAAGTGATCCAAATATTCCAAATCCCTCTGTATTGTTTCCTACATCAACCATCAATTATATAGCAACCGTTACAGATACATTGGGCTGTCCTAAACCCACTTACGATACTTTTACAGTAAGAGTATTGAATTTAATTGCTGATGCCGGACCACGTGATACTGCAATTGTTTTGGGAGAGTTGTTGTACTTACAGGGTGGCATAGATGCTGATTCCTATTCTTGGTCACCAGCTACGGGATTAGACAATACCAGCAAACAAAACCCGGTTGCCAATATCACATCGGATATTCAATATATTTTATCTGCCCAAACAAATGAAGGGTGTAAAGCCAGTGATACAATCAATGTAAAAGTATATAGAGTACCTGCCGATCTTTATGTTCCTACTGGCTTTAGTCCGAATGGAGATGGTCTTAATGACCTTTTCAAACCAATATTATTGGGTGTAAGAAAATTGAATTTCTTCAATGTATACAATCGTTGGGGACAATTGGTATATTCAGTCAACCATACCGGATATAATTTTGGGTGGGATGGCACATATAAAGGAATTCCGCAGGCAGCCGGAACATTTGTTTGGAGAGTTGAAGGCATTAGTTATGAAGGAAAATTTTTGAGCAAACAGGGTACAGTTGTTTTAGTTAGATAAAATCATCAAGTAAAATTGATAATCAATTCAATATTTTACATATTAGGTATTTTCGCCCTATTAAAACTTGCGAAAAATCCCCCAAATACATAATAAAACACAGTATTTCTCCGTTAAGTATTAGTACCCACAGGTATATTCTGGCATGAAATTGGTCAGATCACCTGAAATGTTGCCTTAGTATTTGAGTTTTGAACAATGATACATAGGTTGCAATCCAATAAATCTAATTAGAAAAACCGGATGAAAAATTACACTCTACCCACCCTGCTATTGTTTCTCCTGTTGTACTCAGCATCTGGGAGATCGCAAGACCTGATCAAACAATCGTCGTGCACAGACGCAAACATCATTAAACAAGCCGACAGTATTAAGCAAGAAATATATAAACAAGGATTTATTCTTGTAAAAGAGAATAGTATGCAAATGGAAAGTGAGTATGAAATGCCGATCATTGTTCCATTAAATGCCGGTACCTGGTATCAATTTGTTTTTATCGGAGAATACACTTCTAAATTATTTGAATTAAGGATGTACGACTGGGATGAAAAACAAGTTGCATACATCAAACACCAATGGGGTGATGTAGATGGTACTACGATCAGATATTCTTATATCCCAAAATTTTCAGAATACCACATGTTGAAAGTGGTTCAAAATAATAAAAGTAAAAAGAAATTATGTGGTTATGTGATGATGTTTAAAAAAGTAGATGGATAATACTTAGTAAACAAACCCTGATAAATAAAAAAAGACCCTTGATCATTTCGAGGGTTTTTTATTTTAACAAAGGAAGTAGCTCACCTATAGTTACAGCTTTTTGTTGATCGTCAATTTCAATTACAATGTAGTATCCATCGGCTCCGCCCGCTTTTTTTACTGCATCTACTAATTTCTGCTGATCACTTTCTATTCTTTTCCCATTTACTTCACTCCAGATCTCTTTGGTAGCTAAACATCCTTCTGTTGGTGTAAGTGGGTAATATGATGTCCCTTTATAATACTCCGGATTAACTGTTGTACCATGTGCAATGATCTCTGTACGTCCACATGCACTTGCCATATATGTCTGGTACAGCGAATGATATTTTTTTAGTGCTTTAGGCAACAAACAAGCATATAATGTTTTTGTCCAAGTAGTATCAGTAATAGAACTGTCTTTTAAAAAATGTTGGACACTGGTTTCCAATGGCATCATTAATTGAATATTAGTTGTTGGACCAATAGCCCCACTTCTACTTACATCAAAACCATCCATTCTGAATATACCTTGTGGTGTATTCCCGTTATTAATATAACCCGGCATATTTGTTATACTTCTTGCTAATTGAGGAACAGAAAAAATATTACCCTTTTCATCTTTAACATAACTGCCTGTTTTGTCTTTAACGATAACGATACCCGGATAATTTCTATTTTTACGCTGAATACTGTAAACGATTGTATTTGATAAAAGATATTTTTTCTTGAATATTTCTTTTACTTTTTTACTGAAATTTTTATCAGTTACATCTTTGACCTTGCATTTAGTTGCTTCCAAAAAAGCTTTACTGGTTTTCGAGGAGTCTGACATTTCTATCAGGGGTATACGTTTCAAACTCGTTAATAAAATACCTGCCATCCTGATATCTCCCGATTGCACCATATACTCTCCAACCATAGCATATACCTTGGCATTCATTGTTTCGTTGCCAAGTACATATATTTGATCTATAAATTGGGTAGGATAATTTGCATAACATACCTCAAGTAATGCGACTTGAAAATCAATGCTCCTTGTGCTGATGGAATCAAATGCGGTCCTTATTTTCGATACTGCCCATTCATCTTTATATCGAATTAATTCCATAGAGTAAAAAGCATCTATCCAATCCTGTTCAGTACTGTCTACTAATGGAAGAGATAATTTTTTTACGATTGCATTTTGGATATTGAGATAAGCTTTGTCTCTGTTCGCTTTTAAAGCTCCCTTAAAAAAAGGGATAGAATCATTTTGTGCAAATGACCATTGTGCAATAAAAAGTAAACAGAATAATTGTAGTAGCCTAATCATAATATGTCGGGTCTTTTAATAATTATATTTTTTACCCCAAAGAGACTTTAATAGTTTTCTCATCTCTTCTTCTCTAGCATTTTTACCGGGAGAATAAAATGCAGTGTCTTTTATTTCATCAGGCAAATACTCCTGCAATGAAAAATTATTTTCATAATTATGTGAGTATTGATACCCCTTACCATAACCCTCCTGCTTCATTAATTTTGTTGGCGCATTTCGAATGTGAAAAGGAACAGAAAGATCGCCATGTTGTTTTACTGCACTCATTGCCGTTCCTATAGCAACAGTAGCAGAATTACTCTTAGCACTAGATGCAAGGTAAATAGCACATTGTGACAATATCAGTTGCGACTCCGGATAACCAATCTTATTCACTGCATCAAAAGTAGCATTAGCCAATAACAATGCATTGGGATTTGCATTGCCAATATCTTCACTCGCCAATATCAGCATTCTCCTTGCAATGAATTTTACATCTTCACCACCTTCTATCATTCTTGCCAGCCAATACACAGCTGCATTGGGATCGCTGCCACGAATGGATTTTATGAATGCAGAGATCACATCATAATGTTGTTCGCCTTTCTTGTCATATAAAGCAATACGTTGCTGTGCAATTTCCATTACTGCATCATCCGTTACAACAGCGTTCATCCCTAAAGTATCTGTTACCAACTCAAACAGATTCAATAATTTTCTTGCATCACCTCCCGAAATATTGATCAGTGCTTCCGTTTCTTTTACAGTAATATTTTTTGATTTTAAGACCTCATCTTTTTCAATTGCATGATGCAACAAAGTAATAAGATCATCTTTATTCAATGCTTTCAAAATATATACCTGGCTTCTACTTAACAATGCACTGTTTACTTCAAAAGATGGATTTTCGGTTGTAGCGCCTATTAATGTGATGATCCCTTTTTCAACTGCACCTAACAAAGCATCCTGCTGTCCTTTATTGAAACGATGTATTTCATCAATGAATAAGATAACATTGCTTTGCTTTTTTGCAAGATCGATCACTTCTCTCACTTCTTTTACTCCACTGCTGATAGCACTCAATGTATAGAAAGGAACTTTTAATGTATTGGCAATAATATTAGCGATTGTTGTTTTGCCTACACCCGGTGGCCCCCATAGGATCATGCTGGGCACTTTCCCTTGCTCAATTGCTTTACGTAAAATACTCCCCTGTCCGGTAAGGTGTTGCTGACCGGTCAATTCATCTAATGATGTGGGACGTAAACGTTCGGCGAGTGGAGGACGACTCATAAAACAAATTTACCAATAAAAAATGGTTGACCATTTTGTGATCAACCATTTTACATTATAATCTTTGCAGAAAACTTATGCTTTCAGATCAAGCTTGATCTGCAACTCATCAAACTGTTTATTAGCTATTTCAGCCGGAGCATCTAACATCACATCTCTGCCGCTATTATTTTTAGGGAAAGCAATAAAGTCTCTGATACTTTCGCTTCCACCCAAAATGGCACATAATCTATCGAAACCAAATGCCAATCCCCCATGTGGAGGAGCTCCATATTCAAAAGCACCTAATAAGAAACCAAATTTGTGTTGTTGTTCCTCTTCATCCATACCTAACGCAGCAAACATTTTTTCTTGTAATTCTCTTTGGAAGATACGGATTGAACCACCACCAATTTCATTCCCATTCAACACCATATCATAGGCATTGGCTTTAATACCTGCATAAGGATGTTCCAGATACTTATCTAAGTTCTCTACTTTCGGAGAATTATTGATCATGATATCAACATGTGAAGGCTTGGGACTGGTAAAAGGATGATGCCTTGCAACCCAACGACCTGCTCCACCTCCATCCTGATCTTCCAATGCAAATTCAAACAACGGAAAATCCAGTACCCAAAGTAATTTGAATTCATCTTTTTTACGTAAGCCTAACTTATCAGCCATATACATACGAAGATCGCTACTTGCTTTTCTCGTTTTTTCTTCAGCACCTGCTAATATTAAGATCAAATCACCTGTTTTTGCATTGGCAGCATCAGCGATGGCTTTTAATTTTTCTTCACTATAAAACTTATCTACGCTGCTTTTGTAAGTACCATCAGCATTACATTTGATAAATACCAATCCCTTCATTCCAATCTGCGGACGTTTAACCCACTCCGTTAGCTCATCTGTTTGTTTACGGGTGTATTCACTACATCCGGGAACAGCAATAGCGATAACCGTTTCAGCATCATCAAACACACCGAAAGAAACACCACCAATCAAATCTGTCTTACTTTCTTTAGTTGGAAATGTATGTTGAGGGAATTTCAAATTACACAACTTGATATCAAAACGAATATCCGGTTTATCGTTTCCATAAGTCCACATGGCTTCTTCCCAGGTTGTACGTTCAACAATATCCGTATAATCTATACCTTTTACATCTTTGAATATCCGTTTTACCAAGCCTTCAAACATATTCAAAATATCTTCCTGCTCTACAAAACTCATCTCACAATCTATCTGCGTAAACTCGGGTTGACGGTCTGCTCTCAGATCTTCATCTCTGAAACATTTTACAATTTGATAGTAACGATCATACCCACTCACCATCAACAATTGCTTGAAGGTTTGTGGTGATTGAGGTAATGCATAGAATTGTCCGGGATTCATTCTTGACGGCACCACAAAATCTCTTGCACCTTCCGGAGTAGATTTAATTAAGAACGGCGTTTCAATATCCATGAAATTATTTTCATGCAAATAATTCCTAGTACTGCGGCCAACTGCATATCTTAATTCTAAATTCTTCTTTACAATATTTCTGCGAAGATCTAAGAAACGATATTTCATTCTTAATTCATCCCCACCATCCGTATCATCTTGTATAGAGAATGGAGGTACTACAGATTTATTCAATATTGTGAATTCACTTACAGCAATTTCAATTTCTCCGGTAGGAATATTTGCATTTTTGCTACTACGTTCATTCACCACACCTTTTACCTGCAACACAAATTCTCTTCCCAAAGGATTAGCATCCAATTGAGCATTCAAATTTTCTGAAAATAATAATTGGGTAATACCGTAACGATCTCGAAGATCAACAAAAGTGATACTTCCAAATTTACGAACGGTTTGCACCCATCCGCTAAGGGTTACTTCTTTATTTATATCGGCTATTCGTAATTCGCCGCAAGTGTGAGATCTATACATTATTTATGGTCTGTTGTAATTTATGAATTGCCGGCAAAGATAATTTAAAACTCTTACATCGTTTCAATCACATTTTTATGCATTGGTTTCCACCATAAGTAATAATAACCAAGTATAATTTAGCCCGGCAAAAAAAGGGATCAAGGCAAGATGTTTATAAGTGTAATCCCCAAACAGTATTTTTTCATCGAAATGCAAAAATTCGCTGATCATCCAATATGAGTTGGCTGTGATCCAAACTACTATTGCTACATTATGACATACTTCACTCATGAATTGGCGGGTGCGTATGGCTATGACGATAGCAATTATAAGCGTAGGAAAGATCATTGCTATACCCAATGGTTTCCAGATCATACACCAACTAATATCCTTCAGTAACCAAAAAATAATGTGGAGATTTTCCATTTTACGATACCGCAATGGAATAGAATAGGTTTCTGTATTCATTCTCTTTTTTCGACAAATATATACATATGGCAATAAAAAAGCCGCCTAAAAAGGCGGCTTGATATCTATCACTAGAAAACACTATTTCACTTTTATAAATGATTCACGGATCAACTCCGCATCGTTTTTAATTGAAACAAAATATTTTCCTGCGGCTAAAGTTTGCACATTTAAAGGAATGATATTTTGTGTTGCAGTTATATTTTTTTGCATTATAGTTCTGCCAATGGCATCTGTTACTGTTAGCATACTGTTAGCTTTCAAATTTTGTAATAACTTAATGGTAACCACATCTCTAACAGGATTAGGATATATTAAAGTTGATTTTACAACATGATCCAATCTAACGGAAATTATTTTACTGAAAGATGCTTTCCCGTCAATATCGATCATTTTTAGTCTGTAATAAACGATCATATTAGCAGCTGACAAAGCATTGTCTTCAAAAGAATAATTAGGTAACCCTTGTGCTGCCACATTACCGATGGAAGTAAAATTTGTTCCATCAATACTTCTTTCTACCTGATAATTTTTAAAATTGATCTCTGTATTAGCAGCCCACTTCAATGAAATACTTGACGTTGATTTTACGGCTGAGAAATCAATTAATTTAACCGGTATGATACATGAATAATTTACACATGAGAACATGTCATCTGCAAAAGATGGAACATCTACAAAAGGATTTCTGTTTCCTTGCAATGCATAGATAGCATTGTTTCTGTCAATTTCTTTTTGGCTCACCGGATCTTGATGATGCCATTTAAGTAACAATTGAATGTACCAATCATCCAAAGAAGGATAAGTTGTTCCGTTCAATGCAGCATCTGCATTACCATTGTTTTTCCAAGCAACCATATTATCCTGATAACGAGTGATCATATATAATTGAGCACGAGCTATGTCTCCTTTGTATGCATTGTTTGGTTCAAAGACAGTACCTGTGTAACAGCCTGTGGTATTCGGACCTAGTTTACTTCCGTTCGATTTTGAAGTAAATGTAGGATTAGAAACTTCTCCGTAAGGATTGCTATCATGCTTACCATTTACCCAGCCATCTACAGGGAAAATATGGTGAATATCTGAGTACATCGGATATACATTACCTCCAAACCATTCTCTTGGAAAACTATGCTCTCTGTTGTAGCAATCTCCTTCCTGACTATACGTACCACATTGGTCTGTATCCGGTCTAAATGTATAAAGCTCCGCATTGGACGGACCTGTTCCCGGATTATCTGTATAAATATCCCAGATAATATCAGCAGTATTTGCATCGTTTCTATGTATGTCTATACTATTAACCGCATTCCATACTCCCGGTGTATAGGTAAGTTGTGTTGTGTTCGCAGAGATAATATCTTTTAATGCTGTTTTTAAAGCAGCACAATTTTTTCCTAATGCATTATTATAATAACCTGCAGGTACACCTGTACTTGTATTTGTAGTATTAGTATTGCCCATTAAAGGAGTGCTTTGATAAAAAGGTGCTCCTGTACATTCGGCATTGGCTGCAAATATATAAAAGTGATATACAGTTGCTGCAGCTAAGCCCGATGCTACAAACGAAGTATTTGACGTATAATCTACTACAACACCATTGCCCAACGCTTGACCGGCTGTATAAGTCGTACCATTTGCAAGAGGAATATTTAATACACTACTTGTACTTCTGATAATCAAATACCTGTTTGCAGTCGCTGAAGCAGTGAAACTTCCAAGAACTGTATTGTTAGAAGGGGTTAAGTTTAGAGCTGTTGGAGGAGCAGACGGTGCAACACAAGCTGCTAAAGGCAACGTAGTGGCATTGTTGGTTAAAGGCGAAGTAGATAAGTAATTCGGCCCACCTAAACAATCTTCTGAATTAAATGCAAAAACAAAATAGTAATACTGCGTGCTTGCAGATAAATTGATGTCAGTAAATGTGGTGTTTGATTGTATTGCAATGATCGTTCCTCCACCAAATGATTGTGCTACGGTGTAAGTTGTTACATCTGCCGGTGTAGCCGATAAAGTAGAAGAGGTACTTCTTACGATCAAGTATTGATCCGGAGCTGTAACCGGCGCCGTAAAAGAACCTGCAATACTAGCCGGTGAAGGTGTTAAAACCAACGAAGTTGGTTGAGCTGCAGGTTGATTACATGGTGGAGTTACTACACCGTTGTAAGAAACTGTAACATCATCAATTGACATACCATCATCAGCACCTGTCGCATCAATATCATCCCATCTAATCCAAAAAGAACTTCCAGAAGTTATGTTCAACCCGGAAATAGTAAAAGTTATTGAAGTTTTATTTCCTGTAGCATTACCATCCAATAAACCTACAACCCCGGTCACGTTAGGAGAAGTAAAATCCAAACTATTCTCATCTACCCATGTTCCTGTAGAAAGACTGGTAGCGTCTGTGCTATATTTGAAATGCAAAGTATCTAAACGGCCACTGGTAGCCCCTAATCTCCACTGTTCTCCAACATAAGTAATGGTTAAAGATGTAATGGTTGAACCTGAATTATTGGTAAAATTGGCTCCGTATTTTGATTGGATATTCGAAGAACTAAGAGAACCTAAAGCCCTTTCTGTATTATTGATAGCCCCATAGCTATACGTATTACCTGTTGCAGAACTGCCAACATCTACACCATAAGTAGTATTAGCATTCGAGCCTACTTCCAAAAATGCCCATCCGGTAGGAAATATAGTATTGGTTGCGCCTGAATTTGCAAGCGTATTAAAGTCTTGTGAGTAAGGCGTTCCTAAACTTGTTATTGATATTTGCGATTTAGCCGAAATTGTCGAAATTGTTAAAAAAACAACAACAAATTGTAATATTTTTTTCATACGCATATTAATTGTAAAAAAATTGCAGAATTATAAAGGTACAAATAGTTTTGATATAACAAGAAGAGATTCGTGTTTTAACAAAAAAAGCCTGCCGAAAATATCGACAGACTATATCTGAATTTGTTCTATTAAAGTAGATATTACTTTGCTAAAGCATTCACTTTTTTAGCCAGCTTACTTTTTAAGTTTGCAGCCTTATTTTTGTGAATAGTACCTTTTTTAGCTAATTTATCGATCATAGAAGCAACCGCAGGTAATTTATCTGCTGCAGCTTTCTTTTCGTCCAATGCTCTGATATCACGGATTGCATTACGGGTAGTTTTCCCATAATAACGGTTACGTTCATTACGCTTACGGCTTTGACGAACATCTTTTTTGGTAGCTGAGTGATTTGCCATTTAATTCTTTTTTTGGGCTGCAAAGATAAGGGAAAGTATTTGAAAATCGGTTTTTAAAATGAATAATTTTCGTTCCGAGTGCACAAAAGTATTAAAAATCGGTTTTTTAGCCATTTTTACCCTTTAGGGTTGATTTTATGACTACTTAAGGCTGTAAATAGCATAAAATACCATTTCTTCTCCTTTGCATTAAATTTTTGAATCATCTGTTCGTTTGGTGCAATCGATGTCGCATTATTACCTGAATTCATTAGCAAAGCATGTAAATTCAACGAGTAAATTACCGATATTTGCACTCACAATTTTTTCTCTTACAGTTCCACTAACGATTTAATAAATTTTCTTTTCGCAATGAAAGACTTTCAGTACATCACTAATGCCCACCCTCAGTACATAGAAAACCTTTATAATGATTTTGTAAAAGATCCTGAAAGTGTAGATACAGACCTGAGAAAATTTTTTGAAGGTTTTGATTTTGCTGTTGCAAACGGTACGGCTAAAGTAAACGGTAGCGCAACTGTTAATGGAGCTACAACACCAGTATCTAACCTAGATAAAGAATTTTCTGTTTACCAACTAATACAATCATACAGAAGAAAAGGCCATTTGATCGCTCAAACAAACCCTATACGTCAACGTAAGGATAGAATGGCTAATCTTGAATTGGAAAATTTTGGGTTGAATAACGATCTTTCAAATGAATTTGAAGCAGGCAAATTTGTAGGTCTTGGTAAAACAAGTTTACAAAACATTGTCAATCATTTACAAAAATGTTATACTACTCATCTTGGTGTAGAATTCAGTGCAGTAAACAGTCGTAGAAAAATCGACTGGATCATTGATGCGGTTGAAAATAAAATGTTACAACCTATTTCTCTTCCGCAAAAGAAAAGAATTTTACAAAAATTGAATGAAGGTGTAATGTTTGAAAAATTCCTTCACACAAAATACATTGGACAAAAACGTTTTTCGTTAGAAGGAGGCGAAACAACTATTGCAGCATTAGATGCTATCATCAACACCGCTTCTTCCAACAATGTACAGGAAGTGGTAATAGGTATGGCGCATAGAGGACGATTGAATGTATTGGCCAACATCATGGGTAAAACCTATGAACAAATATTCAGTGAATTTGAAGGAACGGCAACCCCTGATACAACCATGGGAAGCGGTGATGTGAAATATCATTTGGGATTTAGTAGCGAAGTGATAACTGACTCTGGTAATAAAATAAATTTAAAACTTTGTCCTAATCCATCTCACCTTGAAGCGGTAGATCCACTGGTAATAGGCTTTGCCCGTAGCAAGGCAGATGTCATGTACAATAGCGATTATGATAAGATATTACCAATCTTAATTCATGGCGATGCGTCTGTAGCAGGTCAAGGCATCGTATACGAGGTTTTACAAATGAGTGGCTTGAAGGGATATTATACCGGAGGTACAGTTCATTTTGTGATCAACAATCAAATTGGCTTTACTACAGATTTTGATGATGCCCGTACATCTGATTATTGCACCTCAGTAGCAGCAATGGTAAAAGCCCCGGTTTTGCATATTAATGGAGATGATCCGGAAGCTGTGGTTAAAGCGGTACAAATTGCAACACATTATCGTCAGGAATTCAACAGCGATATTTTTATTGATATGGTTTGCTACCGTCGTCACGGACATAACGAAGGCGACGAACCTAAATTTACACAGCCACAGTTATACGCTTTAATTGATAAACATCTCAACCCTAGAGAAGTATATACACAATACCTTATACAGAATGGAGAGCCTGATGCACAGGCATTGGCGAAGGAAATGGAAAAACAGTTCCTCGCCGACTTACAGGAAAGGTTAGACGAAGTAAAACAAAACCCACTTCCTTATACTTTTCAAAAGCCTGAATTATGGTGGCAAAGTTTACGTAGAGCTACTGCGGCAGATTTCGAAGTATCTCCTGATACATCTATTAAAGAGGAAGATTTTAAATTTTTATTCGATAAACTAATGCAATGGCCGGCTGATTTTAAGCCCTTGCGTAAAGTAGAAAAATTATTACAGGATAAGGTTAAACTTTTTTCTGACGAGCAAAAAGTTGACTGGGCTACCGGAGAATTATTGGCGTATGGCAGTTTATTGGTAGAGGGAAAAGATGTCCGCATGAGTGGGCAGGATGTACAAAGAGGTACATTCAGTCACCGTCACGCTGTTATACAAGATGAAACAACCAACAAGTCTTATAATCGTTTAGATCATTTTACAGATACACAAGCTCCGTTCAGAATTTTCAACTCTTTATTAAGTGAATATGCGGTACTTGGATTTGAATATGGATATGCCATGGCTAATCCGAATGCATTAACTATCTGGGAAGCACAGTTCGGCGATTTCTGTAATGGTGCACAAACCATCATCGATCAGTTCATTGCAGCAGCTGAAACAAAATGGCAGCGTATGAATGGCGTGGTTATGTTATTACCGCATGGTTACGAAGGACAGGGGCCTGAACATAGTAGCGCAAGAATGGAAAGATTCTTACAAATGTGTGCTGAGAACAACATGGTGGTTACAAATATTACTACTGCGGCAAACTTCTTTCATGCTTTACGTCGTCAGTTAACATGGCAGTTCCGTAAACCACTCATTAACTTTTCACCGAAAGCTAATTTAAGACATGCAGGAAGTCAAAGTAAAATGAGTGAATTTACTTCAGGAGGATTTAAAGAAGTGATCGATGATAATTGGATCAAGGATACAGCAGATGTGAAAAAAGTTTTACTGTGCTCCGGTAAAATCTATTTTGAACTGCTTGAAAAACAACAAAAAGAAAACCGAACAGATATTGCTATCATTCGCCTTGAGCAAATACATCCTTTACCTCAAAAACAGTTAGATGAGCTGTACAGTAAATACGGAAAAGCAATATGGTACTGGATTCAGGAAGAACCTTTAAATATGGGTGCTGCCGCTTTTCTTAGAATGAATGTAAAAAATATCAACTTTTATATCATCAGCAGAACAGCCAGTGCAGCAACAGCAACGGGTTATGCAAAAGTTCATGCAAAAGAACAGTCTGAATTGATCAATACTGCATTTTCTGCATAATCATTCTTCATAAAAAATATTAGAAGGTTGATACTATTTTGTATCAACCTTTTTTAATGTACCCCCATAAAAAAGCCTCGTCTGTAATGACGAGGCTTTTTATATTCCGCTTTTATTAAATCAAATTAGTTTGTTTTAACAACAGAGATTGTTTTTATTTCCGTGCCTGCTTGTACTTTTAATAAGTAGCTGCCCGAAGCAAATGAAGTCATATCTATTGGTCTAATATTTAATCCTTTTGTAGCATTAAAATTAACACGTTTAACTTCTCTGCCGGTAGCATCAGTAATATTAACTGTTACAGTAGCATCATCAGTAAGATCTAAACTAAGCTTAGTGGTATTTTGAACAGGGTTAGGATAAACTCCTATTACAACTCCTTTTGCTGTAACTCTAACACTTTTAATATCTGTGTAAATAACAGCACCATTTTTATCAACTTGTTTGATACGATAGTAAACCACCGATGATTGTAAAGATGATAAATTATCATCAGTCAAATTGTAAGTATTGTTGGTCAAACCATTATTCTTAGGAGCAAGAGAAGTAACCTTAGTAAATGTTACACCATTTGTACTTCTTTCTACTTCATAAGATAAAACATTCGCATCTTCATTAGTAATTTGCCAAGCTAACAAAGCACTATTGTCTTTTTTAGTTGCAGAAAAACCTGTGAATTTAACAGGTGAAGGTGTCAATTGCAATGGAACAAATTGTCTTGCAGATCCTCCGTTGTTAACCGCTCCTGTACCGTAGAAAGGATCTGCTGCAGTAACATCACCAAGACCACCGTTCAACTGAATGTACATATACATTGTGTTAGTAACATTATTCACAAAATCGTTTCTAATGTCATCTAACAACATTGTATTGAAGTAACCATTGCTTGGGAAAGTAAAGGTCGCAATTGCATTGTCAGTATTAGCCGGCCAGTTGGTAGCAACGTCAGTACCGGTTGTAGGAAGAATATTATAAGTGTACCAAGCCCTTCCATCAAATACATAAGGATTGCTGATACCTGTAGCTTCGAAGTAAACATTATTCATTAACAATGTTTTTGTGATCTGAGCATCTGTCGGATTGTTTACACCTTGATCAGCAATACTGATCACAAATGTCATATTCCCTACCTGAGTATTATAAGCTGTTGAACTTTTAACATACATAGTAACTTCATTAGTACCTGTTTGAACTAATGTTGTTTGCACCTGACTAACAGCTGTAAAAGAAGAAAATATAGCGACACTTAAGATTGAGCAAATGGTTAGAATTTTTTTCATTATGTGTAGTTTAAAAAATTAAAAAATTAGAATGCAGCTTGTAAAATACCAGTTGCTGTTTTGTTTCCTAAAAGTGATATGTTCAATAATAAGTTTTCGTCATTTGCACCTCCTGAATAAGTTACCTTACCACTCAAGTTCAAATCGCCTAACCAATATCCAACAGCAGAACCCGCCGCTGATTTATTACCTGAAAGTGGTGCGTTATTTAAAAGCACGTTTTCATCGTTACCACCACCACTATAAGCTACTCTATTATTCAAACTTGGGTTACCTGCCCAAAGCATATAGTTCGGTGTAGTAATACCTGAACCATATTTATTGGTCATCGCTGCATTTGCTGCGGGTGCCAATGCCTGAGCTAAACCCGAAGCAAAATTGTATGAGAATGTAGTCACTTTTGCAGCAGATAGATCTTGTGCTACCGCAGAACGAACGCCTAAGTGATTACGGTGTCTTACTGAGAAGAAATAAGAGCCAGGTGCGTTACCCGCCATACTTAAAGGAGTAACACCATCAGTTTCAACGATTGTACCATCGTTTTTCAATAAGCCTGCACGAGTAGAAACAACTGTACCTGCACCATTGTGTAATTGTACAAATACCCAGTCAACTATACTATTAGTAGTGAATACGCTTGTAGCACTTACTTTTTCTCCACCGCCACTACCGCTATGTGTAAATCCGGTCATTCCTGTATAAGGTTCGTTAAGTGGTATTTGAACTAAAGTAGCTAAACCTGTATTCATCAGATTTGTACCTGTATTATAAGCACCTTGTAAAAATACTTTCGGTGCAATTAATAATGGACTCAACACTGGTCTTTGACCTACTGCAAAAGTTCCTAAAGTGGTGATGCCAGTACGAGTTACACTATAATTAGGTGTACCTGCAGAAGCAACTGCAGCAGCACTGTTTAAAAGATCCCAACCAACACTAGCTGCCGGAGAAGTTACATAATATGAAAGCCCTGTTGGCTTAGCTATATTAAAGTTATCTAATTGATCTGAAGTAGCCCAGTTAGCAGTAACCGATAAGCTACTTCCGCCTGCTACTGATTCAGAGATATCCCAGCTTGCGTCTACAACTTCTTTGGTAAAAGCAGTACCGGTTGTACCTTGAGACAATGCATTTGCTAAACATCTAACAGCAATACTGTCTGCAGTACCACTATTTGAAATGCTTACAGGATTATAAGTTGAAGTTGAGTTACCTACAGGGTAAGTAAATGCAGAAGCGCCCAAAGCAGCTTTCACTAATTTACCGGCTCCGTTTGTAACAACAAATCTTGTTGATGCCGCATTAACAATTTTTCCGGTAGTAGTACCAAGAGCAAGGTTGTTTGCGCCTAAGATGATATTACCGTTTGTGAACAAAATACTGTCACTTACTTTAGCGGAAGAAGTTAAAGTAGCGTTCGCCACATTATCAATTTCCAAGAAAGGAATTGTCTTTCCTGACATACTGATATTTTGGTTACCCGAACCTTTCAATTGCAGTTTACCCGTACCCTGAATATCTGCGTTACTAGTAACATCACCTTGTACCGTAACTGTGGCTCCGCTCTGGATAAAAAACTGAGCATTGTCGATATACAACTGTGCTGATGCAAAACTGCAAACAAACATAGCTGAAACCATCAAAACGAAATGTAAATTTCTCCGTATCATGTAGTTGTTTTTAAAATGTCAAATCTGTAATTATGTCAATTTACCGAATAAAAATACTCTTTTTTTTCAAAAGAAAAATAAATCTTGATAAAAAAGATAATTTATTGAATAAATGGCCGTTTTTGTATAGCAATCTAAATGTGTACTTACAACACGATAAAGGTAGGAATTTAATTCTTTAAAATCTTACCTGATAACAGATTTTTTTTTGTAATATCTTAAAAGTGAATTTTTCTTTACTTTTTTACAAAAATCTTGCCCAAATTAACCGACCTTTGCAACTCAATTCTGTACAAAAATGGCAATAGAAATCAAAATTCCTACAGTTGGTGAAAGTATCTCAGAAGTATCACTTGTTAAATGGATAAAAAAAGATGGCGACTGGGTAGAAAGAGATGAAGTGATTGCTGAACTGGAAAGCGAAAAAGCTACTTTTGAAATCAATGCCGAACAGGCCGGAATATTGAAGACAATTGCTCAGGAAGGCGATACACTTCAAATTGGCGATATTGCTTGCAGCATTGATACCGACGCAAAAAGACCCGAAGGTGCTCCTGTTGCCGCACCACCTGAACAAAAAGCCGCTGAAACACCTGCTCCGTCTAAAGCTCCTGCAGCAACAGACGTAAAAGCCACTCCTTTAGCAGCGGCGATCATATCAAATAAAAAAGTAGATACAAAAACAATTACACCTTCCGGTGCCGGCGGAAAGATCATTAAACAAGACGTATTAGAAGCGATCAATAATCCGGGTAGAAAACCGGGTGCAGACATGTTTAGCAGAGCCAGCAAACCTGAAAAAATGAGCAACCTGCGTAAAACCGTAAGTCGCCGTTTAGTTGAAGCTAAAAATACTACTGCTATGCTCACTACTTTTAATGAAGTAGATATGAGTGCGATCATGGAGATCAGAGCAAAAAATAAAGACAAATTCAAAGAGACACATGGCGTTAATCTTGGATTCATGAGCTTCTTTACTAAGGCCTGTTGTTTTGCGTTGCAAGAATGGCCTGCAGTAAATGCAATGATCGATGGAGAAAATGTTGTTTATCATGATTACTGTGATATATCTATTGCCGTTAGTGCTCCTAAAGGACTGGTAGTGCCTGTGATTAGAAATGCTGAAAGCTTAAGCATGGCTGAGATCGAAAAAACAGTAGTGATACTTGCTACCAAAGCAAGAGATAACAAGTTAACGCTGGAAGAAATGAGCGGCGGCACTTTCACTATTACAAATGGTGGTGTATTTGGTTCTTTAATGAGTACACCCATCATCAATATTCCTCAATCGGCTATTCTTGGAATGCATAAAATACAGGAAAGACCAATGGCCATCAATGGGCAAGTTGTAATAAAACCAATGATGTACATTGCTTTGAGCTATGATCACAGGATTATTGATGGTAGAGAGTCTGTAAGTTTCTTAGTAAGAGTAAAAGAGTTACTTGAAAATCCTGCATTGTTGTTATTTGGAAAAGATCCGGTTAAAAGTTTATTAGAGTTATAATAAATATTGTCAAAATATTTCGTGTTCGAATTTACAGGGATTGATGAGAATCAATCCCTTTGAATTTATATTTGTACCAATGAGCCGCTTCCATTCATACATGAATACCGCCGAACAACTTATAAAAAATTATAAGGGAGATGTACCATTGGCCATTTTTATGCGATCTTTTTTTTCTGCAAATAAAAAGTTTGGTTCAAAAGATCGAAAGCAGATAAGCGCTTTATGCTACAACTATTTCAGGATCGGATCTGCAGCTAACGGTGTTCCTCCGCAAGAAAAAATACTGATGGCTTTTTTTCTTTGTGAAAATGAGTCCTCAGACCTGCTTGAGGCGTTGATGCCCGAATGGAATCAACAGATAAATCAATCGTTACAAATTAAGTTTCAGTTACTCGGAAGCAAATTTATTTTATCAGACCTTTTTCCGTTTGCCGGCAGATTAAGTGAAACAATTGATGCGGAAAAATTCAGCATTTCATTTTTAGTACAACCCGATCTTTTCTTGCGGATACGCCCTAAAACAAGGCTCGGATTTTTAAAGAAGCTTGAAAAAAGTAAATTAGAATATACAATCAAAGATGATGATTGTGTTGTGTTGACCAATTCTACCAATGTTGAAGAATATTTCACAATAGATAAGGAAGTTATCATTCAGGATTACAACTCTCAAAAAGTATTTGATTTTTTTAAACCTCAAAATGCTACTTATGAAACACCCTTGACAACGATCTGGGATTGCTGTGCTGCAAGCGGAGGAAAATCAATACTACTATTTGACATCTTCAACCAACGCATAGATCTTACGGTTTCGGATATACGTCCGTCTATCATCCTTAACCTTCATCAACGATTTAATAAAGCAGGACTAAAATCTTATAAATATTTTATTGCTGATATTGAGAAGACCGGGTTTGAGCATCCTGTCGAGCCATCTTCCATCATTGTATGTGATGTACCCTGCACGGGAAGCGGTACATGGGCAAGAACACCTGAACAATTGGCTTTTTTCAAGGAGGATTCGATCAAAGATTTCAGCGATCGGCAAAAAAAAATTACGACTAACGTAATACCTTACCTGAAACCAGGCGGAACATTTGTTTATATTACCTGCTCTGTTTTCAAAGAAGAGAATGAAGAGGTGGTGCGTTTCATATTGAGTAAATTCGATCTTGAATTATTAAGAATGGAGCTACTTAAAGGATACGATAAAAAAGCAGATTCAATGTTTATTGCAGTGTTTCGTAAAAAGTAATTATTCTTCTATCTCCAATGCCCCTTCTACCAGCAATTGCTTTTCCGACAAAACAAGCAATATTGCTCCCGCTGCTATATGCTGACTTTGATTCAGAATACATTTACCATTGGGCAAAGGGTTAATGATAATTTTGCTGCCTGCCGGTAATATTGCAGGGGGAATAGTATTATTACTCCAATTACTGGCCAGATCCCAGTTTCCATTTCCTTCAAAAACATATGGGTAACATGGCATTTGATAATTCAAACTAACCGAATCGAGGTAAAAACTAGTATCCGAAGCAATGTTCATTTTTATTCTGTATGAAACAACGGCAGGATATGTTACATTAGACAGATCATCATTGAAAACAAAATTCTTTACAGCAAAAGCTCCTTCATTAGTTTTAGTTGCCACTACAGCAAAGTCGACATCAGTCGGTAATTTTCTTTCGACAACGAAATTCATATCAGCGGCACATTTTGCAGTCCATTTTAAATTAACCGCACACTTGCTAATAGTAAACTGTTGTGTATGTAGTTGCTTGATCAGATCCACAAATGCTTTTTTCGCATCTGGTATTCCATAGCCCGATCTGTTATCAGGTGTTGTATATTCATCAGCCGATTTTCTTAACGCATCAATGATCGTCATGTTATTCACTTCAGGAAAAGCTTCCCACAAACAAGTTGCAATACCTGAAATGATCGGTGTTGCAAAAGATGTTCCATTACCTGAAGTTGGCTGCCCGGTTACAGTATTGACAATAGTTGTACCTTCTCCCAAAGTAACCAGGTCAGGTTTGATCTGACCATCATAACTCGGACCAAAGGCACTAAAGTTGCTTACTGTACCATCAATTTTGATAGCGCCAATTGCAAGACAACTATCTGCATCTGCAGGAGTAACCAGATAATGCCATGGGTCATTTCCTGTATTTCCAATTGCATTTACAACAAGTATTCCTTTTTTTGCAGCCAGGTCACTTGCATTAGCACAAATTGTTTTATCGCCTGTCATATCGCTATAGGTATGATTGGCAATATTGCCATCGAACGTATTATAGCCTAATGAAGAAGATATAACATTTGTTCCTGCACTATCAGCTCTTTCTGCACCGGCTGCCCAGTTCAGTTCTTCCAAAATATTTTCCGTGTATGCATCTTCGGTTCTATATAAATAAAAAGAAGCTTTGGGTGCCGTACCGACAAACGATCCGGGTAAATTTGCGGCAATTGTACTAAAGCATTCCGCTCCATGCTGATAATCGTCATTAACATCTATTTCATGATCTATAAAATCCCAGGTGTTTAAGATTTGATTATTATTTCGAACACTATCAAAAGTAATGAGTGTTTGATAATTTGAAAACCCTGCATCCAGAACAGCTATTTGCATATTCGCTCCTCTAAAGCCATGGTTATGTAAAAAATCTCCGTTGTTCAAACGGATCTGATTAAACGATTGCCCGTAACTATAATAACCATTTACACCGGATGGTCTTGCTAGTGAAGCTTTGTTATCGGAGTAGAAAGGCTTGGCCGGTCGTAATTTAGGCCTAGAGGCAAAAGCAGTGACGGAGAGAACAAAAGGAAAAGCATTGATCTTACTGAGCGCTGCGGCATCAGAGGTTTTTATACTTACGAGATTAAGCCATTTACTTACATTAAGAATACTAACGTTTCCGGACAAACGAATACTATCAATATAAGCCGGTGTAACCGGCATATCTGAAGAATCAACAGTAAGATCATACAAAATTCTTCGATCTAGAGAACGTTGAGAAAGAAACTGGTCGGGGGCATTTAACGAGTAAGGATTATTTGCTTTGTCTTTAAGTCGTATAATATACCTGGTTTGTGCAAAAGAGATCGTCTCCTGCAGAAAGATCAACGCAAAAAAGAAGAACAGAAATTTCCTCATACCATTGCTAATAACTTAAAAACATCATTAAATTATGAAGAAGGAATTGCATCAATTATGATCGATCATTGTCATTGTAATGCCATAGCCTAATGCATAACCCGGTTTGTCTGTTGGAGGTTGATATTCTTTATGCAAAAAATTTCTATATACCATACCTATTCCTTTTGCATATTTTTCTACACTGATATTGATTTCACTGTAATGTTCAAGATCAGCAGGGTTGTTTAGAATTTCATTTCGTTGATTAACCGTTATTGTACTATCAAGGTTGATCGAACCCAATGTAAGAGGCTCGTTCACATTCTCGTAAGTATAGTCCCAATCATCCAAATAAGCTACAGGTGTTTCGGCCGAGTGTGTATCAATATAAACGTTTCCTTTCCATGAAAAATCGTTTCGGATCGGCCTTTTGAGTTTGAGGAATCGCATATTATTTTCAACAAATTCCAGAGAAGATCCTGTATTAATCAACATAAAAGTATGGTAATCGGATTGCCATGCATCCGAAGCCGTTTTACGGATATACCTTGCTACACGAAAAGCTGGTCGGTTTAAATTATCTGTGATGGCTTCTTCCACCACGAGTTTTACCTGATAGTGTACAACAGTATCTCTTGTTCCGAAATTTATAAACCTTGTGGAGTCTAAATCGTAGGTAATGTATTTACCAATAATAGCAGGTGAATAATCACTTAATTGCAGTGCATTAAGCGATTCAACCTTTTCGCATGATACGAATAATACAGTCATTAGTACACCGACGAATAAAAAAGATTTTTTCATAAAGAGGAAAGATACAAATTTTAAACAAAAGGCTGCTTGGCACGCTGAATAATTCCACCACCGATCACATCATCACCTTCATAAAATACAGCACTTTGCCCCGGAGCAATTCCTTTTACGTCTTCATAAAACTTAACTGCTATACCTCCATCCTTTGAAAACAATGTACTCAGTGCGCCTTTGTCTTTATAGCGTATTTTAGTGATTGCTTCCATGTTTTCAGCAACACCATCATATTTTATCCAGTTCAATTTAGCTACCTGCATTTCACTTCCATTCAGATCAGATTCTTCCCCTAATACAACTGTATTCGTTTCCGGATCGATGGCAGTTACAAATGCCGGTTTACCTAAAGCGATCTCAAGTCCTTTTCTTTGACCGATGGTATAGAAAGGATATCCTTTATGTTTGCCTAAAATATTACCGTTAGTATCAACAAAATTTCCGCCATCTACCCTTTCTTCCAATCCTTCAACCCGGCGTTTTAAAAAACCACGGTAATCATTATCCGGTACAAAACAAATTTCATAGCTCTCATTTTTCTTTGCCAATTCAGGATAACCGAAATCATGCGCCATTTGACGAATAGCTGTTTTGTGATAAGTCCCTAGCGGCAATAATGTACGACTCAACAGATCTTGTTGTAAACCCCAAAGTACATAGCTTTGGTCTTTGGTTTCGTCTATGCCTTTACGTATGAAGTAACGTCCGTTGGTGTGTTGATGAATTTGTGCATAGTGGCCGGTGGCAATAAAATCGCAACCCAATGCATCAGCTCTTTTTAATAAAGCCCGCCACTTAATATGAGTGTTGCACATTACGCAGGGATTAGGCGTACGGCCGGCCAGATATTCATCCACAAAATTATCGATCACAAAATCACCGAACTCATCTCTGATATCTAAAATATAATGCGGAAAACCATGTTCTACTGCAGCAGCTCTTGCATCATTAAATGAATCAATATTGCAGCAACCGGTTTCTTTATTGTTTTTCGTTCCACCACTGCTGGCATAGTCCCATGTTTTCATAGTAATCCCTACTACTTCATATCCCTCTTTGTGAAGCATGAGGGCAGCTACGGTACTATCAATACCACCACTCATTGCCATTAAAACTTTACCCTTCTTACTCATATCGAAATTTGTCGATGCAAAGATACGATTGTATGACTGATTGCGAAAAAGAGCAATTCAGAATAGCTTAACGCAGACTTTTTATTATTGCTTTAATCTCCTGGTTTTCTTTTTTAAGTAGTTCTATTTCAGCTTGTTGTTCTTTTACTGCATTTATGAGCATGTAGGTCATTGAGCTATTATCTACATTTAATAATTCCTGATCATCTTTTTTAAAACTCCCTACCATATAAGGTGCTGTTTTTTGCAAATCTTGAGCAATAACTCCAACATATGGTTGAGTAGAAATGTATCCTGAATTTTGTTTATAATTGAACCAAACCGGATTTATTTTCATAATTTCTTTTATCCCATCTGTATATGGACGAACACTTTCTTTTAATCTTAGATCGGAAGCAACAATCCATGCTGTTGACCCGGAAGCCTTATAGGCTTGTCCATCACTAAAATCGAAGTAAAATTTCCATCCGCCACCAAAAACACCCCATTGGTTATCGGTTTTCATACCGGCAAAACCTGTTTCTACATTACTACTGTTACTATACCAAATGCCTGCAGAATTTCCATTATGGCGTAAAGACATTCTACCATTAACATCAAGCATATACTCTGGGTTAATATTTCCAATTCCTGTTTTACCATCGTTTAAAACAATAAATGCATTACTTCTTGAAGCATTTGCAGTGCCATTACCTACGGTAAATAATGGAGTTGTAGCAGTGGTGTCATTGTATTTACCAATTACAAAACTAGTACCTGTTTTTATAACATTATTTCTTCCAAAACTGGCACTATAGGCTCCCTCAACTCTATTAGTTGACCCTGCAGCAAATGTAAAATTTTCAGAGGCTATATTGAAGTAACCGAAAACTGCACTATAAAACCCCATTTGATCATCGCTCCAACAGTTATCCATTACCCCTCCGGCTCTAAAACTTCCATAATAGGGATACCACATTAAATGAGCCCCACTAGGTGGGAAAAAATTCAACGGTCTATATCCATAACCCACTTCTGTTTGTGAGTAGATTCCTCCCGTATTATCTATAATAACATTTTTCACTGGATTTGATCCGGACCAAGGAAAAGGCCTATATCCATAAATATTTGTGTTGCCGTTATCATCAATTTCAATTCCACTTCTTTGCCAAGAATAATTGACTATCCTTTTGGTATTTGTCACAAGGTTTTGTGTCATATTGTGATTGCCGAGATTATCTGACACGGGTTTCCAAACACCTAGTTGATATTGATATAAACCAGTAGTATCATCAGTTTGATGTACAATCAATCCCTCAGCAGGACTAGCTATTGCTAGCCTTTCTGATTTAAACATCCTAGGGAGTAGTACCCCTTTTGTATTACTTTTAATTTCCAATAAAGCGCTATTGTCCGGTGTATCTGTGCCAATACCAATATTATTTTGTGCATCAGTACTGTTGGCAAATAGTAAAATAATTGAAAAAATAATAAGTGACCTCATAAATATATTTTTAGATGCTTAAGCAAAATTGTCCTAGTTCTTTGATTTTTCAAGTTCCTCAACACGTTTAGAAAGTTCTTTGACAGCATTAATTAACATGTATATCATTGAGCTATTATCAACGTTCAATAATTCCTCTCCATTTTTTTCAAAAGTACCAACCATATAAGGTGCTGTTTTTTGAAGCTCCTGTGCAATTACGCCAACATAAGGTTTTACTGTACTTAACCCAGACTCTTTGGTATAATTAAACCAAACAGGATTTATTTTCATAATCTCATTTATGCCATCAGTATACGGATGTACATTTTCTTTCAACCTTGCATCGGATGCAATGATCCACGAAGTGGAACCGCTTGCCTTATATGCTTCGCCGTTATTAACATCAAATAAAAATTTCCAACCACTACCATAAATACCCCATTGTGTATCGGTATTCATTCCTGCAAAAGCTGTAGCAATATTAGAACTATTATTATACCATATACCGGCAGTAAGTCCCGGCGTATAACGCAATCGAGGACGGCCATTTACATCTAAAATATATTGAGGCGCTAAAACACCCACCCCCATATTGCCATTTCGTAAAATAGTGAGTGCATTTGATCTTGTATTACCATTTCCATTTCCTAATTGAAAGAGCCTATCGGTTCCTAAAACAAAATTTGTAGAAGAGGGATCCGTAGCTGTTTCGTTATATTCTCCCACAACAAAAGAGCGTATAGCAGTGGCTGTAACATTATGGCCTAAGGCAATAGCATTGCCTCCATTTGTAACTGCAGCAGTACCCATTGCTATAGATATATTGCCATTAGTGATAGAACCATCTCCTACCGAAAAAGAATTATAACCATTAGCTAAAGCTCCAGCAAATGAAATAGAACCCGACCCTCTTGCCGAGGTATTTATTCCGAAAGCACAAGAAAAATCTGCTGTAGCTTCAGCAAACCGACCTAAAGCAATTGAATTTAACCCCTTTGCTTTTACCGCATACCCAGCCGCAAATGAAGTAGCGCCAATGCTATCTTTATCCCATTCATTACTGGCTGCAGCACCAGCCCTTAAGGCCGATTTATCTGCATACCACATCATACGGCCACCAGGCCCTTCTACTGGCGGCTTACTTACCCCACCATTTCCTGACGTAAACACAACACTACTATCTGCAACCTGCAATCTGGCAGCAGGTGCAAGAATACCGATACCAACATTTCCATTTCGTAAAATAGTTAATGCATTTTTCCTGTTTCCAAAGTTTGTACCATTTCCGATTTGAAAAATTCTATCTGTAGCGGCCGCTGTATTAGGATTAGGTACATCAGAAGCATCATTATAACTACCCATACTAAAACCTTCACGTGCTGCGGCAGTATTACCAACACCTATAGTAGTTGAAAATCTTCCTGAAGCTGTACCAGAAAAACCCAAACCAAAAGAACCAAAACCGGTTGCTTTGTTTCCGTAACCAATTGCAACTGAGTTTGATCCACTTGCTTCAGTATTATAACCTATCGAGACCGAGTTTTCGCCACTTGCCAATGAAAGCAATCCCATGGCAGTAGAATACAAACCACTTGCTTGCGTATTATAACCCGATGCAAAAGAATAATTACCAATACTATCCTTGTTCCAGTATATATTATTACTTACATATCCTACCCTGAATGCGCTTTTATCTGCATACCACATCATACGCCTTCCTTCACCCTCAACCGGAACATTACCCGGTGTAAGTACTGTCGGTCCTGTTGCACTAAATAATACATTACTGTCAACCACATGTAATAAGGCTAAAGGATTGTTGGTACCGATACCAACATACTTTTGTGCATTTCCGGAAGATGACAGTAATAAAGTAATGGTAGTAATAATAAAATATCGCATAGAAAAATTTTTACAAATTCAATTATTTTTTTTAATGAAAAACTATTGATTAATTTTTTGCTCCAACTGTTCAACTCTCTTTTTAAGTAATTCAAGTTCTTCATTTTTTTTCCTGAGCAATTCGATTTCATTTTGTTGCTCCTTTACAGCATTGATTAACATATAAGTCATTGCGCTGTTGTCTACATTGAATAATTCTTTATCATCTTTTTTAAATGTTCCGACCATATATGGTGCCGTTTTTTGAAGTTCTTGTGCAATAACCCCAATATATGGCTTAGCAGTACTGAAACCGGAGTTTTGCTTATAGTTGAACCAAACAGGGTCTATTTGCATTACCTCTTTTAAACCATCGGTGTAAGGATGTACATTTTCTTTTAGTCTAGCATCTGATGCAATTACCCATGATGAAGAGCCGGAAGTTTTATACGCTTCATTAGTACTGTAATCAAAATAAAATCTCCAGGCACTATTACCATAAATACCCCATTGGTTATCTGTTTTCAAACCAGCAAATGCTGCAAGACTATTACTACTATTGTTGTACCATATACCCGCTGAGTTTCCATCATGTGTTAATCGAACTCTGCCATTTACATCCAGTTTAAATTCAGGATCCAGCACTCCAATACCAGTTCGTCCATTTCTTAAAACAGTAATAGCATTACTTCTAACATTATCACTTTCCCCATTTCCAATTTCAAAAATACGATCGGTTGAGCCGTTAAAATTCGGCAAAGGACTTCCCGGATAAGAAGCATTAAACATCCCAATAGAGATGGAGCCTCGGGTATAGGCTTTTGTTCCAAGGCCTAAAGCTGTAGAATAGTAACCAATTGCACTTGTTTGGCTGCCCATTGCCGTTGTAGCATATCCACTTGCTGTTGTTTGCAATCCGGTTGCCAACGCATAATCGTTTAACGTATTATTATTTGATCCTATTACTGTTGAATAATCTCCTGCAGCAGTAGAGTTAAAACCCATAGCAATAGAGTTATTACCTGTAGCATCGTTATCCCATCCCATTGATACGGCATTATTACCTATTGCTTTATTACTATTGCCTATTGAAGTTGAGCCGCTCCCAATGGCAATACTTCCGTATCCAAGAGCCGTTGAATGCCCCCCAATAGCCTTCGCCGTATAACCATAGGCAAAATCATAATCTGACTGTGCCAAAGAGCCTGCTCCTCCAGCAAAAGATGCAATACCGGTTGCTTTCGTAGAGGAACCGATTGCAAATGAGCCGGCACCAATACTATCTGTATCCCATTCTTTACCTGCTACCTGGCCTGCTCTAAATGCAGCCAACCCTCCTATCCACATCAGTCTTCTGCCCTGGCCTTGAATAGGAGCTGGGGCTACAACTCCAAAAGAAACTTGTCCTGGGATACCAATTAAAAAATTACTGTCTGCCACATGTAAAGCAGCTTGTGGATTTGTGGTATTAATTCCAACATGGTTTTGAGCAAGAATAGTATTAGAAAATAAAATAGTTAGAATGAATAATAAATTTCTCATCTTAAGATAATTAAGTTAGATAAGGTGTTTAAAATGTTATATTAAAAATACACATTTAAACCAAAAATTCAATAAGCTATTGAATGACCAAGTGACCGATTACCCGAAAACTCTTTCCCTTTTTTACGGTAAGTTTTGCGCCAATAGCAATATGTTGTTCATTGTTTAAAACGCATTCGCCTCCTTCAACGGGATCGATGATGATGGCTTCACATTTTGGCAAGACAGCAGGAGGTATGATATTATTCTCCCAGTTGGAAGCAATGCTCCAATCTCCATTACCAATAAATGTATAAGTAGTGATGGGAAATTCCATTGCCGAAGCTGCCATCAATAAGCCACAATAGCCATGTGGATGTTGTGTTACCAATGTGCCAGGTGCCGGACAATTTACAGGCGTATATGGCGTAGTTACATAAGCAGTATAATTATTTTGAACACTCATTGCGGGGGCAAATGAATTGATTCGAGGCAGACCATCTGAGTAAGTAGATATTTTTGTTTTCAATCCTTCCCATCCTTTTCTGCAAACACTTAAATAGCCTGTGTCTATCCATTCATTATCTACCGCTGTTTTTAATGCGTAGATCAACATACCACTTCCGGAACTTTCTAAATAATTGCCTATTGAATCTTTTTTGTGCATTACCTGATACCACAAACCGGTGACATCATCTTGCGTATTTTTAACTCCGATACATAAACTGTCTAATAAGGAACGCATTTTCGAATAATCAGTATGCGACTTTGGTAAAGATTTTAAAATATCAACAATGGCCATCATGTACCAACCCATTGCCCTGCTCCATACTTCGCTTGATGTACCTGTTGCAGGGTCTGCCCAAACAGACGACTTTGTATAATCCCATGCATGTTTTGCAAGATGCAAACTACTGTCGTAGGTATGTGAGGCTAATAACAATGTTTGTCTTGTTGCTGTATTCAACGCAGAATCATCATTGAACATTACTCCATATTTTGCAAGAAATGGATGAGCCATGTAAATACCATCCAACATCATGATGTTATTATAACCACCATTATTCTTATGCCAATAGCCGCCATCGGGTGTTTTCTTAAAATTATTGGTAGCAAGCAGGTAATTACGAAGTGTTGTTGCTGCCGTCTTATATTTCGTCAATCCCGTTTGTTGGTACAAAAACAAACATACAATCCCGGGATGAATTTTATCCAATGTACTGCTAAGATTGGCATTCAAATTAGTCAAGTACGGATCGATATAATTTTGCATATACAACAGATAATTATTATCTCGAGTATAGGTATAAACTTTTTCCATGCCATGCAAAACAATACTGTTGGAGTACTCCCAACCTTTATTTGTCATGACATTGATAGTTGGTTGATAACGTGTAATAATTGCATCAGAAAATTTGACTGACCATGTATCTGATTGAGCTAATACAGAAGTTAGGTCTATAAAGAATATGACTACTATTAACAATCTCTTTTTCATATAGATGGAGGTTAAAGTTAGTCCTCAAAAAAAAAGACACAAAAAAAATATGACGCAATCGATATCATTTTAAAAAAATAAGCAGACCATCTGGTCTGCTTATTTTTTAATTATTGAACTCTTTTAGTAATTATTACTTGGCAACAGCAGTAACTTTCTTAGTAGTTTTTACTTTTTTAACTGTTTTTTTTGCCGGAGCAGTTGGTTTAGTTGTTGGTTTTTTTGTTTCAACAACTGCATTTTTTGCCTTCGTAGCATTTTCAGCTTCCCATTTAGCATAATCATCTGCGGTTTTAACTTCCCCAGTAAGAGTTATGCTCTTTACTTCATCCACACCTGCAAATTTCACAGTTAGATGTTTTGTGAATGTGCCGGCATTAGCAGCATTATAAGTTGCTTTTATGGTTCCAGTTTTACCCGCTGCAATTGGTTCTTTCGTATAATCTGAAATGGTACATCCGCAAGTAGGATTTGCCTGCTCAATGATCAAAGGAGTTTTACCAATATTTGTAACAGTAAAAACGCCTGCTGTAGGATTACCTTGTTTTATAGGTCCCAAGTCGATTGTTTCGGTTGTAAATTTTGCAACATCTGAAGCTTTAGTTTGTGCAAACAGTAGTACACTCATTCCTGAAAACAGTGCAGAAAATAATATTCTTTTCATATCTCTTTTTTTATTTTTTATTATTTATTTGAATTAATCTTTAAGTTAATCTCCTAGGCCTACGGCTTCTTTATTTTCTGGTGCCGACGTTGCCGGGGTTTGCCAAACATCTCCCTTGATGTATATCAGTTTTGTAATGCCACCATTATAGGTAATAGTGATCATTTTTGTAAATGGCCCTACAGCACCTGCATTAAAACCTACATCGATCGTTGTTTTTTCTCCCGGAGCAAATGCTTTATCTTTCTCCCAAACCGGAGTTGTACAACCGCAACTTGCCTGAACATTTGAAATTTTCAATGAATCTTTACCATTATTGATCACTTCAAAAATATGTGTAACAGGCTTCCCCTGAGGTATTTTACCAAAGTCATACTCTGTTTCCTTTAATGTCAATAAAGCAGCACTATCAGCTGCAGTTTGCGCATTTGCAGTTACCAACAAAAAAGTGGTCAGAAAAATGGCAAATATCTGTTTCATCGTGTTGTGCATTATTATTGCATCTCAAAGATAGTAAAATGAATAAACAGGGAATATTTTGCGGATAGCTTAGGATTTTATTAACAATCTTAAAACTAATATTTTACATTTGTAGTATGGATACCGGCCTCACTAATGATATCGCTTTACAGGAGAAATTGAGCTTCGAAAAATTCAGGTTAGCAGTACTGAACGATTATCGTTATGTATGCCAAAGCAGAGAAACAAGTTTGCTGGGCAGAAAAGAGGTTTTAACAGGCAAGGCTAAGTTTGGTGTATTCGGAGACGGTAAAGAAGTTGCTCAAGTTGCTGCTGCAAAATTTTTTAAACCCGGGGACTTTAGATCGGGTTATTACAGGGATCAAACTTTTATGCTGGCCGCAGGGCTCACAAGTGTTGAAGAATACTTTTCACAATTATTCGCCGATCCTATTAACGACCCCTTCAGTGGCGGCAGACAAATGAATGCTCATTTTGCTACAAAAACTGTTGATGATAATGGCGAATGGTTAGATCTTGTAAACAGAAAGAATAGCACAAGCGATATTCCTCCAACTGCATCGCAATTACCAAGAGGCTTAGGTCTTGCATTTGCATCCAAGGCATTTCGTGAAATTCCTGAATTAAAAGAATTGCAACACCTTAGTAATAATGGTAACGAAGTTTGCTTTTGTACCATCGGTGATGCATCTACTAGTGAAGGGCATTTTTGGGAAACAATCAATGCAGCCGGAGTATTACAGGTTCCGCTTGCGGTTTTTGTTTGGGATGATGGTTACGGCATTTCTGTTCCTACGAAACTTCAGACAACAAAAGGCTCTGTATCAGCAGCGCTCAACGGATTTCAAAAAAAACAAGGCACTAACGGCGTCGATATCTATACCATAAAAGGATGGGACTATGCAGAACTCTGTGAAGTACTTGAAGCAGCCATTCAAAAAATAAGAGATACCCATACTCCTGCTGTTTTTCATATTCAGGAATTAACTCAACCACAAGGCCACTCCACTTCAGGTAGTCATGAACGTTATAAAAGCCAGGAAAGACTGATATGGGAAAAAGAGTGGGACTGTCTGAAACAAATGCGTAGCTGGCTACTTGCTAATGATCTGGCAAACGAACAGGAGTTAAGTGAAATTGAATTAGAAGCAAAGAGCCATGTAAAGAAAAGTAAAGAACTTGCCTGGGAAAAATACATTACCCCCATTAGAAATGAGGTCACTTCCGCTGTTAATCTTTTACAACCGTTTACAGCAGAGAATGAAGAGATACAAAAAATTGCATCGGAGCTTTCTGCTAACAGGGAGCCGGTAAGAAAAGATGTTTTGAAAGCATTATCAAAAGCATTGAATATTTTAGGCAACATACAAGAAGCCGAAAGTCTGAGAGCTCAGTATTCAAAACTGGAAAACGAGTGTAGAGGTTTTTACAATACACAACTATATAACGAAGGCCCTAAATCTGCTTTGAAAATAAATCACATAAGTCCTTATTATGATGAAGAAAGCAGAGTGGTAAACGGGTACGAAGTATTGAATCATTATTTTGATGAATTATTTGCCGCTAACAAAAAAGTCATCGCTTTTGGTGAAGATGTAGGACAGATCGGGGATGTAAATCAGGGCTTCAGCGGTTTGCAAAAAAAGCATGGCGATAAACGAATTTTTGATACAGGTATAAGAGAACTTACCATAATGGGGCAAGGTATAGGACTTGCTATGCGTGGGCTAAGACCAATTGCGGAAGTGCAGTACCTGGATTATCTCCTGTATGGTATTCAACAGCTCAGCGATGATGTTTCTACCATTCATTACAGAACTGCCGGTTTGCAAAGTTGTCCACTGATAGTACGTACACGTGGGCATAGACTAGAGGGCATTTGGCATAGCGGTTCCCCAATGGGTATGATCATTAATGCCATCAGGGGTATGTATGTTTGCGTTCCCCGTAACATGGTACAAGCCGTAGGTATGTATAACACATTGTTACAAAGCAACGATCCGGCTGTAATGATAGAATGTTTAAATGCCTACAGAATAAAAGAAAAATTACCCGCTAACTTATTGGCATATACGGTACCGTTAGGTGTTCCTGAGATCATTAAAGAAGGCACAGATGTAACCATCGTTTCTTACGGAGCTACTTTACGCATTGCACACGAAGCAGCTGAATACATGGAATCATCTTTAAACATCAGTTGTGAAGTAATAGATGTTCAAACGCTTTTACCTTTTGATATTCATCATAGCATTGTAGCGTCATTGCAAAAAACCAATCGTATTGTTTTTGTAGATGAAGATGTACCGGGTGGCGCAGCTGCATATATGTTCAACAAAGTAATGGAAGAACAAAAAGGATACAAATATTTAGATGTATCTCCCCGTACAATTACTTCAAAAGCCCACAGGCCAGCCTACGGCAGCGATGGTGACTACTTCAGCAAACCCAATGCGGAAGATATTGTGAGCGTGGTGAAAGAGATGATGGCCGAATAGGGCACAAGGCATAAAGACAAAGAGCAACCTATTTTTTACTGAAAAATTTTAAACGATGAAACTAACCTTGTATCAAATTGATGCATTTACAAATAAATTATTCGGCGGTAATCCGGCAGCAGTTATTCCTTTGGACAAATGGTTAGATGATACACTAATGCAGCAAATAGCATTAGAAAATAATTTATCTGAAACCGTTTACATAGTGCCAGCGGCAAACACTGATGCTGATTATGAGATCAGATGGTTTACTCCCGAAATAGAGATAAACCTTTGCGGTCATGCTACTTTAGCAAGTGCTTATGTATTGTTTGAGATACTAGATTTTAAAAAAGAAATTTTAAGATTCAGTTCAAAAAGCGGCATTCTTAAGGTTACCAAAAAAGATGACCTGATCATCATGGATTTTCCAAGTTGGAAGCCGGAGAGATTTGATGACTACGATGCAGCAACTTTATCCAACATTTTAGGCGGAGTAGAAATTGTTGGTGTTTATAAAAACAGAGATTATTTAATTGAACTTCAAAATGAAGCTGCTGTAAAAAACTGTACCCCTGATTTTACATTGATGAAAAAACATTTCGACAAAATGATCATCACTGCTCCGGGCAAGTCGGTTGATTTTGTTTCAAGATTCTTTGCTCCGGGTGCAGGTATCAATGAAGATCCTGTAACGGGTTCTGCACACTCACAACTCATTCCATTCTGGAGTGAAAAGCTCAGTAAGCATACATTACATGCCCTGCAACTATCTCAACGTGGTGGCGAAATATGGTGTGAGCAAACATCTAAAGAAAGAGTTGCCATGAGTGGCAATTGTGTGTATTACATGAAAGGTGAGATCACTTTATAGTTAACACTTGAAAGCCTGACAAAAAAATTGTAACTTGTATAACAATTATTCCATATGCCGAAAATAATATTTTTGTTATGCATAATTATTCTGTCTAATCATTTGGGTAACGCTCAAAATGTAGGTATTGGAAATCCCAATCCACTTTATAAATTACAGGTACATGACACATCGAGTAACATTACATTCATGAACATTACCAATAAAAGTACCGGAATCAATGCTTCGGATGGACTACTTGTAGGTATCAACGGCACATCAGCTATTGTAGGTAATCTTGAGAATGGTAATTTAAGATTGGCTACTAATAATTTTACAAGAATGGTTATTGATTCAGTTGGCAATGTTGGTATAGGCCCCTATTCTCTTGCTTCAACTTTTCCTGATTATAAATTAGATGTAGCCGGAGATATTAATACAACCGGATTAATAAGATTGAATGGTTCTCCCGGCACCGCTGGTCAGGTGCTTGCGTCTAATGGTAACAGTGACCCAACATGGGTTAATTCTGCATTTGCAGGTAACACAAGATTTGCAGTGGAATTAAATCAATTCAGTCCGGCTACTACATCAACAACAACAGGTGGTGTTTTTTCGATTTCAGAGATCAGGTATAATCTCAATACCACAAATGTTACCACTACTGTAGGCGCAAACTCAATAACAATTAATAAAACGGGGCTTTATCATTTTGAGGTTGACTTTACTACGCAGTTCTATTATAATGTATCTGTTACCCCCACTGCCCCACCTGAGCTTACATCATACCTGGCAATAAACTACACAGGAGCATTCAATCATTACCTGGCCTATGGCACTCCAATGTGGAAGAGCAAGACTACTACCAATGCTACTTATTATTACAATGGAAAGATGGAAATGGATGTTTACATAGAAGCACCGAAAACATTAACGCTATACTCCAACATGGGACGTTTAGACGGACCAACCAATTCTGTGACACAGATAGGGTATTTATGGGGGCACCTTATTAGTGACTGATTATTCTATTTCAAATTGTGATATACTTTTTGCACATCTTCATCCTGCTCTAATTTATCAACCAATTTTAAAACATCATTCGCAGCCTCTTCGTCAAGTTCTGTTAAGTTCATTGGTATACGGGTAAGTTCTGCCGTTATCACTTCTATCTTTTTTTCTTCCAGAGCTTTGGCCATATGCCCAAACTCTGCAAATGCAGTACGGATGACGATATTACCTGCACTGTCTTCACCTATCTCTTCCAAGCCGTAATCGATCAATTCTAATTCCAGATCTTCAATATTCAATCCGGTGTTCTTTATTTTAAATTCACCCATACGAGTAAAAGTGAATGCCACACTACCACTTGTTCCCAAAGAACCGCCACTTTTAGTAAAATGCATACGCACATTCGCCACCGTTCTTGTAGGATTATCTGTTGCCGTTTCAACCAATACTGCTACACCATGTGGTGCATAGCCTTCGTACACTACCTCGTCATAATTACTGGTATCCTTACCCATCGCTCTTTTAATAGCCGCTTCCACCCTATCTTTTGGCATATTACAAGCTTTCGCATTCAGGTAACATCTACGCAATGCCGGATTGCTATCCGGATCCGGACCACCTGCTTTTACAGCAATATTGATCTCTTTACCAATACGGGTAAAGTCTTTCGCCATTTTATCCCAACGTGCAAACATGGCACCTTTTCTTACTTCGAATATTCTTCCCATAATTTTAATCGTTTAAAACGTTTTAGGTTTATTACGTTTTAAGGTTAATTCCCTACAATCGTTGTAGGGTTGCAAATTTAGGGAAAATCATCTTTCTGAGAAATTGATTTGATAAGAACACGGAAGACACGGATTTTAACAGATGAGAACGGATTTATCAGTGCATATCCGTTCAATCAGTGTCATCGGTGTTCTATTTAATGCTAATTTTAAATATGGCTTTATTATCTGTTGAAAATTTATCGATACAATTTATTGCCGGAGGCAACACTACCGAAGCAGTAAAAAATGTTTCTTTCTCGGTTGAGCCCGGCCAAATGCTGGCCATCGTAGGCGAATCGGGTTCGGGAAAATCTGTAACTGCCTTATCACTCTTACAACTATTACCCAAAGAAGCCACGATCACCGGTAATATTTTATTTGATAATAAAACGCTGAATCAATTAAATACAAAAGAGATCAGCTCCATCCGTGGTAAAAAAATCAGTATGATCTTTCAGGAACCGATGACCTCTCTGAATCCGGTTTTTACCTGTGGCTATCAGGTAATGGAAGCATTACAACTGCATGAAAAATTATCATCTGCGGAAGCGAAACAAAAAACAATTGAATTATTTGAAAAAGTAAAACTGCCATCGCCGAAAGATATCCTCAACCGTTATCCGCATGAACTCAGCGGCGGACAAAAACAACGGGTGATGATTGCTATGGCAATAAGTTGTAATCCGGATTTATTGATTGCCGATGAACCAACTACGGCATTGGATGTAACTGTACAAAAAACCATTCTTGAATTAATAAAAGAATTGCAACACCAAAACAATATGGCTGTGGTACTGATAACACACGACCTTGGATTGGTTGCTGATGTTGCCGATAAAGTTGCAGTAATGTACAAAGGCGAAATGGTTGAACAAGCCGATACAAAAAACATTTTCAGCAGAGCACAACATCCTTACACCAAAGCTCTTTTAGCCTGCAGGCCTGCGCTGCATCCTAAAGGAGAAAGGTTGCCGTTGATCAGTGATTTCCTTGGAGAACAAGCTACAAGCCGCAAGCCACAAGGGACAAGCATTGTAGAAGCCGCAAGCTACAAGCTTCAAGGGAGCAGTGCTATAAATGATAAGCCATCCTTTAATCAAACCGTTTTACAGGTTGAACACTTAAACGTTCACTACCAAAGCAAAAAAAAAATATTTAGTAAAACTCCGGAATCTTTTAAAGCCGTAAATGATGTAAGCTTTACCGTTAGCAAGAACGAAATTATTGGCTTGGTTGGAGAAAGCGGTTGTGGTAAAACAACTTTGGGCAGAGCTATTTTGCAGTTGATACCGGCTACATCGGGTAAGATCATCTTAGACGGAAAGAATTTATCTGAATTACCCAAAGATCAATTAAGGCATATACGCAGCAACTTGCAAATCGTATTTCAGGATCCCTACGGTTCACTCAACCCAAGGTTATCCATCGGCGAAGCCATTCTGGAACCCATGCAAGTGCATGCCAGGTTTAACAACACAAAACAAAGAAGAGAAAAAGTGTATGAGTTGCTGGAAAAAGTACAACTGAATACTGATCATTATAATCGTTACCCCCATCAATTCAGTGGCGGACAAAGACAACGCATTTGTATTGCCAGGGCGCTAGCGTTGAACCCCTCTTTTTTAATTTTTGACGAAAGTGTAAGCGCTTTGGATGTAAGTGTGCAGGCGCAAATACTGAACCTGATCAACAACCTTAAGGCGGAGCTGGAATTCACCGGTATTTTTATCTCACACGACCTCTCGGTGGTTCGCTACATCAGCGACAGAATACTGGTTATGCAACATGGAAAGATCGTTGAGGAAGGAAATGCAGATACCATCTACTTTTCCCCACAAAATGCATACACTAAAAAATTGATTGATTCTATCCCCGGAAAATCACTACCTTTGCAGTCTTAAAATCATGCCGTAACATGATAAGCGCCTTATAAACAGGTTACTATCGCTGTAAATCACAGCATCTCTGGCATGTATCAACTTTTAAAACATTTTTGATACACATGAAATTATCACAGTTTAGATTCGACCTACCGCTTAATCTGATTGCCCAAAACCCAACAAAACGCCGAGAAGATAGCCGAATGATGGTTATTCACCGCAAAACCGGACAAATAGAGAACAGAAATTTCAGAGACATTATTGAGTATTTCGACGACAAAGACGTAATGGTAGTAAATAACACGAAAGTGTTTCCTGCACGTATGTATGGTCGTAAAGAAAAAACAGGTGCCAAAATTGAAGTATTTCTTTTAAGAGAACTAAACAAACCAAACCGCCTTTGGGATGTAATTGTTGACCCTGCCCGTAAAATTCGTGTTGGTAACAAATTATACTTCGGAGAAAATGATGAGTTGGTTGCCGAAGTAATTGATAACACTACCAGCCGTGGCCGTACCATCCGTTTCCTTTGGGAAGATTCTGAAGAATCTTTCAGAAAGATGTTGGATTTTATGGGAGAAACGCCACTACCAAAATATATTAAACGTAAACCAGACGAAGAAGATAAAGAACGTTACCAAACTGTTTATGCAAAACATGAAGGAGCCGTAGCTGCTCCAACTGCTGGTTTACACTTTAGCAATGAATTGATCAAACGTTTGGAAATTAAAGGACTTCGTTTTGCTGAAGTTACTTTGCATACAGGGCTTGGCACATTCAGACCAATTGAAGTTGAAGATTTGAGCAAGCATAAAATGGATGCTGAATATTATGGCATTGATGAAACGGCTTGTAAAATTGTAAACAAAGCAAAAGAAGATGGCAGAAGAATTTGTTCTATTGGTACTACAACCATGAGAGCAATGGAATCTTCTTTCACTGCACAAAAATTATTGAAACCTTCTGAGGGTTGGACAAATATGTTCATTCATCCGCCATACAATTTTTCTATTGCAGATAGTTTGGTTACCAACTTCCACTTACCAAAAACAAGTTTGTTAATTATGACCTGTGCATTTGCAGGTTACGATGTAGTAATGGAAGCGTACAAAAAAGCTATTAAAGATAAATACCGTTTCTTCAGTTATGGAGATGCTTTGTTAATTGTTTAGTCTTCGACAAGCTCAGACTGACAGTTTTTATTTCGAAGCCTTCTTTTTAGAAACCAGATCATAAGATTCATCAACCAGCTCCAGCAGCTGGTTGTTTTTTATTGTACCATCAACAACTACCGTATTCCAGTGTTTTTTATTCATGTGATAGCCGGGCTGTACCGCATCATACTGTTCTCTTAATTCAATAGCATGGTCGGGATCGCACTTGGCATTGAATTGTAATTGCTCCGTATCTAAAGGCACCAGCAGAAAAACCTTATCATTTACTTTAAATACAATTACATCCGGACCGAATGGGAACCCCTCGGTAACATTTGGTTTTTGTAAAACGTATTCTCTGAGTGTTTCGATATTCATATTGACGAAAAGATACTAACTAAAAAATTAATTTCTAAAACACATACAACCATTTTTTACCTAAAGCAGTCATTGACATTAATGGGTTGAGGAAATTGTGTGCCATTTTAACTCCAAGGTCGGTGTCTTCACCGACCTTGGAGAAAATTCAACTTTATATTTTCAATCAGCAGCGGTTGTCGGCAGACGGAATACTAATTCCAACCTGCATAAAGCCCTGCTCGTTGTGTGAATTATAAATATTTTTTATTAGGTACAACAATTCTCACAGCTCAGTTGTTTCAATCGAATGAAATCAATTTTCAAGCCTATTTTAATGCCCAAGTGGTGGCAAGATCTTTTATTATTAATACCAAGGTCTATCTGCGGATATCTTTTGACCACTGATTTTGGAGCTGCAAAATTTGGCTTACCATGGTCGCCCCCAGAAAATAATCTCGGCTTATTCGAAGTTGCCTTTTGGTTTCCAAATGATGTTGCTGCCTATGGTGGAATATTTACAAAATTTTCAATATTCTTTGCTTGGATGGGTGCTTTTAGTGAAGCAGTTGGAGGTCTTTTTTTACTACTAGGACTTTTAACTAGGCCTTTTTCTTTTCTAATTTTGTGTACAATGTTAGTTGCCATATTTTTTCAACAGTTCAATCAAGGCACATGGAACATGCTACCGGCTATGGGTATAATGTGGATTAGTCTTTATAATTTAATACTGGGATCAGGGAGATTTGGTATCGATTATTTTATTTCTAAAAAAATTAAATGATAAAAAATATTATAATTTTTGCCTTTACAAGTTTAGTATGCCAAAGCTGTGTTCAAAAAACATATAAAAAGACAGTTGTTTACATTCTAAAGGTAGAAAACCAAGATGGCATAAAAAAAGTTGGAATTCGAGGAAATGATGCACCCCTAAATTGGCAATATGATTTTGAAATGAAACAGTCAAAATCGGACTCCGGTTATGTGGCTGTTGTCACATATTTAACTGGATATAAATTTACCGAATCGAAGTTTGTAGTAAATGATGAATTTGAGTTTCCCAATCAAGACAATAGAAAAATTGTATTCTCAGACAAAGACACAACTATATACACAGGAAAATTTAATATTAGAAACTAACAACAACAGTTAAATTCTCAACCTCACCTCTCTCCCATTATTCGGTCTCTACTGGATCGAATATTAATTGGCCTTTGCAGTCATAAAAATATTTCGCTCTTTTAATCAGCAACATAACAGGCGTTCATTAAAATATAAACAAAACAGGTGCAGAATTACTGCACCTGTTTTTATTTTTGCCCTTTAGAAATATGCTATCTTCTTACAATTACTTTCTTAACGATCTGTTCGTTTGTTTGCAGATTTTTTACAACAAGTGTATAAACACCATTGGTTAAATTAGCAATATCCAAACGGTTGGTTGTAATACCAGTCCATTGTTTTAAACGCCTTCCGGTTACATCCAGTAAACTAACATTGTTTTTAGTTCCTGTAGTTGTATTAAACGTTACCGAAATTTTTCCGTTGTAGCTCGGGTTAGGATATACCACTACTTTTACATTGTTAGCATAAGCAAGCGTTACAATTCTGGTTTCGCTGTACCGGTAGCTGCCATCAGCATCAACCTGTCTTATTCTGTATTCATTTACTCCTACAGAAGCATTTTTATCAGAGAAAGCATAATTGTATAAAGATCCGGAATGGCTGCTGTAATTACCTACTCCAACAGTTGTTACCGGCTGCCAAGTACCACCGGCATTTTTTCTTTCTACAATAAAACTATTACCATTCAACTGCGTAGCTGTTTGCCAGTTTAAGTTAACAGCTGCATTATTTGGTGTTGCAGTAAATGAAGCAAAATTGATCGGCAACAAACCGCAAGAAGGATTGATTGTTTTATCAAGCAATGAATTTGAAATATTGGTGATCAATGGAGGAACAACCGTATTATTGACCAGTTGCATATTCCTCACCCTTACCCACAGGTTTTGCTGGCGCCATGGATCTGTTGAAGAATAAGGTGCAGGATAATTTTGTAAGCCTGAGTTATAAGGCGAACCGCTTGTAATGGTGTAAGGGCCCTGACCATTCACTACCTGAATATCCAAAGACTGATCAAAAAAGCCATCGCCGTTATCAACAAATATGTCGTACACAAATTGCAGATTGAAAGGGCTTGTGGTAGAAATAGAAGTGCTGTATCTGTTTGGTGATGCACATACCAGTGTTGAAATAATCTTCGGATCGTTTACAATAAAAGAATAGCCTTCCATTGTACATTGTACCGAAGATGAAGCACTGTTACCATTACTTGACCATGCATCTCCGGTAAATGAAATATGGTTTGAACATGCACCCGATAAAGTTACCTGCAAATTATTAACGGTATAACGGTACGTGTTTGCACTTGCATTTACCACCACACGATTGTAGGTTAAGCCATCAGTTCCATCTAATACCTGCCCTTGTGCGGCTCCACTGTTATCATCTATGCCGGGGTCAGGACCATAAACTGATTTAAATACATCAGTTGCCGGTGCACCGGGGTTATTATCGAGATAATCATTATCAATAATAACCGTTGCAATAGCATTTGCTAAAACATTACTTTCCTTTGGCTGACTTTGTGTTTTGTAATTAAAATCGGTATAATCCTGTGTTCTCCATAAATGTAGGAAGATGATCTTATTACCATTATTGATATCGATCTCAAACCCAAGATTAAAGTTTACAACGCAGTTACCGTTCAGATCTGTTTGAACAAAATTTAATTCCACAGTAGGGCTAATGAAGGTACATTGAGCACTTACTTTTGCCCAGGCACCGGAAAAAAGAACAATTAAGGAGAATAAAAAAGTTTTCATTTTATGAGTTTTAAATGTGAACAATCGTATCGTCTTATACAAAAGACAATACATTTACGGATAGTAGATTTGTTTTTGCCATTTAAAACAGGTCATTTCCAATGCCTGTGCAGAATCATAACCATAAGGAGACACAGATCTTACGGATACGACTACCTAAAGCATAGCTTTTCATTAGAGTAAGAATTCTTAGATACAGATGCTCAATCTTGCTTGAGACATTTAGAAGAAGTTTGTTACAATTCTTTTTGAGGTGTTATAAAATTACTTCTTGTGTTTGACAAATGCAAGTATTTATTCGGAATTATTGCTCAATTTTGTACATAGCCGACTATATAAACATTGCTCACAATAGCTTAATTTGCATACCAGTCAATACATTAACCCCGAAGCCTTTACCTATAATGCTTAAAGAGATCATTATTGCCATACAATCCTATTTACAAGCTCATCGATTCATTGTAAAGCACCGTTTGTGGAAATGGATACTGATTCCCGGCATTTTATACGCTATTTTATTCTGTGTTGGTATGTATTTCTTTTGGCAAAGCAGTGGTGAGGCCATTGACTATTTGTTATCGGCAACCGGAGCAAAAAAATGGATGATCACTATGGGAGAAAGCTGGCTCAAGTTTCTGTTCATTTTTGGTCAAATAATTTTACAGCTCATTTTGTTATTGCTGTATTTCTCTTTGTTTAAATATTTATTTCTCATCATCGGCTCACCGCTTTTTGCCTACCTGAGCGAAAAAACAGAAGCCATTATTGAAGGAAAAGATTTTCCGTTTAGTTTCCGTCAATTGTTGAAAGACATTATCAGAGGCGTTAGACTTGCATTGAGAAATGCTTTATGGCAAACGGTATATACCGTTTCAATTTTAATTCTTTCTTTTATTCCACTTATAGGATGGTTTACTCCATTGATAGCACTGCTGGTTGAATGTTATTACCTTGGCTTTGCCATGCTTGATTACAGTTGCGAAAGAAATAAACTTTCTACCTCACAAAGCATTGCTTTTATTGGAAAACACAAAGGACTTGCAATAGGTAACGGCATTGTTTTTTATCTGATGCATTTGATTTTATTTGTTGGTTGGATATTAGCTCCAAGCTATGCTGTAATTGCCGCTACTTTAAGTTTGTATAATGCCAAAAAAGATTAACAAATGATGCCTGAAGTTTATTTAGTACCCTGTGTTTTAGATGAAACTGCAACCAATACCATTCCTTTATATATTATTGATGCAGTAAAAAAATGTCAGGTAATTTTTGCAGAAAATGAACGCACCGCAAGACGATTTTTAAAAAGCATGGATAAAGCGATCGTCATCGACGATTATGAATGGTTTGCTATACATAAGGCCGAAGAAGAGCAAGTCAATAATTTTAAACAAAAGCTGAAAGAAGGAAAAAATATTGCTATCATCAGTGAAGCAGGTTGCCCCGGCATTGCCGACCCCGGACAAATATTGATAGAAGCTGCCCACGAATTGAATGCCCTTATAAAACCCTTAGTGGGACCAAGTTCTATTTTACTAGCTTTAATGGCAAGTGGTATGAACGGGCAACAGTTTCAATTTGTTGGTTATCTTCCAATCGACCATAACGAAAGAATAAAAACGATCAAAGAGTTGGAACTGTATTCCGAAAAAAAACACAGTGCACAGATCTTTATTGAAACCCCTTACCGAAACAATCAATTAATTGAAACATTATTGAAAACCTGTAAATCCAATACAAAAATTTGCATTGCCGCAGAGTTAACTGCTGCCAACGAATACATAAAAACAAAAACTGTAAGTGAGTGGCGAAAAGAAAAAACCGACTTTCATAAAAAGCCGGTCATATTTTTATTACAAGCGTAGCATTACCTTTCTATCTCTTTCATCAATCGAATTTCATCAACAATGTATTTAGTGTAACCTCTCCAAGGCACGGTTCCTTTATATTCTTTGTAATGCAGATCAAAATATTTTCCACTGTTATTCATTAATACATTTGCAATACTATCATTGGTAATGGAAAATTCAAATTCATATGATTGTATAGAACCTGCAGCTTTTGATCTGATACCGGATTGTATCAACTTTCCTTCAAAGGTTTTAAAAAGATTTCCCTTTTTTACAACATAATTCAACTCGCCGGATTTTACACCTTCGCCGAAGACATAGAAATATTTCCACCAGATCATCAATGATCCAGCAACAACTATAATGAGCAACAACCAGCGCAGAAATCTTTTAAACTTACTCACCTTCTTTGGCTTCAGTTCGGTTACCTGTATATCATCCATATAAAAAATATTTCATGCAATTTAATTATAATTTGACAACCGCTGTTACAATAAGTGGTAAATTGCACCCTACAAAAGAATGAATATGAATATTGCGATTGTTTGCTACCCCACCTTTGGTGGTAGCGGTGTGTTAGCTACTGAATTAGGAAAAGCATTGGCCGATAAGGGTCACAGCATACATTTTATTACTTATCAGCAGCCGGTTAGATTAAGCGGTTTTCATGCGAACATTTTTTATCACGAAGTAAGGGTACCAACCTATCCTTTGTTTGACTATCCACCTTACGAAACAGCATTGGCAAGTACAATGGTGGATGTGATCACTAATCATGATATACAATTGTTACATGTGCATTATGCAATACCACATGCAGCAGCTGCATATATGGCCAAACAAATTTTATTGAAAGAAGGAAAACGCATTCCCGTGATCACAACCCTGCATGGTACCGATATTACTTTGGTGGGAAGAGATAAAACATATAGTCCGGTGGTTACTTTTTCTATGAACGAAAGTGATGTGTTGACTGCGGTATCTGATAATTTAAAAGATGAGACTTACAAAAATTTTGTGGTCACGAAAGATATTGAAGTGATACACAATTTTGTTGATGTAGATCGTTTTCACAGAAAACCCGTAGATGCATTTAAAAAATTAATTTCTCCAAATGGCGAAAAAATAATTGTGCATGCCAGTAATTTCAGAAAAGTAAAACGGGTAGATGATGTTGTAAGAACTTTTATGTTGATCAATCAAAAGATTCCTTCTAAACTTTTATTGCTTGGAGATGGCCCTGAAAGGCCTTATGTAGAAAGCATTTGCAGGGATTGTGTTTCGGCAGAAAATATTAAGTTCTTAGGTAAGCAAGAGCAAATGGAAGATATATTACCCATTGCTGATCTATTTTTATTACCAAGCGAATACGAAAGTTTCGGGTTGGCAGCTTTAGAAGCCATGGCAGCAGAAGTGCCTGTTATTTCTACCAATGCAGGCGGGTTGCCCGAGATCATAATCAACGGATACTCCGGCTACATGAGCAATGTTGGCGACATTGAAGATATGTGTAACAATGCACTGAAGATCTTTAAGGATGATGAAACCTTCAAACAGTTTAAGCACAATGCATTGATGCAGGCTAAAAAATTCGACATCGCCAACATAGTACCACAGTACGAAAAATTATACGAAAGAGTAATTAACGGATAAACGAATTATTATTATTTTAACCAGCTCTCAGGATTGACATTACTTGTTTCATTGCTGGTGATGAGATCCATAGATCCGATGCCTTCATCATTCGCAGCTACCCTTCCTAAAACCTGACCTGTACGTACCGTCTGTCCTCGAGTTACAGTTACGCCACTAAGATTGCTATAGGTACTGAAATATTTACCATGCTTGATGATAACGATCTGCATATTATCAATACTCTGAACCATGGTAACCTCACCATCAAAGATTGCTTTTACAGCAGAGCCAATATCACTACCGATGGTGATGCCGGGGTTGTTAACCTCCACATTGGTTCCTTCTAATTTTTGTCTTCCGAAATGTACCATTACATAACCTTTATCAACCGGCCACGGCAGCGAACCTCTATTGCTCTCAAAACTTGCATTCAATTTAACATCGGCTGCAGATGCAAGCAATACACTCTGCTTAACAGGAGTTGTTTTGATTTTTGGAGGCTTTGTTCCGCTGGTTGTGGTAGGAGGTTTTGTAATAGTAGCCACAACGGGAGGCTTATTAGCCGCAGCTATCCTTGCAGCTTCTGCGATTGCTTCTTTTCTTGCTCTTTCAATAGCTGCAGCAATGGCAGCACTCACTTTCGACATTTTCTTTTTCGATGCTGCAATATGTGCATTCAATTCCTTGCTCTGGCTTTGCAGTTTTGATACAGCAAGATTTTTCTGTTGTTTTTCATCTGCTAAAACTGTTAACTCTTTACTTTGTAATTCGAGTGTTTCACCTTTTTTAAGTTTTGTTCCATTTAATTCCTCAACTCTTCCACGTAAAAGATTTTGCGTACGTATAATATTCTCTCCCTGCATTTCTCTGTATGCCCTGTAACTTTTTAAATAAGCCACACGTTTAACAGCATCATTAAAACTTGAAGCTGAAAAAATAAAATTTAAAAAATCGGAATTACTTCTGTTCTTGTAAGCATACACCATACTCTTTGCATATTCCTTTTTTAAAGTATCAAGCAATAATGTAAGTTTTCTAATGTCTTTTTGAGAACGATAAATATTATTATCAAGTAAATTAATATCACGATTGATATTTTCTATCACACTGTTTTGAAGGTCGAGTTTCTTTTTGATCAATGCAAGCTCTCCTAAATTTACTTTAGTAGATTTATTGATCTTATCTAATTGCTTCTGTGTTTGCTCTATTTCTTTTTTAATATCCTGACGTTGTTTTTCAAGGTCAAGCTGCTCTTTGGTTTTAGGAGGCTGAGCCATTGTACCGGATATTGTCAGTACAACTATCAAGGCGGATAAAATGAATTTCAGCATTTGTAAAATTTAGAGTTGTTCAAAAATACTACCTCATCATTTACAATAAAGTAAAGAATAACTAACAGGCTGTGTATAATTAAAGTTAATGCTTATTTGCGTTTATAGTTCTTGGGGATGTTGAAAGAAACTGACAAATCTTTGTTAAACTCATACTGCTTATATTTAAGCTGTATATCTAATTTATTTTTTTCAGATACAGTAATTTCTCTGAAGGTAGAAAAGTTAACACCTTCTTTATTTTCATATTCATCATAGGTAATATCAGCTGTTCTGTTTCTGGTAATATCAACATCATCGAGTTTACTGTGCAACACAACATTGTTTGTATCAAGTGTGAGCAGGTGTTTGAAGTATTGTCCTACGGAAGCAAGTAAAAGCCGATCATCTGTTTTTCGATACGAAACAAGGCTATCACTCATAAAGATCGGATTACCTACCAGCAGATCTTGCAGGGTTGTAAAATCAAACGGAATAGCGGTTATTTCCTGTAAATAATCCAGAGACCGCAATTGCACTTCTTTGTTTATCTTATCAACTAAAAAAACACTGTCTTTTGTTATCAATACCCTGAAAGCCTCAATATTAAAAATAGTGGCATACATGGAAACCCAAACTACACTGTCTTTAATAATATGCACATATGCGGTTACGTTAGGTTGCTTACCTTTACTGTCTTCATACTCTACTTTTACTTTTGCGGCAAATGTTTTGTAATCGATATACTTGCTCTTGAGTGTATCCATTGTTTGTTTAACAAACAATGCAGAATCATTTACTACCGGATTGGTAATCACAACTGTTGAAGAATCCTTCTTATTAATAGCTGTCTGAATCTTTTTTGCAGAACGGCAGCTTGTAAAAAAAATGCCTGCCATTATCACTGTGGTAACTAAAAGTATATTTCTCATGTATCTATCGTTAATATAATATCAATTTTTACCTGTATGTCCAAAGCCTCCTTCGGCTCTTATACTATCGCTCAATTCTTCAACAAGCAATAACTGTGCTGTTTCTACTTTATTGATCACCATCTGAGCAATTCTGTCTCCATGACTAATGATATGTTGTTCTGCACTGAGATTTATCAGGATAACTTTTACTTCTCCTCTGTAATCGCTATCAATTGTGCCGGGTGTATTTAAACAGGTAATGCCCTGATTGATCGCTAGTCCGCTTCTCGGTCTGATCTGTGCTTCGTATCCGTGAGGTAATTCAATAAATAAACCTGTTGGTACCAAGCATCTTTGTAATGGCTCCAAAGTGATTGGGTCTTTTAAGTCAGCTCTTATATCCATTCCTGCAGAACCCGATGTTGAATAGGTCGGCAAAGGATTATCTGATCGATTGACAATTTTTATTGTTACAGTTTGCATGGTGGCAAAGGTAATGATGTAGTAAGGAATTAATGCAGTATAAAATATTTTAACAGTGTACTATATCTTTTGTAATAAGATTGTTGCATATGCCACTACGCCTTCTTCCCTGCCAACAAATCCCATCTTTTCGGTTGTGGTTGCTTTTATTGAAACATCTGTTATTTGTAACGAAAGTATATCAGCGATTACCTGTTGCATTTTTGGAACATACTCTTTTATTTTAGGTGCTTGTAAACAAAGCGTACTATCAATATTGCCTATTGAATAACCGGCTTTATTAATTAATTCAGCACTCTTTTTTAATAATATTTTGCTATCAATATTTTTTAAAGAAGGGTCCGTATCCGGAAAATGTACGCCAATATCTCCAAGGCAGGCAGCTCCAAGCATTGCATCACAAATCGCATGAAGTAATACATCTGCATCACTATGCCCTAATGCACCTTTGGTATGTGGTATCAATATGCCGCCTAACCAAAACTCTCTACCCTCAACCATTTGATGGAAATCTATGCCAAAGCCAATTCGTATATTCATTGTTTAATTGTTTATTAAGATTATTTGCAAATGTATGTATTGGTTACAAGCAATTCAATAAAAAAGGGATTGATATGAATCAATCCCTTCGTTAAAATATTTTCAGTCAATTATTTTGTTGGAGTTGCAGTAGTGGTTGTTGTTCCTCCGCTTCCGTCAAAATCAAACATCAAACTAAATCTAAGTGTATTCGATAAAGGATTACGGTTTGTACCATTACCTGAAGGCAATAAGTAAGAGAAATTCAATCCAAACATATTGTACTTTAACCCTGCTCCTAAAGTGAAGTATTTACGATTACCTTTCGTTGGGTTTTCGTAAAAATAACCAGCCCTTAGTGCGAATTGATTATTATACCAGTATTCGGCACCCGCAGATATTTGAAATTCTTTCAATTCTTCGCTAAATCCATTTGGAGCATCTCCAAATGATTTAAACCAACTGCTCACAACTCCTTGATTTCTGTATTTATCTAAATTAGCCTGATCAACAGCATCATCGCCGGTTGTAAGTGGTGGTGTTGGAACCAGTAATTTATGTACATCCAAACCAAAAGTTATTTTATTTGCCTCATCTACTACTTTAGTATAGGCTACACCTAAACCAAGGTTAGCAGGAATATAATCTTTTTGAGTAGCGTCATTTGTGTAGGATATTTTACCACCGAGGTTGGTTAAAGCCAAGCCATAATTTAAACCACTACCGTCTTCTTTTCCACTTGTATGAAACAAACTAAGGTCGGCAGCAACAGTAGAACCCGGTTTGTAAGAAGTACCGCTATTATTGGGGTCGCCGCTTGCCAAACGTGAGTTAATGTAACGCAACGCAATACCCAATCCTAATTTAGAGGATAGTTTTCTTGAATAACCGGCGTCTACCGAAAATTCACGAGGGCGGAAAGAGCCTAACTCGTTACCCAAAAAATCGGTGAACTGGATGTTACCAAGATTGAAGTATCTGATTGAAGCTGTAACAGCTTGAATATCATCTAGTTTATAATACCCTCCTGCAGTGATCAGGTTTACATCATTCAGACCAAGATCTTTTAACCAAGGAGTATAGGTAAGACAGATACCACCCGGCATAGTATTAAACGGTGTTTTGGCCAGATTCCAGAAACCTGAACTGGCATCGGGAGCTGTAGCAATGCCAACATCACCCATACCGCCACTACGAGCATCCGGAGAAATTCTCAAAAAAGGAACTGCAGAAGTAACTACATTAATAACATTGGACTGCTGTGCACTTGCCACACCTGAGGTTAAAACTAACATTAATAAGCCCGTTAGTCTTGATTTTGCTCTTTTCATGCGTATTTTTTTGTCTTAAATAAGGGTAGACATATTCTCAAATAACGTAGATGTTTTTTGTTTTAAGTGAAATAATAAATCAACCAATTTTAAAACGGAGAAACAAGATAGAACTATTTATTGATTCTCATTGTTTCGTTCCGGGTAATTTTTTCAAAAATAGCCGATTTTGGGTTAAATCCAAAAATTAAATGTGTAAAAAATACACATAATAATTATAGATATCCAAACATATAACGAAATAAGGCATTTTGTTATTGTTTGTGTTTAATAAAGACTGATTGAAAGTGGATTTCGTTGCATGGCCTCATTGCTTACAATTTTATGTTAAAATATCGTTTGCATAAATAAAAAACTTACCGTTTTCAGTAATTTCACCTAAAACATTTATATTCGCAACTGTAAAATTTGAATACAATATTTTATAAACCACTGCGTTAAGCAATAATGGCAAATCTAATGCACATGCAAAAATTAATTTCCGTGAAATCCCTAATGATTGCAGGGATTGCGGTAACAAGTCTTATCTCTTGTAAATCTAATAAGAAAGAGAAATCATCTGTGACAGGCTGGTCATACGATGACAAGAACATGGGTAATTACCATGTATCAAAAATTAAGTATCCTAAAGCCGGCCCTGGTTTGGTATTTGTACAAGGTGGTACTTTTGTAATGGGTGCTAAAGATGAGGATGTAATGGGTGACTGGAACAATGTTCCTCGTCGTGTTACAGTTCCTTCATTCTTTATTGACGAAACAGAGGTAGCCAACGTACATTACCGTGAGTACATTTACTGGTTATCCAACACATTTGATAATGATTCAACGATCATGCAAAAAGCGCTTCCAGACACACTTTGCTGGAGAGAAGAACTGGCGTATAACGAACCTTATGTAGAATATTATTTCAGATACCCATCTTATAACTACTATCCTGTAGTTGGTGTAAACTGGAGACAAGCGCATGACTTCTCTATCTGGAGAACAGACAGGGTGAATGAATTGAAATTGATACAAAAAGGATTCCTTAAAAAAGATTTTGCTAAACAAGAAATGAAACAAGGTGGTACCGGAGGCGAAGGAGGAAAATCTTTCAATACCGAAACCTACCTAATGAGCCCGGATCTTATACAAAATAAAGGCAAATCTAAAACTGCCGGTAAAGACGTAAGCGGAAAAGCTCGTACAGTAGTTAAAATGGAAGATGGTATCCTGAATATGGGCTATCGTTTACCAAGTGAAGCTGAATGGGAATATGCAGCATATGGTATCGTTGCACAAAACCCTAACCCACGTAAGAAAGAAAGTAAAAGTGGTGAAGAGTTATTGTCTAATCAACAAATTTATTCTTGGAGCAAAAACCCTAACGGATTAAGAGATAACCGCAGAGGTACATGGCAAGGTAAATTCCTGGCTAACTTTAAACGTGGTAGTGGTGATAACATGGGTGTTGCCGGTGGTTTGAATGACCGTTCTGCAATTCCTGGTAATATCAAAGCTTTCTATCCAAATGCATTTGGTTTATATAACATGAGCGGTAACGTTAGTGAGTGGGTAGCGGATGTTTATCGTCCTTTAACTCCTTCAGATGCGGAAGACTTCAACTATTTCCGTGGTAACAAATTCCAGAAGTTCTATAAAGAAAACGGGACTTTCAAAAGAGATAGCATGGGTATGTTGAAAAAAGTTGATGTAAGTGATGAAGAATCTAAAAACAGAAGAAACTACCAACACAATAACGCATTAGGCTTTATGGATGGTGATTCATTAAGTGGTTCATTCTATCAATATGGTGTTACTACTTTGATCAGCGATAGTTCAAGAGTATTCAAAGGTGGTAGCTGGAACGATAGAGCTTACTGGTTATCTCCTGGTGCTCGTAGATTCTTGGAAGAATATCAATCTTCAAGCACTATTGGTTTCCGTTGTGCTCAAACTTACTTAGGTCCACCGGAAGGCCCAGGATTTAAGGAAGGTAACATCTTCGGTAAACGCAGACAAACAAGCAAAAGAAAAACGAGTTATAAATAAATAACCGGCCGATATTTTAAAAAGCTCCCCTCAACATGTTGAGGGGAGCTTTTTATTTATAGAATATTCTGCTTTCTATCTTATTTTTGACACATGCAAATTGAAGCACTATACAAGATATTTCTTGAACACCCATCTATACAAACAGATACGAGAAAATTACAAAAAGGTGATCTGTTCTTTGCCCTGAAAGGGGAAAACTTTAACGGTAATCTGTTTGCCCAAAATGCTTTAAATGCTGGTGCCGCTTACGCAATTGTTGATGAAATAGCTGATGATAGCACGGATGCAAGATTAATTAAAGTAGCCGATGTATTGGAAACATTGCAGGCATTAGCTAAATACCACAGGCAACAATTCAATATTCCCTTTATCGCTATAACAGGAAGCAATGGTAAAACAACCAGTAAAGAATTAGTGCATCAGGTATTGTCAGCATCTTATATCACTTACACAACAAAAGGTAATCTGAATAATCATATAGGCATACCGCTTACCTTACTCTCCATAAAAAAAGATGCTGAAATAGCGGTGATAGAAATGGGGGCCAATCATCAAAAAGAAATTGAATCGTATTGCGACTATACAATGCCTACACATGGGGTCATTACTAATTGTGGCAAAGCACATCTTGAAGGTTTTGGTGGTATTGAGGGTGTAAGGAAAGGCAAAGGCGAATTGTTTGATTATTTACGAAAAAATAATGGCATAGCATTTATCATGAATGATTATGATTATTTGATTGAAATGAGTACAGGGATCAAAACAGTAAAAACTTATGGAACTGTTGATGCGGACATTATAGGCTCAGCAAATATCAGCAAAGAATTTTTAGATGTAACCATTACAAAAGGCAGTAGCATTAAAAATATACAAACCAATCTTGTTGGCGAATACAATCTTCCAAATGTATTATTGGCAGTGGCTGTTGGAAAATATTTTAAAGTTCAAGATGATAAGATCAAAATAGCGTTGGAGCATTATGTTCCATCGAACAGCAGATCGCAATTAATTGAAAGAGGGACTAATAAAATAATCTTAGATGCCTATAATGCAAACCCAACGAGCATGAAGGCAGCCATCGAAAATTTTGCGAAAATGGCTACCCCCGAAAAAGTATTGATATTGGGAGGAATGATGGAATTAGGTGAGGAAAGTATTGCAGAACACGAATCTGTGATTCGGCTAATTAATGCTTACAAATGGAAAAATGTTGTACTTGTTGGTGGCGACTTTGGGAAGATAGTTAATCCATATACAAATTTTTCTACTTCGATCGAAGCCAAAGAATGGTTTACAAAACAACATTTTGAAAATACCGGTATACTTGTAAAAGGTTCACGCAGTATGCAAATGGAGAAAGTGCTAGAAGTTTGATCATTGTAGAAGTTTCCTTCTCAATATGATCGCAGCATTCGTTTTAAGATCTGCACTAAAACGTAGTTCATATATTTTTTCGCCATCTTTTATTACCAGTAACCCTGTGTTAGGGGGTAAACTTCCAAGATTCTCTGCATACATTACAAGTGTTAAAGTATCAGGCATAGCAGACGTAATATAAATTGTTTTTCGTGTAGGCCTAGTAGATAGTCCTGCTTTTGAAAAAATAACATTCCCATTCATTAATACACTTACAGTATCACCATCTACTTCTCCGTTATCATACAAAGTCACTATCAAACTGTCGGACTCAAATTCTACCGATTGTCCGATTGATGTTTTTCTGCCGGCAATTTCTGTTGCTACTCCATTTGCCGGAGGAACAAATACCTGCACTGGGTATTCCTTTTTAACAACCGGCGGTGGTGCCTGAACTTTTTTCTCTACTACAGCTACAGGAGGTGGCGGTGCAGGAGGTTTTGCTGCAACTACTATCGGCTCCTTTTTAACAACCGGTGGCGGTGGTGCCTGAACTTTTTTCTCTACTACAGCTACGGGAGGTGGCGGTGCAGGAGGTTTTGCTGCAACAACTACCGGCTCCTTTTTAACAACCGGTGGCGGTGGTGCCTGAACTTTTTTCTCCACAACTGCTACAACAGGTGTATCGATCTTTTTTTCGTAAATAACAGCAACGGCTTCTTTAAGATTTATGATAGGTGTACGCTTTGACGCAATGATCTTATTGGGCATTTCCCTAAGCAGGCTTGCATTGAATGGTATTCCGATAGCAGGTGTAACTTCAATTTTAGCAAGATCTACTAATTCTTCAGGTTCAGGATCTCGTTTATTAAAAGACAGATCCTTATCAAGTTTTAAATTTTCAAGCTGTTTGTAAATTTCCGTTTCTCTGAAATCATCAACTTTATTTAAAACAAGACTACCATTTGCATTTCTTCCGGATTTTAATCGAACGGTTTTCCAAATACCATTGATCTCTCCCGGGCCTGTTATAGCAGTTGCATAAGTAATGCTTGTCTTTTGAATATCATTAAAACTACTATCATCAAGTACAGTAGCAATATCTTCCAATGCTATATTATTCTTTCTGAAAAGAATTTTTACTTTTTTTAGCACCGGGGCCTGACCGTTATAACTAACGTATGAGTAACCTCTTACAAAACCATTTCTTTCTGTGATAACTATTTCGAAAGGACTCTCATACTTAGTGCTGTCATTGATCAGAACACCTTTCCATACACCGGTAGTAGTTTGAGCATGCAAATTGAATGAGCTTATACAAAAAAATATAAGCATATGCATAAAAACAACGCTTCTATAAAATAGTATTTTCAAATAATTTCCTTTTGTGCAAGTTAGTAAGAAAATTATTTCGCAAAGCAGATTACTTCTTAAGTATTTGCAAAACCGTACCGTACAACACTTCTGTTCCTAAAGCCAGATCTTCGTAAGAAGAGTATTCCAACGGATTATGACTGATACCATCTCTGCTTTTAACAAAGATCATTGCATAATCGCAAACGTAAGAAAGTACTAATGCATCATGAAATGGACCGCTCATTAATTCAGGGGCTTCCAAATTTAATTTATCGCATTCATCTTTGATGATTGCTTTGATCCAATCAGCACAATAGCGTGGTTCGCTGTTTGTATCTTCAGATATAGTATAAGTAAGTTGATGTTTTTTTGTGATGGCTTCTATTTTATCCAGCAATTGTTTTTCGTAACGATGTCTGCGTTCAAGATCAATATCACGAAGATCTAAGGTTAATGTTACTTCTTCAGGAATGATATTTCTTGATGCAGGAAAAACATTGAGTGTGCCAACTGTTCCTACCGTTGGTGCTCCGGGGATCTGTGTGGCAATTTCATTTAAAGCAATAATAACTTCTGCAGCACCCACCAATGCATCTTTACGCATGTGCATTGGTACAGAGCCTGCATGACCGGCCATGCCTTTTAATTTTAGTGTTTGCCATAATGGCCCTGAGATACCTGATACAATGCCGATTGGTTTATTAGCAACATCTAATACCGGCCCTTGTTCAATATGTAGTTCCAAAAAGCAAAAAACACTTCCGGGTTTGTATTCATCTTCTTTTGATTTGGTTGGATCACATCCAAAATCTATCAATGCTTGCCGACGAGAAATACCGTCTTTATCTTTTCTTTCAATATCATCCGGATCCAATCTTCCAAACATTCCTTTGGAGCCATATAAACCTTTATTAAAACGCCAACCTTCTTCATCTGCAAAAGAAACGACTTCAATACTCCTTTCTGGAGTGATATTATTTTCTGATAATGTTTTTACAACTTCAATTGCACATAGCACACCTGCTACCCCATCAAATCTTCCACCATAAGGTTGAGAATCTAAATGAGAGCCCATCATTAATACAGGTAATTCAGGATTCTTCCCTTCTAATCTTCCGATCAAATTTCCAAAATTATCGATACGTGTTTTCATGCCGGCTTCTTCCATCCATGAAGCAGCAATTTTAAATCCTTCTTTTTCTGTTGGAGAATGTGCAGGACGATTGGTACCGGTTTCACCGATCTTACCAATGAGACTCATTGCTTCAAAATGTTGTTGAAGGCGAGTTGCGTTAATTTTCATAAATCAAATTTTAAAAAAGGTCGACTAGCAGTAGAAGCTGGTCGACCTTAAGAGAAAAGTTCAATATTGGTATGCCGTACAAGTGAGTGACACAACTATGCTTAATAGTAGCACTACAGCTTGTTACAAAAAATATTAATGATCATTTAAAGGACGACCTTCTTCCTGCCACATTTTCCAGTTCACGTAATCCGGCGCTACTCTATGTTCTACCATGGTGATACAATCGTCAACTGGGCACATTAACTGACAAAGATTACAGCCAACGCACTCTTCTTCTTTGATGGTGTATTTATTATAAGGCTTGCCAAATTCTAAATTGATAGATTGATGAGATGTGTCTTCGCAAGCGATATAACACAAACCACAGTGAATACATTTATCCTGGTTGATATTGGCAATGTGGTGATAGTTGATATCAAGATCTTCCCAATGCGTTATTTTTTCAACTGATTTTCCGATGAAGTCATCCAATTTTTTGTAGCCTTTTTCATCCATCCAGTTATTCAAGCCTTCGCACATATCTTCTACAATTCTAAAACCATGTTTCATTGCAGCCGTACATACTTGTACGTTAGATGCACCTAATAGCATGAACTCTACAGCATCTTTCCAAGTACTAACGCCACCTATACCCGAAATCGGCACTTTAGAAGTAATTGGATCCTGGCTGATGGTAGTCAACATTTTTAAAGCAATTGGTTTTACTGCAGGACCGCAATAACCACCAAAAACTGACTTGCCCGCTACATAAGGGTTTGGCACAAGTGTATCCAAGTTAATTCCGGTAACAGATTGTATAGTATTGATCAAAGACAATGCATTACTACCTGCCTGCACACATTTAATTCCTGTAGGTACTGGAGAGTGCACGTTTGGTGTAAGTTTGGTAATAACCGGGATTGTTGCTTTTTCCATCACCCATTCTACTACCATGCCGGCAATTTCAGGATCTTGTCCTACAGCCGCACCCATACCACGTTCTGTCATACCATGAGGGCAACCGAAGTTCAATTCAAAACCCATGGCGCCGGCATCTTCACATTTCTTAATTAACTCATGCCATGCAGTACGGTTATTATCAGCCATCAGAGAAACGATCATTGCTCTATCGGGGAACATTTTTACCACTTCAGTAATTTCTCTAAGATTTATATCCAAAGGACGATCACTGATCAACTCAATATTATTAAAGCCCATTACTCGTCCGCCGTTAAAATTAACCGCAGAGTAACGTGAAGAAACATTCTTTACCTGGCTACCCAAGGTTTTCCATACTACGCCACCCCAGCCTGCTTCGAAAGCACGAACTACATTTATTTTTTTATCTGTTGGTGGTGCACTCGCTAACCAAAATGGGTTTGGAGATTTGATACCGAGGAAATTTGATGATATATCTGCCATAAATTAATATTTGCCCCTATCCCCTAAAGGGGAACTAGAGTGTTAAAGTTTTTAGTTTATTATTTTCATCGAAATTTAAAAATATTTAAATAAAATTATTCTCTTTGAATAACTCCCCTTTGGGGGATGGGGGCTATAACCCAAGATGTTTAATGATCGCTGCTGCACCATCTTTACCCGCTTGAACCGCATCCACCACTTCTTTACCACCATTCACACAATCACCACCTGCAAATACACCGGCAACGCTTGACACAGCTTTATCACTTACTGTTACTTTACCGCCTTTGTTATCTATGCCGCTATTTTTAATTAGCTCTTCGAAAGGCATTTGTCCTGCAGCTTTAATCACCATATCAACTGCTAAAGAAAAAATTTCGCCGGTATCAACAGGGCTTCTTCTACCGCTTGCATCAGGTTCTCCTAATTTCATTACACTGCAAACAATTTCATTCACTTTACCATCACCTTTGATTTCTTTAGGAGCTGCCAACCAGATCACCTGACAGCCATCTAATTTAGCAATATCCAATTCAACATCAGTACAAGGTTTTTCAGCTTCGGTACGACGATACAACATGGTTACTTCTTTCGCACCTAAACGTTTTGCTTGTGTTGCAGCATCAATCGCTGTCATACCCATACCAATTACTGCAACTTTATCTCCCACAGGTATTTTGCTATAATCATTGCTACGAAGATTGTAGATAAATGAGATGGCATCTTCAACACCTTCTAAATGTTCCCCGGGAATTTCTAACTGACGAGCTAAACCAACACCAATCGCCAGATACACTGCATCGTATTGTTTTTGCAGATCAGCTAATTGAATATCTTTTCCTAATTCTTGTTTATATTTTATTTCAATTCCACCGATGCCTAAGATATAGTCTACTTCTTCTTCACAAAATCCCGGTGTTACTTTATAAGCAGCAATACCGTAGGTCATCAACCCGCCGCCTTTTGCTTCTTTTTCGTAAACAGTTACATCTATGCCTTCACGTGATAATACATGAGCGCAACTTAAACCTGCAGGACCGGCACCAATCACCGCCACTTTTTTACCATTGCTTGGTTTGCGATCAAATAATTGCCAGTTATTTTTCATAGCAATTTCTGTACTGTAACGTTGCAGTTTAGCAATCGGTATAACAGCTTCGTGTTCTACAAAATTATACACACAAGCACCTTCGCATAATTTTTCTACCGGACAAACTTTACTGCAGCTTGCTCCCATAATATTACTCGACAAAATTGTATGCGCTGACCCCTTAATATTTTCAGTGGTTATCTGCTTAATAAATTTAGGAACATTGATGCCCGTCGGGCAACTTTTTGTACATGGTGCATCGTAGCAAAATAAGCAACGGTTAGCATCAACTAATGCAGCAGTGTATGAATCAAACGGCGGATGAATGTCGCTGAAATTCTCTGCATACTGCTCGGGTGTTAAACGGTTGTTTTTTATCATAACGTAAATTTTTGCCCCGTCCCCTAAAGGGGAGTGATGGAGCGCTTATAATTAATATCCTTTTCTATTTTTCATTTTACAGCTTCGCCAAAATTATTCTCTTCAAATAACCCCCCTTTAGGGGATGGGGTTAAAGCTTTACAATTTCACCGTAAGTCTCGGGTCTTCTGTCTCTGAAGAATTGCCATTTACTTCTAACCTGTTCTATCAGATCCAAATCAAATTCAGCAACGATCAATTCATCTTTATCTTCCGATCCGCAAGCAATGATTTCTCCAAGCGGGTTTACAAAATACGAATTCCCATAAAACTTTCCGTGATTCCACGGAGCTTCTGTACCAACACGATTGATGCATCCCCAGAAATTGCCATTAGCCACTGCATGTGCAGGCTGCTCTAACTTCCACAAATATTGCGATTGACCAACTGTTGTTGCAGAAGGATTGTAAACGATCTCAGCACCATTCAATCCCAAACATCTTGCACCATCAGGAAAGTGACGATCGTAACAAATGTACACGCCAATTTTTGCATACTTCGTTTGAAAAACAGGATAACCTAAATTACCTGGCTTGAAGAAAAATTTCTCCCAAAAACCACCGGTATGGGGTATGTGATTTTTTCTATACTTGCCTAAATAAGTTCCATCAGCATCGATCACCGCAGCAGAATTATACAACACACCTGCTTGTTCTTTTTCATAGATCGGAACAATGATCACCATATTGTACTTCTTTGCATATTCCTGCATACGCTCTGTTGTAGGACCAGGAATCGTTTCAGCACTTGCATACCATTTAGCATCTTGCCCCGGACAGAAATATGGCGTATTGAAAATTTCCTGAAAACAAAGTATTTGAACGCCTTGTCTGCCGGCCTCTTCAATCAATGGAATATGTTTTTGCACCATTGCTTCCATAATTTCGGGAATGGTTCCTTCTCCTTCCGTCATTGGAAGCGACACTTGAATTAATCCTGATTTAATAATTCTTGGCATAATTTATTTTTTGCCCCCGTCCCCTAAAGGGGTGACTGGAAGATTATGTTTTACAATTTTATGTTACCAACTTTAGTTTTTCATGGCATCATCATGGAGTTTATCCTGATGAAAGAAGGATCACTCACTTCTGCTTTCAAAACTTTATTCATCATTTTTTCTCTATCACTTTTGCAATACTACTTTCCGGTATCAGCCACATGATCGAAACAGCTAAAAACAAACAACCTGATATCACCGGATTTACAAACAACGCAACCGGTATCGCTAGTGAATACAAAATGATTGATGCAAACGCTTTAAACTTTCTTCTTCCTAAAGTTGACTTAAACTCTGGCGATTCATCGTAATGCTTAATTATTTGTTTTTCCAGTATTGTATATGACGCTCCGCAAAACAAAGCCAACACTGCATAAGCTGCAACCGTAATTCTTTCAAAATGATTTTCTCCCATCCATGCTGTTGCAAAAGGTATAAGAGATAACCAAAACAACAAATTCATATTAGCCCACATAATTCCCGGTGTCACTCTCTTTACTGTGTGAACCAAATGATGATGGTTTCCCCAATAAATTGCAACAAATAAAAAACTCAACCCGTAGCAAATAAATTTCGGTACCAAAGGTTTTACTTCAACCCAACTCGTTCCTTCCGGTGCCCTCATTTCCAAAACCATTATCGTGATAATGATCGCTATAACTCCATCACTGAATGCTTCTAGTCTTGTTTTATTCATCTGCTCTCGATTTGGAGATTTGATGATTTGGAGATTTGGAAATGAACTTTCAAATTATAAAACTCTGCTCATCTTCAAATTTTCAAATCATCAAATTATTTGACTTACTTTATTACGTTTTATAAATTGTCCGTATCCTTTTGGAACTTTACAATCATTATTATCGATCGCAACCTGTCCTCTTAATAGAACAGTTTTTACTTTACCTGTTAATTCCCATCCTTCATAACCACTGTAATCAACATTCATGTGGTGAGTCTTTGCAGACAACGTATGCTTTTCTTTCGGATCAAAAATTACTATATCAGCATCGCTACCAACTGCAATCGTTCCTTTGCGTGGGAACATACCGAATATTTTTGCAGCATTTGTACTTGCAACTTCTACATATTTATTCAATGTGATTTTCCCTTTAGCAACACCTTCGCTGAATAATAATTCCATTCTGTTTTCTATTGCAGGATGCCCGTTCGGTATTTTGCTAAAATCATCTTTGCCCATTAATTTTTGTTCCCACATAAACGGACAATGATCTGTTGCTACCACATTCACAATGCCTTGATTGATGCCTGCCCACAACGTAGCCTGGTCTTTCTTCTCTCTCAATGGTGGACTCATCACCCATTTAGCACCATCTTCCTGTTCGTATAATGAAGCGTCAATAATTAAATATTGTATGCAAGTTTCTACAAACATTTTCTGATTACGACGGGTTGCATTACGCACTGCGTTCAAAGCCCCTTCGCAAGTCAGGTGAACTATATAACCCGGACAACCGGTATAACTTGCCATATCCACAAAACGTTCGCTTGCTTCTGCTTCAGTTATTTCTGGTTGCGATAAATAATGATATAACGGAGACAATTTACCTTCGCTTCTGTGTTTCTGAACAAGGTAATCGATCATATCGCCATTGGTAGCATGAACATTTATCAAACCACCATTCGCTTTCACTTCTTCCATCAAACCAATCATCTGTCTGTCATCGATCATCAACGCACCTTTATACGCCATAAAGGTTTTGAAAGAGGTGATGCCATGTTGTTCGATGAAAGTTTTTATTTCCTTTTTAGTTTCATCATTAAAATCAGTCACAGCCATATGAAAACTATAATCACCCACAGCAGTACCATTGGCTCTGCCATTCCATTCGTCTAATGCCGACTGTAAGCTTTTACCTTGTGTTTGTAAGATGAAATCTATAACGGTTGTAGTGCCGCCATATAATGCAGCTCTTGTACCTGTCTCGTAACTATCGCTGCTGAATGTACCCATGAAAGGCATATCCAGATGCACATGCGGATCAATACCACCAGGCATTACTAATTTGCCGGCAGCATCGATTTCTTTATCCGCTTTCACCGATAAATTTTTCCCTATGGCAGAAATGGTTTCACCTTCGATGAAAATATCCGCAACATAATCATCTGTTGCTGTAACAATTCTTCCGTTCTTTATTAATACTGACATATTTTTTTTTGAGTATTAAATTTAGCGAATTATTTCTTTCTCATCAACAGTAAATAAACAATTCCGCTAACAAAAAATCCTACGAACCATGCATAACTATATAAATGAGAAATCCATTCTGGAAAAGCTGTAGCAGATATAACTTTTATCTGCAATAAAAACCCAGGCACATTTGGTAAAATACCTACCAACAAAGCTATCACTGCATTTCGATTAAACCCACTTGAAAAACTGTATCTGCCTTTTGGATTATAGAGATCATCAACATCTAATTGTTGCTTTTTTATAAAATAATAATCAGCGATCATGATGCCACCTATTGGACCCAATAAACTTGAGTAACCAACCAACCATGTAAAAATATATCCGCTTGGATCTTCCGCTAATTTCCATGGGAAGATGAGCAAACCTATAATGCCGGTAATAAAACCACCCATTGTAAAATTGATCTTCTTGGGTGCAAGGTTTGCAAAATCATTTGCAGGACTAACAATATTTGCTGCAATATTTGTTGCTAAGGTAGATATGGCAATAGCGATCATTGCAAAACTTACCACTACTTTACTTTCAAATTTTCCGGCAAGCACAACAGGATCCCAAATAGTTGTACCGAATACAATTGTAGTTGCAGAAGTTACAACGACACCAACAAAAGCAAAGAACGTCATTGATGTTGGTAAGCCTAATGCCTGTCCGTTTATTTGCGCTTTCTGACTTTTTGCATAACGTGTAAAGTCAGGAATATTTAAAGAGAGTGTTGCCCAAAAGCCAACCATGCCTGTCAATGCAGGAAAAAAAAATTTGAAGAAAGAACCTGTGTCTGCGAATCTTGAAGGTTGACTTAAAATTGCACCCAAGCCATCTGCCGCTGAAATTGCCCATAACAATAATGCTAATGCCGCTAATGGTAAAAAGAAAGCTTTGAATACTAATAATTTTCTAATGCTTTCTACCCCAAGGTAAACGACCAACATATTCAAAGCCCAGAAAGCAAGGAAACATGCAAATGGAACAGCATGCGGAAATGCGCCACTGATCAAAGTCTCAGACATTGATGGAAACCACACTCTTATTAAATAGTAAATTGCTTTACCTCCGATCCATGTTTGAATACCGAACCAACCGCAGGCAACAATTGCTCTTAGTATTGCAGGAATATTTGCTCCGCTTGTTCCAAAACTTGCTCTAGCTAAAACAGGAAATGGTATTCCGTACTTAGCGCCTGCATGGCCATTCAAGATCATGGGAATTAAAACGATCGTATTTGCAATGAAAATTGTGAGGATGGATTGCCACCAATTCATTCCTCCTTCAATCAGGGAACTTGCCAACATATAAGTTGGAATACATAAGCTCATGCTTATCCATAACGCCGCATAATTCCACGTGCCCCATTTACGCTCGTTAGGTAAAACAGGTGCCAGGTCTTCGTTGTATAAAGAAGATGATTCTATCATTTTTTTTGGAACACGGATGACACGGATAGAACGGATTAAAATGGATCTTTCATTTTAATATTTCTATTGTATCACAGCAGTAGTTTTTTATCGTTGTCAAATATTTTTCTGCGTATTTCTGGTTTCTTTCCAAAATTTAAAAGTAATCCAACTTCCCTATCCGTTGCTTTTAAATAATTCACCAGTTGGTTTTCATGTTCCACTAATAAACATTCATGCGCCTTTAATTCAAGAATCACTAAATCATCTACAACTAAATCCGCATAATACTCCCCGATATTCTTACTAAAATAATAAACTTTAATTTGTTTTTGTCTTTCAACAATTAATCCGGCTTCAACCAATTCATAAAACAAAGCGTTTTGATAAACCTTTTCTAAAAAGCCAAAACCCAAAGTATTGTAAACTTTATAAAATGCCTTTATGATTTTCTCAGTTAATTCTTCGTGTTACATATCGGATTTTTTTGTCGAACACGGATGACACGGACTAGATAGATGTTCACGGATTTTTATAAATAGACCAGTGTTGATCCATCCAATCCGTGTCATCCGTGTTCTAAATCACAGCTTCATCAGCAATTGCAATTGCCTCAGAAATTATTGCTAACCCTTCGTCAATTTGCTCTTTAGTAACGGTCAACGGTGGCGCACAAAATATGAAGCCCCAACGTACAAACGTATACATGCCTAACTCTTTAATTTTTGCAGCTACTTTATTCATCACCGCCATCTCATCAGGCTTTGCATTGAATGGAGCCATTGGTTCTTTGGTTGTTCTGTTCTTCACTAATTCAATACAACCTAATAATCCTGTATTTCTAAAATCGCCTATTGAAGGATGTTTTGCTTTTAATTTTTCAACCTGCTGCTCCATGTATTTACCCATGTTTCTTGCATTTTCTATCAGGTTATCTTCTTCGTAAATTTTTAGAGTTTCTAATGCAGCAGCACAACAAACAGGGTGTGCAGAATACGTTAAACCTAATGCTAACATTTGATCATCATACTTAGCAGCAATTTTATCGCTTACCTGTAAACAACCGAATGGCAAATAACCGCAGGTCATTCCTTTCGCCATTGCGATCATATCCGGAACAATACCATGATTTTGGAAACCAAACCATTGACCAGTTCTACCAAAGCCACTCATTACTTCATCCATGATCATTAAAATGCCGTTCTTCTGAGTAATTTCTCTTACAGCCTTTAAATATCCTTTTGGATATTGTAAACAACCTGAAGTTCCGGACTCACCTTCTAACACAACAGCAGCAATATTTCCAGGACCTTCATATGCAATCATACGTTCGAATTGTGCAACGGCTTCTTTTAATAAATTTTCTTCGCCATACTCCCAACGATATAAATTAGGCAGATCGAAGTGTACAAAGTTTGGAGCTTGTTGTGAATCAACAGGTAATTTACGAGGATCGCCTCCTGCGGAAATAACACCCATTGTAGCTCCATGATAAGATTGATAACGGGTTAATATTTTATGTTTGCCCGTGTATAGTCTTGCTAATTTAATTCCGTTTTCTATTGATGTTGCTCCACATAAAGTAAAGAAAGATTTATTCAGATCACCCGGACAGATCTCTGCTAATTTCTTTCCTAATTCTCCACGAACTTTTGTAACACACGATGGTGTAACATAAGAAACCTCTTGCATTTGCCTTACAACGGCTTCGGTTATACGCTGATTACCATGACCAATATTCATGTTGATCAATCCGCTGGAAAAATCGATATACTTTTTTCCATCGTAATCATATAAATAAACGCCTTCTGCTCTTTCTACTGCTATTGGGTTATGACCTTTTTGTTTGCTCCAGCTAAACAAAGTATAGTCCATACTGTTTTGAACTATTTCAGCTGTTTCTGATAATGTTTGAGTGCTCATGTTACTAGTTATTATGTTACAAGTTAAATGTTCAATATTGGTATGCGGTACAAGTGAGTGACACAACGATGATGCCATGAAAAACCAATGCTAGCTAGTCAGCCAAAAATTATACACTTACCACTTTTACTATGATTCGATTCTCTAATAAACTAACAACCTAAGTCCCCCTTTAGAGGACAGGGGTTAGCTCATCCAGTTCACCCCAGCTTCCGGGTTCCATTTAGTAGTTGATTTTTTCAACTTGGTCCAGAATTCAATAGAACTTTTACCGGTGATATCACCAACACCAAATTTACTTTCGTTCCATCCACCGAAACTGAATGGTTCACGAGGCACAGGCACACCTACATTAACGCCGATCATTCCAGCACTTGCATGATCCATTACATATCTTGCAGCAGCGCCACTTTGTGTAAACACCGCAGCAGCATTACCATAAGGATTGGCGTTTTCAATTTTTAACGCTTCTTCCAAGGTATTTGCACGCATGATACTGATAACCGGACCAAATATCTCTTCGGTTGCAACGCTCATATCCGGTGTTACATGATCGATTACGGTAGGACCTACATAAGAGCCTTTTTCTTTTCCTTCAACAACAGCGTTTCTTCCATCCACTAATATCTTAGCGCCTTGTTTTTCTGCTTCGCCGATGTATTGTTCAATTCTTTCCTGAGATGCTTTATTGATAACTGCTCCAAGGTTTTTACCTGGAATAATTTTTCTTGCTTCTTCACAAATTTTATTGATGATCTCATCTACATTACCAACACCCACCATAGCACTTGCTGCCATACAACGCTGACCTGCACAACCAGACATACTTGCAACAACATTTGTTGCAGTCATATCAACTTTTGCATCAGGTAAAACCATTAAGTGATTTTTTGCACCACCTAGTGCCAAACAACGTTTAAGGTTATTCGTTGCTCTTTGATAAACGATCTTCGCAATTTTTGTACTTCCAACAAATGATACTGCTTCAATATCCGGATGATCGCAAATTGCATTTACAATTTCAACATCACCATGAACAATATTAAATACACCATCAGGCAAGCCTGCTTCTTTTAATAATTCCGCAATTCTTCCGCAGCTTAAAGGCACTTTTTCTGAGGGCTTCATGATCATGCAATTACCCAATGCTATTGCATTCGGTAATGTCCAGTTAGGAACCATGCTTGGAAAATTGAATGGAACAATAGAAGCAACTACACCCAAAGGCACATGTTCTGTTCTACACTCAACACCTCTGCTCACTTCTAATATTTCACCTTGTACTAATTGCGGTAATGATGTTGCAAACTCTGTTAACTCAATGCATTTTTCTATTTCAGCAACAGATTCACTACACGTTTTTCCGTTCTCTTCGCTGCACAACTCTGCTAACTCTTTTAAGTTTTTTTCTAATAGTGTTTTATACTTAAAAAATACTTGCACTCTATCTTTGATGGGAGTTTTACTCCATATTGGGAATGCCTTTTTTGCAGCATTTACAGCTTCGTTTAGATCAGTAGTTGAACTCATCGGAACGGTAGATAAAAGCGTACCGTCGACAGGAGAAATAACATCTAATTTTTTATCTGTGCTTACTTTTGTTATCTTTCCGCCGATAAAATTTTGGATGGCTGGATATTTCATTCGTTTTTTGTTTTAATAAATAAAAATAATGTAGAAAATCTTGTAAAAATTAAAAATAATACATTTTTATCAAATATTATAGCATTTTTTTTACTTTTAATAAAAAAAATTTATACTTTACGCACATGGAAAAAAATGACACCCCTAAATTAGATGACTTAGACTTTGCAATTTTGTCCTATTTGCAGCAGGACGGAAGAATGTCTTTTACTGTAATTGCCGAAAAATTAAAGGTTTCGATAGGTACCATTAGGACAAGATTTAATAAGTTGATCGAGGACGGGACCATTAATATTGTTGGCCGTGTGAACCCTGAAAACGTTGGTTTTCATGCCTATGCACATATTGCGGTTTTTGTAAGACCAGCTAGTCTAAACGAAAAAATAGCTCAAAAAATATTAAAAATGCCGGAAGTGAGTTTTCTTGCTATGACTTCCGGTGATTATGATCTTGAAGTAGATGTTATGTGCCGTGACAATGATCATTTGGTTAGATTTATCGATGATCTTGCGAAAATCGAAGGGGTTCATCAAACCAAAACCACCATGTACTTTAAGGTGTATAAATATGCTCAGCCTGATTTAGGTCTACTGAAATAAATAGCCAATCAACTCCTCCTGTCTTCTAAAGACGTTTCACCTCGGTTTATAAAAAATGATATAGTATTTCATTTTTTTAAATATTATATTTACTTTCTAAACTGAATCATCATGAAACTACTGTTAAGTAACTTCTTCAACAGCGATAAAGTTGTTGCGATTGCTCTTTTGCTATTATTTACCGGATGTAAAAAAGATCTCTCAGAAAATAATTCAATAGTTGCTTCAGCAAACCGTCCGACGACACCGGCTGATGTACGAGCACACATTCCCAATGAACTTATTGTAAAATTTAAACCGGGAGCGAATGCTCCGGGACGTGCCAATGCATTGGCAAATGTTAGCGGACAGGTTGCCGAAAAAATTTTAACCAAAGCAATGTTACGTGCCGGCGACAATGAAGGCATTTTCATTGTACATACTCCATTGGATGTATTGCAGGCAGTGAGTAAACTGCGTGGCTTTGGAGAAATAGAATTTGCCGAACCTAATTATGTTTATACTTATGACGCGGCTTCAACGGATCCATATTTTACTAACGGCTCTCTTTGGGGAATGAGTTCGACAAATATTTATGGTAGTCAGGCTGCAACTGCATGGGCTGCCGGACATACAGGTTCAGCAACTGTTGCTGTTGGCATCATCGATGAAGGCATACAATACAATCATCCCGACCTTAACGGTCAGGTATGGACGAACCCATTTGATCCGGTTGATGGAATTGACAATGATGGCAATGGATATAAAGATGATACCCATGGTTGGGATTTTGCCAATAACGATAACAGCATATATGATGGCGGTAATGCCGGCAAACTGGATGATCACGGAACACATGTATCGGGAACGATCGGAGCAAAAGCAAATACAGTAGGCGTTGCTGGTATGAACTGGAATATCACTATCATCTCTGCAAAATTCTTAGGTCGCAGCGGAGGTACAACAGCTAATGCTATTAAAGCGGTTGATTATTTAACGGATTTAAAAACTCGTCATGGAATTAATATTGTTGCAAGTAATAACTCCTGGGGTGGCGGCGGATTTTCATCGGCCTTATCGCAAGCAATTGACAGAGCCAATACAGCAGATATTCTATTCGTTGCGGCAGCCGGAAATGGAGGAAGTGATGGAGTAGGCGACAATAATGATGCTGTGGCAAATTATCCATCTAATTATACGCAGAGCAATGTACTTGCAGTGGCAGCTATTACTTCATCGGGGACTAAATCATCTTTTTCAAATTACGGAGCAACAACGGTAGATATCGGAGCCCCCGGTAGCGCTATTTATTCTACAACTGCATATAATTTATATGAATCGTATAGTGGAACATCAATGGCAACACCACATGTAACGGGTGCTGTAGCATTGTATAAATCAACGCACCCAACTGCAACTGCAGCGCAAATTAAAGCAGCCATCTTAAGTAGTGCCAGTCCTACACCGTCCTTAAACGGTAAATGTGTAAGCAACGGAAGATTGAATGTAAGTGGGTTTTAAAGCAGCGGCAAGTTTCAAGTTTCAAGGGACAAGCAAAAAAGCTACAACCTGTATGCTTTTCCCTTGTAGCTTGAAGCCTAAAATAAAAAAGTCCTCCACAATAGTGAAGGACTTTTTTTATGAAAAGAGTTGTTGATTAATAATCTCTGTCTCTTCCACCGCCGCCGTAGCCGCCTCTGCTGCCACCGCCGCCGTAACCTCCGCCGCCTCTGTTTCCACCGCCGCCGTAGCCGCCTCTGCTGCCACCGCCGCCGCCACCGAAGCTGCGTTTTTTGAATCCGCTTCCTTCAGGACGAGGTTGAGATTCGTTAACGATCAATTTACGACCTTGTACTTCTGTTTCGTTCAGGTTAGAGATAGCAGTTTTAGCTGCTTCATCATCTTCCATTTCAACAAAACCGAATCCTTTAGAACGGCCGTTCATTTTGTCTTTCAAAATTTTAGCACTTGTAACGCTGCCAAATTGAGTAAAGAGATTCAATAAATCGTCATCAGTCATAGACCAACTAAGATTTCCAACATAAATGTTCATTGTAAAAAACGTTTAAAAAATTAAATAAAAAACTTAATGACTTAGTGAACTACAATGAACTGAATCTACTTTGAAAAGCGTTCTGTCAGCCAAATTCGAAATACTAAAACCATTAGAGCAACACAAATGTAGGGTTTTATTTAATAAAAGCAACGATTTTGGAGAAAATTTCATATAGGGGGAAGCTGCAAGTCATAAGCACCCAAAGCTTCTAGCCACAAGCCGCAAGGGACAAGCAAAATTGCTTCAAACACTATGCTTCTCACTTGTAGCTACTCCCCTTGAGGCTCGAAAACAAAAGTGCCCCGAATATCTCCGGGGCACTCAAAAATATAAGGGGTGCTTACTCAGCTACTACTTCAAAATCAACTTCGGTTTCGTTACCGTTACTGAAATCAATTTTAGCTTTGAAGCTTCCTAATTCTTTAACTTCATCGATGATGCTGATACGACGACGATCAATTTCATAGCCTTTTTGTTCTCTGATTGCACGTGCAATTTGAACGGAAGTTACGCTACCGAAAATTTTACCACTTGTACCTGTTTTAGCACCAATTTTAAGTGGGCTACTTTGTAAAGTTGCAATTACGCTATTGATCTCAGCCAATAATTTAGCTTCTTTCTTAGCTTGTTGCTTCTTTTTTTCTTCCATCATTTTTACGTTAGAAGGACTAGCTTCTACAGCAAATTTTTGAGGAATTAAGTAGTTACGACCGTAACCGTTTTTCACAGTTACTAGTTCGTTAATACCACCCAAATTGTTTACATCTTGTATTAATATTACCTGCATGATTTTTGCATTTTTACCCAACCGCATTTTACTGCAGCTTTCTCTATTTAAAGGTTAGGGTGGTTAAGAAAATTTTATTTCATTAAATCCGTAACGTACGGTAAAATAGCCATTTGACGGGCTTTTTTCACTGCATCGCTTACTTTACGTTGAAACTTCAAAGAGTTTCCGCTAAGACGGCGAGGTAATAATTTACCTTGTTCGTTCAAGAATTTTTTCAAGAAATCGGCATCTTTATAATCAATATAATGAATGCCCATTTTTTTAAAGCGACAATATTTTTTCGGACGCTTATCAGCTTTAATAGCTGTTAGATATTTTATTTCATTCTTTGCCATAATTATGCTTCTGCTTTTTCAGGTTTAGAATGTACGCCACTTCTCTTTTTAGTGTTGTACTCAACGGCGTATTTGTCGAGTGCAGTGTACATGTGACGCATAACTGATTCGTCACGTAAAAGTTGAGTTTTCAACTTTTCATTGAAGTCGGATGGCGCTTTATACTCCATTACCCAATATAAACCAGTGGTTTTTTTGGCAATGGGATAGGCCAGTGATTTCAGTCCCCATGGGTTACTGTGCAACACTTCACCTCCGTTATCGCTAACTAAGGCAGCAAATTTCTTTTGAGCAGCTTTGAACTCCTCTTCAGAAAGCACAGGGGTAAAAATCACCATCAATTCGTAATTGTTCATTTCCCTTGTTTTGTTTTAAAAAAATTGTTTATCCCGCCACCTTTATGGTTTTGGGGCTGCGAAGGTAAGGCATTTAATTGAGAATTGGAAGGATAAAAGGGATAATTTTTGGGGCTTTAAGCATTGGAATCACTTATTAAGCATTGGTTCCGCCTACCCCGCTTATTGCAGGGGGGCTATCACTGCAAGTTCTCCCCCGCCGATGGCGGGATCCGGTTTTTCGCTCTATCGGCATCTTGTGGGTAATTAATTATATATCAACGTATTAAACAAGTCAAAATCAAATTCTGATAACTTATGTTTTTTGTATTGCCGCACTTCTGGCAATTGAAAAACGTTAGTTTACAAAATTATAATCAACTGATATTTAACGGTTTATTTTCATGAAAAGTACAACCTTTCGCATATATTTGAGATATGTGCAATTAAATAGACCCTTATGAGCGGTGCTCTTCAACCTGACTTCAGACAAGGAAATAGGTCTGAATATTTAGCCCAATACTTGCTATCTTATCTTGGAACAACTGTTTGTGTACCAAGGCAGGAGGATGTAGGTATAGACTTTAACTGTGCCATTTCAGTGAATAATGGACACATTGAAGAAATTAAAGAACAGTTTCACGTCCAAATAAAATCAAACATCACTGATGACATTGAGTTTGGCGAAGTTGTAAAAACAGGAAAAGATAAAAAGGTAAGATGGAAGAATTATGAATTAGAATGGCTTTTTAATCTTGATAATCCCCTTTTTGTCGGCATTATCAATAAAGACGATGAAAGTTTGGAATTGTATTCTACTTCTTTTATGTGGTTTAATTATTGGAACCGAAAATTCTTAACAATTAAATTTCTGCCAAATACCCCTAATGGAGATATGGAGGAAATTCATGCCATGGCAGACATTGATATTTCGGAATGGGCAAGTGAATTGGAAACAGAAGTACCAAAAGTAAAGACTGTTGTTCCGATGGGACCTCCGGTTATTAAATTAACAAAAGACAATGTCAGACAAGGAGACTTCATTATTCAATTAAAAAGGTTGTGTAGGTTGGCTATTCAATTAGAACAAGCCAATATCACATATAAAAAGTTGAGACTTCCATATTTTAATTGGCTCCACAAAATTTCTACCAACAATCATTTTGTTGGAGGATATTTTTATGCTATCGACAAAGTTTTAAATGAAGAACAAAGACTTTATCAATCATTGACTCCTATTCTAATTTCCCTAGCACTATTGTACAAACATACAACCGACCCTAGATTTGATACAATAATGAATTCTCTTAAATTAGTCCCATTGGAATTTATTCCTCCAGAAGTGAGAGACACTTTGGGTCTTTAGAATTGTAGGAATAAAAGCTCAATAAAGCAATACCGCACAAGAGTGCGACGCCAATGAAGCCCAATAGATATTCTTCAGCCGGGCTCAAAAAAAATCACTACCTACCTGTGCATAATTATGTGCTAAACATGTGCCAAACAACGAGGCAAAAAACTTGCATTCTGTATAATGACGAAGTACCTTAGAGTTACAATTGAGAACAGATATTTAAGTAATTAAAAATGAAGTTTTCAAAGATCAAGGTGTGAGTCCGTCAAAAGAGGAAGCCTGATCACGGGACCATCGGGTTTTGAAATATAAAAGTGCAAACTGATATATGGAAAAATTTGGTGGTTCTTTTTTTATACTATACTGTGGCTTAGGAAGTTTTGGTACTTTTATCAAAATTTAAACCTACAGCAAAATACACATGCCCTATTCTATTGCCGTTATTTTACCACACACAAAACTCTTTGGCGGCGTTCGTCGTTTTTTTGAATTAGGAAAAATATTCATCGCTAATGGGCATACAATGACCATACTTACACCAGATGGCATTGCGCCGGACTGGTTTGATTTTGCCGGCACGATCGACAAAGTATCTAATATTCAACAATACAAATTTGATCTACTCTTTACAACAGAACCAGTTTTTTTAAATGATCTTTTAAAAGCCGATTCAAGATTAAAAGTTTTTTATCATGTTGGACCAAGTGCTCGACTCGACGACATATTGAAACACAAAGAGATCATTGTTTTTTCTAACTCAACCAATATGTATCTGCACAACAAACGTACATACAATATTGAAACAGTTAAAGCATTGGGAGGTGTACACATTCCTGCAACAGCAAAAGAGATCACCAATAAAAGACCTTTTGTGATCATGTGTTACGGACGATTATCCCGTAAAGGAAAGGGCACTAACATCGTTGTAAAAGCGGCTGAAAAATTATATAGATCCGGACAAGATGTAAAACTTATTTTATTCGATACACCTTTAGACGAAAAAGGCAAAGAACAGATCAAATCTTTTACATGCGCTGCTCCTTTTGAATTTGTATTGAATCATCCGGTAGATGAAAATGAACAACTGTTTAAAAAAGCAGATGTTTTTGTGGCGGTAGAAAGAAAAGGTGGCTGGAGTAATACTGCTGCCGAAGCTCTAGCTGCAGGAGTGCCACTTGTTGCATCTAATACCGGTACTAATGATTTTTTAATAGATGGTGTTACCGGTATTAAAGTATGGCGTCATTCATTTTTTGTGAAAAGGGCTATTGAGAAATTGATGAATGACATCGAACTGCAAAAATTATTAGCAACAAATGGCAGAGAGAAAATGAAAACTTTAAGCTGGGATACGTTGGCAAAATTTATTTTACAGTTTATTAAAGAAAAATCTTCAATATAAATGTATATCGAAAATTGATGTCACAAAAGTATGTTTACGGTCAGACGGAGACCGTTAGACCGGTGATTATATCCCCAAAACTTCTTTCAACTTTACATACCCTGTTTTGCTTACCGGCAATTGTTTACCGTTAGATAGAATGGCAAGATAACTGTCTTTTTCATGCAGATCTAAACGGGTGATCAATTGCACATTTACAATGTATGAACGATGTATGCGGATGAAACTTTGGGTATCCAAAACCGATTCGAAATAAGCCATAGTTTTATTCTTCAGAAAATAACCTTCGGCAGTATGTATTTTCACATAATCATCTGCTGCCTCCAGAAATTGAATTTGTGATAGCGGAATGATCTTTATTTTACCATTCTCTTTTACCACTATACGATTGTGCTTATCTGGTTGATTGAAAACTGTTTCAAGTAACTGTTTTGTATTACCGATATTGATTTCTTTTCCTTCTTTAATTTTTTGAAGCGCTTTATCAAACCTGTCTTTACTAAACGGTTTTAAAAGATAATCAGTAGCATGCAACTCAAATGCTTTGATAGCATACTCTTCAAAAGCTGTTGTAAAAATAACAGCGGGTGGATTGTCTACCAGTTCCAGCATTTCAAACCCATTGATCTTAGGCATTTGTATGTCGAGAAAAATAAGATCGGGTTGATGTTGCATGATGGCTTTTACACCTTCGAAACCATCGTTACATTCCTGCAGCACTTCAATATCTGTATGCGATTGCAGGTATTCCTTTATTACCATTCTTGCTAAAGGTTCATCATCTATAATTATTGCTTTCATATTTTTTGCGGTATCAAAATAGTTGTAATGAATTGATCGCTTGCTGTATGGGTATTTAAAAGGTCGTTTCTTTCAAAAAGTAAAAACAAACGTCGTTGAATAGAGGCCAGCCCGAAACCCGTCCCCTTAAAGGGCTGTGCCGTTTCTGCATCGAACGGATTCTGAATAGTGATCTCCAGTAAATTATTTTTATGCGTTGCATTTATAATGATGGTCACTTCACCAATAGTATCATACAAACCAAACTTGATAGCGTTTTCTACAGCAGGTTGTAATAACAAAGCAGGTAATTGCAATTGCTCTGCATCGGCATCTATATTTATTTTTGTTTGTAACCGATAACCAAATCTTACTTTTTCTATATCAAGATACAATTGCAGATACTGTATTTCTTCTGCTAAGCTATTCCATTGATGTTCTTCTTTTTTTAATGTGCCTCGTAAAAAATCAGAAAGCTGCTGTATCATATTTCTTGCTTTCTCCGGCTGTGTGCTTACTAACGCACTGATAGAATTTAAACTATTGAACAGAAAATGTGGTTGCAATTGCTGCCTAAGTTTAAACAACTCTGCTTCTTTGGCCAACCGTTCTGCTTCTTTTTGTTGGTTACCTGAACGCAACTGATCGAGTTGTGTGTACCAGAGCAAACTAATAGTAGAAATACAGCCGATCATTAAAAAACCGAAAGCAAAACGCAAGGCTGATGTTTGTTTTAAAGCCAACAAATATGCTTCATGATTTTTGAAAATAAAATATGACACAACTCGTATGATAAACAACCAAACAAAACTCAACACGAAACTCACAATGAATATGTACCAATATTTTTCATGCTTTGGCAGATAAAACCGCATATTACTGATAACAAGTAAACAAGCTGCCCCAAGTAATATATTACTGATAAGACTATCGACGATAGCATGCATTTGCGTTATACCAACCTGCCGCAACACTGTCCATTGTATAAAAGCCCATATCAACCACCATGCACAGAATGCAATACGACCTGCCCTTGATGATAACAATGATTGCGACAATTTTTAATTCAGTTTGATAGTGTTAACAGTGCAGTTTTCGAAGAGATATTTTGCTTTTAATTTGATTGTTCGGATGAATATTTCTGCATCGTCTTCTTCGTTTACTCTTGAATACATTTCTACACCATCCACTAAGTTATTCAATTTATGCATTTCAGGCACATCAATAAATTTCCACTGAACGGGTTTATTGTTATTATTTAAAAAAAGGTCTTCTTCTTTTTCACCAATTGATCTTGCTTTGTTGAATGCATGTAATTCATCTTCTGCATATATCAATCTTAACTGCTCATCAAACTGTGGGGTATGTAATCCTTTGTCTGATATTATCTGATAAATGATCTTTGTAAGATACCAGTTCATAAAAGTATAGTTTGGTTTTGTAATGGCTATTCCATTGGGAATTACTTTCGTGTTTCTACATTGCAGTAATATTTTTCAATTATCAGTAACTTTTAATTTCAATCCCTGCAAATATTGCGCTGCCGGTTAGTATGAGCACTTTGTTTGGGTCTACAAGAGTTTGCGTACTCCGTTCATCATCTACACCATGAAATACACCATCAATCTCGTTTTTCACTGTCCAGTTAGCAGGAATGATGAGTTTTACACCACCGAAAACTTCTTCGAGTTTTAGAACAGCACTTCCTTGTATATCTGCCTGTGAAAGATTTAATTCAACTCCGCCAAAGACACATTCTATTTTTCCTCCTTTAAAGGATTTTGATAATACCGTTCTTTTTAATCCGCTGAAAACAGATTTCACACTTAAATAATCATCGTTTAAGGGATCTGCCTCCTGCCATTGTTCTGTAAAAGCTGATTGACGCTTTTCTTCCCATTGCTGTCTACAACGCTCTCTTCTTTCATTCCTGCCGCCCCAACCCGAATGATGTTTGGGTTTAAACATATATGCCAACCCAACACCAATAAGTATGAAAGGCACAATGAATTTTTTAAGATCAACATCAGGCATCATATTATCCCACAAAAAAATACCACCTATTGCAACCAGAATAACCCATGTTAAGTTTCTAAAATTACTTTTTACACCTTTAAAAATACCTATTGCAATCAGCAGCATTGGCCAGGTCAATAACCACTTTGGAAAGATGACTCCCATTTTATCTGCGAATAGTACCACACCGATTGCAATAATGATCAACCCGCCTATGATCCTATTCTGGTTTGATCTGCTTAATTTGTTATTGTTTGAACTGTCTTCCATTTTTCTGTTTTTATTTGATATAACAAAACTAATATGAGTTTATTGCCATCAAAAGAGCGTTTAGGTTATCGAAGTAAAAACCTCGGTAAACGCCGGTAAAACGTCGGTAAAAAAAAATAAGCCCCGGCGATACCGGGGCTTAACAGAATTGTTATAATTAATTATTGATCGACTGTTACCCTTACACCTTCGCTATGACTTGTAAACTCCGGAGCGTACATACATTGTATGGTAGTAATACCATTGCTGAAATTACCTGCATGCGTTACAAACATTGGATATTCAAAAACGTACGTTCCCCTGTTAAGATAATTGAAGAAGAAATTAGTACTTGCATCTTTGGTGCTTTCATAATATCCCAATCCGCCTTGCCATTTGTATTCACTCAATACATTCACAGGTTCCATACAAGCAGCTCTCATATCTTTCATATGAATGTATTCCATATCTCTATCAACTTTTAATTCGATGCGTACTTTTATTTTGTCGCCGACTTTTAATTTATCTCCATCATTAACAGCAATTAACTGAGGACCTCTATCTGTATTTTTTTCAACAAATAATTTCTTAACTAATTTCAAGGGAGTTTCTGCCGATGTGATCTTATCCAGGTCTTCAAAATACTGCCAATACACACTTCCCCAAGAAGGACCATACACATGTCCTTTAGGAAATGTGTCAACTGGTGGGTTTTGGATTGTTACTTCAATATTTCCCATTTCAGGTTTTACTTTATCTCCCTCAATTCTTTTTTTGAAGTAACCGGTACCACTTTCTGTTGGATCTTCATCACTATTGATATTTGTAGTGCCTAACTTAATTACAGTTTCTCTCTCTTCTACCAACCAATTACTTCCTCCCAACAACAAGGCATAACATGCTTCGGCTGTGGCTTTGGTTGTTTTCCAGTTTTGTGTTTGTTTTTGTTTTAGCAACCAGGTTTTAAGATCATCAACAGTAGCGGTATTTTTGTCGATATCGGTAAATGCTTCTATCATCATCGCCTGAGATTCTATCGGGGCTTCATGCCACCAGTATCCACCTGTAGTCCATTCTTTCCAGTACATACCCAATTCATCTTTGTTAATTGCATTTTCCTTTAACGACTTAATGATTGCTTTTGGAGTTACTATATCTTTTGTACGATGCAATGTTAGTGCAATCATTGCCTGCAAATATTTAGGATTATTTAGCCAATACTTTTTGATCTGACCAAGCCAATAGTTATAGGCAGATTTTGAGACCGTCCCAACCGCATATTCAGGAAAGAAGCTACGCATATATAAGTACTGAATAGAAGTAGCATTTAAATTGTTTTGATTCAGTTTTACTTTATGCTTTATAAGATAGTCGTAATCCTCTTTTGTTTTTTTATCTAGATATGGAATAGCAGCATCTAATATTGATTGTACATTTTGATTTTGCACACCTAATTTTTTCAAGTGTCCGATGCCGGTAACAATGTATTGTGTTATGTATCTATCATCCGGTCCACCTTTGAACCATACAAAGCCTCCATTGCTGCTTTGCATTTCTTTTAGTTTAGCAATGGCTTTATCAGTCTCAGCTCCCATTTTCACCATATCGAACAGTAAAGCAATATTCTTTTTTTGCTGAGCTTCATTCTGTGCTTCCATTACCCATGGCGTTTCTTGTAACAAGGCAGATTTGAGCTCTTCATTTTTTTGAAGATTACTCATCAAAGCTGCTGTGTCAACATCTTTCCATTTTTCAAAAACGGCTTTTATCGCCGGCATTGATTTGGTAATATGTGTTGCCAAGGCGTTTGCATAAAAACGATTGAATGTTTGTTCGGCACATTCGTATGGGTATTCCATTAAATACGGTAGTGCCTGTATCGCATACCATGCCGGATTACTGGTATACTCAACAGTTAGTGAATTATTTTTTAGCGTTTTACTTTCACCACTCTTAAGTAATTTTTCAAATTTGAAATCTTTCTTTGTTGTGTTTCTTAAGTTAATCGGCATAGATTCTGTTACCAATGTTCTATTAGTCAAAACAGGTAAAGCCATTTCTTCTCCATCGCTGAATGTATCTCCATTTTGATAATTCGGCACCTGAGCTTCTGCCTTAATTCTGTATAGTAATGGTCTACCGAAATTTAATGGTATTTCTATTGGAAATTTTACCAATGCACTTTGTTTAGGCCATGTAAGAAAGCTTTGTGTGAATGCGATATTCTTAAATAATTTATTCACCGGTTCATTAGTTACGGCGTCAAATAACTCTAGTGTTGCAGTTCCGGCAAAAAATGTATCCAGCATATTTACAATTTTTGCACTGAATTCCATTTTATCCCCTTCTCTCATAAACCTTGGTGCATTAGGTTGCACCATCAATGGTTTTTGCGTCACAATTGTTTTTTCAGTGTAACCACTTGCCAGTTCTTTAGTATGTGCTAAAGTCATCAACTTCCATTGAGTCAGTGCTTCGGGCACAGTAAATTCAAAACTTACATTTCCTTCAGCATCTGTTTTCAGATCAGGGAAGAAGAAAGCGGTTTCGTTAAAATTCTTACGCACCTGAACATTATCGGAACTTACACGTACGCCATTAGCATCTACCTTTAAACCTCTTGGCGTATTAGGTTCTTTATCCAACTGATCGGCAACCCCATCTCCATCAGCATCATCCATTGCCGGCTTTGGAAGTTTCATATGTTTTGGAGAATCGTCATTTCCTACCGTAACAACAGAATCAGCAACGGCAACATCATTAGCTTCAGAGGTAACCGAATTTGTGACGCCCCACGCAGTAGATGGGCTCATATAAACCCCGGCGACTTTGCCTTCTAATGCAGTCTTGCCTTCTATTGATTTAAAAAGTCTGTTTCTATATGGGTCATTAAAATATATTAATCTATCGTACGATTTTGGCAATGGATTTAAATACACGCTTTCATGCCAATCGTATAACCAACCACCGAAGCTTGTAAATCCCGGGCTACTCCAGCGTATTTCATTATGAAATGATGGCCAAACATTTAAGGCACTCCAACCGTGTGGCCTGAACTGATCAAGACTTGCATCATACATAGCGGCCAATATTTCAGAAGATACTTTTTCGCCTTTACTACCTGATATTTTTACAGTCCAACGATCTTTTGCTCCGGGCAATAATTTATCTCTGAATGTTGAGTAAGAAATTTTTAGATCTTTGTTGCTCCATGGCACTGCAAAAGTTTCGAATCCTGTGTAGGGTCTATTGTGTTGAACAAATGCATAGCTCATAGATACCCCACCACGGTAATCTTCATAAACGGGAAAGGAGTATTTCGAGGGCGAGTAGTTTGATATCTTATCATAAGTTGTTCCAAGCTTTTGACCTGGTGTACTCATGGTGTGTATCAACCATACATTATCGAATACGGTGGAAATGGTATAACTAATTTGTTCTCCCGGTTCAGCCTTACCTTTTATCACTTTTACAGCAATGGCTTCATTCACAGCATCTTTATTATCAAATAACAGAATATACTTTTCTGCTCTAACATCTTCTCCGTATTTATCTTTTGTTGTTACAATAATCTTATACCACCCGGCAGCAAGTTTCGAATTTCGTAAGTTGAATTTTGAATCATCAGATGTTGAATCAGAAATATCAAGAACTCTATCTGTTACAGGCCAAGTGTTTTGCTGGTCTTCATCTTTATAAACATCGTAGGGAAAAGCAGCGTAATATTGTTCTTTACTCATAAGAAACTGATCAGGTAGTTGCCAGAATCTATTTCTGAAAAATCTGTTTGGACTCTCCACCTTATGGATAGTAAGATTGACGAAGGCTTTTTCAAAAATATCATTGGTGTTGGTGCTGCTGATCTGAATATTTTTCAGACTATCTGCATTTAATTTATCGGCAACATTAATTTCTAATTTCAAGGCCTGATAAGCTACAGCCACTGAAGTTTCTGCACTTCTTGTTTCGCCATTTAAATCTGTTACATCTGCAGTTACTTCATAATAAAAAGTTGGTTGATCTTTTTTATCGATTGAATTATCTGGCAACGCTTTGAATTTAACAGTAAACTCTCCGTTCGCATCTGTTATCGATTCTCCCGATGTGATCTCAACTTCTTCGTTACGGCCATAAGGAAGCGATGCAAATTTGCCCATACCACTACGTACATATCCTCCATATCCCCACCAAACGGGATAGCGCACTTTTCTTACAACTCTGTAAGTAACTTTTGCTCCATCCACTTTATTTCCTGCATATGCTTTAGAAGTACCCGTTACCGTTATACTATCATTCACTTTGTATGTACCCGATGGTCGTTGCATTTCTACCGAAAACTTAGGTCGCTTATACTCTTCAACACTGATATATTGTGAACTGCCTGTAGTAATATCCTCAAGCCTGAATTGACCTGTCAATCCCGTAACAGGCAACTTAAAGGCTCCATTATAAGAACCATATTCATTTGTTAGAAGTACTAGTTCTCCAGACTTCTGATAATTGGCATCAAACAACTGAACGGTAGATGATCGGGATGGCAATATTTTCGTTCTCGAAGCTTCATTATCCGACTGCAACACTATTCCTTTAAAATAAACAGTTTGCCCGGGGCGGTAAATGCTTCTATCAGTAAATAAAAGGGTGATTGGTTTTGCAGTATTTTCATAATCATTGTACGCATAATTATATTGAGTTTCTTCCTGAAACAATTCGTCTTTCATATACTTGATCTGAAAAGTATAATTCCAATAATCTTCCCCTTTTTTAAAAATAAACGATCCGTTTTTATCCGCCGTTAATTTATCGCCTTTAACTTCCTCATATTTACTCTTTGCATAATTATATTTTCTTTCCCACACCTGAACTTCTGCGCCGGAAAGCGGCTGACCGTTATCTCGATTTAAAACATAATATTGATTTTCATTGTTGTTTATATAGCTTATGTTACTCACTTGCACAACCTGCATCACAATAATATTTTTCTTTGTAGTAAAATTTTCATCTAAACTTGCTAAAACGAAGTATGTGCCAACCGGAAGTTTATCGACTTTAACTTCTACAGCATGGTCCATATAATCTCCGGGATCGGGTAATATTTCACTCCAATTTTTTATATATTTTAAACTGCTTATTTCTTTTCCAGCCTTTTCATCATATCTGATATCCGAAAATTTTTCTATCTCATCTCTATTCGTTTTCACAATACGGAAATAAATATTTTTCACATTTTTATATTTGATTAAGGTTCTGAAATGTTGATCTGGAACATTCACTTTCTCTGCTTCCATACTCAATGACGGCTCTAAAATTCCATTTAACAAGTTGCGACAGTTAATTCCTCCTTCACTTTTTGGAAATTTGCTTATCACCTGCTCACAAATTTCCTTAGCTATTTTAATTCCATTAGGATTATCCATTTTTGTACTGTTACGAATAGCCTTATCGTAATACGATTGTGCTATTAAATAATTTGCTTGTGCAGATATTGGATTACTGGAATAAGTGTTCCCGATATTTTTCAATGCAGTCTCATACAGATTTGCCTTATTCTCACTAACCGAATATTGATTAACAAAACTCAATCTGATCATATCTGCATCCAATAATGCATCGGGATTTTTATCATTTATATGAAAACGTAAAATTTCTTGAAAAAGCAGCATTGCTTTATGGTGAAGACTCAAGGTGTCTTCTGTATAAAAGGAAGCATTAATAAACTCATTTACCGGTGCAAAGGCCTTTACATCATTAATTTCAAATTTATATGTCGGCCTGGTGAGATAACCTTCCCCCGATACAAAATACTCTAATGCTCTATGAGATAAAAAATCGAATAATGTAGGACGCAAATGCCTTGAATTTTCCCCTTTTATGATCACAGGATTTAATTCATCAAGTTTTGTATTCTTCAAAAGTTCACTATTCTTAATTGATGAAAGATATAACTTAGAGATAGTGGCATATAGTTTATCCAAACTCCATGTGTTAATGTCATGGCTTTTTTCTTCCTCTAATTTTGTTCTGTTATACAATTGCCAGGCATGGTTTCTTGTAAACTGCCAGAACATTTCTGCTTGCATACTTTGCAAAATATTTTTTGCTGGTACTTTTGCTTTAGCTATCAAAGTGTCTACAAAAAAAATATTATTTTCGTAACTGTCTTCATCAATTAAATTTCTATAGTTGATCTGATAAATACAGGCTTTAATTTGTTGTGCGTCATTCTTATCTTTTAATGCAAGATTGTAAATTATCATCACTTCTTTCAGAGCACTTTTAGTAAGCCCTTTTTTCTCCAACGCTTCTACCTTCTTCCATTTGTCAGAATAATCCTTTGTTTGTGCCATTGTAATCTTAGATATACTTATTGTTACAAGAATAATTAGTAATACTTTTTTAATCAACATATTTATCTGTTTTAGTAGTAGAAAGAAATTAGTGCATTAAGGTTGTATGCTCCATAAAACATCCTCAATTCTTTAGATGTAAAGTAATATTAGTTTACATAAATAAAAAGTTGTTTTGTTCTTTAACTTTTCTTTAAGTATTGTTTTTGGCACTACGGCACACCATTTGAAAATATACTATAAAAAGGAGAAACAAATTATGAAAAAGACATTTACCCTCTTAACAGCCTTGTTACTATCAGTAGCAATCTACGCTTATCCTAAACAATCCTCTATTACTATTTCTACCACCGGTAATTATGGAATTTCTGTAACCATAGATGGTAAGCAGTATAAAGTCAAAAACAATTATGTATCTATTGATGATCTATCTGCAGGTTATCACAGCATAAAAATTTACCGACAGACTAACGGTAGAAAAAACGGTCGGTTTAACAGTAGCCTTCAGCAGATTTACAACAGCAATTTATATATAAAGCCTCAGTATGATGTAGATATAATTGTTAGTCGCTTTGGTAAAGTATTTATTGATGAACAAAGTACTAATGATCGTAACTGGAATGATCGTAACAATGATTGTTGGAAAGATGATGATGATGATTGGAACGACCGAGACAACGATTGGAATGATCGTAACAGCAGTAACAACAGTCAAACAATGAGCAGCTCTCAATTTGAGCAATTCAAACAAACAATAAAAAAAGAAGTGTTTTCGGATACAAAAGTAGCTATTGCCAAACAAGGAATTTCAAGTAACTATTTTTCAGCTGGTCAGGTAAAGGAAATATTACAGCTCTTTACTTTCGAAGACAATAAACTTGATGTAGCTAAATATGCTTACAAATACACAATAGATCAAAACAATTACTATACTATACTTGATGTATTTACATTCAGCAGCAGTAAAACTGAACTGATGGACTATATCCAGAAAAACAAATAATTAATCCCTATTAAAACAAAGCCTCACCAAATAATGGTGAGGCTTACTTTTTGGATAACATTAAATTAATATTTGAATAAGTACCTTTTGGGCAAAATTTTAATTGAAAAATCTTTAGCACTAATAAATTCACCATCCAATTGTGCTGGAGTTTCCCTTTCGCAATTAATTACAAATGATGTGGCCGTAAAGTGTTTAATAAAAGGCAAAGAAAGGTGTTTCCCTTTTTCAATTACAGGCAAATAGCGTAATCTTTTAAATACTGAAAGCTTTTCACAAACAATCAAATTCAAAAACCCATCATTGATTTGCGCCAATGGAGAAACATGAAAGCCCCCACCTGTTCTTGATGAATTACTGATCATCAATAAAAGATATTTATCCGAACTCGAAAAGACATTACTTTTAATAGAGAAAAAATATTCCTTGAATGTAAATATCTTTTTCAAAACAACAACCAAATACCCAAGATGGCCTCCCAACAATCTGACGGTATTCATAGACTTAAGCACTTCCCCATCAAAGCCAATTCCAACTCCATTAATAAAGATCTTATCATTACAAGTTGCTGCATCTACAGATTTTTCATCAGCATTCAAAACAAGTCGCAATTGTTCATCAATTGAAATATCACCATATAGTTTCCAGGCAAAATCATTCCCAGTTCCACCCTTAAAAAGCACAAGGGGAATATTGATATCAGAAAAATAATTGAGAAAATAATTAAGTGTTCCATCTCCACCAATTATCCATGCTTCCGTAAAAGGAGAAAATATTTTTGGCCAATCTTGTACAAAAACAGTATGTAGAATCTGCTTTCTTTTTAGAAAATCTGTTACAGTTGATAAAAGTTGCAAACTCTTGCCTTTCCCGGCAGAAGAATTTACAAAAATGGCAATATTTTTATCATTTGGCATTATGCTATAAAGAAAATAAAATTCATTCAGCAATCCAAAAATGTTTAGGGCTTTCATTTGGGCGTGCCCCTAACGGGTCGGGCTATACGCTACAAGCACTCTCCACTCGTTCCTCGTGGTTCCAGGCTTTCCGCATCTATCCCTCATACAGTTAAATTCAGGAGTATATATAAATAAAAAAGCCCTCGATAAATCGAGGGCTTTCAATGAATATGGCAGCTACCTACTCTCCCAGTTGGAATACTAGTACCATCGGCCATAAGGGGCTTAACTTCTCTGTTCGGTATGGGAAGAGGTGAACACCCTTGGCAAAACCACCATAAGATCTTGCACGCTATGCGTAAATAATGTACATATTGGGAAAGTTGTTATTAGAGTAAATCCAGTTTTATAAAACTGTTCTTACGAACAATAAAATAAAAAATAAAGCTTACGGGTAATTAGTACTACTCGGCTTCGATGTTACCACCCTTATACCTGTAGCCTATCAACGTGGTAGTCTCCCACGGCCCTTAAAAGTAAACTCATCTTGAAGAAGGTTTCACGCTTAGATGCTTTCAGCGTTTATCCTTGCTGTACATAGCTACTCTGCATTGCACCTGGCGGCACAACAGATACACCAGCGGTACATACGACCCGGTCCTCTCGTACTAAGGTCATGTCTTCTCAATTTACTAGCGCCCATCACAGATAGGGACCGAACTGTCTTGCGACGTTCTGAACCCAGTTCACGTGCCACTTTAATCGGCGAACAGCCGAACCCTTGGGACCTTCTCCAGCCCCAGGATGTGACGAACCGACATCGAGGTGCCAAACCTTACCGTCGATATGAGCTCTTGGGTAAGATCAGCCTGTTATCCCCAGAGTACCTTTTATCCTTTGAGCGACGGCCCTTCCATACAGAACCGCCGGATCACTTTAGCCGACTTTCGTCCCTGATCGGCTTGTAAGCCTCACAGTCAAGCTCCCTTATACTAATGCGCTCTATGTACGATTACCAACCGTACTGAGGGAACCTTTGCAAGCCTCCGTTACATTTTAGGAGGCGACCACCCCAGTCAAACTACCCACCATGCACTGTTTCCCGTTAGGGATTAGATTCTAAATGTTTAAAGGTTGGTATTTCAACGACGACTCCATCACGCCTAGCGACGCAACTTCAAAGTCTCCCAACTATCCTACACATCAAAAATTCAAAATCAATGCAAAGTTGTAGTGAAGGTTCATGGGGTCTTTCCGTCCCGTGACGGGTAACCGGCATCTTCACCGATACTACAATTTCACCGGGCTCGTGGAGGAGACAGTGTACAACTCATTAGACCATTCGTGCAGGTCGGAACTTACCCGACAAGGAATTTCGCTACCTTAGGACCGTTATAGTTACGGCCGCCGTTTACTGGGGCTTCAGTCAGAAGCTTTGGATTACTCCGAACATCCTTCCTTAACCTTCCAGCACCGGGCAGGTATCAGGCTCTATACGTCATCTTTCGATTTTGCAGGGCCCTGTGTTTTTGCTAAACAGTTGGTTGTACCATTTTACTGAGACCGTCCGAAGACGGTACGCTTTATCCCGAAGTTACAGCGTCAATTTGCCTAGTTCCTTCTCCACGGCTCACCCGAGCGCCTTAGAATATTCATCCCACCCACCTGTGTCGGTTTGCGGTACGGGCTGTCTATACCATAACTTAGAGGTTTTTCTCGGAGGTTTGATTAGGATCACTATCAGCGCTGCCGAAGCTTTGCTGTACTATCAGGTTCGACTAGTCGTGCGGATTTGCCTACACAACCAATATCTACACCCTTTAACCCGGTATTCCGTAACCGGGCGGATCTTTCACTACCTCGTCACCCCATCGAAGTATAAACAGGTGTTGGAATATTAACCAACTTGCCATCAGCTACCCCTTTCGGGTTTGCCTAAGGACCCGACTAACCCTGATCTGATTAACATTGATCAGGAAACCTTGGGTTTACGGCGTTGAAGTTTTTCACTTCAATTATCGTTACTTATGCCTACATTTTCTTTTGAAACCACTCCAGCATGCATCGCTACACACCTTCGCTGTTGTTTCAATGCTCCCCTACCACAACTACGCCTAGCGTAGTGTTTAGAATTTCGGTTCGTAGTTTGATGCCCGATTATTTTCCGTGCAGAGTCTCTCGACCAGTGAGCTGTTACGCACTCTTTAAATGAATGGCTGCTTCCAAGCCAACATCCTGGCTGTTATAGAAACTCCACCTCGTTTGATCAACTTAACTACGTATTAGGGACCTTAATTGCTAATCTGGGTTATTTCCCTCTCGGCCATGGACCTTAGCGCCCACAGCCTCACTCCCGGAGATATTTAGTACCATTCGGAGTTTGTCAGGATTTGGTAGGCGGTGAAGCCCCCTAGTCCAATCAGTAGCTCTACCTGTACTAAACGTCTATAATCCGAGGCTGTTCCTAAAAACATTTCGGGGAGAACGAGCTATCTCTCAGTTTGATTGGCCTTTCA
>NZ_JBODJB010000001.1:0-1350000 GCF_050611725.1 Ferruginibacter sp. SUN002 | reverse complement strand
TTTCTGCGGGAATAAATATTCTTATTGTATCTAAAGCATCGCCATTTTTATCTACATACACAAGTTCCGTGCCTTCAGTATTGGTATTATACAAGATTCTTGTTATAACCTCTTTTGGTACTTCAGATTCAGGTTGTACTTTAAGTTCAGGTTCCTGTGGTTTGACAACTTCGGGTTCTTCCTTTTTAAAAGGCTCTACTACTGCATCCTTTTGTTTTATTGAAGGATCTTTTACAACATCTGCCAGCATATTTGAAAAAGCGTCTGTCTTCTCTTCTTTAACGACAGATGGTGTATTATTTTGAGCACCGGCTCCTGCCATCAATACATTTAAGGTTTGTAAATTGAAAAGCCCCCATCCTTTGTCTCCAAAATTTTTAAGCAAGTACCCTTGATCTTTTTTATCGATGGTACATTGTATGTTTTGAGCAGGCGATTCATTTTTGGGAAATCCGATGGATAAATTATAAGTACCATCTATCAGTTTTGGAATTATTACATACCCTGACGCAGACGAACTGAATACTCTTTTATCTACTTTAACATAAAAGGGTTGCTTATTTTCGGTTTGTATATAAATAAATCTGCTTTGCTGTGCAGCGCTGTTCAGCGAAGCTGCAATCAACAAAAGGCAATAGACAAATTTTTGCATGGGTTACCTTATTTAGACAAATTTACTCATTCTTATAATGGTTTTACCATTTATACAAAAAATCATTGCTATAAACCGAGTAACCTTATTTTTACACACTAAAATAAAATTTATGAAGAAAGGATTTTTGATAATGTTTTGTACAATGACTGCTGTACAAATTAGTATGGCACAGGAAGTTTCAAGTGCTCCGGACACTTCTTGGAAAAACATTTACAGGGCAACAACAACCAAAGTAAATGACCTTGTACATACCAAACTGGATGTAAGGTTTGATTTTTCGAAAGCTCATTTATATGGAAAAGCATGGGTTACATTAAAGCCTCATTTTTATGCAACCGATTCTTTAACGCTTGATGCAAAGGGAATGGATATTAAAGAGGTTGCTATTATGAAAGGCAACGCCAAGAGTCCTTTGAAATACACTTATGATAGTTTACAGTTATTTATCAAGCTTGATAAGAAATATTCCGGCAACGATAAATACACCGTTTACATAGCATACGTATCAAGACCAAATGATATTAAATCGAAAGGTAGCGCTGCTATTACAGATTCTCGTGGATTATATTTTATAAATCCCAAAGGAGAAGATAAAACCAAGCCGACACAGGTATGGACTCAAGGTGAAACGGAAAATAATAGTGTATGGATGCCAACCATTGATAAGCCGAATCAAAAAAGTACTGAAGAAATTTATATGACTGTTCCGGCAAAGTATGTAACACTTAGCAATGGATTATTAATCAGCAAAAAAAATAACGCAGATGGGACAAGAACGGATTACTGGAAAATGGATCTGCCACATGCTCCATACTTATTTTTTATGGGAATAGGTGATTTTGCTGTGATCAAAGACAGTTATAAAGGAAAAGAAGTTAGTTATTATGTAGAGAAAGATCAGGCAGCATTTGCAAAAGGTGTTTTTGGGAATACCAGTGAAATGATGAAAGTTTTTTCTGAAAAATTGGGCATTGATTTCCCGTGGGCTAAATATGCACAAATGGTGGGAAGAGATTACGTAAGTGGCGCAATGGAAAATACAACTGCTACTCTACACCAGGAAAGTGCTTATCAAAATGCAAGACAATTAACTGATGGAAATTCCTGGGAAGGAACTATCGCACATGAATTGTTTCATCAATGGCTTGGAGATCTTGTTACTGCTGAAAGCTGGAGCAACCTTACAGTGAATGAAAGTTTTGCAAACTTCAGCGAATGCATTTGGTTTGAATATAAGTATGGTAAAGACTTTGCCGATGCACACAATTATGATGACATGGAAGGGTATTTATTCAGTGAAAGCGCAGATAAAGATCTGGTTCGTTTTAAATATGCCGACAAAGAGGATATGTTTGATGCCGTGAGTTACAATAAAGGCGGTCGTATTTTACAAATGTTACGCAATTATGTTGGTGATGATGCATTCTTTAAATCTGTCAATAATTATTTAACCACCAACAAATTTAAAACAGGTGAAGCTGCTCAATTGCGTTTAGCATTTGAAGAGGTTACCGGCAAAGATCTAAACTGGTTCTGGAATCAATGGTATTACGGTAGCGGACACCCGAAATTAGACATTTCGTATAAATATGATGCCGCAAATGAAAAAGCTTATGTGTTTGTAAATCAGGTACAGGAAGGCAATAAAATCTTTAAACTGCCAATTGCCATTGATGTATATATTGGAAAAGACAAAGAACGTCATAATGTATGGTTGCAAAACCGTGCAGATACTTTTATTTTTAATTACGGTAGTAAGCCCGAGTTGATCAATGTTGATGCTGATAAAATATTACTGTGTGAAAAAACAGATAATAAATCAACCGAAGAATATGTGTTTCAATATAAACATGCGCCTAATTATCTTGACAGAAAAGAAGCACTGGATTACTTTGAACAAAATGGGAAACCTGAATTAGCGCTTGGCATTAGTGATAAGTTCAGTCGTCTCAGAAGCCAGGCTATTAATGCTCTTGGCAGATCTGAAATAGCTATTGACGATGCAATACTCAAACAAGTTGAAGAAAATGCATTGACAGATAAAAACAAAAAAAGTAAAGCCGCTGCAATCAGGTTCTTAGCTCAAACCGCTGATTCAAAATATTTGGATATTTTTAAACGTAATGTTAACGATTCATCCTATTCAGTTGCCGGCGCCGCTTTAGAAGGGCTAAGTAAACTTGAACCTGCAAAAGCTTACGAAACTGCTAAGAAATATACAGGAGATGCTAAAGGTGCATTAGGCAGGGCTGTAGCTGACATCATTATGGCAAACGGCGACGAAAAGGATTTTGACTATGTTTCTACGAACTTTGATGAGTCTCCAACTTCTCAAGAAAAAGTTGGAGCCTCTATTACCTATTGTAATTACCTTAAAAATATCGCCGATATTGAAAAAGTAAAAAAAGGAATAGATCATGTAATAAAATTCAGAAATGAAATTCCTGCACAATATCATGTTTATGTTGACCCTGCATTTAAAAAAGGATTTGATGGTTTAAGCAAGGCAAAGGGAAAAGTGATTGAAGAGTATATAAAGCAAGTTTTTAAATAAGATTGAATACAGCTAAAAAACACGCCATATGGCGTGTTTTTTAGCTCTTTTTTATTAGGATGCAACTTTTTATTATCATTTTCAGTCTTAGGCTCAAAACTATTTATTTCGGATTGGTATAAAAATTGTTAGAAAACCTTGTCAAACTAGTAGGTTTTGAGTTAATTTCGTACAAATGGTAATAAATAGAGATCATTAAAATTAAAAACACATAAAAAATGAACATGAAAAAAATTAGTATCCTTGTCTTATCAATGATGTTAGTAGTGAGTGTAACAAATGCTCAAAACAAAACCGCAAACAGTTTAACTTATAAAACTGCTGCAGGTATTAAAATCTGGAATGGTGGAGGTTTAACTCTAAAAACATTTTTGGATCAAAAAAATGCGTTGGAATTTATCGGCTTCTTTAATAATGCCGGAACCCGTATTACAGGCTTATATGAAATACATGGCGACTTAAATACCGAATCAAATTTGAAATGGTATATTGGCCCGGGTGCTCACGTTGGTTTTTACAAAGGGAGCAATACTTTTGTAGGTATTGATGGCGTAATTGGTATGGATTATAAATTCAAGAATTTACCATTAAACCTCTCTCTTGATTGGCAACCTACTTTTGAGTTTGGAGATGGCCGTGGTTTTTATGGTGACTGGGGCGGATTAGGTGTTAGATATACTTTCTAATCAATATCTAAAATTTATATAAAAAAGCTGCGTTAGTACGCAGCTTTTTTATTTTCAGAATTTCTTTTTTATCCATTTTTCTTTCTGCAGATGCATGTTTAACGATATCCAAATCTTTTCATTTATTCTGCTTTCACTTTTTTTGTCAGGATTAATTTCAAATCCAAGTTTCTCGTAACATTTTATTGCAGCAGTATTCCAGTCATACACGTTTAATTCGGCAGTCTGTTGATCGAGCTTGGCAAATGCATACTCTAGTAACTGTTCTACTATTTTTTGGCCGATACCTTTACCTCTTAAGCTTTTATCACCAATTAGTATTCTACATAGGCAGGCTGTATTTTCTTTGATACAAATTTCCGCATATCCGATCATTGCTTTGGTATTGATTTGAATCACTTTAAATGCATACCTGTTGCGATCGTTTAAAGATCGATCTAGTTGATCTGCTGTTAAAGGAAAAGTAAATGCCGGTCCTGCGAATTGCATGAGCAATTCTTCAGAATCTATCCATGACAATAAAATGTCATAATCGGTTGAGGAAAATTTTTGTAATTGTATCATTTCGTAACATCGCCTTTGTTACCAACTTCCACTGGCTCCACCGCCACCAGAGCTACCCCCACCGAAACCGCCGAAGCCTCCACCACCGCTCCAACCACCGCCACCGCTACTTCTACCACCTCCACCCCAGCCTCCTAAATCGCCGCCGCCCCAAAATACAGGTCTTGATCCACGCCTGCTCATATATGAACCACCAGTACCACCACCAATGGACGAAAGAATAACCAAAGCTATAATGATAATCAGTATAATTTTTAATGTTGATATTTTACCTCTTTTGTGATAACCGGCAGGGGCCTGATATTCTCCTTTGACCGCTTTTATAATAGCATTTGTTCCTTGCTCTATACCTCCATAATAATCATCGCCTTTTAATCTTGGAACAATTTCTTCATCGATTATATGTTTGCAGGTAATATCAGGTAATGCACCTTCCATTCCATAACCGGTTGTAATGTTGAGCTTACGATCATTTTTGACAATGAGTAACACTACACCAGTGTTATTCTTCTTTTCACCTACTCCCCAGGCTCGTAAAAGTTTTGTATTGTATTCGGCTATATTATCGCCATTTAAAGTAGGAATGATTACTACTGCTATTTGAATAGTAGTGCTATCATCGAATGTATAAAGTTTTTTTTCGAGTGCTTGTTTTTGAGCTGTAGTAAGCGTTCCGGTAAAATCATTCACTAACTCCTGCTTACCGGTTCTGGGTTTCAGCAAAGCTCTTGCATCAAAATTGCTTTGAGCAAAAACAGATGCAGATACCAACAAAAAAAATATAGATAGAAGTTTTTTCATGTTATCTCCTAAGGAGAAAATTTAATAGCTTATTTCCCGAAAATTATTTCATCGGGTAATTCATTTTTATCTGTGGTCGCTTCGTATGGAAATTTTTCTTTCAATGTTTGTCCTATTTGCAAAATGCATTGTTCCAAACCGTTGGTGATATTTTCTTTTGTAAAAGAAGCGATCATGTTTTGAACAGAACTATTCCAGTATTCAGCTCCCGTTCTTTCATAAATACCCTGATCAGCAAACAGGGCCAGTTCCTTATCTTTTGTGGCAATGTATAAGAGCACCGCATTGCGGTGCTCTGTATCCCGCATTTTGAATTTAAAGAAAATTTCAGCTGCTCTGTCAATCGGGTCTACAAAAGGATTTTTGCTTTCTACAAATACCCTTATCTCTCCGCTTGTCTGTCTTTCAGCAGAGCGGATACATTCCACGATCTGTTTTTTTTCTTCAGCAGAAAAAAAATCTTTCTTTTTGAATAAAGGAAATAGTGGCACCGTGATGATTTAATTATTTATCGATGTCAATTTTGGCGTCTTTTGCTCCTTCATCTGCTTTGTAGTTATTCTTCTTGGTATATCCAAAAAGACCTGCCACCATATTTGCAGGGAATCTTACGAGCTTTGTATTGTAAGCAGTGATCGCATTATTCCAATCGCCTAACGCTGTCGTTACTCTATTCTCTGTTCCTTCTACCTGTGTTTGCAAATCTTTAAACAACTCGGTAGCTTTTAATGTAGGATAAGCTTCGATATTAATATTCAACATAGCCCTTCCCAAGTCACTGTATTGTTTATCTGCCTGGGCAACCTGTTGCGGATTATTTTGATCAGGCGTAATGTTTGGAATTCTTGAACGCATCTGAACAATTTTTATCAATGTCGTATCTTCATTTTTAGCTGCTCCCCTAACGGTGCTCACTAAATTCTCATAGAGTTTTGCTTTACGTTGATACTGATTCTCAACTTTACCCCATTCGCCATCAATACCTGTTGATGCTGTAGCAAGACCATTTCGAACACTGATCACCCATAGTACTAATACAGCAACGATACCTAAAATAATAAGACCTGAACGTTTCATGTTATTTTGTTTTTTGTTTTAAGAAGATAAATATAATATTTCTTCCAGATATAGAATGATTAATTCTATAAGAGGCAAATTGTGTCGGTAAAGTGCTACTAATAGTCGGTAAAAAAATAGCCTGTGTTCGTACACAGGCCTAGTAAAAAATATTTGACAATTCTATTTTATGGCTGCTATGCCCGGTAAAACCTTTCCTTCAAAATATTCCAACATAGCGCCGCCACCTGTACTTACATAACTAACCTGGTCTGCTAAATGGAATTGGTTTACTGCTGCAACACTATCTCCACCACCTACTAAACTAAAAGCACCGTTTCTGGTAGATTCGGCTACAGCCAAAGCAATTGATTTGGTTCCGTTCTGAAATTTTTCCATTTCAAAAACACCCATCGGACCGTTCCATAAAATGGTTTTTGATTTATTGATTATTTCACTGAAGATGCCTACTGCTTTCGGACCGATATCCAGCCCCATCCAACCATCCGGCACCGCATCACTTTGAGTAATTTGTGTATTTGCCTTAGCATCAAAATTATCTGCACAAATTGAATCTTCGGGCAAATGAATGCTTACATTTTTTTGCTTTGCTTTTTCCAAAATTTCTACGGCTGTTTGCAAACGGTCGTCTTCACACAATGATTTTCCAATTTTACCACCACGTGCTTTCATAAATGTATATGCCATACCACCGCCAATAATGATATCGGTTGCTCTTTCCAATAAATTTTCGATAATAAGAATCTTATCCGAAACTTTTGCGCCACCAATGATCGCAACAAAAGGTTTTTCTGAATGATGTAATACTTTTTCTGCACTGATCACTTCTCCTTCCATTAACAAACCAAACACTTTTTTATCTGCAGCAAAGAATTTTGCAATCACTGCCGTACTTGCATGAGCTCTGTGTGCTGTACCAAATGCATCGTTCACATATACATCTCCCAGCTTGCTTAATTTTTCTGCGAATGCTTCGTCGCCTTTTTCTTCTTCTTTATAAAAACGAAGATTTTCTAATAATAAAACTTCACCCGGCTTTAACATGTTAGCCGTTAGTACAGCTTGTTCGCCAATACAATCATCGGCAAAGAATACACGAACAATTGGTGCGGTTGTGCTGCTTTTTGATTCTACGTTCAATAGATCAGATAAATGTTTCACTAAATGTTTTAATGAGTATTTATCGGTTGGACCATCTTTGGGACGACCTAAGTGACTCATTAAAATTGCGCTACCACCATCTGCCAATATTTTTTTAATGGTTGGAATGGTTGCGGTCATTCTTGTGTCATCTGTAATATTAAATTCAGCATCTAACGGTACGTTGAAATCAACACGAACTAATGCTTTTTGGCCTTTAAAATTGTATTCGGAAAATTTACTCATAAAAAAGTTATTGATAAAAAAAGCCGGAACAAGTCCGGCATAAAATATTTGTTTTGTATTAGCTGATCAAACCTGCGAAATGCTTAACAGTACGTACCAATTGAGATACATAGCTCATTTCATTATCGTACCAGCTAACAGTTTTCACTAATTGTTTGTCGCCAATGGTCATTACTTTAGTTTGAGTTGCATCAAACAAGCTACCAAAATGCGTACCGATGATATCAGAGCTTACAATTTCATCTTCAGTATAACCATAGCTTTCATTAGCAGCAGCTTTCATTGCAGCATTAATTTCTTCTACAGTTACTTTTTTATTCAATACACTTGTCAATTCAGTTAATGAACCGGTGATGGTTGGAACCCTTTGTGCACTACCGTCTAATTTACCTTTTAATTCAGGTAATACTAAACCGATTGCTTTTGCAGCACCTGTACTGTTTGGTACAATGTTAGCAGCAGCAGCTCTTGCTCTACGCAAATCACCTTTTGGATGTGGCGCATCTAAAGTATTTTGATCGTTCGTATAGGCGTGAATGGTAGTCATGATACCCATTTCAATTCCGTAAGTGTCATTTAACACTTTAGCCATTGGAGCTAAACAGTTAGTTGTACAACTTGCACAGCTGATGATCGTTTCGCTACCATCCAAAATTGCATGATTCACATTGAAAACAACTGTTTTCAAATCGCCTGTAGCAGGAGCAGAGATCACTACTCTCTTTGCACCGGCAGTAATGTGAGCCGCAGCTTTATCTTTATCTGTAAAGAAACCTGTACTTTCAATTACCACATCAACACCATGGCTACCCCAAGGAATTTGTGCAGGATCTTTTTGAGCGTAAATTTTTACTTCATGACCATCTACAATGATCGAATTTTCAGTTGCAGTTACTTTTTGATCGAAACGGCCTTGTGCGCTATCATATTTTAATAGATGTGCTAAAACTGCAGGACTTGTTAAGTCGTTGATAGCAACAACATCGATGCCTTGCATATTATATATTTGACGGAAAACTAAACGTCCGATACGACCGAAACCATTAATTGCAACTTTTACTGTACTCATTTCTTATGTATTTTGATTGATTAATTTTTTGAATTCGAGTGCGAATGTACGAAAATTACAGCAGAAAACGGACGGTTTTGAGGTCTAAAATCAAATTGCGTAGAAAATACACGATAATTTGGAGAAAAAGTGAGGTTTAATAGGGCTTTCAACGCTTTGATACACTATTAAAATCTAGAAATAACAAATAATTCCTATTTTTATCAATACTCAAATAAAAAGAAATGAAATCGTATTCAGTTAAAGGAAACATAGTAGATATTTTTAATAAAGAAATTTTTTTTGGCGAAGTGGTGGTTGAAGATGGGAAAATTAAATCGATAGAAAAAACGACGGACGATGGGCTAGAGATAAGAGATAATACAGCGCCATTTATTTTACCCGGATTTGTAGATAGTCATGTTCATGTAGAAAGTAGTATGCTCGTTCCTAGTGAATTTGGCAAACTTGCAGTAGTACATGGTACCGTTGCAACGATCAGCGATCCTCATGAAATTGCCAATGTTTGTGGCATTGAAGGCGTTGAATATATGATCGCTAACGGCAAAACTGTTCCTTTTAAATTTCATTTTGGTGCACCAAGTTGTGTGCCTGCCACTATTTTTGAAACTGCAGGTGCTGCATTGCTTTCGGAAGATGTTGATAAGCTTTTGCAAAGCGATGATATTTATTATTTAAGTGAGATGATGAATTTTCCGGGGGTGTTGTTCAATGATGAAGAGGTGATGAAAAAGATTGCCTCAGCTAAAAAATATAATAAACCGGTTGATGGACATGCGCCGGGATTGAGAGGAGCTGATGCAAAAAAATATATTGACGCCGGTATCAGTACGGATCATGAATGTTTTACCAGAGAAGAAGCTGAAGATAAATTGGGCTTTGGCATGAAGATATTGATCAGAGAAGGAAGTGCAGCCAAGAATTTTGAAGCATTGATTGCCTTGATGCATGATAACTATGAGATGATGATGTTTTGCAGTGATGATAAACATCCGGACAGTTTAGTATTAGGACATATCAATCAATTGTGTGCAAGGGCTGTTGCAAAAGGCATTGATGTTTTTAAAATATTACAAGCCGCTTGTATTAACCCTGTACTGCATTATAAAATGAATGTTGGTTTATTAAGAGTTGGCGATGCTGCAGATTTTATTATTGCGGAAGACCTGAAAGATTTTAAAATTTCTCAAACTTATATTGATGGAAATTTAGTTGCAGAAAATGGTGTTTCAAAAATAACGACTACGAAAGGTGGTGTTATCAATCAGTTTAATTGCAAACCTACCAATCCTGCTGATTTTATTGTTGTTTATAACAATGAAAGAGAGATCCCTGTAATTGAAGCACTGGAAGGACAGTTGATCACTAACAAGCTAATGGTAAAACCTGTTGTTCTTAATGGGGAAATTGTAAGTGATATTGAAAATGATATTTTAAAAATAGTTGTGGTTAACCGCTATAAGCAGTCCGTTGTTGCAAAATCTTTTGTGAAAAATTTTGGTTTAAAGAAAGGTGCCATTGCTTCTACTGTTGCACATGACAGTCATAATATTATTGCGGTGGGTGTAGATGATGTAAGTATTTGCAAAGCGGTGAATCTTGTTATTAAAGAACAAGGTGGTGTAAGTAGCGTAACTAATGAAAACGAAATGGTATTGGGTTTACCTGTTGCAGGATTGATGAGTAATGAAGATGGTTACAAAGTTGCAGATGCGTATACTGCTATCGATAAAATGGTGAAAGAAGAATTAGGCAGCCATTTGAATGCTGCATTCATGACCTTGTCTTTTATGGCGCTGTTAGTAATACCACATTTGAAATTGAGTGATAAAGGGTTGTTTGACGGGGATACGTTTAGTTTTGTGTAGATCTTATTTACTTCGTGTCAGTCTATATTTACTTTTTTGTCTTGAAACAAAAAAGTAACAAAAAAATTCAAGGCAGGAACGATTACTGCCCGTTCCTGCCGCACAGCTCTGTGCACCAGTTGTACTACTGTAGCTTCAACATTGGTAATTCTACTCTTAAAATCGAAACACTTTAGTTAAAAAGTAATTTCGAAAAATTTGTTAGTAAATGATATAGTGTAAGGTTAATTTGTTTTCGCACTCAATATTTTCACCCCAACACTATCCGTTCCTTTTGGTGCAAAATATTTTGTTTTGAAATCGACTGATTTACCGGGAGTAATTTCGTCATAAACGGTTTCCTTATCTTTTTCTAATAAGGCGCCGGTTTTACTAATGAAAGATAATTCCAACTGTACATCTTTATAGGTACAAACTTTGGCATTGTTTGTCACTTCTACCTTTATAACCGTTTGCCCAATCAAATTACGTTTATCACGAGCACTTGCTTTTAAAAACATAGTCGGATTTTTCTTTTCCTTTTCTTCCAGTGTTTCTTTGGTTTTTTCGTAGCTGTCTTTTTCTGCTTTAGCATCTTCCGTTTTATTATTACATGCAGCAACTACCATTGAAGCAATTACTAACAGACCGAATATTTTTTTCATTGTACAAATTTTTACACAAGAAAATAATTAAAAAGAAAATAGTTTGTTAAAGTGGTGGTGTGCCATTGACTATGGACGATGGTCAATAGAAGTGATATCTAATCTGTGTTGCCAAGCCACATAGCACCGCCAATACTATTTTGTACAGCACCGGTTACAGAAGAAAGTACATTCACTTCTTCTCTCCAACGTAATACGCCTATCAAAGCCATAACCAGAGCTTCCTTGTATTGAATGAGTTTTTCATCGGGCACAAAAACATTGATCCCTTTCGGAGATAAATGAACTGTTAATCTTTCAATTAAAAATTTATTAAGAGCTCCGCCACCGGTTACAAGGAGCTGGAGGTTGGAGGTTGGAGATTGAAAGTTGGGAGAGGCTTTACTAATTTGAGCAGCGATATGTTCTACATAAGTTGCTAAAGCATCTTCGATGGATAACGATGCATTTTTTATCAAAGGATAAATAATATCTGTCCCATAACTATTGGCCAAAGATTTCGGGTATGGCTGACTGTAATATTCTAATGCATTTAATTGTTGTAATAATTGTTGATTGATCTTTCCTATAGCTGCTATTCGGCCTTCATCATCATAAAACAAATCCTTTGCACCAACCAACATATTTAACACTCGGTTAGCCGGACAAATATCATAGGCAATATATTTTTCATCTTGCTTAAAAGAAATATTTGCAATGCCACCAATATTTAAAAAACAATTGAATTGGGGAAATAATAATTTATGCCCGATCGGTACTATCGGTGCCCCTTGTCCGCCGAAGGCGATATCTAAATTTCTAAGATCACTTACTACCGGTAATTTTGTTGTAGCAGCAATGGCAGCACCATCACCTAACTGAGCTGTCATTTTTTTTGCAGGCACATGAAAAGTTGTATGCCCGTGTGAGGCTATCAAATGCACTTTATGCTCTAAATTATTTGCAGTAATAAATTCATTTATTTTTTCGCCTATGTAATGGCCGTAAGCGGTATGCAATAGCTGATAATTCAATGCTGAAAGATCAATAGCAGTTTTTAATTTATTTGTCCATTCATCAGTATAGGCAATGCACTCACCCTGTATAATTTCATAATTCCATTTACCGCCGGTTTCTTCAAATACCACGTAAGCGATATCCAGTCCGTCTAAGGAACTACCGCTCATGATGCCAATTGCCCTGTAAATCATAAATAAATTTTAGTTTCTGCGATGCAAAATATAGATTTGTAGATATAGATCGTTAAAAACTGCAATTTTTATGGTAATTAATCTCAGTAAAGAACATTCACTGGTTAGCAATTGGGTAAGTGAGTTAAGAAATGTGGATGTACAAAATGACCGAATGCGTTTTCGCAGAAACCTTGAACGCATTGCGGAAGTAACTGCCTACGAGATCAGTAAAACCATGGAATGGGATGAAAAAGAAGTACAGACTCCACTTGGTACTGCTAACGCAAAAATGCTGAAAGCTCAACCTATACTGGCTACTATTTTAAGAGCCGGATTGGGTATGCATACGGGTTTGCTCAATTATTTTGATAAAGGTGAAAACGCTTTCATCAGTGCGTATAGGAAACATAAGCCAGACGGAAGTTTTGACATCCAAATAGAATACATGAGTTGTCCGGAGGTGGACGGGAAAGTCATCATTATTAGCGACCCAATGATTGCAACAGGCGCTTCTCTTGTAAAAGCCATTCAGTTCTTAAAAGATGAGGGAGAGGTTAAACAAATACACGTGGTATGTGCTATTGCCTGCACCGTAGGAATAGAATATGTTTTGAGAGCCGAACCTAAAGCTACTATCTGGTGTGGCGATATTGATGATGAACTAACCGCTAAAGGATATATTGTTCCAGGGTTGGGAGATGCCGGTGATCTTGCCTTTGGAAGCAAAATGCAGAGCTGATCTAAAAATTAATGATTTTGATACAGCATTTTAAGACAATTTATTATCTTTAATAAATAGAAACTGACTGATGAAATTGAGAAATATTTTTTTATTCATATGTACCCTACTGCTTATCAATACTGTTAAAGCACAGGATCCTCATTTTTCACAATTTTTTTCCTCTCCGCTAACACTTAATCCTGCTTTTACCGGTAAGTTTGACGGCATATTTCGTTTGGCTGCTAACCATAGGGACCAATGGCCATCGATACCAAAAGCTTATGTAACTACAAGTGGATCAGTTGATTTCGGTATTTTGAAAAAGGCATTGCCTGAGAATGATATTTTGGGTATTGGTTTTTCCGGATTAAGCGATCAAAGCGCCGACAATGCGCTGAAACTTAATTTCGGTTCACTGTCAATGAGCTATCATAAAGCTCTAGATGAAGAGGGTAATAATACATTCGGCGCCGGTATTCAGGCAACATACAGCAGTTTAAATTTAGATGTTACAAAACTTAGGTTTGAAGATCAGTTAACAGCTAATGGCTTTACAAAACCAACAACTTCGGAAGTTTTAACCAACGGTAGCACTCAAAACTATTTTGATGTAAATGCAGGTTTATTATTTTCGGGTTCAAGCACAGGAGAAAACAATTATTATTTTGGTGCCTCTGTTTACCATATCAATCAACCTGCTGTTGGATTCATTGACCAATTATGGCTATTGCAACCACGTCTTACCATACACGGCGGTTATTCTACACCGATAGATGACAAAAATGGTTTTCATAGCTCTGCAATTTTCCAATATCAAAATCAGGCTTCAGAGTTTGTGGCCGGTGGTGCTTTTTCGAGAAGATTAAATGATGTTGATAATGAAAAGGTTTCTAATCTTTATCTTGGTGCATGGTATAGATTGAAAGATGCCGTAATTCCTTATGTAGGATTAGAATTCAATAATATTCTTCTTGGATTTAGTTATGATGTAAACGTATCTTCATTAAAAGCAGCAACTGCCAGCAAAGGTGGTACAGAAATATCTTTGATTTATATTCAGAAAAAAGAAGAGCACGGAAAAGGTGTTCCTTGCCCAAGATTTTAATTACTGCTTTTTTATCTCAACATTTTTCAATTCGTTTAAGGCATACAACACTTCTGTTGTACGATTGATCGGCATTCCGATGTTTACAATGCAAAATAGCTGTAACTCCTGATTCAGCACGGTGCAATTATATTTTTTCAGAATCATCATCACATCATTCATCTGTGTATAATCAAACTGGATAGCATAATTGATCTCGATCGGTTTTTGAACGATCGGCACTGTTTGTAAAACCAATGCTGTAGCGGTTTTATATGCGTTGATCAAACCGGGCACACCGAGTAAAGTACCTCCCCAATATCTTACCACAATTACAGCCACATCAGTAATTTCTTTGCTATCAATTTGTCCTAAGATAGGCTTACCGGCAGTTCCCGAAGGCTCTCCATCATCACTACTGCGGAATGTATTTCCATCTAACCCTATCCGATAGGCAAAGCAGTGATGAACAGCTTTAGGGTGTTCTTTTTTGAGTTGTTGTAAATGCTTTTTAAAATCATCGGCAGTTGTTATCGGAAAAGCATACGCAATAAATTTACTACCTCTGTCTTTAAATTCAGCAGAAGCAATTTGACTGATGGTCAGATAATATTCTTTATCGATGATGGTTGTCAATTTTTATAAAATTCTATTTTATCTGAATGAATACTTTTCGTTGCTAATAATTTAGGAGAAATAAATTGGGGTGCTGCAATTCCATTTTCTATATTTAATTGCTCGTTGGTAATGACAACAACTTCATCCCACAAATTTTTGTCAATAAAAGATTGCAACAATTTTGCTCCACCTTCTACAAATACACTTTGAATATTTAATTGATATAATGCATCAAGTATTTGCGTAATAAAGTCTTCAGCAACATTTATTTTATGGTAAAATAAATTTTCTCCGTCTTCATGTTTGATCGTATTAAACACAATTGTTTTCACTTTCTTATCGAACAAATTCAATGTTGTAGGTAGTGTCAGTGTCTTATCAATAACCAACCTAACCGGATTCTTACCTTCCCAGAGTCGTGTTGTTAAAGATGGATTGTCATACAATGCAGTGTTGGTGCCAACTAAAATAGCATCCTCTTCGCTACGCCAACGATGCATTAATTTATTTGTTTGATCATTGCTGATCGCAACGCTTGAATAATCGGCATTGGCAATTTTACCATCGGCGCTCTGAGCCCACTTCAATATAATAAACGGTCTTTTCTTCTGATGAAAAGTGAAGAATCTTTTGTTCAATTCCAACGCATCATTTTCTAAAACACCCGTTACAACTTCAATACCTGCATCTTTTAATTTTTGAATGCCTTTACCAGACACTTCTTTATAAATATCTGTACAAGCAATGACTACAGAAGGTATTTTATTTTTGATGATAAGGTCTGCACAAGGTGGTGTTTTGCCGAAATGAGCACATGGTTCTAGTGAAACATATAAAGTACTTTTTTCTATCAATGAACGATCAGCTTCTGAAACACTATTGATACAATTCACTTCCGCATGCGCTTTTCCATATTGTTGATGGTATCCTTCACCAATTATTCTGCCTTCATGCACCAACACGGCACCCACCATTGGATTAGGTGCTACTGCCCCTAACCCAAGTTTTGCCAACTCAAGGCACCGATGCATATATGATTCATGACCTGTCAAGTGAGCAAAATTACGCATACAGCAGCAATCGGCTGAAAAAATAAACTAAGTTTGCGTGGATGACAATTAGAACTATATATAGAAATTTTCAGGAGCGATTGTTGAACCTATATAATATTAATGAAGCTACGATCATAACCGATTGGTTAATGGAAAATATCGGACAGTTTTCAAAAACAGATATTTTACTTACTCCTGATAAAGAAATTTCTAAAACAACGAGACAAAGAATTGAAACTTGCTTGCAGGAATTACTTGAACATAAACCCATACAGTATGTTATTGGACAGGCATGGTTTTATAATATGAAGTTGAAAGTTAATAAACATGTTTTAATACCGAGGCCAGAGACTGAAGAATTAGTGAAAATTGTGACTGATCATTTACGATTTTCGACTTACGATTTACGCAACAGTTCCTCCGAGATCGTAAATATTTTAGATATAGGTACCGGCAGTGGATGTATTCCTATAGCAATAAAAAAAGATTTTCCGCATTCAACAGTTACAGCAATTGATATTAGCGAAAATTCGCTTGATCTTGCAAAAGAAAATTCAATTGCTCAAAATACTTCGATCAATTTTATAGAATTTGATTTTTTAGATGAAAGCAAGTGGCAAGAGTTGCCAACTTTTGATGTGATCGTAAGTAATCCCCCTTACATTCCTGTTAGTGAAAAAGAAAGATTAGACAAAAATGTAACAGAGTACGAACCATATTCTGCTTTATTTGTACCCAATGACAGGCCTTTATTATTTTATGAAAAGATAGCCGCTTTCGGCAGGATACATCTCAACAATAACGGAAAAATATTTGTTGAAATACACGAAAATTTTGGGAAAGAGACAGCTGCATTGTTTGCATCCGGTTACGAAAACGTAGAAATAAAAAAAGACCTATCAGGAAAAGAAAGATTTGTAATAGCTACTCTGTTCCGCTAACGGTAGCCGATGTTGTAGCACCTAAACGGCGAGCCACTTTCATCACTTTTACAATTTCGCCCCAGGCAGAAGATGAATCTGCATTGATCACTACGGCCGGTTTTACACTGTCTCCTTCGTTGATATATTTTTTCAAGGCCGATTCAAGAGAGTCCATAATAACCAATTTTGAACCGACGTATACATGCTTTTCTTTGTCAACACTAACAACAACACTTTGTTTTGTTTTTGTATCGCTTTTTGCCTTGGGCACACTCATCTTTATCACATTCGGATTAGCCAATGTAGATATCATTAAAAAGAACATCAGTAGTATAAACAGAATATCATTCAATGGACCGGCGTCCACTTCATTGTGATTATCTCTAAGTCTATTTTTTCTTAAGCTCATTTTTTAAAATTATCTGGTTGGTTCTTGCAGAATATCAATAAACTCACTACTTGCCGCCTCCATTCTGTTTGCTGTTCTGTTGATCTGTGTATCGAGATAGCTATATCCTAAATATGCCAGCATACCAATGATCAATCCACTTGCAGAAGTGATCAGTTTTATATACATCGCATCAGCGATCTGACTTACGGATGGGTTGCTGATGGTTGCAAAATCTTTCAACAACAATACCAACCCAACGATCGTTCCCACAAAACCAAACAACGGTGCAATACGTGAGATAACCGAAAGTATAGAAAGGTTTTTTTCCATTTTATACATTTCAAGCTTACCTACATTGTCCATACTTTTTTCAATAGCATCAATCGGCTTACCAATTCTTTGTAAACCTTTATCGATCATTCTTGCCACAGGATTATCGGTATTTTTCGCAAGGCTTCTTGCAGCAGTAACATTACCTGTAACAATATTATCACGAATGATGCTCATAAAATTATCTTCTATTTTACTTGCTTTGCGAATGGCCAATAATCTTTCAATAAAAACAAAAATTGCCAGCGCAAACAAAATACCCAGCGGTATCATCAGTGGTCCACCCTTGCTCAGCAAGCTCCATGTATTTTCTTTTTCAGCAACAGCCTTAGCTGCTATGGCCAAACTATCGATTTGTAAAAAAATGTCAAACATGTATTAAAGGATTTTGTGCAAATGTACTTGTTTCTTTTTTTATGCTATAATTATACCAACTCTTCTGCAATATGACTAGTGTGGCTTCAATTTGATACAAATCGGCCTATAAAAAATTGTTAAAGAATAAAATAAAAAAGCCCCGAAATACGGGGCTTTAGTAATTATTGATGTTTTATTTTTTATCTCCCATTTGTTGCATGGCCATTATCTGACGCATGGTTTTTTCCATTCCTTCACTGCTTCCATCAAGGAAAATAACATTCCCTTTACCATATTCTGCAAAGTTTTTAATGGCTTCGGTCCACATACTAAAGAGGATCACATTGGTATCTAAATTAGCTTGTTTCATTTGTTCAGCAGCCTGACTCATACCTTTGGCCACTTCTTCACGGAACAAAGCCACACCCTGACCACGTAACTGAGCTGCTTGTTTTTCAGCTTCAGCAGAAATTTTAATAGAATTACCCTCAGCTTCAGCCGCTTTGGTTTTTGTGATCAATAAAGCCTGACCTTCATTTTCTGCAGCAGCTTTTAAGTTATTACTTGCCACTACCTTGCTCATACTTTGTATGATAGCCTCATCAAAAGTAATATCGTTGATCTGCAGATCCTGCAAATGATAACCCCAGCTTTCAAGCGTAATATCTACCTGCTCTTTTACATTTTCAACAATATCTCTACGTACGTTCAATACCTCCGCTTGTTTTTTTGTAGATACAAAAGCCCTGATACTTCCTTCAACGGTACGTATCAAAGCTTGCATCAGATCCTTTTCACTGATAAACTTAAACGCTACATTCTTGATCGTTTCTTCATCAACATTCACAACAGAATAAAGCAACATCGATTTAAAATAAACATTTGCCTGATCTACCGTTACTGCCTGAAACTCCAACTCTACCGAGCGGTTTTGAATACTCACTTTTTTGAATATCTGCTCCAGAAAAGGAATTTTAAAATTCAACCCCGGCCGCATGATTCGACGGTATTTACCAAACATGGTTACAACACCAATTGTACCTTGTTGTATAGTTACAAAACATCCTAAAATTGCCAATACGAGCAACGCCGCCGGCAAGTACTTAAATAAATCCATAGTTTTAAAATTTGTGATGAAGTTATGATAATTTTATTCTATTGGCTAACTTTTTTCTTCCCAGATCATACTCAAATGCACAATAGTTTCGGCAGCTTTCCCCATATCTTTTGTTCCGATCCACTCCAATTTGCTATGGATGTTTTGCATACCTGTAAAAATATTCGGACAAGGCAATCCCATAAAACTTAAACGGCTACCATCGGTGCCGCCACGAATACTCTCTGTTATCACTTTAAGTCCGGTTCTTTCAATGGCTTCTTTCGCATACGCCGCTACCTGCGGATTTTTATCTAATACTTCTTTCATATTACGATATTGTTCCTTTGCAATGTATTGCATAGTTGCACCAGGATATTTTGCAACAATATCTTCAGCTATTTTTTTTAAGCGATCATGATGCAATTGTAAAGCAGCTGTATCAAAATCTCTCACAATAAAATCTATAGTGGCTTTTTCTGCGATTCCATTTACTGATACAGGATGCACAAAGCCTTGTTTTTTATCGGTTGTTTCGGGACTCCATTCATTTTTTGGTAAGGCATCTAAAACTGCTCCGGCAATTTTTAATGCATTCACCAGTTTGTTTTTTGCATAGCCCGGATGAACGATCACCCCATCAATAATAATTGTTGCGCCATCCGCACTGAATGTTTCGTCTTCTAAACAACCAGCTTCCCCTCCATCCAAAGTGTATCCGAATTTTGCTCCGAGTTTTTGCATATCCAACATTGCAGTTCCTTGCCCAACTTCTTCATCAGGAGTAAATAATATTTTTATATCGCCATGTTTTACTGCCGGATTTTGAATAAAGAAGAATGCGGCTTCCATAATTGCCGCTACACCACTTTTATCATCAGCACCTAATAATGTTAAGCCGCTTGCTGTAATAATTCCATGATTGATGTGTTCTTTTAAATACGGTGATCTTGTTGGGGATAAAATTTGTGTCGGATCATCGGGCATGACAATATCCTTTCCATCGTAATAACGGTGAAGGATAGGTTTTACATTGGTGCCGCTGCAATCCGGTGCCGTATCCACATGAGCACAAAAACAAATAGGCGGTATATCTTTCTTGTCGCTGTTAGATGGAATGGTTGCATACACATAACCATATTCATCTGTTGTTGCATCCATAATACCCATGGCAAGCAATTCTCTTTGCAACAGTTTACTCAGATCCTTTTGTTTTTCTGAAGATGGATGCGATGCACTTGTTGGATCGCTTTGTGTATCTATTTGTACATAACGCATGAAACGTTCGGCTACATTATCGGGACTGATGTAGATCATGAATGATTAAATTTTGAAGTACGAATTTAGGTAATGAAAAACGAGAAATGAAAAATGAAAAATTTGGGCTTTAGAAAAAAAATGAGCAATCTACTTTTGCAGATTGCTCATTACTAATTTTTATTTTTTCATTTTTAATTAATAGAAACAAGTTCAATATCAAATATCAACTCTTGTCCGGCTAAATGATGATTAGCATCTAAAATGATCACATCGTCTTTAACTTCAACCACAACAACCGGAATTGGTTGACCGTATTGGTTGCTCAAGGTCAACTGCATACCAGCTTCCAATTTCATATCCGCAGGAACATTTTCTTTTGGAAAATCAATGATCGCTGTAGGATCTTTTTCTCCGTAAGCATCTGCCGCAGGAATATTAACTGTTTTTTTATCGCCAATTGCCATGCCCGGGATAGCAGCATCAAAGCCTTTGATCATTTGTCCGGCACCAACTGTAAAAGCCAAAGGCTCTCTTCCAACAGAAGAATCAAATTGTTCTCCGTTTACTAATTTACCTGTGTAATGCACTGAAACTGCATCTCCATTTTTTGCTTGCATAAATTTTTGTTTACTTCTAACCCCACACGGGGCCTGAAGGTGAATAAATGAATTGCAAAGTAAATGATAAATAGCTAATTGAATTGAAATTTTTCATGAACTTTACAGCATGAAGAAAACCCGATTTCTATTCGTTTTATTGATAATCATAGCATTAAACGGCTTTGCACAAAATAATATTACTCCGGCGGCAGATAGACTGGATACTTATTTGCCGCTATTAAAAGGCAAATCTGTTGCGGTTTTTGCCAACCAAACCAGCATGGTTAGGAGTACGCACCTGGTAGATACATTGGTGAAAAGAGGTATTAAGATCGTAAAGATATTTGGGCCAGAGCATGGCTTTAGAGGGGTTGCCGACGCAGGTGAGCATATTGATAATACAGTAGATAAAAAGACAGGTATCAAAATAATCAGCTTGTACGGAGATCATAAAAAACCTACAGTTGATGATCTTAAAGGAGTTGATGTAATGTTGTTTGATATACAGGATGTAGGTATTCGTTTCTACACATTCATTTCTTCTTTACAATATTATATTGAAGCGGCATTAGAAAATCACAAACCGTTATTGATATTAGACAGACCAAACCCGAATGGTTTTTATGTTGATGGGCCGGTATTGGAACCAAAGTTTAAAAGTTTTGTAGGAATGCAACCTGTGCCAATTGTATATGGCATGACGATCGGCGAATACGCCATGATGATCACAGGCGAAAAATGGTTGTCTGCGAAAGCCAATAAGATCAACAGTTATAATATTACAACTAAACCAACAGCAGATACCCCGTTTCATATTATGGTGATCAAATGTCTGAATTATGATCACAAAAGCAAATACATATTACCCGTTAACCCATCCCCTAATTTAAGAGAGATGCAAAGCGTTTATGCGTATCCGTCAACTTGTTTTTTTGAAGGAACAGTTTTGAGTGAAGGAAGAGGAACAGATAAACCTTTTCAAATTTTTGGACACCCATCTTTACCCGATACCTTATACAGCTTTACACCAAAACCTAACGAAGGAGCAAAAAGCAGTAAATGCTTTAACCAGCTTTGCTATGGTTGGAATATCAGCGGCACAAGGGAAGAAATGTTAACTAAACTGAATAAAAGAATTCAACTAAAATATTTGCTTAATGCCTATAAATTATTTCCTGACAAGGAAAACTTTTTCTTAAAAACCAATTTCATTAATAGCTTGGCAGGAACAGATAGTTTAATGAAACAAGTTAAAGCAGGAAAATCTGAATGGGCCATCAGAAAGAGTTGGGAACCCGGCTTAAACAAGTTTAAAAAAATAAGAAAGAAGTATTTATTGTATAAAGATTTTGAATAAATACAACTTGGCACTTTTCCATTTATTACGACATAGCATTATATTTAAAATTTTCTGTTGTTACTTTTTTTGCGGAAAAAAAGTAACCAAAAAAGCCGCCGACAAAGCATTACCCCCCTCTTTGTCGGTGGGTTCCTTGATTTTGCTTTTGTACTACTGTAAACTGGTCCTCGGTAATTCTACATCATGTTATATTTTCAAACCGATAGATCATCCGATTCAAGCGGAATTTTTTATTTCAGAAAAAAAAAGTACATTTAGTGATTATACATCAAGACCTTATACGTGATGAAAAAAGCGATTTTAGTCACTCTCTTTTTTTCTATCGGATTTTTAATTAAAGCACAAACCATAGGCATTAAGACCAGTGCCGTTCGATTTCCATTGGGCTTTTCAACTGCGTTAGGACAAAAAATCTCCTTTTATGATGATGGCAATGCCGGCAACAATAATTACGGCATAGGTATTCAAAGCGGCTTATTACAAATTCATTCGGATAGCATTAACCACGACATAGCAATGGGCTATGGTAGCAGTGCTAATTTTACAGAAACATTCAGGTTTAAAGGAAATGGTAATTTGGGTATTGGAATTACGAATCCGGAAAAAGCCATCGATATTAAAGGTAAAATAAGGGTTCGCAACCCTGGCAACACTGCTAACACTGCCGGATTTTGGATGAATAACTCGTCAAACAGTACTACTCCAGCATTCATTGGTTTGCAAAATGACACAACAGTAGGTTTTTATGGTCAAGTATCCGGCTGGTCGTTAGTAATGAATACCACTACCGGTTATCTTGGCATAAAAAATTCAACTCCTAAGGCGCCCTTATCTTTTCCTGCAACGCTTGGAAAAAAGATATCAGTATTTTCTGGAACGAATGGCAATAATGGTTTTGCGGTTTCTGGTAATCGGTTACAAATTTTTTCAGAAAACCCTTCTGCCGGTGTAGCTATCGGAAATATATACATGTACAATCCGGGCTTTGGCGATCCACTTGAACCGCGTTTTAATAATTCTTTCGAAGTAAAAACGAATGGAGCATTGGCTCTAAAGAAAAATACAGGACTTGCAGGGCAGTATTTAATTTCAAGTGGATCATCAACAGCACCAACCTGGCGTTATGTTGATAAATACAAACCGGAAATAAGTTACCAAACCGGAGACCAGATTACATTAATTCCCCCGGCAGCTATAGAAATCCCCGGACTAGCAAAAACAATTAATGTCCAAATCGGAGATTTCTTTTATGTAAAATTTGACTTTGAAATTGAAGCGGAAAGTATTGCATGTGGTGCTTGTGGACCAAGCGAAGTTGAAATTAGTCTTGATGACGGGGGCTACACAGAAAAAGTATTTGAATACTATATTGCTAACGGACAAAAAACTCATTTGAAAGGTAGTTATATGTTACCTGTAATAGGTAGCGGCAATCATTTTTTTAAAGTTGTCGCCGGTATTAGCACTGGCCCATCAGTGAAAATAGGAAGTGCTTCAAGCAGTTTTTCGAAAACATATTTAATAACCGAAAGAGTTGATTAATATATGATCAAAACCATAATAAAAATATCATCTTCCTTTTTTTTATTTACTGTTGTAAATGTTTCTGCACAAAATGTGGGTATTGGTACAAGCACACCTCGTTTTCCACTGAGTTTTTCAACTTCACTAGGGCAAAAAATAGGGTTATGGGATGATTTGAACGCTAATGGTTATAATTACGGAATAGGTATACAAAGTGGTTTATTGCAATTTCATACTGACTATTCTTTTAGCGATGTATTAATTGGATACGGTAAAAGCTCAGGTTTCACAGAAAATTTCAGATTTAAGGGAAATGGCAATGTTGGGATCGGAACAAGTGATCCTCAATTTTTATTAGATGTAAATGGACAAATAAAACTTCGCAATGATGGCAATCTTTCGATACCGCAAGGCATACTTTTCAATGCAGGTGCATTTCCATTTCCAGTTGCAATGCTTGGCATGAGAAGTGATTTAACCTGGGGCTTAATGAGTGGATCGGGCAACTGGGGATTAAACTATTCATATTTGTACGGAGGTTTAGGTGTTAATTGCGAACCTACATCGCCTTTGATGTTCCCTTCAGTTTTAGGTAAAAAGATTTCTTTGTACCCAGGTGCAACAGGTGATGTAGGCTTTGGTGTTTCCGGCAACAGGTTGCAGATTTTCTCTGATAACCCAAATGCTGATATAGCTATAGGTAAAGATGTAAACGGAACTTTTACTGAAAACTTTACAATTAAACCAAATGGCGCATTGGCTGTTAGTGGAAATACCGGAACTACAGGTCAATATTTAATGTCAAACGGACCGTCGGCACCACCGGAATGGAAAACTCTTACCAGTAACTTACCGGAAAAAATATTGAATACCCAGAGAGTTACAGTTTTAAGTAGCAATAATTTCCCCGAATTTATTCCCGGACTTACAAAACAATACAACATGCCCGCCGCAGGTAAAGTAATGGTAAGTTTTGAAGTTGAAGTTGAAACAGTAGTTTGTTCTTTCTGTGGCATTTCTACTTATGAAATATGGATCGATGACAAAAGCGGATCACCCAAAATGATATTTAAGGATTATCTGGAAAATGGTTCGAGAAAATTCACTTCAGGTAAAATTTTGATGGATGTTCCTGCAGGCACAAACTACTGTGATTTATTGATTAAAAGAGTAAGTGGCCCATCAATAATAGTTGGTGCTGTTGATCAGGTTCAACGTAACAATTACATGATTTTTGAAATTATAGATTAAGCAATTGTAATGAAAAAAATATTCATCATAACAATATTACTCGTAGCAAAACAAATTGTTTCTGCACAGAACATTGGTATCAATTTTTCTTCTCCAAGATTTCCATTAAGCTTCGCTCCTGTCAATGGAGAGAAAATATCGCTATGGGATAACGGCAATGTTAATGGAACTCAATATGGCTTTGGCATACAAAATGGCGTACTACAATTGCATACAGATTTTTCCGGAGCTGATGTTGTATTTGGATATGGTAAAAGCAGCGGATTAAATGAAACTGTTCGTTTTAAAGGAAACGGAAGAATGGGGATTGGTTTAAATGATCCGGCGTATCCTTTAGATATAAATAGCAGGTTCAGAATAAGAAACCGTGGTGGTAATAACCCAGCAGGCGTCATTTTTACCAGTGTGACAAACGACAATGATGGTGCAGCAAATTTTACCGGATTACTAAATGATACTACTGTTGGAATGGGGCAATTATATCAGAACAATATTCTAGCGCCGCTGAACATTGATATAAGAACCGGTAATGTTGGTATAGCAACCAAATCTACAAATTACAGTTTATCCCTCCTTCGTCCGGAAGAATTATTTTTCCCTCCATTTTATCGAAAAATGATAAACCTATATCCAGCAGCGTCAGAAACCTCGGTTGGGTTTGGAATTGGAGTTACCGATGACCCATCCTCATTGCTGCTTTACAGTGATAATATAAATGCAGATGTTGCTTTTGGTTATGACCAATACAGCAATGGTTTCAACGAAATATTTGCCGTAAAGCCTAGTGGCGCTTTAGCAATTTTAGGTAATACAGGAAACAACAATGATATATTGCAATCCAATGGCTCTGGTAGTGCGGCAAATTGGAAGCCGATAACTTTCAATATTCCTGAAATAATTGAAACGACAGATTTTGCAAATGTTTCTGCCGGGCTTGGCTCATATGTCTACATTCCCGGACTTTCAAAAACATTTAATATGACCAATAGTGGTAAAGTAATGGTCGATCTAAATTTGACAACCTATGTGTCCGGTTGCATAGTATGTGGACGAGCTACTTTTGAAGTAATAATAGTTAAGAATGGAGTTACCGAACAAATTTTCCGTCATAATGTTGATTACCCAAGTGCTAAAACCATCAACAATACAGCCTTATTGGATGTCTCCTCAGGCTCTAACACTATAGATATTTACACTCGTTGGGTTAGCGGTTCCGGCTATACAATTGGTGCCCCTGCTGATGTATTATCAAGCGGCTACATGACCTTTGAAATTTTAGACTAAGCAAACTCATAAATAGTTTGTATAAGTTATCTTCGCCGCATGGCTTCTTTTCAACAATTGAGAATCATATTTATGGGCACACCTGAATTTGCTGTTGCATCATTGGATGCATTGGTAAAAGCAGGCTGCAATATTGTTGGTGTAATTACTGCACCCGATAAACCTGCAGGCCGTGGCATGGAATTACAACAAAGTGCTGTAAAAAAATATGCTGTTGACAAAGGGTTACATATTTTACAACCGGAGAAATTAAAGAACCCTGAATTTTTAGCAACACTAAAATCTTTGAATGCTGATCTGCAAATTGTAGTTGCATTCAGAATGTTGCCTGAAGTGGTATGGAATATGCCACCAATGGGCACTATCAATGTACATGGTTCTTTATTACCGAAATACAGAGGTGCGGCACCGATCAACTGGGCCATCATAAACGGAGAAAAAGAAACTGGTGTTACTACATTCAAATTAAAACATGAAATAGATACGGGAGATATTTTATTGCAGGAAAAAATTGTTATCAGAGATGATGAGAATGCAGGCGAGCTGCATGATGAAATGAAAGATGTTGGGGCAAAACTATTAGTAAAAACTGTTGAAGGATTAGCAAATGATTCGATTCAAGAAACTCCGCAACAACTTCCAACCTCCAACCTCCAACCTTTGCCTCATGCTTCGAAAATTTTTACTGATACCTGTAAGATTGACTGGGATAAAAAAGTTGATGAAGTGTATAATTTAATCCGTGGTTTATCTCCTTATCCGGCGGCTTTTACTTTTTTGGATGGTAAAAAATTAAAGATATTTTCTGCTCAACGTCAGGAAGACTCTAAGCCGTCAGACGCATTAACAGGTTCTTTTGAAACAGATAAAAAAACATTTTTAAAATTCGCTTGTTCTGATGGTTATATATCGGTAAAAGAAATTCAACTAGAGGGAAAGAAAAGGATGGATATTGAAGATTTTTTAAGAGGCTATCGATTTGCTTAGACTAAATAATTTTATTTTACCCATTTAACCTTTTCTTCTATCGGCACTACCCGCCTACCCTTTGTTTCTGCATCTGCATAACCCAGAAAAATTTGACCAACTATTACATCTTCCTCTCTTAATTTAAAATAATTTTTCATTACCTGATGATGAACCATTCCGCCGGTTGACCAAAGTGTGGCAATTCCTAAAGAAGTTGCTCCAAGCAAAATATTCTGAATTGAAGTTGATACAGCCGACAACTCTTCTATCGGTGGTATCTTCGGTAAATTACCTCTTCTCATAATGGCAATGATGATATGTGAAACCGTATCTCCATTGTGAAGAATTTTGTCATAATTAGCCTGTAGGTATTTTTCCGGAGATGTCGCCAACTTATACAATTCTGCATGGTCTTTAGAAAATATTTTTACACCTTCGCCTCCATACACCACAAAACGCCAAGGCTCAGTATTACCATGCGTTGGCGCCCAATCGGCCAGCTCAATCAATTGTTCGATCTGCTCATCTGGAATAACTTTTCCATTCATGTGAGCAGGCTTTGTGCTTCTTCTATGCTTAATTACATCAACAAGCTTTGCAAAAGAGTCATTCATAATTGTAAAATAAAAAAGGCAGTAAATTTAAGTACTGCCTTCGTTCATAATTTTAATATTCTATTTTATATAAGAAACAGAGCAATTAAATTTTCCTGCATTAACGCCTAATTCTCCTGCAGCTGCATTACTTAATCTTAGCAACAAGCCGTTGTTTTGTTTAATATCGGGCATTACCATATCTAATACTTTAGCATAAATACTCACTCCATTTTCTTCATTTGTTATTTTCATAATTGTTCCGGGAGCAGCTGAATTATGCAAACAATAATACTTACCATCTTCCCAGCCTGCATTGCTTTTGAATATATCAGCGACACCGGTTTCATCAACAACATTTCCTTTCTTCGTTTGTGATATATATACAGTTTTGAATGCACCGCCGTTAAAATCCTTTGCAGTTCTTACAATAGGGGCTGTCTCAGTCTTCTTCGGCGCACTAACAACAGGCTCTTCAATTTTTGTTTCTTTTACCGGAGTCTCTTTTATTTTTACGGGTTCTTCCTTTATTGCTACTACCGGTTCATTCTTAACAACCGGAGGCGCTTGAACAACTGGATTGGATGATTTGGAATACCCAACAATTATTTTTGCTCCTTCACTCAAACCATCTGTTGTAAGATTGTTCCATTTTTTAATATCAGCGATCGGCACTTTACCATACTTAACACTGATGCCATACAAGGTTTCTTTCGGGGCAACTGTGTGATAGATCGGCGTACCTGTTGCCGAAGATTTAACTGCTTCTTTTACCGGAGCAGGATCGTTTTTAACAACAGGATTTTCTTTCACAACAGCAGGAGTAGTTGTTGTTTTAGCAGGAGCTACTTTCGGCACTTTTAATACCTGACCAAGCGATAGTCCTTTTTCATAATCAATATTGTTCAATTTGGCCAACTCCCTGCCATTGATATTGTACATACGTCCAATACTTGTCAGACTTTCTTTTGGGCCAACGGTATGTGTTGTATAAGTTTGCGCCATCCCAAATAGTGGCAGAAAAAAAAGTATTGTAAATATCTTCTTCATAATTAAGTATTTCTTCTACAAAGATGCAAAAATTTGTTGGTTAGTTGCACCCTTATTTATTAAGAATGCGCCAGTTGGCGGGGTAATAATTATTCACCCGATTGTGCAAAACCTTTACCCAGCCTAAAGGCAATTGATTATAAGTTAAAAGTGACCAGCCTCTTTTATCAAAATCGATCTTTATTTCCTGTTTGCGCAAATATTGTAATGCTGTTTCTTTATCAACCTCAACTGATGGAACTTTTTCTTTCACAATTGTGCCAAGTGCCAATTCATGATCAGGTATTAATTCATCCCGGATAATTGTACCCAATTTTATGCCAGCTTTTTTAATATATAAAGATGATTGAATGGTAGCCAGGTCTTGTTCCAAATGACTTGGTAGTGCAATCACTTCGTCCTTTTGTTTGATAAAGAAAAAGTCACTTGGATTTTTTAAATATGTTTTAACTACTTCAATTTCTTTTGCGGTCAATCTTTCTGATTTACCTTTTTTAAATTTTTCCTGAAAAGCTTCATCTAAAGTTTTCTTTTTTGTAAAAGCTGCAATAAAAAAACCTTCGCCCTTTACTTTATTAGGATAAAATCTATAACCAAAAGCATTGTTTTTTTTTGACTGTGTTTCAACGATTCCCCAATTTCCATCAACTTCCAACTTCAAACTTCCAACCTCCAACTCTTCCACTACCCAATCAGCTATCTCTTCATCTTCAGTTTCTGAGTAAGAGCAAGTGGAATATATCAAGGTGCCGCCATCTTTTAGACTTGGTATAATATCCGCCAAGATCCTTTGTTGACGTTGACCACAGAGTTCTACATTTTGTTCACTCCATTCATTGATTGCTTCAGTATCTTTTCTAAATAAGCCACTACCACTGCATGGCGCATCTACTACTATCACATCAAAATAATTTCGCAATCTTTGAAAATCTTTTGGATCGTTATTGGTTACAATGACGTTGGTTGCTCCCCATTTTGTAATATTCTCAGACAAAATATTTACTCTTGTCTTAATTACTTCATTACTTACCAATAAACTTTTATCGGAGATCAAAGATTGTAGTAAAGTAGATTTTCCACCCGGTGCTGCACATAAATCTAATACTTTGATGGGTTGAGATAGATCAACTGTTTGCTTTAATGCCTCTTCTAAAAACATACTACTTGCTTCCTGTACATAATAAGCTCCTGCATGGAACAATGGATCGAGTGTAAAGGATGGACGTTCGGGAAGGTAGTAGCCATTTGGATTCCACGGCACTTGCTCTAATTGATCATTGAATATTGAATATTGATTGTTGAATATTTTATTCGGGTTCCTTCTTATCGAAGTTATCTGCTCACCTGATTGATGCACTTTTTCAAAAGCCTCCTGATCGAAGCCGAGAACATTTTGTAAAGAATTGAGAAGCGCTACAGGAAGCAACATTGTATTATAAATTATTACACGAAGTTAAAAGCTAAGTGTATTACTTACTCTTTTTAATTCAACTTCTGCAACCTTTGCAGCGTAGCTCAAACTCACCAATCTGAAACCGGCATCTTCAAAACTTTTTTGCGCTTCACGTACTTCAATGATAGTAGCCGAAGCTAATTGAAAACGCTCTAAAGAAAGGCCTACCAATTGTTGCGAAAGCTGATACGTATTTTGTTGTGTTTTTAATTGCTCGATGCTGTTTGTATAAGATTGATAGGTTTTAGTAACCGAGGTTTGATAATCTAACAAAAGATTTTCCTTTTGAAGCTTTGCATTTTTTGTATTGATGCTTGCTGTTTGTTGCTGACGTTTAACAGCTCCGCCGTTGTAGATCGGTACGGATAGACTTAAACCAACAAATGGACCATAAGATTGATTCAACAATAACTGGCCTGCAGCACTTTGGTTTCTTCCGAAATTCAAACCTGTATTAGCTCTTAAAGAAGGCTTTTTTAAAGCAGCAGTTTCTTTTTCGATCAACTCATTGATCTTTATTTGATGATCTAAAGAAATTATTTGAGGATTTGCAATAATACTGTTAGTAATAGCTGTCAACTGAATGGTTGTGTCAATAATGATCGTATCACTTATATTAATCGCAGAATCGGGGCGTACATTTAATAAATTTAGCAGGTCGGTTTTTGTTTGCGCCACAATCAATTGCTGCGTTTGCATATCTTGCATTCTTGTATTCAGATCTATTTGCGATTGAAATATATCTGCATTATTAGCAAGCCCTACTCCTTTTTTTGTTTGTACTAACTCTAATTGCTTGTTAGAAAGATCAATGCTTTGTTGCAATGTTTTCATATAACTCTGCTGCCTTACAACATCATAATATTTGAGCATTACATCGGCAATGATATTTTGTATTTGAGTATTCAGTTGTTGTTCACTTTGTTTTTGCAATTCTTCCAGTCTTTTCTTTGTTGCAACAACTCTATATCCATTAAACAACAACATAGTTCCCGTAATGTTTGCATTGAGTGCGTTGGAGGCCGCCCCTGTTCTGCTTATCTCCGTTCCCGTATTAAGTTTCTGATTAATATTTACGATACTTTCCTGATCGGTTGCTGTGGCAGTTACAGTAGGTAATCCACCGGCAACACCGATATTATTATTGATAGTATTAATTTCAACGATATTTTTTGCTATCTGAATATCAAAATTATTTTTAAGTGCAATGTTGACAGCATCCAGCAAAGTAAGTTGTTGTGCATTTGCATTTGCAACAAAAAATATCGAGAGTATAATGAATAAACGCTTCATGTATTTTGATTAATCCGTTACCGATACTTTCTTAGGTTCATGCTTACCACTGATATAGGTATATACAGCAGGTATCACAAACAAAGTTAGTATCAATGAAAAAAGAATTCCACCTACAATAACAATACCTAAGGGCACACGGCTTGTACTTGCAGCACCTAAACTTAGAGCAATGGGCAAAGCTCCTAACGCAGTAGCAAGGCTGGTCATCAATATTGGACGTAGCCTTTGTTGAGCTGCTTCCAATACTGCCTGTTTTTTATTCAGCCCGATCTCTCTTTTTTGATTGGCAAATTCAACAATTAAAATTCCATTCTTTGTTACAAGTCCTATTAACATGATCATTCCTATCTGCGAAAAAATATTGATCGTTTGTCCGAATATCCATAAGCTTAACAATGCCCCCGCCAAGGCTAACGGCACTGTAACCATAATTGTAAAAGGATCTCTGAAACTTTCAAATTGTGCAGCCAGTACAAGATAGATCAAAACCAATGCCAACATAAACGCAAAGTTTGTGTTACTGCTGCTTTCTGCATAATCTCTTGAAGGCCCGTTGAGTGCGGTTTGAAAAGATTCGTCCAACACTTTTTGAGCAATCGCCTGCATAGCTTCTACACCGTCACCAATTGTTTTACCCTCTGCCAGTGCGGCTTGTATGGTAGCCGCTTTAAAACGATTGAAATGGTATAATGTTGGCGGATTAGAACTTTCCTGCATTTTTACTACAGCCGTTAAAGGAATATTTTCGCCACGACTATTACGTACATATAAATTCGAAATATCTTTCGGTGCTTGTCTGTCTTTATATTCTACCTGAGAAATTACCTGATATTGTTTTCCGTTCATGAGAAAATAAGCAAGTCGTCTGCCGCTGAATGCACTTTGCACAACATCGGCAACATCACTGATGCTAAGACCAAGATCTTTTGCTTTTAATCGATCGATCGTTAATTGTAGTTCCGGTTTATTGAATTTCAGATTTACATCAACAGTTTGCGATTGAAAGGTTTTGTCTTTTCTTGCTTCTTCTAAAAACTTAGGAATAACAGATTTTAATTTTTCAAAGTCTAAATTCTGCAAAATAAATTGCACCGGCAATGCCCCCCTCGAACCAAGCCCTACAGAAATTGTTTGTTCCTGAACCGCTGCAATTCTTACCTGATTAAACCGTCCTAATTTTTTTGAAAGATCTTTTGCAATATCAGCCTGGCTTCGTTCTCTTAATTCAGGATCAATAAATTTTATTCTGGCTGTACTTGTGTTCACACCACCATTACCACCAAAACCCGGCACTGCTGCAAACACAAAATCTTTTTCAGGAATAGAATCGCCTAAGTAACCAATCATTTTATCAGCAACATTTACCATGTAGTCGTAACTGGCTCCTTCCGGACCGGTTAACTGAAAACGAATGGTGCTTTTATCTTCCATCGGAGCCAATTCACTTTGCAGATCATTCATGAAATAATACAACATGCCGCCGCAAATAATAACGATCATCCAGGCAATCCAACGCACTTTTAAAAATCCGTTCAATAACCTTCGGTAGCCGTTTTCCATGCCTTTAAAGAAAGGTTCTGTTTTTTCATAGAACTTTCCATGTCCGCTGTCTTTTCTATTCAGCACAACATTTAGTACTGGCGTAATTGTTAGTGATACGAATGCGGAAATTAATACAGCCGCTGCTACAACAATCCCAAATTCTCTAAACAAGCTACCAACAAAACCCTGCAGGAAGATCACCGGGAGAAATACAACTGCCAATGTTATGGATGTAGAAATGACAGCAAAGAAGATCTCCTTACTTCCTTCCAGTGCAGCTTTACGTATCGGCAGGCCCTGCTCCAATTTTCTAAAAATATTTTCTGTAACTACAATACCATCATCTACCACTAACCCTGTTGCCAGCACAATTGCCAGCAAGGTCAATATATTGATACTAAAACCACAGATGTACATGATAAAGAAAGTGGCGACCAAAGAGATTGGAATATCTATTAAGGGCCTGATAGCAATTAAAATATTTCGGAAGAAAAAGAAGATCACCAGCACTACCAGACTAAAAGAGATCAACAAGGTTTCAGCAACTTCGTGTATACTTTTACGTACGTTCTGCGTATTGTCGATCAAAGTAGTTAATTCAAAATCTCCTTTTTGTGTTCTTTTAATTTCATCAAGACGTTTGTAAAATTCATCAGCTATTCTGATATAGTTTGCACCCGGTTGTGGTGTAATAGACAACCCTACTGCATTTAAGCCATTCAACCTCCAACTGAACTCATAGTTTTCCGGGCCAATTTCTACTTTTGCTACATCTTTTAAAAGAATGATGCCATTAGCATCTTCCCTCAATATTAAATTATTAAAATCATCTTCAGTAACCAGTTTACCCAAGGCTTTGATGGTTAATTCCGTAGTATTACCATATAATTTTCCGGAAGGGATCTCAACATTTTCTTTGTCCAATGATGTTCTGATATCGCTAAAAGAAATATTGTATGCATTCATTTTATCCGGATTGATCCAGATACGCATGGAAGGTTTTTTCTGACCTAATATATTTACGGCGCTTACTTCAGGAATGGTTTGCAATTTTTCTTGTAACACATTTTCAGCATAATCGCTTAACTGCATTAAACTCTTACTACGACTCTGTACACCTATTAAAATTATGAAGTCGCTGTTTGCATCGCTTTTGGTTACTACCGGTGGAGCATCTATATCCTGAGGAAGGTTACGAACAGCTTGACCAACTTTATCACGTACATCATTAGCCGAAGCTTCCAAGTTTTCGCCTACATTAAATTCTACTGTTATATTGCTTTGTCCAACTGAACTGGAAGAATTGATAGAACGAATACCCGGAATACCATTGATCACTTTTTCCAAAGGTTCGGTTATTTGACTTTCGATAATATCTGCATTGGCACCGGCATAAGCGGTTCTAACGTTAATGGTTGGAGGATCGATGGCAGGATAATCTCTCACTGCCAAAAAAGTATAGCCCACAATGCCGAAGAGAACAATTAAAATGTTCAGCACTGTAGCCAGTATGGGACGCTTGAGAGATAATTCTGAAATATTCATTCTTGATATATTGGACTGGAACACGGATGACACGGATCAGTAATGATATGCACGGATTTTTATCAGTGTAAATCAGTCAAAATCCGTGTCATCCGTGTTCCTATCATTGTTCTTTTGTTAACTCTTCTAAACTTTTTACACTCTTTACTTTTACAGGAGCATTGGGTTTAACAAACAGCACACCTGTTACTACAACTGTATCTCCAACGCTTATACCACTTTGAATTTCTACACCACTTGAGGTACGTAAGCCGGTCTCTACATTTACAAATTTTCCCTTGCCCTCTTTTACAACAATTAATTTCTTCGATGTAGCATCAGGAATAATTGCATTGGTTGGAACAACAATTCGATTTGCCATACCGCCACCTTCGATCAATACTTTTACAAAAGCACCCGGTAAAATATCATTCCCGTTAATAACAGCCCGTACTTTTAAATTTCTTGTAGATGTATTGATCTCCGATTCTGTTGCAACGATAACTGCGGTGCTTTTAATCGGATTATTTGTAGTGATGATATTTACGATTGCTCCTTTTTTAACAAGGCCGATATATACTTCGGGAATGGTAAAATCAACTTTTAATTTATTTACCTGTTGCAAAGTAGCAATTGTTGTTTGTGGTGTAACATATGCCCCGGGACTGACCATTCTTAAGCCTAGCGCAGCTGCAAATGGCGCCCTGATAACAGTTTTATCAATTTGAGCTTTTAGCAATTGAATATCGGCTTTAATATTATTTACATTATTTAAAGCTGCATCATAATCGGCTTGATTAATTCCATTAACGGCTAATAGCTTGCGTAAACGTTCTTCTGTTTTTTGTGCTAATGATAACTGAACATTACTCTTGGAGAGCTGTGCCTGCAGATCAGCATCATTGATCTTTGCAAGAATAGTTCCTGCTCCTACTGAAGCGCCATCGGGTATGTTTAAATAAGTCAGTCGGCCACTTACTTCAGGATGTACCTCCAAACTTTCATTGGCCACAACAGTACCATTGGCCTCAACAATATTATTTAGCTGTTGCGTTCCTGCAACTACCACATCTACAGCTGTGACCTGTGGTGCAGCACCCTGCTTTGCGGCATCTGTTTTTTTGCTACCGCAGGCAGCTGCAAAAAAACAGAAGAAGATGAGAAGTGTTTTGTTATGCATCGATTTGTGATAGAGGGCTGATAAAATATTGCTATCACAAATGTAACCATGTTTGACATTTAAATGTTCAAACATTAGATGAAAGGTAAGATAACTGATTATTCAAGAGTTCGGGTGCCAAGACGGTTTCTAGCCTTCAGACAGCTAACAAATATTATGCTGCATCATAAATAATTACCTTTTCGAAGAAAACTCTGAAATTATCCAGAAATGCTTTGTGTACGGGGTGTGTTTGATATACATCATGACCTGCAATATCATTGAATACTAATACAAGAGAAAATGTATAAGTTGTATCTACCACCGGACGATTTATTTCCGGTACAGGTGTACCAACATATATCGATTGAATTGTTTCGACTCCTTTGAGTGATTCCAATCCTTTTTTGAAATCGGCCTTTTGTTGTTCTGTGGTTTCGGGTTTTAGCCAGAAGAGGACGTGGTGTGTAAGCATTTGTGAGGAATGGCTTATAAGTTTAAAGTAATAAGTTTGGGTGCAAAAGTAAGTTGCAGTTTTTTTAGTACCAATAAAATTCCCCTCAATCTTTACAGATAGAGGGGAACATTTTATTGTATAGACTATTTTAAACTGTATGAAGCAATTTCTTTGTCATTAACCAAAACATAAACTTTATAATCCGCTTCATCTACAATGTACTTTGGTTTTTTATCATTAAACACAATACGTTTCAATTCATTACCAGTTTCTTTATCTAAGACTACCAAGCCTGTGCCTTCGTCCCATTTGCTTAAAATATACACAGTGTTTTTTGTTGACTGAGTTGCAAAATATCTAGCTTGAGCAAATGCATACAATTCACTACCACCTTGATTTATAGCAGATCCTGCTGCCATTTGTTTACTTGTAACTTCATACACTTGTACCCCTGTTGCGGCATCAACATGACTACCCGTAACTTTCCAATCTGCTGGTTTCATTGCTCCGTTTAGAACTGTAGCAGCCCCTGCAACCTCAGCTACTGCACCCAATCCTTTCATTAATCCCCTCATCCCCTTTGACATACCAGCTTCGGTAAAAAATTTATTGTATAACACAGTACCGTCTCCTTTTACCATTGCAACATTTTGATTACTTTGTATGAATACGTTATCTCCTCTACATTCAATAGTTGCTAATTCTTTATCATCATCATAGTCTTTTAACTTTATCTCCTCTACAATTTCTTTATAAGATCCATCATTAAAATTAAAAGCACTTAACGACTTATTACTATAAACATAAACGAGTTTTTTTGCAACATCAGCACCAAAAGAAGGATTGCCTTTTATTTTGATATCTTTTTTCCAAACATCCTTCCCTTTTTCATAACCTAAAATATTGGCTTTTTCTTTTGTAATATAAATTACCCCACTTGCTATTGGTTGCACTGTATAAATAGGATCGCTCAACGTTTCATCCCATTTCTTTTTCCCTTCAGATGTTACTTTAAATACTTTTCCACCTTTTTCATCTTGTTCCAATGCAATATAACCATCGGACACTTCCCATACTTGACTAATATTACCGACAGACGCATCTTTTTTCCAACGAAACTTGCCATTGGGTTCTAAAATATTAAACCCTTCATCATGCATAACAACATTTGCACCATTTGCTATTGGCATGAAACCATTTACCTTTCCATCTAATTTAATTGGATCTTCATAAAGTGGTGTGCCAGTTGATGATTCAACCTTCTCCATTCTATCATCATATACCACAAATAATCCTTTTCCATCAGGTGCTAAAATAAAATCAGTAATATCGTCTTTAAATTCTTTTGTCCATACTTCGTTACCCGTTTTGCCATTCACACAATAAACCGTTTCTTTATTACTGAAAATAAAATTGCCTGATGCATCTGTTACCGGCTCAACATTGAATATACTTTCCAAATGAGATTTGATAGCTCTTTTTAACGCTCCTAAACCTATTCCACCAGTTTTGACTTTACCAAAAGATTTTGTCCATGTAACTGTTGAAGATTCAAAATCGAGGAAGCCAATAAAATTCTGACTTTCCTTTACACCCTCTATAAATAATCCTTTTAATTCAGGAACAATACGAGTGTTACGTACTTTAATATCTTCATCACGACTATTATAAGCCATTGCACCTGTAAAGCTATTGAAAATAGCCACTGTCTTATTCTTTGCTATTGAACCGAATTTTTGAAATTCTACCATTATATATGGTGTGCCTTCTATTATTTTAAATTCCTCTTCTTTTATATCTTTAACCTCTTTGGTTTCCCAAGCCTTTTCTTTTTTTCTTGGGTCAATACCTACAAGAGAAGTAGGTGTTGACACAACTAAAATTCCTACATCAGATTGTTTTAGGAAATTAGGCTGCATAACAAAATTCCCTACAGGAATTGAAAATTCAGGAGTAGTTTTTTGACAAAAAGAAGTCATGCTCAGTATTAGAGCAAAAATTAAAACACAAGTTTTTTTCATGAAAAGTTAGTTTTCTATTATGGATGAATATTTCAATAAAAGTAAATTATTTATTGTTACTAGGGTTGCAAAAAGCTTGAAAATATCGCTCTAATAAAAAATTAATTTTTAATAGCAGTAACTAATAATTTGCAAATGAAAAATAATAAGGTCATAACAAACAAATGCCGACCCAAAAAAGACGGCATTTGTTTGTTTTATTATAATCTCTCTATAAAAGTCTTTACAACGATTTTATCTCTGCACACAAGTCTTGCAGCACCTTCTTCGCATCACCAAATAACATTTTTGTTTTTGGTTGGAAGAATAGATCATTTTCAATACCTGCATAACCAGGCTTCATACTACGTTTATTTACGATAACCGATTTTGCATTTTCAACTTCTAAAATAGGCATACCATATATTGGAGAAGCCGGATCGTTTTTAGCAGCAGGATTTACAACGTCGTTTGCACCTAATACCAACACTACGTCCGTATTTTTAAACTCATCGTTCACTTCTTCCATTTCTTTTAATTTGTCGTAGCTAACATCTGCTTCGGCTAACAATACATTCATGTGGCCCGGCATACGACCAGCAACCGGGTGAATAGCGTATGTAACTTCAACTCCTTTTTCGGTCAATATTTTTTCTAACTCATGACAAATATGTTGTGCCTGCGCTACAGCTAAACCATAACCCGGAACGATGATTACCTTATTTGCATAGCTCATTACAACAGCACTATCACTTAACGTAATTTCAGTGACATGACCTTGTTCTTTAGAACCTGCTGCGCCACCGGCTTTGTTACCACCGAATGAACCAACCAATACATTTACCAATGAACGATTCATGGCTTTACACATCAACAACGTCAACAATGTACCAGCCGCACCTACCAGGATACCACCAGTTAACATTACTTTATTATCATACAAGAAACCGCCGAAAGCCGCAGCCACACCGGTGAATGAGTTTAATAAAGAAATTACCACCGGCATATCTGCACCACCAATTGGCAATACAAATAACACACCATATAATAATGCTAACACTAAAATTGCATATACTAATACTGATTGCGTTGGATTGAAGATCAAATAAACACCCGCTGCTAATGCAACTACAAGGAATAACATATTTAAAATACCTTGTCCGGCGAAACTGAAATCTTTTACTTTACCATTTAATTTACCCCAGGCAACCATACTACCGGCAAAGGATACACTACCGATCAATAACCCCAAAACGATGATCAATATTTTACCTGTATGTCCTGTTGTGATACCCGTAGATGCTATTTCGTGTGATAAGTGATTGAACTCAACAATTGATATCAATGCCGCACAAGCACCACCCATACCATTGAAAAGACTCACCATTTCAGGCATTGCCGTCATCTTAACTCTTTTTGCAGCCAATGTACCAACAATACCGCCAATTGCAAGACCAGCGAAGATCCACAGGTAGTTGCCTAATTTTTCTCCTGCTTCATTCTTATACAAAAAGATCGTACCGATGATGGCGATGGTCATACCAAATGCAGCTACTAAATTCCCTTTACGTGCTGTAGCAGGATTAGACAACATTTTAAGACCAAGGATAAAAGTGATCGATCCGATGAGGTAGCAAATAGTTAATAAATTAAGTCCCATGTTTTATTTTTTGCCCCTATCCCCTAAAGGGGGATTTGGAGTTTTTAAGATTTAAATTTCTTCTGTTTTATTGAGCCCTTTCTATGCTCCCCTTTAGGGGATGGGGGCGCCTATTTTTTCTTTTTAAACATCTCCAGCATTCTGTCGGTTACAACAAAACCACCTACAACATTCAATGTGCCGAGTATCACAGCCAAAAATCCTAAGATCAATGCCAGGTAATTATCTTTCGCTGCTCCACCCATTACGATGATTGCTCCGATGATAACAACACCATGAATTGCATTGGCACCACTCATTAAAGGTGTGTGCAATACGCTAGGTACACGACCAATTACTTCAATACCAACAAAGATCATTAGTACTACGATGTAGATGATCTGTTGATTTTCTGAAATCCAACTAAGAATATTATTCATTTGAAAAAGTTTAATAAGTTTAAGACGTTTAATAGGTTATTATGCTTTTACTCTTTCGTGAACAATTGCACCTCCGTGAGTAATACAAGATCCTTTCACAAGATCATCTTCAAAGTTTAAATTCACTTGTCCTTCTTTATCGATGATCAATGCTAAAAAGTTCAAAATATTTTTACCATATAATTTACTTGCATCACTGCTCATGGTACCTGCTAAAGCAGAATTACCAACAATGGTAACACCATTATGCTGAATAGTTTTTCCATCCTGCGTTAGCTCAGCATTACCACCGGTAGATGATGCCAGATCTATGATCACAGAACCATTCTGCATAGCTTCTATCATTTCTTTAGTAACAAGGATCGGCGCTTTTCTACCTTGAATTTGTGCAGTACAAATTACTATATCAGCTTTAGCAACACTTTCAGCAATTTTTGCTTTCTGACGTTGCATGAATTCTTCTGTTTGTTCAACTGCGTAACCACCTGCTTTACTTGCATCGGCCGCACCTTCTACTTCAACGAATTTTGCACCCAAGCTCATTACTTCTTCTTTTACTGCCGGACGGGTATCGAATACTTCTATCACCGCTCCCAATCTTTTTGCCGTTGCGATGGCCTGTAAACCTGCAACACCTGCTCCTAAGATCAACACTTTGGCCGGTTTGATACTACCTGCAGCAGTCATGAACATTGGGAAATACTTCGGATATAAAGTTGCAGCCAATAATACCGCTTTGTAACCGGCAATATTTGCCTGGCTACTCAGTACGTCCATGCTTTGTGCACGGGTAGTACGTGGTATCATATCTAAACTAAAAGTAGTTACGTTTTTACCAGCCCATTCGTTCATTAAAGAACCGTTAAAAAGCGGTTGATACGCACCCAATAGTACTGCACCCGGTTTCAATTTAGAAATATCATCGGCAGACAAAGCGTTAATCGATAAAACGATGTCTGAGCCTTGCAAAACTTCAGCCCTGCTTTTAATGGATCCACCTGCTTCTATATATTTTTCGTCAGCGGCAAATGCTAAGGCACCTGCACCTGATTCCACAGTTACATCGACTTTCCATTTTTTAAAAGTGGCTAAATGTTCGGGCAAGATTGATACCCTTGTTTCGGGAGATGAGTCTTTTAATACACCTACTATCATAAGCTTTATAAATTGCGGCGAAGGTAATAAAAAATCAATAGATGATGCTAAAGTGTTGCTTTACCTTGAAGTCGGTATTTATGCAAACGATGCCAATGAAAAACAGGTCGATCGTTAGTGTCACTTGTGGATGTTGTTGAATTTCAGCCCAGGCTCCCTCCATTTCTTTACTCCAATGAATATCATCGAAAACCATTAATACTGAGGGAGTTGAGTGACTTAGCAGCTGTTTAAAATATTCAATTGTTGGTTCCTTTCTATGATTACCGTCTATAAATGCAAAATCAACATCTTGTAGCTGAGTAAAAAGCGTTGGCAGCGTTTTGGTAAAATCTCCCTCTATAACATCAATATTCTTAATATTTAATGTAGCGAAATTTTGCTTAGCTATAGTTGCTATTTCTTTTGCTCCTTCACAAGTGTAAACTTTGCCATTTACATTTCCTGAGGCTAAGTAAGATGTGGTTACCCCTAAGGATGTGCCTAATTCTACAATTGTTTTAGGTTGATAATATTGTACCATCCTGAACAGGAGTTGTGCATACTTCTTTGGTTTTAGCGATGAAGCTGCAATATCCTTTACTACTCTTTGGTTAGATTTGATCACAGATGAACCTGCACCGAAATCTTCTACTTCAATTGTTTTATTGTTGGATAACAATTCTTTTCTAACGGGTTCTATCCTACTATAACAACCATATTGTTTTTTATCTCTTAAAACATTTTTGATAAAGTCGAATACGAAAGGTGAATGCACCCCATGGCCTTTGCCATTAGAAGCGGTTAACCTGTAATGCAGATATTTTTTTGCTAATTGAAAAGGAGTGAACAATTAAAAATTAAAAATTAAAAATTAAAAATTATTTGCGCTCTAAGATTTGGAAAGAATAATCATACAGATGTTTTTCGTCTTTTTTAAAATCTTCGTTGGATATTAATTCCCACTTTGATTTATCTAATTCCGGAAAGAAAGTATCGCCTTCAATAGTAGTATGTACTCTAGTTAGATAAATTTTATCGGCAATATCTAATGACTGTCTATATATTTCACCCCCACCGATAATGAATATTTCTTTACAATTGGCGGCTTCAGCTTTTTTCAATGCATCTTGCAGATCACTTGCTACTACTACATCTTCTGCTTTCCAATCTTGTTGTCTTGTTATTACAATATTGATCCTTCCTTTCAAAGCTTTGCCCATGCTTTCAAAAGATTTTCGTCCCATTATAACTACAGAACCCCATGTGGTATTTTTAAAAAAACGCATATCGTTTGGGAGATGCCATAGCAATTGATTGTCTTTACCAATCGCATTATTTTCTGATGCAGCGACTACGAAACTGATTGTCATATTTATATATTTAAACAGCAACAGGTGCTTTGATGGCAGGATGTGATTGATAATTCAATAACTCAAAATCCTCAAACTTAAAATCAAAAATATCTTTTACCTCCGGATTGATCTTCATCGTTGGCAATGGAAATGGCATACGGGTTAATTGCAATGCAGCTTGTTCGAAGTGATTGCTATATAAATGTGTGTCGCCACCAGTCCAGACAAATTCACCAACACCCAGATTGCAAACTTGTGCAATCATCATTGTAAGTAATGCATACGATGCAATATTGAAAGGCACGCCTAAAAATACATCTGCACTGCGTTGATATAATTGGCAGCTCAATTTTCCATTGGCTACATAAAATTGAAACAAACAATGACAAGGCATTAATTTCATTTCAGGAAGATCGGCAACATTCCATGCACTAACAATCATTCTTCTGCTATCCGGATTTGTTTTTATTGTGCGGATCAATTCAACAATTTGATCAACTACTTTTCCATCTTTGCCTTCCCAACTACGCCATTGCTTGCCGTACACCGGACCAAGATTTCCATTCTCATCTGCCCACTCGTCCCAGATCTTTACATTGTTTTCTTTTAAATAACCAATATTGGTATCACCTTGCAAGAACCAAAGCAATTCGTATATGATACTTTTTAAATGACATTTTTTTGTTGTCACTAACGGGAACCCTTCTTCTAAATTGAAACGCATTTGATAACCGAATACACTACGGGTACCGGTTCCGGTACGGTCGTTTTTATCTGTGCCGGTTTCTATAATATGTTTTAAAAGATGTAAGTATTGCTGCATATCTGCAAAATAAGTGAAAAGTGAAAAGTGAAAAGTGAAAAGTTATTAAGATAAATAAAATGAAAAGTGAAAAGATAAAAATGAAAAATTATCAGGATTGAAGGCTTTATTGCAACTTTGAGAAATGAATATAATTATAAGACAAGCGGTTAAGGAAGATTGTGCTGCCATGATGCAGTTGGTACATGAATTAGCTATTTATGAAAAAGCGCCAAATGAAGTAACGATTGAATTCGATCATTTTGTAGAAAGTGGATTTGGAGCAAATCCCGTTTGGTGGGCATTGGTGGCTGATGTAGATGGCATGGTGAAAGGTTTTGCATTATGGTATGTTCGTTTCAGCACATGGAAGGGGCAGCGAATGTTTTTGGAAGACCTTTTGGTTACTGAAGATATGAGAGGACAAGGAATTGGTAGGTTGCTTTTTGATGAATTGATAAAGGTTGCAAAAGAGAAAAAATACAGCGGTATTGCCTGGCAGGTGTTAGATTGGAACGAACCTGCCATAAACTTTTATAAGAAATTGGGTGATGTGAGTTTTGATGGCGAATGGGTGAATTGTGCGTTGCCCATTGTATAATATTCATATTAAATAATGATAGATATATGTTTTGGACTGGTTTTTTGGCTTAAGGTATCGTTTGCATAGTAATTTGACTTGCTTTAAGCATAAGAGGAATTATTTTTCCACTAAATGCAATACCTTCGCAGTCCAATTCTTAATTACAAATCAATATTTTCCATGGCAAAAATTAAAGTAACCAACCCCGTTGTAGAACTTGATGGTGATGAAATGACCAGAATTATCTGGAAATTTATTAAAGACAAATTAATACTTCCTTATTTGGAAGTTCCTATTCAATATTTTGATCTTGGAATGGAGCACAGAGATGCTACAAACGATCAGGTTACTATTGATTCTGCGAATGCGATCAAAGCATGTGGCGTGGGTATCAAATGTGCCACTATTACTCCTGATGAAGCACGTGTAAAAGAATTCAATTTGAAACAAATGTGGAAATCACCAAACGGAACTATCCGTAATATTTTGGATGGTACTGTTTTCCGTGAACCAATTGTAATGCAAAATGTACCACGTTTGGTTACTAACTGGACTGCACCGATCATTGTTGGTCGTCATGCATTTGGTGATCAATATCGGGCAACCGACACCGTTATAAAAGGAAAAGGTAAATTAACCATGACCTTTACTCCTGAAGGCGGCGGAGAAGCTCAAACTTTTGAAGTGTACAATTACAAAGGAGATGGCGTTGCAATGTGCATGTACAATACAGATGAGAGTATCTATGGTTTTGCAAGAAGTTGTTTCAATATGGCTTTGAGCAAAAAATGGCCTTTGTATTTATCTACAAAAAATACCATCTTAAAAAAATATGATGGACGTTTCAAAGATATTTTTGAAGAAGTTTATCAAAATGAATTCAAAGCAAGCTTTACTGCCGCAGGTATCGTTTATGAACATCGTTTGATCGATGACATGGTTGCCTCTGCATTAAAATGGAATGGTAATTTTGTTTGGGCTTGTAAGAACTATGATGGCGATGTGCAAAGTGATACAGTTGCACAGGGTTTCGGTTCATTAGGTTTAATGACCTCTGTATTGGTTACTCCTGATGGAAAAACGATGGAAGCAGAAGCAGCTCACGGTACCGTTACCCGTCACTACAGAGAACACCAGGCAGGTAAACCAACTTCTACTAATCCAATTGCATCAATCTTTGCATGGACAAGAGGTTTGGCTTTCCGTGGCAAATTAGATAGCAATCAACCACTCATCGATTTTTGTAACGCATTAGAGGCTGTGTGTATTGAAACAGTTGAAAGCGGTAAAATGACAAAAGATCTTGCAGTTTGTATCCATGGCAATAAAGTAAACCACGGCGAACATTATTTATACACTGAAGAATTCTTAGATGCTATTGACGCTAACTTGAAAGCGAAAATGGGATTGTAAGATTCTGAACATCTTAATAAAAAAGGCAACAGAAATGTTGCCTTTTTTATTTTATCTATTTTTAAAATACCCTGAAACGGGTAGCATAAAAAATCATTTTAAGTATTACTTTTAAGTAAATTATCGGCTATGCTGCGTTATATCTCTCTTTCAATATTTACTTTTCTTTTTTCGGCAAGTCTAACTGCACAAACTAATGGCATCCTACCCTTCACCGGTATAAAATATTTCAGAGGCGGCATCTGGGGTAAAGCAATAGAAGTGAAACTTAATGGAGATACCTGGATGAGCAACCGTTTACCCCTAAATTATGATTTCGAAATAAGACTTGTAGAACCTCGTGGATTAAAACAAGTTGGGGGGAAATATTTTCCGGGCATTAAAGTATTGATGCTGGATGCTAAAAAAGATACCATTGCTTTTGCAGCTAATTTGTTTGAAGAAAATAAAGGCATCGGGCTTGATGAGGCCTATTTAAAAAGCTTGAAGGTCTCTCTTGGATTTACCGAAAATGACAAAGTAAAACCTGGCGACACCTGCTATCAATACATCACTTTTTTTGACACAAAAGGGAACAACGACCTTCGCCTTGAATTCCCGGTGATCATTGCCAAAACTACCGATAGTTTACAAACCACAGTAACTACTTATACCTCTTCTTCAACAACGGGTTACAATGCAATGGCCGGTGGTGGTATAGAATTAAAAAAGATTGAAACCTATATTGACAGCACTTATTATCCCAAATCTTTATACCATAATCTCAGGTCGGCAGAAATGCTTGGTATTACAATAGAGGAAGTGAATAATGGTAAATTTCAAACATGGGTGTACGATGAAAAAATGAATGAATTGCCATTCATAAAACCTTCAAAACAATTTGTAGCAAAAACTTTTACAGACAAAGAACAAATAAATATTTTGGCGCAAGTACCATTGAATCCGGATGATAAAAAAAACAGACAATATACTGTTCGATATCGTTGGGAAAGCGTTGACGGGAAAAAAGTTTTAGACATTATAAACAACTTTATGTACTGATATGAAATTAATTACATCAATATTTTTACTTTGTTGCCTTTCTGCTTCTGCACAGGATGAAAAAAAATTGGCTGATGCCTTTATTCAATCATTGGTAAAAAACAATTACAGCTCTTTATCTTCATATATCGCTACAGCAGATATAATGAACAAAGCTTTCTATGCAGGCAAAGCCGACAAAGCAAAACTAGCCAAAGATTTTACCGGTTATACAAGCAAACTAAAAACTAACTGGCCTAAATATCTTGCAAATGCTAAATCAGAAAAGATCGATCTTTCAAAAATTAAAATACTGAATGTTACTTCTGAGGTCATTCTCAAAGAATCTAATATGCATGGTTTAAATATCATGTTCAAACATGCCGATCGTTTCGGAATGATCGGACTCATTTATTTCCCTTACAATAAAAAATCTTATTTGCTCGATTTTCCCAATCCGCTTTCTGCATTCACTGCGAAAGATAGTTTTCGTATTGCAACCGATCTGCAATATGCTCAAGACAAAAACGACCCCTCGATTCAAACTACCATTCAGGAAGAGTTGAACACACTTTTTGGATATGTAAAAGATTTTAACGTTGCTGCTTTTACACCGAGAACGGTGCACCGTGATGATGATCCGGCTAAGAACTGGAAAACAGCAAGCGACCCTTCCAACCAATATGATTCATTACAGGCCGGAGCTACAATGGGTAAAATACACTTGATTTTAGAGGGCTGTGCTGATAAAGTTTTTGACTCTTTTCATCTGGAAAAAGAAAGTGAAGGCGTTTGGTATATATATGCTTACAAATGCCCCGATGGAAAAAAAATAAGTTTTGCTTTCCTGAAGATCAATGGCAAATATCTTCTGGGAGATATTGATGTAGAAAGAAATTAAATATGAGCCAACCGCAAATATCTAAAGATCCGCTTCACGGCAAAACCTTAGAAACAATCGTAACCCAACTGGTTGAACACTATGGCTGGAAAGAGCTTGGAACGATCATCCGAATCAATTGTTTTAACGATAATCCAAGTATTCAGTCGAGCCTTAAATTTTTACGAAAAACCCCATGGGCCCGTAAAAAAGTAGAAACCTTATTTATTGATACCTTCTCTCCATAAAAATTATTTTATCGCCTTATCTTTGCGGCATGTTATCAATCAGCCACCGTGGAAAAAAGATGCCGTCGTCCCCTATCAGGAAACTGGTTCCATATGCGGAGGCAGCAAAGAAAAGAGGTACTACTGTTTACCATTTAAATATCGGACAGCCGGATATTGAAACCCCTAAACCAATTTTAGATGCGGTCAGGAACAGTACGTTCAAAATATTAGAATACAGTCATAGTGCCGGAAATTTAAGCTATCGTCAGAAGTTGGTTGGCTATTATAAAAAGGCCGGTTTTTCTGTTACAGAAGATGAGATCATTGTGACCGCCGGTGGCAGTGAAGCCATTCAATTTGGCTTTATGGCTTGTTTAGATCCATATGACGAAGTGATCATTCCGGAACCATTGTATGCTAACTACGAGGGCTTTGCAGTTGAGGTAGGCGTAAACGTTGTACCCATTACTTCTCAATTAGACAATGGTTTTGCATTACCGCCTATTGAAGATTTTGAAAAGCACATTACACCTAAAACAAAGGCCATACTTATTTGTAATCCCAATAACCCAACGGGTTATTTATACAGTAAAGAAGAAATGGAGTTGTTGAAAAAGCTGGCAGTAAAACATAACCTCTATTTATTTTCGGATGAGGCTTACCGTGAGTTTTGCTATGAAGGAGAACATTTTAGTGCCATGCATTTACAGGGTGCAGATGATAATATTATTTTGATAGACACTGTAAGTAAAAAATATAGTGCATGTGGTGCTCGTATTGGCACGTTGGTTACAAAGAATAAAGCATTGTTGAGCACCATTATGAAATTTGCTCAGGCAAGATTAAGCCCTCCAGGTTTTGGTCAAATACTTGGCGAAGCTGCTGTTGATCTTCCTGACAATTATTTTGATACTACCAAAGCAGAATATAAACTACGCAGAGATACTATTGTAAAAAGATTGAATGCAATTCCGGGAGTTACCTGTCCTACTCCGGGTGGCGCATTTTATGTAATGGCTAAATTACCGATCGATGATTCGGATAAATTTTGTCAATGGTTGTTGGAAGAATTTTCTTACAATGATCAAACAGTAATGCTGGCACCGGCTACAGGTTTTTATGGTACGCTCGGATTGGGCTTGAAAGAAGTCCGCTTGGCCTATGTATTGAATGTTGATGCAATCAATAAGGCAATGGATTGTTTGGAAAAAGCATTGGACAGATATCCCGGAAGAATGTAACTGAATAATTTCAACTACTTTTACCCGATCAATATCATTTAATACATCCAATATGTTCCTTAAAGTATTAACGGTTGCCGGATTAGCAACATTCGAAATATATGCAGCCATCCCTGCAGGATTTGCATTCGGGCTATCTCCATGGACAATATTTTTTGCCAGTGTTACAGGTGGATTAGTTGGTGTATTTGTAGCCACTTTCCTTGGCGACAGAATCAAAAAATTCATTTATAAAAATAAGCCTCAAAAGGAAAGTACAAATAAACATCCCGTGTTGCATAAGATCTGGAATAAATACGGTATTATCGGACTAGGATTTTTCGGAACAATGTCTGTGGGAGCACCGGTGAGCATTGCGGTTGGTACAGGCCTAAATGCTAATTTGAAAAAATTACTTATATGGTGCTGCATTGGTGTAATGTGCCGTTGTGTTTTATTTACATTGATAGGATTTTATGGGCTGAAATTATTTTAGTACAACTAAATGTAATAAAAAAGGTCGCTTAGTTAAAGCGACCTTTTTTGTGATTTATATTTTCTTAAAACTTAACCGCCAACTTTGCAAAGAACCTCAAACCGTTTGTTCCCATTTGTACTGCATCCCAAGGGCCTCCTGTTTCTCCATCATAAGCCAAAAGTTTGGCGCCTTTTACATACCCTAAATCAGGGTGTACATTGAATAAATTATCAGCACCAAAATACAAACCGGCTTCTTTACATAATTGATAAGAGAAATAAAGATCGGAAACTAACTTACCATTGTAAATAAATTGCTCAGGAACTGTTCCTGATCCGTCATCTAAATCAACTTCGCCACTATACCCTGATAATTTTATTTTACCAAAATAAGTAAGATGCGATCCTATACCCCATTTATTTTTATTGTAGTCTAATGTCAGCGCCAGTTTTACAGGAGGTGCAGAGGCTAATACAAACTGTTGCTCTCTATCACTAAAAAATGCTTGCCGATGATCATAAGAATCATTCAAAGCTGCCGGTACATTTATTTTATCAACTTTCATATTTTGAATATTACCTGCCAACAATGCTTTAAATTTTTGGCCTCCCCATTTCTTGGTGTAATCAATCACAACATCAACACCTATATTAGTTGTATTCACCGCATTGGCAAAAAATTGCACCTCTGCAACATTCAATGAATCCAGAGTTGATTGTAATTCTGTTATGCTATTATCGAAAGAACCAGACAACACCACCCTATCTTTTATTTTTACCCAATATCCATCAACCGTAACCGTTAGATCTTTCACCGGTTTCCAGGTAAACCCAATACTTGCATTCACAGATTTTTCCTGCTTCAATTCAGGTATGCCGGCAGCTCTTGTAATAGGGCTGTAGTTAGGAGCAATTTTTACATCGAAAGTTTTACCGCCTTGTACATTGGTAAATGTGTTACTGAAATTGATCTGTTGTAATGAAGGTGCTCTAAAGCCTGTACTAACAGAGCCTCTCAAATTAAAATTACTTGCAATTTTATAACGTGTATTTAATTTGAATGTAGCTAAAGAACCGAAGTCACTATAATGTTCAGCTCGTATTGCTCCGCCTATCAACCATTCTTTTGATACATCCAATTCCGCATCTACATAAACCGCCTGGCTGTTTCTGTTTGCAACGATTTCATCCACGGGCTGGAATCCGGGAAATCCTTGTGCACCGGATGCTTTTTCATCTGCCTCATCTGCATAATTAAAATATGAACCTTCTTCTCCGCTGTAAATACTGTATTGTTCTAATCGATTTTCTACTCCGAACGACAGATTAAGTCCCTCCGCAATAGAATTGTACCTTTTACTAAGATCAATATTGGTAGTATTTTGTAAAAAATAAAAGCCACCATCATCAAAATGATTTTTAAATTTTCCTGCTACACCCAATGATGCATTGAAGGTTTTATCACCATAATAGTGGAAATTATTTCCTCCGAAAGTATTGCTGATATCCCAGTCCCAATCTTTCTTAGTTGTTCCTTTAAAGCCTAATGCTAACGAGCCGTCAGTAATATGCGTTTGTATATGAGGGTTATATACTGTATCAGGGATATCACCCGGCGTTGGAACACTATACATGATCGATGGAACAAAGATCAAATTACCATTTGCATCTGTAGGAAAACGTCCCGGGCGGGAAGATGACAATGGATTAAATCCGTGAAAAGTTCTTGTATATGCATAAGCATCTGATTCCTTATAATTATACCCGCCAAATGCATAGAACTTTATTTTGGTGCCGGCAACAGGCGTTTCCATATTCACAAATAATCCTGCACCTGTAACAGATGCATCACCATTTGCTCTTCTTCCCACATTGATAGGCAATCCATTTTTATGAGTAAGGTTTGTATCGTTTACTTGTCTGAATGTTTTTTCCTGCGTAAGAAAATTAAAAGAAAAATTGGCAAACCCTTTTTTCTCTTTACCTACTTTAACGCCCCCATTAAAACTGAAAGAAAATGCTTGCCCATCTATCGCATTTCCATGTACATATTGTTTAAGATCTCTTCCAAAGTAGCTATTGTACTTTTTATCGTAATAGCCTGAGTAGCCTGCATTCAAAGAAATTTTACCGGTACTCTTTTTTAATATTAAGTTGATCACACCGGCTATTGCATCGGAGCCATATTGTGCAGATGCCCCATCACGTAAAATTTCTACTCTGTCAATAGCAGCTTCAGGAATTGCATTCAGATCGGTTCCCGAATTGCCCCGGCCTCTTGTACCAAACACTGCAACAAACGCTGTTTGATGACGACGTTTACCGTTTACTAAAACCAGCGTTTGATCCGGCCCTAAACCTCTTAAAGTTGCCAGATCTATTTGATCGGCACCGTCACTACCGCTTTGTTTATTATAGTTGAAAGATGGTGCAGCATAATTCAACATTGAGGTAACATCCGACTTAGCTGTTGTTAAATTGACCTGCCCTAAACTGATCACATCTATCGGAACTGGCGACTCTGTTTTTACCCTCCCCGAATGACGGCTACCTACCAGTACGATCTGACTCAGATCCTGAGTAACGGCTTGTAATTGAACGACAAGATTGGTTCTACCACTTACACTAACAGATTCGGCCGCATGACCCAGCGATGTTATTTCTAAAATATCAGTTTCATATACCTCAATAGAAAAGCTACCGTCTGATTTTGTAATAGTACCCTTTTTGGTAGATTTCACGATTACAGAAGCCCCTTCAATTGGTGTTCCGGAAGGATCTGTTACTGTACCGGTTATTGTTTGTTTTTGGGAAAATGCAGTGGATGTAAAGAATAGCATCACTGCTATGCAAAGCATTGATTTAATGAACCTCATGGTAGTTGGTTTTTGGTTACATTAAATTTAAGAAGTATTTGTCAGAAAAAAAGTATGGTTGATTATTTGGGTAAAAGTTGAACAATAAAAAAGCCTCTTTATTAAGAGGCTTAGTACCGGGGAGCAGACTTGAACTGCCGACCTCAGGGTTATGAATCCTGTGCTCTAACCAGCTGAGCTACCCCGGCATACATAAATTGACACTCATCTATAGCAGAATACCTATAAATGGGCGGCAAAGATATTAAAAACCTGCAAACTCTCAAAAGGAAAGTGGCTGAATTCTATTTGATCTCCAGTTTAAACAGCATTTCTTTCTCAATAAATGCTTCAAGATCATCACCAACAACACATTCGCCAACACCGGCGGGGGTTCCGGTAAAAATAAGGTCGCCAATATTCAATGAAAAATAATTGGAAATATTGGCAATAATAGCATCAAAACCAAAGATCATATCGCCTGAATTTCCCTGCTGTACAAGTTCTTTATTTTTCAACAGAGAAAAATTGATGTTTCTTTTATTTAAAGTAGGGGCAATATCTATGAATTTACCAATGGCTGCCGAATTATCAAAAGCTTTGCATTTTTCCCAAGGCAACCCCTTGCTCATCAGGTCGTTTTGTATATCACGGGCTGTAAAATCTATACCAACGGTAATTCCGTTATAGTAGTTGCCGGCTTGTTTTTCGTGAATGTATTTTCCATTCTTGCATACACGTAACACCAACTCACATTCGTAATGCAACTCATTCGTAAACTCCGGATAATAAAACGGAGTGTGTCCCTGCAACAACGCATTCTTGGGCTTCATGAATATTACCGGTTCATCGGGCACATCATTTCCCAGCTCTTTGGCATGCGCTGCGTAATTACGTCCTACACAAATTATTTTCATTTGTTTATATTAAAGTACCCAGATTAGACAACGAATATAAAGAAATAGCCTAAAAAAACAAGTTCCTAAATATTACACATTAAACGTACAAAGTTCTATGTTAGTATTTATCAAACCTTTATAGACAGATTATTTACTGCTGTCATTGTTTGGGCTATACCGATAAAGGCGAAACTCTCGATAATTTCAACAGATTTTTCAATTTTCAGCTTTACTACAGGCTCCTCATTTTTGTCCCATTTGCTCAACACAAAATCAGCTTGTTTGCCTCTCGGAAAATTGTTACCTATACCAAAACGTAATTTCGGATAAGCATCTGTACCCAAAATATTTTGTATATCCTTCAACCCGTTATGTCCGGCATCGCTACCGCTGCTGCGTAGACGAATTTTATCCAGTGGCAAAGCAAGATCATCAACAATGGTAAGGGTATTCTCCAATGCAATTTTTTCCTTATCCATCCAATACTTAAATGCCCTGCCACTCAGGTTCATATAAGTTGTAGGACAAATACACACAAACTGCTTTCCTTTCACTTTTACTTCTGCAACAGTAGCCAATCGATCTACCCTAAAACTACCGCCATGTTTTTGTACAAATGCACTGACTACATCAAAACCAATATTGTGACGGGTATTTACATACTCATCGCCAATATTACCAAGGCCTATGATCAAAAATTTTGACATTGTAATTAAAAAATCCTTCATGTTTTGAAGGATCATTTTTTGCAGAGAGGAAGGGATTCGAACCCTCGATACAGTTTCCCGTATACACACTTTCCAGGCGTGCTCCTTCAACCACTCGGACACCTCTCTTTTTTCGGACGGCAAAAATACAGTAACCCTTTTTAAGCACCGAATATTTTTTCTGCGTTGGCGGTTGTAACTGCAGCCACTTCTTCTGCTCCTATATTCTTTATAGTAGCCAATTTTTCTACAACATATTTTAAATAGCTACTTTCATTTCTTTTACCTCTGAAAGGCACAGGTGTTAGATATGGAGCATCTGTTTCTAAAACCAAATGTTGAATATCGATTTGTTGAAGCACTTCCGCTAACCCTGCATTTTTGTAAGTAACAACACCGCCAATACCAAGATAAAAACCCATATCGATAATATCCTTTGCATTTTGCAAGTTGCCGCTGAAACAATGAAAAATACCTCTTACATTTTTCGGCACATATTCTTTCACAACATCAATGGTTTCCTGCATTGCATTTCTGGTATGAATGACAATCGGAAGATCATGTTGCAAAGACAATTTTATTTGCTGATGAAATGCTTCATACTGCTGATCAGTAAATGTTTTATCCCAGTAAAAATCAAGACCAATTTCTCCTACTGCTGCAAACTTTCTTTTTGTCAACCAATCAGCAACGATCTGCAATTCCTCTAAATAATTTTCTTTTACATAACATGGATGCAACCCCATCATTGCGATACATTTTCCGGGAAATCTTTTTTCCAGCAACAACATCGAATCTATAGCAGTACTATCAATTCCGGGTAAGTAAAATTTATTAACTCCTTCATCTGTTGCTGTTTTGATCACCATATCAATATCGGTGAGAAATTCTTCAGAATATAAATGGCAATGTGTATCAATAAGATTATTCATAAAAGCTAAAATTAATGAAGGCTTGACAATTAGCAAGGTTGTTTATCTTCAATAATGTAGTAAACAAGATTCTTTATATTAAATATTAATTATATTTATAAAGCCCCTCTGAATGCCGTAAAGATTGGTTTTGACCAAAAAATACACATTAAAAAAAATATTGCTTTTTTAAAAACAAGATTGTACTTTTAGTCCAGTTTTCATAGGGTACGGATTAAAAACGGGCTAGGGTTTCTACCTTGGCCCATTTTTTTGCCATGTCGTTGGTATCATAAATTTTTGAATTGATAGCCCTTTTTCGAAAAATATTTTAAAGTTTCCGGTAATGCATATTGCAAATTTTTGAATGCTTTTTCACTATCATGAAAAACTATTATCGAGCCATCACCGGCATTCTCCAGTACATTATCTAAACATTTCTCTGTTGATATAGTATTATCAAAATCGCCGCTTAACACACTCCACATAATAATTCTTAACGAAGGCACCCTGTCAACCAATGCTTTTATTTGCGATCTCGATATCCTACCGTAGGGTGGTCTGAACAGATCTGAATTGATCAACTTTTCAGCAGCAGCTATATTTTGTAAATATTTAACAGTGTCAGTTCTCCATCCGTTAAGATGATCAAAAGTATGATTACCTACACTATGCCCCTCCGTAATTACCTGTTTGTATATTTCAGGATAGGTTTCTACGTTATTACCTATACAAAAAAATGTAGCTTTGGCATCATACTTGTTTAACTCGTTTAAAACAAAGGGGGTTATTGTTGGGTGTGGGCCGTCATCGAAAGTGAGATAAATTGTTTTTACATTTGTTACCGGTACATCCCACTCACAGGAGCCATATATTTTTTTTAACCAGCGTGGTGTTTTGGGAGTATAAAACATGTGGCAAGTTAATTTTTTCTATTGATTAAACTTTTATAAAGGTAGTCCGTCCTATAGTAACAAATCATTAACCAACATAAAATACGAATATATGAAAGCAAAACACTTATTGATTGCAGGTACTTGTGCAATATCAGCGATCAGTTTTTCATCTTGTGAAAAAAACGACTCTCCCGAAAATCCTGCAACAGAAGTAGCCACTACTACTGAATTGGCCAGCAGACAAGCCATCACAGATAATATTGCTGAAGATAATAACGATGTGTTTATGGAAGCATCGCTTAGTGGCGGTGTAACAGGAAACAGACCTGTAGCAGGAAGTAGGCCACTAACACCCGGCATTTTAGGCGGGGGCACTGTAACCGTAACTCCATTAATAGGATTTCCGAAAACCATTGTTGTAGATTTTGGAGCAGGAACTACCGGACCTCACGGAGTTGTTCGTTCAGGAAAGATCAACATTGTTCTATCAGATTCGGTAAGAAAAACCGGCAGTACTGCTGTAATGACTTTTGATAATTATAAAGTTAACGGGTTGAAGGTTGAAGGAACTTATACCTGGACAAATACCAGTACGATCAGCACAAAAAGCTGGAGCCGTGAAGTAGTTAATGGTAAGATCACTAACAACGCAGGTATTTATTGGAAACACAGCGGAATTAAATATGTTACACAAATCGAAGGTGGTGATACTCCGTTCAATTTAGCTGATGATAAATTTTCTATTACCGGTAATCATAAAATAATGAATATGTTGGGAAGAGAAAGAACGGTAACAATTCTTACAGCATTGATAAAAGCTAATTCTTGTGAACACATTAGTCAGGGATCTATAAAACTTCAAGGGCCGTTACACTACGCAGTGATTGATTATGGAGCCGGCACATGCGACGATAAAGCTACGATATCGATAGATGGGTTAGCCGCAACTGAGTTCACGCTCAACTAATTATTTTTATCCTCTCTATATACTAACCGTCTCGTTTTAAACGAGACGGTTTTTTATTGCATCTACTCTTCTGAATAAACTCTTACATATTTCTTAGGCAACCTCAAACTTCCAACTTCAAACCTCCAACCTCCAACTTTTTAAACCTATTCAACCTTTCGTCTTACCTTTGCTGACTATGAGTAAAGTAAGAGTAAGATTTGCACCTAGTCCCACAGGAGGCCTTCATTTAGGCGGCGTACGTACTGTATTGTTCAATTATTTATTTGCAAAAAAAAATGATGGTGATTTTATTGTAAGAATAGAAGATACCGATCAAACCAGATTTGTACAGGGTGCTGAAGAATATATTTTTGATTGTTTGAAATGGTGTGGTTTGGAACCGGATGAAAGTGTTTTGCATGGTGGCCCTTTTGCTCCTTACAGACAAAGTGAAAGAAAAGATATTTACAAAAAGTATGCGTTGCAATTGGTTGAAGCCGGACAAGCATATTATGCTTTTGATACGCCTGAAGAGATAGAAGCAATGAGGGAAAGGTTAAAAGTTGAAGGAAGCAGTAGTTTGCAATACGATCATCGCAGCAGAATGAAAATGAATAATTCTGTTCGTTTATTACCAGAAGAAACACAGGCACTGTTAGATAAGAATACTCCGTATGTTATTCGTATCAAAGTAAATCCAAATGAATTTGTTTCATTTACAGATATGATACGTGGCGATATAGAATTTGACACCAACAATGTTGATGATAAAGTTTTATTGAAAGCAGATGGTATGCCTACTTATCATTTAGCGGTTGTTGTGGATGACTATTTAATGAAAATAACGCATGCGTTTCGTGGAGAAGAATGGTTGCCAAGTGCACCCATTCATATTTTATTATGGAAATATTTATTTGGCTTGGATGCTATGCCAGAATGGGCACATCTTCCATTAATATTAAAACCAGATGGCAACGGCAAGTTGAGTAAGAGAGATGGCGATCGCTTAGGATTTCCTGTGTATGCAATGGATTGGAAAGATCCACAAACAAACGATATCACTAAAGGATTTAAAGAGATCGGTTTTTTACCTCAAGCTTTTATTAATCTACTTGCAGTACTTGGCTGGAATGATGGTACTGAACAGGAAGTTTTTACAATGGAAGAACTGATCGATAAATTTAGTTTAGACAGGGTACATACGTCCGGTGCAAAATTTGATTTTGAAAAAGCCAAATGGTTCAATCATCAATGGATACAGAAGTTGGAGATTGGGGGTTTGATGTTGGAAGTTGGGAGTTTGTTAAAGTCGAATGGAATTGCTGTTTCAGATGATGGTTATTTAGAGAAAGTTATTTTACTGGTTAAAGACAGATGTACATTATTGACTGATTTTGTACAACAGTCTTCTTTCTTTTTTGCAACGCCTACACATTGGGATGCTGAAGCTGTAAAAGCAAAATGGAATGACGATAAAAAAGCATTTTTCCATTCGCTTATTACCAAATTAAATGATGCCCCGAGTTGGGATGCTGTGACAATTGAAACAGTATTTAAAGATCTGGCCACAGAAAAAAACATCAAACCCGGTGAATTACAATTACCATTACGTGTAATGCTGGTAGGTGGTAAATTCGGTCCTCCTGTATTTACTATTGCAGATATGATCGGTAAAGATGAAACGATCAAACGTATTGCTACTGCGACAGAAATTTTTGGTTAACTTTAAGATATGAAGAGACCCATACGAGTATTGGTTGCCAAAGTTGGATTAGACGGACACGACCGTGGTGCTAAAGTTATAGCCACCGCATTACGTGATGCCGGTATGGAAGTTATTTACACCGGCCTTCGTCAAACTCCTGAAATGGTAGTGAATGCTGCTTTGCAGGAAGATGTGGATGCAATTGGTATCAGCATTTTAAGTGGAGCCCACAATACCGTTTTTCCAAAGCTTATTGCTTTGATGAAAGAAAAAGAAATGAATGATGTGTTACTTACCGGTGGTGGCATTATTCCTGATGATGACATGAAAGCATTGAATGAAATGGGAGTTGGTAAATTATTTCCCCCCGGAACTACTACTACTGATATTGCCGATTATATTTCCGATTGGGTAAAAACGAATAGAAATTTTTAATTGACATCAATTACAAAAAATGTATTCAACACTTCTTACAGAACTATCACAAGGAATTTTTATCATCACTATTAATCGTCCTGATAAATTAAACGCATTGAATACTCAGGTATTTACTGATATTGAAAATGCAGTTGATGAAATACAATCTAACCCTGAAATAAAATCGGCTATCATTACAGGAGCCGGGCCTAAAGCATTTGTTGCAGGTGCTGATATTGCTGAGTTTGCCAATTATACAAAAGAGCAAGCAATGGCTTTATCAAAAAGAGGACAAGATATTTTTTTCAAAATTGAAAACAGTAAGAAGCCGATTGTTGCAGCAGTAAATGGCTTTGCATTGGGTGGTGGCTGTGAGTTAGCAATGGCTTGTCATTTTCGTTTAGCGAGTGAGAACGCAAAGTTCGGGCAGCCTGAAGTAAATTTAGGATTGATTCCCGGGTATGGCGGTACACAACGCTTAACACAACTGGTTGGCAAAGGAAAAAGTATGGAGTTGCATATGACTGCTCACTTAATCGATGCCAATGAAGCATTGCAACTAGGCTTGGTTAACCATGTTACTACTGCTGAAACATTAATGGAGAGAACAAAAGATATTCTGCAGATCATTCAATCAAAAGCGCCGATTGCAATTAGTAAATTGATTGAATGCATCAATATTGCTGCTACACCAGATCATTTAGACAATGGCTATGGCAAAGAAGTTGCCGCTTTTGGTGATTGCTTTGCTACAGAAGACATGAAAGAAGGTACCACTGCTTTTTTAGAAAAAAGGAAAGCAAATTTTAAAGGTAGCTAATCAATCAGCCCCTGCCATTCTATTACATATTTTTTACTACCCCCCGATGTTATATCCATCTCAACTTTAGCTTCAATCAATCCTTCGCCACTAGCAACAAATTCACAATCGTCCCTTCGATTTTTTGATTGAATGATAACCTGACATTTACCATTGAATAAACTTCGTTGCCACTTATCATCAACACATTTATCAGACTCATGACAACTTGGATCACCATTACCAACACCAATAATTTTTGCACCCCCTCTTATATTCAATTTCAAAAGATTCATAGCATCCGGCACTTCTCTTCCCTTATCATCAACAACAGAAATATTCATTATACAAACATCTTCTCCATTCGCAGTAAGAGTTGTTTTATCAGGAGATAAAATAATTTTTACAGGTTTTCCAGTTGTTTCAACAGATGTTTTTATTTTTTTCCCATTTCTATATCCAACTGCTTCTAATTTTCCAGGATGATACGGTACACTCCATTGCAGATGCCCATTTTTGGGCATCACCTTCTTTCCTAAACTTTTTTTATTCAAAAACAATTCAACTGTTTCTGCATTACTGTTTACCCAAACATCTTTCACCTCTCCTTCTTTTGTCCAATTCCAATGCGGACTAATTTGTATTACATCTTCATCACTCCACCAACTCTTGTAGTAGTAATAATTATTTTTAGGAAAGCCACATACATCCATAACTCCAAAATGAGAATTGATATTCGGCCATTCATACGGCGTAGGTTCTCCTCGGTAATCAAAGCCTGTCCAGATAAAGCCTCCCATAAACCAATCCTTGTCTGCATTGGGTTTCCACCATTGCTCTGCAGATGATGCCCACCATGGATAAGTGATATCATGGTCTGGCACATAACCTTTAACACTATCTACTACATAAATCCCTCTCGTACAAACAGTACTTCCCGTTTCGGTTCCAACGATCGGTTGATCAGGATTATCTCTGTGATAATCGTCAATAAATGGAATGCGATAATTGAATCCTCTTACAGGAATCACTTCATTGATGCCAGGCCTTTCATTACCCATATCCGCAGCGTATGTACTTGTACGTGATGGGTCTAGTTCTTTTTGTTTTTGAACCATTGTTTGAGCCAATCTTTTTCCTACATCATTTTTTTGTATCCACCCTTCTTCATTGCCAATACTCCATAAAAAAACAGAAGGATGATTCCTATCTCTCAAAATTAATTTTTCAAACTCATCTGTGTATTGCCTACTGGTTCCCATCAATCGATTTTCATCTAACACCAACATGCCTAACTCATCACAAGCTTGTAGCAACTCCGGTGTAGGTGGATTATGTGAAGTACGATAAGCATTTGAACCCATTGCTTTCAAAGTCTTTATTCTCCAATACTGCAAGGCATCGGGCACTGCAACTCCAACGCCGGCATGATCCTGATGATTGTTGGTTCCTTTGATCTTGATGTGTTTCCCATTTAACAAAACACCTTTGTTTGGATCAATAACAATTGTACGAATACCAAAGACCGTTGTAGTGCTGTCTATAATTTTATCATCCTGTTTTACAAGAGTTATCAATTTGTATAAATATGGATTATCAAGAGACCAAAGATTCGGGTTCGTTATTTTTAATTGTTGTTTTATTTTTTTTGTATCTCCTGCAGCCGCAGAAACACCTTCTACCAATGTACCGGCGATCTTTTTACCTTCTTTGTCGACAACATAGTAAACAATATTACTCTTTGATTTTGCAAAGCCTTCATTGGAAATTGTTGTTTCAATTGAAACAAGACTCGTGGTATCAGTATTCATTGTTGTAACATATGTTCCATATTCTGCAATATGTACATTGTTAAATTTTTCCAGCCACACATGACGATAGATACCTGCACCTTCATAAAACCAGCCTTCGTATTGCGTTGCATCGACCCTAACAACCAGTTGATTTTTTTTATGGTAGTTGATATAGTCTGTAATATCAAAACTACTTTCGGTATAACCGCTTTGATTATTACCTAAGAAATGCCCATTTAAATAAACATTGTAATTTCTATACACACCATCAAAATGAATGACAAAACGATTACCTGAATCTTTTGCAGACACAAAAAAACTTTTACGATACCAGCCAATACTTGTTTCGGGAAATAAGCCACCTACCGGTTTATAGCCATGTGCCAATACCGGGTCGTTTTTTTTATAAACGAAAGGTTGTTCCACCACCCAATCATGCGGAACATCCAATACACGCCAACTGCTGTCGTTAAAATCCGGATTGATGGCACCGTAGGACTCTCCAGCTTTCACTAAGCTTCTATCAATACTGTAATTGAAATCTTTTGTCGGATCAGATGCATTACCGAAATGAAATTTCCAATTCCTATCCATTGAAATTTTTTCACGAACCGGAGATTGAGTAAAAACCGTAGCATGTATCAATAGATAGCTTGCAACAAAAAATATTTTCTTCATTAGCACTAATTAAAACTTATAGATATAATTCATGAAATTAATTCCGGGTAAAACATTTCCACTTGGATCAACCAATGAACGAGCAGTCATTTCACCGCCGGTACCGATATAATCAGGTGCCCAGTATTGTACTCCTGTTCCTCCACCTGCAATTACCGCCTGTGTAAGATCTTTTAAATATTGATATTGCCCCTCTTGTGTAAACGGATAACCTGCAACAGGTGTTTGTGAAATAGTATAATTGCTTGCGTCCTTTGTATTAAACCAATAAGCAGTCTCAACCAGCATCACTTGCTTTTTGTACAATATTTTTAATCTGTTTACCAAACTAGTCAGTTCTGTCATTGTATTCATAGTTGACCAATCTGCATAATGTGATAAACCAATGATATCATAATCACTAACACCTGCTGCTGTAATACCACCCATCCACCATTCAGCATGTTGTAATTGTGCTACATGTACAATTATTTTTGGTTTGATGGTGGATGTTGCAGAAAAATCTCTCACCGCTTTTATTCCTGCATTTAAAAATTTGGCGAACCCTATAAAATTATTATCGACGATCTTTCCTGTTGGCCACAACATACCATTGTTGTTTTCATTTCCGACCTGAATCATTTCGGGAACAAGATTTTTTGCTTTTAATGTATTCAGTACATGCATCGTATATTCATACACGGAATCTTTCATCACATCAATTGAAAGTCCTTTCCAGGCTGCAGGAATTTCCTGACGTTGCGGATCGGCCCAGGTATCTGAATAATGCAGATCAAGGCTCACCGCCATTCCAAGCTCCTTAGCTTTTTTGATCAACACTTCCACTTTAGCCAGATCGTTGTAATCTTGATCGTTTCCGCCCCAGGTAGATGTATAGGCACTTGGTGTATGCCATAATTTTAATCGTACGGTATTACAACCATGTTGTTTAAAAATGGTAAAAATATCTTTTGCTTTTCCAGAATCTCTGTAAACCACACCTTTGTCGAGCATTTGAGCAGCATAGGAAAGATCGGCACCCATACTGAATTTTGACCAGCTATAGGTTTTATCAGTAACGGTAGTTTTTTTACTGCAATTTGAAAAAAATACAAGCAAGGCAATGAAAACTAAAAAATTTACATTTTTCATACGACATCGTTGTTAAATGATCAAACAATCAAATTCTACCCAATTTACTACTTGTTTTACTGTAATTTTGCAAAAAATTACATTTTAACCACTTAAAATTTTTTATGGAATACCGTATTGAGAAAGATACCATGGGTGAAGTAAAAGTGCCTGTGGATGCATATTTTGGTGCTCAAACACAACGCAGCATCGACAACTTCAAAATTGCTCAGGATATTAATAAGATGCCGAAAGAAATCATCAAGGCATTTGCTTATTTGAAAAAAGCAGCAGCATTGACCAATTTTGATGCAGGCGTTCTGCCAAAAGAAAAATGTGACCTCATCGGTAAAGCATGCGATGAAATTCTTGAAGGAAAATTAGATGCTTATTTTCCATTGGTGGTTTGGCAAACCGGTAGCGGTACACAAAGTAATATGAACGTAAATGAAGTAGTTGCCTATCGTGGTCATGTATTGAATGGCGGAAAATTGGATGATAAAGAAAAATTCCTGCATCCAAATGATGATGTAAATAAATCACAATCATCTAATGATACATTTCCAACGGCAATGCATATCGCTGCATATAAAATTTTGATTGAAACTACCATTCCCGGAATTGAAAAATTAAGAGATACACTTGCGGCAAAAAGTAAGGAGTATATGAAAGTGGTGAAAATCGGTCGTACGCATTTTATGGACGCTACACCATTAACTGTTGGACAAGAATTCAGTGGTTACGTATCTCAATTGAATCATGGATTAAAAGCCATCAAAAATACATTAGCACATTTAAGTGAGTTGGCTTTGGGTGGTACTGCAGTTGGAACCGGCATCAATACCCCTGCAGGTTATTCTGAAAATGTTGCAAAACATATTGCGGCTTTAACAGGCCTGCCTTTTATCACCGCTGAAAATAAATTTGAAGCTTTGGCTGCTCATGATGCTATTGTTGAAGCACACGGTGCATTAAAAACAGTTGCTGTTAGTTTGATGAAAATTGCGAATGATATTCGTATGCTTTCATCAGGACCACGTTCAGGCATAGGTGAAATTTTTATTCCGGATAATGAACCGGGATCATCGATCATGCCGGGTAAAGTAAACCCTACACAATGTGAAGCATTGACCATGATCGCTGCACAGGTAATGGGTAATGATGTTGCAATCAGTGTTGGCGGCAGCATGGGGCATTTTGAATTGAATGTTTTTAAACCCGTAATGATCTATAATTTCTTACACAGTGCAAGATTGATCGGCGATGGTTGCGTTTCTTTCAATGATAAATGCGCTATCGGACTTGCTCCAATTGAAGCAAATATTAAAAAGCATGTTGACAATAGTTTAATGCTTGTAACTTCTCTTAATACTAAGATTGGTTATTACAAAGCTGCTGAAATTGCACAAACAGCACATAAAGAAGGAACAACTTTAAAAGAAATGGCGGTTAAATTAGGCTACGTAACTCCTGAAGAATTTGATGCATGGGTGAAGCCTGAAGATATGGTTGGGAAGATCAGTTAGATCCTTCTACAACAAACATAAATTAAAAGGGATTGATATAATATCAATCCCTTTTAATTTATGAGCAGTTTTAAATTGAGTATTAAGGCGTTGCAGTTACGCTGAAAGTACATGTACCTCCACCTGTAATCGTATGATTATTTGATCCTGCAGCAGCTGGAGTACCCGTTCCAGTTAGTGTAACTGTTTTTGTACCCGTTGAAGTAAACACACCTGTTTTACTGAATGATATGCCGTTTACTACATCTGTAGATATTGAATAAGTACCGATTGCTGTTACACTTACCTGTACAGACAATGTATTTGAAGTTGTCACTGCTGTTCCAACTTTATAGGTTCCTGAAACTGATGCTCCTGAACAAGTAGCACCCGAACCGCCCAATGTAAAAGTAGCAGGCGACGATAGTGTTGATGCTGTTGCACTAAATGTACAACTGCTCGATCCCGCTGTAATTGTATAATTGTTGGCTCCATCAGCTAATGGTATCCCCGTTCCTGAAAGATCTATTGTTTGTACTCCCGTTGCAGTAAAAGTTCCTGACTTACTGAATGCAATACCATTAACTGTATTGCTGGTTATTGAATACGGACCGGCTTTTGTAACATTCACTTTTATTGTGGCAATATTTGTTGCATCCAAAGCTGCTCCAGTTGCATAAACTCCTTTAACAATAGCTCCCGAACAAACACCTGCAGCATTTTCAAGGGTAAATGTGGCAGGTGTTGCAACTGATCCGGCAACAGAGATTTGTACTGCACAATATGTACCACTATACTCAATAGTAAAAGTATTAACACCCGGTGCAGTTGGTCTGCCCGATCCATATAACCTTACACGATTGATCCCTTTTACTCCAAGGGTACCTGTACCCCTGAAAGAATATCCATTGATAGTATCGGTTGCAATATCGTAAGTTCCTACACTATCTAGCATGATGCTTACATCGATAAAATTATTTGATGTAAGCGTTACACCGGCATTGTAAATACCACGAATCTCTTTTGGCAAACATTCGCCGCCTGCGCCCTGAAGACTTCCATAAGAAAGACGGGCTGTGAAGTCGAAATCTTTTTTACAGGAAAAGAATAATACTGCTAGGCATATAACGGCAGAAAAAAGTTTTAGTAGTCTCATATTAGTGTATCGTGGTTTAGATTGATTTATTGCACCTGTACATCATCGTTAGATAAAGCACCGGTTTCAACAGTAGGATGCTGTTTATTGTCATCCTGATGCTTGAAGAATCTTTTTTGAAATATCAACACTGTAATTACACCGCTTGAAATAGCAGCATCAGCGATATTAAATACAGGGCTAAAGAAAACAAATTTTTGATCTCCCCAAAATGGGAACCATGAAGGAAAGGTTCCCTTTAACATAGGGAAATAAAACATGTCAACTACATTGCCGTGTAAGAACGAAGCATAACCATGTTTTGAAAACTCAGCCAATCCGCTATATCCAAGGTATTCGTGTCCGCTGGGATCACTGGGATCAGGTATCATACCCTTGTCAAATATCATTCCGTAGAACGATGAATCGATCAAATTACCCAATGCACCTGCATAGATCATTGCTGCACAAATGATAAATCCTTTATGGTATTTCTTTTTTATAATATTGACAAGATACCATGTACCGAAGATCACTGCAATCATCCTAAAAAGCGTTAATGATAATTTTCCAGCACTACCGGCAATCTTTGCACCCCAGGCAGCCCCTGGATTTTCAACGAAATTCAAATATGCCCACTCGCCAAAAATCGGACGAGAATCTTCCAACAAAAAATTTGTTTTGATATAGATCTTCAATGCCTGATCAAATAAAACGATCAATATGATGATAAATGCAACGTTTCTTCCTTTCATAATTATTTGCGAAGATAATGTTTTAGAGGGTTTGGGAGGTTAGAGGATAAGAAAGTTTAGTGTTAAAATTGGGTTTAGGAAGTTTAGGACTATTCTTCGTAATAAACCCTTTTTACCCTTTGCGATATACCAGTCAATATCTCATACGGGATGGTACCGGACCATTGCGCCAGGTCGTTTACCGGCAGGACTTCTCCGAATACTATCACATCATCACCCTCATCTACCTGTACTCCGGTTACATCCAGCATGGTCATATCCATACAAACATTTCCAATAACAGGAACCAGTTGTTGGTTGACCCACATTTTACCCCCTCCATTGCTTAGTGCCCTTGGGTAACCATCTGCATAACCTATACGAACTGTTGCAATAACAGAATCTTTGGCAGCAATTCCTTTTCGGCTATATCCTACACTTTCACCAGCTTTTACTTTTTTTATTTGTGAGATGGTAGTTTTTAAAGTGGTTACATTTTTCAAATTGGGCTGTACAGATTCACTATTATCAACACCATATAAACCAATCCCCAAACGAACCATGTCTAACTGCAGGTCTTTATGACGATGAATAGCAGATGTATTAGCTATATGCCTGATGAACATATAACCTAACTTCTCTTGCAAAACAACACAGCTTTCTAAAAAAGATTGGGCCTGAATTTTTGTAAACCCATCATGAACATCTGCATCACTTGCCGCCAAATGAGAAAAAACAGATTGCACTTTAAATGTTGTTGATTGATGTAGTTGATCTCCCAACAACTCGATCTCATTTTTTTCAAAACCCAACCGATGCATACCTGTATCAATTTTAATATGCACAGGATAATAGCTCACGCCGTTTTGCTCCAGATATTTTTTGAATCCATTTAAAATATTAAAAGAAAATAATTCCGGCTCCAAATTGTATTGTACCATTACATCGAATGTGCTTTCCTCCGCATTCATTACCATAATAGGCAATGTAATACCGGCCTTACGCAATTCAACACCCTCATCTGTATAAGCAACAGCTAAATAATCTACCTTATGAAACTGAAGCAAATTGGCTATTTCAAAACCACCACTTCCGTAGCTGAAAGCCTTTACCATGGCCATTAACTTAACACCTGGGTTTAACTGCTGCTGATAAAATTTCAGGTTGTGTGTAACTGCATTCAGGTTAATTTCTAACACCGTCTGATGTACTTTTTGTTCAAGCAAATGACTGATCTGCTCAAACTCAAAAACCCTTGCACCTTTCAACAATATTGTCTCATTAAAAAAATGAAGTGAATAAAACTGTTGTTTAAAATCGTTGGTAGATGAAAAGAAAACAGTTTGCGGAATATTTTTGAAAGCAGTTGCATGTTTTGATATCTCTGGCCCAATACCTATAAACCGACCTATACCTTTTTGTTGCAGAACAGATGCAACATCGGCATACAACTCTCCGCTGTTTTTTCCAGATTGTAAAATGTCGCTAAGAATTAATGTACGTGTTGGGTGTTGTTGTTGTTGAGATAAAAAATCCAATGCAATCGTCAACGAATTGATATCGGCACTATAACTATCATTGATAACCGAACAATTATTGATGCCCTGCTTTAGTTCTAGTCTCATTTCTACGTTGCGTAATTGCAACATTCTTTCTGCAATTACATTATTATTAACTTGCAGATGCAATAAATAGCACCAGCAAGTTATAGCATTTTCTATTGATGCTTCATCTGTAAAAGGAATTACACAGCTAATATTTTCTGACCCATAATTTGCCTGAATAGTGGTATTCTCTTCTGTATGTTCTACAGATGTAACCTGCAATGTAGCTGCGGATTTTTTACTCCACGAAAAAAGCTGAAGCCCTTTATCTGTTCTTACATTATTTGCAAATGTGGCGACAGCTTCATTCACATCAGGGTTATCAGCACAGTAGATGAGTAATTCACTATGCACAAAAAGCTTCAGTTTTTCATTTACTTTCTGACGAATGTTCAGAAAACCTTCGTTATGAGCCTGACCGATATTTGTAAAAATGCCAACTGTAGGATCGATCATTTTTTGCAATTGCTGCATTTCATCGGGCTGAGATATACCTGCTTCAAAAATGCCCAATGTATGCTGTTCATTGATCTGCCAAACACTTAGCGGCACACCAATTTTTGAATTATAACTTTTAGGGCTACGTACAATGGTAAAATCTTCGTGCAATAATTGATAAAGCCATTCTTTTACAATGGTCTTTCCATTGCTTCCCGTAATACCAATCACCGGAATATCAAACTGACTACGATGAAACGCAGCCAGTAAATGCAATGCATGCAATACGTCTTTTACCTGTAAGAAATTCGCTTCGGAATATTGAGTTGCATCTGTTACAGAAAAACTTTCATTTACCACAAAGTTTTTAACCCCTTTATTATACAACTCACCTATAAAAGAAGTGCCGTTTCTTCTTGGGCCATCCAACGCAAAAAATAAAGTTGATGCCGGAAACAATAACTTACGGCTATCTGAAAGCAAATGCTCTATTGCAGCATCATTTTTTTGCTGGAATAGATTTGCCTTTACAACATCTGATATGATTGAAATGGTATGCAAATGCAATTATTCTGAAATTTCTTTCGGCACTCCTTTCCTTTTATGGTAAATGGAATATAGTATAGAACCCGAGATACAAACCAGTATCATCAATAAAGAAACCCATACCGGAATGTGTACCCATTCAACAACCAACATTTTTAATCCGATAAAGGTCAATACAATAGCAATGCCTTGCTGAAGATAGTCAAACTTACTGGCAGCTCCTCTTAATAAAAAGAACAAACTACGTAAACCTAAAACAGCAAAAATATTTGATGAATAGATCAGGAGCTTTTTACTTGGATCAGGAATGATAGAGAATACTGCAGGAATTGAATCTACAGCAAAAACGATATCGATCAATCCAAGCATCACTACCACCATTGCCAGTTTTGTAAAATAAGCTTTCTTATTTTTTACAATAATAAAGCGACCGTCAGGTTCTTCATCCGTTGTACGCATAAATTTCCGCATAAAACGGTAAGCCCAGTTCTCTTCAGGATCAAACTCTTCTTCGTCGCTACTACTAAACATTTTAATACCGGTGTACACAAGAAATACGCCGAAGATGTACATTACCCAACTGAACCTAGCAACCAACTCACTTCCCAAAGCGATAAACAATATTCTAAAAATAATTGCCATGAGTATCCCCATCAGTAATACTCTTGAATAATTATTTTCTTTCACTTTAAAGAATGAAAAAATAATGATGAAGACAAAAATATTATCGATGGACAAAGACCATTCTAACAAATAAGCTGAGATATATTGAACAGCATCTTCCTTACCTTTTTCATACCAAAGAAATGCACAGAAAGCAAATGACAACAAGACCCAAAATGCAGTTTGAGTCAATGCTTTTTTTAAACTGATAGTTGCATTCTTTTTACTCAGCAATCCAAGATCGAGGACAAGTGCCAATAAAATTACACCACCAAAAACCAGATATATTAGTTCTGTACTCATTAAATTACATATTTGCGTTTACGCCACCATTGATAAATAAATCCGAATAACATCACCAATAAAACCGGTGCAACAATATTAACCACCTGCCATAAAGAACGTTCTTCTTCTGTTTTCTTCACATCAAGCAAACGCAAAGTATAGTCTTTTGCCTTTGCTTCTAGTATATTTTTTTTATTTGCAAGATATTCTGTGCAATTCAAAAAGAAATCTTTGTTAGCATAACTGATCTTAGTGTATTTGTTAGTACCCATCGGTAAAGGCCCGATGGATTCTGAAACTTGGTTCATTACTATATCAGCATCGCTTACAACAATTACTTTACCCGGCTCAATCGATTCCTTTAAAAAAGGCAGACTATCATTCGTAAAATTAGTCAACTGTTCTTGTGTAGCTCTGTTCGCAAACATTGATTGAAATTTCCCTTCGAGTAAAACTGCAACAGGAATATTTTTCTTGTTATACTCCCGAACATCATCAACTGTTTGTAAACTATTGATATCTATAATTGTTGGTGTTGGCAAAGTTGTAGAATTTACAGAAGATGCCAGCAACACGGTTTTATTTATCCCTTCAGCTTCTACAATATCGATTGAGTTAGCAAGATTCGCTAAAACATCTGCCTGATTTTTTACTATTGCATGATCTGACCCTGGCTGTAACAGGGGAGAGTAAGGCCAAGGTAGCAATTGTTTTTGGCTTTGTCCTCCTACACTACCAACTTCAACCGCTATCGCATCGCAATGTTTGTCGGCGATCAGGTCGGGATTAATTCTTGCTCCAAACCTGAATAAGAGGTCATTTAAATTTAGGTCTCTTGAATAAGCTGTAACTTCTCCATTTTGTAAGCTATCTCTTTCAGCATACAATGCATCAATAAAAAAAAGTAGCCTGCCGCCATTCATTACATATTGATCCAACTTAAATTTATCATCTTCTGTAAAGCGTTCCATCGGCTTTACGATTACCACTGCACTATATTCGGGAGAGATAAACGACTGAGTACGGATATTTACAGTATCTACAATAAAATTGGTGCCCAATGTTCTAAATACATCGTTCACAGGAAGAAATCCATACGGCGGCTCACCGTTACCGTAAGCATAGGCAACAACCGGAGTTTCTTTTTCTGTTAATTTTTGAATAGCATTTGCAAACTTATATTCCAGCAACGCTTCGGCACTGTTCAATGATTCTTTATCTAAGATATTGTCTGAATTAAAAACATTTTTTTGAACCTGCCCTTGCAAGAGATCGATGGCTACTGTTTTATGTCCATACCTTAAAATTGCTCCGGGAAATATCTGACGCTGCGTAGAACCCTCACCCTCTTTTACCTGTACCTGTTGGTTGGTTGGTCTTAATCCCATTGAAACCAACGAATCAAAAACCATTGCCTTCAATGAATCATTCATTCCTTCAGCAGGTATCTCAAATTGAAATTGAATATTATTACCTGCATAGTTTTTAAAATTTTCAAGCAGTTCTTTTGTACTGCCCGATAATTTTTTAAATTCAGATTTAATATCTCCGGCAAGCAGCACAGTTATATCTACCGGAGCATCCAAACTTTGCAGTAGTGATTTAGTACTTTTTGAAAGTGTGAATCTTTTTTCGTTGGTAAAATCAATTCTTGTATGAAACTCTGATGCCAGCCAATTGACCCCAATCAACAAAATGATCACCAACGGCAACCAGAATTTTGTCTTCAATATCTTATTTAATATTTGCATTTTTCGCTTAACGTCGGGCTATTCTTTTAACGGTGATCAATAAGAATAAAAATATCAGACTTAAAAAATAAACAACATCTCTGCTATCAAGCAATCCTCGGCTTACACTTCTATAGTGAAAATCTATTCCGGCCATTTCTATATAATAATCGGCACTACCCTGAAAAATCGGCAACCGACTTACAGCATTGAATCCGAAATATAACAGTAAACATGCAAATACACTTATTAAAAATGCAATCACAGCATTATTACTGAATCCACTACAACACAAACCTATAGCTGCAAATACAGCAGCCAGTAAAAACAAACCAATATAACTTCCAACAATTCCACCTCCATCAATTGTACCGGTTGCACTTAATTTTTGGATGGTAAAAACATAAATGAATGTTGGAACGATAATAAAGATGAGCACTAGTAAAACAGAGAAATATTTGCCCAACAATATTTGCCATTGGGAAAGAGGCTTGGTTTTTAATATCTCGAAAGTTCCTGTTTTAAATTCTTCCGATAGAGAACGCATGGTAATAGCAGGCACCAAAAAGACCAATATCCATGGTGCTAGCTCAAAAAATTTATCTAAGGTAGCATAGCCAAAATCGAATAAGTTGCTGTCTTTCAATACAAACAAAAAAAGGCCGTTCACCACCAAAAATAAAATGATGGAAATATAGCCTGTAAGATTCCCGAAAAACTGCTGTAATTCCTTTTTACAAATACTCCACATTGTTTTAAAATTGGTGCAATTTACTACATCGGGTGTTATAAAACTTTGTGCTGGGGAATAATGGGTAATTTTTATATATTTGGAGAGCAATCAATTTGAGGTACCTCTTAATAGTATTGATGAAGCATATTTTACTCTTACTTATCTGTTTGATGTTTACCGGCCTGGCCGTGATGGCAGATTTTGGAATTTCTGCTTCAGCGGTATATCTTGAAGTTAATGGTACCGCTTCGTTTTACAATACACAAAAATCAAACACACAATCTCCCATAAGCACATATAATCTCAATAACCAGTTAGGTGTTTTCGGTTTTAAAAGCGGCAACCTGGTATTGAACGGAGCAGAGGTAAGAGTAATCAGAAACGGTGTAGGCTCTATTTGTAACGGTAATCTATATTATGCTGTATATCCGGAAGACCAAAGACCAGATGCCCCAACCTTCAAGTCAATTAGCCTTGCGGTTGCCTGCTCTTGTAACGGAACAACATTTAGCAGTTGTGGTGGTGGCGCTTGTACCAGTGTATATGAACAAAAGCTACAAACTGTTGGCAAAGCTGTGGATCTGACAGATCTTGAGGCCGGCGACTATACTTTAGAGTTATATTATGATGTGTCGGGTGACAATTCCGGAGTAAATTGTTCAATACAACATGTAGACAATGCCAACGGGGTTAATTATCGTGCTAATTTTACCGTCAGTGCTCCACTTTCAGTTAATCTCTCCGCTTTTGGAGCTATTTGTACAGACCAATCGGTAAAACTTAAATGGTCTATTCAAAATGATCAGGACATTGTAAAGTATGAGATCGAAAAATCTTCAACAGGCCTTGTATTTACTCCTATTGGTTCAGTAAATGCTAACAGTGTTGCTACTTCCAGCAATTATGCTTTTATAGATAATAACCCTATAGTAGGTACTAACTATTATAGAATGAAAGTATATCACAAGAATACTGCGGTCAACGTTTCTTCTATTGTAAGAATATATTTCGGTAAAGTAGGCAATACTATTTTTATTTACCCCAATCCCTCGGGGTCGGAATTAGCTGTTCGCTTTGCAGCTGTAACAAAAGGACGCTATCAGATGAGTGTTTTGTCGAATGATGGCAGACGCCTGCTTACACAAACAGTAGAGCATGATGGAACTGATAAAACATTGAAGATCAACATGCCTGGCTCCTTACCAAAGGGTGTATATCGACTGTTTTTGATAGATCGTATAAGATTCTATAAACAAGCTTTTTTAATAAAATAATTTTATTATGCAGCAATTTCAAAACTGTTGCTGTCATATTGTAAGCATTTAATAAAATAATCCCTATGATGGGCTTTTACAAAAGCCTTATCAGACTATAAAACTGTTTACCAAAACCAACTACTGTGTGATCCCCCGACTTTATCGGGGGATTTTCTATTTAAAAGAAAAACAATAAAATATTTCACAAAAAAGCCCTTCAATATTGAAGGGCTTTTTTATTCATTTAGATTTTTATACTGCAAAACTTTCCCCACAACCACAACTCCTACTAGCATTCGGATTATTAAAGTAAAACCCTTTACCATTTAATCCATCACTGAATTCAAGCTCTGTGTTTACAAGGTATAAGAAACTTTTAAGGTCTGTTACAATTTTGATGCCCTTATCCTCAAATGCCTGATCCATTGGTTTTTGTTCGTTGTCAAAATCCATTTTATAGCTTAAGCCACTGCAGCCACCACCAACTACACTGACTCGTAAAAAATACGAAGGGTCGTCGCCTAAACCTGCATCTTTCATCAGGTCTACCACTTTTGCTTTTGCTTTATCGCTTATAAATATTGCGTTATCTGTTGCCGTCATAATCTAATATGCAATTTAGCAAATGTGCAAATGTGCAAATAGTGCCTACAAACCTCCATTGGCATATTTGCTAATTTGCAGATTTGCACATTAATGAACTACACTCTCTTCAAACTTAATAGCTTCCATACCGTTTTTAACACGATAATCGTTGATCGCTGCTTTGATAGCATCTTCTGCCAAAACCGAACAGTGAATTTTTACCGGAGGAAGATTTAATTCTTCTACGAAATCCATGTTATCAACTTTCAACGCCTCGTCAACGCTTTTACCTTTCAACCATTCTGTAGCTAAAGAAGATGAAGCAATTGCTGATCCGCAACCAAAAGTTTTAAACTTTGCATCGGTAATTAAACCTGCATCATTTACTTCAATTTGCAAACGCATTACGTCACCACATTCCGGTGCTCCTACCAAACCTGTACCAACGTTCTTACTTGCTTTATCAAGCGTACCAACGTTTTTAGGGTTTTGGTAGTGGTCGATTACTTTTTCTGAATATGCCATGATTTTTGCCCCCATCCCCTAAAGGGGAGTTTGTACTCTGCTGGAGGACGCAGGTTTTAATATTTTGTAAAATAAGAACTCTTAAAAAAAATTATACTTTTTGCCTTTTCTCCCCTTTAGGGGATGGGGCATTAATGGTGTGCCCACTCTATCGTACTTAAATCAATTCCTTCTTTATACATTTCCCAAAGCGGACTCATTTCTCTCAGTTTCAACACCGTTTCACTGATGGCTTTAATGGTATAATCAATCTCTTCTTGAGTTGTAAAACGGCTTAAGCCAAAACGTAAAGAACTATGTGCCAGATCATCTCCCAAACCTAATGCTTTTAAAACATACGATGGTTCAAGAGAAGCCGAAGTACAAGCTGAGCCTGAACTTAAAGCAATATTTTTATTAAAGCCCATCAACAACCCTTCTCCTTCAACATGTTTGAAAGAAATGTTTGTTACATGCGGTAAACGATGTTCTGTACTACCGTTAATGTATGCTTCTTCTAATTTCATTAATTCTGTTTCAAGATGATCTCTCATCTTACTGATGCGTTTTGTATCTTCTTCCATATCCAACATACACAATTCACACGCTTTACCAAAACCAACAATCCCCGGAACATTTAAAGTACCGCTTCTCATTCCTCTTTCATGACCACCGCCATCCATTTGAGCAGTAACTTTTACTCTTGGATTTTTTCTACGAACATACAACGCACCAACACCTTTTGGTCCGTACATTTTATGAGCTGTAAAAGCCATTAGGTCAATACCATCTTTATTTACATCAACCGGTATTTTACCTACTGCTTGTGTACCATCTGTAAAAACCAAAACACCATGCTTACGAGCAATAGCACTGATCTCTTTGATCGGCATTACTGTACCAATTTCGTTATTGGCATACATGATAGCTATTAAAATAGTAGTTGGTTTGATCGCTGCTTCTAATTCTTTCAAATCAATTAAGCCATCGGGTTTAACCTGTAAATAAGTTACTTCACCGCCAAGTTTTTCAATGTGCTTACAAGTATCTAAAACCGCTTTGTGTTCTGTAGTAGCAGTGATGATATGGTTACCTTTACTTGCATACATTTCATACACACCTTTGATACCAAGGTTATCACCTTCGGTAGCACCGCTGGTAAAAATAATTTCTTTCGGATCTGCGCCTATTAATTTAGCAACCTGCTCACGGGCATAATCAACTGCTTCTTCCGCTTCCCAGCCAAATGGGTGGTTACGACTTGCCGCATTTCCAAAATGCTGTAAAAAGTAAGGTGTCATCGCCTCCAAAACCCTTGGGTCCATTGGAGTGGTAGCATTATTGTCCAGATAAATCGGCAATTTCAACATAGTATCTTCTAATTTAATTTTATAACACGAAATTAATACAAACTGTTCTATTTTAGCTTATAAATCGACTCCAAATCAGTCAATTTACCTATTTCGTAACAAGTTTTCAGCTATCAAACGCCTATTCTGACCAAACACATCAATTATGCTAAAAGTAGAACACATTGGTATCGCTGTTAAAGAACTGGCAATATCTATTCCATTGTTCGAAAAACTGTTAAATAGTCAGTGCTATAAGACGGAATCGGTTGAAAGTGAGCATGTAAATACTGCATTCTTTCAAACAGGTGACACAAAAATTGAATTATTGGAAAGTATTACCAATGATGGTGTTATTGCCAAATACATAGAGAAAAAGGGTGAAGCCATACACCATATAGCTTTTGAAGTATTAGATATTGAAGCTGAAATGCAACGATTAAAAGATGAAGGATTTATTTTATTAAATGAAACTCCCAAAAAAGGAGCCGACAATAAATTAGTTTGCTTTCTTCATCCCAAAACTACCAATGGAGTTTTAATTGAATTGTGCCAATCAATTTAAATATGGATTATACATTTTCTCTTCGCCAATAGTAGTAGCAGGACCATGACCACTATGGACGATCGTTTCATCGGGTAGTACAAATAGTTTTTCTCTGATACTTTTTAATAATGTTTCGTGGTTTCCTCCAGGCAGATCGCTTCTTCCGATACCTCTTTGAAACAACACATCACCTCCGATTAAAAAATGCTGCTTTGCCGAATAGAAACAAATATGCCCGGGAGAATGACCGGGTGCTTCAATCACTTTTAATTCATCCTCACCTAACAAAACAGTATCTTTTTCTTTTAATAGAATAAAATCGCCGACATAATTATCGAAAGGCAAATTATACATCAGGCCGGAAGTTGGTGCAAATGCCAACACTTGTTGCTCAATTTCGTGTAGCTGCAGTGTTAGCCCGTAAGTTTCGGCTACAAATTTGTTACCAAATACATGGTCTAAATGGCAGTGCGTATTGAGCAACATTTTAGGCTGCAAGTGCATCTGTTCAATGAATGATTGCAGTGTTGCTTTTTCCTCATCAAAATAACAGCCGGGGTCTATGATCATACACTCTTTCGACTCATTATAGAGTACATAGGTATTTTCCTGAATAGGGCTAAAAACAAAGGATTTTATCTGTAACACTTTATTAAAGATTTGATATTGAGCATTTATTTTAAAACAACTAATTTTAAGGTACAATTCAGTTTATGCAAAGTAATGTCTCTTTTAAATATAATCATAGAATGTGGAAAAAGCTCAATAATGAACAAATAGCACAAGTGAGTGACACAACGATGGTGAATAGTGGTACTAAAGCCGGTATCAAAATTATTTTTATACTACTGCTTTCATATTGCCTGTTTCCGCTTATTACAAAAGCGCAAGTTAATGCCGTTGAATTTGGAAAGAACCGTATTCAATACAAAAAATTCAAATGGGAATATTATCAAACAAAAAACTTCAATGTTTATTATAGCCAAAGCGGACAGGAGCTTGGAAAATTTGTTGCGCAGGTAGCGGAGAAAGAATTACCTGCATTAGAAACTTTTACTGAATACAACCTGCAACGAAGGGCAAATATTGTTGTTTATAATGATTATAAAGATTTCAAACAATCAAATATTGGTTTGGGCTCCGATTGGCAAAACACAGGCGGACTTACCAAATTGGTAAACAACAAAATGGTAGTGTACTTTAATGGAGACCATGAAGACCTTCGCAAACAAATTAAAGAAGGTATTGCCAAAGTGCTTACTGAAAATGTTTTGTTCGGCGATGATTTTGGAGAGATCGCAGGCAACCAGGCATTACTTGATCTGCCTCAATGGCTTACAGATGGTTACATTGCATTTACCGGAAACAACTGGAGCACGGCATTAGATGATGAACTAAAAAGTGAAATACTCAGTGGCAACTACAAAAATTTTTACGACTTCGCTTTTGAAAAGCCATTATTAGCCGGTCACTCGTTCTGGTACTTTATTCAGGAAAAATATAAAAAAGAAAATGTTACTTATCTGCTTTACTTGGCACGTATCTATAAAAATCTGAACAAAGCCTGCGAACAGGTTTGCAAAAAAAAGTTCAAAGCGGTGCTTGCAGAATTTATGGAATATCAGGAAGAAAAATATGATAACGATATCAATAGAAGAAAGCCTTATCCAAAAGGGAATTATATTGAGAGTTTCGATATCAATAAAAGACTCGATTATTACAGGATAAATGTAAATCCGAATAAAAAGATCAATGCGTACGCATTTGTACAATACAAAAAAGGGATAACAAGAGTAATATTGAACGAAGATGACGAAAACACCACTTTGCTTAAATATGGTGTTAGAACATACAAAAATGCAGTTAACCCCGGCTATCCGTTGTTAGCATGGAACCCAACGGGAACAAGGCTTTTAGTTATTTATATAGATGAAGGAAAAGTAAAAATGTTTGAGTTTGATACAGAGGCCAGAATTAAGAGGTACAAACTTGAACTTAGCGATAAATTTGATCTCATACAGGATGTTAGTTACAGCCCTTATAACAGTGAAATGCTTTTGATAAGTGCCGTAAAAAATGGCCACACAGATATTTTCACATTTGATATGGGCAAAGAAAAAGTGCAACAGATCACTAATGATGTTTATGATGATCTGGATGCATCGTTTGTGCAGTTTTCAAATAAGAACGGGATCATTTTCAGCAGCAATCGTCCTTCACCTGATGCAAAAAGCGGGGATACCGTATTGCCCAGCAATAATCGTTACAATGTTTTTTTAGTTACCAATTTTGGTGGTAAAGCAGAATTAAATCAGATATCTCAATTGTCAAATTTAAAATATGGCAATGCCCGATATCCGATGCAATACAACATCAATCATTTTACTTTTATCAGTGATGAGAATGGTGTTGGCAATCGTTATGCAGGTTTCTTCAATACAAAAAGTTCCGGCTTGGATACATTGGTTTTGATAGGGGAAGATATTTTACACAACCCTTCTGAAAAAGAAGTTGACAGTGTACTTAAAGCTAACAATAAAATGGATGTTGACTCAATTGCAGTAGTTGCCATCTCTGAAGATTCTGCTTATACTTTTCCCTTAACTAATTATCAAAGCAGTGTTGCCGAAACTCGTATTGCCGGCGAAAACAATCAGGTAAGTGAGGTAACCAGACAAAGTGATGAAAAAATATTATATAAACTTAAAATAGACGAGAATACACTTAAACGCAGAAATATAACGGTGCCGCCTACTACCTATATGAGAAACATTGTAATGGCTGACAAGATCGTTCAGGAAGCTGCTGCAATAGATAGTAACATTATTGTTGATTCGGCAAAAGTAGAAAATGATATTTTCCAATCTGAATTCAGTAATGAAAAGCAGGATAGCGTGGCACTTGGCCAAGTATTTACTACAAGCGAAAACGCCGATGAGAATGTGTTGCAAAAGGCAAAAAATTACAAATACAAACCTGTAAAATTTTATGTAGATAATGGTGGGGCTGAGTTATTCAACAATGCAATTTTATTAAACAGATACCAACCATACCAAGGCGGAAGAGGACCTATTACACTACAACCGAATACTGTTGTAAACGGGTTTATAAAATTTGCTGTTTCTGAATTAATGGAAGATGTAAAAATCCTTGGCGGTGTAAGGTTATCTTCTAATCTTAAAGATCATGAATGGTTGTTAAGTTATCAAAATTTTAAAAGAAGAATTGACTGGGGGACAACCTATTACAGAAACAATGAAAAATTTCTTTTTGGAACCACAATAGATGATAAACCTACCGACGATATAAACCAGGTACAAAGCAGATATTTATACCCTGCCAAAGCACTTACAAATCTGTATCAGGTAAATGTTAGTTATCCGTTTGATGAAACAAAAAGACTGCAATTAACCGTTGGCATACGCAGCGACAGAAAAGTATATTCTACGGTTGATTCCATTTTTTCCGGCAAACCGAATGTGATACCAGATGAACACCGTATGTTCCAAACTACCAACTTGCAATATGTTTATGACAATACATTAAACCCTGCACAAAATATCTGGCATGGCTTAAGATACAAGGCATTCATTGACTGGAATACCGATATCAGCAAAGAAAAATTTGCTTCGGGCAAATTCAATTTCAACTGGGGTTTTGATGTTCGTTATTACTATCCTATTTACAGAAACTTCATTTGGGCAGGAAGAGCTGCAGGGGATTTTAGCTGGGGTAGCCAAAAAACTATTTACTATCTTGGCGGTGCCGACGGGTGGTTTAAACCATCTTTCAACTCTAATAACAAACCTGCTCAGGATCAGACATACGCATTTCAATCATTGGCATTAAATCTTAGAGGTTTTACACAAAATGTTGCTAACGGTAATAATGCAGTTACTATCAATAGTGAGTTCAGATTACCCGTATTCACAACATTTTTCAACAATCCGATCAACAATGCATTTATACGCAATTTCCAAATAATACAATTTTTTGATATTGGTTCGGCATGGAATGGTGGGTACAACGGAATAAAAAGACCTGTAAATATTTATGGTAATCCTCCGGTACAAGTAAGAACAAAAGTTGGCGGTATTGGACCATTTGCCGGTGGCTATGGATTTGGTGCAAGAAGTGTTTTATTCGGTTATTTTGTAAAATTCGATATAGGGTGGCCAATGGCCGGTTTTTTCAGAGGGCCTTCTGTTAAATATTTAAGTTTAGGATTGGATTTTTAATGAGTCGAGGTGGCTTTAAGTTGTCTTGATCCATAATATAACAAACTGAACAAACAAGTAAGCAATACTGTTACTGCCCATGTTCTGTAATGTTCCACCGGATATACACAACGTATCGCAATTTGCTTTACCAATAACAGAGGCTCAGAAACTATGTCCCAACTGTTCCAACGCAAAAACCTGCCTAAATAAACTCCGAATGAGCCGGCGAATAAACAGAGAAATACTACACCATTTACCAGGGGCCGGGTAAACTTTGCCCTCAAGAATATTTCAACCTTGTAGAGTGATGCAAAAGCCATTATCAACCCCACTAAAGAACTTGTAAATAATAATACCGCATCATACCAAATCGGTATATTCTGTCGCTGTTCCAAATGAATAAGGTCGGTTACAATGTATAATGCATTAGGGAAAAATAACAACCAAATACTTATAAGAAAAGTAGAGATAAATTTTGTCTGATTTGTTTTTAGAAACAAGCTTACTTTAAAAGGTATCCAGGCCAGAAATAAATTCCACAAAAGAAACAAATATGTTTTTGTGTCGGCATATAAAACCCGGCAGACTAACATTGCAATAATAAAAGTAGCAAAGATTCCAAGCCATTTTTCAAAAGTCGATAACCGTATCATATTAATTAAATATTTTAGGAATAAAAATTATACAGCCAATTATACTGCTACCAATAGCACTTACCAGAACAGCTCCTGCGGCAATATCTTTTATTATTTTTATGGTTGGGTGAAATGCTTTATTGATATGATCACCTATATTTTCTAATGCAGTATTGATCATTTCAGTGACCACTACCGACATGCAACACATGACAATTAGTACCCATTCAATTTTACTAATTGAAAAGCAAATACTCAATAATATAGCAATGCTCATCATAAATAAATGAATTCGAAAATTCAATTCCTTTTTACAACACTGCCATATTCCATTTAAAGCATAGCCAAAACTCAAAAATATTTTCACCGCTTAAATTTATTTCAATTAATAAATTACAATTCTATAAACCATTCTTCGTTTTGGAAAGATATTTTTTCACATAATCATCAGACATATTCCATGAAAGCCACGAGTATGTATTTTGATCCTGTAAAAAATCCTTTTTTCTGTTTTCAAATACTTGTTTCGGATCAAGTGGCGAACGATACAAATATTCACCTTCACCTCCTTTAATAGGCGTCAATGCCTGCTGCAACACACCAACATTTTTTTCTATTAAAGGCAAGGTTTTATCCGAAAGAGAAAGTAAAAATTTAACATCTAACTGAACCGTACCTTTTCTTGCAAGATTATATTTTGCGATCATTTCATCCCAATGAAAACAAGATGAAACAACCAATATCAGTATTGCAAACCATGCATTTACTCTAAGCAAATAATAACTTGTTTTATGTTGTTGGATCTTTATAAAAACGGTGATCAAACCAACCAATACAAGTAGCAGAAAAACCAATACTCCAATGCGTTTGTAGGCCAAGCCCATATGGGCTATATAATAATAATCTCGAAACAAAACAGAAATGACCAATATAGCATTTTGAAATAACCATGCATAAGCACCATAACGTAACCATTTATTCTTCTTGTAAAAATTCAAATTACCTCTGAAGAAAAACAACAGCAACACCATTGCTACCATTATAGAAAAAATAAGCATTCCTGCACCTTCATGTACATATTCAGAAAGATTGATATTGTTATTATAAGTGAACCCAAACCATACATACATAATATCAATGCAATTGATAAACAGCAATAAAATATTTAATAAAACCAGACTAATGATTCCTGTAATATTTTCGTTTCTTAAGGCCATCACTCCATTAGCAAAACGCCCCATGAATATGGAAAGTAATTCAAACCAATGCGTCTCTTTCCATTTTTTCAGATCATTTTTCTTTCTATATAGATCATTCTTTTGGCTGATATCTGCTGTTGAGAAATATCCAATATCGCTTTTTAATAAAAGTCCACCGGTAACAAACAGACCAACCAATAAAAACCCAAATCGCTGCCAGCTAAACCAAGTAAAGAAACGGGCAAAGAAATGTTGTATAGCCATTCCAACATCATTCATCAGATTCTGAAAAACAACGTTGGCAAAATTGTACATCAGAAAAAATGCAAAAGTCAATATCAATGGAATGATAAGAAATCGAAAGAATTTGCCGGAACCCCTTAATTTGAAACCGCCTTGTTTCATTGATTGAATGTTGTTGAAAAAAGAAGGCAACATCATTAAAAAATTAGCAATAGCAGAGGCAGCTGCATACCAAACAGAACGATGCAGGTATTCGGCAAATATTACTACCAACAACAATGTTGTACAAAATGCCAGTTTGCTTAATACAGTGTTATGAATAATTACAGCCGCCAGTGTAATGATGTTTGCCGCTAGCAACCATTTTGTCAATGGCTTTGAAAAAGTACCAGGATACAGATAAAATACCGACGTTAATATAAACGCTGCGAAAAGTACCGTATTTAAGGCAAGTTTTTCCTGCCAGAAAATACAATTGAATAAAACAGCGCCTACCGCTACTAAGATGATTTTTAATGACTCGTTTTTCATTTATTTAATTTTTATTGTTCTCGTTATTTACTTGCTTTTAGTATTAAGTGATACGATGGGTCGATGGTGAATCATGATCGCTGTAATAGCAGCGACTACACCAAAGAATCCCAGATAATTTTCCTGTCCTTTAAATTCATGCCCTAACAAAACCACAAAAAGGAGTCCGCTTGCTGCCGAACAGATGATTCCTGTACGAAGCAAAAGCCTGAAAAGGTTTTTATCTTTTGTATTTGAAATAAAGACCAGCCAAAAAATAAAAATGCCGGGGGCAGAGAACAACAATGAAAAAACAAGCGCAAGTACGAATACCCCCGGCCAACTATCTAAATACTCCGCTTCGGAAAAAATCAATAAGGTGGCACTTAACAGAGCATTGATCATTGCTGCTAATACCCAAATGGTGAAACTATACAAGATGGTTCTTAAACTATACATATTTTAAAAGCACTTTGTTTTTCAAAGTATAAATACAAAAAAAAATTATTTTGATGATCTGATCATTTTTTCCAAAGCCTCTATATGAGCTTTGAAAGCCCTTTCACCTGTTTTGGTAACTGAATAAGTTGTGTTTGTCTTTCTACCAATAAAGCCCTTTTTAACTTTTATCACATCGTTCTCTTCCAAACTTTTAAGATGACTGGCTAAATTTCCGTCAGTAATTTCCAGCAATTCTTTCAGATCATTAAAGTTCACTTCCTCATTCACCATGAGCGCACTCATTATGCCCAGCCGAATACGGCTGTCAAAAACTTTATTTAAATGTTCTATCGGATTAGTTGCCACTTTAAAAATTTTAATGCTCCCAAATTAGTCAACTGTTCTTTCATATCTATTCCACATAATCGCCCCGTAAACAATATGCAAAACGCCAAAGCCAATTGCCCAAAAATACAAACCGTAGCCAACCATCCAACAATTGATCACACCCAATATTAGCTGTGAGTAACCTAAATATTTTACTTCACCCAAAGTGTACTTACTGGCATTTACTAACGCAAGACCATAAAATATTAAACAACCCGGTGCTATCAATGCATAATTGCCAAACTCAATTTCTTTAAGTAAAAATAAACCACCTGCTACTAATGGAACTGCTACAGCAAACAATAACCTTCTTGATGCAGCTCCCCAAATTGCAACACCATGCTTTCTGCTACGATAATAAGTAAAAAAGAAGGCAGACACAAAAGCTACAATAAAAGTTGTAGCAGCAATCATGATCAGATTTCTTTCCAACTCACCCCAATCGGTTCGATAGGGATCTTGAAACATGGGAAGCCAATGGTCTATTTGATCTTTGGCCACGAAGGCGGCTATTAACGCCGTAATCCCTGCAGCTATGCCACTCCAACCACTCAAACTAATGAAACGACTACTGCGTTCCATCATTTGTTTAATGTGTTGCAAGTCTTTTAGCGATTCTTGTTGTTCACTCATAAAAAGCACTTTGAAAAACAAAGTAAATAATTAAATCTCAAAATTCCAAGATTTTTTTTGGTTAAGGCGATTTTATTTTTCGGAAACAGCAGCCTCAGCAAATTTTACCAGCTGCCAGTACGGAGGCTTATACCCATTTTGCCGTACAAAATTTTCTGCATCGATTTCAACCTTTTGTTTCGTTGAAATATGCATTGCAACAAAGGTTTGATTTTTGAGTGCTTGGGTTGCACTCATTCCCTCGGGTATGATTCCTTCTTTACCAAATAGGTTTTTTATCCAGCAATACCCTTTCACAATTCTCACCAATGGTAATTGCCAGATAGTATATCCGATCGATTCTCCTGCATTCGCTTTTTCCAGTAATGCATCCATCACCGCATTATCAATATGATCTTTATACAAGGTTGCCGGATCTCTCCATTCAGCCACAACAGCAAGTTGTGGATCATACTCCAGATCTGATGGCATTTGCGTAATGAAATTTTCTACTCCAAAATCATGTAACCAATTAACCACTCCCTGCGATGAAATTGTAGAACTTGCTTTCCATAGTTGTATTCCATTTTTTCGGTACCCGTAAGATGCAACTTCTGAACAAAACAAAGCTGATGAATCTTTATAATTCATTTTAAAATCGTAAGGTATATGCTTAGATAATGCAAGCTCATACATTTGTTTCGCTGCTTTTTGAGGCAACATACTATCTTTTTTCATTGCAGGATGATCAGCTCTTAACCGCATTACCATAAAGCGTAATTTTTTATCTTTTACATAATCGTCTACGGAAGAAACTGCAACACCTTTTTCTATATGTGCTTCTATCAAATATGGTTTGTTCGTTTTTTCTTCAATATAGATCAATGCTACATGAGAAAAATTACCCGGATAATCATTACCTCTCGATATTAATGCAGAAACCTCTGCTCCGCCTCGGGATACTAACATATCACCACTATGTACTTCTATTCCAAAAATTGTTGTAGAAGGTGTATTCGATTTTTCAGCTGTAACCAACATGGTAGATGGAAATTGCTTACTATCTGCTTGCAATAAAACTTCTTCTATTGCTTGTCGCATTCCATATAATAAAGAATAGATCGTATTTTTTGAAGCCGGATCATTCATATTCCACTGCTGCGATTGCAGTTTGATATATCCTCTGAATTGATTGTAGAAATCTATAAATGCAGGTATGGAATCTTGCTTTGCAGCAACTAACGGTGCCAAAGAAAAAAAAGCACTTTCAATTATTTGCAGATCATTATCAGTTGCCGTAATATTTTTTGTTTGCAGCAATGTAAATTTTTCATTTAAAATTGAATGGAGTACTGCAATGGATGAACTAAGTGTTACCGGAGAATCTGATTTTGCAGCTTTGAAAGTTTTTTCAAGACTTTGCCAAAGGGCATCACTATTCCATTCGAATGATTTTTTTGATGACTGAATGATGTTACCTGTATCTTTTGGATCAGGAATGAGTAAGATCAAATAAAGAATACTTAGTGAAAGAAAAATACGAATACTTGCCTTTTTTAATTTCTTCATGGTAATTTTTTCACAGGTGTCAAATGTTTGTGAACCGTCAATACACCTAAATAATTTCTATAATTTTTTTGCAAGCAATTTTAATTTCTTCTTCTGTAATAACTAATGGTGGCACTATGCGTAAACAATTGGATGCAAATAAAAACCAATCTGTGAAAACACCTTGCTCAACCAACGCATCAATTACCTTTTTATTTATCTCGAAATTTTCAAATTCAACAGCAATCATTAATCCGCAACTACGTACAGCTTTTATAGAAGGGTGTTTTAATAAAGAAAGAAACAATTGTTCTTTTTGTTTTACACCTGCTATTAAATTTTCTTCCAGCAAAACATTCATTGCCGACATACCGGCAGCACAACAAACCGGATGACCACCAAAAGTATTGATATGCCCTAACACAGGATCATGCGTAAGTGAATTCATTATTTTTTTATCTGCTATAAATGCGCCCAATGGCATACCACCTCCAAGTGCTTTTCCAAGCAATAAAATATCGGGCACAATATTAAATTGTTCAAATGCCCATAGAGACCCATTTCTACCAAAACCACATTGAATTTCATCCAGCACCAGCAATACTCTTTTTTCAGTACAGCGTTTACGCAATGCTGTTATCCAATCTTTTTCCGGAGTTATCACGCCTGCCTCAGATTGAATTGTTTCTGCAATAACACAAGCAGTTCTTTCTGTTATTTGTTCCAGATCATCAAAAGAATTGTAATTCAGTTGTAAAATATCCGGCAATAATGGACGGAATGCATTGCGCCAATATTCGTCTCCCATGATGCTTAAAGCACCTTGAGTGCTCCCGTGGTAACTGTTTTTGAAAGAGATCATCTGCGTTCGGCCGGTATATCGTTTTGCTAATTTCATGGCACCTTCTGTTGCTTCGCTGCCACTGGCTGTATAAAAAACTGAGTTCAATGTTTTTGGTAGATGATCGGTCAGCAATTTTGCATATTGCACCTGCGGACTTTGCACCAATTCGCCATACACCATAATATGCATGTAATCATCCAGTTGCTTTTTTATTGCTTCAACAACTTTGGGATGTCGGTGACCAACATTACAAACACTGATACCTCCTATCAGATCAATAAACTCTTTACCATCAACATCCCACATACGACTGCCTTGGGCTTTCGCAATTTCTAAAGCCATAGGTGAAGGTGAAGTTTGTCCCACGTGATTAATAAATAACTGCCTTTGATTCATAAGTAACAAATTTCGTAAAGAAAGTTTGATATTTGTGAGATAAGTCAAAAGTTAAAAGGCAAAAACAAAAAGTTGTATCAGTTTGAGGTTTTGAATTTTTACTTTTGAGCTTGTTGACAATAGGTATGTTGTACAAATCCCGATTCCAAGTGTAACATCGGGATGCCGATAAGATCGGCAAGTGACACAACGATCCCCAACCAGTTGGGGATGAAAAACAAATGTTTGTAACAAAAAAATAAAAACTATGGCTTTGATTCTTCCCGTAAAAGGCATACTGCCTCAGATTGGTAATAACTGTTTTGTGGCTCCAAATGCTACAATTGTTGGTGATGTGATCATGGGTGATGATTGCAGCGTATGGTTCAATGCAGTGATACGTGGTGATGTGAACAGTATACGCCTTGGCAATAAGGTAAATGTACAGGATGGAGCCGTAATTCACTGTACTTATGAAAAAACCAAGGCAATTATTGGAAATAATGTTAGCATCGGACACAATGCATTGGTACATGGATGCGTTATAGAAGAGAATGTGCTGATTGGAATGGGGGCAATTGTAATGGATAATGTGAGAGTTGGAACCAATAGTATCATTGCCGCCGGGGCCGTAGTGCTTGAAAATACAATAGTTGAGCCCGGAACGATCTACGCAGGTGTACCTGCCAGAAAGGTAAAAGATATTTCTCAAGAGTTGATAAATGGCGAAATAAACCGGATAGCTAATAATTATTTGATGTATTCATCGTGGTTTAAGGATGTAGAGTAAATGTTAAATAGCTTAGTAGTCTGCAGTTTTTATGTATTTTTATGCTATGAAAAAAATTATTATTGCTTTAGTTTGTGTGTCATTTTTAGGAAGTAGCTGTTCTCTTTTTAGAAAAAAAGAAAAATATGGCTGTCCTAGTGATGGAAGAAATGTTGGAGCTGAAAAAATTGCATCCGGAGATGAGAAAGCGATGAAAAAAAGTAAGAAAGCCAAGTTCAGAGGATAAGTAAGTGAGCAGTTTGTGTTGACACTTGGATGAAAATCGAAACCCTAAAATCCAAATATATGTGCTACCAACTGAAAAACCAATTAGGTAATACTGAAGCTGTTATTGATGATAGCTGTGGCATTTCCAAATTCTACGCAATCGCTGATGTTTTATCCAGCGCTCTTAAAGTAAATTTCTTAAACCAGGTTGATGATGCTGAAACATTGAACTGGGATTTCTCTTACAAAAAACAGATTCTTACACTTCATTATAATATGTTCAATGGTGTGTCTATTTATCCTCAACACATTAAAAGTATCAAGAGAGAAAATAATGCAGTGATGGAAGTGGCTAAGTTTTTAGAAAGAAGAGCTTATTAATTTTAATAAATATTTTGAAGCAACATTGGTTTTTACAATAGGTAAAAGTTGATGTTGCTTTTTTGTATCAATAACTCTTCTCTTCAATTTTATCAAGAATATTACAATAGCTGATGTACCGATCCATATGTATGGTACCGTCTTCAACAGCTTTTTTTACAGCACAATTTTTTTCGTTGGTATGCATGCAATTATTGAACTGACAATCATTGATCAACGTTCTCATCTCAGGAAAATAGTGTGACAGTTCTTGCTTTGGAATATCTACCAATCCTAACTCTCTGATACCCGGTGTATCTATAATTCTTCCTCCCAAAGCTATATCAAACATTTCGGCAAAGGTAGTAGTGTGCATTCCTTTACCGCTCCAGTCACTTACTTCAAGGGTTTTTAAATTTAATTCAGGAAAGATGGTGTTGATAAAAGTTGATTTACCTACCCCGGAATGGCCACTCAGCAAAGTCGTTTTATTTGCTATTATGTTTTTCACTTCTTCTACCCCATCACCCGTTTCAATACTCATTGAAACTACCTTGTAACCAATGTTTTCATAGATACTTTTTACCTCGGCAAATTTTTCCTTTTCTTTCTCTCCGTACAGATCTGATTTATTAAAAACAATGATCGTTGGAATGTGATAAGCTTCGGAAGTAATTAAAAATCGATCGATAAAACCCTGTGATGTCTTAGGATCCTTCAAAGTTGCAAACAGCAAACTCTGATCTAAATTAGATGCTATGATATGATGCTGATTTTTATTGTGCGGAGAAATCCTGGTAATATAATTGCTTCTCTTCTCAATACCGGTAATGGTCAATGTATTTTCTGTTTCATTTTCCATTTCAACAAGTACTACATCTCCTACTGCAATCGGATTGGTAGAGGTAATACCATCCATTTTCAATTTTCCTTTTATACGGGCATTGCAAAATACACCCTCTTCATTCTTCACGGAATACCAGCTACCTGTACTTTTATAAACTATTGCTTTCATGTAAAAATTTAAGAAAGATATTTTCCTACAATTGGTACCCTTCTACCAACACCAAATGCTTTAGGTGACACTCTAATGATCGGACAAAATTGGTTTCGTTTATACTCATTCAAATTGACCATTTTCAAAACCCTGTCTACCAAAGCAGCATCGAAGCCCTGTGCTTTAATTTCATTCGGACCTTGCCTTCTTTCAATGTATTGGTACAAGATTTTATCAAGTATAGCATAGTCAGGTAAAGAGTCTGCATCTTTTTGTCCAGGTCTTAATTCTGCGCTCGGTGCTTTGGTAATGATATTGGTTGGTATGATCTCTTTATCACGATTTATGTATGCTGCTAATGCATACACTTGCATTTTATAACAATCTCCCAATACGCCGATACCGCCGGCCATATCGCCATAAAGCGTACCATAACCGGTTGCCAATTCGCTTTTGTTAGATGTATTCAATAATATGTATCCAAATTTGTTGGCTATCGCCATCAACAAATTTCCTCTGCTTCTGCTTTGAATATTTTCTTCAGCTAAACTAAACGGCAGGTCTTTAAAAATTGGTTTTAGCTCACTTAAAAAACTATCGTAAATATTTTTTATTGGAACGATATCGTAAGGATTATTCAGGTTCTTACTCAATTGTTCAGCATCACTAACACTATGGCCGGTGCTGTATTGAGAAGGCATTAAGATTGCTCTTACATTTTCGCTGCCCAACGCAGTACAAGCCAGAGCCAATGTAACTGCACTATCAATACCACCGCTGCTGCCTAAAATTGCTTTCGAAAAACCCATCTTGCCAAAATAATCCTTTATGCCCATTACTAATGCATCATGTATATCAGCAATATTTAAATGTTCATCTAAACCGATTGGATTTAAGTCAGTATCAGGAACATCTTTGGCTTGTGTGATGATCGGACCATCAATACTCCCATCATCATTCAAAACAAACCCTTCAAGCTTTGATTGAAACATTGGCAACTGTCCGCAGAGATTTGCATTCTTATCAAATACAAGTGAGGCTCCATCAAAAACAATTTCTGTTTGACTACCTACACCATTGCAATAGAACATCGGTAGCTTATATTTTACAACATTTGCTTTGATGATGGCCTTTCTGTCTTGTTCATGTGTATAATCAAATGGCGATGCAGAAATATTGATCATTAAATCCGGTTGCTGTTCCATCAATTTATCCATCGGACAAATTCGGTACAAAGGATTATCACCCAAATTCCAGATATCTTCACAAATAGTAATGGCTAATTTCTTGCCTTTGAATTCAATTACATTCCAATGATAAGCCGGCTCAAAATACCGGTATTCATCAAACACATCGTAAGTAGGCAAACATGTTTTATGTGCAATGCCTTTAATTTCTTTATTGTATAAGAAATAGGCCGCATTAAAAAGATCTTTCCCTTCTTTTACCGTATTTCTGTCGGGTGCTCCAACGATAACACCGATCGTATCTGCATGTTTCCTGATAATATCAATGGCTTCATTACACTTATTGATAAAATCATTGAACTCTAAAAAATCTCTTGGCGGATAACCGCATACACTTAATTCGCTGAATACGATCAGATCGGCACCGTCTTTTTTTGCAAGATCAATTGCACAGCATATTTTTTCTGTATTGCTCTCAAAATTGCCGATATGATAATTTTGTTGTGCTAAAAAAATTTTCATCTTGCTATACCTGAAATTATTTGTATTATTTTTTAGAAATGATTGTCTTACTTTGTAAAGTTACTTATTAAAGCCATTATTAAAATGAGATTATTGATCGTTTTTGCCGCAGCCATTCTATTTGTGAGTTGTAATAGCAGCAATACTCCGGATGTATCGAATATTAAAGTAAACATTACTACTGAACGATATGAAAAAAAATTGTTTGATACAACCGCTGCAAGTTTGACTGAATATCTTCAAAAATTAAACTCCGGTTTTACTACTTTGTATATTGATACAATTTTAGGGCTGGATCATAGATGGCGTGCCGATACACTTGCCCCGATAATGAACAATGTTATTAGAGCGTACAGAGATATTTATAACGAATCTGAAAAAAAATACAGTGACTTTACCCCATACGAAAATGAAATAAAAAAAGGGTTACAATTTACCAAATACTATTTCCCCGACTATAAATTACCGGAAAAAATAACTACGTTTATTGGACCTGCCGATGGTGTAGCCACAGCAGTAGCATCTAACACAATATTGATAGGGCTGCAAAATTATTTAGGAAAAGATTTTCCTTTATACAAAACCGCCGAAGTCCAAACTATTTATCCTGAATATATATCACGTCGTTTTGAGCCTGAATACATCAGCATCAATTGTATGAAAAGCATTATTGAAGATATGTATCCGGATAGATCTGATGACTTTACACTTGTAAACAAAATGATAGAAAAAGGTAAGCGACTGTATATATTAAGTAAGTTACTTCCTGCCAAGAAAGAGTATCAATTGATCGGTTATACTGAAAAGCAATTAGAAGCATCGTATAAAGATGAAGACAAAATATGGGATCTGTTTGTACGTAATTCTTTGTTACAACAAACAGATTTGCTGGCTACCAAAAGCTATATTGATGAAGGGCCAAAAACGCAAGAACTTGGAGAAGGATCACCTGGAAATATCGGTTCTTTTTGCGGATGGCAAATTGTAAAAAAATACATGCAGCAAAAAAAAGATATAAGTTTATCGCAACTTATGAGTACCGATGACGAAACTATTTTTCAGGAAGCTAAATACAAGCCTTAAGCAGCTTGCAGTTTGACCATTTCAACAGGTTTTTTCCCAAGTGATTTCATTACTCTGAAATGTGAAGCCAATGCTTCAAAAAAACTGTCGTATTTGTTGTATGGAAGATTGTACTCTTTGCATTTTTCCATAACTATTTTACTGATAGCCGGATAATGCACATGACTTACTCGTGGAAACAAATGATGTTCTATTTGAAAATTCAATCCACCAACAAACCAAGAAATAATTTTGTTATTCATTGAAAAATTAGCAGTTGTTTTTAATTCATGTTCAGCCCAGGCTGTTTCCAAATGTTTTGTTTCATCTAAAGCAACATTTTCAAACTCAGTAATTTCAACCACATGGGCCAATTGAAATACCAACGATAAAGTAAGTCCCATTACAGCATGTGTAATAAAGAACCCTGCCAGCCATGGTAAGAAACTGAATTTAAGAATTGGTAAAACAATGTAAAAAGTAAGATATCCAAGTTTAGTTAGCCAGAAAACCAATTTGTTTTTTGCAGACATCTTCCAGGCATCTGTTGTATAGATTTTACGAGAAAAATATTTTGTAAAATCCATAAAAAATATCCAAAAAATAGAAGACATTGCATAGATCGGCACCAAATATAAATGCTGAACTTTATGCGCCGGCACCCATTTCTGTGTTTCACATTGACGAATGATCGGGCTCTTTGCAATATCATCATCAATACCATCTACGTTTGTATAAGTGTGGTGAATGATATTGTGTTTTTGTTTCCAGAAATAAGAATTAGCGCCTAAGAAATTAGCTGATAAACCGATAGCATCGTTCAACCATGGTTTAGTACTATAACTTCCATGATTTGCATCATGCATCACACTAAAACCTATACAAGCGAAAGTAAATCCTGAAAGTGCGCAAAGCAAAATTGCTGTTAATGTAGATACATCCGTTAACATCAAAGCGGAGTAAGCTGCTATTGCCGTACCGATCAAAATGAATGATTTCAGATAAAGTCTGTAGTCGCCTGTTTTTTTGATTTTCTTGTCTTCGAAATATTTATCTACTGCTGCTTTCAGGCTTTGATAGAATTCATTGTTTCGGTTGTCAAAAGTTACTTTGGCCATACAAGAGATATTTCGTTGAAAATGAATGAAAATTGATGATATTGTCTCAACCAATAGGCGTGAAGATACGCCAAAATATGTTAAGAAAAACACCTAATTCATTTTGAAAGGAACCATCATTTCGAAGGCAGGAATGGTAACGCTGAATTGCTTCTGATTACTGATATTTTCCATGGTGTAAGTGCCATGCATTTTACCCATTTCGGTACGCAAATTACAACCACTTATATACTGATAATTTTCTCCGGGATTGATCTGTGGTTGAACACCGATAACACCTTCTCCTTCAACCTCTCTCATACTTCCGTTGGCGTCATAAATGTACCAGCATCTTCTTAATAATTTTACGGGATAAGCATTGTTATTGACGATCGTTATCCTATAGGCAAACATATACTCGCTGTTTACAATATTACTGTAATCAGGTTGATAGAACACTTCTACGCTTACTTTTATGCCTTCGGATATTTGTGAGATCATTTAAAGGAAGGTTTACTGTAAAAATAGTTCAAAAAACTTGTCTTTTCCGTAATTTTGAAAATCAATTTTGTTAAACACTGTGTTATGCCTATATCATCAATGAAATATACGAACGGAGAAATAACCGTTCTTTGGAAACCAGACATTTGCACCCATTCCGGAATATGTGCCAGAGGGTTGTTTGAGGTTTTTAATCCAAATAGAAAACCCTGGATTGATATGAGTCAGGCAGATACGCAAACAATTATAGAGCAAGTTAAAAAATGTCCCAGTGGGGCTTTGAGTATTTTGGAACAGGGCCATAAAGTTTAGTGAACATTTAACGCTCAAGTCGTTTAATGGTTTGTGTAATAAAGTAGGCAACGTGTTAAACCAGTAACGATTTAAATCTTTCTGGTTTGCTGATACCCATTCTTCAACAACCATTGTAACACTTTATCCCTGTTATCTCCCTGCACAATAATTTCACCATCTTTCACCGAACCACCTGTACCACAAAAAGATTTCAGTTTCTTACCCAGTTCTTCTGCATCAGCAGTTGTACCAATAAAATTATCTATTAGTGTTACTGCTTTACCTGCTCTGTGTTTAGTGTCTAACCTCACTTTTAATTTTTGCTGAGCAGGCAATAAACTTTCCTGCTCTTCTTCCTGCTCCGATGAAGGTTTAAAATTCGGATCGGTTGAATAAACCAATCCTCCCAAAGAATTTATTTTTTTTGCTGCCATTCCTACAATAATTTAAAAAATATTAAGCATTTCACTCTAACAATTTGCCCATTTGCATATTGGCACATCAGCACATCATTTCAGAGGCACTGCTTTCAAACTCAAATCCAAGCTTCTTGCCTGATGAATAACCGCTCCACTGCTGATATAATCCACTCCAGTTGCAGCATACGCTTCAATATTATTTAGGTTGATACCGCCACTGGCCTCGGTTTCATACCTTCCTCCAATAATTTTTAAAGCTTCCGCAATCTGCTCTGGTTTAAAATTATCCAGCATAATACGATCAATTTTTCCAACAGACATTACCTTTTTCACATCTTCTATCGACCTTGTCTCCACTTCAATTTTTAATCCGTTCTTTTTCGTTTGTACATAAGCGTAAGCTTTGTCGATCGCCTTTTCTATGCCGCCGCAATAATCAATATGGTTATCTTTCAACATGATCATATCATACAATCCAAAGCGATGATTTTCTCCACCGCCAATCTTCACCGCTTCTTTCTCCAGCAGTCTGAAATTAGGTGTTGTCTTTCTGGTATCAAGCAGTTTTGTTTTGTAGCCTTTTAATTTATCGGTATACACTTTTGTTAAAGTAGCTATTCCGCTCATGCGTTGCATGGTATTAAGCACTAACCTTTCACATTGTAAAATAGTATGTATTCGAGCCTGCACCTCAAATGCCACCTCCCCATATTTCATTTGCTCGCCGTCTTTTTTAAACCCTGAAAAAATAACGTCAGGCTGCATATATCGAAATATTTTTTCGGCAACTGTTACACCTGCAAGAATACCATCTTCCTTGATCTTCAAAACAGCCTTGCCGGCTGCAGTCGCATCAATACTTGATAAGGTGGAGTGATCTCCATCTCCAATATCCTCTGCCAATGCATTCTCAATAAGCTCATTTAATTGTTTCTCGTAATTCATTGTATGCAAATCTATAAAAAATAAAAAGCCGACAGAATATCTCTGTCGGCTGAATGTGAATATCTATTTAGATCACCTGTTTTCAAATCTTAATTCTTGCAACACTTGCACATCTGCTTTCTGTTTCATAAAAATAGTGGTACGATAAACCCCGTTTTTAGATTTCAAGGTACCAATACAATATTGAGACCCGGCATTTTCACCCTTGTGAATGATATCAAAGCCATTTACACTGTTGGTGGTAAAAAAATCTTTTAATACAAGGGCGGCCTGACTCTTACTATAGCTGTTTGTCTTATCCGGCATGCTTATTTCAACGTTATTATCAAAATATTTAGATATAACGTTGAAGTTACCGGTTTTCATTGCGTTTACAACTTCATCCAATCCGGAAAGAATGGTAAAAGATGATAATATTATCAGTAAAGAGAGAAAAGTAAATATTCGTTTCATAAAGATCGTTTTCGTACTAAATTATTTTACTAAAAACGTGCCAAGCTGTGTTAAAACCGTGATTTTAAGTTCATAATTCTGCATAAAAGATAAGAAGCTTTCTTTAAACGAGCCAAAAAAAGTTAATTTTGCACCATGAAATCGAAAAAAACAATACTAGTTATTATGGATGGCTGGGGGCTTGGTACCATTAAAAGTAGCGATGCCATACAAAATGCCAACACACCATTTGTAAGTTCTTTATACAATCAATACCCGAATACCACCCTTGTTACCTGTGGCGAAGATGTGGGCTTGCCCGAAGGCCAAATGGGCAACAGCGAAGTTGGTCACCTGAATTTAGGGGCCGGCAGAATTGTTTATCAGGAATTACAACGTATTAATGTTGCAATTCGTAGTGGAGAGTTTCAAAAAAATGAAAAACTATTGGAGGCTATCAACTATGCAAAAACTAATAATAAAGCATTGCACCTGATCGGCTTGGTTAGCGATGGCGGCGTACACTCACATATCAATCACATTAAAGCCATTGCAGATGTTTGTAAAGCCGAAGGATTTGACAACTTGCTCATACATGCTTTTACAGATGGCAGGGATACAGATCCAAAAAGCGGGTTGGGTTATTTAACCGACCTTGATAATCACTTGAATCTTTCTACAGGAAAGATCGCTACCATTACCGGAAGATATTATGCAATGGATAGAGATAAGAGATGGGAAAGAGTAAAACTTGCTTACGACGGTTTAGTAAATGGTATTGGTGAGAAAACTAACGATCTGTTGAATACAGTAAAAAAATCTTACGAAGCAGGTACAACAGATGAATTCATTAAACCGATCATCAACGCATCTATTGAAAATACAAAAATACAAAGTGGTGATGCTGTGCTTGCTTTCAATTTCAGAACAGATCGTTGCAGAGAAATTACAGAAGTGTTGACGCAAACAGATATGCCAGATTTTGGGATGAAAACATTAGAGCTTCATTATACTACAATGACTCAATACGATCACTCATTCAAAAAAGTGAACGTAATGTTCGAAAATGATGATCTGAAAAATACACTTGGTGAAATTTTAGAACAAAATAATAAAACACAGATACGTATTGCTGAGACGGAAAAATATCCGCATGTAAGTTTTTTCTTCAGTGGTGGGAGAGAAAAACCTTTTATAGGCGAAAGCAGGATCATGATACCTTCTCCAAAAGTTGCCACATACGATCTTCAACCCGAAATGAGCGCCAATGAAGTAACTGCTGCTATTGTTCCGGAAATAGAAAAAGGATCGGCGGATTTCATTTGTCTGAATTTTGCAAATGCAGACATGGTGGGACATACAGGTGTTTGGGAAGCCGTAATAAAAGCAGTAGAAACTGTTGATGCATGTGTAGAAAAAGTTGTAACAGCAGCATTAAAAAGTGATTATGCTGTTTTTCTTTTAGCAGATCATGGCAATGCCGATTATGAGATCAATGAAGATGGTACACCTAATACCGCACATACTACCAACCTTGTTCCTTTCTTTGTTATTGACAAAGAATGGAGAGGTGAAGTAAAACCCGGAAAACTAGGTGACGTTGCTCCGAGTATTTTAAAAATGATGGACTTACCAATTCCAAAAGAAATGAGTGGTAATATCCTGATATAATTTTCTGTTTATGAAAAAAATCCTTCTGTTTTTGATAGCAGCATTTGTAATTATTCAGTTCTTTCGTCCGGAAAAAAATATCAGCGAAGCATCTGACGTATTAAAAAATGATATTGCAACGTTATATCCTGTTCCGAATGATGTAAAAAAAATTCTGCAAACAAGTTGCTATGATTGTCATAGCAATAATACTACCTACCCATGGTATTCAAATTTTCAGCCGGTTGCCTGGTGGCTCAATCACCATGTAACAGATGGCAAAAAGCATCTTAATTTCAACGAGTTTACATCTTACAGAATAAACAGACAGTTTAAAAAACTAGAAGAGATCGTAGATGAAGTGAAAGAAAATGAAATGCCTTTATCTTCTTACACGCTAATGCATAGTGAAGCAAAATTAGATGATGCTCAAAAAAAATTATTGATGAACTGGGCCTCCTCATTAAGAGATAGTATCAAGGCAAAATACCCTGCCGACAGTTTATTGAAAAAATAAATCTCGTTTATATATAATTTACTGATTAACAAATTATTAATTAACAAATCATTAATTACCGGAAACATGTTAACAGTTTCGGAAGACGGTGGTTTATTGCACTATTTTGTCTATATTTATAGTCCAATAAAATATTCTTTATGACCGAAGAGCTGATGCTTGCCGGATGTATTAATAATAATGCTTCTTCTCAAGAGGCGCTTTATACACGTTTTAGCCCACGTATGTTAGGTGTTTGCTATCGCTTTGCAAAAAACAGAGAAGATGCAGAAGATATGCTACAAGAGGGGTTTATTAAAATCTTTTCTCAAATACATCAATATAGAAACGAAGGTGCGTTGGAAGGCTGGATACGTAGAATAATCGTACACACTTGTATCAATGTTCTAAAGAAAAATAAAAAATTTTCCGACTGTGTTGATATTTCTCATGCAAGTAATATACACGTAAGAGAGGAAAGCGTTTCGTCTATCATACATGCTAAACAAGTAATTGAATGCATTCGTTTATTGCCGATTGGTTACAGAACCGTGTTGAACCTCTATGCAATTGAGGGCTATTCGCATAAGGAGATAGGCCATTTACTTGATATTGAAGAAAGCACCAGTCGTTCTCAATACACCCGTGCAAAAGTGATGCTGGAAGATATTCTTGTAAAGAGAAAAATTTTACCGAAGCCAAAAGAAAAAAAATACACAACAGCTATTGCCAAATAAACTTACTTAACAAACCTATACATTGCTGATGGAAAGAAATATGTTTAATGATAGTTTTGAACGAATGCTTCGTGAAAAGGCAGATGAGTTTAGAATGTACCCATCTGCAAGGGTTTGGCATAGTATATACAATAATATTCATCCCGGACGCCGCTGGCCGTCAACGGCAATGAGTATAGTATTGATAGGTCTTTTATTGTTGATCGGCTATACAAATTCTGAAAAAAACACAACTAAACCAATTACAGCGATCGACGCAAATGTTTCGTTAGGTGCTATTAAGTCTGTATCATCAAAAAATACAATCCCAACTGAACTAAATATTTTACATACAAAATCAGTTACAAGTTTAGCCGGCAAAAATTCCGGTTTTGGTAATTCCGTTCAACAGTTGGCAAAAAACAGTGGGGCAATCAATCATACAAAACAGCGTGCAAGTATAAATACAACTGAAGTGGCACTTTTGAGTATCGCTGATAACAGAATAAGTATACTGCCTGAACAAAATACTAATAATATTACGGATAATATTGAGCCCAAACTGCTTCCTTTAACGAAACGCACAATTCCTGTAGATGATAATACACTTACAGAAAACATTGTTGCCGTTGATAAGTTGATTGACAAAAAAACTGTCGGTAAATTCGGTTTGCAAGTATATGCATCTCCATCGGTTGTTTATCCGAATGCGTCAGATAATATTTCAACTAACGAGGTTAATAAACCTTCTGTAGGATTGGAGGTAGGTGCTGCTATGAAATATGCTTTATTTAAGAAATTGAAAGTAACAACCGGCCTTCAATTGAATTATATTAGCTATAATTCGTTGGGTTATTTAAGTGGTGCTACTACTACCAATTCACTCATTAAGCAAAGCCAACCTAATCAAGTAATTGAAAATTCCGGCCTTACCAATACAACAGGTTTGTACCCGGTTAATTTCCGTAGTGAAACTTATCAGGTTTCATTGCCGGTAGGCGTTGAGTTTAAATTACTCGGGAAAGACAGATTGCATTGGGATGTGGGTGCCACCATACAACCAACCTATATTATGAATGGCAATAATAATAACATTACTGATGCATCATCGATCAATAACTGGAATTTAAATGCAGGATTTGAAACTTTTATTACCTACAAAATTAACGGTCTTACGTGGCAATTGGGTCCTCAACTGCGTTATCAGTTGATATCTACGTACGATAAAACAAATAGATTTAACGAGAATCTGGCCAATTATGGCGTTAAGCTTGGCGTGAGTAAGATATTACATTAAAAATTCGTTAAATAAATTTCCGGTAAAACACAATTTTAGGGTTACTATGTCGTTAATATATTATCTCATAGTAGTTAATATTTAAAGGCCGCTGCTTCGTACCCTGCAGTGGCTTTTTTGTTTTCCCCAAGCTTTCCTATTAATTTTGAAGAATGAAAATCAAATCAGCATTCTTACTTGCCGTTATTATTACAATCATTAGTTGTAATCAAAATAAAAAAAATCCGATAACAACTACAGATACCGAGCAACCCAAAATTGACTCTTTCTTTCCGCTTACCTCTTTTTTAAAAGGACAAATGGCACTAATAGATTCTACACCTATTACACCGCTCCATTATAGCATAACAAAAGAAAAAACAGATTCGGTATGGATGAAAAAAGAAGAATTAAAAAGCTTTTTATCTCCTTTTTTCTCTCCCGAAATCACAGCTACAAACCTTACCGGATTTTACCAAAAAAGTTCCTTTAATGATCTAAGCATAAATTCTCTTACATACACTCATGACCCTACAAAAGCACTTCCCGACTCATTGAACTTATTGCATTGGGATATTTATGTAAATCCTGAAACAGAAAAAATAACAAGGGTGTATATGGTAAAATCGCTGAAATTAGCCGATAAAACATACACTCAACAATTAACATGGCAGGTAGATAAGTTTGCTAAAATTGTTCTAATTGACCCCGAAGCTAAAACAGGTTTTGTGAAAGAAGATAAGTTTGTCTGGAGTTTCTAACGCATCTCAATGCTACAATTATGACCCAAAAAGAATTTTCAGCTATCTCCGCCAGCATTCCGTTGCAACCCGGAATTTATAAATATTATGATGCTGAAAATACTTTATTATATGTAGGCAAGGCTAAAAGTTTGAGAAAAAGAGTCAGTTCTTACTTTTCCAAAACCTATAACAACAAGACAAAAGAGCTTGTAAAACGAATACATAAGATAGAATTTACAATTGTAAATGATGAGCAGGATGCATTTCTACTAGAGAATTCGTTGATCAAAAATTTTCAACCGCCATTTAATATTAATTTAAAAGACGACAAGACATACCCATACATTGTTGTTAAGAATGAACCATTTCCAAGAGTTTTTTTTACCCGAAAAAGAATTAACGACGGATCGGAATATTTTGGCCCATACACTTCTGTTGACAATGCAAAGGAGTTACTGGCATTTATAAAACAAAATGTTTTGCTGCGTACCTGCAAACTAAATCTCACACAAAAAAATATAGCAGCAAAAAAGTTCAAGGTTTGTTTGGAGTATCATCTAGGAAATTGCAAAGGGCCTTGCGAAGGTTTACAAACAACAGAAGATTATGCTGAAGGTATTGACAGACTTCGAAGCATTTTAAAAGGAAACCTTCAACCGGTTATTCAATACTACAAAAACAGTATGCAACAACATGCGCAGGCGTTGGAATTTGAAAAAGCTGAACAAATAAAGAACAGGTTGAATTATCTGCATCAGTACAAGGTAAGATCTACCATTGTAAATGATAAAATAGGCAATGTTGATGTATTCAGCATTTTGGAAGAAAATGATACTGCATATGTAAACTATTTGTCACTTAATAATGGTACCATTGTACAAACAAAAACTACAACACTAAAAAAGCAATTAGATGAAACACCTGAAGATGTTTTGATATTTGCGATTGCCCAAATTAGAAACGTATTCAACAGTACCAATAAAGAGATCATTGTTCCATTTACAATTGCCTACCCGGAAAAAGATATCACGATTACAGTACCGAAGGCAGGTGACAAAAAAAAACTACTCGATCTCTCCGAAAAAAATGTGAACTATTTTAAAGATGAACTGAGAAGAAAGAAAATTCTGTATGCCGAAAACAAAACATCGGATGAAGTAACGGATATATTGCGGCAAATACAAACAGGTCTTCATCTAAACGAAATACCTACACACATTGAATGTTTTGATAATTCAAATTTTCAAGGCAGCTTTCCTGTTTCGGCAATGGTTTGTTTTAAAAACGGATTGCCCAGCAAGAAGGATTATCGGAAATTCAATGTAAAAACGGTAAAAGGCATCAATGACTTTGCTACCATGAAAGAAGTTGTTTACAGGCATTATAAAAGGCTTTTGGAAGAAGAAAGGGAACTACCTCAGTTAATTATCATTGATGGCGGTAAAGGACAATTAAGTTCAGCAATGGAAAGTATTAAGGAACTCGGGTTAAAGGGCAAAACAACAGTTGTTGGCCTTGCTAAAAATGAAGAAGAAATATTTTTTCCGGAAGACAGTGAATCTATAAAATTGCCCTGGGATAATGAAGGGTTAAAATTGATAAGAAGAATACGAGATGAAGTGCATCGTTTTGTAATTACATTTCATCGAAATCAGCGTAGTAAAGGTGTTTTTAAAAATGAATTGGAAGGCATAGAAGGCATCGGAAAAGCTACCATCACCCTATTGATGAAAAAATATAAATCTGTAAAAAAGATCAAGGCATTAAGTGAGGCAGAGTTAATTGAAGCAGTTGGAAAACAAAAAGCAGCTATCTTATCAAATTTCTTTCAGGGTTCTGAAAGTTTAAAAACGTCCTGACCCCTATATCAGAAAACTCCTGAATAAAAAAACAGCCCGTTCAAATAAATGAACGGGCTGCAAATAATATTCTGTTCAAGAGTTAGTAACTCCAAAGATCTTGTTCGTAATTAAAGATCTTCTCTTTAATACGCTCGCCTTCCAGCAATTGAAATACACCATTTTCAGCAAGTCCTTTCATTTCTTTAAACTGTTTATCAAAAGGATTGTCAATTGTGCTTTTAATAATTCTTCCGCTGAACATACGGCTTTCGAACAATTCTTCCCAACTCATTCTTGCACCGAAGTTTTTACCGTTGTAAATTTCATACTTAGCAAATACCGGTCTCATATCAGGATAGTACACCCAAAATAATTCGGTTTCACCTAATGCAACACCTGCAGATGTAATTACATTCTTTACAGGAGCAATTCCAAGTATTCTCCAGAATAAACGAGAAGCTTCTTTATCGAAAACAACTTCTTCTTTAATTCTGAATTTGTAGAATGAATCCAGGTTAACTTCTCTTACTACTTCTTTTGTTCCAATTTTATTTCCTAAAGAATCGTAGATATCTACTACTTCCGTACCGCCTGATATTGCTTCAGCAACTTGAGCTATTGTCATTGGAGTTGTAAATCTATCATCTATATTACTGAAAACCGTAACAGCACTGTCCTGAATTGCTTTCATTAAAATTGAAATGAAACGCTGATTACCGTTATTCTCGTCAGCAGCATACATGAAAGGAAGATTGATCTTTTCACGAGCATCAATTTCTCTCCATAATTTCTGACGATATACCGCATCATCAACACGTAAATGTTCGTAATCTAAAGGAATTCTGTCTTTGATCTCTTTTGTATCTACAGCCTCGTCTTTACGTAAAGATGGCAATACCTTTTTAATAGGCAAGCTATCAATTTTCGGAGCCGGCGGTGGCGGCGGTGGAGCAGTTACTGCTGCAGTCGGCATAGATAAAGAGTCAATACCACCGGTTTTGGCAATATTGGTCTTAGTTTTTCCTTTGGTCTTTTTAGTACTGGACGTATTAGGACGTTTGGTTCCCGAACGTACAGTTTTCTTCTTTTGTGCTGATGCAATGTTTACAAACAAGCACAGAACAAAGGAAATTAAAAGATATTTTACAAAATGCTTCTTCATAGCACGAATTTTATTTCAATATTAATATAACACAATACCCACACCTTGGATCGTACGTTGTTTACCGTCCGGCCCTTGTACTTTTACGTTATCAAATGTAATTGCAGAACCCGGGCCACAACGTTGCATATAGCTGCTCAAAGGCGCTAAGCTATTACCATTTAAAGTTGTGGTTTGTACGTTACTGAAATTAGCGCCTGAGAAGTACACAGTTGCACTTACAACACTGAAGTTTGCAGCAAAATCGAAGTTCTCTAACTCTGCACGACAGAATTGTTGACTTTTGAACTGACCTGCAGACATTCTTGTACCACCCGGACCAACTTTAAATACAGGGTTAGGAATTTCTTTTACTCTGAATTCAAATGGAGTTGATTTACCATTTGCTGTTACAGTAATAGTAGCTTTACCAGGAGTTGATACAGTTACAATTCTGTTAGAAGTTCCTGAAGTGATACTACCACCTGTCATTGAAACAGAAGTTTTATCCCAACCTGAACCGGATGAAATTGTAACAGGATTTGGAACACCTATGTAAAACACATTCATCTTATCTAACATGATAGCTGAACCACCCGGTACACCTACTGTATATTTAACTTCTGAGTTAGCAACCTGATCTACACCATTTTGATCTTTATAGCGGATTGTTACAGGAATAGATCTTTCGCCTTGTCCGCTTGCAGTTGTTTTGTAAGAACCTTTACCATCAACTACAGGAACTGTAGATCCGGCAATTGAAACAGAAGGAGCAGCAGCAGAGCTATACGCACCAACACCTGCAGTTACTTCTAATTCATCACCCGGCATCAGGTAATTAGAACTTTGTCCAACCAAAACACCGAATTTATCAAATCTAACTTTTACTTCACCTATTTTAGCGTGACAAAAAGTAGCAACTTGGTTTTCAGCATTTTTTATGTTGTTTTGAAATTTACTGATAATAGTTAAAGCCGCAACAGTTGGTACCATGTGGAAATAACCTTCAGTAAATTCTTTTTTAGTTCCGTCTTGTCCAGTTGGAGGATCAGTTTCTACCGGAAGCTTTTTTTCAAATTCCAATTTGATCTCAGGATCAATTGCTAAAATAGCAGCTTTGAAATCGATCAATCTTTTAAGTAATTCCGGCCCTTTCTTTTTGCCATGTTCGCCATCACCGAATAAACGGGTAGCTGCATCCAGATCATCTTCCTTAAAACTTTCTTTCCCGTCCACCATTTGTAAACCGGCCTCTTTTTTAAGTTCTTTTTTAAGATCTTCCAAATATTTATTCATATCGTCTGCCAATTTATGAGCTTGTTCTGCTTTTGGTTGCCAGATTTTTGCCATTTCAGCAGACTTAGGGTCATCCAACTTTTCTTTTAGTGAACCATATAAAGTTGCACTTGATTTGTCAAGGTTGGTATTTGAATTAGTCAAACTTTTATCTACCACTTTAAAGGCATTAAGAATCTCACTTGATACGTTCATGGCTAACAAGGCTGTTAATACCAGGTACATCAAGTTGATCATCTTCTGCCGGGGCTCTTTAGGTAAAGCCATAACTAGTTAATATTTTGATATTGTTAATTGAAAATTGTTAAATCTTGTTTGAAAATTGACAAAAGCCAATTGACAATATTATCTTCCTTGCATTGCACTTAGCATGTTACCGTAAACTGCATTCAATTTACCAAGGTTATTAGCCAAAGCACCGATTTGTTCTTTTGCTTTGTTAGCATCATCAACACTACTCATCATAGCTTGACTAGCTTCTGCCATTTTACCGTAGAATCCGTTTAATGCTTTTAAGTGGTTATTGCTTTCTTTCAATTCCAACTCATAAATAGTATTCAATGAACCTAAGTTCTTAGTTAATACCTGTACTTGTTCGTGGAAACCTCTTGCACTTTCAGATGCATTGTTGAATGAAGCCATTGTATTAGCACTGTTGGTAAATGCTGTTGACATAGAACCAATAGCAGCTGTAGCTTCTTTTGTTTTTGCACCAAAATCGCTTGTAGATTTTACAACGTCTCCAATTTCAGTGATACCACCAACTGTAGCACCCAATTTTTGGAAACCTTCGCTTAATTTTTTCATGTTAGCTGGAGTAATATCAGCTTCTTGTAACATTTTGTCCATGCTTTTTAAAGCAGGGTTACCAGTTTCTGCAGCAGGAGCCGGAGCAGCATGTCCTTCTGGAGGAGGAGCAAATACATATAATAAAGCGTATCCTAAGAAGATAGCAGCCTCAGTGTAAAGACCAATTTTTAACCACACATCCGCACCCGGAGCGTGGGTGATTTTGAAAAGTGCTCCTAATAATACCGGTACCGCCGCAGCAGATACCAAAATGTTAAGTAGACGATCGATTGGACGAGATTGACCAGCAGCTGCCATAGTTTTAAAATTTTAGATTTTGTTTTGAGAGTTATTATAGTTTTAATTTAAAAAGCAAATCGTTGAACTAAACTACTACATTACACACATAATCGTACCCCCGCAAATGAACATTGTCATAAGCTTAACATTTTACATAGTTAGTTTCGGAAAAAGGCACCTCCTAATTAGTGACCCTTAGCAGAAGGAGGTAAATCAATTACACAACGGAAACCGATGTAACATTTTGATGTGTCCTGATACTCATAGTTACGAGTACTAGTTTGCAAAAAGTATCCAACGTCTTTCCAACTACCGCCACGAACCACTTTACGTTTCATACGTGGAGGATCTGTTTCTTTTGCATTCCAGCGAATATCTGGGTTCATATCATGTTGGAAATTGTAACCACCTTCATAGTACAAAGATGATGTCCATTCCGCAACGTTACCCGCCATATTGTATAAACCAAAGTCATTAGGCCAGTATGCATCAGCTCTTACAGTGTAAAAACCACCATCTTCAGGATAGTTACCACGACCTGGTTTGAAGTTAGCTAATAAACAACCTTTTCTGTTTCTTAAATAAGGACCACCCCAAGGAAACTGAGCTTGTGAACGGCCTCCACGTGCTGCATATTCCCATTGTGCTTCTGTTGGTAATCTGAAATCAGATTCAGCAGAACGCTTTTTACTTTCAAGATAAGAATTCAAGTAATGAGTTCTCCATTCGCAATAGGCTGTTGCTTGTTTCCAAGAAACCCCAACAACAGGATATAATCCGAAGGCAGGGTGACTGTAATACTTTTTAGCCATTGGCTCATTGTATGAGTAAGAGAAATCTCTAACCCATGAAAGTGTATCAGGATAAACCGGTACGTCTTTCTTTACAATATATTTTGAACGAGGTTGAGAAGCATTTTCTCTTTTTGCAGCTTCTTTATAATCGAAGATTTCTGAATGATACACAATTTTGGTAGGATCCAATTCCTTTTTACCGAAGATTCTGTTATCTGGAGTAACGATCATTGCATCTATCTTTTCTAGAGTAGACTTATCGTTCCATTTAATGGTTGAAGCTTTTTTCCAATCTATATATTCAATACCATCCTGACCTTGTTTGATATACCCCATTTGCTTAGCAGCAATAGAGTCTCTTACCCAGTAAGTAAATTGACGGTATTCGTTATTTGTAACCTCAGTAGCATCCATCCAGAAGCCACTTATTGATACTTGTTTGTTACGTGCAGTGTAGGCGTAGTTTACGTCTTCATCACTTGGGCCCATATGAAAAGTTCCAGGTGGTACATAGATCATTCCGAAAGGTTTAGACATACCCCACTTTCCAGCAGGAGCAACGCCATGTACCTGTCCGTCATTGGGTAAACCCTTACCCTTCTTATTTTTGCCCAGCATTTTACAGCTCGAGAAGGAAGCGATTGATGCAATCGTTACAAGAAATAGGAACCGATTCTTCATTGTTATAACATTAGAGTAATGAACAAATGTAATGATTATTTTGATTTGCAAACAATTTTGCCCTGTTTATTAGCATTTTTTTATGATAACGTTTGCATTTAAAACCACTACACTCTGAAATTGGATTTCTCCAAAAACGGCTTTTAGCGGAAAATATTGTGCCAATTTAGTTAAGATAATCTCTCTTTTTTATGGTTTCTAAAGCCTTTTGAATATCGGTAACCGGTTCTAGGCAAACATTGTTCTTACACAAATAGATAAAGGTTGAATGATCAGATAGACTTTTTGCCTGTGAAACCGTTGCGTTATTTTCTTCTGTTGATTGAAGCAACACTTTATTTGGAATATACGCTTTGTTGAAAATCCTTGCCAACTCTCTTGTTCTTCTTCCTTCTATTTTTATTTCGTTTACGCCTACTGTTTGATGAAGTAACTGCATTGCCCAATTGGCAAAAGATGTTGGATATTTTACAGCCATCATTCTAATGTATTCACACATTTGTGTTGCTCTCATTTTCCATTCACTTGTTACATTTGTAATGGAAAGCATGGAAAGATTTTTTGCCATGATGGCGTTAGCCGAAGGCATTGCTCCATCATAAATTTCTTTCTTTCTTACAACAATATCTTTTTGGTCGGCATGGGTAAAATAGAAAAACAGTTTCTCCTCATCGCTGTAATGTTCAATCACATATTCGCAATATTGTTTAGCTAAAGTATAATATTTCTCGTCGAAGGTAATTTCATACAATCCAATACAGGCCTGTATCAGATAGGCATAGTCTTCTAAAAAGGCCGGATATTTAGCCTGACCATTCTTATAAGTATGATACAGTGCAGGAGTAGCTGCCTCTTGCCTAAACCTGCTGATGATAAAATTAAAATTTCGTTTAGCCAATTCCATGTAAGCATCGTCTTGTAATGCCGCCGACGCTTTACAAATTGCATGTAACATCAAAGCATTCCAACTTAAAATGATCTTATCGTCCAATGATGGTTTTACTCTTTTACTTCTTACTTCAGATAATTTTTTTAAACAGCTTTGCACCGTTTCTTCAAATTCGATTTTATCCAAATTAAATTTTATCACAAACTCATCTAACGGCAACAGTGTTCTCAAAATATTTTTATGCTCCCAGTTTCCACTTTCAGTTACATCAAAAAATGCACAAAACATATCTGCATCTTTTCCTAAAATATGATCGATCTCTTCCTTCTGCCAAACATAATATTTGCCTTCTTCACCTTCACTGTCTGCATCCAATGCTGCATAAAAACCGCCTTCTTCACTCATCAATTCTAATTCAACAAAATTGATGGTTTTAATAATGGCGTTTCGGTATTTTTCATCCCCGGTAATTTGAAAAGCATCGGTTAAAATATTTACCAACAAGGCATTGTCATATAACATTTTTTCAAAATGTGGGGCAAGCCACTCATTATCTGTACTATATCTGGCCAATCCCCCGGCAATATGGTCATAAATACCTCCCTGCAACATTTTATCTATTGACAATAATGCCTGATCAAGAGATTCCTTATTTTTAGTGAAATGGTAATATTGGAGTAAATAATGGATGGTAAATGTTTGAGGGAACTTGGGTGCTTTACCAAAACCACCCCAAACTTTGTCAGCTGAATTAAGTATATTTTTAAATATTATATGACAATTTTCCGGATTTGTTGATTGTGCGATTTCCGGATTTATTGCAGCCCTTTTACCGGTTATATCATTGGTTTTGAGCATATAATCGATCAGATTATCTGCCTGAGATTCTATTTCATGTTTTCTTTCATTCCAGGCGTTTGCAATACCGAGCAATGTATCTGTCCAGGATGACCTGTTGAAAGCAGCAACCGGAGGAAAGTAAGTGCCGCCATAAAACGGTTTTTTATCCGGAGTAAGAAAGACATTTAATGGCCAGCCGCCACTACCAGATATTGCCTGCACAGCATCCATATATATCGCATCCAGATCAGGTCTTTCTTCCCGATCGATCTTAATATTGATGAAGTTTTCGTTCATTACCTTGGCCACCTCAACATTTTCAAAACTTTCTTTCTCCATTACATGACACCAATGGCAGGCCGAGTAACCAATACTAACCAAGATCGGTTTATTTTGATCTTTAGCTTTTTGCAGGGCTTCATCTCCCCAAGCATACCAATCTACAGGATTGTGAGCATGTTGTAAAAGATACGGACTTGTTTCGTTGATCAATCTGTTGGAAAACTGTTGGGGCATATCAATAGAATTGGCACAAATGTACCAATAACATAATTGAGATTGAAAGGGGAATTATTTCTTTTTCTGCGTAGACAAGAACATCTCTAAAGCGCTCACCATACTAGGCGCCTGTGGTTGTGGAGCCTTGATATCCAACACCAAACCGGCTTCTTCTGCTGCTTTGGTTGTGTTTGCACCAAACGTTCCGATCTTGGTGCCGTTCTGTTTGTATTTGGGAAAATTCTCTAATAAGCTTTTTACACCGCCGGGAGTAAAGAAACAAATTACATCGTAATTACGTCCAACAACATCCTTGATATTATTACTTACAACATTATATAATACCGGTGTTGCGTATTCGCAATTGTTGGATTTTAACCAGTTAGTGATCTCACTATCGAAAGATTGGGAACAAGGGTAAAGAAACTTTTCGTTGTCCTTATGCTTGTTGATAACATCAAATAAACTTTTATTGGTTCCGTCAGCGCCATAAAAAACCTTGCGCTTTCGGTACAAAATAAATTTTTGAAGATACAGGGCTATTGCTTCGGTTATACAATAATACTTTGTGTCTTGCGATACAGATATTTTCATTTCTTCGCAAATACGAAAAAAATGATCAATGGCATGCCGACTTGTAAAAATAACGGCGGTAAAGTTGACCATATCAACTTTTTGTTTTCTGAATTCCTTTGCCGGTATTCCTTCGATAACTATAAATGGATGAAAATCTAATTCGATATTGTGCTTTTTAGCCAAATCAAAATACGGAGACTTTTCGCCTTCGGGCTTAGGTTGAGTAATCAATACTTTCTTAATCGAGACAGCCTTCGTTGTGTTGTTTTTTTCTCCGTTTTTAACCATGTGCAATGTGTAGTTTTCCTACGGTTCTGCAAAGTTAGAGATTTTTATTTAATAAAATCATCAAGCCTTTGTAAATGAGTAAAAGTGGTATTACTTCAATACCGGCTATGTAAAGAAAGAAATGCAATTTGCTCACCCTTAACCTTGTTTGTAATAACCCGTAAGATCTTATAAATCGAAGCAGAAGAAATAAAACAATCAAAAATAATGAGGTCAACATGGCTGGTTTTGCAATTGATTCGCTTGAGAAGGCCATCATTATAATAAAGGGCAACAAAAAAATACCTAATATTTTGTTGATCAAAAAAACAACAAATACATAGGTATTCACCGGCTCTTTGTATGATGTAAGCCAACCGGTAAACTTTAAGGTAAGAAATTTTACAAAATATATCACTGCAACTGCAAGAATACAAGTGGTCATTGTAAGCAGCTTATTTTTATGCGGCATCCAATTAAAATGTTCCAGTAAAAAATATACATATATGCCACCCGATAACACAAAGAAGATATTAAAGAACAAAGACGGCAATTTTGCCTGAAGTAACTGATCGGTGAGCTGGCTCTGTCTTAATGAAGTATTAAAGAATACTCTGAAAAGGTTATTAAAATATTTTGCATAGAAAAACTTAAAAAAACCAAGAAATAGCGCCATTCCTGCTATAATATAAAAATAAATAGCCTGTGTATCATTTCGGCTAACAATGGTATGATGTGCAGAGCCGGGTGCCGCACTTATGTTCAAGAGTTTATTTCTACCCAAGAAAGCGTTCAATTTTGCATTATAAGATAGATTGGTAGCAACAAGGGGAGAATCTTGCTGTACAATTGTTGCCGTATCTGTTGTTTGGGAAAACATGAAAACAGGCAACATAAAAAGAATTATTAAAAATACTACCTGTTTCAACATGAATAATTTATGCTGCAAAAATAGAGATGATTGAAATGATGCCGCAAAATATTTTTAGAAATAATTAATATATCCAAAATGAATTTTAGAAGCTCTACGGAGATCAAACTTTGTATCGCTTCTGTTACCGGCCGCAAAACTGATATTGAGCAGCCCTAATTTTGTTTCAAACGACAGACCGGCCCCAATGGATATGAATCGATTATTCAAATCGATTGATTGATACCTATTTTTTACCAACCCTGCATCTGTAAAGGCAAATAAATACGAATTCAACCCAAGTAAATAGCGATACTCTGCCGTTGTTACAGCATATTGTGTAGCATAAATACTTTCTTCATCGAACCCACGCAGGAGTTTATAGCCGCCAATTTGAAAAAGGTCATTCCTGAAAATACTTTCACTACTATATAAACCGGTATTGATCGATAGCTTTACCGTACTCAACTTGTTGACCCGAAAAAAATGAGCCGCCATCAGTTTGATCCTGAACTGATAGGCTTTTAATTTGATCGAGTCGTACAAGGATTGATAGTTGAACATAGGATCATAAAGATTGATGATATCAAAATTTTTCTTGATGTTTTTGATACCGGCGGTGGCAACTATCCTTACTTCATTCCCTTTTACAGGATTGAGCCTGTAATTAGTGTTATTCCATTCATAATCTATTCCAATATTGGTAGCACTGATATCGATATTTGCAGGCAATGTTTTTGTTGCTTTTACCTGAACGGTATCTACCCCCGATGAAAGCAATACCGCACTTTGTTTTTGAAAAAATATTTTCCCCGATTGTTCGGAAGACAAAAGATATTGAATCCCGAGCTGTGCATTCATTTGTAAGAAAGTAGAATCTTTTTTAAAGAGATCGAACGAAAAGTCTATTCCAAAATTGGATTTGAAAATATAGGGTTGTTGAAACCCGATATTTAAACGGGGAGATTTATTTTGCAATTGCTGCCAATTGAGCAAGATACTTTCTCCATGTGCCAGTGCATTTTTTAAATTCAGATTAACGTCGCCGGTTAAACGTAATTTATCCAACTGATTATCTGCCGGTAATATCCCCACAAGAAAATTTATTTGACTGCTTGGCTTAGGTTTTAAATAAAGATTAAGAATAGCTCCTGTACCAAGCAAACTAATATCCCATGGTTGCAGCTCCTGTAAATATGGCAAATTCAATAAGCGTTTACTTATTTCCTGCAATTTCACCTTACTGTAAATACTCTTATTCTCTATATTCAGATATTTCCGTAAAAAAACATTGGAGATCTTTGCTTTGCCATAAACTCTTATACTATCTACATGATATAATACGCCTTTATCGATTGTAAGTTTCGCCTTAGTGCCATTATCTGAAAACTCTATGCTGTCTAAAAAAGTGTTTGCGAAAGGGTAACCGGTATTTTCACAATAATGTATAATTGCCTCCTGCAGTTGTTGTACCTGTAACACCGTTAATGATTTATTGGTAAAGCCGATTGCTGAAAGTAATTTCTTATCAGGCGTATTAGTAATAAGTTGAATTGTTTCATAGCCTTTTCCAAGATACAATTGTATGGTTGCAAAAGTAGAATCGTACCGAACGCTGTCCACAGATGCCAAAGGATAGCCCTCGCCGGCAAGCAAGGTAGGCAACCCGTTTATGTATGATGCACATCGAACTATATCAGGAAAGCGATAGCTTAATTTCAGTAACTGCGGATTGAAGGAAGTATCTTTGTCAACAAAATTTACTTTTAAAGTATATTGAGCAACGGTAACATTACAAACAAAAATGCATGCAATTATAGCAATTGAATATTGAATATTGAATATTGAATATTTTTTTGAGCGGTTTAGCATTTTTGTACGATTGTCAATATTAGATATTAAATATTAAATCAAGCATTATATTGCCCGGAATTTACATTCATATTCCCTTTTGTAAGCAGGCTTGCCACTATTGTAATTTTCATTTTTCTACTTCATTACAGCAGAAAGATGAACTGATAAAGGCATTGATAAATGAGATCATGCTATCCGAACGAAATAGAGAACCGATTGAAACACTGTATTTCGGAGGTGGCACTCCCAGCATCTTAACTATTGACGATTTGCAATTGATTTTTGATGCCCTGCATAAACGTTTTGAATTTGCAAATGATATTGAGATCACACTGGAAGCAAATCCCGACGATATCACTCCAGAAAAATTAAAACTATGGAAAACGATTGGCATCAATCGGTTTAGTATCGGTATACAATCATTCTTAAATAAAGAATTGGTTTGGATGAACAGGGCACATACCGCTGAAGAATCTTTACAATGTATTGATAAAGTACAAGAAGCCGGCTTTGACAATTTTTCTGTGGACTTAATCTACGGCTCTCCGATTTTAAATGATGATGATTGGAAAAGAAATGTTGATATGGTGATTGAAAAAAACATTCCTCATATCAGTTGCTATGCCTTGACCGTAGAACCTAAGACAGCTCTTGATAAATTAATTGCTCAACATAAAGCAGCATCTGTTGATTCGGAAAAGCAGGCACAGCAATTTTTATTATTGATGGACTGGATGCAACGGGCAGGATATGAACATTATGAGATAAGTAATTATGCAAAACCCGGCAAACGCAGTAAACACAACAGCAGTTATTGGCAGAGTAAACAATATTATGGATTTGGACCATCTGCACATTCATTCGATGGTAAAAGCAGAAGATGGAATATTGCCAACAATGCTCTATATATTCAATCTTTACAAAACAACACTTTAAATTTTGAAGAAGAGATACTAACTGAAACACAAATGTTGAATGAATATATCATGACTTCTTTGAGAACGATGGAAGGATTGAGGTTAGATGTTGTTTCTAATAGGTTTGGAAAAGATAAAAGTTGGAAGTTGGAAGTTGGAAGTAAGAAATGGCAAGATTCTTGCAAAATTAAAGTTGTTGACAATGCCCTGCTATTAACGAGGGAAGGAAAACTATTTGCTGATGGAATAGCAGCGGATTTGTTTTTTTAATTACAGATCCGCTGCTGAATATTCTTTATAATACTATTACCTTTTTATTACCTTGTTTTGTTTGCAAGTAATAGATTCCTTTTGAAACATTATTGATATCTGTGTGCTGCAAGCCTTGCTTCAATATGATCTTTTTAATGAGCTGTCCGTTACTATTTACAAATAACGCCTCTGTATTAATCAAGTCCTTATCTGTAACATTTAGCGTTAAGTTGTTTCTTCCAGGATTCATCACCATCAAACCAATGTTGTTTTTTTGTTGTTGAATTTTTACGATGTTTGAATAACTGCTTTTACCATCAATATCATTTATTTTTAAACGATAGTACATGATTGCTGCTACAGGAGCCGCTACAATAAGATCGTACTCTCCCAAATTCTGTGCATTTACCGTTCCAACACTAACAAAATTATTTCCGTCCATACTTTCCTGTATCTCATAATTTTTACAATTCAATTCATTTGTAATGCTCCAGTTCAACTGAAGACGACCATCAAACAAAGAACCGGCTGTGAAATTTAAAAGACCAACAGGTTGTGGAGGTGCAATGTAAATAGTTGTGGTAGCCGTATTAGTAATTATCGGAGCGTTATAATCAAAATAGATATATGCTTTATTTGGTATTACATCATTGAGCTGAACATTTTTTAATGCACGGATCCTGAATGTAATAAAACCATGGCTCGCCGGTTCATTCACATTACTATCTGGCAATAGAATGTTCAAAAACTCAAAGTATAAAACATTTCCCACCAATGAAACATTACAGTTATGAGAAGTATTGATCAGTTCAAAGGTTGATGTTTGCAACTTGCTATTCAATGTATCTGCTACAACAATATTGAACGCAGTATCATTCCCTGTATTTTGAAAACGAATAGTATAATTTATATATTCACCGTTAATGACTTCCTGAGGTGTAAGTATAGGAGTAGCTTGTTTATCATTGGGATCATAAGAACCTGTAACAGCTAATTTACTACTATCTGTATCTGAAACTGCTCCATCAGAAATAGAAGCGTAAGTTCTGATTGTATCATTTATTACAACTGATGGTTTTACCCTGAAGTATGCCATGAAGCTTTTTGTTTCTCCCGGCCTTAAAGTAACTGAGGCAAGATTTAAAGAACCAACACCACTGGTTACAGAGTGATTACTACTACTATCATATTGCAGTTTTGTTGCATCATATTGTACCGCAATATTAGATGTAAGTATTGTTGTACCAACATTTTTATAGCTGACAAAATAAGGTAATCCAAATCCAGGCCTTGCTCTTTGAAAAGATGTAATACTAATATCAATGCTATCTATATTTTGAATTACTTGCAAAGCAAAGTCTTGTTTAATCAGAGTATCATTGACGGTATATGGAATTGGTATAGTGCTGGGCTCTGAAACAAAGTAATTTGGTGGTGAAACTATTATAGTATCGGCAAGATATTTGCCGAATTTAATTGAATAACCACCATCATTGTAGGTATAAACATTGTTACCAGCTTTTTTCAAAGCTACTTTTATATTACTTGCAGCTATTTCATCTGCATCCTTTATTCCATTTAAATTATCATCATAAAAAACACTGCCCTCAACTTTTGTTGTCGTGGAAACACAGCCATTAACATTATTGGTTGGATTACAAATAGGATAAGAAGGAGGTCCTGAAGGGCAGTCGTAGCAGGGCATTGTATTACTAGCTCCCCAGCCAATCATAAAACTACCGGAGTTTGATCCATAAATTGAAGCCCAAGCAATATTATAATACGCATCATCACTAATACATCTAATCGTTGAATCCATAGAAAAATAATGTACTCTCGGCATCACCGACGGCAAGCAGGTAATGTTATTGTGATCAAAGGACATTGACACCAAATAAGCTCCTATCGGCATAGGTGGCAATTCCGTAAGCAAGTTATAAGAACAATTGAAATACTCAAAGCCTGCTACTCCATTAACACCTCCTGTACTATTTCGTACACCCGCTAGGGAAGGTAGATTAGTCAATTGATTATGACTACAAATTAAACTTGTTAATTTATTAGTAGTAAAGGAGGAAATTTCAGTCAGTTGATTTTCAGCACAGGAAAGCGAAATAAGCACATTTGACAAAGGTGGTATGCTTGTCAAATTATTCTTATCACAATTCAAATAAGCTAGCCTTTTGAAATACTGAATTCCTTCTAATGAACTTATATTTTTATTTGAACAATTAATATTACTATCAATTGCGGTTGCAGCACAAACTGTATCTAACTGATCAGATGCGTTAAAGCAAGTGGGGTATTTACTTTTTAAAAACGTTCTAAAATTAGCATCGGGAATATCAACAAATTGAGCTTTAGAATTGGCAAACAGACACAGGAATAGAATGAGGGGTAGAAATTTTTTCATGCAGCGGTATTTAGTTAGTTATAGAATTTTTATCTATAATGTATCGTTTAAGGATAGACGAAAATTATTTACGATATAAATCTACTCCAAATACCCGAATGATGCAAAATAAAATTGTTAAATTAAGGTTTCTTCGATCTGCTTAAACCCTTCTTCAGGCGAAAGTCCTTCCCATAAAATTTTATAAACTGTTTCTGCAATGGGCATAGGCGCAGCAACGGATTGGTTGATAAGATACATACACTTACTGGCATTATAACCTTCGGCTACCATACTCATTTCTAACTGTGCTGTTTTAACGGAATAGCCTTTGCCGATCATATTACCAAAAGTTCGGTTACGACTGAAAAGTGAATAGCAGGTTACTAAAAGATCGCCAAGATAAACGGAGGCGGAGTAATTAGTTTTTAGTTCTAGGTTCTTTGTGGGGAGTTCAGCATGAGGTATTAATGTGGACTTTTTTAAGAAGCCTACCATCTCATCTGCACTATTAGCAATGAGTACACTTAAAAAATTATCGCCATACTCCAACCCATGTGCAATACCGGCACCCACTGCGTAAATGTTTTTTAAGATGGCAGCATATTGCACACCATAGATATCATTATTCTCAACAGTGTTTAAATAATCTGTTTTGAAGTAATTAGTTATTTCATGCGTAGCATCCTTATCTGTTCCTGAAAAAGTCAAGTAAGATAATTTTTCTGCAGCTACTTCTTCAGAATGACAAGGCCCCAATACCGCAAAATAATTCGCCAGCGGAACATTGAATTCATCTTTCAAATAGTCATTCAACAATAGATTATGCTCGGGTAAAATTCCTTTGATGGCACTGATTATTTTTTTGCCGGTAAAGATATTTTTATCCAGATCTTTTAAAGTATTTATTGCATAAGCAGAAGGCACTGCAATTACAATACAATCCGAATGTGTAATTACTTCGGTAACATCTGTTGTGAGTTTGATCTTATTTAGATCGAAATAGGCAGTACTTAAATAATGAGGATTGTGTTTACGTTTTTTGAACTGTTCAATCGATTTTTCACTTCTGTTATACCAATGGATCGTTTGTCCGTTGTCGGTTAAGATTTTTGCCAAGGCTGTTCCCCAGCTACCACTACCTATTACTCCAAAGTTCATAGTTTTTAGTTCATAGTTCATAGTTAGGAGTTCGTAGTTATGTATCAGCAAGAGTTGCTCAACTAAGAACTAAAAACTAAGAACTGATTTACAGTCCTAACTTCTCTACCGCCAACTGCGCCGCAATCTGGCTGGCATCTTTTTTATTATACCCCTTCCCCTGTGCAACCAATTCTCCATCAACAGTGGCACCGATCGTAAATAAACGTCTGCCATTTTGAAAAACCTCTTCAAGGGTTTCAAAATCCAACACTTTACCATTTTTATTGGCCCACCCGTATAAACGATTCTTAATATTTATTTCAACTCCCTCCAGATCGTCAATAAACATATGGGTATAGATAATATTTTTCTCTACCCATTTTTGCGTTTTCTTGTAACCTTTATCTAGGTAAACCGCTCCTATCAACGCTTCTAACGTATTACCGAAGATCTGAGATATTTTTAATGAGCTATCATGTTTATTGTAGATGGTGATTTTTTTGAGTCCCATTTTTACGCCTACATCGTTCAATTGCTGACGGTTAACCATTTTACTTCTCATCTCGGTTAAAAAGCCCTCGCCTTTGTAAGGATATTTCATAAACAGATAGTGTGCAACAATAGAACTCAACACAGCATCGCCTAAAAATTCGAGGCGTTCATTGTTTTCATCTGCTCCTTCCCTTACCGAACGATGGCTTAATGCGGTAGTGTATAAATCCAATTTGCCGGGAGCAAAGCCCAACACATTGGTGAGTTGTTTTTTAAACTCTTTTCGTTTAGTTGATCCACTGAACAGGTTAGTTAATAGTGCCAAAAGACGATGAATATATTTTGGTTAAATATACATGATAAGATTGTATAAAAGTAAGAAAAATGTTCAACATTGGTATGCAGTACAAGAGGGCGACGCAAGGATGATGCTATGAAAAAAGAATGCTGGGACAAAAAGCCCCCATCCCCTAAAGGGGGCTTTTTGAAGCGAATATTTTAAGTGCAAAACATAATAACTCCCCTTTAGGGGATGGGGTACTAAGGTTTATATTTTTTTACAATAACAGAAGCATTGTGGCCACCGAAACCAAATGTATTGCTGAGCGCTGCATTCACGGTTTTGTGTTGTGCTTTGTTGAAAGTGAAATTCAATTTAGAATCCAATTCCGGATCATCGGTAAAATGATTGATGGTTGGAGGAATGATATCTTTTGTAACAGCCATGATACAAGCCAGTGCCTCTAATGCACCTGCAGCACCAAGACAGTGACCTGTCATACTTTTTGTACTGCTGATATTTAATTTGTAGGCATGATCTCCAAAAACATTCTTGATCGCTTTTGTTTCAGCAATATCACCTAAAGGTGTAGAAGTTCCGTGTACGTTGATGTAATCAATGTCTTCCGGTTTTAAACCGGCATCTCTTAAAGCCGCTTTCATTACGTTGTTTGCCCCTAATCCTTCCGGATGTGGTGCAGTGATATGATGAGCATCGGCAGTAGCGCCACCACCTGCTATTTCGCAATAAATTTTTGCACCTCTTGCAAGGGCATGATCAAGACTTTCCAACACCAATACGCCGGCACCCTCTCCCATTACAAAACCATCACGGTCTTTGTCGAATGGACGGCTGGCGGATTTAGGATCATCATTTCTTTCACTCAATGCTTTCATTGCATTGAAACCACCTACACCTGCTGCGCTAACAACCGCTTCGCTACCACCGGTGATAATGATGTCTGATTTTCCTACACGTATATTATCAAATGCATCAATGATGGCGTTTGTGCTGGATGCACAAGCACTAACTACTGCATAGTTTGGCCCACGGAAAGTATGACGCATGGAGATATGCCCAGCGGCAATATCCAATATCATTTTTGGAATAAAGAAAGGATTGAAACGTGGAGTACCATCTCCGGAAGCAAAATTCATTACTTCTTCCTGAAAGGTGATCAACCCTCCGATACCGCTACCGAAAATAACACCAACCCTGTCCGGGTCAACATTATCTGCAGTAATACCAGCATCTTTCACCGCTTCATCACTTGCTATTAATGCAAACTGACTAAAGCGATCGATTTTACGGGCTTCTTTTTTATCTAAATAAACCGTAGGATCAAAATCCTTCACTTCACAGGCAAACCTGGTTTTGAATTTTGATGCATCGAATTGCTGAATAAAATCGCAGCCATTTGCACCTTCGGCCAATCCCTGCCAATAATCGGCAACAGTTTTCCCTAACGGTGTAAGGGCTCCCAATCCGGTTACGACTACTCTTTTTAGCTCCATAAAGTTTGGTGAGTAATGATTAGATAAAACAACCACATAGCCATACCTAAGATACTAAATAATTAATTTATTTCCCAGGGTATGCTATGTGGTGAAAAAATTTTAAAGTTCCCTTACTTAGAATGTTCTTCTAAATAAGTAACTGCTTGTCCAACTGTAGTGATGGTTTCAGCTTGTTCATCAGGAATAGAAATATTGAATTCTTTTTCAAATTCCATAATCAATTCAACGGTGTCTAAGCTATCTGCACCTAGATCGTTAGTGAAAGAAGCCTCAGTAGTTACTTCGCCTTCATCTACACCTAATTTGTCAACAATAATTTTCTTTACTCTTGTTGCAATGTCTGACATAATTGTATTATTTAGTTAATCAGGTGCAAAAATATACTTTTTGTAACAAATACAAAGAATTTGTCGAGAAGTTGAAAAAGAGCAATTTAATGTGTATAAATCAGAGAGTTAAATAATCTTGTATTTTCCCTTGGCAGGGAGGCGGAATTTCTGTATATTGAACATACTTTCAGCGACAGGTTATCACAAGTATTCATAAAAAACAGCATTTATGGGGCTAAAACAAATAGACCACGGGACAAAAGAATACAAGCAAATGGTTGCCCTTCGCCATGAAATATTGCGAAAACCGCTTGGCTTGGAATTCAGACAGGAATATCTGGATCAGGATGCCAATGATATACTCATTGCTTCCTTTGATGAGGATGAGATGCTGGGTTGCTGCATACTGACTCCACTAGATAACGGCAATATCCGACTTAGGCAAATGGCAGTTCAAAAAAAGTTGCAGGGAAAAGGCATTGGTGAGTCAATTATGATCTTTGCTGAAAACCTTGCAAGAGATAAGGGCTATAAAAATATGATGATGCATGCCCGGGATAATGTAATCGGTTTCTACGAAAAATTTGGGTACAAAATAAAAGGGACACAATTTATTGAGGTAAAAACTCCACATCATGTGATGGAGAAGCGGTTGAGATAATACCACCCCCCAAAATCCTAAAGGGGGCTTTTCTTTGTTGGATCTCAAAATTTGTTAAGCCGCCTTTTCATATTGACCGAAACTATTAATTATTCTGCTTCCAAGTTCCCCCTTTAGGGGGCGAGGGGGGTCTTGTTTATTTTCTGAGCAAATATCTTCCTCACCTCATGTACATCATCGCCTTCGAACGCTTCTTTAGGTATTATGAAGAAAGACCGGGCATCAAAATATAAATGATAAAAATGCGGACTTTCCATCATTGTCGAAAATTCGCTCCAATCCCAGCTCTTGCTACCCTTTTCATTTTCTATAGTAAAAGATTGATTACCGGCTGTTGCTCTGAACCTATCCTTAAACGTAGCAGATCTTTTATAAATTGTCAGTGGTAATAGATACCAGAATACGATCATAAGTCCTACCCATAAAACAGAACTGATCAGGAAAGCAAGGGGTGATATTTTTTTTGCAAAAAAAAGTGCTGCCGATACAATGGCAAAAACATTTATCAGGATCATCATTAATTTAATTTCTTTGCGGCTGATGAAATGATAACGCAAAGCCTGAATTACTTTTCCTTTTTCGTACGTAAAATACTGTGATGTCATACTGCAAAGATATCCTATAATTTATTGACAATATTATGGCGAATCAAATACCTTCATATGGGTATTCCGAACCAATAGAAATTGTTGTACCATTACCCTCGTAAATATGAGTCCTACATTTTTCGCATATCATTTAAAAATTCTTTTTCCTTCAGTTTTTTTGTTGTTCTTGATAGGCTGTAAAGAACGTGCCGAAAGAAAGATTGATCGTAGTTTTTACTATTGGAAATCAGTCTTTACACTGACAGATTTTGAAAAAAAGAAATTAGATAGTCTTGATATAAAAACTCTGTACATTAAATTTTTTGACGTAACCTGGGATGAGTTTAAGAAACAACCCAATCCTACAGCTATTATAGACGGATCTAAGCAAAAGCTACCGGAAGAATTCATCGTTATTCCTACTGTATTCATTACGAATGAATGTATGCAGAAAATCGATTCGTCGCAGTTAACAGAACTTTCTAATAATATTAATAATCTAATCAGTAAAGTCCTTAATATAAATGGATTTAACTCTATTAACGAAGTTCAAATAGATTGCGATTGGACAAGTACAACAAAAGATAATTATTTTTCTCTATTAAGAAAGATAAAAGAACATTGGAAAAATATCGCAATACCTATTTCTGCCACCATTCGGCTTCATCAAATAAAATATATTTCGAAAAGTGGTGTACCGCCTGTAGACAAAGGATTATTGATGTGTTACAATATGGGTAATTTAAAAAATCCGGCTACAAAAAACTCTATTCTGGATATATCGGAGATGAAAAAGTACATTGGCAACTTAGGCAGTTATCCATTACAGCTAGATGTAGCACTACCCTTATTTGATTGGCATGTATTATTTCGAAATAATAGATATGAAGGCCTGATCGAAGATATTACTCTAACAAATAATTCGGCCGTTAAAAAAACTAATGAAACAAGCTATACCTTTTTGAAAGACACCCTATTTAATGGCCTGCAGTTCAGAAAAGATGATATTATTCGCTATGAGCAAAGTGAATACAAGGAGATCATTTCAGCAGCGAAAATTGTGAGTGAGCAATTGCAAACCAGGAACTTAAAACTTTCTTTCTTCCATCTCGATTCTTTAACTTTAAGTAAATACTCAATTTATGAACTGGAAAGCATTTATAACAGTTTGCGTTAGTGCATTTTTTGTGTCATTTCCACAAAACATTATTGGTTGCGGCGGAGGCGATGACCCTTACGACTATTATACATCTTTCTTCCATCAAAACTTACCGGATGCTGCCGGGTATAAACCATTTTATTATACAGGTATCAATTTTCTATTTGACGAAACCGAACCAACAGATGTAAGCGATGTACTTGCAGATGAGTGGGCTAACTATTGCGGCAATGGAGTAAAAAATGATGATGCAAAACGGTTTGTAAATAAATTTTCAAGAGATGTCATTGCTACCCTTTATAACAAGATTGAAAAAAATACAAAAAATATAATCCCGGATTCTGTTTTGAAAAATTCGATGAGTAATTATTTTATCAAAACCAAAGACCTCGAGGGACTAGGCTATATATTATATGCAAGACAAGTAGAACCCTTTGTAGTGGGCAGTTACGATTACTGGGAACCCATTGAAAGAGATAGTGTAAAAATGGCCAAGCTTATTAAAAATGGAACGCAATTGTACAACGCATCCAAAAAAACATTCTTTAAATTAAAATATGCTTATCAAATTCAAAGGCTTGCACTTTACAGTGGGAGAAATGAAGATGCTATAAAATTCTATGATGATTATGTAAGTGTTACAAAATCGGAATCAGTATTACAACAACTTTGCATAGCACTTAAAGCAGGGGGCCTATTTAGAACCGGCCGACAAAAAGAGGCAGCCTATTTTTACAGTAAAGCTTTCAGCGGATCAACTGTTAAACGAATTTCAAATTATTTGGGATTTAAATGGAGTATTAACAGTGAGGATAATAGAAATGATTATCTCAGCTTTTGTAAAAATGACAAGGAAAAAGCAGATATGCTTGCATTGTTTGCCATGAGCAGTTCTTATGATGATGAACTGAAAACAATTCAAACAATCTATACACTGAACCCGGCATCAACAGCATTGGAAGTTTTGGTTGTTCGTGAGATCAATAAACTTGAAGACAAATATTTTACCCCGAATATACAATTGGAAAAAGGTGGCAAAACTTTTTACTATTACTATACATCAGATGAAACAAAAATTAATGTTGACAAGAAGGGAACAGAAGCGATCTTACTCAGTAAATTCTTACACGAAGCAGCACAAAATCCGAAGGTAAAGAACCGTGGTTTATTTGAAGCTGCGGCAGCCCACGCTGCATACATTACAAAAGAGTATGCCAATGCAAAAGAGTATTTATCGGCAGCACAAAAATTGAATTGTACCGAGAAAGTAAAAGATCAGTTAGCATTGACCAACCTGCTCGTTACCATCAGCGAAAAACAAACCATTGATGCTGCATTTGAAGAGCAACTTTTACCTTCTATTGAATGGCTTGCCAAAAAAGCCAAAGCAGAAAAACCAATTCAGATAGATTATTATGAATTGGGGCAATGGAAAAAATTTTACCGAGATCTGATGTGTGAAATCTTAGCAAGAAAATATCATGCTCAGAACGATCTGGGAAAAGAAGCACTATGTATTGGTGCAGCTGATAGAATGACTTATGGTAACGATCAGGTAATCAATTATGGCAACGGAATCGATTTTGTTCGTGGTAGTTTGAACAGTACCGAAGCTGAGAAACTATTTACTCTATTTATTTCCTCTAAACAAAATGCTTTTGAAAAATATTTGCTTTCGCATAATTCGATCAAAAAGGAGACTGTAGTTGACCACTTAGGCACAGCTTATTTAAGAGAATACGATTATACAAACGCTATTGCTTGGTATAAAAAATGTACTGATAAGGAATCATTAAAAATAACAACCGATCCGTTTATTGATCTGCTATATGACCAGGAAGAAGCGTTGGCACACGAAGCTAAATTCAGCACTACTAAATTAGCTTTTGCAGAAGAGATGCTTCGTTTAACCAAACTGATATCTACCGACAAAAAAAATGCAGCTAAATATTATTACAAGATCGCTACAGGGATGTACAATATGACTTATTACGGTCATGCATGGAAGTTGGTTGAATACAATCGTAGCGGTAGTGATGGCTACTACATTCCGAAAGATGCCAATGCATTTGAAAAACAATACTATGGCTGTTTTGCCGCTGAAGAAAATTTTAAAAAGGCACTAAATGCATCTTCAGATAAAAATTTTAAAGCAAGATGCTTATTCATGATGGCAAAATGTTCTCAAAAGCAAGAGCATCAACCACAATACGAAGAATACGGTTACAACGATTGGGACAAAATGGATACAGCCAGAAAGGAGTATGAGATCAGTTTTAAAAGAAATCGTTATTTCCCTCAGTTTGTAAAAGATTATAAAGGCACCGCATTCTATGCAGAAGCGTTTAATAGTTGCAGTTATCTGAGAGATTTTGTTGGGAAGAAATAAGATACTATAATCAATGGTCTAATCTTCAATTTCGACCATTAAAAAAGCCCCGGGACTACGTCGAGGGGCTTCATTTTTGTTTTTATGGTCGGGATTGTTTCAAATAATTAGCCACAACCTCCCTGAGTTCCACAGTTTTCACATTTGTAACATGCACCGCTACGAGTTGTTATACTTCCGCAATTGGTACATGCCGGGGCATCACTTTGACGGCTTTTAGCAGCAGCACTCATCGGATCTAATGGTTGATAAGCTGCAGGTTTTGCTGAAGCCTGAGTTTTATGCGCTTGTGTATTATTATTATTTCCTACAATTCTTATTTCACTTAATTCAGGAACCCTGTCGCCAATGGTAGGCGTTGTAACATCCCAATCATCGTTGCCTAAATTTTCAACTTCAGGTTTATCCAATACATGAACTAAATCGTTTCTGCCCAAATATTCATACGCCAATGAACGGAAAATGAAATCGATGATCGATGTAGTTGTTTTGATATTCGGATGATCTACCATTCCGGCCGGTTCGAAACGGGTAAACACAAATTTTTCTACGAATTCCTCTAAAGGCACACCATATTGTAAACCGATAGATATTGAGATGGCGAAACAGTTCAACATACTGCGTACTGTTGCTCCTTCTTTAGCCATGTCAATAAATATTTCACCAACAGTTCCATCTCCGTATTCGCCTGTTCTTAAGAACAATGCCTGTCCGTTTATTTTAGCTTTTTGCGTGAAGCCTCTACGTTTTGCAGGCAATGTTTTGCGTTCTACGATTTTTGCAAGGCGTCCTTTCAATACAGTATCGGGGCTACTTTGCATTCTTTTACTCACTTCATCCAACAATTCATCAACAGTTAGTTTACTCATATCAACGATATTAGAAACTTCTTCTGCCGGTGTTTCAACTTCTTCTTCGGCAACAACATCTGTTTTCTTTTTCTTATCAGATTTATTGCTAAGCGGTTGAGACAATTTAGAACCGTCACGATATAAAGCACATGCTTTCAAACCAAGCTCCCAGCTCATTCTGTAAGCATCTGCAATTTCTGCTTCTGTTGCTTCATTTGGCAGATTGATCGTTTTGCTAATAGCGCCACTTAAGAAAGGTTGTGCAGCACCCATCATACGAATATGTCCGTGGGCATGAATATAACGTTCGCCTTTTTGTCCGCATTTATTAGCACAATCAAATACAGAAAGATGTTCATCTTTCAAATACGGAGCACCTTCAACAGTCATGGTACCACATACATAAGTATTTGCAGCTTCAATTTCATCATCGGTAAATCCTAAAGCTTCTAACAAGCTCCAACCGAAATCTCTATATTGTTCTTCTTTGAATCCTAAGCGCTGTAAACATTCTTCACCAAGTGTGTAAACATTGAATACAAACCCAATTTCAAAAGCACTACCTAAAGATTTTTCAACTCTTGCCAACTCTTCTTTAGTAAATCCTTTTGCTAATAACACTTCAGTATTAATGCCCGGAGCTCCGTTTAATGTAGCATGACCTTTTGCATAGTTTACGATCTCTTCAATTTCCTTTTCAGTATATTTCAAATTACGTAATGCCTGCGGTACACTTTGGTTGATGATCTTGAAATAACCACCACCACTCAGTTTTTTAAATTTAACCAAAGCAAAATCTGGTTCAACACCGGTTGTATCGCAATCCATTACCAAACCAATTGTACCTGTTGGTGCAATTACAGTTGTTTGTGCATTGCGGTAGCCATATTTTTCTCCTAATTGAACTGCATCATTCCATGCGTTGGTTGCAGCAGTCAATAAATAATCAGGACAATATTTTGCATTGATACCTTGTGGTTTAATTTCGATGCCTTCGTAAGCTTCCTGTGCATCATAAGCAGCAGCTCTGTGATTACGCATTACACGTAACATGTGCTTTTTATTTTCTTCATATCTGGCAAAAGCACCTAAGAATGAAGCCATTTCTGCGGATGTTTTGTACGTAACTCCGGTCATGATCGCTGTGATAGCACCAGCAATTGCTCTTGCTTCTTCACTATCGTAAGCTATACCACTTACCATTAACATAGAACCTAGGTTTGCATAACCAAGACCCAATGTTCTGTAATCATAACTCAATTGTGCTACTTCTTTAGAAGGGAACTGTGCCATTAAAACAGATATTTCCAAAACAACTGTCCATAAACGACAAGTATGTTCGAAACCTTTTACATCAAAAGTATTCGTGCTTTCATCAAAGAAACGACGAAGATTCACTGATGCTAAATTACAAGCAGTGTTGTCTAAGAACATATACTCACTGCAAGGGTTAGACGCTCTGATGGGACCACCTTCAGGGCAAGTGTGCCATTCGTTGATGGTAGTATCATATTGCGTTCCCGGATCAGCACATTTCCATGCTGCATAATTAATATCTTTCCAAAGCTTTTGGGCTTTCACCGTTTTCATGGTTTCGCCGGTGCTTCTTGCTTTTAGTTCCCAATCGCCATCTTCATCCAATACTTTAAAAAATGAGTTAGGGATACGAACTGAGTTATTGCTGTTTTGTCCGCTAACCGTTCTATATGCTTCACCTTCATAATCACTTGCATAACCTGCAGCGATCAAGGCAGCCACTTTATTTTCTTCTTCAACTTTCCAGTTTACAAAATTTACAATTTCAGGATGGTCTAAATCAAGACAAACCATTTTAGCTGCTCTACGTGTAGTGCCTCCACTTTTGATAGCACCTGCTGCTCTATCCCCAATCTTTAAGAAACTCATCAAACCCGACGATGTACCACCTCCGCTTAATTTTTCGCCTTCGCCACGAATGCTGCTATAGTTTGTACCTACGCCGCTGCCATATTTAAATATTCTTGCTTCTCTAACCCAAAGATCCATGATACCACCTTCATTCACCAGATCATCATCTACACTTAAAATAAAACAAGCATGCGGCTGAGGACGTTCGTACGCCGAAGTGGATTTTTTTAACTGGCCATCTTTTGCATCAACATAATAATGCCCCTGTGGTTTCCCTGCAATACCATATACCTCATATAAGCCTGTATTAAACCATTGCGGACTGTTAGGTACGCATCCCTGATTTAAAATAGAGTATACCAACTCATCATAAAATATCTGTGCATCTTTTTCAGAAGCAAAGTAACCGTATCTTTCTCCCCACACACGCCAGCAATGTGCCATACGATGTGCAACCTGTTTTACGGTTGTTTCTCTACCTGTAGTACCATCTGCTTTTGGTACACCCGCTTTACGAAAATATTTTTGTGCCAAAATATCTGTAGCGATCTGACTCCATTGTTTTGGAACTTCTACGTCATCCATTTGAAAGACAACTTCACCCGACGGATTCTTGATAACTGATGTACGATAGTCGTACTCAAACATATCATAAGGGCTCACTCCGTCTTTAGTGAACTGCCTGCTAAACTGCATTCCTTTAGCTGCTTGTTTCTTTGTTGGCATATTTGTAAGGTCGTTAAATGGGTTAAGTAATTGTTAAGGAATTAAGGTTAACGAAAATATTTTTTGATGATGACATTTCACATTTTTGATATTAACAGAATGTGGAAAAGGGATGTGTAAAAAATTTACAATGCAGCATGGTATTGAATCCGCTTACTTTTCCCCACCAAAAGGGGTAAAATGTTTGTTTAAATTCTTGTTTTTTTCGATAAAATTTCAACAAGCAGCAGTGACGTGGTTTTAGTCATTTACAATATTTAAAACCCTTTACGGTAAAGGGTTTACGATTTTTTTATGTTGAAGAATTGCTCTACTGCTGGCTTTTAATCAAATAACGTAAATTAATAATATAAATAAATTGTAATTTGAACTTTTGTGAAACCATTCATGTACTATTACAAACATTATAAAAGCTTTGCCTGATAAGCATTGTATAAGATTTTGTACTTTACCGTCTGATTAAAAAAAGTAGAAAATTTGAATTTCGAAAGCATAAAATTATGAGAGCATTAATACAAAGAGTTTCAAAAGCAAGCGTAACGGTATCGAACAAACGAATATCTGAAATACAAAAAGGCTTACTTATTTTTATCGGCATTGAAGATGCTGATACAACAGAAGATATTGAATGGTTAAGTAACAAAATTATCAACCTTCGTATTTTTGATGACGAAAATAAAGTGCCAAACATTTCAGTAAAAGATAATGGTGGCGATATTTTGCTGGTTAGTCAATTTACCTTACATGCCAACACAAAAAAAGGAAATCGGCCTTCGTACATACGTGCCAGTAAGCCAGACTTTGCAAAGCCAATGTATGAGAAGATGATCTCTCAATTAGAAATCGATCTTGGAAAAGAGATCGGCACAGGTGAATTTGGATCAGATATGAAAGTAGAATTATTGAATGATGGACCGGTAACTATCTGGATAGACACGAAGGACAAAGAATAATTGGTTACACTAATTTTATTCACGAATTACACTAATTATTTTAAAATTTTAACAAAAGCAATCATTTAGATATTTTAGCAGACTATAGTAATTGTATGCAAACAACATACTGCAGGCGAATTACGTAACCTAAAATATTTATGGCACAATTAATTTTAAAAGAAGAGTCATACGAACTAGTTGGAATTTGCATGGAAATACACAGAGAACTAGGGATGGGATTCAAAGAAATCGTGTACAAGGACGCTTTAGAATACGAATTTAAGTCAAGAGAAATTGAGTTTATAAGAGAAAAGGAGTTTAAGATTCAATACAAAGACATAATACTACCACATAGATACTATGCGGATTTCGTTATACATGATTCAATCATATTAGAAGTAAAAGCATCATACATGATAGTCAATAACTTTGTAACACAAACAGTTAATTATCTAAAAGCATCTGGATTGCAATTAGGAATTATTGCCAATTTTGGAGAAAAATCATTTACATCAAAAAGAGTTGTATTTTAAAATATCAATTCATGTAATTCGTGCATTAAATTCGTGTTATTATGACTATTAAACAAACTCAGCAACAGGTTGATGAATGGATTAAAACCATTGGTGTTCGGTATTTTAATGAGTTAACCAACCTTGGAATATTGATGGAAGAAGTTGGCGAATTATCAAGATTGATGGTTCGGCAATATGGCGAACAATCTTTTAAAGAAAGCGATAAAGGAAAAGAATTAGGCGATGAAATGGCGGATGTATTATTTGTATTGATCTGTATAGCCAACCAAACAGGTGTTAATCTTACCGAAGCATTGCAAAAAAATTTTGAAAAAAAGAATCTCAGAGATGTGGACAGACACCGGAATAATGAAAAATTACAATAAAACATAAGTCCACTTTTTAGTGAAAAGATTTCACTACAGCTACTTATCTTTGCAGCCATTATGGCAAACGAAGCAAATAATTTTCAGGAGTTAATCTCACATTGTAAAGAATACGGTTACATATTTCAATCATCAGAAATATATGATGGATTGAGTGCAGTATATGACTATGGCCAAAACGGAGCCCAGTTAAAAAAGAACATCCGTGATTATTGGTGGAAAAGCATGACCCAATTGCACGACAATATCGTTGGAATTGATGCGGCAATTTTTATGCACCCAACCGTTTGGAAAGCAAGTGGGCACGTTGATAATTTCAGCGACCCAATGATCGATAATAAAGACAGTAAAAAAAGATACAGGGTTGATCATTTGATAGAAGGCTATGCTGATGAGCTAATAGCTGCAAGCCGCAAGGGAGAAGCAGATGAATTGATAGCTAATATGGATGCGTTGTTGGCTAAAGATGATTATGCAGGTTTGAAAAAATTAATTGAAGACAATAAAATAAAATGTGCCATCAGCAAAACAGCTAACTGGACAGATGTTCGTCAGTTTAATCTGATGTTCTCTACAGAGTTTGGTGCAGTAGCTTCTGATAATCCGGATGATAATAAAGTGTATCTGCGTCCGGAAACAGCTCAAGGTATTTTTGTAAACTTCTTGAACGTACAAAAAACCGGCCGCATGAAAATACCTTTTGGTATTGCCCAAACCGGTAAAGCTTTCAGAAATGAAATAGTTGCCCGTCAATTTATTTTCAGAATGAGGGAGTTTGAACAAATGGAAATGCAATTCTTCATTCGCCCCGGCTCACAAATGGAATGGTACAATTACTGGAAAGAAACCAGAAAGAAATGGCATGAAAGCCTTGGTATTCCTTCAGAAAAATTGCGTTATCACGATCATGTTAAATTAGCACACTATGCAGATGCTGCGTTGGATATAGAATTTGAATTCCCGTTTGGCTGGAAAGAGTTGGAAGGCATTCATAGCCGTACCGATTTTGACCTGAGCCAGCACCAAACATACAGCAAAAAGAAAATACAGTATTTCGATAATGATATCGACCCTGCAACAGGAAAAGCTTATGGCAACTATGTTCCATACGTACTGGAAACATCTGTTGGTTTAGACAGGCTTTTTTTAACCATCATCAGTTTAGCATATGCTGAAGAAAAATGGTTAAAAGAAGATGGAACCGAAGACAGCAGGGTTGTTTTAAAAATTCCTGCAAAAATTGCTCCTACCAAATTAGCTATTTTGCCGTTGGTTAAAAAAGATGGCCTGCCGGAAATTGCCAGAGAATTGTTCGACAGTTGTAAAGAAGCTTTCCATTGTTTTTACGAAGAAAAAGATGCTATTGGTAAAAGGTACAGAAGAATGGATGCCGTTGGTACACCATTCTGCGTAACCATCGATCATCAAACCAAAGAAGACAATACTGTTACGATCAGATACAGAGATACGATGACGCAGGAACGTATTGCTTTAGCAGATGTTAAGCAACTGGTATTAGGGAAAATCAATTAGTTTCAACCAAATACTTTTAATTTAGAGGAATCGTTCATGATTCCTCTTTTTTATTATGAAAAAAATATTGCTGTTTATTTTTATCCTGATCCATTCGTCCTATGCATTCTCACAAGACCACATGCCTACTTATTATGAAGTATTGAAAAAATTCTTCACCAGCTATATTACTTCCGAAGATTATGAGAACTATACCAATTTTGCAAAGAAAAAAAATGGCTGGTATGTGCAGCAGATCGATCGAACAAACAACGACAGCCTGATAAGTGAAAAATTATTCTGGAAAAACAACAAATACATTGACCTCTACGGCTCTTATGATGAACGTGTGATGGATGAGAACTTTGAAGAAAGGATTGAGCCCTATTTACAATACGACTGGTACAATTATGATCATATCCGATATTACGGTTATGCAAACTGGTATGAGGATATGATCAAAGATTTCGGCAATGCATCAAATCTTTCAGATACGCTTTTGGATGGATTGGGTAGAGCTTATAACAATAATGCCCTGGGTTATTTGTGGTATCAACAAGGGGGTTCAAATAATGGCAAAGACTCACTTCGAAGAAAATTAGCTCGCCTGGAATTTCCTTCAGCTCAAAGAGTTGAAAAAGTAAAAGTAAACCTCGACAACAGCATCAAACAATTTGAAAAACTGAACATATTAAATCATAATTATAAAACAATGATAGGCAATGCAAATTTGAAATTATTTAATGAATATATGCATGCTTACGATCAGATGTATAGATCCGGTGATGATAAATCAGCCAAAGAATATTTACAAAAAGCTAACCCGGACATCAGATATGAAAATCAGGCGAAAAACTACCTAAACTCTTGCGATAGTAATGCGATCTTATTTACCTATGGCGACAATGATACCTACCAGCTTTGGTATGTACAGGAGAAATATGGATTTAGAAAAGATATTGCTGTGATCAATACAAGTTTACTAGCCTTGCCTACCTATCCGGTATTATTGAAGAAAAAAGGAATTATCAGTTTTGCAATCCCGGAAGATTTTCTTAGAAATGAGGCGTCGGATGCAACCTACTATAAATCGGAGAAAGAAGATGAATCTATCATTGATTCAACACTTACTTTACGTGAATTGCTAGACTACATATATCTTAAAAAATCTACTTTTTACGATGTATCGGGCATAGAAAGATATTGCTATACCACAAAAAAAGTAACCCTGCCAACTCCATCATCAATTGACGAAAAACTCTTGATCGATCTTAGTAATTATTTGTACTTAAATGACCTCGTCATGTTTGACATCGTTGAATCTAACTATGGCAAACGACCAATTTATTTTACTCAGAGCTATGAGGTTTATTTTGATGATTATTTGGTTCCTGAGGGTATAGTATATAAATTAAAATCAACTACAAAAATTCCTGACGAGACCACCATTACAAAAAACAGAGAAAAATACATTACCGAAAAGTACATCCCTATTACCAGTGATTACAAAAGTGCTAAAAAATTTGAATCATATGATGGGGATACAAGATGCATTGACATGTATATAGATGTCGCTACTCATTACATATCTATTGGAGATATGATCACAGCTAAACGGTGGACAGATTCATTGAAGCAATATTTTCCTGAGGTTTCAACAAACAATATAGCTTCTGTTAGGAGCTTAGGGCCATTGTTTATGATGACAGAAAATATCGCACTTGCGAAAAAAGTATATGAAACAGATGCTCAATGGATATACGATGCATACAAAAAACCCGAAGCGATAAAAAGTTTTTATTCAAAAAAAAGATGTTTAGGAAGACTTGAAATATATCAAAATGGCCTAGAAAAATTAGGTAAGGGAAGTCAGCTCATTGCATCATTACTAAAAAAACTATACGCAGAAAAACCATAATTCTAATTTGATGTAACACCTAATTAACGAATGGTACATCAATAATTTTTTACATTGCATACCATGTCAATAAAAAAAACATTGTTCGTATTGGTAATTAACTTCTTTTTATATGCAAATCTTTTTGCACAACAAACAATATACAACGATGTAAGCGTAACCTGTGAAAAAAATATTTCCGGCGACACTATATGGATCGTTGCAAAAGAACCTATCACACAAAATCCGGGCACCCTACTTATTACTGCTTTACATATAAAATCCGACCTTACAGATAGTATCTTTCTCCCAATGATAGATACACTGAATTACTTTGCATTGGTAATTCCAAAAAATTATCAGGATGGCAGATTAAAGATCACCGCCTTCTTTTATCCGAAAATATTTGAAATAAGCGGTATGGTTTTAAATAATATTAATGATGAAACAATAAAAGCTCTCGTCATCACAAAAAATAAAAAACTTTATAACAAAGAACTCAAACTTACAGATGACAGGCAGTTTCAACTGCCGGGCCTCATATTTGAAGGAAAAGCCAGTCTTATTTTTAATTATAATCTTACCAAAAAAAAAGAGAAACCAAATATTATCATTCAACAAAGTCCTTCGGTAGAAGATTTTACAGCTATTGTTTATGCTGGTGAAATTCCTTTATCTGAAGAGAGATATGTAGATACCGTACAGACTATTACTTCAAATAAAAATCAAGCTGTAAAAAACAAGCAAAATAAATCGGTAACAATGCAGGAAGTAGTTGTTACAAGCACTAAAAAGTCTAAAGTAGAAAAGTATAGTGAGGAATTTGTTACTCCATTATTTAGTGATATAAATGAAAGAGTGATCGACTGTCTTGACAACAACGCTATATTAGGTTATTCTGATTGCTTATCTTTTTTAAACACAAAAATTCCGGGGCTCACTTCAAATGTTAGCAGGTTTGGTGAAACTGTTTTACGTTGGCGAGGAAAGAATGTATCGGCGTTTTATATCGATGAAATAAATGTAGACATAGATCAATTATTGAGTATGCCCGTTACAGACATCGCTATTATCAAAGCATTCCCTCCTCCTTTCTTTGGTGGATCGGGCGGCGGCAGCGACGGAGGTGCCATAGCTGTTTATACAAGACAAGGTGAGTATAAAAGAGAAAACACCACTTATAATAAATGGTTATTCCCTATTAACGGTTATTCTCCTGCAATACATATTTTATTTGATGGACAATAAAAAAGTCTGATAAAAAATATCAGACTTATATAAAAAACATTATCGATCTTATCCGTACAATTCCTGATGAATAGCTTTTCTATCATAGCCAATTGCCTGAATGGTTTGTTTAGCTTCATCGATCATCGCTTTCCATCCACACAAGAAGAAGCAAGCTTCCTGCTTATCCTTGCATAATTCTTTATATACTGCATGCACATACCCTTTCCCAGCACCCTCCCAGTCTTCTCTCGATAAAACAGGATGATAATGGAAACCCGGCAATTCTTTTTCGAGTTGACGCAACTCATCGTAATACAACAGGTCTTTTTGTGTACGACAGCCAAATATCAAATGAACATTTTTGTGTTCAATATTTTTAAGCTTGATATTATTTACCATGCTACGGAAAGGAGCAATTCCGGTACCGGTTGCAATTAGGAAAATATCTTTAGCAAAATTTTCTTCGTGTAATGTAAAAACACCAACAGGGCCACGTAGTGTTAACTCACTTCCTTCTTTCACTTCATTAAATAAATAGGTAGTTCCTGCACCGCCTTCGAGCAATACAATGCAAAGCTCGAAAACATTAGTGCCGTCGGGCCAACTGGAAATAGAGTAACTGCGCCAGCGTTTATTCGGCTTTTCGTGTATGGGAAGATCAAGTGTAACAAATTGTCCGGGTTTAAAATCGAATGATGTAAGTTCCGGCACTTGAATAAAAAATCGACGTGTGTTGTAAGTTTGTTGTTCAATTTTGATAACCTTACCTACACGCCATGGTTCAACAGGCATAATCGTTATTTTTAGTTTGGCAATAATACAAAGAAACTCAAAAGAAAAAACACTTTTGCATATTAGCCTTACTGATATTTATGCAAACGTTGCCGTTTAGCTGAGTAATACAAGTTAGATCAATTGCCTAAAACATCTAGTTTATAAGTTGGTAAAACGGTCAGTGTTGCATTCGTATTCACCCGAATACTTTTAACAGTTGCATTAGCGGTTACCGTGGGATAAACACTTAGGCCGGAAGGAATGACAACATCGGTATATTGATCAGGCACTACGCCGCAACTCCAGTTAGTTGCTGTAAACCAGTCATTGTTCGTTGTACCTGTCCATACAGAAGTGAAATGAAGCACATTATCCGGACCATTTACACCGTTTACTACACATCGGTATTTATATCCGGCATTAGAACCGGGCAAATTGATCAATTGCAGGGTGTTTGTTGTTGCGCCGGAATAATTTGCACCATTAATAATATTCGTATAACCTGTACCGTTATTTACCTGCCATTGAAATGAACTGCCATAATTTGATGCTTTAAAAGTTAAAGTATTTCCGATACAAGCACTAACTGCAGCCGGAGCAATAGTAGCCTTACTCAACCAGAACTCACTTAAACTATTAACTGTAAATTCAGCGTAGTAACCACTGTCGTACGGAATAATGGTAGTATTGTCGGGCAAAATAAAAGAGTAATAACCTGAAAAATTATCTGCAATGGTTCCATTTTCATTTGCAGTATTACCACTGAATTTGGTTACTCCCAGTTCGTATGGGTCGGTTGGCCTTATACAAGTACCGCAACCAATTGCATTGATCAAACTATCAGCTTCAGCTATAGTAAAATACATACGGATACCAATATTTCCGCTTGGAGGATTGCTGCTTTGTATTACAATATTTCTGTTTGCATAATATTGATTGTTGCTGTTTCTGACAATGGCCGTATACGGATAAACTTGTATGGTAGTTGATCCAAGATTATTACCATTGGGATTGATCGCTGCTACCCTTCTTCCCACTGCAGTAAAATTTACCCAATCATTACCACTTACATTTTGAGTAATATTATTAAGCGGTATTCCTGAATAGATCGCAGCTTTATCAAATACATGAACATCATCAATACCAATTCCGGCTTCAGTAACACCGGCATCGCTGCTCAATACAAATCTAAATCGTACAACAGATGCCGTTACAGGAATACCAATACTTGTTGCATGCCATTTTAGTTTTGATGTTTTCCATACATTTAATGCCGTACCATCATACCAGTTCGTTCCACTACCAACCTCTCCAAGTTTTTGCCATGTTGTTCCATCTGTTGAGTATTCAACCCAAGTGTAATCATAGGCAAACTCTATAGAATAAATGTGGCTGAATGCCAGCACAGGTTGCACAAGTCCTGTAAGATCAAAACATGGAGAATATAAATAAGAGGTTTCGTTATTACTGTAATTTCCTATCAAGTTAGTTACCCATGCTTTATTACCATTGGCAGCTTTATTAATAACCGTTTTTGCTGGTGCTCCCCATTGCCATGATGTATTGGTGCCTTTAGCGTAAAAATATCCATCGTTATTTTCAAATCCTTCTAGATAAGGATAACTGTTTATAACCGGACTACTTCTGATCTTAAAATTTAAAAGACTATCATTTTCAGGATAATTATCTCCACTATAGTTTACCCATACTTTAATTGAATAATCTTCAAATGCTGATAGATCTGCAGTTTGTGAAAAAACATAATCCAGCGATTGCAAAGGTTCGATCTCTTTAATGACCTCTGTAACTACCGGTTCATCATTGATCTGATAACTCACTTCAAGATTATTGAATGTGTTGTTATTATAATTTTTTATCTGAACCGTTATCGGTTCTGACGATGACAAACTACATGAACTCGCCGCAGGGGTTACAATTTTTTTCATGACCACATCATTTACAGCAGACTTCAATGTTATATCATCGAAAGTATAACCATCGTCAATATCAATTTCCGGAGCAACTGAATTAGCCGATGTATAACCCTCCTGACCAAACCTGACCTGTGTTGTGGCACTGACGATCTGCGAAGGAATTGCATTATCCAATACCTCATTGATATTGATCACTGCATGAGCCCATTGCCCCAGTTCGGCCTGATTCGTATAAAGGTCATATGCTTCTACCCATGCATCATTTTCACTACCCCTTACCCATACTTTATTTGAGGGATTATTTGACTGTCCATGATTTCGATAATAAAAATCATACCGCAACTGTGTGCCCACCTGTGTTACCAGATTGTAACTGAAGGTCAGTGAATCGACTGTTGTGCTCTCACTCAAAGGAGTCTGATCAAGTGTCATAGCTTTGATACCGGTTTTTGCAAAGCCGGTGTTTACAAAAGATCTTGCTCTTCCCTTAGTTGAATTAGCTGAAAAATCAAGTCGCTGATTATCGCCTATTGCCATTGTTCCGTTAATAAAACTGCCGGCGGGCATTGTTTCGAACCCTTCAAAAACAGGTAATGTATGAATGGTATCATTCATAATCAGCTTTACAACTTTAAATGCTGTATCATTGTTATTTATAAGATCGGGAGTATAATTATTTGTCCATGCTTTAAAATCATAACTAAACCCGTTTGGCAAAATCGGATACATAGTTGAAAAAGTATAGTTTATCGACGCCCCTGCAGGTATTGGTGTATTTACCGTTTCATTAGCAATCAATACACCGTCAACACTATACGAAACATCAAAAGGTGTGGTTACATTAATACTGCCGTTGTTTTTAATACGCACTTTCACCGGTTTCACAGCATTACCTGCATCAACAAAAAACTTTCTGGCCGTAGTCGGCTCAAGAATACTATCTACCTTAATATCGTTATTGAAAACAGCTAGCACACAAACACCGTCGTTAGGTGTAACATTAACTGATACCGAGCGTCTTCCTGGATTAGCTCCATTCTTTGCCCTTACGCCAAACCAATAACTTCCGTGTTTATCCAAATCGGTAATTAAAGCAAAAGTGTCCGTTGTATTGCTGATCACCTGCATACTATCACCTACCAATTTCAAAACATCATATGTTGTAGCCCCGGCTATAGTTTGCCACAGCAACCTAACAGCCCCTTCACAAACATTTGTAGCGGTAACTACCGGCTGACCTAATATCGTAAAATTAAAATCTGTTTGATCAACACTTGCAGTATTATTTTCCGATACTTTTATTAAAGCTGTATTTGTAACTGTGGATGGTACCGTCCATGGATATATAGTTGTTGTGGAAGGAACTGCATTACTTATCGTCGTCCATGCAGCACCGTTATTAGTTGAATATTCAACTGTAAAATTATTTCCGGTATTACCATGTGCATTCCAGCGAATATATTCTTGTTCTCCGGGAACAAGTGTTTCGCCACCCGCCGGATACTCAACCACAATTGCAGGTTTTACAATTTCATAGGTCAATGTATATGAACGTTTGCCAAAGGGCAGAGCAAATCCATTTATATTAACCGAATAATTTCCTGCGGTCGGGTTATCAATTACAATTTGTTCAATATTATTTACATGGTCAATTCCTTGCACAGCATTCGCATTAACATTTGCTGCAGCAGGATTTAAAATGAGCGGTTTGTATAAAACTGAACCAGGTGTTGTAACTGTCAGATCGAGATCATTCACCAATGAATTGGTAGCATTAACTGCTGCTTCTTTATCATTCCAATAAAGTAAAATTTTCAATTTGTTTGCCGACTGTGCCAGACTGATTGTATGCAATTTATTTTCTCCATTGCTGATACTATCAATAATATATCTGCTGCTGTCTATCGCTTCCACAGCCCTTCTTGCATTTAACATCCCAAATCCGAATGTATAATCCGGGCCTGGATTTCCAATATCTTCAGCAGTGTTACAAGCAATCGCTTTTATTAACGCAGCAGAAGGATCACTCCCTGCATGTAATTGACGGTATCGTTCATAAACCAATGCAAGTGCTCCTGCCACAGTTGGTGCAGACATGCTGGTACCGTTTGCAGAATCATATCTGTTGTTTTTCATTGCAGATATAATTTGAAAACCTCCTGCACATATCTCAGGTTTAATTCGGCCGTCTTGCACAGGGCCTCTACCGCTAAATGATGCAACTGTATAATCAAGGGTTTTTATTGAACCAACTGTTAAGGCATTCTTTGAACATTGCCATCCAGATTTTACCGTTGCAAAAGATTTTGGATATGGAGAACATGTTAGCTCTCCATCATTACCTGCCGCTACAATATGCAATAACTGCGGAAAATTATTTGTCTGCTCATCTGCAAAAATGCTGAATTCATCATACTCACCTTCACCAATACATCCATTCTGGCCTGCATAATAAGAGTTATTCGTAATAACCATATTGTAGTCATTCACATAAGTAGGTGCATTGGTGATGATATCACTAAAAAACTGACTAACAATAGTTGACTTAGGAGCCATGCCATGATTCTTCACATTCAGAATACCTGCACCTGCTGCAGTTGCAGATGTATGCGTACCATGATCTTCAAAGATCCAGGGAGTTCTGTTGATCAATCTTCCGGAAAAATCAATGTGAGATGAGATATCTGCATTGTCGCCAACTCCAATAGTAACATTTCGTCCGTTCAGGTTTTTACCAACACTTATATTTAGACTACTGATTCCATGAGCGCCTATATTTTTATAATTAAGCGGCTTATCTTTTAACGATTGCAGGCTGATGTATTTTACAAAAGGCATTGCAGCAATCGAATCTAAAATAGATTTATCTTGTTCGATAAAGATCACATTAGCCGTTGCTTGTTTAGCAAAATGAATTTTTGCGCCTGCATTGATCAGTTCTTTCTCGGCAATAGCTTTATCCATAGATCCATAAAGACTTACAGCATAAAACAGCGGATCTTCTTTATCGTTCAATAAAACATTTGTCCTGATCTTTTCATCAACTTTGTATGACGCACTCAAAGAAACTATTGAAGCAATTGCATAGTTTTTTGAAGATGAGAAATCGAACCCTTTTTTTATACTTGCCAGATAAGTTGTTCCCGATATGTAGTTATCTAAATTGATTCCGTTTGATTTCAATTTGGCTAGAAGCGCTTCTGTTGGGATGGATGAGAATTGGATCAAAACATAATACTTATCTCTAAACATCATTTTGGAAATACTTTCCCTTTTAAAACTTCCTTGAAGTATATTCCTTTCGGTTTTAACAGCTCCTGTTTTGAGCATAATAAAACTATTATCTTTCTGTGCAAAAAGCAATGTCGATAAGGCAATAAAAGCAGTTGTGAAAGAGATTTTTTTCATTACAAGAATTTACTCAGGATGTACCGGACTTTATAACAAGTCAAATTTATACATAAATCCTTTTAAAAGACAGCATTGTTAAATGTTTTGTTGCCTGTATTACTTATATATTATTCAGAAATTTTAGGACTTCCGCCAGTCTTCAGACGTCCTGACTTAATGCTCATATTATGAAGTGATAATTTGAACGCATCAATTATCTTTGCAGCCGATGAATTTGGAGGTGTTGTTGAAAGAGTATGGTAATGACTCCCGCTGTTTTCAAATAGTGGACAGACTCCTATTACCTCAACCGCAGCAAATACACCTGAGTGGTGTCCATGGAAGTGCTGCTCAATTCCTCATAGCCGCTATATTCAATGATGAAGCATCGGCTCAATTGAACCATCTGGTCATTGTAAGAGATGCAGAAGAAGCGGCTTACTTTCATAATAGTTTAGAAAATATCACCAAGGCTTTAAACCTATTTTATTTCCCGTCTTCCTTTAAAAATAATAAAAACTTCAGGCTACTCAACAGCAGCCATGTTATGCTGCGTACGGAAGCATTGACAAAACTGGCTGCACATAAAAATAGAAATCTGATCATTACCTATGGCGAAGCCTTATTCGAAAAGGTTGTTCTATCAAAAACACTTTCGGAAAATATCATTTCAATAAAACAAAATGATACGATCGATGTAAATAATATTCTTAGCAAATTTGTTGACTATGGTTTTGAAAGAACGGATTTTGTTTATGAACCGGGCCAGTTTGCTGTAAGAGGCGGAATTCTGGATATTTATTCTTTCGGAAATGAAAAACCTTATAGGATAGAACTTTTCGGAAACGAAGTTGACAGTATAAGAATCTTTGATCCGGAATCACAATTAAGCGAAAGGAAGTTGTTACAGGTAAATATCATTCCGAATATTGATATACTGCAAAATGAAACCGGCGAAAAAGTTTCGCTGTTAGAATTTCTCCCGGAAAACACTGTAGTATGGACAAATGACTGGAATTATATTAAAGATAAGATCGAGCAGGAAGAAGGATTTTTAGAACTGGCAATTGCAAATGAGCAATCGGCAACAGATAATGCACAACAAATTGAAGAAGAAGATTCATTGCATATTAAAAAGGAGATCAATGTTGAGGATTTTACTACTGCAACTGAATTAGAAAACCTTATTAGTAAAAAACATATTGTTGAATTTGGAAGTAAATCTAATTTTCAGACAAATGCACAATCTGTAAGATCCAATATTCAATATTCAATTCAGGAACAGCCTGCATTTAATAGACAGTTTGATCTGCTGATAAAAGACCTTAAGGATTATGAAACAAAGAAATACAACATTTATCTCTTTGCAGAAAATCCAAAACAATTGGAAAGACTTCATGTCATTTTCACCGATCTTAAAGCAGAGATCAATGTTATTCCTATAGCAACCAGTATTCATGAAGGTTTTGTTGATCATGACCTGAAAATTGTTTGTTATACCGATCACCAGATCTTTCAACGTTACCATAAGTATAAAGTAAAACAAGCTTTTAGTAAGAACAAAGCACTTACTTTAAAAACCTTGAAGGAACTTCAGCCCGGCGATTTTGTTTCACATATAGATCACGGAGTAGGTATCTATAGCGGATTACAGAAGATCGATGCGAACGGCAAAATGCAGGAAGCAGTTCGCATTCAATACAAAGATGGCGACCTGCTGTATGTAAACATTTCTTCTCTACATAAAATAAGCAAGTATAGCGGTAAGGAAGGCAGTGTTCCCAAAATGAATAAACTTGGTAGTGATGTATGGAATAAATTAAAAGAAAAAACCAAAAAACAAGTAAAAGACATTGCATCTGATCTGATAAAATTATATGCAGAGAGAAAAAGCCGTGAAGGCTTCTCTCACAGTCCGGATAATTATATGCAAACAGAGTTGGAAGCAAGTTTTATTTATGAAGACACTCCGGATCAGGCCAAAGCAAGTGAAGATGTAAAACGTGATATGGAAAAAGCTTCGCCGATGGACAGACTCGTGTGTGGTGATGTAGGTTTCGGTAAAACGGAAGTTGCTATCAGAGCTGCTTTTAAAAGTTGTTGCGACAACAAACAGGCTGCTGTACTTGTTCCAACAACCATTTTGGCTTATCAGCATTATAAAACATTTGGCGAAAGATTGAAAGATTTTCCTGTTAAAGTAGATTTCATCAATCGTTTTAAATCTGCTAAAGAAAAAAAGGAAACCTTGCAAAAATTGGCCGAAGGAAAGATTGATATCATCATTGGCACACATGCCTTACTAAGTAAAGATGTTAAGTTCAAAGATCTTGGTGTAATGATCATTGATGAAGAACAAAAGTTTGGAGTTGCTGCAAAAGAAAAATTAAAACAGATAAGAGCCACTGTCGATTCTTTGACACTTACGGCAACGCCTATACCAAGAACATTACAATTCAGTTTGATGGGCGCAAGAGACCTGAGCATCATTAATACACCACCACCGAACAGACAACCGATACAGACCGAAGTAATGGTATTTAATGAAGATACCATTAGAGATACCATATATTATGAAACAGAAAGAGGCGGACAGGTTTTCTTCATACACAACAGGGTAAACGGTTTGCCCGAAATGAAGGCTTTGATTCAATCGCTGTGCCCCGATCTGAGTATTGCATTTGCACATGGCCAAATGGATGGCGATCAATTGGAAGATACCATCCTCGATTTCATGGATAAAAAATATGATGTATTGGTTTGTACCAATATTGTAGAAAGTGGTGTAGACATACCTAATGTAAATACTATTATTGTAAACAATGCACATCAGTTCGGATTAAGTGACCTGCATCAGCTAAGAGGGCGAGTTGGACGAAGTAATAAAAAAGCGTTTTGTTATTTACTGGCACCACCAATGAGCACACTACCTGCCGACAGCAGAAAACGTCTTTCAACTTTAGAGCAACATAGCGAACTGGGCAGTGGCTTTCAAATAGCTATGAGAGATCTCGACATTCGTGGTGCCGGCAATATGCTCGGAGGTGAGCAAAGCGGATTCATTGCAGAAATAGGCTTTGAAATGTATCAGAAAATTCTGGACGAAGCCATCAGAGAATTAAAACGCAGTGAATTCAGAGATCTCTATAAAGAAGAAATTGCTCAGCAAGATGACTTTGTGAGCGATTGTACCATTGATACTGACCTGGAAATTCTGATCCCCGACAGTTATGTTGAAAGCATTACCGAGAGATTAAGTCTTTATTCAAGATTGGATAATTGTGAAACAGAAGAAGATCTTGAAAAATTCCACAAAGAAATGCAGGATAGATTCGGCCCCATTCCTACCCAGGTAGAAGACCTTTTTACAACTGTAAGATGCAGAAAAATTGCAATAGAGTTAGGTTTTGAAAAAATGCTGCTGAAAAACGATGCACTCAAATGTTTCTTTGTCAGCAACCCCGATAGCCCTTATTTCCAGAGCGAAGTTTTTATGGGCCTTCTCCAATTTCTTCAAAAAGGAACCAATAAAGCCAAATTAAAACAGGTTGGCAAAAATGGAATTTTAACCGTTGATGACATTACTGACATGAATGCGTTGTTCAGTTTTTTAAGCAAGATGATCCTTCATATAAAAACGCTCTAAGTCTAAAATAGTTTTTGTGTTTTGATGTATCTCTAAATGGCTGCTCCATTTTCAAATAAGAAATAACAACCATTTGTTACAGAAAATTTTTTCAAAAAAAAATCAGGAAATCAATTTTTAATGTGTATTTTAGACACAGTATTTTGATTGCGACGATTGCTTGAATGAAAATTTCTCCGAAATTTTTTTCATTGACAGAATGATAAAATAGTTTTTAAGGATCCCTGAAACTATCTCTACTACTGTGTTTTAACGAATTGATGTTTTTGATCGTACAAAGAAGAGATAATTTGAGACCTACTATTAAAGTGTATTATTTACACAATAAATATCCTGAATAGAAAACCGGAAATGATTCCATATATATTCAGAAACTTAAATATAAAGCCACCTACAATGAAAAAAACATTACCACTTCTTTCCTTACTTTTTTCTTTGATCGCCGTATCCGTTTCGGCACAAAATTTAATTACCAATGGTGATTTTGAAAGTGGCGGAGCCGGTACAGGATTTACCACAAATTATTTTCTTACATCTGGTCCATCGGTACAAAGAAATTATGCCATTGTAAGTAATCCTAATACAATTAATCCGGTATGGAGCAGCGCTTGTGTAGATCATACATCGGGAACAGGCAAAATGATGGTGGTTGATGGAGCTTCAAGTTCGGGTGACAAAATATGGGAACAACAACCCGGTGGCGGTATTCCGGTTACATCCGGTACAGAATATACATTCAGTTACTGGATACAATCTATCTCTACAACAAACGCAACTGCTAACCTGGCTAACATAGAGGTAAGGGTTAATAATACTGTAATGACACCAACTACGGGAAGTACTATTTGTCCTGAAACATTATGCGGATGGACAAAGGTGACCTATAAATGGACAGCCACATCGGGCTTTGCACAAATATGGTTGTATGATAAAACAACTGTTGCAACAGGTAATGATTTTGCATTAGATGATCTATCTCTTGTTGCGACACCACCCCCTTTAGCGGTAAGTTATGCTGTTATCGACCCATCTTGCCCTAATAGCAGCGATGGTGTAATTTCTGTTTATGCAACAGGTGGAGTGCCTCCCTATACATATAGTTTAAACAATGGGGTTTTTTCTTCAAACTCAGTATTTACAGGGCTTGCAGCATCTACAGGGAATTTTGTTGCAGTAAGAGATGCGTCCTCCCCTACACCAACTTCTGTCAACAGTAGCGCCACCATCAATGTAGTTGCACCAACCAATCCATTAACCGTTAGATCAGATACAACGATTGATGCAGGCGCCACAGTAATTTTAAATGCTACAGGGAGTAATGGCAGTTATGCATGGGTAGCCGTACCTGCAGATGCAACACTTACATCGCCTAATACTGCTAATCCTACAGTAAACCCTTTAGTAACCACAACGTATACTGTTACTACACCAAATACAAGTGTACAAAATTTTATTGCCAACCCGGGTTTTGAAAGTGGCAATGTTGGTTTTACGAGCAGCTATACATTCTATACCAATACAACCAATCAAAAAGCATATGGCATAACAACCGATCCTCAATTATTCGATAATTTCTTTGTGTCAACAACAGATCATAGCGGTACAGGTAATATGATGGTGATTGATGGATCTACACAAAACAGTGGCAATGATATATTCTGGTCGCAAACTATTCCAGTTACACAAAATACAGATTACACATTTAGCTATTGGTTGCAAACCGTTGCTACACCTAATCCGGCACAGATACAAACACTAATAAATGGAGCTCCCATCACAGGCAATCTATTTACAAGCATTGCTACAGCAACTGCTACACCAACCGGTTGGAGCCAGATAAGTTATAATTGGAACTCAGGCTCTAGCACTACTGCTGTAATCAGCATGAATGATTTTACAACCGATGCAACAGGCAATGATTTTGCAATAGATGATATTGTTTTCAGTAAGCCGGTAGCCTGTAGTTTATCAAGATCTGTTGTAGTAACAGTGAATGATATTGCACCTGTTGAATTAGTTAGTCTGTCAGCAGAATGGCAAGACAATAGCCAAACCAATGCTATTGTAAGATGGCAAACCGTTACAGAGATCGGCACCAGTTATTTTGTTGTTGAAAGAAGTACAGATGGGATTCATTTTACTAATGCAGGAACACAGGCCGGAGCAGGCAATAGCAATACAGCTTTGAATTACAAACTAACAGACAATGATCTTTCAACCCTGTCAACTATTTTTTATTATAGATTGAAAGAAGTAGATGTTAACGGAAATATCTCTTACAGTCGTGTTGTTTCGATCAAAAGAAATCCAAACATCGGACGTATCACTATTTCACCAAATCCTACAACAGGTATTATTTATTTGTCGAACGGACAACCAATAAAAGCATTCATAGTATACGACGCTATCGGAAGAAAAATATATGCTGCAAAAGAAGAAATAAATAATTCAAGAAGAATAAACCTTAGTAACCTTTCATCGGGAGTATATGTATATGCAGTGATCTATAAGGATAATCGCACTGAAAACGGAAAAGTAATTATTAAGAGAAGTAATTAATATAAAATACTGTAACAGCAGTAACGTTCTTAAAGATCAAACCACTGCTGTTATTTGTTAAATTGATCAAATCAGTAAACAGCATTTCGCCAATAAAGCGCATCTGATAGGGGTGTTTTTTTGTTTGAGAATGTGTCGGATTGTTGATTAATGTGTATTTTGTAGACCCTTTGGATAGGTCAGAACGATAATCGGTTGATATGATCTCTTTTCTCAATTGGTTGGAAAAGATGATTTTTTTGTTACCTGAATAAATCTTGATTAAAGGATCTGTTGTGTATCCAAAGTCTTTAATTTTCAACAATGTGTATTTTTTACATAAGCGTTTAAAACAAATCTGAAAAATCGAACATAGAAATAATATGCATAATAGCTTGTTCATGAAAAAATTTATCCGACAGTTTTCTCTGTTTCCAATATGGGCAAAAAACTGTTTTGTCTTATTCATCATTCTTGTTGCTTGTGATAAAGGTTACGCACAAAACCTGATCACAAATGGCGATTTTGAAACCTCCGGTGGATTTACTTCAAATTATTTCATTACCGCCGGACCAAACAGCAATCAAAGAGAATATGCAGTGGTAAGCAACCCTGCTACGATCAACCCAAATTTCAGCAGCTCCTGTACAGGCATGGGAGGTAGCGGAAAGATGATGGTGGTTGATGGAGGAACTTCTGCTTCCGATAAAGTATGGGAACAACAACCCGGAGGAGGTATACCCATCATTACCGGTGCAACATATATTTTCAGTTACTGGATACAATCTATCTCTGTTACCAATGCTCCGGGAAATTTAGCAGACATTGAAGTAAGATTAAATAATACCGTACTTACACCAACCAGTGGAAGTACAGTTTGCCCTGCTACACTTTGCGGTTGGACACAGGTTACGTATACATTTGTAGCACCCAGTGGTTTTGCACAGATATGGCTATTTGATAAACAAACATCCGGAACCGGAAATGATTTTGCGCTGGATAACCTTTCTTTAACCAAAGTTCCTGACCCACTAACGGTAACGTATGCAGCAGTAAATCCAACTTGTCCGAATGGTTCTGATGGTTTTATTACTGCTTATCCTGCAGGCGGTGTTCCTCCATATAGCTATACACTTAATGGAACAACAACGAATAGCAATGGTGTATTTACAGGATTATCAGCTTCTACAGGAAATACAATAGTAGTAACTGATGCTGCTTCTACCCCTGCTACAAAAACCGTTTCAGGCATCACACTAACAAATCCGACAGATCCATTAACAGTTACCGGTAATACACCGATCTGTGCAGGTGCATCGGCAAATCTGTCTGCAAATGGAGGTTCATCCGGTATCTACAATTGGACATCCAGCCCGGTTGACCCTACTTTAGGTGCCACAGGTTCTAATCCAACTGCAAATCCAACAACAACTACAACTTACTACGTTACTACCAATCATACCACCATAAAAGAATTAATTTATAATGGTCATTTTGACAATAGTACAAATCTTGGTTTTAATTCCGATTATGCTAATATTCCGAATAATGATGCCAACAAAGTTCAAAAAGCATTTGGCATTCAGGTAAATCCAAAAACATTCGAATCAGGTTTTTCGCTTTGCCCCGATCATACAACCGGAAGCGGTAATCAAATGGTGGTAGATGGCTCTACAGTTGCAAACGATAAGGTATGGTCACAAACAGTACCGGTAACACCGGGCACTACTTACACGTTTTCTTATTATGTACAGACCGTATCAGGCAGTAGTCCTGCACAAATAGAAACACAGATAAATGGAAGCCCTATTACCGGCGTAGCAGTTACAAGCAGATTTACGTCAGTTGCTACCGCATGTAACTGGAGTAATGTAACCTATACATGGAACTCCGGTGCTGCATCATTAGCAACTATTGCGCTGATAGACAGAAACACTGCTGCGGCAGGCAACGATTTTGCATTAGATGACCTTTCTTTCTATACAACTTCTATTTGTCCGCTGACAGACAGTATAAAAATAACTGTAAACCCTGCCGGAACTCCTGTAACAGGTTTTTCATACGCATCTCCGGTTTGTAAGAATGGCACCAATCCTTCTCCAACAAAAGATCCGGGATTTTCTAACGGAGGTGTATTCTCTTCAACAGCAGGTTTATCAATTAACGCTTCAACAGGAGTTATTGATCTTGCAACAAGTACACCAAATACTTATACCGTTACTTATACTTATGCGGCATCCGGATGTAATCCATTAGCAAGCAGTACGGCAAACATTACCATCAATCCTGCGCCTGTTGCAGGTACATTAAGTGGCAATCAAAATATTTGTGTGGGTGGAAATACAACATTCAGTTCCACCGTTGCAGGCGGAACATGGAGCAGTGCCGATATCACCAAAGCTACCATCAACTCATCAACAGGTGCAATTACAGGTATTGCAGCAGGTACTGTTACAATGACTTATACAGTAACAGGAACGGGTGGCTGCAGTAATGCAACGGCAACAAGAGATGTAACCGTTACAGCTGCACCTGTTGCAGGAACATTAAGTGGCAACCAATCTATTTGTGTGGGTGGAAGTACAACATTTAGTTCTACCATTGCAGGCGGAACATGGAGCAGTGCCGATATCACCAAAGCTACCATCAACTCATCAACAGGTGCAATTACGGGTATTGCAGCAGGTACTGTTACAATGACTTATACAGTAACAGGAACGGGTGGCTGCAGTAATGCAACAGCAACAAGAGATGTAACCGTTACAACTGCACCGATAGCAGGAACGTTAAGTGGCAATCAATCTATTTGTGTTGGTGGAAACACAACATTTAGTTCTACCATTGCAGGCGGAACATGGAGCAGTGCCGATATCACCAAAGCTACCATCAACTCATCAACAGGTGCAATTACGGGTATTGCAGCTGGTACTGTTACAATGACTTATACAGTAACAGGTACGGGTGGGTGCAGTAATGCAACGGCAACAAGAGATGTAACCGTTACAGCTGCGCCGATAGCAGGAACGTTAAGTGGCAATCAATCTATTTGTGTTGGTGGAAACACAACATTTAATTCTACCGTCGCTGGTGGTTCATGGAGCAGCAGCGATATTACAAAAGCTACCATCAACTCATCAACAGGTGCAATTACTGGTATTGCAGCAGGTAATGTAACAATGACTTACACAGTAACAGGTACGGGTGGGTGCAGCAATGCAACAGCGACAAGAGATGTGACTGTTACAGCTGCGCCTGTTGCAGGCACGCTTAGCGGCAACCAGAATATTTGTATCACCGGAACAACAACATTTAGTTCCACTGTTGCCGGTGGTATATGGACAAGCGGGGATATTACCAAAGCAACTATCAATGCTTCCACAGGAACAATAACACCGCTTGCAACCGGTACCGTTACTATGACGTATACAGTAACCGGAACAGGTGGTTGCAGCAATGTGGACGCAACAAGAGATGTTATCATATCAGCAATCCCTACTGCCGGAACATTAAGCGGCAACCAGAATATTTGTGTTGGTGGTTCTTCAACATTCAGCTCTACTGTTTCTGGTGGTACATGGAGCAGCAGCGACATTACAAAAGCAACCATCAATGCTTCAACAGGTGTAATAAATGCTATAGCTGCAGGTACGGTTACCATGACATATACGATAACAGGTTCAGGTGGTTGCAGCAATGCAACAGCAACCAGAAGTGTAACAGTTACAGCCGCACCAATTGCAGGAACCTTAAGTGGCAATCAAAATATTTGTATTTCAGGAACGACGACATTCAGTTCTACTGTTGCCGGAGGTACTTGGACCAGTGCAGATATTACCAAAGCAACCATCAATCCATCGACCGGTTTAGTAACGGCCATAGCAGCAGGAACAATTGCAATGACATACACCGTTGTTGGAACAGGCGGTTGTAGTAATGCTACGGCAACAAGAAATGTTATTATCGCCTCTACCCCAACTGCAGGAACATTGAGCGGCAATCAGAACGTTTGTGTAGGTGGCAATACTACTTTCAGCTCAACAATTCCGGGAGGAGTATGGAGTTCTTCAGATATTACAAAAGCATCTATCAACTCTACAACCGGTGTAATAACCGGAAACACTGTTAGTTCTGCTACCATAACCTACACTATAACGGGAACGGGTGGTTGTAGTGATGCCTCTGCAACAAGAACCATTACTGTAAATCCATTATTAGCGCTAAGTGCCGAAACAAAAACCTGTGAACCCGGCAATGTTGGTTATAGAGTCAGCTTCACTGCCACTGCCGGTAATGCTGCATACACTGCTACAGGCTCAGGCGCTCCGGGTATATGGGTGGGTAATACATGGACAAGCGGCATCATTGCAGCAGGAGCAAATTATTCTATTAATGTGCAAGATGTAAATGCTTGCAATACCGTAACCGTAGCCGGTACAGCTCCGGATTGTACCTGCCCTGCTAAAGCAGTTGTAAGTGGTGGTGGATCTGCTTGTGCAGACGGTACCAAGTTGACAGTAAGCATTGCATTATCCGGCACTGCACCGTGGAATATTGTTTATACAAATGGAACGACCTCTACTCCTGTAAATAATATTCTTACATCGCCTTACACATTCCAAACAGATGTAGCAGGTACATATGTTGTAACATCAGTATCAGATGCAACTTGTACAGGAACTTCATCAGGGAATGCATTGGTAAATATTATTCCAATGCCAACAGCTTCTATTTCAGGAACAACTTCTATTTGTCCGAACACAACAACAAACATCACATTTACCGGAACAGCTAATGCAATTGTTACATACACTGTGAATGGAGGAGCAAATCAAACGATCACATTAGATGCTACAGGTGCTGCATCTCTAACAACACCCTCCTTAAACAGCCCTACTACTTATGCATTAGTGAGTGTTGCTACTGCAGGGCCAACTGTTTGTACACAAGCGGTAAGTAGTTCAGCAGTTGTATCTATTAATCCTGCTATCACACCGGTTACAGGTTTTAGTTATTCTCCCAATACTGTTTGCTTAAATGGCACAGCCCCTACTTTTGTTCCGGCTGCAGGATTTACAACCGGAGGTATATTCACTGCAACACCGGCAGGTCTTAGCGTTGATGCAAATACCGGAGTCATTAATCTTGGAGGAAGTGTATCAAATACTTATACTGTTACTTATACTGTTGCGGCATCAGGTTGTTCGCCTGCTGGTAGCAGTACAACTAATCTCTCCATAACAGGACTTACAACACCTGTTACCGATTTCAGTTATACACCAAATACAATTTGTGTAAACGGAACAAACCCAACATTAACAACAGCAGCAGGTTTTGCAACTGGCGGCACTTACTCGGCTACACCAGCCGGTCTTAATATCAATGCAAGTACGGGAGCCATTACTATTGCCGGCAGTTTACCAAATGTATATACCATTACATATAGTGTAGCAGCAACAAGTTGCTCTGTAGCTAAAAGTAGTTCAACTACAATAACAATTGTTGATCTTCCGGCAACACCAACAGTAAATGTAACAACCCCAACCTGTACATCGCCTACTGCAACCATAACAGTAACAAGTACACGAACAGGATTGACATTCAGCAACGATGGTGTTAACTATACCAATACCACAGGCATTTTTACCGGTATCGTTGCAGGCTCGTCGTACAGTATTACTGCTAAGAACAGTAACGGCTGTATCTCTCAAGCAGCAACAGGAACAGTAGGCACTGTACCGGGAGCTCCGGCAGGACCAACCGTTACCGTTACTCCGCCAACCTGTACCGTTGCTACAGCAACCATAACAGTAACATCGTCAACAACAGGTGTTACATTTAGTAATGATGGTGTTAATTATACAAATACAACAGGCGTATTCAACAATGTACCGGCAAATTCCAACTATAGCATTACATTGAAAGATGCTGCAGGTTGCATCTCATCGCCTAATACCGGAACAGTTCCTGCACAACCGGCAATACCAGCTGCACCTACGGTTGTTACAACACAGCCTACTTGTAACATTGCTACTGTTACCGTTTCCGTTAGTTCATCAACCACTGGATTGAGTTTCAGTAATGATGGAACCGATTATTCAAACACAACAGGCATATTTAATAGCATCAGTGCAGGTAGTGCATACAGCATTACTGCAAAAAACAGTGCCGGTTGTATTTCTCCGGCAACCGTGGGAACGATCAAAGCACAACCGAAAGCCCCTACCGCCAATGCAGGATCTGATAAAGTTGTGGCCATGGGAGAATCAGTTCAATTAGATGGTGTAGCTACTGGAGACAATATCACCATTCAATGGACACCCAATAGTAATATCACAGGTGCTACTACTGAGAACCCGATCGTTTCGCCTACACAGGATCAGGTGTATACTATGACCGTACGTTCTATTGACGGCTGTACTGCTACCGACAATGTGACTGTGAGATTTTTAAAAGATGTGATCATACCAAATGTGTTCTCTCCAAATGGCGATGGCACCAACGACACCTGGAAGATCACTAACATAGAAGATTATCCGAATGCTTCGGTGGAAGTATTCAACAGATACGGACAATTTATTTTTGGTTCGGTTGGATATACAATTAGATGGGATGGTAAATTTAAAGGTCAGCCGGTACCGGTTGGGCCGTATTACTGGATCATTAAATTAAGACCGGAAAGTAAGCCGATGAGTGGAACGATCTCTGTTGTTAGATAGTTTTGATTTGGAGATTTGGAGATTTGAAAATGAATAGATGTTATTTTTGAAATAAGTTTTTATGATTATAAGAAGTTCAATAAAATTACTACTGTACAAGAGTGCGACGCCAATGCGGACGCACAAAGGTTTGCTGCCGGGTACAAAAAAAATAGTACCGTTTGTTGCAATGCTATGCATTGTAACAAATTTATTTGCCCAGCAAAAGCCACATTACACACAATACATTCTCAACAATTATATTCTAAACCCTGCATTGTCGGGTATAGAAAACTATACAGATGTAAAAATCAGTCACCGACACCAATGGGTAGGCATTAACGATGCCCCGGTTACAACTTATCTTTCTATTCAGGGGCCGTTAGGTAAAAAAGATTATAAGACGAATGCCACTACTCTATTTGAAATGGATGGCGAAAACCCTATTGGCAAAGGGTATTGGGATAATTACGGTGCCTCTGCACCACACCACGGTATTGGCTTGCAGATCGTTAATGACAAGGCCGGACCATTCAATTCATTTTCAATAATGGGTACTTATGCCTACCATATCGGTATCAACGATAAAACAAATTTATCTGCCGGTATTGGTGTTGGTATGAATAAATATTCCATCGACCCAACTAAATTATTCTGGGGACCCGATAACCCTGTCGATCCATCTATACTCAATACAACCGATGATATTGGAACCGCTAAGCTGGATATGAGTGCCGGACTTTGGTTGTACTCCGACAGATATTTTGTTGGTGCATCAGCCGCACAATTAACCGGACAGAAAATAGATTTTTCAGATGGAGCATTGGATACATTAGAACAAGGAAAAAAAGTACCGCACTTTTTTATGACTGCCGGCTACAGGTTTATGTTAAATGAAGATATCAATGTATTGCCGTCGGTAATGGTAAAAAGTGTTTCGCCGGTACCAACACAGGTTGATCTGAATGTAAAAGCTATGTTTAGAAATGCTTACTGGTTGGGTGCCAGTTACCGTGGCAAATATGGTTTTGCAGCTATGGCAGGATTAAATGTATTGAACAGATTCACTGTTTCCTATTCATACGATTATTCAACCACCGCTATACATACGGTGAGCAATGGTACGCATGAGGTAATAGTAGGTTTCATTCTCGGCAATAAATATTCAGACGATACCTGTCCGAAGAATGTGTGGTAGTATTATTGAGCAAAAAGCAGAAGCCCCGCCTATTAGAGCGGGGCTTCTGCTTTAATACATTTACATATTACCAGGCTTTTTTAGCTACACCGTTTTTCACAGCTTCTAAAGCTGTTGCTTCACCCAGCATAGTGGTCATTTTATTCCCTTTCCCGTCGTGGCCTTGAGCCATGTAGCCTCCACGGGCTGTTTTAGTAATTACTGCATCCTGCATCGGAACATTTTTTTCCTTTGTTTTCATGCAATAAGCTGTAAGCATTTGTGACATCGTTGTTGAATTTATGGTTAGTAAATAATGGGTCTGAAGCTCTGCTTCATAGTACAAGCTACTAAAATTATTGGTTTTGTCAAAAAAATGATAGTAACAGGTTGATTTGAAGATATGATGATTTGGAGATTTGATGATTGGGGGCTGTGAACTGTATACCAATATTGAGCTTTGGACAGGGCTGTACGCTTGTAGTCTCGCCAAAGGCGAGAGCTACCGCTGCCATCCCTCAGCCCATCGGCGATAGAATATTGATCAACAAAGATTGCGGCTTACCACTCACTTAAATGCATTTCTATATAGTTTCCCACTTAATTACCAATTTGGCAAGAATAATAGAATACTTTTCCCACTTAGAGTTTAAATAACCTATCTGAATAGGTAGGGCAACCTATTCGAATACGTTATTATAGTGGTGGGCATTAGGTTGGTACACCTATTGTTACCACGTAAAAGACCTATGCAGAATAGGTTGGGTAATTGATAGTTATAGGTTAGCGAAGTGGTAACGATTAGGTTAGTATACCTAATGGTACCTTATAAAAGACCTGTACTGAATAGGTTGGGCAACCAGTAACTATTAGGTTAGTGTACTTATAGCGAATGCCTTGCACAACCTAATCGCATCTATCCCGGACGTATTGGGAATAGGTTTTGTGCTACAAAAAAATAACTTTTTTAAAATTTGAAATTAAGTAACGGAAAAGCATGGGTGGAAGACTTGCGGTAGAAATAAATTTATCGACAGGAATTGGTAGCCCTTTACAAAATCGGTTTACGTAAAATGTCATTGGCGCAACAAACAATACAAAATGTATAATACTAAAGTATTGATTTGTAATTAAGTAGATTTTTTGAGAGTAGTGTAGAATATCATAAATTTACGTGTTGTGTGTAATGCTACGAGACACCCCAAACTTCAAAAGATGAAAATTCAAATTGGCGACGCTGTTAAATCAAAAAATAAAATTGACAGGCTATTTGGAGCCTTAAAAGTTATAGACATAGAAGGAGATTACGCTATTTGTGTTTATTATCTCTTAGACAAAGACTTAAACGGTGACGAAAGACCGACTGCTCTAATTCCAACTGAATCCTCATTTCTTCTGGAGGAACTAACTTTAATTTCGATAAATCAACAAAATGGCAACGACACGAACGGCTAAGCCCAAAACTCTTGTTATTGACAAGAAAGCCAAAACGATAATTTATAATATCGATAAAGATTCAGCTCAGCACAAAGTATTTCAATCAATAAAAATTGTTGGTTTTACTGAATTGCCAAAAGGTTTCTATAAAAAAGGGGCTGGCTTAGATGCGCCAGCGGGGACTTTTCTTGTCAATTCATTAAGGGATACGATAAATATAAAATTCCAATTTGAGATTAATAAAGACCAACCAACAAGTATAAAAAAAATTGGAAGAGGCTTCAAGGTAGTACTTAAATATTCCGATTACTTACAAATTCAAGAAGGGCTGAAAGATATACGAAAAGAAAAAAATGATGTGCTAAGAAATTTTGTTACTTACAAGCTTGGTACGCTATTGACTGAATATTATGAAAAACCTACGAAGCCTTTTGACGACACAAATAATTATCAAGAAGATAGAATTTCTAAAATCATTCATGTAAACCCTAACCTTATTGATACCTTAAGCAAAAATGACATTACTTCAATAGCAGAACTATATCATCAATTGCTTACAAAAAATAAATTGAGCAGTAAACCACAGGATTTAAAAGTAATCGGTAAAACAAAAGACCAAAATGAAAAGCTATATCTTCAAAAAGTTATAGAAAAATTTGAGGAAGACATAACTAAAAAGACACTCTCTGAAAGCCATTGGCAAACATTTTTATCCCAATTTATATTATTATTCAATACTTCGTATGTAAAAGTGCTTGAAAAAATGAGTGTAAGTCTTGCGGGAAAATACCCTGATTTCATGCTTATTGACATCTACAACTTTATTGACATTTATGAAATTAAAAAGCCTTATACCGAACTATTAGAGTATGATGACAGTCGAAATAACTATTATTGGCATAAAGAAGTTTCAAAGGCAATTTCTCAGACAGAAAATTATATACATCAATTAACCAAAAATGCAACCTCTTTTAAAGACGATTTAAAGGAAAAGGGAATTGAAATTAAGGTAGTTCGCCCCAGAGGTTACATCATTGTAGGACACAGTAATCAGTTGGCTGAAGAAAAAAAGCAGAATGATTTTAGATTACTTGCCAATTCACATAAAAACATTGAAATAATCCTATACGATGAGCTCTTGACTAACTTAAAAAATTTAGTCAAACGACTAGAATAATAAAACGACTTGTTAATTACTACAGTCACATGAATCAAATTGACACATTATATCATATCACAAACTTTGATGATTTAAAAATCATTTTAAAAGAAGGGTTCAAACCTTCTTATGCTGTAGAATATTTGGGTCAACGAAAGGTACTCATACCAATGGTTTCATTTAGCAATATTCTACTTCGGGATATTGGTGAAAATGAAGTTATCTCATATGGCGAATATGGAGTTGGATTTTCAAGAAATTGGGCTATCTCAAAGAATATTAATCCTGTTATATATACATATGAAAAAGGGGAAGCCCAAGTTTCTTTAAGCAGCTACCTAGACAATTCTGTTTTCGTAAGTAGGTTGAGCCATTTTAAAGAATATTTCAAGAAATGGACAGAATGCAAATGTGGTACATTTTCATCATCAATATCTTTAACAAATACTTCCAAGGAAGCATTAGCTCTGGCCGACTATGTAAGCCTGAAATACAACGAAGAATTAGTTGAACACTTATCTAGCTATGCTAATTCAATTTATCAGGCTTCAAAACCAATAATATTTTTGACTAAACCCTATTTAGTATTGAATAAGGAGGGCGAGCAAAAAGTCGCCTACAATGATAGAGAATGGCGAAAAACGTTTTTAGATTTAGATTTTCATGTTGAAGATAGTGATGAATTTCAACATTGGATAAAACAAAAAAAACCACATTTTCATCAGGAAGAATATAGACTAACTTTTAAAATACCTGAAATATCTGTTATACTATTAAAAGAAGAAAGTGAAATAAAGGAAGTAATCGACATTCTAAAAATAAACTGTTCGGAAACAGAAATCGAAGAACTTCTTTCAAAAAGAAAAATGTTTATCGGTACAAAGGACAAACTAATAGCTGATGGTTTTTAAAGCACTACACACAACATTGGTATTGCCAATAGTGGGGCTTGACATTGAAACAATCAGCAGCGGTAATTCTGCTGTACTGAGGTTCGGGGCTCGACGAATAAAGCCCAGCTTTAGTTCTTAATATTTAACTTTATCAAAAAGCCAGGCAGCGGTTCCGGCGGACGAATATAAAATTCCCCACCATCGGCAATACCTGTTCGTTATAGGCAAGCTTAATCGTGACACAACAATCGTTTCGAAATAAAATAAATGGTTTCTACAAGACCGATAATGTCGCTAATTATGTGACATGTATTATCGTCATTCTTGGAGGACTGTTTTTTCTGTTTAAGGTCTTCCAAGACAGATACAATGGCAATCAGAGTTCTGGGACAGTATGGCATATTTTAGCTCCGGCAATTCCGATTCTAATTGGCAGTTATGGAATCTGGAGGATTAGGCAAGATTACATAGTTAAGGTAGTATACAGTAACGCCACTATTGATAGGAAAAGCGAGGTAATTGAGGAATATTTATCGAATGTTAAGGTTTTATTTCGATCTAAAGACAAAAATTATTATAGCTACCGATATAGAAACAAATATTTCATGATTGTAGATCTAAGAGTCTATTTGGGTGAAGATAAAATTTTGTTTAATGTTATGGGGGGAGATTCGTCGGCTTTAAAAGGTATTATTGATTTTGGAATTACTAACAGAGCTTCAAAGAGACTTGAAAACTATTTGAAAGCCTGCCTATAACATGGGGTTTGGCGTCATGGCGGCTTAACGAATATATCCTGATCGATATAACACTACTCAGCGACATATCCAACTAACGAATAAAGCCCAGCTTTAGAATATATTTTCATCTTCATATTGTCTCGTCCTGAAATAGGTTGTCTAAAAAACAACCAAAAATGGACCAAAAAGAACAGATCATTCAGGGGTACTTGAACACATGATGTGGCTAACTGCAGCTACTAGCCAAGTATGGCATTAGCGGCACAACTATCTACGAACAACTTTAAATGCCATATTTCTACCATGACCTTGCATAATTGCCAAATTTATCCATGACAATGCAAATTTTTCTAACAGTTCTACCTTGTCTGACTTGCCAAAATCAATACAAGAACCAAAACCACAATCTAATGCTAATTGTTTGGCGACAGTCTTAGCCTTTTCACTTTCACCTGCCATAAACATATCTATTGCCTCGCCGTTGTAATTTGGGTCTAGCATATTTTCAAAACCTGTGCTGTTGAAACACTTAACAATTTCTGCACGGGTCTTATCTGCTAATGCATGATACACTGTTTTGTATGGCTCAGGACTTTTCATGATTGCATTGCTAGCATCAATAATTATTTTGTTTGTTACATCACCCATTTGTTCTAAAATTTCAAAAATGGCAGTTGGTGGCGTCGCAATCAAAATAACTTCCGATCTTTCAACAGCTTCTTTAATTGAAAAAACTTTTGTGTTTTCATTTTTCAAAAGTTCCTGACCTTTGAAACGGTTTACATCTTGCACACCTAAATTGATGTTGTGTCCTTTTTTTGACCAGTTGGTGGCTAATGCTCCACCAACATTTCCGGTTCCTATTATTGCAATGTTCATGTATAATTTGTTTTAATCGTTATAGTAAATAACCATCTTGTGGTTCTGATCTTTGAGGCAAGGTTTCGTTCAACATTTCTTTTAAATCACGTTCTATTGTATTACAAAGTGCCGTCATAGGAATATCGGAGGTTTGATTTTCAAACGGATTTTCATTGATTTCCCCTACTCTGTTCATTACTGCAAACACAAAACAAATAATAAAACTCACGAGAATAACCAAAACAGAAATATTCAGTTTTGCGAAATCGCCAATTAAACAATTGGGCAAAACAAAGATAAAAACATATAGAAAAAGTTTGGTGAAATATTGATAATTCATAGGCAATGGCGTGTTTTTAATTCTTTCACATGCACACTGCCAGTTGCTCAATGTTGCCCATCTGGCAGAGGCCTCCGGGCCTGTGCCGATACGTCGCTTTCCAATAAATAATCAACGTTTTACAAATTTGAAATCAAGTAAAGGAAAAGCACAGGTCAGAGACCTGCGCCAGGAATTTATCTAAGTCAAACACACTACCAAGGCATCTACCTAATCAACACAACTTTTTCTGCTCCCTGTTTTCCTTCTGTTGTTACATATTTGATGAGATAAGTTGCAGAGGGAAATCCCGTAAGATCAAAACTGATATTTCCTTTTATCGCTTTTGCATCTTTATGTATCAATATCTTTCCTGTAAAATCAGTCACAAAAACTTCTTTCAATGCTTTATTCGTTTCTAATGTAACAGGCCCATTGGTTGGGTTAGGATATACTTTTACTTTTTCAGTATTGGTGATGATCGCCATTGGTGCAGGTGATTCAGATTTTGCATCGCAGGTATTTACATAACACATTTGCTCAATTACACGTTGCAGCAAGTCGTTTAGCAACTCTACTTTAAATTCATCGGTAGTAGGTTTAATATGTGTATCGCCAATGCCACTATCGTCGGTTAAAAACAAATAAGTACCGTTGGTTGCTAATGCCATCGAACGCATGATGAATTCTGTTCCTTTATCGGTTCCACTGCAAGCAACGGGCACAATGCGTATACCTTTTGCAGCAGCGTCTGCGGTCAATTTTGTCATGGCTGTTTTTGCTTCGTCATGCGGTGGGGCATCCATCAGCAAAAAAATAATTTTCGTTCTTGCATCTGCACTCCAGTTCATTTTTTCAATGGTTTCTTCCAATCCTTCTTTTAGTGCTTCCGGATAATCGCCACCACCACCGGCAGACTGTTCTCTGATAAAATCAATTGTACTTGAAATACCTTTTGAAAATGCTTGCTTCTTTGTAACATACGCATCTCCGTTATCTCTGTAAAAAACGGATCCCGTATGCAGATCGATCAATTTATTTTTGGTCGATATTTTTGTAATAATATCTTCCAGCTCTTCTTTCAAATAAGAAATTTCATCAGACATACTTCCTGTAGCATCTACCAAAAAAGCAATTTCAACTTTGTTGGATACAGCACATGGCCTGTCTATTACAATACGATTAACCCCTTGTTCGAACGGTACCGCAGGGTATTCCGTTTTTTCATTTTGTAATGCAATAAAAAGATCTTTTTCTTTTGTCTTTTTGTCAAATCCATTCCACAATTCAGCTTTACCGGTATTGTCTGAAACAGCTGTCCACAAAGTATCTCCGTTTGTTCGGTTGATCAGGTAAATGGCTTGTCCAACTACCGCCTTAAATGCCTTATTCTGTAACTGAACGCTGTACCGATCTGTTGCATACAACCCCCATCTTTCACTGTGTGTTTTAAATTCCGATTCATTATAGTCTTCCCACATTTTCCATTTTTTAAAATCATTCACTTCTCCGGCCGTAAGTAAACTGCTTTGCTTAACCGGATCTTTTTCTTTTACAGATACTTCCGGTTTTTTGGTTGTTGGTATATCGATGGCGTCGTATACTTCGGCTACAGACGAAGCGCCTCTTACTTTCACGCCTACCTCCTTGTCTGTTGCAAATGTTACGCTCCCCGCCGGCTTTCCTGCCAAATAAGTTGCAGCATCCATCACCGCCACTGACTTAGTGGTATTCTTTTTCGCTTTTGTAGCAGCATAACCAACTACAACCACTTCTTCCAGTTTAGCTACGGCCGTTTTTAATGTTACATTCATTACAATTACCGAATCCTTCAGATCTTTTTTACTGACTTTTTTTTCAAGTGTTTGATATCCAACTTTTGAAAACATCATCTTTGAAGGAGCAGATTCTAGCTTTAGTACAAAGGTTCCATTTTCATCGGTACGTGTACCTATTTTACGATCCTTGGAGAATACGCTTACTCCAACTAAGGCCTCTCCTTTTTCATCAATCACTTTTCCTTTTACCGTTACTTTATATTCTGTTGGACTGGTGAAAGACAACAGCATTATGAATGCTGAAAAAAGGGCTCCGATAAAAGTCCTTTGTATTCGGATGTTTTTGAGTATTGTGTGGGTCATAAACTGCATTTAAGGTGAGCAATATTTATACCTGATGCAGCCTTTGGTTTTTTTGCATAAATTGATCGGGAATATTTATTTTGATAAGATCATCTCACCAATACCACCGTTCCTTTTTTTACCAATGTTATACCTCGGTAATTGGTTGCTCTTACGATCCACACATAGGCTCCTACGTATTGGGGAGTTCCATTGAATGTTCCATCCCAACCTTTAGAAGCATTATTGGTTTGAAAAACCATTTTGCCATGCCTGTCGTACACTGCAAAATAGTTCACTGTATAACCGGGTGTTACTGCACGTAACACATCATTCAATCCATCATTGTTCGGACTGAATGCGCTTGGCACAAAAACAGCAACGCTATCATACACTTTAATATTAATGGTATCTGTTGCAGTACAGCCAATATCATTTTTTACAGTGAGATAATAGGTTTGATCTCTATTGATCGTAACTACAGGATCAGCAATTGTTGAATTACTCAACCCTGTTGACGGAGCCCATGAAAAAGAAGATCCGCCCCGGCCCTGCAAACGCAGCGGTTGCCCTATAGCAACAGCAGTATCATTACCGGCAAACGGATAAAGCGTATTAATAGCAACGGGTTTGGTAATTGTGTCGGATACACATCCTTTATCAGACACAGCATATAACGATGACAGATATACGCCGTTTGCAGCAAAGAAATGTGTGGGTTCTTTTTTATCCGATGATCTGTGATCGCCAAAATTCCATGCCCATGTATCGATCAGTGTATTGTTCTGAACTGCCGGAAGATACTGCACATTACCAACGCAATCTTTTTGATAACTGAAATTCAATGAAGGCCTTTCCGCAATATTGATCTGTTTGGTAACGGTTGCTTCACAACCATACTCTGTTCGGATCTTTACACTAACCGATCTGGCTCCGGTGCTGTTGTAAATTGTCTGATCATTTTTTTTATTCCCTTTTATTCCGTTATCAAAATCCCATTCCCATACAACGGGTGCACCAACTGTAGAGGTAGACATATCTATAAAACTTGTTACTGCCTTAGAACAGGCCGGCGAAGTACTAAAATCAACCACGGGCATAGATCCCAGTGTAATTAGCCTACGAAAGGTATCTGCAGTACAACCTATTTGATTGGTAACGGTATATTGAAATTTGTATGAACCGGGACCGGGATAAGTATGCGGTGGTGGATTCTGTAAAGATGACCTTGTACCATCTCCAAAATCCCAATACCATTTAAACATATCTGTATTGTCATAAATATTTTCTGAAAAATAACGAGAGTTATCTGTAAAAAGAATTGGTTTTGAAAAGCAGGTGTCTAAGTCGGGTGAGGTACTATAACGTGGCACTACTGTTCCAAAAGAGAAACGCATAAACCCGAATTCAATTTCAGTTCTTGGCGGAAAATATTGCAATTGAGTATTGGATGCCGTAAAACCAAAATAAACGATTGGCTTACCCATGAATATTTTTTGAACAATATCTTCAGTAATACTTAGATATAGATTGCCGTCAATAAATACTGAAAGTTTTTTTGCTATTGGTTCCCACTTAACTTTTACAATACGGCTAAACGTTAGTGGTCTCGAACCGGCAATGTATAAATTTTCTATAGAAACCGGTCCTGCCAAATTATTGGCTGTACTGTGGTTTACATCTCCGTTAGATTGAATGGCAATATGACTAAACCCGGGATCAGCATCTTCACCATTATTTACAGGATCGATGGTTACTGCAAGCGATCGATCGATTCCTTCAAAACCAAGTCCATCATTACTGTTACCAACACTTGCCGTATCGGCAGTTAAAACAAAAGCGCCTCCATCGGCTCCGATCAATCTATTAAAATTTACAACAAAGCTTATATCAAAAGGCTGAGTGAGGTCGATCGGATTTTTTATCCATATCGATCCAGCTCCTTGTGTCTTTCTGTTTTCTGCAGTTGTAATGGGTGCAAATATCATTTCGCCACAACTTAGGCTGGTAATATTATTACCATGTTTAATAAAAAACTCTTTTGCCTGAGAAAAACAATTGAAGGTGATAACAACAAAAATTATCAGCAAAAAAGATCGAATGGTATTTTTCCCGATTACAGACACAGAAAGATATTTTGGTAAGTCGCTTATATTGAACAATAAAACGATCAATAAAAATACATCATGTAAGTTACCTAGATTATTTTGTTTGATGAGTGGTTTAACAAAAAAGGGCTAGCTAAGCTAACCCTTTTAAATTATTATTATTCAGAAACAATCAATTACACATCGATCTTAGCATACTTAGCATGAGACTCGATGAATTCTCTACGTGGAGGCACTTCATCTCCCATTAACATACTAAACACACGATCCGCTTCTGCAGCACTTTCAATGGTTACTTGTTTTAAAGTACGTGTAGCAGGGTTCATAGTTGTTTCCCATAATTGCTCTGCATTCATTTCTCCCAAACCTTTATAACGTTGTGTTGTTACGCTGTCATCTTTTCCTTGTCCGAATAATTGGATCAAGCCCTTGCGTTCTTCATCCGTCCAAGCATAATCCTGATCTTTCCCTTTCTTAACAAGATATAAAGGTGGTTGAGCAATGTAAACAAATCCTTGTTCAACTAACGGTGCCATATACCTGAAAATAAAAGTCAATATCAATGTAGCAATATGACTTCCGTCCACATCGGCATCGGTCATAATGATCAATTTATGATAACGCAGTTTAGAAACGTCCAATGCTTTGGGATCTTCTGGCGTACCAATTTTTACACCCAATGCAGTGAAGATATTTCTGATCTCTTCATTGTCGTAGATCTTATGCTCCATAGCTTTTTCTACGTTCAATATTTTACCTCTTAATGGTAAGATAGCCTGATAACTTCTGTCACGACCTTGTTTGGCCGTACCACCTGCCGAGTCCCCTTCCACCAGGTATAACTCACAACGATGAGGATCTTTATCGGAACAGTCGGCCAGTTTACCCGGCAAACCACCACCCGTTAGTACACTCTTACGTTGTACCATTTCACGGGCTTTTTTTGCTGCGGCTCTTGCCTGTGCTGCTAATATTACTTTTTGAATGATGGTTTTTGCATCTTTAGGATTTTCCTCTAAAAATGCAGATAACACACGACTCAACGTTGTATCTACAACACCCATCACTTCACTGTTTCCTAATTTAGTTTTTGTCTGACCTTCAAATTGCGGCTCAGGTACTTTCACAGAAATGATCGCACTCAACCCTTCTCTGAAATCATCTCCTTCAATTTCTACTTTGGCTTTTTCGAACATTCCTTCTTTTTCGCCATAGCTTTTAAATACTCTTGTAATAGAACGACGGAAACCTGCCACATGTGTACCACCTTCAATGGTATTGATGTTATTTACATAACTGAACAAATGTTCCTGATAACCTGTATTATATAACATGGCTACTTCCACCGCCACATTCGTAGCTTCATCTCTTCCTTCGCAATAAATAACGGTTGGCAATAATGTTTGACGATTGGCATTTTTATCAAGCATTTCTACAAACTCAACAATACCGCCTTCGCTGTAAAAATTCTTCGTGTATGTATTGCCGTCATCATCTTTTTCTCTAAGATCGGTGATCGTAATGCTGATCTTTCTGTTCAGGAAAGCCAATTCACGTAAACGACCTTCAAGAATTTCTCTATTGTAAATGCCAGATGTGAAAATGGTTAGATCGGGCCAGAATTGCACCCTGGTACCATGCTTATCGGAAGTACCTATTTCCCTTACCGGATATTTTGGAACACCGATGGCATATTCCTGTTCAAATATCTTACCATCTCTGTTAACCGTTACATGTAATTTGGTACTTAACGCATTCACACAACTCACCCCCACACCATGTAAACCACCGGAAACCTTATAAGAATCCTTATCGAATTTACCACCGGCGTGTAACACGGTCATAACTACTTCCAGTGCACTACGTTTTTCTTTTGTGTGCATGGCGGTAGGAATACCACGACCATCATCTTCAACGGTGATAGAATTGTCTTCGTTAATGGTTACTGAAATGGTTTTACAATGACCGGCCAACGCCTCATCAATTGAGTTATCGACCACTTCATAAACAAGGTGATGCAGGCCTTTTACGCCGATATCACCAATGTACATGGCGGGACGTTTACGGACTGCTTCTAAACCTTCTAAAACCTGGATACTATCTGCACCATAGCTGCCATTGGAAGGAGCTATTACTTCATCAATTTCTGTACTCATATTTAAGGTAAATTCTCTTTGAAATTTTCAAAATCTGTATTCCTGCAAATATAAGTAAAAACAAGTGTTTGAGGGAATTTAAATGGTCTTATTTAGGCTGTTTTTTACAAAGATTTCCACATGCGGAACACGGTGGATATTAGAACACGGATGACACTGATCAGATGGATAGAAACGGATATTTTTATGCTTACGGCTAGAATAACCGTTTACGAATTTTACTAAGAAATCAGTGCTAATCTATACCAATCCATGTCTTCCGTGTTCTAATAACTTATCGATCGATAACGTTTACGTGAATGTGACAAAATTTTTGACTATTTGTACGTATATTTGCATCGAAGTTTATCAATGTATCAATACAAAGACATATTAACCTTGGCTCAAAAACAGCCTTTCGCTTTAGACGAACTGGACGTTTTGCAGGATATTGACCGTACCGTTCCGGGATCGGTTCAGTATTCTATCAGACGTTACAGGCAGATGTCTGACTGGAATGTGGACGATATGGGTATGCTGGTATATCATTACGAGAAAAATAACCCTGAGGCCAATTACCTCGAGCTAAAATTTTGTGTTACCGGCAATGTGTATTGCAGAGAAAAACAAACAGAGTGTGATTTTTGTAAACACAGTGAATCTAAAACCTGTATTGAAAAGGTAAATAGTGTGGATGTTTTAAGTTTCACCTTTAAACCATCTTACCTTACTCAGTTTGTAAAAGGTAAAAAGCAAATGGATATATCGGACGATGTATTGGCTTTTAAACATACTACTTCTTTCAGTAAGCAATTGCCTTTATGTGGTAAAACCAGACTGGCCATTGAAGCTTTATTGAATCATACCTACACCGATACTTTAGAAAATATTTTCGTGAATGCTCAAACGCAGATCCTGTTGTTGTACAGTATGGATTGTATGATGGGTGAAAAAATAGAAGTATTCAATTGTAAATTCCTTGCCAACGAAGCTGATAGAGACAAGATCACCAAAGCAAGAGAAGTTTTACTACAACATATCGGTGAGCCTTTAACGATTAAAGCATTAAGCCGTAAAGTGGCTATCAACGAATGTTATCTTAAAAAAGGATTTAAAGAAATGTTTGGTACTACCATCTTTGATTTTTACCAAAGCCAAAGAATGGAACATGCTAAATATTTATTGTACGATAAAGGCCTGAGCGTAACCGAGGTTTCTGCAATGCTTGGCTACTCATCTATCTCCCACTTTAGCACTGCTTTTAAAAAGCACACAGGTATTAAACCTTGTGAGTTGTTGTTGCATTAATTTGTTTTCATTTTTTGAGCTAATGTCATTGGCGTAATGAACAATACAAAATGTATAACATTAAACCATTGATTTTTAATTAGCTGCAATTTTTGATAATAGGTTATAGTGTCATATATTTATGTGTTGGTGGCAATTTTGAAACCCTCTACTATGACAGACGAAGAACGATTGAACTTATTACTGCAACAACTGCAAGGCGAAACATCGAATTGCGGTGGGCAATATCATTTTACAAAAATAGAATTGCCCTCAGGCAGCAGTATCGTAGATAAATTGAAAAGCTATCTGCGACAATATGAAAAATACAAGCACCCCTATTTTTTTAGTGAAAGCCAAAAAAAAGAAATTTATGTTACCGACCGAGACCCTGAAAATTTAGTTCTAAAACTTGTTGATGATTTTGAATTTATTTTAGAAGAAAAGCTTAATTACTGGAGTAACCATAAAACAAGTTTGGACATACGAGAACAAGTAACTGAATTGTATAAACCACTTGAAAGTCAGTTTAAACTAAACCTAACTTGCTTTTTGGACAAAATTGGTTTGGTCAATATTTATTTGCTAAGTGGCGTTGACACTCACTACTGTTTTGGTCAAGACCATGTAAATGACGACATCCTAATTGAAGGAAATGAATCTTACTTCATACTGCATTTTGGTTGGAGTTCATAAAAACTGCCACCAACATGGGTATATTACGAAAGCCGGGCAGACGGAATTACAATCAGCAGCGAATCACTGATCAATTTCAGTTCGGGCTTGACGAGCAACGTTGAACAGCAATTCTTAACTTCAACAAAATATTTTCAATCAGCATCGGTTATGGGCGGACGGAATACTAATTCCCGGCCTTCGTAAATACCCGGGCCGTTGTGCGTCATGTTCGAGCAGCTCTCAACTTCAAAACTTACATGGTTAAACTGACACATTTTATCTGGATATTGCTTGCCTTTTGTACAAACTCTTTCGGGCAGACCATTGCATTCAAGACGTACAGAGACACAGCTCACAAAATTTCATTTGACATACCAACATATTGGACAATTAAGTACAGCAAAGAACAAGAAGGGTTTATTTGCATTCCGACGACAAAAGTTCAAAAGGACATTTACAGGGATTGCTTTGAAGGAATTGTGTTTAGAATGGACTTTGACAACTATGGCTTGGACACACTTTTATTTCAGCAATTCGACAAAAATGGTGACGACTACGTGACGAGTGACAGAGTAAGGCATGACGTTCCAGTTAAATTTATCAAAGGGAAAAATTGGAAAGGTATTCGGCACGACAATATCTGTGGTATTAGTTGTAAGGAAAATGGTTTTCATGCAGCAGCAGGTGAATGCCAATTTTTCTATTTCTGCAAAGCAGACAGGACTGTTGAAATTCAAACTAATGGACGGGCTCTTGATGACAAAGTTATAGCCAGACTAATATCAAGTTTTAAGTTCATTGACTGACAACACGAACGCACAACAATCGGTTTGCTGCTATGCTGGCTGAAGAATAACTCCTCATCTTTTGTTCAGTATCAGCAGCGGTTTGGTCAGACGTAATTCTATCAGCTTTTGTTGCTATCTTCATCATCAGTAATTTTATTGGGCTTCAGTTCCGTGCTGGACGTTATAAAATTCCAGCACAGCAGCAAGCCCTGTTCGTTCTTTCCATCAACCACTTTCGAATTTCAATTATAAAACAATGAAAATTTCAGCAAGCATTAAAAGTAAATTGAATCAACTGGAAACAACTGTTCAAACAAATGATTCAATAAAAGAAATAGCCATTGCGCCGAAGTCTTCAGGTTATGGCTCATCTATAAATGGTGGGGAGCTCTTACTGCTCTCGTTAGCAACTTGTTTTTGCAATGACATTTACCGTGAGGCGGCAAAGAGAAATATGGTTGTTTCCGATGTGGAAGTTATTGTAACGGGTGATTTTGGTGGAGAAGGTGAACCCGGTTCAAATTTTCAATACAAAGCAAATGTGATAGCAGATGCAACAACTGAAGAAATTAAAGCGTTGATCGAACACACAGACAAAGTTGCAGAGATACACAATACTTTAAGAAAGGGACTCAACGTAACTATTAGTTAAACACTCCACACAAAATACCCTTCATTGGGTACACCATTCATTCAACACCTTGTTTAAGTTTACAAAAATTTAAACAATGAAAACAACACTTCTACTTTTCCTGACCTTTACTACTGTTTTTGCAACCGCACAAAACAGTCCGATATATGCCAAGTTAGATTTTGGCTCCAGCAATGTAAAAACCAATAACGGTAAAGGCAATGGTAATTTTGCTTTTGGTATAGGGCTCGAAACTTACCTTCATATACAACATAAAGATGAAGTTGAACTTGCAGTGAATCCTGTTTTATCTTATTTAAAAACAGGCTATGAATCCACTACCGGAGGCAAAGTAATTGTTAATTACCTTACGCTTGCTGCGCCTTTATCAATAGTAGTTCATTCACCCGGCTCAAGGGATGAAATGGGCTTAGCATTTGGAGCAGGACCATTTGTAGGCATTGCTGCATCGGGTAAATTTAAAGTATTGGCCATTGATGACTTTAAGAAAATGAGTTTTGGTAATGGCACTGAAGACAACAGAAAAAGTATGGATGCCGGGCTTACTTTTAAAGCTTCTGTAAGAGCAAAAAAACTAAACCTTGGCATACAGTATAACATTGGTGTGGTTAACCTTATCCCAAAAGATAGGATATCAAACGGTGCTTATATAAAAAGTAAAAACTTTTTATTTTATGCGTCTTATGCAATATTTGATAAAAAGAAATAAGCATTAAAAATAGGTAGCAATTCCAAAACTAAATCCTGCAGTCTTTGCTGCAGGATTTCCCAGCAGGTCATTTTGTTTTTGAAAACGATAGTTTATCCGAAATACTGTTTGCGATCCGGGCCTGAAACTAACGGCAGGCATTATACTCCATAGCTCATCTGCAATATTGGTATCGGTTTCTTTAAATTTTCCAACATTCCAATCTACATATTCTGCTCTGCAGGAAAGATTCAATACTGCATCATTCCATCCCAACATTCTTTTTTTAATAAGCGGTTGCACTATATCTATAAAACCACCACGCTGCTTATTACCGAATTGTTGCGAATAGGTTGATGGCACATCAACGAAGATCCATGCCCATTCACCAATAATAGTTGTATTTGTTTTTTTAATGGTTGTATTGAGATCAACAGCCAATACATCGCATCTTCTTTTTGTGTCTATGATCAGTCCATCATCTTTCCATTTATTATAAATACCACCCATATACGATAACCCGATCTCTCCGACTTTTGTATTTCTTAGGGCAAGCTTACCCGTTAGTAAAGGTTCACCGCTGGCAGATTCTTCAAAACGTTCTGCGTTGTTCTTAGCTGCCGGTAAATATGTTTTATTGAGATTGTTTTCAATGATGGAATTATCAAAACCACTTGTTGCATACAATTCATAGCCAAACATCCAGTTCTTTTTATAGTACTTTCCATATAAACCAAAGCCAGCATTGCTCCAGGTAGCCGGCAGCATTTGTGTAGCAGCAATTGGCCTATCTATAAATTCCCATTTAGGGCCATCGTGATTTTGATTGAATGCGCCGATCGGATTAACGATCATCCCTCCTCTTAAATTCAACAAAGGATGAAACTCTACGTCCACCGCTGCAAATTCAACAGCAATTTCTTTTTCAGCAGGTTCGAATTCTATCTCCGATAAAAATTTAATTCTTTTAGTAATGGTTGATGATACAAAAAGTGTCAATCTCCTGAATTGAAATTGATGCCCTTCAGAAATACCATCTGTACCCAAATGTTGCCAATTCGTTTCTACATAACCGCCCAAAGAAACAGGCAGTTTGCCTACCTGTAAAGCCGGTCGGTTATACATGGCATCCATATTCATTAAAGGCTTGGATGTGTCTTTAGGTGCTCTTCTTAAAAGTGTAGGATCTATCTGAGCCTGCGAAGAAAAACCAACAAGGGTAAAAAGAATAAATGCAAATATGTTCAATCTCATTTCAAAGATATTTTTAATTGATTATCTACAATAGTGATGGGGAATGTTCTCAATGCTGTATTGGCCGGGCCTGTTTCAGCCAAACCATGATTATTGAATTCGCTGCCATGTGCAGGGCATTGCAGCTTATCTCCAAATACCTGCAGCTCTGCTCCCTGGTGTGTGCATTTCATCAACAAGGCTTCGTAGTTATTTTCATCAAAACGATAAACGCAAATAGGATACTGCAATATTTCATTTTGCACGACAAGATATTTTTTGAATTCCTTTTTATTTCCTTTTCTTATTTCAAAATCGGTTAATGGTACGATCATATCAGAACCTAAAATTTTTGCATTGGCAATTTTTGTACTGCTACAACTTTCCAGCATACCCAATATCAATCCGCCGCTGATACAACTGATACAACCAGTTTTAATAAATTTTCTTCTGTCCATTATAAACTTTTTAAAAATTTGATCAATTGCTGTTTTTCAAGTTCTGTAAGTGCGTTAAAACTATTTTTAGAATTGGTTGCTTCTCCACCATGCAACTGAATGGCTTCTTCAATAGATTTTGCTCTGCCATCGTGCATTAAAAAATATTGCCCTCCCTGCGAATTTGGTGAAAGACCCAAACCCCACAATGGCGGGGTTCTCCACTCACTTGTTTTGGCTGTACCTTCTGTATAACCATCATCCAAACCAGGGCCCATATCATGCACCAGCAGATCGGTATAAGGCGCAAATGTTTTATTACTCAAGGCAGCAATCGGCGAATAGCCTGTTTTTAATTCAGTTTTATGACAGCCTGAACAATTACTGCTGATAAAAAGCTGTTTACCTGCAATTACATCTGCATCATTTTGATTTCGTTGAATTGGCGCTTTCAGTGTTTGCAGATAAAACACCACATCATGCACTGTTTTGTTAGCAACCTCAGGATCAACATCCAAACCGGAGTAAACATCTTTTGGAGAAAAAGAAGAAGTGATACCTATATCCTGATTGTATGCATTCACAGTTTGGTGCAACAAATTGAAGGCACTCGCTTTCTTACCAAAACGGCAAATATATTTTCCGTTTCTTGTTGCTGCATCAGGCCCGGGTGTTATGAATGCCGGCAATTCATTCCAGTTCGGCACTCCTTTTATCCCATCTCCGTTCAAATCGTTCGGATCACTCATTGCAATGATATCGGCATCAGACACCAGTTCTATAAAACCTAACCCTGTATTGGCCGGCGGCATAAACCTTGATGAAGTGGCTCCTGCAGGAATTTGCTCAGGCACAAAGCCCGGTAAAGACCTATTCTGCAACTGTGGCCCACCTAAATGTAAAAACTTGTTACCTGTACTATCAACTTGTCCGAATCTGATCAGTGTTGTAAAAGGGTGCCCTTTACCATCGCCGGCATGGCAACTGCCACAACTGGTTGCTACGAATATAGAACCAAGCCCTGTTTCTTTTGTAAAAACCTCATCATTGAATGCAATATCTCCTGAAAGGAATTGTGCCGACTGTGCAGTTGTTAAACCATCAACTGGACCATCCAGCAATGTATCATCAGCAGGAGTTCCGGGTTCCAATTTTGAACAGGAAACAATTACCACTGCTGCAATACATGCAATGACAAAAAAACTCTTCTTCATGTATGCCAAAATTTGTACCCGGCAAATATACTCAATAATTTAGGGTACCCAAATTTAATTTATTAGGATAATATTATATAAAAAATTAGCTATGATGTGTTTTACTTACGCTAAGAAGGTTATTTTTGCGGTAAGTATGAACATATCAGTTACAGAAGAAAATTACCTCAAAGCTATTTTTTCAGCCACCTACCAATCAGAAAACAGGGTCGGTAATCAATTAATAGCTGAAAGTCTGGCTATTAACCCTGCCTCTGTTACCGAAATGCTCAGAAAGCTGGATGAAAAAAAACTGATTGAATACAATCGTACCAATGGAGCAAAGCTTACAAAGGATGGCTGGATGGCAGCCGTAAAAGTTATACGTAAGCACAGGCTCTGGGAAACCTTTCTTGTAGATCACTTGAATTTTACCTGGGATGAAGTGCATGAAGTAGCTGAACAATTGGAACATATACAATCTGACAAATTACTCGATGAGCTGGCAACCTTTTTAGGCAACCCGGGTTTTGATCCTCATGGCGACCCAATTCCTGATAAAAAAGGGAAAATGCCCGTTATTAAAAGCAGGCTACTTTCAGAAACTGCCATCGGGAAAAAAGTAAAAGTGGTAAAGGTTGGAGACAATACGGCTTCTTTTTTAAAATATTTGGACAAACAAGGCATTGCATTGGCAGATCATATTACAGTAAAAGAAGTGCAGGATTTCGACAAATCATTGCTGGTAGAACTGAAAGGCAAAAAAGAAGTGTATTTAAGTGCCGAAGCGGCAAAAAAGATAATGGTTGAGTAAGACAAGCCTTTTATCAAAAAAAATATCCTCAAATGCAGCAACTCATCCAACTTATTTGACTTTTATATAAAACATTGATTCTAATAAAGAGATTCGCCTATTTTTGCAGATGCAATAAAATTTAACCTGGTATAAATGATTCACCCACACACGTACATTCACCCGAACGCTAAACTTGCCCCCAATGTAAAAGTTGATCCGTTCAGTGTAATTCATCAAAATGTAGAAATTGGTGAAGGCACTTGGATCGGCAGTAATGTTACCATTATGGAGGGTGCAAGAATCGGTAAAAATTGCAGAATATTTCCGGGTGCTGTTATAGCCGCTATTCCACAAGACCTTAAGTTTGACGGAGAAAGTACTACTGTTGAAATTGGTGACAATACAACTATACGTGAATTTGTAACCATTAATCGTGGTAGTAAAGACAGGTGGACAACGAAAGTTGGGAACAATTGTTTGATCATGGCTTATAGCCATATAGCTCACGATTGTTTGATCGGCAACAACTGTATCATGAGTAACAATACACAAGTTGCAGGCCATGTTGTAGTTGGCGATTTTGCTATCATTGGCGGCATGTGTGCCATACACCAGTTTGTTGCAATCGGCCAACACACTTTTATCAGTGGGGGATCGTTGGTGAGTAAAGATGTACCACCTTATATAAAAGCCGGTCGTACGCCATTAAGTTATGCCGGCGTAAATTCTATCGGACTGAAACGTCGTGGATTTTCTTTGGACAGTATCAACCAGATATTGGATATATACAGAATCATCTTCAACAAGGGTATGAATACATCTCAGGCCCTTAATTTCATCGAAGAAGAAATTACTGCAACCGACGAAAGAGATGAAATTGTAACTTTTATTCGTGAAAGCGGCAGAGGCATCATCAAAAAATTCACAAAAGGTAGTTTAGATGATGAATAGTTTTAAAATTCATTATCGCTGACAGATGCAAATACAACTTACCAATACAGGCAAACGCTTTAACAGAGAATGGATCTTCAGGCAAATCAATCTTCAATTTGATCTCGGCAAAAAGTATGCGATCACAGGCCCTAATGGTTCCGGAAAATCGACTTTATTGCAAGTCATCAGCGGAGCGGTTTCATACAATCAGGGTAAAATTCAATATTCGCTCAACGGCAAAATAATAGCAACTGCTGAAGAATACAATTACGTGTCTATTGCTGCTCCTTATCTTGAACTCATTGAAGAAATGACGGCTGTTGAATTTTTAAAATTCCACCATAGCTTTAAACAATTAAGTTTGAACGAAATAGCAATTCTTGAGATTATCGGGTTAAAGCATGCCGCCAACAAACAAATACGCTATTTCAGTAGCGGCATGAAACAACGATTAAAACTGGCGCAGGCTTTCTTTACTAAAGCACCTATTCTTCTTTTAGATGAACCCACCACAAACTTAGATGCGGAAGGTATATCGCTCTATCGATCTTTAATCGACAATTACACAACAGACAAACTCGTTATCATTAGCAGTAATGATAAACACGAGTATGACTTTTGTGACGAAGTGATCAATATCTCAAATTATAAACAATAAAAAAGGTTGTTTCAAATAATATGAAACAACCTTTATAAAGCGATGAAACACTTTATTATTGCGGATTTATTAATTTACCGCTGATCTGTTGGTTTCCCACTTTGAAAATATAAATCAGGTTTTCTCTATTACTTGGTAATACCTCGTAATCGATGTACAAATATTTATCGGCAAACACATATCCTTTATAAAGATTTGCAACTTTTTGTCCCAGCATATTATAGACATCCAAAGTAGCATTACCCGCTACAGCAGATCTCACTGTAAACTTCACACGATCTCTGTATGGATTAGGATACGCTGCAACTTTCAATGTTGATTTTGAATCTATCATGCTATTGTAAGTAACAGGCATTGTTCTTCCATTCACTTGTGTTGGCGGAATAGGTATATCATAAAAACCCACCATTGAACGACAACCATCAAATGCATTATTGATTTGATCAACAGCTTTATTTACATCAGCTGCGGTTATGCCGCTAATGGTTACACCTCCTAAAATGTCGTTAGCTAATTTGAATAAACCGGCAACATCTTTCGAATAAGTACCACCGTTATAAGTCAAATAAGTAATGACATTATGTGGTATTCCAAATTGCAGCACCGGAGCTGTTTCAATTGCATTACCTGATAAGCAATCAAAATTTTGCACATATAATGTGTCATGCAATGCGAATGCTGAAAGATTGGTGCCATTATTCATATTGAAGAACAAAGTAATGGTTTGTGCCAGCAATACATTTCTGATCTTGCCTTTGGTAGATCCGTTTGGTGAGATAGGAACACCATCCCAGGTACTTGCAACGCTATAAGTTGAACCTTCATAAGTATCACCATATGTTGTACCTCCCGGCTTGCTACCCAATGCACCCGCTGTACCACCACCAGGCAACATTTTGAAGATATTCATATTCGTTACATCTTCTTTAAACAAAGTAAAAGCTCTATCGTCTGTTGATACACCTCCAATGTCGGCACGACCAAACACAAATTTGGTTTGCCCGATATAATCAAATGCTTTGATCATTTTTGGTAATGCAGCTTCCATCACATTACCTGTTTCCAAACCTCCGCTACATCCTAAGCCACCAACATTACCATAGAATCCTTGGGTATAGGTGCAATGATTACCAACCGGTCCGCAGGATATAACCACTACCGTTAGTGGGTTAGAATAAACGATAGGGCAATCTCCTTGTTGTACAACTGCTCTGAATATGGTTTTTTGAGTCAGTAAACCATACGTAAGTGTATTGGTTGTATTAGCGATCGGAATCCAGGTAGCACCATTATTGGAAGATTTTTCCCACCGTACTATTGTTCCGGAATAACCTGTCAACGTTAACGTTCCTCCTGTATTATTATCACATTGTAATGTTCTTCCCGTAACACTACCGCCAACAGCAGGAGGCGTAACAGTAATTGTAACTGGAGCAGAAGTAGCTTCAGGACAAACCCCGTTTTTAACTACTACTCTGTACGATGTTGTAACTGCAAGATTGCTATAGCTGATAGAAGTAAGACCGGCTGAACCAGCAATATCTGTCCAGCTGCCTCCCTGCGGCATTCTCTGCCATTTAACTATACTACCTACCTGACCACTTACAGATACCGAACCACTATTTGATCCTGAGCATACAGATGCGGCGCCACTAACGGTACCGGCTACAGTAGGAGTAGTGATTGTTATTGTAACAGGAGCAGAAGTCACTTCAGGACAAGTACCACTCTTAACTACTACTCTATATGAGGTTGTTATTGTTAAATTGCTATAATTGATAGAAGTCAATCCGGCTGAACCAGGAACAGTTGACCAGCTACCACCTTGCGGCATCATTTCCCATCTAACCACATCGCCTACTTTACCGGTTACAGAAACTGAACCACCATTAGAACCGGAACAAACTGTTGCGGCGTTACCTACTGTACCAGCAACAGAACCTGCATTTACAGTAATAGTAACCGGAGCTGAAGTTGCTTCCGGACATACTCCGCTTTTTACAACTACCCTGTACGAGGTTGTTATTGTAAGATTACTATAATTGATAGATGTCAGACCAGCCGAGTTTGTTACCGTTGACCAACTTCCACCTTGCGGCATCATTTCCCATCTAACCACATCGCCTACTTTACCGGTCACAGATATTGAACCACCGTTAGAACCTGTACAAACTGTTGCTGCATCACCAACAGTACCTGCAACTGAAGCTGCATTTACTGTAATTACAGCAGGAGCAGAAGTAGCTTCAGGGCATACGCCATTTTTTACAACTACTCTGTATGATGTCGTTGCTGTGAGATTACTATAATTAATAGATATAAGTCCTGCGGAATTTGGAACAGTTGACCAGCTACCGCCTTGCGGCATCATTTCCCATCTAACTACATCACCCGTTTTATCGCTTACTGAAACCGACCCTCCATTCGATCCGGAACATACAGTTGCAGCGCCGGCAACTACACCCGCTACAGATGGAGCCGTTACCGTAATGGTAGCAGGAGCTGAAGTAGCTTCCGGACATACACCGCTTTTTACAACTACTCTGTAAGAAGTTGTTGTAGTAAGATTACTGTAATTAATTGATGATAGACCTGCAGCATTAGGAATGGTTGTCCAGTTTCCACCCTGCGACATAATTTCCCATCGGACCACATTACCCGTTTTACCGGTTACAGACACTGAGCCTCCGTTAGATCCTGAGCACACGGTTGCAGCACCGTTAACCGTTCCGGCTACTGAAGATGCATCTACATGTATTGTGATCTGAGCCTGTTTAGAACATAGCTCACTAAATTGTTTTGTATATGTAACAACGTGATCTCCCGGGCCTGCAATTGAAGGATCGAAAGAATTTCCGCTAACCCCGACACCGCTATATGTACCACCGGCGGGGCTACCCAAAAGTGAAACAGCTCCGCCACTTGCACACAAAGGTCCAACAGCATCAAGTGTTGCTTCATTAATATTGAAACCAACCTGTATTGGTTCTACCAGATCTTTCAAAGCAGCTGATAGTGAAGAGGATGCTTTTGTTTTTATAAAAACCGTTTTTACATTAAAGCCTATACAAGGATCTTCATTTTGGAAGTTAATCACCTGACTTACATTAACACCAGCTTCAACAAATTGAAGGCCGTCGTAAGTAGGATTACCAAAAGCCAAAAAAGGCACACTTACGCCATCTAAGTTATTTGTAACAGCAAACCCAAGCGGCCCCGGAGTGATTTCATGATAAGAATATTTATTATTACCATCCGGTAACCATCTAAAATAAATAATACTACTTACACCGCCGCCATTATTGTATTCAATAGTGATCAATAGATCATTTATTGTTCTGCCTCCATGAGGACCGGCTGTAGTAAAACCACCTCCCGGCGCTCTTGTTACAGTATTTTGTAATAATTCAAAATCTATATAAGCCGTTCCTTCTACATCACTCCTATCTCCTCCCATCATTAACCACACATCACCATTAGCAGCTTGGGCAATATGTAATAATGCACGGTTGATCTCATTTTTATTTGGTGGAGATCCTTCAACCCATGACCATTCGGCTGGACTCATATAACCCTTACTACCTTCCGTAAAAATGACATCATTTGTTTTATCATCATACGGATCAAAAATATTGAACGTAGTAGCTGAATTTAAAACCGACCCATCGTTATTGATAACGAAGCCACCGGTACCACCTGCACCAGCAACCCAGTCACCAACATTGGCAGCAGGACTATTGGCAACTAAGTTTCCATCTATATGAAAACCACCGGTCGGTGTCAATACAGGCGCTATGCCCTGACTAAAAGAACTAAAAGAAAAAAAGGTTAGCAAAAAAAGCAATATCGAATTTCGTATGCTTTTAAAATACGGCAATAACCACGGATTTTTTAAATAACTCTTGTGTAAGGGAGTCCGTGTAAGGGAAAAAGTTCTCATAACTTAAATTTGTAGTTAACGAAAAAGGGGTTTCGGCATTTCTGATATGGACGAATGCGGTATGTTTCGGAAGGATATTGACGTACCAACTAAATGTTACGCAAGTGCAACACTATAAAAAGAACAATTGTAGAGGTATTAGGTAGGGTCGGATGAACAGGTATTCTTGGGATTGACTACTAAGGTAATATAGCTATTGTTAAAAAGCAAGTATTTTTTCCAAATCTAATATATTCATGCTGTCTTAGCGCTTACTGGCTACAAGCAAAGCCAGATCAGTGTATTTCAAATTAAATCTTTCGCTTAAGTAGTAGTTGGTCAATGCCCCTTTGAACATATATATACCGGCTCGTATATTCTCTTTCCGCCATATAAGATTTTCAATGCCACCATTTTCCGCAGTTTCCAGGAGCAAAGGCATCAATACATTGCTGATAGCCTGGCTCGCCGTACGGGCAAAGCCACTTGGTATATTCGGAACGCAATAATGTATGACATCATATTTTCTGAAGACGGGCTTTTCATGCGTAGTTACATCGCTGGTTTCAAAACAACCTCCACGATCGATGCTAACATCAACAATCACTGTTCCCGGCCGCATATTACTTACCATTTCTTCAGTAACAACAAGTGGCGTTCTTCCTCCCGAGCTATTTAATGCACCTACGGCCACATCACAAGTCTTTAATTGTTTAGCAAGAATTTTTGGCTCTATAACGGAGGTCCACAAACGACCACCGATATTGTTTTGCAAACGTTTTAATTTGTAGATGCTATTATCAAATATTTTTACACTGGCTCCCATTGCCAAAGCTGTACGAGCAGCATATTCGCCAACAATACCAGCGCCAATGATAATTACTTTAGTTGGCGGAATACCGCTGATACCTCCTACCAATACGCCTTTACCCTGATTGGCATTGCTTAGATATTGTCCTGCGATCAGCATAACAGCACTTCCGGCTATCTCACTCATACTACGTACAATTGGGTTATGACCGCTTGCATCTTTCAAATTCTCAAAGCTCAACGCAGTGATCTTCTTTTCCATCATTTTTTGCAATATCTCCCTCTTCATTACGGTAATGTGTATAGGAGAAATGATGTATTGATTCGGTTTCAACAATTCGCATTCTTCTTCACTTACAGGTGCGCTTTTTACAAGAATATCGCATTCAAAAACCGCTTTCTTATCGTATGCTATCTGAGCACCGGCTTCACTGTAATCTTTATCGCTATAGCTGGCACCGTTACCGGCCTTTGTTTCCATGATCACTCTATGACCATTGGCTACCAATACGCCGATTGCTTCAGGAGTTAGGGTGATCCTGTTTTCGTTATAGGAACTCTCTCTTGGTATTCCAATAAATAATACCGCCCCCTTTGGTTTTACATCCAGTGTTTCTTCCAGTGTTTCGTAAGTAAATGATGGAGATATGAACGGTTTTGAAGTTGCCATATAATGATTGAGAATGAAAAATTAATAATTAAAAATGAATACGCAGCATTTACCATTCAATTTTTCTGCTATTATTTTCCCCAATAGAAATTTTCAGATGCAATGTTTCATCCGGCAAGATCCCCGGTGCCCGATCGGGCCATTCGACAAAGCAAATATCTCCTGAAAAAAGACAGTCTTCTACTCCGGCTTGTATTGCTTCTGCCTCACCTTTCAAACGGTATAGATCAATATGATAAATTGAACTACCCTTATCCGTTTTATATTGATTTATAATTGAAAATGTAGGACTAGAAGTATTGCCTTGCACACCCAATCGTTCACAAATAGTATGCACAAGTGTTGTCTTGCCTGCACCCATATCTCCATGCAAAGCAACAACCTTATTGTTCAAGCCCATATCAATGATCTTTTGGGCAGCAATACCTATGTCATTTAATGAAAAAATTACCTCCATGTTGCAAAGATATTTTACTCAAATGGTAAAGTGTGCAAACTCCTATAAACTAATTTTGTATTATGGAAAAGATTGACTGGAAAGTAGAAGGAATGGATTGCACCAATTGTGCCCTTACCATTACAAAGTATCTTCAAAAAGAAGGGCAGCAAGATGTGAAAGTTAATTTCATAGGCGGGGATGTGAGTTTTGAACTAACCGGAAATAAATCGAAGGAAACATTAGCAGCAGGCATTAAGGACTTAGGGTATAAGGTTGTTTCGGACAACTGGCAACAAACAATGGACCACGGAAGTACTACTCATAATCATCGGCCATGGATCATGGTCCATAGGCGATGGTCATTCAACAATCATCTTCAACGCTTTCTCTTCTGCTTACCATTTACGTTAGTATTGATGCTACACATGCTTCCCTGGCATATTCATTTTTTGATGAACCCATGGATACAGTTTGCGATCTGTTTGCCTGTTTACATAGTTGGAATGGGATATTTTGGCGTAAGTGCATTTAAAAGTTTACGTCGTGGTATCCCCAACATGAATGTCTTGATCGCAATCGGTGCCACTGCTGCCTTTGTATATAGTCTGATAGGAACATTGGGAAATTTCGGTATGGATTATATTTTTTATGAAACAGCCGCAACCATTATCACATTGGTTTTTTTAGGTGAATGGGTTGAACATAAATCGGTAACCATTACACAAAAAGAACTGAACAAATTATCGGCTCAGCAAAAAGTAATGGCCAATATGATCGCTTTTGATGACGAACATAAAGAGCAAATATTTCCTGTTGAGAACACACAATTACGAGTTGGTGATCTTATCCTTATAAAAACCGGTGAGCAGGTTCCAACAGACTGCAAAATTTTATGGGGTGATGTACAAGTGAATGAAGCGTTATTGACGGGTGAGAGTAAACCCATTCACAAACAAAAGAAAGATGGATTGATAGGCGGTAGTCTTGTTATTGACGGTACTGTAAAAGCTCAGGTTACCTCTGTAGGTAAAGACACAGTGTTGAGTAATATTTTGAATCTTGTAAAACAAGCACAAAGTGAGAAACCACCTATACAGCAAATGGCAGATAAAATCAGTGCTGTATTTGTACCTGTAGTAATAGCTATTTCAATCCTTACTTTTTTAGTCAACTATTTTGCTTTCAATATTTCCGGCACATCATCTTTAATGAGAAGCATTGCTGTATTAGTAATTAGTTGTCCTTGCGCCATGGGACTTGCAACACCTGCAGCTATTGCAGTAGGACTGGGAAGAGCAGCAAAAAAGGGAATACTTTTTCGCAATGCAAAAAGCCTTGAGCTATTTAAAAATATTTCTACAGTTGTATTCGATAAAACAGGTACGCTTACAAAAGGGCAATTTGTAATAAGCAAAATTTACAGCACCATTCATGAAGATGAATTCAAGCAAATTATTTTTTCTTTAGAAAAATATTCTAATCACCCAATTGCAAAGGCGATCGTTAGCGAATTAAAAATTAGCAATGCCATTAACTGGAAAAAAATAGAGGAAATAAAAGGTCTTGGAATAAAAGCAGAAGACAATGAAGGAAATATTTATTTGCTCGGATCTTATAAAGTAGCCCCTAAACTTACTGAAGACAATACACATACTGCTTATCTTCTAAAAAATGACTCTTTGATCGGTTGGTTTGATATGGAAGATGAAATAAGAGAAGAAGCAAAAGCAGTTGTTGCTTATTTACATTCAAAAAATATTCATACTATTTTATTAAGCGGCGATAATATTGATAAAGCAAAAAAGGTTGCTGCCGAAATTGGCATTGAAGAAGTGTATGCCGAAAAATCTCCGGAAGAAAAGTTGGCCATCATAGAAGAATTAAATAAAAAATCTCCTGTGGCAATGGTAGGTGATGGCATTAACGATGCACCTGCTTTGGCAAAAGCTACCATCGGCATCTCCATGAGTGATGCATCACATCTGGCAATGCAAACAGCACAGGTTGTTTTAATGAATAACGGTATTCAACATCTTCCAATGGCTTTGGGTTTAGGGAAACATACTTTTTCTACTATAAAAGGAAATCTCTTTTGGGCATTTATTTATAATGTTGTTGCCATTCCTATTGCTGCCATGGGTTTTCTTCAACCCGGCATTGCTGCATTGGCAATGGGATTCAGTGATGTGGTGCTGGCCATTAATTCTATTCGTTTAAATTACAGGAAAGTAGTTTAATTTCAGGTCGATAATTTCATTCTTTTGACAACTCAGGAAATACTAAAAGAATATTGGGGCTATGATGTTTTCCGTCCTTTACAGGAAGATATCATTAATGCTGTATTAGATAAAAAAGATGTACTAGCTCTGTTACCCACCGGTGGCGGCAAATCCATTTGTTTTCAGGTACCGGCAATGGCATCAAATGGTATATGTCTTGTTATTAGTCCACTCATTGCATTAATAAAAGATCAAGTTCAAAATTTAAAGAATAAAGGCATACCTGCATTATCCATTTACTCCGGCATGAGTTTTATTGAAGTAAAAAAAACTTTACAAAATGCTGTACACGGCAATTATAAATTCTTATACGTATCGCCTGAACGATTAGAAACAAATTTATTTCTGGAGTTTTTACCGGCAATGCATATTAATTTGATTGCTGTTGATGAATCGCATTGTATCAGTCAGTGGGGCTATGATTTCAGACCATCTTACTTACGTATTGCTGCTTTACGAGAATACATCCCTTCTGTGCCCGTATTGGCTTTAACAGCATCGGCCACTAAAGAAGTGCAGGATGACATTTGTGAAAAATTGTTATTCAAAAAAACAAGCGAACGTTTTCAGCAATCATTCGACAGACCAAACTTATCATATAGCGCTTTCAACGTATCATCCAAACAAAATAAATTATTAGAGATATTAAACAATGTAAAAGGCAGTGCTATTGTTTATTGCAAAAGCAGAAAACACACAAAAGACATTTCCGATCTTTTAAAATTGAATAAGATCAATGCAGATTTTTATCATGCAGGATTAAGTAATGATGAAAGAAATATAAAGCAGGAAAGCTGGATCAATAATCAAACTACTGTTATTGTTTGCACCAATGCATTTGGTATGGGAATAGATAAACCCGATGTAAGAGTTGTAGTACATTATGAGGTACCGGATTGTTTGGAGAATTATTATCAGGAAGCAGGTAGAGCCGGTCGGGACGGAAAGAGATCGTATGCTGTATTGTTGTATAACGACAGGGAACTGGATGACCTGCAAAAGCAAAGCAATATTCGCTACCCTAGTCAGGAAGAAATAAAAAAAGTTTATATCGATCTAATGAACCATTTGCAAATTCCGGCGGGTAGCGGAGCATATAGTAGCTACGATTTTGACATTGCAATTTTCAGCTCCGCTTTCAAACAAAATATTCTTACAGCAACCTATGCTATTAAAACATTGGAACAGGAAAGCATACTAAGCTTTAATGAAGTGTTCTTTAAACCGTCAACATTGGTTTTTAACTGCAGTAAAGAAACATTGAATGACTTCGAGATTCACAATCCGCAATATTCAGCTATTATAAAAGGTTTACTACGCAGTTATGAAGGCATCTTCGATTATCCGGCTACTATTTATGAGAACCAGTTGGCCAGATTCATTCAGAGGAAAAGAGAAGATATAGAAAAAGAATTATTGCAATTAAAATATTTGGGCATTGTTGATTACGTACAACAAAAAGATAAACCACAAATTACATTGTTGCTAAACAGAATGTATGCAGATAGTTTCTTGATCAATTTGGACAATCATTTGCTAAGAAAAAAACAGTTCGACATTCGTGTAAAAGCAATGATCAATTATATCAACAATACCATTAACTGTCGCTCCAAAGAAATTGCTCATTACTTTAATGACCCTTCCGTAAAAAAATGTGGGATCTGCGACAATTGCATTAATCAAAAAGAGTTAGTCATTACAAAGGAAGAGTTTGAACAGATCACTGAAAAAATTACCAATATTATTTCTACGCAATCGATTGCGTTAAAGACATTGATACAGCATTTAGCTCCGACCAAAAAGGAAAAGATTTGGAAGGTGATCGACTTTCTGCAATCTGAAAACAAACTCATAATTACCAAGGAAGGAAATATATCTATATAGAAAGTGTTGATACTTAATGTTTAAACACTAATAAAGTAAGGACAAAAAAAAGGGACCAAGATAGAAATCTAGTCCCGCTTTAAAATCCAATATCCTATGAAAAACCAAGACGAAGATAATACGGAAAATACTATCGTGCAAGTTTTTTATGAAATATTTTACATTTTTTTATTTAAGTGTGTATTTTTTACACATTAATTTTTATTATCTTATTGATTATAAGCTATGTACGGTTTACTAAATTATTAATTTAACAACAATTTAGTATGGCTGAAATATTCTGAACTATTTGATATTTGTCAATAGGTGGTCAAATGATAATTGAATACGGCTTTTTTCTGTCTGCATCAGACAATCTTATAAAAATCAATTAGTTATTTACGATACAGGCTTCGTAAAAGTCATTAGTAGTACTACAGGCTAAAACCAGCTGCTTTTTTTTGATCTGCTTCTGCCGCCTAGTCCCAGAGCACCTAGCAAAGAGCGTACAATGGTTGTGCCGGCAGTTCTAACCATACTTTTAACAATAGTATTATTGGCTACTTTTTCCAAAGTGGATTTTTCTTCTTTTTTACCCGGCTTTTCTTCTTCTTCAGCTTTTGATCTTTCAGCAGCTTCTTCCAGTTTAGCTGTTAATATTTCATACGCACTTTCAGAATCAATTATCTGGTTGTATTTAGCAACAAGTTTAGACTTGCCGACAATTGCATCGATCTCGCTGTCAGTTAATACATCCATACGGCTACGGGGTGAGCAAAGCATGACATGCGCCAATGGTGTTGGTATACCTTTTTCATTTAACATGGTAACCAAAGCTTCTCCAATTCCCAATTGTGTAATAAGATCTTCGGTTTTATAAAAATCTGTTTCTGGATAATTCTCTGCTGTTTGTTTGATCACTTTTCTATCTGCTGCCGTAAAAGCCCTAAGCGCATGTTGTACTTTTAAACCAAGTTGTCCGAGAATACTTGCCGGCACATCCATTGGATTTTGTGTGCAAAAGAAAATACCAATACCCTTGCTTCGTATTAGTTTAATAATGGTTTCAATTTGTTGTAATAGTGCATCGCTTGCCTCATTAAAGATCAAGTGAGCCTCATCAATAAACATTACCAGTTTAGGTTTATCGAGATCACCTTCTTCAGGGCAACTGGCGTATAATTCTGCCAATAGTTGCAACATAAATGTAGAGAATAATTTAGGTCTGTCCTGAAGGTCAGTAACCCTTAAAACATTGATGATACCACAGCCTTTATCATCAATTCTCATCAGGTCTTCTACTTCAAAACTTTTTTCGCCAAAAAATATATCAGCGCCTTGCTGCTGCAATTCAATCACCTTTCTCAAAATGGTGCCCGTACTTGTGGTGGATATCTTGCCATATGACTTTTCAAGTTCGTCTTTTCCTTCTTCGCCAACATACTGTAATACCTTTATAAAATCTTTCAGATCCAACAGTGGCAGCTTTGTATCATCGCAATATTTAAATATCATTGCCACTACCCCACCTTGTGTATCATTCAGCCCTAATATCTTACTTAATAAAACCGGACCAAACTCACTAACGGTTGCCCTTAATCGAACACCTTTCTGATCGCTGAGCGTTAAAAGTTCTGCCGGAAATTGTGTTGGTTTATACTCAATATTCAACTTTTGGTATCTGTCAACTACTTTATCATTACTTGACCCCATTGCAGCGATACCACTCAGGTCACCTTTTATATCCATCAATAAAACCGGTACACTTGCATCACTCAGGTATTCGCTGATCATTTGTAGTGTTTTGGTTTTACCTGTACCTGTAGCCCCGGCAATCAGACCATGCCTGTTCATGGTTTTGAGTGGAAGATAAATACCTGCATCAGCCACCACAACTCCATCCAATACCGCCGCACCTATTTTAACAGATTCTCCTTTAAAAGTATATCCGTCTTTTATTACTTGTAAAAAAAGTTCCTGATTTGCCATTGTAAAATTTATTTACTGAAAGGTACAAAGCTTGCTGAAATTAACTGTGTAAAATTTAACAATATTGAAGTATTGATAAAACGTTACAATTTCGTTAAATCGATTTTATAAAAAAATTAGGCATTATATTCGTGGTAGCAAATAACATTTACTTTATTTGCCTTTAAACTATAACAACATGGAACCGATAAAACCCAAGGTACTCTTATGCGAAGATGATGCAAATCTTGGCATGGTCTTAAAAAATTATCTTGAATTAAATGATTATGACATTACATTAGAAAGAGATGGCAGACTTGGTTTGGCTGCCTTTCAAAGAGAGAAATTCGATCTTTGCCTTTTGGATGTGATGATGCCAAATATGGATGGGTTTACATTGGCAGAAGAAATTCGTGATATCAATCCGGATGTTCCTTTATTTTTCCTTAGTGCAAAAACAATGAAGGAAGATATTATTCAGGGATACAAATTGGGTGCGGATGATTATATCACCAAGCCATTCGATAGTGAAGTTTTATTGCATAAAATAAAAGCTATCTTAAAACGCAATGAAGAATTGCATAAAGAAGAAGTGAACGCAGAATTTGATATGGGTAAATATCATTTCAATCCACGCCTACGTGAATTGGGTTTTGACGGGAAACTGATCACGCTTTCTCCCAAAGAAAGCGAATTACTTAAAATGCTTTGCGAATACAAAAATGACCTATTGCCAAGAGAAGTTGCGTTGAAAAAAATATGGGGTAGCGACACCTACTTTAATGGAAGAAGCATGGATGTATATATTGCTAAGCTTCGTAAATATTTAAAAGAAGATCCTGCTATTGAAATTGTAAATATTCATGGCAATGGATTTAGATTGGTTGCTTCGTAAAATAGTAATATAGTTCAAAAGAATTTATACAAATGCCGCAGATAAAATCTGCGGCATTTTTTTATCAGCTAAATCAGCGTTTCTAAATTCTATGAAAATAAATTACCCGGCCCGCCAAACTTTGGCATTGTCTTACCCAAATGCGTATACGCTTTTTCGGTAGCTTCTCTTCCTCGGGCAGTGCGTTGTATAAATCCTTCCTGAATTAAAAAAGGCTCATATACTTCTTCCAATGTACCTGCTTCTTCGCCTACTGCCGTTGCAATGGTTGTAATACCTACTGGGCCACCTTTGAATTTATCAATGATCGTAGAAAGAATTCTGTTATCCATATCATCGAGCCCATGCTCATCTACATTCAATGCTTTTAAAGAATGTTGGGTAATGCCTATATCTATTGCCCCATCGTTCAATACCTGAGCAAAATCCCTTACCCTACGCAACAGTCCATTTGCAATACGTGGTGTACCCCTGCTACGTCCGGCAATTTCTTTAGCTGCATCTACCGTTATAGAAGTATTCAATATACCAGCAGAACGCAAAATAATTTTCTGTAATGTTTCTGCATTGTAATATTCTAATCTTGATTTTATTCCGAATCTGGAAAGTAACGGTGCAGTTAATAAACCACTTCTTGTTGTTGCACCAACCAAGGTAAAAGGGTTTAAATTGATCTGCACACTTCTTGCATTAGGTCCGCTATCGATCATAATATCGATCCTGAAATCTTCCATAGCCGCATATAGATATTCTTCCACCACATTGCTCAACCGATGTATCTCATCAATAAACAATACATCATTCGGCTCTAAATTAGTAAGTAGGCCTGCAAGATCACCGGGCTTTTCAATTACCGGCCCGCTGGTTTCTTTGATATTAACACCTAATTCATTTGCAATGATTCTGCTGAGTGTTGTTTTACCCAACCCCGGCGGACCATGAAACAAAGTATGATCCAACGCCTCTCCTCTGATCTTAGCAGCTTTGATAAAAACCCTCAGATTTTCTATGGTTTGTGCCTGACCTGTAAAGTCGGCCATTTCGCTTGGCCGAATATTGTTCTCGAATTCTTTATCCGCAGCACTTAAAGAAGATCCTTCCGTATTTAAATTTGGATTGGGCATGAATGATTTTTATCAACCCTGTAAAACTAAACATTAATCTTTAAATATGTTGTTTACAAAAATCCCCTCACTAAGTGAGGGGAAGTAACAATTCCAACCTAAAAACTAAAACTATTTTGCTTTAACCCTTACAGCCACACGACGGTTTTGTGCCCTGCCTTCTGGTGTTGTATTATCTGCTATGGGTATCTGAGGGCCATAGCCTTCAGCCCCTGTAATAGCTGTAGCCGATGTTCCCATTTTTTTTAGCTGAGTAGCTACGGCATCTGCTCTTTTTTGAGACAATTGAACATTTGCTAGAGAATCTCCTGAATTATCTGTATAACCTCCCAGCTTAAATTCTGCTGTCGGAAAAGCTTTTATAATGGCAACAATATTTCCAAGTTGTGCCATCGAGGTCGAATCTAATTGAGTTCCGCCTGATTTAAAATGAACATTCGTTAACTCAAACCAATTACCTTTTATTGTATCAATTTTTGCATTGGTGTTCATCAAAAATTTAAACAATTTATTTTCGGTAGAGTTTTCACCAACCAGCAACTTGCCTGTGTTATTAGGAAGGTCGATCGTTATTTGTTTACCTGAATCATATAACCACTCCTGCGTTAGTGTATCTAGTCTTCCGGAAGTGCTATTTTTATAAGCGTCAGCAGAGTCTTCTGTTCTAGACCTTACTGAATCAAGTTCATTGGCCGCTTCGCTCCCCTTATTAGATCCTTTTCCTAAAAAAAACAACGCCGTCAGAAGTGCCAATGCCAACAATAATAAAGGAAGCAACCATTTTAATCCGGTCTCAGTTTTTTCGTGGGTTTCTAAAGCAGCATATTTTACACGATCGGTCGAATGATTTAAGTTACTAGTTGCTCCGCTGAAAAGATCTCCCAAGTTCAACCCGGAAGGCAAGGCTTTTAGCAGGTTTCCTTTTTGTTCTTTCAAAAGAGATGCCAGTCCACTTCCGTTCAAATGATCTGCTGCAGCTTGCTTACCCAAAAGCCCCAAAACTACAGGAGTAACCATACTTAGTAAAGAAGTTGATGAAGATTTTTTTATTCCAGAGAAATTTGCAATGATATTCGTAAGCGTATTGGTTTTATGTTCATCAAACAATCCAGCCAATAATCGGGCTCCTTTATTCAGTAATCCGCCTCCACTATCATTCTCAAAAAAGCCGTTTATATTTCCAACAAAATCGGCACTATTCGCTTGCAATGCCAAATTAGAAACAGTATTGGCACCGCCGTTATTTGAAGCTTTTTCTGTAATGCCTGTTATCAATGCAGGCAAAATACCGCTAAATGCTTTTGCTATTCCAGTTTCACTTTCACCTAAAAAAGCACTTGCTTTACTTATCAAATCGTTGGTAATTAACCCTTTTGCAGCATCTAATAAATTGAATGACATCCTCGTAAATTTTGATTGTTAGTTATATAATAGCTTATCAGGATTATATTAAGATTGATTCGTGACAATAATGGTTGCACGGACAAAAAAAATCTGATATATCGCCTCCCAGCACAGCATTTCGCCACTAATCATATGCAAGGGTTGCATTTAAGTTGGCTAACTGTAAATTTGTGTACAATGTTTAAGCAATTATCGAGATACTGGATGTGCCAATTGGGCGGATGGGGGCTAAATGCCGCTATTACCGTATTCTTCTATCTTACCCTCTCTATTCGTAAAGTAGAGCATTTTTACCTGATCATACTCATCAGTGTTGTGCTGGGTTTGCTTTCAACTCACCTTATGAGAATTGTGATCAAACATTATAAATTTTTAGAAAAACCCATCCGTAATCAGATCATTTCATTTATTCTGATCACCATCGTTTTTTCGATCATCTATGCCTGTGCTGATGTAGGAGCTGAAAAATTGTTTGGCTTGAGAGGATATGTGGATCCAAGTATCTCTTTGTTGAATGAACTGATAAGAAGTATTATTAACAGTTTTTTTATTTTGTTTATCTGGAACCTCATTTACTATACTTACCATTATGTGGAACGTAACCGCAAACAGCAGGTAGATACGTTGAAACTTCAATCGCTGGTAAAAGAACTGGAATTGAAGACGATCAAATCGCATATCAATCCGCATTTTATTTTTAATGCATTAAATAGTATCAGGGCATTGGTAGATGAAAATCCTCAACGTGCCAGAAATGCCATTACTGAGTTAAGTAATATTTTACGCAGCAGCATGCATGCGGAGAAATTGGAGACCGTTCCTTTGGTGAGAGAGTTGAATATTGTGAAAGATTATCTTGCGCTGGAAAAAATGCGTTTTGAAGAAAGACTCACCATTGAATTAGATATTGACGAAAACACATTGGAGCAACCTGTACCCCCGATGATGTTGCAAACACTGGTTGAGAATGCGATCAAACACGGCATCAGCAAAAAAATAAACGGTGGAAAAATAAAAGTGATCTCCGATTTTGTAAATGATCACCACGAATTGGTAGTGCAAAACTCCGGACAATTGAGTACTTTGATAAGTGAAGACGGATTTGGTGTAAAGAGCACTCAAAACAGATTGAATCTTTTATACCAGGGTAAAGCTACTTTTGATATTAAGAATTTAGATGCAGATACTGTTGAATCGAGGATCATTATGCCAAAAAATATTTTATAAAATATAGTGTTATGCCAAAAGCAATTATTATCGATGACGAAAGACTTGCAAGAAATGAATTAAGAAAACTATTGCAGGATTTTCCTGAAATTGAAGTGATAGACGAAGCTGCAAATGCTGCTGAGGGTATTGAAAAGATAGACAACCTAAACCCGGATCTTATTTTCCTGGATATTCAAATGCCCGGTAAGACCGGCTTTGATATGCTGATGGAATTGGATAAAGCTCCGCATGTGATCTTTACTACGGCCTATGATGAATATGCTTTAAAAGCTTTTGAAGTAAATGCGTTGGATTATTTAATGAAACCCATTGAACCTAAAAGATTGGGTGATGCTCTACATAAATTAAAACTGGCAGAAGAAAAAGAACTGGCTGCACAACAAGCTTTTGGTCGTGGTATGCTGAGCGAAAACGATCAGGTTTTTGTGAAAGATGGCGAACGTTGCTGGTTTGTAAAACTATCTGAAGTGCGTTTATTCGAAAGCGTTGGTAACTACGCAAAAGTTTTCTTTGCAGGTAACAAACCGCTCATCTTAAAATCTTTAAACGCTTTGGAAGAACGTTTGGATGAAAAAATATTTTTCCGTGCCAACCGTAAGCATATTGTGAATATGCGAATGATCGAAAAGATCGAACCTTATTTTAATGGCGGACTTCTTTTAGACTTACAAGGCGGTGAAAAAGTTGAAGTGAGTAGAAGACAGGCGGTGAAGTTTAAAGAGATGATGAGTTTGTAGGTATTTAATATGGAATATTGTAGATTGAATATTTCCCTCGAGGTTGGTGTCTTCACCGAACATGCAGAAGGATATGATTAATCTTCTCCTATTCTAACTTCTATTTCTTTTACCCCTGCACTTGGCGGACCGAAACGAATATTTGCAGTAGCGCCGATCATAAAATCTGTTGCTTCCAATATCGGTTTTATTGTTTTATATAGAACTTCCGCATTGGGTCCATACATATAAAGTATTCCATCATTATAATCTGTGCGGATTTCGTGCCCATCATATTCCCCAACCATAGTATCATTGATTATTTTCTCCAACTGTTTTTCCAATGAATGGAGTGGTTCTAAATTATCTTTTTTATAGTCGAAGTAAATAATAACTGCTTGCTCAGATTCATTATTATCAATAAAGTTGCTCAACTCAATCGATTTTTTTCCAAATAATTTTTTGAAAATTGACATATTGTATCTCAATTATGTATAACACAAATATAGGCGACACTTCTTATACACCTTATACGTTTAGAGAAAAGTTAAATAGTAGTACTAAAGATGAAAGGATTGCGACGCAACGATGACGCCATGAAAAACTGAAGCTGGTATTCAAAAAAATCTACCCAACGTTCACCGGTACACTATGTACCGCAGCAGCCATTTCTTTAATAAGAGAAGCATCTTTTTCAATAGCGTTACCAACAACAATTACATCGGCACCGGCCTTGCAATTGAGGTAAGCTTTTTCGGGTTCGATGATACCACCACCAATAATTAAAGGCACTTCTATAGACTGTGCTACTTTTTGTATCATGCTTTCGGGGATAGCTCGTTTGGCTCCGCTACCGGCATCCATATAAATTAATTTCATGCCCAGCATTTCGCCGGCCATGGCTGTACACATAGCTATATCATTTTTGTCGGCAGGTAAAGGGCTTGCATTAGAAATGTAAGAAACGGTTGTTGGTGCTCCGCCATCTACCACCATATAACCGGTTGGCATAATTTCCAGTCCGCTCTTTTTTACAAATGGCGCTGATACTACATGCTGACCGATGAGTAATTCAGGGTTACGTCCGCTGATAAGCGACAGGTACAATAATGCATCTGCATACTTACTTACCTGCGACGGGCTTCCGGGAAATAATATTGTTGGGATATTACAACTGCGTTTGATCAATTGTAAACATTCATCTAAATAAGTAGAGATAACCAAGCTACCGCCTACCAAAAAGTAATCGACCTTCGCTGAAACAGACAGATCGATCAGTTGTTCCATATTGGTACTGTTCACCTTATCGGGGTCAATTAGTACGGCAAACGATTTTTTGCCTGTTCTTTTCCGCTCTACTAATGAATTGTATATACCTTTTGTCATCAATACTTATTAACGTCCTTGCAAAAATGTGGCTTTTTTTGCTTTTATTAAAATTAAAGATACTAAACATCAGGCTTTTAACGCACTGAAATAGCGAATATTGCTAAATTTGGTTATGGATATCTCGTTAGAAATAAGATTTAAAACTGCCAGAAGTGGTGGAAAGGGTGGTCAGAATGTAAATAAGGTGGAGACCATGGTGGAGGGTTATTGGGATATTAATGCGTCTTCATTAGTTACTGATGAACAAAAACTGCGTTTACAGGAGAAATTATCCAACAGAATTAATGCGGATGGCTGTTTATTGATCAAAAGTCAGACAGAAAGAAGCCAATTGGGGAATAAAGCACAGGTTATTAAAAAAATGAATGAACTGGTTACTAAAGCCCTTATCATTCCTAAAAAAAGAAAAGCAACCAAAGTGCCCAAAGCCGTAAAAGAAAAAACACTGGATAGCAAAAAGAAAAAAGGAGAGATCAAACAAAACCGTAAGAAAATTAAACTATAACAATATGAGGTTACTTAGCTTACTCTTTATGGTTATAGTTTTTGCATCCTGCCATAAGTTGCCAAGCACAAGTGCAAACGAAGCACCGCATAATATAGAAATCTTCTTTACAAATGTGGTTCGGGACAAACCAATTATATTAGGATCTGAGCAATACATTAATCAATACAAAGAAGATGATGTTGTATATGAAGAACAGTACACTATTACCAAACTAAAATATTACATCAGCAATCTCACATTCACTACTACAAAAGGCAAAGTGATTTCAGAAAAAGATAGCTACCATTTAATTTCGGTGGCAGAAGAAAATACTGTTCCTAAATCGAATCGTTTTTCATTTGCATTAAAATCCGGCACTTACAAGTCTGTTTCTTTTTTAATTGGTGTAGATAGCATTAAAAATATTTCCGGTGCACAAACGGGTGCATTGGATCCTTTAAATGGTATGTTCTGGACATGGAATAGCGGCTACATTATGTTCAAAGTAGAAGGCACCTCTCCACAAAGCAAGATGGCCGATAATAAATTCGAATATCATATCGGCGGGTTTCAGGGGCTTAATAATACACTACGCCGAGTAACATTTAATTTATCCTCACTTGAAGTAACGGAAAATACAAATACGGAATTAATTTTTGAAGCAGATCTGCGTAAATTTTGGGAAAACGGAAAGTCATTTAAAATAAGTGAAATACCCATTTGTACTTCAGAAGGAATTGAAGCAAAAAAAATTGCCGACAACTTTAGTCAGATATTTAGTTGCACTAAAATAATTCATTCTATATATTCCTTTTGATAAAACGAATTACAATATTAGTTTTTTGTGCATCGATGTTTTTTGTGTTGATCATAGATGCATGCAAAAGCAGTAAGGTTTCATCTTTACAAAAACAACACACCATAGGTTTATACATTCCGAAAGGATGGCCAAAACCTACGTTTGATATTTTTGAAAATAACCCTGTTACTGAAGAAGGTTTTCAATTAGGTAGAAAATTATTTTATGATGGCATCTTAAGCCGTGATGGAAGCACTGCTTGTGCTACCTGCCATCAGCAATTTGCCGGGTTCTCTTCTTTCGATCATAATCTTAGTCATGGCATCAACAATTCGCTTACAACCCGTAATGCACCTGTACTTTTCAATTTAGCCTGGATGAGGGAGTTGCATTGGGATGGTGGCATCAATCATATTGAAGTGCAACCCATCGCCCCTATTACAGCTGAAAACGAAATGGGTGAAACGCTTGAAAATGTTTTGTATAAACTGAGAAGAGATAAAGTGTATGTTGATCTTTTTTCAAAAACATTCGGCGATACGATTATTAATACACAAAGAGTATTGAAAGCGCTTGCACAATTCACCGGCAGCATTCAATCGTACAACAGTAAATACGATAAAGTAAAAAACGGCGAGGCAAATTTCTCTGCAAGCGAACAGGCGGGTTACGAATTTTTTAAATCAAACTGTAACACATGTCATAAAGAACCGTTGTTCACCGATAATGCTTTTCACAATATAGGGTTACCAATCAATAACTCTTTAAAAGATTATGGTCAGATGAAAATAACCAACAAGCCGGAAGATTCCTTAAAATTCAAAACACCCAGCTTACGCAACATTGCATTGTCACAACCTTATATGCATGATGGCCGCTTTATCAATTTCAGTAAAATAATAGAGCACTACAATACATTAGATATTGTCAATTTAAAAAATATTGATCCTGTATTGAAAGCAAAAAAAATAATCGTTACTCCAAGCAATAGAGTTGATCTGATCGCATTTTTGCATACACTCACCGATTCAGCAATGACACACGACGCCAGATTTTCTTCCCCGATCAATAATTCACCTGTATTTATTGACAAGCATTAAAAAAGGTGTAGTTGTTGAACTACACCTTTAAAAATAAAATCCGAAAATCTTAATTTTTACGTTTTGCCTTTAATGTTTCTAATATTTGTTGCTGAGTAGCAGCTTCTGCTTTTTTGTTCGCCTGATCTTTAATATTATCAGCAATATCCTGTTCTATTTGACGCTTCTTTTTTTCAAGATCTGCACCATCATCTACTGAGTTATTATATTTTTTTTGTGCTTTTTTGGCGACTGCTTCCTGTTCTTCAATTTGTCTTTCAAGATCGGCTGCTGCAACCACTTCTGTCAAGCCGTTTAAAAATGTTTTAGCATTGGCAAACAAGGCCGGATCAGATGTTTCATTTGCAAAATTCTCATAGCCTTTTGTCAATAACAACGATACGGTTGATTTGTCTTTTTCTTTTTTGCTTTTTCTTTCGATCTTGTAGTACATATCATAAGTATCTGCACCTAATTCTGCCAGCTTTACTGCTTTAAAAACAATAAAACCTTTACTGCTTTTTCCGCTATAGCCTAAAGATTTCATTTTATTAACGATCGCATCTTCGGTTATACCAGGGTCAAATGGTAATTCATTGACAATTCCGGCCTGACTCACTTTGTTATATTCAACCTGTGCAGTAGTAGATTGTGCGTTTGTAATGCTGTATGCTCCTAAAAAAAGCAAGCAAATAATAATAGATTTTTTCATAATTAATTTTTTTATAAGACTGATAATAGGGTTAAAGAGTTGCAGGCACCTACAAATAATAGTAAATAAACAAAAATGCCTTTAAATTTGAGTTTAAAATTACGAAATACTTGAGCAGTATAAAAAAATTAGCCGGTCAAACTATATGGTATGGAGCCAGTTCTATCGCCGCCCGGTTTATCAATTATCTGCTTACACCCTATTTAACATATAACGCTGCTATAAAAACAGACGATTTTGGCAAGATGGGCATCATTTATTCCTTGATCCCTATTCTAAACATCATTTTTACCTATGGTTTTGAAACGGCTTATTTCAGATTTGCATCCAAAGAAGAAAACAAAGAAAGTATTTATAGCACGACAGCATTGTCACTGATCTTCTCAACAATATTTTTTTCTGTTATTCTGTGGTTCTGCCAACCTTTTCTGGGAAAGATAACCGGTCTGACTGATTTCCCGTCGTTATTGCAATTGAGTATTCTTATTATCGCATTGGATGCATTAAGCACCATTCCATTTGCTAGGCTTCGTGCCGATGGACGGCCAAGAAAGTTTGCATTTATACGAATTACCAGCATCTTATTGAACATTTTCTTTACCTGGTTTTTTATCAGTTATTGTTCAACTCAAATACAAAATAACCCTTCAAGTTGGGTATCGATTTTCTATAACACGACCACCAACCCCATTGTATATGTAGTTTTGGCAAATCTTATACAGTCGGCATTCACATTACTCCTGCTTTCTTCAGAAATAAAAAAGATACGTCTCCAATTCAATGTGAAATTATGGAAGCAAATGATGTTGTACTCTTTGCCGTTAGTTGTAGCCGGTATGGGTGGTATGATCAACGAAACTTTCGACAGACTGATGCTGGTTTGGTGGTTGCCCGGTGATACATTTGCAAGAGAGCATCAGGTTGGTATTTACAATGCATGCTATAAATTATCTATTCTGATAACGCTTTTTATTCAGGCATTCAGAATGGGAGCCGAACCTTTCTTTTTTAAACAGGCAGAAGGACAAAACCCTCAACGCACTTATGCCAGAGTGATGAAGTTTTTTGTGTTAGTGATAACCGTTATGTTTTTGGTAGTAAGTCTTTTTATGCCAATTTGGAAACATTTCATCGGCCCCAAATACTGGGAAGGGCTTGCCGTAGTACCGATATTGCTTTTGGCCAATATGTTTCTTGGTATCTATTATAATTTATCCATCTGGTACAAATTATCACACAAAACCATGGCAGGCGCATGGATCACATTGATAGGCGCAAGTATAACCATTGCTATTAATTATATTTTTATTTCCCGGTATAGCTATATGGCTTGTGCATGGGCTACTTTTTTCTGTTATGGCAGCATGATGATTATTTCTTTTGTATGGGGACAAAAAAATTATCGCATTCCCTATGCCTGGAAAAAATTACTGGCTTATCTGGTGATTGTTGTTCTCTTATTTTTCATTCACAAAGGCCTTACCGCAGTTTGGAGTAGCCTTGCTTTCAATCTTATTGCTGCATCATTCCTCTTGTTGATCTATGTTTGGTTTATTTCGCTTGTAGAAAGAAAGGAATTTGTACAGCTACCTATAGTAGGCAAATTTTTCAAAAAGGCAATTACCACGTAGCAACAATAGAGTTCACACCTTACCCCATTTTAAAAGTAAGGGCTGCAAAATCTTCCACACTCAGAGCTTCGGCTCGTTTGGTAAAAATTTCATCTTGCAAAACTTCTGCAGTAAATAAACTTTTAACGGCATTACGCAGTGTCTTACGGCGTTGCTGAAACGCAGTTTTTACCAGTACTGTAAATGCCCTATCTGATTTTACAGGTAACGTTGTTGTTTTTCTTTTTAAACGAATGACTCCACTCTGCACTTTCGGCGGGGGATTAAAGGCTTCGTTACTTACGTCAAATAGATATTCTACTTCGTAAAAAGCCTGTATCAATACACTTAACACTCCATATACTTTACTGCCTTCTTTTGATGCAGCTCTTTCTGCTACTTCTTTTTGAAACATTCCGATCACAACAGGCACCTGATCTTTCCAATCCAACACCTTAAATAATATTTGGGTAGATATATTATAAGGGAAATTACCTATTACTGTAAAAGGTTCGTCAAAGGGCACATCAATATCCAAAAAACTTTGAGCAATGATCTTGTCTTGCAGAACAGGATACGTTTTTTTCAAAAATGCCACTTTCTCATCATCCAACTCAACGGCTTTAAAATTTATGCCCGGTAGTTGAATCAGATGTTTGGTTAAAGCACCACCACCGGGGCCAACCTCAAGCAAATTAGCAAAGCCATCCTGCTTCAAAGCATCTAATATCTTTTGGATAATATGCTCATCTTTTAAAAAATGCTGGCCCAGTGATTTTTTGAGTGTGTACATAAGGAGCGGTGAAATTACTGAATTTATATTAGTGTGTCATTTTGAGTTAAAGATCTTCTATGTTACTTTTTTTGCAGAAAAAAAGTAACCAAAAAAGCCGCCCGAAAAGCATTACCTCCGCTTTTCGGGTTCGTTCCCTGATTAAACTTTTGTACTACTGTAAACTCGATATTAGTAATTCTACATTATGCTATATTTCAACTAATACCCCAATGATTTAAGTAAGGGTTGGCAACCCTGCCACAAATGTTGTACTTTTACAACCCATATTCACACACTATGCACCACGATAATAAGCCTGTAATTGGTATTACCTGCGGAGATGTTAACGGCATCGGCCTTGAACTCATCATCAAAACGGTGGCTGACAGCCGCTTACTTGAATTATGTACTCCCGTGATCTTTGCAAATAACAAAGTGCTTAATTTTTACCGTAAGGGTATTCCTGATGTGAATTTTAATTTTACCAGTACTAAAGATGCTACCAGAATCAATCACAAACAGATCAATTTATTTAACTGCTGGGAAGATGAAGTAGCCATTACTCCCGGCGAATTAAATGATATTGGCGGCAAGTATGCAGTTATGAGTCTGGTTGCAGCAGGACAAGCTTTGAAAGAAGGTAAGATCGACGGATTGGTTACAGCTCCTATACATAAAAAAAATACGCAATCTGCCAGCTTTGATTTTACAGGCCATACGCCGTACTTAAAAAAATTATTTAATGCGAATGATGTAGTAATGTTCATGGTAGCGGAAAACATGAGGGTTGCATTACTAACCGAGCATGTTGCAGTTAAAGACGCAGCATCTTTCATAACAAAAGAAAGCATATTAAGTAAGCTTACGTTGTTGAATAATTCTCTTAAAAAAGATTTCAATATTGACAAACCTAAGATTGCCGTATTAGGTTTGAACCCACATGCCGGTGATGAAAGTTTAATTGGTAAAGAAGAAGCAGAGATCATTAAGCCTGCTATTAAAGAAGCCAAACAAAAAGATATTTTCTGTTTTGGACCCTATAGCTCCGATGCCTTTTTTGCAAGAGGTTATCATGAAAGATTTGATGCAGTATTAGCTATGTATCATGATCAGGGCTTAATTCCGTTTAAATCATTGGCCATTGGCGAGGGCGTAAATTTTACTGCTGGTATCAGTGGCGTTCGTACTTCTCCGGATCATGGTGTAGCATTTGATATTGCAGGAAAGAATAAAGCCGATGAAGCATCTTTCCGTCAGGCAATTTATACTTGTGTAGATATCATCAATGCAAGAAAAGAGTTTGCAGAACAACGAGCAAACCCCCTTCGTAAAATAAGCAAACGAATGATCGCTAATGCTGTGGATGAAGCAATAACCGAAGGCCCTGAATAAAAAAGGTCAGCCATTGGAATTTTACATCCAAAGCCAACCTCTTATTTTTTGCTCAATTTATTTTAGATAGACTTTTAGAAAAAAAGGTTGCAAGCCTACACAATTATTTTGTAGTTAGCTTAAAATTTGAACTTATTGAAAATGATGAAGTAGGATTCACTCTTATACTTCTTATAGAAGCATTTGAGCTCAATACACAAATTCCATTATTGATCACTACATCTGTATTTTCATCGGGCAAAACGCCACAACTCCAGTTAGCCGGGTTTTCCCAGGCATTACTCATTCCGCCGATCCATGTATTTACAAACCTCACTTCATACACCTGACTATTGTTTCCATCCACCACACAGCGATATTTATTCCCTGTATAAGATGATGGTACATTGGTAAGTTGCAACAATTTATTATTTGCTCCGGAGTAGTTGGAATTATTACTAATGTTTACAAACCCAGCTCCTGCATCAACCTGCCATTGATATACAGTGCCATTAATATCTGGCAAAAGAACAGCATTCGATGACGGGGCACAAAGTTTTACATCCGGACTTACTACTGTTACATAAAAAGAATCTTTGATACAGCTATAATTATCTCTTACAACATAAACAAAATTACCTCCTGCAGTTGTAGAAGGGGTTATTGTTTTCGATGCTGCATTGCCGTTATTGATCCAATTGTAACTACCCTTCCATGAAGCTGTGAGAGATAAAACCGAATCTTTCAGCACAACATATTGTTGCACATTATTCACATCCTTAAACATAGTGAAAGAATCTCTCACAACAGGCACTGTCGGGCTTCCATTATCATAAGAGATAAATTTTGCATCTAATCTGTTGCTATCCACTTCAAAATAAAAACATCCTCCATTATTTATATTTGAATAAGACATACAATCATGGGGATAGCCCGAAGCCTGTGCTACATCTAACTTTCCTGCAGAGCCTGATACAACATAGACACTACCATGTGCATATTTACCCGACTTATAAGTATATGCACAGGAATTATTTGCTCCGCTATAGTTAGCTGTTTGCAGATTTCCTGTAGAAGTGTGTAAGGTTGCATTAAAATCTGCGTCCTGGATCTGATTGGCGAATGTTCTGTAATATCCTTTTAACAAATAGCTTCTTTCAAAACCATGTGCATGACCACATAAAACAAGATCAACCCCATATCTTTCCAATATTTGTACAAACCTTTCACGAATAGCAGCAAGGTCCTGCTCCGAATCAGAATTATGACTTGTTTTAGTATAGGGTGGATGATGAAAATAAACAACTGTCCATCTTTTTGTATTAGCCGCTAGATCGTTTTTTAACCAGGCAACTTGAGCACCTGCAGTATCATACAGTTTTGTAGTATTGGCATCGTCTTTTCCATAAGAGTCAAGTGAAACGAAATGTACATTACCAATATCATAAGAATAATAATTGGTTACTCCTGATGCAACGCCACCGCACTCTCCATTTGTTGGAAATGAAAATATAGTGTGATATGGCAGGCTTCTACTACCGGTATTTGCTGAATTGTCACCATAGTCATGATTTCCGGGTGATGGGTAAAGCTTATTGTATTTAAGCAGATCATCTTTGTAAACATTAAAAAAGCCGCTTTGATACTGATCATCTGTACCAGATGAATATGCATTATCGCCTAGTAACAACATAGCATCTACATCTTTCCCCCCCATGTAATTCACAAATGAATTTTTTACATTGTATTGGTTGGATGTATTTGTTCCGCAATCTCCCAACGCCATAAAACGTAATTTTCTTGTTGGATTGTCTGGTGGAGCTGTAGTAAAAATATTATCGAGCCCTTGTTGCAATGTAAGTCCTGTTGCACCTATAGTATAATAGTATTTTGTATCGGGCAATAGTTTTCCGATACGAACAATATGTTCAGTCGTTAGTGCAGCATCAACAATTGAGTCGGTATATACACCATACACAATTCCCCATTTAACTTTTGAATTTGTAGCTGCGTCTGTCCGCCAACGTAATGTAATAGAGTCTTTACTGCCAGACTGCAAATACGGCCCACGAGTTAGCGTTGCATTTGTTAGACCAATTAATTCCATATCAAAAAACAGATCGCTACTTCCTACTTGATTTTGATGCACTTCAACCGCAATGATGTTATCACCGGGCACAAAAAATGATGGTGCAACGGAGCCGGTATAAACATCTGCTCCATTATTGGTGATAGCACCTGTTGCAAAAGTTGCATACGTTGGATTAGCCGCAATATTATTTCTGAATGCTTCTACACCATTGATCCAGATAACAATACCGTCATCGAATTTTGTATTGATCTGAAAACTTACATAGTTATTGGGCGCAGGAATATTAACGATTTTTCTGAAATACATGGTTGGATATCTTGCTCCCGTTACACCACCTCCTCCCGCAGAAGCATCTTCGGGAATATTGGTATTTCTTACCGGAGGATTGGTACCAAAACCAAGTGCAGATTTTCCTGTAACCCAATCAGAAGCAGGATAAGCAATATCTTTCCAATTTACCGCATCGTAATTAGAACCACCACCTTTGTATTTCCAATCGGGTGCAGATGCACTTGTACCACCGAAATTTAAAAAGATATTACTGGTTACTCCAACCAGTTCCATATCAAAAAACAGATCACTACTTCCTGCCTGATTTTGATGTATCTCTACAGCTATAATATTGTCTCCGCTATTAAAAAATGACGAAGCGATTGTTGTGCTATATATATCAGCGCCATTATTTGTCATTGCAGCCGTAGCAAAAGTTGCATAAGAAGGATTGGCTGCAATATTATTTCTGAATGCCTCTACGCCGTTGATCCATATAACAATACCATCGTCAAATTTTGTGTTGATCTGAAAACTTGCGTAAGCATTTATTGATGCTATATTAATGATCTTTCTGAAATACATGGTTGTATATCTTGCACCGGCAATACCACCACCGCCGGCAGATGCATCCTCAGGAATATTTGTATTTCTTGCCGGAGGATTTGTACCAAAACCTAATGCAGATTTTCCTGTTAGCCAATCGGAGGCAGTATAAAGAAGGTCTTTCCAACTTACAGCATCATAATTAGAGCCACCACCTTTATATTTCCATTCAGGAGCAGATGAACTTGCTTGTCCGAAAGGAATCAATATGTCATTCGCTAACAGACATTGACAAAAAATTAATAGAATGATTGTAGCAATCGAGTATTTCTTTTTCATATTTATCGCAGTTGGCTGCGTAAATATAACAAATAATCGACTAATGTGTTATTTGAACACATTGTCGTCAATGCCTTTGTTGATGGTATATGAGCTAAAAGTTATTTCAGCTTTCCCCTTTTTCTTTTTGGAGGCATCAACAGGTTTTTTGGCAGATGTACCATCATCAAAATCAAAAGTTACTCCCTTTGGCAGTTTATAATCCTTTGTATTGAAAGAGAACACAACCTTATCAGGCAAACCGTATTCGGTATATTTTCCATAGGTCATTTCCAACTCATAACTACCATTTTCTCTTGTGGTTGTTTTTGCTTTCTTAATAACCAGATTGGTTTCATCAATATATAAAGTAGATAATACAACATCAGCATTGTCATCTTCCGGCAAAAGTTTTATTACCCTTACAGCTTTACCTCCAATCTTATCTGTACCTGCATCTATCACTGAGTATTTGTTACTGCTTAAAATACTATTGAGGTTAATATTAACAGCTCCTTTTGGCACAAATGATAAACCTTTTTCATTCTTTATTTTAAGTTTATCCGGCTTTTTAAAATAGATGGTAACATTGGCCACAGGTACTTTTAGAAATGCAACATTAGTCTTCATTTTTCCGGAGGCCTGATAATTATTTACTTTATCTATTTTAGCTTTTACTTTTTGCAGCAATGATTCCGCATCTTGTGACTGCACAAAACTTGATATGAGCATTACTGTGCATAAAGCGAAAAGAGGCATTAATATTTTTTTCATCTCCAATGATTTACGATAAAATATCTTTTTTTCTGAATACAATAATGGATAGCGATACAAATGCTATAATATGTCCCACAAGAATCAGCAGACTGTTTCGAATAGCCGGCCAATTTTCCAGACTTCCTTTGATCGGCTCCCCTTCTTCAGTTGAACCAATGTAGAAAAAGCCTTTCCAGCCAACGAGGTAAGATGTAAACAAATATGGTTTTACATTTCTATCAATTACAGGTACATTAATATTTGAAATAATAGTACATACAATTACAATACAAACAGTAGCAATGATAGGGCCGATGGAATTTTCTGCAAAGATGGATAAGAACAAAGACAGCGCCGCTATTACCGTTAATGCAACAGTTGCATATGCAAAAGCAGCAAAGTATCGCCACATGATATCGTCTTTGGTTATTTGTAAGATCAAAGAATCTTCTCCTTTTACCCGAAAGATGAGCATATCATCCGCACCAAAAATTAAAAGGCTCAGGAACAATGCACTGATGGCCATCCACAGTAACAACAAAATAGTGAAAATGGTTGCTGCGGCAAATTTCACCAATATCAATTGTGTTCGGCTGATTGGTTTACTGATAAGTAAACGAAGCGTACCCATATTCGCTTCACCACTAATGGAATCAGCAGCAATCAATGCAACCAATATTGGCACCTGAACCAACAAGGTGTTCAATATGATGTAACACATGAAATAACCATTGATAGCTTTTACCTTATCCAGTTCGAAACTATCACTTACACTTTGTAGAATCAGATCCATATAACTCTGCCCATCTACCTTAAATGCAAACTGAAAAATAAATGCGATGGCCGATATGGCTACAAACGCAATGTAGGTACGTGGACGCTTACTTATTTTAAATAACTCAATTTGTAAAAGCTTCCACATGATTGGATCTGGTTGTGAGTGATAAAAAATAATTTTCTAAAGAATGGCTTGAGTTGATCGATAGTACTTCAATGCCCATTTGTACCAGATCAAACGTAAGTGCAGGAACTTTGTCTTTATGCATCTTTAATTGTAACGCATTATTAGATTGAAGAAAAACTGACCATTGTGTTTGTTGTAGCTTTTCTTTTGCAGCCGCATTGTTGGTTGTTTCTATTTGTATCAGAGAATGAGCAGGATCTAATAATTCAGCAACATTGCCTTCTACAATTTTCTTTCCTTTGTCGATGATGATCATCCTGTTAGCGATCAATTCAATTTCACTTAATAAATGAGATGATACTACAACAGTCTTTCCCATTTCTCTGCTCAATCTTAAAATTAAATTCCTGATATCAGCAATTCCTTGAGGATCTAAACCGTTAGTTGGTTCATCTAAAATGATAAGTTGAGGATCGTGTACCAAAGCAACCGCAATACCCAAACGTTGCTTCATACCCTGACTATATGTTTTTGCTTTGCTGTTTGCTCTGTCTGCCAAACCAACCATCTCCAATTGGTCCATCAACAAAGTTCTACTGACTTTAATACCACTCATTTTGGCAAAAATTTTCAGGTTATCGTAAGCAGAAAGGTATTTGTAGAGATCCGGCTTTTCAATAACTGCACCAACCTGCCTTAAAATTTGTGAACGATGCGTTGTAAGATTGTTACCAAAAATATTGATCTCCCCTGAAGTTGGCTTGATAAGGGTAAGCAACATTCTGATGCTGGTACTTTTACCTGCACCATTTTGCCCTAAAAAGCCATAAACATCTCCTTGATTAACGGAAAACGATAAATTATCGACCGCAGTAAGATCATTAAATTTTTTAGTAAGATTTTTTACATCAATAATCAGCGACATGAGAAAGAATATCAGCAAAGGTAAACCTCGCCGCTTATAAATAAGGATAATTTGTTATTCTTTTAACAGTAATGCTTTATCGGGATTGACATATTCATTCAGTGTCTTTACATAATCGTGAAAAGCACCAATACCCTTGGGGGTTATTTTACAAATTGTTTGCGGATAATTGTTTTTAAACTGTTTACTTACATCTATGTAACCGGCTTCCTTCAATTTATTGATCTGTACACTCAAATTACCGGGACTTGCCCCGGTTTTTTCCTTCAAAAGACTAAACTCCGCCTCCTTGATGGCCGTTAATGTGCTAATCAACGCCAGCCTTAGTTGGGCGTGTAATATAGGGTCTAAGTCTTTGAATATTTTATCCATAAATAAATTTCAAATATAAATTAGTCTATTATATAAACCAAATTAATTTATTGTTTTTCTTGTAGGGGTAGTCGTTAGTAAAAGGGGTTTCTTTATCATTTTAAATCATTGATAATCATACAAATATGAACATATTGGTTAGATAATAACTTTCTAGTATCCGTCAAAAAACTTATTAACATTGTCCAAAATTTATTTTTTTATGTGGGTCAATTTTGTACTTTAGCAATAGAATTTAATGGGTTAGTAAGTACAAAGAGCTGTCAGAAATGATGGCTCTTTTACTTTTAATAAACTCCTCAAAAAATATTTTTCCGTATGCAGATAAAAATATTTTTTCTGCATACAACCTTTGCTTTCAATTTTTATTCTATCCTGAAACAATTCTATTCTACATTCGTATCTCTAAATTTTAATTTCGTCAGATGAGTAAAACTAAGTCGGCATTTTTTTGTCAGAGTTGTGGATATGAAAGCGCTAAGTGGTCGGGTAAATGTCCGAGCTGTAATCAATGGAATACATTTGTAGAAGAAGTTGTTGTTAAAGGAAATGACAAAAAAGAAAAAGACGAATGGAAGGAATATAGCGGAGATAGAAAAGTAAAAACGATTTCCATTAATGAGGTAAGCAGTGCAGAAGAAAAAAGGATCATTACAAACGATGGAGAATTAAATCGTGTATTGGGTGGTGGAATTGTAATGGGAAGCATTGTTTTGGTTGCCGGCGAACCAGGTATCGGTAAATCAACTTTATTCTTACAAATAGGCTTGCAGTTAAATGATATTGTAACATTATATATAAGTGGTGAAGAAAGTGAGCAACAGGTAAAAATGAGGGCAGATAGAGTTGGTGCAAAGAGTGAAAATTTTTACTTGCTTACCGAAACAAATACACAAACTATTTTTCAGGAAATAAAAAAATTAAAACCGCAACTTGTAATTGTAGATAGCATTCAAACATTACAATCGCCTTTCGTGGAAAGTGGTTCAGGCAGTGTAAGCCAGATTCGTGAATGTGCTGCAGAATTACAACGATTTGCCAAAGAGACCAACACGCCTGTTTTCTTAATTGGTCATATCACAAAAGACGGAAATATAGCAGGGCCAAAGATCCTGGAACATATGGTGGACACGGTTTTGCAGTTCGAAGGCGATCGTCATTATGCCTATAGAATTCTGCGTACTTTAAAGAACCGTTTTGGCTCTACGGCCGAATTAGGTATTTATGAGATGACAGGTGAAGGTATGAGAGCCGTAAGCAATCCGAGTGAAATTTTAATAACACAAAAAGAAGAACAATTAAGTGGTATTGCTATTGCTGCAACCATTGAAGGAATGCGTCCGTTATTAATTGAAGGGCAAGCATTGGTAACACAAAGTGTTTACGGAACACCGCAAAGAACTGTTAGTGGATTTGATTTAAGAAGACTCCAATTACTATTAGCCGTACTCGAAAAAAGAGGAGGCTTTCATTTTGGCGTAAAAGATGTTTTTGTAAACATTGCCGGCGGATTAAAAGTAGAAGATCCATCCATTGATCTTGCAATAGTATGTGCATTACTAAGTAGTTATGAAGATGTGCCTATCAATCAACATTATTGTTTTGCAGGTGAAGTTGGTTTAAGTGGAGAGATAAGAGCGGTAAATAGAATTGAACAACGCATTGCCGAAGCTGAAAAATTAGGTTTCGAAAAGATCATCGTAAGTAAATACAACGCAAAATCTTTAGGAAAACTTAAATTCAATATTGAAGTAGTGCCTTTGGCGAAAGTAGAAGAGCTCTATCAATATTTATTTTAATTCTAACGAAACTCCTAAACCTCCTAAACAAAAACCTTTTAATTTTTTAGAATACGCTAAACCATTAAAATGTTATCAGTTCAAAAAGTTTTTGCAAATGCATTGCATCTTTTCTATCCGCATATATGTACAGGTTGTGGTAGCGATCTAATCAATGGAGATCATTTACTTTGTTTAAAATGTATCAATAATTTACCGCATACAAATTTTGCAATGCATGCCAATAATCCGATCGAAAAGATATTTTGGGGCAGATTACCCCTTGTGGCGGCAACAAGTGAGTTCTATTTTGCCAAAAGTTCCCTTATTCAGCAACTGATTCACCTACTTAAATACGACGCAAACAAGGAAATCGGCATTTATTTGGGAGAATTGATGGGAAAATCGCTCCAAAACACCAATCGGTTCAGAAATATTGATGCGTTGGTGCCCCTCCCCCTGTTTCCCGACAAAGAACGTAAAAGGGGATATAATCAGGCAACGGTAATTTGCGAAGGAATGTCTAATACAATGAACATCCCAGTGTTGAATAATGTGGTGGTTCGTCAAAAATTCACCGAAACCCAAACTAAAAAACACCGTACCGAACGTTGGGAAAATGTTGCCGAAAGTTTTGTTGTACAAAATGAAAATAAATTAACCGGAAAACATATTTTACTGGTAGATGATGTGGTAACGACCGGTGCTACTTTTGAAGCCTGTGGAAATGCTTTATTAAAAATTGAAGGATTACAATTAAGCGTTGCATCGCTGGCTTATGCAGCTAAATAATTGTTGTTGAAAGTTTTAGTTTAAATTTGAAAAATGATTAGAAAGGGACTTCATATATTTTGCTCATTGCTCATTGCTTTTTGCCTACTATTAACTTCCTGTAAAAAAGATTCTTTCATTACCAGCACTAACGCAAAACTATCAACCAGTGTTGACAGTTTAAAATTTGATACTGTTTTTACTTCAGTAGGATCTATCACTCAGTTTTTCAAGATCAATAATTTAAACGATCAAAAATTACTCCTCAGCAAAGTAAAGTTAATGGGCATTGATACCTCTGCATTTACCATAAACGTAAACGGTATTGCTGCACCTGAGGTAAATAATATTGAAGTTGCTGCCAATGACAGCATCTATATTTTTGTTACTGTAAATATTGATCCAACTTCTGCTAATCTTCCATTCATTATACAAGACAGCATTCAAATACAATATAATGGCAACACTCGTTATGTGCAGCTACAGGCGTATGGACAGAATGCACATTTTTTAACCGGGGAAACAATAAATTCCGGCACAGTAAGCTGGACAAATGACAAACCATATGTAATATTAGACAGCTTAAAAATTAATGCCGGAGCAGCACTTAGGATTTTCGATGGTTGTAAAATATATTTTCATGCAAATGCACCTTTTATTGTTGATGGTAGACTTGTTGTTTTGGGAAAAAAGGGCAATGAAGTAATTTTTTCAGGTGACAGGTTAGATGAAGGCTACAAAGACCTTCCTGCAAGTTGGCCGGGTATTTACTTTAGAGAATCCAGCAGCAATAGTATTTTAACTTTTGCAGTGATTAAAAATGCCTATCAGGCTGTAGTGTCCTTATTACCATCTTCTCCCAATCCGACAACGACAAAAGTAACGCTGCACCAATGCATCATTGATAATGCATACGATGCAGGTATACTTTCTCTTGCCAGTAGCATAAAAGCAGACAATACTTTAATCTCAAATTGCGGCACCAACGTTAGTCTTTTATACGGAGGTAATTACACATTTACAAATTGCACTGTCGCATCTTACGGCAATAGTTTTATTGAACATAGAAATCCTGTACTTGCAGTTACTGATTATAATGCAACTGATGACCTTAATGACTTGACTGCTACATTTACCAATTGCATTTTCTGGGGTGAAAATGGAAGTGTAAAAGACGAAGTATTTGTAAATACTAAAGGCGCCCTTTTTTCGGCTGAGTTTATAAATTGTATCTATAAAAGAGAAACTACTGATCCTTTATTTGCAGATTTTTCAAGTTCAGTTGCATTTAGAAATCAACCGCCTTTGTTTGATAGCATTAATGTGAATAGAAGATATTTTGATTTTCATATTTCGAATCCGAATGCCCCAAGTTTCCAATCAGGTGCACCCATCTCTATCCTTTTACAGAAAGACCTTGATGATAATGACCGAATTGCCCCTTTCGATATCGGCTGCTACGAAAAACAATAACACTCTCTTCGTTGTTATAAATAAAAAAATTATGATAAGATTATTAACCATCGCAGCACTATTAATTTCATCTTGCGGTCAAACAAAAACAATTCCTATGGACAAACAAATTATATCAACAGATACAACACATACTATCTATAATTTCAAAGCAGAAGGTTTAGATGGCGGCACTATTAATTTCGCAGATTTTAAAGGAAAAAAAATATTGATCGTTAATACCGCATCCGAATGTGGTTATACTTATCAATACGAAGGGCTAGAAGAATTATATAAAAAATACAAAGACAAATTAGTGATCGTTGGTTTTCCTGCAAATAATTTCGGCGGACAAGAACCCGGCAGCAACACCGAGATTAAAGAATTCTGTAAAAGAAATTATGGTGTGTCTTTTCCAATGGCTGCTAAAATTTCTGTAAAAGGAGATGATACAGCACCTATCTACAAATGGCTTTGCAGTAAAGCCGAAAATGGTGTTTTAGATGCCGAGGTAAAATGGAATTTCAATAAATTTTTGTTGGACGAAAACGGACACCTCATTGCCTACTTCCCTAGTAGCGTAAAACCAATGGACGAAGAGATCGTTGGTAAATTATAATGAATTAAGTTTGCAGCAATGCAGTTCAAAGAGATCATAGGTCAGAAAAACACCAAAGAACATTTGGCAGAAATGGTGCAGCATAACAGACTGAGCCATGCTTTATTGTTTTTAGGAAAGGAAGGAAGTGGTGCCTTGCAATTAGCCATGGCCTTTGCACAATATATTGTTTGTGAAAAAGCCAATGGAAAGCAAGATCCAGGCCCTTCTCTATTTGGAGAATCAGAACCGTCCATGGATCGTGGACCATGGACCGATAGCTGCGGCACCTGCCCCGCCTGCACAAAAGCACAAAAACTCATTCATCCCGATATCCATTTTTCTTACCCGGTCATTACAAAAAAAGCCGGCGAAAAGCCCATCAGTGCAGATTTCATCAACGAGTGGAGAGAATTTATTTCCATTCAACCCTATGGAAATGTATTTGACTGGCTTCAGTTCATCGGGGCAGAAAATAAGCAAGGCAATATTTCCGCACAGGAATGTACCGAGATCATAAAAAAACTCAACCTCAAAAGCTTTGAGAGCGAATATAAAATACTCATCATGTGGCTGCCCGAATTTTTGGGCAAAGAAGGTAATAAGTTATTAAAGTTGATTGAGGAGCCACCCGCCAATACATTATTTATATTGGTTGCAGAAAACGAAGATCAGATATTGCCTACTATCATTTCCCGTACACAACTGGTAAGAATACCTGCTCTTTCCAATTTGGAAATTGAAGCGGCGCTTGAATTAAGAGCCGGTGCCAAAATAGAAACGGCCCAACAAATTGCCCTTTTAAGCGAAGGCAATTACCGTGAAGCGCTGCAATTATTACAACATGCTGAAAGCGATTGGCAAACCGTTGTAAGGGAGTGGTTGAACATGATCGTTAAACGAAATACCGATGCTCAGGTTAAATGGATCGAGAGCATCAGCAAGGAAGGACGTGAAAAACAGAAGCAATTTCTCAAATATTTCATCCATCTTATAGAAGATGCTATCAGGCTCAGTGTTATAAATACCCCCGAAAATTCAAGCGCTTACAATGATTTTTGCCTCCGTTTCAATAAAATTTGCAGTATTCACCAGCAAGAAGCCATAATCGAAGAATTGAACCAGGCCATCTACTATATAGAGCGTAATGCCAACCCAAAAATGCTCTTCCATGCACTTTCCATTAAGTTCTACCACATTATTGCCAACAATTCGCTAATTTTGGTCAATTGAGGTAGAGTTTTTGTGGTAACGAACTTGCAGTTGTGTGATAAATTTATTTTTGATACCAGCTTTAGTTTTTCATAGCATCATCGTTGTGTCACTCACTTGTACGGCAAATCAATATGGATCTATCATTGCCGAGTATGGATATACAGTAAAAGGGTGCGACGCCAATGAAGCCGAATAGTAGTACAAAAGCCTGGTACATAAATATCTCCTCCTCAACTTTTCATTTTTAATTCTTAATTTTTAATTACCAAAGAATATGGGTTGTGGAAGTTGCGGAACAGGTAAAGACGGAGCACCGGGTGGCTGCGGAAGTCATGGCAGTTGCTCAAGCGGCGGTTGCAATAGAATGAATGTACACGATTGGCTGGCTAATCTGCCTTTTGCCGATCCTGAAAGCAGTTGCAAAATTGTGGAAGTAAGTTTCAACAATGGAAGCCGAAAAGATTATTTTAAAAATCCCTCTACAAATTTTTACGAAAAAGGCGACCTAATTGCTGTTGAAGGCGTTAGCGGTTTTGATGTAGGTAGTGTAAACCTCACAGGAGAGTTGGTGCGTTTACAGTTGAAGAAAAACAATATTAAGGAAGACAGTGCAGATATAAAAAGAATTTTACGCCGTGCAAACGAAACTGATCTTACAAAACTGAAAGAAACCAAAGCAAGAGAAAGAGATGTTATGATCCGCAGTCGTGCTATTGCAAAGCAATTGAACTTGCAAATGAAAGTAGCGGAAGTAGAAATACAAGCCGATGGCAGAAAAGCTACTTTTTTTTACATTGCAGATGACAGGGTTGATTTTAGAGAATTAATCAAAATATATGCTTCTGAATTCAAAGTAAAAGTTGAAATGAAGCAGATAGGTGCAAGGCAGGAAGCCGGAAAAGTAGGCGGAATAGGCTCTTGCGGCCGTGAACTTTGTTGCAGCACCTGGCTCACAGATTTCAAAAGTGTCAATACAAATGCAGCACGTTACCAGAACTTAAGTATTAATCAAACAAAACTAAGCGGACAATGTGGCCGTTTAAAATGTTGTTTGAATTATGAACTGGATACTTATTTAGATGCATTGCAAAATTTCCCGGATGATTGTGATATGATTGAAGTAGCTCGTAGCCGTGCGTTTTTGGTAAAGAAAGATATTTTCAGAAACTTGATGTGGTACACTATGCCGGATAGCAATAAACAATATCCGCTGACCATTGAAAGAGTTTTAAAAATAAAAGCACTTAACAAGCAAGGCATCAAACCCGAGGAACTAGAAACTGTAGAAGTAGTGAGCAAAAAACCTGTGGAAGTTGAACCAACTTATGCAGATGTTGTAGGACAGATCAGTTTACGTAGTTTGGAAAAAACAAGCCGCAGAAGAAGAGATAATGAGAGAGGCGGAGAAAACAGGCAAGGAGGAAACAAGCAAAGAGGCAATGAACAGAGACCACAACAAGGAGGGCCTCAGCAAAACAGACCTCAGCAAGCGAACAGACCACAAGGTGGGCCTCAACAAAATCGTGGTGGGGAAAACAGGCAAGGAGGTAATAGGCAAAGAGGCAATGAACAGAGACCACAACAAGGAGGATCTCAACAAAATAGACCGCCACAAGCGAACAGACCACAAGGAGGACCTCAACAAAATCGTGGCGGACAAAATCAACAAAGGCCAAATAATCCACAGCAAGGTAACAGACAGGGGCAACCGCAAAACAGGCCGCCGCAAAAACCTGATCAAGGCCCTGCTAACACAGGTGGAGAGAATAAATAATTACTGAATGTCAATAGTAGTCAATAATCTTACTAAAATATACGGCACTCAAAAAGCCGTAAACAATATTTCCTTTACCATTAACAAAGGAGAAATAGTAGGATTTCTTGGTCCAAATGGTGCCGGCAAAAGCACTACAATGAAGATCATCACCGGGTATTTATCGGCAGATAACGGTAATGCACAAGTTTGTGGCGAAAACGTAAGCCCTGACTCACTTTCAACAAAAAAGAAAATTGGATATTTACCTGAAGCAAATCCTTTATACTTTGATATGTACGTGAGAGAGTACTTAGAATTTGTAGCAGGTGTACATAAAATTAAAAATGAAAAGATAAAAATTAAAAATGCTATTGAAACGGTAGGATTGTTACTTGAAGCGAATAAAAAAATCGGGCAACTAAGCAAAGGATATAAACAACGGGTAGGCCTAGCGGCAGCATTAATTCATGATCCCGAAGTATTGATATTAGATGAACCAACGAGTGGTTTGGATCCAAATCAGATCATAGAAATAAGAGAGGTCATTAAAAAATTAGGGAAAGACAAAACAGTTCTTTTCTCCTCTCATATTTTACAGGAAGTAGAAGCTATTTGCGATAGAGTGATCATCATCAATAAAGGAAATATTGTAGCGGATGATCAACTAAGTAATCTTCAAAAAAACAAATCTAATAACCACACCGTATTGGTTCAGTTCAAAGAAAATATTGGTATTGAAACCATCAAATCGCTAAAAGAAGTAACAAAAATAGAGCAACCTCAAACTTCCAACTTCAAACTAACAACCTCCAATCCGGAGAGTGTGCGTAAACAATTATTGGAATTGAGTTTGAAAAATAACCTTAACATCGTTTCTTTGCAGAGTGAAAGCTCCAGTTTAGAGGATATTTTCCGAAATTTGACAAATTAAAAATTTATTACATAAATCATAAATAAAATAGAAAATGAGTTACATCGCCTCCATTCATGCAAGACAAATTTTAGATAGCCGCGGTAATCCTACTGTGGAAGTTGACGTATTAACAGAAAACGAACATTTAGGTCGTGCTGCTGTACCAAGTGGTGCAAGTACCGGTATTCACGAAGCTGTTGAATTAAGAGATGGCGATAAAAAATATTACGGTGGTAAAAGTGTGTTGAAAGCTGTTAAAAATGTAAATACAGTTATTGCTGAAAATTTATTGGGTTGGGATATTGCAGATCAAACAGGTATTGATGCCGCTTTGATCGCATTAGATAAAACACCAAACAAAAGCAAATTAGGTGCTAACGCAATGTTGGCTGTAAGTATGGCTGTTGCTAAAGCTGCCGCACTAGAAGCTAACCTTCCTTTGTACAGATATATCGGTGGTACCAACGCAAAAATTTTGCCTATTCCAATGATGAACATCTTGAATGGTGGTGCACATGCTGATAATAAAATAGATTTTCAAGAATTCATGGTAATGCCTGTTGGTGCAAAAACTTTCAGCGAAGGCTTAGCATGGGGCGTTGATATTTTTCATGCATTAAAAACTGTATTGAAGAAAAAAGGCTTCAGTACGAATGTTGGTGATGAAGGTGGATTTGCACCAAACATCCAAAGCAATGAAGAAGCAATTGAAACTGTATTAACTGCGATTCAAGCTGCAGGTTACAAAACTGGCAGTCAGATCATGATCGCTATGGATGCAGCAAACAGTGAATTATGGAATGCAAAAGAGAAAAAATATATCTTCCATAAAAGCGATGGTAAAAAAATGACCAGCGATCAATTGGTTAAATTCTGGGAAAGTTGGGCTAAACAATACCCTATCTGCAGTATTGAAGATGGTATGGCAGAAGACGATTGGGCAGGTTGGAAAAACTTAACTGATACTATCGGTAAAAAAGTTCAGTTAGTCGGTGATGATCTTTTTGTAACAAACGTTACCCGTTTGGAAAGAGGCATCAAAGAAAGCACAGCTAATGGCTTACTTGTTAAAGTAAATCAAATTGGTACGATCACCGAAACCATCAACGCAGTAAGCATGGCACAACAAGCCGGTTACAATACAATTATGAGTCACAGAAGTGGAGAAACAGAAGATACAACCATTGCTGACCTTGCAGTTGCATTGAATTGCGGACAAATTAAAACAGGTTCTGCATCACGTACAGACCGTATGGCAAAATACAACCAATTAATTCGTATCGAAGAAATGTTGGGAGATTCTGCCATTTATCCAAAAGGAAAAATTAAATTTGGTAAATAATTATTAGTTTCTAGTTTTTAGTTCTTAGTTAAGTAGTATAATGAGTTGAATAGATTTTCAATTAAAATGCTCCCAACTAAGAACTAAAAACTGAGAACTAAAACAAATGAAAGTAGCCAAACAAATATTATCCATTCTGAAAAACAAATACCTGATAGCAGGTGCTGTTTTTTTAGCTTGGATGTTTTGGTTCGACCCTAAAGATATTCCCTCCAGTGTAGCTCGTAGTAAAAAGTACTCTGAACTTAGAAAAAGTGAAGCTCATCTGAAAGACTTGATAGTTGATACCAAACTGGAAGAAAATCAACTAAAAAACAATGCCCAAACCATTGAAAAATATGCCCGGGAAAAGTATTTGATGAAAAAAGACAACGAAGATCTTTTCGTAATTGCCCCTGCAATAAGTAGCAAATAGTATGATATGGGCAATAATTTATCCTTTTCTGCGTTTTAGATACGAATTAAGCTATTTTTCAACCCCTTAAAAATTTCTATGCACAATTTTAAGATTGAAGATCTTGTACAATATCTGTACAACGAATCTTCTACCGAAAAAGCTGCTGCTATAGCGGCTGCATTAGAAACGGATTGGAGTTTACGTGAAAAATATGAGCAATTACTGGATGGTCAAAAGAACCTGGAAAAGCTCAATTTTTCGCCCCGAAAAAAGGTAGTGAATGCTATTCTTAGCAACGCTGCGGTTCCGGTGGGTGAACTTACAGATGAAGTCTAACCGTTTTAAAAGTATTTAACCTTAAATTCGTCACGCCTTGAGCGTGACGATTTTTTTATGACTAAAAAGGAACGATATCAATACTTTACGAATTATTTTCTGGAAAACGCTCCAAATGCAGAAACAGAGCTGAATTACGAAACTCCATTTCAATTACTCGTAGCCGTGATCTTATCTGCCCAATGTACAGATAAACGAGTAAACCTTACCACGCCTGCCCTTTTTGCAAAGTTTCCCGATGCTGAAAGCATGAGTAAAGCCAGTTTTAACGAAATTTTTGCATTAATAAAAAGCATCTCATATCCCAATAATAAATCTAAACAACTTATCCACATGTCTCGTATAGTGTGGGAAACCCTCTCCGGGCAGATTCCCATGACTGTTAATGAGTTAATTTTGTTACCGGGTGTTGGAAGGAAGACCGCCAATGTAATTACATCGGTAATTGACGGTCAACCTAACATGGCTGTTGACACCCATGTTTTTAGAGTGAGCGCAAGAATTGGTTTAACAACCAATGCCAAAACTCCTTTAGAAGCAGAAAAACAATTAATTACGCATATAGAAAAACAGTATGTGCACAAGGCTCATCATTGGTTGATCTTGCATGGCAGATATATTTGCACAGCAAGGAGTCCTAAATGCAACGAATGTGGCCTAAAAACCGTCTGTAAATACTATACGCAAATTGTTAATAAACAATAGCCAAATTGTTAATAAGTAGAACTATTACAATTATTTGTTGTTACTTTAAACAACCAAGTGATTGACTTATTTCAATTATCCTTAAACAAAACCGGTTTTAAAATTTATTATTAAAGTAGGATTTCTATGAAAAAAACAGCAATTTTTCTAAGCCTCTTGGCTTTGCTTATGAGTGCATCCGTTAGCTCCAAAGCACAAGGTGGGTATTATTTCTTTGACAACGACTACTACGACACCGATTGGATCTACGAGCTCGGCGGCTCACTCGGTGGCATGAACTGCCTTACCGATCTGGGGGGGCACAAAGGTATAGGTAAGCCTTTCCTTAAAGATCTTAATTTTGGAAACAACCGTTTTGCTATGAGCGGTTACCTTAGTGCACTTTACAAAAACAAAATAGCCATTAGGCTTGAAGGAACTTTCGGAACGGTAAAAGCCTACGATAGTGTATTATATCCAATACGAGATAATTCGGGTATGCGTTACTGGAGAGGCCTTCATTTTAGAAGCAAAATTTCTGAAATCAGTTTAATTGCCGAAATACACCCTACTTATATTTTTATTGATTGGGCTTCGAGAGATAGGGAGCCACCAAGAATTTCTCCATACATATTAGCAGGTGTTGGTTATTATCATTTTAACCCACAAGCACAAAACTCAGCAGGGCAATGGGTGGATCTTCAACCGTTAAGTACGGAAGGACAGGGATTTGCTGAATATCCTCAACGGAAAAAATATAAATTAAATCAGATTAGTTTTCCTGTAGGGATTGGTGTTAAATACGAATTATCTAGCGTATTCAACTTAAGAGCTGAAATTGCTCCACGTATTTTAAGAACAGATTATTTAGATGATGTAAGTACAAGATATATTGACCCAGCATTATATGCAAACTATTTTGCCGGTAACAGATTGGATAATGCGAAAGAATTGAATGACAGAAGAGCTGAAGTACTTAATAACCCTGTTTATATCAATCCCAAAGGCGGTCAAATACGTGGCGATCCAAGAGATAAAGATGCTTTCTTTACTTTCATGCTGAAACTTGGAATTACATTTGGTAGAGAAAGAATAAACTAAAACAATAAAGAATATTTTAAAAAGGTTCCGAAATAATTCGGAACCTTTTTATTTTTGAATTAAAATTTTATTGAGATCCACAGCAATTATATCAGCATTTATTGTAACATCGTTTTCTACTAACGGTCAAACACCTGCATCTGATGAAATTTTAGAAAAATTTAAACACATTGATTCATCGTTATCTAGAAGTAACGATATTCTACAATCAAACATCTTGCTGAATTTATATAAACAAATAAAAAAAGGTAAGAATACTGCTTTTACTTCTGAAGCCAACAAAATTTATTTAGCAATCGAGAACATCAACACATTTATAGATAATCTTAAAGATACACTTACAAAATATGATTCGTCCGGAATACAGCTCGACGTTGCGGAAAAATGTATTGTACAAACTGCTGCTGACTCTGTTTTAAAAAACAAATTGAACTCCGTGTATGTGGCTTGCATCTCTTTATTGCCCGAAGAATATCAGAAACTGGAAATTAAAAAAATGTTCTTTGCATCAAGAGAATTTATAAATGCAAAGAACAGTGAATCTAACTATTTCATCATGGCACCTACCATTGGCGCCATCACGGTTTTAAATTCGTTTAAAAACAATTGTAAAAACATTGCAACATATACTTTAACTGAAATATTAAGCAAATCAAAAAAATAAAAATTGCTTTAAATAAAAAGAGCTGCTCAATGATGAAGCAGCCCTCTAATTTAAACAGCAATTAGTTTATTAATTCTTCAATATTTTCTTTTGGATGGTTGTTTCGCCGGCAGTTACTCTAAGAATGTAAACACCTTTCTGAAGTTTATCCAGATCTTTCACATTTAACCAGTTCAATCCCTTATTACCTTTTGTTATGTTTTGATAGATCGTTTTTCCACCCATGTCAAATATTCCTACTTTAATGTCTGTTGCATTGGTAAGATCAACATATACATCTACGTTACTTACAAACGGATTAGGTTTAACCGAAGTGATCGCAACAACGTTACCATCAATTTTGATCACTACTACTTTACTGAAAGTAAATTCTCCGTCTTTATCAAACATTTTCAAACGGTAGTAATTAACACCGGTTGATGGCATAACATCAGACAAGAAATAAGAAGAGTTAGCACCCGATGCATACATTTTACCGATCGACGTAAATGTGGTACCATCAGCACTTCTTTCCAACTCATAATAACTTGTATTAGTTTCAGTAGCACTTGACCACGTAAGATCAACACTACTACCTGTAAATTTACCTGCAAAGTCAATTAAGGTTACAGGTAGCACGGCGCTGAAAGGTAAATATACACTTGCTGCTCTTCCACCAAAACGTGCGGCATCTACTTGACTATAAGTAAATGATACAGTTATAATTCCTGGGTTAGGATCTAACATTAATTTAGCCGGATCGTAATTTTTAATAGTATCACCTGCGTTTACAAGCAGATCATTGTAATATAACTTACCGTTAAAAGGCAGTGTTTTAATGATGATCGTATCCGACAGATCTACGCCAATATAACTACCATCTTCAGGATCATTTCCGGTTAATACCGGCACCGGTACTTTAATTGTACCACCCGGATTCAATTGAGGATTAGCCCATTTCTCATCAGCAACAGATATTTGCTCAAGACCAAAATTGATATTGTCGATATCTGTAGTTGAAACTATGATTGGCAATGATTTACCGTTAGCAGCACCATCATTACCCGGACCTGTTCCAATATGCTCACCTGTTATTACCCAGTCGGTTGGTGGCGTAGCCAATAAATTCAGTGGTGTTACAGACGATGCACTTACAATTACTGTATAAGTACCTCCATTCACATTTGAAAAACTATAGGTTCCATCACTTGCAACAATAGCAGTTGCAATAATGGCATTACTACTGTTTACTAATTGAGCACGTAAAGCTCCGTTAGCATTTGTTCCCGATCCGTTTACTATACCATCGGTTAATCCATTTGCATCGTTAAATACATTACCACTTATTTTCAAAGTGCCGAATGACATACTTACGTTAGCTGACAAACTCGATTGCAATGCAGCATCAACTTCAGCGTATGTAAAGTTTATAGTAATTGCTCCATCGTTAGGATCTATCATTAACAAAGTAGGGTTATAATTTTTAATAGTATCACCTGAAACTAGCGCTACATTGTTGTAATATAATACAGCGTTGTTTGGTAAAGTTTTTATTATTACCGTATCTAGGTTATCGGTTCCGATAAAATTCCCTTGCTCAGGATCCGAACCATTTAATACAGGCACTATCACTTTAACTGTACCACCCGGATTAACCTGAGAGGGAGCCATTACTATGTTAGCAGTTGGTGTTTGTTCAATACCAAAATTTATATTGCTTACATTTGAAGAAGATAAGGTTATCATTGCTGATACACCATTAATCAAACCATCATTACCTGCTGTTATGCCATTATACTCTCCTGTATTTACCCAACCATTTGGTAACTGTGTAGATGTTGATGCGGTTGATGATGTATTGATCAATACACTGTATGTACCGCCATTCAATCCGGTAAAACTATAAGAACCATTATTCGAAACATTGGTAGTTGCTATTACAATATTATTATCGTCTAATAAATGTGCATATAGATTACCGCCAGCATTCGTTCCAATTCCATTAACAATAGCATCTTGTAAACCATTTGCATCGTCATACACATTTCCACTTAAACTAATTGTACCAAATACCATAGTTACAGTAGCCGGCGCACTTGACTGCAACGAAGCATCTACTTCGCTATATGTAAAGCTTACAGTGACAGCGCCATTATTCGGATCAACAGTTAATAATGCCGGATTATAATTATTAATGGTATCTCCCGCTAGTACTGCTGTGTTATTGTAATACAGCACCCCGTTAGTTGGCAAGGTATTTATGATCAAAGTATTTGTACCACTTATGCCATTATACACATTATCTTCATAATCATCTCCGGTTAATGTTGGTACGGTTACTTTAACAGTACCACCAGGATTCGTTTGATTAGCTGTTGTTACATCATCTGCAACAGGAATTTTATTTAGACCAAAGTTTATATTATTAACATTGGCTGTACTCAATATTATTGATAATAGGGCACCGTTAGTATTACCGTCATTACCCGGGCCTGTTCCTCCATATTCGCCTGTATTTATCCAATCCGAAGGTAGACCCGGAGTTACATTTGCTGAAGCAGATTGGTTGATCACTATAGCATATACTCCTGCATCTAATCCTGTAAAACTATATGTACCGTTTGATGCAATTGCTGTTGTAGCAATTACATTGTTACTGTTATCTAATAACTGTGCATACAATGATTGACTACCTGCCAAGTCCGTGTCAATATCTGAGCCGTTTGCGCCTACACCATTCACAGTGTCATCCGTTAATCCATTTGCATCATCGAACAAAGTACCACTTAAAGTAAGTGTAGTAAATGTCATTGACACTAAAGCTGTATTACTTGATTGCAATGCTGCATCTACTTCTACATAAGTAAAACTTAATGTGACAGCGCCATTATTCGGATCAACAGTTAATAAAGTTGGATTATAATTCTTAATCGTATCGCCTGCTGCAACAGCAACATTATTGTAATACAATGTTCCGTTAGCTGGCAATGTTTTAATAATTACTGTATCTAAATTGCTGATACCGGTAAAGCTTCCATGTTCAGGATCAGAACCATTTAAAGTTGGTACAGTTACTTTAATTGAACCTCCAGGGTTAACCTGGTTCGCCGCGGTTATTGCATTAGCTCCCGGCAATTGTTCAACGCCAAAGTTTACATCGGTTATACTTGCAGTTGACACAGTAACTATTGCTGATGTGCCATTTACTGTTCCATCATTACCTACACCTGTACCGTTAAATTCTCCAGTGTTTATCCAATTGGTTGGTAAAGTTGTTGATGTTGATGCACTTGAAACTGTATTGATCAACACAGTGTATGTTCCGCCATTCAATCCGGCAAAACTATATGTACCATCTGTTGCAACTGCTGTTGTTGCTATAACTGTATTGCTGCTGTTCAATAATTGAGCATATAAAGTATTGCCGGCATTAGTACCTGTACCATTCACTATCGCATCTTGTAAAGCATTTGCATCATTATACACCATACCACTGATACTTGTCGTACCAAATGGCATCGACACTGATGCTGATGAACTTGATTGCAATGCTGCATCTATTTCTACATAAGTGAAACTTATCGTTACAGCACCGTCATTGGGATCTACTTTTAATAAAGACGGATTGTAATTTTTGATTGTATCTCCTGCTACAACGGGTGCATTATTGTAATACAATGTTCCGTTGGTTGGCAATGTTTTAATAATCACTGTATCAAGATTTGATAAACCATCAAATGTACCTTGTTCGGGATCTGATCCATTTAATGCAGGTACCGTTATTTTTATTGTTCCTCCAGGATTTATTTGACTAGCCATCGTCACTACATTAGCCGTTGGCAGTTGTTCTATACCAAAGTTTGCACCGGTTACATTTACAACAACTGTACCGATTGATAAAATACCATTTGCTGTTCCATCATTACCGGCTCCTGCACCTAAATACTCCCCGGTGTTTACCCAACTTGAGGGTAATATAACTGCAGGAGAAGCTACGCCTATTGTAGCATTATTTGTTGTTACCTTAATTGAATAAGTTCCGGCATTAAGTCCTGTAAAACTATATGCACCACTTGACGGGAGCACAATTTTTGCAACAACAGTATCTTGTACTGCATCATATAAAACTGCGTTTAATCCTCCGGCGTTAGTGCCTATGCCATCAACCGTATTATATGGAGTACCTTTTAATCCGTTTGCATCATCATATATATTACCGCTAATACTAATTGTTGTAAAAGCCATCGTTACTGTAGCGGTACTACTTGATCTTAATGCGGCATCTACTTCACTATAAGTAAATGTTGCAGTGATTGCGCCGTCAGCTGGATCTAGAGTCAATTTCGCTGGATCGTAATTTTTTATCGTATCACCTACTGCTACCAAAACATTATTGTAATACAATCGACCCATGGTTGTTGTATTAGGTAATGTATTTATAATAACTGTATCTAAATTTCCTGTACCGGCAAATGTTCCTTGTTCAGGATCAGCCCCATTCAATGTTGGTACAGTTACTTTTATCGTGCTACCCGGATTGGTTTGACTTGACGCAGTCACTGCATTCGCAGTTGGCAACTGCTCAATACCAAAGTTAGCATTGGTTGTGTTTATTGAAATAGTTCCGATTGATAGGATACCATTTACAGTACCATCATTACCGGCTCCTGCTCCTAAATACTCACCTGTATGTATCCAGTTTGGAGGCAATGCTACTGCAGGCGAAGCTGCACCCATCGTAGCATTATTTGTTGTTATTTTAACAGAATAAGTTCCTGCATTAATTCCTGTGAAACTATATACACCACTTGAAGGAAGCACAATTTTTGCAACAACAGTATCTTGTACTGCATCATATAAAACTGCGTTTAACCCTCCGGCGTTAGTGCCTGTGCCATCAACCGTATTAGATGGAGTACCTTTTAATCCGTTTGCATCATCATTTACTGTACCGCTTATACTAATTGTTGCAAAAGGCATCGTTACAGTTGCCGGAGTGCTTGCTCTTAAGGCAGCATCTACTTCACTATAAGTAAAAGTTGCTGTTACTGCTCCGTTGATCGGATCGAAAGTTAATTTTGTTGGATCGTAATTTTTTATGGTATCACCCGCCACTACTAAAACATTGTTGTAATACAGCCTACCCATTGTTAAAACGGATGGTATTGTATTAATAATAACTGTATCCAAATTACCTGTACCTGAAAAAGTTCCTTGCTCCAGATCCGTACCATTTAATGTTGGCACAATTACTTTAATTGTTCCCCCAGGGTTTGTCTGACTTGCTGCGGTTACATCGTTTGCAACAGGTAATTTTTCTATGCCAAAATTTACGTTATCATAATATGTTGCGCCACCTGTTAATATAATAGGGGCAGATGTTCCATCTACTATACCATCTGTACCTGCACCTGTACCAATTAATTCTCCTGTATTTATCCATCCTGATGGTAAACTGTTAGCTGGTGCAGCACTACCAACTGTTCCTTGTGTTGTACTTAACCTGGCTGTATAAGTTACCGGATATGATGTTGGTAACAGATCTTGAAATGTATAAGTTCCGTCAGATTGTACGGGTACACTTTGCACCACATTACCAAGAGCATTAATAAGGTTAATATATAATGTTCCCCCGGCATTAGTTCCCGTACCATCAATTGTATTTAACGGAGAAGCTTTTAATGCATTTGCATCATCATATACATTACCGGTAATTACTGGCTGGTTCATTGAAAAACCGAGCAGCCATTTATCGCCAGAATAACTATTCGACGCCCCCCATTTCGTTCCACTTCCATCACCTCTCAGGTACACTTTAAATTTGACACTGGTAATATTATTACCTGTCATTCTTATACTACCTGAAGCTGCACCAGAACCTGCACCATCTGCCAATAAAGCACCGGCTGAAGATGAAGTTGCGTTTATAGTACCCGAATTATTTAATATTTGATTAGATGTTACTTTAAATACATTGCTCCCTGAAATTCTTGCTAAAGTAATGCCACTTGTTACCAAATCGAATTCTGTTGCAAAGCCAAGGCCACTCACTGTTCCTCCCAATCCTATAACATGAAAAACCGGGTTGGAAATCGGCTTGCTAAACGTTAATGTAAGATCACTATAATAATACCTGCCGGAAGTGCTTACATTGGCTGCATATAACGGTTCTGTTGTAGTAAAACAGTTGAACCCATAATTGGTAGCCACATCAATGCCTGTGCCTCCGGTTCCGTAAGGGTTAGAGGTCATCATTGCATTAGTAGGAGAACTGATTGTATTTAATGTATACCAAACAGGCTCCGAAGTATTTGCCAATTTTGAACTATTATTGGAGTTCAAACCAAACGCATTACCCGTTTGTGTTCCACCACCAGCTACGGCCGTATATTGTTGGTTAGACCAGCTTGCTGTTACTGTAAGCGGCTGCCCCGCCAAGGTATAATTTGTAAAAGTAGTACCGGTTGTATTCAGTCTGAAATTTGCCGAAACCGGCGCAACGCTGGGCCCTGATGGAGCAGAAGGATAACTGTTACCATCAAACTCTAACTGTAACTGAGCAAAACCAACTACACAAAAAAGTAGCAGCAGGCAACTCAATGCAAAGGTTTTCGTATAGGATCTATTCATCGTCATAAGTTTATAAAATACTGGGGCTTGGTATAATATATTTTACTTTAAACCAATTGATTTAAAGAAAAATTTTATCTGAATTGTTTAAATGAAAATAAATCCGATAAGAGTTGTGGGGCTTTTTGGTATAATCTGCCGGCGCAGATATAGTAATATTCATGCACATGAGGTATTGGGTTTGTTTCAGTTTTTACTATCAGGATCTCGGAATTCTACTAAGTAGAACGTGTTAGTGCTTAGTTTTATTTTATTTGAACATGATTTTTTTTATAATATGTGGGATCAAAAGAAAAAGCCCCCGCTTTGATAGCGGGGGCTTGAACATATTGTTTGTTAGAATATTATTTGATCAATTGCTTCACTTGATCAATGATCTCACCCTTAGTGATAGGTACACCCATGATCTTATTGTAAGCCTTAGCATCAATAAAATATTGATCACGAATGATCTTCACCAATTGGCCATTGTTGATCTCAGGGATCAAAACATGATCGAAATTATGTAATATCTCACCTAAATTTTTAGGGAAAGGACGTATATAACGTAAATGTGCATGTGAAACTGAAACGCCTTCATCCTGCAATTCTTTTACTGCACTTTTAATAGCACCATAAGTACTACCCCATCCTAACACAAGCACTTTTCCTTTTTCTGCACCACTATCCAATGTTTGTAATGGAATATAATCGGCAATTTTATCAACTTTAGCCTGACGTGTTTTTACCATATGTTGGTGGTTATCGCTGTCATAGCTAATGTTACCGGTGATATCTTGTTTTTCCAAACCACCCACACGGTGTTCTAAACCGGGAGTACCAGGGATAGCCCACGGACGAACTAATTTTTCATCACGTTTGTATGGTTGTAATTTTTCTTCTCCTTCATCCAACCCTTCTTTGAATTTAACGTTGAATTCAGGCAAGTCAGCAGATTTAGGGAATTTCCAAGGTTCAGCACCATTGGCAATGTATCCATCACTTAATAAAATAACCGGAGTCATGTGTTGAACAGAAATTCTTGCTGCTTCGTATGCTGCTGCAAAACAATCGCTTGGTGTAGATGCTGAAATGATCGGCATCGGGCATTCACCGTTTCTGCCGTAATAAGCCTGCATCAGATCACTTTGTTCTGTTTTAGTTGGTAAACCCGTACTTGGACCACCACGCTGTATATTTACGATCAACAAGGGAATTTCAAGCATTACTGCCAATCCCATTGCTTCTCCTTTCAATGCCATACCCGGACCGCTGGTAGTTGTAACACCTAAAGCACCACCATAACTGGCACCAATAGCCGAAGTAATGGCTGCAATTTCATCTTCTGCCTGATATGTTCTGATGCCGAAAGATTTGTATTTACTTAATTCATGTAAGATATCAGTTGCCGGTGTGATCGGATAAGATCCTAAGAACATATTCAATCCGCTTTTTTCAGCAGCTGCTATCAACCCAAATGATAAAGCCTGGTTACCCATGATAGAACGGTAAACACCTTTTTCCATCTTAGCTTTTTCTACTTTAAAACGAGTAGTAAAAGTTTCGGTAGTATCACCAAAGAAATAACCCGCCTGTAATGCTTTGATATTACTTTCAAGAATTTCCGGCTTCTTACCGAATTTTTCTTTAAAGAATTCAATGGTTGTATTCATATCACGGTTGTACATCCAGTACAAAAAGCCCAGCACAAACATATTTTTTGCTCTGTCTTTTTCTTTTGTACCCATTGCAATGTCCTTCAATGCCTCACGGGTCATTTTAGTAACATCCATTTTATATACCGTGTAAGCATCAAGGGTATTATCTTCCAAAGGATTTACGCCTTCAGCGTAATTGGCTAAACGCAGGTTCTTCGAATCGAAACCGTCTGTGTTTACAATTACGATACCACCCTTCTTAATTACTTTCAAATTTGTCTTTAATGCTGCGGCATTCATTGCAACCAATACATCGCAGTTATCACCCGGGGTGAAAACACGATCACTACTGAAACGCAACTGGTAACCACTCACACCCGGAATGGTACCTAATGGGGCACGTATCTCTGCCGGAAAATCCGGGAAAGTAGCTAAGTCGATACCCAATAATGCTGTATTGTTGGTAAACTGGCTGCCGGTTAATTGCATACCATCGCCGCTATCGCCAGCGAATTTGATCACCACATCTTGTAAAACCTGTTCGGAAACTGTACTCATAATAATAATTACAATCGTTAAAAGTGGGGGCAAAGTTACGCCGAAAATCGAGGTTTTTACTTTGTTTTTAGAATTTTTAACGGGAACGTTGCCGAGTTGATTTGATGATTTGTAAGTTTGGGGATTTGATGATTTTTGTGGAGAGCTACCGGTTTTATAGGTTGTGTTACTGAATTAGTAGGAGATGTTAGGGATTTTGTAAGTAAGAGGTCTAAATTTTGTATGCCGAGGTAGTAAATCAGTATGTCAGGTTACTAAATTTGTAGCTAGGCCTACTAAATTAGTAAGTAACCCTACTAATTTTATAGCTTGGCTGACTAGAATTGTAAGATGAGTTACTGAGTTTGTAGGTGATCGTACTAAATTGTTATCTCTTGCTAATTGTATGTTTCTTTTGCTTGCCTAAAATGCCCTTATAAAGAAATTTTTTCTAAGACGACCGAATAAGTAATAATATAAGTGATCTGAAACTGTAATGCATCCTTAAAGAGCAAATGAAAATCAAATCCCTCATAGAATTGTTTGAACTACTTCCGGAAAATGAGCGGATCATTGTTGATGTACTCCGCCAGATCATTATTGAAAATTTACCGGCTTACTGTAAAGAAAAGATCTCTTACAATGTTCCGTTCTTTTATGGCAAGAAAGGCATTTGTATTGTATGGCCGGCTAGTATTCCGAGAGGAGGAATTAAGAAAGGTGTGCTGTTAGGTTTTTGGTATGGTAATCAATTAAAAGATGTAGATGGTTATTTAACACATGGCACCAATAAGCAAATATTTTATAAGATCTATCATACTCCTGAAGATATCAATGAAAAAGCCATTAAAAAATTATTGAAAGAAGCGGTGGCGCTTGATGCGTTGGGTACTAAAATTGTTTTTAAGAAACCAGATACCCCCTCCGCCCCCTAAAGGGGAACTTTGCAACAGCTTACATCGATAAGAAATTTTGTTCATTTTATAATTCTGTAAATTCTGATTCAGACAAAATACGCTTGGATAAAAGCTCCTTGTTGGTATGTCGATGAAAGGATTGCGACGCAACGATGATGCCATGGAAAACCTAAGCCGGTATCAAAATTACTTTACAAAATCATTAACAGCAAAAATTTGCAAACAGCTTCTTCGTAGATATATCTTCATATCACAAATCAATTTATACCCCAAACTTTATGGACCCCGACGCTGAAGCCGAGCAGACAGCTTCTACAATTTTAAGAACAACCTTTATCAGTGTTGTTTTTACCGCCTGCCACAGTTACAAAACTGAAACCAATGTATCAGTAAATAACATTCAATTTTCTTTGCCCGATTCAACGAAACAAAAAAAAAGTGACGTTACAAGCACAAAGAAAAAAAAGAAAACCATTTACCTCACGTTTGACGATGGTCCGAATAAAGGCACTCGTAAAGTGATGCATATTGCAGAAGAAGAACAAATACCAATCACCATGTTTTTAATTGGTGAGCAGGTATATGGCAGTAGAGAGCAAACTGCCACCTATGATAGTTTGTTACTAAACAATTATGTTGAGATCAGCAACCACAGCTATTCTCATGCAGGTAATGCCTATTCAAAATTTTATACAATGCCCGATAGTGTTGCCAATGATTTTATGCGTTGTGAAGACAGTCTGCGTTTATCAAGTAAGATCATCCGTACACCCGGAAGAAACATCTGGCGAACAACCGGCGTAAACAGCACCGATCTTAAAAACAGTACGGCCGCAGCCGATAGTTTACAATCAAAAGGGTTTACGGTTGTTGGATGGGATCTGGAATGGCATTTCAACAATGCATTGAATTTAGAAAATACCGATGATGAAATATTGCAACAGGTAGATAGTATTTTCTCTAAAGGAAAAACTAAAACACCTGACCACCTTGTATTGCTGGCGCATGATCAGGTATATGCGGATGCTACAGACTCGGCAACACTACGCAACTTCATGCAAAAACTGAAAAATAAAGATGAGTATAATTTTGAAGTGATCTCGAATTATCCGGGAATTAGCAAAGACTAAGATCCAATAAAAAGCCGTCCCAAAAATGAGACGGCTTTTTATTATGCTGAAATAATTATTCTCTTCCGTCGAGCAAATTACCAAGTCCACCTAATATACTTCCTTCTTCTTTTCTTCCACCAAAACTTCCATATTGCATGATCCTTCCGGCCAAACGGCTAATGGGTAAAGATTGTAACCATACTTTTCCGGGGCCTTGCAGTTTTGCAAAAAATAATCCTTCGCCGCCAAACATCCAGTTTTTGATACCACGTACCATTTCAATATCAAAATCTACACTTGGTGTGTAGGCAACAATACAACCTGTATCAACTTTTAATATTTCGCCGGGCTGCAATTCTCTTTCAATGATATAACCACCGGCATGAGCAAATGCCAAACCATCTCCTTCTAATTTTTCCATGATAAAACCTTCGCCACCAAAAATTCCGGTGCCTAATCTTTTTTGAAATTCGATACCAATACTTACGCCTTTGGCTGCACACAGGAAAGCATCTTTTTGTGCAATGATCTTTCCGCCCAGTTTTTGCAGATCAAACACAATTATTTTACCAGTATAAGGTGCTGCAAAACTTACACGCTTTTTCCCTTGTCCTGCATTGGTGAATGCTGTCATGAACAAACTTTCGCCAACGATCAAACGCTTACCGGCGCTTAGTAATTTGCCCAAGAGTCCACCTTGCTGCTGACTTCCATCACCAAACATTGTTTGCATTTCAATACCGTTATCCATCATCATAAAGGCGCCGCTTTCTGCAATGGCTGTTTCATTCGGATCTAATTCTATTTCTACAAACTGAAGTTCTTCTCCGTAAATTTTGTAGTCTATTTCGTGATTGCTTATCATGTTATTTTTTTTCAAATGTAGTTCATAAAAATGTTTCGCATAAAAAAGACCCCGTAAAATTACAGGGTCGGAATATTAGAATATCTGAACGGTTATTTTTTGATAAAACTCAAATTGGTTGTTACATTCTTATCGGTTGTTACCTGAATTCTGTACACACCTTTTGGCAAATTCCTTACATCAATATCAGCAACATTGGTAGCATTTCCAACAACAGCTTTTTGCATTATTTTTTTGCCAACCGCATCCATAATAATAATGTTTTCAGCTTTTGTATTATCGGGCATCCATACAAACAATCTGTCTTGCACCGGATTTGGAAAAACTCTGACAGATCCGACATTTCCTTTTAAAGCTAATGTTACAATTGTACTGTATGAATATCTGCCGTCGTTATTGATAACTTTTATTCTGTAATAATTAACTCCATCATGTAATGCATTATCGATTGCTGAATAATTATTTAATGAGGTATTTGCAATAGTAGTCAGATAACTGAAATTAGTACCATCTATACTTTTTTCTACTTCATATTGTTTTACATTGGTTTGATCCGCTACCCCCCATGATATTTTTCCTGCATTATTATTGAACACTGCATTTACATTATTGAATTTAACAGGCAAAACTGCTCCGCATTGAGCTACAACCAATGTAGTTGCATTAACATAACGGCAATCTATATCTGCAAAATCATCATCTTCTTCTGCTACAATTAACCTGTACGACCAGCCGTGTTGTAAACTGGTAATAGGACTCGGGGTAGGCACTAATGTAGCAGTATAAGCATCACCAACAAAAGTTCCTGTGCCTGCGCCACCGGCTGCATCAACATATCCGCTTCCGCTGTTTACCTGCCATTTGTATTTCACGTATAAATGGCTTACATCCGTAACGGTAGCCGACAAACTGGTAGCAGGATTTTGACAGTTAGAGCCATTTACAGGGATCATTGCAATAGTAGGGGCACATACACCTACCAGAATATCATCTATCACCCAATCATTACCAGAACCTCCCGGATTATTATTTCTAATACTGAATTTTGCAGAAGTACCGGATGATTTAAAAGTAAACCCAATATTCACCCAATCATTTGTAAGGATATCTCCCGTTCTGTATTTACCTACTCCATCAATTAAAAATGTGAGGTTGGGTTTTATACCTGTATGAAGGCTTTTTACATAAGCACTGAACTGATATGTTTTATTCGGACATAATCCTGTAATTGTTTTTTCAGTAACAATGTCTTTATCAAAGCTTGCATTAACTACCATCATGTACCCATTTGGATCTCCGGTATGATCGGATGTAAGTACCCATGTATCAAAAACCTTTCCTCCTGAACCGTTGTAATCTGTAGATCTTGCAATAGCATAAAATCCATCATCAGGGCCATAATGCGCCAATTGTGTATAGCCGTAATTTGTTTCTCCTGTCGGCAAGGCTGGTCCATTCAAAGATGCGCCTGCACCAAATGTACCATTGGTAAATTTATTAGGGCCATAAGCATTTGTACAAAGTGTAGGTGCAGGACAAGCATTTGCACCAACTCCGGTATTTCCAACCAAAGTGGTATCTGTAGCAAAACATTGAGTACCGTTAGGGCTCTTTATAATAATGTAATACAATCCGGTTTTAAGATTTGGAATGGTATTAGCCGGAGACAAACTTGAAACTACTGTAAATACCGGAGCAAATGACGATATCCAACTAACCGAATCGGTTGCGGACACACCACTTAAAACAATTTTACCATCTGCAATATTACATGCCGTTGCAGGTGTAGAGACGTTTGTAAAACTTGCAGCATAATTTGAGCTAAGTACAAAATCTCTTTTTGTACAAACTGCTTTTGTTGCAATATTTCTTACAATTACTATATATGTACCTGCAGATTTGTTAGTAATATTATTATCCTCACTGGTATGTGAAAACCAAAGCGTATCTGTATTACCGGCTCTTACATAGCCACTTTCATATACTGCAGGAGTAGAAGAAGGCTTTACCGTTATTGTAAATTTTCCATCGGTGGTAGTACAACCGGAGGGTTTGGTAATGCCTTTGATGGCAACACCTTCGGGGCATTGTGCCAAGGCAGCGAAACTGTAAAAAAATGCAGTAAACAGTAAGTAGAGTTTTTGTTTCATTTGAACAAGTATTTGTTATTTATCAATTAGGGTATATCAACAATCTGCTTTGGAATTATCAATGCTTGATCAATAGAGATAAGGAAGTATAAAAGCGATCGTTTTTTGTAGGTATCGGAAGGATTAAAAAAAAGGGAAACTACAACATTATGTTCATCATCTCGAAATAATGTGTATTATTTACACAGCAATATACAATTTTATTTTAAATCAGACTTTCAAAAAATAAAAAAAGCTGCATCCTTTTAGTGATGCAGCTTTTATATTAAGCATTTTTAAGCTATCTAAGATCTTTTAGGCACTGATTTATAGGTGCCATTCCATACTTTTTTCCCTTGAATTCTTCTTACCAGATACATAATACCTACAAATATGAAGAAGAACGGACCGGCAAACCCTAACAAACCAATAAACTTAGTTCCATAGAATTGTTCCATCGGTCTTCTCAATCTTTCAGAGATCAGGTACATACTTGGCACCATAATCAATGTAAGGAAGAATGCGAAGATCAGACCAAAGATCATTGTCCAGCTTAAAGGCCCCCAGAATACCACACTATCTCCGCCGAAGAAAATATGGGGATTCAAATGCTGGAACAACGAAACAAAATCGATATTAAACCCTACCGCCAATGGCAACAACCCCAAAATAGTTGCTACAGCTGTAAGTAATACCGGTATGATCCTGATCTTTCCTGCTTCAATTGCCGCAGGTCTTGTTTTCATACCTCTTCCTCTAAGTTCGTCTGTGAACTCGATCAAGAGAATACCATTTTTAATAACGATACCGGCCAGCGCCACAATACCTACACCTAACATGATCGTTGCAATGGTCATACCTGTAAACGCATAACCCAACAATACACCGATAATACTAAAGAATATCTCTGTAATTACTATGAATGGTTTACTGATACTATTGAACTGCAATACTAATATCATAAAGATGATACCCAATGCGATCAACAATGCCGTACCAAGGAAAGATTGTGTTTCTTTTTCCTGTTCACTTTGTCCGCTTAATCTTAAACTAACGTCGGCGGGTATCTTGTTTTTTGTTTTAAAGTCATCGATCTTATCCTGCAATTCAGCATTTACTTTACCAACCATTGTAGGATCTAATACATTGCTTTGTAATTGAATGGTACGTTTTACATTTTTACGTTTGATTGCACCTGCGGCAATACCATAATCAACTGTGGCAACTGCACTGATCGGTATACTTTTAACCCTCATGGTATTCATATCCATAAATGTGATACGCATATTCATGATGTCGGTAATATTGTTTCTGATCAGATCTGTAGTACGCAACTGTATCTTATACTCATCTTCGCCGTCTTTTAGTTTACTTACTTCTTTACCAAAAACAGCTGTACGAATTTCCATACCAATTTGTCCGGTGCTTAATCCTTCCATCATCGCTTTTTCTCTGTCAACATTGATGGCAATTTCAGGACTGTTCAGATCAACATCCATTTGCAGGTTCTCAATTCCATCTATTTGATTTGTATCCAAATAATGAGACAGATCACTTGCTACTTTTGCTATGCTTTCAAAATTATCTCCTTGTATTTCGATGTTTACCGGAGGGTCTGTTGGAGGACCACCATCTTCCTGACCAACTTCAATACTTGCACCCGGGATACCAACCATTTGCTTACGAATCTCTTCCATGAAAGGTTTGGTTTTCTTGCCTTCACGTTTATCATATTCTACAAACGATACTTGTATACGTCCCAAATTCGGCTGCACACTTCTATTATTATCTCGAGGATTATTTGCACTTACTGCAACATTCGTAATAATACTTTCAACAATTCCACCGGGTACTGTTGGTAATTCTTTCGCTAAAATTTTATGCACTCTGTTTTCCAATACATGTGTAACACTGTCTGTATATTTAACATCAGTACCAACAGGCATTTTTAAATACACATAAATAAAATTCGGATCGCCACTTGGGAAGAAGGTTGATTTATTACCTCTTAATCCAAGTAAAACAATTGACAGAATAAACAAAACAAATAGTGATGCAAAAGCCCATACCGGCCTCCAACCTACCAATATCCATTTCAGTAATTTTTCATAACGATTCATTAATGCAGGCAACACTTTTTTCTGGAATGCATGTATAACATCATTCAATACATAAGTATTCAACAGCATTAACAAAGCCATTGTAAGCAATAAATTAGCTGTACCATGGAAACCCGGCAGATGTAATAACACACCGGCAATTGCAAAAATTAAAAACCATTTATTTGTCCAAATATGTTTCTTCGGCTTTTCAAATTCTTTCCCTTCCGGCTTCATGAAGCTTACTGCAAAAACCGGATTGAAGATAAATGCTACGATCAATGATGCTGCCAATGTAAGGATCAACATCGTAGGCAGATAGATCATGAACTTACCGATCAATCCTTTCCATAACAATAACGGGAAGAATGGCGCCAGCGTAGTTGCTGTACCTGCCAATACCGGGATGAATACTTCGCCTGCGGCTTCTTTGGCACTGCGTATGATCGGCACCTTACCATTATTATAAATACGGTGTGTATTTTCAATTACCACAATGGCATCATCCACAATAATACCCAGCCCCAGCAGCAATGCAAAGAGTACAATGAAGTTAAGCGTAACCGTTGTACCGATGATACCATCTGCCAGCGGCAAAAACATAAATGCCACAAATACGCTCAGTGGTACACTCAACGCCACGAAGAATGCGTTGGTAACACCCATGAAGAACATCAGAATGATCAACACTAAAATAAACCCTATGATAATGGTATTTACCAATTCATTGAATGATGTTTTAGTTTGCTTACTCAAATCACCGGTGATAACCACTTTAAGGTCTTTCGGTAGTTCTTCTTTCAATTGCATATCTGCCACAATACCTTTTACTTTATCGGCAGCGTTGATCAAATTCTCTCCGGCACGTTTTACAATGTTAAGTGTAACAACATTCTTTCCATCTAACCTTGCATAACTTTCTTTTTCTTTGATGGTATCTACCAGTTGTGCAATGTCTTTTAAATAAACAGTACCGCCTTGTGAACTACTACGCACTACAATATTTTGCAGATTCAATGCGCTTGCAAATTGCCCTTTTACATTAATGGTACGTTTCATGTTCCCCACTTCCATCATACCGCCGGTGATATCACGGTTCTCTCTTGCAATAGCATTTTCGATATCCATGAAACTGATACGAGCCAAAGACATCTTATTCGGATCTACATTTACCTGAATTTCTCTTTCAGGTGCACCAACAATTTCAGCACGGGTGATCTCAGTTAATTCTTCGATCTTATCCTGCATTTTATCGGCATACTGTTTTAATTTAATACCGTCATAATCTCCACTCACATTCACAAACATTACCGGCATTTCACTGAATGCAAATTCTGCAACATTGGGTTGCGATGTAAGATCATTCGGCAGGTCAGTTTGTGCTTTGTCGATCGCATCTTTTACTTTGAGTTTAGCCAGATCTGTTTTTACATCCGTATCAAACTCAATAACGATCAAGCTATAATCGGCCTGCGATGTACTTTGTATCTTATTTACTTTAGCGCCACTGATACCTTTCAATTGTTTTTCAATTGGTCTGGTTACTAAGTTCTCAATGTCTTTGGGAGAGTTACCTGCATATACAGTAACCACAGATATGGTTGGAACAACTATATCCGGAAACTGTTCTTTGGGCATTGTATTGAACTTTGTAAGCCCCCATAAAGTAACCAACACTGCAATAATGTAAACTGCAGTACGGTTATCTATGGCCCAGCTGGTGGGTGCAAACTCTTTAAATTTTGCTTTTACTTTTTCTATTATATTCATAAAAATATCTTTGTTGTCATCAGTTAGTTATCTTTTCAACTTCTCCCGAATTCACTTCGAGACTTGTACATTATTTCTTTATTCAACTTTGCAGACGCTATCCAATTACTTTACCTCTGTAGAGATCAATTGTCCTTCATATAAATTCTGGAAACCATCTGTAACCAATTGATCATTCACAGTTAATCCTCCTTTTATTTCCACACTATCACCATATACTTCGCCAATGGTTACGGTTACTCTGTGTGCTGTGGTTTTACCATTACTGCTTTTTGATAACACATAAACATATTTACCAGTTTCATCAGATTGTACAACATTCACCGGAATTACAATTGCATTCACTGCATTGTAATCCAATATTTTCATAATAGCAGTTTGATTTGGTTTCAACACATTATCATAAGGAATCTTTGCTTCTGCGACAAAACCTCTTTGAAGCGGATCAATAGACTGACTGATCAAAGAAAGAGTAGAACTAATTTTTTTATTAGCATCAGGAATGGTGATCTCAACAGGAGAACCTTTTCTCATTCTTGTTAAATAATTTTCAGGAACGCTGGTAACTACTTTTAAAGAGGATGTATTTACAATTTTAATTTGGGCACCTGCTGCAGAAACGCCTGAAAACAATTCACCAACTTTTACGTTAACCTGATCTGCTATACCGCTCACATCGCTGTAAACATTAGCTGTTTTCAATTGCTCCTGAGCTATCTTCACTTGTTCGTCTGCAGTTTTTAATTGATTTTCTAACGCTTCAACATTAGTTTTTGCGGTAATTAATTGCACTTCGGTACCAATACCCTGATCCCAAAGATTTTTTTGACGTTGATAAATTGTTTTAGCAAAAGCTAATTGCGTTTTTATCCCTTCCATTTGTTGACGAGCTGCTACTACCTGTTGTTGTACAATAGCGTCGTCTAATTTTAAGATCAACTGACCTTTACGCACTGCATCGCCTTGCTTGATATAGATCGCTTTCACTTGCCCGGGCATACCACGGGGAGAGATATACGAAATATTATCAGCATCTACTTTACCAAGAAGATCGATATAATGTTTAAAGTTTTGAGCAACTACAGGTGTTATACCTACCAATTTTATTTTTGAAGTAGTTGCAGCATTTGTATCCAGCTTCAGTAATTCTTCCTGCAGTTTTTTGATCTGCTCGTCTGTTTTGACTTTGTCGCCTTTTAATTTTTCGAGTGCAGCTTTTTTGTCATTTAAATCTGCGGCACCATCTTTTTTGCTACTGCCACAGGCCGACAAAAGCAATACCGTAGCTGTGCCGATTATGAATAAATTTTTCATTTTTATAGTGTTAATTTGATTTGTAAGCATGTTAGTTTGATTTTATAATTTACCGATCGCTTTAAGCCAGTCTATCTTTGCCGAAATTGCATCGTATAAAGAACCATAATAGTTAGCTTGTGCTAATCTGAATTCTGTTTGTGCAAGAGAAATCTCTTGATTACTACCTAACCCTTGTTCATATTTTTTCTTAGTGGTATTGTACACTTTCTGAGCCAGGTCAATATTTCTTTTTTGAATATCCAATGTAAGCAAAGCACTTTTCATTTTGATCTTTGCATTGGCTACATCATAGTCCACCATTTGTTTAGCCGCTTCTGTGGTATTGTTTATTTTTTCCAAAGAAATTTTTGCATTTTCTATTCTAGCTCTACGTGCAAAACCATCAAATATCGGAATGCTCATCTTTACACCAACCAATGCAGTTTTATACCAATCACCTTTATCGAAAAAATCAAATTTTTGACGTTGTGCATTTCTGCTGTAAGTACCAAACGCAACCAATGATGGCAATCTGCTTAGTTGAAAACGCTTAACATTAAACTCATTCAACTTTGCAGCAAACCCAAGCGCCTGTATTTCTTTTCTGTCTTCGTATTTATAAGCAGTATCCAAAAGGTCTGCTTTGATCTCATCTTCTGTCACCGAATCGGTTAACACCAAAATTTCTTTTTGAGGCATATTGATCAAAAACTTCAAGGCTGCATTTCCGGCATCCAAAGCATTCTGAACCTTTTCTCTTTCTGATGTTAAATTGTTCAATGATACCTGCACTTTATCTACATCTAATTTTTCAACAAAGCCGTTTTTATAGATCTCTCTGGTATCACTCATCAACTTATTGAAAGTGGCAATATTATCGTCTATACTTGCCAGTTGTTGTTTACCGACAGCCAGTTGGTAATAAATTTTATAGATGTTTGCCTTTATTTGTTCCTGCGTTACTTCAGCGTTTTTTGTTGCCAAACTCATAGCAGCTCCTCTCGCCTGAAGGCCAACAAAAACCTGCCCGTCAAATAATATTTGCGACACATCAAAACCGCCGTTGGCAGTCCATGGTGTACCAAACTGTGCAGCAATCACTCCAAAGTCGCCACCATTGGGCATTGTAATAGTGTTGCCACTTCCGTTTTTCACACCTTCGTCTACCAATACTTGATAGGTTGCCGGACTGATAAAGTTTGGTATTGCCTGTACAGGAATATCAAAATAATGCGTAACCCCTAAACCTGCAGTCAATTGCGGATAAGCATTTGCAGTAAACTCACGGTTGGTTTGTTTTTGTGCTTTAATATCCAGCAAAGCATTTTTTACCTGTACCGAATTTTTTAATCCATAGTCAACAGTTTGTTTTACCGTAAACTCATTCGTCTTTTGTGCTACAGCACTGTTGCCCGCTATCAGCAATAGCGCAATCAGTGTTTTTGTGATTCTGTTTTTTTCCATCAGTAGTTATTTTTTGATTCTTTCTTGTTGGTATTTCTGTATTAATTTATATCCTTTTGGAGATGAGATGCCGTATAGGAAATGCTCACCAATGATCAGCATCAGCTCTTTTAAAGGATAGGTTTTTGCCAGAGGAAAAACTTCAATGTTAAAAATGAGCATCATTGATTCCAATCTGAATTTCGAAAGCACTTCAACATTTATATCATCTCTATACAATCCTTCCGTAATGCCTCTTTCCAGATTTTGATGGATCATTTTTAAAATAAACTCATCTTTATGTTTTTGAAAACGCTTAAATGCCGACGGATGAAATTTTTGCATTTCATACAATACCATCGGGTTCATATCTCTCAGTTGCTCGGCTACGGTATCTATGATATTATATACTTCTTCCACCGCATTGGTTGAGTTGTTGGTACAAAGCAAACAATCCCGTTGGTCATGTTCAATATCATAATCCAACGCCGCTTCAACCAATTGGTCCTTATCGGCAAAATGCTGATACAATGTTTTTTTGCTCATACCCATTTTACCGGCAATATCATCCATGGATACCGACCTGAAGCCATAGCGCATGAACAATTCAAACGAGCCCTGTATAATTCTGTCTTTTACTTCCATTTTTTTTAAAATCGGACACAAAACTATGGAAACTTTTTGTGTCGCCAAAGTTTCCAAGCTCTTTTTTTGCCGTTCATCCTGTTTTTCTCATTTTAAGCATATCCTTATTAAACAAGTATCTTTGATAATCAAATATTTTCTACAATGAAAAAGCCATTTACATTTAAACTGCTTTTTCAGTATTTCCTTCAGGGATTACTGGTATTAGCACCCATTTCCATTACTATTTGGGCAATAACGGCAGCCTTTAATTTTATAGACGGCATTTTGCCGAACCTGCTTCACGGAGTTTTTCCGGGATTGATGGAAGATACAGATGGTACTATCAAACGGGTACCCGGTTTAGGTTTTATTGTGATCATCGGGCTTATTCTGTTTGTAGGATACATCTCTTCAACATTTGTATTCAATAAGCTTGTATCGGTATTTGATAAGCTGCTTGAAAAAACACCCGGCATCAAATTCATTTATTCTACACTTAAAGATTTTTTTGAAGCTTTTGCAGGAGAGAAAAAGAAATTTACTGCCAATGTGCTTGCTAACGTAGATGACAATGATGTGTGGCGTGTAGGATTTGTTACGCAAGAGGATATGGAAGAGTTTGGCTTTAAAGATTATATAGCAGTGTATGTGCCGATGGCCTATTCGGTAGCAGGTAATGTTTATATCATTCCTAAAAGCAGGGTGAAACCAATTACCAATATTAGTGCAACCCAAACTATGAAGTTTGCAGTAAGTGGTGGTGTAACAGATGTGGTGGAATAGAAGAAATAAGAAACTGGAAAGTATGGTCAGCATAAAAAAAAATTGTAAATTCAATATTCAATCTTTGTAAATGAAAAGAGTAATTAGTTCCATATTTCTTGTTTCGCTACTCCTCGTTCCTTATTTAAAGAGTTATTGCTGGGGATTTTATGGTCATCAGAAAATAAACTACTACGCAGTATTTCTGTTGCCGCCTGAAATGATGGTATTATATAAACCCAATATTGATTTTTTGGTTGAACATTCTGTTGATCCGGATAAACGCAGGTATGCAGTTAAAGAAGAAGGGCCAAGACATTATATAGACATCAACCATTACGGCACTTATCCCTACCCCAATCTTCCACGCAAATGGAAAGATGCCGTGGAAAAATTCGGTGAAGATTCCGTGAGAGAATATGGCATTGTTCCATGGCATTTACAAATCATGTTGGGTAGATTGACTGCTGCTTTTAAAGAAAAGAATTTTAGTAAGATCATGAAAAACAGTGCAGAGCTTGGTCATTATATTGCAGACTCACATGTACCATTACACGCTAACAGCAATCACAACGGACAATACACCAATCAAAAAGGCATTCATGGCTTTTGGGAAAGTCGTGTACCGGAATTACTTGCAGAAAAAGAATTCGACTTTTTTATTGGTAAAGCACAATATATTACCAACCCATCAGAATATATCTGGGAGAGGGTTTTAGAAAGTGCCGCCGCCTCCGATTCGGTATTAAATATTGAAAGGGAATTAACCAAAGAATTCCCATCTGATCAAAAATATAGTTTCGAAACCCGTAACGGAGTTGTTATCCGTCAATATTCATCTGACTTTACCATTGCATTTAATAAAAAAATGGGAGGAATGGTTGAAAGAAGAATGAGACAATCTATTTACTCTGTTGCAAGTTTTTGGTACACCGCCTGGGTAAACGCCGGGCAACCCGATCTAAAATCCCTAACAGACCAAAAATTCAGCGAAGCTGATGCTAAGGAGTTTGAGGAGCTGAACAATAAATGGAAAAGCGGTGAAGGAAAAATGATCGGTAAGCAGGAAGATTAAAATTAAGATCCTGTATTTTCTGAACGCTTCAACTCGTCTTCAGAACCCGAAGATCTGTTACGGGCACTTTTTACTTGCTTGTTACCAAATCGATAAGTGAAATTAATTTTGAATTGACGACTTTCTCTTCTGAAATAACTGCGGCTTTCTTGTCCGGCAAACATTAGAGAACCCCTATCAACATTTGACCAGAAAATATCGGTTACAGCAAACTTTAAATTACCCATTCCTTTCATGATACTTTTTTGAGCCCCAACATCCATCCCCCACCTTGATTTCGATTTTAGTATTCCGGATAAGGTAGGTGAATTATAGGTTGCGCTTAATTCAGCCATCCAATTTTTACCCAGCTTAAAACTATTTTGCACACCTGTAATAACAGAAAATATTTCAGTGTTCACCACCCTGTCGCCGCCACCAAAATCGGCATTAAATGTTGAGTAAAATGCATTGAAATTAAAAAAGCCTGTGTACCAATCCTTGTGTAATTGATAGTTCTCGGAGAGAGTAATAATTTTTTGTTCCGCTATATTTTTTGGTGTAATAAAGTTTTTGCTTACATCGATTGTATCTACCAACAACCCAAGCAGATCTTTAATGTAACTGTACCCAAGTTTCGAGATCAGTTTCGATTTGTATGTATTTGATATGCTGATACTACTGGAAAATTGCGGCACTAATTCTGTGTTTCCTTTTCGAAAAGTATATTCATCTAATTTGAATTCGAAAGGATTAAGATCATGATAATTAGGCCTGTCCACTCTCCTACCGGCTGTAATACCCCAAATCATTTCCGGATTTTTTACAAAACTGATAGATACACTAGGAAACAAGTTGGTATATCTTCTAGTAAAACTTTCCTTGCTATTGTACTGAACAATACCAACTCCGTTGATTGGATACGATTCTCCTTTTGAAACAGTATGTTCTACTCTTACCCCAAGTTGGAGCTGTATATATTGCATATTTCGATTGAAGCTCATGTATGCAGCATTGATATACTCTTTATAATTAAATTGATTACTCTTGTAGGTATCTAAACTTTCGGTGTTACCTAATACATTATAGCGTCTGAAATTGTTATCGGATTTTACAAAGGAGCTTTTAATACCGTAAGCAAGTATTCCTTGTTCGAAAGGATGCTCATAATCCATTTTTACAGAATAAATATCAATATCTGCTCTTGAAGGGAAGCGATAAATGGCTCGGCTCAATTCCGTTGTAGTATCTGATTTATAATAGATATTCGGTTGATAAAGATTTCGAGTGATATCAAAAAAACCATAATCGACATCAACATTCAAATGATTTTGTTTACGGCCTGAAAACTTATAGTTGCCATTCAGATTAATATTATTTGAAAAACCCTCCTGAACATTGTCCGACACCAGCACTTTAGCAACCTCATGTGTTGGCATATAACTGATAGGCGTAATGCTTAACGATTTAGGATTTAGATTCACTAAATTTCCACTCACAAAAAAACCAAATGTATTTTTGGGACTTGCAAAAAAATCTATTCCTGCTTTAAAGCCATGTGTTGTATTCTTAATATTTCGATCAGAAACAAAATCGAACAAAGAATCCAGTTGCATTCTTTTAATTCTGAAATCGATATAATTTAAAGCATGATTAAAATTATAATTCCCGAAAATGTTTATTTTTTTGTTGCGATGGTTTAACGACACGCCTGCATTGTACTTACCATAAACACCTACTCCATAACCTGCCGTAATAGTACCATTCGTTCCTACCGACTTATTTTTTTTCAATTTAATATTGATGATACCTCCATTACCTGCGGCTTCATATTTTGCAGATGGATTGGTAATTAATTCAATCAATTCTATTTGTGACGATTGGATAGATTTTAAATAATTACCCAATTCTTCTCCATTCAGCGGACTGGGTTTATCGTCTATAAAAATTTGCACCCCTGATTTTCCGATCATTTGAATATTATCATCTTTATCAACAGAAACCCCCGGAGATTTTCTTATTAATTCCAAAGCATCCGTACCCGTAGCGTTTATTGTACCATCTACATTGAGTACTAATTTATCTGCCTGCACCTCTATCATTGGCCGTTGATACTTCACAATAATTTCCGACAAAGTGCCGGATATTTTTTGTAGGCGAATAATGGGTATTTCGATATCCGTATTTTCAACAACATTAATTATTTTGCTGGTAAATCCTTTATAATCAACATGAGAAATGTTAATCAAATATGTGCCCGGCTTAACTTCTGTAAACAAAAATTTTCCCTCATCGTTGCTAATATGCAGTTTTACCAATTTTTTACCCGACCCATCCAATAAAGAAACAGAAGAATTACTTAATGCTAAAGAATCATTGCTCAAAACAATACCGGAAATTTTCTGGGCATTTGTGTAAGCAATACCCGACATACAAAGTATATAAAGGATAATTTTTCTCATTAATAAGCGTTGGTACACATCAGGTACGAAAATACGATTATTCATGTATGAAAAAAGATATATTTGAAATATTTGGTTGCCTATATTGTTTGTGAATAGTTTACTTTTGCATTTCATTTTTCAACAAACAAAAGTTTTATAGTGATTCACAATTTCAACGCAGGACCATCTATTTTACCTCAGGAAGTTTTTAAACAAGCTGCTGAAGCTGTATTAAATTACAACAACAGTGGCTTATCAATTTTAGAGTTAGGGCACCGCACTTCCACTTTTCAAGCGGTAATGGATGAAGCTATTGCGTTGGTGAAAGAATTGATGCAATTAGATGCCGATCATGAAGTGTTGTTCTTACACGGTGGCGCCTCTACGCAATTCATGCAGGTGCCGATGAATTTGTTGGATGATAAAGAAACAGCCGCTTATTCTGATACCGGCGTTTGGGGTGGTAAAGCTATCAAAGAAGCAAAGCTCTTTGGTAAGGTTGAAATTGTTTGTACCGGAAAAGAAAGCAATTACACTGTTATACCAAAGGATTTTGCCGTACCGAATGATGCAAAATATTTTCACATTACTACCAACGAAACTATTTACGGATGCCAATGGCAAAAAATTCCGAAAACAAGTACACCGTTAATAGCAGATATGAGTAGTGATATATTGAGCCGTGTAATGGATTTTAATCAGTTCGATCTAATCTATGCTGGTGCTCAAAAAAATATGGGAGCTGCAGGTGTAAACTTAGTAGTAGTTAATAAAAATATTTTAGGCAAGATAAAACGTGCTATTCCTACCATCATGGATTACCGCAATCACATCAAAGAAGGCAGTATGTTGAATACACCTCCTGTGTTTGCGGTATATGTTTGCATGCTTACATTACGTTGGTTAAAATCTATCGGCGGTGTGGCAGCGGTTGAAAAACTGAATATTGCTAAAGCGGATCTGCTATATAATGAGATAGATGCCAACCCATTATTCAAAGGCACTGTGGCAAAAGAAGACAGAAGTAAGATGAATGTTTGTTTTGTGATGAATAATCCTGATCTGGAGGCCGCATTTTTAGCCTTTACCAAAGAAAAAGGCATCGTAGGCATTAAAGGACATAGACTGGTAGGCGGTTTCAGGGCATCTTTATACAATGCCTTGCCCATCAGTAGCGTACAAGTATTAGTAGATGCAATGAAAGAATTTGCAGCATTAAACCCATAAAAAACATTTGCCCTACATTTGCGGCAAAATTACATCTGAATATGATCTCCATACACCCTTTTAAGGCCCTTAGACCAGAGGCGCAACATGCAAAAAAAGTTGCGTCGCGTCCGTATGACGTATTAAATAGCAAAGAAGCGAAAGTAGAAGCGCAAGGAAACCCAAGTTCTTTTTTACATATCACCAAAAGTGAAATTGATTTGCCGGAAGATACCGACATACATTCTCAAATAGTATATGATACTGCTAAAGAAAATCTGGATGCATTTATCAGTCGCAATATTTTATTCAGAGAAAATAAAGCCTGCTACTATATTTATCAATTGATCATGAACGGGAAAAGCCAAACCGGTTTGGTTTGCGGAAGTAGCGTGGATGATTATGAAAAAGATAAAATAAAGAAACACGAATTTACCCGTCCGGAAAAAGAACAGGACAGGATCAATCACATCAAAACATCCGGAGCACAAACAGGTAATGTTTTTTTAGCGTATAAAAATGTAGATGAGATCGATAATATTATCGACGATTGGAAAAAAACGCATAGCCCTGTTTATGATTTTGTGGCAGATGATAAGATACAACACAGCATCTGGATCGTTAATGATGATGCAACGATCAAAAAAATATCAACAACATTTAAAACACAAGTTCCTTGTACATACATAGCTGACGGGCATCACAGAGCAGCATCTGCAGCGAAAGTACGTAAAGCATTAGGCGATAAGGCAACCAATGGTGCCGATATTTTTCTTACTACTTTATTCCCATCTAATCAATTATACATCATGGATTACAACCGTGTTGTAAAAGATCTGAATGGGTTAAGTGTAGAAGAGCTGATCAATAAAATAGAAGTAAAATTTACGATTGAAAAAGCTGCTAAAGCTGTTTCTCCTGCTCAATTACATGAGTTTGGTATGTACTTAGATAAACAATGGTATACATTAACTTCTAAAGAAGGTACTTACACTACTGACCCGATCGGCATTTTAGATATCAGTATCTTATCTGATAATATTTTAGACCCGATCCTTGGCATCAAAGATCAACGCACCGATAAGCGTATAGATTTTGTTGGCGGCATCCGTGGTTTAGGCGAATTAGAAAAAAGAGTTGATAGCGGCGAAATGGCTATTGCATTTAGCTTACACCCGGTAACCATTCAGCAATTATTTGATATTGCAGATAGCGGAAATGTAATGCCACCAAAAAGCACCTGGTTTGAACCTAAGTTGAGAGATGGATTGCTGACGCATTTGATCTATTCGTAGAAATAAATATTTTAATAGAAATCCCGATTTTCTGTTATCCTTTTTGACGAAAGAATAAAACAGTAAAAAATTAGTTAATACAATAAAAGAGGAGCCATATTGCTTCTCTTTTTTTATCTTTACTGTAATGAAAAGAATTGCAGGATTTATTTTCACGCTAACCCTTGTATTTTTTGCCAATAAGGCAATGTCTCAAACTGTTGCGGAATTACAGGCAAATGCCAAGGCTTTTATGTCGCAAGGAGATTACACCAATGCCATTCTCATTCTAAACAGAGCTACTCAATTAGAACCACAAAACATAGAGATCATAAAAGATCTGGCCATCAGCAATTACATACAAAAGGACTATACAAAGGCGCTGGAAGTGATCAAACCTGCACTGGATATGGATGCAGTAGATGATCAGTGTTATCAAATTGCCGGTACTATTTACCGTGGCCTGGATCAGGTGAAAGACTGCGAAAAATTATATAGAAAAGGAATCAATAAATTTCCTGAAAGCGGCGCACTGTATAATGAATTAGGCGAATTACTGAGTGGAAAAGATGCCGCCGATGCCATTACTGAATGGGAAAAAGGCATAGAAGCAGATCCTGAATATTCGAAGAATTATTACAATGCCTGCAGGTATTATTCTGTTACAAACGATAAAGTCTGGTGTGTGTTGTACGGTGAGCTATTTGTAAATATGGAGCCGATGAGCAGCAGAACACCTGAAATAAAAACGATCATACTCGATACGTATAAAAAAATGTTTGTTGAAACAGATCTTACCAAAAGTAATAAAGAGAAAAATAAATTTGCTGCTACTTTCATACAAACTATGAATAATCAGAGCAATGTTGCCATACAAGGCATCAATCCGGAATCTTTAACAATGATCAGAACCAGGTTTATATTAGACTGGTTTAATGGAAAATCTGAAAAATACCCCTATAAATTATTCGAATACCAGCAACAACTTATTAAAGAAGGCATGTTTGATGCCTACAACCAATGGCTTTTCGGCACCGCACAAAACCTTATTGCTTATCAAACCTGGATCAACAACCACGCTACTGAGTACGGCGAATTCTTCCGTTTTCAAAAGGGCAGAACCTTTAAGATGCCTAAAAACCAGTATTATCGTTAATTAATTTTTTTTGTTAAAATTATTCAATGTTTAAACATTGAATATAAAAAAGCCTTATCTTTGTTCTAAAATAATACAAAATGAAAAAAATAATTTTCGCAATTGCTGCAGTAGTAACTTTTGCAGCCTGTAACAACACTCCAACTGCCGATAAAGCTGAAACAACAGAAAAACAGACAGCAGCAGCAGCAGACGGAACTTCATTCAAAACAGATAGTACTTCACTTGTAACATGGACAGGAACCAAACCGGGTGGTGCACACACGGGAACTTTTGCTGTAACTGAAGGTTTTATTTCGGCTAAAGACGGCAATATCACAGCTGGAAATTTCATTATCGACATCAATACATTGAGTGATAAAGATCTTACTGATGCTACTGGAAAAGGCAAATTAGAAGGACATTTGAAAAGTGCCGACTTCTTTGATGCAGCTAAATTCCCTACAGCTAAATTTGAAATCACCGGTGTTGAACCTTTCAAATATGACAGTGCTACTATGAAAGATGTTGTAATGAAAGATGCAACACATACCATTAAAGGCAATTTTTCTTTAAAAGACAGTATTAAAAACATTTCTTTCCCGGCTAAAGTAACCGTTGAAGGGAATAAACTAACTGCAGTAGCAGATTTTAATATCGACAGAACTCAATGGGGCCTAAACTATAAAGGACCAAACAATCCACAAGATTGGTTTATCAGCAAAACCGTAAACATAAAACTGAATATAGCAGCTGCTAACAAATAGGTTACAGGTGGTTATTTTTAAAGGCCGTTCCATTTATTTGGAATGGCTTTTTTTATTTATCTTAGTATAGGTATATTTTACTAAACTACTAACGATTGTATATGAACGAAAGCTTCAGACTGTTTGATTTCCTGCAATATCAATCAGACACTTTTCCCAAAGATGATATGATGGCTGCCAAAGAAAATGGCGAATGGAAAACGTATAGTACAGCCTTTGTGAAAAAAACGGTTGATCAATTAAGTGCAGGACTGCTGCAATTAGGATTAAGCGGTAATAATATGACCGTTGAATCGCAGGATAAAATTGCCATCATTAGCAGAAACAGACCGGAATGGATCATGCTTGATCTTGCTTGCCAGCAGATTGGTGTCATTCTTTGTCCCATCTACCCTACTACTAATGTAAAAGAGCTCGAATTTATTTTTAACGATGCTGCCGTAAAATATGTCTTCGTCAGTGGACAAGACATTTTAGATAAAGTAAATGATGTTAGATCGCAAACGCCTACCATAAAAAACATTTATAGCTTTGATGACTTGCAAGGTGTAGATTTTTGGAAAAAATTATTGTCGGATGACACACATAAAGTGCTGGAACTAAGGTCCACCATTCAACCCCAACACTGTGCTACCATTATTTATACATCAGGTACCACCGGTACACCCAAAGGTGTTATGCTAAGCCATCGAAACATTGTAAGTAATGTTACAAATGCCATTAATAGTTTTCCTTTTGAGCAAAATCCAAATGGAAGAGCTTTAAGTTTTTTACCGTTGAATCATATTTTTGAAAGACTGATCTCTTACATATATATGTACACCGGCGTATCTATTTACTATGCAGAAAGCCTCGAAACAATTGGTGATAATCTGAAAGAAGTGAAACCAACATTGTTCACTACTGTGCCAAGGCTGCTTGAAAAAGTGTATGAAAAGATCATGGCAAAAGGCGCTGAGTTAACCGGTGTAAAAAGAAAATTATTTAATTGGGCAGTAGGATTAGGATTACAATACGACAGTCAAAAAACGGGAGGCATTTGGTATAACTTACAATTAGCTATTGCTAACAAACTTATTTTCAGCAAGTGGCGTGAGGCATTAGGCAACAATATTGATTTTATTGTAACAGGCGGTGCCGCTTGTCAGGTACGATTGATCAGAATTTTTTCTGCTGCAAAAATCACCATTTATGAAGGATACGGACCAACAGAAAATAGTCCGGTAATTAGTGTGAACTGCCGTAAGCCGGGTGGTACTAAATTCGGTACAGTAGGATTGGTAATAGATGGACAAGAAGTGAAACTGATGGAAGATGGAGAGATCTGCGTTAAAGGACCAAGTGTGATGATGGGTTATTATAAACGTCCGGACCTGACAGCAGAAACAATTATTGATGGCTGGTTACACACAGGTGATATCGGTGTTTTTGAAGACGGTAAATATTTAAAAATTACCGATAGAAAAAAAGAACTCTTTAAAACAAGCGGTGGAAAGTATGTGGCGCCCCAACCCATCGAAAACAAAATGAAGGAATCGCCGTTTGTAGAACAGATCATGATTGTTGGTGCCGAACAAAAATTTGTTGGTGCGTTGATCGTTCCTTCTTTCCCTACGCTAAAGGAATGGATGCGCCATAGAGGCATTGCATTCACAACCAATGAAGATGCAATACACAACCCTCAGGTATTAGACTTATACAGAAAACTGATCGACAGCTTCAACGAATTTTTCAATCATGTTGAACAGGTAAAACGTTTTGAACTATTACCACACGAATGGAGTATCGACAGTGGTGAGCTCACTCCTAAAATGAGTTTAAAAAGAAAAGTGGTAATGGAAAAGTATAAGGATGCTGTAGAAAGAATTTATAATTAAGCGCTTCGATAATAATTTTACAATATGATTGCAGTCATAATATAAATGCGACCGCATGAGTAGATTTACCGTATAATTTTTAACTCTAAAACGGTAAATATGACCAGCATTATAAAATCGACTTTAGCCATAAGTTTATTTGCGCTCTCATTAAGTTGCAATTCATCAACTAATCAAGATGCAACAAAATCCTCTCCCACTACAGATGCACAAGGAGCCGGCCAGCCAGGAGTACAGGATGATCAATCAGCAAAGAATGTTGTACAGGTTGCCATCGGCAGTAAAGACCACACTACTTTAGTTACTGCGGTAAAAGCTGCAGAATTAGTAGATGCATTGAGCAATGCAGGTCCCTTCACGGTATTTGCTCCAACCAATGCTGCATTCGATAAACTTCCTGCAGGTACTGTTGATGGATTATTGAAACCGGAAAAGAAAAATGACCTTACTGATATTCTTCAGTATCACGTTTCCGTAGGTGTATTCAAAGAAGATATGTTGCAAGATGGGCAGTCAATTGGGCAAGTAAATGGCGGCAATATCACCATTAGCAAAATAGATGGCAAAATAAAAGTAAATGGCGTAGCAAATGTGATTGCTACAGTTCCTGCTTCTAATGGAATTGTTTATGTGATCGATGCAGTGTTATTACCACCAGCAACAAAATAATCGACTAACCTATACCAGCAATAAAAAAAAATGGCAACAGTTGTTGCCATTTTTTTTATTCCATAGTTTAGAAAATTGTATCCCTGGAAGATTGATCTGTAAAAATTTTAACCTGCATAATGGTTGCAATGCTTAGTGCTCTTTGCTTTGCAAGCTCAGCTTTAGTGCCGCTAAAAAGTTCATCAACCGTACTCGTGAACAATAAGGTCCATTCTTTGAAATGTGCTGCTGTTAAAGGTGTTAGCCGATGCAGCTGTTTATGTAATTCCATAGGATTGCCTTCGTATGTACCTGTGAAGAATAATGTATTCTCCCAAAAATTATACATTACCGGCAAATGTTTTTCCCAATTTACTTTTACAACATCATTAAATATATAACCAATGGTTTTATCTGCCTTTACCTTTTCATAAAAGGCATTTACCAATAGTTGTATATCTGTTATTGTTTCAATATCCTTTTTCATATTACAGATCTTTACGATTGAATTTCCTGAGCGATAACCAGGCAGGTAATACAACCCAGAGTATTAAAATAAAAAATGATACGATTACGCCTGTTTGCGTACCGAAAAAGTTTTTAAATATTGCTCCTGTATAACCCATTAGAGCTGATACATCCATTTTCAATAAGATCAATATCCTGCTGAGGTCGATCGGATTCAAAGTACTTATACCTACCATTGCTTTTTCCAACGGATAATCGGAAAATTGAAATAATAAAAACAATACCAGGCCATCAAATATCAATGAAAAATACAACCATAATAAAATAGTTACACCAATACCCTTTGCTTTGTCTCTTGTTTTAACAGCGGCCAGCATTGCAATTGCAACAAAAATTATCGACAACAATAAACCTGTGGCCAGCATCATAAAACCCGTATCAGTAGGCTGATACAACAAGATCGGAATACCCACACCAACAAAAAATGCAAAGGCAAGCGAAAAAGCTAATCCGGCAAAAATGCTCAGCCATATTGTTTTACGTTTGAGTGGCTGACTGACCAATAGCTCTAAAAATTCTGCACTGTTATAGATATAGATCGCAGTAAACAAAATACTAACGAGCGGAACAATGATCAACACCAGATTCAACAAGCTCAACAAACCTTTTGCTGAATTATCTTCCAGGCTAAAAACACCGAAAGAGATCACCAAAAGAAAAACAGTGTATGCCAGCATAATTTTATTACGCAGGATATCAATGATCACATATTTAATAATTTTTTTCATGCTATGCATTTATCATTACGCTTGCAATGGCCTTGGATAATTTTTCCTGCCCAGTATCCAATCGCAACGCTTCAATAGTTTTATGAAATTTCAGGCTACCCTCCTGCATATATATTATCTGAGTAACCAGGTCATCCAGTTCACTCAGTATATGAGAAGTGATGAGGATCAATTTCCCCTTTTCCTTTTCTTTTATTATTTTTTCTTTCAAAATTTCAGAAGCAACAGGATCCAGCCCGGCCGTAGGTTCATCAAGTATCAGCACATCCGGATTAAACAAAAATGCCAATGCCGCACTCACCTTCTGTCTTGTGCCACCAGACAAGGTTCTCATACGTTTATCTAATAATTCATTCAATTTAAATTGTATGATCAGATCTTCATCCAACAAACTGTTTTTTTGATTGCGGATATCCTTCATCATTTCCAGCATTTGCCCAATTGTCATATTATCCGGATAGCGGCCTATCTGAGGCATATAGCCTATACGCTCCCTGTATTTCCAGTCATGTGAAATATTTTTTCCATTAAACGTAATAAAGCCACTATTACATACCACCATTCCTAAAATACTTTTTATCAATGTTGTTTTGCCACTACCATTCGGACCGATCAAGGCAATGCACTCCCCTTTATTGCAGGTTAGCGAAACATTGTCTAACGCTACAAGCTTGCCGAATTTTTTTGAAACATTGCTTGCAATTATCATAATGGTAATGGTTTCATTAATGGAAAATCATCTATTAAATTTTCAGGAGTAAGCGTAGGCAACACTTTCTCTGTTTTGTCTAACAGTGCAGCCATCAAACTTCTGAACAACATCATTGCTGTAGGATTTTGTTCAACGATCACAGAATACATACTTACCGGCCTATAAGGAACATCTCCAATTTTATCTTTGTCAAGATCATAGCCATCGTATTTATCCCAGTAATTCTTATTGAATGTGTTCAACACCAAACTACCATTGGTACCCACGTCGAAAGTATTATTGATAAAATTGCTGGCAGTTAAAGCAATGTCCATACAGCTTGCCTGGATCTTTAAAGCCCATCCGTTATTTTCAAACACATTTTTTTCCATATTAATACGACTTGCACCTTCCATGTGGATACCTGTTGTATTTTTTGTGAAATAATTATTTTCTATATAGCTATCAGAAATTTCCTTTAACAACAAACCATAAGCAGCATCTCCCCAGTTTTCTTCGAAATAATTATGAAACATTTTTACATGGTTAGAAAACATCACCGCAACTCCTGCTCCGTTGGCTCTGAAAATATTGGTGATATATGTATCGTTATTTGAAAACATAAAATGTAATCCATACCGAATATTTGAAAACGAAGTATTTCTCCAAATGATCGAATGTGTTACAAACTCAAAATAAATTCCATCTCTATGCCCTGAAACTGTGTTGGCAATAATTTTCATGCTATCGCTTTTCCAGCAATGTATGCCATTGCCACTTTCCTGCTCCTGTTTGCTATATGCGGTTAAAGTGTTTTTTTCAATGATACAATTGGTTGCATATTGAGCATAGATACCGAAGAAAGTATCATCCAAAATATTGTTTCGTATGATCACTTCTCTGGAATTGTAAATTTTAATACCGGCAAAATCTTCAATACTTGAAATGCCTGAATGAATGATCTTAAAGCCATCTACAATAACGCCATTGGCTTTTACAGAAATAACCTCATATTTGTTTTGGCCATCTATAACGGGTTGACCTAACCCGATAAAAGAAATCTTTTTAGTGATGTTGATATTTTTTTCTTTGTAAATGCCTGCATCTACCAAAACAGAATCTCCATCGGTAGACAACAACAATGCCTGCTGTATTGTTTTGATCGCATGTTGCTTACCTACCCGAATTGTTTTTGCCTGAGCGGCAACGGCAGCACCGAGGAATGCTAATATGAAAAAATATTTTTTCACTGTTTAATTAATTCAGTCCAGGTTACAATAGTTCCAGGAAAACTTTTTTGCACTGCTATCAAATTATCTTTACTGTCGAAAGCTGCAATATTACCTCCCATCGGGCTTCTCAATGTTTCACTTTTTAATAAAAAAGATTTGTTGACATTTATCAGCTGATGATCTCCCGAAAAATTAGCCAGATAAATATCTTTTATGTTTGCAGTTGGAGTTTCTTTTGTTTTCAGATAAGCTAAAATGCAATGGATATCATCAAACTTATGGATCTTTCCTTTTGTTGTGATCAGCTCTGCTCCAAACTTTACATCACTAACTGTCATTTTACAGAAGTAACAATTATCAACTCCAATCTTAAGTGGCTCAGGTGCTATTGAGCATGAGCTTAACGAAAAAGATAAAAACAAGAGTGCTGCAACAACAGAATTTCCAGATGATATTTTTTTAAGCCTCCATTCTGCTACAACACATAAAAATAATAAAGCACCTGCACCAATAAAGATCCATCCTCCAATATCCGGAACAGAATAAGCCCCAAAATTCAATAATTGTTTAAACCCTATTAATGGTGGCTGGTAAGCCATCCCGGGAACAATGATTGCTGCATCAGGATTTAAATTATGACCATAATCGTACTCCCATCTCCAGAAATCATACATGGCAACAACACCGAATAAAATAAATAAGATCAGTAAAAGATTGATCCATTTTCTTTTCCCAATAATAGCAAACAAAATAAAAAGTGCAGCAAACAAACCAATAATATAAGGCAATACAGTAAACTCAATAAAATCATTGGCATGTAAAGTTTTCATTCCAATATAATGATTCAAGCCATTGATGATATCTACATTGCCGGCCAATTTATTTGGATAGATCAATAATTTTAATCCTTCCGGATATTGCGGTGCATCCAGATCGATCCTCCACATCGGCACAAACAAAACAGCAATCAATGCTACACCACATAATATCAAAACCAATCTTACCCAATTTTGTATCCGAGCCGTTTGCATCTATTTGAATTTATTGTATCAATATAAAAAGGAGCAGGCATAATTACCTGCCCCTTTATCTTACTCAAAAAAAATTATTTTTTATTCGCCGAATCAGCTGCCGGTTGATTTTTACCGGTACTAAAAAGTAATGGCACATTGCTTCCCGCCGGAGATACTCTTATGTATCCTGACATTTCCTGGTGCAATGCACTACAGAAATCGGTGCAATACATCGGGAAAATACCCACTCTATCCGGATTCCATTTTAGTGTTTGAGTTTCACCCGGCATGATCAGTAACTCTGCATTGGCAGCTCCTTTTATGGCAAAGCCATGCGGCACATCCCAATCCTGTTCCAGATTTGTTATATGGAAAAACACTTCGTCTCCCATTTTTATTCCTTCAATATTATCAGGAGTAAGGTGAGAACGAATGGCTGTCATATATACATGGACTTTATTTCCTTCTCGTACTATTTTAGTTGCAGCTTCCCCGTTAGTGAAATATGGATTTTTGTTTTCTTCCATTTTAAAAAACTTCAAAGAGTTTTTCCTGATCACATCTGCCGGAGCTATCTGAGCATAATGCGGCTCACCGATCGTTGGAAAATCTAATATCAGTTGCATCTTATCTCCACTGATATCATATAACTGAGCACTTTGTGATAATTCAGGACCAGTTGGTAAATACCTGTCTTTGGTTATTTTGTTGTACGCCACAAGATATTTCCCATTTGGAGTTTTGGTGTCTCCACCAGCTACTGTTAAGTGACCAACAGAATAATAAGTAGGAACCCTGTCTAAAACTTTCAAGTCTTTAATGTTCCATTTCACCACTTCTGATGAAACAAACATGGAAGTGTAAGCATTTCCTTTATTATCAAACTCAGTATGTAAAGGACCAAGGCCTGGTTTTCTAACTTCCCCGTACAACACAGATTCGTATTTAAGTACCGGAATGCCATCGTATTCGCCGATAAAATCTTTTGCCGCAATGGCTTTTGTCATTTTATCAAAACTAAACACCGGAATAAGTGCAGCTAGTTTGCCACTACCAACTATATACTCACCCGTTGGACTAACATCACAACCATGCGGTGATTTAGGGCATGGGAAAAAGTAGCAGATATCTTTTAATTCTTTTGAATCAAGCACAGTCACTTCTGTTTTTATTTCAGATGTAGCAGAATGCGTTTTGTCACTATAAACGTTGTGAGCATATTTTACCGCTTGCTTTCTTCCTTTTCCGGCTTTCAAATACTCCTCCGCTTTTTTCCAGTTAACTGCCATGATAAAATCTTTATCCTTTTGTGAAGCATTTACTTCCAACAGGGTGTTGGCTTGTTCTGTATTATAACAAGAGAAAAAGAACCAGCCATGTGAAACCCCTTTACCGGCACGGCTTAAATCGAAATTCACACCCGGGCATTGTATTTGAAAGGCGATATCCATTTTACCTTCTTCCTTGCTAACACTAATAAAACTCAAAGTGCCTTTAAAATTCTGCTTGTAGGTATTGATAGCAATGTCTCCATTTTTATCATCGGGAGGAACACTAAACCTTGTACCAGCAACTACATACTCTGTATTTTCTGTAATAAAAGGTGATGAGTGATTACCACCACTATTGGGCAATTCAATGATTTCCTGAGTACGGAAAGTTTTCAGATCTATTCTTGCAACCCTTGGTGTATTATTTGCATTACCAAATGCCCATCGTCCATCATACTCTCCACCAGTTTTTGAAAGTTGAACGTGGTGCAGATCATCCCATGGCACAAATCCATGCGACGTATTTAACATGGGTTTTGTTTCTTCACTATACCCATAGCCTTTTTCCGGGTCAACAGAAAAAACCGGGATCACCCGAAGAAGACGACCTGACGGCAACCCATATACGCTCATTTGTCCGCTAAACCCACCAGATACAAAATTATAGAACTCATCATATTTACCGGGAGCAACATATGCCTTTGCAGCTGCATCAGAACTTACCGCATTGCCTGCATTTTTTGGTTTACAGGCATTGAAACCCAACACCAGACTGATTACTAAAACAGCTGCTGTTATAAACTTTATATTTCTCATATTGATTGTTTTCGCTAGTTGTTGAATATTATTTTATCCCGTCATTTTTACGCATGAATTCATATAATGACCTTGCATCATCATCAGATAGGTTTTGATTAGGCATACGCACCAGACAAATTTCTAATTGTGCTTGTGCTTTTGGATCTTTATTCAACATTTCATCTGTGTTGGTTACAAAATTCATGATCCATTCAGCGGTATGTCTTTTAGTTACATCTTTCCAACCGGGCCCTACTAATTTTTCATCTGAAAGTTTGTGGCAGCCGCTACACTTTACACCAAAAACTTTTTCACCATTGGTAGCCATCGGTGCATCAAGGCTAGCTCCAACCTCAACTTTCGTGAATTTACCTTCACCTCTTTTGGGGTCGTAAGAAGGGTTACCACTTTCTGTAGTTGCTTTTGTATCATATGGATCGGTGGTTGGTTTAACATCGCTACCGGCGCCACCACCGCATGCAACCATAAAAAAAGCTATGCTTGTAATAATTATTAATTTTTTCATGATACTTATGTTTTGTTTTAAATGATTACACAATTTTACGCAGCCTGTTACAGTTTATTTATGCGTTGAATCATATTGATACCATTTTAATAAAAAAGCACCTTGAATATGACCACAATCATATCCCTTGATAACTAATATCATATAGTAAAAAACATTATCCATATAGCTTTACGGACTGTTTCGATAGAACTTAAATCTTATGTTATGATGATTGATGTTGATACACTATTAGCCTGGGGCGCTTCTTTTAAAAAAGTAGGCGCTAATGAAATAATATTCCACGAAGGAATGCCAGCCCAATTTTATTATCAACTAGTGAGTGGTAGTATTCGTTGGGTAAATATCAATGAAGAGGGAAAAGAATTTTTACAGGTTATGATAGAGCCCGGGGAATGTTTTGGGGAATTGCCTTTGTTTGATGATGAACCCTTTGCCGCTACTGCAATAGCAAATGAAGATTCAGTGATCATCCGCCTGCATAGATCCACTTTTAACGAATTAATAAAAGAGAACCCCGAAATACATTCGGCTTTTAGTAAACTCTTAAGTCAACGATTAAGGTTCAAATTTTTTATCCTGAAAGAGATGGCCAATCACAATCCGGAACAAAGTATTTCTACCTTACTCAGCTATTTTAAAGAGCACCAGAAAAATATTTGCACTAAGTGTAATAGATTAAAGCTTACCCGTCAACAAATTGCAGATATGACAGGGTTAAGAGTAGAGACGGTTATCCGCACAATGAAAAATATGCAAACCAAGGGGCAATTGGTAATTGAAAAAGGCAAAGTGTACTGCTAATATGATTTGAATCATAGCCAAAAGCCGTTGCAACTATTTTCTTTGTATAAATATTATCTATGTCTTTGAATCTGCAACGATGGATTAAAATTTCTCTGATCAATTTATTGATCGTTGCAACGCTTGGGGTGATCTTAAGATATAAGATCGCCTTTTCTCTCCCCTTTATCGACCAAAAACATTTATTACATGGTCATTCACATTTTGCTTTTGCCGGATGGATATCGCAGGCTATTATGACACTACTGGTTGCTTATCTATCGAAGCAAAATCCAACAGCACGTTTAAGAAAATACCAATGGCTTCTTTATGGCAATCTATTCACCGCTTATGCAATGCTGATTGCATTTCCAGTTGAAGGTTATGGTTTGTTCTCCATTATTTTTTCTACCTGTTCCATTTTTGTATCGTACATATTTATGGTTATCTACTGGAAGGACCTCAACAAGCTAAAAGAAAACAACCCGGCACATTCGTGGTTTAAGACAGCTATTTTGTTGAATTCATTTTCTTCACTAGGAGCTTTTGCATTGGCTATAATGATGGCAGCAAAAATTGTTCATCAAAACTGGTATTTAGCAGCTGAATATTTTTATCTGCATTTTCAATACAACGGCTGGTTCTTTTTTGCCTGTATGGGTTTGATCGTAAGCAAACTATCAGTTATTGTTTCTCCTGAAAAATTAAAAAGAATTTTTCTACTGTTTGCCGGAGCAATTGCACCGGCGTATTTTTTATCTACCCTTTGGATGCACATACCTGTATGGGTTTATATTTTGATTGTTGTTGCAGCTTTTGCACAAGTATTTGGCTGGATGTACACGATCTATTTAATAAAAAGCAACACTACCAAATTAGCTTTTACTCCAATTTCTAAATGGTTATTCATCTTTTCCGGAATAGCATTAAGCATAAAATTATTGTTACAACTAGGCTCTACCATTCCTTCGTTAAGCACATTGGCATTTGGTTTCAGGCCTATTGTAATTGGTTATTTACATTTAGTATTATTAGGCGTCACCACTATTTTTCTATTAGGATACATGTTTGTGATCAACACATTTACAATCAGTAAAACAACTGCAATAAGTGCAGGTATATTTATAGCAGGCATTATTATTAACGAAATATTTTTAATGACCCAAGGCGTATCGGCACTGACATATATAACGATTCCTTTCATCAATGAAGCTTTGTTGCTGGCTGCGCTGATCATGTTCATAGGATTGTTAATTCTTATTACAAATTTGAAATTAAATACTGAAGATGATTTCAATCACAATTGAAATTATTAAACTGATACACCTTTGTAAAAAATATGTATCATGACAAATATATCAGAACAAACACTCGCCAGTATCGTAACACAAAACCACCAGGTTGTTCCTATCCTTGAAAAACATCACCTTGATTTTTGTTGTAAAGGAAAAAGAACACTTGCTGAAGCCTGCACTGAAAAAGGCGTATCGGTAGAAGAACTTATCAATGAATTGGAAAATGTAGCTGAAACAGAAAACAACAATCGTCTGCCCTTTAATCAAATGACTGCAGAACAACTGATCAGTTACATTCTTATCCATCATCATTTTTATGTAAAGCAATCAATGCTTACAATTTTGCCCCATTTACAAAAGGTAGCAACTAAACATGGCGACAGATTTCCATACATGGTTAAAGTTTTTCAATTATTTACTGTGATCAATGAAGAAATGACCTTGCACATGCAAAAAGAAGAAATGGTCTTGTTCCCTAGAATAAAAGAAATTGAAAATCTATTAAACGAAAAAAGAAAACTAAAAATTTCGGGAAACTACATTAGTGCGCCGGTGAATTCAATGGAGCAAGAGCATGATCATGCAGGAGAAATACTCTATGAAATAAGAAATCTAACCAGCAACTACACACCGCCTGCAGATGCCTGTACAACATTTAAAGTAACGCTGGCTGAATTAAAAGAGTTTGAGGAAGACCTGCACAAACATGTGCATTTAGAAAATAATATCTTATTCCCTTTAGCCGAAAGACTATTAGAAAACATTACTGAGTAAACAACGACTGCTTGCTATTTTTTACAAATATTAGTGGCCTCGTCAGGAATCGAACCTGAATCTGGAGCTTCGGAAACTCTTATACTATCCATTGTACTACGAGGCCAATTTATTTACGATTTGTGATGTACGATCTACGATTTAAAGAACTCTACAAAATCGTAAATCCCAAATCGTAATTCGTAAATACAAATTACTTCCCAAACTTAACAATATTACTACCGAATATTTTTACTGCGATCGCTAATAATATCACACCGAAAAACTTCCGTATCACCGACATACCACTTGGCCCTAAAAATTTCTCTATCCATTTCAAGGATTTTAAAACAAGATAGATCACCATACAGTTGATCAATATGCCAACTAATATATTTACATCCGCATAATTCGCTTTTAAACTCATTACAGTGGTTAACGTTCCGCTACCGGCTATCAATGGAAAGGCTATAGGCACCACACTACCGGTTTTTGCATTTTTATCGGGCTTAAAAAATTCAATCCCTAAAACCATTTCCAACCCTAAAATAAAAATTACAATACTACCGGCTACGGCAAACGACTTTACATCTACCCCCAATATTTTCAAGAACTCCTGCCCAACAAATAAGAATAATACCATCAAAGCACCCGACACCAATGTTGCCTGTGTGGATTTTATATGCCCTCCCATCTTATCTCTTAAGGAAACAAGTATGGGCACAGAGCCAACCACATCAATTACCGCAAACAAGGTAAATGACACAGTAAGAATTTCTTTTATGGCTATCTCTGAAAAATTCAAAGGTTTAATGTTTTTACGAAGATAAGTTTTTGTTTTTACGCTGTTTAAAGTGCGCTATTTTTTTTGCCCCCTTGTTTTAGGCTTGCCGTATTTCTTCATCATTCTATCTTTCTTTTTCACAATAAAATTCGTCTTTTTATTTTTGGCCGATTTTTCATGAAAAGCAGGGCCAGCCTCATCTGACTTCGACAATTTAGGTTGAATGATCTTCATGAACACTTTCGGCAGCTCATCTTCAGTTAATACATCTGAAATAACAAGATTGGCAGGTAATGGCTCAATAGGGATTTGATATTTCATCAAAGTTTCAATGGCCTCCTGCTGAGGCTTTTCCCTTTCAGTAATAAAAGTTATGGCAATACCCTTTTTATCAAATCTTCCTGTACGACCAATTCTATGTATATAATTTTCCGGCACTTCCGGTGTGTCGAAATTAATGACATGTGTTACTTCTGCTATATCAATTCCCCTTGCAACAATATCTGTTGCTATGATAAATCTATAATTCCCTTCCTGAAATTGTTTTACTGTATTGAAACGATGATTCTGTTCTTTGTTGGAATGTATCACACCTGCTGTACCCGGAAATTTATTTTCTAATTGTTCGTACAACTGATCTGCTAATTGCTTGGTGGCCGCAAAAATCAATACCTTGGTCATGGTTTTATCTTCGGTCAATAACAACTCCAGCAAATTTACTTTTGTATAAAAGTTTGGTACTTCATAAGCAGACTGAATAATATTTTCCAGTGGTGTTCCGGTTGGTGCCGCTTCTACTCTTATCGGATCGTTAAAATATGTTTCTATCAATGCCTCTACATCTTCTGTGATCGTTGCAGAGAATAAAAGATTTTGCCTTTTTTGCGGTAAGAGATCTAAAATATTTTTTAACTGCGTTCTGAAACCAAGATTCAACATTTCATCTACTTCATCGATCACCAACTTTTTGATCGTTTTTACTTTGAACGCACCCGCCATTGCAAGATCATACAATCTACCTGGTGTAGCTACCAACACATCCAACCCTTTTTCTACTTCCAGTTTCTGTGTATTGATATTTGCACCACCATAAACACCTACAACAGTTAACGTCATGTACGGAGTTAATTTTTTTACCGTTTCTACCACCTGTGCAACCAACTCTCTTGTGGGCACTATCACCAAAATTTGCGGATCTTTATCCTTACTGAATTTCCATTGACGCAAACAAGGCAATAAGTAAGCAAATGTTTTACCGGTACCCGTTTGAGCGATCCCACACACATCTCTTCCGGACATCACAATTGGGAAAACCTTGTGTTGTATAGTTGTAGGATTCGTGTATCCCAGATCATCCAATGCGGTCAGTAATGGGGTGTTTAAATTTAAATCGTCAAATGTCATACCTGTAAAATGTAAAGCAAAGGTAGTTTTAATATTTTGTACGCCTGAAATTGCAGAACTTGCAACACAATTTATGTCAGTTACAAACCATCGTTATTTTATTTTGAATAAGCCATTTAATATGGTGTCGCAATTTGTAAGTTCCCACGACGTTGGTTTATTAGGTGATCTTGATTTCGATTTTCCAGAGAGCACTCATGCCATTGGTAGATTAGATAATCATTCTGAAGGGTTGTTACTTTTAACAACCAATAAAAAAGTTACTCGTTTATTATTTTTAAGTAAAGTGCCACATAAAAGAACTTACTTGGTGCAGATCAACAATATCATCAGTGAAGAAAAGTTACATCGGTTAAGAACCGGCGTAAGTTTTAAAATTAAAGACAATGTTATGTACACTACCGGCCCTTGTGAAGTTTCAATAGTAGAGAATCCTGAATCGTTATGCAAGATGTCAAAGAGGTTGACCGCTTATGACCCAAACACCTGGCTTTTAATTACAATTACCGAAGGTAAATTTCATCAGGTAAGAAAAATGATAGCTGCTATAAAACACAAATGCAAAAGATTAATTCGTGTAAGCATTGAAAATATGACGATGGGAAATTTGGAGCCTGGTAAAATACAAGAAATAGAAGAAGAGGAATTTTTCAGCAAATTAAATATTGTTCATTAACTGCTACCTATTTAATCTTGCTTGAGCAATATGTTTATCTTTTGATGCATTATGATGCTTGTTCTTCATTGCTAACAAACAGTTAGCGCAAAGGCAGTCGCTGTAAACCGATTGAATATAATTTCTTTCTTCAACAGATAAGACAACAGCTGTACATTGACACTGACTGATATTGCCAACTTTACACTCGAAGCTGATATTACATTTGGGGCATATTTTTTTCTCGTGCTGACACATAATAACGAGTTTAATAAAGGTGGTTGACCTTTGAAAGGTCGACCACCTTATTGCAAAAAAAATTATAGTTTAAAACTTAACCCTGCGGTTGTATTAAACCCTTGCACACCATAACCGTACACTTCATAATAATCTTTATCCAAAATATTCTTCACATCTACAAAAACCTTTATTCTGTTTGATAGGATGCTGTATTGTGCATACGCATTCCACATAAAATAACTTCTCAATTCTACTGCGTAGTTGTCATATGGCGGATTTGGATTAAAGAATAAATCGTTTCTTTTTCCATAACTGTAACCATTCGTGCTTACAAATAATTGTGGTGTTACCTGGTAGCCAACTGTTACACCAAAAGAATGCTTAGGCAATTTCAACAAGTTGTAATAAGTAGTATCCTTGCTACCTTTCTTCTTTGTGATCTCTCCATCTACAAAAGAATAAAAGAAAGTCACTTTTATATCTTTGTTTACCGCAATGTTCGATTCAACTTCAAATCCGTGATCATTTTGTCTATCGTAATTCCATAAACTAAATGCAGGACCGGAGCTGATGATATTTTTTATTTCTCTGTTAAAATATACTGCACGAATATCTCCTTTATTAAAGAAGGCCTGTGCGCCACCTTCAAAAGTTTTAGATGTTTCGGGTTTCAGATCAGGATTGCTTCCGTATTGTCCGTAAAGCTCACCCAAAGAAGGAGCTCTGAAAGCAGATGCGATATTTGCAAATACTTTCACTTTATTTTTTATTAAGTAAGATGGATTGATACTGTAATTAAAATTATCTCCAAACTTAGAATGCTTATTATATCTACCCCCTAACTCTACATTAATGCCATTTGCATTTTTGTACAACACTGAAGTATAAGGACTGAAAATATTTATTTTCGGACGTTTTGGTGTAGCATTATCATCCAATGATTGTTGTGCTCTGAAATCCAATCCGGCTAAAACCTGAAACATATCATTGATACGATAAGTAGCGTATGTTTCGGCGGTATTGCTTCTTCCTTCATAAGGCGTTTTACCATATACGCCATCATACAATCTTGACGTTTCATCATGAGCATACTGAGCGGTCAGGGATAATTTTTTATCGTCATATTTAAAAATTGTTCCTGTTGATAAAACAGATGAAGTGTATTGATCTGCACCATCAGTAAAAGCATCAGCATCATACCCACCTGTAAAATATTGATAGCGGAAAAAAGGTTTGAAATGAAACTTATCTGTAATAGCAGCATCAAAATTCAAATAAGCACCATTCGAAACAAAACCATCATTATCAAAATTTTGATTGCCTGCAATATCTTTTGCTTCGGAGATACCATCAGTTTGTCTGTGAATATAACCAACATCGTACGACGATTTTTCAATTGTACCTCTTACACCAATATTTGCATTAAAACTTTTATAACTACCTGCCGATATGGTTCCGTAACCAACAGCTTCTTTACCGGCTCCTTTTTTTGTAATGATATTGATAACACCTGCTACTGCATTACTTCCATACAAAGCAGATTGAGCACCTTTTACAATTTCAATTCTTTCTATATTCTCCATTGGTATCAATCTCGGATCAAACGCACCTGTTACACCGGATGGATCTGCCATTGGAATACCATCGATCAGAATAACCGTATTATCATTTTTTGCTCCTCTTATATAAAGCGGCTTGTCTTTCCCCGGATTACTGGTAGCACCGTTCACAATAATATTGGCCTGCTCGGTTAATAATTGTGCAAGATCTTTGCCTTTACTTTTTTCTAAAACAGATTGATCGATAATTGTTACCACTTTACCTGTTTGGGATTGTTTAATACTCGACTTTGTTGCTGTCAACACAATCTTGTTTAAAGTTTTTGTACTGTCCTGCTGAGCATACAACTGACTACTGAATAATACAGCAGTCGCAATAAAAATTCTCTTTTTCATTTTTGAAAAATTTTTTTTGTGACTGCTTTCGTGGAAAATAAGAGAAGAAAATAAAAGAGTACCCTTATACCCTTAAATCCTCAAGCCTTTCACCCGAAAGCTGAATAAATGTTAGATCGATTTTGGCAGGTCTTCTGGCTTAAAGCTTGTTTGAACCCTTCCCATCCCAATTGCATCGGAACAGTGGTTATAATTTCAACAATTGTACATCAAATCAATGATGGCTTTCTTACAGCTACGGGGATAGCGCCGGATTTAGACCGGCTTCCCATTTAACCCCGCCAAAGACGGGGACCATAATCGATGCAAATGTAATATTATTGGACTTTAATGGCCGAAAGAAGTTTTCAAGACTTCTTCTGTTTTACATAGAAATATATATTTTCTGCAATATTTATTGAATGAAGGTCCTTTTTTTGTCTTTTTTTATAAAAAACAAGAGATTTTCAGCAGTTCTTTTTACCTTAGAGGTAATGTTTATTTGATATTGGCTTTCTTCTGTTCAAAAAATCAACTACACATATCATTGTATATAACCCATACAACACTAGTTTATAATATTACTAAAACAAAAAAGCAAATGAAAAAAGTACTTTACACATCACTTTCGGCTATTGGTTTGTTGTTATTGAATGTTACTGCTCATGCACAACAGAGCGTGGGTATTGGAACAAACATTCCCGATAACAGTGCAAGATTGGAAATAGCTGCTACCAACAAAGGTTTATTAATTCCTCGTGTTAGCCTTACAACACTAACAGACAATGCAACAATTTCTGCTCCTGCTACAAGTCTTTTGGTTTATAATACCAATGCTACCGTAGGCGTAGGTTATTACTTTAATAGTGGTACACCTGCTTCTCCTGTTTGGAAAAAATTATTGAATACAGGTGATGCAGGCGGTGCTTCAGGCTGGGGACTTACCGGTAATGCAGGTACTACTACAGCAAATTTTCTAGGTACTACAGATGCTCAACCAATTCGTTTCAGAATAAATAATTTTAAAGCCGGTTATTTTAGCCGTAGCAATATTTTTATGGGAGATAGTGCTGCTGTTGTTGCAAGAGAAAACTTTACTGCAGCTAACGTTGGTATAGGTTTCAAAGCATTACAAAACGCCGATTCAACTTCTTATAATGTGGCAATTGGTGCTTATGCAATGTATCAAAATACAATTGACCAAAGCACTGTAGCTATTGGTGATTTTTCGTTATTTGATAATGATGATTACTATGGTGGTGGAAACGTTAACACCGGCGTAGGTAGCAATGCTTTATCATACAATATTGATGGTTATTATAATACAGGTGTGGGTGGTTATACAATGATCGATAACTATAGTGGTGCAGGTAATACCGCTGTTGGTTTCTTTGCAAACTGTTTCGATACGCTTGGTCAAGTAGATGTAAACAACTCTACTGCTATTGGTGCCGGTGCGTTGGCTGATGTTGATGACATGGTTAGGATCGGTGATGAAAATGTATCGCAAATTGGTGGTGCAGTTGATTGGAGTGTGATTAGTGACGGAAGATTTAAAAAAGATATTAAAAATGAAAACGGAGGTTTGGATTTCATTATGCAATTACGTCCGGTAAATTATCATTACAATATTCAAAAAATGGTTGATGCTAAGATCAATCAGTTGAAAACTCGTAACAGATCTAACCAAAATGGAAGAGGTGAAGACCTTGACAAAGTATTGGCTAAATACAATTCTCCTGCTTACAGAAAGAAAATTGCTACAAGCGAAGGTCGTTTGTACAATGGTTTTATTGCACAGGAAGTAGAAACCGCTGCTAATAATGTAGGTTATAACTTCAGCGGGGTTGTTAAACCATCTAAACCGGGTGGAAGATATGCATTACGTTATGCAACATTTGTGGTTCCTTTAATTGAAGCAGTACAGGAACAACAAAAAACGATCGAAGCTCAAAACATTAGACTTGAGAATTTAGAAAAAAGACTCTTGTTGTTAGAACAAAAATAATTTTCACTCATAAAAAAGCCTCCCCAACTAATTGGGGAGGCTTTTTTCTAACTACACTTTAGTACTTTTGATGATTATTCATTTTTAATCTTCGCAATTAATGGTTCTTGTAACCGGCGGATCAGGATTAGTTGGAAAGGAGTTAATTAGTCAGTTACTTGCTGAAGGTAAAGACGTAGTTGCCCTGTTTAATAAAACGCCATTGGCCGATTTTAATTCTCCTCACTTAACCCAACATCAATGTGATATTTTAGACGTAATACGTCTTGAAGAGATCATGCAAGGCATTGAACAGGTATATCATTGTGCTGCAGTTGTTACATTTGAACAGGGACAAAAAAATCATCTTTTTAAGATCAATGTAGAAGGTACTGCAAACATTGTAAATGCTGCTCTTAACAATGGCGTGAAAAAGTTAATACATGTAAGCAGTGTTGCAGCCCTCGGTAAAACAAGGAATGGAAAATCGATCGATGAAACCATGAACTGGACCGAAGAAACCAGCAATAGTAATTACAGTAAAAGTAAATACCTCAGTGAACTGGAAGTATGGCGTGGTTCTGGCGAAGGATTAGATGCAGTCGTTGTTAACCCTACCATTATTTTAGGTGCCGGTAATTGGAAAAGTGGTAGTTCACAAATATTCAAAAGTATCTACAACGAATTTCCATGGTATAGCGAAGGGGTAAATGGTTTTGTAGATGTGAGAGATGTTGCAAAAGCAATGATCCGATTAATGGAAAGTGATATAAGTGGACAACGATTTATTTTAAATGCCGAAAACAGAAGCTATAAAGATATATTTGGTCTTATTGCATCAGGTTTCGGGAAAAAAGCACCGCATAAAAAAGTTACTCCGCTCCTTGCTAAAATTGTGTGGCGGTTAGAAGCCATCAGAAGTTTCTTTACAGGAAAAAAACCTTTGGTAACAAAAGAAACAGCTACCACCGGTTTAGCAATATCAAACTTTAGCAATGTTAAACTTTTTAAATACCTACCCGACTTCAAATACAGATCAATAGAAGAAACAATTATAGACACTTGTGATGCTTTCAAAAAAAGATTGGGAAATGAATAGCCTTACTGTTTCCCTGTCACCTTCTCCCACAATTCAGGAATTCGTTTGATCCAGACCAATTCCTTCATCTTATCCTTGGCATTTTCTACAGGAGAACCAAAGTAAACCTTATTTCCATCGATGGATGCCGGCACACCACTTTGGGCATATACCACCGCATTATCTCCGATGGTAAGCGTTTTGCTTACCCCTACCTGCCCCCATAAGATCACTCCGTTCCCAATGGTTGTGGCGCCTGCTATACCCACCTGAGCGGCAAAAAGACAATTGCTACCAACTACCGTATCATGGCCGATATGCACCAGGTTATCGATCTTGGTTCCTTTGCCAATAATTGTATCATGGCTTACCCCTCTGTCGATAGTACAGTTTGCGCCAATTTCTACAAAATCTTCAATTATTACCCTGCCGCAATCGGGCATCTTTTTATACCAGATTTCACGATCTTTTTTTGTGTTATAATAGAAAGCATTGCTACCTATTACTGTTCCCGATTGTATCACTACATTATCGCCGATCACACAAAAATCCATGATGGTTACGTTAGGATGAATGATACAATTTTTTCCAATAACAACATGATTACCGACAACTGTATTTGGATATAAAAAACTTCCTTCACCAATTTTCGCAGTTTCGCTGATCGTTTTAGTCGATGGTGCAAACGGCCTGAAATGATCTACAATTTTACAATATGCATCAAACGGATTTTCTACAATCAATAAAACTTTATTATCGGGATGATCAACTTTTTTATTAATGATAATAAAATTTGCATTGCTATTAATACACTTATCGTAATACTTTGGATGATCAACAAATACAATATCTCCATTTTCTACTTTATGTATTTCGTTGATACCTGTTGCAAATAAATTTTCATTTCCTGCTACTTCAGCGTTGATAAATTCGGCCAGCCATTTTACAGAAATCGGTGATGGAAATTGCATAAGCTAAAATTTTATCAAAGGTAACATGGTTTGATATTATTGTCGATATAAAGAATTAAGGCAGTTTTAGTCTCAAAACAAGTCATTTCTTCAAAAAAAATTGAATTATTTTTGATTTCAATATCATTAATATACCATCGAAAAAACTGAATGTATTTTTTTGTATCAACGATAAAAATATTTTTTCTAAATAAAATATCATCCGCTGAAATAGCTGTAAAATCAATACTTTCAGGCTATGCTAAAAAAAACAGACGCAATAATAAATGTTGTTATCTTCTTTTGAAAAAAAATAACTGCACTCAAACCATATACCCTTATCCACAGCCCATTTTAAAATGTGAATAAAATATGTTTAAATATTTTTTTGTTTAGAAAAAATTATTTTTAATATTGTGCAAGGAAATTTATTTCCTGGTACTTACTAACCCATCCATATAACAAAGCCTGGCTATAAAATGTCGGGCTTTATTATTTTTACAATGTTTGTTTAAAGTAATTTTTTAGTTTTACTTTACTGAAATACACTAACAAATTTTTCTCTTACTTATCTATTTTGAACAACTATTTTATCATTTATAAACCATTCAATGTGTTGTCTCAATTTTCTTCTCAGGAAGGAAAACAAACATTGAAAGATTATTTTGACGTACCAACAGATGTATATCCGGTTGGAAGATTGGATTATGATAGTGAGGGTTTATTAATTCTTACAAACGATAAAAAAATAAACAATCTGTTATTAAATCCTTCGTATAAACATAAACGGGAGTATTGGGTACAGGTAGATGGTACCATAACAAAAGAGGCATTACAACAATTACAAAATGGTGTTACCATTACTGTAGATGGCAAGTGGTATCAAACACAAAAATGTAGAGCACAGCTATTTTCAACCGAACCAAAAGTACCAGACAGAAACCCTCCTATCCGGTACCGGAAAGACATCCCTACCAGCTGGGTGAAACTGACCCTCACAGAAGGTAAAAACCGGCAGGTTCGGAAGATGACTGCGGCCGTAGGCTTCCCAACTCTTCGTCTTATCAGATACAGGATAGAAAACTGCACTATTGACGGTCTGCATCCGGGAGAAATGAGGGTATTTTCTGAAAAAGAGCTATATAAATTGCTTTTTTAATGCCTGAATAAACCGATACAGACAAAATCATATAACTTGTAACCCAAAACTATATTATTCCCAATGCTAAAATCAATGACCGGTTTTGGAAGAGCCGAACAGACTGTAAACGACAAAACCTTTTTGGTAGAAATAAAATCACTTAATGGAAAGCAATTTGAAATGCAATTGCGTTTACCTCCGTTACTCAGACCCTATGAATTTGATATCCGTAATATTTTACAGGAACAACTGGTTCGTGGTACTATAGACTGCATCATCACCATAAAACAAAACGGCACTTCTAAGCCCGTAAACATAAACACTGATCTGATAAAAGCCTACTATCATCAGATAGAGCAATTATCTGCTGAATTAAAAATTGACACCAACTCTGTTTTAAGTGCATTGTTAAGACTACCGGAAGTAGTAACCCCTACCAACGATATTTTGAACGACAAAGATTTTGAGGAGTTTAAAAATGTATTGCAAGCCGCTCTTACAGAATTGAATCAACACAGAATAGATGAAGGAGCAAGTCTTGAAAAAGATCTGATCAAACGCATTAATAATATCAACGAACAAGAAGAAGCGATCGTTAAACTTGAACCCAACCGTATTAAAAGAATCAGAGAAGAAATTAAGCAATTATTGGAAACACATGTAGGTAAGGAAAATTACGATGGCAACCGTTTAGAGCAGGAATTAATTTACTACATAGAAAAGATCGATATACACGAAGAACAGGTAAGGCTAAAACAACATTGCGATTATTTCAGGCAACTATTGAATAACGATGAACCTTCAAAAGGAAAAAAATTGTCTTTCATTATACAGGAGATCGGTAGAGAAATAAATACTACCGGCAGCAAAGCTTACGATGCAGAAATACAAAAATGTGTTGTAATGATGAAAGATGAACTTGAAAAAGCCAAAGAACAAATTTTGAATGTTTTATAAAGCCTACTGTTGATTTATATACAGCTTGCAAAGAGTTTATTATTTTTGTGAAAAGATCTATTGTGAAAAGAACCCATTTACTTATTACTTATTGCTTTCTACTTATTGCTTGTATTACAAGCTGTAACCAAATAGATGTTTTTGAAAGAAATGCCTCTATCCCTAAAAACCAATGGAGCTATAATTTTCAACCTGATTTTGAGTTTAATATAACCGATACAGCAGCTAAATATAATTTGTATGCTGTAATAAGACATACCGATGCCTATAAGTATAACAATATCTGGCTAAACATCGGAACACAAGCACCCGCCGATACAATGTGGTTTCAGAAATATGATTTCCAATTAGGCACTGATGCCACAGGTTGGGAAGGAACAGGTATGGATGATATTTGGGAGGTACGAACATTGATAATACCACGACCCTTCCAATTCAAAAAACCGGGTAAATACAAATACACCATCGGCCAGGTAATGAGAGAAAATCCGTTGCCGAATATTCTTAGCGTGGGTATAAGAGTTGAGAAAATACAATAAGTATCAACAACCATAATGTCATTGTATAAAACAAAACGCCTTCGTCTCATCTTCATTGTGTACTGGTTTCTGCTGGTATATATTATTGCTGCATTAGTGTGGTGGTTTATTGCATTAAATACACAAAATCACCAGATGGCATTGTACAAAATATCTGAGATCAACAAAGATGATGTTCGTTATGAAGGCATGGTGGAAACCATAAAGGAAACTGAAAGACGAAAAACAGCACAATATATCGGCGAGGGAAGTATTTTTTTATTATTGATCATTGCCGGTGCAGTTTTTATTTTTAGAGCCGTACGCCGCCAATTCAAGTCTAATCAGCAACAACATAATTTCATGATGGCCATTACACATGAACTAAAAACACCGATTGCTGTTACAAAATTGAATCTGGAAACACTTCAGCGAAGAAAACTCGATGAATCTCAACAACAAAGGCTCATACAAAATACCATTCAGGAAGCTAACCGCTTAAACACTTTGTGTAATAACATGTTGTTGGCATCGCAAATTGAAGCAGGCAGACATAATACTACCAAAGAAGAGATCAATTTAAGCGAAGCATTACATGAATGTGTGCAGGATTTTAAGATGCGTTTTCCGCAAAGAATATTACAGAGTAATATTGTCGATGATCTGTTTATAATTGGCGATAGATTATTACTGCAAATGGGTATCAACAACTTAATTGATAACGCCATCAAGTATTCACCAAAAGACTCTGTTGTAACAATCGACTTGATACAAGATCAAAACCGAATCTTACTTTCTGTAAAAGATGAAGGCAGAGGAATTGAAGTACAAGAAAAGAAAAAAGTATTCGATAAATACTATCGCATCGGAAACGCTGCAACCAAGGCGGCAAAAGGAACGGGGTTGGGATTGTATCTTACAAAAAAAATAGCGCAGCAACACAATGCTAACATTTCTATGACAGATAACACCCCTTCAGGATGTATTTTTACCATTAATTTCAAGAGTGCATCATGAGCGATAGAAAAATTTCGATACTACTGGTTGAAGATGAAGAAAACTTACAAGAAGCCTTAAAGCTAAATCTTGAGTTGGAAAACTATGAGGTTACCGGTGTGTACGATGGTGTAGAAGCTTTGCAGGCCGTTCAACACGAACATTTTGATCTGATCATTTTGGATGTAATGCTTCCCGAATTAGACGGCATAAGTGTTTGCGAAAACATTCGGCTCCAAAATAATGATATACCTATTCTGATTTTAAGTGCAAAAAACAGCAGCGCAGATAGAGTACTGGGTTTAAAAAAAGGTGCCGATGATTACCTTACTAAACCATTTAATTTAGAAGAACTTTTATTGAGAGTAAGTAAACTGGTAGAAAAAAGTCAGCGATTGGCCGTTAGAAAACCTTTGGAACAACAATATCAGTTCGGTAAAAATTCAATCGACTTTAAAGCCCTGGAATGCATTACTAAAGATGGCGAAAAAGTAGCCCTTACCAAAAAGGAAATAATGTTACTGAAATTATTGATCGAAAACAAGAACGAAGTTGTAACAAGAGAAAAGATATTACAAGCGGTTTGGGGTTACAACGTTTATCCTACTACACGTACCATTGATAATTTTATTCTCAGCTTCAGAAAATATTTCGAAGAAGACAGTCGCAACCCGAAATATTTCCACTCTGTAAGGGGCATTGGTTATAAGTTTACTGAATATTAATTTCTTCCTTACTAGCGCATATTACAAGGCTATTGCTACATGCAGCATAAAACGGCCATTGGCTTTTACAATACCATTAGCCAAATTTTGTGATAATGGCGTTTGCACATTTGCTCCTACTGCAAACCGACCAAGTACTGTTTCAACACCAATTGTACCAAGCAGCAATCTACCTCCGGAAGCTGTTACTTTGAAATTATTATCTGTATCTGTACTTCCATTTTCATATTGAATACCGGCATTCGGAGCCAGCATGATCTTCTTATTTATTCTGCATTTGTAATAAGCCTGTGTATTAATGGTGAGCTTATTGCCATAACGATAATCATCTTTATTTACGGTAGATATTTTATAGTTAGATGATACATTGATACCAAAATCCTGTAGACGAGCATCATACATCAAGCCCACATTAAAATCATTGCTACCTGTGCCCAATTGAAACAGATTAACATTGTTTCCTGATACATTTTTATCAGCCGAGTTATACTTACCTGTTGCAAATTTTACACCTGCGCCAATCCAAAGACTTTGCACAAATAATTTTTGATTCAAAACGGTTCTTCGGCTATTGAGCAACTGATAGTATCCTGACAAAGTAATATCTCCTAATCCGTTTTTGCTATTACTCTCACCTTGATTTTTTCTTGTATTCACTCCATAAGGAACAGATAAAATGATTCTTGTTTTTTCTCCGATGTTCCAACCTCCCCAGGCCTCTACAGTATTATACATTTCTTTTGTTGTGAGATAAGTAGTACTTCCGCCAACTCCTAAATGAGTGTACATCGAATTATATCTGTACCTGATACCAAAAATATGCTTGTGAAAATCTGGCAGTATACCAATATAACTATTGCCAACACCACAGCCGCAAATATCGCAGGCCATTGTAAATACAGGTAAAATAATTACTGCTAAAAGCAATGCATATTTTTTTTTCATAATCACTATTTAAATGGTTTTATTTCTTGATCCAATCATTCGGCAAACCTTTTGTCTGTCACAAAAGTTTTGTCATTCAATGTTTTCAAAAAAGTAAGTAATTGTTGTCTTTCTACAGTTGTTAACTCAATGCCTAATTGTGAACCGTTTTGCAAAATCGGATCAAGATTCGGTGTTGCTTGTACCTGACTGGTGTAATGATCCAACACTGCATCCAAAGTAAAAAACCTTCCATCATGCATGTATGGTGGTGTAAAGGCAAGGTTACGCAGGCTTGGTGTTTTGAAGGTATATTTATCGCTGTTCTGTAAAGTAACAGCATATCTTCCCATATCATTGATCAAACTAATACTAAGGCCATTGTTACGAAATGAATGACCTGTGAATAATGGCTCAGTATGACAAGAACTACATTTTTGCTGATACACTGAATAGCCTGCCCGTTCATCATCACTAAACACAGACTGGTTTCTTTTTACGCTATCATACTTTGCATTGTTACTTACACACATAACCATAAACTGAGATAATGCTTTCAAAAAACTAGCTGTTGTTATATCGGTTGTACCAAAAGCTTTTTTGAATAAAGGTGGATAGACCGTACTTTTTTTTAATTTTCCTAACACACTCGAAACACTCTCTCCCATTTCTACATGATTGGTGATAGGCGCTATTGGTTGTAGGTCCAGATCAAAAACACCCCCATCCCACATAAAGCTTGGGCTCCATGCAAGGTTCATTATGGGTTGACTGTTTCGTGTACCTATTCTATCGAATATTCCATGACTAACACTATGCCCATGCTGTGTAAACCCCGAAGATTGAATATGGCAACTACCACAACTAATGGTATTGTTTACCGATAAAACAGGATCGTAAAATAGCTTCTTACCTAACTCAAAGCCATCCTGCGTTACAGGGTTAGTTGTAAAATGATACGTTGGCTCCGGGAAATTCCCGGGCTTATGGAAGCCCGGGAAAATTGCATCAAGATTATCCTTATCACAGGCAACAATTCCTGCAACAAGAAAAAAAATAACTATGAAATGTTTCCGGTTCATCTCAATTAATTTTCAGTATGATCGTGTTGAAACATTACTGTGTAATTATTGGCAACTGTGGTACTGAAAGCTGAAAACATTACCATTGAATTAGTTGCAATGCTAACATTAGCGGCTCCATTAAATACTTTCAATACATCCACCATCAAATGAATATTGGTTTCCTTATTCGCTTTTACCTGTGCAGTACCCCTTCCCGTTAGATCGATAGTTATTTGCTTTATATTATTGATGGTAGAGGATGAATATCCGCCAAATCCTCCAATATGATACATATAACCCATTGCAGCTGCTGGCGATGAGCCTTCCATTTTAAAGAAAATATAGCCGCTGTTCCAACCCCAATACATATCACCTCCGGTTGCAGTAGGATCCAATACACCGCTACGTTCGCTAATGTCTTTCGTACACCTTAAACTATCAACTCCTAAGGTGAAGCTTAACGTTTTGTATTCACCTTCGGGAATTTCAAGCTCCGGTTCATGCGTAGTAGCATCACTTTCATCTATTAAAAAATAAGAATCATCTTGTGGTACCGTATAAGTGGAACCATCTACATTGGTTAATTTAAAATTACTTACATAGTATTTCAGCTTATTTACAGTAAAGCTCTCTCCTGCTGCATTGGTGTATGAACCTGTGGTTAATTGAAGATCTGAGCCTCCGACGATATTGTCAAATTCCACCGATAATGCTGCTTTCACCGAAGGATCATATTTTGCCGATTTTTTGCATGAGGTAAGTAGGACAGAAACGATCAGTCCAAAAAACAATATATGTTTCATTGTTGAATTATTATTTTAAAAATTAACGAATAAGCACACCGACATAATTAACCTGTCAAGGTTTTTAATTACGACCGGAGTAAATAAATTGCTCTCGTCATTCCACAAAATTTTATAGAATGCGATCAGGCGATCTCATAACAAACAATGGCTATGAAATAGAATTAAATAAATAGGAGATCCGAAATGGGAGGTCGTAGAAGCGCCCTGGGCATTTTTGTTTCTTTACAGTAATTGATCACCGGATAAATATTGTCCGCATGGTTGTTTGTGTATTTAAGCGCAGGATAAAATGATTTAGAAGAAAGTGTGATCTCGTTCTTATTTTCTGATTTTCTTTCAGGATTTTGTTCGTCTTTCTTTTCTTCCTGTTTCAATTTTTTCATCATCTGACATTTCCCCTTACAATGCATTTTCGGCTTGGCTTTGTTTTCGCAATTTTTTGCATAAGCCTTTGTATTGGAGTAATAATCAAATACGATCAAAGATTTAGTAAACGTTTGTGCCCCAAACGAAAGAATAAAAATGAAAGCTATGGATTGCTTTAATAGAGACACTCCTCGATTTTTTTTGCAAAAGTAGTACAATGCGATCAGAGTTAAAAGATTTTTACAGATCTCCCAACTGTGGTCTTATTACAATATCTTCTACAACTGCTTGTGGCGTTAACTTTGAAGCTGCAACAACCATTGTGGCAATATCACTTGCCTCCATAATGCGTTTATTAGAATTGTCAAATCCTTTCCACGAATCTGTCATTACCGCTCCGGGATAAACTCCTGTTACTTTTATATTAAATGGCATTAATTCCTGACGAAGATTTTTACTAAATCCCATCAAAGCAAATTTACTGATGCTGTAACTGCCACCATCTTTATAGGCTTTTAATGAAGCTACCGAACAGACATTAAAAATATGCCCGGCTTTTTTTTCTATCATTTTTAACAGCAGCACACGTGTAAGATGATATGCACTGTAAAAATTTGTATTCATCATTTGTTCTACCGAACCATCTTCTTCATCATATACATTGCCAGGGATAAACAGACCGGCATTGTTCACCAGAATATCAATAGAATCTGTTTGGCTTAACACCCATAAGCCGAAGCCCTGTGCTGCTGTTTTAATAGAAAGGTCTGCTGCTTTGCATTTTATTTTTATAGAAGGATATTGAGCGGCTATCTCCTTTGCTGTTGCATTCAAAACCGTTTCATTTCTTGAACATAATAACAGGTTGGCTCCTTCAGCAGCAAAAGCCAATGCCAATGCTTTCCCTATTCCTTTACTTGCGCCGGTAATGACAACATTCATTTGATTAAAATTTGATAATTAACATAAGTTCGAATATTGAATATTTCGCCTTTCTTTGCAAATCTACATGCTGCAATGAATAAATATAAACATCTTTTTTTTGACCTCGATCATACCCTTTGGGATTTTGATACCAATGCCCGTGAATCGCTTACAGAAATTTATGCTATTTATGAGTTAGACAAAAAGGGTGTTGCTCCTTTTGAAGCTTTTTATGCTCACTATATCCAGCACAATCAAACGTTATGGAACAAATATCATAACGGATTAATAACTGCTGATGAATTGAAATGGAAACGTATGTGGCGAACGTTGCTTGAATTTAAAATAGGAGATGAAGTTTTGGCAAATAAGATGAGCAAAAGCTTTTTAGAGATACTACCTTACAAAAAAAATCTTTTCCCCGATACAGTTGAAGTACTGAATTATCTCACAGAAAAAAAATACAAACTACACCTTATTACAAACGGGTTTGAAATAGTACAGGGTCATAAATTAAAAAGCAGTGGACTGGATAAATACTTTGAACAAGTGATAACCTCCGAAGCCAGCAATAGCCTTAAGCCCAAAAAAGCAATATTCGATTATGCTTTAGAAAAAGCCGGTGCACATTTACACGAAAGTATTATGCTGGGAGATAATCTGGAGGCCGATATTCAGGGAGCTATCAATGCAGGTATGGACTGTGTATTTGTTAACCATATTGCCGAAACAACCGAGCTCAACCCTACATACATCGTAACTAATTTAAAGGAACTGACCACCATCTTTTAAAACAAAAGCCTTCCGACAAATACCGGAAGACTTTTATAAATCAGTTAAACAAAATTATAAAGCTGCAGTTGCTGCTTTTTTCTTGCAACAAGATTTTGTTTCTTTCTTACAACAAGTTTTGCCGCTTTTTTTACAGCACTTCTTTTTCTTTTTACCCCCATCATTTGCAAAACTTACTCCTGTAACTAAGAATGCTGCAGTAGCTAATAAAAATATTCTTTTCATGCCTTTAATTTTATTGTAAATAATTAAATTGTTGCTATAACTGATACACCGCCTTGCACTTTTTGATTCAATTCAACATTAACCTTAGTACCAACAGGTAAAATCAGGTCTACCCTACTTCCAAATTTAATAAAGCCCATTTCTTCGGCCTGATTAACCTTTTGGCCCACCTGCAAATAATTTACGATACGCTTTGCCAATGCTCCTGCAATTTGTTTCACCAACACCTGCGTATCTCCTTTTCTTATTACCACACTATGTCTTTCATTTTCGGTAGATGATTTTGGATGCCATGCTACCAGGTACTTTCCTTTGTGATACTGGTTATAGACTACATCGCCACTTAAAGGATTTCTGTTTACATGCACATTTGCAGGGCTCATAAAAATTGATATTTGCAAACGCTTATCTTTAAAATATTCCTCATCAACAATTTCTTCAATTACCACTACTTTGCCATCGCAAGGAGACACAATAGAACTTTCGTTAATGGTAAGTTTACGATTCGGTATCCTAAAAAAAGATATAAGAAAAAGCAATAGGCCTAATGTGGCAAAAAATATGATCCAACCCAAAAGTGGACAGTCTGCACTAAAAAAATAAAAATAAAGGAAATTAATTGCTCCAAAGATCAAACTTCCAATAGCAATACTTTTATAACCTTCTCTGTGAATCGTCATGCTTTAAAATTGAGGAACAAAGATACGCTACAAGATGCAAGCAGCAAGGGACAAGCAAAACAATTTAGAAACAAACTATTAAATTGAAACTCAAATAAATAGTTGAATATATACCCAAACAAATGGTGTTGCTATTAATAATGAATCAAATCTATCTAGAAAACCTCCGTGTCCGGGCATGATAGTACCGCTGTCTTTTACATTGGCCATACGCTTGATCTTACTTTCTAACAGATCTCCTGCTGTGCCAAATACGGCACAAATAGCAGCTATTGCTAACCAGTGTTTTACTGTTATCTCTTTTGCCATTGGTACATAGTATCCTAATAGTCCTATTACCGCAATACAAAGTATGGCACCACCTATGGTTCCTTCCCAGGTTTTTTTGGGAGATATTTTTGAGAATGGTGTTTTGCCGATCAATGAACCAACGATATAGGCCATTGTATCATTTATCCAGATAGAAAATATTATAGCGCATGGAAGTAAATAAGAATAGGTGCCGTTAGAAATATCTATTGATGCATTCAGCTCCCATTTTGTTGATAGATGTGCCAACAAAACAATAGGAAGAGAAATATACAATACACCTGAAAGAATGTATTTTTTATATTGATCACCATATATTTTCTTTAAAAGGTTTACAAATTCTATCCAACAGCCTATATGAATGATTGAAAATAAAATTAAAAAACTCCAGAAATTCCAGAAAAGCCCGGTTAACATAACCACTACAAAAATTGCTGCAGTTAACGAACGTGTTTTTAAAGTCTCGACATTTAGTGCCATAAAAATTATGCGTAATTAGTAAATGGGTTATCACTATATGGCACCTCTGCTGCTTCTTTCGCTTCAATCGCTTGGCGGTTCTTAGAACTTAATTTTTCAAAAACGATGAATAGCCCAATCAGTATTGTCAACGTAATAAATAAACTCCATATTGGCATTTTCATATCCATATCATTCACATCAATTTTGGCTCCCTTAGTTTTATTCAGAAAGAAGAGTTGCGTTAATGCCATCAAATTATTCATAAAATGAGCAAAAGTGTTTACCCAAATATTTTTGCTTCTATAAAAAAGCAATCCGAGCGAAAGCCCAAGAATAAACCTGCTTATAAAAAGATAATATGAAGCATGTACCAAACTAAAAACCAAAGAAGTAATAACAATAGCTACGATCGGTTTCTTTATCCATTTAACTAACAAATTTTGAAGCACTCCTCTAAATGCCAGTTCTTCAAATAATGCAGGTAAAAAAGCAATAATAAAAACACCGGTAAAAAATTGCGGCCATGTTTTCAATCCGCTCATGGCCATCACGGCTTTGTTATAGGTTTCTTCCGCACCTTGTGCAAGTTTGTCAATTGCAGGAAAATGTGCCAAAACAGATTTACTGATATCTGCAAATGGCGTAGCAAACGGCGTGGTGGCCAGAATGATCAAAAATGCCAACCCGATCTGCAATAAATTAAAATGTGCATTGAAGCCGGCCCAACTGAATTTTTTATGACAAACAATGATAAACGCAACAGAAGGAATAAATAAAAGAAAAAATGTTCCAAATATCTGTGACAACTGCATATAAACTGCATTCTCTGGTTTCATTAAGGCTTCAAGCATTGCATCTGCAACTTTTGAAAGCGGCAGCGAATTTGCGCCTAAAGCTTTATACCCAAAATAAAGTTGAATAGCTCCGGCAAGTATTAGTCCCACTCCTAGAAAACCAAACAGAATTCCCAATTGAGCCCAACCTGTAAATCCTCTGGCACTTTTATATTGCATTAATAAAATAATTTAGATGCAAATTTACATGAAATACTTGTGCTGCAATGCCTAATTGACAAACGGTCAACACTAACACTTCGGTTTTCATCTGAAACTTGTTTAAGGCATCATTGCCCATCTTTGTAAAAAAAACATGAACTTTGCAGGAATTATTCCTTTTCCCTGAATTGAAAGGATGTAAAATAAGTAATGATTTACGTAGATAAAATAGAACTCCCTGATTTTCCACTACTTCTTGCACCTATGGAAGATGTAAGCGATCCGCCGTTCCGTGCCGTGTGTAAGGACAAGGGTGCAGATCTTATGTACACAGAATTCATCAGCAGTGAAGGTTTGATAAGAGATGCTATTAAAAGCAGAAAAAAGTTAGACATTTTCGATTATGAAAAACCTGTAGGCATACAAATTTTTGGTGGCGATGAAGAGAGTTTAGCATTAGCGGCTAAAATTGTTGATGTTACCAATCCTGATCTGTTGGATATAAACTTTGGTTGCCCTGTAAAAAAAGTGGCTTTGAAAGGAGCCGGCGCCGGTGTACTAAAAGATCTTGATCTGATGGTTCGTTTAACCAGCGCCGTTGTAAAATCAACTTCATTACCCGTTACGGTTAAAACAAGATTGGGTTGGGATGAGCACACAAAAAATATCGAAGAGGTAGCAGAGCGTTTACAGGATGTTGGTATAAAAGCTTTAGCCATTCACGGACGTACCCGTACGCAAATGTATAAAGGCGAAGCGGATTGGGAGTTGATCGGTAAAGTGAAAAACAATCCACGTATTAAAATACCCATCTTCGGAAACGGCGATATTGATAGTCCGCAAAAAGCAGTAGAATATAAAAATAAATATGGTGTAGATGGAGTGATGATCGGCAGGGCCGCAATTGGCTACCCATGGATATTTGATGAGATCAAACATTTTATCAAAACCGGTGAAATGTTGCCTGCTCCAAGCATTGAAGACAGAGTAGAAGTTTGCAAAAAACATTTACATAAATCTTACGAATGGAAAGGGCCTGTGGTTGGTATCTTTGAAATGCGTCGTCATTATACCAATTATTTAAAAGGGCTACCGGGCATAAAAGATTATCGCCTACAATTGGTTACTTTAAAAACGGTTGAAGAAATTGATGCAGTGCTAGATGAGATCGTAACGAAATATGCAGGTTATGAGTTTGAAAAAACTCCGATCGAATTGATCAATTATCATGAGAAGTGTCCGATAAATTAGAGTCGGGGTATTATAGCGCCCCAACTCTACTCAAAGTCGCATTTTGGCTCGATTGATACACCAATGGTATTTCTTCAATCACTACATCACTTTTATCCAACCCAAAAGCCTTTTCATCTCTTTGTCCAAGACTTTTAAGTTTAAAATACGCCTGTAATAAAAGGCTATCTTTTAAAGCAAACTCATTTTCAACAGAAATAAATTTTTCAATCACCACAAATTTAAAATCAGGTTCATTATTATATTTTGTAGAGCCGTCGGGTCGAATATGCAAATTCAATTCTTTATTTGCAACCAACTCCTGAACAATTTTTTTAAAATACATTTCTGTTTTAGGCTGAATTCTGAAACCAATATTGATATTTACTTTTATTACTTTATCATCTACCAATTCAGATATATCATAACTCATTGTAAACGGCTCTTCTGTTCGATTGATGTGTACAAACCAATACACATCAGCTCTTTTAGGCTTCTTAGAGAAAATCGATTTCATCAATTTCTCTTCAATTTGTGTACGACTATTTGCTTTTGTCAGATAAATAAGGTGTGTAGAAAATTTTGGAATGGAATCATCATTGCTTAGCTCAATCAATTGTGGAGTATATTTTCCAAGATCAACAAACTTGGTAAATCTGTTATTTATTTTTCTTGCATAATACCAAACATACATGATCATAAAAATGAACAATTCAAAAAACAAAAACATCCAGCGTTCTTTTATTTTGGCAACATTGGCTATAAAGAAAGATGTTTCAATAATAGTAAGCAAACCAATTACTAATGTAACATAAACCTGATTCCACTTAAGCCTGAACTTCAGATAAAAATTAAGCAACACGGTTGTCATCATCATGGCAATGGTGATGGAAAAACCATAAGCCGCTTCCATTGAAGAAGATGTTTTAAAATACAAGATCATCAACACACAACCAAACCACAAAATTGTGTTTACACTCGGAATATAAATTTGTCCCTTAATATCTGACGGTTGCCTTACAGTTACCCTTGGCCAAAAATTCAAGTTCATTGCTTCGCTAACCAATGTGAATGAACCGCTGATCAAGGCCTGAGATGCAATGATAGCAGCAGCGGTGGCAATGATTATACTGGGAACTAAAAACCAATGTGGCATCATTTCAAAAAACGGATTTAAGCCATTCAATGTTGACGATTTTAAATTCATGATCCATGCAGCTTGACCAATATAATTGATCACCAAACTTATTTTAACAAAGATCCAAGTGATACGAATGTTTCTTATACCACAATGGCCAAGATCGCTATACAATGCTTCTGCCCCTGTTGTAGCTAAGAAAACGGCGCCCAACAACCAAAACCCTTTTGGATAATTTACTAATAATTGATACCCGTAATAAGGATTCAATGATTTTAATACACCAGGGGAATGTATCAATTCTTTAAGCCCAACAACTAATAACATTGTAAACCAAATGGTCATTACCGGGCCAAAAGCTTTACCAATTTTTTGCGTACCAAATCTTTGGAAAAAGAAAAGTGAAGAAATAATCCCAATGACTATAGCAATAGTGATAGTACTCCCGGGAGCAAAAACATGCTCTAACCCATTTACTGTACCCAACCCTTCAATTGCAGAAGCAATAGAGATAGGTGGCGTAATAATTCCATCGGCCAGTAAGGTTGTAGCTCCCAATATCGTTATAATGGCCAACTTTTTATTATATCTTTTTACCAAGGCAAATAAAGAAAAAACGCCACCTTCACCATGGTTATCGGCTTTTAAAGTAAGCCAGATATATTTTATCGTAGTCTGAAAAAACAATGTCCAAAAGACCAATGAAACTCCGCCATAAACAAGCGTTTCATCGATTTGCCTTTCACCAACAATAGCTTTTAAAACATACAAAGGGCTGGTACCAATATCTCCGTAAATAATTCCTAATGCTACTAGCAATGAGGCAATAGTTACCCTGTTCAAACTTTTATGATTTGAATTCATCTTAAAAAATTAATATGTGATTGTGATTATTCTTTTACTACAAAGCGATAGCCGATTCCGGATTCCGTAACAATAATTTCCGGTCTGTTAGCATCCGCTTCAATTTTTTTTCTTAATTGTGCTATAAAAACCCGTAAGTATTGCGATTGATTGATGTATCCAGGGCCCCATACTTCTTTTAATAAATACTGATGTGTTAAAACCTTTCCTTCATTTTTAGCAAATAGTGAGAGTAGACTATATTCTGTCACAGTAAGCTTTACGACAACATCATCCTTTTTAACTACACGTAATAATAAATCTATCTGAATATTTCCACAATGAATCACTGGTGTATTTCCTGCGTTTATACTTCCACGTAATGCAGACCGAATACGTGCAAGCAGCTCTCCTGTTCTAAAAGGCTTCACTAAATAATCGTTGGCCCCATTATCCAGCGCTTTAACAATATTTTCTTCGTTTGCAAGTGCAGATAGTATAATAACAGGATTAGTAAACCATTCTCTTAATTTCACCAAAACAGCATGACCGCTTTCATCCGGCAAACCAAGGTCTAAAATAATAAGATCCGGAGGATGATTGGCTGCAACAACAAACCCTTCTTTTGCAGTTTTAGCAAGCTTTACCATAAAACCATTACTCTCCAATGTTATTTCGAGCAACTTTTGTATAGCGGCTTCGTCGTCAATTACTAAAATCTCTGCCCTATTCATTTTTTAAATTTTTAAGGTAAGATGTTTCTGCGGCAATACTGATAGTGAACCTTGCACCGCCGGTACTGGTGTTTTCAAGATGCACTGAGCCGCCCATTGCTTCTGTAAATCCTTTTACAATTGATAGCCCCAAACCCGTACCTCCCGGTTTGCTGTTATTCAAACGATAAAATTTATTAAATACATTGCTGATTTCATTTGTAGGAAAGCCCTCTCCGTTATCTTCGATAATTATTTGCAAAAGATCTGTGTGGCAGAGCGCTACAATATCTATTCGGCAATTCGGTGCCGTATACAATACAGCATTGTTTAAAATATTATAAACCACCTGTTCCAAAATTCCTTTATCAATCTTAAAAAATGGAATAGAAGGGTTGATGTTAACTGTGATTTTTTGTAAGGGGCTACTATTCTCTTCCACTTTCTTAACCGTACTATAAATAAGCTCTTCAATATCGCACCAGTCTTTCTTAGGCTGAATAATTCCTGAATCTATTCTCGACATATTCAATAAATTATCAACCTGATTATTTAATCGAAATGATGCTTTTGAAATTTCGTCTATTAGTTCATGATTTTGTAATAAAGACAAGTTTTTACTATTGGTCTGTAAATTATCTGTAGCTGCAATGATAGTGGCAATGGGTGTTCTCAATTCATGCGAAAGGGAATTAAGCAAAGTATTGTATAGCTTTATTGTATTTGCTTTTTCTTCTTTTTGGGCAGCAATTTTTTCTATCTGTCTTATTTTATAGGTCAGTGCAGCATTGACCAATGCAATGATAAAATACATTAAGAATAAAATACGATCTTCGGTTGAATCAATCCTGAAAGTAAAATGTGGCGGTATAAAAAAGAAATTCCAGATCAATGCAGTTAATACTGCGGAAAGTAGTACAGGCAGTATATCAAATACAACAGCAAGCAAAGAAATAGTTATTAATAAAATAAAAGCTATTACTCTATATCCGATATAAGTTGAAAGGAAATGACAAAATATAGTTACTGCCAAAACAAGTAACCCACTTATAATGTATTGTTTTGGCTTACTGAACTTATGTAATAGTAGTGCTGTCATTTATTTTTAATTGACAATACAAAAGTAAACCAGAACTTATAAGCAGCTTGTAAAACTATTGAAGTTAGGTATAAAGATTTTATAAAGATTATGAACTGGATTCTATTTCCCTACAAACTCTTTCAATCCCTTTGTATATTCCTTCGCTCTCTTCTCTGCAAAATAATCGGCTCCTAAACTCACCACTGCTTCTATTGCTAAAGCAATACCCAATCCAACCCAAAAAGTTTTATCTAAATTATTCTTAAAGGAAACAATTAGTCCAAGCCCGATAAGTAATAACGCTATTTCAAAATAACGGATAGCAACAAAATTCTTATTTACCTTTTCCATTCTGGGAAGTTCCTTTGCTTTTAATTCGCCGGGATTTAGATCATAGGCATATACATTACATTGTCGATCTCCATCACTTCTTTTGTAAACAGTTATACCAACTACCAAATGCATAATACCTACTACAAAAAAAGGAATAGCAGCCCCTTTGTACCAATTTGTTTTTAAGTAAAAGAAAAAGATCAAAGCAAGAATAATAGCAGCAACTCCTACAATGATAAATAACAGGCTTTCATTTTTTTCCGCAATAAAATATTTTTCAATATCAGTCTTAGAAAACATATAGCAATAATTTCCATGTAAGATAACAAAATTATTGCTGTACAGCATTTAGAACTTCTTCGCTTAAAGGAGAAACAGATGGCTCAAAATAATGTGTAAGTATACCATTTTCATTGATAAGATATTTTGCGAAGTTCCATGTTGGTCTTTGTTTGTTCCAACCGTTCTTCTCCGTATTGGTAAGCCATTGGTACACCTCATGCTGGTTGCTTTTTTTAACTACCACGCTTTTTTGCATAATCGGAAAGCTGATGCCAAAATTGATTTTACAGAATCCGGCAATTTCTTCATCACTCCCTTTTTCTTCCTCTTTAAAATCATTTGCTGGAAATGCTAATACTACTAATTTATCTTTATGTAATTGATATAGTTTTTCTAAATCGCTATATTGATTTGTATAGGCACAATTAGATGCCGTGTTGACGATCAATACTTTTTTATTTTTCAAACCGGAAAATCCAAATAGAAGTCTGTCATTTTTTACTGCATTCAAATCATAAAATGATTGTAATGGCTGAATCATCTGATCATTGGTTTGTACGGGCTTTACCTTTCTTATCAACTTTGCAAGAATCATCCATATCGGGTACACAAACTGCAAAAACTTTTGTCGTATAGTCACGTAATCTCTTTATTTTTATTCTTTGGCAAGATACCACAAAACAATTTTATGACGGATGAACAATATATGCAGTTGGCACTAAAAGAAGCCAAACGTGCTTTTGATGAAGGCGAAGTGCCTGTGGGTGCTGTTGTGGTAATGAACGACAGAATAATTGCCAAAGGTTATAATCAAGTTGAAAAATTAGCTGACAGCACAGCTCATGCAGAGATCATTGCATTGACCGCTGCATTTAATTTTCTCGGTAGCAAATACCTGCCCGAAGCTACTTTATACGTTACCGTTGAGCCCTGTTTAATGTGCTCAGGGGCACTTTACTGGAGCAAGATCGGTAAGATCGTTTGGGGTACCGATGATGAAAAGAACGGGCACAGAAAAAACACTTCGCCCAATAACCCGTTTCACCCCAAAACTGAATTGGTAAGCGGCATTCTTCAACAAGAATGCGCCCAACTCATGAAAGATTTTTTCAAAGCCAGGAGATAGTTTTCGAATTACGAAAAACAAAAAATTAGCCCGTTGTTTTTCATTATTTAGATAGTAATTTTGTCATCCATTTAAAACAATCATTAAAAATACAATTATGGCATTTTCACTACCGGCTTTACCATATGCACACGATGCATTAGAGCCACATATCGACACAACAACAATGCAAATACACCATGGTAAACACCATCAGGCGTATGTAGATAATTTAAACAAAGCTATTGCAGGTACGGATAACGAAAGTAAAACGTTAGAGCAATTGGTTGCTGCTGCAGGTAGTATCAGTCCGGCTGTTCGTAACAATGGTGGCGGGCATTGGAACCATACTTTTTTCTGGGAAAGTTTAGCTCCTACTACAGGAGGTACTCCTTCAGGAGATTTAGCCGCTGCAATTGATTCAGCCTTCGGTTCATTCGATGCATTCAAAGAAAAATTTGCTGCTGCAGGTATGACTCGTTTTGGTAGCGGTTGGGCATGGCTAATTGTTAAAGACGGCAAATTAGAAGTTTCATCTACACCAAATCAAGACAATCCTTTAATGGATGTTGCTGATGTAAAAGGCACACCAATTTTAGGTTGTGATGTATGGGAACATGCTTACTACTTAAAATATCAAAACCGCCGTGCTGATTACTTGGCTGCGTTTTGGAGTGTAGTTAACTGGAGTAAAGTAGCTGAAAGATTTAGTGCTGCTAAATAGTATTTTCAATTTTATTTAAAAACGCCGTCCCTACAAAAGGATGGCGTTTTTATTTGTAGGGAACATGGATAAATCTGTGTTGATCCAAAAAAATACGGGTCATCCGTGTTCCTATCTAGGGCACCGGGTCATGTCCATGCCCACCCCATGGATGACAGCGTGAAACTCTCTTCAATGTCAACCAAAACCCTTTTACCGGGCCATATTTTTTAAAAGCGTCTATTCCGTACTGTGAGCAGGTTGGCGTGTACCTACATTTATTGCCCAACCATGGAGAAATGATCCACTGGTATAATTTTATTGCTACAATAAAAGGGAAACTAAGTATTTGTAGCAGTGTTTTCATTTAATAATTTTTGCAATTGCTTTAGTGCTTTTGTCATTTTAGAAAACACAAGATCATACTCCGGGATTTCATTTCCGCTAAAAATAAAAAATACATTCATCCCTTTATTACCGGTAATCACTAGTTGTTGTAGTTCCTTTTTTTGTAAGCGATAAGCCTCTCTCATCAGTCGCTTAACTTTATTTCTATCTACTGCACGTTTAAAGTTTTTACTACTTACGGTAAACCCTGCTTGAAGCAATGTTCTTTTAACGACAACCAACGGGCTACTGACCACTGAACTATTGTCCGTCGTCTGCCCTCCATCGTCTGACGCCAACAAATAAATAATTCTGAATGGGAATACAGAAAAGGACTTACCCTCCTTAAACAATTGATCTATTGCCTTACGGCTTTTCAACCTTTCGTTCTTACCAAGTGTGTATCGTATCTTCTTCTCCAATTATACAAAATTAAAAAAGCCCTCCAAAGGAGAGCTGAATATTTTTAAAATCCGTATTACAGAATTTTGTTATTCTATTTTTTACCGAATCTTTCGTCAGACACTGTTAACTTAACACGTCCTTTTTTACGGCGACTTGCCAAAACCTTGCGGCCGTTAGCAGTTTGCATACGTTGACGAAAACCATGCACCGATTTACGACGGCGTACATGGGGCTGGAAGGTTCTTTTTTTACCTGGCATTTTATTAGTTTTTTCCTTTTACAAAATTAATTTCTACTAACATCCATCGGGGCACCATCCCCGTTGATTGTGAAAGGACGGCAAAAGTAGTAAATAATTATGAATTATGAGTTATGAATATTGAATTTATTGGTTTTTATAAGGCTAAATGCGTCGATTTTATTGGTTTTCCGAAGAAAATGGAGGCATGATCATCAAAATCTTCCGCAGAATCGGTCGTAAAAAAGCCGATTTGGCCATTTTTCGATAGGTTTTGATCAATTTCCGGATGTCTTTCAAGGTAATTGGCTAAACTTTTTGCCACGATCTGTCCCTGCGAAACAATTTGAATATTCGAGGGAACGAAGTGCCTGATCTTATCTATCAATAAGGGGTAATGCGTACAAGCCAACAATAAGGTATCAATTTGAGGAGATTGATCCATTATATTGTCGATATGGCGTTTTACAAAGTAATCGGCGCCATGCATATTGTGTTCATTGTTTTCTACCAATGGCACCCACATCGGGCAGGCTTCCTGATAAACTTTTACATCCGGGTAAAATTTTTCTATTTCTATCGGGTATGAATTAGATTGAATCGTTCCGGCTGTTCCTAAAATTCCAATATGTTTTGTGGTAGTAATATTGCCTATGATTTCTGTTGTGGGCCTAATAACACCTAATACTCTTTTGGTGGGATCGATTTTTTCCAGATCATTTTGCTGAATGGTTCTTAAGGCTTTTGCAGAGGCGGTGTTACAGGCCAGAATTACCAACGGACAACCTTGATCGAAAAACCACTTTACACATTCCAGCGTGTATTCGTAAACGGTAGCAAAGCTTCTTGGTCCATAAGGTGCACGGGCATTATCTCCCAGATACAAGTAGTCATAAGCAGGCAGCATATTGACTATTTCTTTCAAAACAGTCAGCCCACCGTAACCACTATCAAAAACTCCAATTGCTCCCTTGTTTGCCATGATCCAAAAATAAGTTTAAATAAAATATCAGCTAAATAAAAAAACCATCCTTATACAGGATGGTTTCAAAAATTTTTATTCAAATGAATTATTGACCTGCACCGGTTTTAACAGGAGCTTTGGCAGGAGCCGGATCTTTAATACCTAATTGTTTTTTCACCAATGGTAAGATATCATCTGCCGGAGGCATAACAATAAGCGTATTGGCATCTAAAATATATCCGTACCCGTTTGCTTTTGCAACAGCTTTAATGGCATCAGATGCTTTTTTGCGGATTGGCCCAACCAACACTTGATTTTTTTCACCGATCATTTGTTGCATTGTTTGATTCCAGTTTTGTACTTTTTGGTATAAAGCAAAAAGATCGTTTCTTTTTAACTCTTTTTGACCTGCAGTCATTTTACTTGAATCTGCAATAAATATGCTGTCTTTTTCATTTAATTCCATGATATACTCATCTCTTTGCATTTCAAGTGATGCTTGGTAATCCTGCAGAATAGAATCTGCTGATTTTGCTTCTGGCATTGCACCAATTAGATCTTCTGTGCTGATGTAACCAATTTTAGATTGAGCGTTACTTGTTGTTGAAATTCCTAAAATTGAAACCCCGATCGCTAATACAGTAAATACTTTTTTCATTGTTCTTGTTTAATTTATATAGTTTGTTTTTAAAGGTAATTGGCTGCATTTACCAATACGCTTTATAATTTATTTAACACCCAAAATTTTAAGGACATCTTCGCTTCTATCCAGTTTTGGGTCGGCAAATATAACGGTAATTCCTTCACTTTTATCCAAAATAAAATCGAATGATTTTTCTACTGCCAGCTTCTGAATGGCGTTATAAACCTTGTCTTGTATTGGCTTGATAAGCTCTTGTCTCTTTTTAAAAAGATCACCTTCAAAGCCGAAACGTTTTTTTTGAAGGTCTCTTAGTTCTTTTTCCTTGTTAAACAACTCGTCTTCTCTTTTCTTTTTCAGATCATCGGGCAGCATAATCTGTTCAGCATCATAATCTTTGTACATCTTATCCAAGGCAGCCTGTTTGTTGTCTATTTCCTGTTGCCATTGTTCACTGAACTTATCCAGCTTGGTTTGCGACTCTTTATATTCAGGTAGTTTTTCCAAAATATATTTTGAATCAATTACGGCATAACGTTGTGCATTGGTAATTAGTGCTGCTAATAATAGCCCAAAAGCTATCAGTAATGTTTTTTTCATATTGTTAGAATTTTTGATCAAATATTATTCAGGCTCCTGTCCTAACATAAAAGTAAACTTGAAAGCACTTTTAAGTGGTTCGCCTGCTTTTATCCTATCAAGGCCTATGCCATAATCAAAACCAAGCAATCCAAACATTGGCAGGAAGAAACGCATACCAACACCTGCAGACCTACGTAATCTGAAAGGGTTATAATCTTTGAATTTGTACCATCCGTTTGCTGCTTCAAAAAATGTTAAGCCATAAATAGTACTGCTCGGGTTGGTGCTGAAAGGATACCTCAACTCCAATGTATATTTATTGAAAATAGTAAAAAACTCTGATGGTGTAATATTATCCGGGTTTACTTTAGGGTTAGAAGTTGAATAAACCGGGTATCCTCTCTGTGCAATGATATCATAACCAAGTAATGCAAAATTGTTGCTCAGCCCTGCATCACCTACTTGAAAACGTTCGAAAGGAGAAACTTCCAGGTCTCTGTTATATTTTCCGATAAAACCGAATTTTGCAGCAGCTTTCAAAATAAACTGTTTGCTCTTATCTGCTCCATGACCAACTCCCAACGGCACATAATATTCTCCATTAAAACGCCATTTGTGGAACTCCGGATAACGATACGGATTGTCTTCAGGCTTTGTAATACCCATCAAAGAGTAAGGTAGTGTAAATTGACCGCTCAGCATGAAGTTTGAACCGCCTGTCGGGAATATAGGATTACCCTGTGTGGCACTTCTTGCCAAAGCAATTTTTAAACTGATATTGGTAGAAGTTCCGTTATCGATTCCCTTAAAAATATTTGAGTAGTTTTTCAATTTATACTGCTGTAGATTGAATGCATAGATCAATGAAAAATAATCGTCCGGCCATTTCAATTGTTTTCCCAATGAAACCCCAATACCTACAGTTTTAATGAAAGATGTATCTCCGCAAGATCTGCAATAAGATCCGGTAAACGGATCGTACGCATTAGCATATTTTGTATTAAAATAACTTACTGTAAATGCATTACGTTTTTTTCCTCCTAACCATGGCTCTGTAAAAGAGAAGTTGTACGACCTGTATGCCTTACCGTTAGATTGTATCCTTGCACTCAATTTTTGTCCATCGCCTGACGGTAAAGGATCCCACGTGGACTTTCTGAAAATATTATTGATCGAGAAATTATTGAAGGTAATCCCTAATGTACCAGTTAGACCAATACCGCCGCCAAAACCGGCAGATAATTCCAGCTGATCATTCGATTTTTCTTCTACGCCCCAGTCAATATCCACTGTTCCATTATCAGCATTCGGCACTACATTCGGTGTTGTTTTTTCCGGATTAAAAAACCCTAACTGTCCAAGTTCCCTTTGTGTACGGATAATATCTGCACGACTGAATTTTTCTCCAGGAATGGTTCTGAGTTCTCTGCGGATAACATAATCTTTTGTCTTATCATTTCCGGTAATTCCAATCTTACCAATAGTAGCCTGCGGCCCTTCCATCATTCTTATTTCAAAGTTGATGGTATCGTTATAAACAGATGTTTCAACGGGATCCACCCTAAAGAATAGGTATCCGTCGTCCATGTATAAACTACTGATATCGCCACCTTCGGCAGATAATTGTTTCCCTAATCTTTTATTTAAGATATCAAGATTGTAAATATCTCCTTTCCTTATCCCCAATAAAACATTTAAAATAGAATCGGAGTATTTAGTATTTCCTCGCCAAACAATATCACCAAAATAATACCGGCGGCCTTCGTTTACTTTAACATGAATATCTACATTACCAGCTTTGTTATATACTTGTGTATCTGCAACAATAACAGCATCTCTGTATCCCTGAGCATTATAATAATTTAAAAGCGATTCTTTATCTTCTTCATGCTTTGTTTCATTATACTTAGCAGAGCTGAAGAGTTTAAATCTGAAATATGGGTCAAGTAATTGTTTTGTTTTGGAAATTGATAAGAATCCGAAATCTCCTAAATATTCTTTAAACGTAAGTTGAGTATTTCTCAAACTATCGGAAATAAAAGGGCTGCTGTATTTAGGTGGATAAAGCGTAAAGCGGCTCATTTCCTTTGTGCCTCTCATTTGTTTTTTCAGCTTTGCATCCGGCAAATTGTCGTTACCGTAAAAGTTCAATGAATTTACTTTTACTTTATTTCCCTTGTTGATATAAAAAGTTAGTGATACCGCATTTGTTAATTCAGGCATTGCTTCTTCTTTCACATCAACTGTTACATTACGGTAAGCCTTATCGTAATAATGTTTTTTAATGAGTTCTATAGCCGAAAGCTTCATGTTCTCTGTTACAACCCTGTCTCTGGAAAGTCCTACTTTCGTTTCAAGGTCATCCTGCTCACCTTTTTTAACCCCAATAAATTTAAAATCTGCTAATCGTGGTCTTTCTGTAACGGCAAGTTCAACAGTAATATTTTTATCAACCAGCTTTGTAATGAAAACTTCAACATCGGCAATCAGGTTTTGTCGCCAGAGTTTTCCGATGGCTTTGCTGAATGCATCTGTTCCGGGAATCTGCACTTTATCACCTATTGCTAATCCTGAAATTGATATGATTAGATTTGGATCGAATGCCTTTGTACCGGAAACCTGTATGTCTGAAATGGTATATTCAACAGGAGTTTTTGCATTGAATATCTCCATTAATCTAGGGTCAATGGATACCGGTTGAGTGGTATCGGAAATACTGTGGGCCTTTGCTGAAATGCCAAAAGAAAATAATATTGCTAGTGAGAAAATGGTCCGGTAAATACGCTGCATCCAATTGGTTTTTTACGATCGGCAAATTAAGCCCAATAATGAAAACTATTTGTTAAACATCTTTAACACTCTATTTAGTGAAAAGAAAACTATAAAATGACTAATTATTTGTTGTTGCTTCCTGTTTTATCTGCTCACCTGTCTTACCAAAACGTCTTTCTCTCCCTTGAAAATCCAATATGGCTTCATAAAGGTTTTCCTTTCTGAAATCCGGCCATCTTGTATTGGTAAAATATAGCTCTGCATAAGCAAGTTGATACAATAAAAAGTTGCTGATACGATACTCGCCGCTTGTTCTGATCATCAGTTCGGGATCAGGAAACTCACTGGTGGAAAGGTATTGCTGTAAGGTTGACTGATCAATATCACCGGAATGCAGTTTGCCATTTTCAATATCTTTCGCCATGTGTTTAATGGCGGCAGTTATTTCCCAACGACTGCTGTAACTTAAAGCCATAATCAGGTTAAGTCCTGTATTGGTGGCAGTTTCGGCCAATGCCTCATTCAATTCATTCTTTGCGGAATCGGGTAACATACTCATATCTCCAATAACATGGAGCCTGATATTATTCTTATTCAGCGTAGGTACTTCTTTACGAATAGTATCTACCAATAACTCCATTAAACCGGTTACTTCATATTCTGGTCTGTCCCAATTTTCGGTACTAAAAGCATACAATGTAAGATATTCTATACCCAATTCAGCGCTTCCTTCCACAATATTTCTTACACTTTCTACGCCATGAAAATGCCCGAAAAGTCTGTCCTGACCTTGTTCTTTTGCCCATCGGCCGTTACCATCCATGATGATGGCAATATGCCTTGGCAGGCGGTTCATATCTATAGTATGTTTTAAACTCATATAATCTTACCGATATCCGGCTGAACTTAGGGCTGCAAAAGTAACAAAATTTAGTTGGAATAAGGGTTTTGGGTAAAAATGAGCTCCTATTTATTAGTTAATATATTGTCAAGTCCGATTAATTGCATCATTTAGGTAACTTTACCCTAATAATAAACCCCGTTTAAAGCCCCGAAAGTTTAAGAATGAGCGAAAATTCTCAAATATTTATAGCCAAAAGTGCCATTAAAGCAGCCGATCTGGAGCACAGACGGAAGATCAATTTCAATATAGGTAAGTATAACGAAAAGGTGCCTGAGGGTAAAGAGCAGTTTGCTGATGTTCATTTAGTGAGAGAAAGAGCCAAAAATATTAAATGGCGGGCCATTGAAACACTTGATCAGCAATTAGAAGAATTTGAACTGAATTTTACCAAAAGAGGCGGCAAAGTGATCTGGGCAGAAAATGCCACTCAGGCCATTGAAGAGATATTGACCATTTGTAAAGAGAGAAACTGCAAAACGCTTGTAAAAAGCAAAAGCATGGTTACGGAAGAAATTCACCTGAACGATGCACTAGAAAAAAACGGTATTGAAAGTATTGAAACAGATCTTGGCGAATACATCCAACAATTAGACGGCGAAGCCCCTTACCATATTGTAACACCCGCCATGCACAAAAGCAAAGAGGATGTTGCAAAACTATTCAGTCAGAAATTAGGCACAGCGCCTAACCTTACCCCACAGGAATTAACACTTGTTGCAAGAGATGTTTTAAGAAAAAAATATACTGCGGCCGAAGTGGGTGTTACGGGTGCAAATTTTATCATTAGTGATATTGGCGGCATTGCAGTTACAGAAAATGAGGGCAATGCAAGATTAAGTTGCGCTTTTCCTAAAACGCATATTGTAATTGTTGGTATAGAAAAGATGATCCCGTCTATGACGGATCTTGCATTATTCTGGCCACTGCTTTCTACATTTGGTACAGGACAAAAAGTTACAGTGTATAACACAATCGTTACAGGCCCGAAACAAGCCGGCGAAGTGGACGGCCCGGAAGAAATGTATGTGATACTGCTTGATAATGGAAGAACAAACATCTTGCAAAACCCAAAAACAAGAGAGAGTTTATATTGTATAAGATGTGGTGCTTGCTTGAATGCCTGCCCTATTTACAAAAATATTGGAGGTCATGCGTATGGTGCAACGTATAGCGGACCGATCGGCAGTGTTATTACACCACATTTAAGTGGCATGGAAAATTACAAGCATTTGAGTTATGCATCATCGTTATGTGGTAATTGTACAGAAGTATGTGCTGTGAAAATAAACCTGCATGAACTTTTACTGGAGAACAGAAAAGAAAGTGTTGAGGAAGGCTACACTACATTAACCGAAAAAATGGCCTGGAAAATGTGGAAGATGGCAAGTCTGAAAAGAGGTTTCATGAATATGGGCAATGGTAATTTAAAGAACAAAGTGGTGAACGGCTTATTCAAAGGCTGGAAACAAAACAGAAGTGATTTGGATTTCAGTAAAAAAACATTCAACGAAATGTGGAAGGAACAGTTTAAAAAATGATAACTCATTATTCCTACTTGTTATTTATGACATAAACTTTTATTTAGTACGATATAAATTTTTTAGATTTTTTTGAAAACTAAATTTTTATAATATATTCGTATTAGAATCTTATCCGCTAAAACAAAAATGGTAATTCCAGACATTCCATTTTTGTTTTGGCGGATTTTTTTTGGACGGAACATTCTGAAAGTAGGAGTAAATGTAAATTAAGAAATATGAATAAAAAATATATAGTCCCAATAGTTTTAGGTTCGGCCCTTTCAATTACCACATTCTTAATCTTTTTAAAAGCAATTAATATAGGTGAAAAGTGGAGAATTATTGGAGCTGGCATTAGCTTTTTAGGGTTTGTTACTCTTCTAATTTTTGTGTTAATACAAATGATTAAAGACAAACGAAAAAAGACAAATTAAGGTCAACTATAACTAACAACACTTATCTATAAGTAAAAAAAATATAGTAAATTTGAGAAAAGCATTTTATGGTGACAATTGCAAAAAATATAAATAATTTCATCTCATACAGCCCATAGAAAAATATAATTAATCAATCATTTTCTTTATGGTCTTAGTTTATTCCCATAATACATCCGTACGCCTTTCTTATATCTGTTCTTTTATTTTTAAAGAATTAATGGGGGTAGATTTTTCTGTTACTACACATATCACTTCTTTCAAAGAACACAATGGGCCTAAAATAAATTATTCATCAAAGCAAATTACAGGAGATGAAATCTTTGTCAGAGCCGGCAATCTCTTATATGAAAAAGGTATAAAAGAGCAAACAATAGAATGCTTTGAAATCAACAACTACAAAGCGTTTTACAAAACCACTGACAGTGATTTCCCATTCGATATTTTCGCTGCATCGTTTTATTTACTCAGTCGATATGAGGAATATCTTCCGTACAAAAAAGATATGTATGGCAGGTATGCTCACGAAAATTCATTGGCATACAAAGAAAATTTTCTTCATCTTCCTTTGATCAATATCTGGCTGAAAGATTTTGCTGAAACCATACAAAAGAAATATTCAATATTCAATATTCAATATCCAGCATTCAACTTCCTCCCAACCTACGATATTGACATTGCTTACTCTTACAAAGGCAAAGGGTTTATAAGAAGTGCAGGTGGTTTTTTAAGATCCCCATCGTTGGAAAGATTACAGGTTTTATTAGGCACCAAAAAAGATCCGTTTGATACTTATGATTGGCTGGATAGTTTGCATGAAAGATATCAACTATATCCTATTTACTTTTTTTTACTAGCGCAGAAGAATGGTATATATGATAAAAACATTTTGCCTAATACAGATATCATGAAGGCATTAATAAAACGCCTTACCAACAAATATGTGTTTGGTATTCATCCAAGCTGGCAAAGCGGCGACGACGCATATTCTTTGCAGAAAGAAAAACACTTATTAAGAGAATTAAGTGAGTCGAGAATAACAAAATCAAGACAACATTATATTCGCTTTCATTTACCAGAGACTTACAGAAAATTGATTGCTGATGATATCACAGATGAATATAGCATGGGGTATGGCAGCATTAATGGCTTCAGAGCTTCAGTAGCATCGTCATTTTATTGGTATGATCTTTTGCATGAGGAACAAACAACGCTGCGAATTCATCCGTTTTGTTTTATGGAAGCCAATAGTTTTTATGAACAAAAACTTTCACCTGAGCAAGCATTTGATGAATTAATGCATTACTACAAAATTTGTAAAGAAGCAAATGGCACTTTAATTACCATCTTCCATAACCACATGATCGGCTCCGATAAATTATTTGAAGGTTGGGGTAAGATGTATGAACAATTTTTGCAACAGGTAGCTAAGTAATCTGCTTTCTAAAACTATTGTTTACCAAATACACACCAAGCAGTGCAACCAAACCACCAATAACAACAAGCATTGTTATCTTTTCATTCAAAGCAAAAGCACCCAATAAAACAGCTACAATCGGATTGATGTAAGCATACACAGATGTAAGCGAAACAGGCAAATGTTTCAGTGCATAGATGTATGCGACAAAAGTTGCAGTAGAACCAATTGTTATTAAATATAAGATTGACCACCAAGCTTCCGCAGGAATTGCAGCTAGAGCAATTGCATCTCCACTAATATATGCATGGCCTAAAAATACCATGCTTGAGATCATCATTTGTATACCAATGCCAAAATAAGGATTGAAGCCCTCCGCATTTTTTTGTGTAAACAACGTGCCGAAAGCCCAGGTAACAGAGGCTATAAGAGAAAGGATGATTCCGAAACGAAAATCTGCATTGAAAAAATCGTGTATGTGTTCGTAAAAAATAATACATACACCGCCAAAACCTAATAGAAATCCCAACAATGCCTGCGGCTGCATTTTTTTTCCTTGAAATAAAGTGATGACAACTAACCACAAAGGGAATATGGCTCCGATGATTGCTCCTAATCCACTGGGAATATATCTTACAGCCCAAATAACAAACCCGTTACTAAACATAAAGTTCAGACAACTCATTATCAGAATACTGCGCCACTGTTTACCCTTTGGCAATGCTTCTTTTCTAAAAAGAAAGAATGAAACGAACATTAATCCTCCGAATAACTGCCTGAAACCGATCATTTGAAAGGCAGGCATACTGGATACGGCGATCTTTGAAGCCAGCCACGTAGTACCCCAAAAAATACTTACCCATGCAAGTGCAAAGTAGGCTTTACCCCCTGGCCCCCTGAAGGGGGAATTAGATAACATTTGATTGGGAAAATTTTTCATCAACAGTTCGCTTATAAAAGCGAAGTTAATGTTTAAAATGTCTGAGGCCTGTAATGACCATTGCCAAATTATTTTGCTTACAATATTCAATGCTGTCGTTATCTCTTATAGAACCACCTGGTTGTATAAACGAAGTGATACCTGCAGCATGTGAAATTTTTACACAATCATCGAAAGGAAAGAATGCGTCACTTGCCAATGCCGCCCCATTCAAATCAAAATTAAATTGCTTGGCTTTTTCTATTGATTGACGAAGAGAATCTATTCTTGATGTTTGTCCGCAACCTTTACCGATGAGCTGTTTGTTTTTTACTAAAGCAATAGAATTGCTTTTTAAATGTTTGGCAATAATATTTGCAAAAGCCAAATCTTCTTTTTCAGACGCAGTAGTTTCTCTGCCACCTACTTCTTTCCATTCTGTAAAATTGCCCACATCATTTTGTTGAGTCAATATTCCATTTAATACAGACTTATATTGATGCGTTGTTGACAATCCTGATTTTTGTTTCAATAGAATTCTGTTCTTCTTTGTTTGAAGAATAGTCAAAGCATCTGCATCAAATGAAGGAGCGATCAACACTTCAAAAAATATTTCATTGATAGCTTCTGCCGTTGCTCTATCAACTGTTGCATTACAAACCAATACACCGCCGAAGGCGCTTTCAGGATCACCTGCTAGTGCTGCATCCCAGCTTTCTTTCAACGTTCCTCTTTGTGCAACGCCGCAAACATTGGTATGTTTAATGATTGCAAATGTTGTAGATGTTACTTCAGCAATTAATTGTACTGAAGCATCAACATCTACCAAATTATTATAAGATAACTCTTTGCCATGTAGCTTATCAAATATTTCATTTTGATTGCCGTAAAAAAACCCTTGTTGATGAGGATTTTCTCCGTAACGTAATATTGATTTTTCTTTATTGAAAGGATTATCAAAATTAGTTTGGTTGAAATAATTAGAAATAGCCAGATCATATCCTGTACAAACATCAAATGCTTTAATGGCAAATGCTCTACGTTGATCTAATGTCGTTTCACCGTTTTGAGATTTTAAAATTTCTTCTAATAATGAGTAATCTTTTTTTGCAGCAACCACTACCACATCTTTGTGATTTTTTGCAGCAGCACGTATCATGCTCGGACCACCAATATCTATTTTCTCAATAATTAATTTTTCATCGCTTGTAGATGCAACAGTTTCTTCAAACGGATACAGATCTACAATTACCAGATCAATTTCCGGAATGTTGAATTGCTTCATTTCATCAACATGTTGAGCTTCATCTCTTTTACCTAAGATGCCACCGAATACAGCAGGATGTAAAGTTTTTACTCTTCCGCCTAAGATAGATGGATAAGTAGTTAATGACTCAACTGGAACACAAGAGACATTTAGGTCTTCAATAAATTTTTGTGTGCCGCCGGTTGAATAAATTTTAACACCAAGTCTATTTAACTCTCGTACAATATTCTCCAACCCATCTTTGTAAAAAACTGAAATTAACGCTGATTGTATCTTTTTTTGCATGTTGTGTGAGGTAATTATAGCTCCAAAATGAACGCTCCTTGTTGAGGAACTGAATAATTTTGCAAATGTAATCTTTCACAATCTTTTTTCCATTTTTCAATTTTCCACAAACTGTTCGACGCATCAAAAATAATTTGCTTACAATTGAAAACATTGGTCAGTTGTGGGATGTAGAGCTTTGGACTTTTTGAAATAATTATTATATCAACATTAATTTTTTCTTGTGGCACTTCAAAAGAAATCGATTTATCGATCAATAAAATCTTTTTATTACCAAATTGATAGAACAAATCCTGAGCAGTGAAAATATTTTTTACAGAATCAACTTGCTTATTCAACTGCATTTGTATTCTGCCGGGTTTTAAATGAAAATTTTGCAGCATCCCGTCAGCTAACAAAGCAGAATCTCCTACAAATTGATAATTATTACCTTCAATAAAATCTATTGCCTGATGTTGTGGTACATTATATACAATTAATTTGTGTTGGTTAGCTATTTGCCATTTCCCATACACCTGTGCAATTGTAAAAGTCAGCAAACAAAACAAGGAGATTTCTAATAATTGTTTATTCTTATTTAGTAACCATACAGCTAAACAAATAACCACTATATATAACGACCATGTAGTGAATACAGTTGCAGGGATTCTATCCCATACGGCAAAAGGTATATCATTGACTGAAAGAATAATTTTATTCATCAACCAAACAAGCCATGCAACTGCCTTTCCTAAATATATTCCAACAAATGGAACCCATGCTAAAGCGACCAATCCTATTTCTGCAAATAATATTATAGTAGATAAAGGCACTGCAATAATATTAGTGATCAAAAACAAATTCGGAAACTGATGAAAATAATAAATGCAAATTGGGAAAGTCAATATTTGTGCTGCCAATGAAACTGCAGCCAATTGCCAAACTTTATCTATCCATTTATTTTTTACATAGAATAAATTATAAATAGGTTTTTGAAAAACAATGATTCCAACTACTGCTAAGTAAGATAACTGAAAACCTACATCCCACAAATAATATGGATTGTAACATAGCATTACAAATGCTGACGCTGCTAATGAATTATAAATAGATGCTTGTCTGAAAAATGTTTTTCCAACAGTAATAAAACTAAACATTACTGCGGAGCGTAAAACAGATGCTGAACCTCCTGTAAGAATTGAGAACAACCACAAACAGGATAATATCAATACAACCTGAGTGATTTTCGATTTTTTTATTAGTGGTGTTCTTGCAAAGATCCATACGAGCATAACATATATCAAACCGAGGTGCATACCGGATATTGCGATGATATGCACTACGCCTGTATTGCTGTAAGCCTGCACCAGATCCTTATCAAGATCATTTGTATAACCAATCAACAAGGCTTCGGCTATTCCTAATTCATTGGTATTAGCACCAACAGTTTTCTCAAGCGTTGCTAAAATTTTATCTCTTGCCGAAAAAATAAATTGATTAAACCAATTCACCTTTGTCTCTTTCAATTTAACCCAATCTTTATCTTTTAAAAATACATTGTGAAAAGTTTGTTGAAAGGCAGCATACCGTTCATAATTGAATGCACCAGGGTTACCTGAGTTTTTTATCGCTTGTAAATTTTTACTGATCAGAATTTTGTCGCCATAGTGTAATTGTTTTACTGAAGAGTCTTTCGAAAAATATAAAAGCAATTTTCCTTTGCCTTTTATAACAGAATCGCTTCTGATCATAGATTCTATATAACCATCTGCCTTATACGATTTTGTTTTTTCTACAATCGGTTCATTGATACACACTACCAAATAATCACTGTCATGATAATTTTGTCCATACCAATTATTGGTATGCCGTATATCTTTTTGCCAGGTGATAAATAATCCAAAATTTATCAATATCAGATTAAGCAATAAGCCCTGCAATGATTGAAGTTTAAATCTTACCCCAATTGGCAAAAAATAAAACAATAAATAAGCTGTGGTAAAACAAACAATGCTGATACAAATGATAGTCAATGGAATTTGCAGATACCATTCTAATAATATTCCTGCAATGAATGGTAACAGCAGACGCAGGAACGGCGCTGTTTTCCAAATGGGTATATTAAGTCGCTTCATGATGATGTTATTAAAAAGTCTAACAATCAATCATAGGAAGGTTATTGTAAGATAATAATTTTATGCTACATGAATATTTTTGACAGTATATAATTTTAGAAATACAAATATTTAAGTTGCCAAGGCCAGTATGGCCGATAATTTGGTAGAAATATTTAACATGATTCTAAGCTCTGTAGGAGCGACATTTTTAAACCCCCTCTAATGTTAATCATAAAACTCAAAGATATATTTATCGTTGTATTCTACTTCAAAATCGTTTAACATTTTTATGTATTCTTTGCGAAATGTTTTGACTTTATGATGTTCTTCTTGAGTCATAATGTAATTTATAACTACATCTCTTTGACTTTTTGAATGTGAAAATGCACCATAACCAGATTGCCATTGAAATTTTCCTTTTACAAACTGCTTTTCATTAATCCATTTACTACTATTTGCTTTTACAATACTCATAAAATCAGCAATGGTTGTTGTCATCGGCAAGCCGAAAAAAATATGTACATGATCTTTCCAACCACCTACAGCTAAAGACTTAGCACCATTGCCTGTGATAATGCCCGAAATATATTTATGTAAATCATCTCGCCAATTACATGCAATTAAATTTTCTCTACCTTTTACAGAAAAAACAGCGTGAATAAAAACTTGCGAATATGTATTAGCCATAACAGGATTGATTAAAATGTCGCCCCTTCGGGGCTCAATAAGATTGTACAAAATTTCTTCTACCAAAATATTGGCCCTATGGGCCTTTGCCAGATTAAAAAACTATTAGATACACTCAATTATATTTATTGAGGCATTCTCGGGCTATACTCCTCTTTAATAATTTCTCCATTCTGTGCATCTATTTCTAAAATTCCTATATCGCCTCCATTTTTGACTTCAAAAAATCTCCAATAATATTGAATCCCAACATATTCTTTAGTTTGTTTTGATGAGCTAAATATACTTTCTAATTGACATTCGAGAGTTGGCGCAAATTCAAATCCTTTTTGTCTACCTAATTTTATAGCCATATCCAAACTAAATTTTAAATTCCCCTCAAAATGTTTTTTAAATCCTCTGATTAATGCTGGACGAGTACCTATTGGACAACCAAACTCACTTCTTACTAAACCTCCAGAACTATCAATTGATAAGTCGAAATTTCCAATTACTCTCTTCTTGTCTAAAACATAGTAATAAAGTTCATAACAGGTATCTACACCTAATCCTCTGTATTCTTTTGGTTTAGAAGAATATCGTGGAATTATTACTTTAGTAGAAAGTGAACAGTCAAACCAAATGTTTTTCGCAACCGACCTACCTACAATTGAAATAATATATTTTTCAGCACTTTTCAATGCTTTAAAATCTTTCTCTATTCTTGGATTTACTTTTCTACTATGGAATTTGCAATTAGAAGTATCGAGATTGATATAATTGGGAGTTTGACCAATTAACTTAAATGGACTTATGAAGATGGAAAATAAAAATGTAAAGTATACTAGTTTCATGAAATTTTAAGATATTAGATTATATTTCAAGATAATTAATATCTTATACTGTACAAAAAAATATTATATTAATTTATTTCATCTGCTTTTTGATCATCTCGGTAAAAACCAACGCTGCCTTTTTTCGATAGCTTTCTTTCGGCCAAGTAATAGAAGCCTGGCTTACAATATTCAAACCTTTAACAGGAATGGCCTTCAATGTGTGCCTGCCTTTTACAGCAGCAACAGTCATGACAGTGCACCAGTTACCTGTTTCAACCAATTGGAGCAATACATTAATATCATTCAATTCCATTTTTATATTTGGTTGAATATTGTTTTTCGCCAAAGCTTCATTGAGAAAATGTCGGGTATGAAAACCCGTGGAAGGAAGTACCAACGGAATGTCCTTTAGGTCTTTTATGTTGATAGAGGTTTTCTTTGATAGAATATTGGACGGGTGTACCGCTAATGCCAAAGGCGAATCATATAATCGTTGAGAAATAAATTTTTCATTATCCTGCAATTCAAGAAAAGAAAGAAGAAAGTCAACTTTTGTTGACTTCAATTTATCCAGCATATCTTCTGAAGTACCAAATTCAACGATGATCTTAATATCGGGATATAGTTCGGAAAACTGCAACAACACTGGGGTTAGCACTGCTGATAACCCGTATGTAACACCTATTCTAAGTTCGCCTATTTTTAATCCTTTCAAATCATCAATTACGAACCTACCGCTTTCTGCATCCACCAATGATTGTCGGGCATAGGGCAAAAACAAATTACCTGCTTCAGTTAAATGTACCCGTTTCCCGATCCTGTCAAATAAGGGAATCCCCAATTCGTCCTCTAACTGCTTGATCTGCTGCGATAAAGTACTCTGACTGATATACAATGTACCTGCAGCCTCAGTAAAATTGAGCAGTTCTGCTGAACGGATAAAATATCTAAGTTGTCGAAGCTCCATGATCAATCGGTTTTATCAATGATAACGATAGAAAAATACGGTTTTACAAATTTAGGAATTAAAATATATTTGTGCTCTAATTGGCGATTGATATTATGTAATTGCTGGTTTAATCGCTAAATTTGACACCCCTAATACAAAAATTATGAGTAGTACTTTATTCGACAAAGTTTGGGATGCCCACGTTGTCCGCAAAATTGAAGATGGTCCGGATGTATTTCTGATCGACCGCCATTTTATTCATGAAGTAACAAGTCCGGTGGCTTTTGTTGGATTGGAAAGCAGAGGCCTTGGAGTAATGTTCCCTGAGCGTACATTCGCAACTGCTGATCATAATACTCCTACAATCAACCAGCATTTACCGGTAAAAGACCCGTTATCTGCCAATCAGTTGAATGCTTTGGAAAAAAATTCTGCTAAATATGGCATCTCACATTGGGGCTTAGGAAATCCTAAAAACGGTATTGTACACGTAGTTGGACCTGAAAATGGTATCACTCTTCCGGGTATGACCATCGTTTGTGGTGACTCACACACTTCTACTCATGGTGCATTTGGTTGTATCGCTTTTGGTATAGGTACTTCAGAAGTTGAGATGGTATTGTCTTCTCAATGTATTATGCAGCCGAAACCTAAAAAAATGCGTATAACCATCAACGGTAGTTTAGGAAAAGGTGTTTTACCAAAAGATGTTCCTTTATATATATTATCTCAGATCAGTGCAAGTGGTGCTACCGGATATTTCATCGAATTTGCCGGAGAGGTTTTTGAGAAAATGAGCATGGAAGGAAGAATGACTGTTTGTAATTTATCAATTGAAATGGGTGCCCGTGGCGGTATGATCGCTCCTGATGAAACTACTTTCAATTATTTAAAAGGAAAAGATCTTGCACCGAAAGGTGAAGCATGGGATAAAGCTTTAGCTTATTGGAAAACTTTGAAAACAGATGCTGATGCAACATTTGATTACGAATTAACCTATAATGCTGCAGACATTGAACCGCAAATTACTTACGGTACTAACCCAGGTTTAGGAACCGGTATCAGCAAACATATTCCAATGGCTGCTGATGTACAGGATGGTGCTGCTTCTTACAAAAAATCGTTGGAGTACATGGGTTTTCATGAAGATGAATCTATCCTTGGTAAAAAAATCGATTACGTTTTCTTGGGAAGTTGTACCAACGGACGCATTGAAGATTTCAGAGCGTTTGCATCTATCGTAAAAGGAAGAAAAAAAGCGGACAACATCACTGCATGGTTGGTTCCTGGTTCTCATGTTGTGGAATCTCAAATTAAAGAAGAAGGTATTTTAGATATTTTGAATGAAGCCGGTTTTGAATTGCGTCAACCGGGCTGTTCAGCTTGTTTGGCAATGAACGATGATAAAGTTCCTGCAGGTAAATATGCGGTGAGCACGAGCAACAGAAACTTCGAAGGTCGTCAAGGCCCTAACAGTCGTACGTTGTTGGCTAGTCCTTATGTGGCTGCTGCTGCTGCGGTTACTGGGGTGGTTACTGATCCGAGGGAGTTACTTGAAGAAGCATAGTCGCCCCCATCCCCTAAAGGGGGGGGTGCGAAGATTGTGTTTTATTTATTTTAATACCAGCTTCGGTTTTTCATAGCATCATCGTTGCGTCGCAATCCTTTCATCAGCAGTGCGGATGGCAACAAAGCAAAACTAATAACTAATAACTTTTAACTAAATACAATGGCTTACGATAAATTCACAGTACTACGCTCTACAGCAGTTCCTTTACCAATTGAGAACGTAGATACAGATCAAATTATTCCTGCAAGATTTTTAAAAGCAACAAAACGTGAAGGTTTTGGAGATAATCTTTTCAGAGACTGGCGCTATAACGGTGACGATACTCCGAAAAAAGATTTCGTGTTGAACAATCCTATCTACTCAGGTAAAATTTTAGTAGGTGGTAAAAACTTTGGTAGTGGTAGTAGTCGTGAGCATGCTGCATGGGCAATTTACGATTACGGATTCCGTTGTGTGATATCAAGCTTCTTTGCTGATATCTTCAAAGGAAACTCTTTGAACATTGGTATTTTACCGGTAACAGTTAGTCCTGAATTTTTAGATAAAATATTCAGAGCGATCGAAGCTGATCCAAAAGCTGAGATAGAAGTAAATCTTCCTGATCAAACAGTTACTATTGTTGCAACAGGTGAAAAAGAAAGCTTTACCATCAATTCATACAAGAAACATAATTTAATGAATGGCTTCGATGATATCGATTATCTACAAGCTATGAAAGGAGAGATAAAAGAATTCGCAGACAAGAGTCTGTACTAAGCTTAAGGCTAAAAGTGGAAAGCACAAAGCTTTCAGCTTTTAGCTTTAAGCCTTAAGCTTAACAAAGAACAATGAGACAGATTCAAATAATGGACACCACCCTCCGTGATGGAGAACAAACAAGTGGTGTATCCTTTTCATCTTCAGAAAAATTAACCATAGCACAATTGCTGTTGACAGAAGTAAAGGTTGACAGAATTGAAATTGCTTCTGCAAGAGTTTCTGAAGGCGAGTTGGATGCTGTTAAAAAAATTACTGCGTGGGCAGATAAACAAGGACTCCTAGATAAAGTTGAGGTCTTAACTTTTGTTGACGGCGAAACATCTGTAAACTGGATGCTCGAAGCCGGTGCAAAAGTAATGAACCTGTTAACCAAAGGCTCTTTAAATCATCTTACACATCAATTAAAGAAAACACCGGAACAACATTTTAGTGATGTTGCAAAAGTAATTGCATTGGCAAAAAGCAAAGGTTTACAATGCAATGTGTATTTGGAAGATTGGAGTAATGGTATGCGTAACTCAAGAGAGTATGTTTTCCAATATTTGGATTTTTTAGCTACACAACCGGTTAAAAGAATTTTATTGCCTGATACATTAGGTGTATTGATCCCTTCCGAAACATTTGAATACATTTCTGCAATAGTAAAAAAATACCCTTCCATACATTTTGATTTTCATGCACATAATGATTATGACCTCAGTGTTGCAAATGTTTTGGAAGCGGTAAAAGCAGGTGCTCATGGTCTTCATCTTACCGTAAATGGTATGGGTGAAAGAGCAGGTAATGCTCCACTAGCAAGCGTTATTGCTGTGTTGAACGATTATCAAAAAGATGTAACAACCGGTGTTGAAGAAAAATCTTTGCACTCTGTGAGTAAACTCGTAGAGAACTTTTCAGGTTTCAGAATCTCCGTAAACAAACCAATTGTTGGAGAAAATGTATTTACTCAAACTGCAGGTATTCACGCCGATGGCGATAAAAAAAATCAATTATACTTTAACGAGTTAATGCCTGAACGTTTCGGTAGACAAAGAAAATACGCTTTAGGAAAAACATCCGGCAAAGCAAATATTGAAAATAATTTACAACAGCTCGGCATACAATTATCAGACGAAGACTTAAAAAAAGTTACACAGCGTATCATTGAATTAGGTGACAGAAAAGAAACGGTTACGCAAGCAGATCTTCCCTATATTTTGTCAGATGTATTGGATGGTGCTACTCTAGTTGAAAAAGTTAAAGTAGAAAAATATATACTAACTGTATCGAATGATTTAAAACCATATGCTACTATCAAAATAAAATTTGAAGACAATGGTTTGCATGAAGCAAGTGCTGAAGGTGATGGACAATACGATGCTTTTATGAATGCACTTAAAAAAGTGTATGCAAAAAAAGATTTAGAATTGCCTTTGCTCACGGATTACGTTGTACGCATTCCGCCGGGAGGGAAAACAGATGCATTGTGTGAAACGATCATTACATGGAATTTGAAAGGAAGAGAATTTAAGACAAGGGGATTGGACTCAGATCAAACTATTGCTGCTATCAAGGCAACACAAAAAATGTTGAATACGATTTGAGGCAAAAAGGTGTGAGGCAAGGAGGCAAAGAGTTTTGGAGTTTTATAATTTGAAGAATTATTATTTCAATATCTATGAATTCTATTAAATCGTATAAAGATCTTTTGTTTGGCAGAAGTCGATGTTGTTGGTTAGTAAGATATATTTGATTTCAAAATCTTTTCCAACCGATGAGAAATTCGGGTTAACTAACCAGATCAGAAGATGTTCGGTTTCTATTCCAAGCAATATTGCCGAGGGTTATGGAAGAAATTCCACAAATGATTATAAGCGATTTTTGCAAATATCTTTAGGCTCTTTGTATGAATTACAAACACAAATTGAAATTGCAAATAATTTAAAATACATAGACTTGATCACTTTTGAAGAAGTATTTAGCTTATGTATTGAAATAGATAAAATGTTGTATACTATTATTAAAAAAATAAACTAAGCACTGAGAAAAGAGCCAACTAAGCATACTCCTTGCCCCCTTGCCTCTCTACTCTTTGCCTCATACAAAAATGAAAAAACACATCGTTATCGTTCCTGGAGACGGAATCGGACAAGAAGTAACTGTTGTTGGTAAAAAAGTATTGGATAAAATTGCTGCAAAATTTGGACATGAGTTCACTTATGATGAAGCATTGATAGGTCACGTAGCGATTGAAGCTACCGGAAACCCTTTGCCTGATGAATCTCTTGAAAAAATGAGAAACTCTGATGCAGTTTTATTTGGTGCAGTTGGTCATCCGAAATATGACAATGATCCTTCAGCAAAAGTTCGTCCTGAACAAGGTTTATTAAAAATGCGTAAAGAATTAGGCTTATATGCTAACCTTCGTCCGATAAAATTATTTGATGAATTGCTGAGTGCATCAAGCATTAAACCTGAAATATTGAAAGGTGCTGATATTTTATTCTTCCGAGAATTAACGGGTGACGTATATTTCGGCGAAAGAGCAAGATCTGCTGATGGTAACACTGCTTACGATACAATGATCTACAGCAAATATGAAGTGGAGCGTATTGCACGTAAAGCTTTTGATGCTGCAATGACAAGAGGTAAAAAATTAATGAGTGTAGATAAAGCGAATGTTTTAGAAAGCAGTCGTTTATGGAGAGAAACAATTTTAGAAGTAGCTAAAGATTATCCTGAAGTTCAATTAGAGCATCAGTTTGTTGATGCAGCAGCGATGATCTTAATTAAAGATCCAAAACGTTTTGATGTTGTAGTAACAGGTAATTTGTTTGGTGATATCTTAACCGATGAAGCTTCACAAATTGCAGGTTCAATGGGTATGTTGGCATCTGCATCTATCGGAGATGGTACAGGTGTTTATGAACCAATACATGGTTCGGCACATGATATCACCGGTAAAGGTGTAGCCAATCCAATGGCGTCTGTTTTATCCGCTGCATTATTATTGGATATTTCTTTCGGATTAAAAGCTGAAAGCGAAGCAGTTATCAACGCAGTTGACCAGGTGTTAAAAGCAGGTTTCCGTTCAAGAGATATTGCAGATGCAACAACACCTGCTGATAAAATTTTAGGTACCGATGCAATCGGCGAGGAAATTTTGAGCAGGATATAAATTTTATGTACTATATTTAAGAAAGCGAAATGCTGAGGTTTTTTAACCACGGCAACATTTATTACCAAAACACACTTTATGAAACTTTTTGTAGCCGGCCTCCCTTATGATTTGGATGACGCAGAATTAATGGAAATATTTGAAAAATGCGGAGAAGTAGTTTCTGCCAAAGTAGCGATGGACAGAGACACTGGAACAAGTAAAGGGTTTGGCTTTGTGGAAATGAAAAATGATGAGGATGGAAAAGAAGCGATCGAATTACTCAATGATATCTCTTTAGGTAAAAAACCTCTTGTAGTAAAACAAGCTGAAGATCGTCCGGGTGGTGGAAGCAGCGGAGGAAGCAGCAGACCTCCTTCAGGCGGTGGCGGATATCGTGGAGGAAATGACAGAGGTGGTTCCGGTGGTGGGTACCGTGGGGGTGGAAATGATAGAGGCGGCGGATACCGTGGCGGAGGAGATAGAGGGAATGGAGGCGGATACCGTGGTGGTGGAAATGACAGAGGTGGTGGTGGTTATAGCAGATAAGATCATACTATTAATAAAAAAGTGTCGAAACAATTCGACACTTTTTTTATTGTAAATACCGATTATTTTCTTGGACCTAACGGCCTTACTTTTTCTTCCAGTTCAACAATTTTTCCTTTCACTATTTTAGCATCATCCATACAGATCATAGAATCAACTTTTCCCTTTGCATCGGTGGTGATTTGCTTGTACCATAAAGACACATACTCCAGTTTCTTATCTTTAGAAATAACAGACTCATAATCATTCATCACGATCTTTACAGATGCAATATTTTTTAAATCATTTGTCATCATCGACTTCAAAGAGTCTCTTGATAACTTTGCATCTACACCCCCAACCTGCCAAAGTACACTATCGGCAAAGGGCTCAATTGCTTGTTCAACATTTTTATTTTCAAAGCCCTTTAATGATTTTAATACAATAGCAATGTTTTTTTGATCCCCTCTTTCCCAATAATCGGGTTCATGATTTGCCGGCAAATACGCATAATCAATTTTTTCTGTTGAAGAAGACTCTTTTGCATCTTCTTTTGTTGCAGTGGTGGTATTGTTGCATCCTGTTGCAAAAATTGCTGCAATAACAATTAGCATTAATTTTTTCATACTTAATATAGGTTTAATGATGAATAAAAATGGTTTGATAGAATGTGGATGCTAAAGAGTAGTATGGGGGAAGGATCACTTGTTTCGGTAAGATAACCTTTCTTCATTGAAAATGCAATACTTCCTCAATTCTTCTGTACAATTAAGTAATTTGCACACTAACGCTTTATAAAAATGCTCCCTGACAAAATAAAAGACTTTATTGTTGCGATAGAAGAAAGCCTTACGAGTAATACTTTCGTTTCAATCACTCTTGGAAATTATAAAGGATCCGAAGAGCATTTAAAAAATATCTACATAAAAAAAACAATCATCAAAGCAGAAGAAAAATTAAGTTTTACCTACAGATATAAAACAAAAGACATTGTAAAGAATTTCGACATTAAAGAAGCTGTTGAGCAAATACAAATTGCTTTGCAAGATGGATTTAAGTTTGCAACATTATTTACAACAGAGTCTGATCAAATATTAGAGCAACAAAAGAATGGAAATTATTTGTTGAAAAAAATTACTGCTTCAAAATCGGAGTTGCCATCACTCAGTCATGATAAAATAAAAAATCATCCTATTACAGCTAAAGGGAAACCCTATTTAACCGAATTAAAAATAACCGATGCCAACGGCAATGTATTTAAAGCCACACAGGATAAATACAAACAGATCAATCACTATATAGAAATTTTAAGTTCTCTTTTAAAAGAGTTGCCGGAAAAAGATTTGTTGAATGTAGTAGATATGGGCTCAGGCAAAGGTTATCTCACATTTGCTTTGTACGATTATCTTACCAATGTATTAAACAAAAAAGCTAAAGTAACCGGAGTTGAGTTTAGAAAAGACCTTGTTGATCTTTGCAATAAGATCAGCACTAAAAGTAATTTTACCAATTTATTTTTTGAAGAAGGTTCAATTGAAAAATATGAGAACGATTCAATAGATGTTTTAATTGCCCTCCACGCCTGTGATACCGCCACCGACGATGCCATTGCAAAAGGCATTGCAGCAAATGCATCTTTAATTGTTGTGGCTCCTTGCTGTCATAAACAAATAAGAAGAGAGATAGAAAAATACAAACAGATCAACGACATTGATTTCATTACTAAACATGGTATCTTTTTAGAAAGACAAGCAGAGATGGTTACAGACGCCATACGTGCAATGGTATTAGAATATTTTGGTTACAAAACAAAAGTATTTGAATTCATTACTGACGCACACACACCGAAGAACATTATGATCACAGGTATTAAAAGCAAATCTGCCATTGACAAAGAAACTATTCTTCAAAAAATAAAAGATGCTAAAAAGTATTTTGGCATTCAGCAACATTATTTAGAAAAGGCCATAGGAATATAAAATTTTCAAGGCACTTGTTTCAAGCGAAAGCTATGCATATTGTTTGGATTACCATTCACAGGGAAATTTTCTGTGGCGTACAAATACTCCCCCTTTATTACAATCGTCTCCCAAATATCCGGCCTGTTGCCTTCAATTGCAAAAACCAAAGTTTGTTTGTCCGAAGAAATAAAATTCCATTTAACAGCATGACTTTTACCAACTTCATCAACATATTTACCCGTTCCATCTGCATTAAAAGTATATTCTAATTTATCGTAATCAACCCCGGTTGTATTGATGCTGTCACGAATATAACATCCGTATTTGCCATTGATAACATTCCGTAATTGATCCAGCTTCCACTTTTTCTGTACCAATGTTTTTTCAATTTTTGAACCTTTAGTCTCTGCCGCTGTCTTACAAGCTCCTACAAAAACAAAAATGGATAGCACAAAAAATATTCCTGCTCTACTATACCACAACGAATTTTTCATATCTATTGATTTATTGTTGATCTAATTTACAAATACCTGTCTTACTAAATAGTTAAAAAATATTAATCAATACCTTCAATAATATAAATATTGCCGTTCAACGTAACAGTATCTCCTTTTTTCAATCCTATTAATTTCATTCCCAGAGGAGACTGCGGTGAAAGCGCAATAACATTTATTCCCGCTATTGTTGCTTTACCTAATGCTACGCTCATAAAAAAATAACCCTTATTTGTTTTAATAAGACTACCATTTACAATCATCGATGCAGATAAAGCCGGATTGATCTTTTCCAATGCAGATTTCTGTGCAACGATTTCCTGTAATTGCGCTCTTTTATTTGCTTGCTCTATTTGTAACATTGCCAAAGCGGTTTCATGCTTATCGCCGGCAGTGCTTTTGGTTTCATTGGCACCGCTTTCTTTAAGATCTGCTAAAACTTGTTGGAGCTGATCGATCTTTTCGTTTATCAGTTGGAGATAGTGGTGGTGTATTTTTTGTTTGAGTGTCATGGAATTTGGTAATGAAGATATAAAATATGTAGTTCCTTTTTTTCAATACTTACAACCATATAAATAAAAAATCAGTCATATATAGGTAACCTATTTTTTAATTAAAATTATTTTGTATGAACAAATTAATTTCCAACCCACTAACAGCAGCTGTATCTACAAACATTGCAACAGCTACCAACAACTCCATTCAACAACTAACGCCCTTTCATGTACCCCTTACCGATGAGCAAAGAAAAGGGAGCCGTACTATGGCAGAAGGCAGAGAAGGTATGGTAAGGCTAATCAGCAAAATTGCCACACAACACATTAACAGTTTGCCACGCAACGAAGACCCTCAGGAAATGGCAACATTGTTAAAAGCTTATGAAGATGGCGGGCAGGCCTTACAAGCTATTAAACAGTTAATGGAAATGATGGAAGATACCCAAACCGCAGTTGGTATTGACCTGATGGCATTGTACGATCGTTATAACGGTTACCTGCAAACCTCCCGTAGCGGTAATACTGCTTTGGATGCTGCCATGGGTGAGATAGATAGTTACAATGCCAGGTTTGGCAAATCTGCTACCGATACGCCGACACCAACTGAGTAAAAAGGCAAGAACAATTAAAAGGATAGAGCAAAAACTCTATCCTTTTTTATGCCTGCTACTTTAGTTGTAGGAAGACCTACTGTTTTAGTAGGTGTACCTACTGATTTTGTAGGTGGTGGCACTAGTTTAGTAGGTGGAGTTACTGAATTAGTAGGTAGACCTACTGAAATAGTAGGTAGAGGTACTGATTTAGTAGGTGGTAGCTACTTATCTTGTAGGTATGGTTATTGAGTTTGTAGGTAGACTTACTGAAATAGTAAGAGGGGCTACTAAACCTGTAGTTGTGGTTATAAAATTTGCAGGCCATGTAAAAATTTAAATTGATTATTTAAATTAGCTAATGCAAACAAAAAAATAAAAGGCAAACTGTATTGCCGCAACGACAATACAAAAAGTATAATACTAAAACGTTGATTTTCAACTTCAAAAAAATCTATGATAGCGTCTAATATCATATATATTTGTGTTGCCTGCAATTTTATTATGACATACACAGTTTGCATACAGTTACCAAAGACATATTATACAATTCAGCGTTTGAGTAAGGAAGACACTGAAACTATCGCTTCTGCTTTCGAAGATAGACTGGACAGCTTCTTTTATTCAGGTCGCAAATATGACTTAAAAGAAATTCAAGAGTTTCGTGTCTTTGCTTACGACCATCCCGATGACTACCATACCAAAATAAATGCTAGTCAAGAAGCTTTGAAAGAAGGCTATTTTGCTGGCGAATATGTTTTTTTTAAACCACATACACTTGCAAAGCTTTTTAATGATGTTACGAATGATTTTATAAGAAAATTCGCAGCAGAAAGAAAGCAAGCTGTTACTGTTGAATATCCATATGTGAACAAAATAAGGATTGACGATTTACGCTCAATTAATAATTCAAGTTTTGACCTTAAAAGAGTAATTAAACTTTGTGACGAAATCAATCACACATTTAGCGACAGATGTTTCATCGCAACAATAATATTGGTCAGAGCTTTACTTGACCATATACCACCAATATTTAGCAAAAAATCCTTTTCAGAAGTTGCGAATAATTATGGCCCGAAAAGCTTTAAGGATACAATGCATACGCTAGACAATTCTTCTAGAAAAATCGCAGACCTTTATCTTCATACCCATATTTCTAATAAGGAAGATACACCACTTGAGCAGCAAGTAAATTATTCCCAAGCTATTGATTTGCTATTGAGTGAAATCGTCAAGCTATTAAAATAGATATTATAAATTCCACTTGTTATGGCTGAATTAATAGTATTCCAAACTTCTATCTCCGCAATATTGCCTGATGAACTTTTTACCCCTTTTGAAAGAGAATTAAAGAGAAATTTATTATTGTTTGACAAAGTTTGCTTACCTCTCTTTGAAATTGACTTTGCCTACTTATCAGACCTTTGGGATTTGCCTGGATATTATGAAAGGTATTGTCGATTCAAAATATTAATGGACAAAAATTATTTAGTGAAACCAGTTCACCACAGCGAAATCTCAAATGAATCTATTGATAAATCATTGAAAAAGGCGATTGAAAAATCAAAAGAAGCCCCAAAGCAATTCATGAATACACTAATATATGAGGCATATTTAAGAGGAGGTGTAAATGAATACAATAGAAAGCTAATAGAAAGTAAGTTAGATACAATTCGTCAATCGTATGAGAAAAATAAAGTTGACGCATTAGAATGGATGGAAAGAGAAATAAGACTGAATTCGATATATTATTCACTTAAAAAAGATAGTGCAACATGTATTCCGCTACTATCGTCAATTAATTCTTTCAAAAAGGGTTCTGATACGAAAAAGCAAGAAGTACATAGAATAGTTTTAAATAGAATGCCTTTGCCATCAGCCGATGTAAGTTGGGAGCACATAATAGAGTATAAAAGTGATGAGAGTAGCAGGAATAAATTTCTTGCCTTAAAAAATTGGATTAATAATGTAGCTAGCTCTAATAAATCAATTTCCGAAATAGAAGATGAACTGGAATATTTGCTTTCAGAATATGAAAAGGATTTACAGCTTCATAATCTAAAATATACTTATGGTTTTTTTCAAACAATATGTGTTGGGATTATTGAACTATTTACAGAACCTAAAAAGCTAGTCGAGAGACTGTTTAATGTATATAATCAGGAAATTGAATTAATGGAATCAGAGAATAAATTTTCAGGAAAAGAAATTGCTTACATAGTAAAATCAAATGAAACATTTTCTTAGCAAAACTGCAGGCAACATTGGGTTTTATGCAAGTTGGGCTTGACCTTGTAACATCAGCTAAGTGCAAATCCCAGCATCAGTTCCAGCAGACGAAAATCTATCAGCTTTTGTACTTAACTTCATCAACATATTTTCAATCAGCAGCGGTTATCGGCAGACGGAATCCTAATTCCCAACCTGCATAAAGCCCTGCTCGTTATCGGCAACCCTATCGGCGGCAGTATTAAAATTCATCTTTTACTTTACTTTGCTGGACAAACTAAAATAATTAAAACGACACTTTACTTAATATGCCTACAATTCCAACTGCATCTATTACTGACCCCAATTCTCAATGGCAGATTATCATCAGAGATTTGGTTGCCCCCGGCACTCGGTTTCATTTAAATAATAATAAACTAAATTATGACAAGAGTAGTAACGCTTGTCGGTTTTCAGCTTGTACTACAGCCATAAGACGAAACAGAACTAGCGGTCTTTGCGACACACATCAAATACACCAACATTCTTTGTTTTTAGAGCTACAAAATCCCCAACATAATATCGTAAATGCGCCATTGCATTTAGAAATTGTTGATAAATTGATAGAATGGGCCGGAACTAGGAATTTTGATTTGACACCACTATTTCAAGACATTTCATTCAATATACTCGGCAATATACCTGATGTTTCGACTTTATCTAGTGACACAACTCATCATGGCTTTACTCCTCCTACGTTACAATCTTTAGTCAATGAAGTAATTCTTATTGTTAATAAGCATTTACCTGACTTCAATAATTCCTCTTATCAACCATTATCAACTAAACAAGGATTAATACCAGCGAGAATTCTTGCATTAACTTTTGCTGGCCTTGTATTATGCGAAGAGGCTAACAGAGGAGACCGTTGGTTTAGCAGGATAATTCGAAAGGAAGAATTTCAAACAGAATTGTTAGGAGGTGCTATGCCTATAGGTTATTTTGCAGCTAGAATGTTTCCTTGGGGAATTGAGATTGGTAAAGCAGCTTTTCGTTTTGTTCCAAATGGCAGATAAAAAGAAATATGTAAGGGATAAAAGATCTCCCACTCCTTCAAGTGAGAATGTATCAAAAGTCATGAGCAACAACAAAGGAAAAGATACAAAGCCCGAGTTGCTTTTGCGAACGTTACTTTGGAAAAATGGAATAAGGGGATATAGAATTCATCCAAAGAAGATTCCAGGAAAGCCAGACGTTTGCTTTATTTCACGAAAAGTTGCAGTTTTTATAAATGGATGCTTTTGGCATAGATGTACGTATTGTAACTATAAATTACCTAAACAGAATAAGCAATTTTGGGAAAATAAATTTAGTAATAATGTAAGAAGGGATAAGGAAAAGATTATGCAGTTGAAAAAAATGAAATGGAAAGTAATCAATGTTTGGGAATGCCAGTTAAAGAAACATAAAGTTGATAAAACACTAAATTCGATAATACGCAAAATCGGATATTGATTTTGTTAACCTCATGTTGAAAACTATTTTGGACAAAATTTGTCCTTCTCAGTTTCTTCTCCTACATTTGGACAAAATATGTCCCAAATGGCATTTTCCAAAAAAAACATATCGACAGTTGGGGAGCAACTCAGAACAATACGGGAAAAGGCAAACCTTCCTTTGAGAGAAGTAGCAACAAACATTGGTATCGACACTTCTCTGCTTGGCAAAATTGAACGCAATGAAAGACAAGCAACAAAGGAACAGGTTAAACAATTAGCTGCATTTTATAAAATCGATGAAAAAAAATTATTGAAAGAGTTGTTAAGCGACCAATTCGCTTACAAGATACTTGAAGAAGAAGCAGACTTAGATACGTTCAGAGTTGCAGAAGATAAAGTTGAATATTTAAAAACTAATCACAATGCCAAATAAAATTAGGGTTGCAGAACTGTTTGCAGGAGTTGGCGGTTTCAGACTAGGATTAGAAGGATGGAAAAAGAAATCCGCCTCTTCAGGCTATACCAAATCTGTTAAGTCAGTATATGAAGTTGTTTGGAGTAACCAATGGGAACCATCGACAAAAACGCAACATGCCTCATTAGTATATGAGCAACGCTTTGGTAAAGATGGACACAGCAACGAGGATATAACAACTGTTGACGTAACAAAAATCCCTGACCACGACATGTTAGTCGGCGGCTTCCCTTGCCAGGACTATTCCGTAGCAACTACATTAAAAAACTCAAAAGGACTAATTGGCAAAAAAGGTGTGTTATGGTGGTCAATACATAAAATATTAAGCGAAAAAAAGAAAAAGCCAAAGTACATTTTTTTGGAAAATGTTGACCGCTTACTTATTTCACCCTCTAAACAACGAGGAAGGGATTTTGCAATAATTTTAAAAAGCCTAGATGACCTTGGCTATGCAGTTGAATGGAGAATAATCAATGCGGCTGATTATGGAATGCCACAAAGAAGAAGAAGAATCTTCATTTTAGCATACCTAAAAACAGCATCCATATACAAAGACCTCAAAAGATGTGATCCTAGAGATTGGATACTTAATGAAGGGACTCTTGCTTCTGCCTTTCCTGTTACTTCAAACGAGTTGGTTCTCCCCACAGAATTTGAATTGAATGGTGATATTGTTGAAATATCTTCTTCTTTTAATAAAAATGGCGGAGCATCACTATTTGAAAATAGTGGAGTTATGATTAGGGGTATTGTAACAACATTAAAAACCTTTCCTGAATTTTATGGTGAGCCAGTTGTTCTTAATGACATTATTCAGAATGGGGAAGTAACCGAAGAGTTTTACATTAATGACAAAGACCTCGATAAATGGCGCTATTTAAAAGGTCCCAAAAAAGAAATCCGTGTAAACACAGAAGGGTTTGAATACAATTACAGCGAGGGCGGTATGGTATTTCCTGACTCACTAAACAAACCATCACGGACTATCATTACTGGTGAAGGAGGTTCATCTCCTTCAAGGTTTAAGCATGTCATACAAACTAAAAAAGGGTATAGACGGTTATCCCCTGTCGAGCTTGAGAGACTGAATATGTTTCCAGACAATCATACAAAATTAGATGGCGTCTCAGATACAAAAAGAGCTTTCTTTATGGGAAATGCATTGGTTGTAGGTGTTATTGAAAAAATCGGCTTAGCTTTAAAGGAAAAAATTGAGAATGAAGCCCTTGTACAACAAGTCTGACAAACAATCAGTTTTAACCTTCGCAAAAAAATTAAGAAACAAAACACTTCGAGAGGCCTGTGATTCAACAATTTTAAAACATACATATTCTGGCAAAGGAAATTTTGGACAGATACTTGAGAAGTATTACTTCCAATATGAGCCAAACTCTGAATCAGAAGCAGATTTCAACGAAATAGGTCTTGAACTTAAATCTTCTCCGTTAAAACAATTAAAGAATAAAGAGTTTCGCTCCAAGGAAAGATTAGTTCTCAATATTATAAACTATCTCGAAGTCGTAAATCAAGATTTTGCAACAAGTTCGTTTTGGAAAAAGAACGCCAATATTTTGTTGATTTTTTATTTACACAACCCCAATCAGAATCTTTTAGATTACATCATCAAATTAGTAGATGAATGGAATTTTCCAGTTAATGATTTAGAAATTATTAAAAGAGATTGGGAAACCATAAAAAAGAAAATTACTGATGGTAAGGCACATGAATTATCAGAAGGTGATACTTTCTACTTAGGTGCATGTACAAAAGGAGGGAAAGGTGGCAATGAAAGGCCACAACCCAACAATCCATTGCCTGCAAAGCAAAGAGCCTATTCTTTGAAACAAGGATATGTTAATCATATAATCGCTTCAATCGCCAATGAAGCCACAGGTGTTTATGGCAAACTCATCAAATCTAATACAGAAGTTAAAAAGAAAAGCTTAGAGGAGATTGTTTTATCGAAATTTAAACCCTATTATGGCTTGACAATTGACCAAATAGTTAAAAAATTAGGAATTAAACTAAATTTAAATGCGAAAAGCTTTTATGCAAGTTTGACCAAAGCGATTCTTGGTGTTGAACTCGACAAAGAAATTGAAGAGTTTGAAAAAGCTGAAATAATAGTGAAGACTGTAAGACTTAAAGAAAACAACCTTCCGAAAGAAGATATTTCATTCCCAACTTTTAAATATGAGGAACTAATTGAAGAAGACTGGGAAACTTCGGAGTTTAAAGAATTACTAGAACATAAGTTCCTCTTTGTATTTTTTCAATTTTCAAAGGGACAACTTATTTTCAAAAAGGTAAAATTTTGGAATATGCCTTATAAAGATATTTTGCAGGCAAAAAAAGTTTGGACTAAGACAAAAGCTATAGTTGCAAGTGGCGACATTGTAGAAAAAGTAGTAAATAAAATTCGCTATACGAATTTCCCAAACAAGGAATTTAACACAGTTTCTCATGTAAGACCCCATGCAAAAAATGCAAATGATACATATCCTTTGCCGACAAAGGATAAGGTTTCAAAATTGAAAGACTATACTAAACATTGTTTTTGGCTTAATAGCAATTACATCAGAGATGAAATTTATCTCAAATAAAGCAGTGCTGACTCGGAACGAAGAAGGGCAGCCGATTACATTGGTATTGCCAAAATGCAGGCTGACGGAAGCCGTGTTTCAACTATTGTAATGTTTCATCCTGAAATAAGTTGTCTAAAAAAACAACTAAAAATGGACCAAAAAGACCAAGTTATTCAGGAGTACCTGAACACCGGCTGTGGTTATCGCCAGCTACAAGCCAAGTATGGCGTCAGCCGTACAAGCTAGTGATTCTTCGTTCTTTGTCCCAGCAACGTCTCCGGCACGGGACGTTGCGTCAAGTATAATATTTTCATGTAATTAGTGTGGTATTCTTCACCTTGGCTGCTGTCACAAGACCCATTTCCCACAATCAACTGCTTCAATAAAAGCTCAATAACGGTATGCGGTACAAGTGAGTGGTTCTTCGTTCTTCTTTTCCCGGCAACGTCTCCTCTATGAGCTTGTGCGTAGGTGGGGACGTTGCTGTGAAAAAGACTTACAGAAGCCGAATATCAAAATTTATATAGCTGTTTGATAAATAGTAGTAGTATTAAACGGAAAATAAAACGTTTATTATAAGTTATTTTTTAAACCCAATCCTTTCCCTCTCATCCCATTTACGTTGGGCAGCTTTTTCATCCAATAAATTTTCCATTGCGTCATATATTTGGTTGAGTTGCACATCATGCTCACCAATACGTTCTTTAATTTCTTTTAGCTGCTCTTTAATGTCATTTTGTTTTAGTAATACTTGTCGTACTGCTACAAAAGCTCTCATGATGGCAATATTCATATTAATGGCTTTGTCGGAGTTAATAACACCGCTGAGCATAGCTACGCCTTGTTCGGTGAAGACGTAGGGCAATGCTGAGATTGGACGCTTGTTTGGGTATGTCATCACAAATTGTGATGACATACTAAATTGATCTTTTACGGTATCAACCTGAAATTTTATACTTTCAAACTCTTCTTTTGTTAGCTGAAACATAAAATCTTTGGGAAAACGTTTAATATTTCGCTTTACCGCTTGATTTAATACCCTGGTTTCTACTTCGTATAGAAATGCCAGATCTCGGTCCAACATTACTCTTTCACCTCTAATTTCATATATCCTGTTTTGGATGCTTTGTATTATTTGCATGGTGGCTTTTTGAAATCAGACGTTGGTAAAATGCAAAAGGTTGTATAATAAAATAGCCAGACATTTAAATGCCTGGCTATTTATCGTATCAAGGTCGAACTTTGAATTATTTACTCAAATGCATGCTTCTCTCTTTATACAAAGTTCTGAAGTATGGATCACGAAGATCTTTGATAAAGCGAATGGCTTCGCCGGTACTTTTCATTTCAGGGCCAAGCTCTTTATTTACACCGGGGAATTTATTGAAAGAGAAAACGGGCTCCTTGATTGCAAAGCCTGTCATCTTTTTATCAAATTTAAAGTCCTTTAATTTATTTACTCCAAGCATTACCTTAGTTGCAATGTTTAAGTATGGAATTTGATACGCTTTTGCAATGAAAGGTGTTGTACGACTAGCTCTTGGATTAGCTTCTATCACATATACATTACCATCTTTAATAGCAAACTGAATATTGATCAATCCTCTAATATTTAACTTTCGTGCAATCTTCTCAGCATACTCTTCCATGGTGTGAACGATCAATGGCGATAAATTAAACTGTGGCAATACCGCATTACTATCACCACTATGGATACCCGCCGGTTCAATATGTTCCATCACACCCATGATGTGAAATTCATCACCATCAAATATTGCATCGATCTCTGCTTCCTGACATCTGTCTAAAAAATGATCAATTAAAATTTTATTGCCCGGTAAATGTTTGATCAAACTAAGAATTCCTTTTTCCAATTCTTCATCGTTTAGAACAATACGCATTCTTTGTCCGCCAATAACATAACTCGGACGAATCAACACCGGGTAACCAACTTCTTTTGCTACTTCAATTGCTTCATCTGTATTATAAGCAGTTCCGTATTTAGGATAAGGAATACCTAACTCCTTTAATGTATCACTAAACCTTCCTCTATCTTCTGCAATATCCATGCTGTCGAAAGATGTACCAACAATTCTTATCCCTTTTTGATGTAATTTTTTTGCAAGTTTTAAAGCAGTTTGCCCACCAAGCTGAACAATCACACCATCCGGTTGTTCATGCTCAATGATCTCCCATAGATGCTCCCAGAAAACAGGTTCAAAATACAATTTGTCTGCAATGTCAAAATCCGTACTTACCGTTTCAGGATTACAGTTTACCATGATGGCTTCGTAACCTGCTTCTTTTACACCCAACAATCCATGCACACAACAGTAATCGAACTCAATACCCTGACCAATTCTATTAGGACCACTACCCAATACGATTATTTTTTTCTTGTCTGATCGTTTACTTTCGTTACTAATCAGTTTACTATCGTTCGTCGGTTTATTTTCAAATGTAGAATAGAAATAAGGTGTTTTTGCTTCAAACTCTGCGGCACAAGTATCAACCATTTTGTATACTCTGGTCAATCCCATTTTCTTTCTACGTTCGTAAATATCTTCTGCATTTTCTTCTTTCATGATACGAACAATCTGTTCGTCGCTAAAGCCTAAAAATTTTGCTTCTTTCAACAAATCATCCGGTAAAGATTTCAGATCATATTTCATGATCTCTTTTTCGCAATTGCAAATTTTTTGAATTTGGTAAATGAACCATCTGTCGATACCCGTGCTTTCGCAAATGCGTTTTACACTGGCTCCTGCCATCAATGCATCTTTAATTCTGAAAACTCTATCCCATTTCGGTATCTTAATGTACTCAATTAAGTCATCTGCTTTCATTAAACTTTGGCCGTAATAACCCAAGCCAACTGCTTCATTCTCTAAACTCTGACAAGCTTTTTGTATCGCTTCAGCAAAGCTTCTGCCAATACCCATTACCTCACCAACCGATTTCATCTGAAAACCTAATGTATCATCGGCTCCTTTGAATTTATCAAAATTCCAACGAGGTACTTTTACAATTACATAATCCAATGCCGGTTCAAAATATGCTGAAGTACTTTGGGTAATCTGATTTTTTAGTTCATCTAAATTATAACCAATAGACAGCTTAGCAGCAATTTTTGCAATTGGGTAACCCGTAGCCTTAGACGCTAATGCAGAAGAACGACTCACACGAGGATTTATTTCTACCACAATAATTTCTTCTGTTTGCGGATTCATTGCAAACTGTACGTTACAACCACCGGCAAAATTGCCTAGGTTACGCATCATACTAATAGCAGTGTTACGCATCAATTGAAAACCTGTATCGCTTAATGTCATTGCAGGGGCTACAGTGATAGAATCTCCTGTGTGAACTCCCATCGGATCGAAATTCTCTACCGTACAAATGATCGCAACATTGTCTGCATTATCTCTCAATAATTCTAATTCATATTCTTTCCAGCCCAACACCGCTTTTTCTACAAGCACCTCATGTATCGGACTGGCAGTTAAAGCTCTGTTCAACGCTTCATCCAATTCTTCTTTTTTAAATACAACTCCACCACCACTACCCCCAAGGGTAAATGAAGGACGCAATACTAACGGGAAACCAATATTTTGAGCAAACTCTTTTCCTTCTAAAAACGAGTTAGCAATATGTGCCGGACAAACCGGTATATTCATCTCTATCATCCACTGGCGGAATTTTTCCCTGTCTTCCGCTTTATCAATGGCTTTAATATCTACCCCAATTAATTTTACATTGTATTTTTCCCAGATCCCCAATTCATCTACTTCTTTGCAAAGATTCAAAGCCGTTTGTCCGCCCATGGTTGGCAAAACAGCATCAATATCATTTTCTTCTAAAATTTGTTCAATGCTTTCTACTTCCAGTGGTAAAAGGTAAACCCTGTCAGCCATCATTGGGTCGGTCATAATGGTTGCCGGATTACTATTAATAAGAATAACTTTTATGCCTTCTTCTCTGATACTACGGGCTGCTTGCGTACCGCTGTAATCAAATTCGCAGGCCTGTCCGATAACAATAGGTCCGGAGCCGATAATTAATACTGATTTTATGGAGTTGTCTTTTGGCATGGGTATAAACAGTGTTGTTTGTCGGGGTGCAAAATTAAGGCTTGAAGAGCATAAATATTTTTGTTTTTTCATTTTATTGACCATGCTTTAGTGCTTCTATTAAGCATTGTTGTGTCACTCACTTGTACTATTACAGTTCTATTCAACTATTTTTTACATAAGGGGGTTTTTGTTACAATTTTGGCAGGAAAATAAGTGAATACTGAAGAATTTATAATAGTCTGCCAAATAAATTATTTACATAATTCCGATAAACTAAAATTCATAAATAACTAAAAGGCAGGCCGCTACCTGTGGCAATGAATCAACTTGACATTATTTTAACAATTACAAGCTTAACTGGCACATTATTTTCAAGTCATACCAGTGAAAAGACTTTAAAGTCTATTGTTCACTTAAAACTAAATTTTATGAAAAAGATATCGATCATATTAGCAGCAACAGTTTTAATGGTCTCTTGTAAAAACAACAAAACGGCCGTTACAGATGATACCAAAGTATTAGGCGTTTCGTCAGAAGATTCTGCAGCATTTTCACAATGGAAAGCAGAACGTGATGCAAAAGTTGCAGCAACTACCACAGTAGTAAAAGAAAAAACCGTTGTAGTGCCTGCAACAACTCAAACCACAACAGCTGCAGCCCCGGCTAAGAAAAAAGGTTGGAGTAAAGCCGCTAAGGGAACTGCAATTGGCGCCGGTACCGGTGCAGTAGCAGGCGCAATCATTAACAAAAGAAATCGTGTAGCCGGTGCAGTTATAGGTGGTGTTATAGGTGGTGGTGTAGGTTATGGCATCGGTCGTTCGCAGGATAAACAAGATGGCAGGGTAAAATAACATTAGCGTATAAAGCGGAGTTGAAATGCTCCGCTTTTTTAGACCAAGTATCAATCAATGACAATATAGCCATGAATTATACCGATATCATTTCTCTGATCATCATTATTATAGGAATATTTTTGGGATATAAAAAAGGATTCATCTCTAGTTTAATAGATATGATCAGTCTTGCTGCGGCTATCTTCTTCGGTATATTACTTCAAAAAAACATATGCTCCTATTTAGATACTTTACTTCCCAACAATGCGTATAATACGACTTTAGCGCTCGTGATTCCTACCGTTTTTTTCTTTGTATTGTACTACATCTTAATGTCATTTTTAAAAAGAGCTATTCCCGTTCAAGTCAGCAAACATCTTGCAAATAAATTAACAGGCATTATCCCCGGCATAGCGCTGAGTCTTGCAATGATATACGCTTGCTTAAACCTAAACAACTTTTTTTTCGACAATGAAATTGTAAATGCATCTATAAAAACAAGCAGGACATTCAGTTGGGTAACGACTTTAGTAGAAATGCCAGAACATACTATTCTACCAACAAAACAAAAAACTCCCGACTATGAAAATGTTGCTGCGGCAGGCCATGGAGAAATTCAACAAGGAAGTAAACTTCCCTTCAAATCAAATAATTTTTCCAAAAGAACCGACTTGGAATTATTAATGCTCGATATTCTTAATAAAGAAAGAAACCTTCAACATTTGCCACCATTTGCATACGATAAAGAGTTAACAAAAGTTGCCACGGCACATTCCGGTGATATGCTTACACGAGGCTATTTTGCTCATAACACACCGGAAGGTGTTGATCCATTCATGCGGATGAGAAGGGCTAAAATAATTTTTTCAGTGGCCGGCGAAAATCTTGCAATCTCACATGATCTGTATAAAGCGCACACACAACTTATGCTCTCTCCCGAACACAGAGCCAATATTTTAAACCCTGCTTTTGGAAGAATTGGTATTGGTATATTAGATGCAGGCGAATATGGTTTAATGATATCGCAGGAATTCAGAAATTAACACCCGTTACTAAAATAATTTTTGCTCTACCTTTAGTATGCCCGACTTTTGTAATACTAAACCATTTGATTTGAATATATCTCTTGCACACTTTCTGCAAAAACAGTTTTGTATTTATATATTGCTATTGCTACACTTAAGCATATCGGCGCAAATATTTGCTGAAAAAAAATATCCGAAAGGATATTTCGCCTGGCCTGTGCAGGCTAAAATAGCACTGGCGGCCAACTTCGGAGAACTCAGACCTAATCACTTTCACATGGGTTTGGATTGTAAAACAGATCAAAAAGAAAATGTACCGATTTTAGCTGCCGCTGATGGATACATTGCAAAAGTAAAAATTGAACCCTCCGGTTTTGGGCAAGCTATTTACATCAATCACCCAAACGGGCTTACAACTTTATACGCTCACTTAAACAGCTTTTACCCGGCATTGCAACGTTATGTAAAAGAACAACAGTACAAACAAAAAAACTGGGCAATTTTTATAGATATTCCTCCACATTTGCTTGAGGTTAAAAAAGGACAACAAGTAGCGTTGAGTGGCAACACCGGAGGTAGCCAGGGGCCACATTTACATTTTGAAATTAGAGACACTGAAACAGACAAAGTATTAAATCCATTATTATTTGACTTTCCGGTACCAGATAATATTCCACCCTCTCTTCTTCGTTTAGCCGTATACGATAGAACTATCAGTACTTACGAGCAGTCGCCGCAATTTTATACGCTTAAAAAAGTTGGCGGATATTATACTACCTCCCCCGCTCTTATTTTAAAGAAAACAAGCAAGGTGAGTTTTGCCATTACGGCTTTTGATAAATATACCGGCTCTACCAACCAAAATGGTATTTACGAAGCTATATTGTACGACGACGATAAGCCTGTTGTAGGCTTTCAAATGGATAGTATCAGCTATGATGAAACAAGATACCTGAATGCACACGTGGATTACAAATTACGCAGTACAGGCGGGCCTTTCGTTCAACATCTTTCCAGACTACCAGGCTATACTTACGGTATTTATAAAGATGTAAGCGGCGATGGAGTTATTGATATTGCAGATGGGAATGTTCATCATATATCGATTGAAGTAAAAGATCCGAACGACAATACTTCTACCATAAAATTTGACATAAAAGGTGAGGCCACAAACGAAGATGATGGATCGGTGTTCTATGATCCAAAAGAATTTCATCCGAATTATATCAACATTTTTGAAAACGATAAGATCAGTTTTTTCATGCCTGAAAATGCCTTGTACGATTCTGTCCGTTTTAAATATAGAGAAACGCCACAGACCGATGGCAGCAATATCTTTCTATTACACAATGGAAATGTTCCGGTACAATGTAAATTTCCCATTAGAATAAGAAACACTACTACATCATCTCCCGATAAATTAGTCATGCACCGCTGGTGGGGAAGCAAAGATGATTATGCAAAAGCTGAGCCAGTGAAAATAAAGAATGAACCCGGCTGGTATCAATCAAAGTTCAGAGCTTTCGGCAATGTGCAATTAATAGAAGACCTTATTCCTCCAACAATTACACCGGTGGGTTTTAGAGATGGAATGGATATGAGCAAACAATATTCTATAAAGTTTGTTATTATCGATAATACTGAAGAGTTGCAAAATTTTAACGCTTACATAGATGATCAATGGGTTTGTTTCAGCAATGATAAAGGCAGAACATTCATTTATAAGTTTGATGAACATTGCCCTCCGGGTGATCATGTATTAAGAATCAGTGTGGAGGATTGTGTGGGGAATCGGTCGGAAAGAACATATAATTTTACAAGATAGATGGTCGATGGACTATAGACCATGGACCATGGTTTAGAAACTACATATAACTAACCTGAATGACAAATTTAACTGAAGGCCAAAAAGCACCAACATTTAAGGAAAAAGATCAGAACGGTAATACTGTTTCGTTGACTGATTACAAAGGCAAAAAAGTGGTTTTGTATTTTTATCCGGAAGACGATACCCCAACCTGCACAGTACAGGCATGCAACCTTAGAGATAACTACAGCCTCCTGAAGAAAAACGGATTTGTTGTTTTAGGGGTTAGTCCTGATGAACCCAAAAAACACAAAAAATTTGAAACAAAATATGATCTGCCTTTTACATTAGTAGCGGATCCCAATCATAGCATTATTGACAAATACGGGGTCTGGGGAGAAAAGCAATTATACGGAAGAACTTATATGGGCCTGCATCGTACTACATTTTTGATTGATGAAAAAGGTATAATCAGAAAAATATTTTTGAAACCCAAAAGCAAAGAACATACTGAAGAAATATTAAAAGCCTGGGAAGAAATTGAGCAAGGTTAAAATAAAAGAAAACAGTTTTTTAGCAAAACTGGCGGCAAAAAAGCTTCACACCACTTCTGTAGCAATGGTATTGGGAAATACCATTCATCTCTATAATACTAAAAAAGAAGATTTTTTAAAAAATGAAAGTTGGGTAAAGCATGAGCTCTGCCATGTACAACAATTCAAGCACTATGGTTTTATAAAATTCATACTGCTGTATCTCTGGGAAAGTATAAAGAACGGATATACTAATAATCGTTTTGAAGTAGAAGCCAGAGCTGCGGAAAAACTATAAGACCCATTCAACCGATTCAAAACCTATTTCTCTATCAAAAGCATCTCTTGTAAGCAGTTTCCCTTCAACATTCACACCCATGATCTTTGTTTCATAAACAAGATTATCCTTACGCAGTTTTACCAATTCGTTCATTCTAAACAAATGTTGATTGTATTCTGTAAGTAATGTCGAAACGCCTGAACTATGAAGTTCTTCTAGCCTTCTAATAATAGAAGCCTGAAGTTCTTTAGCCAAAGCAATCACATTATGCTCTTTACCTGTAATTTGTCTGAGAGAAACAGGGTTTTTCAATGAAGCCTCAAAAACGGTTTGATTAACATTCACACCCACACCGATCACACTCCAGTTCCAGCTATTGCCCCTATTTATATTTTCAATAAGCACCCCCCCTGCCTTTCTGTCACGCCAATAAATATCATTTGGCCATTTTATTTTAGTTTCATCGCCGGCATATCCGTTAAAAAAATCATAACATGCTAAAGCAACTGCTATGGAAAAACTGAATTGCTGATGTGTTTTCAATTGAAAAGGTTCAGCTACAACACTCAAAACAATGTTTTGGCCCTCAGCTGCTTGCCAGTTTTTCCCTCTTTGGCCCTTTCCTGCCGTTTGTTCTACTGCAAAGAATGCATCTCCATGCTTCGCCAATCCTTCATGCACCCTTGCCATGGCATAGTTGTTGGTACTATCTACCGAACTTAGTATTGTAAAGGAATTTTCAATAGAAGTCATAATACACCGATTGACAAAGAAATAGTACTTTTGAGTACCATTGCAATCTACTTATAAAAACAATAAGTTGAAATTGCTACAAAAAATTAGCACATGGCAAAATCCATGTAATATTAAAACCAAAATATAAAGGATTGAGTAAAGAGAAAAAAGTTGCTGCTCCAAAGAAAAGCAGTGTAACAAGATTAACCCGAAGTAGTAAAATTGTTAAAACAATTATTCACGCAATACAGGAGAAAAAAGGCGAAAATATTATTAGCCTTGATCTCCGGAAAATACCGGAAGCTGTTGCAGATTTCTTTATTATCTGCGAAGCAAACAATAATACCTTATTGAAAGCGATCGCCGATTTTGTTGAGAAAGAAGTAAAAGACAAATGTGCCGAAATTCCGTATAAACATGAAGGTAAAATTGCACAGCAATGGATATTGATCGATTACATCAATGTAGTAGTACATATCATGATGCCCGAACCAAGAAAGTTTTATCAACTGGAAGAAATGTGGAGCGATGCTCCCATGATGGAACACAAAGACTAAACTCAATAAAAAATCACCTGATATCTTTTAGAATACTTAAATAAATTATGGCAGATCAAAATAATCAACAAGACCCCAATAAAAAATTCGGCCCGGGAAACACACCTCCTTTTGGAGACGATAATCAACCAAAGAATAAACCCCGTTTTAATATTTACTGGATATATGCTTTGGCCTTTGCGGCCATTATGGTATATGGCTATTATAGAAGCGGTGCAACTGCTGGAATGGAAACAGGCAAATTGAAATTTCTTTCATTTGTAAAACAAGGTGATGTAGAAAAAATCAAGACCATTCGTAATAAAAAAATTGTAAGAGTTTATTTAAACAAAGACAGTATTATTAAAAAAACCGACTTCTATAAAAAAGAACTTGGCCATGATTATGCAGTAGTAGAAAAAATAGCAGAAGGCCAACCACAACTTTACTTCAACATTATAGATGATAAAACATTTTCTGATGATATGCGTAGCTTCTATCAACAGAATCCAACCATCAAACCTGTTGAAGATTCTCCCGATGACGAAGGTGAATTTTTCGGGCAGGTGATCAGCACACTCTTACCTGTTTTATTAATTGGTTTGCTGTTTGTTATGATGATGCGTAAAGTAGGCGGGCCAGGTGGTGCAGGCGGCGGACCAGGTGGTATTTTCAATATAGGAAAATCAAAAGCCACTTTGTTCGATAAAGCATCGAGAGTAAATATCAACTTTGGTGATGTTGCCGGATTAGATGAAGCCAAAGTAGAAGTAATGGAGATTGTTGACTTCTTAAAAAATCCAAAAAAATATACAGCACTTGGCGGTAAAATTCCAAAAGGCGCTTTATTGATAGGCCCTCCGGGTACAGGTAAAACATTATTGGCAAAAGCAGTTGCCGGCGAAGCACAGGTTCCTTTCTTCAGTTTAAGCGGTAGCGATTTTGTTGAAATGTTTGTAGGTGTGGGCGCAAGCCGTGTGAGAGACTTGTTCAAACAAGCAAGAGAAAAAGCTCCGTGTATCATTTTCATTGATGAGATAGATGCCATTGGTAGAGCAAGAGGTAAAAATGTAATGATGAGTAATGATGAGAGAGAAAATACATTGAACCAACTGTTGGTTGAAATGGATGGCTTTGGCACCGATCTTGGAATCATTATACTAGCTGCTACTAACCGTCCGGATGTATTGGATAGTGCATTGCTTCGTCCGGGAAGGTTCGACAGACAAATTTCTATTGATCGTCCAGACCTTGTTGGTAGAGAAGCAATTTTTAAAGTGCATCTTGGTCCGATTAAAACTGTTGGAAATTTAGACATTCATAAAATAGCAGAACAAACATCCGGATTTGCAGGAGCCGACATTGCGAACGTTTGTAATGAAGCGGCCTTGATAGCAGCCCGTAAAAATAAAGAAGCGGTTGATATGCAGGATTTTCAGGATGCTATCGACAGGGTCATCGGTGGGTTGGAAAAGAAAAACAAGATCATCTCTCCTGAAGAAAAAGAGATCATTGCATACCACGAAGCAGGCCATGCTATTTGCGGTTGGTATTTAGAGCATGCATATCCGTTATTAAAAGTTACTGTTGTACCAAGAGGCACTGCTGCATTGGGATATGCTCAATACACTCCGAAAGAACAATACTTGTACAATACTGACCAATTGATGGATCAGATATGTATGACTTTGGGTGGAAGAGCTGCAGAAGATATTTTCTTTGGTAAAATAAGTACAGGTGCAAGTAATGATCTGCAACAGATCACCAAAATTGCATACAGCATGATCACCGTATATGGTATGAATGACAAAGTGGGCAATATCAGTTATTACGATCCTAATCAGGAAAATACTTTTACCAAACCTTTCAGCGAAGAAACAGGAAAGATGATTGATGAAGAGATCAGAAAACTAATTGAAAGAGCCTACATCAGAACAAAGGAATTGCTGACAGAGAAAAAAGGCGATGTGGAATTGCTTGCAAAAGAATTATTGAAAAAAGAAGTGTTATTCAAAAGCGATGTAGAAGCATTGATTGGCAAAAGGCCTTTTGAAGAAAAAAAATTATTAACGGATGAAGAAGCTAAGGGTGCAGTAGCAGAAGCCCCAACCGGAGAGCTTCCTGAAAACGAACTTCATCCACCACAAATATAATTTCAACATGTCTGTAACACCGGCAAAAGAAAATATATTAAAACGAATTAGGCAGGCACTGAGTAATCCGGTGCCTTTGCCTTTTTCTCAAAGCGAAGGGAATAATTCTGTATTCACTGAGCCAACGGATGAACTGGAAGTCATATTCGCACATGAGTTTACAAAGTTGCAAGGTAAGTTTGTTTTTTGTATGGATGAAAATGACCTGCTAATTCAATTGCGTCAACTTATCGATAAAAAAGAATGGACAAAGATATATTGCAACGATAATAGATGGAATAAACAATTCAGCAATACGATCAATTTAGAAACCTGTAACGCATCTATAACAGGTTGCGAATTTTTAGTTGCGAGAACGGGATCCATTGTATTAAGCGCAGCACAACAAGATGGTCGTACAACAAGCGTATATGCCCCGATACATATTTGTGTAGCATTTACCAACCAGTTGGTTTTTGATATAAAGGATGCTTTACAGTCCATCAAAGAAAAATATGCCGGCAATATTCCTTCACTTATAACTTTCGCAAGTGGGCCAAGCCGTACCGCCGATATTGAAAAAACATTGGTAACAGGTGTGCATGGCCCAAAAGAGGTTTACTTGTTTTTAGTAGATACCCCGGCTAAGTCTTAATACTTCTTCTTACTTTTATAGTAAGTTTCAAACTTACTTTAACATTGAATAAAAAAATCTACTTTCTTTCTGATTTTCATTTGGGAGCACCTGATGCAGCTACAAGTTTGCAAAGAGAAAAACGCATTGTTCAATTTCTTGATGAAATAAAAAATTCAGCAGAACAGATCTTCATAGTTGGTGACATGTTCGACTTCTGGTTTGAATACAAAACCGTTGTTCCAAAAGGATATGTGAGATTGCTAGGTAAGCTTGCAGAGCTTACTGATAGCGGCATTCGCATACATTTTTTTGTTGGTAACCACGATATGTGGATGAACAATTATTTCAAAAAAGAGCTGAACATCGATGTTTATTTTGAACCTAAAAACTTTGAGTTCAACGGCAAAAAATTTCAGATCGGACATGGCGATGGTGTTGGTCCGAAAGATCATAAATATAAATTTTTAAAGAAGATATTTAGAAATCCCGTTTGTCAATGGTTGTTTGGCATTATTCCTCCGGCAATTGGCATGGGTATTGCAAATTATTTTTCTACAAGAAGCAGAAATTCAACAACACAGGAACATATTCAAAAGTTTTTGGGGGAAGAGAACGAATGGATATTGATACATTGCAAGGAAGTTTTGCAGAAAGAGCATTTTGATTATTTTATTTTTGGACACAGACATCTGCCTATAGATTTTGCATTGAATGAAAAAAGCAAATACATCAATCTTGGCGAGTGGATCAATTACAACAGCTATGCAGTTTTTGATGGAGAAAACACTAAGTTGGAATATTATACCACAAAACCCTAAAAGGGCTTAAAGACATTATCAATGAAGTTTCTTTTATATTTATTACTTCCTTTTTGCCTTTGTGCCTTTGTAGTCAAAACAACAAATGCTCAAAAAGATTCTTCATTCGTGCTAACCAAAATCATCCCCGGCGAATTTGCTTATTTCACCGTTGATAATTTAAACAACATCTACCTGGTTAATAACAGTAATCAATTAAAAAAACTAAATAGCAATGGAGATAGTGTTGGCGTATTCAACGATGTTCGTAAATATGGAAAGCTAACATCCATAGATGCAACCAATCCTTTAAAACTATTATTGTATTATCAGAATTTTTCTACGATTGTTGTACTGGATAGATTTCTGAATAAACGTAACACGATCAATCTGCGTAGAGAAAATATATTCAAGGTTAAGGCAATCACAACATCTTACGATGGCAATATTTGGCTGTTCGACGAAGGTGACGGGAAGCTAAAAAAAATTGATGATAACGGGGACGTACTCAGCGAAACCATTGATTTCAGGCAAATATTTGATACACTTCCGGCTCCGGAAAAAATTATAGACAGGGACAATTTTGTGTATCTGTATGACCGCAATAAAGGCTTTTACATTTTTGATTATTATGGAGCCCTAAAAAGCAATATCCCTTTTTTACATTGGAAAAATGTAGAAGTATTTAATAAAGATCTTTATGGATTTGGAGATACCTGTTTATACAAATACCCGCTGGAATCTTTGAATTTAAAAGAATATGCTTTACCTGCATCTTTTTCAAACACATCCGAAATTGAAATTGAAAACAATAAGGTATATCTGTTAAAACGCGACGGATTAGAGATATATAAAGTTCAGTAATTTTGCTCATGAATTTTTTAGACGAGATACATTTCAACAACACCATTCGCAGTTATATTATTGTTGGCACAACAATATTAGTTGTACTGCTTTTAAAAAGATATTTGTCGAGATATATTGCTGCACTATGCTACAGGTTGGTACACAGAATTTGGTCAACCATTGAAAAAAGAACATTTGTTGATCTTGTTGTTGAACCACTGGAATGGTTTCTCGTTATTTTCATTTCCATTTTTGCAATTGATAAACTTAATTTTCCGCAGGCCCTTGAATATGATATTTACGGACACACCACCCGTGATATTGCATCAAGACTTGGTATCGGTATCATCATCATTGCGTTTACTTGGTTGTTATTGCGTTTTGTAGATTTTGTTGCAATGGTAATGGAGCATAAAGCCAATCTTACTGCCGATACAAGAGATGATCAACTTATTGTTTTCTTCAGAGATTTTTTAAAAGTAATCATTGGTGTAATTGGTGTTTTATTAATTATCAAAGCCTGTTTTCATCAACCTATTGGCCAATTATTAACCGGCCTGAGCATTGTCGGTGCCGCATTAGCACTTGCCGCCAAAGAAAGTTTAGAAAACCTCATCGCTTCTTTTATCATCTTTTTTGATAAACCATTTTTCACAGGCGACATAGTAAAAGTAAATACAGTTACAGGTAAAGTTGAACATATTGGTTTACGCAGCACCCGTATCCGTACTACCGATAAAACATTGGTTACTGTACCCAATAAACAAATGGTTGACACTATGGTTGATAACTTCAGCATGCGTACAAACAGAAGAGCAGAAATAAAATTAGAACTATCATCAAAAACATCATTGGCCCTTACACAAGCATTAACTGAGGCTATAAAAAAATCATTGGCAGCAAGAGAAGATCAAATATCATCTCACTCAGTGTTTGTAAAAGACATCAGCAGAAATGGCATTGTAGTTACGGTAGAATATTTTACACAACCATTTTCAATGGATGAATTTGATACACTTAAACAAACCATCAACTTTGAAATAAAAAAAATGCTGGAAGAGAATGAGATCAATTTTGCCGGAGAAGTAAATACAATTGCCATAAACAACGATATCAGAGAACACGAATAATTTCCGCTAACTCTTTATCCCATTTACCGGTTTTACCATATTCGACAACCCTGCCCATTTCCTTACCCTCTTTCATAATGATAATGGTTGGTACAGCCGTAATATTGAATGCTTCGGCAATATGACCCAACGCCACTTTCTTTCTGTTCACACCGAATAAAGTAATAGAAGAATCAGGAATGCCGGACATCTCCTGCAGTTTAAAGAACTTTGGCAGTATATATTGAGTATCGTCACACCAGGTGCCGCCAAAGATCACAAACTGAATTGTATCTTTTGCTTTTTCAAAACTTTTCAGCACAGCTGAATCGGGAGCATACCCTTGTTGATTTTGTTTATACCATTTTGCAAATTCGGGAGTATTCTGCAATAAATATTTATCGATCGTTCCTCGGTAGATGGTTACTTCAGGATGTTTGGGGTCCTGACTTATTTCGTACTCTACCTGAGCAAAAATTGTGTGAGAAAAAAATAATATAAGAAGTGTAAAAAATGTTCTCATAGAATCCCGTGTATAAAACATTCGTGAAAGTTAGTGCAATTCCTGGCTTATAGATTCGCCTTTAGCTCCAATAAAAACCCTTTCATTTTTTTTAGGGCATCAATGGCAGCAAATTTTTCTTCTGCCTTTTTATTTTGTTTGATGAAATCTTTAGCACCCTGCATGGTGTATTTTTTTTCTCTCATCAAATGGTAGATCAACTGAATGTTTTTAATATCCTCCGGACGAAACAACCTGTCGCCCTTACCGTTCTTCTTCGGCTTTAAGATATCAAACTCATTCTCCCAAAGACGTATCAACGACTGGTTCACTTTAAACATATCTGCCACCTTGCCAATAGAGTAATACATTTTAGAGAACAACTCCTCATCATCCGGTACGTTCACCAGTTCTACACCTGCATTCATCTCTTCAATACTCTTTCTACCTCTGGTAGATTTTACCTTGGGTCTTGGAATTACTACAGACTCTACAACTACTTTCGGCTCTTTCTTTTTAGCAACAGCTTTCTTCTTCTCCTGCAAGGGTTGCTGCGGAGAATCATCAAAAAAATCAAATGCTATTTGTGAAAGTGCCATTAAAAAAGTTTAATAGTAGTAATGCCGATGAACGGATTGTGACACAACGATGATGCCATGAAAAACTACTGCTGGTATAAAAATAATAATAATAATTAGAAATACTGCATCAATAACACCCCTTTAGGGGATGGGGGCAACAATCCTAATCGAAGCTCTTAGCACTACCCGTTGCAGCAAGCTTCAATAATCTGTCATATTGTTCTGCATTTAAATCGTTGTAGAAAAAGTAAACAGGATCAACCGGCGAACCATTGATGTGTACTTCATAGTGACAATGTGGTCCTGTACTGGCTCCGGTGCTACCCACCCACCCGATCACTTCGCCACGTTTTACATGCTGTCCATCACGAACTTTAATGCGTACCATGTGCATGTATACGGTCTCGTAACCATACCCGTGATTAATGATCACATGGTTACCTGTGCCGTTACCTACCCCTGCAGTTGTTACAGTGCCATCACCCGTTGCGTAGATCGGTGTACCCTGAGGTGCCGTAAAGTCAAGCCCATTATGCATTTTAGGAATACCGTAAATAGGATGTATCCTCATACCAAAACCACTGGCAATTCTTGTAAGATCTTTATTACTTAGTGGTTGTATAGCCGGAATACTCGATAATTTAGCCTCCTGATTATTGATCAACTTTTCAATACCATCATAACTGGTTCGCTGATACGAAATTCGTGCAGCTATATTGTTCAAACTATTGGCTATTTCATTACTCAGTTGATCGTCATTCAATGCTTCTACTTTATCCAGTTCCTTTTTCTTTTCTATCAATTTCACCCTCATACTATCCGGCACAGGGTTGGCCTCAAAAATACTCCGGTAAACTTCATTGTCTCTTTTCTCCAGCTGAGCTATCTGATCCTGAAGGGTTTTTACCTCACTTTTCAGCGTAGCATAATTTTCCTTCATCGAATTATATCGGTACTCCATTACTTTATCCGTAGGGCGGGGAACAAATCTTGTGTACACCCAAATAACCAATGCCGAGCTTACCAATAATGCGGAAACGAAACCAAAAACCCTTAGTAGCCGCACTCTCAGCGGCGTTACAAGCTTTTCGTAACGAAGCGTATTAGTATTATAGAAGTATTTAATTTTTTTCATGCTCAATTTCTGCCTTCGGCAAAAAATGTTGGTTTTTGGTTTCGGTCCGGGCTTTAGTACCAATGGCAACATCGTTGCGTCGCACACTTGTACAGTTTACCATTATTCAGCCCTAAAAAATGGCTGTTTTCGTTACCTTTGTGCCCACTTCTCAAAAGTGTACAAATATAGACCGTTAAATTCCAAAAATCAACCCAAAAAATACAAAGGTTATTATGACTGCAGCTGAGATAAGACAACAGTTTCTTGATTTCTTCAAATCGAAAGGACATACGATCGTGCCTTCAGCACCCGTTGTGCTGAAAGATGACCCTACTTTGCTTTTCACTAACGCAGGTATGAACCAGTTCAAAGATTATTTTTTGGGTAACAAACCGGCTCCTTCTCCACGTATTGCAGATACACAAAAATGTTTAAGGGTTAGTGGCAAACATAACGATTTGGAAGAAGTAGGAGTTGACACTTATCACCATACGCTTTTTGAAATGTTAGGCAACTGGAGCTTTGGCGACTATTTTAAAGCCGAAGCCATAGCTTGGAGTTGGGAATTACTAACTGAAGTGTACAAATTGGATAAAGACCGTTTATACGTTACCGTTTTTGAAGGAGATGAAAAAGAAGGCTTACCACCATCTAAAATTGCATTAGCAGAATGGAAAAAAATACTGCCAGAAGAGAGAATTATTTTTGGAAATAAAAAAGATAATTTTTGGGAGATGGGAGATACTGGTCCATGTGGTCCTTGTACTGAAATACATGTCGATTGCAGAAGCAACGAAGAAAGAGTAAAAATACCTGGTAAAGATTTAGTTAACAATGATCATCCGCAAGTTATAGAAATCTGGAACAATGTATTTATTCAGTATAACCGAAAAAAAGACGGAACGCTTGAACCATTACCTGCTACACATGTTGATACTGGCATGGGATTCGAACGTTTGGTAAGAGTATTACAAGGCAAACAAAGCAATTACGATACCGATGTTTTCACAGGCACCCTTGCAGCAATAGAAAAAATTACCAACAAAAAATATACTGCCGGAGATGATAAAGAAAGCATTGCTTTCCGTGTTTTGGCAGATCATATAAGAGCCATATCTTTCACTATTGCAGATGGGCAGTTGCCATCAAACACAGGTGCAGGCTATGTTATACGCCGAATCCTTCGTAGAGCAGTTCGTTATTATTATTCTTATTTAGATTACAAACAACCTTTGCTACATCAATTGTTGCCGGTTATTGCAAAACAATTCGAAAATGTTTTTCCAGAGTTGAATGCACAGAAAGATTTTGTAGGCAAAGTAATTAAAGAAGAAGAAGAGGCATTTTTAAGAACATTAGATAAAGGATTAAAAAAGATCGATGAAGTAATTGCATCTTCGCAATCATCCAAAACAATTAACGGTGCAGCAGCTTTTGAATTGTTAGATACATTTGGTTTCCCAATTGACCTTACAAGATTGATCGCTTCTGAAAATAATTTATCTGTTGATGAAGTAGGTTTTGAAAAAGAAATGCAAGAACAAAAAAATCGCAGTCGCTCCGCATCAGCATTAGATACAGAAGACTGGGTAACACTTATTGAAAATGTTGCAAATAAATTCGTAGGCTACGATAGTTTAGAAACAAAAAGTAAGATCGTTAAGTATAGAAAAGTTTCAGGCAAAGGAAAAGAATTGTACCAATTGGTTTTGGACACAACTCCATTCTATGCTGAAAGCGGCGGGCAGGTTGGAGACAGAGGAGAGTTAATAATTAAAAATGAAAAACTAAAAATCGTTGACACCAAAAAGGAAAACGATTTAATTATTCATTTCACGGAGTCTATTCCTGATGATCTAACTGGGGAGGTCATCGCAAAAGTTGATGCAGAAAGAAGAAAAAACATTACAGTACACCATAGTGCTACGCATTTGCTGCAGGCAGCCCTACAACAAGTATTGGGCAAACACATTGCACAAAAAGGAAGTTTAAATAACGACGAAAATTTACGTTTCGACTTCAGTCATTTTGCTAAAGTAACCGATGAAGAAATTTCGAAAGTTGAACAAATAGTAAATGAAAAGATCAGAGCTAATATCCCGGTTGTAATTAAAGAGATGAGTAAAGATGAAGCAATTGCAATGGGTGCAATGGCTTTGTTTGGCGAAAAATATGGCGATAAAGTGAGAGTGGTTATCATGGATCCGGCGTACTCGATCGAGTTATGCGGTGGTACACATGTTGGTAGCACAGGAGAATTAGGTTTGTTCAAAATAACTTCTGAAAGTGCCGTTGCTGCAGGTGTTCGTCGTATAGAAGCAGTTTGTGGTATTGCTGCAGAAACATTAGTAAGCAATACATTCGCTGAGATCAACACTATTAAAGGCCTATTAAAAAATCCAAAAGACATTAACAAGTCTATCGAAAATTTATTAGCCGAAAACAATACACTCAGCAAACGTATTGAAGGATTAGAAGCAAGACAATTAGTTGGCATTCGCAATGAGCTATTGCAAAAAGACGAGATCATCAACAACATCAATTTCGTTGGAGATATTATTGAAGTAAGCAATGCCGATGCTCTAAAGAAGCTTTGCTTTGACCTGAAAAATCATTTAAACAATCACGTAGCAGTGCTTTGTACTAATATTGACGGCAAGGCATTTGTTGCCGTAAGTATTGCCGATACAGTTGTTGCTGCTAAAGGACTAGATGCTGGCAAGATCATTAAAGAGCATATCTCTCCATTGATCAAAGGTGGTGGTGGCGGACAAAAAAACCTTGCTACAGCAGGCGGACAAAACGTTGCCAATTTGAAAGACGTTATAGAGAAAGTAAAATCATTATTATAGTCTTCACAAACGGACGAAGTTTTGAAAACTTCGTCCGTTTTTTACTCAATCATTCTTACTATGATCAATTATAATCCCAAAGAGTGGTTCTCCTTTATCTTTCGTTTACACAAAGCGGATACATTCAGAAAATTGTTTCCACTTATTCTTGGTATATGTGCTTACTCGGGCATCATTGCATTTCTTGAAAAAGAATATTTTCAATTATCAGCCAATAGTTATGTAAAGAATATTCCTGTAATGCACAGTCTGCTTGGCTTTGCCATTTCTATGTTGTTGGTATTCCGTACCAACACTGCTTACGATCGTTGGTGGGAAGGAAGAAAACTTTGGGGTGCATTGGTAAATAACAGCAGAAACCTGGCTATTAAATTAGCAGCCATACTTCCGGAAAATGATGAAGAGAACCGTAGTTTTTTCCGAACTGTTATTCCTGCTTATGCTGCCACTTTACGCAGTCATTTAGGTTCTGAAAAAACAAGAATTGAATTATTTGCTGAAGATAAAGCCCATCCTTTATTGAATGCCATTGATGAAAGCAAACATTTGCCCAATCAGATCGCAGCATCTATTTTCAAAAAAATACAAGAGCTCTATCAGCAAAAGATCATCACCGGCGATCAACTCATATTTTTGAATACAGAGTTGCAATCTTTTACAGATATCTGCGGCGCTTGCGAAAGAATTAAGAACACTCCAATTCCTTTTTCTTATAGCGTTTTCATAAAAAAATTCATTTTCATTTATGTGATGACATTGCCGTTTGGATATGTATTCAATCTTGGTTACTATGTTATTCCTGTGGTTGCATTTATCTTTTATGTGCTGGCAAGTTTGGAATTAATTGCTGAAGAAATTGAAGATCCTTTTGGTGGCGATGAGAACGATGTGCCTACGGATAAAATTTCAGAAAACATTCGTAGGTCTGTAAATGAGCTCATATAACCTTAAAATAGCTTTCTATGAACATTTTATTTGAAACACCACGTTTAGTATTTCGTCAGTTCACAAAAACTGATGCTGAATTATTACTAGACCTCAACAGCTCACCTGAAGTTGTTAAATATGTTCATGAACCCGTTTTACAAACAATAGAGCAGGCTGAAAATATTTTGGTCAATATCATCTTACCACAATACGAAAATAATTTAGGCAGATGGGCCATGTACTTAAAAAGCAACAACGAGTTTATAGGGTGGTGTGGTTTAAAATATATTAAAGAAGATGATGAGATTGATCTTGGTTATCGCATCTTTGAAAAATACTGGGGCAATGGTTATGCTTCTGAAGCTGCCGCCGCAACAATTGAATACGGCTTAAAAAAATTAAATCTATCCACTATCATAGCCAAAGCACATATAGATAATATCGCATCCTGGAAAATTCTTGAAAAAATAGGTATGCAATATTTAAAAGAAACTAATGACTGCGATGGTAGAACTAAGGTTTATATAATTACTAAGTGATAGAATCACGGATTACATGGATTAAAACTGATCTTCACAGATAAATCCGTTTTAATCCGTCAAAATCTGCAACATCTGCGTTCCCATCTCCCATAAAATTTTGTTAAAGCCCTAAAATTATCTGCGAAAGATTTCGTAATTCAAATTTTCTTTCTATTTTTGATCTACTAAAGGCTTCGTACATAAAAATAAACATTATGAAAAAAATATTAATTACCACTGCTGTATTGGCTTTTATCGGTTTCCCTACTTGTTTGTGGGCACAGGAAGATGTAAAAAAAGACAATGAAACTGAAGAAGTTGTTATTCGAAAAAAAGGCGATAAAGAAATGAATGTAACCGTTGAGATCAAAGGAGACAAAGTGATTGTTAACGGCAAACCATTGGCCGAATTCAAAGATGATCAGATAACCATCAACAAACGCAAAATGATCATTCGTGATGGCGATGATATGATGTCCTTTGATCTTGGTCCGGGCGGACAATCATTCAACTTGAATGAAGATTTTATGGACCAATGGGGTGAAGAGAGCAGACCTTTTTTAGGTGTAACGACTGAAAAGAAAGATAAAGGTGTAAAAATTACTGAAGTAATTGAAGGAAGTGCCGCTGAAAAAGCGGGGCTGCAAGAAGGCGACATCATTACAAAAATTGACGACGAACAAGTAACTACCAGCGCCGGTCTTTCAAAGATCATAGGTGCAAAAAAAGTGAAAGATGAAATAACAGTGTACTATTTGCGTAAAGGTAAAAAAGCCAATGTTAAAGCAACTTTGGGAGAAAAGAAAGAAAAAAGATCAATGTCATTTTCTTTCAAAGGAAACCCGAATGATATGATGAAGCATTTCCCTTTTCCACCAGCTCCTCCAATGCCGCCGGATATGGAAGGATTTGAAGATGGTGAGGAAAACATGCTTAAACAATTTCACTTCAATGATAATATGCCTCGTCAGCAAAAACTCGGATTAAAAATTAAGGATACGGAAGAGGGTGGTAATGTGAAAGTAATTGACGTAGTTGATGAATCAGCAGCAGCCAACGCAGGGTTAATGGAAGGTGATATCATTACAGAAATCAACGGGAATAAGATCAATAACACTGATGATGCAAGAGAACAATTAAAGCCAACAGAAGGAAAAACCAATTATAGCATTAAAGCTAAAAGAGAGGGTAAAGAAATGAGCTTCGAAGTAAAGATCCCTAAAAAACTAAAAACAGCCGATCTGTAAAAATTCTCTTATAGCTTAGGGTCAGGCGTCAATTCGGGTAACCGTTTGACGCTTTTTTGTTTTATCTCACAGAGATGCACAGATTAGCTTCGAATTGATTTGCGTTCGATGCATCGCCTTTTTGTTGCATATCTCTGTGAGATAACCCTAAAAATCATACAAATCATACCTAATCCTTATTTACCTTTGCACCCAATGAAAAATGATAAATATCAGGTAGTGATCGGGCTTGAAGTACATGCTCAATTACTAACTAAAAGCAAAATATTTTGTGGCGATAGTGCAGCTTTCGGGGCAGCGCCAAATACACATATCAGCCCTATTACAATGGCTCATCCAGGCACATTGCCTAAGATGAATAAAAAAGCAATTGAGTTTGCAGTAAAACTTGGCCTTGCCTTGCATTGCGAAATTGAACAACACAACTATTTTGCCCGTAAAAATTATTTTTATCCTGATCTTCCGAAAGGATATCAGATCAGTCAACATACAACACCGATTTGTAAGAATGGCATTGTAAAAATAAAAACGGCCGATGGCGAAAGAAATATTCGTCTCAACAGAATTCACATGGAAGAAGATGCAGGAAAAAGTTTACATGATGTGGATCCGGATTATACTGCAATAGACCTTAACAGAGCCGGCGTTGCTTTATTGGAAATTGTAAGTGAACCCGACCTTCATAGTAGTGAAGAAGCATTTGCTTATGTAACTGAACTAAGAAGATTGGTTCGTTGGATAGATATTTGCGATGGTAATATGGAAGAAGGTAGTATGCGTTGCGATGCAAATATTTCTATTCGTTTGAAAGGCGAAACCAAATTGGGTACAAGGGTTGAAGTAAAAAATTTGAACAGCATACGCAATGTGAAAAAAGCAATTGATATTGAAGTTGACAGATTGATAGATATTGTTGAAAGCGGCGGAACAATTGTGCAGGAAACAAGAAGTTTTGATGCAGATAAGAACACTACCTTTTCTTTACGTAGTAAAGAAGATGCGGATGATTACAGATATTTTGCCGATCCCGACCTCACTCCTTTCAATATCACTGATGAGTTTTTACAAAAAATAAAAAGCGAATTACCTGCTTTGCCCGAAGCGTTGGAGAAAAAATATAAAGAAGTTTTTCATCTACCGCCTTATGATGCACAGGTAATCTGCGGAGATAAATCTTTGGTAGATTATTTTGAAGCCATCATCAAACATACGTCTAACTACAAAGCAGCGGTAAACTGGCTAATGGGACCGGTAAAATCTTACCTGAACGAAAACAGCATTGAGCTGGAGGCATTTACGCTGACGCCAACAAAAATTGCTGAATTGATACAACTTGTAGACGATGGTAAAGTAAACTTCAGCATAGCCTCTACAAAAATATTTAACGCTTTACTAACTGCTCCGGATAAAAATGCGTTGCAACTTGCAACAGAATTAAATCTTATTCAGGAAAGCGATAGCTGCTCTATTGAAGCCTGGGTAGATGAAGTGATCGGCAAAATGCCTGACAAAGTTGTTGAATATAAAAAAGGGAAAAAAGGGCTAATCGGAATGTTTGCCGGCGAAGTAAAAAAACTCAGCAAAGGCAAGGCCGACATGAACATTGTAAACAAATTATTAGCAGAGAAATTAAGTTAAATGAAAAAAATATTCTTTATCCTTAGCGTTGCATCAGTTTTATTTGCTTGCCACAACAAAACCTCAGATAACAAGTTTAAAGTAACCGGAGAAATTAAAAATATTCCGGATCAGAAAATATTTCTTGAAGAACTTTTTTTTGGTGAAAGAGCTCCGGAGGTATTAGACACAGCTGAGATCAAGAACGGAAAATTTGTAATTGGCGCCATTGCCCAAGAAGAAGGTTTGTTTCGCCTACGTTTAGAAAAGAACAATAGTGGCTTTATCTTCATCAACGATAAAAACAATATTAGTTTTTCAGCCGATGCCAATAAATTAATGTTGAGTGAACAGATGTTCAATTCACCCGTTAATCATTCTCTTGCAAAATTTATGAGCTATAATGATAGCTTAAGAAATATACTGGACGAACACCTACTGTCGTTAGAAAATATGTTGAAGATGAACATAAAGGAAACAGACAGCAGTTTTATTGCAAAAAAAACAATTTTTGAAACACAAAAAGAACAGATCACAAAATATTGTTTTAAATATGCTGATACTACCACAAGTCCTGTATTAGCTGTATTTTCAGCAACTGCAGCACCTGTAGATGTAGAAAAACTAGACATCCCTTTACAAAAGTTGAGTACTCGTTTTCCAAAAAGCACTGCCGTAGCTACAGCATTGCTTACAGTAAAACAACAGATAGCAGAGATCAAACAATCAAGAGAAACAAATGCACAACCGCAAATTCAACCGGTAAAAGTTGGTGATATTGCTCCCGAAATAACAATGCCGGATGTAAATGGTAAAATTTTTTCATTAAGCAGTTTGAAAGGAAAGTATGTACTGATCGATTTTTGGGCAAGTTGGTGTGGCCCTTGCAGAGCAGAAAACCCGAATATTGTAAATGCTTACAATAATTTTAAAAATAAAAATTTCACCATTCTTGGTGTATCATTAGACAAAGAAGCTACTGCCTGGAAGAATGCTATTGCTAAAGACAAGCTAACCTGGCAACATATCAGCGAATTAAAAGATTGGCAAACTACAGCCACTATTGCCGATAGTTATGGTTTCGATGAAATACCGTTCAATGTATTGATTGACCCACAAGGAAAGATCATTGCTATGGACTTACGTGGTCCAAGATTAGCCGAAAAATTAGCTGAAGTATTGCAATAATTTATTTTTTCTTTTTCTTGCCTGTTAATAACAATAGTACCGGCAACAAAACCAAATTGGTTAATGTAGCCACCAACAATGTTATTGATGTTAACCATCCTAATGCAAATGTGCCGCCAAAACTACTGAAGCAGAAAATAATAAAGCCCGCTATCAACACCAATGAAGTATATACAATGCTTAACCCTGTATGGTTGATCGTTGAATAAACCGTTTTAGCAACATCATTATCAAAGCCCGGTAACTCCTGTTTGTAGTTCACCAAAAACCTGATCGTAATGTCGATCGCAATGCCTAAGGCCACACTAAAAACAAGGACAGTACTTGGTTTCAACGGAACACCCGCCCAACCCATTACTCCTGCTGTGATCACTAATGGGATCAAATTCGGGATCAATGAGCAAAGCAACACCCGAACCGATTTAAATAAATACAACATACAAAGGCTGATCAACAAAAATGCCCAGAAAATGCTTTCTTTCAGTCCGTTGATGATAAACTTACTGCCTTCCAAAAATGTTATACTCGTTCCTGTTAGCTTTACATTGTACTGAGGTGTGGTATCGTATTTTGCAAAAGTTGTATCGATGGTAACAACAGAACTATCAAACTCATCTACTATAGTATCTAATTTAAAAGCCGATCTTCTATCCGGTTCTAAAAAATTATATTTTGTAGAATCAAATAATGCATTGGCTCTCTTTTGAATACCATCCAATAATTTCGGCAATTCTATCGTACCCACATCCGCCATATTCACACTAATTCTTGTGTTTTGTCTGGATGAATCCATAAAAGCAGACAACATTTTTACAAAATTATTTTTAGCCCCGCTGTCATTTTTATTCGGACGTAAATATTCTCCAACGAAAGCTCCATCGAAAGTATTAGGTAATAGATAGTTGGCAGAATCGCCTTCATAAAAAGCCTGCTTTGCAAACTTGAGCCCTTCCGCAACGCTCAAAGGCCTGTTCATTTCCTTTTGTGCTGTTATGTATTGAGATAAAGAATCTGCCTTTTCAAAAACAGACAATGCTCTCATCCCCGCCAAGCCATTTCTTTTTTTAGTATCGATAACAATTTCCAGCGGCATTACCCCATGGAAATTCTTTTCGAAAAATTTAAGGTCTGTATATATCTTATCGGTCTTTGGAAGGTCATCCACAATAAAGGCAACCGTTTTCAATTTAAAAATTCCAATAACCGCAAACGCCAATGCAATGATTGTTACAGCATACACTGTTTTTTTATGATTGATCACCCATCTTTCAATTCTTAATAAGAAAGAAACTACAAAACGGTTGTTCAAATATTTTGTTTGCGATGATTTAGGATTTGGCAAATAGCTCAACACTGCCGGTAATAGAATAAAAGAAATAACAAATATTAGCATGATGCTGATACCTGCAACCATTCCAAACTCTTTAAGAATAGCGCTCTTAGTTAATGCAAACACCGCAAAACCAATGGCAGCAGTAATGTTACAAAACAATGTAACAATCCCCATTTTACTTACCATATCAACCAGCGATTTGTTTTTATCTCCGGATGCCAGATAAGAAGTATGATATTTATTGATGAAATAAATACAGTTGGGAATCCCGATCACCACTACTAAAGGGGGTATCAATGCTGTTAGCAACGTAATTTTATACCCGAATAAATATAACACACCAAGGCTCCACACAACACCGAGCAATACCACTGTTAAAGAAAGCATGGCAGTTCCGAACGACCTGAAGAACAATAATAATATCAATGCACTCAACAATAAAGAGCCAATTAAAAAGAAACGCATTTCCTTTTGAATTCTGTCGCCAACAACTGTTCTTATTAAAGGCAAACCGCTTAAATGAGCTTCTATCTTAGTGTCTTTTTCAAACTTGTTTACCTCAGCAATAATGTCTGCTACAATTTTTGAACGCTTTGCCGAATTGAGAGAATCTTTATTGATCCTAACCCCCATTAAATAAGCATTAGATTCAGGACTGTATAATAAAGATTTATAAAAAGGTAAATTGAAGAAAGTGCTTTTTGCCGAATCCAGTTCGGCTTGTGTTGTAATGCTGTCAGGAAATATTTTTACTGCATTCAGTTTTTCTGTTAAAATATCTTTTTGAAGATTTACTGACGATGGCACACTTAATACATCTTCTACATCGATTACTTTTTTTAATTGTTTATGAAGAAGATCATATGCTTTGAAGGTCTTTAGCTCAAATAGTTTATCACTCTGTACTCCCACAACTAGCATATTGCCATCATCACCAAATTTAGATCTAAAGGAAACATAATCCTGATACTTTGGATTATCGGTAGGTATTGCTCTGGAAAATTCGTAACTCAATTTTACCTTGCTTCCAAAGTAGCCCATTACAGCAGTTACTGCAAATAATGCTATCAAAAGAGCCAACCTATATTTTATTACGAAACTACCTAAGCGTTGCCACATAAATTATTGAATATTTTTGTACCTAATATTGAATATTGAGATGCAAAGAAAGATAATTTATACGGCATACTCAAAAATCTAACTACTATTGCATTTTAGCTGCTTAAGATGACACACAAAACAAAGGGAATTGTACTGAGAACGGTTAAATATGGCGAAACAAGCCTTATTGTTACCATATTTACCGAGCTATTTGGTGTGCAATCCTATATGGTCAATGGCGTAAGAACCGCTTCAAAAAGTAATAAAAAAGCTAATTGCTTTCTACCGGGTGCAATTCTTGATCTGGTCGTTTATCATAGCGAACAAAAAAATCTGCAGCGAATAAAAGAATTTCAATGGGCATATCTCTATCAACACAATTTCAGCGATGTGATCAAAAACTGTATTGTTTTATATATGGTTGAGCTTTTAAATAAATGCCTGAAACAGCCGGAAGAAAACCACAATCTGTTCAATTTTTGTGAAGATGTTTTGAAAGAATTAGATACTGCCGAGAGATCGGTCACTGCAAATATTCCATTATACTATACCTTGCAGTTGACACACTTTCTGGGATTTAAAATGATAGATAATTATAGTAAAGAAAATTCTTTCTTAGATCTTCAGGAAGGATGTTTTGAAACAACACAACCCGATCATAATAATTTTATCGATGGTGAACAAGCCTTTACAACTTCGCAAATACTAAAAGTGTTATTGCCTTTTGAATTGGAACAAATAAAATTATCGAGAGATGCAAGAAGAAATTTATTGTTACAATATCAAAATTATTATGCTTTACACATTGCCGAATTCGGGCAATTAAAAACGCTAACGGTTTTGCATGAGGTTTTATAAAAGTCGCTTTGCAGAAGAGTTCATAGTTACATTCAATCCATTCATTTCATCTATTAAAATAACTCCGGGGTTTTTATTTTTCTCAAAGCTACCTAATTCATTGTCCATCTGTAATGCTCTGGCAGCATTGATTGTAGACCATCGCAGTATTTCTTCCAGAGGAATAGAGAAAGCTGTTTTGTGTTGAATGGTCTTTATTTCTTCTAACATATTCAATTGCCAATTACTTGCATAACTATCGGTACCAATAACGATATTGCAATTATTTTTCCTTAATAGATCGATCGGAGGCATTCTTCCTTCAATGTATTTGTTAGCATTGGGACATAGGCAGAAATGCAATGGTCGATGGACAATGGACGACTGACGACAGACAAAATCCAGATCCTCTTGATTGGTAAAAGTATTGTGTACTAAAATGATCGATTGGTTATTCGTGAAATAATTTAACCATGTTTGAAAACTTGTTTTACCACTTGGTTCAAAGCCAGTAATATCAATTCCGAAATTTTTATACAATTCTAAAAAGCTGCCCGACTTGTCTTCATACAATTTATTTTCTTCTTCGCTTTCCTGATTATGAATGGATATTAATTGATTGGCGGTTGCCTCATTCAATAACTGAAATAGTTTTTTTGAAACGGAGTAAGGGGCATGTGGAACTATGGACCATGGACCATGGTCCATGGTCCACTGATGTGCCACTTCTTGAATCGCTTCAAATCTTTTTTCAGCCAACGCATCAGTAAACCCACTCACCTCAATAAAATTATGCCACTTCATCTTACTTTTTTGTTTGATATCGATCGAATCTGTCGTATTACAAATATCTCCTACTGCAACGGTACCACTATTATATAACTCCTGCTCTGCCAAGCGCATGGCATCAAACTTCAACTCGTCAGCTATGCCTCTTTTGCTCATTACCTGTTGTACAAATGAAACCAAGCCCGTTTTATCAGGGATCATATCTTTCATATGGCTTAATTCAATATGGCAATGGCTATTGATAAACCCTGGTGTAAGTAAGCCTTTAAAGACCTCGATATCATCGCCTGCATCATTTTTATCAACGATGTCCAACACTTTTCCACCAAGATCGGTGATCAATACCCCATTTCCATGTATGATCTCTGACCCGGTAAAAAGATGATCGGCATTAAATTTTCTGTAACTCATGTAATATGTTAATTTTGCTGCCCATTGGGCTCATTGCAAAACATGATAAAAGTTCAATAAAGGTATACTGTACAAGTGAGTGACACAACGATGTTGAGAAATGTTACAAATGCTTGTCCAAAAATAAAAATACACTATGTTAGATAAACTAGATGCAATAAAGGCAAAATTTGATGACTTAGGTGTTGCTTTGACCAATCCTGAAATTGTGAGCGACAATAAGCGATTTGGTGCAATGAGTAAGGAATATCGTAGTCTTGAAAAGATCGTCAATGCAAGAAATGCCTACATCCGCACATTAGAAGACATTGAATTCAATAAAGAAGTATTGAATGGCGATGATGATGAGATGAGAGATCTGGCGAAAATGGAATTGCCCGGACTCGAGGAAAAGAAAACTCAGATGGAAGCACAGCTTAGAAATATGCTGATTCCTAAAGACCCTTACGATGAAAAGAATGCCATTCTTGAGATCAGAGCCGGAACCGGTGGAGACGAAGCTTCTTTATTTGCTGGTAACCTTTTAAGGATGTATCTGAAATATTGCGAAAGAAGAGGCTGGAAAACAACTTTACTCAGCGAAAGCGAAGGTACCGTGGGTGGCTACAAGGAGGTTCAACTTGAAGTTGTAGGTGATGATGTATATGGTATTTTAAAATTTGAAAGTGGTGTTCATCGGGTACAGCGTGTACCCGATACCGAAGCCAGTGGCCGTGTACATACCAGTGCAGCCACAGTAGCAGTTATGCCGGAGGCAGATGAGGTTGATTTTGAGTTGAAAGAAAGCGATGTAAAAATGGAGACTGCCCGAAGCGGTGGAGCAGGCGGACAGAACGTAAATAAGGTAGAGACAAAAGTATTCTTAACACATAAACCAACCGGTTTGGTGGTAATGTGTCAGACAGAACGTAGCCAGCTTGCTAACAAAGAAAAAGCAATGGATATGCTGCGGACTAAATTATATGATGAGGAAGTACGTAAGGCAGAAGAAGAGATATCTAAAAGAAGAAAGAGCTTGGTAAGCACGGGTGACAGAAGCGCTAAGATCAGAACATATAATTATCCGCAAGGCAGGGTAACCGATCATCGGATCGGATTAACCGTATATAATCTGGATGAGGTTATCAATGGCGATATTCAGGAATTTCTGGATGCATTGCAGTTTGCAGAAAATGCAGAAAAAATGACTACACAAGGTTAGGATGCAACTTACAGAGCATAAATTGCATCTACAGTCGACTATATTTTATAGCTTCATCATTTAAATTAAAAGTCATGTTAGAAAATCTTTTCAATCTCATCAAAGAAGAAGGTACGGAATCTGTTATAAACAACCCTGTTGTGCCTAACGAACAAAACGATGCCGTTGTTGCAGATGCAACTCACTCAGTAGCAGATGGTTTACAAAATGTTTTAGCAGGTGGCGGACTAACAAATATTCTTTCTCTTTTTGGAAATCAAAATGCAGGTGGAAACGGTGGTGGCCTTCTAGACAATCCAATAGTTAAATCCATCATCGGCAGTTTTACTAATAAGCTTACAAATAATCATGGTATAGAAAGCAATCAGGCTAACGGTATTGCAAATAGTTTGATACCGAATGTTATCAGCAGTTTAATCAACAAAACTAACGACCCGAACAACAGCAGCTTTGACATCAATAGTCTGATCGGCTCCCTTACAGGCGGAGCAAATAATGCACAAACTGGTGGCGGTGGGTTTGATCTCGGCGGATTAGTAAGCAAATTTGCAGGGGGTGGTTTAGATACAGATGGTGATGGACAAGTTGAATTAAGCGATATCATCAGCAAAGTAACCGGAGGCGCACAACAACAGCAACAACAAAGGCAAGAAGGTGGTGGTGGCTTTATGGATATGATAAAAGGCTTCATGAAATAGGTATTTATAATTTATTGTTAAAGCGTCCTCTAACAGGGACGCTTTTTTATTTTCATTAAACTCTTGATATAACTTAGAGTCAGATTTACAACAGTTCTTTTATACGCATTTTTAGGTTTGAGTATTATATATTTCTTAACAATGAGAATATGTGAAATGGCACCGAATTTGCGTTTATAACAATAGAAATAACGAATTAAATTTTTCTCATAAGCAGTTAGTTTTGGTAAACGGCCCCGATTTTTATCGGGGCTTCTCTTTTTTACCAATTGATATAATAAACTCATTTACCTTTGCCAACAATCATTCATTATTAGGTGGCTACAACAACTTCAGATAGAAAATCTTTCCTGAACAGACTTTCCGGCAAGGACAAAAGTGAGCAGACGGAGATGACGTTTTTTGACCATATTGAGGAACTACGTTGGCATATCATGCGTAGTGTAATTGCCTGGCTGGTTGGTGCTATTCTGATCTTTATAAACATTGATTGGGTTTATGACAACCTGATTCTGGCTCCTGCTAACGAAAAATTTGTAACCTATGGCGCTTTATGCAAGTTCGGACAATGGTTGCATGTAGGCGATGCATTTTGTATGCCTCCTGTAAAAATTGACTTTCAGGTTACAGAGGTGAACGGCACTTTTTCTTCGGCCATTACCATCGCAATGATCGGTGGTATCATTTTAGCATTCCCTTATATTTTTTGGGAATTGTGGCGTTTTATAAAACCGGCTCTTTCTCCAAAAGAAAGAAAATATGGCAGAGGTAGTATTTTTTGGGTGTCGCTTTGTTTTTTTACCGGCGCAGCTTTTGGATATTACTTGCTGGCTCCTTTTACCTTTAACTTTTTGGCAAGTTTTACACTCGGCAAATCGGGAATGATCCAATACAGGCCGGCCATTAATGACTATATAGACAGTTTAACCAATTTGATACTTGGATGCGGTATTGCATTTGAATTACCGGTGCTTTGCTATGTTTTAGCGAAGATTGGATTGATAACCGGTTCTTTCTTAAAGAAATATTTCAAATTTGCTTTTGTTATAATTTTAGTTGTAGCAGCTATTATCACACCTTCTCCCGACTGGACCAGTCAGTTCTTAGTTGCTATCCCACTGGTGGTTCTTTACTGGATCAGTATCATATTGGCATCGAGAGTAGAAAGAAGAAAATTAAAAGAAGAAAAAGAATGGAGCTGATCTAAATTATGAGTTATGAGTTATAAATTATGAATTAACTTTACACCTCAGAAACTCATAATTCAACATTCATAATTCATAATTAAAAATGTCAGTCTTCAATCTACAACTCCCTATAGCCATCGGCTGCGATCATGCCGGATTCGATTACAAAGAAGACGTTATCTCTTTTTTAGAGGGCAAAGGTTTGAAATTTAAAGATTTTGGCACTTACGATAAACATTCGGCAGATTATCCGGATTTTGCTCACCCTGTTGCATCGGCAGTTGAAAGTGGCGAGTATGCATTTGGTATTTTACTTTGCGGTAGTGCTAACGGTGTTGCTATTACCGCTAACAAACACCAGCAGATCAGAGCGGCTATTTGTTGGGGCGAAGAATTAGCTCAACTAGCAAGACAACACAATGATGCTAATGTGATCTGTATTCCTGCCCGATTTGTAAGAGAAGGCGATGTAGAAAAAATGATTGACCTCTTCATCAATACACCTTTCGAAGGTGGCCGTCATCAAAACAGGGTAAACAAAATTGCCTGCTAACCGACTATCACTTTTCTTTTTGCATCTCACATCGATATTGTACATTTAATACCTAATAAAAAATGTATGATGAAATATTTCTTTGTTGCTTTTGTATTGTTAGCATCCGGTAATGTATTGGCTCAAGTTGACAATGCGGCAAAATACGCCGCCACTATTACTAAAGAGGATCTTAAAAAACATCTTACCATTGTTGCCGGGGATGAGATGGAAGGCCGTGAAACCGGTACTGCAGGGCAACGAAAAGCTTCTTTATATATTCAACAACAATTTGAAGCGATAGGTTTGAAGCCGGCAGCAGCATTAAACGGCTATGAACAGTTCTTCCCTTTGTTTAAAGACTCCATGATCAGTAATGATCTACGCATCGGCAATGAAAGATTAGTGTATGGAGCAGATTATTACACAGCCGTTATGTTCAACGATTCTAAAAGAACAGAAGCTAAAAAAATTGTGTTTGCAGGATATGGCATTAATGAGAAAAATTACAATGATTATAAGGGCAAAAAAGTAAAAGGTAAGATCGTTGTCATTATTTTAGGCGAACCGAAGCAAGATGGAGTTTATGTATTGTCGGGCAATTCAAGTCCATCGGAATACTCCTATCCGGGCATTCAAAAAAAATTAGCTGTTGCAAAGAAAAAAGGAGCAATTGGAGCGATCATCATCAATCCTAATATTGGTGTTATCACAGCTCAATTAGCAGAAAAAAGCAGCAGATCATCTATGTACTATCCAAAAGATAATTATATCAGTATTAACTATGCTGTAGTTGCTCATGAAACTTTAAAAAAACTATTCCCAGACTGGCAAATTAATTTACTAATAGACAAAGCAAAAAATTATGAGTTATTGAATGCGCATAAACTGTCTGAGGTAGTGAGCAACTACTCTTTCGATTACCAAAAGAAGCATGAGCAAATTGATGCCAGCAATGTTTTGGGTTATATTGAAGGAACAGATAAAAAAAATGAATACGTTTTTTTAACGGCACACTATGATCATCTTGGCAAACATGATGGCAAGATATATTATGGTGCAGATGACGATGGCAGTGGTACCTGTGCGGTAATTGAAATGGCAGAAGCTTTTGCTAAAGCAGCCAAAGAAGGAAACGGACCAAGAAGAACAGTTGTATTCATGACCGTTAGCGGAGAAGAAAAAGGGCTTTGGGGCAGTGAATATTATAGTGACAATCCGGTGTTCCCTTTAAAGAAAACTTCTGTTGATCTTAACACAGATATGATAGGAAGAATAGATACCGAAAGAATGACAGACGATTCATTGAATTATGTTTATGTAATTGGTCACGATAAACTCAGCAGCGATCTGCCCATTATCAACGAAGGAGTAAATAAAAAATATACCGGGCTTACACTCGACTATAAATTTGATGACCCCAACGATCAGGAAAGAATTTATTATCGCAGCGATCATTACAATTTTGCCCGTAAAGGCGTTCCAATTTTATTTTTCTACGATGGTATGTTGTTAGCAGATTATCATCAACCAACCGATACTGTTGACAGGATATACTGGGATATATATGAAAAAAGAGCCCGTATGATCTTTCATACCGCATGGGAAATTGCCAACAGAGATAAGATGTTGAAAAGAGACAAGCCCTTACCCGCCGGAGAAAGATAGATTTACAATTTGAACTGCACTGTTACAAAATAACCTCGTTTATCCGAAGGGATGATACCGGGGCCGGGATATCCATCTGCACGTCTTGTAAAATATTTTGTATTGGTTACATTGTTGATGCTCCCAAAAATGGTTGCCCATTTCCATTTATAGCTTACACTTATGTCCATCACATTGTAAGATGGTATCAACCCATCAACTGCCGAAGGAGTAAACTCAGCATTGGTAGCATCGGAATACTGTTGCCCTACATAAGAATACTGCCATGTGAAATTGTAAGCTTTTTTGCCAAAAGAAATACCCGTTCTGAACAAAACCGGAGGCACAAACTCTACTTGTTTATCTTGAATAGATGCATCCGCTGAATTATAATAACGGGCATCTATAATCGAAAAATTGGTATAGACTGAAAGCTTATATGGCGATCGGCCATAAGTGATCGCTTTCAGAAGATCGGCTTCAATTAAACTTTCAAAACCTATATTACGGCTATCGGCTACATTCTTACGAAGTCTATATACCATGAAATCAACATCACGGGTAAAAACAGAACCTATTCTGTTCTTATATTTAAGATAGAAGGCTGTCATATCGTAATACAACCAGTCTTTTATTTTCCCCCTTACACCAAGATCTGCAGTATAACCTCTTTCATCTTTCAAACTGGAATCTACTCTTGCATTATCATTCAATATGCGGATGTCGTTAAAATTTACCGAACGATAATTTTGTGAAATATTTGCATAGAACTCAACTCCGTTCAATAGCTTGTATGACGACCCTATTCCAAAGAAAACGAAGGACCGGTTATTCTCTTTCTTTTCAAATCTTTTTACATTTGGCACAAAACGCATTTGTTGGTAATAATACCCATCGGCTTTTGTAGAAATATATTCGAATCTTGCACCGGGAGTAATACTCCACTTATCATTGATCTGAAAAATATTTTCACTGAATACAGAAAAGTTGTTTCCGGGAAAATCATACCCCGATCCATCCGGCTCAATCCCTTCAAATTCAAACTTGGGGCCGCTTCCTGCATCAGCATCTCCCTGAAAACGTTTTGTAAGCCCTTTATATAAACGTGTACCAATCAAAAAAGTACTCGTTTGCTTTTTAAACATTGTGTATTGATGAAGCAATCTTATTTCTGAACCAATGTTTTTGTAGTCGTCAGACATCATGTCTCTTTCCCCTCCCGGATCGGGACGATTGATATAATTCAAAATACCCAATGCATCTCTCCCTGCTACCAATGCGTAATTACGCATGTTGATCTTTGTGTGATTATTAAAAGTATAATCTAAAGAAAGATTAATCAAATTCCAGTTTACCTTAAACCAGTTTCTTGTTCTAACGGATACGGATGGGTCATTTTCAAAATCTGCATCTGTTAAACCACCGGGTTGTTGGGCCAGATAATGCATGAAAGAATATTCACCGGTGATCTTTAATTTACTTGTCAACGGATAATCTAGATGAAGATAAGCAGCATGTTGATCGTAGTGACTGTTGGGGCGCCAGTTATCGCCACGTTTGTATTGATAAAATGTATAATAATTTAATTTCTTAACTGTTCCGCCTACACTATTGAATGTATTAAAAAAGCCCCATGAGCCTGCAGTTTGTCTTGATACTACTTCATATTTTTTATCGGGAGCGCCTTTCTTCAATTGAAAATTTACCAAGCCGCCAAACTGAGTGCCGTACTGCAATCCGGCTGCTCCTCGTACAATTTCAATTCTTTCCAACGCTTCGGTTGGTGGCACATAATAACTTTCCGGATAACCTAATGCATCGGCACTAATATCATAGCCATTCTGACGTGTATTAAAATTTGAAACCCGACTTGGATTCAATCCTCGTCCACCAATACCCAATTGCAACCCACCTCCATCATATTCCCAAATATTCAAACCCACAATACGGCCATATATTTGTCTTGCATTATTTGTTGCTGTATTGGCATTGATATTTGCAAGATTGATCACCTCTGTTTTCTTTCCGGCATAAATAGCCACGCCTTCTACCTGCCTTAATTTACCCGAAGCCTGCGTACTTCCATTCAATACAGTTACGGTGTCCATTGTTTTTCGGACAGTATCACTTTGCGCTTGAACATGAATTGTACAAAGTGAAAAAGTAGTCAGCAAAATAAAAATATATTTCCTAGTCATTTTATTTCTTATCATTAAAAGGTAATATCCAGTCATAATTCCGGAAGCCGGTCTTTTGTTTATTCAAATCAATTGTTGAGTCAATAAATAAAGTTGATTTTCTACCATTCAATGCCACATAACTTTCAACATACACTTCGGGATCTTTAATCCCTTTTGCTACATATTTTTTTGCAAGATGATGTGCATAATACACCATCATATCCGGCTGTGTGCTCATCATTTTTTCCTGCAATCTGGTAAGATGATCTGCATTATTCACCTCAAATAACTTACCCGACGAAGGTTCTTTTATATAAAAAAAAGTATTGCCAGATTTTTCCATCAACATCACCCGCCATGAAAACCGAAATCCTTGTTCTGTCCAGAATAAATGACCGGGATAAAAAATATACCTCATCGGCACAATTACCTGCAGTGTAAAATGAAGGATCAGTAAAGACCCTATCAATTTTTTTGCAAAGGTACTATATGTAAACTCAATAGCTGGCTGATCATCTTTCTTTGAGTTGGCTATCCATTCCCAAATTTTTCTATGCAGATGACTGCTAAAGAATATCAAACTGCTGACCATCATTATATAAGGGAACATTCCAATGCCCGGGAAAAATATGGCGGTGGCAATATGGAAACCTAATACAAAAACATATGCATAAGGTCTTGTTCTTTTATTGATCAAAAAGAAAGCAATAAAAAGATCATAGCAAGCTCCAAACCAACTAAAGAAATAAGCCACCCATTCATCATACATAAATTGTCCTACAATGGGTAAATGCGATTTTGCAGGCAACCATATTTTCATCGGCAATGCACTGATCAACCAATCTGAATTAAGTTTTGCCAATCCGGCAAAAAAATAAACCATTGCAAGCTGTAACCTTATTGCTCCAATTGTCCATAATGGAACAAATTTGTTTTTTCGATCCGGATGCAGCATACAATCGAGAGAATAATATCTATTTGCTGGTAACCATATCAACAAAAAACTTACAATACTTACAAAGTAATAATGGTTCAGATAATTAGTAATATCTATAAGTTCAACATATGTAAATGCTAGAAGGAAAATGATGGTTGAAATTCTGTAAAATAGTCCCAACATGATGCACAATGAAGTGATTGCCATCAATGCAAAGATCAGGTGCATGCCAGTGCTGCCCAATGGCTGTACCCAATCCCAGCCGAAAAACGGGAAATAAAAAGAAGGTTTCACATACAGTTCAGTAATCCATCCGTTCAACCAAAAACGAATAATGCTTATAAACATCATTGCTCCAAATGCTACTCTGAAAGTAACAAGTGGAGCAATGTGTACCGGTTGCGAAAACCTTTGATTGATTTTTGTTATTGATCCAAACACATTTTATTTTTTAATCCCCATCGCTATCCTGATAATTGATACGAACAGAAGTTGCTGAAGCAACGTCTGTTTTCAGCAGCGTTAACAATTTTTGTATCTCAATATATGCTGCATCAATTAGAGGTTTATTATTGGTGAATGCTTCTGACATCGGACTTGGTATTGCCTGTAAAGCTGTTAATGCAAGATCAAATTGAGCAAGTACATCAGCGTTCAGCTGATTCTTATTTAGTAAGATCAGATAATCATCAATACCACTTCCGCTTCCTCCTTTATAATAATTTTTAAGGCTGGCTAGGTTGGCTACTGCAAGATCAGCAGAGATGCCCGAGAAATATGCTTCGCATTTATCTGCAAAAACAATACCTCCCGATTGTTTACCATAAGGCCAACCAATACGTGGTCCTTTTAGTGCATCCATTTCAAATGCAAATTGATTGATCAAATAACCAATTGAACTTCCAACATCTGTTTTTGTAGAATTAACAAACGCAGTTTTATATGTTCCGGTCCATTGTGTAATTGAACTACTAACCAAAGATTTTAATCTTGCCATCACATCCTGCACATATTTTTTTCTATTGGCAGCATCCGGTGCTGAAAACTTTGTCACAGCATCAGTAGAAAATAAAAGATAATCTAAGGTTGGAAATCCTTGTATGCTATCTGATGCAATTGGTTGTGCAAAATTATATGTACCACTAAGTATACCACTTTCTACATCATTGATTGCAGCAGGAAAAGTATTTGAATAATTGTTTACCAGCAAAACTGCAGCAGGTCCGAAGTTTGGAACAGATATACCCTCAAAACTCAAATACGCATTTTTAAAACTTGTTTTTAAAGACGCTTGTGTTGAAGTTGACGGGCTTGCAAGAAAGGCCTCAACAGCCGTATTCAAAACATCGAGTTTTGATTGAAGATCGGTATAGGCAGGTATAATAAGATTGTCGGCATAATTTGTAAGCATCGCAATTTTAAAATCCTTATTGGCATCTGTTCCTGTTCCGGTATTACCCGAATCTTTCCCACATCCAACAAAGAAAATAGAAACAGCCAAAGCAATTATACCAGCAACTCCACCAAACCTTTTTTTCATAATCTGTATTTGTAATTTTATTAAACCCTTTCAAAACCAAAGGCAAATTCCTGAAGGATGCTTCAAAAATTTGCCAAAAGTATAATTTTATACTGATCTCTGTTGTTAAGGCTGCAACTGACCATATGCAGCGGTCAGTATTGCCTTCACCTCATTCATTTTAGCATTTGTAGCATCAGCAGTTAGGGTATAAAAACTTGTTTTAAAGTTATCTACCAGCTTTAGATAGTTGGCATCAGTCAAAGCACTACCTGCCTGACGGTATTTTAAAGCCAACACAAATCCATACCCCTCTGATAAGCCATGGAACTTAGCAGCAAGATCGCTTCCTGAAATTCCCACATTTGCATATTCGTAACATGCTGCTGCTAAAGTTTTTTCAAGATATTCTTTAATAGTAGCAATGGCCTGGTTACGAGTAGCATAATCTTTTGCGCCAATTGCAGCACGACCTTTTAAAAAGGCTTCATAAATTTTACCCCCGGCTTGAATGTATCTTCCTCTTTCTCTGTAATAACCACCAATACCCAAAGGTCTGTCTAAAACGGTATTTGCATATTGAATTGAACTATCGTATGTTTTTGGAAGAGATGCATAACCAAATGCCATATCCCAATCTTTTTGCATAGCAGTTCTTCCCGAGATCAAAGTAGTATTATCATCGGTAAGCACTTTATTCAAATGTTCGATAACTGCACTCATTTGAAAAGCACCCATCAACCCTTTTGCCACTAACTGATTAAATTCTGATCCGGTATAATTAACCAATCTTGTACCCACTTTACCGGGTACACCTTCTGAAGCGGTAGCGCCTCTAGATTCACTCAACTTAACTGCAGAATCAATTAATTTTTTAAATGCTGCTGCATCAACAGTTTTATCTGAAAGTTTAAATGCAGAGCTATTTAAAGCATCTTTTGTATTTTGAAGATTTACTATAAGTTCAGTTGTAAAAGCTGAATTTGTATTATTCCACAAATAGTCTGCAGTGTCTTGACTAAGCTGGCGACTTGTACCTTTTCCAAGGTAAGTTGTTAACCCAGACCACATATTTACTCTTGCTGTAGCTTCGCTATAGTCAGCATCGGTAAAATTATAGGTGGCCGGAACTGTGTAATATTCATACACCGTTTCAGTTTTTTTACAAGAAGTCAACGCTACTACACCTGTAATTAAGAGAAGAAAAGTAGTTTTCAAAGAGAAAAATTTCATTATTTGTTCGTTGTTTTGGTTCGAAATGTGTGCAAAGCAACGAAGGAAATGCTTCTGAGGGTTACGAATAGAGGAAACGCATTTACGGTATCGGTAAAAATATGGAAGATTGTCTTAAGAGGCTTGGGAACGGAATATTAAATAAATGAAAATCAATTATTTACATCTACTAATTCTCTAATCGGTTTTGAAAAGATCGTACAACCCGGCAAACAAGGCATCAACATTAAAATACAGGTATTCGATATTATCATCATTTTTTTTGAGCTTCATTTTATCCATGCTCTCATTTTTAGCACGGATCAGAGCCTGGCTTCCTCCAAATTGATAACCCAACAAACCGATCAGGTCGTATTCATGCCCTACATTAATAACATACATTGCGGTGGAATCTGTTAACCCATCTCCTGTTGACATGATCGCTTTTACAATGCCAATAAGTTTATGATTATAAATAGATGCTCCAACTTTATCTCCTTTTTCTTCAAGCTTTACGTTTAAATTATAAATATCTCGTATGTTAAAAGGAAATTCTTTGATCGCTTTTTTCTCTAATTCAATGATCTTATCAACATCTTTTTCATTCCGTAACTGTTCTCTTACAGATGGATTTCCGTAAGCTGCATACCCTGTATCTAAAGATGATCCATAATACAGATAACGATATTCTTCTATTGTAAGGGTAGTATCATCGGCCATATAGCGTTTCATTAATGGAGGATAATAAAAGGGAGAGTTAGCATCTGCTATCGTTTTTTTCATTGATTGATAATCTGGCTTACGGAAATTGCCATTTTGTGCAGTTGCAGAAAAAGCACAAACAACCAATATTGAAACGAAAGCTATTTTTTTAATTATAAGAAACATACGAGTAGAATCAGTTATCAATGTACAAAAAATAACCGAAAAAATAAAGCAGGCTTAAACCTGCTTTTAATTTTTTACCACCCAAGCACCCATGCAAATATGAGCGGAGCTACAATTGTTGCATCACTCTCTACAATAAACTTAGGCGTATGAATATCTAACTTACCCCAGGTAATTTTTTCGTTAGGCACGGCCCCGCTGTATGATCCGTAAGATGTAGTACTGTCGCTGATCTGACAGAAGTAGCTCCAGAAAGGAACATCATGCCATTCAAGATCCTGGTACATCATCGGCACAACACAAATCGGAAAATCTCCGGCTATACCACCACCTATTTGAAAAAATCCTACACCTTTTCCCGATGAGTTATTCCTATACCAATCTGCCAGCCACACCATATATTCAATACCACTTTTCATTGTGGTAGCTTTCATTTCATTTTTAATAACGTACGATGCAAAAATATTTCCCATAGTACTGTCTTCCCAGCCCGGCACCACAATAGGAATATTTTTTTCTGCTGCTGCCAGCATCCAGCTATTCTTCGGATCAATTTCATAGTACTGTTCCAGCACTCCACTCAACAACATCTTATACATATATTCATGTGGAAAATATCTTTCTCCTTTGCTATCTGCATCTTTCCATATTTCATGAATATGTTTTTGTAATCTTCTAAAAGCCTCTTCTTCAGGAATACAAGTATCAGTAACACGATTATAGTGATTCTCTAAAAGATCCCATTCTTCCTGCGGAGAAAGATCTCTGTAATTAGGTACTCTTTTATAATGGCTGTGCGCCACCAAATTCATGATATCTTCTTCAAGATTAGCTCCCGTGCAACTAATGATCGATACTTTATCCTGACGTATCATCTCTGCCAAACTCAACCCCAACTCGGCAGTACTCATTGCACCTGCTAATGTGATCATCATTTTTCCACCTTCATCTAAATGTGTCACATATCCTTTAGCTGCGTCCATCAAAGCTGCGGCATTAAAATGGCGATAATGATATTCAATAAAATTGCTGATCGGTCCTTTACTCATGATTAAAAATTTTGAACTGCAAAAGTAATTTTTTTTATGTTACGCTCACTAAGACTTCGGAAGTTTTAAAACTTCGGAAATTTGCTAAACATAGATTAAAGTATCTTTATAGAGATTATGAACTATCTGGCTCATGCATATCTATCTTTCAATCATCCCGACATATTGACCGGCAATATGATCAGTGATTTCGTGAAAGGCAAAAAAAAATTTGAATACGCCACGGGTATTCAAAAAGGCATGGTTTTGCATAGGGCAATAGATGATTTTACCGACACACACCCTGCAACACAGGAAGCTAAACAGTTTTTCAGACCACAATACCGCTTATATGCCGGAGCATTCATAGATGTGGTATATGATCATTTTTTAGCGACCGACACCAACCAATTTCCAACCGAAGAAAACCTTCTGCAATTTTCCGAAAGTACTTACAATAAACTTTACGACCATTTTGAGGTCTTACCAGAAAGGTTTCAAAAAATGTTGCCGTTCATGAAAACACAAAACTGGTTATACAATTATCAGTTTACGGATGGTATTGAAAAAAGTTTCGGGGGACTGGTTCGTAGAGCTGCTTATCTCACTGAGTCTGCAATTGCATTTGAAATTTTTAATACGCATTATGATGAGTTGAAAAAATTTTACAATGCCTTTTTTCCAGAACTAAAAAATTTTGCCGTTCATCATTTGCAACAATTATCAAAAAACGATTAAACTATATTTGTAAAAAAATAAGCTATGAAGCAGTTTCTTCTTGCAATGGTTTGCATTTGTTCAACAAGCCTGTTTGCACAAACAAAATTTTCGCCGGTAGATAAATCAGCAATGGATATGGCATATTATCCGGATATGTATCCTGTTTTAAAAATTCAGGATAAAGCCACCGAGCCTTTAGTAGCAAGAGCAATTTACAGTCGCCCTCAAAAAAATGGCCGTGTAATATTTGGCGAGCTGGTAGAATATGGCAAGGTTTGGCGTCTTGGTGCAAATGAAGCTACTGAAATAGAATTCTATAAAAATGTAACCATTAAAAACACAAAGGTTAAAAAGGGCAGGTATACATTGTATTGTATTCCTTACGAAGACAAATGGACACTTATCATCAACAAAGACACAGATAGCTGGGGAGCGTTTAAATACAACCAAGCAAAAGATGTAGTTCGGATAGATGTTCCTGTAAAAAAGCAATCAGATATTGTTGAGGCTTTTTCAATGACCTTTGAAAAAACGCCTACAGGCTCTAATTTACAAATTGCATGGGATGATGTTAGAGCTACAATGCCTATTTCATTTTAATATTTGTCAATAATATTTTTGCAACCCGGCTATATGCCGGGATTTTTTTTAGATATTTACAATATGTGTGGAATTGCAGGCATTATATCATACAATGCATTTGTAGTAAATAAGAATTTATTACAAACTATGGGCAGATCCCTTGCTCATAGAGGGCCCGACGGGAACGGATACTGGATAAACCACGAAGGCAATGTTGGCTTAGCCCATCAAAGATTATCCATCATTGACCTGACAGACACTGCAAGCCAACCCATGCATTATTTAAACAGATACTCCATTGTTTATAATGGCGAAATTTATAATTACATAGAAATAAAAGAAGAGCTGCTCAAACATGGCTACAGCTTCACTTCTCAATCTGACACAGAAATTATTTTAGCGGCTTACGATCACTGGAAAGAAGATTGTCTGCAAGAGTTCGACGGCATGTTTGCATTCGCCATTTGGGACGAAAAAAATAAAACACTTTTTGCAGCAAGAGATCGTTTTGGAGAAAAACCATTTTATTATTACGAAGAAAGCAATCATTTGGTATTTGCAAGTGAAATGAAAGCATTGTGGGCCATTGGTATAGAAAAAAAGCCCGACAATAAAATGCTGCTCAACTATATAACAATTGGTCATCTGCAAAATGTAAAAGAAAAAAAAGAAACTTTTTTTGAGAATATTTATTCACTACCTCCGGCGCATTTCCTAAGTTTTTCGCCATTCAAAAGAGAGCTTTCTATTTTTTCATATTGGGATATAAATAAAGAGACTGAAATTAATATCAGTGATACTGATGCAATAGAAAAATTTACTGAATTACTTAACACATCTATTAAAAGACGTTTAAGAAGTGATGTGCCAATTGGTACAAGTTTGAGTGGAGGATTAGACAGCTCTTCTATTGTTTCATCTATCTGCTCTCAACAAACAAATAGCAATACTCTCAAGACATTCTCTGCAGTATTTGAAAATTTCGATAAGGATGAATCAAAATACATCGACAGTATTATTGATAATTTTAAAATACAAAATTTTAAAATATCGCCTTCGGCAGATGATCTGATCAGGGATTTTGAAAAACTTTGTTACTATCAGGAAGAGCCATTTTCATCTTCAAGTATTTATGCCCAATACAAAGTATTTGAGTTGGCAAAACGAAATGGCGTAAAAGTATTGCTTGACGGACAAGGAGCCGACGAAACATTGGGAGGTTATCATAAATATATACATTGGCATTTGCAACAACTTTTGGCAAGAGGTGAATACAAAAACATGAGGTCCGAAAAAAATATTTTCAAAAAAAACAACGCCACATTTAACTGGGGCATAAAAAATTATTTTGCATCTTACTTCCCGTCACATACTGCCATTTTTCTTGAAAAAAGAGAACTTAGTAAAACAAAACAGCATAAATTCATTGATCGTGAATTTTCAAAATCTGTGAGCGGTCGTGAATTAGAAGGTATATACAAACCAATCGTTACTAAGCTGAATGACCTTTTGTATTTTAACACCATGCAGTCAGGGCTTGAAGAATTACTACGCTTTGCAGACAGAAACAGTATGGCACATAGTACAGAAGTAAGGCTACCTTTTTTAAATCATGAACTGGTAGAATTTGTATTTTCTCTTTCGTCAAAATTTAAAATACATGACGGTTGGACCAAATGGCTGCTTCGGATGTCGATGGATAAAAAATTGCCGGATGAAATTGTTTGGAGAAAAGACAAGATCGGCTACGAAACACCACAGCAACAGTGGATGACCGACCCTGTTTTACAGGATTATATTCATGAAGCCAAGAAAAAATTAGTAAGTCAAAAAATTTTAACGCCAACTGTATTAAATAATAATATCAACCCAATGTCTGCCCATAGTGCCGATAATTTTGACTGGCGGTATTTATGTGCAGCACAAATTCTGTAATTCCTTTATTTTTTTCTCACCTTTGTACTTCAATATTTAATAACATGAAAATTGCAACAAAAATAATTCATGCCGGAGCTGAGCCTGATCCAAGCACAGGAGCTATCATGACTCCCATCTATCAAACATCTACCTATGTACAAAAAGCTCCGGGAGATCATAAAGGTTATGAGTATGCCCGTAGTCAAAACCCTACTCGTAAGGCGTTGGAAGATGCATTGGCTGTTTTAGAAAATGCCAAATATGGCTTAGCATTCAGCAGTGGTGTAGCCGCAACTGATGCGGTCATAAAATTATTGAATCCCGGTGATGAAGTTATTGCAGCCAGCGATATGTACGGAGGTACTTATCGTCTATTCACAAAAGTGTTTGAACGTTTTGGTATAAAATTTATTTATGTAGATACTTCCGATGTAAAAAATGTTGAAGCTGCTATCACTGCTAATACAAAACTAATATGGGTAGAAACTCCTACCAATCCTTTAATGAACATCACCGATATTGAAGCGGTAGCTGCCATTTCTAAAAAAGCCGGAGCATTGCTTTGTGTTGACAATACTTTCGCTTCACCTTTTCTACAAAATCCGTTGGATCTTGGCGCAGATATAGTAATGCATTCTGCTACAAAATATTTGGGTGGCCACAGCGATGTGATACAAGGCTCTTTAATGATCAATGATACAGAACTGAGAGACAAACTATATTTCATTCAAAAAAGTTGTGGGGCTGTACCCGGACCACAGGATTGCTTTTTAGTGTTAAGAGGTATCAGAACATTGCACATTCGTATGGAAAGACATTGTTTTAATGGAAAGATCATTGCACACTGGTTACGCAAACATCCCAAAGTTGCAAAAGTGTATTGGCCTGGTTTTGAAGACAGTCCGGGCCATGAAGTCGCTAAAAGACAAATGAAAGATTTTGGCGGAATGATCAGCTTTACGTTAAAAGATGAAAGTATTGAAGCTGCAAACAAAGTATTGTCTTCCACAAAATTATTTTCGCTAGCGGAAAGTCTTGGCGGTGTTGAATCGCTGGTAAATCATCCGGCAAGTATGACGCATGCAAGCATCCCTAAAGAAGAAAGAATAAAGAATGGATTAAGCGATGGTTTGATCAGACTAAGCGTTGGTATTGAAGATGCAGACGATCTAATAGAAGACCTACAACAAGCAATCGGTTAAGATGATTGAAAAAGAATTGATAAAATTTTTGAACAAAAAGGTTGATGAATTTAATCAGCCTTTTTTTATTAAAGATGATCCGATCAGCATTCCTCATCTTTTCACAAAAAAACAAGACATTGAAATTGCAGGTTTCTTTGCTGCTATCTTTGCCTGGGGCAACCGTACTACGATCATAAACAAAAGCAAAGAGTTGTTGTCATTAATGGATAACACTCCGCATGATTTTTGCACACAACATGCCGATAATGATTTAAAAAGATTGATGGCTTTTAAACATCGAACTTTCAACGCAACCGATCTTTTGTATTTTATTGAATTTCTTAAATTTCATTATAGTTCAAATGCATCACTCGAATCGGCATTTGCAAAAGGAATAAAAAATACTGATGAAACCATTGAAAACGGATTGGTACACTTTTATAATTACTTTTTTTCATTATCCGATGTGCCCGAAAGAACAAAGAAACATATTGCATCACCTGATAAAAATTCAACCTGTAAAAGGCTAAGTATGTACCTGCGCTGGATGGTACGCAACGATGACAAAGGAGTTGATTTCGGCATCTGGAAAAAGATCAAGCCATCGCAATTGATCTGTCCTTTAGATGTACATGTAGTGAGGGTTGCTAAAAAATTAGGGCTTTTAAACAGAACACAAACCGATTGGCAAACGGCCATAGAACTCACCAAATATTTACGAACTTTAGATAAGCATGATCCTGTAAAATATGATTTTGCATTATTTGGATTGGGAGCAATTGAAAAATATTAATGGAGCAACAAGCAATCATACAAAATATTAATAAAGACCTTGCAATAGCTTTGCCTGAAAATACTTCTTTCGAGGAGTTAAGGAAATTATTGGCAGAGCATATTAACTTTCTTATTAAAACAAATTTTGAAAAATTAGTTTCGATATTGTATCGTATTGATGTAAGTGAACCTAAATTAAAACAGCTACTACAGGAGACTACTGAAGACGCAGGAAATGTGATTGCAGATACAATTATTGAACGACAGTTGGAGAAAATAAAATCCCGTCAACAATTCAGTCAACGGGATAATAATATTAGTAATGAAGAGCAATGGTAATTATTTATACATTAACTCTCTTACTTTTTCTTTATCTTCTTTTTCATTTTTCAGATCGAACATGGTGCCGAATACATGATCCCACAAAGTGCTGCTTACACCAAAACCTCTGTGTTGTTGTTTATAATGATGCAAATGATGATTACGCCATAACCCTTTCATCCATTTAAAAGGTGGGTTCCAAGCATGTATGGCATAGTGCATAGATCCGTATATCAAATAGCCAAACATAAAACCAGGAAAAAACGGAAATACATTTTTACCTAATACCAAATACATTAAGCAGAACAATACAGATGAAATGATCAAGCTCGGTGCTGCAGGCATGAATAATCTTTCTTTATCTCTTGGATACTCGTGATGATTTCCGTGAAGAATATAATTTATTTTCTTTCCTTGTTCGCTCTCGGCTACATAGTGAAAAACAAATCGGTGCATCACATATTCAAACAAACTCCAAAAAAACATTCCTCCAAGAAAAACAAGGGTAACCTTCAACCCATCAAAACCTAAACTATTCAATGAATAATACGGTAACAGGATCAATACAGGCAAATACATTCCCCAAATCACCAACGGATGAGTTTTGGTAAGATACTCGAGGTAGTTATTTTTAAATAACTGCGCCTGACCTTTATTATGAATTTTTTGAAACTCCATAACCTTCTTATTTAATATAGGCAAAAATAAACAATCTTTGTAAAAAGGGCTCAATAGGTTTCAAATATTGTATCAACGGCAACATCTCTACTATGATCCAAGAAAAAATGCTTCCGGCTTCTATCCTGCAAAGCAAAGTATTAAGCCAATCTCACTTAAAACAACTATGTGATATTGAGGAAATACCTGCCGTTAGTGCTACATTTTCTAACGACAAGCTAAAACAGATCATTCAATATTATTCTATTAACCCGGCAGATATGGAATATGAACTTCATCAATACGCCAAAGAATTGCTCGATAGGGGAAAAGTTGATGAAGCTTGGCAGGTGTTACTAACAATAACTTAAGCCTGAAGCTAAAATAAACGCCTTTTCTTCACAATAAAAACGAATGTTTCAGAACGTTTTTTCTTTACATTTCTACCGTTTTGTTGTCCTGGAGACCAACTAGGGCTTTTTTTGATAACCCTCACAACTTCTTCTTCCATCCCATAGCCATTATTACTCTTTGCAACTACACTATCCACCGCTCCATTTTTAGCAACCCAAAACTCTACCTCCACTTTGTATGTTCCCTTTTTAGCACGCTTTTTAATGGGCACTTTCGTGTTAATGTTTCTATTCAAATAACGCTTCCACGCTCCATCTCCTCCAGGAAAACTTTCATCAATCTCTACTTTAGTAAAAGGTGTATCATAAACATCCTGGCTACCGGGTGCACCGGAAGGTGGTGGCGGAGGAGTACCGTACCCATCCTGAGCATGAATATTTTTTGAAGCTAATACAATAAGTACCGAAAGCAGCATGATCTTCTTCATAGCACCAAGATATTACTTTACCACTTTTGCCCAAATACTTTTTTCAAAATATCGGTTGTTCTTGCAGCAAAATTTGTACGAATATTTACTTCTTCTTTAGCCACCAGATCAAACAACGCCACAGTTGCTCTTTCGGTTACAAAACTTGTAAGATCCGGATTAACCTTTTTAAACGTTGTTGGAAAACTATTGTATTTATTGATAAGGTCGCCATAATACTTTGTTGCATCTACTTTATCTAAAGATGCTTTAATGATTGGTGTAAACGCAGTAACCAATGCTGCGGTAGTTTTTTCTCTGAAGAAGTGTGTAGCACTTGTGTCGCCATTTTTCACTAGTCCGATAGCATCTTGCAATGTCATGTTTTTAATAGCGTCTACAAAGATCGGCTTAGCTGCACCAACTGCATCTTCTGCCCCACGGTTGATGGATAGAATAGCTTTATCCACTAAACTTCCAAAACCAATATCTCTCAGTGTATTCCCAATCTTTTGAGCATCCGGTGGCAATAACACTTTATAAACTGCATCTCCGAAAAAACCATCCTGCTTATTTAATTGTAATACCGATTTCACCAAGCCTTGCCCCAGTGCCTCTTTTATACCCTGGCCGGCTTCGGCTTCGGTTAATCCACCCAAACCTGAGGAAGATGCAATTTGTTTTAATTCGTCACAACCCGATAGTATTACTGCAAAAGACAACGCAGCTAAAATTCTTTTCATTTTCATAATGTTTAGTAGTTAAAGATAGGCAAGATTCTTGCCAAAATATAAATCTCTCGTTCCATAGACAGTATTTATGGGCAAATCAGTTGCATGCGGTATCTTTGCACCCCAAAAGTTTTTATTACATGAGTACACAGCACTTGTCTGAACAGGAGATCATCCGTAGAGAAAAATTAGAAGAACTTAAAAAATTAGGTATTGATGCTTATCCGGCTGCTTTATACCCGGTAAACGCCACATCTGCTTATATAAAAGAAAATTATAAGGGAGAAGAAAATAAGGCAGATTTTGCTGATGTATGCATTGCCGGCAGGATCATGAGTGTACGTGATATGGGTAAAGCAAATTTTGCAGTGATACAGGATGCTGTTGGTAAAATTCAATTTTATATTAAGCAAGATGATATTTGTCCGGGAGAGGATAAAACTTTATACCAAACCGTTTGGAAAAAATTAGTTGACATTGGGGATATTGTTGGTATAAAAGGATATGTATTCACTACTAAAACCGGAGAAACATCTATTCATGTACGTGAGTTTTCCATTCTTACAAAATCATTGCGTCCACTGCCGATCGTAAAAGAAAAAGATGGCGAAGCGTTTGATGAAGTAACCGATCCGGAATTCCGTTATCGTCAACGTTATGCCGATCTGATTGTAAACCCGGGTGTAAAAGAAACTTTTGTTAAGCGTACCAAAATGGTGAATGCCATTCGTGAGTTTTTAAATGAACGTGGCGCCTTAGAAGTTGATACGCCTGTATTGCAAAGCATTCCCGGTGGTGCATCTGCAAGACCCTTCATCTCTCATCATAATGCACTGGATGTACCTATGTACATGCGAATTGCAAACGAATTGTATTTAAAAAGATTGATCGTTGGTGGATTTGAGTGGGTGTATGAATTCAGTCGCAACTTCAGAAATGAAGGTATGGACCGTACACACAATCCTGAGTTTACCGTATTGGAATTTTATGTAGCGTACAAAGATTATGAATGGATGATGGATACAACAGAGCAAATGCTGGAGAGAGCTGCTATTGCGACGAATGGTTCTACCAAGGTAATTGTGGGTGACAGAGAAATTGATTTCAAAGCGCCATACAAACGCATAACGATGTTTGACGCTATTAAAGAACATACAGGGTATGATATTAGTGAAATGGATGAAGCCGGTATCAGAGAAGTTTGTGCCGCATTAAAAATTCATGCAGATGCAAAATGGGGTAAAGGAAAATTGATCGATGAGATTTTCGGAGAAAAGTGTGAAGGCAATTATGTACAACCTACTTTCATTACAGACTATCCTGTAGAAATGAGTCCGTTGACTAAAAAACACCGCAGCAAACCCGGACTGGTAGAACGTTTTGAATTGATGTGTAACGGCAAGGAAATTGCCAATGCTTATAGTGAGCTGAACGATCCCATTGAACAAAGAGAACGTTTTGAAGAGCAAGTGAAATTAATGGAACGTGGTGATGACGAAGCAATGTTCATTGATCACGATTTCTTACGTGCTTTGGAATATGGTATGCCACCCACAAGTGGTATTGGCTTTGGTATAGATAGAATTGCTATGCTATTGACCAATCAACATTCTATACAAGATGTATTGTTTTTCCCGATGATGAGGCCGGAGCAACAACAAGGCCAGTAATTACACCGTCTTCTTCTTACGGTTTTTTAAAGTAAGGTAATCCAGAAAATAGATGACCCTTAGGGATAGGCTATTGAATTGTGGACTCGAAATAGTATTGGAAAAATTCTTTCCGTATGAATCGAGTTTTCTATCGAAGGTCTCTGCTATATCTTTCCAAACCACACTAAAGAAACTCCCTTGTGCAAACTGCCAGTTATACACCATATCCACACTAAAATAATTATAGTTTTGATTGACATTTTTTGTGAAAGGAACAGCAGGTGTTTCAAAATTTCCATCTGTATTTAGCTGATAAAATTGCTTGGGATCTACTTTGCTCCAATAGTGCCTTGCCCTGAATGTAATACCCATTCTATTATTGATACTGTACTTCATACTCAGAATATTTTCTGTAGTATTCACCGTTCTTCTCGAAAAAATTATTGTGTCGGCTAGCGGATCGTTTGTTCCTGTATATCCTGTATAAGCCCACCCTTGCTGGTTTCTATGCCTTGTTATATAAACGAAATGATCTAAGGAGAACTTACTGTTGAATCTGATCTTTCCTCCCAATCCCAGTTCTCTTGTTCTTCTGTTAAAAACATTGCCGCCTGCATTAAACACATTACCATAGAAAGAAAGTTTTTTCGCATTATTACTTTCCCACCAAAGATTTAAGCCCATTCTTGGTGTATTTTTAAAAAACCTTCCATACACCCTTGGTTCATAAAAATCATTTTCTTTTATTGCTCCGTTCAATGTAATACCTACCCACCATAAATTTTTCAGTTGAGCTTTTCCATCAAGACTGAAACCGGTGTTTTGATACATCATTTCTTTTCGTTTCAATACATCGATTGGGGATACTAATCTGCCATGCCATGTATCCAACGCAACGTTCACTTGATTGTACCATTTAGTAGGCTTATTCCAATTATAACTCAACCATATTCCCTGATCCATTGTATTGTTGTTGGTAAAATAACCAAGATCGCTTTTTTCATACTTTGCATTGATCAGGTTCTGCCATATATTAAAAGTGAAATGGCCGCTTCTTTTACCAAAATAAACACTATGAGCATAGCCGGTAATCGTTTTATTATTGATACCTATTAAATTACTAACGCTTACATTTCCTCCAACATTCCAGGTATTTGTTTTATCATTCAAATCAATAAGAAATGAGCTAACGTTCGCATCATAATCACTACCGCTACGCCATGTATTTGTGTTTACAAAACTTACACTGCTGTTATATTTAAGTGTTTGATCCAACACAAACACATTATAATTGGTTAGGGGATTGGTCTCAAATTTTCTTTCTTCTTTGTTTACAGAGTTTATGATGGTTGCGTATTGGGGTTTTGTGATGGCATTTAATATCCCTATTCCAAGTCCTTTTTGTGTACGACCACTGATCTTGGTGGCATTGATCAATTTGCTGCCTCTCGGATTTTTTGAAATTGACTCATTGGTTCCGGTAGCATCATACGCATCATAAAAATGTATTGGTTCTGAATCTCCGATACGTCTGCTGTAAAAAAGATTTCCTTTATTAAACAATTCTGTTCCTTCAGTAAAAAAAGCTCTGTTCTCAGAAAATTTTTGTTCAAAGGGAGTAAGATTTAGAATACGATTGTCACTTACAACCTGACCAAAGTCGGGTATCAATGTCATATCCAGCGTAAATGCAGGGCTGATACCATACTTCACATCCATTCCGCCATTTACTTGTGTGGTCGTTTTATCGGTTGCTCCATCGTTGTTGATATAGGTAGAGAGGTAAGGAGAGAATTGTAAACGCAATGGTGGTTTTATGTTTTCAAGATTTTTCAATGTTCCTTCCTGACTTAAAAAACCATTTATATTTTGATCAACCGGTTGCCAGAATAATTGTTGTGCTGCTTTCTGACGGCGGCGAATAAGATTCATTCCCCAGTCCTGCACTTTCTTTTTCCCAAATCGTATGGCAGAATAAGGCAGAAATACTTCAAAACTCCATCCGTCTTTCTGCAATTTCGATTTACTTTCCCATACGCTGTTCCATGCAAAATCTTCACTATTTCCATAACTCATTTTAGAATCCCATTGTTCGCCGAGTGGCGTAACAAAATATTCAAACCCATTTAACTGATCGTCGTATGTATCGAATATTATTCCGGCAAAATCATTGTTCCCAAAGCCGTCCCGACCCGTTAATTCTTTTGCAATGCTATCTACATTGCTTTCATGAAAATAACCACCGATGTAAATACCCTCGTCACTGTACAACAAATACATTTGGGTGGCATTAGCAGGGTCTTCAGGCTTGAATGGTGTGGGATTTCGCTCTACAAAATTGGTGGCCAGGGGCGCTGTTGCCCAGGCCGAGTCGGACAGATCTCCATCAATTTTTATTGCTGCGGTAGTTCTTTTGATCACCAACTCTTTTTTGGCCGCCTGTGCTATACACTTCATTGAAGCAATGGATAAGCCAAGCAATACAATGGTAGTTTTGATATACATTAAAATACAGTCGGTTGAGTTTAGCAAACAGTTTTGAGACTACGAAAATACAGGTAGATTACATCGAATCATTACCGCTCATCAAAACCACCTTCAAATTATATATTTATTAACAAGGTTAAATAAACAGATCACTGTACAATTTTCCGCCGGGATTAACTGCATATTCACTCAAATCAGTGATCCCTTCCTTTGCTAGCACTTCTTCGTCAATGAAATTATTGCCTGTACATTCCAACGAAGGTTTCGACAGAATATAAAAAGCAGCATCAGCCACAATATCTACTGTTCGGCTCATCTGTATCAATGCATCGCCACCTAAAAGATTTTTTACAGCGGCAGTGGCAATGGTTGTACGTGGCCACAGTGTATTAGCTGCAATACCATGCTTCCTTAGCTCAGCCGCAAGACCTATTGCAATAAGTGTCATATCATATTTGCTTATCGTATATGCAAGATGGTTAGTGAACCATTTTTTATCCATATTAATTGGTGGAGATAAATTTAAGATATGAGCATTGGAAGCGTTTTTCAAATGAGGAATACAGGCCTGAGATACAAAAAATGTTCCTCTAACATTGATATCGTACATCAAATCAAATCTTTTGGGTTCAATTTGTGCTGCCGAAGCCAGGTTAATGGCCGATGCGTTATTAACCAGTATATCAATACCCCCGAATTTTTCCACAGCCAGTGCCACAGCATTCTTCACTTGCTCTTCATCTCTAATATCACATTGCACCGCCAAGGCTTTGCCCCCTGCCTGTTCCATTTCTGCAGCCGCAGAAAAAATAGTGCCGCCTAATTTTGGGTTTTCTTCTACACTTTTACTGGCAATAACAATATTGGCACCTTCTTTTGCCAAACGCAATCCGATGGCTTTACCTATACCTCTGCTGGCGCCGGTAATGAAAACTGTTTTATTTTGAAATGACATAGTTGATCGTTTTGCCAAATCTAACAAAAAAAGAGGAGGAAATGTTTTGTGGGAAGGGTGAAGACAGTAAAAGAGGTGGTAGTTGATTATATGTTTAGAGATTTAGAATGTTTAGGAGTTTAGAACTAAACTTTCTAAACCCCCAAACTCTCTAAACTAACAGTTTATAACAACACTGCTTCGTGCGTAATATTTGTATTCAATGACTTTGATATCGGGCAATTTGCTTTTGCATCTGCAACCGAAGCATCAAAAACCTCCTTACTAATACCGGGAATTTTTGCAGAAACGATCAAATGAGATTCTGTGATCGCCCCGTTGTCTAAAGTGATCTCACACTTAGTTACTATTTCATCTGCAGTAAATCCTGCGGCATTCAATATAAAACTCAATTTCATACTGAAACAACCTGCATGTGCAGCTGCAACCAATTCTTCCGGATTAGTTCCGATCCCATCGGCAAAACGAGTATTATAAGAGTATTGAGATTTATCCAATACAGTACTTTGTGTAGTAAGGTGTCCTGTTCCTTCTTTACCGGTGCCGTTCCATACGGCTGTTGCATTACGTTTCATTATTGATTGATTTTATTGTAAAATAATTTTAAGCGAAATTACAACAGTTTTTGTTCATACTTTGTTTTATCAAAGCCAACAAAAATTATTGTTTCATCTTGCTCTATTACAGGGCGTTTAATGATGCTGTTGTTTTGCATCATCAATTTAATGGCTTCAGTTGCATTCGTGACTTTTGACTGCATTTCGGCAGACAATTCCCGCCAGCTAGTGCTTTTTTTATTCAATATCGTTTCCCATCCCACCTGCTTAGACCAGTTAGTTAGCTTTTCTTTGGACACTCCAGATTTTTTATAATCATGAAATTCGAAATCGATCTTATTTTCTTTGAACCAGTTAAAAACCTTTTTTACAGTATCGCAGTTGGGTATGCCGTAGATTATTATTTTACTCATTACAAATTTATGGTCGAGTCCGACCGTTTAATTCGGAAATTCCGATGCAGGCACTTTTACAAAACCAGTTGATTGCACAATATGCCATTCTTTAAAATCCTGACGGGCATCCATTCCTATTCCGTTGATAATATGTGTACGTGTTCTTATTCTCACCGGCTTCTCTGTATAAAATTCCTGATTAAGCCTTGTCTTATCCCAATACAATTCATCGCAAAACAAAGTATCTCCTTGCACATTTACAACCCTCACGCTGTCTTTAAGAAAAACAATATTTTCGTTGTCTTTATATTTTGCATATCGGGCATCCAACTTGCTTTCAATACTGTCTCTTGAATTATAAAAATTGACATGGATGGTTTTGGTGAATTCAATATAAGAAGTTGTGTCCTGCACTCTAAACATTAAAGGACCGGTCAGTACCGCTTTTCGATTGCCGCCAATAGAATAGTTAAGCGTAACATTTGTAGCCTGCTCTACTCCGGCTCTCTCCGATTTAGAAAACTTTCCTTTCTTTTTTTGCTCATTACAGCCGTAAAAAAAAATACAGCTCATTGCTAAAGCTGTAATGATAAAAAACGGTTTATATTTTGTTTGTAGGTACAACAATATAATTTTTAATCGTATTTATATCTTCTGAACCAAAGATCGCTAAGAGATACGCCAAAAGAAACTCTGAAAAAATTTTCTTTCAAATTCGATTTATTATCGCCCCTGCTGCCAATCTCAATAGCAGTGTTCAACATTGAGTTTTGATCATCATAAAAACCTCTGCGTAACTTAAGCGGAAATCCAGCGCCAAAAGTAAATGCGTACTCCGGAACGGTTGTTAAGTTAACAGCATTCGGGCCGTAATAAAATCCGGCTCTATATCTTACAAAATTAAAATATTTTTTCAATGGGGTTTTATTGGTGGCTGGATAATATTCTGTTCCTACCCTAAGTTTCCAGCTATTGTCTGTGAAATCCGCTTTATCATAAAAACGAAATTCCTTCCAATTGGTCATTTCAAAATCGGCACCAAACAACCAATGCTGTTTTTGGAGCGTTACCCCCACACCGAAATTCGAAGGGTAAACAACATTACCTCTGATATTATTTTCATACACACTATCAATACGAGTTGAAGCTCCATCCGCATCATAGCTTACCGTTTCTCTGATCACATCTTTACTCGCTGAGTATTTTTGTTTAAGACTACCGTAAGCGCCTATTCGAAATTCACTACTATCTTTTAATTTAAATTTGTATTGGATACCTGCATTAAAAAGTAAGCCGCCGAAATTTGTTTTGGTTGAAGCATTAGATTCGTAATATGCAATGGTATCATTCAGAAAGGTGATCTGACTGCTGGAATCTTTAGTACCAAATTTATAGCCGATGTTAAAGCCAATGCTGAAGTTTTTTATAGATAACCCAACACCTGTAAAAGCTTCATTAGTTCCGCCGGAACCTTCTTCAAAGATCACCAGACTATCTACCTCCCTTTTAAACCGAGCTAATTTGTAGTTAACTCTTGTGTCGGGCTTCAAACCAATATTCACACCAAGAAAAATATCTTTTTTGTTTGCCTTTTTCATTTTTATCGGAATACCAAGTTGCATATAAGAAAACAATGCATTGGTAGATGTGAAATTTTTTACCGGATTGATGCTTTTTAATTTTCTTGAGCCAACTTCTGCACCAAGATCAAAAATTGTATTGCGATAAAAATTAGAATATGTAGCCGGGTTGATGTAATTGATACTCTGAGCATTCATATTGATCACCTGAGTATTTTTACCGTTTCTTGCGCTATCATAACGTGGACTCACATACGCTGCTGAAATACCTCCCATTCCCCTGGTTACAATATTATGATCCGGCGCCTGATCACCAAGTCCGTATCTTGAATAAGGTGAATTTTCCTGAGAAAAAGCTGTAAGCTGAAAGCCGAGAGCAATTATAAAGAGAGAAAGATATTTAGCCATTGTTAGTTTCGCTGAGTGCATACAGTCCTTTGTAAATAAAATTTAAGTCCGCAAATATCTTGTTTTTAAGCCGTGCGGCAAAATACCCGGCATCCCCCCCGGTTAAAACCACGTTAAAGTTCCCGTATTTAGCGGCATAATAGTCAATGAAACCGTCTATTTCAAAGGAAATACCCGCTAATACACCACTTTGTAAATTAGTTTTAGTGTCGTATGCAATTACGGGAAAATTCCAGTCTTTTTCCACTAATGGCAGCAAAGCGGTATGATCGTTCATTGATTTAAATCGCATTTGAGTACCCGGAGAAATAGCTCCGCCAAGAAACTGATGCTGTTGATTGATGAAATTGTAGGTAATACAACTACCCAAACCAATGACCAAATTATTCTTATTTGGATAGAAGTGCACGGCAGCGGCCATCAAAGCCAACCTGTCTGCACCGATCGTTTCAGGCTTACTTACTGCTGTAGTGAAATTTAGTTTTGTGAGATGTGAGAGTTTGTGAAATTTAGTTGCTTTAGATAAGGTTGTTTCGATTTCCGGATTGTGTTTAATTACAGATGATAGAATTGACTTTTGTGGTTTAGTGATGAATATCAATTTTTCTATGGTTTCATTACTATCGCTAGGTAAAACAATCTCTTCTTTGAAAACATCATTTTCAAAAACACCGCATTTTAAACGGGAGTTACCAAAATCGAGACAAAGTGTTGTTTGGTTCATAGTTTGTAGTGCATAGTTTGTAGTTCTCAGTTATATCGTGTTCTTTTCAACATTTAAAGCCAACGTCAAACTAAGAACTATAAACTGAAAACTATATACTAAATATCAAATCCTTCTAAATTTTTAAAATGTCCGTTCAATTGTATCCTATCTTTTAACGTTTCCATTTGATTCATTACAGGTAAAACTTTTTTCAAATGGCGCTTTAAATATTCCTGCCGTTGAATTTCTTCCATCAAACCAAGCAGCTCGTACTCCTGCTGTAAAGATAACCCTACATGGTGAGCAATTGCGTAACTGGTTAGATCTGCATCTGCCTCTTTAAAATCCTTACTTACTTTTAGTGTTTCGTGCAGCTGTCTTGTGCTATCAATAAGCTTTTGCATTATTTTTTTGCTGCCATTTCGGATGTTTTCCGGATAGCTGACAATTGCGCCGCTGTATAATTTATCCGGAAGTTCTTTCACTACTTCGAGTATCCGAAAAACTTTTATACCCTTGGTCTTTATATCCATTTCGCCATTGTCATATACTTTCGACACTTCCGTTATTTCCAGTAAAGTGCCCATTTCATTTACATGATTATTTATCACCGACGGAATGCCAAATGGTTTCTTGTTATCAATACAATATTGAATCAATTGCTTGTATCTCGGTTCAAAAATATGCAGGTTCAGAGCTTCGCCTGGATACACTACAATAGCAAGCGGAAATATGGGAATAAAATTTGTCATATACAATTGCAAAGTAAATAAAACTCAATGTACCGCAACCTGATAATTTTTACTTTCTACCATCATTGTTATTTATCTTGCGTTTAATTTTTTAGCAATGACAATTCTTGAACTTAATTTTGAAAGTGGATGGAGAGGTGGCGAAAGGCAAACCATTTTCACCATGATCGGGTTCAGAAATGCCGGCATAGCAACACATCTGGTATGCAGAAAAGGCTCTCAGCTTGAAGCTAAGGCTAAACAGGAAGGCTTTGTTACACATGCTTTTGACTCAACTTTAGGTGTAATATTTTTTCTCATCGGTAAAGGAAGAAAGTATGATCTTATCCATGCGCAAGCATCTCAAATATTAACCTATTGCATTTTTACAAAACTCTTTCACGGAAAAAAAGTATTGTTTACCAGAAGAGTAAATTTTATTCAGAAAGGTTTTCTTACAAAATTGAAATATCGTTTTACCGATAGGATAATTGCTATCAGCAATGCAATACAAAAAACTGTAACCGAGTTTACCGGAAGAACGGATGTAGAAATGATCTCATCGATCATTGTGAAGAAAGATTTAGACACTACAAAAGCAAAAGCAATTTTATCATCGTTAAATATTGCCGGCAAATATATCATAGCCACTACTTCTGCTCTTGCAAGTGACAAAGATCCGCTTACAATGGTTGAAGCCATAAAAATATTATCTGAAAAAAGAAACGACATAGTCTTTCTTCATTTTGGTGTTGGAAACTTAAAAGATGTTGTAGCACAAAAGATCAATGAATACAATTTGCAACAAACCTATATTCTGATGGGATTCGTTGAAAATGTAGAGGCGTTCTTTCCTTCATTTAATATTTTTACGATGTCATCAGAAGAAGAAGGGTTGGGTAGCAGCGTATTGGATGCCTTCATCAACAAAGTTCCTGTTGTATCTACCAATGCCGGCGGACTTGCCGATCTACTAAAAGATGAAAGAGGTTTTCTTTGTGAGATCAGGAATGGACAGGCTTTGGCGAATGGCATAGAAACGGTTCTCGACAATCCGGAACAAAGAGAAAAATATATCAGCAATGCATTCAACTATGTAGAGAGTAATCATGATATGAAACGCCAGACGGATAAATATATCGAACTGTTCAAACATTTATAAAAATCAAAAAATCATGCAGGCTTCCGTGGTAATATCGTACTACAAAAACATTCCCAACTTGGAATTAATTCTGCTTGGGTTAAACAGGCAGTCTGCAAAAGGAGAATTTGAAGTAATTATTTCGGAAGATGATGACGCTATTGAAACAGTTCATTTTATTGATCAGCAGCGAAAGCAACTAAACTTCCCAATCATACATCTGTCGCAGGAAGATACCGGTTTCAGAAAATGTAAAGCATTGAACAAAGCTGTAAATGCTGCAACAACAGATCTTGTAATTTTTATTGACGGAGATTGCATCCCTCACAAACATTTTATAAAACAGTATATAAAACAAAAAAGCTGCGGCGATGTATTGTTTGGAAGAAGAGTGAAACTGAGTGAGAAAATAACTCAGCTACTTTTAAAAAATAAACGTTTAGGAGCGCTTAACTTTTTAAACTTATTGTTGACGGGCTGCCAACGTGTTGAAGAAGGGTTATATCTACCTTTACTTACAAAGAAACTCAAGAAGAAAAAATCAGGGAGATTACTTGGCTGTAATATGGGTATTGCTAAAAAAAGCTTAACCACTATCAACGGATTTGATGAAGATTACATAGCTCCGGGTGCCGGCGAAGATTCTGATATAGAATGGCGACTAGAAGCTTCCGGCGCAACATTCCATTCAATGAAGTTCAGCTCCATTGTTTACCATTTATATCACGAAGAGCGTTTTAACCGTGAAATGGAACGAAAAAACTTTGAGACAATGATGTACCCGAAAATGAAACTGGGCTTTTTCGCCTGCAAAAATGGATTAACAAAACTACCCTAATACTACTCAGCTACTACTCATCAAAATCTTTCCCTAGTCCACAGCCGAACTTCGTATTTTTGCAAATCTGTACAATTGTATACAGATAAGCAATTTGATATGAAGAATTTTTTTAAGGCACTTCGGTACATCCATATACCTGCAAACAAACTGATCACTTATATTTTGTTTGTGTTACTGGCCACGGTTTTTTCGGTGGTTTCCATTGGCATGTTATCTCCGTTTCTTGAATTGTTATTTTTAGGGAATTCAAACCATATTGATTCATTGGGTCGACTGAAATTTTTTTTTCAGGACCTGATCAATAACAATTCTAAAGTTTATGCCTTAACCATAATGTGTTTGATCATCATTGGGGCAACTTTTTTGAAAAATCTTTTTTTGTATCTATCGTCCTATACTTCCACTCCTGTACGCAACAATATTCTTTCGAGTTTCAGAATGAGATTGTATCATAAGATACTTGAATTACCTCTAAGTTTTTTTTCTGCAAAGCGAAAAGGCGATATTATGAATCGGATGATCGGTGATGTGAATGAGATACATAGCTATGTTATTGGATCTTTGGAAGGTTTAATAAAAGACTCACTGACGATCATCGGTTTTTTATTCGCCATGATATTTATTAGCCCGAAGCTTTCACTTTTTTTATTGCTTATGCTCCCAATCACCGCATTGATCATTGGCAGAATCAGTAAAAGTTTGAAGAAGAAATCTTCCAAAGCATCTCAAGCAACCGGTGTCAGTTTAAGTCATATTGAAGAAACACTTGGAGGCATCAAGATAATAAAAGCATTTACCGCTGAAAGTAAAATGATTAAAAAATTTAACGAAGCAAACAGTAAGGTGGTACAGATCGCTAACCAAATGTCTTTCAGAAAAGATCTTGCAAGCCCCTTAACAGAAACGCTAAGTGTAACTGTATTGTGTATTATTTTATATGCCGGTGGCAGATTGGTTTTTATGGGTGACAGCGGTCTTAGCGGAGGCAGTCTGATAGCTTTTATTTTAAGCTTTGCAATGTTGATCAATCCTGCAAAAAATCTCTCCGGCACTATAGCTAATATTCAAAGAGGTATGGGAGCATTGGAACGTGTTGAAGAAGTACTTAAAGCTCCTGTTATTGTTGAAGAAAAAGCAGATGCGATCAAAATGAGAGAATTCAATCAAAGTATTGAATTCAGAAATGTAAACTTTGCATACGATGACAAAGTAGTATTAAAGAATATCAATTTCACTATACAAAAAGGAAAAACTATTGCACTGGTTGGTTCATCGGGTGCCGGTAAAAGTACATTGGTAGACCTGATCCCACGTTTTCATGATGTTACAAGCGGAGAGATCTTGATTGATGGGAAGAACATCAAAGAGTATACCATTGAATCTTTACGCAATCAAATGAGCTTTGTTACGCAGGAGCCGATTTTATTTAATGATACAATCAGTAATAATATTGCGTTGGGAAAACCACTTGCGGCAAAAGATGAAATAATCAATGCGGCGAAAGTGGCCAATGCCGATAATTTCATTTCCCGTAAAGAAGAAGGTTATGATACAAATGTCGGTGACAGAGGAACTAAATTAAGCGGTGGTGAAAAACAACGTTTAACCATTGCCAGAGCTGTTCTTCAAAATTCGCCGATCTTAATTTTGGATGAAGCAACATCTTCTTTAGATACTGAGAGCGAAAGGCTGGTACAAGATGCTATCAATAATTTGATGAAAGACAGAACCTCTATCGTTATTGCACACAGACTAAGTACCATTAGCAATGCCGACGAGATCATTGTTTTACAAAACGGTGAAATTATTGAACAAGGCAATCATCAATCATTGATAGAAAAAAATGGCTTTTACAAAAAGCTGGTTGATATGCAGGAGATAAAATAGCGAACACGAATAACAATGCCTCTCGATAAAATACATATTGAAAAATTACAATCAGGCGATTTTAAAACCTTGGCCAGAAGCATTTCTTTGATAGAAAATGAAGCAGAAGGTTATGAGGCATTATTAAGATCATTACCGATTGGTCATACACATATTGTTGGAGTTACGGGCCCCCCGGGAGCCGGTAAAAGCACACTGGTAGATGGTTTAATAGGTTTACTGATCCAAGACAACAAAAAAGTTGCCGTGCTTTGTGTTGATCCTTCTTCTCCGTTTAATTTAGGCGCATTGCTCGGCGACAGAATTCGCATGAGCGAATGGTACAATAACCCAAATGTTTATATACGTTCGCTCGCTACCAGAGGCTCGCTTGGCGGATTGCATCCGAAGATCATTGAAATAACAGAGTTGTTGAAAGCAGCGCATTTTGATCACATCATTATTGAAACGGTTGGCGTAGGGCAAAGTGAAATTGAAATTGCTGGCCTTGCGGATACAACTGTAGTAGTAGTAGTTCCTGAAGCCGGTGACGAAATACAAACAATGAAATCCGGCTTAATGGAAATCGCTGATATGTTTGTTGTAAATAAAGCCGATCGTTCTGAAGCAGATACATTCGTAAAAAATTTAAGGTTAATGTTGGCTCCCGCTTTTCACAAAAAGGAAAATCCTATTCCGGTATTAAAAACAATTGCTTCGCAAAAAACCGGTATCAACGAATTATACAAGGCTATCTTAAATCCTGTTCATCACAACAGCGAATACAAAAGTTGGTTGCTTGCAGAAAAAGCATATCAATTAATTCAGAAAAAAAGAATGAGTGATATTGATAAGGCTGAATTGAAAAATAAAATAGAAAAAGCCGGAGACGATTTTAATCTGTACCGTTTTATAGAGCTTTATTGATTTGTATCTCTGTTGTTCTTCCACCACTTATAGCCAATAACACCTACAACAACAAACGGCATGAACATTAAATAAAGAATTCCCTGATTGAGCCCTAATGCAGGTTTTTCGCCAAGTTGCTGTGCGGTTTTAGTACAGAGTGCACATTGTGCCAATGAGTTGTATTGTAGTAAAACAATATGAACAATGACTAGCAGTAATATGATGGAAGCTTTCTTCATTTATATAATGTAAAATTAGAGAAAGTTTTTTAAGCTTGAATGGAGTATTTATCCATTGACCATAGACCATGAACAAAAAATCCCCCGGCTATCGGAGGATTTTCAATTTTATAAATTCAATACTATGCTTCAGCTCCCATTGATTTGGAAACACGTTTACGTTCTTCTTCATTTAAAATAACCTTACGCATACGGATTGATTTTGGTGTAACCTCAATACACTCATCCTGCTGAATGTATTCCATACATTCTTCCAATGTCATTAAAGTTTTGGGAGCAATACGTGATGCATCATCACTACCGCTGGCTCTATGGTTGGTTAACTTTTTAGGTTCAGTAGCATTTACATTCAGGTCTCCCGGTTTAATATGTTCTGCTATGATCTGTCCTGCGTATACATCTTCTCCCGGATCAACAAAGAATTTACCTCTGTCTTGTAATTTATCAATAGAGTATCCGGTTGTTTTTTCGGTATTTTTAGATAGCAATACACCGTTGTTTCTTCCCGGAATAACTCCTTTCCATGGTTTGTATTCTGTAAAACGATGAGCCATTACAGCTTCGCCTGCAGTACCCGTAAGCATATTGCTACGCAAACCAATCAACCCACGTGAAGGGATATCAAATTCAAGATGTTGCATTTCACCTTTGCTCTCCATGATCAACATTTCGCCTTTGCGTTGAGTAACAAGATCAATTACTTTACCACTGTATTCAGACGGAACATCTACCACTAAGTTTTCATAAGGTTCGCATTTTTTCCCATCTATCTCTTTTATCAATACCTGCGGATTACCCACTGTTAATTCAAAACCCTCTCTACGCATAGTTTCTATCAAAATACCCAAATGCAAGATACCACGACCGTACACCATAAAACTATCCGCTCCATCGGTATCTTCTACACGTAGTGCAAGATTCTTTTCTGTTTCTTTAAATAAACGATCTCTCAAGTGACGTGAAGTAACAAACTTACCTTCTTTACCAAAGAAAGGTGAGTTATTAATACTAAACATCATGCTCATGGTTGGCTCATCTACACTGATTACGGGTAGTGCTTCCGGAAATTCCGCATCACAGATCGTATCTCCAATATTAAATTCTTCCAATCCAACAATTGCACAAATATCTCCTGCAAAAACTTCTGTTGCCTTCTTTTTACCCAAGGCTTCAAAAGTGTACAATTCTTTTACTTTCGATTTTAAAAGTTTACCGCTTGCCTGCACCAACACAATGTTCTGCCCTTCTTTAATAGATCCACGGGCAACTTTTCCTACTGCAATTCTTCCTAAGAAAGAAGAGTAGTCTAAAGATGTGATCTGCATCTGAGTAGTTCCTTCATTTACTTTAGGTTCCGGAACATATTCAAGGATAGCATCCATTAAAGGCAGGATATTTTCTGTAGGTGTCAGACTCGTATTCATCCAACCTTGCTTACTACTTCCATAAATAGTAGGGAATTCAAGTTGCTCTTCCGTAGCATCTAAATTGAAGAACAATTCAAAAACTGCATCATGCACTTCATCAGGACGACAGTTTTCTTTATCAACCTTATTGATGATCACAATCGGATGTAAGCCCAATTGCAACGCTTTTTGTAATACAAAACGTGTTTGTGGCATAGGGCCTTCAAACGCATCTACCAACAGCAATACGCCATCAGCCATTTTTAATACTCTTTCTACCTCGCCGCCAAAGTCACTGTGACCCGGAGTATCTATCACATTGATCTTAACTCCTTTATATGTAACCGATACATTCTTACTGAAAATTGTGATACCTCTTTCTCTTTCGAGATCGTTGTTATCCATGATCAATTCTCCTGTTTCCTGGTTTTCACGGAAGGTATTGGTGCTGTGAAGAATCTTATCTACCAGCGTTGTTTTGCCATGATCTACGTGTGCAATAATGGCGATGTTTCTAATATTCATTGTAAAATTTTTAGCTTCAAGCTTCAAACTCCAAGTGGCAGCTAATAATTTGCCCTTTTTGTAGCTCTACTCATGTAGCTTTTTTGAAGCCGCAAAGGTACGCTATTTCAGCCGTTTGGCAAGGTTAATTGCAAATTAATACAGTTAAATACTACTTTTATGCCCGATTCGGTGTTTAGACGAACTAATAACATAACTAAAGATGGCAAATATCAGAAAACTGGGTAGTAGAAAAAAAATTGCGATAGTGGCACATGATAGCAAAAAAAAGGATGTGATCGAATGGGCTGTACACAATAAAACTGCATTAGCAAGGCATGAATTGGTTGCAACCGGAACCACAGGCAAGTTGTTGGAGGAACAATTGGATCGTCCCGTTACAAAACTACTTAGTGGTCCGTTAGGCGGAGATCAACAGATCGGCTCCATGATTGCAGAAGGTGATATAGACGTTTTGATATTTTTTTGGGATCCTATGCAAGCGCAACCGCATGACAGCGATGTAAAAGCTTTGCTTAGGGTCGGTGTTGCCTGGAATATTTTAATGGCTTGTGACCGAACTACGGCTGATTTTATTTTCACTTCGCCTTTAATGCTGAATGATTACGAAGTTGATATTCCCGACTATAGTTCATATCTTAACAGAAAGCTATAATTACGAAAGCACAAAAATTGAGATAAGCTTTTGTAAATTGCATATCCATGCAATTTAATCTTCAATCTAACTATTCTCCTGCAGGTGACCAGCCTTCAGCTATTGATCAATTGACCAATGGACTGATAGACGGTGAACAATACCAGACTCTATTAGGAGTAACCGGTAGCGGTAAAACATTTACCATTGCCAATGTTATACAGAATATTCAAAAACCAACACTAATTATAACGCATAACAAAACGTTGGTGGCTCAATTGTATGGAGAATTTAAACAGTTCTTTCCCGATAATGCAGTTGGATATTTTGTGAGCTATTACGATTATTACCAGCCTGAAGCGTATATTCCTACCAGTAATACCTACATAGAAAAGGATATGAGCATCAACGAAGAATTGGATAAACTTCGTTTACAAGCAACCGCACAATTGCTTAGTGGAAGAAGAGATATCATTATCGTTGCAAGTGTGAGTTGTATTTACGGTATGGGCAACCCTGTTGATTTTGAAAATGGTATCATTCGCATTCATCAGGGGCAGGTTATTTCTCGTCAGGGATTTTTACATGCACTCGTAAATAGTTTATATCACAGAAGCGAAGGAGATTTTACCAGAGGCACATTCAGAGTGAAGGGTGATACAATAGACATTAATTTACCTTACGTAGATTTTGGTTACCGAGTTACTTTTTTTGGCGATGAAATAGAAACCATTGAAACACTGGAACTAAGCAGTAGCAAACGTATTGGCTTGGTTGAAAATGCTGCTATTTTTCCTGCTACATTATATGTTGCCCCAAAAGATATCCTACAACAGGTCATCCATGAAATACAAGATGAAGCCGCAGCTCAGGAAGAATATTTTAAGAAGAGTGGTAAATACATAGAAGCACAAAGAGTGAGTGAAAGAGTGAATTACGATCTGGAGATGATCCGTGAATTAGGCTACTGCAATGGCATCGAAAACTACTCCCGTTTTTTCGATAGAAGAAAACCGGGCACAAGGCCATTCTGCTTGCTTGATTATTTTCCGAAAGATTTTTTATGTGTAATAGATGAAAGCCATCAAACCATTCCGCAAATTAGCGGCATGTATGGTGGTGACAGAAGCAGAAAACTAAATCTGGTTGATTATGGTTTTCGTTTACCGAGTGCGTTAGATAATCGTCCGCAAAATTTTCATGAGTTTGAAAATATATTGAATCAAACCATTTTCGTTTCGGCTACGCCTGGAAATTTTGAGTTAGAAAAAACCGGTGGCATTGTTGTCGAACAAGTCGTTCGTCCAACCGGATTATTAGATCCGCCAATTGAAGTACGTCCATCAATCAATCAAATAGATGACCTATTGGATGAAATAGATAAACGAGTACATAAGGGCGACAGGGTTTTGGTAACGACGCTTACCAAGCGTATGGCAGAGGAAATGGACAAATACCTTCATCGCATCAACATAAAAAGTAAATATATTCATAGTGAGGTAGATACTTTAGAAAGAGTTGAAATATTACGACAGCTTCGCCTAGGAGAAATTGATGTATTGGTTGGCGTGAATCTTTTAAGAGAAGGCCTTGATCTGCCCGAAGTATCACTCGTTGCAATTTTGGATGCAGACAAGGAAGGCTTTTTACGAAACGAAAAAAGTTTAACACAAACTGCAGGTAGGGCTGCCCGTAATGCTGATGGTTTAGTTATTTTTTATGCTGATAAGATGACGGATAGCATGCAAAAAACCATCGACGAAACACAACGAAGAAGAGAAAAACAGATCGCATATAATATTGAACACGGCATTACTCCAAAAACTATTATAAAAAGCAAAGAGCAAGTTTTTGCTCAGGGTTCTGTATTGGACGTAAAGGGTTACGACCCATCAAACCCATACTCCATCGACGAAAGCACATTGACTGTTGCAGCAGATGAGCAGATCGTTTACAATACTATTCCTCAATTAGAAAAAGCCATAACAGGAATTAAAAAGAAAATGGAAAAAGCCGCTAAGGATATGGATTTCATGGAAGCCGCTAAACTGAGAGATGAAATGTTTAGAATGCAGAAAGAGTTAGGTGAAATGAAAAAATAATTTTACCTTATTGACAAATTTAAAAATTTAATTATGTCAATGAAACTAATATTTTGTCTACACATCTTGACAACACTATCTTTCCTTACACTCAATGCACAAACCCCAACAAGAGTTACTCCAATAAAAGTTCAACCGAAGACAAAAATAGTTACACAACAAAAATCTGCTGACACAATGAGGCCGGGTACACCTATAGTTCGGCAAACAACCCCAACAAGATCCGACAAAAAAGCAACGATCCGCAATAGCTTTAGCTTTCTTCCTAAAAATTCATTATACACAGAATTGCTGAAAACAAAAAAGATCACTTTGTTAGCCGGAGAGTATATGCCTATTGACCCGGATGTTCATCAATATTATTTTGCCGGATCCGACATGATCACTTATAGCGATCAAAAAAAATGGGAGATCGGATTTTTGTGGCGAAATATTGCTTCAGGTATTTACAAAGCCAGATATGAAATTTCCGAACTTCCTTTTCCCCAAGGAATACAAAAAGATTTCGGAGGTATTGTATTAAGCGGCGTTATTGAACGGCCTAAGAATAGTGCCGACAGTTTTGCTTTCAAACTTTCATATGAAAATGTAAATGATAACAGTAACGCAAAACCTAAATATGAGCTATCAAAAATAAAACCGGTACATGCCAACAAACCTTTTATTCAAAATGCTTCGATCAGTAAATCGTTTTTTATCAACGGGAGATCAAATCTTAATAAAAATATAAGAAAGAGTGTTACACTCCCGAAAGACGAATCGGAGGGTAATACAACCCTATATCTTTCTAATCTTTCCGTACTAAATGCAGTCAGCAATTTCGGTAAATATTTTGTACGGATCATTCCTTTGGATGCAAACAATGATCCAATAACAACGGACATAAGCAATACAGTTGTAGTAAAATATGAAACTCCATTAACTTTTACGGCACCACCTCCTTCCGAAGAATTAAAATTGTATAACGATTATACCATCACATCATTCAAATACACACAACCTCATTTTGCAGAAGCTGAATATGAATTGTGTAACGTTATAACCGGCTATAACGAAGCTATTGTAAATAGTAGTCCGTTGTATAGCAATATCAAATCAGCTTTTCCTGTTGGCACAATAATGTGTCCGCAACCGGAAAAAGATAAATCCTTTTTTGACAAAGCCTTTAATGGTATCGGTGGAGCCGTAAAAGCTGTAATCAACGGCGTAGCCAAAGTTTACAGCGACACTAAAAACTTCGCAAAAAACAATTTACAAAGTGCCGTGTGTGGCAGTAACGAAACTTGCAAAAGTGCTGTAGGTATAGGTTTCGATGTTGCGATGGCTTATGCAGGCTTACCCCCATCGCTTCCTAATTTTGATGAAATGGCACAAATGGCCGAAGGTCAGTTAGTAGATAATGCCGTTGCAATTGCTGAGGAGAAAACAGGCATTCCTTGTCCGGATGCTGTAAAAGAAAAAATGAAAGAAGAGCTACATAAAAGCATAACAACCTCATCTCAAACAAATATGGTTGATAACGGCTTTATGCATTTCAAGCCCGATCCTCGTGGGCAATACAGAGAAGGCTATATAGAAATAGAGATCACTCGTACAAACAATACTTATCAGGGTCAACCTAAATTATTCAAACTGGGTTTTTATAATACAGCTGAAAAGAGTTTTCAGGATTATTCGCATATACTGAAACAAAGTTATACTGCTAATATATCGGCATCAGTCTACGAAACCGGAACCTTAATCATTCCATATATGCCGAACATAGGCGATAAAACTAAACTCATTCTCGTACTAAAACCTAAACGTTTATTCATTCATACGAATGACTATGATGGAAAGATCTCCAGAATAGATGAAAGCAGCTGGGATTATGATACACAGTGGCATAGTGTAGAATATCCTGTTGATATGGGTCAGCTTTCTCCCGGTTTTCAGCTATTATTTTTGAATAGTAATAACAAATTTTCAGTTACGGGATTGAAAGCAGCTCCGGGAGTACAAATGGATTGGCAGAATCATTAATATTAATTAACTTCCGTTAGTAACTCTATGAAATAAAAAATTAAAACTTAGCAATATGAAAAGAGAAATAACCTCATGGTTCAGCCCGTCTCTACAAAAAGACATGCCCATTGTAACATATGGTGATTTTGGATTTGCATTATTGCTCATACCCACAGCAGGTGCTGATTATCTGGAATATGAACGTTTTCAATTAATTGATGCAATTGCTCCACACATTAACAGCGGAAAAGTAAAAGTATTTTCTATCGACAGTATTAATACTGAAAGTTGGATGAACAAAGAAATGCTGCCTGAACATAAAGCGATTAGACATAATCAGTTCAATCAATATGTATATGACGAAGTAGTCCCTTTTATAAAGAACAGCACTTCCTGGGATACACCTATCATTACCTGCGGCGCATCCTTCGGAGCATTACACAGCATGAATTTATTTTTAAAACAGCCCGATCTGCTCAATGGCGTTATTGCCATGAGTGGCGTATATGATCTATCTTATTATACAAATGGATTTTGGGACGAACAGGTTTATTACAACTCTCCCATGCAATACATCCCCAATCTTTCTAATCACTGGTATTTAGAAAAAATAAGAGAAAGCAATCATATACATATTTTATCGGGCAGAGGAGCTCACGAAGATCCAAATGCTGCTGCATCTTTTGCCGCAGAACTTTACGATAAAGGCATTAATTATGAACTCGATATTTGGGGGCATGATATGCCACATGACTGGCAAACCTGGCGAGCAATGTTACCACATTATTTGGAGACAAGATTTTAATGTAGTGCCGCGGACAACTGACCACTGACAACAAACCATGACTATAGGTACAGACTGTTGTCAGTGGTCAGTTGTCCGTGGTCACTCCTACCTTTTTCCTATCTTTACTCCATGCAAAAAAAATTATTTCTCTTAGATGCGTTTGCCCTCGTATTCCGAGCATATTATGCACTTATTCGTAACCCACGTATCACCAGCAAAGGCCGTAATACCAATGCACAGTTCGGTTTCACCAATACATTGATCGATCTCATCACTAATCAAAAACCTACACATATGGCTGTATGTTTTGATACAAGTGCTGCTACCGAACGCCATACAGATTTTGCAGATTACAAAGCCAATCGACAAGAAACACCTGAAGATATTTCTTCTGCGGTCCCCGATATAAAAAGAATCATCGAAGCATTGAATATTCCTGTTATTGCCATAGATGGTTACGAAGCAGATGATGTAATTGGTGCATTAGCAAAACAGGCGGAGAAAGCCGGTTATGAAGTTTTTATGGTTACGCCTGATAAAGATTACGGACAATTGGTTTCAGAAAACATTAAAATTTACAAACCGCCTTATCAAGGCAATACACACGAAATACTCGGTCCAAAAGAAGTTTGCGAAAAATGGGATATAGAAAATGTGAGTCAGGTTGTAGATATACTTGGCATGATGGGAGATGCCGTTGATAATATCCCGGGTATACCGGGTGTAGGAGAAAAAACTGCTGCTAAACTTTTAAAAGAGTACAACACTTTAGAAAATGTTTTAGCCAATGCAGAAAACATCAAAGGCAAACTCGGAGAAAAAATTGTTGCCGGGAAAGAACTGGCATTGATGAGTAAAAAATTAGCAACCATCATTACAGATATTCCTGCGGCAGAATTTCATGAAGAAAATTTCAGAATAAAAGAAAAGAATGCAGCAGCTTTAAAAGAAATTTTTGAGGAATTGGAATTCAGAACGCTTGGAAAAAGATTGCTTGGAGAAGATATTGCTTTGCCGACGACAGACAACGGAAAACGGACGACTGAGAATGCTAAGCCTGCTCAGGTTCAAATGGACCTTTTCGGAAATATTATTGAAGCACCCGAAACTCCAACGGTGGTTGAAAATCCCGACAGTAGTTCAGAACAGGTTACTATGGCTGCCGACAAAAACATCCACAATACAGAACATGATTATGAATTAACTGATACACCGGAAAAAATTGCAAGTCTTGTTGCGCTTCTTCAAACAACAGATGAAATTTGTTTTGATACAGAAACCACCGGCATTGATGCAAATGACGCAGAGTTGGTTGGTTTAAGTTTTTCTATAAAGCCCGGCGAAGGATATTATATCCCTTGCCCTGCTTCACAACCAGAAACACTAAAGATCTTAAAGCAGTTCGAAGTTTTATTCAATGATGAAAGTAAAACATGGGTTGGGCAAAATATCAAGTATGATATGCTTATTTTAAAATGGTATGGCTTTGAATTGAAAGGAAATATTTTCGATACAATGCTTGCACATTATGTAATTGAACCGGAAGGCAAACGCAGCATGGACGATCTGAGTGAACGATTTTTAGGCTATGTTCCCGTGAAAATTGATGAACTAATCGGCAAGAAAGGAAAAGGTCAGGGCAATATGAGAGATGTGGAAATTGAAAAAGTAAAAGAATATGCTGCTGAAGATGCAGATATCACATTACAACTAAAGAATATTTTTCTTCCGATGTTAAAAACAAAAGAAGTAGAAAAAGTTTTTTATGAAGTAGAAAACCCATTGGTAAAAGTATTAACAGCCATGGAATTTGAAGGCATTCGTATTGATGAAAAATTCTTACACGAATACAGTAAAGAATTAGAGAGGGAAGCAAAGACCGCAGAAGAAAGTGTATACAAACAAGCTGGGGTTCGTTTTAACTTAGCAAGTCCTAAGCAATTAGGTGAAGTATTGTTTGATAAACTGCAGCTAGACCCTAAAGCAAAAAAAACAAAAACAGGTCAGTATGCAACAGGCGAAGATGTTTTATTGAAATTAGCATCACAAAATAAAATCGTTGATGATATTCTCGCTTTTAGAGAATACACCAAATTAAAATCTACTTATGTTGATGCATTGCCATTAATGATCAACAGAAAAACAAATCGTGTACATACTTCCTATGCACAAGCGGTAGCAGTTACGGGCCGTTTGAGTAGCAACAATCCCAACCTACAAAACATTCCTATCAGAACAGATAAAGGAAAAGAGATCAGGAAAGCATTCATACCAAGAGATGAAAATCATGTACTAATAAGTGCCGATTATTCACAAATAGAATTACGCATTGTTGCAGCTATCAGTGGTGATGAAAACATGTGCAATGCTTTTAAAACCGGCATTGACATTCACACCGCTACTGCTGCTAAAGTATTTAATGTAGATGTTTCAGAAGTAACAAAAGAAATGCGTTACAAAGCAAAGAGTGTAAACTTCGGCATCATCTACGGGCAAGGTGCTTTCGGACTAGCAGAAAATTTATCTATCTCAAGAACAGAGGCAAAAGAAATAATAGACAACTACAAAAAAGAATTCCCTTCTATCCAAAAATATATGGACGACACCATCAACTTTGCGAAAGAAACGGGCTATGTTGAAACCTTGATGGGACGTAAGCGCTGGTTGAAAGATATTACTTCAGCCAACTTTACGGTTCGTGGTTTTGCGGAACGTAACGCCATCAATAGTCCGATACAAGGCACAGCAGCAGACATGATCAAACTGGCAATGATCAAAATTCATCATGAATTCAAAAAACAAAATTTCAAAAGCAAAATGTTATTGCAGGTGCATGATGAATTGGTTTTTGATGCACACAAAGATGAAATTGAAATCATCAAACCGGTAATATTAAATTGTATGCAAACTGCATTGGCTTTACCTAATGGCGTTCCCACAGATGCTGAAATTGGTGTTGGGGAAAATTGGTTGGTTGCTCATTAGAAATTAAAGAGTGAAGGAATTAAAAAACTAATTTATGAATCCTATCCTAATTTATTGTTATGATGCCTACTGCGGCTGGTGTTACGGCTTCAGCCCTATAATGCTGGAAATTGCCGAAGAATACAGAGACCAATTAGACATTGAAGTTCTCAGCGGCGGCATGATGATCGGCGAACAAAAAATGCCGATAGGAAAAATAGCCCCATTCATACAAAGTGCATATAAACGTGTAGAAGAATTGACCGGAAGAAAATTCGGCGAAGATTTTTTATGGCATATCAACAATCCTGATAAAAGCGATTGGGTAATGGATTCCGAAAAACCTGCTATTGCATTATGCATCTTCAAAGAATTATTTCCTGATAAACAATTAGCTTTTGCAAGTGATCTACAATATGCATTGAAATATGAAGGAAGAGATTTGGACGACAATGAAGCTTATCGTCATCTTCTCGAAAAATACCAGATACACGCTGAAACGTTTTACAGTAAACTAAAAAGCGAAGAGTACAAAGAAAAGGCTTATTACGAATTTGCTTTGTGCAAACAACTAAATGTTGAGTCGTTTCCACAAGTACTTGTACAAATGAGTGAGTCAAAATTTTATTTACTTGCCCAGGGATTTACGCCATATGATACATTAAAAGAAAGAATTGAAGCCGTACTTAAACAACAATAAATGCAATACGTTTTAATTATTCATGAAGTAGCAGACTACCCTGCATGGAAAAAAATTTTTGACAATGCCGCTGACATCAGAAAAGAAGCAGGTGAAATAGCTTATCAAGTATTGGCGTATGAAAAAAATTCAAATAAAATTGTACATTTTTCAAAATGGTCATCGCTTGAAAAGGCAAAACATTTTTTTGAATCACCAGGATTGATACAGATCAGAAAAGATGCAGGTGTTAAAGCGCCGGAGTTTATTTATCTGGATCAATTGGAAGAAGGTATTTTATGATATAGCAACACGGATAATGATGATTGATACGGACCAACGCAGATTTTATCCGCTTAATCTGCAAAAATCTGTCTCATCCGTGCCTCTATCGTTTTTTAAATTTTTCTTCATACAATTTTATCCAATCCGCTACAGTAATTTTTGAAACCAACTCTCCTATCAACTCGTAAGGGATCTTGTCGAGATTCTTAAAGCGCATACAACTTTTTCCCATATCTAATTTCCCTAAGCCTGTTTTTGCAAACTCTTTTGTAAACCAATCAAGTAATTTTTTATCGGCATAAATACCCATGTGATACACAGCTATGAAATTTTTTTGCGATGCCACCCCTAAAAATGGCAACGGTAATTCTGGAGTACAATGATACCCTTCCGGATAAATACTATGTGGCACTACATAGCCCATCATCCCATAGCCCATTTCTTCTTTGAACCCTTTTGGTATGTTTTTCTTGATAAGAGCTCTTAGTTTTTTTATAGCTACCTGCCTTTCAGGAGGTAATTCTTTTATATACGCATCAACAGTTGCAGCTTTCGATTGCATGGCAGTAAGTTTTAATAAATTTACTAAAAAATATATAAGTTATATTTGCCACAATAATGGAAAAGAACTTCATCGATTATATCAGAATATTCTGTCGCAGCGGACATGGAGGTGCAGGCAGCAAGCATTTCATGCGCACTAAGTACAATGCAATGGCCGGGCCCGATGGCGGCGATGGTGGTCGTGGAGCACATATCATTTTACGTGGTAATTCGCAACTATGGACACTGCTGCATCTCAGATATTATAAAAATGTGCTGGCAGAGAATGGAGAAGGTGGTAATAAAAACAATCAGACAGGCAGGTTTGGTAAAGATATCATCATTGAGGTTCCGTTGGGTACTATTGCAAGAGATGAAGAAACGGGTCAAAAAGAAGTAGAGATCTTAGAAGACGGGCAAGAAGTTATTTGGCTGAAAGGTGGCAGAGGCGGATTAGGCAATTCAAATTTTAAAACTGCTACCAATCAAGCTCCCGACTATGCACAACCCGGCGAATCGGGTGTTGAAGGATGGAAACTGCTTGAGTTAAAAGTACTGGCAGATGTAGGCTTAGTAGGTTTTCCGAATGCAGGAAAATCAACCTTACTGTCAAGCATAACCGCAGCTAAACCTAAAATTGCTAACTACGCATTTACTACACTTACACCGCAGTTGGGTATGGTGGAATATAGAGATGGTAAGAGTTTTTGTATTGCCGATCTGCCCGGTATCATTGAAGGTGCTGCTGAAGGAAAGGGTCTTGGCCATCGTTTTTTAAGGCATATAGAACGCAACTCTATTTTACTTTTTCTGATTCCTGCAGATTGTGCAGATCATAAAAAAGAATTTGAAATTCTTGTAAATGAATTGAAGGAATACAATCCGGAAATGCTGCAAAAAGATTTTGTGATCGCTGTCAGCAAAAGCGATATGCTGGATGATGAGTTGAAAGCCGCCATAAAAAAAGAACTTCCTAAAAAAATACCCCATATCTTTATATCCTCCGTTGCAGGTCAGGGTTTAACAGAACTTAAAGACATGTTGTGGAAAACGCTCAACGACGCCAAAAAGAATTTATAAAATACCATAGCACGGGTATTGTTTTATAGCTTATTTATTATTTTCTTAGCACTCTAAAAACTTTAACCTTATGCAACGAATACTCCTTTTAGCAATCGCCAGTCTTTTTTTCTCTACAACCGAAATATCGGCCCAAACAAAAGCCAAGCTTAAAAAAACGCTTGAATTAAAAATGCCCAAAACAGCCGATGATGATATGTGTGGCACACGTGGGGCATCTGTTGTATGGCATCCTATACAGAAAAAATATTACGCTTCCTTTGCCGGCAATACCGGGTATCCATTTGCAGTTTTTGATGTTAAAGGAAAGCGTTTATCAAAAGATGATGTAACCGCCATGGTTGATGTAAGAGGCTTATGGTATAATCCAAAGACCAAAGCCATCAGCGGTAACGCATACGACAATGGGGGCTGGTTCACTTATACACTCGATAAAAAAGGTATTATTGAAGACAATACTATTGACATTGAAGGCATGAATCAGCCTGATGCACAGAGTGTTGGTGTTCTTAATCCCAGAAAAGATGAAGTACTTTTTTTAAACAAAACCTATATTGACCGTTATGACAACAATGGGGTTTTTGTAGATGCGATCCAGATACATCATGGAAAAATAGAAGATGATTTTATAGATACAGATGATGAAACACTCGAAACTTATAATTACACTTCTATTATTTATACCGGATTAGCTAAATCGGAAGTTGGATTATTAAATGTTGAACAAAAGCGAATTGAATTATATGATCTTTCAACAGGTTTATTAAAAAGTAAGCTTCTGTTGCCCGATGACGCTCCGGTTGAAAAATCTTTCAACTTTGCTTATGCAAATGGCATTTACTGGCTTTTTAGTATTGAAAAAAGAACCTGGATAGGCTACAAGTAAATAGGCTTTCTTTCTTCGTAATATATTTAACCTCTGTAGTTTTCTACGGAGGTTTTTATTTAATAAAATATCAGATGATTATCTTTATAAAAAAAACTTATTGCAATCGATCATCAAATATCTGAGGGAGTTTTACAACCGAGAATTTAACTGGTTATACTTCTGCATTATTATTTGTATGCTTGGCGGCGTTATCTATCTTAATTACTGGCATGGTCTCGAAAAAAAATATATAACAACCGGTAAAACAAAATTGCAAAGCTTTGGGTTGTATTATCTTTTATACCTCGTGCCATTTGCAATTGCATTTGCAATCCAATCTTTCTTCTTTAAAGAAATTGATCATATAAAAAACGTTTGGTTCTGGATTATGCTTTTATTAGCCCCTGCTTTTTTTTCCTTCAGAGTAAACTTTGATTTTCATAAGGCATGGATGTTTTCAAAATGGAATGGTCCTGATCGATTATTTTATTTCCAAAGCATTAACTGGATAGTACGGGTGTTTGTTGTACTCATTCCCGTTATTATTGTCTGGTTTTTAAAGGACCGAAACAATCAACCCTTTTACGGTATTAAACCTTTAGATCATTTGTCTCCTTACCTGATCATGCTGGCAATTATGATCCCATTAATAGCTTTAGCAAGCACTCAAAATGATTTTCTGCAAACTTATCCTAAGGCAAAGATCTTGAACGATCTCCCTTCAAATTCATTGGCTGATAAGTGGCGATACCTTATTTTCGAATTAAGCTACGGTTTCGATTTTGTAAGCATTGAGTTTTTCTTTAGGGGTTTCTTAGTGCTTGCGCTTGCACAAATTTGCGGCACTCACTGTATTATCCCTATCGCCTGCTTTTATTGCACCATACATTTGGGAAAACCTATGGGTGAAGCCATTAGTAGCTTTTTTGGTGGTATGCTCCTGGGTATCATCTCCATTAATACCGGAAGCATCTGGGGAGGACTAATCGTTCACCTCGGTATAGCCTGGATGATGGAAATAGGTGGTTGGTTAGGCTGGCTGTTAAAAAAATGAGCCTTGCAATAAAGAATTGTCCCCATACGTTTATAAAATGTCCAATTAGCTTTTTTACCAATAAAGTAATTTTGGCTACCTAATGAAACGCATTCTATACTTACCAATCCTGTTTATACTAGCCATTACGTTAACGGCCTGTCCATACTCGTCTCCCTATGCGTTAGATGAAAAGCCACAACAACCGGTAGATGAATCACTATTAGGCAAATGGGCAACCCTGGTTACCAAAATAATCGACGACAAGCACACGAAAACCGAACCGGTAAAAATTATTTTCTCTAAAAAGAATGATATGGAATATGATATTTCTATTATTGGCTATACGGAGGAATTTATCAAATACAGAGTTGTTACCGACGACACTATAAAAGGCACAGCTTTTCTATCGACTGCAGTTGACAAACAATTTATAAATGCTACTATTGCCGGAAGAACCTATTTGGCAGAAATAAAAAAAGAAGGCGAGAAATTTTCAATTTACCCTTTAAGTGATTACTTTACAAACAAACTTATAAAAAGCAGTGCGGCTTTGCGTAACTCTTTAGAGTTTCATTATAAAACAAGATCACAACCCAATTACGACGAAGAATTTTTACTCAAAGATCTGAAACGGGTTAACTAGAAAACTCTATGCAGCGTAAAATCATTTATTTCATTAACCCCATTTCCGGCACAAAGGATAAACAGGTACTGCTTCAAAAGATAAAAGAGAGAACTGCACAGGAAAACATCCCTTTCGAAATTCTACACACAAATGCAGCCGGCAATTACTTTTTTCTAAAAGACAAAATTGATAAAGAAGAGATAACCGACATCGTTATTTGTGGAGGCGATGGCACCATTAATAAGATCGTTAATGCATTATTAGATGTTGATGTGAAGATCGGCATCATTCCTTTGGGTTCAGGAAACGGGCTTGCGCTGGCCGCTAAAATTCCAAGGCAATTCGATAAAGCACTAGATCTGATCTTTAAAGGCAAAGCTTCTTATATAGATTCATTTTTCATTAACGACACATTCAGTTGTATGCTTTGCGGATTGGGGTTTGATGCACAGGTAGCCCATGATTTTGCTAATCAGCAAACAAGGGGTCTATCTACTTATGTAAAACAAACCCTCAATAATTTTTTATCTGCCGAGCCCTTTGAATTTGAAATTACAGATAGAGGAAAAACCTTTATCACTCATGCCTACTTTATTAGTATAGCCAACAGCAACCAGTTTGGCAACAATTTTACCATCGCTCCAAAAGCCAGTCTTAGCGATGGCTTGATAGATGTTGTGATAGTAAGAAAAATGAGCAAACTGAGGTTATTGTGGACCGTTATTAAACATATCAGTAAAGGAGAACCTGCTAACTACACCGATAAAACCTTTCACGATAAAGATGTTATCTATTTTCAAACGGATAAACTGATCATTAAAAATCCGGAGAATGCTCCACTACACATCGATGGTGATCCGGCAACTACAGCCAAAAAATTTACATTCGAGATCATACCGGATGCATTCAAATTGATACAGCCTTAAACTATTTCAAAGTTGCTTTCAATATTTCCAGCAGTTGCTGATTATAGGGTTTTTTAAATGATTGAACTACATCCTTTCTTTCTATTGCAGTCAGGTGAAAATTCAACGCAGCTCCTTTATCTTCCTTGTCCGGTACATACATAAACGTTAGTCGTTGTGTTTTTGTTTGCAGTGAATCATTTAAATAACTGAACTGATCTCCTTGAAAATAATCTTGTAATTTATACCAGTTGTGTTGCAACATAGTAGCTGGCTTTACAACAATATCGCTGATCGATCCTGTTTCAAAAGGTTGTTGCCAGTTGTCTTTCAATCTATCACGAATTTGAATGATCATTACTCCACCTGTATTTTCGGATATCCATTCCTTAAAATTATCTATAAAACGTAAGGTTGTTTCTTGTCCGTAATTATCTCTCAATCCGGCATCCATTGCATCTATTACAGGGCTGGTTGGTAATAATACATTTGGTAACACATAAGGAAATGTAGCATTCATGCGTAATGCCGTGAGTAATCGAAGGTTAAAAGGATCCTGCTTTTTAAAAAGTGATGCAAAGTCGATCGCATCCGGGCTATATAAACTATCTGTTGCATAACAGGCCGGCTTCATCATAAAACTGAGGGGCTGTGTTCCGATCATCAGTTTACGACCATCTCTGGTTACTACAGAGTTATAGATCATCAACGGTATTCTTGCATTTTTTTCATCATCGACATAGTCCTTCAATTGCCTATCAAGAATATTGCCCGAGTTTTCGTTTAACTTTTGCTCAAAGGCATAACCTCTGTCCTTTATATAACGGTATGGACCAACCGAAAATCGTTGTACGGGTGAAAAAATATCTCTGCTTACCAACGATGAAAAAATAGGATTAAGCAGATCCTGAGAAATAGTATTTGTATATTCCGGATCATACAGATTAATATTCGCCCCGTTTATTTTTTGTCGATATAATTCTCTAAAATAAGTTGCCGACAAAATACCACCACTTGCGCCACTGATCAGGAAAGTTTGTTTCATCAATTTTCCATTGGTGCTACTGTCCAACTGCTGTAAGGTATTCATCACAAAAGCTGCACTACGCATCCCCCCGCCACTCACATTGATGAATAACATAACAGGCTTATCTGTATTTTGCCGCTTTTTCCATTGCTCCAAAATTGCCAGCATATTTGCCCTATCCGCATCTATCAGTTCAGGCGTACATAATTTTTGTAATGATCTTTTGCTGTATTCCGGACGTTCATTTTTATTCAGGTAATTAAGTCCGTAAGCCTTGTTACGTGGATCAATAATATCGTACTGATACAAAATATCCAGCGCAATAAATAAAATAATCACAAATAAAACACTCCAGCTTTGTAAAAAATAAGTGAGTGCGCCAATAACAGCGATCAATACTGCAAAGAAGATAATGATACTAGCAGCAGCTGGCGCCTGAAAAAATTTAAGATCTAAAAAAAATCCGCAAACAATTAAAAAAATAAAAGCGACAATAACACCAATCATACCTGAAAAATGATGCCGCTTAAAAACCGCATCCAAAAAATCCTGACTGTAATGAGAAACATTTCTTGCTTTTCTAAGTTTTAATCTTGTGCTGAAATAGTAGCCTACCTTCATTCCAAAAGCATCACTCTGTCTTTTTTTATCCGGATCAAAACTTGCTTTAAAAGCGTCCGGGTTTCCGATTATCGGAGCAATTCCTTTTAATATTCTTTTGTCTGCACTAAAGAAAAGAACAAAAGAAGTAACGATCAAAACAAAGAAACCGCCTAAAAACCCTCCCAATAAACCCAATGCCTCGCCTATACTTAAAAGTTCCTTATCGATATTAAATTGTAAAGACCTAATAATGTAGAATATTAAAAACAGTAAAGGGAAAACAGCATTGTTAAGACAGTATTTTAAAAATGGTTTGGATGCAGTTGCCAGAAATTTAAATCGTCTTGTATGAAGAATAAACGTGGTGATATTCCAGCACATAAAAAAAACACCTAACGCCATCCCTACAAAAGCTGTACTCAGTGCGTTTACTTTGCCAAGATATTCAGGAACAAAGAACAATGCATCGGCTCCATAGCTGTGCATAAACCCACTGTTGATAGTGCTTGTCATCAAAAACCAAAACAATAATAATATCTGGTATTTACGGAAATGTAAAATGAAAAGCTGAACCGGAAAAGAATAAAAGATATCTTTCAGCAAACGTTTCATAAATAGACTATGGTTTTATCAGCAGATAAAAGATACAACTATATAGCTAAATAACGCTTTTTCCCGTCTTTAATTGTAGCAGGGTATACACAGATTGTGTAATTGCAAAGGTTGCCAGCAACAAATGTACAGGTTGAGCTACAGCGGGCATCTCAGCATAATACAACACTATTCCGGCTATCATATTTAAAACAACAAACACCAATAATACAGATACTTTCTTTTTAAGCTCAGAATAATATCTGTATTTCCAAAAAATAAATCCTGAGAGTAACAGCGCAACCCACGAAAAACTACGATGAACAATGAAAGCCAATGGTTGCTCTGCCAGCCAACTTCCTCTATCGCCATAGTGCAATGCTTTTGAAACATCATCAACATACATTCTCACCATTGTACCCAAGGCAGATTGGATGAAAATCATCACTAAAAAAACCATCATCCATTTTCGAAAAGCAGCACTTGTAATAACGGAGTTCAATGTGCCATTTAAAGAGAGCAGTAAGGCCAGTTGAATTTGTACTAATATGATTGCAAATAATAAATGCACAGATATACTGATATGTGCCAGATTGAATTTAACCACCAGTGCGCCAAATAAGCCGGTTAAAATAACCACGATCAGAAAAGCGGCCGATAATTTATATGCTTGTCTGTTGAAATTGCGTTTCCTGAATAATAGGACCAGTTGAATGATACCAAATAACCCAAGCAACACCCCAAACAAGCGGTTAAAATATTCTATCCAGGTATGAAAAGCATTAAATGTATGATCGATATCCTGTTTGCGTAAATACTTTTCAAAATCAGCGGGAAGTTCACTTGCATTTGTAGGCGGTATCCATTTCCCAAAACATTTTGGCCAATCCGGACACCCCATGCCGCTTTGCGTAGTACGTACTACCCCCCCGGCAATGATCACTAAAAAACAAAGAATAAAAGTTGCAATGGCCCAGCGTTTGATCGATCTTGTCATACTACAAAGGTATTACAGCATTTGATTGAACAGATTATTTATTGATTATTTTTGAAAGATAATGTTACTCCCGTTTTATCAAAACAAACTTATTGAAGCCGGATTAGACGAAGCCGGAAGAGGTTGCTACGCAGGGCCGGTATTTGCTGCTGCCGTTATCTTACCAAAAAAATTTCATCACCCATTATTGAACGATAGTAAGCAATTAAAAGAAAAAGAAAGAGATATGCTGAGGCCGATCATAGAAAAAGAAAGCATTGCATTTGCCGTTAGTCAGGTAAGCAATGAAGAAATAGACCGGATCAATATTTTGCAAGCCTCATATAAAGCCATGCATCTTAGTTTAGATCAACTTACTACAGTTCCCGAATTGTTATTGGTAGATGGCAATCGCTTTAAACCTTATAAAAAAATTCAACATCATTGCATTGTAAAAGGCGATGGGAAATATGCTTCCATTGCAGCTGCCAGTATTCTTGCAAAAACATATCGGGATGAGTTCATGCAAAAAATTGCTTTAAAATTTCCTGAGTATGGCTGGGATAAAAATAAAGGATACGGCACAGCCACACATCGCAAAGCCATTGAAACAAACGGATTATGCCAATACCATCGCATGAGTTTCAATATCCTTCCTAAACAATTGCCCTTGTTTTAACAATTCGTTCTCAAAAAAACGATCCGGATCAATTAAACCTTCTTTCCCCGTTTCCGTCTGTATATACTAAACCGGTTAAAAAATTATTCATTAAAAAAATATAAAAACATGAAAGCAAAATTAATTCTTGCAACAGTTGCATTTTTAAGTGTAGCAACTTTTAGTGCTAATGCACAATCGCCAACTGGCAGCCAACACCAACGCATTACACAAGGTGTAAAGAGTGGTGAACTTACTAAAGCCGAAGCAAAAAAATTAAGACACGATCAAAGAAAGATTCGTAAAGAAAAAAAAGTAGCTAAGGCAGATGGTGTAATTACACCGGCAGAACGCAAAGACATTCGTAAAGATAAAAGACATGCAAACAGAGATATTTTCCGTAAAAAACATAACAAAAGAGATAGAAAATAAGTTAAACTGAAAAACATAGCCGGGGAGACGGGAAGACGAAAAATTGTTACAGTATAACAGTCGTCTTTTCGGCTTCCCGGCTATTATATTTTATTCCTCCCATACACCTAGCCCCTGTCTGATAATTGACCATTCATCCGAAGTACAATCCACAACGGTAGAAGGCACCATGCCTCCCATCCCGCCGTCAATTACAAAATCGACCAGATGTTCAAATTTTTGCCAGATGATCTCGGGGTCTGTATATTCTTCTACCATTTCTCCGGGCAAAGAAGCGCTCAGTATAGGATTATCTAATTCACGTAAAATATGATGACATATAACGTTGTCGGGCACACGAATACCAACAGTACTCTTCTTGCTCTGCAATATTTTAGGCACTTGTTTGCTTGCCGGTAAAATAAAAGTATAAGGCCCTGGCAGATATGTTTTCAGCATTCTGTACAACGGTGTGTCAATGCTTTTTGTATAGTCGCTCAAATGGCTTAAGTCATTACAGATGAATGAAAGTTGAGCCTTTTGAGGATCTATGTTTTTTATTTTACATATCCGTTCAATAGCTTTTGGTTTGCCAATATCGCAACCCAACCCATAGATCGTATCGGTGGGGTACACAATTATACCCCCGTCTTTCAGGCATTCTACCACCTGCTTGATAAGCCTTGGCTGCGGATTCTCCGGATGTATTTGTATAAGCATGTTACCCCCATCCCCTAAAGGGGAGTTATTTAAAGATTATAAATTTTTCAAAAAAACGCTTAAACTAAACCTTCTAAACCTCTAAACCCACTAAACCCCTAAACTATAATAAAAACCCACTGCAACTTACCCAAAAGCCCCTATAATCCGTTACTTTTGCACCGATAAAAAATTAAAAAAGTAAACTATGTCTTTAATTACTGTAGGTACCATGGCTTTTGATGCCATTGAAACACCATTTGGAAAAGTAGATAAAATTATAGGGGGGTCAGCTACTTATGTGGCGCTTGCAGCCAGCAATTTTGTTACTCCCATTCAACAAATTTCTATTGTAGGATATGATTTTCCTAAAGAAGAAATGGATGACCTTAAAAAACGTGGCGTTGAGTTAGATGGCGTTGAAATCGTTGCCGATAAAAAATCTTTTTTCTGGAGTGGAAAATATCACCTTGACATGAATTCAAGAGATACATTGATTACCGACCTCAATGTATTGGCAGACTTTAATCCTATAGTACCTGATAGTTATCAGGGTGCAGAATTTTTAATGCTTGGTAATCTTGATCCGAAAATTCAATTAAGTGTTATCAACCAGCTTAAAACAAGACCGAAATTAATTGTACTGGACACAATGAATTTTTGGATGGATATTGCTTTGGACGGATTAAAAGAAGTGCTGAAAAAAGTAGATGTGTTATTAGTGAATGATGGTGAAGCAAGGCAATTAAGCGGAGAAGTTTCGTTGGTGAAAGCTGCAAAAAAAATAATGGGAATGGGTCCTAAATTTTTGATCATCAAAAAAGGTGAGCATGGCGCTTTATTATTCCATGAAAATCATGTTTTCTTTGCACCTGCATTGCCTCTAGAAGAAGTGTTTGATCCAACTGGGGCTGGTGATACATTTGCAGGCGGCTTCATTGGTCACATTGCCAAAACAAAAGATATCAGTTTCGAAAACATGAAAACTGCGATCATTGTAGGTAGTGCTTTAGCAAGTTTTTGTGTTGAAAAATTCGGCCCTAACAAACTAAAAGAAATTACTAAATCAGACATCGCTTCAAGAATAGACGAGTTTGTACAATTAGTGAATTTTGATATAGACCTTGTATAAATCTTTACGAAAATAATAATATTCAATACCGATAGCCAAACAACTATCGGTATTTTTTAATCTACTATTCAGATATCATTAAAATTTAAAATTATGCATATCATCGCTTCACAGATCTTATCATTTATATTATCCCCCATTAACTGGCTGGTAATACTGATTATTGCATATTTTATTTTTAAGTCCCCGAAGGTTAAAAAAATTTGCAAGTATACCGCATTGCTGGTATTTCTTATATTTAGCAATATGTGGCTTATAACCTGGTATGCAAACTGGTGGCAGCCAAAACCAAGAGATGTGTCCAAAGACAATACTTACAGTTGTGGTATTTTGTTAGGAGGATTTGCCAGCCCTGACGAAAACAACAATGGTTATTTTAATGCAACATCTGACAGATTCATACAAATAGTAAAACTCTATCAACAAAAAAAAATACAACACATACTCATCAGTGGCGGCAACGGTAAAAGATCAAATAAAGATTTTACTGAAGGCGATTGGGTCCGTAAAGAATTGCATGAAATGGGTATTCCCGATAGCGTTATCCTATATGAAGATAAATCTAACAACACGGCTGAAAATGCTGCCAATACCAAAAAACTACTTGATACAGCAGGATTGAAAGCTCCGTATCTACTCGTTACTTCTGCCTACCATATGCCAAGGGCATCGCTTATTTTTAAAAATGCAGGAGTAAAAACCGTTTCGTTTCCTTGTAATTATACAGTTGGAAATGCAGGCTATCATCTTGACGGAATCATCCCTTCTCCCGAAAACCTGCTTAGTTGGGATAAATATTTAAAAGAATCCGCAGCCTATGTTATCTACAAGATCAAGGGATAGTAACAACTCAATTTAGTTCCCTACCTTTAGTAGGCATCGAAAGCAATACTAAGGTCATCAGTATTCTAACCAGAACGAATGAAAATAAAACCTGCCATTGGACTGCTACTTTTTTTAAGTATCCATCTACTTAAAAGCCATGCACAAAATGCAAATGATTCTTGTATTACTTCCCATCAATATGCTGCAATTGAAATGCGCTGCAAAGCGAATACAACAACCGTGCAACTAAAAAGACCCGAAGCTCCCGTGTTACTTAACTGGCCATTGAAAGCAGCTTCTGATCTTGCCGACTGCAGTTATTATTATATCAGCGCTCACGTAGATCATGATAACACAACTGCGGTTAAAGATTACAACTGCGGTACCATTACCTATAATGGCCATAGAGGAACTGATATTGCCATCGGCCCTTTTGGTTTTTATAAAATGGATAACAATCAGGTAGAAGTAATTGCTGCCGCTGCAGGGACCATTATAGATAAACACGATGGTGAGAACGACAGAAATTGTGTAGGAGTTGGCAGCGGCCTCACAGCTAATTATGTAATTCTCGGACATGCAGATGGTTCGTATACTTTATACTGGCACATGAAATCGGGCAAGGTTACTACCAAATCGATCGGACAAAGCGTAGTCGCCGGAGAATATTTAGGAGTAGTAGGAAGTTCGGGAAGCTCATCCGGACCTCATCTGCATTTTGAAGTTTGGACAGGCAATACCAATACAACTTATATTGATCCATTTTCCGGTACATGCAATACCGTTAGTTTAAACAGCAGATGGGTCACTCAAAAACCATATACCGAACCCACTGTAATAAAAGCTGCTGTTTTTACAACCGACTATACATCGCCGGCTATTTGTGGAACAACTGAAACGGTAAATGAAAGCAGTGTTTTCGTTACACCTTTTCAAGGAACAGGATTAGCTCCGGGCTATGCAAAGTTTTACATTTTTGTAAGAAACCCAACAAGCGGTACCACAGCAACAATGAGTATTTTAAACCCGGATGCTTCCGTTTTTGGTACTTCATGGACACAAAGTTTTGCATCTACTATAAACTACGGGATTTATGGAGCTTCTAAAAAGCTACCCACAACTCCGGGCATATATACATTTCAGGCAGTGTATAACGGTATCACCTGTTCGAAAAATTTTGAGATAAGAACCTGTGGCGAAAATTACAATGCCTGGACCGGTGTAACAAGTACAGATTGGGCAACAGCAGCTAACTGGAGTTGTGGCTCCGTACCAACAAGTACAACGAATGTTATTATATATTCAGGAGTTCCCAACCTGCCCATTATTAATACCACTGCCGAATGCAGAAGCTTAAAAGCCTTTTCTTCCTCCACTGTAAAGGTAAATACCGACCATTCTTTAAAGGTATACCACTAAAATCCATCTTTTCTTAAGCATTTTGGAAGATGATTTTTATCGATTTTAGAGTAAACCCCAATTTGATTACAGAGTTAACTACCACTCATATGGCTATTTTTGCCGTTCATCAAATCAACAAAATTATTGATTAGATAAACCGATTTTGATAAACAGTATTGATTATCAATATTATATAGACAAAATCGAGTATAAAATAATGAATATTACTACAACATAGACTACTACTTTGTTTTGCATAGTACTAAAATGTTTTTATCTTTGTGTTATCAAAGTAAATAAACAATTAAAATTTAAAACAATGAACACTCAACACACCAACTTATTAAAAGTTGCAAGTAAAACAGAAACTGCAGTTATCAATAACACAGCAGATCAAACAACAGTAAATAACCTTAAAACAGTATTCACTTCTGCCAACCTTTGGAATATCCATCGTCATGGAAGAACAATGTTTGACAGGAGAAGATGTGCTTAAACAATTCAATAAAATCATCACAACTAAAACACAACAAAATGAACACTTTACACAACAACCCACTTAAAGTAGTTAGCAAAACAGCAAATCCTGCAACTACAACAACTGTAAATAATCTTAAAAAAGTATTTACAGCTGCTGATCTTTGGAATATCCATCGGCATGGAAGAACAATGTTTGACAGGAGAAATAGAGCGTAGTCGGATATTTTCAGCTATTATATTGAGCTGCAATCTAAAATAATAAATAAAAACTATCTTTAATGCAATAACATTTTAAAGAAGATAGTTTAAATGACACTCCTCCAACAATTTCAAACCAATGGCTACCTTGTTCTCGACAACTTCAATACTGCTGCAGAATGCGATGCACTCATGCAACGTGGTGAAGAACTGGCAAGAAATTTTAACTTCGATGGGCACCCTTCGGTTTTTCAAACTACCGATCAGGCAAAAACAAGCGACGATTATTTTATAAATTCCGGAGATAAAATTTCTTTCTTTTTTGAAAAAGATGCTTTTGATGATAAAGGCAAATTAAAAGGCGATCTGTTTCATTCGCTTAATAAGATCGGACATGGCCTGCATGATCTTGATCCCGTGTTCAATAATTTTTCCCGTTCACCTCAAATGAAAAAGCTGGCAAGTGATCTTCAGCTGGATGATTATCTGATCATTCAAAGTATGCAGATATTTAAGCATGCTAAAATTGGCGGTGTGGTAGATACGCATCAAGACTCTACATTTTTATATACAGAGCCTGATAGTTGCATCGGCTTTTGGTTTGCTTTAGAAGATGCCACAAAAGAAAACGGATGTCTATGGGCAAAACCTGGGGGACACCTAACTCCACTGCGTAGTTGGTTTAGAAAAAAGGAAGGGGGCGGAACAGAAATGGCGATACTCGATAATACTCCTTATGAAATGGAAGGTATGATTCCGTTGGAAGTGAAAAAAGGCTCTTGCATTGTGTTACATGGTTTGTTACCTCATTATAGTTTGCCCAATACATCAGGCAAATCAAGACAAGCATATTCTATTCATACCATCAACCGAAATACTCATTATCCGGCAAATAACTGGCTGCAAAGAGATATGAGAGAAGTAAAAGGATTTTTTTGATCATCCTGCCTTAGGCATCATCACCGGTAATTCAATCACAACAGTAGTATTTCTATTTTCTTTACTGAGTATTTGAATAGAACCGTGATTTTTTTCAACAAGCTTCTGGCATATTTTCAATCCAAAACCTGTACCCGTCTCATCCATGGTGCCTTTTTCAGAAACAATATGCCTATGTGAGAAAAGTGCTTTTATTCGATCTGCACTGATCCCCGTTCCTTTATTACTTACAAGTACCTGACAGGCATCCGGCAAATAAGTAACTTCTATTTTAATTTCTTCATTCGGCGGGCTGAACTTAACCGCATTTGATAAAACATTCTGCAGTATTATCAAAACGTGCTCTTCATCAGCATTGGAATATCTTTTTAATGGTTTAGAAAAAAGTATTTTTAAATTTTTTTTCTCTACCTGCGACTGAAATTGTATCAGCACTTTTTGAATAACATCGCTTACATCGCAAAGCATATCTTTTGATTTTGATCCGTCCACTCCCTCTCTACTCCATTTAAGCATATTGTCAACCACACTTAATGTGCCTGTTACTTTTTTATGAACCAATTCAGACATTTCTCTGAACTCTTCTTTTGTATAAATTGATGATTCAAGGTATTGTGTCAAAATATCGGCAAATGCAGCAATGGGAGAACGCAACTGATGATAAATGACAGAAGTAAGTTCTTCATTTTTATTCTTCAGATCCTGAATATTCTTATTTTTTATTTCGAGTGAAACCGCTTGCTGCACCAAAAGTTTATTAGACTCCTGTAACAACCTTTTCTCTTCTATGTTTTCCTTTAGAAATTCAATATAGACTTTTTTGATATCGTATAAAAAGTATAGCAGGATCGAAAGCACAACGATCATATTAACCACTTTAATATATCCCGGGGCTTGTTCAACAGGGTTTGTAAAAGCTGATATGATTTCAACGCTTACAAATGAAACAGCATAAAATATGCTCAGATATAATTGCTTTTTCCGGAGGTCATAAAAAAGAATAGACAAAAGCGATATTAATAAAACATAGTACTCCTGACCGTTATTAAACAATATTCCGGCCACAGACATTGACAATACCAACACTACCAATGTACCAATACGGTAAGACTCCCCTTTTTTAAGATAATTACACCATAGCATAAATATAAGTGTAACAATAAGAAAGAGATAGAAGTCTGCGAGCAGAACGTGTTTGGAAAAATAGCTTAATGCCCAGTAAACTGAAATAAGCGGAAGACAAATGAATATGCTTAGATTAATGGTTCGGATCCTTTTTTGCACAACAAAGTCCATTGAATCATCTACTCCGAGTTGAGCAAATTTTTCAATGCCTTTCATCACACCGATGTGTAATCTTCCTTTCATACTATGTTGTTTATATTAGCTTGTACCATGGTGTACTACACCAGGATATAATTTTACGATCTCTCCTTTATATTTTCTTCCGATCGGTATCTCATGTGTGGCAACTTGCAAATGAGCCGCGGAAATTTTACTTACATTATCTCTGTTCACTATGTAACTTTTATGCACCTGTACAAAACGATCGTCTAACTCAGCACCTAATTTGGCTAAACTCATTCGCATGAGGTATTTATCTTTCATACAATGTATATGACAGGCGTTCCCGTCAGACTCAAGGAACATAATATCTTTATAGTTCAGCTTTACTTTATGATTGGTATAATCCTTTACAAAATAGAATTTGTCGTCAGCAGATGCCTGCGTACTAACCTGCGTTAACAGCATATCAATACAGGTCTTTAAAGTAAAATGATGAAATGGTTTTACCAGATAGGTCACCTTATCGTGTTGGCTGGCCAGATTATAAGTATCAAACCTGGTATCGGCTGTAATTAAGATGAGTGGAGTATTGTATGTTTTGCAAATGTCGATCAGCGCAAGCCCTAAAGGTTTATGATCATAATAAATATCAGAGATAACCAATTGAGGTGTTGTTGCTTGCATGATCGAATTAATATCAGCTTTTTGATCCGCTACAACTGGCTCATCATAACCTAGCTCACGAAGTTTTGCCTTAATTGATATAAGATCGATCGGGTCATCTTCTATTACTAATATAGTAAATGTCATAGGTAATGGTTTTCATGCTGTTATGTAAACCGGGGTTTAATGCACATTATCGTATTAGAAATTTACAAACTTAAAATCTGAATTGCAAGTAGTGTTGTGTATTTTTTTGCAAAGTGATGTTCAAGTGTTTTTTCGTTTCGAAAATGTCGTTCACATAACTTTTTCTGCTTTTCATAACGCTTATAAAATTTAAGTATTGCACAGGGTGGTCACTTTTACTAGGTTTGTACCGTTAGTATTTTCATCATCAATTGAGAATATCTTCTCTTTTCTTGATCAAATGAAAATGTAATATCGAAACAGAGTTACCCCTTACAACTCTTGATAGTTTTTAGAATTCTGTTTTCCATAGATGATACTTACCCATGATACTATCCATTACAAAATTCATATTCTTATAACACATAAAACCCTTATTTGACGGGCATAATATGCTGATGATGTGTAAAGTGAGAATTTAAAAAATAAATATTTAACATACCTAAACCCACACTTTATGAAACACTTATCCTCTACAGTAATCTTAATGCTGCTGCTATCAACAGCATTTACTCAAACAAAAACAAAACAAGATTTCACTAAAAGTAACTTGTCAACAGGTGTAAAGAATTCCATAGACGAAGTTTGGCTTGACAAAGCGCAAAACATAATTAAAGAAAGCGAATATTTCTTTAAAGAAAATACTAATGCATTTACTTATACTGTGGTTAACAAGACACAACATATAGGTTTTTTTATCACACCTACTGATTACAAAGTATTTCCGATAAAATATTCGCATATGAAGAAAGATGTACCTGATTGGCAAGAAAACTTGTCGCTTACAGAAATAAAAAAAGGTGCAACACATTTTTATCCTGACAATACATTCACGCTGACATCAAACAAATCAAATTTAATTTTTTCATATACAGATTTCGATATTGAATATAATAATAGCGCTGCCGGCTTAAGACAAAACTTTATTGTAAAAAACAAACCTGCAGGTAATGACGACTTAGAAGTATTACTTAAGCTTGATGGTTCTCTTTCACCATCATTGGTTAACAATGGCTTAGAGTTTAAGGATGATGCCGGTAGCGTGAAATTATATTATCAGGATCTAAACGTATGGGATGCCGATCAAAAACCTATCGCTGCATCTATGGAGTTACGTGGTAACAATCTGGTAGCTATCGTAGTAAAAGATCAGCATGCAAAGTATCCGCTCACAATTGATCCGTTGAATAAAACACCAGAATGGACCACCAGTGCTGATGGTATCTTACCTACGCTTATTGGTCAATTGGCCATCGACGCAGCATACGGATTTTCTGTTGCCGGTTTGGGTGATGTAAACGGAGATGGATTTGATGATGTTGCCGTAGGTGCCCCTGCTAGTGTTGATATTATTTCCGGAACAAGCGCCCTGGCAAATGTAGGTGCTGTGTTTATATATTATGGAGGAATTGGAGGTTTGTCTACTACACCATCTGCCGTGCTGCAACCAACTACACCTATTGCAGGTGCATTGTTTGGTTACAGCATTGCCGGTGGAGATATTAACGGAGATAGTAAGAATGATATCATTATTGGTGCACCGATGGATGTTGTAACTATTTCTGCCGGTGGTAGCTCAACAGCATCAGGCACTATCGGTAAAGTATATGCGTACGACGGAGCAACGTTGACTACAGGCTGTAATCCTTTGCTAACCTTATCGTTAAACGGCAATGGTATTTTAGAACACAATCTCAATCTATCAGTAAAGGCATTGTTTGGCTTTTCTGTAGCAGTTACACAGGATCTAAATAATGACAGTAAAAAAGATATTATTGTCGGAGCCCCTACTTACGCAGGTATTAAAACTGTTTTAGGTATTTCTTTGCTGGATGTGCAATCTGGCGGTGCATTTGTTTTCCTATCAAATCAAAATGATGATTCTCATTCATTGATCAAACTAAACCCTATCAAAACAAGTTTGCTGGGACTTGGTCTTTTAGCAAACAATATCAATGGTTTGCTTTTTGGTTACTGCGTAGATGGCTTAGGAGATTACAATGGCGACGGAAGAGCAGATGTAGTTGCATCGGCACCTGCCGGAGTTAACCTTAGCTCACTCGGTGGTATTCTAAATGGTAAATTATTACAAGGAAGTGCCAGTATTTATTATGGTACGGGTTCAGGTGTAAACGTAAATCCGGGAGCTACGCTAACAGCTACTTCCGGTGGTTTACTTACCAATCTTGTCGGGTCGGTTGCCAATCTTGCAAACTTGTTTGGTGTATCTGTAAAAGGTATAAAAGATGCTAACGGTAACAGAACAGGTGGCGTGTTAGTAGGTGCTCCTTTAGGTGGAACGATCATTAATGTTTTAGGACTTGATCTGAAAACCGGAACTGTAAATGTTTTCAAAAAGAAAACCTCTAGTCCAAGCGGATTTGTTACGCCTGATCAAACTTTAAGTTCGCCACGAAATAGCAATACAATTTTAGGATTCATACAAGCTAATCTCTTGTTCGGTTATGCACTTGATAATGCATACGATGTTAACTGTGATGGAATAGGAGATATCATTATTGGTGAACCGGCATCATCAGGACTACAATTGTTGAATACAAATGTTTCGGGTGGTGCAGCTTACGTTTATCTTGGAAAAGCAAATGGCACCTATCAAACAACTCCGGCTTGGACATTAACAGCAACTGAAGATGCATTTTTAGGAATCAATACTACTTCGTTGATTGGATTTAGTGTGGCTGGAGCAGGGCATGTAAAGGGTGGCAGTTTCGAAAACAGAATATTAACAGGTTCACCATCAAGAACCCTGGATTTTGGAGCAGGACTTTTAAACCTTGGCAGCACACTAGGCACTTTATTCAGTTTAGCGATCGGTGATAACGGTGTAGGAAAAGCGTATCTGTTTAATACTCAAATGTGTTCAGGCGGCGGACCTTTAGCTGTTAAACAAACTAAACTGAAAGGTGCCTACATCAATGGAACAGCTAAGCTAACATGGACAACTAAACAAGAGATCAATAGTTATTCGTTTGAAATTGAACGCAGTAGTAATGGAGTTACATATCAACTTGTTGGAAAGATCAATGCAGCGGGAAACAGCAACACTGATTTAAATTATCAATACAATGACAACATAGTTGCCGGTGTTTATTACTACAGAGTAAAAGCAACAGATATAAACGGAACTTATGTGTATAGCAATGTTATTGCGTTGAATGCAAGTAACAAGAGTGTATCTACTGCAACAATTTATCCAACAGTTTTTACCAATAAAATTAATGCGGATGTATTATCTGATGCAAACGGCATAGCTTATATCCGTCTGTTTGATAATACAGGAAAAGTTATTGTAAATCAACAAGTAATCATTCACAAAGGCATGAATAATCTTACTATTGAAAATCTTAGCAGATTAAATAGAGGATCTTATGTAATGCAGATTCAGACAACCAATAACATAGTAATAAAAAAAATAATTAAATAAAAATTTTGATAAACGAACTAATAGTCAAGCATTAGGTTTTTCTATTTGGTATATAGGATTGTTTCGTAGTCGGGGCTGGTTTCTACCAGCCCTTTTTTGTTTTTTAATTGTTGGTACATACATAACCGTTAGTATTAGAAAAATTAAAATATAGATTAGCCGCTTTTTCTGTACTAAACTTTTATGTGATTTACACTTTATCATCTTTTTAAATTTTTATTTTTTAGTATGTATAAAAAGCAGTAAAACTGCGTAAAATATATGTTTAATAGATTTTTATAAAAAACATTAAACATTAAACAAAAAAATTAAAATATTTTGATCGAAATCCCCGTTATCATGGTGTCCAAAATCCTATAACATGAAACAAAAGCCCCTTATCGCTTTGTCGCTATACCTGATGGTATCGCTATCAGAAAGCCACGGACAAAATGTTGCTATTAATGCTACGGGTAGTACACCGGACACAAGCGCTATGTTAGATATTAGCAGTACGAATAAAGGTTTACTGATACCAAGAATGACCACAGCACAAATAGCAAGCATTCCATTACCTGCTACAGGACTACTGGCTTTCAGTACAACCGACAGTACTTTCAAATTCAACACAGGAACTTCAAGTTCAGCAAGTTGGGTATCTCTTTTCAGCAATAATTCTGTGTGGGGTTTATTAGGCAATAGTGGAATAAATTCCGGATCGCAATTTTTAGGTACTACAAACAATGCAAGCCTACGTTTTCGAACCAATAATACCGAAAGAATGGTGTTAGATAGTAATGGTCGAATTGGTTTTGGTATTGCGCCAACTGCGGTACTCCATTTAAAAGCAGGAACCGCAACTGCGAATACTGCACCATTAAAATTCACAAGTGGAGTTGCTTCACAAACAACATTAGAGACAGGGGCTGTTAATTACAACGGATCCGATCTTACATTAAGCGATGCCAGCTATGCATATACGTTAGACAAATCATTATCCGGTTCTGCAGCACTTGATTTTCCAAATACCGGATCAGGGTCTGTTGCGGATTTAAATATTACAGTAACGGGAGCAGCCGTAGGTGACCCTGTTATCTTAGGTGTTCCCGATGCCTCTGTCAGCGGAACAGCAATGTTTATGGCATGGGTGAGTGCTGCCAATACCGTAACGGTGAGATTTTCTCCAAAGAATATACTTGGCGAGAATCCTGCTTCGGGAACTTTTAAAGTAAGAGTAATTAAATAAAGCATATCAACAAAAATTGCGACCAAAATATAATTCCTTCCTTAGTAGCGATCTGCTCCATGTAGAATCGGCATATCTATTTGCCCGACATTCCTTTACATACCACTTTAATATTAATGTTATTTGCAAAATAAAATTTAGATTTGTGACCTGTTAATAAGTGAAGTGTATTCCCTGTAATGGATAGATTTGACCAGGCAGCATTCATCACGTTAACTGTATCTCTTATTACCACGAGCATTTGTCTCGGTATCCGCCGTAAAAACGGGTAAACAACGATAATACCGATATCCTGATATCGGCTACAAAAGCAGCACTTTTGCAGATACTATATGCAGAGAAAATCAATTGATGATTAAAGGGCATCCCTGCACATGCTTTATATTTGAGCTTGCTGTGAGGCCAATAAAATTTAACTCTGCTTGTATGGAATATTCTAAATTGATCCGAAGGATTTGTAGTACTTGTTTGTATTTGATCCTATCTGTTTTTTGCTCGAACCTTTATGCTCAGCTTACTTATGTTACTTGTAATAGCTCCTGCCCTACTCAACTTGTAGGAAGGGTAACCTTTGCTAACACAACCGGCACCACTACTGGACGCTGGACTGTAAACGACCTTGCTTATGGAGGTTTAACAAACGAAAGTTTTTACATGAGAGACCCGGCAGCCTATACGTCTACCAACGGAAATCTTACATCCACCGGCGGCGGTACTTATACAATTGTAAGTAACCCAAGTACAGTAAACGGACCTACAGGTGCGGCATTGGTAAATAAAACTACTGATGGCGTATTTCTTATCAGACCAAATGATAATGCAAATGCTTTTGCTGTTTACAAAATTACTGGTTTGCAAACAGGTGGTAGATATTGTGTAAGAGTAAAGATGCGTAATGCAACAGCGTATGCAGATTGTAATCAATCTCTTTACACGACTATAAAATTTAGAAGTCTTACGGGCTTAGATATTTCAGGTGGTGGAGTTAGTAACGGTACATGGACAAGAGTGGAAAATAATGCAGCCTGTAATCAAACAACAACAGGAGGTTGGGATGGCAACAACCAAACTTATGGTTTAATGTGGGACGAATACGCATCTTGGTACGAATGCAATTTTCAATTAGGACAAAATCCGAATAATACAAACGATGATGGTTTTACTTTAAATTTTCAACCGAATGCATGGGGCAATAATGATGTATGGGGTATTGATGAGATAGAGGTATATGGTTGCATCACCCAACAATTAGCTTCATCTAACGGAACAAGTATTTGTGAAGGAACACCAACTACACTTACTGCACAAGGTATCGGATCAATAACCGATACATATACATGGGAACAAAGTACAAATGGTGGTGCCAACTGGACTCCGGTAACCGCTACCACTTCAAGCACCTATGATGTTACACCAACAGTTGCAACTATGTATAGAGTAACTTGTACAAGAACAAATGCAACAGTAAGCGCAACCATTACACCCGTTAACTGTTGCGGCCCTACAGGTTTATTTACCATACCTAAAGTTTGTGAATCTATCACGGTTGATGGGGCCGATACAGAACCGGTATGGTACGCAGCACCGTGGGTTTCGGTTGACGGAAGTAAAAGCCTGGCCTTGGGTGGTGCACAAGATTGTGGTGGTAACGGTATACAGGAAACGCCTGCCGCAAGATGGAAAACTGTATATGATAATACTAATATTTATTTCTATGTAGAAGTGTATGATGATAATCCGTCAAACACACTTGGTCAATATTACTGGATGGATGGTGTTGAAATTTATATAAAAGATGCTGCCGGAAATCCTAAACAATTTGGTGCAGGTTATTCTACCGGGAGTAACAAGGCTTATGGCAATTTTGCAGGAGCTACTCATAAGATCACTAAACTGGCTGCAAGCTGGATAGTAGAAGTTTCTATCCCGCTGGCTGCAAATAATATTGATGTAACCAAAGGTTTTTTAAATATGGAAGTAGGTATCAACCAATCGAAAGATGCTACTACCTGCCGGGCTGCACAATTATTTACATGGATAGCAGCCAACCATTATTCTTCTTCAGCACAATACCATGTTGCCCCATTAAGCGATTGTGCCGGAGTTAAAACTTCTAACAGAACTGTTTGTACAGGTGGCACATCTATTCTTAGTACTCAATTATCTACCGTCAATACAGGATTGCCATATGCGTGGGAACAAAGTACTAACGGTGGTGGTCTTTGGACAAGCGTTACCGGAACAACAAACACCATCACTGTTTCTCCAACGGTTCAAACAATGTATAGAGCTATTTATGATAATGTAAAATCTTGTCCTGATACAGTTTTTATCGGTTCAATATCATTTAGTACTACAAACCCTCCTGCTGTCTGCGCCCCTGCAACAGTAGATCTTACTGCAGCATCAGTAACTTCAGGTTCTCAAGCCGGTTTAACTTTTACATATTTTACAGATGCGAATGCTACCAATGCGCTGGCAAATCCAAACGCAGTGGCCGTAGCGAATACATATTATATCAAAGCACAAAGTTCAGGTTGTTCAAGTATTTTACCGGTTACAGTAAATATTAATCCTTCAGTTACACCAGCCTTCAATCCTATTGCATCGGTATGTACAGGTAGTACCCCACCAACTTTACCGGCCTCTTCAACTAATGGCATTGCCGGAACATGGAATCCTGCTACGGTAAGTACTGCATCAGCCGGAACAACAACTTATACATTTACACCTAATACCGGACAGTGTGCTACAACTGCAACCCTACAGGTTACCGTTACTGCAGCTACTACTCCAGCATTCACCGCAATTCCTGCGGTTTGTCAGGGTGCAGCGGCTCCAACATTACCAACAACATCTACCAATAGCATTACGGGAACATGGAACCCGGCTACTGTTAGCACAGCTACTGTTGGTTCAACAACCTATACTTTTACTCCAACTGCCGGGCAGTGTGCTACTACTACAACATTACAGGTTACCGTTAGTTCGCCATCCACCGTGCCATCTTTTACTGCAATTCCAAATGTTTGTCAGGGTGCAACAGCTCCGGTTTTGCCAACCACCTCTACAAATGGAATATCGGGTACTTGGAGTCCGGCAACTGTAAGTACAGCATCTGTCGGCTCTACAACATTTACGTTTACCCCCGGCGCCGGGCAATGTGCTACAACAACTACTTTACAAGTAACGGTTACTGCTCCATCAATAACACCATCCTTTACTGCAATTCCAAATGTTTGCCAGGGTGCAACAGCTCCTGTATTGCCTACCACATCTACCAATAATATTACCGGAACATGGAGCCCGTCAACAGTTAGCACTGCAAGTGTAGGCACCATCACTTATACATTTACGCCGACGGCGGGACAATGTGCAACAACTACTACTTTGCAAGTAACCGTAACCGCTCCATCCATAACTCCAGGATTTGCTGCAATACCAAATATTTGTAGAGGAGCTACGGCACCGACCTTACAAACAACATCAACCAATAATATTACCGGTACATGGAATCCCGCTACTGTAAATACTGCTACTGCAGGAACAACAACCTATACATTTACACCAAATGCTGGACAGTGTGCTACAACCACTACTTTACAAATAACAATTGACGCTCCTGTAACACCGGCATTCACTGCTATAGCTCCGGTATGTACAGGATCAACGGCACCGGTATTACCAACAACATCTAACGATAATATTACCGGAACATGGAATCCCGCTACTGTAAGCACAGCATCTGCAGGAACAACAACTTATACGTTTACACCTACAGCAGGACAGTGTGCTACAGCAACTACTTTACAAGTAACAGTTGCATCTTCAATTACACCAAATTTTGCTCCTGTTGCTGATGTATGCGTTGGTGCTACTGCACCGATTTTGCCAACTACATCTACAAACAATATTACCGGAACATGGAATCCTGCTACTGTAAGCACAGCATCTGCAGGAACAAGTACTTATACATTTACTCCTGATGCAGGACAATGTGCAACTGCAACAACCACAGTATCTGTTACCGTTACTACACCGACTATTCCTGCGTTTGCAGCGCTTGCATCTGTTTGTCAGAATGCAACTGCTCCTATATTACCAACAACATCTACCAATGGCATTACAGGTACATGGACCCCCACTGTAAGCACGGCTACTGTTGGCACTGCAACATATACATTCACACCAAATGCAGGACAATGTGCGACAAGCACCACGGCTCAGTTGACAGTTACCAACCCAACTATTCCAACTTTTACAGCTATCCCAGCAGTTTGTGTTGGAACAACACCACCTTTATTACCGGCTACTTCGACCAATAATTTCACAGGTACATGGAGTCCGGCAACAATAAGCACCGCCACTGTTGGCACATCGACGTATACCTTTACACCAACTGCAGGACAATGTGCGGCAAGCTCTACGTTACAGGTTACCGTTAGTTCTCCTTCTACTGTACCAACGTTTAATACATTAGCCTCGGTATGTCAGGGATCAACACCGCCTGTTTTACCGGCAACTTCTACCAACAACATAACTGGCACCTGGAGTCCGGCCGTAAGCACTGCTAACGTTGGCACTGCAACATATACATTCACACCAAATGCAGGACAATGTGCAGCAAGCACTACGGCACAGTTGACAGTAACTGCACCGCCGAATCCACCAACAACCAATACAACAGTAAAATATTGTTTGAATGATATTGCCGTACAGTTAACAGCAACAGGAAGCAATTTAACATGGTACGATTTTGCAGGAACCGGATCCTCTGCCGCACCTACACCGGTGACAACTACCGGCGGCACTGCTACTTATTTTGTAAGTTCTTCTGTTGGTTCTTGCGAAAGTGAAAAAGTGCGTATAACCGTTACAGTTAATCCGGTTACCGCTTTTGCAGGCGGACCGATATTAAAAGTGGATGAAGGTAAACCAACTGTAATAAACGGTATTGCAACAGGAAACAATATTACTACAACATGGTCTCCAACTACTTATTTAACCAATACCGCAACCGCAACACCAACAATAACGGCGCTGTCGGATATGATATATACAATGAAGGTTACTTCAACTGAAGGTTGTTCTGCAACAGACAATCTTCAAATAATGGTGTTAAAAGCTGTAGAAATACCGAATGCATTTTCTCCTAACGGAGATGGAGTGAATGACACATGGGTCATAAAATATTTAGATGATTACACCGGTGCGGTTGTAAGTGTATTCAATCGCTACGGACAATTTCTTTTTGAAACGCCGGCTGGTGCCTATGGTGCCGCTCCGTGGGATGGAACGAATAAAGGAAAACCTGTACCGGTAGGAACTTATTTCTACATTATTAAATTAGGTCCGGGAAAGACACCATTGAGTGGGTCTGTATCGGTGATCAGGTAATTAGATGGCAATGCAATAAATAATAAACAAAAAGCCTTGAAATAATTCAAGGCTTTTTGTTGCGCTCCTTACTGTTAAAAGTTACAGCAGGTTTGTCAATTTTGTATTTGGGAATACCTAAGAATAAATGAAATGATTGATCAGTTTTGTATAAAATCTCCTTCAACTACAAAACTTTTTGCAGACTTTACAATTAGCCTTGCTCCATTTGAAACAGTTTGATAAATGGCTTTGTCCAAAATACATTTACCGCCAACCTGTGGCTCGATGATAATTTCTGCATTACCGAAAACATTTGTTGGAGGCTTAACTCCACCTACCCAATTTCCTGTATCTGACCAATAGCCGTTTCCATTAAAAACATAAGTTGTGGTATTACAGGATAGTGATTCAATGATTGGGAGGCTTTGAAAATTTTGTAACATGATCTCCTGCAGATCTGTTGGTCTTACACATAACCATTGCTCTAACAATGATGCATATACGCTTCTAAAATCATACTGCATCGCTATATTATCATTAACCGTAGCTGTTACCGGTAAATTCGGTGTAGTCCCTAATACCGTTGCATTTGCTTTCTTGCCAAAAATAAATAATGGTGCCGCAGCTCCATGATCTGTACCGCCGCTGCTATTACTTTTTATTCTACGGCCAAATTCTGAAAATGTCATCCCAACAACTCTATCTTCAATTTGCAAAAAATTCAGATCGTCCTGAAAAGCCTTTAGTGCTTCGCTTAATCCGCCTAATAAATTAGCATGCTCGCCAACAGTAGTATCTATTGTATCAGTTTGTAAAGAATGTGTATCAAATCCTTTGTGTTCTACCATATACACCCTGGTTTTTAATCCACCTTTCACTAGACGAGCAACAATTTTTAATTGTGCAGCTAGTGAATTATTTGCAGGATAAGAAACTTGTTGCGTAACACTTAAAGCAGCACTTTTTATTACTGCTGAATATTGCTGTGTTTGTTTAACAACAGAACGTATATAGGCTAATTCTTTACCTGCATTATTTGAAGGCAGTGGATCTTCAACACCATTTAAAAAATTATAAAAATTAGTAGGATCGCTGATACTCATCCCCATATTAACTGCAGCACCTTGTAATGCCAGTGAAGTAACCGAGCCTATTTGTATTGCCAACGGATCTGCCATGCCACTATTGGGATAACCATTTGGGAAACCGGGAAATTCATAATCCAGATACCTACCTGCCACACCACTTGATACTACTTCGTTACTGTCGGACCCACTCATCCATATATCTGTAGCTCTGAAATGAGAAAAATTTGGATTAGGATAACTTACAGATTGTACAATACCTAAGTTGCCCTCGTTGTACATAGTTTGCATACCCGTCATTGATGGATGCAGCCCCATTGTACTTACTCCATTTAATGCTAATATTCTATTTTCAGGAATAGCAATATTAGTACGGGCATTGTAATAATTTGCATAAACATCAATAGGAATTACAGTATTTAATCCATCGTTGCCGCCTGTTAACCTAACCATTACCAGTACATGATCATTCATCGGTGGTGCACTTGCCAGCACTCTATGCAACAAAGAATTGGCGGCAAATCCTTTTAAAGAAAAGCCACTTACCAGTGTTGGAATGACGGCCGTTGTAATGGCCTTCCCGATAAAATCTCTTCTTTTCATTTTGGTAGTTAATAAATTAAGATAACTGATATTCTGGCAACCGCATTATATATTGATAAAGGTTTTTAAGCTTTGTTTTTACAATATTTGTATTGGTTGTATTTGAAGGTGTACTAACAAAAGTATTCCAGGCGCTTGTCCAATAGTTATCATTTGCTTGTCCATCTAGAAGTATATCTGTTTTAAGTTGGTCTTTCGATTGTTGTGTAAGCGGTATCCTTAATAAATACGAAACAACATCATCTACTAGTGTATTAGGGTTTCCCGGATCAGACATGGTTGCTGCAAATGCAGTTAGATCTATTACAATTGTTATTCCGTTTTTTTTATATCCGGTTGTAACCATTAGATCACTAAAAATATTTCTTTTAGGAAGGGTATCAGAGTTTATCCAAATTTGATGATACTGAGGAGCCTGATAATATGCAGGCCAACCGGCCACATTAGGAGGATCGCCTAATTGTTGTTGCATAGAGGTACAATTAGAATTTAACCAATTCCACATATCATAATTTGAAACATAATTAGCAGCATCAGGAAAAACAACATTGAATTCTCTGCAAAGACCTACCACGACGTCTGTAGGATTTTTTATAAGACAACCACGATTAACAAGATCAAAAAAATGTTCGCTTTTAAATAAGGCTGCCAATACAGGTTTGATGTCGTAATTATTATCCCTAAATATTTGTGCTAACGGAGCTATAACATTTTGTTCAATAGCAGCATCGATCTCATAATAAACAAACCAACGATAAATTTTTCGACAAATATTTAATGATACATCTTCCTTAGAAAAGATCATCGTTAATAAGTCATCCACTTCTAAAGCACCGTCATCCAGCAATCGGCCGGTTATCACAGTATTATTGTAAAAAGCAGAGAATTGTTTGTTGGTTGTATCGTGCCGGGTTGATTTAAAAAGAGAAACATTATTGGCGCCATCTATTATCCAGCCTGTTAAAACTTTGGCTGCTTGTTTAACATCATCTTCTGTATAGGGTGGTGATGCATTATCTGCGCCCTTTCCAACAGTAAATAGTTCTTGTAATTCTCTGGCATAATTTTCATCAGGGGCTGTTTTGGTATTGAGATAATTATTTAAATACCTAAGCATCCCTGTATTTAGAGTAATTTCTTTTACAAACTGTTTAAGATTGCCTAATGCATTCTTACGTAAGGTGACATTATACTGATAATCGTAAATGGCATTTCCTACCATTTCCATTTCTATCACAAAATGATTGTGCCACATGAGTGTAAGTTTTTCAAGAATATTTCTTTCCTGATTAACCATTTGCCCGATCCACCAACTCTTTAAAGAAGCTCGTCTTTCACCCATTACACCGTTCTCTGTAGGGTTGGTATAGACCCAAGTTTCTCCAACAGCAACAGCCAGATCTTCGGTCGGGCTATAATTTTTTATAGGTGGTAGAGGTGAGGTTTGTGCAGGTGTTACATTCAATAAATAATCAACTGCTTGATCCATTGTCATACTGCTAAAAAAATCTACATCTGCTTTTTTAGCACCAAACATGGTACGCTTTAGTAAATGGATGATCTCGTTGGTAGTCCACGTACCTGTATATGGGATAATTCCTGATAATGTTCTGGAAGATTGAACAGAAGTTTTATTGCTATTTTCTTTGGAAGCAGTTAAAAAAGCCCTTCTATCCATTTAGCAGTAGTTTGTTTCAGTGTTGTTGTCAAAAATAATGGCTGTAAGACCAAAAGATCCATTAAAAGTTTAATCTACATGTAGGAAAGTATAATGTTTTCCTACATACCTGCTTAAGTTTATACAATGTCGGAAAAGTTAGGGAATTCAGAAAATAAAAAAAGAGGTCGAAAACGACCTCTTGTCTTGTATGGCTCCCCTGTAGGAATATACTAAACAGAACAAATAAGAATACGACATGTCTGCAATATGCTGCATGACAACCCAATATTTTGGCTCAAATTTACATTTCAACATTCTTTTTCAAATGCGACGGCGGACACTCCATGGACGCCACAGAGGCGAAAGAAAACTTTTGTTTGTTGTAAGGCCGGTATAATTGACGCAACGTCCCTAAAGGAGACGTTGCTGGGACAAAGGGCCGGTGATCGGACGCTATGAAAGGGATGAGATGAAGCCCTCTATTGAAGCTGCTGCCAACATGGCTAAAATCCTCGAAGTGTCTTTGGATTGGCTCGTAGGTAATACTGATACTGAACTGAACACTAACACACTTAATCGTATACTCGATATTGATAAACTGAATGAAAAAGATAAGGAACTCGTGTTTGAGTTCCTCGATTCGTTTATCGCTAACAGGAAGATTAAAAAAGCTTTGAACTAAAATACTAAAGCCGCATTACTGCGGCTCTATTATTTATATGCACATAGCTAAAAGCTACAGACAGCATTTTAATTGTTACATACTATGGAGAACAAAAAATAATTCTATTCCATATACTTTTGAATCGTTTCCATAGGAAACATATTTAATACTTTGCCATCCTTTAAAACAATTTCCCATCCATATGGATCATAAGGGCTTGCGATACGAGGTTTTTTAAATTTCCCAAAAACATTTGGATTAGGTATTTTGTTTGACTTTCTTATCAATTTACTTTTGTTCCAAAATATATAAACAACATCTTGTTTCTTTAAAAACCCATAGAAGCCAGGCAGTTTTTTTACAAGAGGTCTGCTAAGTGCATAACTAGATAAAGTTATGTCAATATGAGTCGTACTATCATCTGAATTTAAAATATTAATCCCAACAAAATATTCTGCCGAATTGAATTTTTTACCATTTCCTTTATCCAATAAATAGCGGTCGAAGCTGTTAATTAGTTTTTTCAATGAAGTATCGACAATCACTACATTACCAATAAAACCTCCTGAGCTTTTTTGAGCATATAGTAATTTTGAGGATATCAAAAAAAGTACAGCTACTACAATTTTTTTAAAACTTGACTTCATTATCAATAACATTTTCTGAATTATATTCAACAGTACAGTTCTCTGGAGCATAATACATACAATTTCTTGTATTGGGATAATCCTTAGCTGCGACCTTATCCCCCCACGAAGGATTTGCTGCATTAGGCCCTATAGTTGCATGCGAATGCATAATAATTTTCGGATCTGCTGAACTAGTATTTTTATTCGTTTGCCAATCCACGAGTTCTTGAACCATTCCATTAGTAGTATGTTGCTGTCTACCAACTGTTATAATATTATTTTTTCTGTCCCAGCAACGTCTCCTTTAGGGACGTTGCGTACCTATTACTAATAATCTTACAATTTAATTAAATTCATATCATCCATAATTCCGGGAAATAACTCGTTTTACTGCCATTGTAAAATACAAACCTTTAGACGAAAAAATTCAACTAAAGGTTGTATCAATATCTATATTGCAAAAACTGTTGTAATAGACGCAACGTCCCTAAAGGAGACGTTGCTGGGACAAAAAATATTTAAAGCAAAAGCCCCTCACGGGGCTTTGCTGTTATTCTCCAAATCTAATATAACAGTATGTGGGATGCAATTTTAATGTTGCTGACTTATTCTGTTTTAATGGCAAGGTTTTTACTGTTTCATAAATGTATTGTTTAAGCCTGTCGTAGTAAGGCTTTTGAGCCGCTAACGTATCATATCCTTTCTTGTAGTAAATAAATTTCTTATCGTTCTTCCTTAACGCCAATTCCAATATCTCAATACTCTCCGCTGCTTTATCTGCATTAATCATAGAATAAAAATCTACGAACCCCGTTAATTTATTACCTCCTAAACTATCTGGAAGAATAAATTTATATTGAGTATGGTCTTGATATAAAAGATTATTTACTACGTTATAACTATATGTTGTATCCGCATCTTTTGATAGTATGTCTGCAAAAAAATAAGTCGTTGGCTGTTGCGTACTTTTTGATGTATGGCAACTGCAAAGCAGAACTGCAACTGCTGCGTAAATTATTAATTTCATCATTTCTTTTTTTGAACTAATGGGAAAAATTTACTCCGCCTTGGTTCGTGGCACACGAACCTTTTCCACTTTTAATCCCCGTACAAAACTGTAAAAATGTTTTTTAAAAAACCAAATTCATCAATGCCGCCTTCATAAAATCTTGCAGATGAATAATGGTAGCTGAGATAATCATTTGATAGTTGCCATTTGCCAGCGACAGGATTATTGTGTACATATTCAAGTTTTTGTTTTGCTACTTTCACACTATAAATTTTAATACCCAATGAATCTCTTTGCCATATTTCATGCTTTTTATTTGCTGCATTTACTTCATACAGATGCGATTTATTTTCCGTTTTCAATATTTTCAAAAATTCATGCCCCGTATATTTAAGTAAACTCCCTTGAGGTGTTTCTTTTCCATTCAGTTTATTTTGTTGCCAAATTAAGTGAATATGATTGGGCATAATTACAAAACCATAAACACTTATAAGATTTTCATCAGAAAGTTTTTTCAAATAATCAATGATCATTTGTTTGTTTAAATCATTTTCCAACAAATACATCCATTTATGAATAGTTGCTGTCCAAAAATAAATCTCTCCAATGCTGGTATATGATTTCCTTGGTTGTGAAAACTTCATATAAATTTAGACGAATTTCAACACAAAACAGTTGCTTTTAAGTTGATTCATTATTGAATGGAGAATAGTTCGTGTGCCAGGAACCAAGGCGAAGGAACAGAATACAAAACCACTAAAACGAATGAGGTTTTTAAGTTTAGTATGCAATATGGATAAGGGTTTAAAAGAAAACAGCCCTGCAAAAATTGCAAGGCTGCGTAGTAAGGCTCCCCCTGCTGGACTTGAACCAGCGACCCTCTGATTAACAGTCAGATGCTCTAACCAACTGAGCTAAGGAGGAGTGTACCTCTTAAAAAGGATTGCAAAAATAAGGGGTTTTTAGTTTTTTAACGCAAAAAATCGAATGTTTTTGGCAATTTTAATAAAAAAACTCTGCTTTATATGGGTATCTGATGCGATACATATCCCTTACCTTATTGAGAATGGTCTGACGCAAGCCATCTATGTTTTTTTTAGCAAGGGCCGATACAAAAACGCAGTTGTCTTTTGTCTCATTCTGCCATCGTTGTTTCAGGTCGTCCAATATCTCTTTTTTTACATCATCCTCCAGCCATTCATCAAAAGCTTCGGCTTCATACTTATCCATTTTATTAAAAATGGTAACGGTTGGTTTTTCAGAAGCTCCCAGATCAGCTAGTGTCTTATTCACAACAGCCAGTTGTTCTTCATACTGCGGATGAGAAATATCGACTACATGCAAAAGGATATCGGCCTCACGTACTTCATCTAAAGTGCTTTTGAAACTCTCTACCAAATGATGCGGCAATTTTCTGATGAACCCTACAGTATCACTTAATAAAAAAGGTGTTTGTTCAAATACTACTTTTCTGGTTGTTGTATCCAACGTTGCAAAGAGTTTATTCTCTGCAAACACTTCACTTTTACTTAAAACATTCATAAGGGTAGACTTGCCAACATTGGTATATCCCACCAGTGATACTCTTATAAACTCTCCTCTTTCTTTTCTTTGAGTAAAAGATTGCTTATCAATTTCGGCTAAGCGTTTACGTAATAAACTGATCTTATCTTTTACAATACGTCTGTCTGTTTCAATTTCCGTTTCACCGGGACCTCTTGTTCCTACGCCACCACCTTGTCTTTCCAAGTGTTTCCACATACCTTTTAATCTGGGTAAAATGTATTGATACTGCGCCAACTCTACTTGAGTTTTTGCCTGTGCTGTTTTTGCTCTGGCAGCAAAAATGTCTAAAATCAAATCGCTCCTATCAATTGTTTTAACGCCCAATTCCTTTTCAATGTGTTGAATTTGAGAACCGGTCAATTCATCATCGAAGATCACTAGTTCAACATCACGATGGCTCTTTACGTAATTTTTTATTTCTTCCAGTTTACCTTTACCAACAAAGGTTTTACTGTCGGGATGAGCCAATTTTTGTGTGAATCTTCTATCAGCAGTAACACCGGCTGTTTCAGCCAAAAAAGAAAGTTCATCGAGGTATTCCTTCAATTGCTGCTCAGATTGATCGGAGGTAACAATACCTACCAATACGGCTTTATCTTCTCGTTTTAACTGTTGTTTTTTTTCTATCAATTTTTTATTGTTTTTATGCTATCCGGACACTATCAGGATTCAACGTGACAAAGTTCGTAAAGATTCTTTGTATTCTTTGTGAAAACTAAAACGTTCCGTTTTCACGGAACGTTTGTATGAATATGTTTAGGAAATTAATTTTTTGCAGCTGCACTCGCTTCCGGCTGTATCCATTTAGCCATTTCCGGACAAGATTTGTATTCGTCATCTATCCTGATATAGTAACCTGAAATTTTTTGAGAGAACCATTTATCCAATGCTTCATTCTTTTTTTCTTCCAAGGCTCTTTGTGCAATTTTGTTATAATCGTCTTTAATATTTTCTCTGTGTGGTTCCGATTTTGAAACAAGATAAACAATTCGCACGCCTCTTTTCCCTCTTTCGTCTGTAAACTCTGTCGGCTGTGAGTACTGCCCCGGAGTAAGATTTTTTATCAAAGGCAATATATCTTTATCCAATTCATCGATCGTGAGTGATGTTCCACCGGATGAACCTTGCTTCATACCACCGGTAAACTTGCTGCTTTCGTCATCGCTGAATTTTGAAACCGCTTCCCCAAACTGAATTTTACCACTCACCAAAAGCCCTCTTACCGAATCTAATTTTTGATTGATCGCTTTGATCTCAGCAGTTGTAATTTGCGGTGCTTTAAGAATATGTCTGATCACTGCATCATCGCCGGAACGGCTTACCATTTGTATGATGTGATAACCAAATCTTGTTTTAAAGGGCGCAGATATCTGCCCTTCTTTTAGCGTAAATGCTTTTGCAAGAAACACAGGATCCCATTGCTTTTCACCCCTGTTCACTTCATATTTACCACAATTCTCCTTACTTCCCGGATCATCGGAATAAATACTTGCCAGTTTACAAAAGTCCTTTTTGCCGCTTTCTATTTGTGATTTAAATTCTTTCAATTGATCTATTGCATATTCTTCCGCATCTCTGCCCGGTTTTGGATAAATAACAACTTGGCCGATCTCTAATTCGCTTTCATAAAAAGCCAAACTATCTTTTGGCAACTGATCAAAATAAGCTTTTACTTCATTTGGTGTGATACGAATACCATCTACAATTTTGTTACGCATTGCTGCTGCCATTTTTCTATCACGGAAGCCTTCTTTAAAATCTTCTTTTAATTGATAAATGCTTTTTCCGGAGATCTTTTCAAGTTCTTCTTTGGAACCATATACCTGAATAAAATATCTTATCTGGTTGTCTATGTCTGCTGATACTTCTTCATCAGAAACCGGAATCGAATCTTTTTCTCCCTGCAGCACCAATGCCTTTACACCCATTGCCTGTTCTAATGTAAGACAGATCGCATTTTCAGGAACATCAATTTCCTGACGTTTCATATCGGCAATTGTATTTTCAATTTCACTTTTTAAGATGATCTTGTTACCAATAACAGCAATGATCTTATCTGCCACCACTTTTTGTGATTGCGCCGTAGCAGAAATAAAAAATGAAAAATGAAAAATGAAAAATGTGAAAATGTATTTCATCGAAAAAAATATTTTTCAAAAGTAAGGAGCTTCTGAGTTATTTAAGCCCTTAAGCTTTTTATTAACAAGAAATTAGAATCGAGCTACAAGCTTTAAGCTACAAGGGACAAGCAAGATGACCGAAAGAATATTCGCTTTACTTACTTGCCCCTTGAGGCTAATGCCTTGCAGCTTGTATTTATAATGTACGTTTAACTTCTACTTCTTCAAATGCTTCTACGATATCGCCAACTTGCAGGTCGTTGTAGTTTTTAATGGTTAAACCACACTCCATATTTGTTGTGATCTCTTTTGCATCATCTTTATAACGTTTCAAACTTCCCAATTCGCCGGTGTATTTAACAATACCATCTCTGATCAAACGGATACGGTTGTTACGTGCAATTTTTCCATCCAACACAATACATCCTGCAACGGTAGCTTTATCAAACTTATATGTTTCTTTGATCTCAACATTTGCAAGTATCTTCTCTTCAACACCCGGTTCAAGCATACCTTCCATTGCACTCTTGATTTCTTCAATTGCATTGTAGATAATAGAGTACAACTTGATCTGTATAGATTCGGTTTCGGCCAAACGTGCCGCTTGCATTGAAGGACGAACGTTAAACCCGATGATGATCGCATCTGATGCATTCGCCAATGTAACATCACTTTCGGTAATGGCACCCACTGCTTTATGTATCACTTTTACAACGATCTCTTCTGTACTTAATTTTTGTAATGAGTCACTTAACGCTTCTACCGATCCATCCACATCACCTTTGATGATCACGTTCAACTCTTTAAAGTTTCCAAGTGCCAAACGACGACCGATCTCATCCAATGTAATATGTTTCTTAGCTCTCATGCCCTGCTCTCTTAATATCTGACCACGTGAGTATGCTTTTTCTCTTGCTTCACTTTCATCGGCATACACTTTAAATGTTTCACCGGCTTGCGGAGCACCATTCAACCCTAATATTAATACCGGGGTAGATGGAGGAGCCGTTTCGATACGCTGATTGCGTTCATTGTACATTGCTTTTACCTTACCAAAATACTGACCACTTACGATCATATCTCCCTGGTTTAAGGTTCCGTTTTGTACAAGAATGGTTGCAACATAACCACGGCCTTTATCAAGCGATGCTTCAATAACGGTTCCGTTAGCAACTTTTTCAGGATTAGCTTTCAACTCCAGAATATCTGCTTCTAGCAAGATCTTTTCCATCAATAGGTCGATGTTCATCCCTTTCTTAGCACTGATCTCCTGACTTTGGTATTTACCTCCCCAGCTTTCTACCAGAATATTCATCCCGGCTAATTGCTCTTTAATTTTTTCCGGATTGGCTCCGTCTTTATCTACTTTATTAATAGCAAATATCATTGGTACATTTGCCGCTTGTGCATGCGATATTGCTTCTTTTGTTTGAGGCATTACTGCATCATCTGCAGCAACCACTATTACAGCTATATCTGTTACTTTAGCACCACGAGCCCTCATTGCTGTAAAGGCTTCGTGACCAGGTGTATCCAAGAAAGTAATATTTCGTCCATCCTTCAACGTTACTTCGTACGCACCAATGTGTTGAGTAATACCTCCGGCCTCACCGGCAATAACGTTTGTATTACGGATATAATCTAGTAAAGATGTTTTACCATGATCTACGTGACCCATGATGGTTACAATAGGAGCTCTTGGTTTTTGATCTTCTTCATTGTCATCGTCTTCGTCTTCCTCCAATTCTGCGGCATCTTCAACTCCGATGAACTCAACATCATAACCGAATTCGCTAGCCACCAACTCGATCACATCTGCTTCCAGACGCTGGTTGATGGATACCATGATCCCAAGGTTCATACACTTGCCGATGATGTCTGCAAAACTTACATCCATCAAACCGGCCAGTTCACTCACAGAAATAAATTCTGTTACCTGGAGCTTATTATCTTCTGCACCCTCTATACCTCTTTGTTCAGCAAGCTCTTCTCTTTTTTGTTTACGATATTTGGCTTTAAGGTTTTTACCTCTGCTGCCTCCACCGGAAAGTTTTGCCTGCGTTTCTTTGATCTTATCCTGAATTTCTTTTGCGTCAATCTCTCTGTCTTTTTGAGGAGCAGCACCTCTGTTGCCCTGTTGCTGACCGCCGGGTCTGTTACCCTGATAACCACCTCCCGGTCTGTTACCTTGATACCCGCCACCAGGCCTATTCCCTTGTTGCTGGCCATTTCCTTGCTGAGGGCCTTGTTGTTGTGAAGGGGCCCCTCCTTTTTTCTCAATCGGTATTCTTTTACGTTTGCGTTGAGCGTCTGTTTCTCTTTTTGGTCTTGTATCATTATCAACAGGCAGATCGATCTTTCCTAAAATTTTAGGGCCGGTCAATTTTTCTGCCTGAATATTTTCAATCACCGCAGGAGCATCCGGCTCTACAGGTGGCTCTGGTGTAGGTTCTACCGGCTTCTCTTCTACTTTCTTTTTTGCAGGTTTTACTTCATCAACAACGGGCTTCTCTTCTGCTTTTTTTGTTGATTTTTTCGGACGGGTAGATGAGTCTATTGCTGCTAGATCTATCTTATCTATGATCTTCGGACCGTCAATTTCCGGAGCCGATACCTTAGTCAATTCTGTAGATTCCTGATCGACAGGAGTTACAGGTTTTTCTTCAACCACTGCTGCAACCGGTTCTACAACCGGAGCCGGCGGTGGCGATGTCTCTTTTTTCTTAAAAGAAAGATCTTCTTCGTCTCTTTTTTTCTTCGGTTCATTTGCACCGGCACCTTTTGGAAGATCTACCTGTTGAGCTTTTTGTTTTGCAGCCTTATCCTGCTGAAACTCTCCCTGTAACACACGGTACATATCTTCAGTAAGCTTTGCCGTAGGTTTCAGATCATCTCCGTTAAATCCTTTAGACACAAGGAAGTCTACAAGGGTATCTTTACCAATGTTAAACTCCTTGGCCGCCGCCATCAATCTGGGTGTATTTGTTGCTAATTCTGACATTTATTGTTTTTAGTTATAAGACCACGGTCGACAGACCGCAGACCACAGAAAGATCCTTTTATATAAAGTGATAGTCCATGGTCTGTGGTCCGTGGACTATCGTTTGTTACTCTTTCTCAAATTCTTCTTTCAACACTCTTCTTACATCTTCGATTGTTTCCTTTTCCAGATCGGTTCTGCGTTCCAATTCTTCGGCAGTTAGCGCCAATACAGATCTTCCTGTATCACATCCAACTCTTTTCAATTCATCAATGATCCATGGTTCGATCTCATCCGTAAATTCATCTAGATCAATATCGAATTCGTCTACTTCGTCTTCAGCATCACGGAAAACATCAATTTCATAGCCGGTTAATTCACAAGCTAATTTGATATTTACTCCACGACGGCCGATAGCCAATGAAACCTGATCGGGTTTTAAATAAACAGTTGCTCTTTTAGTTTCTTCATCCAGATCAATGCTGGTTATTTTAGCAGGTGTTAATGAACGCTGGATCAACAGTTGAATATTGCTTGTCCAGTTAATAACATCAATATTCTCGTTTTTCAATTCTCTAACGATACCGTGTATACGACTTCCTTTCATACCTACACAAGCACCAACCGGATCAATTCTATCGTCGAAACTTTCAACAGCGATCTTTGCTCTTTCTCCCGGATCTCTTACAATCTTTTTAACTACGATCAAACCATCAAAAATTTCAGGCACTTCTATTTCCAATAATTTTTCAAGGAAAGCTGGACTCGTTCTTGAAACAACAATAACGGCTTGACTGTTCTTTAATTCTACTTTTTTAACAACGCCTCTTACTGTTTCGCCTTTTTTGAAATAATCCGATGGTATCTGTTCAGATTTAGGTAAGATCATTTCATTGCCTTCTTCATCAAGCAATAAAACCTCTTTCTTCCAAACCTGATATACTTCACCACTAACGATCTCGCCAATACGATCATCATATTTTTTGATCAATAAGTTTTTCTTCAGATCGTTGATACGGCTTGCAAGCGTTTGTTTGCCTGCAAGGATGGCTCTTCTGCCAAATTCTTTCTGAATATCCACTTCCTCGTACAATTCTTCACCCACCTGATAATCGGGCTCGATCAGGATAGCGTCTTTGTACTCAATTTCGGTTAATGTATTGTATAAATCGTCGTTATCTACGATCGTACGGCGGCGGAATATCTCCAGATCACCTTTTTGATCGTTTACAATTACGTCAAATTGTTCGTCGCTGCCATACTTTTTACGGATTAATGTTTTAAATACATCTTCCATAACTTTCATCAACGTAGGACGATCAATGTTTTCTGCGTCTTTAAATTCCTGAAAGGAATCGATTAAATTAATACGTGCCATAAACCTTACCGACCTCACTTTTATATCCCCGTCGGCAGGGGAGTTTTGTGGTTAAAGTATTAGAATGCTATTATAATTTTTGTTTGTTTTATATCGCTGAAAGCAAATTGTTTTTGTTCGATTATCGCCTTCTTATTCTTACCCGTTGTTGTTTCTATTGTGATGCCTTCTTCTGTTACTTCAAGCAGCTTGCCTTCCGTCTTCTTTTCGTCATTCAGTGTTACTTCTACTTTTCTACCTATATTTTTTTTATACTGTCGAAGCAATTTTAGCGGCTCATCTATTCCCGGACTTGATACTTCCAGAGAGAAATTACCATCAGGATACCAACCTTTTTCCTCTACTACTTTATACATTGCCCGATTTATTTTTACGCATTTATCAATGCTTAAGCCGGAATCTGCATCTAAAAAAACCTTTATATTATTAGTAGGCTTGATCTTTATCGAAACCAGAAAAACATCTTCTGCCTCAATATGAGCCAAAATCTGGTGTACCAATGTTTCTATAGCCGTTATGGTTGTATCCTGAGTCATGATAAAAGAAGAAGGGAACGATGCCGTTCCCTTCTTTCCGAGTCTTTTGTCCGACACAAATGTACGAACTTATCTTTAATTGACAAAACTTGTTGCTACCGCGAGCCATTATTACTGCGATTTGTTAAAAAATACAAATATTATGCTCTATTGAGGGTTAAACTTGTTATGTAAAAAACAAAAAACATAATCTTGTATTACCTTTAGCACAACAACCCCACTTTAATGAACAAAATAGTAATCCTTGCAGTACTTGCATTCTCAACAATTACAGCAACCGGCCAAAAAGCAAAAAAAGAAGATAAAAAATACCAAAGCCTTTTATGGAAGATTACCGGAAACGGGCTAACAAAGCCGAGTTATCTGTTTGGTACAATGCATGTTAGTAATAAACTGGCATTTAACCTGATCGATTCTTTTTTTACAGCAATTAAAAGTGTAGATGTAGTGGCTTTGGAAAGCGACCCATCTCAATGGCAGGAAGAGTATAGCAAACCGGCTAATTATTCCAGAAACGTCTCTTACTACGGCGCAAGCAACTACAAAAGCCTGTTTGGCATGCCGGAAAGTTACTTCCATCAAAATAGTTTTGCCATCAATAAATATGAAAATAGCATAAAGTATGCATTGGCCATTGAACCAGCTATGATCAATGGAATGATGTACCGTACACAGGATTATACAGCCGATTTTCAGGAAGACACTTATCTGGATATGTATATTTTTCAATTAGGCTCGAAACTTGGAAAAAAATTGACGGGTGTAGAAAATTTTGAAGAAAGTGAAAAGCTAATTGCTGAAGCCTACAAAGATGCTGCAAAAGAGAAATCTAACAAAGGATACTACGACTACAACAATTATGACAATGGTGAAGAGCCTTATACACTTGAAGATGCTTATCGTAAAGGCGATCTGGACCATCTTGACAGTGTAGAAAACAAACGTTTGGGCAACAAGGCTTTTCTGGAAAAATTTCTATATAAAAGAAATGAGATACAAGCAAATGCAATAGACTCTATAATAAAAAACAAACAAAGTCTTTTTGTAGGTGTAGGTAGCGCACATTTACCTGGTACTCGTGGTGTAATTGAAATGTTAAGAAAGATGGGTTATAAACTAACTCCGATAAAGTGGGGAGAGAGAAATAGCTCACAAAAGGATGCTCTTGACAAGTTAAGAGTTCCTGTTGCTTTCAACACTGTAAGTTCGGAAGACAGTACTTTTACTGTGGCCATTCCAGGAAAGAAATTCTATTCATTAGGTTCCACAAGTGATCTTAATATACAACAGTATGCCGACATGGGCAACGGAACCTACTATATGACAAGCCGTATTAAAACCAACGCACTTTGGTGGGGAGACAATGCAGATGCAGTGAAAGAAAAAGTTGACAGCCTATTGTATGAAAACATACCGGGCAAGATCTTGTCAAAAAAAATAATCACAAAAAATGGATATAAAGGATTTGATATAACCAATCGTACACGACGTGGCAATGTACAACGCTACAATATTTTGATCACACCTTTTGAAGTGTTGGTTTTTAAGATGAGTGGTATTGGCGATTATGTACTTGAAGGAGATGAAGCACAAAAATTTTTTAATTCCATTTCCTTTAAAGAGAAAGAAAGCAATCAAAACTGGGTAAGTTTTCAGCCGACTATCGGTGGATTTAAACTATCGGTGCCAAATGAACCTTTTTTGCAAAAAGATGTAAGCAACGATCGATTTGAATACACATCTTACGATAGCAAAGAAAATATTACATACTCTTTGATGCAAACTACTATTCACAATTACGATTTTATTGAAGAAGATACTTTTGACCTTAACCTGATGGATGAAAGCTTTGCTTCTTCAGATATTGTAGAAAGACAAATAAGCAGGCAACATGGTAAATGGCAAGGATATCCTGTGCTTAATTGTAAGTATAAATTAAAAGACAGCAGCCTGAGTTCAGTAAGGTATATTCTTCGTGGTCCGATATACTATGCTCAAGCAGCATACTACAAGAAAGAAACAAAAAATGTTTTGCAGTATTTCGACTCTTTAAAAATGGTTCCTTTTACATATCCGGAAGTGAAATTAAGAGAAGATACTTCTATGAAGTTTACAGTACAGTCGCCACTTTTCCCCGACGAAAAGAAGCAAAACGACATGATGGATGTACTGAAAAACATGATGGATAGTTATACTACAGATGAAGAAGATGCCATGTCGATGGGCTTTAAAACAATTGGCAGTGATACCGCAGGCGAAAAAATATTTGTGGCTTATGCGAAGATCCCAAAGAGTACGTATATAAAAGATACAGCCGATATTTTTAAAGAAAGTGGTTTTAATATGTTTGGTCATGGGAGTAATAATGACCAGAGTTACATTTTTTTAGCAAAAGACAGCGGTGTTACCAAAGATAATATGTTGTACAAATTTGCTCAGGTAACAGATACAGGAAGTAGCAGAACCATTCTTTCAAAAGTGTTTTATAAAAATGGTCATGTACTTGCTTTAGTTGCATTAACAGATACAATGGCAACTAAGCAGAGTACTCTTTTTGCAAACTTCTTCCCTACTTTTAAACCAATGGCCGATAGTCTTAATGGAACAATAAACACAACCAAACCAAGCACCCAATTTTTTAAAGATTTTGCCAGTACTGATAGTGCTGCTCATGCCAAAGCTTTAAAGAAATTTTATTCTATTGATTTTGATTCATCTGATGTTCAATCGTTAAAAAAAATCATTGATACCATTAGCTGGAAAACGAAAGACTATCTTGGCTTAAAACAATCTTTTATCAGCAAATTGGCCTATACCAAAGACAGTACACTTGTGAACTACTTTAAAGAACTTTACATTGCAGCTAAAGACACGGCCGACCTGCAGAATACGATTTTAAATGCTTTGTTGAACATGCAAACAAAAGCGTCGTTCACAGCTTTCAAAGACCTCATCGTTGCTGAACCACCGGTAATTATTGACGGGTCATCATCATCTTACGATTATGCTTATGCAGATGTTGCAAAGAGTACAAGTGCATTCAAAAAAACCAATACATCTTCGTACTATGATTACGCAGAAGATGGAGGCACCTGGTCATCGATATACGACACCTTACTCTTAGCAAAAGTTTTATTCCCGGATATTATGCAGTTAATAACGCTGGATGATTATAAGGGAGAAGTAATGGGATTACTTGAAAGTATGGTTGACAGTGGTTTTGTAGATGCGAAAGATTATGACCAATACTTCACTAAATTTTACACCGAAGCAAAACATGAACTAAAGAAAGAAAAAGCAATAGAAGGACAAAAAGCCATTGCAAAAGCTGAAAAAGAAAATAAAGCAGACGGCGAAGAGGAGAACGATTATTACAGTTACCGAAATAATGAAGATGAGGATAAAAACAATTTTCTGTTGCAGAGTTATGGAACCTTACTGATACCTTTCTGGGACAAAAACCCCGGGGTAGTTACCTTTTTTGAAGATCTAATGAAACTTAAAAATGAAAAGATCCGTTTTAATACAATGTTTACTTTGTTGAAAAATAAAAAACAGGTACCGGATTCTGTCATCAATAATTTTGCAGAAAAAGAAGATTACCGTATTGACCTTTATAAAAGATTGAAGGACATAAAAATGCTAAATAAATTTCCTGCTAAATTCAACAATCAGCAAGATCTTATCAAAAGTGATATCAAGAGTAACAGCTATGGAAGCAATAGCTACGATACGATCGTATTCATCGACAAATTACCCGTTAGCTACGACAATAAAAAAGGCGTTGTGTATTTCTACAAGTACAAAACAAAGAAAAAAGATACTAAATGGAAAATTACGAGCTACGGAATGCAACCGGAAAACGCCAAAGAGTTTGATACTGAAAATGATGAGTTCGTTTTAAGACAATATTATTACAGTTATAACAACGATGTAAGTATGACGCTTGATGAAACCAAACCTGTAAAAGAACAATTACAAAAAATATTAAAAACAATGCTCATCAAAAAGCACAGAAGTGCTTATGAATTTTACAATCGGTCGAACAGCTATTATAATGATAGTTATGGCAGTTTTCCATATGTCCGCTAAAAGTTGATTTGACTGGGGGATTTTGAATATTTTAACAACATTCATCATCATTCCTTTTTACCTTTACTGTATGAATTTCTTTAGAATCGTTTTTGAATTATTCGCTTTGTATCTTTTATACAAACTGATATTTGATTTTATCATTCCGGTGACAAAAACCACCAAGGCTGTAAAGAAACAGTTTGGCGATATGCAAAGTCAGATGCAAGAAAAAATGAATCAGTTTAATAAGCAAGAACAAACACAGCAGGCAAACAAAAAAACTGCATCAACTCCTAAGAGTGATGATTATATTGAATTTGAGGAAATAAAGTAAATATCCAAATACGATAAAATCTTATCATAAATGCAGATCTTCAATTCTCTCAGCAGGCAATAACAAGTGGGTGTGAATGCCTACCGCCCTTGCCCCTTCAACATTCTGAATCGAATCCTCTATAAAAAGTGTTTCATCAGCAATGATGCCGGCATCATCCAGCACAAAATGATAGGTAGTTTCATAGGGTTTACGCATTTGTATGAGATGAGAATAATAAGCCTTATCGAAAAACACATCGATCGACGGAAGTCCTGTATCGGCAGTAAATATTTTTTTAAAGGCCGTCAAATGAATATTGTTTGTATTACTAAGTAAAAAAAGCCTGTACTTTTTGCGTAAATCCTTAAGCGTTTCCAGCGCTTCTACCCTAAAACCAAGCAACATTGCGTTCCATGCGGCTTCTATCTGAAGTCTGGTTGTTCCCGGATAGCAATATTTTTCAACTGCGTCATAAAAATCCTCATCGCTGATCTTACCTGTTTCAATATTTTCAAACAATTCATTGGCTTTGAATTGGCTAAACAACTCATCAAAGTTTGTAACGCCCAATTTTTGAAAGGCAATGGATGTTTTATGGTAATCCAGATCGAGCAATACTCCACCCAGATCGAAAATGATATTTTTGATATGTGCCATTAATTTAAAAAAATTGGCTGCAAAATATCTTATTTTACTTACTTTTGCCCTCCGTTATGTAAAAATAACAGGGCCTATAGCTCAGTTGGTTAGAGCACCTGACTCATAATCAGGTGGTCCCTGGTTCGAGCCCAGGTGGGCCCACAAAATTTGCCCGATTCATTTCGGGCAATTTTTTATCGTTTCATTTAACCTTTCGTTAACCCGATGGCAGTTATTTTTGCCATTCAAATTTTAACATGAAGAAAATTGTATTAGCACTTTTGGTTTTCGCTACTTCAACAGCAGTTGCGCAAAAGAAAAAAGACTGGAGTAAGGTTGATCTGAATCAGGCAGGAGATCATATTATGGTTCAATTTGGCCTGGATAACTGGGCCGGCGCTCCGGACAGCATAAGCTCTCATATGAAAAGCTTTTCTAGAGGATTGAATATTTACCTGATGATCAATAAGCCTTTTAAAACAGATCCACGCTGGAGTGTGGCATTTGGTGCAGGTATCGGAAGCAGCAGCATCGGCTTTAAAAAATTGGATGTGGATTTAAAAGCAAGCGGAGCGGTACTTCCGTTCAGAAATTTAGACTCGGCCGACCGATTCAAAAAATACAAATTAGCTACTACTTTTTTAGAAGCTCCGGTTGAGTTGAGGTATACATTTAACCCTGAAAAACAAAACAAAAGCTGGAAAATTGCTATCGGGGCTAAAGTTGGTACAATGCTGAATGCTCATACAAAAGGCAAAACCCTGCAAAATAAATACGGTACAACATTGAATTCCTATACCGAAAAAGAAAGCAAAAAAGTGTTTTTTAATTCAACCAGAATTGCAGGAACCTTCAGAGTTGGTGTCGGTCATTTTTCGTTATTCGGCTCATACCAATTCACAAATTTACTTAAAGATGGCGCCGGAGCAGATATGCATCCTTATCAATTCGGACTTTGTTTAAGCGGCTTATAGAGTTGCTTACAAATTATAAAATTTTATATCCCGCCATTGGCGGGATTTTTGTTTGAAGCTGTTAGGGAATGTTATAACTTTGCACCTCATGAGTGACGAAATTAAACACGAATGTGGCCTTGCTTTCATTCGACTTCGTAAACCTTTTAGTTATTATCAACAACAGTACGGAACCGTTTTGTACGGTATTAATAAGCTCTACTTATTAATGGAAAAACAGCATAACCGAGGGCAGGATGGTGCCGGTATTGCTACCGTAAAATTAAATGTTGAACCCGGGTATCCATTTTTACATCGTATTCGCAGTTGTGCTCAGCAACCTATTGCGGATCTTTTTCAACAGATAGGTAAGGAGATCGACGAGATAGAAAAATATCAACCGGCCATTAAAAACCACCCGGGTCTGATGAAAGGCCATGTAAATTTTTTAGGAGAATTATTACTTGGTCACCTGCGCTATGGTACACAGGGAAAGAATAATGTAGAATTTTGTCACCCGTTTATTAAACGTGATACTATTCCCACAAGAAATCTTGCGCTAGCAGGAAATTTTAATCTTGTAAACACTGAGGAGTTATTCGGACTTATAAATATCGATCCCGGAGTTTTTCAACGACAAAGTGATCTTGCCGCTATGATGGAGGTATTACATCACTTTCTAGTAAAGGCAGATGAAGCGTTTCCGGGAAAATTAGATATTGTAAAAGTGTTGAAAAAAGCCGTTCCGCTTTTTGATGGAGGATTTAATTTCTCCGGCATTATTGGAAATGGTAATGCTTTTGTAACAAGAGATCCTCATGGCATTCGTCCATCTTATTATTATGTAAATGACGAAGTAATTGTTGCAGCGAGTGAAAGAGCTGCTATCCGTACTGCATTTAATGTGGGTGAAAATGAAGTACAGGAATTAATGCCGGGACATGCGTTGATCGTAGATCCTGATGGCAATTATTCGATACAACAAATTGTAGAGCCGAAAGAAAGAAAGGCTTGTAGTTTTGAAAGGATTTATTTTTCAAGAGGTAGTGATGAAAAAATATACAATGAAAGAAAGGCGCTGGGTCGCTTTTTAAGTGAGCCCGTTCTGAAAGCAATAGACCACGATCTTAAGCATACAATCTTCTCTTTTATTCCCAACACAGCAGAAATTGCATTTTACGGTTTGTTACAAGGAGCCGATGATTATCTTAAAAAGATAAAAATAGAAAGAATCTTAAAATGGGGAAATAACGTTGATCCGGAAAAACTAACGGAAATGATCAACCGAAAAATTCGTTTTGAGAAAATTGCGATCAAAGATGTTAAACTCCGTACGTTTATTACAGAAGATAGCAGTAGAAACGAAATGGTTCAACACGTTTACGACATCACCTATGGTACTGTTCGTAAAGGTGAAGACACTTTGGTTGTGATCGATGACTCTATTGTTAGAGGTACTACTTTAAGAGAAAGTATTGTCAGAATGTTGGCTAGATTAGAACCCAAAAGAATCATCATTGTTTCATCTGCTCCGCAGATACGTTATCCTGATTGTTATGGAATTGATATGAGCAAATTAGGAGATTTCATCGCTTTCAGAGCAGCGATCGAATTACTGCATGAAACGAAACAAGAAGCTTTGCTAACTGAGCTTTTAGACAAATGCAAAGAACTACAACGCAACAATCAACTACATACAGAGAATATTGTAAGGCAAGTATATAAGCCATTTACTTTGGAAGAGATCTCCAATAAAATTGCTCAACTGATCACTCCTCCGGAAATAAAAATACCCGTTGATATTATTTATCAAACCATTGAAACATTACACATGGCTTGTCCAACCAATACAGGCGACTGGTACTTTACCGGCAACTATCCTACTCCGGGAGGTAACCGTGTTTGTAACAAAGCGTTTATGAATTATATGGAAGGGAAGAATGTGAGAGGGTATTAGATTACAAAATACAGATTTTCAAATTACAAATTATTGTAACTTGTAGCAAATTGTTAATATGGCTACAATTAAAACATTTGAAGATTTAGATGTGTGGAAACATGCAATTGAAATAGCAACAGATGTCTATTTAATTTCCAACACAACTAAGTTAAAACAGGATTTTGAAATGAAAGCTCAAATAAAAAGAGCGGCTTGTTCCATATCAAATAACATTGCTGAGGGCTTTGAATATGATAACAGAAAAGACTTCATTCGATTTTTGAAAATAGCAAAAGGTTCTGCGGGTGAAGTAAGAAATCAACTTATTATACTACAAAGGATTAATCTTCTCGACGAAAAAGAAATTAATAGCTTAAAAGAGAAATGTGTTTCTGTTTCTAAACAGTTAAAAGGATTTATTACATATCTGCAAAAGTATCCTGATAAAAAATAGAATATATCTGCATCAATCTGTAATTTGTAATCTACAATTTGTAATTATTTTGAAAACTATTCTACTTATACGGCATGCTAAAAGCGATCAAAGTTTTTTCGGTAATGATTTTGAACGCCCCTTGAATGAACGTGGCAAAAATGATGTTCCAATAATGGCTCAGCGCTTGCTCGATAAGAAGATCAATATTGATCTGTTTGTTGCCAGTCCTGCAAAAAGAGCAAAGAAAACGGCAGAGTTATTTTGTTCAAATTTGAATATCAAGCCCGAGGACATTTGCTTTGTTTCAAAACTTTATCATGCTTCTCCCGAAACATTACACGAAGTAATTTTTGAACTCGAAGACAACCACAATACAGTCGCTATCGTTACGCATAACCCGGGCATTACTTATTTTGTAAATGAAATTTCAGGATCATCGATCATCAGCAATATGCCTACCTGTGGCATTTTCACAGCAAATGTTCATTGTGATAAGTGGACCGATTTTACAAAGGCGAAAAAGGAATTTCTATTTTACGATTACCCGAAAAATGTTTGAGTGAACCATTGAATGTACGGATATATCTGTGTTCCCATCACCTAAGTGATTTCACAAAAACCTCTATGCGTTTTTTGTACTGCTCCATATCGGCATGTATCAACATCGGAGAAAAATTATTTGCCGCTTCAATCGCTTCTTTCAAAATAAATTTATCTTGTGCCACGCAGTAAAATATTTTCTGTTCGGTAAGATTTTTGGCTAAATATTCCTGTTCCGTTTGTCCCGGAGTGGGTATCAGTATTGCCTTTTGTTGAAGTTTAATTAGATCCATGATAGTAGTATATCCGCTTCTACTGATCACCATGGCCGACTGTTGAATAGCCTCATTTAATTCATTTGATGCAAGATGATTGATGATCGTAATAGCAGTATTTGTTGCTTTCTTTTCATCATTCACATCCGGCAAACCTCTTACAAACAAAACATACCCATGATAATCTTTTAATTGCAACAATAATAGTTCCTCAAAAATTGTTCTTTGTGGTTCAGGTCCGGAAATAAGAACAAGCAGGTCGTATTTCTTTTTTACATTATCAAACTTTTTAAACCTAGACAAACAACCAATGTATTTTTCATTTTCAGGAACAACGGCCGGATGAGAAAGGTCTCCGGCAATTTTATTCGGTCTTCCAAAATCCGGCACCCAACATTCTGTGTATTTTTTTATGAAACTGTAGTTTATTTTTTGTACGATCTTCTCAGTAAATAGATTACCTGTTTTTATCAGTAGTTGATGTGTTATGAAAACAGAAGGAATTTCGGTGTGGTACAATCCGTAACGATTATCTGAAATAACCGCATCAATTTTGTATGCTTTTACAGCCTCTCTCAACCATTTGTTTTCTTTACGTATTGCCGCCAAAACCTTGGGCATTTGTACGATCATTTTTAAAGGTAGCAGTAACTTATAACGACTATAGGTAATATCATAACCATCGAGATGTAAAAAATCAAGCTTCGGAAATTCTCTTTTCAGGAGTATTTCTACCGGACCTTCTCCGGCTATTATTACCTTGCAACCTTCTGCCAGCAACTCATTAATAATTGGAATACAGCGTGTAGCATGCCCCAAACCCCAGCTAAGCGGAGCCACCAATATTACCGGTTGTTTATATGTTTTGTTAAAATCGGTTGCAATCATCGTCACAAAGCAATATTTATTTGTGAAAATAGTTTAATTTAGTAATCGATTATATGAAAAGATTTATCAAAATATCGCTCTTGGTTTTATTAGTAGCGTCCGTTGCATTTACAAGTTGTAATTCATCTAAAAAAAGCGGATGCGGTTGCCCTAGTAAAAAAGGATTATCCGGCTACTAAAACCATTCGAACAACACGTACAAAAATGAATAATCTCAATAGAGATTTATTGGTTTTGTTTAATCAGGAACTGATGAGCCCTCAGGCCATTGAGCATGAGGTGGGGTTGTTGCATGAATTATTGTACGATGTAGAACGAATAGACAATTTAGTAACTGCCCACGAAGTAATCAATCTTAACAAGTATATTGTTACTAATAAATATAAAGATGTTCGTGAAGTGCTCAAGCAAACTGAGTTGAGGCCTTTTATATTCTTGAATAATAAGAATTAATTTCTACTCTTCTTTCTTCTCAAAATCTAAGATCACAGAATTGATACAATAACGTAATCCTGTTGGTGGTGGCCCATCTTCAAACACATGACCAAGATGTGCTTCACATCTTCCACATTGTACCTCAGTGCGTCTCATCCCATAAGAATTATCGGGAGTATAAATAATACTACCCTTGTTTACCGGTTCAAAAAAACTCGGCCAACCACAACTGCTGTCAAATTTTCCATTGCTGTTAAATAATGGATTACCACATGCTGCACAATAATACATACCACCTTCTTTAAAATCCCAGTACTTTCCTGTGAAGGCTCTTTCGGTTCCTTTGTTTCTGGCAATTTCATAAACATCCTTAGGAAGAATGGTTTTCCATTCTTCATTACTGATATTGACTTTGGCATCATCTGTTGTTGAATACACCGGATTGTTCTTTTTATCTGTTGACATAGTATTATTTTTTTCGTATGAACATTAATTGTATTTATATCTTCAATTGCAAAATTGGTAGAAATTGTCGCTATTTTCTGTATAAACAAGTAAATAACCAAATGGTTATATAGTTACGAAAGGTAATTTCAAAAAGTTTCGCCTTTTTGTTAAAGCATTTCTAAACTTGTATATTATATTTGCCACTCATTTACAATCAGCAATAAATCATGTTCAATTTAATACTTTTTGGCCCTCCGGGTAGTGGAAAAGGAACGCAAAGTGAAAAATTAATCGCCAAATATGGTTTAAAGCACCTAAGTACCGGTGATTTATTGCGTAGCGAAATTGCCGGAGGTACCGCACTTGGCTTAGCTGCAAAAAGTATTATGGACAAAGGCCAATTAGTACCGGATGAAGTAGTGATTGGTATGATCAGCTCTGCTTTGGATAATAATCCGGATGCTCAGGGATTTTTGTTTGATGGTTTTCCAAGAACAGCCGCACAAGCCGAAGCGTTGGATAAATTACTCGAATTAAAAGATACATCCATTGGTGTAATGCTAGCATTAGAAGTAAGTGAAGAGGAGTTGGTAAAGCGTTTATTAAAACGTGGTGAAACCAGCGGAAGAAGTGATGATACAAACGAGAGCATCATCCGTGCAAGAATTACCGAATACCAAAACAAAACAACTGCTGTTGCAGATTACTACAGAAATTTCGATAAAGTAGTAATGATAAAAGGAGAAGGCTCTATCGATGATATTTTCAACAGATTATCTAAAGAAATTGACGAGAGAATATAAGTACATTTTCTATCAAAGTTTTATCAATCTTTCTACGGCCGCTTCTAAAGTGGCCTCTTTTTTTGCAAAACAAAAACGCAATACTTTATTATCGGTTTCTGTTTTGTAAAATACCGATGTTGGTATGGTAGCTACACCAAATTCTTTGGTGAGCCGGATAGCAAAATCCTTTTCAGATTCATTTGTGATCTTACTGTAATCATACAACTGAAAATAACTTCCGTGAGAAACCAGCGGCATAAATTTCGTTTGCTGCATCAACTTTTGCAGAAGATCTCTTTTTTTTTGCATTGTATCTCCCAGTTGCAGATATGCATCTTTTTGTTGCAAAAACTCCGCTAACGCAAACTGAACGGGACTATTACAACTAAAGCAATTGAACTGATGGATCTTTCTAAACTCGGCCATCAAAGCAGCCGGTGCAATACAATAGCCAATCTTCCAGCCGGTGCAGTTATACACTTTACCAAACGAAAAGCAAACAAAACTTCTCTCCAACAAGTCGGGATACAATAACATACTATGATGTGGCAAGTCATCAAAAATTAAATGTTCATACACTTCATCACTCAAAATAAAAATGTTGGTATCTCTTACAATATTTTGCAATTGCTCAATATCGTTTTTCGATAGAACACTACCTGTAGGGTTGTGCGGAGAGTTTATTAAGACGACTTTTGTTTTGGAAGATATTTTTTCTTTCACCAGTTCCCAGTCAATAGAATAATCTGGAAATTGCAACGGTATCAATACAGGTATTGCTCCGTTCATTTCTATAGTTGGTATATAACTATCGTAAGCCGGTTCAAAAACAATGGCTTCATCTCCGGGTTGTAAAATAGTAGTTAGTGCAGTATAGATGGCATAGGTTCCTCCGGGTGTAATTGTAATTTCCTTTTCCGGATCAAGTGAAGCGTTATATAAAGATTGTATTTTTTCGGCTATACGTTCCCGTAATAAAGGGAGTCCGTTCATGTGAACATATTGATTGTTGCCTTTCTGCATTGCACGGTTTACCAATGCAATCAGTTCATCACTCATCATAAAATCGGGAAAACCCTGACCCAGGTTAATGGCATTATGCTCTACTGCCAAAGAACTCATCAGCGTAAAAATGGTGGTGCCAACTGTGGGTAGCTTACTTTGTATATGTTGACTCAAAATAAAATTTAAGCCTCAAAAGTACAATTATGGTACGTTTAAGCACTGTATTTTATCGACTAAACTTTGGGGATAGATATCTGATTGTCAAATATAAACAGAACTAATGCTGCCAGCAGCAAAAAGGGTAATGCAAGAATTGTTGCGACTCTAACTAAGGATTTCATAAATATAGAATATAATAGATAGAACAAATATAAGACCCTAAATCAGACGAAACAAGAAAAAATGTGTATTTCTTGTTAAAAAGTATTAACATATCCACATTTTTACCCAATTCGCTTGATAAAAAAAACTTATAGGTACTTATCTCCTTTATTGCGTTTTACCTCAGCAACATATTCTTTTATTTCCTGTTCCCTATCCTTTTTGCAGATCAATAGTACATCTTTGGTATCTACCACAATAAAATCATCTAGTCCTTGCAGCAGCACAAGCTTCTTATTGTCAGCATGGACCATATTTTTAGTGGCATCTATTACCATTACATTATCGCCTGCAACAGCATTTTCCAGATAATCTTTTTCGAGGTTTTCGTATGCACTTGCCCAGGTTCCCAGATCGCTCCAGCCAAAGGAAGAAGGAATGATGTAAACATTATCTGCCTTTTCCATAATGCCATAATCGATCGAGATATTTACACACTGAGGGTAGATCTTCTCTATAGATGCTTTTTCGGCATCGGTACTAAAATGTATCTTCTCTGCATCAAATACTTCGTGAATTTCCGGCAGGAATTTTTCAAATGCCGTTATGATATTTTTTACTTGCCACACAAATATGCCGGCATTCCATAAAAAATCGCCACTGGCTATAAATGTCTCGGCAAGTTCTTTATCCGGCTTTTCGGTGAACGCTTTTACTTTATATACATTGTCACTTACGGCATGCTGTTCATATTGAATATAACCGTAGCCGGTATTAGGATGAGTAGGGTTGATCCCTAATGTAACCAATGCTTTTATGTGTGCAGTAAAGTGCAATGCATCTGTACAAATTTTTTGAAAAGCTTCTTTTTCTAAAATGATATGATCAGCCGGTGCACAAATTAAGTTTGCATCGGGATTAAGTTGTTGCAATTTGTAAGATACATAAGCAATACAGGGTGCTGTGTTTTTCCTTGATGGTTCACACAAAATATTTTCTTTTGGCAATTCAGGCAATTGTTTTGCAACAATGTCTTTGTACTGTTCAGAGGTTACAACATAAATATTTTCTTTTGGAATGAACATAGCAAACCTGTCGAATGTACCTTGTATCAAGGTTCTTCCGGTATTCAAAATATCCAAAAACTGTTTTGGGAAATTGGTACGACTCATCGGCCAAAACCTGCTACCAATACCCCCGGCCATTATTGCCACATAATTATTCTTGTTCATGTTCATAAATTAAAAAATTCCTTCTCTTACTAAATCCTGAAGATGTATGATACCTGTATAAGTGTTTTCATTTACTACAATCAACTGGTTGATGCCTTTTTCTTTCATCAGATCCATTGCATCGGATGCCAGTATGTCTGCACCGATCGTTAACGGAGTTGCTGTCATAATATCTTTTGCCTTCAATGTATTAAAATCAGTACCCTTCGATAACATTCTGCGTAAGTCTCCATCGGTAATAATACCGGCAATGGAACCGTTACTTTGTAATACAACAGCAGCGCCCAAACGCTTTTGAGTGATCTCCATAATAACTTCACTAAGAGGGGCCGATTCATCTACGAAAGGCCTTTCATTCTGCGAAGCAATATCGCTAACCTTTAAATATAGTTTTTTACCAAGTGCTCCTCCGGGATGAAATTTGGCAAAATCTGCCGAATCGAAATTTCTCATTTCCATCAAACAAACAGCAAGGGTATCTCCCATTACCATTTGTGCAGTTGTGCTGGTAGTTGGTGCCAGGTTATTCGGACAAGCTTCCTGATCAACTGTGGTATTTAATATTATATCGCTTTGCGATGCTAAGAAAGATGTAGTATTGCCCACCATACCGATCAAAAGATTACCAAAACTCTTGATCAACGGTACTAATGCTTTAATCTCGGGACTATTGCCGCTCTTGCTGATCAGCATTACAACATCATTCGGCTGCACCATACCCAGATCTCCATGAATGGCATCGGCACCATGCATAAAAACTGAAGGGGTACCTGTACTGTTAAAAGTAGCGGCTATTTTTTGAGCAACAATCGCACTTTTCCCCACGCCACTTACTACTACTCTACCCGTAGAATCAAATATCCCGTTCAAGGCATTTTCAAAATCTTTATTGATAAATGCTTTGAGGCCGGAAATCGACTCGGCTTCGAGCTGAATTGTAGCCAATGCTGTATTTAGTATACCTGGATTAATCATTTTGAAGCCGCAAACCTACTTTAATTCCCCGACAACACAAAAGCTAATAGGATGAAAGGATTTTTAAAGTAATACGTTGCTATAAAGGGTTATAGAGAAAGCAAGTAATTTATCGGGAACGATGCCATAACAATAAGCTCCGGTGTTAGGATAATAAAAATTTTTTATTTATCTTAAAGCAAGGTTAAAATGCCATTCAATTTGAAATTAAAGCACAGTTGAACTAACTTTACAAGCCCCGGAAGGCTTGTAAGAGTTTCAGGTTGAACGGGATCCATTAACCAAAACAAAACCATTACATTATTAAACTCGGTGTGAAGGAAAAAGAAAGCTATGGCCACAGTAAAAGCAAAAAACAAATCTGCTTCAGAAAAAACGACTGAAAAAAAGAAAGTAACTGAAAAACCAATCAAGGCCATCAGTAAAACAAAAAATCTCGACCTGACAGCACAGCTTCAGGATTATTTCGGTTTCGATTCATTTAAAGACCCTCAGGAAGACATCATAAAACATTTATTGGCGGGAAACGACACTTTTGTAATAATGCCTACCGGCGGAGGTAAAAGCTTGTGCTATCAGCTACCGGCCATTATCAGCGAGGGTTGTGCCATTATTGTATCGCCATTGATCGCATTAATGAAAAACCAGGTAGATCTGGTAAGAAGTTATAGTAGTAAAGATGATGTAGCACATTTTCTTAACAGCACATTAAACAAAGGGCAGATAAAGACCGTAAAAGACGATCTCACCACGGGTAAAACCAAAATGTTGTATGTGGCCCCGGAAACGCTTACAAAAGAAGAAAATATCGAATTCTTTAAAGACCTCAATGTGTCTTTTTTTGCTGTGGACGAGGCCCATTGTATCAGCGAATGGGGACATGATTTCAGACCGGAATATCGTCGACTAAGAGAAATGATGGAGTTGATCAATAAAGATGCTCCCATGATTGCTCTAACGGCAACGGCTACACCAAAAGTACAAAGTGATATCCTCCGTAACCTCGGTTTAAGAAATGCAAAAGTTTTTATTTCATCCTTTAACCGTTCTAATCTTTATTACGAGATCTTACCAAAGATCAAAAAAGATCAAACAGTAAAAAGTATTGTTCGGTTTATTAGTCAGAATAAAGGCAAGAGTGGTATCATTTATACGCTTAATAGAAAAACAACAGAAGAATTGGCAGATATGCTGATGGCCAATGGTGTAAAAGCTGTAGCTTATCATGCAGGGTTAGATGCAAAATTAAGGGCTCAGCGACAAGATCTTTTTCTGAATGAAGATGTGCAGGTAATTGTTGCCACCATTGCCTTTGGAATGGGAATCGACAAGCCGGATATCCGTTTTGTCATACATTTCAATATCCCAAAATCAATAGAAAATTATTATCAGGAAACCGGCCGTGCAGGAAGAGATGGCAAGGAAGGAAAATGTATTCTATATTACTCTCACAAAGACGTAGCCAAGTTGGAACATCTGATGAGAGACAAGCCGCTCAGTGAAAGAGAGGTTGGCGCACAACTTATCAACGAAACCGTTGCATATGCAGAAAGCTCGGTCTGCCGCAGAAAGATATTGCTTAATTATTTTGGTGAAGATTACAATACCAAGCAGTGCAGCAAAATGTGCGACAATTGTAACAGTCCTAAAGAATTGATAGAAGCAAAAGCAGAGACACATATTGTGTTGAAAATAATTAAGGGGCTAGATGAACAGTTTACTATGGAATACCTCATGCATATTTTGAGAGGGAAACCAAATCCACAGGTAAAAATGTTCAGGCACGAAGAGAGAGATTTTTTTGGTGCAGGAAAAGATAAGGACGAACATTTTTGGAATTCGTTGATGCGACAAATGTTGCTGGAGCGATTGATACAAAAAGATATCGAGGAATACGGAGTTTTGAAATTTACGCCAAAGGGAGAAGCTTTTTTAAAAAAACCAACTTCTTTCAAAATAGCATTGAATAATTTATTTGAAGGTGCCGACGCTGATGATGAAGAAGGTAGTCCGTCGGCAAGCGGCGGTACCGTGGCTGATGAAAAATTAGTAGAAATGCTGAAGGATCTTCGTAAAAAAGTGGCTAAGGAAAAGAATCTACCACCTTTTGTGATCTTCCTTGAAACGAGTTTAGAAGATATGGCCACCATGTTCCCGACAACAATCGAAGAACTCGAAAAATGCCAGGGTGTTAGTAAGGGTAAGGCTGTTCGTTATGGTAGAAAATTTGTTGATCTTATAGCAGCGTACGTTGAAGAGAATGAAATTGAAAGACCTGACGACTTTGTAATGAAGGGTGTTGTGAATAGGAATAACAATAAGATATTTATTATTCAGAACGTAGATAAAAAGATACCACTGGAGACCATTGCCAAAACCAAAGACCTCCGCATAGATCAATTATTGGAAGAAATGGAGACTATTGTAGCCAGTGGTACCAGGCTCAACCTGGATTATGCCATTGATGAATTAGTTGATGAAAATGAACAGGATGAGATCATCGATTACTTCAAGGCCTGTGAAACGAGCAGTCTGCAGGTAGCGCAGGAAGAACTTGCGGATAGCGGCTTTAATTGGGAGCAGCTGAAGATAATGCGGATTAAGTTTTTGAGTGTGTATGGTAATTAGAGAACAGTTGCAAGGGGTTAGCTTCAAGGAAGAAGCAAAGGGGTTTGAATCAGTATGCTTGTCCCTCGTAGCTTGAAACTTGAGTCTTTTTCTTCTAAATTCTTCATTATTCAACTAGAATCCCTTATTTTTGCAACCCCAAAAGGGCTTCCCGAAGCGTCGGGATTAAAAGGTGCGGTAGCTCAGTTGGTAGAGCAAAGGACTGAAAATCCTTGTGTCGCCGGTTCAATCCCGGCCCACACCACGGAATAAAACGTAAATGGTTTGTGAATCAATGATTTGCAAACCATTTTTTATTTAGGGGCAAGAATGGGGGCAAGGAATAAGTCATTTTACCCAATTACTACCCTTTAATCTTAGCAATATTCCATTACCAAATTATTCTGCCTTTCCTCTATGAAACTGTTCAGCAAAAAAAAGGATGCTTTTGCAATATAAAAAATTCCACAATTATTAATTTCAAAAATTTTTGATACCCCACCCCCCTAAAAATATAAGAGGAGGTCCCGACTCACATAGAAAGGAATTTATTTTTAGGTTATTAACACTGGATCGAATTTCTTCTATTTCTCACAACAGTATAGATTTCAAGTAATAAAGAAGAAAGGGTATGCATACCCTTTCTTTACAATATTTTGATTATAACTGACTTATATACAATTGGTTATAAAATACAATGTTTAAAATAAAATTTGTACCCCTTAAGAGCATTTTGTCTATTGCATAATAATTTTTTTATTATGCAAAATTGTTACATCCCCAAATCAAAAGAAGAGCTTATAGAACTCATACAAGAAGCTGTTCAGGAAAGTCTTGTCTCAGTCCAAAAAGAAAATACCACTAATAAGTATCAAGATGAAATTTTTTCAAAAAAACAAGCGGCCTCCTATTTAAAAATTTCTCTTCCAACCCTTTCCTTGCGAACAAATGAAGGATTGATAAAAGCTTCAAGGATTGGAAGTAGAGTTTTGTATTATAAATCGGACCTCGATAAGGCATTAAATAACTCTAAAAAATAAATTCATGGACAATCAATTATGTTTTTTTGATGGCTTTTCATTGAAAACAGATAACCTTCAAACAATTCTTTTTTTTCAAGAAAACTATGACGAATTAGGATTCGGAAAAAACATTGTAGTAAATAATAAACTTACATATGATAGCATAACCGAATGCTTTCTTAAAATAAGCTTAGTAAAAGTTTTTGATGAAATAACACATATTAGTATAATTGGTAGTTTTCATAAGTGTTGTTTTGAAGGGCAAAATCATCAGGATTTAAAAATGATCGATTTCAGAAACAAAGTATTTGAGATCACAAAAAAATTTCAAATTAATCCTTCTGCTACTCAAGTCATGAAGTTAGAATATGGTGCAAACTTAGGTATACTTGACACCTGGGGTTATACTGCAAGAGGTATTATAAATAATACGGTTTTTTTAACTAAAAAAACCAAAACCGGAAAAATAGAAAATGATCTCCATAAGAATCAAGGAGCATCTTTAATTGTTGATCGGAAGGAATTCACCGATAAATTTTATTTTAAAAGCGCTCAAAGTGGAGAAGAATATGAAAAATTAAATATTATTCGTTTTGAAAGAGCATATAAGGCAAGAAGGCCGCTTAAAAAAATAGGAATTTTTACACTTGAAGATTTATTGACAAAAGATTATTCTGAAAAGCTGAATAACTTCCTGATCAAGGCTTTTAGTAAATTACTAATTTTTCAAGAAGAGGTCCTGGCAAATACTGAAATACTATTAGAAGATAAAATCTTTTATCTCGAACATAACTCTAAAAATATATGGGAAAAAATTAGCAGGGACCCGAAAGAGTTTTATAAAAAATCTAAACGATTTATTGCAATAACAGATAAATATTCTAAATATAATTACACTAAAGAATTAAAAAGCATGCTTACCGAAAAACTTTATAACTAAATACGCCAATATATTGGCGTATTTTGACCATCCCCCATTGGATGGTTTTTTATTAAAATCACTTTTTCAATACTTACCTACGTCCCAATCATCAGCCTGTAACCCCTTTTCTCTGCCCCGATTATCCTCCGGCTTTAAAAATGTTCCGGTGCTATCGCACCTTTGCTCCGCTTCGCTTCCGCAACATTTTTAAAACCTCCGAATAACCGGGGCAGAGAAAACTCGAAATTTAAAACCCAAATTGGGCCACTACTTCTGGCCATAAAATTTCTCTTGCTGTACTATCATTATGCCCTGCTTCCACTAATTCTTTTTTATCTTTTTGATACTGTAATTCAGCCTCTCGGATTTCGAAGAAAAGTGTCCCACTTTTTTTAAGGTTCCTATACAGCGTCTTTTTATAAGTTTTGATTAAATCGTACAGAATTTGCCCGTCACGTTCTAAATCATCTTTAGTTATCTTTTTTTCTAAAGCTTGTGGCTGTTTGTTTATTATTATCTTACCCCATTCGGTATCCATAATATCATTATTCAGTTTATTCTCTTCGATCAATTTAGCCAACTTCCGTTCTCCTATTTTTTTAGTTGCCGCTGTTATAAGTCCTTCTAAAATTTTTGATTTTATTGCAGGAGGAAACCCTTCTAACATTTTTAGTAAAGAAGGGGGCAGGGATGAGATGGGTATTTTCTTTTCGGTAGAATTCATTTATTTCCTTTTAAATGGCATATTAATTAAATTTTTCACATACTTTTTTAAACATTTCGCTTCCAATTGTGTCTGGAACTATATCATCAAACTCTACGTTATCATCGTTGTAACTATCAACAAGTTCAGATTTGGAATTATATGATACAACTTTTATTGCTCTCATCTTTTTATTATAACAATCAAATTCATATAAAAAAAGTTCATAGGCATTACGATATACCTTTTTGTCTAATTTTAAAACTTTACGTTTTATTTTCATCCAAATTTTTATTATTGAATACTCCTTATTCTCATAAGAAGACTTCATATAAATATCTGAATTTGCATCAGATGTTGAAGTGATATACAACCAGGAAGATGTTGAAGAAGATTGGTCTTGAGTCTTCACAGATGCAGAGGTATCAACAACAATGTCCTGACAATATGAATTGATACAAAGGGAAATTAAAAAAATCAAAAACAACGGTTTCATATTTATTAATTTGGCGCCTCAGTCCCTTTAGGCAGGTACAAAAAAAATTAGCGTGGGACATAAAGCTACTGTTCTGAGGTACTGGTATACCCTACACCAATAGACAATAAGCCCACGCATAGCGTGAGCGTTATTGCTTTCATTCTTGGTGTATAAAAATTACCAGTTTTCAGAACAAGAAATCAGCTAACGCTAACTATTATAAATTATGTTGTTTTCAAGAATACTATTTGCAAAATTACTTAATTTTTTACTCGTAATTGACCCAAAGTTTTCATCCAAAATTGGTAAAAGAAGGACTTTTTGTGTTATGAGCTTGGGATATAATTTTTGTAAATTTCAGGTCCATATTGCGTTTTATCATTTTACTTCAAAATCATTGCTCATATTTATGTGAAAAGATAGGGTGAGATTAGGGCAATAATTTGCCCTAAGAAAATTTATCCAATCCCCTTTATTTGTCTTAATAAATTTTGTATTTTTTGAGCAAAAAATGGGACGAACAAAAGAGAAAAAGAAAATCCTACACGAGCCTTCTACTCATGAAATATTTGGTTGTATAAGCAGAACGCCAACCTATTCAAAATTATTATTAGAGAATGGTCCCGAAAAGACTTATACAGCCTTCTTAAGTTGGTTAATAGAAAAGGACTTCTATAACGATAAATATGAAAAGATTAGTATAAAGAAAATGGCTGCAGACTTTAAAGCAGATTCAACAAAAGCTACAATTTGGATTAAAGAAATTTACCAAGACATTTTTGAGCTCAATAATGATAGACCCGAACTATTTCAAAATAATGATCTAAAAGTGTCGCTTTATATGAAATCTTATGACAATAGTTGTTGTTTTTCTACTTGCATGTCGGTTTTACCAAGGGAGTTTGAAACAGTGCGATTCCCATTTGTGCATGCAAAGATTGGAACGGATTATTTTTGGGTTAAGAAAGTTGAACATGAAATCGAGGATAATAAAATAGCTACCACACTTTGGCTGGAAGGCGGTTTTGTAAATAAATACCGGGAATTTGCTTTAGATAAAGCATTATTTGAGGGATGGATTCATTTTATGGATGTTTATGAAAAACATTCTTTTGAATTAGATAATGAGATAAAGAAAATTTATCGGAATGTACAGCATCAGCCTAAACTTTACGATAATTATAAAAAGGGTAAATGGCGTTTTATAAAATGAGTTTAAGCAATGAATTATTTAGAAAGCAAATCTCCAATTATTGCGTCAATATCCTTACTCTGTCTTCCGTTTTCAATGGTGGTTAATAATCTTCCAGGGAAGTGTTTATTATACCATTTCTCTTTTTTCTCCCAATGGCTTCTATAGCTTTTATCATCGAGCCTTCCCAAATGTTCAATATAATAATCTTCTCCATTTACTTTAACTGTAAAATCAGGTAAATAAAATGAACCGTCTGCTTCAGCGAATAACGGATACTCATACTTAAACGGTATTTTTCTTTCAAAAAGCCTGTTTGCAATTATTACTTCAGATTTCGAACGAACCATATGAGAAGACAGGGTTTCATGAATTTTTCCTTCTTCATACCATTCATTCATTACCAGCCATTCTTTAGGCAATGGTTTAAAGTCAAACAAAGAAGAGTTAATTTTAGATATACTACTTGCCTCGGGACGGGTTAGTTGCAGAAATGAGCTAATATCTTTTTCTGCAAAAATGGTGAGCTTGGTTTTTGCCCTGGTAATTGCAGTATAAATTAGCTCCTTCGATAATAACGTTTTTTTATTCTTCGGTAAAACCAGATATACATAAGTAAACTCACTACCCTGCGATTTATGAACAGAAATGGCATAAGCCAACTCTAAATTCCCTATTGGCTTTTCTTCAGGCATGTTATACCATTTGCCGTTTTTATGCTGAAATTTACCAAGTTCGTTTTTCTTACCATATGCAACGGCCTCCTTTCTTCCTTCAAAATCAACTACGAACCTTATTGGACGGAATGCCTCAGCCATCCACCTATAATTATACCATCTTCCTGTTTCATCGTCTTTAAACTTTTTATTATCGAATGGATGGGGTCTTGTAAAACCCAACTCCCCATTAAAAATTTGAATTTGCTTGTTAACACCATCAACATACGCAAATATTGGATCGGATTTAGTTCGGTTCCTAATTTGTATAACTTTATCAAACAAGGTTATACCATCATAAAATTGTTTCCACTCCGCCCGATTCTTATTGAATTTACTTTGCAAAAAACTATTGAGGATATCAGTTCCAAATTGTTCTCCCCTATAAGGTGAAATAACCTGAAAGTAATCCGCATGCTTCTTGTATTTATTTTCTTTATCCTCAAAAACCTTATTCAGCAGTTCATAATACCTTGCTTCATCATACTTGATTCCATGTTGCTTTTCCAAATCGCTGATTAATGTTTCAAACATCAATTCTTTCAACTGCAGCTCATCATCCCAGAATACAACGTTCAGGTCTTTTAAATTACCTGTGAAATCCAGTTCCTGTATTTGTTTAAGCAAATCAACAGTTTCAGATTTCTCTTCTCCCAAATCTTCAATTGCTTTTTCTTCTTCTCTTTCATGAATAAACATTTTTGCAAGATCTAATATCCCCGTTCCTTTTCCGGTAAGACGGTTTTCCATCTGGCGGAGATTTACCTTTAATATGCCTTTATGTTCATCATCTATCCAGTTGATAATGTCAGCAAATACTTTTCCTATACCAATAGCCGGAAGCTGATTAGGATCACCAACCAGTATAATTCGCTGAACTGTATTCCAGTTTATAGCTTTAAAGAGAGTTGCAACCAGTGACTGGTCGAGCATGGAACACTCGTCTATAATAAAAATTTTAACATCTTCTTCCTGTTTGCCCCCTTCTTTTTTAAATGTAAAATTATCATTCAACCAGCCTCTTGTTGCCAAAAAAGAATGAATGGTTTGAGCCTGTTTCTTTGTTCTTTCTCTTAACCTGTCAGCAGCTTTACCAGTTGGAGCAAGCAACAGAAATGAAGTTCCTGCTCCATGTGCTTTTTCAATCGCATCAATAATTGAACGTACAATTGTTGTTTTCCCAGTACCTGCTCCACCACAAATAACACTTAGCCCCTGCGTAAAAATTTTCTGACATACCGCTATTTGTCCTTCTACTGCTTGCTCATATTTTTTTGGATCAAGTTCTGCCAGCTTTGAAGATGGATCGTAAAGGAAATCGTGCCAGTTCTTTTCTGTCACCGGGCTTTTAAAAGAACTTATCTTTCTTTTATTCATGTCCCGAATTTTCGATTCTATATACCTTTCATCATCATAAATTCGTTTTAAATACAGATGTAAATTCTCTTCAGCATCTTTTCTTTTTACAATCACCTTATTGAGTTCTGCCTCATACGATTCAAAATTTCTCTTTTTAAAATCATAAGTACGCCACTCGTTCATCAGGGCTAAATAACGGTTAACATTATCTAATACTATTTCTGCGGCAGTAAAAGTATGTGTACTAACTCTTTTTAAGTCATTTACGCAAAGCGCCCTGAACCTGATAGCACTGCCTGCTGTTGTTAAGGGCTCTAATCCCAAATCAGGCGAAGGCAACATCCCATGGTCAATCTTACTGAAAGTAATTTTATCGTCGGGGTTATCACCGATATACGACTCACAAAGTATATACGGGTTCTCAATAATTTCTTTAACTGGGTTATAGATATTATTCTGATCGCGGCCCGGTTCCATTATCTTTTCAATTTGCTCTTCTGCTATATCAAAGCGGGGTAATACATTTAACAATAAATCAAGATCTTCTTCTTCACAACCGGCCATCCAATCCTGCAATTCATCCCACTCCTGTTTTTTTATTTCTATTCCCGGAACCGGACTGTTTTTCAAAAACGCATCTTTTATAATACCGTATGCCGCTTCTTCCTTGTTTTTTTTTGTTTCTTCTTTAAACCAACTGTTTATTACTGGAACGCCCAAATAGTTAAGCACTTTTGGTAGCCCAGGATAGCGACCACGGTTTTTCCATAATTCGCCAATCAACGATTCTAACCATTTTCTTCTTATATCCCAATCTTCAGAAGTATCGCCAACTTCGTGTTGCAATACATTCACAATACCTAATGCTCTTTCAATAACTTCCAATGCATCATCATCACTCATTTGCCGCATGGCATATTTAAAACACCTCTCATTATCTGGGAATAAAGCAATTTTATCAAGAATATCTGGTCTATCTTTATACAAATGATAGGGAATACGAAAGCCCTGTTCAGGGTAATGTGATGTAACCGGCATCTGCCATACAAAAGCGCCACCGTATTTTTTCTTTTCCTCTGTAGTTGCTTTTTCGTACATCATAAACTCATCAGGAATATGTTTTAACCTGCTGATACCAACAATCACATATCGCTTATTCTCATCTTCACTAAACGGGTTACTATAATTGCTATAGTAGAAAATAAGGCTTTCGTCCTTTTTTAGCTCCCCTAAAAAAGTCTTTACATTACTAATTCTGGTATCATAGTTAAACGTACCATCTTCATTTTTATCTTCTTCCCTGTACATTTCTTCATAAGGCCATACACTAATCGTATTTGGAGGCATTTCCCACTTACGTAGCTCTTGATTTACATACCACTCCGGTGAACTTACTTGTGCTGATACTGTTTCTTTTCCAAAAGCATTATTACTGAAACAACAAGGGGGAATATATTTATCTTTTATAGCAGCACAATTACAACCTGCATACTCCTTTCCTTCCATAAGCTGATGAACTTTTTCGTTATACATGTCGCCAGGGTAAGAATACTGGCCGGTACAATACGTGTTCTTTAATGGTTCTTTACAAATATGGCCGTTCCAGCCATCATTATGCCAGGTTAATCTTGCGGAGAAATGAATGGTTGATGACATAGTCTTGTGTTGATTAGATTAATAGTTTTTAAGTAGACAATCTGATATTCCTTTCAGCATTGCAGCCAGATCTTGTTTTTCAAAATGATTACGTTTTAGGCTTTCAAAAATCATCAGCTTGAAATCTTCCCAGGGCACTTCGCTTGAACCACGGATATTAAAGCCCCCATACTGGTTTGAATACCTGTTTCTGATTGACCAGTCTTTTTGATCTTGAGGCTCGTTCTTTGACCATGTAGAGTATCCCCATTCAATTGAATACCCACTTTTATTACTAAATGTAACTTCATCTTGCACTTCCATTGAAATTATTTTAAAAATTATAAAGAGCGTTATGTTTTAAACTGAACAAAATTATTTTGATGTTTACAAAAATTGCTAATCATTATCAACTGAAGATAATACTGTTCTAATTCTTATATTACGATTATATACCAACCCATGAAATGAATTGAAAGTTCCAAGTATACTCAAATTTGAAGCATTAAAAGCAGCACTAACGTTAATATCAGAGCTATAAATTACATTATGAGTCGTGGTACTTAACGAATATTTTTTCAAAAATCTATCAATCCCCCATCCCTTATTAATGTGTTCCTGAATCGAATCAGAAAGAGGGTGATCATATGTATTATCTTGACCATAGCTATAGACACAATAACCATTGCCTCTTTCAGTTGGTTTAGGAAATCCTTTTTTATTATATATTTTTCCCCCATGATGAGATACACATATTGCATCAACCTCCTTTCCCTGTTTAATAAAAAAATATTGGGAATCTCCTGGAAGTAGAATTTTAGATATGTTATCATTTTTTCGAAGATCCAAAATCATTCCTATTCCAGAATCGTTTCGTTTTTTACCAGAACATCTAAACATCTTCAAAAATCCATAGTTTTTACCCTTTCCTAATTCTTTATCAATTAAATAGAGATTTGTAGAAATCATTGCCGCAAACTTTCTAATACTTGGAGTAGTTTTTTGGAGTGGGGCCATTATGTTGCAGTTATTATATCTTGCTACCTTGGCTTTAAGGGATTCATAGTGATCAAAATCCCAATGTGACAAGATTATTAGTGGATTTCCGTTTACAGGAAAATTTTTTACAACTGGGTAAGTTTTTTTATTCCAATATGCACCTCCGCCCAAATCATAATAAAAGATTGGATCAAATTGTTTATCAAATACTCCGGTTGCATTACCCTGCCCAACATTAAAACTAACAACATTTATTTCCGAAATAGATTCATCCCTTTTTCTTTTTTCTACAAAGTCAGCAATTAAATCACTTGTTCTATTCTTATTGTACAAATCTTTTAAATCGACTAATGTATTTAATATATTTAAAAATTCTTTGTCTTCGCTTTTCCTTTTGCCGATTGCGGTAATATCTCCTTTGTTAAAGTAAGCAACTTGAACTTGATCTTCATTTTCAAAATCAAAAGGATAAAAATTGGCTTCAATTGAATTATCAGTTTTGATACCCCGCCCATTTAGTGTAAACCAATTGTCGACCATACCCTGAGCCTTAGAAACATTGTTGCCAAAGAAATTAGAGAACTGCTCATTTGTAAAACGCATTCTAAATAGCCCTGTTTCATATTTTAGAATTCCTTCTGTTGTATAGTTTGATATTACATCACGGTTTCCAACAAAAACGTCAAAAAATAACCAAATTGTATCATCATCTTGGGCTTCAATTTCGAAAAGATTCCCAATATAATTTTGCTCTTTAAGTAATAATAGAACCATGAATTTTTACTTTTAAAGTTAGGGTTTATAATGATCTTTTAGTCACTTTAGCCTTTATTTGTATAAAGTACTAATCGAAAATGAGGTTAAATCGAGTCCAAATTAATTCCGTATTTTGCAATACTTCATTTTTCAACAAAAACGGAACTCCCTAAACTAATATGTCAGAAGACCAAAAACGACTACTCGAACAACAACTTTGGAATATTGCTAATACTTTAAGAGGTAAAATGAATGCAGATGAGTTCCGGGATTATATCCTGGGATTTATCTTTTATAAATACCTGAGTGAAAAAATGGAAATGTTTGCCAATGAAATTCTGAAGCAAGACAAAATCATTTTTCGAGATATTACACCGAAAAACTCTCAAGCAAAAGAGTTTTTAGCAGCCATTAAAGACGAAGCATTGGAAAAATTAGGATATTTTCTAACGCCTGAGGAGCTTTTTGCTGAGGTAGCGAAACGTGGAAGAGGAAAAAATGAAGAAGATGTAGAAAAATTTGATGAAAAAAAAACCAATTTTATTTTAGAGGATTTGCAAAAAATCCTAACTAATATTCAATTGAGTACTATGGGAACTGACAGTGAAGAAGATTTTGATAACCTCTTTGAAGACATGGATCTGAACAGCACCAAACTTGGAAAGACTCCAGAAGCAAGAAATGCTATTATCGCAAAAGTTCTAACTCACCTTGATAAAATTGACTTTAAATTAAAAGATACAGAAGCAGATGTTTTAGGCGATTCTTATGAATACCTAATCGGACAATTTGCAAGTGGCGCAGGGAAGAAAGCCGGAGAATTTTATACTCCACAAGAAGTCTCAAAAATTTTAGCGAAAATTGTTACCACAGGAAAGCAAAAGCTAAAATCCGTTTATGACCCTACTTGTGGTTCAGGTTCATTATTGCTTCGTGTTGCAAGAGAAGTAAAAGAGGTAAGTAATTTTTACGGTCAGGAAATGAATCGTACTACTTATAATCTTGCACGAATGAATATGATCTTGCATGGAGTGCACTACCGAAAATTCGATATCAAACAAGAAGACACTCTTGAACATCCGCAACACATCGAAAAACAATTTGAAGCAATTGTAGCTAATCCTCCATTTTCAGCCCAATGGAGCGCCAATCCAATATTTACAAGTGACGATCGATTTAGTCAATATGGGAAATTGGCTCCAAGCAGTAAGGCTGATTTCGCCTTTGTACAGCATATGGTTTATCATTTAGCTGAAAATGGTTGTATGGCAGTTGTTTTACCACATGGAGTTTTATTTAGGGGGTCTTCAGAACTTCATATTCGAAAATACCTGATTGAAAATAAAAATTATTTAGATGCGGTAATTGGACTACCTGCAAATATTTTCTACGGAACCAGTATACCAACCTGTATTTTAGTATTTAAGAAATGTCGTGAGAATCCCAATGATATTTTGTTTATTGATGCAAGTAATGATTTTGAAAAAGTAAAAACACAAAACATATTACGTGATAAACACATTGCTAAAATTATTGATACCTATAGAACCAGAGAAACAATAGATAAATATAGCTATGCTGCTTCGATTAAGGAAATTGCAGAGAATGAGTATAATCTTAACATTCCTCGTTATGTCGACACTTTTGAGAAAGAAGAAGAAATTGATATTGAAGCAGTGATGAATGAAATCAAAACTCTGGAATCAAAACGAAGTGAATTAGATAAACAAATCGAAGTTTATTTTACAGAATTGGGATTAGTTTTTTAATAAGATCATTAATCCTTAATTTTTACTGAAAAGAAATAAAGTCATTTAATGATCGATAAAAGAAAAAATAAAGCTAACGTTCCAAATTTGAGATTCCCGGGATTTGAGGGGGGGTGGGTGGAAAAGAAATTAGGAGAGATTTGTGAGGTAATTGGGGGAGGAACTCCAGAAACAAATAAAAATGAATACTGGAATGGTAATATTCAATGGTTTACTCCAACAGAGATAAAAACCAGATTTGTTTCTAAAAGTGAAAGGACAATTAGTGAATTAGGGCTAAAAAAGTCATCCGCTAAAATATTACCAAAGGGAACGATCTTGTTGACAACAAGAGCAACTATTGGAGAGGCATCAATCGCACTTGAGGAATGTACTACTAATCAGGGGTTTCAATCTTTGGTAGTTGATAAAGGGTATAATAATATTTTTATTTACAATTGGATTAAAGAGAATAAATATGAATTAATAAAACGTTCAAACGGCTCAACATTTCCCGAAATCAGTAAGTCAGAAATTGAAAAAATTGAAATAAACCTCCCTTCTATTGATGAACAAAAAAAAATTTCATCTTTTCTTTCATTGCTTGACAACAGAATTCAGACTCAAATCAAAATAATTGAAGAGCTTGAATCTTTAAGTAAAGGGCTAAGAGAAAAACTATTTTCGCAGCAGTTACGATTTAAAGATGATAAGGGGAATGAGTTTCCTGATTGGGAAGAAAAAATATTAGGCAATCTTGTTGAATTTAAAAATGGGAAAGCTCATGAAAATGATATTGATGAGAACGGAAAGTACATTGTTGTAAATTCTAAATTTATTTCTCGAGTAGGGGATGTTAAAAAATATTCGAATGAATGTATCATGCCATTATATAAAGATGAAATAGTAATGGTTATGAGCGATGTTCCGAATGGCAAGGCTTTGGCTAAATGTTTTCTAATTGATGAGAATAATAAATATACATTGAATCAACGTATTTGTGGGTTGAAGGCATTTAATTGTTATAATCCCTTTTTGTATTTTATGCTGAATCGTAATGAATATTATTTATCTTTTGATTCAGGAGTAGGACAAACAAATTTAAGAAAAGAGGAGGTGCTTAAATGTCCTTTGATTATTCCTTCTTCAGTACAAGAACAAATCAAAATTGCTAAATTGTTGTTATCGATTGACCAGAAAATTAATATTAGTATAAAAATTTTCGAATCGTTAGTAAAGCAAAAGAAATATTTTTTGCAGCAGATGTTTATATAAACATGTTTTGTAAAAAGTACTTTTTCTGATGTTCATATTGCTGTAATGATTTCTTTCCAATATTAATTTTCTGGTTAATTGATGAAAGAAAACTTGAAATCTTTAACTGCTCTCCCATAGATGGAATAATCAATCTTTCTTTTTTATAGTCTTTAAAATAAATATGTGGAATTGTGCTGCCAGTGACATATGCTGTAAAATCAATATTGCTTAATAAGCAAAACAAAAAGTAAGTATTAATCGATTTTGAAGGTTTAATAATATCCATCGTACCCAAAACAGAGGACTTCCCTTTACAATAAAAAAGTCTACCTACTCCTGCTCCATCTTTTACAATACTTATATAATCGGATTCTTCTTCATAAAAATCGACTTTTTTCAAAATACCAGAAGCCCCATAAATAATATATTCGCCAAAATTGTTTTCAATTTTATTTGCCGAAATGTTTGAAGACTTTTTCTCACATACATATTCCAATTTTTTTTCTTCCCAATCAGGAAACTCATTCCCCTTATCATCTTTAAATCGTAACTGCTGCGAAAATAGTTTTTCTCTTAGCCCTTTACTTAAAGATTCAAGCTCTTCAATTATTTTGGTTTGAGTTTGAATTCTGTTGTCAAGCAATGAGAGAAGTGATGCAATTTTATTTTGTTCATTTTTTGATGGAATGAAAACGTCAATTTGCTCAATTGTGTTTTTTGAGAGGCTTGGAACTCCAGACGCCTCATTATACTTTAACCAATTTATTTGTTCAAAAACATAAAATAGAAATTTTGGTATAATATCTTTATAAGAGTGGGTATAAAATAATGTATCAACCGTCCACAATTTCCCATTGTAATAAAATGGTTTATTAATAGTACCTTTTCTTCCTATACAAACAGTTTCACCATCAAAAAGATATTCGTTAACAGAAGTCATATATCCGCCTGTTCCAAAAACAGGAATATTTCCTTCTTGCAAATGTTTATAATCTCTACCACTACCTATTTTTAAAATCTCACCAATTTTGCTGTTAGTCCAAAAACTATCCTCAAATCCCGGGAATCTCAAATTTGGAACCTTAAAGATTTTTCGTCCTTGTTAAAATCGTTTATTCATATCTTTTGGCATTAGGATAAAATCTTTAAATCAAAATTTATGAATCAACAAAAAAGAATCTCAGAGATCATTGAACTATGGAAAGAAGACAAAAAAATGTATGTAAAAAAATCCAGTTTTTCAGCTTATGCTCTACTACTGGAAAATCACTTGGCGCCAGCATTTGGGAGCAAGTACAAACTTGAAGAGTTAGAAGTACAAACATTTGTTCTTGGAAAATTAGAGCATGGGTTAAGCCAGAAAACTATTAAGGATATTTTGATTGTCCTGAAGATGGTGCTGAAATTTGGGGCAAAAAACAAATGGTTAAAATATTCACAATTCAATATCCAATTTCCAACTGAAAGAGAAAAACATAATGTTGAAGTATTTAGTAGAACTAATCAAAAAAAGTTAATGAACCACATCCAGGAACATTTCACTTTTAGAAATTTAGGAATATATATCTGTCTATGTTCAGGCATGCGTATTGGAGAAATATGCGCTCTTACTTGGGAAGATATTGATATTGATGCTGCAATTATCAAAGTAAAAAGGACGATACAGCGCATCTATATAATAGAAAAAGGTGTTCGTAAAACAGAGCTTGTACTTGATGCCCCTAAAACCAAAAATTCTATTCGGGAAATCCCTTTAAGTAAAGAGTTATTAAAAATGCTAAAGCCCGTAAAAAAAATCGTAAACAACACCTTTTTTATATTAACAAATGAAGCAAAACCAACAGAGCCAAGAACCTATAGAAGCTATTATAAAAAGCTCATGAAAGAATTGGATATGCCGGAATTAAAATTTCACGGATTACGACACAGTTTTGCAACCCGATGTATTGAAAGTAAGTGCGATTATAAAACAGTAAGCGTATTATTAGGGCATTCAAATATTAGCACAACATTAAACTTATATGTACACCCCAATTTAGAACAAAAAAAGAAAGCAATTGATCAGATGTTCCGAGGTTTAAAATGATTATTAAGCGTATATACAATCATGAGCTTCTAAAATTAGTATATTCGTTTCTTTAGGATCTACTTATGTCGAAACAATCTGAACAAATATTAGAAGAGAAATTGATAGCCCAATTACAAAAATTGGGCTATCAATATATTTCAATTTTTGATGAAGCAAGTCTTTTAGATAATCTTAAAAAGCAATTAGAAAAACATAACAATTTTAGCCTTTCAGATAGTGAATTTGAGAAAGTATTAAATATTCTCAACAAGGGATCGGTATTTGAAAAATCAAAGGCCCTTAGACAAAAACAGCATATTGTACGGGATAACGGAGATAATCTTTATTTCGAATTCTTAAATACCAAACATTGGTGCCAAAATCAATACCAAGTAACTAATCAAGTAGCTCAGGAAGGTAAATACAAAAATAGATATGATGTTACTTTATTAATAAATGGGTTTCCTCTGGTTCAAATAGAACTCAAGCGAAGAGGATTAGAACTGAAAGAGGCTTTCAATCAAATAAATCGTTATCAACGCCACTCCTTTGCTGCAAATTCGGCGCTATACCAGTATGTTCAAATCTTTGTTATTAGCAACGGAGTAAATACAAAGTATTATGCAAATAACCGTAATCAAAGTTTCAAACAGACATTCTATTGGACGGATGTAGAAAACAAACGTCTAACTAATATTTTGAATGGTTTTACGGATGCCTTTTTAGAACCTTGCCATATCAGCAAAATGATATGTAAATACATTGTATTAAATGAGGCTTATAAAATCCCAATGGTATTACGTCCTTACCAGTTTTATGCAGTTGAAGCTTTAATTGAACGGGTAAAGAACTCTATCAGAAATGGCTATATATGGCATACTACAGGTTCGGGAAAGACATTGACCAGTTTTAAAGCCAGTCAAATTTTAATGGATATGCCCGAGGTCCATAAAGTGGTTTTCGTTGTAGACAGAAAAGACTTAGATTATCAAACTACCAAAGAGTTCAATAGTTTTAGTGATGGATGTATTGATGGAACTGATAATACGAGCAATTTAGTAAAACAATTCATAGATACATATATTGATAAAAAAGGAGAAGCTAAGGAGACAAAATTAATTGTAACCACTATTCAAAAGCTCAACACTGCGATAAGCAAATTGAAGTATGAAAAGAAGATGGCAGAACTGAAAGACAAACGAATCATCTTCATTTTTGATGAGTGTCATAGAAGTCAGTTTGGGGATACGCATAAACGTATAAAAGAATATTTCGGAGAAGCTCAAATGTTTGGGTTTACAGGCACTCCTATTTTTGCAGATAACGCCAATAAAAACGAATTAGGCAAACGGACGACAAAAGACCTGTTTGAAGATTGTCTTCATAAATATGTAATCACTGATGCAATTAAAGATGAAAACGTACTCAAATTTTCAGTCGAGTATGTTGGTAAATACAAGCAAAAAGATACTGCAACCACAATTGATATCGAAGTGGAGGATATAGATACTCAAGAATTAATGGAAGATTCGACCAGGTTGGAAAAGATTGCTGATTATATTATTGCTCATCATAATCGGAAGACACACAATCGTGATTTTTCAGCAATGTTTGCTGTTGATAGTGTGAAATGTCTTATTAAGTATTATGATATATTCAAACGAAAAAAATTAGCAGGTGAACACAATCTAAATATAGCTACCATTTTCAGTTATGCCGCTAACGAAGATGATGCTGATGCTAATGGATTTTTACCTGATGAACTTTCAGTTGTTGAAGAACCTAAAGCATTGTACGGGTTGCAAGCTCATAGTCGTGAAAAACTGGATGAGTATATAGAAGATTACAATGAACTATACGACACAAAATATTCCACTAAAACCAGCGAGGATTTTTATAATTATTACAATGACATTTCAAAAAAATTAAAAGACAGAGAGCGACAATCAGAAAACTTAAATAATCGTATTGATATTTTATTGGTAGTGAATATGTTTCTAACTGGTTTCGATGCTAAAAAGCTTAATACGTTGTATGTTGACAAAAACTTAAAATATCATGGGCTAATACAGGCATATAGTCGTACTAATCGTATTTTGAATGAAATGAAATCACAAGGTAACATTCTTGCTTTCCGAAATTTAAAAAATAGAACTGATGAAGCAATTACTCTTTTCAGTAATAAGGAGGCAATTGAAGTAATTGTTATGCAGCCATATGAGGATTATGTTGCCAAATTTAATGATGCATTTGAAAAGCTATTAGAGATAACACCCACCACAGATAGTGTTAATGACCTTGAAACAGAAGACGATGAGCTTTCTTTTATTAAAGCTTTCCGAGATTTAATGAGAATCAAAAATATACTCACAGCCTTTTCAGACTTCAAATGGGAAGATATGAAAATGAGCGAGCAACTTTTTGAAGACTTTAAGAGTAAATACCTTGATCTATGGCAAAAAGTAAAAACTCAAAAGGAAAAGGTTTCAATTTTAGATGATGTTGATTTTGAGTTAGAGCTAATTATCCGTGATGAAATTAATGTAGCATATATCATTCAGCTTTTAATTAAATTAAAATCAAAAACTCAAAAAGACACCACGAATGCAGAAAGAGAAATCTTTAATTTATTAAATACAGAAACAACTCTTCGAAGCAAACGGGAATTAATTGAAAAATTCATTTTGGAAAATTTGCCTGTTATTACTGATGCTGACGATATAGCACAAGAGTTTGATAAATATTGGAGCGAAGAGCAGAAAAAGGCATTTAACTCATTAGTAAAGGAAGAAAAGCTTTCTTATGAAAAAACTGAAAAGCTTATTGAAGACTATCTGTTTGCAGAAAGAGAACCATTAAGAGATGAGGTATTGGATCTTATAGAAGGAGAAAAGCCAGGGCTATTACAACGTAAGAAATTAGGAGATAGAATTTTAAAGCGTATTATAGATTTTGTAGAAACATTTATTAATGGGATGAATAATGAATAATAACATTATTCGTAATAAAAATTTGACTGATTTACACAAAATATACTTTGAGACAAGAAATCTACCACTTTACAAACTGCTTCAATATCCCTCAACACATCCCGGCAATATGCCTTAAACATTGTTGATACTCACAAAATTAAAGACTCAAGTAAAAACCTGTTAACTCGATAAACAATGAATTTTTCATATAACTCTTGCTAAATGAATCAACTACTTTTATTAACAACGCTGCATTTATGTTAATTAGCTTGATTTACCTATTGTTTTAGCCGAGCATTTGTTCTTTATTTGTAACCAGAATGACGGGGAATTAACTTACTTTTTATCTAAAAGTCACGTAGCTTTGCATTTGTAGGATAAAAAGTCGAATAAATGAAAAAATGATTTTATATTGGCATTGTTTCTGCGCCAATATCTGTGAAATGCCAGAATTTCCCCAAAATCAATAGTACCCATTATCAAAATTTTAACCGGCATTTGAGTCATTATAAACTATAAAAATTTAGAAATGCATCAAGAAAATGAAATTCTTCAACCTCAAGATTTCAAAAAAATATTTGACGATTTTAATAAGTTAGGCAATGAGCTTTATCCAGAATTATCACAAACAATGGAAAACTTTAATGAGAATAAAATATCTATAGAAAGTTATGAAGAATACATTGCTATTCTAAACCAACCTCCAGTAATTACAACCTCAAATCATGTAGGCTAACTTGTTTGCTATAACTCTTCTTAATAATAACCACTTAAATTAGTAGTATGCCAACTTGGGGACAAATTTTAAATGAAGTCCAAGCCGAACAAAGGGCTGGAATTGCTAATCCATTTGATAAGGTTCGTCAAAAGTATTTACAACAATTATGCGCATTAACAGGTAGAGATGTTATAGTATATGCTTCTAAGTGGACTTCTGGTGATGCCCCTCCAAATTTAGTATCCATTATTGACGAAGATTTACAAGGATTTATGGAGGCTATACATGGACTTAAAAATAAAAATTTAGATTTAATTCTTCATACTGGTGGTGGTTCTGCTGAAGCTACTGAAGCGATTGTTTCATACTTACGCCAAAAATTTGACAACATTAGAATCATTATTCCTCAGGCGGCTATGTCAGCAGGAACAATGCTTGCTTGTTCTGCTGATGAAATTCTAATGGGCAAGCATTCATTTATAGGGCCGATAGACCCGCAATTTATTTTACCGACGCCTAACGGATACCAATCTGTTCCTGCTCATGCTATCATTGAGCAATTTGAAAAAGCTCAAAAAGAAATTGTAGACAATCCTAAATTGTTAAGTACATGGCTTCCTATGCTAAATCAATATGGTCCTGCATTATTGATTCAATGCAATAATCAAATAACTTTTGGTAGACAGTTGGTCGAAAGTTGGTTGAACAATTTCATGTTTAAAGGTGAAGATGGAAGTAAAGCTTCAAAAATAGCCGAACATTTATCCAATCATGGTAATTTCAAAACTCATTCTAAGCATATAAATAATATCGATGCAAAGAATTTAGGTCTTAAAATAAGTGATTTGGAAGAGTCGCAAGAATTACAAGAGTCTGTGCTCTCTGTCTTCCACGCAATTATGATAAATTTAAATGTGGCAGTAAAAATCATTTGTAATCACAATGGAAATGCATTTGTCAAGCAACAAAAACAGGTTCAGATTCCAATTCCAATTCAAGCTGCTCCGCGTGGCAATAAATAAGTTTGGGGGCACCGGATTAACCTGGCAATTTGTAACTTGTACTTCTTCCTCCTCCCTCTTCTTTGATCAATATCCCTTTCTCCATTAAATCCTGAATATCTCTCAGTGCAGTATCCTGAGATGTTTTAGCAATTTTTGCCCATTTAGATGTATTCAGTTTACCATTAAAGCCATCTAATAATTTATTGAGCATTAAAATCTGACGAGGATTTAAAGGGGTAGACGCATACTTATCCCAAAATTTTGCCTTTTGCAAAATAGTTGAGAGATTCTCTGTTGTAGCGTCTATCGCTCTATCTAAACATCCAAGAAACCAATAAATCCACTCCGTTATATCTAATGAGCCTTTTTGTGTACTTTCTAAAATATCATAATATGCATTACGCTCCTTTCTTATTTGGGCACTCATGCTGTAAAAACGCTGAGATGTATTGTCAGTTCTGGCTAATTGCATATCTGCAATAGCTCTGGCGATTCTTCCATTGCCATCACCAAATGGGTGAATAGTAACAAACCATAAATGAGCAATTGCGGCTTTTATTACAGCGTCTATTGTATTGTTATTATTAAACCACTCAAAGAATTGTTTCATTTCATGTTGCAGCAGTTCAGATCCAGGAGCCTCATAATGAATTTTTTCTCTACCCATCGGTCCTGAAACTACTTGCATAGGGTCATTCTTTGTATTATCTCTCCAATTGCCAACAATAATTTTATACATACCACTATAACCAGTAGGAAACAACGATGCATGCCAACCAAATAATCGTTGGTCCGTAAGAGGTAGTAAATAGTTTTGCGTTGCATCCAACATCATTTCTACAACTCCTTCAACATTTCTATCTGCAGGAATCAATCCCGCTATATCCATTCCTAAACGCCTGGCAATAGACGATCTCACTTGATCCACATTCAAAAGCTCTCCTTCTATTTCACTGGATTTTATAACATCAAGAGTTAATGTTTTAAGAGTTGCTTCTGCCTGAAGGGCAAATCCCAAACTTTCCATTCTACCCAATAACTTACCTTGTTTATAGCGAATAGACGCCAATAAATCGGCTATTTTAGCTTGGTCCCAAGTAAATTCCGGCCAGTTATTTAATTGATGGATATACATTATGCGGTGAATTTAGGCATTATTCACCGCATTTTTATCAATATTTTGCGGAGAATAACGCATATAATCTCCGCAAAACACATTATTTGATTGATTATTACATAGTTATTATCTCTAATTTTTAACCTGATTAAGTTTCTCCTTTAAAATCTGTAATGCGATCTTTTTTAAATCCTCATCTGTTTCATAGGCTTTTAAAATTCCAGTAAGAATGCCTAACCTATAGGTAATTTCTTTATTAATTACCCTCCAATTAGTTGGCAGTAAGCAAGCAACAAGTTGCTTTAGAAGCATCTTCGTACTCTCTCGTTCAGTCCTTATTGTAGAATCTAATGTTGTAAAGGTTATTGTTAAATATTTACCTAACGAAGGAGTCCCCAACCGAAATTTCTGATAGCCCAGACTATTAAATAATGTAGAGAGTTTTTGTTCGAGTTGATGTACAGTAAGTATGTTAATATCATTTAATCCAATTTTTTCCTTTTTATCTTTATTTTTTCTTTCCTCCTCAATTATCATAAATACTTCCCCAAGTTTTTGTAAATCTTCCCAGAAAGTATTCTGATTAATAAAATCAGTGCAATATTTTTTCCGGTTATTTTCATCAATCGGATCTTCGTTAATATCGTAATGTTCCGTTGAAATAATACCGCACTGAGGGCAGGTTTCAATGAAAGATATTTTTTCCTTTGTTTTCTTAACTGTTGTTTTAGCGGGTGAATTACAGACACTGCAATGTTTTTCGGTTTTATGAATGTAATATTCATGTCCATCAGGATAAATAAGCTTTCTTTCTTTACAAGATTTTGAGTGGCACACAAAATCAAATAAAATAGGCGGGTTATCATAAATACATATAAACCTTTCAAACCGCATTACTGTCGCACATTTATTGCATTTGATATTTTGAGGGATTGGTGTTGTTTCAATTAAAATATCATCATTTTCATCTTTCCTTATCCATTCTTCAATTGTTTGTTTTTTTCGTCTTGCGTGAAAAACGCCTGTATTGATAAAATCTATGTAAGCAGAAAAATATTCACTACTAATTTTATCCTGGCAACGCTCTTTTTTTGCTTCGATTTCTTTGAGTAATTTAATTGTACTACTGTCGTAACGATCTATATAATAAGCATCCGGCCGTCGATTTTTTTGATGTTGCATAGCTTTTTAGCAAGTTATAAAAAGTAAAAATCTAATTCTTTAATAAAACCCCTTACCCTCTATGGCTAATATTTAGATAACCAAATCGATGTACCATAAAAAAAATCGCCGAATTGATGATTAAATTATTAACTTAAATCTCATTAAACTTAGTAGATCCTATATAGTGACATTGGCAAAGTGTTAATAAAGCACCATATTCAAGACTAAGACAAAATTTTGGGGATCAGGAAAATAGATCATTAATAATGTGAAAATATGCACTTAAAGCAATTTAAGGCTGGCTTTATACTCGATCATCTTCTGGAAACATTTGAAGATGGTTCAGAGCAGCGAAATAATACAGCTAACTTATGTTATTGGCTGTCACATTTTGATGTTCAATCGGAAACAGATTTTTTAACTTCCCCTACAACATATTTACATCATCAAGCCGTATTTGTCAATCTTCTTCAACGAGGGTTACCAACAAGGCTGAATATTAAAGCCCTTGAAATGATGGTAGAAGCTTCTTCCTTAATTCAATGGAACAATACCGAACATTCAATTGGCATAAAATGGGCGCATGGCATTCACCAAAACTTACCGCAAATAATTTATAGATGTCTACATGTAATTGATTCAAGAATTAACCGTAATTCTGGGCGAAATAATTATTTGCATAGTTGGGAAAGATTAGATAGTCAGTTTGAAGAAGATTTTTTTTTCAAATCATTTCCGGACGCAATAGGACAAGGTGGTGAATTCATCATTCAGTTATTAGCTACTCAAAGAAAGATAAGCAATATTATAAATGAGAAGATGCCGCAGCAAACATTACAGGAAAAAGTAAGAAGAAACTTTGAAGAGCAACGAACAGATTTTTCAATTGAATTTCCATATATAAATGAAAATCAGTTATCAGGAATTGTAATTGAAGTAGATGGTTCACAACATAACAACAGTGAGCAGATGTACCTTGATACAGAAAGAGATAAGGCAATTTCATTATCGGGCTGGTACAATGCGGTTCGATTAAAAACTTCAGATTTTAATACCAACAATTTTGAAAGCAAGATTAAGAACTTAGTACTTCCATCATTCAATGTTGATTATATACAGATTTTAAAATACAACTACACAAATTCTTTATTATCTGCAAACGACACAAAAGAAATTCTATCACTTACATTAAGCCCTTTTGCTATTGCTCGTTTTCAACGAATGATTATCGAAGCTTTGGCTCATGGTAAATTATCTGCATTAGCTTCCGAATGGGATATTGCTGTTATAGAAAGAGATATTCCATTTGCCTTCATTGCATTGGAAGATTTAAAAGAAGTAATTAAAAATTATAACAACCTGACGGATGATAGTTTTATATTACCAACTATTAAACTCGATGTATTTAGTAGTTCGGAATTTATCAACTCAACTTTACATTGCTCAAATACAACTAAAGACATAGGGTTGTTTGATACGAAGAAACGGTATGATTTAGTTTTGGATATAGCCATTTTGCAACGTACGATGCCAGCGGCTACGCTAATAACATCTGCGAAGGAAGTATTGACAATTCGCAGTGCTCATTATATAAACAGCAAGCAGAAAACAGCTACTTCTGCATTGGTGAAATACCATGCCTTTGCAAAAAAAACATTGGAAGAAAAATGGCTTATTGATGATAAGCTAAAAACTAACTTGCAGTTTTTTCTTCAATCTATATTCAGAAAGAAGGATTTTAGAGAGGGGCAGCTTCCAATCATTCATACTTCTTTGCAATGTAAAAGTGTTATTGGTTTGTTGCCAACCGGTGGTGGCAAATCTTTGACATATCAATTATCAGCATTACTTCAACCAGGTGTTTGCATTATTATTGATCCTATACGTTCATTGATGAAAGACCAGGTAGATGGGCTTAATAGAAATTTCATTAATAGCTGTGTGTTTATTAATTCAACTCAGCAAGGAGAAGTCAAAAGGAAAGCCATGCGAAAAATGGCAGAGGGTGAAGCTCAGTTTGTTTTTGTTTCACCAGAACGTTTACAAATGGAAGAGTTCAGAAACATGTTGCAAGATATGTTTGGACAGCACATCTATTTTAGTTACTGTGTTGTAGATGAAGCTCATTGTGTGTCAGAGTGGGGGCATGACTTCAGAACTGCATATTTACGTCTTGGTGAAAATGCAATGAGATTTTGTAAAACAGCTAATCTTGATACTCTGCCAATATTTGGTTTAACAGCAACTGCATCTTATGATGTTTTAGCTGATGTACAACGAGAGTTATCTGGTAATGATGAAACAAAAAGATTAGATGAAGATGCAATTGTACGATCTGAATTTACCAAACGAGATGAACTGCAATTTGTAGTAGAGGAAGTTACATTTTCAACTGCCAATATTAATACAATTTGGGATTTGAAAAAGGAGCTTGGCGGTAAAAAGCAGGAAAGAGTTAAAGCACTTTTGGAAGATGTACCAGATAAGCTTTCGCAAATGATGCAAAACCCCTATTCAGTTTTCGATGAAGAAGAATGGGCTTTAGATCAGGAAAAGAAGCAAAGTTCTTTTCAAAACATCTGCATTGACGGTTATAGCCCTAATGAGTTTTATGAAAAGGCTTATGGGGCGTTAGTGTTTTGTCCTCATACAAAAGGAAATTATGGGGTGACAGATAAATACAAAATTGGTAAAGATGGAGCCCCGGTTATTCGAGAAGGTTATTTTGATGTTTTATCTGCCCAGCCTTCAATAAAGGCAGGTTATTTTATGGGTAGCAGTAGTGATGATGACGGAACTGCAAAATTAATTCAGGAAGCATCATTTCAGAACCAAGATGATTTTATCAAAAGTAAATTGAACCTGATGGTCGCAACAAAGGCTTTTGGTATGGGTATAGATAAAGAGAATATACGTTACACCATACATGTTAATTATCCCGGCTCAATTGAAAGCTATGTCCAAGAAGCGGGTAGGGCAGGTAGAGATAGAAAATTAGCCTTATCATACATCCTGTTTAATGACCAATCAACAAAACTTCAAGGGGAAGATATAGATCATGATTTGGAGGTTAATATGTACTTCCATCGAAATTCATTTAAAGGCGTAAGTAAAGAATTAGCAGTCTTAGATGAATTGTTGACTGAGATTTATTTTCCTGATAGAACTTTTGAGATAGAAAATATTATTGTACAGCAACTTGATGTAGAGGTTAAGTGTAACTATTGGGAAAGAGAAAATCTAAAAAGATTATATGTAGGGTTTAGCTTTACAGAAAAGCTGGGGTATTTTGATTTAAACGGATTGTATGGAGTGAATGACAATACGATTGATCCAGAGTTGTCTCAAAAAATATTTCAAATTATTAAAGAACATATAGATGCTCAAACCCTTACTGAGCCGGCCTATTTGTGGATACAAAGGAGTGACAAAAAAATAGGGATTGAAAAACTGATAGAAGCAAAAAGAACCGGAGAGAAATTTAGCGTTACAATAGGTTTTTATAACAATGTAAAAGAACGGGTAAAGACAATTACAAAATGGCTGCAAAAAGTAGTTCATAACAACTTCAATGAAGCTACAGTTCAGAAAATAAAAGCAGGTTGCACTGATGCAGATGCATTTATTGAAGAAGTGGAAAATCATTATTTAAAATTTACAGGCAGTAAACTAAACTTTGAGCAGTTATGTAAACAAAGAGATATTACAAAAGGCAACCCGCCAGGAACAGCTTACAGAATGTTTTTCGATTTGTATAATGGTTACAGGGATAAAATGGACACTGAAAAAGCCATATACAGGCTTTCAACATTGGGTATAATTGATGATTATACAGTAAATTTTTCAGCAAACACATTCACACTATCGGGGGTAAAAAAGACGGATAAACAATACAAGGATTGCTTGAAAGAATATCTTCTAAAATATTATTCAGAAAAATCCACAACTGCAAAACTCAAAGGGCTTAATGCGATTGACGAAGACACGACAATTCGGAAATGCCTTCACTTCTTAGTACGCTTTGTTTATAACGAAATTCAAAAGAAGAGACAATTGGCAATCCATGATATGAAAACAGCTTGCCGCCTCGGATTAGATAGAGGAAGCATAGAACTGAAGAACTTTATTGATCTCTATTTCAACTCGAAATATGCAAGAAGTGGTTATTCTTACACAAATGAGGAAGGAAAAGAAATTAATGCATCATTACCTGACCTAACAAACTATGGAAAGGAAGATGATTTGAAATGGGTATGGCAATTCATAGAGATTGTAGAAGAAGATCCCAAAGCCGGTCAAATTGATAACATTAAGCATTTAAGAGGGGCATGTGCAAGAATGTTAAGCAATCAGCCAGATAGTTACACTTTGCTTTTACTGAATGCTTTTACGCTTTACATGTTGGAGTATAAAAACCCAAGATTTTTGCATGAGGCTGAAGGATTAATGCAGGATGCTTTTTTTAACATAAGTGATAAAGAACCTGGTATAAATGATAAAAAGCTTGAAAAAATATTCGATGATTTTGTGGTAAAATTGAAAGAAAAAAATCTTGAATTAGATCATTACATGGCGAAATACGATTTTGTATTTGACTTCAGTTCAATAATGATCAAACGCTTACTAAAACCAATCAAATTGGCTTCATCTACTTTACGTTCACTAAACCAAATTCTTGACTAATATGGCTAATGCAGTAGTACAACAGATAAATGCCGAAATGGAGGAATTGCAAAAACAGCTTTCTCAATTCAAATCTTCAGTTGAATATCTCAACAATGCCAAATCACAAGTCGGCAAAGCTGTTGAAGCAGTTAATATAGCAGAAGACAATTTTAACCATCGAGTAAAGGAATTAAGAGATACTTATAATTCCTTTATTCAATTATCTGATGCTGTTTGGGCAGTTATTCAAAAGATTGATACTGTCAATTTTCCTGAGCGATTGGATAATATCCAAGCTACGGTCAAAGACACCATCAAGAACCTCAATGAGATAAAAGAAGCCACAATCGCAGAGGTCCAAAAAGCAGCTAATGCAATCACACAGGCAGATTTTGACGGTAGATTTTCAAAACTTCAAAGTGGGATAGATATATCAGTAAAATCAAATCAGGAATTAGCAGACGGAATAAACAAAAAGAAAATTCCTGAAAAAATAGATGAATTTGAGAAGTCAGTCACAAAAAGCATTAGTGAGGGTTATAAAGAAATTGAAAGAAATACAAAGCAAATCGCAGATGATACTGGCAAAGCAATTTTTGATCTCAATTTACCGATCCGCATAGATAAATTAGACGCTAATATCGCTGGGATTTCTGCTGCTATTCAAAATGTGCAAGGCAGATTAGATTTGGTTGAAAGCAATGTGAAAGACAGGCTGAGAGAAGCGGTAGAAAAGCAAGCACAGGCTTTAAATTCTTTTCAGGATAAAATGATAAACTCAATTGAAACCTTTAATAGTGAAAATATTAAAAGGCAGAAAAATCAACAGATAATAAGCATCATTACTATCGCTCTTGTTATTGTATCATTTATCGTTTTGTTTTTTGTGAAGCATTCAAACTAAATAATATATTTATCTAAATAGTCACTATGAACTTTCAGCCATTACAAGAAATAAGTACAGACAAGTTGATTTTGAAAAAGATTTCAGAAGAACATCGTCAATTCATTAGTGATCTTTTTCAAGACCCTGATATTCGTAAGTATTATATTGTTCCGAAAGAAGCACAACAGGATTACAGGCAGCTTGTAAATTATTGGTTCCTTGACATATCAAAAGGTGCTGGTTATGCTTGGGTAATTTATAAGAAAGGCACTGGTTTATTCTCCGGGGATAAACCATGTGGGTTTTTTGCCTTTGAATTTCGTGACAGCCTGAAAAATGCTCGTATTAGTTATGCCTTAGCTCCGAAGTATAGGAAACAAGGGATCATTACAAGTATCGCTGAAATTATCATTGACAAGTTAAAAGAATTAGGTATTCAAACAATAGAGGCAGATATTGATAAGGATAATGTTAATTCAGAGAAGATAATTCAGAAATTAGGTTTTGTAACAGATAAAAGAAGTGCAATGATTGATCCTGAGATGATGAGGGATGGTGATATAAGATTTAGGTATTTATGGCGTAAAGATTTATTCGATTATTCATCATTGGAGTTTTATGTTGTAAGGGAAGATGACTTTTCTAAACTATTTGCTCCGGATACAAATTTTAGAGTTTGGGAAGAGGAAGTATCAGATGGTCCGAGTTTTGGTTTTATGAATAGCTTTAGGAAGCCCACAGGGCGGTATCATTTTTTATTTCAAGGTAATACCACTGAAGCCGTAGTTGGATTGAGTTCAAATACTACAAGTACTTACAATGTTCCTTGGGAGTTAGTAAGAGAAGAAATTGCGGGCACAAAAAGATTTATGGTTTTTACTGGCTGGGGTGATGCTATAAGTGGCGGTAATCAACAATTCGAAGGTCATGAAATAGGAATTAGTTCAAATATTATTTATAATATTATTTTAAACTTAAAAAAACACAACCCTAACCGATTTTCTGATAATACCATTAAAAATATTATTGGACTTGAAAAATTTCAAATCTAAAGCTTTATCATACAACTTTTAAATTGTTCTTTCCTAATCTTTTCATCTCAGCAGTAAACATTTTCGCAGCATTCATTCCATCTATTTTGATATAACGGAGAAAGCTCTTCGTTGTAGAGTGGCCAGTGATTGGCATGATAAACTGGTAACTCATCCCTTTAAGTGCCGAGTTCGTAGCAAAACTGCGTCGAGCCGTATGATTAGTTATCAATTCATATTTTGGAATTGATTTAGAAACCCGAAGTCCATCTTCAGTAGTATTTATTATGACTTCTTTCTTTAATTCTTCAACCATAGCTGCAGCTTCTTTGATATAATCATTGGCTCTTTGATCAGATATTGCTCTCGGAAAATAATCTCCAGTAGAACTTTCATATTTTTTAATTAATCTCTTAACTGTAGAGTTAACAGGAATAGTTACAGGCTTTCCTGTTTTTTTCATTTCAATTTTAATAAACAATTCACCATCTTCTTTAATAATATGTTGTTTGGTCAATCGTTTCAAATCTGAAATACGTAAAGCAGTATGACATCCGATGATAAACATGTCTCTTACTTTTTCAAGCCTCGGACTATCATTTAGGTCCAATCCTTCCAAAGCCTTTATTTCTTGATCAGTTAAATATATTTTGTCTACATCTTCGCGTATAACTTTAAATGATTTGTTACGGAAACTTTGATTTTTGGTAAGTCCTCTTTCAATTGCTTCGCTCATAAAGGTTTTAATATTGGTAAGATGTTTGCCGATTGTATTAATCATCAATGGAGCATTTGTTTCTGGGCTTCTATATACTTTGGCCAGGAAGTATGTAAATTTTTTATGAAACTGGGTACTGATGTCCTCAAACTTTATCTTACCGTAATGATCAACATATGATTTTAATAGCTTTTGTGTTTGTTGGTATGTCCTGATAGTGATTTTAGCTACCGGTGTACCTTTTGCAAGATTTATATACTTCCCTTCTTTTGCATCATTAATAAACACTTCAATAAAATCAAATAATTCAAGCGGTTTATTTGCAGGCTTAACGCTTGTTCCCCTTTTTATTTTTATTAACTCACGAAGCAGGTCAACACTCGGCTCACAGTTAAAATCATTTTTATATTTACGATAACAGTCGAGGATAGTACTTTCAATGGAATCCAATGTTGCATTTAATTCTGCATACTCAGGAAACGATCTCGTTTCCTTTACTCGTTGCGCATTTTTATTCCAGAATTTTACTGGTACAGATAGCTTCTTTTCGTAATAGTATAATTGAGTGTAGTCGTAGCAAAAAATTACTTTGATAGTACTTACTTCTTCTTTTGGTCGCTTCAATACGAAACGTACGCCAGTATTAGTTCTTGCCATATTTCATTGTTTAAATCAAAGATAAAAAATAAAATTGATTTAGGGGCAAGAATAGGGGCAATAAATTATTTAATTTCGCTTTTTCTCATTTTCCTTTATTTTATTAAAGTATTGATTTTACTGATATTTCATAGAAATCAAAAACAGGCAAAAGCAAATAAAACAAAAAAGTTCGAGTGCGGCCCACACCACAAAAAACCTCAACAATATTGTTGAGGTTTTTTTATTTTAAGTTTTTTAATACCCCGGCGTTGGCGGTACATTAGGATTGTTGCTAATTGCCGATGGAGGAACAGGAAATGTATTATGAGCAGCGGGTGTAGCAGTTCCTCCATAAGAACCACCCTTCCATTGCCACAAGTAAGTACCCCCGGCAAATAAATTATATCGAACCAAGTCTGTTCTTCTGTGTCCTTCCCAATATAATTCTCTCAATCTTTCATCTAAGATATAATCGAGTGTCATTGTGCCTAAACTAATATCTGATAATCCGGCCCTTGTTCTGAGGAGATTCACATATGTCAGTGCATTAGCAGAAGAGCCGCCTGTACCACCTCTTAATACCGCTTCGGCATACATTAGGTAAACATCTGCTAATCTGAATAAAGGAAAATCTACATCGGCAAAACTCAGACTTGAGCCATTTGCATTTGCCGATGTTTTATTCTTGAATTTTCCCAATGCATAGCCATTTGAAAAATCCTGCAAGTTTGTAACGTTAATATTTTGACCACTGGTGTATAGTTTATTCCTTTGGTCTGATACCCCTGTAGCCTGCATTTTATTGGATGATTCAGCCCTTGTTCTTAGTCCCCACCATCCGCCATCAATTCCATAATTGGCGGCAACCATTGAGCCACCCACCTGGCCATGAAGTATGAATGAAGTGGCTCCCCAGGTTTTTAAAGTAGTGCCATCAAACCTGATTGGAAATATAATTTCATTTTGTGCACCGTTGGAATGATTGTCTGCAAGAAATAAATTAGCATAAGGCACCACTAATGTATAACCCGGAGTAGCAATAATTTTATTTACTTGTGTGATGCAATCTGTGTAACGATTAACGCCTGTATATTTCACATCGTTTAAATAAAGTTTTGCTAACAGCATCCATGCAGCTGCTTTATCTGCTCTGGAATATTCATTTGTCTTAGCTGCAAGTAACGTTGGTTCAATTGCCAAAAGTTCTGTTTCTATAAAGCCGGCCAAAGTTGTACTGTTTGCATAAGCAGGCAATACTCCCGGTGCATTGTTTTCTGTCATCATTTCAAATCCACCAAACAGATCAAGTGCATAATAATAGGTTAGTGCTCTTAAAAATCTTGCTTCAGCTCTGTACACTGCAACTTTATTTTTAGTTGTTGCATTTTCACCGGCTTCGTTTAGCTTGGCATCTGTTGTTTGACTTAAATAATCGTTAGATGACTTTATTAAAGCACGGAGTACCTGATATGTTTTACTGAAGAAAATATTGCTTGATTGAAAATTAGATTGATTCAAAGGTTGTACGCCGGGATCTCCCCAGGCCAACACAGCCTCATCTGTTGTTATTTCCTGAAGTATCCATAAATTTTTTAATAAGGAGCAATCACCTCCATCATTGTTTTGTACAAAACAGGAATTTTCGCCATCGGGACCTGCTACTGAAAAACGAGCATACAATAGACCCAGCCCCGCTTTATAAGGAGAGTTATCTGTTGAATTATCAAAATAAATATTTCCAATGGTTGTACTGTCTTTTGTTGTGATCCATTTCGGGTAGCCATTGTTTCCTACACCTAAAACCTGTCCCGGCAATCCGCCTGAAAGAGATTGCCATGCAGTACCGGTCCAGTATAATATATCTCCGGGATTTTCGCCTGCAGACATCGCTGTTGCACCTGCATTACCTGCAGGCAGTTTCTGCCATTGAAAGCCATTGTTAAACCAAAACGAGTTGTAAGTACTATCGTATACAACAAGGCCTTTTGTATTCGGAATATTTTTCCTTGCTGTGGAATCCATTCTGGGGATCAGCACCCCTTTAGAATTATCGAAAACATCTAGTTTGGCATTGGCATTAGGGCTACTTGTACCTATCCCGATATTTTGAGCAAAAAGGTTGAGGTTAAGTAAAAACAAAAAGATGAGAAGATAGTTTTTTTTCATACCGCTATTTATTAAATTAAAAAATGGTGGTATTTAATAGGAAGCTAGACTTACCAAGTGTGGGAAATAGGCTTTATCAAGATAAATATAAATATTTGTAATGCAATAAATATTTTTCTATAAATATATATGATCTCCGAAAAAATATACAGAAGCGTTTAAGTCATTATGGAGATATTAAAGAACCAATACAATGAAAGGATCGCAGTGACAGAAAACAAAAAGCCCGAAAATCATATAATAGATCTTCGGGCTTTTACTGTATATTTCTATTCTTGAATTAGTCGTTTTTTAAAATTAGAAATACCAATTCAAATCACTATCGCCTGCTAATTCCTTATTCAAGGATACGACCAAAGCATCTAAATTATTTACTAAGTAAGACCTCGACAATTTCCAATCGTTTTTCATTTTTTCATCTGTATTTAACAATACGATAAATGGAATTTTTACAGCTTTGGTAACGGCAGTTTTTTGATCGATATTATTAGTTACATGAATATTTTTATTTACGTACATATTTCCAATAGTAAAATCAACTTTACCATTCGTAATTTTGATGGTCCACTCAAAATTATAGTTGGTATAATCAAATGCGTTAGTACTGTCTGTTTTCCCCGGCACTTTATAACCTGAATAGAAAAAAGTTCTGCCTGTGATGATACCCGTTGATCTGTCGCTGCTTAAAATTTTATCATAACTATGAAAAAAAGATTTAGCAAACCAGATCAATGACTTGTTGAATAGTCTATCGTTAGATTGCGTTCCTGCATTTATTTCTCTCGAAAAAGTCATAACCGCATTGGATGCTTCCATTTTATTTTCAATCGTTGTATTGGTTATTGTTCCTTCAGCTGTAATCGCTATTAAAGGATCGGCAGGAAAAGTTGCAGCATCTGCTTTTGCATTAAGGGCAAACATATTTTGTGCAAATGAAAACTTAATGATGATGCAAAGTAAGGCGGTAGTTAAAATCTTTCTCATGGTAGTAATTTTTATTTTGAATAAGTTGAGTTTGGAAGAATGTTTTTTGATACTGTAAAGATGAGCAACATACAAACGATAAGTGTTACACAGTTGTCTGTAAGACTTGCAATATTCACATCTTTAAGAATTGTATAAAAAAACCTGCCGTACAAGGCAGGTTTTGAAGAGAGTACAGGGGTACAGTATGTTTATTATAATTTTATTGTTATCCCGAATTTGCCACCGGAAAATGCACTGCCGCCGCCAAGTTCTAGGTTTAGTCCTACTTTATTAGAGAGATAATATCTGCCGCCAACTTGCGCTCCCAATCCTAATCCGGAATTGTGTGTGCCCTCGTATCCTGTCGGTGAAGACCATACATAAAATCCAATATTCAACCCGGCATAAAAATCATATTTGGCAGGTATTTTAAGTGCCCGGTTGAAATGATAATTGCCATTACCCGAAATACCAATAATGTTATGGCGATAATAATTGCTTTTCCAATGCTCACGGTAAGCCCTAAATGACAATTCGCCTCCAAGGGTAATATCTCTCGTAATGCCATGATCGATACCAAGATAGACCGGAACACCCCATTCAGATAATCCTACTCCAATATTAAGTTGGTTTTTGCCAACAGGTAATGAGCCCTGGCCATACGAAATTGTTGCACTTAATAAAATAATAAATGCCGTAATAAAATGTTTCATGATAGTTAGTTTGGTAATATTGTTGGTGCTATTCAGCTGCTTCTGCACTCTCTTTAGTTGTAACAAAATTGTCTGTCTTTTTTGCAACAATATTTGCTATAGAAAATTGTAAGAATGTACCCAACAGTCTTTTAATTGGATTGTGCGATGAGCCTACTAATATTTTTTTTGAAAGATAACCTGTAGCCAATCCTACAGCGTTACTAAGTATATTGTTCTTTAATTCAGGAGAAGTGACTGCATCATGCAAAGAGCTTTTTATCAAATTAGCAGGTTTCATACTTTCGGCTGTACATTTAAATTGTGCTTTAAGTAATTTTAATTCATAGGCCTGTCTGCCTTCAGTTTCGTTGATTGCTTCGTTCAGCAGATCTGCTGCACTTTTTTGTTTCATATTGTCTTCTGCTGCATTTGAATGATGATAGCATTGCTTACCGGTTTCTTGATCAATTGATAACGGAAAATATAAAGTACTACAGTAATAAAAGCATAAGCCCCTGCAATTATTAAAAACCCGTAGTAAGATTTCCCCAACAATTCACCGATCCATAAAGCCAAAGCAATATTGAGGCATATTGCTAATATTGCAACAGCAATAGTAATTACCAATTGTATCGCTAAAGATGAAAACACATCAGCCGATTTGCCGATCGCTTTTAACCTTAATAGTTCTACAGATGTTCGGCCGTAGTTCTCAGCTTTTTCAAAAAGCGTTTCTATTGTTGTTGCATTATCGCTCATAGAATAAAAAATTAAACGTTTGTATTTTTAATTTCAGTTTTTACACCGTCGTATTTTTCTTTGACATTAGTAACCAGATCTCCGGCGCCTTTCTTAATACTTTCATATTTTTCCGAAATAGAATTTAATGCACCATCAAACTTTTCCTTAAGATCATCCACTGTGTCAGATCCCTTTTTAGAAATTTTTCTTCTGGTTTCTGATCCTTTGTCCGGAGCAAATAAGATCCCTAATAATGCTCCTGCAGCTACACCTGCAAGTATGCCTAAAAATACTTTTCCTGTTTTCATACTTATATTTTTTAATTGTTTACACTAATAAGATCAACAGAAGAATGATAATTATAACAGCACCTATTGAAAGGTATACGCCATTACTGGTTGATTTAAGTGAACTGTTGATCGATTGAACTTCTTTTCTCAATACTTTCTTATCGGACGTACTGAGATTTGTTTTATCCATACTGTTAATTTCATACAACCTTAGAAGTAAAACATTGGCTTGAGCCGAATCTGATAAAGGTGTAGTAGGCATTACATTTGAAGCATTTGCCTGAAGCGATAAAATAGTTAACGACAAACATGTCGCTACCAAGAAGAATTTGATTTTTTTCATTATTATTTAATTTAAATTGGTTTATTTCCTTTGATGACTCTGAGAACGATCGCTATGATTGCAATAACTAAAAGTACGTGTATGATACCACCGGCATTAAATCCAATGAAACCGATTGCCCATCCGATAACAAGTATTACTGCAACAACGTAAAGCAAATTTCCCATGATGAATGTTTTATTGATTTGAGTTATTCAGAAATTGATGATCTGAACAACATTACAAAGATGAGCACAATGAAAGCCTTATCTGTTACACAATACTTACATTAAGTTGTATAATTCACACATCTAAAATTCGATGAAAAACAAAAAAGGCTGTTGAAAACAACAGCCCTTATCCTTAACCTAAACACCAAAAACTATTTTTATTTGCTATTTTTTTAGCTTGTTAATTTTAATTATCTGATTGTTATTCTCGTCAACATAGTTTACAAAATAAATTCCCGCTTTTAGGGCTGCTGTATTTACATCAATTCTGTTACCTGACACTATCAATGTTTTTAATTTCCTGCCGGCAATATCTGTAATATGAACGATTGGTTGTTTACCCAATGCTCCTTTAATCATGATCGTCATGTTATTAATAACAGGATTTGGATATACTGATACAATCAGCGAAATATTTGATCTTGTAATTACTTTAACGATAGAAGAATAAGTAAATCTTCCTGAGGCATCTTTTAGTTTTAAACGGTAATAATTCATACCAACAAATGGATGTTTATCAATGAATGCATATGAACGGGATTGGCCATTTGCTGCGATGACATTTATGGCCGTAAAGCTTTTGCCATTGTTACTTCTTTCTAATTCATAGAAATCGCCTCTATTTTCTGTTTCACTGATCCAATCTATTCTATTGCTGCCATCAATATTGCTAACTTTGATATGAGAAACTTTGATAGCAAGTGGTGCTAACGACATTCCGGTTGTGATGAAATTGTTATTTAGAAAAATTGCTCCGTGATGTGCAATTACTCTACCAAAAACAGATGACCCTTCTAATAAATTTATGTTACCCTGAGTTATGATATTGCCCATAAAAACTGCGCTATCCCCTAACTCAAAAGTTCCGTTAACCTGCCAAAACACATTGTCTAAAGAAGCCATGTTGATCAGAACTACATTTGAATATTTTGCTGCAGAGAAATTTCCATCAATTTTGAAAATAAATATAGCGTTCGGATCCCCCTGTCCATCTAAGATCAGGGTTCCATCTAATATTAAATTCGAGCTTAAACAATAAACGCCAGCAACCAAAGTTTGATTGCCGCCTAAAGTTGTATTTAATGTACTATCACAATGTATTGCAGTTAGTGTATCATTTAAAGCATCCATATCTATCTCCACCTGAGTGGGGATTGCTTTTTTTATGTAGACGTCTCCAATGATTTTTCCAGGAGGAAATCCAACGATATTTCCATTATCAAGTCCAACGTCTCCAATAATAATGGTAGAACCGGTGTTATTAATTACACCACCTCCATTAAACAACGCAAAATTTGCGATTGAGCCCAATTGAGGGGTTTGTGCAAAATTCGTTTTCGGCAATAATACCAGCATAACATAAGTGATGATAAAAAGTAATTTTGTTTTCATTTTACAGATTTATATGTAACAGAATTGTTACAGCGTAAAGGTTGTTCACTTTACGTTGATAAGCATTACACAATTAGGGGAAAGTGTTACAATATTATTACTTTGCTTATACGAAAAGGAATGCAAAAAGAAAAGGCTGTTGAGAACAACAGCCTTTCGAAAATAAAAACCAACTCAAACACATATACTATATCTATATCAAGTATTTTTAAGTAACGTAGATAACTCTTGTTGTGTATTTACTAGTTTAATTTGAAGCTTCCCGAGCATTTCATCCTTCTTACCCTCTTCATAAAGCAGGTAATTGTCTGTAAGCTCAGCAAATTTTTGTTTGAGTTTGCCTTTTTGTTCATTCCAGGTGCCCTTCAATTCTGTAGTATTCATTTTAATTTATTTAGCTATTATCTTAGATATAATTCCAATTCTACTCTTCTGTTTTGTGCTCTTGCTGCTGCTGTGACATTTGAACTTACAGGCCTTGTGCCGGCATAAAGCGAAGTAACAATTCTGTTTTCGGGAACACCTTTACTCAACAAATAAGATTTTACAGCATCTACACGATTTTGAGAAAGAGCGGTTAGCTTTTTTTCTAATGCATCTGTGTGACCGCTCAGTCTCAGATTATAATCCGGATATTCTTTTAAAATATTTGAAACCTCGTCCAGCATTGCATAAGAAGATGTATTGATCAATGCATTTTTACTTGAGAAATTTATTTTACGTGTAGCAAAAGGCATACGTTTTGGTGTTTCTTTTTTAGCCATCGGGCAACCATTGTTAGAAGCATCTCCTGCTATTGATGGACATTTATCTGCCACATCTAAAACACCATCGCCATCTGTATCAACCGTACATCCTGTAGCATCAACCTTAATTCCCATTCTGGTACCGGGACATTTATCTTCTGAATCAACAACGCCATCACCATCTGAATCCGAAGGACAACCTTTAAAATCAACTTTCACCCCGGCTTTAGTAGCAGGGCAATTATCTTTTGAATCTTCTATCCCATCTCCATCAGTATCCGGGCAGCCTTTAAACAGATCGGACCCCATTGCATTCGGACATTTATCTTTTGAATCCTCAACGCCATCTGCATCACTATCCGGACAACCTTTAAATCTTCCAATACCCGGAACATCAGGACATACATCATCATAATCATTTACGCCATCGTTATCTTTATCCTGACAACCATTCATAATAGCTAAGCCTGGCAATGCAGGGCAATTATCTAAATAATCTGGAACTCCATCTGCATCTGTATCGATTGGGCAACCTTTGCCATCTACCACAACACCCGGGGGAGTTGTAGGACATTTATCTCTTTTATTTTTAACCCCGTCACCATCACCATCTTTTTTCATAACGTATTTAGAAGGAGTGGCTACTTTTTCCTGTGCGTATACCGGTAAAAATGAGTTTGCAAAAAGTACAATTGCAAACAGAGACATTAGTTTTTTTATATTCATAAAATTTATTTTAATTTTTTAATAAGTAGTTATTGATTATTATGTGTGCAGATTATTTAAAGAAGATAAAACTCCAAAAACCTTTAATAGCCAAATAACCACTACGATCACAACAACTACATTAAGTATGTTTTTGATCTTTCGATCCATTGGAATGTAGGTATTAACTAACCAAAGAATAATACCAACAACGATGAGTACAATAAGAATAGTAAGTATAGGCATTGCAATAATTTAAGATGAAAGACAAAGATGCCTGATTTGCCTACTTATTATGTTACACAATGACCTGAATAATTTACATTATTCACACATTCGACATAGAGAGTTTAAGGCAAATAATTCTATTCAACATCTTTTTTAGGCGTTATATTTTCTACAGGTAGTTCTTCGGTCTTTGTCCATACGGAATAATTGTTAGGGGATATCCTGCGATCGTACCTTAATGCGTAAACCTTTGTGAATTCAGCACCCATAAACAAAATGGCGGAGCTGTAGTATGTCCATAGAAGTATTATAATTACCGATCCGGCGGCGCCGTAAATTGTTGTTAGTTTACTCGCTGACAAATAATACCCTATCAAAAATTTTCCGAGCATAAAAAGTAATGATGTTACCAGTGCTCCTATAAATACATCTTTCCACTTGATTTTTGCGTCGGGGAGTATTTTAAAAATTGCGGCAAATAGTACCGTGGTTACCAAGAAAGAAAAAATATTTTCGAAAAAAGGGATCAAATCATAAAACTTACCTGAAAAAAAATTATTCAAGTGGCTGCCCAATCCAAATATAATGGCATTTAAAATTAGCGATACAGTTAAAACAAAGCCCAGACTCAGAACTAACGAGAAAGACAAAAGCCTGTTGGTGAATATTTTTTTTAACCCGCTTGTGGGTTTTAGCTGAAGTCCCCAAATTTTATTGAGCGAATCCTGCATTTCGCCAAATATACCCGTAGCGCCTACTATCAAAGTAATGATACCGATTGTTGTAGCAACCCATGTGTCTTTCGAAAGATGAATATTTTTTATGGTGGTTTGAATTTGCAAAGCGGCTTCACTACCTACCAAATTTTTGATTTCGTCAAATATTTGCCCTTGCATGGCTTGTTGGCTGAATAAAAATCCACTAAATGTAAAGATGATGATCATCATCGGAGCTAAAGAAAAAATGGTATAGTAAGAAAGTGATGCACTGTATTTTAATGCATTGTCTTCAATAAATTCAGCAATAACCTGTTTAGCGAATTTATATATCTCTATAAGATTTTTCTTCATAAATATTTATGCAGAACATAAAGCAACCGTTAAAAGAAAAACAGATTCTTTTACAGCTGTTAATGTATGTGTCATTTCTTCGTGAAGTGTTAATAAGCTGCCTTCTTTCAGGATCACAGACTGGGCCTCCGTTTCAAAAATTACTTCGCCTTCAATTAACTGTATGCTTATTACATTTCCGGATTGATGAAAATTAATTTCCATTTGGCTATGCAAAGCGATGAGTACGATTCTCATGTACTCGCTTTTCATCAACGTAACAGAATCCCGTTCTCCCATTTTCCAGATATCTTCCTGTTTGAGCTTTGCAATAATTGCCTGCAGATCAAAAGTTAGCAGTGCAGCATCAAGTATCCTGTCGGCTGAATGAAGAAGGGATTTATTTACTGTGGATTCGTTTTTCATTTTATACGTTTTTGTTTTATGGTGTCTATTTGATTCGAATCAACATCAACCTTTTTCGAGCTTTGTTTCTTTTTTTCGTCCGCTATTTTTTTTGCATCTGCCTTAGCTTTCTTTTTAAAGTAACCTCTTAGTAAAATATTATGCTTGGCGGCTTCCATGTTTTCATTCAACCCTTTTGTAGCACCTTGTATATTGATCATAGTAGAATCGAGTGACTTGCCAAAACTGCCATCATTCATTTTTGTAGTGAATTGAGCAAATTGATTAGAACTAGCCTGAAGATTTGTAATTGTACTTTTGATACTTTCAGAAAATTCCTGATCACTTATCAGTTTTGATAACGCTCCATTTCCATTGTTCATTTTATAACTGAATTGTGCTAACTGACCTGTTATAATACCTACATTATCTACACTTGTTTTTACGCTAGACATAACATCCTCCATTTCTATAGCAGTTTTTGAAACGATATAGTCGTTGTCTTTTACGGGATCAAGCAATGATTTTCCGGGAGAGATGGTTAATACCTTGTCTCCCATTAATCCATCAGAGCCGATACTGGCAAGTGCATCTTTTTTTATGAATTGTTGTATCTCTTTTTTTATCAGCAGATTTACTACTACACTTGTATCTGTTATCAATTCTATGTTATCTACTGTTCCTACATTGATACCGGAAAATCTTACATTGTTACCAACTTTTAATCCGCTGACTGTTTTGAACTTTACATTTAAATGAATAGTAGATCCGAAAAGATTCTTTTGCTTTCCAACAAAATAGATCGTAGCTACAAATAGTGCTAGACCTATTATTACAAACATTCCTAATTTCCATGTAAACCCCGATTCCTTTAGCATATAATAATTTTTTGAATGATCAAATAAAAAATGAACGAACCCAATCGTCGTTACTTTTTTCCAATTCAGCATAAGTGCCCTCTGCATGTATCACACCATCTTTTAAAATGGCCAACCTATCGCCTGTTAGTTTAGCACAAGCCATATCATGTGTAATGATGACAGAAGATGTTTTATATTTTTTTTGAATGGACAAAATAAGTTCGCTGATCTCTCTTGAAGTGATGGTATCCAAACCGGTTGTAGGTTCGTCGTACAAAATAATTTCAGGGTTTAAAATAAGCGTACGAGCCAGCCCGATTCTTTTACGCATACCTCCCGACAATTCACTTGGCATTTTATCAATTGCTTCTGCCAATCCTACACTTTCCAATACCTGAATAATTGCCTCCTCTACATCTTTGTCGGATATTTTTCTGTTGTGTCTTTTTAATGGAAATTCAAGATTTTCCCTTACTGTCATTGAATCATACAAAGCCGAATTTTGAAAAAGAAAACCTATTCTCACACGAATATTATTCAGCTGGTTGTCATTTAAATTTGAAATATCTGTTCCAAATACTTTTATTTCTCCTTTATCTGCAACAACCAAACCCACTAAACATTTTATAGTAATGGATTTGCCCGAACCGGACTTTCCAAGTACTACAAGATTCTCGCCTTTTTTTACTGTAAGATCCAGTCCTCTCAAAATCTTGTTATGTTCCCCAAAAGATTTATACAATCCTTTGATATTTATAACCGGATCTGATGCACCATCTTCGGTCAAGTTTTTTGTATATATTTTTTCAGGTATCATAATTTTAAAAAAACAGATCTGTAATTTGTACTGCAAGCATATCAACTATAAATATGGTGAGAGACGCCGCTACCACAGCTGAATTGGCCGCCTTCCCTACACTTTCTGTTCCGTTAGCTGCAGTATAGCCTTTGTAGCAACCGATCATGCCAATAAAAAAACCAAAGAAAAAGGTTTTGACTGTTGCTGGTATGATATCTAAAAATTCCAACGAAGCAAATACTTGCGAAAAATATCTGTACATACTAACATCGCTGTGAATATTCATTCCTACATATCCTCCAATAATACCAACGCCATCAGCAAATACTACCAGTACAGGAATCATTAAAGTTGCCGCCAGTATTCTGGTAGCTACAAGATATTTATATGGGTTAATTCCGGATACTTCCATAGCATCTATCTGCTCTGTTACTTTCATCGATCCTAATTCGGCTCCGATACCTGATGCGATTTTCCCTGCACAGATCAATGCTGTAATGACCGGCGCAATTTCTCGAATCAATGAAAGTGCTACCATGCCCGGCAACCAGGATTCTGCTCCAAACTCTACCAATGTAGGACGTGATTGTAACGTAAGTACCAGCCCCATGATGAAACCTGTAATAGTAACGAGGGGTACAGACTTATAGCCAATGTTATAACACTGTCTGAATAATTCCTTTATTTCAAAAGGACGTTTGAAAACTTCCTTAAAGAACCTTCCGGTAAATTGAGTAACGTTTCCTGCATCAGTAAAAATATTTTTTAAATGAGCAATCAAAATGTTGTGCTTTTAATAAAGCAGAAGAGCTAAATACTCTTCTGCTTAGATCTGATTATTTATGATTGAAAAGATAAAAAACACCTACCTGTAATCCTCTGTTCATTGATTTCACAGTACTGTTGTCGTTAATATTGTTTAATCCAAGATTATACCTTGCATCTACACCAAACCCGGTTGACGGATGCACATAACCAACACCTAATCCAAGTGCGAAATCAATACCATTTAAATCATCTTTTATATCTGATTTAATTCCGTCTCTTTTTGTATTTGCACTTACAAGATATCCAACCTGAGGACCGGCCTCTAATCTGAATCCATTATCGAACATATATTGTACTAGCAATGGAACGTTTACATATCCTAAATTTATTTTAGTATCCATACCGCCTGTGGTGTATTTTGCACCCTGCATTGAATAAACCAATTCCGGTTGAAATGCAAGCATTTTGTTTAAATGAATATGTCCCATTAACCCAATATGTGCTCCGGCTTTCATATCATACTTCAAGCCATTGCTATTGTTGATATTGTAGAGGTTCAATCCTCCCTTAATACCAATGTTCACGTGTTGTGCATTAGCTTGACCAGTCATTAAAATTGCAGCAATAGCTACGTTTAAATAAAATTTCATAATTGTTTGTTTTTGTGAATTGTTTTTGTGAATTGTTTTTGTGAATTGTTAAATAGCTACAAATCGCTGAAGTGTATTTCTATTACACTAGTGATCTTTATGTTTTTTTAAATTGTTTTTATCAGATGATTTTAAGGCGTTTATTAAATATTTTTTTTTGAAAGGAAATTTTATTCCCAAATATGCAGGCATGGTATCTCCCAATAAATAGCCCCACGGTTTGAGCGATTCAATATGATCAAAAATAACTTTGACAATAGCAATGAGCGGAATAGATAAGAACATACCCGGAATCCCCCACAAAGCACCACCCGCTATTACTACAATGATTGATACCAGTGCATTAATTTTTACTTTTGATGCCACTATTTTTGGCATGATATAATTATTGTCGATAAACTGAATTAGGATATATGCCCCTAATACCAATAAACAATAAGATGGTGATTTGGTAACAATTGCAATGATCATTGGTAATGCAACCGCTACAATACCGCCAATGTAAGGAATGAGATTAAGTATGGCACCGATAACTCCAAGCAGTATCGCATACTGTACACCGAGTATCAACAAACTAACTGAATTTAATACTGCCACTATCACCGCTTCAAAAAGTAAGCCTACCAAATAACTCCGGATAATGATCTTCGTATCGGTAAGTACTTTGCTTACATCAACCTGATTGCTGGAACTAAAAAGCCTGTGAATGAATTCAAGCAACAATGGTTGATAAAACAATATCATGAAAACATATACCGGAATCAGGAACAGCACTATCAATACACCTCCGGTATTCAAAATCGTTTGGCCGATTAAATAACCGCTTCCATTCATCAACTCGGCATTTTTTTCATTAACCCAAAAATTAATTTTTGCGGTGCTTATATTGAAATGTGAAGACACCCATGCGATGGATTGATCAAGTATATAGTGTGATTTTATTACCAGTGCAGGGAAAGAATCACTAAACTGAATTAGTTGTGCCGAAAGCAAGGTAATAAAGGCTATCAAAATTGAAATAACCAATGCCAGCGTAAATGCAATAGCAAGAGCACGATTGATCTTTCGCCTTACTAAAAAATCTACTGCCGGGCTTAGTACTATTGCAATAATGGTAGAATAGATCACAGGCACAATAATATCCTGTACATAAAACAACACCGCTATAAAGGCAAATAGGCCAATAAAAACAAGTGATGCTTTTGCATAAAAAGGGAATTTAATATCGGCTATCATTTAATTGTATAAAACATTAATACCTTTTACTTCTAAAGAGTATCATTCAATTTTTTTCAAAGAACTCTTTAACCAATGCTCGCTGCTGATTATTGGTCATTTTATCTGTTTGCTTGGTAGCAATTCTTACTTTATCAAAATGATGATCCTCTTTTAGCATATTCAACAACTCTGTTTTTGCATCGGTTGGGCCGAACAATAAAACCTCATCATAGTCTTTTATTATATCACTTATATTTTTATAATATTCATGCTGCTGGTCTTGTTCTTTATTATGCATTACATGTTCACTCTTGGCAAGTCCTCCTTCTTTTATTTGGAGATCAAATTTGGATTCAATGAGATCTGTAGAAAATTCAATCAGATGAGCAACTGAATGATCCATCCAAATGCCTATTTTTTTTGTTTTTATCATTTATTGAAGTTTATTTTTGTTGCTTTTGGCCACATTAAAGGTGAGTTTTCATTGTTGAATAATTGTTACACATTTGTTCTTAAGAGTTACATCATTCACACATTATGATAATTCATTTTTTAAACCGCTATAATGTTTGGAGAGAAATGAAATAAAAAAGCCCCTCTATATAAAGAGGGGCTCAATTTTTTTCTGCTAATTAAAAGAGCATTGTTCCAGTATTTGCCGTAGCGCCTGTTGTTACAGCAATGTTTCCTTGTGTAACAGGTAATAAAGGCAAAGCCGGCGTAACGGTAATAGAGTAAGTATCTGCAGGAAGACCGGCAATGATAAATTCTCCATCAACATTAACATTCGATGAATAGGTCATACTTGTTGTTGCAGATGTTGCTGTAACCATTGCTAATGTTCCAACCGGAGATATTTTTCCTTTGATTGAACCACTCGTTGCTGCTACAATTGTTCTGATAACGGGTTTTAGTTTGTAAACGCCGGCTCCGGTTTCAACAATTGATTTGTTAGCATCAAAATCAAGTAATACGGTATAAGCTACACCCGCCTGTATTGTATGATTAACTTGTAGTTTTAATCCTGACTGATCAGCACTTGGTGTACTCAAAGGATAGGTTACATTGTTTAACACAACTGAATTATTAGTACCTAAGATCAATCTGATCTGCTGAACAGTTGCAACATTTAGTGTACCAGTTGCTATTAGTGTATCAATTCCGTTCGAAAAATCAAGTAAGTTATAAATACCTGCTTTTGTATTCATGGTTACTACATTTCCGTTAGACCCTGTTAATTCTATTGCCCGTATATCAACATACACTGCACTATACGGACCGGGAGCATCCGTCATTTTAACGTTATAAGAATAAGTGCCGTCGTTGCTTTTTGAGCATGAGCTTATAAGTAAGCCAAGTACGAACACACTCATAATTACTTTAAATTTTTTCATTTTTGTATTTTATATCGTAACTGAATTATTACGATACAAAGTTGATCGACTTCAATAAGATAATTGTTACATCAATGATCAAAAGAGTTACATGATTTACGCTATACTCATAAAATCGGATGATTACATTTTGCTCATATACCAATTCAATTCTTTTTCCATTTTTTTGTAACCGAAAATAGTAGTGATGATCTTTTGCAGACGAAGAAAAGCTGTTTCACTTTTAACTACATAATCAAAAGCTCGGTGATGCATGCAATTAATTGCCACATCTATTTTATCCTGTGAAGACAGCATTATAACAGGAATATCCGAATCGTATGCTTTTATTTTATCTAAAGTTTGAATGCCATTGATAGCATTAGGATTAATGCCATCAAGCTGATAATCCAGAACAATAACATCGGGGTTATGAGAAAGGTTTTGTATACAAAGTTCTCCTGTTGCATAAGTTTCGATTTCAAAATCGGCACTGCTTTTAAATTCAATGCTTAAGCCTTTCAAAAAAAGCGCATCGTCATCTACTAGAAAAAGTTTGATCTTATTTTCCGTTTTCATTGATTAGATTTTTTATTCTGTTAAACTCTTCTGTTAATTCTATACATGCTTGAACACAGACATTTTCGATTTGTAATACCATTGTAAGTATTTCGTCTGTTTGCAGTTGACTTGATGCGTATTCTTGAATTTTTTTTGCCATATTTTCAAAATCTTCGTTGATTCCCATTATTGAAAAAGACGGGATCATCTTATGCACAGCCGAATGCAACATTGACCAGTCCTTTGTTTCAACGCTTTGCTTGATAGTTGTAATTAAAGGCGGGGTTTGCTCCAGATAAAGTGCTATCATCTCCATCATCAATGCAGGATCAGATTTTGTTCGATGCATCAAATAGGCCAGGTCGATACATTTTTGCTTTTCTATTAGCTCATCCGCTTTTTCCGGTTGCTTATTTTGAGTAGGTGTTTTTTTAACCAACCCAATGATCTTGCTGTACAATAATCTCTCGTCAACAGGCTTGGCAATATAATCGTTCATACCAACCTCCTTACACTTCGCCAGGTCAACTGTTGTAACATCTGCTGTTAACGCAATGATTGGAATTTTTGATTTAAGAGTTTCCCGTATATATTCTGTGGCTTCAAAGCCATTCATTTCGGGCATTTGCAGATCCATTAAAATAATATCGTACGATTTTTCTTTAAGTTTTTCAATAGCGATCTTGCCATTAGATGCTATATCTCTTTCAAATCCGAAATCGTCCAGCAGCGTTTTCATCAATAGTTGATTCAATGCAATATCCTCTACAACCAATACTTTGATATTCTTTATTTCACTGTCTAATTCCACTATCTCTATCTCTAATTCAGGTTTTTCGTCCGTTTTTAAAAAATCTAGTGTAAAACTGAATGTAGAACCTTCATCGATCTTGCTCTTTACATAAATGGTTCCCCCTTGCGGCTCTACCAATTGTTTTACTATAGCTAAGCCAAGACCGGTGCCTCCATATAACCTGGAAGTTCCACTGGATGCCTGCTGAAAATTTTCAAATATCTTTTCAATCTTATTTTCTGTTATACCAATACCCGTATCAGAAACAGAAAATTCAATGGTAGCTTTTGCATCATCTTCATTCAATAATTTTACGCTAACTGTTATCTTTCCTTTATTAGTAAACTTCACAGCATTGCTTATGAGGTTTAAAATGATCTGATGTAAACGAACCGGATCTCCAACTAACACTTCGGGAATATTTTTGTCATACACTTTTATCAGCTCCAAATTCTTTTCCTGAATTTTTGTTTCAAACAAATGCAACATTGCAGCAATAGAGAGAGACATTTTGAAAGGCGTTTGTTCAAACACCATTTTGCCGGCATCTACTTTAGCCAGATCGAGAATATCATTGATTAACACAATTAATGCATCACCACTCATTTTGATGGCCATCAAATATTCCTTTTGTTTTGCAGAAAGCTCTGTTTTCAATACAACTTTTGTAAACCCAATAATGGCATTCATCGGTGTTCTTATCTCATGGCTCATATTCGATAAAAACTGCTGTTTAGCTTTCACTGCATCTTCAGCTTTATGTGTAGCCGTTTCGGCTTTAATTTTTGCTTCTTCGGCAATCAAAGTTGCCAACTCTGCAAAAACTCTTGCTTCTATTAATTCCTTTTCTATTTTTTTTATTTCCGTAATATCTCTGGCTACAAATACAGCCCCTATTACCTTTCCTTGCACATCTTTATAAACCGATCCGCTCAATATTACATCTGTCAACACCCCATCTATAATTGTTAATGGGTAATTCATTATATAATTATCTCTGAATACTTTTTTGTAAACCGATTTTGCTTTTTCTTTTTCTATAAAATAATCTTTAAAAGCTGTTCCAATCAATTCTTCACGTGATTTATCGGTGGCTTTAACCATTGCTTCATTTACGTCGGTTAATATCCCGGCCGTATTGATGGTAACAAGTGGGTCTAAACTTGCTTCTATTAAACTTCTTGCGTAGTGAGAGATTTGTTTTTGTTGTGTTACATCACGTGCTGCGGCAAATACTCCTAAAACTTTTCCATTATCATCTTTGTACACAGAAGCATTGTACAACACATCGGTTAATTTTCCTTTTTTATCTTTTATTGTTAACGGGTAGTCCGAAACAAATCCTTTATCAAATGCTTGCCTATATCCTTCCCTTGCTTTTTTAGATTCTGTAAAATAAATACTGAAATCGGTACCGATCAATTTTTCTCTTTTAACCCCCGTAATTTTCACTGATGCTTCGTTCACATCGGTGATCATTCCTTTAGAATTTATTGTAACCAACGGATCCAAACTTGCTTCTATTAAACTCCTGGAATATTGTGAGTATTGTTTTGCCGAAAAACTAGTAGCCTCCAATTTTTTACTGGCAATTTCTTTTTTTTGTTTTTCTTTATTTTGATACCCTAGTTCTTTATCTGCAATGGCCAATTCGGCTGCTCTTTTTTTCTTTTCGTTTGTTTGAAAAATCAGTTCCTTATTAGCGATGCTCAATTCTGTGGCACGCTTCCCTTTTTCTTTATTTTGAAAAACTAGTTTTTTATTTATAATGTCTAATTCATTCTGCAGTCTACCTTTCTCTTTCTTTTGAAAGTTCAGCTCCTTTCGCATGCTGCTAAGCTCTTCTTGAATTGTTAGCATTTTTTTTACCATGACTTATACAATGTTTTCATTTTTCACGTTTCCGATTTCTTCAATAGGGCTGCGTCTTTTGTTTTTTAATTGCTTAAAATGTGAAGGAGACAGGCCGGTAACTTTTTTAAACTGATTCGACAAATGTGCCACGCTGCTATAATTCATTTTCCACGCTATTTCTGTAATATTCAACTCATCGTAAATGATCAATTCCTTTATTCTTTCAACTTTATTTGCGATGATAAATTGTTCAATTGTTGTTCCCTGTACTTCGGAAAACAGATTTGCCATATAAGTATAACTATGATTCAATTTTTCACTCAAATAATGAGAAAAATTTATTTTCAATTCTTCATCTGTGTGATGAACCATTTGTATGATCACATTTTTAATTCGCTCCACCAACAATCCTTTTTTATCATCCATCAACTCAAGGCCGGAAGTAAGCAGTATCGCTTTTAATTCATCCCATTGCTTCAATGAAAGGTCTTCCATGATCTCTACCTCTCCCAGATCAACAAAAACAAAATGTAGTCCGAGCGCTTTTAGTTCTTCTTTCACAACCATTTTACAACGATTGCTTACCATATATTTTATGAATAATTTCAATTGGGTGCCTCTTTTGAATAGAGACTAACAAAGATGATCTTGTTGGAACGATTAAGTGTTACATAACTTTTGAAGGAAGTTATATAATTCACACATTTTCAAGTGTTTCTCTTTTTCTGTTTTTCAGAGATTTGAAGAAAGAAGGAGTTAATCCTGTAACTTTTTTGAATTGATGAGAAAGATGAGCAACGCTGCTGTAATGAAGTTTCCACGCTATTTCGGTAAGATTGAGTTCATTGTAAATGATCAATTCCTTAACGTATTCAATTTTATGAAGAATGATGAAATGCTCAATAGTGATCGCTTCTGTCTCAGAAAAAAGATTGGACAGATAAGTGTAGTCGTATTGTAATTTTTCGCTTAAATAATCGGAGAAATTTGTTTTTGGCAGCTCATCTGAGTAATGTATCATTTCTATGATCACGTTTTTTATTTTTTCTATGAGCATCGATTTTTTATCATCCATCAATTCAAGGCCGGATTGGAGAAGTGCCGCTTTCAACTGCTCTCTTTGTTCATTCGAAATACTTTCCATTACATCTACTTCTCCTAAATTCACATTCGCATAATGAAGTCCGAGTTTTTTTAATTCTTCTTTCACCATCATTTTGCATCGATAGCTTACCATGTATTTAATAAAGAGCTTCAAAATAGATGTGGCTCAAAGTATAGGTGCTTTTGTTTTCATATGCCCAATTGCAGATATGATATCGAGACTGATACTTAGCGCTCGTATAAAGGTACAACTCTTGCTATCTATTTACTACTATTATTTCTCCTTTAATCTGTGAAACATGTAAATTTTTCAAATAATCGTATAACATCTTATTACACAAAGAAGCTCATCTTTAATATCTATAAAAAACGAAAAATGAAAAAAATATTTTCTCTCATGTTGCTGACAATTTTCTTTGTCAGTTGCACACAAAACCTGGTTACAGGTCGTAAACAACTTAGTCTGGTTTCCGAATCGGAATTACAAACGATGGCCAAGCAAGAGTACCAAAGTTTTTTAAGCGCCAATACTGTAGTAAATGCCAACAGTAATAAAGATGCCGAAATGGTTCGTCGTGTAGGTACCCGGATTGCTGCCGCTATTAAAACGTATTATGATGGCAAGGGACAAACTTCTGTATTAGAAGGTTATCAATGGGAATTTAATTTGGTGGACAATAAAGAAGCAAATGCCTGGTGTATGCCCGGTGGGAAAGTTGTTGTATATACAGGGTTATTATCTATTACACAAAACGAAGCCGCATTGGCCATTGTTTTGGGACACGAAATTGCTCACGCTATTGCCCAACATGGTAGCGAAAGAATGAGTCAGGCTTTGTTACAACAATTAGGCGGAACTGTTCTACAGGTTGCTTTAGCAAATAAACCAGCCGAAACACAAAATCTTTTTTTAACTGCATATGGTGTTGGAACAACAGTAGGAGCCATTCTTCCTTTTTCTCGTAAAGAAGAAACAGAGGCGGATAAATATGGTTTATACTTTGCGGCAATGGCTGGTTACAATCCGCAGGAAGCAGTACCATTTTGGGAAAGAATGGCGGCAGCTGGTGGAGCGAAACAAATTGGATTTTTAAGTAGCCATCCTTCGGATGCCAGCAGAATTACAGCCATTAAGGCTAATATGCCGCAAGCAATGAAATATTACAAGCCAATGAGAAAATAAATATTACTACATTCTTGAATCAAACTTAAAAGTCTTCCAAAAGGAAGGCTTTTTATTTTTTAATAGTTAAGCGGCATTCTACAATAGAATTGAATATGTAACGATTTTGTATGCAAATAAATCACAACTATACCAGATCAATCATTGTCATATACGCTTCGCTGTTATCATTAAATGAGTTTTATACTAACTCATTAGCATACTCGAAAATTTTAACATTTATAAAAATGATATTTTCAAAAAACCGTTTAGATTTGCTGCCAATATTTAACCACTTAACAAAATCAAAAAAAATGAAAAAAGTTTTTGTTCTTATTGCAGTTGTTGCAATATCAGCAGCGGCTCATGCACAGTTTTCTTTCAGTTATGGCCTTGGTGTTTTCTTAGCCGGGGGTAAAGCTGAAAAAGCTGATGGCCAATCGCTATTATTAAACTATGGTGTTACCGGGAACCCAAGGTATAACATCACGGAAAATGAGTCTTCTTCTATTTCAATTTCTGCACCAATTACTTTGGGTATGACGGGATCAGTAAATAGCAGATCGGGTGCATCAAGTGATGCTAGCTTTTTATTGAATGCGCCATTAATGGTAGATTACAATTCGGGGTGTGGTTCGACTTCAGATAAAACCGAAGGCATTGGTTTCTTCGGTGGCGTTGGTTATGGCTTTCATACAGGTGCTTCTGTTGAAAGTGGTAGCGCTAAAGCAACCGGTCCGATAGCAAATGCAGGCCTTCGTTTCCCTTTAAGCCTATGGGGCGATGGTCAGGTTGTTAGCGTAAGGCTTTCATACATGAAAGGATTGAACGATAACAAAACCAACGTTTTCGGATTAAACTTATTGATCAAATAATTTTAACCCTTTTTGAAATAAAAGGCTGCCCTCGGGTGGCTTTTTTTATGATCCGCTATTGTCTTTTATTTATTTAATCCCTTGCCACTCACTACTTTCTCTCAAAAAATCAATTGAGCCGGATTTGCTTTAACATTATTTATAGCAAGTAAACTACAGTTAAAAGCAATATAGATACTTGACAAAGCGTTAATTAAGTGGTTTTTCATAGGATATTGGATTTTAAAGCGGGGCTGGATTTCTATCCCGGCCCCTTTGATTTTTTACTTCATAAAAGATGGCCTTTCTAATGCTCTGTTAAAACATATCTACACTGTTTTTCGTTTAACAAAACTTTGCTGAAGTATAAAAAAATAATTTGTCTGTTTGTAGCAGTTTCTATTCTTAACTACAAACCAACAATGCCATGCCAACACTACGTACTCTTTTTTCATTTTTACTATGCACTTGTATTTTGTTTGCCTGCAATAACAAAAAAGAAAACAACACAGTTTCTAAAGTCCCAACAACAGTTTCAACCGATACGGTAGAAGTTGCTGCAGATGAACAACTAAATCTTACTGATCATGCTTTCAGTTATTTGGAAAGCTGTAAACAAAACTTTACTGTTTTACCAAATAAGGTTTCTCTTCTTAAGGGTAAAAAAGGACTAAAGGTTACTGTTGACCCCACTGTATTGGAAAAGGAAGATGGCTCTGTTATTGATGGAAAAATTAAAGTGACTATCATTGAACTTACAAATACAGACGAGTTATTTAAGAGCAATGCCACAACCATTAGTAATGGTAGATTACTTTCCAGCGGTGGTAGTTATTTTATTGGTATGGAATGTAGAGGACAAAATGTTCGGATAAAACAAGGTAAAAGTATCGATATGCAATTCCCAAAGATTAGGAAAGAGGAAATGGAATTGTTTTATGGTGAACGTACAAACGAAGGCGGAATAAACTGGATACAAGCCGGTAATAACGGATCAGGAAAACTTTATGATGAAGAACAAAAAGATGAAGAACTCACTTTCACTGATAACTACCGTTATCAAACAGCATTCTTTCCGGCATTTATGTATGATGATAATAAACAACCAAGGATCTATAAAACATTGAACGACCCTGTGTACTATTATGATAAAAAACTCACCATAAAGAATATTGTGGATACGATCAACAGAGGTAAAATGAAAATTTATATCGATACAATCGATATGTGGCCAAAAGCAGATATAGTTTTAAAACCCGGACAATATATTGATACTAATTATTTGTTTCAGAGATATGGCCCGAGAAAACAATATAAATTAATTAGTTGTCAATATTTACAGGATCAGGCCGATAGCCTGGAAAGATATAAGAAAGCAAGGCAAGAGGCCGTTGACAAAGGACAACCACAAACCCTTGCAGAACAACTACAAAAATATTATAGCCCAAGCAAGATCATTTCATTGGGATGGATCAATTGTGACCGCTTTTATCAATTAGAAGAACAACCCGAAACATATTTTGACCTGCCGATAACAATGACTAAAGGAAGCGTAAATTACTTTTTACTCTTCAGATCGATGAATGGACTTATGAGCGGAAAAGCAGTTATCAATAATAGTAAAATTTGTCTTGGCAGATTACCGGTTGGTTCAGATATAACACTTGTGGCTTTCGCAAAAAGCAATGGAAAGATCTTTCAGTGCAAAGAAGATTTTACTGTAAGTAAAAATAGCAAATCAGTAGCTCTTAATTTTAAAAATATTTCTGAAGAAGATTTAATAAAAATATTTGGTAAAAATGTAAAAATATAATTTATAACATACCCACAAGAGGGTATTTTATTCGTTGTGACTTTTTATTTTCTTTGATAAAACTTTTATCATGAGGAAAATATTTTTACTTGTTTTTACCGCTACTATTGCAATAAATGTATTCGCACAAAATAATAGCGCTTCCGATGCAGGATGGCAAATTGAAACAGGTTGGCAAAAATTGACCCGTAGCGAATTTAACACATACCTTGGTACTATTTCCGATACACTTGATCTTGCAAGTCCGCTCTCTGCTTCCCCGGGAGAATTCAATGTTGGTATATCCGGATTGGTTGCCGGAAAGCATGTTGGTTTTGAAGCCGGGGCCAGTTACGGCCGCTCATTTGGAAAAACATTACAAGATAATGGACATACAGCTGCCGGAAGAATGAATCTTACGACCTTTAATCTTCGGTTAGGTCCGAATTTCATTTTGAATAAAAATTTTTATATTGGTACGCAATTAATGGTTTCTTCCACAGATATACAACTCGATGTTGAATCTATTAATAGTGCTACAAAATCAAGATTTGAATCTACCGACGAAAGCAATCCGTTCAGAGCAATCAATTTTATGGTAAGATTTCAAACAGCTTTTTGCATTCCGACATCAAAAAAAATAAACAATACATTTAAAATAATTCCATTCTACGACCTCAGCATAAGTAAACATAACTTTTACAAAGCGTCGGATAATGTGTTGATAGGGTACTCAGGTAAACACTCATCAAGTGTAAATGGATACGGTTTTAGATTAGCGTATTTTTTTGCTAAAAAATCTTAACGTATCACAGCTTAGGCTGATGCCGGAAAATTTTAATCAGTAATGCATACAGGTCAGGATGTTTATCCTGCAGCAGATCGGGACGTTCAAAAAAGTATTCGGATACTACTGCAAAAAACTCCGACTCATTGGTAGCGCCATAATCGGCAATATCAGAATCGTCATTTCTGATCTCTTCTATTTTTTGCCGCATTAATTGAAGCCAAGGCAAAATATATTTTTTTTCGAGAATCGCTGTTGGAATGCCGTCGATCGATCCATCTGTTTTATCAATAAGATGTACAAACTCGTGTATTGCCGTATTACGTTTGCCGGTAAGATTTGTAAATGCTTGTCTGAGTTCAAATTGAGAAAGGATCATCACATTATTAAATGCTCCTGTGCCCACCATTCCCAAAATATTTCTTTCATCTCCCACCTGATCAAAATCGTGATTGAATGAGTCGGGATATAGTAACACTTCATTTAAATTAGGATATTCCCAATCCGAAAAATTGAAGATGGGAATAATTGCACTTGCTGCTATCAACACTTTATCTATATCCTCAACAATTGTATTCACTCCGGTTATTTTCACTGTTGCCAGAAATCGTTGCAGCCTATGCTCAAATTCTTTTTTCTTACCAATACCAAGTTCACGGTAAAAAGGAACCTCAGCAGTTAGTATAGCCTTGTATTGATCGGAAATCGGGAGAACCTTTACCGGCTTTTTCTTCAATTTGAAGAATAAATAAAGCGAAACCAATAGTAATATTATGATCGAAAGCACTGGATTCATATCCTGTAAAATTAAACATCAAAAATGATCTACTCAACTTGTCTCAATTCTTTCAGCATATCATATTGAAGATCTTCATGCAAAGTTGCAATGGCGGTCTTTATTTTTTTTATTTGTTGAGTGTAGATATTTTGAATGAGTAAACTTTTTTCAATTGATATGCCTGAAGCTTTTAATGAGCTGCAGAAATGAATAAGCAGATAAGCTTCTACCTGTTTACTGGCTGTGTATTTAATATGCTTATTGGTAATACGTAATATTTTACGAATGCTCTTTTTAGCAAAATAAAGATTGGTAATGTTTACTTCTGCAAACAACGCATCAATTACTGTCTTTACCGCTTCAATATATCCTGCCTCATCATGTGCTTCAAATAACAAATAGGTTAATAGTTCTTTATTCTCTTTTTTAAATCTTGCTAAACGCAAACACAATTCTGTTATTTCTTTTGCTGAAAGATTTTGTAATTCCTGTTTTATTTCATTGATACTTGATGCTTTCATAGTCTATCTGCACAATTCGTTGATGATCTTTTTATGCTGGTGATATTTTGCTGCCAATATATTTGCATCAGCTAATTCAAAATCTGCAAAATCAAAACCCGGTGAAACCGTACATCCAACAAAACAAAAATTGCTATTAGCTGCAGGCCTGCTTGCAAACCAGCAATTGGCAGGCACTACATATTGAAACAATTCCCCTTTGCTAATATCACTTCCCAAATTAATAATATCTAACACGCCGTTGTTTTGTATCACAAACACCTGCAATGTTTCCCCTGCATAAAAATGCCAACACTCATCGCTTTTAATACGATGGAACGCTGAAAAATTTCCTTGCTCCAATAAAAAATAAATAGCCGTTGAAAACACCCTGCTGTGCTCAAACCTTTCAGGTAAAGCTTCTTCCTGTATCGATTCGTTGCTCTTGTAAGTTTCTTTATACCAGCCCCCTTCGGGATGTGGCAGTAAATGATATTGCTGAATAAGTTGTTGAGCAGAAAGTGTCATCGCATATTTTTTAACGGTCGAAGTAAATCTTCGATACCATTTATTTTTATTTCATACATCGTTTGTAACAACATACCGAGTTTCCCCTTTGGGAATCCTTCTCGTTGAAACCATTCAAGGTAAGATACCGGCAGATCACAAAGTAATCTGTCTTTATATTTTCCAAATGGCATTTTCATTATTACCAATTGCACCAATAATTCGCCATCGGGTTTCAAATCATCTGTCATCTGATAAAATTAATGTATCAAAGTATCATCTCACAATTACTATCACACCTTTTTTAAATTTTGTACCGCTACCTTCAAAAGTGTAAGATGCATGCCAGGTAAAAGTAGCATTGGCTGTTAATGCTCCGTTCAAATCTCCTGACCACCTTTTTCTTGGATCGTTGCTGGCAAAAACCAATCCTCCCCAACGATTATAAATTGATAAGGTGTAATTGCTGACTGCATTCAAATTACCAATCGGACCAAATTGGTCATTCAACCCATCGCCATTGGGTGAAAAGCCTGTAGGGAAATATATATCAACACAATTGCTTACAACATCTACATTTATTGTATCGGAAGAAACACAGCCATCCTGATTGGTAAGTCTTAACCAATATTTACCAGTTTGGTTCACTGTATAAGTTGGCAAAGTGGAATTATCCGACCATAAATAATTACCTGTAATAGCAGTTGATAAAACAACCCTTTCGCCTATGCAAATAGTTGTGTCTTTACCCAAAAATATTTTTGTTGGTGCGCCAATATTGCTAACTCGTATATCTGATACATTGGTAATGCATCCGGCATTGTCCTTCAACTCAACGGCATATCTACCAGGCTTTACATTATTTGCAACAGCATTTGTACTGATGGCCGGCGTCCATGTATATTGATAATTAGCTGCACCGCCTGATGGAGAAATATTTATACTTCCGTTGGATAAGCCACAGGTTGAATTTGCTGTAGCAACATTTACGGTTGTTAAAGGTGGTTCAGTAATTGTAACAGATGCATTGCCAGTACAGCCATCATCATCTTTAACTTTAAAATTATATACACCGGCAGTTAAGCCTGTTGCTGTTGTAGAAGTTTGGATCGGATTGGTATCCCAATTATATATCATTGGATCTGTACCTCCCGTTATAATTGCGGTAGCTGTTCCATTGTTGCCTCCATTACAACTAACATCTGTTTTGTTTGCAATTGTTACATTGGGGGGTGTTACTGTTACAAGATCAACAGAAAAAATATCCGTACAGGAAGATTTATCCGTCACCGTTATTGTATAAGTGCCCGCCAATAATCCGGAAATAGAAGCAGTATTGCCTACATTCGGTGACCAGCTATATGTATAGGGAGAAGCTCCCCCAGACTCCTCAATAGTTATTGAGCCGGTTGGGGCAATACAACCCGGATTAACTGCGGTTATTATATGTTTTAATGGTGGTGGTCCTGGAAGATCGATGGTAAGCGAAGACGTACAACCTCCGGTAGAGCCAACATTCACAGTATAGGACCCTGCAGAAAGATTGGTTGCAGTAGCTGTTGTTTGAACAGGATTTGTATTCCAATTATATGTTAACGGGCTCGTACCTCCGGTTACGCTTACAGATATAGCTCCATTATTATCTCCTCCGCAGTTGATCGGCGTTACTATAGCCGATGTAAGTGTCATAATAGTGACAGGGTGTGTGATGGTTGATGGAGCATTTCCGCCGCCACTAACGGTTAGGGTTATATTAAATGTACCGGTCGACGAAAAAATATGTTCAGGGCCTTGAAATGTAGATACATTATTAGCCCCTGAAGCAGGATCACCAAAATCCCAACGAAAAGAAGTGGGGCATAGATCAGACTGATCAGCAAAAACAACTTTATTGTTCCCAACACAACTAGATGTAAAATCGGCTTTATTGGGCGGTGCATTACTAACACTAAAATCATCTATAGCCACTCCGTCAAAATTATTATTGATAGACCCTGAGCCAAAAACAAACCGAAACCGAATGTTGTTTTTCCCACCCAGTGTTGGAAGCTGTATCATTGCGGTAACCCATCCTCTAGAACTTCCCGACCAACCACTTCTTGAATTCATCAAGGTAAGATACCGCACTGAAGAAGTGTTGTACCAATTTTGATTTAAACAATCCGATAAGCCATTATATACCCCTGCATCTAACCAGGTATTGCCACCATCTGTTGAATATTGAAACCCTGTGCCATCATAATTTCTTTCAGATTCTGACCACAACGAAAATGATATTATTGGGTATTGCAAATTTGTAAAATCAAAACATTGAGTTTGTACCCAGGAAGCCTGGCTACCATTATAATTACTTGATTGCGGATCTCCTACCATCCAGCATTTTATTCCGGAATAAGACGAGTTAATGATTGGTTTTCTTGGAGTACCATACCCCCAGTCGCTACTAACACCGCCTACCGTCCATCCTCCATCAGTAGTTTCAAAATCTTGTGTATATGGAAAAGCATTGATAGTAGTAGTGCATTGTGCGTTTGCACAAAAACCACCAATCAAAAAAATGACCCCAGTTAATATATATTTATATGCTTTGTACAACAACATTAGTAGAGCCTGTAAATTTATGCTAATAATCTTTAATAAGATTTGTTGAAGGAAGATAAAGCTGCCTAAAAACAAATTGCCATCAAACTTGGAAGAAGCCTTTCAAGCTTAATGGCAAACAAAATAACGTTCTATTTAGTTTATGAGTTTAAAACTCCGCACTCTTTGGATAACGAGGGAAAGGAATTACGTCTCTGATATTACCCATACCTGTTACAAACTGTACTAAACGCTCAAACCCAAGCCCGAAACCAGCATGCGGACAACTGCCAAAGCGGCGGGTATCTAAATAAAAACTCATTTCCTCAGTAGGAATATGCATTTCGTTCATGCGTTGCGTTAGCTTATCCAAACGTTCTTCTCTTTGAGAGCCTCCTACAATTTCTCCAATACCCGGCGCAAGAATATCCATGGCCGCTACTGTTTTACCGTCATCGTTTTGACGCATATAAAACGCTTTGATGTCTTTAGGATAATTGGTAAGTATAACCGGTTTTTTAAAATGCTTTTCTACCAGGTATCTTTCGTGCTCACTTTGCAGATCTATCCCCCAACCATCGATCAAATATTGGAATTTCTTTTTCTTGTTATGATTACTTTCCTTTAAAATTTCAATCGCCTCGGTATAAGTCAGTCTCTCAAAATTATTTTCAACAACAAATTTCAATTTATCGATCAATCCCATTTCACTTCTTTCGGCTTGTGGTTTTGATTTTTCTTCTTCCTCTAAACGCTGTGCTAAAAATTCAAGATCTTCTCTATTATTTTCCATCGCATAGCCGATGATGTATTTAATAAAATCTTCAGCAAGGTTCATATTGTCTTCCAGATCATTGAAAGCAACTTCAGGCTCTATCATCCAAAATTCCGCCAAATGCCTTGTGGTATTGCTGTTTTCAGCTCTAAAGGTTGGACCGAAAGTATAAATTTCGCTGAATGCCATTGCGGCCAATTCTCCTTCTAATTGTCCGCTCACGGTAAGGTTAGTGCTCTTACCAAAGAAATCTTCTTTGAAATTTATTGAGCCATCGTCATTTTTTGGAGCTGTTCCATCAATCGGTAAAGTTGTTACCCTGAACATTTCTCCGGCACCTTCGGCATCACTTGCAGTAATGATCGGCGTATGCAGATAAACAAATCCTCTATCATTAAAAAACTTATGAATCGCAAATGCTAACGTATGGCGTACACGAAAAACCGCACCGAATGTGTTTGTACGAAAACGCAAATGAGCGATCTCTCTCAAAAACTCAAGACTATGTTTTTTAGGTTGCAATGGAAATTTTTCTGCATCACTATCACCTAAAATTTCTATTGAAGTTGCTTTTAATTCTACTTTTTGTCCTTTTCCCAAAGAAGCAATTACTTCGCCGGTTGCTTTGATACAAGCACCGGTTGTAAGTCGTTTTAAAACAGCATCATCAAATTTTCCCAATTCTGCTACTACCTGTATATTACTATTAGTACTACCATCATTCAATGCTATAAATTGATTGTTACGAAAAGTTCGTACCCATCCCATTACGGTAGCCTCATAATTGACCTTGTCACTCGACAACAATTCTTTGATCTTGATTCTTTTGTTGAACATAAAACGCTTGTTTGAGGGTGCAAATATACAATATTGTGCTTAGCTGAATATTTTACGACTCTTCATATATATCCCCCTGAGAAGAAAGGATCTCTCTGTATTTGGTAAAGAGCTTTGTTTTAGAAATAAATCCAAGAAATCTTCTTTCATTATCCAATACGGGTAAATACCAACTTTGTGTAGTATCGAAATTTTCCATCACTGTATGCATATCCTGATCTATCGTTAAAATTGCAGAAGGTTTTTTCATAATCGATTTCACAGATAGTTTACCAAATTCTTCTGGCTGAAATATTTTTTGTTTGATATCATTTAATTCGACGATACCGGCAAATCTTCCTTTATTATCTGTTACGGCAAAAATATTTTTCTCACTGCGTTTAATAATTTCTATCAGGTCTTTTAATTGTTTGTCAATAGCAATTGTTTCGTAAGTGTCTTGTAACATACTATCCAATTTAATAGACGTAAGAATATTCTTTTCCTTTTTATCTGTGAATATCTGCCCCTCTAAAGCCAGTTGTTTTATCTCCATTGAAAAATGATTATACGACTTTGCAATAAAAAAAGAAATAGAAGAAACGATCATCAACGGAATAAATAATTCATACCCATTCGTAATTTCTGCAATAAGAAAGATCGCAGTCAAGGGACAATACATCACTCCACTTAATACCCCCGCCATACCAACAAGACTAAAATTACTAGTAGGTATTTTAATCCATGGAGTGAGGTTAACTAATTTAGAAAAAAGAAATCCGAGATAAGATCCTGTAAACAAAGATGGTGCAAAGTTTCCGGTATTACCACCGCTGCCAATGGTAATAGCTGTTGCAATTGGTTTCGCTAAAATTATCAACGCTGTAAATGCAAGAATACCCCAATTATTCCCGAGCCCGGAAAGCAACATTGTATTATCTGTAAAAGAAGTAAAAGAGCCATTTGCAACCGATTTTATGCTATCATAGCCTTCACCAAACAAAGGTGGTAAAACAAAATAAAAGCTCATCAACAATAAACCGCCGATGATCGTTTTTAGATATGCATTTATTTTCCATCCATGAATTTTATGTTCTGTGGCTTTAAAAACTTTTGCGTAATACAATGAAATAAATCCTGCAAAAATTCCAAGTAGAATATAGAAAGGCACATTCTTATAATCGAAGTTTTGTTTTAAAACAAAATTGAAAAGAATGGATTCCTGCAAAATTATTTTAGAACATAATGCACCTACAACAGAAGAAATAATCAGGGGAATAAAATAACTTACAATCGTTTCCGTTAGTAAAAGCTCAATAGCAAAAATCACTCCTGCTATCGGCGCATTAAAAACCGCCGCAATTCCAGCTGCTGCACCACAGGCAATCAACAAAGTTCTTTCCTGATAATTCAGATCACTGATACGAGCCAAATTTGAACCAACGGCTGAGCCTGTTGCTACAATTGGGGCCTCCAAACCTCCCGATCCTCCAAGACCAACTGTAAATGAACTCGTAATTACATGTGCATATGTATGTTTTAAAGGAATAAAAGACGATTTTCCTGCAATGGCTTTAAGCACCATACCAATACCTTTTTCTATTTGTTCGCCAAAAAAACGACGAATAATAAAAACGGTAACTACTAAACCAATTGTAGGAAACAATAAGTACGAAAAATGATTCCCCGGCATTTCCTCGATCCATTTTTTTAAATAATGTACTAAGGTTTTAAGCAAGACAGCTACAAGTCCCGACACAAGACCTGTAAGTGTTGCAATCAGCATAATATACTGTACTCTGGTAAGTTTTACCCTTACAATTTGTATGATGCTTTGATAAAGCAGTTTAATTGGTCTCAATAGATAACAATATTGTTGAAGAAGATTACAAAAGTAAGTTTCTTTATAATTGTATGGTTGTTAATAGAATCGCAATCGGTCTAATATTAGAGTTATCTTTATACTATGAAAATCGCTTTCTTTTCCGCTAAACTGTACGATAAGGAATTTTTCGACCGCTTTAATAAATCGAATGAAATTCATTATTACGAAGCAGCATTAACTGAACAAACCGTAAACCTTGTTTCGGGGTGCAGTGCTGTTTGTGTTTTTGTAAACGATAAATTAAATGCAACTGTCATCACCGGATTAAAAAATGCAGGAGTACAATTAATTGCTTTGAGGTGTGCAGGTTTTAATAATGTAGATCTGAATGCAGCAAAAGCCAATAATATCAGTGTTGTAAGAGTACCGGCTTATTCGCCGCATGCAGTAGCAGAGCACGCCGTGGCATTAATGTTGACACTGAACAGAAAAACACATAAAGCCTATAACAGAGTTAGAGAATCTAATTTTTCTTTGGATAGATTAACGGGCTTTGATCTTTATGGCAAAACCGTTGGTGTCATCGGTACAGGAAAGATCGGCAGCGCATTTTGTGAGATCATGTTAGGATTTGGTTGCGATGTAATTGCATTCGATCTTATTGCCAATAAACAACTGGAAGAAAAAGGCGTTTCTTATTTACCATTGATAGATGTTGTACAACAAGCCGATATCATTTCATTGCATTGTCCGCTTACCGAACAAACCAAACATATGATCAATAAAGACACCATAGCTATGATGAAGGATGGTGTAATGCTCATCAATACCAGTCGTGGTGCATTGGTAGAAACTTCTGATGCTATCAAAGCGCTTAAAACAGGAAAGATCGGCTATCTTGGTTTGGATGTTTATGAACAGGAAGAAACCCTGTTCTTCAACGATTTATCGGAAAATATCATTCAGGATGACCTGATCATGAGACTACTAAGTTTTCCAAACGTTTTAATTACGGCTCATCAGGGATTTTTTACAGAAGAAGCGTTGAACCAAATTGCACAAACAACACTGGCCAATATAAAAGCATTTGAAAGTAAGGAACCATTAAAAAATGCAGTAGTGTAAACAGACCCATACATTTCGATAAAGGCCCAATGGTAGTTCTAAAGATGAAAGGAGTCCTTCGTTACCTCAGGGTAAACTCGGCCTCTGCTGTTCAGTCAGGGTTCAAAAGCCCGTTAAATAAAAAAATTTGCATTTATTGAAAAACATCGTAATATTGCTTTGGAATAAGGCTGGTTAAGAGTATCCAATTTCACTTACTGCATCAGATAGTCACATTCCATCAACATATAATTCTCATACATTTTTCAGATTTTAAGAGCGGATTTTTGAAGAAATTATTTTCAACCTTTTATGTACGATATTTTACAACTGAACGATATGGTCGTTCCCGAGTTGCTTGACATAGCGGAGCAACTTAAAATTCCAAACTTTAAAAAACTAGACAAACAAGATCTTGTGTACAAGATTCTTGATAAACAAGCTATTATGAACGCAGCCATTAAAAACGAAGAAGGCGATAAGCCAAAACGTAAACGCATTATTAAAGCCACAACATCCAACAGCACAGAGGATGCAGAGGTAATGCAAGAAAAAGCCAAACCCGAACAAAAAGCGGCAAGGAAACCGGAACCTGCTAAAAAAGCAGTAAAGAAAGACGAAGATTTTGAAGAAGAACTTCAGCCCATCACCAATGAGCAAAGTACTGTTCCACCTGCTATTGCATCGCTTTTGCAGGAAGAAGATATACAACAACCGGAAGCAATTCCTACAGACGATAATGGTCGTCAATACACACCAAAACAAAATCAACAAAGAAGAGACCCTCAGGTTTTCAATATAGAATTTGACGGCATTATTTTAGGCGAAGGTGTTTTAGAAATGATGCCCGATGGTTATGGTTTTTTAAGAAGCAGTGATTATAATTATTTGTCTTCTCCTGATGATATTTATGTATCCCCATCTCAAATAAAATTATTCGGATTAAAAACGGGTGATACTGTTTATGGAAGTGTTCGTCCGCCGAAAGAAGGCGAAAAATATTTTGCTTTATTAAAAGTAGAAACCATCAACGGCAAAAGTCCGGATGAAGTTAGGGACCGTGTTCCTTTCGATTATCTGACACCGTTATTCCCTTTCGAAAAATTGAATTTATCTACACAAGCGAATAATTACAGCACAAGAATCATGGATCTGTTTACGCCAATCGGTAAAGGTCAGCGTGGATTGATAGTGGCACAGCCTAAAACAGGTAAAACCATGTTGCTCAAAGAGTTGGCAAATGCGATCGCAGAAAATCATCCTGAATGTTATTTAATGATCGTACTGGTTGATGAAAGACCGGAAGAGGTTACTGATATGGAACGTAGCGTAAAGGCAGAAGTTATTGCCAGTACGTTTGATGAACCTGCAGAAAAACATGTTAAGGTTTCAACAATCGCTTTACAGAAAGCAAAACGTTTGGTAGAATGCGGACATGATGTGGTTATTTTATTAGATAGCATTACTCGTTTGGCAAGAGCACACAATACAGTTGCTCCATCAAGCGGTAAAGTTTTATCGGGTGGTGTGGAAGCAAATGCAATGCAAAAACCAAAACAATTTTTTGGTGCCGCACGTAAAATTGAAAACGGCGGATCGCTTACTATCATTGCAACTGCGTTAGTTGACACCGGTAGTAAAATGGACGAAGTAATCTTTGAAGAATTTAAAGGTACCGGTAACATGGAATTACAATTAGATAGAAAATTGTCTAATCGTCGTATCTATCCTGCAATTGATATTGTTGCTTCGTCAACACGTAGAGATGATCTGTTGCTTGATAAAGATACCTTCCAACGTATGTGGGTATTGCGTAAGCATATGGCCGACATGAATACAGAAGAAGCTATTAATACTTTGTTGAAGAACATGAAAGGAACAAAGGATAATATTGAGTTCCTAACCTCAATGAACGGATAATATTTTATCTTATAATAAAAGTTAAAGCTGCTTGAAAATAGCAGCTTTTTTATTTTTATCGCACAAATGGCATAATAAATGTGTGTAATTTAGCGTCTATTAATTTCATCGACCTATACAATATGAAAAAATTTGGAGTAAAAACCCTGTTGTTATTTTTATTGGCTTTCCCATTGCAAATATTTGCACAAGACGTTGCTGGCGTATGGAACGGGACCATATACAATGACTCAACACAAAAGTTTTACACCTACCAAATGGTTATCAGTGACGATAACGGAAAACTTTCGGGTTACTCTTATACAGTGTATGATATTGATGGCAAGCCTGAAGTAGGTATGAGAGATCTGAAAATAAAAAGAAAAGAAAATGTTTTTACCATAACGGACGATGATCTGGTTTATCATAACTACAGCGAAGCCCCACCTAAAGGCATTCACAAAGTAAGTATTTTAACTGTTGAAGTGATGGATACAACGATGACACTCAAAGGAGAATGGCATTCCAACAGAACTAAAAAGTTTTCGCCACTCTCAGGCAAAATTGAATTACATAAAGCAAGCAATTATAAAAATTTTGAAATATTTAAAAAGTTGGAAGATCTAAAAGTTGACGATAAATTATCGTTTACACCTAAGGCTCCGAAAGAAACTTCAAACGAAGCTGCTATTGCCGCAAAAAAGAAACAAGAGAAAGAGGCCGAAGAGAAGAGAGTTAAAGAAGAGAAACTAATGGCAGAAGCAAAAAAGAAAGCTGATAAAGAAGCCGAAGAAAAAAGAATTAAAGAAGAAAAAGCAATTGCGGCTGCTGAAAAAAAGGCAGAAAAAGAAGCAAAGGAAGCTGAAGAAAAGAGAATCAAAGAAGAAAAACAAATTACAGCTGCTGCTGAAAAGAAGGCAAAACAAGAGGCAAAAGAGGCCGAAGAAAAAAAGCGTAAAGAAGAAAAGTTGATTGCTGCAGCTGAAGAAGCAAAAGCCAAATCAGCAGCCATTATAACAACTCCTCCACCACCTGCCAAGGATGTGGAAAAAAGAAAGATCATCAAAACACAAGAAGTGTTTTTTAAAAGCGATAGTTTGGTATTATCTCTATTTGATAATGGAGAAGTTGATGGCGATATTGTTACAGTATTAATGAATGGACAGATCATCATGCCACAAGTATCACTAACTACAAAGGCTGTACGAAAAACAATTTATATAGATAAATCAACTCCCGACTCTTTGCAACTTGTAATGTTTGCAGAAAACCTCGGAAGCCTGCCCCCAAATACCGGCCTGTTGGTTGTAAACGACGGTAATGACATTTATGAGGTAAGATTCAGTGCCGATCTTCAAACCAACTCAGCCATATTACTTCGAAGAAAAAAGAACTAAACCTATTCCTCATATCAAGCCGGTAATTCTGATAAAAACAGGAATTATTAATAGTATAAATAGAAAATTATTTCTAACTTGAATACACATATTTATACTTTATGATACAGGAAATACAGGAAGGCTACGTACAAACGGAAACACATCAGGGTATTACCACCATTGAATTCTTTCACCCTAAAAGCAATTCCTTACCCAAAAAGATATTGCAGGAACTAGCTAAAGAAATTCATTTTGCAGGCACACATAAAGAAACCAAAGTGATCGTTCTTAAAAGCGGAGGTGAAAAAGCTTTTTGCTCCGGAGCTAGTTTTGAAGAATTAGCAACCATTAAAACTGATGGTGATGGTCATGCATTTTTTAATGGATTTGCTGATCTGATCAATGCCATGCGTAAATGCCCGAAACTGATCATCGGCAGAATACACGGTAAATGTGTTGGTGGCGGCGTTGGTCTTGCAGCTGCTGTCGATTATGCTATTGCTACCGATAAAGCCGAAATAAAATTGAGTGAACTCTCCATTGGTTTTGGCCCTTTTGTAATTGGGCCGGCTGTTGAAAGAAAGATCGGTACAGCAGCATTCAGTGCATTATCGATTGATGCCACCATGTGGCGTAACAGCGACTGGGCAAAACGTAAAGGACTATTTGCAGAAGTGCATGAGTCGGTAGAAAATATGGATGAATCCATTCGCCGTTTATCGAATAACTTATCACATTTTTCTCCGGAGGCAATGGCGGAAATGAAAAAAATGTTTTGGAAAGGAACTGATCATTGGGATACATTGTTGAAAGAAAGAGCCGCTATCAGCGGTAAGTTAGTGCAGACTGAATTTACAAAGAAGGCAATTGAAAAATTGAAAACAAGAGATTAAAACAGCTTCGAGTTACGAGCCTCAAGGGAAAAGCAAAAGAATTTGATATAGCATACTTGTCCCTTGAGGGTTATTGTTTGAAGCTCAATTTTACAGATCATATTCATACAAGGGATCAATTGCAGCTCCCGGTTGCATTTCCAACACCGGTTTAATAACACCATCTTTAAGGCTATACACCCATCCGTGGAGGTCAGGACCCTTTCTTTGTTTCCACGCTTTTTGAATAATAGAAGTTTTTGCCAGTCGTTGTGTTTGCTCTATAACATTTAATTCTGTTAATCGATCTGTTCTTTCATTTTCATCAGCAATAGCATCAAGCTCTTCCCTATTGTCACGATAAACATCTTTAATATTACGTAACCACATATTCAATACCTGATTATAATCCTTGTTGCCCATGGCAGCTTTTATTCCTCCACAGCCATAATGTCCGCAAACAATAATGTGTTTCACTTTTAAATGCACTACTGCAAATTCCAGCACACTCAATAAGTTTACATCAGTATAAATCACCAGATTGGCAACATTGCGATGTACAAAAATTTCCCCGGGATCGGTGCCGGTTATTTCATTAGCAGGAACCCTGCTATCACTACATCCGATCCATAAAAATTCGGGAGTTTGTATATCAGATAAGCGTTTAAAAAAATCAGGATCTCCTTTTACCTTTCCGGTGGCCCACTTTTTGTTGTTCTCCAGTAATAGTTCGTATGGTTTCATGAAACAGTCTTTACTCAAAAATAATATTTAATGAACTTATTGTCATGTTAATTTGTATCCGAAGGCAATATAATTATTCATTTCTGATTTAATTTTTTTAACAGATATATAGAATATTGTACATCAGTGGTAAAAGTAGATCAAACCAATAGAATATTCACTGTTCAATGATAGACGGTTTGGTTTACAAGCAGCAAAGAAGTAACTTGCAGCCTTAAGAATGACCAAAAGGAAAACAACATATACCATATTTCAAAAAGCAACAGCTATTTTTTTGATGCTTAACTTGTTATGGTTAACAGTTAGCACTCCTTTTGTAGCTGCCGCTCAGCAAGAACTTGCGAAGCAACAAAAAGTACTGGCAACAGAAGCTTCTAGCAGCGATGATGGCAACAGTGAAGATTGTACCAACAATAATGTTGAAGAAAAAGTACCAAGCAGTACTAATCTTGCCGAAGAATTTTTACATGATCACCATATTACACATCATTTCTTTTCGGTTGTATCGCACTACCACAAATTAGAGAATGCAGACAACTACATCGCCTATCATGGAGAACTGCACGTTCCACCCCCCAATGCCGCTTAATCGGTAACACAAAATTTTTCTACATACCGCAGAATTTTAAGTAAAAGTTCTTGTACCGGTATATCTACTTTTAATTTATTCATCATGGCAATGTTATCACTTAACGATAACCTCTGCCGTATAATACAGATACATCAATGAGAAAGCATTCAAAAGAATTTTTAGAAAATCTTACCCCAAGCAAAGCCTATGAAATACTGGTTGAGGGTAACCAAAGGTTCATTAATAGTCTGAATACAGATCATGACCACTTGGAAGTAATTAATCAAACAAGGGAAGGCCAATACCCTTTCGCAGTGATATTAAGTTGCATGGATTCTCGTACATCTGTAGAACTTATTTTCGACCAAGGTCTAGGGGATCTGTTCAGCATCAGAGTAGCCGGAAACATAGTAAACGATGACATTATTGCCAGCATTGAATATGCAGTAAAATATGTAGGTTCTAAAATTCTGGTAGTATTAGGTCATACCGAATGTGGGGCTATTAAAAGTGCGAAAATGGGTGTGGAAGATGGTTATATAACGGGATTGCTTAAACGCATTAAACCATCTATCAGTAAAGCATTGCTTATAGAAGATGAACATAAATGTGTGGATAAGGTAGCTTATGCTAATGTTGAAAACAGTCTTGAAGAAATTTTACAGAAAAGTCAAATAGTAAGAGAGATGTTTTCAAATGGACAGATCGGTATTGTTGGCGGCGTTCATAATATTGAGAACGGAGAAGTGGATTTCTTTAAAAACCTAACAAATCAAAAAGTAGAAAATAAAAAATTGGCAACAGTTTAAAAAAGAAAATAAATGCAAATCAATTTGAAAAACCTAAAGAGTGATCTACCATCCGGACTGGTAGTTTTTTTGGTAGCCTTACCGTTATGCCTTGGTATAGCATTAGCTTCAGGGGCGCCTCTTTTCAGTGGAATTATATCCGGTATTGTAGGGGGTATTGTTATCGGTAGCCTTAGCAATTCTGCTTTAAGTGTGAGTGGGCCTGCCGCAGGTTTAGCGGCTCTTGTATTTGGTGCAATAACAGCCATTGGAAATTATGAATTGTTTTTATGTGCTGTTATGGTTGCCGGTATATTACAGGTTTTACTTGGCCTTGCAAAACTTGGTGGTATTGCTAACTATATTCCTAGCAGTGTTATTAAAGGCATGCTTACCAGTATAGGTATTTTAATTATTGCAAAACAAATTCCACATGCGTTTGGATATGACAAAGACTCAAAAGGAAATGTTACAGAGTTGATCGATTATGGTAGTGAAGATATGCATGAACTGCTGCAACCTTTGCAACATATAGAAGTAGGTATCACAATCATTTGTGCTATTTCGATCATTATCATGATTCTTTGGGAAAAACCCTTTATTAAAAAAAGACTTCCCTTTATTCCGGGTGCATTAGTTGCAGTAGTAGTTGCCGTTATCATTAATCAGATATGGGGAGCAACAGGCAGCAAGTTGGCTGCCGAAAATGAGCATCTGGTGAAAATTCCGATTGCAAAAAATGCAGGTGATTTTTTCGGATTTTTTACATTGCCTGATTTCAACGGTTTGCTTGATGGAAAAGTGATCATGTACGGCGTATTCATTGCAATCATTGCATCGCTTGAAACTTTGCTGAGTATTGAGGCCGTAGATAATATTGATCCAGAAAGACGTGTAACCAACACTAACCGTGAATTGTTTGCTCAGGGATTTGGTAACACAGTGGCCGGATTAATAGGTGGACTACCAATTACCAGTGTAATTGTAAGAAGCAGCGCCAATGTTAACTCAGGTGCTAAATCAAAATTATCTGCAGTGATCCATGGTCTATTATTATTGATTTGCGTAATTGCTATTCCTTCTTTATTAAATAAAATACCATTATCTGCTTTAGCAGCTATTCTTTTATTAACAGGCTATAAATTAGCAAAGCCATCATTCTTTAAACAAATGTTCAGCAATGGCAAATATCAGTTTATTCCTTTTATTGTAACAGTGATCGTTATTCTAGCTATAGATCTTTTTAAGATCTATCCTCCTGTTAGCGGCAAGGGTCTTGTGATTGGTGTAGGTGCTGGAATCTTTGCTGCATTCGGTGCTATTCTGCATGGTAATCTAAAAAACTCATATTTCTTCCACGAAGCTAAACACAAGCAAGGCGATAGTATTAATATTCATTTATCTGAAGAGGTATCTTTTTTAAATAAAGCAGCTATCAGACAAACATTGGATAATATGCCTGCAAATACTTCAGTAACCATTGATGCAAGCAATACAACATACATCGATTTTGATGTACTTGAATTGATAAAAGAGTTTCGGGATATTAAAGCTCCGCTTAAAAATATCAATCTTCAATTGGAAGGCTTTAAAGAAAAGTATCAAATAGTAAACGAACAAAACGTTCAATCCGTACACTAGTAACCTGGTGTTGTTATGTAAGGTTAAAGCCCGGCAAACATCTGTTTGTCGGGCTTTTTAGTTCGGTTAACCGAAGCTCTTTATTGTTAAATCAATTAAATATTTAATCCGCCGCAGGCGCTAATTGTTTGTCCCGTTACATAACTACTAAGATTAGACGCTAAGAACAATGTAACATTTGCAATATCTTCTGCGCTGGCAAATTTTCCTAAAGGAATGCCTGCTTTATATTTTTCAGCTCCTTCTCCATCTTTCAAATAGCTGGTCATATCAGTTTCTACAAAACCCGGGGCAATTGCATTACAACGAATATTACGACTGCCCAATTCTTTTGCTACACTTTTTGTAAATCCTATCACACCGGCTTTACTTGCAGCATAACTGCTTTGTCCGGCATTACCCATTTCTCCAATTACACTACTCATATTTATAATGCTGCCGCTCTTTGCTTTCATCATCGGACGAATTACCTGCTTCGTCATATTAAATACGCTTTTGAGATTGGTTTGCATTACCTCATCCCATTGCTCAGGTGTCATTCTTAATAATAAATTATCTCTTGAAATTCCTGCGTTGTTCACACAGATATCTACGGTACCAAATTCTTTTACCACATCATTTACAAAAGCTTCGCTGGCTGCAAAATCACCTGCATTACTTTGATAGCCTTTTGCTTTAACACCTAAACCCACAAGTTTAGCTTCTAATGCTTTGGCCCTTTCTGCACTGCTATCGCTTACATAAGTAAACGCAACATTGGCACCATGTTCTGCAAATTTGATCGCAATCGCTTCGCCAATGCCACGGGCAGCTCCGGTAACTATGGCTGTTTTTCCTTCAAGAAGTTTCATCGTTCAATTTTTATGTTCCGGCAAAAATAATTCTAATCAGATATAATTGTATCATTTTATTTTTTCACCAACGATAGTATTTCCTCTATCATCGTTCGTTCATTACTAAGTCTTGGTACTTTATGCTGACCGCCTACTTTCCCCTTTGTTCGCAACCATTCGGTAAATGTTCCTTTGGGTAAGCTGTGCACAATGGGTAATTGTAATGCAATATCCCTATAGCGTTTGGCTTCGTAATCGCTATTTATTTCTTTTAAAGCAATGTCTAATTCATAAATAAAAGCAGTATGATTATCCGGTTCTTTTTCAAATTCAACAAGCCACTCATGGCCGCCATTTCGTTTCTCCGAAAAATAAACAGGGGCTGCTGTATAATCGTTGATGATCGCTTTTGTTTTTTCTGCCGCTATTGCAATAGCATGATCGCTGTTATCAACGATCAACTCTTCGCCAAAAGCATTGATATAATGTTTGAGGCGACCGGTTACTTTTATTTTATAAGGATTGAGAGAAGTGAATTGCACTGTATCTCCAATTAAGTAACGCCACAGGCCTCCGGTTGTACTAATAACCAATGCATAGTTTTTCCCGATCACAACATCTTTAAGTCCTACGGTTTGCGGATCTTTCTTTCCATATTCATCTACGGGCATGAACTCATAAAAAATTCCATGTTCGGTGAAAAGCACCATACCATCATCGTCCGGTTTTTCTTGCCCGGCAATGAAGCCCTCGCTGGCATTGTATATTTCGAGATAATTTATTTTATCGCCGATGATCTTATCAAACTGATCTTTGTAAGGAACAAATGAAACACCGCCGTTGATGTATAACTCAAGGTTTGGCCATACTTCTTTGATGGTTTTTGCATTCTTTATTTCAAGAATTCTTTTGAGGAGCAATAAGGTCCATGTGGGAACACCCGCAAGAGAAGTTACATTTTCGTTAGCAGTTATTTGTGCCAGTTTTTCGATCTTACTTTCCCATTCATCCAATAAGGCAACGCTTAGTTCGGGTGTACGTAGCCATTGCCCCCAGAAAGGAGAGTTTTGCATGAGTATAGCACTCAGATCGCCATACTGGATTTCATCACTTACCTTACTGATCTGATGACTGCCGCCTACTACAAGACCTTTTCCTGTAAGCAGATCGCTTGAAGGAAAATTCTTATAATAATTGCTCAGCACATCTTTACTTGCCTGAAAGTGGTTATCCTTAAGGCTTTCATCGCTTACGGGGATAAATTTACTTTTATCGCTGGTAGTACCCGAAGATTTTGCAAACCATTTTATAGGAGTATTCCACAAAATATTATCCTCGCCTTCCATCATCCTTTGCACGTATGGCTTTATATCATCATACTCATGAATGGGAACCGTTTTTTTAAAATCCCGAATGGTAAACAGTTTGTGAAAAGAGTACCTTCTTCCAATTTCGGTGTATTGTGCAGAGGTTACCAGGTGTTGCAATACTTCACGCTGTACTGCTACGGGGTTGTTACTCCAGTTTTCTATGCGCCACAAACGCATACGGGCCAGCTTAGATATGGTTGAAGATAAAATTTTCAAACTACTGAATAAATTGCTCGTTGGGGCAAGTTAAAAAAACAGTAGCAGAAATAAAAGTTTTAAATCCCTTAACATAGTGTATAGAATCACACAATACATATCAATCGAGTACCGATATGCATTGTGTGAAAAATATGATCTATGTTATTATAATTTTTTGGCTGTCCAATTTTCGTGTGCCTTTGTATTACAGTCGATCTCGTATGATGCATACTCGCCGGTTTTGTTTCCGGTAACTTTAAAAGTTAGTATCGCATTTTTAAGATCATTCAGATCTAATACAAATTTCTTTGCAACTGTATTGCCTCTTACATATTCACTGTATAACACTACTCCGTTTTGGTCGATTACTTCTACCAAAAATTGTGTTTCTTCTGCATTGAAAATATTTAAGCTAAATGCAGGAGAGTTGTTTTCGCTACCGCTGTAGTTCAACGATATTGTAACAGGCTCAGTAATGTTGTTTGCACTTGCTTTTACCGTAAACGCTGTGCTGAATACAGCTGCTATTGCAAGTGATAATAATGCTGTTTTATATGATGTCTTTTTCATTTTTAATAAATTTAAAAATTAACAATGTTGTTCTTTTTTCAAAGAGGGCTGCAATGCGATGATATTTTTCAGGAGGAAAGCGATCTGCGTTTGTAATAACGCTACTTCAGTTTTAGCTAAATTTTGAAGACTCGATTAGGGTATGTTTTTCTACCTTGATAACACAAAGGTATATCGGTTTATTGCCTTAACGCAATCAAAATTTTTTGTTTTTCTTTATGCCTATTTGCTTTAAAAAATGTTAAAATCCTTTACTGTATTGAGTTTTAACGAGCCGTAATTATTATGGCCAAAGCACTTGTGCAGGTGTGTTAATAAAAAGTAAATAAGCGGTTATTCGTTGTTATTCAACAAATAATCTTTTCGTTTCAATTCAAAATTTCTACCAAGATATAGCCTTTTCACCTGCTCATCTACCGCCAATTCTTCTGCAGTACCATCACGGAAAATTTTTCCATCAATTAGCAAATACGCTCTGTCGCAAATAGAGAGTGTTTCATTTACATTATGATCGGTTATGAGGATGCCGATGTTTTTATATTTAAGTTTTGCTATGATCTCCTGAATATCTTCAACAGCAATGGGATCAACGCCTGCAAAGGGTTCATCCAGTAAAACAAATTTCGGACTAACGGCAAGGGCTCTGGCAATTTCAGTTCTGCGTCTTTCTCCACCACTTAAAGTATCGCCATTATTCTTTCTTACTTTTTGTAAATGAAATTCATCCAATAAAGATTCAAGTGATTCTTTTTGCTCCTGCTTTGAGAGCTTGGTCATTTCCAATATCGCAGCAATATTATCTTCTACACTTAACTTTCTGAAAACGCTGGCTTCCTGCGGCAAATAACCAATACCCATTTGTGCTCTTTTATACATGGGTAGCTTCGTAATATTGATGTCGTTCAAAAAAACCTCTCCTTCATCCGGTTTAACAAGACCCACCACCTGATAGAAAGAAGTTGTTTTTCCGGCGCCATTCGGTCCTAGTAAACCTACAATCTCCCCCTGTTGTACAGAAAAAGAAACACCGTTTACAACAGTACGGCTGCCATATGATTTTACAAGATTGTTTGTGCGTATAGTGAGATTCAAAGCTTAAATATTTGAACAAATGTAGTATAAAGAAACAAAAGGTTAATTCATTGTCTATATGATATAACATTTCATTTTAACACAAAAATCTTGTGTTACTTTTTTTGCGGAAAAAAGTAACCAAAAAAACCGTCCGAAATCGATAACGCCCCGATTTCGGATTCGTTCTCCGATCAAACTTTTGTGCTACTGTAAACTCAACTTCAATAATTCTACATTATGTTATACTTTAACTCGGGTTCACGTCACTTTAAACATCGTTAATTTTTAACTGCTATTGCGTATTTTTGCAGACATTGTAAGAAATATGAAAGTAACAGACCATATAGCCCAGGCAAAAGACACATTGGTTTCTTTTGAGATACTGCCTCCTCTAAAAGGTAAGACCATTAATTCTATTTACGATCACTTAAACCCGTTGATGGAGTTTAAGCCCTCTTTTATTAATGTTACATATCATCGCAGCGAAACGATGTTCAAGAAAAAGGGAGATGGAACTTTTGAGAAAGTAGAAGTGCGTAAACGTCCTGGGACCGTAGCCATCTGTGCAGCTATTAAAAATCATTATAATGTAGATGCTGTTCCTCATTTAATTTGCGGCGGTTTCAGCAAAAGAGAAACTGAAGACGCATTGATAGATCTAAATTTTTTGGGCATAGATAATGTGTTGGCTTTAAGAGGCGATGCTGCTAAAAATGAAACACATTTTGAGCCTGAGGCTGACGGTCATGGTTATGCGATAGACCTGATCAAACAGGTACAGAATTTAAAGAACGGTATTTATTTAGAAGAAGATATTAAGAACGGCGGTAAGCCCGATTTTTGTATTGGTACGGCCGGTTATCCGGAAAAGCATTTTGAAGCACCAAATCTTGAAACGGACCTCATCAGACTAAAGGAAAAAGTAGATGCCGGTGCTGATTATATCATGACACAAATGTTCTTTAACAATCAAAAATTCTTTGATTTTGTAAAAGAGTGCAGGGCCATTGGTATTGAAATTCCCATCATTCCGGGATTAAAACCCATTACTAATAAAAAACAGTTGAGCATTTTACCAAAGGTTTTTCATGTAGATATTCCTACAGACCTTTCAAATGCAATCATGAAAGCTAAAACAGATGAAGATGTTGAACAGATAGGGACTGAATGGTTGATTCAGCAATCGAAAGAATTGAAAGCATTTGGTGTACCTGTTTTACACTACTATACCTTGGGTAAACCTAAGGTGATATACAATGTTGTGAAGACGATCAGATAGTTTCGTCAGAAAATCTAATCACCTGCCTTCACATCCCTTTTCCCCGGCTGAAGTGGCTTTGGTGGTAATGGTTTATTGGTATTATCCTCGTAACCGTTTTTATAATTTAGTGAACTAATTAAAGTTCCTTTGGCATTATATATTTTCTCAATGCCATTTTTCCGGTCAAGATAAAAAGTTGCTACAGATTTTAAACTTCCGTTGGGATGGTAGCATTTTTCTATCCCATGTTTATACCCGTGAAAGTAAGCTGTCTCTTTTTTAATTTTTTTGTTCTCATAATATTCTTTCATCACCCCATCAATTTCTCCTTTTTTATAAAATCCAGATGTAGAAACATTTCCATTTTTATAATAGGTTTCAAACATACCGTCTTCCAAGTCATCTTTAAAAAAAGTCTTTGACCCTATAGTGCCATTTTCATAATAATATTTCGTGACACCGTTTCTAAGCCCATTTTTATATTCAGCTGTAATATGGAGTTTGTTATCCTTATATCTTGTTCGTATCCCATCAGCTAAATCGTCCTTATAAGTAATTGTTTCCATTAAGATTCCATCAAGATCGTACTCCTTTGAAATACCATTTAATTTTCCATTTTTATACATCCGCTCTTTATGCAACTTACTACCGCCGGCATAGTAATCTCGTTCTAAGCCGTCTAATGTATCATTACTATATGTACTCTCTTTGGATATTTGTCCATCAGTCCAATAAGATTTACTTAAACCATTACGTTTGTCTTGTTTATATAAATCTTCCATCAACAATACTCCATCTTTATATAATTTGAAAAAGCCATTCCTTTTACTATGGAGGTAAGAGATTTCTTGTATGTAATGAGAAACAGTATCGTTTATATATTGGGAACCGACTGTGTAAAAGTATTTTTCAATTCCATTTTTTTCGCCGTCCGACATAGCTGTTTCCAGTATGAGTGAATCTGTGAGTGAATAAAGTCTTACAATTTCGTTCTCCTTTCCATGATGATAAACAGCAAGCCTATAATACTTGGCATTATTTTTTTCTATTGGCTTCAGTAAGCTATCAAGGTATTCTATCCACTTGCCTTCCTTAAGCGAATCTTGTACGTAGCTGTTTTTTGCTTCTGCTTTAACAGTAAATCCGTTTTGAGCAAAGCTTTTACCAACAGTACAATTTAAAACTGCAACGAATATTAAAAGGGAAATTATTTTCATGGTAGCTAACCTGACTGGTTATTGTATAATGGACTTGAACAAGGCCTCATTGACTTTAACCGGGTATTTCTTTTTCAAAGCTTCTATCCATTTTTCTTCCAGGTAGTTTTGGTACTCATTCGTTACCAAACCTCTTGCTTCATCAAAATTACGTTGTTCTTTTGCAGGATACATTTTGAGTGCTTGCACAAAACTTACTGTGCCATCGGCCGGGTTAGTAATTGTATTGGTTAAGTATCCTTCGCTTAACCTACTGCTTGTGGGCAGTTGCGAAATTTCATATCTGCCCGAATCTGCCTGAATGGTAGCATTACTCTCTTCAGCAATTTGTTTCCAGTTTACACCTGCCTTAATATCTGCAATAGCATGCGTTGCTGTCGCTGCATCTGAACAGTTAAAAATGATAACATCAGCACTTTCTTCCCACAAATATTTTGATTTATGCTGATTGTAAAACTTTTTAAGTCCAACACTATCATTAGCCGCCTTACTCCAAACATTTCTTTCCATTATTTCAAAAAGCATGTTGCCTTCTTTAAACTCCTGCATTTGATATTTAAAATCGCTATTGTACTTTTCTAAGTTTTTTCTGTAATAAGCTAAAGCAGATTCGTTTAGGTATTTATCAAATAAACTTTTAGATGTTTCTGCAGTTTGCAAACTATTAGGCACAAAATCTTTTACATATTTCAACCAGTCTTTTAATCTTACCTGTTTGTTATTAAAAGAAAAAACGGATGCCTTGTTTGCAGGAATTTTTATTTTCTCTATGCTTTTTCCTGCCTTAACACTATCCGCAAGATCAATTATTTCCTGATCGCTTATCGCCGGATTTTTTTTGTAGCCGATCTTCACAAGCACATCTTTCAAAAATTTATCTTTTGCTTTATTGATCCTTCCATCTTGTTGAATTTTTTGTTTCAACTCATACATAAAATTTTCGTCTGTAACATCTGCAGTGTAAGGAGTATGCTTCAATCGTTTTACAATATGATAACCATAGGATGTTAATATGGGGGCTGTAACATCTCCGTCTTTTTGAAGTGCAAATACTGCGTTTTCAAAGGAAAGGTCGAATTTCCCTGTGGTAAATTCTGCCATTTCTCCGCCAGCCATATAAGTGTTTCTGTCATCGCTGCATCTTTTTGCTGTTTCTGCAAAGTCTGCACCGGATTTGATCAAATTGTGAATAGAGTCAGCTTTTTGTTTGATTTTGTTTTTAGTTTCATCGGATGCGTCCGGAGGAAAAACCAATAATATTTGTGCCGCTTTCCACTTGCCGGAGTTTGGTCTTTCATCAATATTTTTAAAAATATGAATAGCCTTTTTTGTTCTGTGTGGAGTACTTATTTTTTCGGGAGCCAATCCGTAAATAATATTTTCATACTCGTATGGAACAGACAAAGCAGTAACATAACCAAGATCTGCAGTTTTGATGACCATTTTATATTCTGCACTCAATTCTCCTGCCAATTCATTGTAATCTTTTCTTCCCTTTTGCAAAGCGGCGTAAGCAGCTTCAATAAGTTTAACTGCTTTTATAGAGTCTGTTGAAGACATAGCTGCATTTATGGGCACATAAAAATGTTGGGTATGAATTTCTTTTTTCTGACGGGCAAGCACTTCTTCTGTAAGTTCGTTCACTCCTTTTTCATCGTTCATATATCCTTCTTCTACCTGACTGCGAAAGCCATCAATATCTGCCTGTAATTGTTGAAGCGTATCTAAACGTTTTTCCTTTGCGGCTTTTACTTTTAGTTTGAATTTGATGTAGAGATCCAGATAATCTTTGTAGGACTGAGCCTTGTCGGTACCGGCAATTTTATTCTTATTGTAGGCTCTTAAAAATTCATCCTTGCTTACAGCATCTTTGCCATAGGTAAAAAGTGTTTGAGAAAAAATATGCGGAGCCGAAAACAGCAAGGCTGTTAAAAAAAATAATTTCTTCATAAACAGAATTTGTATGCTTTAGTTGTTTTGAGCGGCCATCTTAACCTGCAACAGATCATTTATTTGATCCCAGGTTAATTTTTTGCCTACTATTCTTTTTTCTTTATCCAGCAAATATAAAGTAGGCGTGGTTGTAATGTTAAATAATTGATGGTATCCCCATTCGCCGGCTTTTTCTTCTGCTTCCTTCATTTCTTTTGTTTGATAAACATTTACCCATTCACCCAAAGCATGCTCTGTAATGTATTTTTTCCAGTCGGATACAATATTATCTTTTATATCGGCCGAAAGCACTCCGTAAATTTTTACATTATGTTTTTTCCAGTTGGCTTTATAAATAGAATCGACTCTTGGTACTTCTTCTTTACAATGCCCACAGGTAGGATCCCAAAAACACACAACCGTAAAATCGGCAGCCACACTATACAACGGCGTTAAGTTCCCGGCCGTATCTACCATTTTTAAATTGGCTGCAGGGTCGCCAATAACATTTGCCATTATCATATATGCCTGCCTGCTAATTGTTTCATGCTGCTTTTCGCTTAACCAAGGGGTAAGTCCTTTACTATGGTATTTATTGAAAAGATGAAGAAACACTTTATCCTGCCCCATATATTTTGGGTTGATGTACTCATCTGTGAGCCAGTTTAGTAAAAACTTATACATTTCCGGACAGGTACGTGCCAGCAGTAACTGATAGTCGGCTTCTTTAATGATACTATCCGGCGCCTGTGGTATGATCTCTCTGTAATATCTTTCAAATCGTGGTAAGAAGAACGGCGTACGAATTACTCTCTCATCCATAAATGTAATACCATCCCAATAATGTGCTCTGTAATAATAATAATTATCCAATGAATCCTGGTGTGTCACCGGTATTTTGTCCATCGTTTTCGGATCTCTCATACCGTTCAAAATAACAGTCATCATTGATTTTGGATATTTTTTGATAATTCCTTCTCTGTAATTATTCAATTCCGTATTGTATTCCAGATATTTTTTTTCATGCATTGCAGAATCTGCCGCAGTAGTAGATTTTGAGTAGGCTACCTTTTCCTTATTTAATAAGGAAATTTTTGCGGCTGTTGCCTTTTGATATTGGGCAAAAAGTATATGCTCTTTAGATCCTGTAACGACGGTTTTGTTCAAGAGATCTGTTGTGTCGGAACTAATAGAAATGATCTGTTCTTTATGTATAAAAAAATCTACCGATTTATTCTTTCCCGGAAAAACAATAGAGTAGATACCCCCGGGCAGTTTTCTTTTCCCCGTAAACACCGCAATACCCTTATTATTGATGGCCGCCGAATCTTCTACATTAAGGTTCTTGCCCATGTGATAGGTCAGGTAAGCGATTCCGCTTTTGTAGTTAGGGGTTTTTAAAGTAACCTTAAAATTTTGAGCCTGCAATTGAGAAAAACAACCAAGGCTAATCAACACAACAAGTAATCTTTTCATTTTTTTATATAATAGGACTGAACAAAAGTATCTAAAATGTACGGTTTAAAAGCACTTTAACCATTTCGATTCTATTGATAATTACATTTCATTAACATATTTTTTAGAGCAGATATAGATTACTTTTGCTGCTGTGAAAAGAAAAAAATTTTTAGTTGAAAAAATTGAGGTCAGCGGGTATGCCGCTGAAGGAAAATCCTTTGCTAAACAGGATGGTAAAGTGATATTTATTGAAGGGGCGGTGCCGGGAGATATTGTAGATGTTTTTGTTAGCAAAAACAAGAAAGACTGGGGCGAAGGCAAAGCCACTCACATTCATCAATATTCGAAAGAAAGGGTTGATTCGTTCTGCAAACATTTTGGTATTTGCGGTGGCTGTAAATGGCAGATGTTACCCTACGAAAAACAACTCATGTACAAGCAGCAGGAGGTTGCTCAAAATTTCAGACGAATCGGCAAAGTAGATCTGCCTGAAATGATGCCAATTGTTGGATCTGCAGACACACAGCATTACAGAAATAAACTTGAGTTTACTTTCAGTAACAAACGTTATCTGACAGAAACAGAAATAAAAAGTGCAGACATTTTACCACAGGAAAATGCATTGGGTTTTCATGTGCCGAGAATTTTTGATAAGATCATTGATATAGAAGAGTGCTATTTGATGGATGAAGTAAATAACACCCTTCGAAATTCCATCAGAGCCTACGCAAAAGAAAATGATCTTTCTTTCTATGATATAAAAGGGCATACAGGCTGGTTAAGAAATATCATTATCCGTTTGTGCAACACCGGAGAGTTAATGGTAAATATTTGTTTGGGTTATGAAGATGAGGCGGCTACAAAAAAGCTGATGGATTTTATTTTACAAAAAGTACCATCCATAACAACTTTGCTTTATACCATTAATACAAAATGGAACGATAGTATTTATGACCTTAACCCTGTTGCTTATTTCGGTAAAGGATATGTACATGAAAAATTAGGAGAATATACTTTTAAGATTGGGCCGAAATCTTTTTTTCAGACCAACACAAAACAAGCGGAAAAACTTTATAGTATCACTGCCGATTTTGCCGGACTAACAGGCACTGAAGTAGTATACGACCTGTATTGCGGCACAGGCAGCATTGGTATTTTTGTAAGCAAATTTGCAAAGAAGATCATTGGTGTGGAAGTGGTTGCCGAGGCTATTGAAGATGCAAAACAAAATGCAGCGCTCAATAATATTACACATGCCGATTTTTTTGCAGGTGATGTAATTAAAATATGCGATGACGATTTCTTTGCCGCACATGGCAGACCAGATGTGATAATCACCGACCCTCCCCGTGCAGGTATGCATGAAAAACTGGTTCAAAAATTATTAGAGATAGTTGCTCCTAAAATTGTGTATGTAAGTTGTAACACTGCTACGCAGGCACGAGACCTTAATCTGCTCAGCGAAAAATATTCAGTAGAAAAAATTCAACCGGTAGATATGTTCCCTCATACACACCATATTGAATGTGTGGTTTTACTTAAATTGAAATAACTTTAGATCCAACTTTATAATATGTCATTCAATAGCTCCGGAAATTCCATTCAAAAAACAGCCCCCGTAGTATTTAATTTACTGATCATTAATGCGCTGGTATTTTTAGCTCAAATGGTTATCACCGGTTTTGATATAACCGAATGGGGTGCCCTTCATTACATTACATCATCCAGATTTAAGCCGCATCAGTTCATCACAAATATGTTTATGCATGGCGGTGTGGCTCATATTCTTTTTAATATGTTCGGGTTGTGGATGTTCGGTACCATCCTCGAAAGGTTTCTTGGCTCTAAAAGGTTTTTGATCTTTTATTTAATATGTGGTATCGGTGCAGGTATCTTAATTGAACTTACGGTGCCGTTTAGTGCTAATCAATATCTTAAATCATCTGAAGGTTTAATGTTGGCAGCTAAAGGAGCACCAGTAAAAGACATTATTAATTATTACAAAGAAGTGTATTTGGCCTTGGGTGCATCCGGCGCCATCATGGGTATTATGGCTGCATTTGCTTACCTGTTTCCCAATACAGAAATGTTTGTAATGTTTATTCCTATTCCACTCAAAGCGAAGTACGTAATTCCCTTATATGTTTTGTATGATCTTTTTGGTGGTTTAAGGCCAACAGAAGGTGATAATATTGGCCACTTTGCACATCTTGGCGGAGCCATTGTCGGATTTATACTTGTTTACATCTGGAACAAAAAAAACAGAAAAACTTTTTACTAAATTCTTAACAATCATCTTTACTTCTCTGTTTGTAAATTTGTAGCACAACTATTTTATGGGAGAATCGGACAGATATTCGGATTACAAAAAACCCAAAACGAAGTTAACATTCGGGCAGGAAGGGAATGCGCTTGTAAGTCTGATTACCATTAATATCGTTTTTTTTCTATTACTTCAAACCATCAAGGTTATTTACTTTGTTTTTGAGTCGCCGGAAATTGCTTTCAGAGCCGGATCCTTACAATACTTTGAATTGCCTGCACAATTATCTTCATTTGCAAAAAAACCATGGACAGTACTGACTTATATGTTCAGCGATGTTGAAGTGTTTCGCATTCTAAGCAATATGCTTTGGCTTTGGGCCTTCGGATTTATTTTACAGGAGTTGACCGGTAGTAAAAAACTGATCCCTGTTTATATATATGGTGGCATTGCCGGTGCACTTTTTTTTATTCTTGCAAATTATGCATTGCCTCCTTTAAGACAAGACATTGGATCGGCTGCATTGCTTGGCGCTAATGCTGCGGTTATGGCTGTTGCGGTTGCTGTCACTACACTGGTACCCGGTTATCGTTTCTTTAGGAATCTTGGTGGTGGTATTCCAATATGGGTATTAATGTTGGTGTATGTATTGATCGATTATGCAGGCATCTCTACAGAAAGTGCAGCATATAGTATTGCTCACCTTGGTGGCGGTTTGGCAGGTTTTTTATTCATTGTTTTTTTAAGAAAAGATATCGATGGAAGTTTATGGATGAATAACCTTTACAACTGGTTTATGAACCTGTTTAATCCGAATAAGAAACAGGTAAGTGCAAAAGAAAAAATATTCTACAAAAACGATGGAAGGGCACCTTATAAGAAAAGCGCCAACCTTACACAACAAAGAGTTGATGAAATACTTGATAAAATCAATCAAAAGGGATATCAGTTTTTAACAGAAGAAGAAAAGAATATTTTAAAAAGAGCTTCAGAAGAAGATCTGTAGTACTGTTATTTCAACAGCAAAGTTTTATCTTTACAACATGTCCAAAAGTCTTTTCCGCAGACTATCTAAGAAATTCTTTATCATCTCCAATTTTATTGTAGCGATTTTATTTTTGGCAGGTTGCTATTCCAAGTGGTTCGATCCAAAGCAGTGGTGGTTTTTGGGCGTATTAAATATTGCAGCATTTTATTTTTTAGTGGTGCTTGTAATGTTTGCTATTTTTTGGGTCTTTCTAAGTCCCAGATGGATACTTATTTCAGCGATCACTATTCTTATCAGCTGGCAATCTGTTAGAAATATTTTTGTATTTAAACTCCCTTATACTTTTGCAAAACAAAAAGCTCCGGACGCTATAAGAGTAATGAGTTGGAATGTAGCTCAATTCGATGTACTGAATTTTCCTAAAACGCATGATATGTTCAATCAGATGATGGGTTTTATAAATGAAAACCAACCCGATATAGCTTGTTTTCAGGAAGTAGTTTGCAGCGATAGTGTTGGCAAAAGTTTTTTACGATTATCAACCATCTTAGATTCGTTGCATTTTCCGTATTACTATTATGCTTATGATAATAACGAAAACTGGTTTGGACTGAATATGCATTTCGGAACAATGATCTTTTCAAAATACCCGATCATAAAAAAACAACAAATATCTCACCCACCCTTTAGCTACAACGCTACTTTTCAATATGCCGATATTGTAAAAGATAAAGATACGCTCAGGGTTTTTAATATTCATTTACAGTCTTTACGTTTCAGCAAGAAAAATGTTTCATACATACAGGATGAATCTCTACAAGACAAAGCAAAAAATCTTGAGGAAACAAAAAGCATTCTAAGTAAATTAAAAACCGGCATCATTAACCGTAAAACACAGGCAGATTGGATACGTGAAGAAATGCAAAAAAGTCCCTACCGCATAATGGTTTGCGGCGACTTTAATGATGTGCCCAATTCTTATGCGTATGAAACCATCGGAGAAAACCTTCAAAATGCTTTTGAAGAAAAGGGCTTTGGTATTGGCAGAACATTCAGTGGCATTGCTCCTAACCTCCGTATAGACAATATTTTTCTTGATAAAGGGTACGATGTACTTCAGTTTACAAGAATTGCCCGTAAACTAAGCGATCATTTTCCGATCATTGCCGATATCCGCCGTTCCGGGCAATAAAAGTCGTTGTTTCGTTTTCAATTTGTAATTTGCAAACTCTATTATTTGTAACTGAAATTTATGCCGCTTAAAATATATAATTCTTATACTCGTCAGAAAGAAGATTTTGTTTCCATAACTCCCGGTCATGTTGGTATGTACGTTTGCGGACCTACCGTAAGTGGCGAAAGCCATCTTGGTCATGCAAGGCCTTATGTAACTTTTGATGTGGTGTATCGTTACCTTACATACAAGGGCAATAAAGTAAGATATGTTCGCAATATTACTGATGCCGGGCATTTTGAAGAAGAAGGAAGAGAAGCAGAAGATAAAGTTGGCAAAAAAGCAATATTAGAAAAGCTGGAACCAATGGAGTTGGTACAAAAGTATACCAACTTGTTTCATTGGGCCATGAAGCAATTCAACTGTATTGAACCAAGTATTGAGCCAACTGCAACGGGACATATTGTTGAGCAACTGAACATGATAGAAAAGATCATTGAAGCAGGTTATGCTTATGAAGTGAACGGCTCTGTTTATTTTGATGTGAAAAAATATGCCGCTTCGCATGATTATGGAAAGTTGAGCGGAAGAATTCTTGATGATCTGTTGGAAACAACAAGAGAGCTCGATGGACAGGAAGAAAAAAGAGACAGAGCAGATTTTGCGCTTTGGAAAAATGCTGCACCCGAACATATCATGCGTTGGAAAAGCCCATGGGGCGATGGTTTCCCGGGATGGCATATTGAGTGTTCGGCAATGGCCACAAAATATTTAGGCGCCGAGTTTGATATCCATGGTGGTGGTATGGACCTTCAGTTTCCTCATCACGAAAGTGAAATTGCACAGAGCACTATCTGTAATCATAAGAGTCCGGCCAAGTACTGGATGCACAATAATATGATCACTATCAATGGAAAGAAAATGGGTAAGAGCTATAACAATGTTATTAAGCTTACCGAATTATTCAGTGGCAGTCACCCGTTGCTTACACAGGCTTTCAGCCCGATGACAGTGAGATTTTTCATTTTGCAAAGTCATTACCGCAGCACTTTAGATTTCAGCAGCACTGCATTAGAAGGAAGTGAAAAAGCATTTAAGCGTTTGTGGGAAGCATACGAAGTGTTGCAGAAGCTACAGGCTACAAGCGACGAGGGAGAAGCAAAAGATCTTGAATTAGATTCTAAAATAAGGACATCGCTTAATGAATTGGAAGAATTCATGGATGATGATATCAATACCGCAAAGGTTATTGCCAATATGTTTGACCTTGCGCCAATCATCAATTCTATTAAAGACGGACATATTGCTATTGATGCCATTGCTCCATCTACATTGGTTTTACTGAAAACAACTTTCAAAACTTATTTAGAAGATATTCTTGGATTGCACAATCCGGCTTCTGATAATAATGAAAAATTAGATGGCATCATGCAATTATTGGTTGACATTAGAAAAGAAGCAAAGATCAAAAAGGATTATGCAACTTCTGATAAAATAAGAAATCAATTAAGCGCTTTGGGTATAGATCTGAAAGATGAAAAAAGCGGAGAAACAAGCTGGGCAATAAAATAATTTTATGCAACACGTTACTCATCTTAGTAAGGATAAAAAATTAAAAAAAATAATCGACTTACAAGAGCCTCATGTTGTTGTAAAGAAAAAAGATGTATGGCTTGAATTATGTGCATCGATCATCAGTCAGCAATTAAGCACCAAAGTAGCTGCTGTTATCTACAAAAGATTTCTTGACCTGTATAAACCTAAAAAACCTACACTTCAATTAGTTATTGACACTCCCTTTGAAACCCTTCGTGGTATTGGACTTAGCAACGCTAAAGCCAATTATGTAAAAAATGTTTGTCAGTTTTTTATTGATGAAAAAATCACCGATGCTAAGCTGGATAAGATGAGCAACGAAGCATTGATCGCTTATTTATCACAAATAAAAGGCGTTGGGCAATGGACCGTTGAAATGATATTGATGTTTACGTTGGGCAGGGAAGATATTTTTGCAGTGGATGACCTGGGTATTCAACAAAGTATTATCAAATTATACAAACTAGAAATTGACAATAAAAAATTACTGAAAGAAAAGATGTTACAGATCTCCGCTAAATGGAGCCCATATAGAACTTACGCCTGTAGGTATTTATGGGGTTGGAAAGATAATGTTCCTAAATTGAAATAAGTGTGATCATTTCTTCCAAATATTTCTTATCTGTTTCGTCAAACGCATCTAATAACTCGCTATCTACATCCAGCACACCAACAACTGCATTGTTTCTAATGATTGGCACAACTATTTCCGACTTTGATGAACTACTACAAGCAATATGTCCAGGAAATTTTTCTACATCAGGAACAATCAATGTTTCTGCTTTTTGCCAACTGGTACCACAAACACCTTTCCCATAACGAATACGGGTACATGCTATTGGGCCTTGAAACGGACCAAGCACCAATTCATCTCCTTTAACCAAATAAAAGCCAACCCACAGCCAACCAAACTGTTCTTTTAATGCTGCAGTAATATTTGCCAAATTAGCGATCATATCAGGCTCGCCTTCAATTAACGCTTTTATTTGCGGCAATAAAGACTGGTAAGCTTCCTCCTTATCTCCTTGCACAATTTTTAAATCTTCTGCCATAACAAATATTTAATCATGTAAATTTACTTACAATTTTGTGCAATGTCATCACTCTCCATTACAACCATACAAACCAATTTACACTGGGAAGATAAAGCGGCTAATCTGAAAATGCTGGAAGCTAAAATTTTGTCTATCCAACAAAAAACAGAAATAGTGGTGTTGCCTGAAATGTTTAGCACCGGCTTTAGCATGCAACCGGCTATGTTTGCCGAAAAAATGGATGGGGAAACTATTGCCTGGATGAAAAAGATCAGTAGCAAAAAAAATATCATTCTTACCGGAAGTATCATCATCGAAGAAGATGAAAAATATTATAACAGACTTATATGGATGTTACCTAATGGCGAGTTTGGTTATTACGATAAACGCCATCTTTTTGGATATGCCAAGGAAGATAATTTTTATGCCGGCGGCAATAAAAGATTGATCGCTTCTGTAAAGGGATGGAAAGTTAATTTGCAAGTTTGCTATGATCTCCGTTTCCCTGTTTGGGCAAGACAAGCGCCACAGAAAAATGAAACTGCAGAATATGATGTATTGATCTATGTTGCTAACTGGCCCGATAAAAGAAGTATTCCCTGGAAAACATTATTGCAGGCCAGAGCTATAGAAAATCAATGTTATGTTGTGGGGGTAAATCGTGTTGGCAATGATGGAAACAATATTTACCACAGCGGTAATAGTTCAGTGATCGATCCGCTTGGACAAATTTTGTATCAAAAAGCTGATGATGAAGATGTGTTTACAATCACTTTAGAAAAAGACACATTAGTAAATACAAGAGAAAAATTTCCTTTCTTAAAAGATGCAGATGATTTTACTCTGCTGTAACAACCTTGTTTTTATCTGCTATTATTTCTTTTACGATCACCATTTTTCTGTCGATCCCTTTTACTACAGCTTCAACAGATGGTGGAATATAAATGTCCGGCATAATACCTCGACCATTTTTAACCCCATGATTAAACTGTACCAGCCTGAAAAGTGGTACCCTTACTCTAAGTTTTGTATTTTTTAAAACAATGTCGGGAATAAATATACCGCTGTTGCCATAGGCGCTTCCGCCGGTTTCTTCACCTACCAGCTTTACATTATCCTGTCCTTTCAGGGCATTACACAATAATGTAGATGCTGAAAAAGTTGGCCCGTTCGTTAATACATACAAATCGCCATCGAAATGATTCCTCGTTTTGGGTTTAAAAAAATGTCGCTCCCAATAACCAAAATGATAATTCCCGTCTCTTTTCTTTTTCGTCAGAAAAAACAAACCCATTGTGTTGGAAAAACGTTGCTTAAATACACTCCCGTAAGGTTTTAAAGATTTTGCTATGGCGTAAGAAGTGTCAGCGACCTTGAAAGGTTCTTTTCGTAAATATTTTGTGAGGAGAATATACATACCAATATCACCGCCGCCATTCCCTCTAATATCGAGAATAATATTTTTTATTTTTTCTTTTCTGATCTTTTTAAATGAACGCCTGAAAAAAGTACGTAAATGCTTGCCTTCATTCTTGGTGAATGTATTTAATATTATTGTAGCCGTATTTGCTGCGGTGTCTATCGACATAGATCGATAGCTTAACACTTTATCCCGTTTGAGTTGCTTTTTTGATATTTTTTGTTCGGGGTCTTTTTTATTTTTCTTCGTAGTGTCAATTTCCGGAATAAACATCGATACGAATTTTAATTTTTCTTTCCCGGTACTGTCGATGTAGCCAACCCGATAGTTTTGGTACAAGCCAAAAATATTTCTATGATAGTAAGGAAAATTACTGCTCAGTCTTACATAGTTAACATTGTCGGCATAGCCATCCGTTGGCAGATACGTAAATATTTTTTGAAGTAATTGTTGATTTCTCTCTCCATTGATAGATGTTATTAGTGTTCCTCTTTTTATGATCGAGTCTTTTCTATTGAGATTGGCTACTACCACCATTGTATCACTCCAAATCTTCATGTACAATGGAAATGAAGGAATTCGAACTTCCTTGTAAAACTTATTCCAACCCTTACTCATACCAAAGCTAGTATGGCCGCAATGAATTTTGTTGGTCAGCGGAGCTAGTACTTTCCAGCCAAATTGCAATTCGGTCATTGAATCTTTGATAGTGCTGTACAAACTATCAAAATAAAAATTCATGCTGTCTTTGGGCGTGTACCAATAAAGTGAGGGGTGTTTTTTTTCAAGAACATTTCTCAGTAACGTGTAATCCTCTTTTAATGCCGATGGAGAATATTTTTTATTGGGGTTATAAATCCTTTGATTAGTAGCACACGAAAAAAGAGAAGTTGTGAACAGTAGTAGTATGAAAAAACGCATGTGCTATGTCTCCTTTGGTAAAATATTCTCTTTTCTAATACAGTAAATATCAGGATTTTTCCAATCAAATTTCTAAAAAAAACAAATTGGTCGATTTTTATTTTTTCAAAACGCAACCAAAATTGCGAAAATTTCTACTGAACATACAAAGGGATTGGGCTGTTATTAAGTGCTTGATTTTGATCAATCAGAAATCAATTAGATAAATTTTAAAAATACTATTATGAAAATAATAATGAATTTTTCGTTTATTTTACTTCTTGCACTCACAACGATAATGCATACATTGAGATTAATTTATTTAATTTTTAAACCTAAGTTTTTAGAAAAATATAGCTTAATCTCAAATCCAGTTCCAAGTAAAACGCATTTACTATATTACTATGCTTTAACAATTGGCACTTGTGTTTATTTGATTTTGAATAAGCTTTCGTCAATGTAGTAACACTCTTATTCCTATTAATAATATTTCCAAGGAGTTATCTGATTTGTATATACTGTATCTTTATACAAGTAATTTATCATGATAACTGCAATCATTCTCACATTCATTATCGGCTACCTTGCTATTACGCTCGAGCATAGCATAAAAATAAATAAAGCTGCAACAGCGCTTGTAACGGGAGTTGTATGCTGGACCATCTATATTCTTTTTCAGCCCGATAAGCATCTGGTATCAGAGCAATTGATGGAGCATTTGGGAGAAGTGTCGGGTATATTATTTTTTCTGCTTGGTGCTATGACGATCGTTGAGCTTATTGATGCCCATGATGGCTTTCAGGTTATTACGGACAGGATAAAAACAAAAAGTGCGGTAAGGCTACTTTGGATCATTGCTATCATCACATTTTTTCTTTCTGCCGTTTTGGATAATTTAACTACCACCATTGTTATTGTTTCTGTTTTAAGAAAATTAATTGCGGATAAAGAACAACGTTTATTCTTTGCAGGTATTACTATCATTGCAGCAAATGCAGGCGGAGCTTGGTCTCCGCTGGGAGATGTTACAACAACTATGCTTTGGATAGGCGGACAGATCACTGCAGTTAATATTATTAAAGAGCTATTTATTCCGAGTTTGATCTGCTTAATTGTTCCTTTAATATTGATCTCATTTAAAATGAAAGGAACAGTACAAGCTGCAGAAAAAGATCAAAAGGTTATAATGACTACCCCATTTGAAAGAAGCTTTGTTTTTTTATTAGGTATTGGCGTATTGGTTTTTGTTCCGGTGTTTAAAACAATCACACATCTGCCTCCTTACATGGCTATTCTTTTAGGATTAGGTGTAATATGGATCGTTACTGAATTATTGCACAAACAAAAAGTAAATCAAGATAAAGACACTCTAACGGTTGTATATGCCCTTCAAAAAATTGACACGCCAAGCATCTTATTCTTTCTTGGAATTTTGATCAGCATAGGCGCATTGCAATCTACCGGCCAATTAACTCTATTAGCCGGATGGTTAACCAATACATTCCAAAACGATACGATCATTGTTACCCTTATTGGTTTACTTTCAGCAATAGTTGATAATGTACCGTTGGTTGCTGCCTCACAGGGCATGTATCCTTTAAGTCAATACCCGACCGATCATTTTTTTTGGGAGTTTTTGGCCTATGCAACGGGAACAGGTGGAAGTGCATTGATCATTGGGTCTGCAGCAGGTGTTGCTGCTATGGGCATGGAGAAGATCAGCTTCTTCTGGTATTTAAAAAGAATCAGCTGGCTAGCACTCATTGGGTATTTTGCAGGAATAGTTGTTTATCTTTTCCAGCATAGCTTAATGCATTAAGTTTATTGCATATGATTCCAACCCTGAGCAATTAATTGGTGCTTATTACCACCTTTGGTTAAGATGTGTACACCTTCGCTTTTTTCTGTCATGTAACCAATTACACTGATCTGTTCATTCAATACAATTTTTTCATAATCGGCCTGTGCGATGGTAAATAGCAATTCATAATCTTCGCCTCCACTCAATGCACATGCGGTAGGATCCAATTCCAATTTATATGCAAACTGTCTTGCATCTTCATGTATCGGAATTTTTTCTTCATATACAATACAGCCTAATTCGCTTTGTTTACAAATATGTAAGGTTTCGCTGCTAAGGCCGTCGCTTATATCCATCATAGATGTAGGTGTAATGTTGCTTTCTGCTAAAAATTCAACAATATCTTTTCTTGCCTCCGGCTTTAATAATTTGCCTACAATATAAGCCTGGTTCTCAAGATCAGGCTGAGCGCCGGTTTCAGCAAATATTTTTTTCTCTCTTTCTAAAATGGTCAATCCCAAAAATGCCCCGCCTAAAAACCCACTCACGCAAAGCAGATCTCCTTTTTGAGCAGTGCTTCTTTTTACAAATTTATCTTGTGTTACTTCACCGATGGCTGTAACAGAAATTACAAAACCTTTTTGTGATGATGTTGTATCGCCACCAATTAAGTCAACTCCATATTTTTCACAAGCAGCATAAACGCCTTCATAAAATTCATCCAATGCTTCAACACTAAAACGATTGCTGAATGCAATACTCAATGTTATATGTGTGGGAGTTGCATTCATTGCATAAATATCACTGATATTCACGATCACACTTTTGTACCCAAGATGTTTCAATGGAGTGTACATCAGATCAAAATGTATTCCCTCCACCAACATGTCTGTGGTTACAACAGTTTGTTTGCCAAAATTGTCAATCACTGCAGCATCATCGCCAATACTTAAAATGGTTGACGCATTTCTTGTTTCATTGTTCTGCGTCAAATGGTCTATCAGACCAAATTCGCCGAGAGATGATATTTCTGTTCTTTCCATGTTCAATTTACAATTAGGGATTTTTGATTTTGTTAAACTTAAAACTTCCCGCCTTGAACTACCGCCAATAATTCATCGTGAATTTTGCCATTTGACGCAACTATTTTTCTTTGGTAAGGTGAATAATAATTCCCTTCCATATCAGTAACTTTTCCTCCGGCTTCTTCTACCATTAAAAAACCGGCTGCACTATCCCATGCACTTAAGCTGTGTTCAAAAAATGCATCGAACCTTCCGGCAGCCACCCAGCAAAGGTCAATAGCAGCACTACCTAATCTCCTTACCGGAACTCCTTTTCTGATGAATTTTTCAAATATTTCCAGAGGGCCATTCGGCATATCTAAATAGGAATATGGAAAACCTGTAACCATACAGCATTTGATCAATTCTGTTTTATCGCTTACTGAAATTTTTTTATTATTCAAAGAAGCACCAAACCCTTTTTGTGCAAAATAAAACTCGTTCATGAACGGATTATACACCGCCCCCATTATCATTTTACCATTATGCTCCAGCCCAATGCTTACGCAACAGATAGGAATACCATTGGCAAAATTTACAGTACCATCTATCGGATCAATGATCCATTTGTATTCGCTATCGGTAATGATCTCTCCTGCCTCTTCGCTTAAAATATAATGGTCGGGAAATTCTTTTTTGATAACATCAATGATAGCTTTTTCGGCGGCATGATCTGCTTCGGTAACCAAATTATTCATGCCCTCTTTGTTGGATATTTTAAAATCGCTGTTAAAAAATCTTTGTAATTCTTTTGCTCCTTCTTCGGTAGCTTTTATAAGTGTAGATTTAATCATGCGGCAAAGATACTGAAACGAAAAAAAACAGAATAGTAAAAGCAAACAAGCTTAAACAATAAGTATATTTATACAAGTAAGATTTTATGTCAAAACAGTATAATCGAAAAGAATTTTTAAAATTAGCAGCGCTGGCAAACATAGCTCTTTGTGCTCCGGCCCTTTCTTTTGCCAATGATTTTTTTTCGAAAGATGAGACCCTGTCGAACAAGAATGTAGATTATTTTAAAAAAGGCGATGTGACATATGAAACGCTGCGACAAGGTTTTAATAAACGAATAAACAAATATCCGGCTATCATTGCTTTATGCAAAAACACCGAAGGTGTTTCAGATGCTGTTAAATATGCTGCTGCAAATAGCCTGGCCGTTACTATAAAAAGCGGTGGGCATTGTATGGAAGGCCTCAGTTGTAATGATGGCGGCATGGTCGTCAATCTTTCTTTATTAAATACAATTCAGTGGTTAAATAACAGTACCATTAAAGTCGGCCCGGGGTGTACGCTCTCTCAGTTATATGATAATCTTTTACCTAAAGGAAAGATCATTCCGGGAGGATCCTGTGGTGGCGTGGGTATTGGCGGACTTACATTAGGTGGCGGCTACGGTTTACTTGGTCGACAATTTGGATTGACTTGCGATAGTTTGATCGATGTTACAATGGTAGATGGCAAGGGAAATATCTGTACCACTGCAAATGACAAAGAATTACTATGGGCCTGTAAGGGTGGTGGTAATGGCAATTTTGGTGTGATCACAGAAATGACATTTAAAGTTCATAAAGCTCCTACTAGTTTACAAAGCATGCGCTTTAAAGCATTTAATGTATCTGCAGAAAAAGCTGCATCAATATTGGAACAATGGTTTACACTTTCGGCAGATCTGCCTAAATCGTGTTTCTCAGCATTTGTATTAAATGGTAAAACAATTTATATTTTATTGACCAATACAGATAAGTATAGTGGAACGGCACTAACATTTATACAAAAGCTTACTAAACTAGTTGATAAAGTAACTAGGAATGGTCCGCAACCAATCAGTAAAGCTCTAAAAACTTATTATGGGCAAAAAGGGCCTGTTAATTTTAAAAACGCTTCGGCCGGATTGTATAAAAATTATGACGAGATCAGATCTTTTATCCCTGATGTACTGGCCAAAGTAATTAGTATGCCTCGTATGATCTATCAGGTAAATATTTTAGGCGGCAATATTCAATTGCCGGATCTTGAAGCTACCGCTGCTTTTCCACATAGGGCCTGTACTTATTTTTCGGAGCTGCAGGCTTATTGGGAGGATCCGAAAAAAGCAGCAGGCTTAATTAGCAACTTTGAAATAATTCAAAAGATATTTAGTAATAATGGTATTACAACACAGTACCGGAACTATGCAGATATTAATTTCAAAAATTGGGAGCTATCTTATTACGGAAATAATTACAGCAGATTACAAGCAACAAAGGATAAATATGATCCCCAAAATTTAATTCGAAGTGAGCAAAGTGTAAGAAACACCTAATTGTATTTTGAATACTGCATTAAAAAATCGTATTTCGCAAACAAATCAATGCTGATTGCAACTATCCATCATCATAGTAAATTATAATGTAAAACAGTTCTTGAACAACTGTTTGATTGCTGTAGAAAAAGCAATTAGAAATATCGATGCGGAAATATTTGTAGTAGATAATAATTCTACTGATGGAAGTAAAGAATTCTTTAACGGAAAATTCCCCGCTGTACAATTTATCTGGAATAAAGAAAATATTGGTTTTGCAAAAGCAAACAATCTTGTCGTAGAAAAAGCAAGCGGAAAATATATTTTGTTTTTGAACCCGGATACAATTGTTCCTGAAGATTGTTTTGAAAAATGTTTAGCTCATATCGAATCACAAAGCATTACCGGTGCTTTAGGTGTGAAAATGTTTGATGGCAAGAGAAATTATTTGAAAGAAAGTAAAAGAGGCAATCCTACTTTATGGAATGCCTTTTGTAAAATGTTTGGATTAACATCGATTTTCCCAAAAAGTAAATTATTTGCCGGTTATTATCTTGGCCATCTTAGTGAAAATAAAAATAACGAAGTAGATATTTTATGCGGAGCGTTTATGTTTGTGAGAAAAGATGTACTTAATACTGTTGGTTCTTTCGATGAACAATTTTTTATGTATGGTGAAGATATTGATCTAAGTTATCGAATTAAAAAAAGTGGTTTTAGTAATTACTATTTTTCAGAAACATCTATCGTACATTTTAAAGGAGAGAGTACTAAAGCCGGCGACTTAAATTATGTGAAGAATTTTTATGGTGCTATGAATATTTTTGTGAAGAAGCATTATAGTGGAGGAAAATATAGATTGTTCAGTGTTTTTATTCATGTGGCTATTTGGTTGAGAGCAATACCATTAACAATAGCAACAATATTCAAAAGAAAATAAAAGCCACTTCTTTCGAAGTGGCTCTATATAGTAGTTACTAACCCAACTATAATTTTTTATGCCGCTGCCATCTCTGCAATCTTAGCCCTGATCTTTCCTTCTATCTCTGCAGCCATTTCGGGGTTATCCAACAATAATTGTTTTACAGCGTCTCTACCCTGACCGAGTTTGTTTGCATCATAACTAAACCAACTACCGCTTTTTTGTACGATACCCAGTTCAACACCCATATCAATAATTTCACCGGTCTTAGAAATACCTTCTCCAAAAATGATATCGAATTCTGCATTACGGAAAGGAGGAGCAACTTTATTCTTTACCACTTTTACTTTTACTCTGTTACCTATTGCTTCATCGCCATCTTTGATCTGCGCCATTCTGCGAATATCTAATCTTACTGAAGCATAGAATTTTAATGCATTACCACCGGTTGTTGTTTCGGGGTTACCGAACATTACACCAATTTTTTCTCTAAGCTGGTTAATGAATATGCAACAACAATTTGTTTTTGAAATGGTAGCCGTTAGTTTACGCAATGCCTGACTCATCAATCTTGCCTGTAAACCCATTTTGCTATCTCCCATTTCTCCTTCCAATTCGCTTTTAGGAACCAACGCTGCAACAGAATCTATTACCACTACATCTAATGCGCCTGATAAAATCAATCTGTCAGCTATTTCCAATGCTTGTTCTCCATAATCCGGTTGAGAGATCAATAAATTATCAATATCAACACCTAATTTTTGTGCGTACGAACTATCAAAAGCATGTTCAGCATCAATGATGGCACACATACCGCCTTTCTTTTGTGCTTCTGCAATTACATGCGTAGCAATGGTTGTTTTACCACTACTTTCCGGACCATAGATTTCTATTACCCTTCCTTTTGGCAAACCGCCAATACCCAATGCCACGTCCAATCCTAAAGAACCTGTTGAAATAACTTCCTGTTCTAAATGGGGTTTGTCTCCCATCATCATTACCGATCCTTTACCAAAATCTTTATCGATCTTATCGATGGTTAATTTCAGTGCTTTGAATTTTTCTGATTTCTCTAAATTTTCTGTGTTTGCCATGTCTTTTGTTTTTAAAGTGATGTATCTGGTTTTGCGTTGTAAATTTAAACTCAGCCTCAAAGATAATGGTTTTTTTTATTCACACTAATTTTTTTAGTATTTTTTTAGTAAATTTTTTAGTTTTATTCGAAAAGTGGATAAGATCGGGTAAATGGGCTGATATCGTCAATTTATTCACATTCAACATTAACTAATTGTTACCCTCTGATCAGGTATTGCATTTCTGCTAAAAAGGTTCTTACTTTAGGTACTCAAAAATCTGCTTATGAAATGGCTATTGGTTAGTAATGCATCTTCTACTTTACATGAATATCATTTAATTGAAAATAACGAGTGTAAAGTGATCTTAAAATATAATCCACTTCATCATTCAGCAAGAATTACCTGCGGCAAACATCATAAGTTGATCTTTGTAGAAACTACCGGTTCGTTAAAATTGAAAACTGTATTTAAAAATGAATACGGATTGGAAGTTGGGTCATTACATCAAGACAAATGGCACAACAAAGGCTCTGTGGTAATAGATGATAAAAAATACAATTATCAGTTACAAAATAACCCTTTAGCTGAGTTGATCATTTATAATAACAATCCGAGTACTCCTTTAGTAAGTTGTGGTTTAAAGCCCGACAATGGTGCTACAGAGATATCCCTCTCTCACAATACAAATGGCATTGATAACAGCTTTCTTCTTTTAGGTTTATGCTGGTATTTGTTTTTACCGGTGGCAAAAGAAAATGTTGTTGAATACGCTTTATAGTTTTTAGATTATGGCACTGTTACCGATCCTGTTTCTGTTGGATGCAGAGAGCAATGATATTTGTAGAATCCGGATTTTGTGAAAGTATGCGGAAAAGATTTTCCAGGAACAATATTTGGACTGCCCAATTCTGATCCCGTATCTGAAGTTACATTGTGTGGTACCGATCCAACATTTCCCCAAATAACAGTAAGTCTACCATCGCTTATTATAAAATTAGAACTTACAAAACCTGCGTCGGTAATGGATATATCTCTATACATTTCTTCATCTTTTTTACTGCACGAAAGAGTAATCGTGCAAACAAATGCAAATAATAAAGTAAGTGAAAAAATCGATTTATTCTTCATGCATAAGGTTTTAATGAGGCGTAAGTTACGAAATTCTAAAATATAATTGAGTGTTGGAGCCGTTTTTATGAATTATTGAATGATAAGATCACTGATTATCCTGAATTTTTTACCCGAAAGGATATTCAGGGTTGCCCCGGGAGAAATAGTTTGTATGGTGGTTAAATTTAATATACACTCGCCATTTTCAACGGGGTTAATGGTAATTACAGACCCCGCCGGCAGGGTTAAGGGGGGAATAACCCCATTGCTCCAGTTGGCGGCATTCTCCCAATTGCCATTGCCATTGAACACATAATGAATTGATCCGCTTGCTGCTACCCTGTAAACAGAACCATTATTCAAACAAACTGCATACAATTCTCCATCTTCTGTTTCCCCAAAATCAGCTAGTCCGATTGGTGTAATTGTCTGCTTAGATGTATCAAATTTATTCGTGATCGTATCATGCTTTATTATGTAGAAGGTCCCTGAATAATAATCTGCTGAAACGTAATATCCATTCAGATCGATATAAGTTGTGCCACGATACACAGTACCCCCGGTAATAGCTGCACTTGGGTTTTGAGTTGGATAGGACCATGTAGGAAAAATATAGTTTCCGATGGCCCCACAACCCGATGATACATTATGTACATTGAAACCCTCATAACAACGCCAGCCGTAATTGGCTCCTCTTAAGGAATCAACCGGGCGGAAATTGATCTCTTCATATGAATCCTGACCAACATCTCCGATCCACATATCATATGTTAATCTGTCAAAACTCCAGCGAAAAGGGTTTCGTAATCCTAATGCAAAAATTTCATTGCCAAAAGGGTTCTCTGCATTTGCACTTAGATCATAATACGGAGAAATATTAGAGGTATTTACTTTAAAACGCAGGATCTTTCCTAATAAGCTGCTTGTATTTTGTCCGTTGTTCGAAGGATCTCCGGCACCGCCTCCATCCCCTGTTGATAGATACAAGCAGCTATCTTTTCCAAAATGAAGTTCGCCACCATTATGATTACTCTGCCCTGGGTGCGGTATTGTTTTTAAAATTACTTTAGATGCTGCATCAGCAACATTTGCATTTGCACTCACTTTATATCTGGCTAATTCAAGGTCTCCCGAGTTATTGGTATAATACACATAGAAAAAACCATTGTTTTTATAATCCGGATGAAAAGCCATGCTCAAGAGGCCTCTTTCTCCATTTGTTGTTATGCCCGTTACAGTAAGAAAAACACCTATTGAATCATAGGTTTTCGAATATACTTGTACTTTACCCCCTTTTTGTACAATAAATATTCTTCCGGTACCATCAGCGGCATTGGTCAGTTGCATAGGGGCACTCAAATACCTGATCACCCTATTTAAAGACAATGTTGGTTGTGCAAAAGAAGAAACGGTTATCTGCAAAAAAATAAACAGCGTTAAAAATGGCCTCATTGCAGTAATTTTTTATTTCTTATGAAATTACTCCATTAGCAGCTAAAATGATACCAAAGAAAAAATGTATCAATTTTTTAATGCGTCTTTTATCATTGGAGCCAACCATATTGCCCATTTAGCATACTCTTTTCCCGAAGGATGTAAACCATCATAAGCAATCAGGCTGTCATCATTTTCTGCCAGCCGTGTTGATGACGTTATGTCCAGATAGGTTACTCCGGCTGCCAGTGTTATTTCTTTATTGATAACATTGAACGAATCTATCTCCGCTGCAATTTTTGAAATATTATAGCCATCTGCAAATGGCGTTACGCTGTAATCGGGTATTGAAAGGACTATTACCCTGTTTGTTTTATTTCCTGCAAATACTATTGATTTGTTCAATAGCGTTGTAAATTCTGTTCGATATTGATCCTGACTCAACCCTTGATATTGATTGTTTACACCTATTAACAGAGTAACTATATCGTAGCTAGATTTTAATGGTGGTTTACTATTAATCCTGTTCAATAAATTTGTGGTCGTCCAGCCCGTTTGGGCAATTATTTCGGAAGAAAATTTTATACTATCAGTGATCAATAAACGAACTGTTTGCACAGGAAATCTATCTTCTTCTAAAACTGATTGTCCAATAGTATACGAATCCCCGAGAGCAAGATATGACCTAATAGTGTCTTTAGGCTTTATCACAACAGTTGTATCCTCTGTAATAACAGGGGGAACGGCTGTATTTTCCTTTTCACAAGAAAATAACGCACTCATCAGGAATAAAGGTATAAAGCGGAACATGCTATACTAACGAAATAAAACACCCAAAGGTTCGCTTATAGTAAAACTCGATAGTTTATGGGTTTACTATTACAGTTGCAGTCATACTCGGATGGGCCGAACAGTGATATGCAAATGTACCTGCAGTATTAAATGTATGCGTAAAGACTCCTCCGGTGGATAAATTTCCAGAATCAAAACTTGTACCGTCGTCAGATGTTACCGTATGTGCCGAAGCACCAATATTTGTCCAGGTAATAGTAGTGCCCTTGGCAACGGTGATAGATGAAGAACTAAAAGCAAAATCCGTAATATTTATGGAATTTGTAGCACCGCCACCGCCTTCATTGTCCTTAGAGCATGCAATATTTGTTGTTATCAATACGATCAATAAAAACAAAATAGATAAAATACCGTTCTTTTTCATTTGGATTCATTTAATGTTACAACTCTAATTTAAGAAAGATTATGCATTTTTTTGTCACTACATTGTAAGATATAAAAAAGCTGTAGTTAAATTATTTCTTCACACATTACAACCTGAATTTCACTCTTCGTAACTTCGCCGAATGTTGAATTATTTAGATGAATTGAATGAGCCGCAAAAAGAAGCGGTATTACATAAAGACGGTCCAATTATCATTATTGCCGGTGCAGGAAGCGGCAAAACAAAAGTACTTACAACCCGTATTGCACATTTAATGGGGCATCATGGTATCGATGCTTTCAATATTCTGGCACTTACGTTTACCAACAAGGCTGCCAAAGAAATGAAGGAAAGGGTTGAAAAAGTTTTAGGAAATAGTGAAGCCAGAAATTTATACATCGGCACATTCCACAGTGTGTTTGCAAGAATATTAAGAGCAGAGGCAACTAAACTTGGTTACCCAAGTAACTTTACCATTTATGATACGGATGATGCAAAGAGTGTGATCAAAACGGTGATCAATGAATTAGAGCTGGATGATAAGCAATATAAACCTAACACGGTTTACAACAGAATTTCTGCAGCAAAGAATAGCCTTGTTGGTCCGGCAGAATATGCCAATGACTGGGCTATACAACAAGAAGATGCAAGAGCCAACCGTCCTGCAACAGCACGTATCTATGATGCATATGCAAAGCGTTGCTTTAAGAACGGTGCCATGGATTTTGATGACCTATTGTTCAAGATGTACATCTTACTAAAAAATTTCCCGGAGGCTTTATCAAAATATCAGAAGAAATTTAAATACATCATGGTGGATGAGTATCAGGATACAAATACCTCTCAGTATGAGATCATGAAACTCCTCGGAGCTATGCATGAAAATATTTGTGTTGTGGGTGATGATGCTCAAAGTATTTACAGCTTCCGTGGTGCTACCATCGAAAATATTTTACAATTTGAAAAAGATTATGAAGATGTAAAAGTGGTAAAACTGGAGCAGAACTACCGCAGCACAAAAAACATATTGAATGTTGCCAATGAGATCATTGGTAATAATAAAAATCAATTACCTAAAAAACTCTGGACCGATAGCGGCGAAGGCGATAAAATAAAATTAGTGCGTACGGCTACCGATAATGAGGAAGGGAAATTTGTTGCCGATACCATACAAGAAGAAAAATTACGCAATCATTATTTCAATAATGAGTTTGCTATTTTATACAGAACCAATGCACAAAGCCGGGCTTATGAAGAAAGTTTGCGTAGAATGAATATTGCTTACCGCATTTACGGTGGCTTATCTTTCTATCAACGAAAAGAGGTAAAAGATCTGATCGCTTATTTAAGAATTGTTGTAAACCCGAATGATGAAGAAGCGTTGAAACGTATCATCAATTACCCAACACGTGGTATTGGTAAAACAACCATAGAAAAAGCAATATTGATTGCCAACGATAATAATTATACATTGTGGCAGGTACTTGAAAGTGCCGCTATGCATGGGTTTAAAGGCGGTACATTAGAAGCTGTGAATGACTTTGTAACCATGATAAAAATGTTTCAAAGTGAGATGACAAAAAAGAATGCATATGACCTTGCATTTATAGTTGGTAAAAATTCGGGAGTGGTAAAAGAGTTATTCAATGATAAAACAACAGAAGGTTTAGCAAGATATGAGAATACACAGGAGCTACTAAACTCTATAAAAGAATTTACCGAAACACCAATGAATGAAGAAGATGGTGAGGTAGGTGATAAAAGTTTAGGCGGCTATTTACAACAGATCACTTTACTAACGGATGCGGATAACGATCCGGAAGGCACTGACTGTGTAAAGCTGATGACCATCCATGCGGCAAAAGGTCTGGAATTTAGTTGTGTGTTTGTAGGTGGGTTGGAAGAAACCTTGTTTCCAAATTCCATGAGCATTAATACAAGAGAAGAATTAGAAGAAGAAAGAAGATTGTTCTATGTTGCCATTACAAGAGCAAAGAAAAAACTATGGTTAACTTATGCCAATGCCCGTTATCGTTTTGGCCAGTTGCAACAAAATGAACCGAGCCGTTTTATTGAAGAAATGCCGGAAGAATATTTAGATAAAAGTTTTGCCGGCGGTGGTATCAGAAACCAATCAACCAACGGAGCAAGACAATGGGGTAATAATGCAGCCAATAATTATTGGGCACAACAAAAGCCAACTCAAAAAACAGAAAGCAGCCGACCTGCTTATTTGGTTCCGCCTAAACCAACTACAAAAGAACATACGCCTTCGGCGGATTTTGCACCCAGCGACACCAGCAACTTACAAGCCGGACAAAAAGTTGAACATCAAAAATTTGGGTTTGGCGAAGTGATGAAAATGGAAGGTGCTGCACATAATCCGATTGCTACAGTGCAATTTGAATTGAATGGCGAGAAAAAAATTATGTTGAATTATGCAAAGTTGAGGATTGTGGAGTAGGGAAAAAAGAAACTACAAGGGACGAACATGGGAAGTCAAATTTCCTTAATTGTTCCTTTAAGAAAACTCTAAACATAATAACCTGATTCCTTATAATACTTCCCTTTATATTCCAATGGCGACATGCCTGTAATTTTTCTAAAGACCTCTCTGAATGCCTTAACATCGGAGTAACCAACTTCATACATTACTTCATTGATCGTTTTTCTATTCGTTTCAAATGCTTTTTTGGCCGCTTCTATTTTCACTCGTTGCAAATATTCAACCGGTGTATTGCCGGTAGCTTTTATAAATCGGCGGTCAAAATTTCTCCTGCCTACATTGAATTTGGAGGATAGGTGTTCAACATTTATTTTCTCTGTAATATTTTTTTCTAAATAGATCTGCGCCTTTTGTACTATTTCATCATCGTGTTGTTTTTGTCCGGTAAAAATCGCAAACTCAGATTGCGTATTTCTGTCCATTTCTATTTGAAAAACCTTCGCACAAAAAATAGCCGTTTGTCTGTCAAAATATTTTTCTACTAAATAGATCATCAAGTTCAAAAAAGAATAAGCGCCGCCATTGGTATAAATTCCATTTTCATCTGTAATTAATTCATCAGCTTGTAGATTCACTTTTGGAAACATTGCTTTAAAATTTTCCGCAGCCGCCCAATGAGTAGAACAAGCTTTCCCGTCTACCAAGCCCGTTGCTGCAAGTAAAAATGCGCCGGTACAAATACTTGCAACTTCAGCACCATTCTTATATTGTTGTTCAATCCATTCAATCAGTAATTTATTAGCATTGACCGATTGCTTAAAATTGTGATTTAGTGAAGGAATAATAATGAGGTCGGTTTTTTTAATTTCTGAAATGTGCGTATGCGGCCTCACAACAAATAAGCCATCGTGATACTCAACCGATCTTGAAAGCCCCGCCAATTGTATGTTGAACATTTGCTTATGTCCGTTTTGCACCCAATAATTATTTGCCCTCATCATAATTTTATAAGCACCAACTATGCTGCTTAAGTTATTTCCTTCCCCCTTTGGAATAATTATAGTGAGATGTTTCATAATCAAAATTTTTGTAAAGGTATAAAACAAGCCTGTCCAAATCAACCCGTTATAATGTCCATTTTACACCCTTTTAAGTTATTTTTTAGACAATACATTTGTAGCATTAAATCAAACTTGTAAAAATGACAACAACAGAAACAATTATTAAAATGATTTTTGATAGATGGAATGGAGCCCTAAAAAACTGGGACAATTTATTGAATTCATTATCAGACGAAGCGCTTCAAAATGAAATTGCCCCGGGCAAAAACAGAGGCGTTTATTTATTGGGGCACCTCATTGCTGTACATGATGATATGATGATATTATTGGGTATGGGAGAAAAAATGTATCCCGAGTTAAACGAACCATTCATAAAATCGGCCGACAAAGTTGTAACAGAAATTCCGTCTACGGCTGAACTAAGGCTTATGTGGGTCAATCAATGTGAAATACTGAAACAAAAATTCAATGGCCTGAATGCTGAGTATTGGTTTGAAAAACACACAGCTGTTTCTGCCGAAGATTTTGCTAAGGAGCCACATCGTAATAAACTAAACATCATCCTTACCAGAACCACACATTTAACCTATCACACAGGACAACTGGCTTTGCTTAAATAATCTTCTAAAAACAATTGAAATGGCAACAATAAGTTTTACAACGGCTTTTTTTGTAGATCAATCTCCTGAGAAAGTTTTCAATGCCATCAATAATGTGAGCGACTGGTGGCAGGGGGCAATAAAAGGGAATTCAAAAAAAGTTAATGATGAGTTTGAATATCGTATGCTGGACATACATTACTCAAAACAGAAAGTGACGGAAATGATTCCGAATGAAAGAGTAGTATGGTTAGTTACAGAAAGTAATCTGAGTTCTTTTAAAGACAATGAGGAGTGGAACGGAACAAAAATAATTTTTGAAATAACGGAGATAAATAATAAAACTCAATTGCGTTTCACACATATTGGATTGGTTCCTGCATTTGAATGTTATGGCGATTGTTCAAATGCATGGGAACAACTTGTACAACAAAGTTTATATAGTTTGATAACTACGGGTAAAGGCACAAATGTTTTTGGATAGAAAAAACTATATCCCTCTTTGGTTGAAAATAAAAACACAATGACACAACAAACGCTGAACGCAAACAAAATTTTATTGGCAGTAGCTGATGCTGTAGCTGAACTTTCAGAATTAATGTCGGCAGTTAATGAGAGTAAAGTGAACACAATTCCATATGAAGGTAGTTGGACTGCAGCTCAATTGCTTCGCCATGTTACAAAATCTATTGATGGAATGACAATGGCGATGAACAAGGATGCAACACCTGCCGAAAGAGATCCCGAAGAAAAAGCAGCACAATTAAAAAAAATATTTCTGGATTTTTCCAGAAAATTGACCCCACCGGAATTTATTATTCCCGAAGAAGGAGTGTACGAAAAACAGACTTCAATTAATGAATTAAATACGTCGTTTGATCGTTTTCGGGAAAGTGCCAGCGATGTAAACTTATATGGTTTGATAGAAGGCGTCCCACTTAGTCCTATTACAAAACTGGAGATCATTCATTTCGTTTTATATCACACCCAACGGCATTTGAATCAAATGAAAAATATTTGTGAGGCGTTAAAAAATAAATAAGGCATCTCAACAAAAAAAGGACCGGCAATCCGGTCCTTTTAAATAATAGTTCATCTCAATTTTACAATGGCTTACAATAATTCAACATCAACTCCACATTGCCAAACACCAGCTCTTTACCATCGGCTTTGTAAATAGGTAAATACCATTTGTACGTTCCGGCTTCTACCTGCATACCGGTTTTGTAAACAGTAATGGTACATGGCAGCTCTTCTGTCTTTTCCTTTTCATAAACAGTGATCTCTCCTTTCAAAGTTGTTTCATCTACTTTGGTTTTTATCTTAAGGTATTTAATAAGCTTTGTCGGTGGTTTTACCTCACCGGGTTTTGCTTGTCTTCTGTACACCCCCCAGTCGCCTATTAAATTAGCCGGATCATATTCCGTTACAGTTTTAAAAGTATCAATGGCAACAGTAAGATTACCCACTTGTTCAAACCAAAAATGATCTACTTTTTGAAATGTGTGAACGAACTTATCATCATCATCCAACACTATTTCTTTTTCGCTTACCGATTTGATAATATAAAAATCTGCCGCAGCTAATAAAGTATTATCAACATCAATATCAGCCTCTCCCTTTACATTGGGTTTATTTCCCTCCCTGGTATCTACCTTATTGCCATCGGTAAAGTGCAAATAGATGGTATCTTTTATTACGGCCGATTTCCCTTTTTTGGTTGTACGGCTAACTTCCTGCCATTTCCCTTGAAATTGGTCTAAAGTATATGCGGCTTCTCCTTTGCTTCCGGGTTTGTCTCCTCTTGTCAGCGGTTCGGTTCCCTTACGTATAACCTTTTGAGCATCAGCAAAAAATACGGTAAATAGCAAAAAAATAGATGAGAATAGGAATTTTTGTTTCATTGTCGAATATTTAGTCATCTAAATTTACACCTAATAGTTGAAAAAGCATAGCTATTGGGTTGCATAAGGGTCTTAAAACTATTGTAAAAAAGGTCTTTTCGCTTTTAGTAAATGATTCTGTTCGGTTTATTGTTAATTTTGTACCATAAACAGTGAGTTATGATAAAAACAGGAAATACAATCATTAGTATCTATACAGAAATGACCCCTAATCCGGAAACAATGAAGTTTGTAGCCAACAAATTATTGTACCCGGGTAAAAGCATCGATTTTGCAGATGAAGCAAGTGCTACCCCATCACCATTAGCGCAGGAATTATTTACTTTCCCTTTTATAAGATCGGTTTTTATAGCAAGTAATTTTATTACACTTACAAAAACAAGTGAAGCGGATAACTGGGATGATGTGATCCCTACCATCAAACAATTTTTAAAAGAATATTTGGAAGAAGGCAAACCGGTAGTAAATGATGAAGCGGTAGCGGCCATGAAACAGGAAAGCAGCAACGAAGTAACTGCCGATGACGATGATGTGGTTAAACGTATTAAAGAGTTACTGGAAAATTATGTAAAGCCTGCGGTTGAAATGGACGGCGGTGCAATACAATTTAAAAGTTATGAAGATGGTAAAGTGAATTTGATGTTGCAGGGAAGTTGCAGTGGTTGCCCTTCTTCAATGATCACCTTAAAAGCGGGTATTGAAGGTATGATGAAAAGAATGATACCCGAAGTAACTGAAGTTGTTGCTGAAGCAGAATAAAATACCCCTAGCCCCCTAAAGGAGGAATAAGAATTCACAATATTTTAAACATCTCAATGAGATGTTTTTTTATTTAATTTAGATAGATGACCTTTCCCGAAATATGCCAACAGCTGATCGACGGTATAAAAAATACACATTGGTTGGAGTTTACAGCGGTAATATTTGGTATCGTCAGTGTAATTTTTTCCAGAATGGAAAACATTTGGGTCTATCCAACCGGATTGGTAAACACTGTCCTTTACACATATATGTGCTATGCATGGTGGAACCTGAAGGGTGAAGCCAGTTTGAATTTCTATTACACTGTGATGAGTGTTTATGGCTGGTGGATGTGGAGCCGACAAAAAAAAGGATCGTCCGAAAAAGAGATACATATTACTGCCTCTAATAAAAAAGAGTGGTCGATGGCCATTGGCTTCTTTTTGATCTGCTGGCTAATACTATTTTTTGTGCTGAAAAATTATACAAGCAGCAATGTGCCGATTGCAGATTCATTTGCATCGGCGTCGGCATATACGGCTATGTGGTTAATGGCAAAAAAGAAATTAGAGAACTGGACCTGGTGGATCATTACAAATGTTGCTTCGATACCTCTGTATTTTTATAAGCATGCTGTATTTACTAGTTTTCAATATTTGATTTTTCTAATATTGGCAGTGATGGGTTATATTACCTGGAGAAATAAAATAAAAAATAATTTAAAAAAATTATGAGTTACTGCACCGCAATGAAATATATGAAGCCTGATGATCTGGTACTTCATAAAATATATCATGATACTCAATATGGTTTTCCTATTGAAGAAGACAATGAATTGTTTTGCAGATTGATATTAGAGATCAATCAAGCTGGTTTAAGCTGGACAACCATTTTAAAGAAACAGGAAACCTTCAGAAAAGCTTATCACAATTTTGATATTAAAAAAGTAGCGTCGTATAAAGAAAAAGACATTCAACGTTTATTGAACGACGCAGGAATCATCAGAAACAAACTCAAAGTGAATGCTGCTATTGAAAACGCTAAAACGATCATAGGTTTACAAAAAGAATTCGGTTCTTTTAAAAACTGGTTGGCACATCATCATCCAAAAACAAAAGATGAGTGGACAAAGCTATTCAAAAGAACCTTTCGCTTTACCGGTGGCGAAATTGTGAATGAATTTTTGATGAGTGCAGGTTATCTTCCCGGCGCACATGATGAAAATTGTCCGGTACACAAAAAAGTATTGAAAGCAAAACCACTTTGGAACAATAAGAAATAGTATGTCGAAAAAAATTGTTGTTATAGGTCCGGAATCTACAGGCAAAAGTACACTGGCTGAACAATTGGCAGCTCATTATAAAACAGAATGGGTAAAGGAATATGCTCGTGAGTATTTATTGAAAAACGGAACGGATTACAGTTTTGAAAATTTATTGGATATTGCTAAAGGGCAGATCGCCGGAGAGGAAGCGGCTATTACCCATAGACCATTGACCATAGACCATGGACAGCCTCTTTTTATAGATACAGACCTCTACGTCATGAAAGTATGGTGTGAATTTGTTTTTGAAAAATGCCACCACTGGATATTGAACAGAATTGTTGAAAGAAAATACGATTTGTATTTATTGTGTAATGTTGATCTTCCCTGGGTTAAGGATGAATTAAGAGAATATCCTGATCTGGAGAACAGATTAAAACTATATCATCATTATAGGGATATTATGATCAATCAAAACATACCCTGGATCGACATTTCTGGCAATTATGAAGAACGTTTACAAACAGCAATTGCTGCGGTTGATAAGATCATTTAACTAAAACCAACCTCTCCTTTTAAAAACACCATACATCCAGATCGGTATTACCAACATTAAACCGGCAGCTATATAAAATCCATATTGATGATGTATATAAGGCAGTTTATCGAAATTCATTCCGAATATACCACCAATAACGGTTGCCGGTGCTAGTAAACAAGTTACAACGGCCATTACCTTCATCACTTCATTCGTTTTTAAATTCACATAGCTAAGATATAGATCCTGTAAGTTCATCATCATATCACGATAATTTTCTGCCAGATCATTTGCCTGTACTATATGGTCATACACATCTTTAAAATATTTTTCGGTTCTTTCATCTACCAGTTCATTTTCACTTCTTAAAACTCCACTTATTAATTCTCTCACCGGCGCAATACTTCTTTTCAATACGATCATTTCTTTACGTAAAATATTTATTTTAGCCAGACTTCTTGTATTGGCATTTCTGATGATGTCTTCTTCCAATGCTTCGATCTTTTCCCCGAATTTTTCCATCACTACAAAATAATTATCTACAATATGATCGATCAAAGAATAAAACAAAAAATCGGCTTTACTATTACGGACCTTACTTGCACCGAATTTTAATTTTTCTCTCAAAGGGTTGAACACATCTCTGGCTGCATCTTCCTGAAAACTGATCACAAAATTCTTTCCTAAAACAATGCTAATTTGTTCGCTTTCAACAGCCGAGTCGTTTACGTTGAAATAAAGCATATTCAACACACAGAAAAGTAAACCCTCCATATCATCCATCTTCGGCCTTTGTCCAACACTTAAAATGTCTTCAATGATCAAATTATGAATTCCATAGTGATTACATATAGCTTCAACATCAGCCTTTCGCAATCCATCAACATTTATCCACGTAACTTTTGGAGAATCTATAAATGCATAACAATCCGTTGCCTTATCAAGCTCATTTACAGTAATGCCAGAGGCATCAAAATCGTACACAAATATTTTTATTTGTTCCGGTTCTTTTCGTGTAGCCGGTATAGTAGGATTAACCTGCAATACTTTTTTTGTACGCAGCAGTTCAAACGGGTTAAGTATATAAGAGAAGTAATTTCTTTTGTTCATAAAATGAAAAAAGAAAATTACACATTATTATTGAAAGAAATGCGAAATGAAATGTGTATGTATAATATATTTAACTGAACAAGTACTCAACATCTGCTTTACTCAATGCTTTTACAAAGCTTGTATCATCAGATATGAGCTCGCTGGCTAGTTTACGTTTACGTTCCTGCAATTGCAATATCTTATCTTCAATAGTATCGATACAGATCATACGGTAGGCAAAAATATTTTTCGTTTGACCAATACGGTGTGTACGATCGATGGCCTGTTGCTCTACAGCCGGATTCCACCATGGGTCAACAATATACACGTAATCAGCAGCAGTTAAGTTAAGCCCTACACCACCCGCTTTGAGTGAAATTAAGAATACACGACATTCATCATTATTCTGGAAATTCTCAATGGCCTTTTGTCGGTCGGTACTGCTTGTACTACCATCAAAATATTCAAACGGTATATTTTGTTCTTTTAGTTTTTCTCTGATCAACCCTAGCATGCCTAAAAATTGAGAGAAGATCAACGCCTTATGTTCGCCGATGTTTTCTGAAATTTCTCTTGCCAGTTCATCCAACTTGATCGAGTTGTTCGGATATTTTTCTTCTTCATTCAATATTGCCGGGCTATCACATATCTGACGCAATTTCATCAACCCTTGTAAAATGGTCAATTGTGATTTGTCAATGCCTTGTTCATCAATGGTACCAAGTATCTTATCTCTATAGCTGTTTCGATATGCATCGTATATCTTACGTTGTTCTTTTTCCATTTCGCAAAACAAAATGGTCTCGGTTTTTTCCGGAAGATCTTTTGCAACCTGTTCTTTCGTTCTTCTTAAAATAAACGGATATAAAAGTTTACGTAAATGCTCTTTCTGATCTTGTTCGCCGAATTTATCAATAGGTGTGGCAAATTCATTTCTGAAGAATTCCATGCTGCCCAATAAGCCCGGGTTAAGGAAATTCATTTGTGCAAAAACATCAAAGGTGTTATTCTGTAATGGTGTACCGCTCATGCATAAACGATTTTTTGCAGTAAGCAAGCAGGCTGCTTTTGTAACTTTTGATGCCGGATTTTTAATTGCCTGGCTTTCATCAAGAATTACATAATCATATAAAATTTTGAGCAATACGTGAATATCACTACGCAATGTGCCATAGGTTGTGATCACCACATTTACTTTTTGCAATTCATCCACATCTCTTGTACGCATGCTACCATGGTGAATTTTCCATGTAAGATCAGGAGCAAATTTCTTTATCTCATTTTCCCAGTTGTATATCAAAGTTGTAGGACAAACAACAATGGCTCTTAATTCTCCTGTTGTAGTTTTGTAATGCTGCAACATACTAAGCGCCTGAATGGTTTTACCCAAACCCATATCATCTGCAAGAATACCACCCCAACCCACATCATTCAAATAGTTTAACCACTGAAAACCTGCTGTTTGATAAGGCCTTAATATCGGCTGTAAGTTAGCCGGAGCCTCAATTTCAGGTATTTGTTTAAACTCTCTCAGGCGCTCAAACTTTTCATCCAGCTCAAAGCTTAACTCGTTTGCATTTTTATTTTCGTACAGCTCATCAATTACACTCATGTGGTATTTCGATAACCGAAGTTTATCGCTTTTACCATCACCAACTTTAAATAGTAACGAATAACGCTGTAACCATTCATCGGGAAGAATACCCAGTGTACCGTCTCCCAGTTGCACAAAAGATTGTTTTGCCGTTATTGCTTTTTTAATATCGGCAATGCCTACACGCTGTCCTTCAAAATCTATTTCCACTTTAGCATCAAACCAATCTAAACCGCTGCTTACATGAATATGTGTTGAAGGGCGGGCTGTATTGAATTTAAAATTCTTCAATGCATCAAAACCAAAAACAGGGATTTTCATTTCCTTCATGGCATCTACAAACAAGAAGAACCAGTTATTGCGAAGTATATCTGCCCCTTTAAGAACAAGACCCTCGCCTTCCGGCGATGGAATAAATTGTGAGTGAAGGGAAGACAATTTATCTATGAACTGTTGTTCTGCTTCTTTGTTGCGATGAACAATCAATATTTTATCTCCATCGGGAATGGTGATGGTTTCTTTATCCGACGCTTTTGTTTCAAAGCCTTTATAAGTAAATATCGGTTGAAACACAAGATAGTCGCCCTTTTCCTGCAACAATAATTTTGTTTCAGGCTCGCCGCTTTTTATTTCCTTAACCAAAGATTTATCAAACTCAACCTTGTATTCTTTCGTCAACGGCATGATCAGCTTTTGCATCTGGCTTGCCCAGTTTTCTTTGCTAAGTTTGATATTACCGCCTTTAATAAATTTTTCCGCCTGCAAAACATCTTCTACTCTTTGCCACAGGTAAAAAGTATGATTGTATAAAAACAAAATACTATTACTGCATTCATTATCTGTAATGGGCTGTGTGGCGCCGTTCACATTAAATCTTCCTATCAGTTCAAAATGGCCATTTTTGGCAGCGATTTTAAATTGCGGCGCTATGAAACTGTCACTTAGTTCTGCCTCAACTAAATTCTCTGTGGTGAACGATTTTTTTTCAGGTAGATAAAAAATAAAATTATTGGCCGCTTGTTCCTGAAATATTTTTTTCAGTTTAGGATGTAGATATTCGGCGATCAGCGATTTTGTTTCTTCCGGCAATTCATCTCCATCAGTATGAATGATGTTTTCCCATATACCACTAAAAGGAGAGTTTCTATTCAGGTATTTATTTATTTCAGATGCCTGTAGTTTGCGTATCTGCTGCAAAAGCATCTTGTCATCTTCACTATACGATTCGGTATCAACATATTTTGTGAGATCCAGTTTTTCAACCTTGGTCACATATTTTTTTCCTGCATCATCAGTATCTCCCTGTATAGCGTCAATATTGAAATACGGATATACTGTGGCGTTAAAGTTAAATACCAATCCGAGTTTTTTTGCAGCAACGGCAGGTTGTGCAGTTTCTGTTACTACCGGCTCCGCTGCCACCCTGGTGTACGATGGCTGGCTTGTTGTAACAGGTGCAGCCACTCTTTTTATCGAAGTGTCCAGCACTTTCAGGAACGGTTTTCCTTCTTTATAAATAAATTCAAATTTTCCGGTAAGGTCATCTTCTAAACTATAGCCATATATCTGCAATAATTTATTTTTATCCTTATCCCAATTTCTAATAGAATCAAAATAGTACGGACCAAAATCATTCAGCAATTGCAAAAACAAAATTGTTTTATGTACGCACAACGGATGATCTGTTGCATCGCATTTGCAAGATGTATCAAAATTTCGTTCGTCATTTTTTTGAATAACCAGCGGAAAAGTATCTCCATCTAATTCAAGTGTTGCTTCCACACGTTCGTTAGCCGCTGAAGTTATTACAGCTTTATCGGTATGCAAAATTTTTTCCGCATCATTAAAAACCGCTATGGACGCTAACAAACGCATTACCTTCACATCAATGAACTTCATCTTTGCAATGGTGTGTCGTTGATTGTATTCAATGCGATTTCCATTGAGCATATTCTTATCGATCAGTTCCTGCAATTGCAATAATGCCGCTGCTTCGTGACGACATATATCGCCAAGATTATAAGGACAAGTACATCTTAACGACAAAGATTTTGCATCGCTATATTTCTGCACATTTACTTTATAGTAAGTATTATAAGTGTCGTCCTTTACGCGGAAAGCAACGGAGTTCAACAGTTCGTCATGATCTGCCATCTCAACATAACCAGAAGAGAGTATTTTTTTTCCTCTTCGAATTACTTCATCAGAGCCGGTATTATAAACGTATTTGATAAGATGCGATAAAGCCAAGCGATGTACGATTTAAGAGTTACGATGTACGATTTTTTGCCTTTTTGTGAAATTGTTCTATTCGGAAAAAGGCAATTTGCAAAAGTAACGTAAAATAAGTGAGGGAAGAACAGTAAATGGAAACTTTGTGGAAAAATGAAAGGTTTTTCAACAGTAGGATTTCTAAATTTTGAGCCTCAAGGGATAAGCATGCAAATCCGAATCTCTTTGTTTCTACCTTGAAGCTTGTGGCCAACCCCTCCTTGTTAGCTAAATTTTGACAACAGCTTCCCGTCTTCATACACCACCAGAACATCCGCTGAATCAGGTGTCAAGCAAAATCGAATATCATCGATCAAACCAAAACGATCCACAAGACGGTGATAGTGGGTAAGTTTGGGTGCAAAACCCATTAGGTCGTGTTTATTTTGTTCGTATAAAATATCGGCCATCAACGAACTATCGCAATGAATGGTAAAATTTTCTTTGATTCGATTGATCACAGCTCCTGCGAATAAAGTGTCTTCAATATTGAAACGGTCTTTCCAGCCGGCACAACCGAGCACAACATTTTTATTTTGTGCTAATAGGTAATTGCATACAGATGAAAGATTTGGAAACGAACCTGTAATGATCGTATCTGCATTATTATCCAATGCCATTTGCAGCAATTTTGTACCATTCGTTGTAGTAAGCACCAATGTTTTACCACCAATGAACTCTTTGCTATATTCTAAAGGAGAGTTGCCATGTTGTAAGCCTTCCGCAATTTGTCCATCTCGTTCTCCGGCAGCAATGGCACGTATTTTTTTACTGATGTCGATCGCTTTTGCAACTTCATCTACAGGGATGATGCATTTGGCGCCGTTCTTTAAAACAGCCGCTATTGTGGAGGTGGCTCTGAATACATCTATAATAACAACAATGCTGTTACTCAATTGATATTGATGCAACAATGCAGGAGAAATGCAGGTATGTAAGGTAGGTTTTTGCAAAATTTATTTTTTGTAAAAGTATTAATTATAATAATTTAAAAATGCTTGCCATTTTTGAGTTTCGGCATACTCTTTAATTACATTATTTCTTTTTATTAAAAGCGCTTCCAAATATCTTTTCAAATATAACTGATTGAATAATTGTCCGATAACACCATAAGGGCTTTCAAACTCAATCAAGTCGATTATGATCGTTCCATTGTCCACTTGCTTAAAATGATGCTCATGCTTGTACGACTTAAAATCTCCTTTCTCCATTTCATCAGTGAAAGATTCATTCAATTTCATTGAAGAGATCTTAGAAGTAAAAAATCTTGTTTTAAAAAGATGTTTTGCTTTCCAGGTCACTTTTTCTCCTTCATTGATCAAGCCAGACATCCTTCCTGCCACGGCTTCTTCCTTTGTATCTGCAGTAGATATTTTATGTAGATTGATACTTCGACTGAGGTCAAAGACCCTTTCTACGGGGGCTGCAATAAAGGTGGTGAGGTGAATGGTTGACATTATTTCTTTCCCAGCTTATATTTTTTGTAGAGTAAAGGAATATATTTTTTTACATCAGCAAGAAATTCTTTTTCTGCATTTGCTTCATCGCCATCAAAGCGGTTATGGCCAAGAGAGCTTTCGTCAATTTTTCTCCCTGCATTAAACCAATACCTTCCATCAAACCCCATAACAATGGCTCTGTAATTTATTTCGCCGGTTGAATCATTATATTCAAACATGTTTTCAATGTCGTGAACAAAAATTAATTTATCCTTATCCAAATAAAATTCATCAACAAAGAAACCATAAGAAACTCCAATCCATCTGACAATTTTGACAAGCCTATTATCTTTAAAATAACCCGTTACACTGCCGCCTCCATCACTGCCGTTTTCCATAAACTGTAACTGATCTAAAGAAATTGTTTTATAGTTTTTCTCTTTATTAATAGCTTCAACCTTAAGCCTGATCGAGTTCTTTACAGAATCTTTTCTTTGAGCAAACAAAGTTGTGCTAATCAAAAGAAGAAGACATAATAATGCAGATCTTTTCATAAAAGAATTATACAAAAGGAACTTTCACCACCTTCGCTTTTAATAGTGTATTACGGATCGGAATATAAATTTCGGTATCAACTGCAGCATATTTCGTAGCTACATAACCCATTCCTATTGGTTTTCCGAGTGTTGGAGACTGTGTTCCGGATGTTACTTTACCAATAATATTTCCTTCAAAATCTTTAATCTCATGATCATGACGGGCAATGCCTCTTTCTAATAATTCGAATCCAATTAATTTTTTTTCTACCCCTTTTGCTTTTTGTTTTTCGAAAAAGGCTTTGTTGGTAAAATCTTTATTGAACTTGGTGATCCAACCTAAACCTGCTTCTAATGGTGATGTGGTGTCGTCAATATCATTACCATATAAACAGAATCCTTTTTCTAAACGAAGCGTATCTCTTGCACCGAGGCCAATTGGTTTAATACCTGCTGTTGCACCAGCTTCAAAGATTGCATCCCATACTTTATCTGCAGCTCCAGCTGTATCTTCAAAATAAATTTCCACGCCGCCGGTGCCGGTATAACCTGTAGCGCTGATCAACACATTATCAACACCTGCAAATGTACCTTTGGTAAAAGTGTAATAAGTTAAGTTTAGAATATCCTTATCCGTTAGTTGTTGTAATATTTTGCAGGCATTCGGACCTTGTATTGCTAGTAAACAGGTTTTATCGCTGATATTGTGCATCTCTACATCTTTGTCGTTATGCTTAACGATCCAGTTCCAGTCTTTTTCAATATTACTTGCGTTTACAACCAACATGTATGCTTTGTTCTCTTCCAGACAATACACCAATAGATCATCTACAATGCCGCCTGTATCGTTGGGTAAACAGCTATACTGAATTTTGCCTGCCGTTAATTTAGAAGCATCATTACTTGTAACCCTTTGGATAAGATCCAACGCATTTTCTCCCTTCAAAATAAATTCTCCCATATGGCTCACATCGAATACACCTGCATTATTGCGTACTGCAGCATGTTCGTCGTTGATACCGCTGTAGCTGATGGGCATATTGTATCCTGCAAACTCGGCCATTTTGGCGCCTAATGCAATGTGTTTGTGGGTGAAAGGGGTATTTTTCATTCATTTTTCAATTGTTCACAAATGTAAAATAAAAATGCCTTACCATTACAGTAAGACATTTTCTTGTTTCAACTTCAACACAACTTTTGAAACAACTTTACATCAGTGAATTAATTATTGGTAAGCCAATGGGTGATGAATACGCACTTGGCTGGCTTCCCCCTTTTATGATCTTCTCTTTTTCCTTTGCTTGCTTTTTATCTATTTCAGCGTTCATTGAATCTTTTTCAATTTGTTGTCTTCTTTCCAAAGAATCTAGTTTTCTTGCTTTAACGTCTTGTTGTCTTTCTATATTAATCTTGAATCCTTCGCCGTCGATATTGATATTGATATCATCGTCTTCCAGATGCCTGTCCCTGCTTCTGCTTTCTTTTGCAGGTATTCCATCTAATGTGTACAAGCCATCTGCTTTCATGATATAATCAACATTGGTTTCCCAGCCTCTTTCTTCATTTCCCCAATAATCTTCCCAATCGTTATGATGATCTTCGACAAAACTTATTGTTCCTTCCGATGTCCTATCCCAGATAGATTGGTTAATCCTAATTTTTTTACCCACCGGCACCGAAACTGTTATTGTAACACGCTGGTTTCTGAATTTGTTTTTTCTGTTGATCGGAATACCTATCGGCATTCTTATAATGCTGTCTGTTTGTGCAACACTATAACCAATCAATGATGCTGTGGCTTCCGCTTCCCTGATGTTTCTACCATCTGCTTGTTTTATAATCGATAAATGAAAACTATCATTCGGCGATTTAATAATTCTGAAGTGTACATTGTTAATATAAACTGTATCCTCATCTGTAACACTTGTAAAAGCGGAGAATCTTAAAAATCGATTTTTGTGATTCTTTAAAATTATATCGTCGGGGGCCGTAAACTCCATACTGCCAACTTGTGGATTCGATAAGGCAATTTCCTTTTCTACAATATTGTTTGTTGTTTTAAAATCTTTGGTTAAGGACGCACCTAAAAATGCAACCGATACCCAACCTATGATCCAAAGACTGATGAATGCAAATGTTATTACTTTACTACCACGTTTTACTTTGGCCAATCTTCTAATGATCCAGGTAATTACACCGATAACGGGAACCGAAATAAAGAATATCAACGTACCCCATGCATAAGCTGTTTGCCAACCGTCTCTTAATAAATATTCTTTCAACAGTGGAAATATTCCCATTGCAAATATTGCCAATGCAAATAAAGCGGCTACTAAAACAAATCCTACGCAACCAATAATAAAATATGCAAATGCTTTTACAAGAAACACAATCACATCACCAAATGAACGTCCTCTTTTTCTTGCTACCGCACTCATTTCTGCTCCCATTGCTTTTCCTTTTTCTTCTACACGGCCTTGCAGATCTTTCATTTCTTCCATCACAGAATTTTTAATACTATTCAGATCTACTTTCTCACCTTTCATTTCCAGTTTTTCTGCAGTGGTGGTTGCTTCAGGTATTACCAACCATAAAATAATGTATACAATTAAAGCTCCCGGACTAAAACTTAAACTTAAAAAATTAGGAAAATTCATAAAACCCCAGTCTCCCATTCTGAATGCAAAAGATAAGAACGGTAACAAGAAGAATATTCTTGGTACCCACGCACTGATACCGAAATAATTACCGATACCACTACAAACACCTGCAATGAATTTATCGTCCGTATCTCTAAACAGTTTTTTACGTACACCACCAATTTCATTTGTTGCAGTACTAGGCACCGCTAACCATAAAATAAGATACGCTACTAGTCCCGTACCGCCTGCAATGGCCAGAATAACGAAAATGATACGAACAATAATAGCATCGATACCGAAATAATTAGCAATACCTGAAGATACACCACCAATTACTTTATTGTTCTCGTTTCTATATAAGCGTTTGTGCGTACCTGTTGTATTGGTATTTGTACTTTGTGAAGATTGCTGAGCTGTAGGTTCAACGATTGGTGAAGCGGTTTCTTCCGACTCCTCAAAATCTTCCGGTCTTCCCATACTTCTGATAATTGCATTTACATCATCATCTGTAATACAGGTTGCGCCTTTCTTGATCCTTTCCTGAAAAAGTTCACCAATGCGACTTTCAATGTCATTGATGATCTCTTCTTTTCCTTCTTCATTGGAAAAATACCTACCAAGACTATCGGTATACTTTTTCAGTATATCAAATGCAGATACTTCAATCGGAACAACCTGTCCGTGAAAGTTTATGTTTATTACTTGTTTCATGATCAAAAATTTTTGTTTCTTTAGTTGGGTCCACTATAGCCAACTGTATTTATTGTGGATTGTTGAAGTTGTCGTTTGTGTGTTGTTGTTCTGCTTCGGAAAGTTTTTGAACCGCATTGGCCAGTTCATTCCAGGTTGCTTCAAGTTCTTTATAAAATGCGGCACCTTTTTCCGTAAGAGAAAAATATTTTCTTGGCGGACCACTATTACTTTCTACCCAACGGTAGGTTAAAAATTCTGCGTTCTTTAAACGTGTTAAAAGTGGGTACAGGGTACCTTCAAAAATATTCAGGTTGGCCGACTTCATTTTGTCAATTATATCCGAAGGGTAGGCTTCGCCTTGTTTGATTACCGAAAGAATGCAAAACTCCAGAACTCCTTTCCGCATCTGACTTGCTGTGTTATCAATATTCATGGCTTCTTTTTTAAATATTTCAGGAAGTAATTACCGTCTCTTACTCCCTTTCTAACACAAAGATAATAAAATTTTAGTACTATGCAACACAAAGTACCAATTATTTTTTAGTAGTGTTTAGTAAATATGATAGCTTTTTGCCCTATATTCCTTTACTGATCTAACTTTCGGCCGATTGAACGTATTAAAAAAAAATAAATCGAGTTTGACAAATGGTAAATATTAACAGTTAAGTGGAAAATTTATTGGCCCTAGAAAAATATAATCGTTGCCTAAAACGTACTTTCAGGTATGGAAAATAGCTACCAGTACACTTTTGTTACTATTTGGAAGGTTAGGGCCTCCTTACAGGAAGTGTGGCATTTGATGTATGATCAGGAAAAATGGCCGGAATGGTGGAAAGGTGTTGTTAAGGCCGAAACACTTAGAGAGGGTGATAAAAATGATCTTGGAAAGAAAATGCGTTTTACCTGGAAAAGCTTTCTACCATATGAACTAACTTTTGATGTGGAGTCTATTAACGTACAAGCTCCTTTTGTAATGGAGGGTATTGCCTTTGGTGAATTAGAGGGTGAAGGTTGTTGGAATTTTAAGGAAGAAGACGGAGTTACAACTTTACAATACAATTGGAACGTGAACACTACAAAAAAATGGATGAACAATTTAGCCCCTGTTTTAAAGCCGCTCTTTAAATGGAATCATGATGTTGTAATGCGTTGGGGCGCCAAGGGTTTGGCAAAAAAATTAAATGCAGAATTGATTCTAAGTTAATTTTCACCTTGCACCGGATCTATTATTTCTATTCTTTTGAGTTTTTCTGACGTGTATCCGTAGCCGTTTTCTATGCAATTCTTATTTGTATTGCCAAAAACTTCAAATGTTTTTTTAATAGTATCCCCTATATATATTACAGGCGCATTTGCATATATCTCATTCTTTCTACTGCCCGTCAAAATAAATTTTTCAGTTGATACCCAAATGGCCTCATCTATCCAACTGCTATATGTACTGAAAAACAATATCCTGTTCCAGTATTTAGTTTTCTTGTTACACAAATAAATAACCTGATCAATATCTCTCGTTGGAAAATATTGATCTCCTTCTTTTTTTAGATTAAGTTGGTAGCTGTAAATATCTATAAAACTGCTGCTATCTTTTGAATAAGTGAGTATCGGTTTATAAATATCTAAAAAAGGCTTTAATGTTTTGAATTTTAAAGGTTGGTTGTTTTCAAAACGAACAACACTATCCTCTCTTTTAAATTCCGAAAGATTAAAATTTTCAAATGATGCTGTCCATTTCTCAAGATCTGTATCAAACCATTTTTTATATGTATCAAGTTTTGTTTCCTGACCAAAAACAATATGAACACTAAAGGTCAGTACAATAAAGAATGTGCATTTCATTTTATCTTATTTAAAGATCACATACGCCAACCAGCTTAATAAATAAGCCAAGCCGGTCATATAGATCAGTTGAATAACCGGCCATTTCCAGCTACGGGTTTCTCTTTTTACAATAGCCAATGTACTCATACATTGCATAGCCAATGCATAAAATATTAGTAGCGACAATCCTGTTGCCAGTGTGTAAACTTTTGTTCCATCGGCTTTAACCGCCGCACTCATTTTTTGTCTGAGTGTGCTGCTATTGTCTTCACCATCATCTCCTACGCTATACAGTGTAGCCATTGTACCTACAAACACTTCTCTTGCTGCAAAAGATGTTACCAATGCAATGCCGATCTTCCAATCGTAACCTAATGGTTGAATAACCGGCTCTATAGATCTTCCTAAAATGCCGGCATAAGAATTTTGCAACAATTCTGTTTGCCTTTGTTTATTTAATTCTGCTGTCTTATCCGGGTTTGATTTTTCGAGCAATTCATATTTAGCTGTTACCGCTGCCATTCTTTTTGCCGGTCCGTAAGTACTCAATGTCCACAACAATAAACTGATCACCATAATGATCTTACCAGCATCAAATACAAATATTTTTGCTTTTTCTATCATGGTGGTCAATGCATTCTTCCAACGTGGTGCCCTATACACAGGCAACTCTAAAATGAAAAAACTTTTCTCCTGAATATTGATGAAAAATTTCATTACATAAGAAACAAGTAATGCCAAAACCGTTCCGAGTAAATACAAGCCCATCATCACCAGCCCTTGTAAACTTAAAAATCCAAAATACAATTTAGATGGAATAACCAAGGCAATTAAAATAGTATAAACCGGTAACCGTGCGCTACAACTCATTAATGGGGTAACCATGATCGTTAGTAAACGCTCTTTTCTGTTCTCGATATTTCTCGCCGTCATGATGGCCGGTACCGCACAGGCAAATCCACTGATCATCGGCATTACACTTTTACCATTCAAACCAACCTTACGCATCAGTTTATCTGTAAGGAAACTGATCCTTGCCATATAGCCGGTATCTTCTAGAATAGTTATAATACCAAACAAGATCATGATCTGCGGAATAAAAACAAGTATACCACTCAAACCTGCCACCACACCATTTATTAACAGATCACTCCACCAAATTGCCGGTAACACATCGGTTAACCAACCACTGAGCTTACCAAATACCCATTCAATTCCATCCATAGGATATTGAGCAATCCAGAAAACACTTTGAAACATTAAAAACAAAACGGTCAGTAAAATAAAATAACCCCAACGTTTGTGCATTAAGATATCATCCAACTTTTCTGTGAACAAAGCTTTTTTCAGCGGATCTGCTTCTACCACCGTTTGTTGCATTATATGCTTAATGCGGCCATAACGCTGCATGATCTCTTCTGCCTGTGTCTTGGTTGGATTGAATTTATTTTTTTCTTCTATCGCTTCTATTTCATTTTGCAGAGTATCGCTGAGCAAAAAATGTTCATGATTGATCAAATAATGCAGCCCTGCATAATCACTCAGTGCAGGCAGCATTTGTTTCACGTCCGCAATGGCATCTTCGGCCAATGATTTACTACTGATAAAATCTTTAGATGTATGTGCATGAAACTGTGCAGTTTGCTCAATGACCTTTTTTAATTGTGGTACGCCTTTATTTTTTCTTGGGTTAATGGTTACTACCGGCACACCCAATTCTCTTTCCAATCCATTGATATCGATCTGAGTTCCTTTTTTATTGGCAAGATCGATCATCGACAATGCAACAACCACAGGCACTTTAAGATCGATGATCTGTGAACAGAACAATAGATTTCTTTTTAAATTACTTGCATCGGCTACAAGTACAACCAGATCCGGCTTGATATCTTCATCTTGTTGCAGTAAAACTTTATACGCCACCCACTCATCTGCTCTTTTAGGGTAAAGGCTATAAGTGCCCGGCAGATCGATCAATGTTGCCGTTAAATTTTCGGCAATAGTACATTGACCGGTTTTTTTATCAACCGTTACACCGGGAAAATTGCCAACTTTCTGGTTAAGACCCGTCAGTACATTGAATAATGAACTCTTGCCACTATTGGGGTTACCTACTAACGCTATGTTTATATGCTTTGTCAAAATTTGAGGTGGCAAATTTAACTGTAATAAATGGTTTGTAATTACGGATTCAGGAAAGAAGTGTTGAGGGGTTAGCTACAAGCTTCAAAGGAGCAGCAAAGAGATTTGAATAAGCATGCTTGTCCCTTGTAGCTTGCCACTTGAGGCTTAATATTTATGAGATTAACTAATTGCTATTAACTTTACAACCTGAATGAAACTAAAAATAGACAACGAAGCTTTAGCGGAGGAATTCTTTGAAGAATCTATTTTACTGGGCATTGTTGCTCCGGTAAAAGATTATATGCTTTGCTGGCACCTGAACAATGTTTTAGGTTTTAATTTCAGGATCAATACTGATCTGGAGATACAACTCACTAAAAAAAAGCGGACCTATTTTTTTTCTGTTTTTGAATACAGATTATCCGCTGTTGCATTAACACACTATCTCTACAATAATCAGTTCGATGGCGAGTATCTTTTACCTGAATTTAAACACCTTGATTTTTTGTGGTTGATAAAGGGTGATTTTGATAGTAAGGATATTGCTCCTTTGATACAATCCATTAAATCGCTAACTGGCGTTCAGTTGGTGGTAGAAATGACCAACGAGAAAATTAAAAACAAACAACACTTAATTCTTTAATTATGTGGGAAGAAAAAAATAATACGCTTTACCGTAAGTTCGAATTCAAGAATTTTTCTGAGGCATTTGCTTTCATGACAAGGGTTGCTATTGAAGCAGAAAAAGCAGATCATCATCCACTATGGACTAATGTTTATAACAAAGTGGAGATATGGTTGAGTACGCATGATGCAGGTGATATTGTAACAGAGAAGGATCACAAACTGGCGAAGAAGATTAGTGGATTGTTGTGATTTTTCACACTATTATTAATCATTCAAATCCGGTTTATTTTTTTTCGCTTCACGAAAAGCTAACAGCGTTTTTTTTATCTGTGTCTTTTTAAAACACAACTGAGCTTTACCCACTATTGTAAGACTATTGATTCCTGCAAGACATTGGATCATCCATTTACGGTTCCGTCTGTTTCGTTTATTCCACTTTTCATTGATGATACTTTTTCCGGAAAAAATATACCAATGTGCCTGACGGGTACAATGATAACTGTGGGATATATAGGTTATACCCGCTGCCCAATCTTCTACAGTCTGCAATGTATCAGCGGTAGCAGGATCAAGTACATACTGTATAATTTTCCCATCCTTTTCCACAGCTAACACAGCAGCAACATGATAATTCCAGTATTTCATTAATTCACCAACATAGTTTTTTCTAAGATAAGCGCCACCGAATACCCATGCTTTATAATTTGGTATTCCCCATTCATCTAACAAAACACAGACAGCATCAGCTTTTCCTTCACAACCATTGTGAGAATTTTTCCAATTAAAAAGTGGGTGCTCTTTAAAATAAGTAAATAATTTTTCTGCTTGTTTTTCGGATACGGTATTGTAAGGAGGTGTAATATCTGAAAGACTATCATCAAAAAGCGTAGGATAAATTGTAATCATTGTCATTGAAATAAAGGTAGCTTATTTCTTAATTGGTACAAATATTCGTGGGTGAATATTGTGTTTTTTTATTGTGTAGGTATAAGTTAATGGATGTATCAGCAAAGGGCTTGGGAGATACGCCAAATGGAAATTGCACATAACCTTTTGTTGGCTGCTGCATTGTCTTTAATAACTATGGTCATAAATTTTATTTGATTGAAAAAACCTTATTAATTTGTCATATTCATCTATGTATTTTTTTATTTCAATCATTTTTGTCTTTTCATAGAATGCATATGCTACATGGTGTCTTAGCAGTGTATACTTTGACTTAGAAGCAAGTTCAATACTTGTTGTTGAACCATCTAAAAAGCCTATGCTGTCAGGAATATTTAAAGCACTTTGAGTTTTTAAAGTCCAAAGGTTTTGCAAGTTTAAACTGTCAATTATTTTTGTTGGGAAGGATTTAGACACGGCAAAAAAACTGTCAATTTTTGGATTTGTAAAAGGGTTCCAATTTCTATAGTTCGGATTGTCATAATTTTCTTGTGAACAATAAACTCTGTAAAATGTTAAACTAACTGTAGTGTCCAATATTTTTAATGAGTAAATTTCTTCGTCCGTTGCCATTCCAAAAAAGGAAAATTGCCGCCACAATCTCACTTCAAAGCTGTCCACTCCGTCATAAAGCTTATTTAAATTTATTGCTTTACAAATATTATTGTAATGTTCAAGTTGCTCTAAGTCCCATTTTGCTCGGTGATTATTTGTAGTATCCTGTAATATTCTTTCAAAATTTGTTGTAACAGTTTTCTGTGTCGAACTTTTGCAAGACCAAAATGCAAGAATTAAAAGTGTCGGTATTGTAAGTCTGTAAAACAAACTGTAATAAAATTTAGAGGTTTGATGTGTCGCAGTAAGGTAGCAGCCAACGGGCAGGGCTTGAATTCATAGCTGGTCCGCCCGTGACCGCTGCTGATTAAAGATATAAAAGTACAGGTTAACAAACAAAAGCCCAGGGATGTTTGTCCAGCCCAGATGAAGCACAAAAGCGATAAAATGACCATTGCTCCAATGTCCTGCCAGCCTTGCAGCAAACCCAATGTTAGGCGACGTTTGGTTTTGTTGATATTTTACCAACAAGGGTAGTCAAGTAAAATATTAGCGAAAGAATCTTGTGTGCATTTACAACATTTCCATATTCTGTGTCCTCCCCGTGTATTACCCTATGTCGATTCAATTCACCAGGCAAATAATCTTGTTCAACTTTATTAATTTCCCCATAATCTGTCAATGGTTGAAGAACAGCAGAGATAAAAGAACGTTCATTATAATGTTGGTCGGCAAACTCTTTAGTTTTAGGTTGTTTTGATCTTTTACCAAATAGCCTTGTGCCAATTAAGGCTTTGCATATACTATCAGTCTGAGTAAGAAAAAGTAGGATAGAATATTCATATTGTTTTTTCTCAAAAGCTTTAAATGCACGTGAAAGAATTTCTTTTTTTGCTGAAAATGTTTCGAGAGTGTGCTTTTTATTAATGGTGTAGTACTCTTTTGTTTGTGCAATCATCAGGCGATTTATTTCTTCGGTATTTTTATTTCTAATTGCAGCTTTAACAGGAACAAGGTCAATAATTGAACTAGTGGCATTTGTGTACCATCCAAATTTTGCAATTTCCTTATAAACTTGGTGAAGGATAACACTTGTCTGTTCCATTGAGGAAATAGCTTCTGCTCCTAATTTTCGCAAATAATCTCCACTTTTTCCAATTCTTTCTATTGTTTCCTTTGAAATTTGTATTCGTTCTTCTTTCATTGCTAAAATTAAAATGGATGTTTTTTGAAAATGACGCCTAACGAGCAGGTATTTGCGAAGGCTGGGAAATAGACTTCCGTCAGCCCGGCTACCTGAAGCTAAATTTATAAATAAATGTTGATGATTTGCACATAGCTAAATAGTTATTCGTCTGCCCGATATGAAGCAAAATTGAAAAACAAAAGTTGAAACACGGCTTCCGTCCGCCCAGCTTTTGCAAATACCAATGTTAGCAGCAGACCTTATAAAGAGCTGATAGAATCAAGCTCATGAATATTTGTTTGTGAATAGTTTCGTCTAAATGGAAAGGCAACGTATGGATTAACATTGAAAATTTCGCAAGAGTTGTTTTCAATACATTGCTTTATTTCTTCATTAATATGTTTGTCTCTGTATGAGTATCCAATTATGACTAATTTATTGGTAGTTGCAAGAGATTCCTTTAAATGAGAATAAAGCTGTTTATATATTTGGTGCTCGCTTATTGTCAACTGTTTTGATTTGCCAGTAAGGAATTGAGGTTTAATATCTGGATTTAATGACTGTACTATTTCCTTTGTGTCCGAATTTATTAGAGAAGCCGTATGAATATCCCAATAATTATTTGTCTTGAAAAACCAATATTTTCCTGTGTCATAATACACACCACCTTGTGATTGCTCCATTTCAGAAAATTGATAATAATCAATACTTCCATGTAACTTATGAATTTTTATTGCTTCTGAATATACATCGTTGAAAACGGGCAACTGCTTTTTTTGATCGTTACATATCAAACTGCCTTCGGCTGTAAAGCCATCTGAATACTGTAATCCACGGATGGTCAATAAATACTCTAAGAGGTTGTCATGATTTAAAGTAAAAATATCTGCAGCACTTTCTTTACGGAGTAATTCTATAAATTGGTCATAAAGGTTCCCATTTTCTTCACGCTTATAAGGTCTATTTAGAATGTCAGCAATTAAATAGCTATAACATTCTTGAACTGATCTGTATTCATTTAAACCTGGATCCTGAAATAAGTAAACTTTAGGAAGTTCTTTAAAATCCTTTTCCAAACGAATATTTACTGTTGTGCAACATTTCTTAATTAATTCTTCGGGATAGGCCTTATTTATCCAGTCATAGAATTCTTCATAATCAAAGGGCATAAAAGTCTCCATTTGAAAATGTTCAATCAATACACTTAATAAGTATGAAATATTAAGATGATCCCAATTAAGTCTTCCATTTTGTGCGGTCGAGATATCATATTCATCCCATTTCCATTCACCAGATGAAAACTTAAGAATGTTGTTTTCTAAATTTTTAAAAAACTTCTCATTTAAAGTATGTCCGCTTGGATATTTAGCAGGCACTGAAAATCCTGCTCCAAGTATAAAAGATGTTGCCATTGGTTTGCTGCTAACTCATAAATATACGCAACTCTGGTGCTTTAACCAATTCATTTTCAATATTTTTGTGTACCAAACTACAGCCCATACTGCTTACTAATTTCCAACATCCTGTCAATTGGTTTCTTCGCTGCAATACGCAAAGATTCTTCCATCATAATTTCAGGCAATTCATATTCCATACACAAATACAATTTTTCCAGTGTATTTAATTTCATGTGTGGGCAATCGTTACATGCACAACTATTGTTGGGTGGGGCCGGTATAAATGTTTTATCCGGACAGGATTTTTGCATCTGGTGTAAAATACCGGTTTCAGTTACTACAATAAATTCTTTGGCTTCACTTTTCTGAGCATATTTCAATAAACCGGTGGTGCTGCCAATATAATCTGCCAAACGTAAAACAGGTTCTTCACATTCGGGGTGTGCAATTACTTTCGCTTGAGGATGACGAATTTTTAATTTGGTAATTTTTTCTACACTAAAGATCTCATGCACCATACAAGCACCATTCCACAAAACCATATTGCGGCCGGTTTTCTTATTCAGGTAAGCTCCAAGGTTCTTATCCGGTGCAAAAATTATTTTCTGCTCTTTTGGTAAACTTTCAATAATGGTTTGTGCATTACTGCTGGTGCAGATAATGTCGCTCAATGCTTTCATCCCTGCAGAGCAGTTGATGTAAGTGATCACCAGGTGGTCTGGGTGTTGATCCTTGAACCTTTTGAACAGTTCAGGGGGTGCTGAGTCACTCAGGGAGCAACCGGCCTTTAAATCGGGTAATAACACCTTCTTCGACGGATTGAGTATTTTAGCCGTTTCCGCCATAAAGTGTACACCGGCAAAAACAATGATATCTGCATTTGTTTTTTCTGCTTGCTGTGCAAGTCCTAAACTATCGCCTATATAATCCGCCACATCCTGAATATCCGGCTCCTGATAATAGTGTGCTAAAACGATCGCATTTTTTTCTTTCTTCAATCTTTCAATTTCTGCAAAAAGATCTATGTTAGCATCTACGTCGATGTTTAAAAATCCGGCGGTTTCAATTGCTTGTTTTGCGGTGTTAATATCTGCCATAATAATTATTAATACTATATTATTTAAATAAACCTATTACTATTAGGGATGTGAATTTGTGGAAAGAGAATTTTTAAATTATTTGTAAAATTAAATCAATCAGTTTATACAGTTACATCCACAGGTAATTAACATTATAATTTTTTTACTGTATCACAAGTAAAGCTATTTACAGGTAATTTTATTTTATTTTCCAACATCGGTTAACAATATTTCAGGTGAGTAATATTATTTAACAATTGAAATCTATCTATGTTAACTGAATACCTGATAAATTAGTCTACATTAACACATCAGGGGTCATCAAACCCCAACACCCCTAATTTTACCCCAACTCCCCACCATGTAAAAATTACAAATATGGGTTTATACACATAAAAGCGTGCTTATAAACATAGCTATGTGAATTACTCTTTTTATCCCTGTTCTGCCTGTTTTTGCAGCGATCAATAAAAAATTCTCAAAAAGCCCCATCTGTACTTGTTTACAATATATTATATACCCTTATTTTTAGGTAATATTATCTTATTTTACCCTATTTTTGCCCTCCATATTTAATATATAGTATAGTTTATGCAAATTATTCAGAGTATTCGTGATAAAGGAGCTGCCATAGTAATTGGTGTTATTGCCCTAAGTTTAATTGGTTTTATTTTGATGGATGCTAAACAAGGAGGCAATGGCTTCTTTGCTTCAAATTCCACTACAATTGGTAAAGTCAATGGTGAAAAGATCAGCAACGATGAGTTTAACAAAAAAGTTAAACAAATGGAAGCTAATTATAATGGCAGAGTGAGCGGTGCTATGACCTATCAGGTTCGTCAAAACGCATGGGACCAAATGGTTGGACAAAAAATTCTTGAAGGAGAGTTTGAAAAACTTGGTCTTACTTTTTCTCCTAAAGAAATGAGTGCATTAATGTTCAGCGATGATGCTCCGCCAATGTTGAAACAAGCTTATACGGATAAAACTACCGGTATATACGATATTGAAAAAGTGCAGCAATGGTGGCAAACTGCAAAAAAATGGAAAGGAGAGCAAAGAGCTGCTTTAGAAGAAGAAGTTATTGAACCAATGAAACTACAAACACTATATAATAAATATAGTGCTATGATCAGTGGTGCTGCTTATTATCCTACCTGGATGAAAGAGAAAGATGCTGCAGACGCAAAAACGTTTGCAAATATTTCTTATGTGAGTGTACCGTATAATGTTATCAGCGATAGCGCAGTAAAAGTAAGCGATGAAGATATTATTAACTACGTAAAAAAATATCCTAAACTATACAAACAAGATGGTGGCAGATTGATTGCATATGTTGCTTTTGATGCTAACCCAAGTGCAAAAGATACTGCAAACACCTATGATGGATTGAATAGTTTAAAAGCTCAGTTTGTTGCAGATACTACACCAAAGAATTTTGTATCAAGAAGCATGAGTACAATTCCTTTTGATGATGCGTATATATCAAAGGAAAAAATGACCATGTCTCAAAAGGACTCTATCGCTGCATTGCCTGTTGGTGGCGTATTTGGACCATATTTAGATGGAAAGAATATTGTGTTGGCCAAAATGGTAGGTAGCAAAGTGTTACCAGATTCAATTAAATGCCGTCACATATTAATTAAAACAACTGATGAAAAAGGTCAAACAGTTTTAACTGACAGTGCAGCAAAACATAAAATTGATAGCATTGCCGGATTGGTTCAAGCTGGTGGAAATTTCGATTCTTTAGAAGCTCGTTTTACAGATGATCAGGGAGCTCACCAAACAAAGGGTGTTATGACTTTTGATATTGCAACCATCCAAAACAAAAATAGTTTTGCTCCTGAGTTTGCAGCATTTTTGTTGAATGAAAAAGGCGAAACTAAAAAGACAGTAAAAACAGATTACGGTTGGCACTACATAGAAATTTTGGAAAAGAAAAATCCGGCACCTACCTACAAAGTAGCTTATCTGGCTAAAGAAATTACACCAAGCCCTGAAACAATTAACACTGCAAGTTCTCAAGCAGCTAAACTTTCCGGTGAAGCAAGAAACCTTAAAGCGTTGGATGGTTATGTTGCTAAAAAAGGATTGAAAAAAATTGAAGTGCCGAATCTTATCAAAGAAAACGATTATCAATTAGGCGGATTACAAGAAGCAAGACAATTGATAAAATGGGCATTTGAAGCAAAAGAAGGAGATGTGAGTGAGCCATTTAATATCAGCGATCAATTTATTGTTGCAACGGTTACAAAAGTTCAGGCGGAAGGTTTACCGGATGCAAAAGTTGCAAGACCATTGGTTGAAGCAACGGTTCGTAATCTTAAAAAAGCAGATGAAATTGTAAAAAACTTAGGCGCTACTCCAAGTTTGGCATCAGCAGCACAAGCATACAAAAAAGAGATTGCTATTGCAGGAGCTGATTCAACATTAACTTTTGGCGCACAAATTGTAAACGGTATCGGACAAGAACCAAAAGTGATCGGTGCATCTTTTAATGCAGCTTACCAATCAAAAGAATCTGCTCCGATCATTGGTACCAACGGTGTATATGTGATCAAAGTAAACAGCATTGGTACTAAACCTGCCGATGCTCCGGATGTTGCTGCAGAACAAGAAAAGAACAGAAAACAATCTCTGCGTCAGCAAATTTCATATGGCTGGTTTGAAGGCCTTAAAAAGACCGCAGACATAAAAGACGAACGAAGCAAGTTTAACTAGTTATAGCAAAAAGAGGAAAATAACCCCTTTGACCGGACCTTTAAAGTCCGGTTTTTTATTTCAAGTTAGCGAGCTGAGGCTTTAGCTACAAGCTTCAAGAGGCAAGTAAAGTGATTTGAACCAATATGCTTGTCCCTTGATGCTTGCGACTTGTGACTCTGCAATTACCTCTTTTTTATTCCATGTTTCGAAACTCACAGTAACTCACCGCAATTACTTAAATCCTAACTTTGCAGTATGGACGGAGCTATTATTAATAAAGTAAGCGAGAGTGCATTAACCACTATCGATCTGGAAGAGTTTTATCCAAAGGAAGATATTGTGGTGTTTGATTTGAAAGATCATCTTTTTATGGGATTGATCTTAAAGGAAAAAGATTTCAGAGAAGCTTTAAAAACATTGGATACAACTCCATACACCGGTAAAACCGTTACGGTTACCTGTAGTGCAGATGCCATCATTCCTATGTGGGCTTATATGCTGGTAACTACCTATCTTCAACCGGTTGCAAAAGAAATTTTTTACGGAAACGAAGATGATGTAAAAAAGAAAATACTGATTAAAAATATATCAAAACTTTCTGCTTCAGATTATACCGACAAAAGAGTTGTCATTAAAGGTTGCGGAGATCTCCCGATAGACGAAGCCGCATACCTTGAAGCTACAAAGCTTCTTTTGCCTGTTGTGAAAAGCATTATGTACGGAGAGCCTTGCAGCACTGTGCCCATTTATAAAAAAAAATCATAGACTGATATTATCCACTGCAGTATTATAATTAACTTCACGGATTAACCAAATCACCTGTTGATGTTTGAAGCTTTATGGAAAGGAATTTTATTAGGCTTGCCTCTGGTGATTTCTGTAGGCCCGGTTATATTTACCATTATTAAGTTGAGTGTTAATTACGGTAAGCCTGCCGGATTTAGTTTTGTTGCAGGTGTATGGGTAAGCGATATCATGTGGGTTGTTTTAGCCAATCTTTTTTTGGGCCTGATACAACAGTTTAGCAATGAATACACCGTTACTATCGGAGTGGTTGGCGGCATTTTTCTTTTGGGAATGGGTTTATTCAATCTATTTTTCAAAAAAGCACATGTTAAAGAAGATCAGGACAGAGTACAAATATCTTCCGGAAAATATTTCAGAATTTTTACTTCAGGCTTTTTGATCAATACGCTCAATCCTGCTGTGGTGGCTTTTTGGGCCTTTACGGCTCCAACTGTAGCCGGTACAATGTCGGGCAAACACCGTTTTATTCTTTTCTCAACTTGTTTACTCATTAATATGACAGCCGATGTTTTGAAAGTAACACTAGCAGGAAAAATAGGAAAAAAATTGAATGATAAAACTGTTCATAGAGTAGATCAGGTATCCGGCTTTTTGTTGATCACATTTGGTATTGCCTTGATAGTAGGAATACTTTATCAGGGATTCAAAAATTAATCACTTTACTTGTTTATATAAAATGATCTGATGAAGAAATCTTGGCCTATCATTAAGAAAATATTTTTCTGGATCTTTCTGGCCCATCTTTGCTGGGCTGTATATTTCATTTTAAAAATTCAACCATTCAATGATTTTGATCCTAAATTTTTTATCAAGATCGGTTTAATCTTAGTCATTGTACCTGTTGTAATAGTTGGATTGATATATTGGTTTTTTAAATCAACGAGAGCATTTATAAACCGAAGCTTGTCTTTGATATTTAATATTTTGTCGATCTGTTATATTTCTTCTTTGCTTTACTTTTTTTTAGTTACCGTTGTTAACCCGCCTATTACCATTACACAATTGGGCAGTTTAGTTACGGGTAACGGGCTAAGCAGAGATTATGTAAGTGGCAATGCAATGGGCTCTAATAGTAAGCTGGCGGTAATGGCAAGCGAAGATCAGTTGTTTCCCGATCATGACGGTTTTGATCTGAAAGCAATTAAGTTGGCGATGAAGTACAATAAAAGGCATCCCAACAAAACAAGAGGTGCAAGTACGATCAGTCAACAGGTCGCAAAAAATGTTTTTCTTTGGCAAGGCGGAGGTTTTTTCAGAAAAGGCTTAGAAGTGTATTTTACTTTTATGATCGAATCTTTCTGGAGCAAGAAAAAAATTCTTCAAACCTATTTGAATATTGCTGAAATGGGTAGAGGTATTTTTGGTGTGCAAGCGGCGGCCAGAAGTTATTTCAATAAAGACGCAAAAGACCTTACACGAAGTGAAGCAGCTATGATCGCCGCCTGTCTTCCAAATCCAAAAAAATATACAGTTGTTCCGGTTAGCAGATATGTTGCAAGCAGATATGACGATATTATGCGGCAAATTAATAACCTTGAAGGAGACCCCGATGTTCAGGATTTAATAAGGTGACCTATTCTTTTGTCCATTTTCTTTCTTCGGAAAGAAAATCCTTAAATGTCATCGAAGCACTTACTTCTTCACGGTAGGTTGAAACAGATTTAATTCCATCGATACCTTTTACTTTTAAACTAACATCATGTGTTATCAGATAATCATCAGTTATTTCTAAATGATACACATAATAAGATTTATCTGTTTCCCCGTCTTTAATTTCCTGAAGTACAATAAATTTTTTATCATCCAAGTCGGTGATCCAGGCTTCAAAGGTTTCGCTTTCGGCCATAAACATAGATCCCTTTTCCAACACTTCAATATGGTAGGTTTTTTTAGTCTCTCCTTTTGTAATTCTTATTTTCTTAGCCTCTGCTGCGGAATCGCTGTTTACCCATTCTCCAATCAGTCTTTTATCAAAAGTTGAAAGATCTTCTTTTTCTGTTAGGGGAAATTTTGTTGCCACCGGACATGCGGTAAGAAGAAAGCCCAAAGAAAGCAATAGTAAACTTGACAGGAGTATGGATTTCATAGAATATGTTTCTATAAATATACCACTTTAAAAGTTTTTAGCGAAATTGCAGCATGAAATTCAGAAACTTTAAAATGGTTGACTACGTTGTTTACGGACGTGGTGCATTTGATCAACTTGATGAAATTCTTCAACCAAGAAGAATTGGCGACAAACCAATGATCTTTTTAGTCGATCATTTTTTTGAAGGTAAGCCTCTGGCGCAAAGAGTTCCTGTAAAGGGAAAAGATAAGATTATTTATGTTGATGTTACTTACGAACCTAAGACAACATATGTAGATGTATTAGCTAACCAATTGAAAGAAGAATTTGGAACCGTGAGCGGCATTATTGGTATTGGTGGCGGCTCTGCAATGGATCTTGCAAAGGCTGTTTCTTTAATGATGACAAATCCGGGAAGCAGTGCAGATTATCAAGGATGGGATCTTGTTAAAGTTGCAGGTGTTTATAAAGTAGGAATCCCAACATTGAGTGGAACCGGCGCCGAAGTAAGTCGCACTACAGTATTAACAGGCCCAACCCGTAAACTCGGAATGAATTCAGATTTCACCCCTTTCGATCAGATTGTTTTAGATCCGGAACTTTGTGCCAACGCTCCGGCAAACCAACGATTTTATACAGGTATGGATTGTTACATACATTGTATAGAAAGTCTTACCGGAACTTATTTGAACGAGTTTAGTAAAAGTTACGGAGAAAAGGCTCTTGAATTGTGTAGAGATGTTTTTGTTGATAAGCCTGTCTGGGACGATGAATGCGATGATAAATTAATGATGGCTTCTTATGCCGGAGGTATGAGCATTGCCTATTCTCAGGTTGGGGTAGCCCATGCCGTTAGTTATGGATTAAGTTATTTACTCGGTACCAAACACGGTATTGGTAATTGTATTGTTTTTGATAAACTGGAAGAGTATTATCCCGAAGGCGTAAAAGAGTTTAAATACATGGTTGAAAAAAATCACATTGATATACCACAAAATATCTGTGCCAATTTAACCGATGAGCAGTTTAATAAAATGATTGATGTTTCATTGGGTATGAAACCGCTTTGGGAAAATGCTTTAGGTAAAGATTGGGAAAAGATCATATCAAGAGAAAAGCTAAGGGCATTGTACGAACTACTCTAACTCTTAAGTTTCTTCATATTCACTAACGTGAATACATGTGTGCAGCATTTTACAACCGGCCATTCTGTTTTTTATGAAAAGTACATTTAATTTGTATCTTTAAGACTTGCCATTGTAAATCTAATTGTACAACACTGAACCTGCTCAGACATATACCATTTTTAAAATCTGTGTTAGTGCACAGTATAACCGCTTTTGGTGGGCCCCAAGGCCATTTTGGTATGATGATGAAAACCTTTGTTGACAAACGAAGAGATGTAACGAGTCAGGAGTTGATGGACTACACTTCGTTTTGTCAGCTATTACCGGGGGCTTCTTCCACCCAAACATTAACTCTGATCGGGTATAAACGTGGGGGCGTTATGCTGGCGGTTATTACATTGATTATTTGGATATTACCGGCCTGCATTTTAATGGGGGCTTTTTCTTTTCTTGTAGCAAGCATCGGATCAGCCAATTTGCATACCAGTGTTTTCCAGTTCATTCAGCCCATGGCAATCGGTTTTTTGATATATGCTGCCGTTAAAGCATTCAAAATTTCTGTGAACAATCTGATTACACAGATAATCATGTTATTATCAATGGGCATTACCTATTTTTTATTCAAAGCACCTTGGGTTTTCCCTTTATTGATCGTTTTGGGGGGCGTAGCCACAAATTTTAGCGATAAACGTTTTCCGGAACGTGAAAAGGTAAAACCCAAGCAAGTGCGATGGACAAATATCTGGCTTTTTGTTTTAGTTTTTGCTTTGGCGGGTTTTCTTAGCGAAACGGCAAGAAAGCAGAATTGGGAAGATAGAAAAGCTTACAATCTTTTCGAAAACTTTTATCGTTTCGGAAGTCTGGTTTTTGGAGGAGGTGATGTATTGATTCCAATGATGTTAGATCAATACGTTGCCAGACCTACTGACCGAAAGTTCTCGGATAGCTCACAAAATATTATTAGGATTGATAAACAGGAGTTGTTGACCGGAGCAGGAATTGTTCGGGCTATTCCCGGACCCGTATTTTCCATTGCATCTTACACGGGTGGTATTGCTTTAAAAAATGAAGGAAAGGAACGACAACTCTTGGGCTGTATTATTGGGTCAGTCGCAATTTTTTTACCCAGCGCTTTGTTGGTACTATTCTTTTTTCCTGTTTGGCAATATTTAAAAAAATTTGTTGTGGTCAACAGGGCCCTTGAGGGCATTAATGCAGTTGTAGTAGGATTAATGTGGGCAGCTTCCCTTTATTTGCTGAAAGATATATCCCTTATGTCTTTCAAACTTGTTAGTCTCTTAAACATTGGTGTAATACTTGGAACATTTATCGCACTCAATTATACAAAACTACCAGCTCCTGTTATTGTAATAATTTGCCTTGGCCTTGGCTGGCTCTTCTAAACCGGTTGTCTATAATAGCCATTTCTTTCAATCTCTTCATTCACCACATCCGGCACCAGATAGCGAATAGACTTTCCTTCTTTTACTAACTCACGTATATGGGTACTCGAAATCTCAAGCAATGGTGCTTTTACAATCTCTATCGTCGCACCGATAGAATTATCTACTTCAAAACCCGGCCTTATGTAAATAAATAGCTTATATTTTTTTACTATAAGTTCATAATTTTTCCATTTAGATAAATTATTAAAACTATCGCTACCCATAATAATTGAAAATTGATGTTCCGGATATTTTTCTTCCAGATATGTCAATGTATCGATTGTATAAGAAGGTTTGGGTAATTTAAATTCTACGTTGGATGCTTTGAGTTTCGTTTCTCCCTCAATAGACGCTTGTATAAAATGTAAACGATGGTACTCATTAAGAAGGGAGACTGATTTCTTGAATGGGTTTTGAGGAGAAACTACCATCCAAACCTGCTGCAGATCAAAATTGTGAGCAATATGGTTAGCTATGATAAGATGACCGGTATGTACCGGGTTGAAGGAGCCAAAATAAAGTCCAATTTTCATAAAATATTGATAATCAATTGTTTAATTCTTCAACCCAAATATTTTCGGCTTCATTTAGGCGTAAACTAAGGTTATATCCTGCAACCATTATTGAGATCGGATCTCCCAATGGGGCAATTTGATCAATAATTATTGTCTCGCCGGGTACGCACCCCATTTCCATCAACTTTAAAAAAATATCGTCTTTTTCAAAATATTTAATGAGTACGGTTTTGCCTACTTCAATTTCCGAGAGTCTTCTGTCCATTCCGTCAGATTTATTTCCTGCAAAGGTATTTATTCGAGATTGATTGATAATTTCGAATTCAGAAATTAAACACATGAAGGTTCAATTCTTTTTTATTGAAAAAGTGCCCGTGTTGAAAGATCGGACAAGGTTAAAGAAGTTTATTCCAACAATTTTCTCAAAGGAGGAGAAGCGACTAGGCTCTTTGTCATATGTCTTTTGCTCGGATGATTACTTACTTGAAATCAATAAGTCTTATCTGAATCACAACTACTACACCGACATTATAACTTTTTGTCTTTCAGAACCGTCTTTACCGGTTGATGGGGATATATATATAAGTATAGATCGGGTTCGGGATAATGCTAAAAACCACGAGACCTCCATTAAAGAGGAGTTACACCGGGTTATCTTCCACGGCGCCTTGCATTTATGTGGATATAAGGATAAGTCAACTAAAGATGAGAAGCTTATGCGACAAATGGAAGATAAATACCTGAAGTCGTATTTTAAATAATGTTCCACGTGTCACATTTAAGTTTCTGCTAGAGGGAGATGTTTCCCGTGGAACACTTCGTATAGTTTGGGGCATTTTAACTCAATTCCTCCCAAAACACATTTTTCTATTTCGTATCTTTGCACCCATGTTTCCAGAATACGATATCATAGTAGTAGGTGCCGGTCATGCCGGTTGCGAAGCCGCTGCCGCTGCCGCTAATATGGGCAGCAAGGTGCTGCTTATTACTATGAATATGCAAACCATCGGACAAATGAGTTGTAATCCTGCCATGGGAGGTATTGCAAAAGGTCAGATTGTAAGGGAAATAGATGCCATGGGAGGGTATAGTGGTATAGTAAGTGATGCCAGTATGATCCAGTTCAGGATGTTGAATCGAAGCAAAGGGCCGGCCATGTGGAGTCCGAGGGTGCAAAGCGATAGAATGATCTTTGCTAATAAGTGGAGGGAAATGCTTGAAAATACTCCCAACGTTGACTTTTACCAAGATATGGTAAATGGACTTTTGATTAAAAATGGTCAAGTTTTTGGTGTTTTGACCGGTTTGGGGCACGAAATCAAGGCAAAATCAGTGGTTTTAACCAATGGGACATTTTTAAACGGGATCATCCATATTGGTGAGAAACAGTTAGGCGGCGGTCGTATGGCCGAAAAAGCTTCAACAGGAATAACTGAGCAATTGGTTGCGCTGGGCTTTGAAAGCGATCGATTAAAAACAGGAACTCCTCCAAGAATAGATGGTAGAAGTCTAGATTATTCCAAAATGGAAGAGCAGAAGGGTGATGAAGAGATTGTGGGGTTTAGTTATAAAGGAATAGAAAAAATTAAACCAGAACAACAAAGAAGTTGTTGGGTAACTTATACAAGTCCTGAAGTACATGAAATACTAAAAACTGGGTTTGAAAAAAGTCCGATGTTTCAGGGTAGAATTCAGGGAACCGGGCCAAGGTATTGCCCGAGTATAGAAGACAAGATCAATAGGTTTTCCGATAGGGAAAGACATCAGTTATTTGTTGAGCCCGAAGGGTTTAACACGATAGAGGTCTACGTGAACGGATTCTCCTCATCTTTGCCGGAAGAGGTTCAGTATCAAGCACTTAAAATGGTTCCTGGCTTTGAAAATTGCAGAATGTTCCGCCCAGGATATGCCATTGAGTATGATTATTTTCCACCAACACAGTTAAAATTCAGCCTCGAAACAAAGCTGATTGACAATCTTTTCTTTGCCGGACAAATAAATGGTACAACAGGATATGAGGAAGCGGCTTGTCAGGGTTTAATGGCCGGTATCAATGCTCATCAAAAAGCAAGAAATTTGGAGCCGGTAGTTTTAAAAAGAAGTGAAGCGTATATCGGTGTATTAATAGACGATCTGATCAATAAAGGAACGGATGAACCTTACCGTATGTTCACCAGTAGAGCCGAATTTAGAACCCTTTTGCGTCAGGATAATGCGGATCTGCGTCTTACAGAGATCAGTTATCGCTTGGGATTAGCCGATCAGGAAAGAATGGACAAAGTAATAGCGAAGAAAGAGAATGTAGCTAAAATTAAAGAATTGCTTCAACAGATCAGTTTGGAGCCGGAAGAAATAAACGGAGTATTAGAAAGCGTTTATTCATCACCGTTAGATAAAAGACAAAAAGCTGGACAGATATTATTGAGACCAAATTTAAGCTTAAGTGCAATGATAAATGCTGTTCCAAAACTGGCGTCAGCTCTTGGTGAATATGGCGCAGAAACAATTGAACAAGCAGAGATACAGATCAAATACGATACTTATATTGAAAAGGAAAAAGAGCTCGTAACCAAAATGAGCCAGTTGGAGAATCTTGTGATCCCTGAAAATTTTGATTACGAAAAGTTAGTCTCACTAGGAACAGAGGCAAAACAAAAGTTTAAAAAAATTCGTCCGCATACACTTGGACAAGCTTCACGTATATCGGGCGTAAATCCAAGTGATGTACAGATATTAATGGTTTTTATGGGAAGATAATTTATATTTGATTCAAAGAATTCCTGAATATGTCCTTATCGTTTGCCACAGATACTTCTAAAGAAAAAGTTTTTAAAAAAGTTGCCGAGTATTTAAAAGAGCAAAATATTGCTGTTGATAAATACGACGATAAGCGTCCCTGGGGTGGTTTTTTTGTGATCGATGAAAACGAAGCAGATAAATTTATTTCAAAATATTTTTCACATCTTACTAAAAAGGAACTTGAAATTTCCGGAAAACTGAGTCCGAAAATTTTGGTGGTTGGGCCTCAAAAAAGATTGAGCTGGCAATACCATCATCGTCGTGCAGAAATATGGAAACTCATTGGCGGAACAGCCGGCGTAGTTACAAGCGATACGGATGATGAGAAACAAACCACTCATCTAAAAATCGGTGACATTATTCAATTAGCAAAAGGCGAACGCCACCGTTTGATCGGCTTGGATGGCTGGGGTATTGTAGCAGAGATCTGGCAACATACCGATGCGGAAAACCCAAGTGATGAAGATGATATTGTGAGGGTACAAGATGATTTTGGAAGATAACGCAATTTACTACTCGTTAGTCATTCCAGAAGCCAAGACCATCCTGACTTCCCCATAACCAATACCCGGTAAATTATCTACTAAGATCTTTATGTTTTCTCTACCGTGTACCGTAATCGCATTTTTAATTAACAGTTGTTTTTCTTTATTTACAAGATCGTCAATATTAATTTCACCCGTACCAATATAATTTGATAAATGCCCTTCAATAGTGGCTTTTGTAAAATTTCTTATTGTTGCAATTTCATCTATTGTTTTTCCTTCTTTAAATAGATCAAAAGAAACTTTTTTAGTATCAACTTTTGGTTCACTGCTTTTTTCTTTTCTTTCTTTTTTGGGATTCCCTTCTTTAGCAAACATATTTGTTTCAACTCCATGCCGGTGACAGTAGCTTTCAACAGCTTCAATAATATCATCACCATATTTTTCAACCTTCGCTTTTCCAAACCCACTTATTTGCATTAGGTCTTTTTTTGTAAGTGGCAGGTACGTGCAGATTTCTTTTAGTGTGGCCTGATTGGCAACCATGTAAATTGGTTGTTGGGTTTCTTCAATAACCATATCCCGCCAACGTTTCAGCGTATTGTACAATTCAAGGTTAGGGGTATCGGTGGAAACAATTTCTTTTTTACCGCTTGCATAACAGGTTATAGAAATACGTGGCAATGCATAATTTAATTTCTTCTTTAAAAAAGATGTAATGGCAAAAGGCTGTTTGCAATATTCCAAGTAATACAATAAAGTGTGTATGGATAACGCAAGCTGCTGTAAATATTCATTTACTTCTGTTGCAGCTTCTTTATGTTCTGTTATAATGGGATGCTTTTGTAAAGATTGTTGCAGCGATGAAAACTTAGGAATAAAATGATTGGCTGCATCCATGATACGTTGTTGCAACAACATATTTTTTTCAATGATGCCTTCTTCTTTCATTAACTCGCCGGTACGACTGATAAATTTTAATCCGACAACTTGTTCTGAGTTGATATAGTTTTTAAGATCGTTCACCCATGGTTCACTTTCCGGATTTAATTTATCTAAATGTTTTTTTACATGAAATTGTAATTGCGTAGCAGCAGTATTTACCTCTTCAAAAGAAAAAATTTCTTCTAAGAGCTGTTGTGTATAAACCTGCCTTGCACCGGCAAATCGTTCTGCTAAAGAGCCCTTATGTGTTAAAGATTGTAGGCCCTTTATAACATTGTCGTTGTTTTGAATGGCCGAGCTCGGAATTTTTGATAACAGCACAATACCTTCTAAACTTGTACAACGGCTTAATGCAACATACACTTGTCCGCTGCTGAATGCAGATCCTGCATCGATCATCACTTTTTCAAAAGTCAATCCCTGGCTTTTGTGTATGGTGATAGCCCAAGCTAATCGCAATGGATATTGAGAAAACGAACCGACAACTTCTTGCTCTAATTTGCCATCGGCTTTGTTTAAAGTGTAGCGGGTGTTTTCCCATGTTTCTAAAGAAACATCAATATCAAATCCATCTGCTTCAACAATAATTCTTTCTTTTTCCAACGATTTAATTACACCGATCTTACCATTAAAATACCTTTTTTGAATAGCATCGTTCTTTAAGAACATAACCTGTGCCCCAACCTTTAAAACCAATTCAACTTCGGCCGGATAGGCTTTTTCGGAAAATTCACCCTCGATGTTTGCCGTATACTTGAATTCAGGCGTAAATAATTTGTGTAGTTGTACCAGATTGATTTGATCTGATTGTCTGTTATGAGAAGTAAGGGTAATGTATTTTTCATTTACCGGAGGAGTAAAGTGTTGATCAAAACGAAGATGCAGGTCTTCAAAATCATCCTTATCCATTTGGTTGTTTCGTACTTTATTCAACAAACGAACAAACGATTCATCTTTTTGTCGATAAATTTTATTCAGCTCAATCAATAATGGCATCTGTTCTTTAATAGCATGACTATCGAAAAAGAATGGTGTTGAATAATATTCCTGTAAAATGCTCCACTCCTGATTTTGAGCTACCGGTGCTAATTGATGCAGATCGCCGATGCATAATAATTGTACGCCACCAAAGGGTGTATCATAATTTCTACGAATACTTTTTAAGATGGTATCAATAGCATCCATCACATCGCTACGAACCATACTGATCTCGTCAATAATGAGTAATTCCATCTTGCGTAGCAATTGTTGTCGCTGACGATTGTAATGGATCTTTGCCAGTAACTCATTTTTATTTACGGCTGTTGGCAAAAAAGGTTCAAAGGGCAATTGAAACAAGCTGTGCAATGTAACACCCCCGGCATTAATAGCTGCAACGCCTGTTGGCGCAGCTATCACTACATTTTTTGTGCAGTTATCCTTTAAATATTTTAAAAAAGTAGTTTTACCGGTTCCAGCCTTACCGGTAAGAAAAATATTCTCGTTCGTTTCTGTAACAAAACGAAAAGCCAGATCAAAAACCTCGTTGTGGTCAATATGTTGTTGTGTAGCCAAGAGAAAAACAGATTAAAAAATAGATTAAACTAAATATATGTTTCATTTTTTCAAAAAAAGGTTGCATTCGGTATTTTTTTACTGAGAATTTAATTGTAAGCTACTAGCCACAAGCTGCAAGGGATAAGCAAAGAGTTTCGGGTCAGTATGCTTGTCCCTTGCGGCTTTACCGTTGTAGCTCGTTCTGAGTCATATCTTTTTCACACAATCCCTTACCAGATCCGATTCAAATCCTTTTTGTAACAAGTGATCCTGCAATTTCCTTTTTTTGATAAAGATGTTTTTTTCACTTTTCAGCGTCAGTAATTTTTTTTCAGCCAGATTTTGAAGTGTCAACAAATAATCATCGAAATCTATTTGGCAAAGCGCTTTTTTGATGCAATAATCGCTTACCTGCTTTTGCTTTAATTCGTATCGGATCTTGGTTTTCCCCCAATTTTTGCTCCTGAATTTTCCTCCGGCAAAAAGGATGGCAAAGCGCTCCTCGTTTAGATAATTTTCACTGATCAGTTTACTCACAATATCTTCCACATCATTCTTAGATAAGCCATAGTTATAAAGTTTTTCCTTCACCTCAGAATGGCAGCGTTCCTGATAGGCGCAGTATTGTTTAATTTTTTGAAAAGCCTGTTGTGGGGTTAAATGTTGTTTATTGAGCATTATGAACAAAGTTCTGTTGAAAACACGGTAATTAGAACCAAAATTATTTCATTATCTTGAGCCGGTTAACCTTAATATTTTATCTTTGATTTTTAATACAACTATAATATGAAGTTTATTGTTTCGTCTGCGGCCTTACTAAAGCAATTACAGCAAATCAGCGGGGTTATTAATTCTAATACAGTGTTACCTATTTTGGAAGATTTTTTATTTGAAATCGAGAAAAACAAATTAACGGTGGTAGCTACCGATCTGGAAACTGTGATGAAAGTTCATTTAGAGATTGAAGCAAAAGACAGCGGCAAAGTTTGTATTCCTGCAAAAATTTTGATGGACTCCTTGAAAAATATTCCTGAACAGCCATTGACTTTTACAATTGATAAAAATTTTGGAATAGAAATTACCAGCGATAACGGTAAGTATAAAGTAATGGGTGAAAATCCTGACAACTTTCCAAAAGAACCTGCTGCAGATGATGCTAATTCTTTTACCATTACCTCTTCGGCATTGGTAACGGCGATCAATAAAAGTTTGTTTGCTGTGAGTAACGATGATCTTCGTCCGGCAATGACAGGCGTGTTTTTTGAGTTAGATAAAAAAGGCCTTACCTGTGTTGCTACCGATGCCCATAGATTGGTAAAATACAGGAGAACTGATGTAAGTTGCCCTAAAACAGACACTTTCATCGCACCGAAAAAACCGTTGAATCTTTTAAAAACAGCGTTGCCAGATAATGATGACGAACTAACGGTATCGTATAATAGCAATCATTTATTTGTAAAACATGGTGGAACAGAACTTGTGTGTAGGCTGATCGATGCCCGTTTCCCTGATTATAAAGTAGTGATACCGGTTGATAATCCTTATAAACTAACTATTAACAAAGGCGATTTTCAAAGTGCATTACGCCGTGTAAGTGTATTTAGTAACAAGAGTACAAATCAGGTTGCATTAAGCATCAGCGGAAGCGAATTGCAATTAGCCGCACAAGATGTTGATTTTAGTAACGAAGGTAATGAGCGCATGTCTTGTCAATATGATGGCGAGGATCTGCAAATTGCTTTCAATGCAAAATTTTTAATTGAAATGCTTGGTGCTGCAGATACGGATGAAATTGTAATGGAATTAAGTACACCAACCAAAGCCGGTATCATTAAACCAACAGAGATCGATAAAAACGAAGAGTTGTTAATGTTGGTGATGCCGTTGATGTTGAATAACTAATTTAATAAAAATATTATATTGTATTAACCTCCGTTTTGAAACGGAGGTTTTTTATTTTTCTTTTTTGATGTAGTTGATAAATGATGATCTCTGCAATGATCAAATTCAACCCCCAACCCAACCAGGCAATAATTCTGTAGCGATCCATTGGTGCAATATTGGTAAACTCTGCAAACAAAACCTTTTCTGCTCTCAAGGAAATAGCTGAGAGTGTCAACGCAAAACTTCGTATCATAAATGCCCTATGAGCAATAAAATCTTTTTTAATGGCTTTGTAAAGTGCCATGGCTGTTGTGCCTATCCATAAAACCGATAATAGCGTAAAACCAATAATACTATTTACACCCCCATTTGCATAAAAACTCATAATAAGTCCGGCTGGGCCGGTTATGAATAAAATATTAATTACATAAAAATAGCCCAGCCTTCTATGTAATACCGGTCTTTGTTTCAAAAGCTTTTTGGAAAATTGTGTAAAGCCGGCGATCAAAACAAAAAAACTAGTGAAAACGTGGGTAAAAAAAGAGACTCTCCACACATCAATATGAATAACGGCTTGTTTCAGTTGTAAAAATCCTATATCTGTTTGCAGTGAGTGATAGGGAATAATGATTCGAACCATCAGAAAACTGAAGAACGCCAGTATACACAGGAGCACCAAGGTAGATATATTTTTGAATGTTGGTTTCAATGTGTTATATTAGTAAAAAACAAAGCTATATGAAACTGACTAATCTTTTTGCGCTTGCAATATTAGGTATTTTGGCGGCTTGTGGTAACGAGCCCAAACCCCCCGGCGACAGTTCTCTTAACCCTTCAACACAAGATGCCGCCCTAACTGGTACTTCTCCCGGCATTTTAGGTTCCTTTGTTGGTGATTTTGGCACCAATAAAATTACGTTATTAATTACAAAGGTTTTAAAAGATACTATTGAGGGAAGATCGGTGGTTGGAGGAAATGATCGACCATTTATTGGTCTTGTAACAAAAAAAGATAGTGTTTACAATATAGATGCCAGAGAGCCCGGAGATGATAAAAATGACGGAGCGTTTAAAATATTGTATAAAGAAAGTAATAAAGATGTAGTTGTAGGAAACTGGGTTCCTTACAAAGAAACCCCCCAGTTGAAAGCAAAGCAATTTTCATTGAGTCGTAAATCGTTTGTTTATTCAAAAGATGTAGGGATTTATCCGCAGGCATCTCAAAGACTTTTAAAGGACGACGACGTAAATAATCTTACTAAGTGGGAACTGGAAGTAATGCGAAACGAAATTTTTGCAAGACATGGCTACTGCTTTAAAAAGAAAAATCTTAGAGAGACATTTGAAGATCGGGACTGGTATGTACCGCATACAACCGATGTAAAAAATTTATTATCTGATACAGAGATAAAAAACGTAACACTTATTAAAAAATATGAAAAATACGCCGAGGACTATGGCGATGAATTTGGAAGATAGGTATTAACCGGGATCAATACCTACAAAATTATTGCTGCTGTTGTTGTTGTTGTACTTTCATCATATCCGTATATCGTCTGTAAGAATTGTTCGTGCCATCGGGCTCAGTAACAGGAGTAATATATTGCGGCTCTAAAATAGGGTTTACATTTTTAGAAACAGCCCCGTCTTCATAACTAACGGATACGCCTACCTCCAAAGATTGTTTTGCAGAACCTTTATATGTACCTTTAACCGGAGAACAATCACTAAAATTTCTACCAATGGCCAAACGTACATGCAGATCATTTACCACACAGTTGTTGGTGGGATCAAGTCCTATCCAACCATAGAATGGAATATAGGCTTCTACCCATGCATGAGTAGCACCTTGCCCTCGAAGATCTTTGTCTTTCGGACAAACATAACCACTTACATAACGGGCAGGAATGTTGATCAAGCGTAGCATTACAGAGAGAATGTGTGCAAAATCCTGACAAACACCTGCTTTTAATTTCCAAACTTCATCGATCGTAGTTTGTGTATTAGTAATGCCTTTGATGTATTGAAAATTCTTGTATACGTATTTATTCAACTCTTGTGCGGCATCAAACACACTCATTGATTTATATAGATCTACATTAGCTGTTTTTTTAACTTCATCAATTGCTTCAAACAATTCAGGCAACAAAAAATCTATGAAGGGCACCACGTTTTTTATCTGATTCAGATGACCCCATTGTTCTTCAATTGTTTCAGTGCCCGTCGGGAGAGCTCTTTCTTTAGTTACAATTGTTTTTGTAGAATCGATCCTTAATTCTTTATGCAGATCAATATTCATGAAAGTGCCAATTTCATTACCATAATAATCTCTATACTTTTCTACATTCGGTTCTCCGGTAATGATCAGTTGATGACTTAATACATCTTGATATTCATCTCTTATAGGGAACAGTATTATTTGATTGGCACTGTCACGTACCGGTTCAGGATAAGTATATTTTGTTACGTGATGAATGATGAAACGAGGCATATTTTTTTAAGTAGTTATTAAATGATTAGAATGTTGATTATGGAAAGCGGTCAGTTTTATATTGACATATCGTTTATGAATAACCGAAGTAACTTTTTCCAAGAGCTGTACCGATATCGTATAAACCTGTTTTAGATTCGTTTAAAAAATTATGTAACCCCTCCTGAACAATAGAATTGGAGGTGCTGAACTGAACTTTACTTTTAAATTTGCCAATCATGAAATCTATCTGATTAAAATCGGATGCATTTCTTTCACTCTTTATTCTTTCAAAATACCTGTGCACTCTGTTTATAGAATAAACGAGTGAACGTGGAAATTTATCGTTCAGCACAACTTGTTCAACAACATTCTTCGCTTCAAAACCGCCACGATAAGTTTTCAGGTACAATTCATATCCCGATATTGACATCAAAAAGTACTTCCAGTAAGTAGTATCTGCTTCTCTGTTTACATCATAATAAACATCACTAAATTTCACATCTAAAATATCGGCGCTTTGTATGGCTCTTTCTAAATATTTACCAATGTTGATGAAAGAATTTCCTTCTCCTCTGGCCATCGTAACATCTGTTGTACCGCAATACAACAAACCAAATCGAAGTAAATTATCGAGTAATGTAATAGGATCATCTTTTTGTAACTGTTCTGCAAGTCTTTCATCCCTTACCGCATGATAAAAATCGTTCAAGCATTGCCACATTTCTTTTGTGATATGGTCCTGCACACTCCGGCCATTTTCTCTGGCCTGTGTAACAATGTTCAAAACTGAGTTCGGGTTGTCTTTTCCGACAACCATGTATTCCAGCACACCCCTAGAATCGTGTGCCAATGCATTGGCTTCCTCTTCGTTCAAAAAAGTAAAGATCTGAAGCACCGGCTTCCAACTAAATTCCTGTATATCATCCTGACTGGAAGCGTAGTTGATCTTTAATGTTCTTAAGATTCCATCTGTACGCTCCATATAGCGGCTCATCCAGTACAAACTATCGGCAACTCTACTAAGCATGCGTTTCTACTATTTTTAATTTAGAATTTGATTTGTTGAACATTGGGTATTTCGATTAAAACATCTAAAACGATCAACCCATAATTTTCAATGTTTATATTATTAAGCCAATACCCATGTATCCTTGCTGCCACCACCCTGCGATGAGTTCACAATCATTGAACCCTCTTTCAAAGCCACCCTGGTTAATCCTCCCGGAACAATCTCAATACCATCCGGTCCGCATAAGGCATACGGACGAAGATCAACTCTACGTGGCTGTAACTTTCCGTTCATATAACAAGGCACGGTTGATAAACTGATAATCGGTTGTGCAATAAACTCTCTGGGGTTTTTAAGCACTTCTTCTTTATACTCAATGATCTCTTTTTCCGATGCGGCACTACCCATTAACATACCATACCCGCCACTGGCATTTGTTTTTTTGATCACCATTTTTTCGATGTCTTTAAAAACAAGTTCTCTTTCTTCATCTCTTTCCAGATGATAAGTAGGAACATTTTTAAGTATTGGCTCCTCGTTCAAATAATATCTGATCATTGCCGGAACATAAGTATAAATAGCTTTATCGTCGGCAACGCCATTACCCACTGCATTTACGATGGCAACATTACCTTTTCTGTAAGCGCTCATTAAACCGGCAACGCCGAGTAAACTATTCGGATCAAAAGTTAGCGGATCAAGGTACTCGTCATCTACCCTACGATAGATCACATCTACCTGTTGAAAGCCGGATGTGGTTTTCATAAATACTTTATGATTGTCAACCACTAGATCTTTTCCTTCTACCAACTCAACTCCCATTAATCTTGCTAAAGTTGTATGTTCAAAATAAGCAGAATTATAAATACCGGGTGTAAGTAAAACAATGGTAGGATTGTATATCTGTCTTGGAGAAAGCGATACCAGGTTTCTATGCAGAATGTTCGGATAGTCTGTTACGCTTCTTACATTGTTTTGTGGTAAGAGGTCTGGAAAAAGCCTTTTGGTGATCTCTCTGTTTTCCAGCATATAACTAACGCCACTAGGTGTACGTAAATTATCTTCCAGTATATAAAAAGACCCGTCACTGTTTCTGATAAGATCAATACCCGAAATATGTACATAGATATCATAGGGCACAGGGAAATTGTGCATTTCTCTCAGATAGTGCGGACAACTATAGATCATCTCCGCAGGAACAACACCATCTTTGATGATGAACTGTGTACTGTAAATATCTTTCAGGAAAAGGTTGAGTGCTTTAAGTCTTTGCTTGATACCCTTTTCGATATACTCCCATTCCGAAGCGGTGATGATACGGGGAATGATATCAAAAGGAAATATCTTTTCAATACCCTCGCCACTACTATATACGGTGAAAGTGATGCCCTGGCTCATGAACAAACGTTTGGCCAGCTCTTCTTTTTTATTTAATTCCTCAACAGATAATTGCTGTAAAAATTCAACGGCTTTTTTGTACTGCTCTCTTACATTAGAGTTCTTGTACATTTCATCCCAAGTGTTGGAGTCGACCAAATAAGATTGCAGCAGTTCGCTTGTTTGCATAATTTCTCTGTTTACGGTATAAAAAAGGCTGGCAATCGTTGAAAAACTACGTATATGTTCAAATATAATAAATCAAATTTGTATTTGAACATCTTGATTAACTTTACGCTAAATTTTTTTGATGAAAAAAATTGCAATGATACCGGCTCGGTATGCGGCAACAAGATTTCCGGCTAAACTGATGCAACAACTCGGTAATAAAACCGTGATACAGCATACCTATGATAATACAGTAGCTACAGGTTTGTTTGATGAGGTAATTGTTGTAACTGATAGCGATATAATATATAATGAGATAACCATCAATGGCGGTAAGGCTGTAATGAGTAAAAAGGAACACGAAAGTGGTAGCGACCGTATTGCCGAAGCGGTAGCAGATATGGATGTTGAGATTGTTGTAAATGTTCAAGGAGATGAGCCCTTTGTACAAAGGGCGCCATTGGAAAAACTATTGCAGGTCTTTGATGACATTACCGTTCAGGTAGCTTCATTGATGCAAGTATTGAAGGAACAAAAATTTATTGATGACCCTAATTATGTAAAAGTGGCGGTTGATAAAAATATGAACTCACTGATGTTTAGCCGCAGCCCGATACCTTATCACCGAGATAAAAATATTGCCCCCACCTATTACGAGCATATAGGTGTATATGCTTTCCGAAAACAAGCACTCATCAATTTCACTAACTGGGAAATGACACCGTTAGAAGCCGCTGAAAAAATTGAATGTCTGCGTTACTTAGAAAATGGTATTCCTTTAAAAATGATCGTGACAGAATATATGGGTATTGAGATAGATACGCCGGAGGATCTGGAGAGGGCGGCGAAGTTGTTGGGTTAACTTACCATTTGCCCTTGCAAAAACTTCTGCCATTCTTCCAGCATCTTACCTTTTAGTACACGAGGGAATTTATGCTGGCCGCCCATTTTACCTTTTGATTTCATGAAATCCATAAAAGTTTGTTCGGGTAATACAGTTACATAAACATCTTTTAATGCATGCTTACGTTCAACTTCATAATCATCGTTTAGTTCTTTTATTTTTTCATCTATACGTTTGCGTAAGTCATTGGGGTCAACATTATCGTCAGAAGCAATATACCATTGATGAGCAAAGAATAAACCATGCGGTACACCGGCAACAGTAAACTCTGGAATAGAGATATTCAGGTCTTCACTCACCATTTCAATGGCTTTGTTCATGTTATCTACGCTGAGGTGTTCTCCAACAAGGCTTAAAAAATGCTTTGTTCGTCCGGTGATGATGATCTCACTTTTTTCTTTATCTACCAGTCTAACGGTATCGCCTATGGCATAACGCCAGGTACCGGCGTTAGTGCTGATCAAAATTGAATAATCTTTATTTTCTTCTATTTCATGTATCATGAATGTTTCCGGATCGTCCACCATATTACCATCGGCATCAAAATTGTTGTCATCAAAGGGAACAAATTCAAAAAAGATATTGTTATTCAATGCAAGGTGCATGCCTGTTGCATCCTGTCTGTTTTGATAAGCAAGAAAGCCCTCGCTGGCAAGATAGGTTTCAATATAAGTAATAGGCTTACCCAATAATTTTTCGAATCCTTTTTTATAGGGCTCCATTGCTACGCCACCATGCACATAGAAGGCAAGATTGGGCCAGATCTCATGAATATTCTTGAGCTTGTAACGTTCAATGATCTTCTCCATACAAATTTGCAACCAGGCAGGTACTCCTACAATAAAACCAATATCCCAATTCGGAGCATTATCTACGATCTCTTCTATCTTTTTACTCCAATCTTTTTCTTTAGCAATTTTTTTGCCCGGTTTGTATAAGCCCAAACCCTGAAACCAAAAAGGAATATTTTTTTGTTGAATACCACTCAGATCTCCTGCATAGTAAGTAGCACCTTTTTGCAGTTGTGTACTACCCCCCAATATCATCCAGCCCTTACCGATTGCACTACGGGGAACATCTTCATATTTGGCTAGACTGAGTAATTGTTTGAAACTGGTAATTGTATTACTTCTGATCAACTCTTTGGTAATGGGAATGTATTTACTGGCGGCTTCGCTTGTACCGCTGCTGAGAGCAAAATATTTTATCACGCCGGGCCAGCAAACATCAGGTACACCGTCTTTAGCTTTATGCCACCACTGAGCATAAATTTTGCTGTAATCATACGTTGGAACCAGTTGCTGAAATTTTTTACCAAGATGTCGGCTCAATAATATCTCATCAAACTTGTACGCTTGTCCGAATTCCGTAAAGCGAGCTTTCCGTAAAAGTTTCTTCAGCACTTTAAGCTGTTGCCGCCTTGGGTCGCTGATGGGTAGGTTCAGTGCCTTGGCAATACTTTTAGGAAGTTTTATATCAATATAGCCCATTCGTTGGTTTTGTCTTAAGAGTTACAAAGGTAGTATTTTATGAATGGCAAAAATAAATGACAAAGCACCTTTACTTTAGCAAATTATCAGGTATAAATATATAACTTGATACTTTAAAATTTACTATATGAAGAAGATTATTATTTCTTTTGTTTTTGCCTTATCATTATTTAAGGCAAGTGCCGATGAGGGCATGTGGTTGCCAATGTTATTAGGCCAACAGGTTTATAACGACATGGTTAAAAAAGGGTTGAAACTTACTAAAGAACAACTGTATTCTATCAATAGATCATCGTTAAAAGATGCGATCGTAATTTTTGGCCGAGGGTGTACCGGAGAGTTGGTAAGTGACCAGGGGTTGATATTTACAAATCACCACTGTGGATATGAAGCGATCACGAATGCAAGTACAGTAGAACATAATTATTTAAGAGATGGTTTTTATGCATATAATAAAGATCAGGAAATACAAAGTGAATTAACTGTTCAATTTCTTGAGAAAATTGTAGACGTTACCAAAGAAGTAGAAGCCGGTGTAAAAGGCTTAAGCTGGGATGAAAGGGTTAAAAAAATACCCGATGTTATTAAATCAATTACAGATAAAGTATTAGATAAAGAAAACGGATTGGCCGGAAATGTTTACAGTATGTTTAAAGGCAATCAATACATCATGTATGTATATAAAACTTACAGAGATATTCGTTTAGTAGCGGCGCCTCCCGAAAGCGTAGGTAAATTTGGCGGCGATACCGATAACTGGGAGTGGCCGAGGCATACAGGAGATTTTTCAGTATTCAGAGTATATGCAGCAAAAAATGGTAAGCCCGCAGATTATAGTTTAAATAACATACCGCTTAAACCAAAACATTTTTTATCTGTAAGTATCAAAGGTATCAAGGATAATGATTTTGCAATGATCTATGGTTACCCGGGTGGTACCAATCGTTATGAAACAAGTTATGGGATAAAATTAAAAAACGAAATAGAAAATCCTTCATTGGTTCATTTACGTGACGTACGTTTAAAACTGATGCATGAACAAATGATCAAAGACCCGGCAGTGAAACTAAAACTGGCAGATAATTATGCAACCGTTGCCAACTACTGGAAATTTTTTGAAGGCGAAACAAAACAATTAAAAAAATTCCACACTTACGAAGCGAAACAAAAGTTTGAAAATGAATTTGTTAAATGGGCAAAAGGAAAGTCCGAGTACGAAAATATTTTTACGGAGTATGCAAAGAATTATGATGCCTGGACTCCTTACAGCAAACAAAGGCAATACCTAAACGAAGGAATCAACGGATCTCCATTAATTAAATACGCATCTTCACTAATTGCTTTGGAAACGGCCATTACAAAAGAGGGAGCAACAAAAGAAGATATTCAAAAAGCTATTGATATTGCCAATACTTCAAGAAAGGCGTATTTAACCGATGCAGACAGACCTAGCGATGAAAAAATAATTGCAGCGATCTGTAATTTATTTTATCATGATATTGATAAGAGCCAACACCCTTCAGGCTTTTATGATAAACTAAAAGATGATTACGGAGATCTGGAAGAAGAATCTACCTACAAAAAATTTGCAAAAGATCTATTTGATAAAACGATGATCCGTGATGATAAAAAATGGGATGCTTTTGTTGCAAACCCGGATGCTGCAATTTTGCAGGCAGATCCTGCATATGCTTATGCCTCAACATTTGTAAAAAATTATAACGACAAATATTTGCCACTTTATACAGCTTTCACCATTAAGAATGCAGAGTTAGGCAGAAGTTATTTAAAAGGTGTGATGGAAAAAGATCCTGCGGCAGCAAAAAAAATGTACCCCGATGCAAACTTTAGCATGAGAGTAAGTTATGGTAATGTAAAAAGCTATAACCCTCGTGATGCGGTGCATTATGACTACATCACAACCGGTAAAGGTATTTTAGAAAAATATGTTGCCGGAGATTATGAGTTTGATCTACCTGCAAAGCAAATTGAATTAATGAAGAAAAAAGATTATGGTCAGTATATTGATAAAGGCAGAAATGATTTAGTAATAGGATTTATTACAACAAATGATATTACCGGTGGTAATAGCGGTAGCCCTGTTATTGATGGCAATGGTAATTTAATAGGATTGGCTTTTGATGGTAATTACGAAGCCTTAAGTCATAAAATTGCTTTTGATAAAGACCTGAACAGAACAATTTGTGTAGACGTGAGATATGTACTTTGGTGCATAGATAAATTAGGCGGTGCAAAAAATCTGATCAATGAATTGAAGTTGGTGAGAAAATAGTTCTTGCCTAGTATTTAGCTACAAGCTTAAAGGGACAAGTCTGCTAATTTCATGCTATCCATTGAAACTTGTAGCTAAAATCTCTCTATGTATCTTTGTGTCTTCTATGTTTCAAACGATTGCTCCATATTTTGGTTACATAGCATCATTGCTATTGGTTGTTGCCTTGTTGGTAAACCACGACTTGAAGTCGAGATGGTTTAATGCTCTGGGGAATATTGCCTTCATTACCTATGCTATTGTATTCAGTGCCATTCCGGTATTGATTACCAACTGCATTTTACTGGCCATCAATTTATATTATTTGATACTGGTGTACAGTAAAAAGGAAAGATTCGATCTGCTTGAGTTTAACGGAGATGAAAAACTCATCCTGAAATTCTTAGCATTCTATAAAAAAGATATAGAAACCTATTTTCCTGGAGTGAATCAATTACAAATAAAAGATAAACTCAATTTTGTGGTGATAAGGGATCTGGTGATCGCAAATATTTTCAGTGCAACATTGCATGATAACGGCGATGCAGAAGTGATCATCAACTACACATTACTGAAATACAGAGATTATAAAATCGGACGTTTTATTTTTGAAAAAGGCAAACCTTTTTTAATTGGCAAAGGGGTAAAACGAATTATCTATACCAACGTGCACAATAAAAAGCATTTACAATTTATTACGGTAATGGGATTTGAAAAACAACTCATTAATAATAAAGAGTGTTATGTAAAAGATTTAGTAACCGACTAAATAAATTTGTTCAATCTGTTTAATAAAACTAATAATCGATCACCTGTTCTTCCATCACTTCCGGAATCTTTCTAAACTCATATTGTTGATTGCGTAATTGCGGTTCAAACCCCCCTTCACGAATGGCTTCCTGAATACTCTTGCTGGTAAAGCGATGAGGAGCCCCTGCAGCACTCACTACATTTTCTTCAATCATAATACTTCCAAAATCATTTGCCCCTGCATTCAGACAAATTTGTGCGGTCTTCTTACCAACGGTTAACCAACTTGCTTGTATGTTTTTTACATTCGGTAACATGATACGGCTCATTGCTATCATTCGAATGTATTCTTCGGCAGTAGTTAAATTATGTACCCCACGAATTTTTGCAAGCAGTGTATCTACATCCTGAAAGGTCCATGGAATAAAAGCAATAAATCCTTTTGCATGTTCAGGTTTGCGACTTTGTACTTCTCTTATTTTTACCAGATGTTCAAAACGTTCTGCAATTGTTTCAACATGTCCAAACATCATTGTTGCAGATGTTGTGATATCCAACTTATGTGCTTCATGCATCACATCTAACCATTCCTGACTGCCACATTTTCCTTTACTTATTAAACGACGAACCCTGTCAACTAAAATTTCAGCACCGGGTCCGGGTAAACTGTCCAGTCCTGCTTCTTTCAACGCCATCAATACCTCTCTATGTGTACTTTTTTCAAGTTTAGTGATATGAGCAACTTCCGGCGGACCGAGTGTATGTAATTTGATATTCGGATAAAGCGATTTTAATTCTTTAAAAAGATTTACATAATAACTCAATCCGAGATCTGGATGATGACCACCTTGCAACAGTAACTGCTCCCCACCATAACGAATGGTTTCATCAATTTTCTTTTTGTATGTTTCTATATCGGTGATATATGCTTCGGGGTGACCCGGAATACGATAGAAATTACAGAACTTACAATTGGCAATGCAAACATTGGTTGTGTTGAGGTTTCTGTCTATGATCCATGTTACTTTACCATGGGGCACCTGCTTTATCCTTAATTCGTTTGCCACATACATCAACTCTGCCAATGGAGCATTTTCAAAAAGATAAACACCTTCTTCTACACTCAAAAATTCAAAATTCAGCGCTCTCTCGTATAAATTATTTAATTCCATAAAACCGTTTGTATATTTAATAACAAAAGTACACCCATAAGGTTGTATTTTTAATAAACAGCCGGATGAAAAAAAATATTTGCATATTATCCTTTGTACTGTTGTTTTTTTACAGCCATGCTCAGGAATTGCTAAATCCGCAACCGCAGGCAACATTCATTACCAGATTTCCATTCAGACAATACAGTGGAGGCGTAATAACAGTTAAGGCTGCTTTGAATAATATAAAGGATAGTCTGAATTTCATTTTAGACACCGGCAGCGGAGGTATTTCTTTGGATTCAACCACCTGTGCCAACATTTCCTTAAAATTAACACCGTCCGATACAACCATCACCGGCATGGGAGGTACACACAAAGTATCGTTTGCATATAATCAGGAGCTGCATCTGCCAGGCCTAACGCTTGATAAATTAAATTTTCATGTAAATGACTATGAAATATTATCGGGTGTTTACGGAGAAAAAATAGATGGAATAATTGGGTATAGTTTTTTCAGCAGGTATATAGTAAAACTGAATTTTGATAAAAAGGAAGTAGAGGTTTACACGCCGGGTGAAATAAGTTATCCAAAAGGAGGTTCTACACTACGACCTGCTTTCACAACTTTGCCAATTGTGTCTTTAAACATCAGAGATGCCCGACGAAAAAATTTTAATTTCTATTTTGATACAGGAGGCGGACTTTGTTTTTTAATGAGTGAAAGTTTTGCAAAGGATAGTGGCATATTGTTGAGTCGAAGAAAACTTGTAACCACACAAGCAGAAGGCATGGGCGGAAGATTGAGAATGCAGTTAACAGTTATTAAACAAGTACAAATTGGACATTTTAAATTCAAAAAAGTACCCACCTTTATTTATAATGATCTGTACAATGTTACCTCTTACCCCTTTGTAGGCGGATTGATAGGGAATGATCTTTTGCGCCGATTCAACATCATTCTAAATTATCCAAAAAGAGAGATACACCTTTTGCCCAACAATTCTTTTAATGACCCGTTTGATTATGCCTATACCGGTATGGCGATTTATTATGTAGATGGAAAAATTGTTATCGACGATGTTATAGAAAACTCTCCGGCTACAAAGGCAGGCTTACAAAAAGGGGATATAATAGTAGGGGTAGAAAACAATTTGAGTGGCAATATAAATGAGTATAAAAATATTTTACAAACTACCAATCAAAAAATAAAGGTCATTGTTATCCGTAAAGGACAAGTAAATGAGTTTTTTATCAAACCTAAAAATATTTTGAAATAATAAAATAAAATTTTGCTATTATCACAATAAAATTTACATTCGATGTAGCAAATCTGTTTTGCTTATTTATCCTCTGGACGATTCCATTATTACGATTTTCACAAACCTTATTTTATCGCAAACGCCATCAGATTATAACAATGTTATATCAAAGGCCTTTGATGTTTTATTGCTAATATCTTAATGGTATTTGCGGGGATAATTGCGATTGCTATCACAATAAAAGAAGTTGGACAATGTTTGGGTTGGTGGGGAGGAGACAATGTAATTCCAAAATTACCTAGTCAGAGCGATATTAAAAGAGCAACCAAGTTGACAATAAATTTTGAGTAATCATTTTAAACCATTTAATTATGTTAAAATCTTTTAGTGATATATTTTTTGCTATCCTGTTAGCAATCGGTTTTTTAGCTTATTTATCAAAATTGATTTGGATATTTTTCAAGCCGAGGTTTTTATCCAACTTCAAAACCGCAACAGTTCCCCCAACTAAAACAGAACTAATAATATATTATACTCTGGCAATGGCAATTACTTTTTACGGTTTATTGCAGAAATTAGGTGTTATTGAAAAATACCTGTAAATATTTTTAAGTAGGCAAAATGGTTTAATACAACTAAGGTCTTTACTGACTTTAAAACCCCTGCATACTAATTAAGTTAACGGTAATTAGAATAATTTGTAAAACTCGAGCATGAGAACTTTCATTGGTATCTTCTTTGGTATATTAGTCGCAATTGCGCTTTTATCACATATATTAAAATTGATATGGATACTTTTTAAGCCTAAGTTTTTAGCCAACTTTAAAGCAGCAAGCAATCCCCCATCCAAAACAGACTTAATATTATATTACATTTTAATAATTGGAACCTGTTGCTATGTCTTACTAGGGAAATTGGGTGTTATTGAAGACACCTGCAAATATTTTTAGGTTATTGCGAAGTAATTATAAATAACGTTACTGCGAATAAATATTGAGTTTTTTTGATAAAGCACTACGTTAAATACAATCCTCATCCTTTAACTTTGCCACATGATTCAATTCGATAGATTTACACTTGACAATGGCTTGAAAGTATTGGTACATCAGGATAAAAGCACCCCAATGGCGGTGGTGAATGTTATATATGATGTAGGTGCAAAAGACGAAAACCCCGAAAAAACAGGCTTTGCTCATTTGTTCGAACACCTGATGTTTGGCGGCAGCATAAACATACCAGAATACGATGAACCCTTACAGGTAGCAGGCGGAGATAATAATGCCTTTACAACCAATGATCTGACAAATTATTATTGTCAATTACCTGCAGAGAATATTGAAACAGCTTTTTGGTTAGAAAGTGACAGAATGTTGAGTTTGGCTTTCGATAAAAAAAGCTTGGAAGTTCAGCGTAAAGTAGTTTGCGAAGAATTTAAAGAACACTACATCAATAAACCATATGGCGATGTATGGAAGAAAATGAGAGAGCTTGCTTATACAACCCATCCATACAGATGGCAAACCATTGGCAAGGAATTGAAACATGTAGAAGATGCAACCCTCGATGACGTAAGATCTTTTTTTGCAAAACATTATAATCCATTAAATGCAATTTTGGTAGTTGCAGGAAATGTAACAACAGAACAAGTGAAAGCGCTTGCCGATAAATGGTTTGGTCCTATTCCTTCGGGAGAAAAATATCTTCGTAACCTGCCTGCCGAACCTAAACAGGAAGCAGCAAGAACATTGGAAGTAAGAGCCGATGTACCGCTGGATGCATTGTATAAATGTTGGCATATTTATCCTCGTTTAGATAAACGCTATTATGTTACCGATCTCATCACCGAAATTTTAAGCGGCGGCGGATCATCAAGATTGTATCAATCGCTGGTAAAAGAAAAACAACTATTCAGTAATATTGAATGCTATCATCATGGAACAACCGATGCCGGTTTACTTACCATCGAAGGGAAATTAGTGAAGGGTGTAAACATGAAAGATGCTGAAGCTGCGGTGAATGAAGAAATTGCAAAATTGATAAAAGAAGGCATCAGCGATAAAGAATTGCAAAAAGTTAAGAATAAAACGGAAAGCATGATGTGTTTTGAAGATATGAGTGTGATGAATCGTGCCACAAACTTAGCGATGTATGAACTATTGGGAGACGCTGGTCTGATTAATACAGAATTGGAGAAATACCATGCAGTAACCGCAGAAGAATTGATCAACGAAAGCAAGATTATATTTGATGAGAAGAATTGTAATACGCTGTATTATTATTCTAACAATTAGATGGTGTTAAGTAAAACCAGCCAAGCCTCTCGTATTTTATTTTGGTGCAATAAAAATTTAATAGCGTCAATAGGCTGTTTGTCTTTTATGGCGAGCATTTCACCGGTTTCATTTTCGATCTCTGTTTTTTCAGGAACGACAGATATGCTGGCTAATTTACCCAGCTCATTACCGGTAAGGGCATTATCTTTTTTTATCCAATCCGGAATGGCATCAACACCAACACCAAATGATTTTAATGGTTTAGGAGTTTCAAAAATATTTTCTTTAGTGAGTCTTAAATAGTCATTGTATCCCAATCTTGCGATAGGGTCTAATTTTTCAGCAATGATATTTCCGTTTTCATCAGCCAGATCTTCGTTGTGATGAATTAGCAATACTTCACAAATAACCAGATTACCTGCAGCACCTTGGTCGCCTAATTCTATAATCTGATTCACTTTACACTCAAAAGCAATCGGAGCTTCTTTTACCCGTGGTGGTTTTACCAACACGGATTTCTCCTCTGTAAAACCGGCCTTGGTAAATTCATTTATATCAGGAGGAAATAAACCACTGCTCACAGATAGCTGCTCTACCATGGCATAATTAGCAATATGAATCACACATTCGGGAACAGCTTTTACGTTATGATATGTGTCTTTGTAATTACCGGTCAATGCACTTTTAGCTGGAGAAAAAATTAATATCGGAGGAACAGAGCTAAATGCATTAAAGAACGAGAACGGACTCAAATTAGGATTTCCATCTTTATCAATTGTGCTTACAAATGCAATCGGGCGTGGAATTACAGCCGATGTTATGAAATTGGCGATTGCTTTTGTGCTTAATTCTTTTGGGTTAAGGGTTTTCATTTTACAAGTTAAAATCTAATGGTGTTGCATAAATATTTTTTTCATGTGGAATTTTTGTAACCGCTTTTGCTATCATGTTTTCAATTTCAGGAATGGCATCAAATAATTCTTTGTAAGAATGAATAACATAATACCTGTCCTGAAAATGATCTTTGTAATAATGCTTTTCTAGAATTTCTTTAACATCAAATCGTTGTCTGTTGGCTTTGTCGCTCAAACAAAAAATACTTTCACCACTCGATGATAAAATACCTGCGCCGTAAATACGCATACCTTCTTTCTCTTTGATCAGACCAAACTCTACAGTGAACCAATAAATTCTGCCGATCAATTCAATAGCTAATGCATCATCAATGTATTTCAAGGCAATTTTTGAAAGCGCCTGTAAATAATCAACAAAGAATTGCTCCGTCAATAATGGCATATGTGCAAAACAATCATGAAACATATCGGGCTCTTCGAGGTAATCCAGGGTTTCTAATTTTCTTAGCCAGGTAGAAGATGGGAATTTTTTATCTGCTAGTAATTCAAAAAAGTCTTTGTCAGGAATAAGTCCTGGAACAACTTCAATTTGCCAACCCGTAGTTTTTGCTAACACTTCATTTACATAATTGAAGTCAGCGATTTTATCATCGCTGAAATTCATTTCATCCAAACCGTTAAAAAATTCTTTGGACGCCATGTTTTGCAGCAAAACTTTTTGCCGTTGATACAATAGTTTCCAAACTAAAAAATCTTCTTCAGTGTACTTATCATAATCTTGTTTCAGGTTGTACATATGTCATTGAATTTATGCCGTTATCAAATTTGATAATTCTCCAAAACCAATTTGTTTATCACCTTTTTTGCAAAATGCTTTCAAGGTAGCTGTATCTCCATTTTCCAGAAAGGTTCTTTCTTTATTATTGATCCTGATCTTTTCTTTTCCATTCCAGGTTATCTCTAACAAACTTCCAAAACTTTTTTTCTGTTTTCCCGAAATAGTACCTGTACCGAGTAAATCACCAATACGTAAATTGCAACCATTCACTGTATGATGAGCTATTTGTTGCTCAATGGTCCAGTACAAATATTTTGAATTGGTGACAGCAACCTTTTCTTTATTGATATCAAAATGGATCTCAACATCAAAATTTTTTCGATTGATCTCTTCTAAGTATGGAAGCACTTCTACAGTTTGTTGAGGAGCTTCTGTTAGAAATTCTTTCAACGCATCATAAGTAATGATCCATGGTGAAATGGATGTTGCAAAGTTTTTGCCCAGGAACGGACCAAGGGGTTGGTATTCCCAACGTTGTATATCCCGAGCAGAAAAATCATTTAGCAATACACAGCCGAAAACATAATCTGTAGCATTGATTATTTTTATTGGTTCTCCCAATTTATTTTCTTTACCGATGATGAACCCTAGTTCTATTTCAATATCCAGTGTTTGCGAAGCGGAATAAATAACTTCTTCACCTTTTAATATTTGTCCATACGGCCTTTTAACAGGTGTATTAGTAGTTATGATGGAAGAGCTCCTGCCGTGATATGCAATGGGCATATGTTTCCAGTTAGGTAACAATGGCTCCATGTTTGGACGAAACATTTTACCAACATTGGATGCATGTTCTTCGGAAGAATAAAAATCCGTGTAATCGCCTATATGTACAGGAACATACATAGTGGCTTCAGATTGTTTATCTATGAGCAGCGCTTCATATTCATTGATAAAAGCTAGTTTGTTTTTTACCAGATCCTGAATTTTATTTCTTGTTTCTGTCCAAACATTTTTTCCTAAGGCAATAAAATCATTCAATTGCTCTTTGGCAAAAATATTCTCTTTTATTTCCGGCTGAAAAATTCCCCAATCAAACAGAACAGCCATATCTAAAATATAATCACCAACAGCCACTCCAATTCGTTTAGATTTTAAATGTGTAGCGTATACTCCATAAGGTAAATTATGAATCGTAAAATGTTGGTGCTCTTTTATTGATTGTTCAAGATTCATTGTGTCAACTTAAGTTTTGAGAGATTTTGTTTGCGATCCTGATCAGATGTTGTTCATCCTTTTTATTCAATTCGTTCCAGCCTTGTTTACGAAATTCAATTACTATCGGTAATAATTTTTGTATCAACATTTTTCCTTTTTTATTAAGGGAGATATTAAAACAACGTTTATCATCTACAGAAACATCACGGTTTATCAAATCTTTCTTTAATAACAAACGAATGATATGCGTTGTTGTTGGCGCATCTTTACCGCAGAGTTTGCAAAGTGTTGCCTGGTTCAATGTGCCGTAATCATGTAGTTCCAACAAAACTACCCATTGATCTACGGTAATATCAATTTTATGTTCATTGAATTGTTGTTGCAGCGCCACTTTAATTTTCTTAGCGGTTGTTTCAAAAATAAATCCGTAATAAAAACTCATATATTATTGCTGTTGTAAATTAATAATTAGTCTGTCCAAGGTCTGTTTACAATGTACCTCTCTTAGCCTGTTCCCTCTCAATGGATTCAAACAAAGCTTTAAAATTGCCTGCGCCAAAACCTTTTGCACCCATACGTTGTATGATCTCAAAAAATACGGTGGGTCTATCTTCCACGGGTTTGGTGAAAACCTGCAACAAATAACCTTCTTCATCTGCATCTACCAAAATGCCTAATCTTTCTAGTACGCCGATATCTTCTTTCATTGTACTCATGTGCTCACCTAAACGATCAGGAATCTGTTCATAATAAGTGTGAGGTGGAGCACTTAAGAACTCAACACCGCTTTCTCTCAATTGCGAAACAGTAGAAATAATATCATCTGTTGCAACTGCAATATGCTGCACACCCGGACCCTCATAAAAGTCCAGATACTCTTCTATCTGTGATCTTTGTTTTCCTTCTGCAGGCTCATTGATAGGGAATTTGATCCTGCCATTGCCATTGCTCATAACCTTGCTCATCAACGCAGAATATTCTGTGTGAATTTGTTTATCATCAAATGATAAAAAGTTTACAAAGCCCATCACATCTTCATACCATTTCACCCATTGATTCATTTCTCCCCAACCAACATTACCCACCATATGGTCAATATATTTTAATCCCATTTCCCCTGGATTGTATTCAGTTTTCCAGGGTTGATACCCGGGGAGAAAAAGGCCTTTGTATTTTTTTCGTTCAACAAATACATGTGCTGTTTCGCCATAGGTATAAATGCCCGAACGTACCACTTCTCCAAACTCATCCTTTTCTTTAGTTGGAACCATAAATGGCTTAGCTCCACGTTTGGTGGTTTCTTCAAAAGACTTGGTTGCATCATCTACCCATAGGGCAATCACTTTTACACCATCGCCATGTTTTACTAAATGCTCATTGATCGGAGAATCAGAGTTTAATGGAGTTGTTAGCACTAAACGAATTTTATCCTGTGCCAACACATACGAAGCTCTGTCTCTAACACCCGTTTCCAAACCGGCATAAGCAAGCGATTGAAAACCAAATGCAGTTTTATAATAATGCGCCGATTGTTTTGCATTGCCTACATACAATTCTACATAGTCGGTGCCAAGTAAAGGCAAAAAATCCTGTGCATCTTTGAAGATCTTTTCAGGGGATTGAGTCTTTTGTTCCATAAAAAATTTTTTAGCTGCAAGCTGCAAGTCTCAAGGGACAAGCATGTAATTAGATGATTTATTTTATATGCATAAGTTACAAGCAAAGAATAAGCATTGAATTATCAGACTTCTCCCTTGAGGCTTGCAGCTTCTATCTTCTCCCTCACTCTAGCCAGCTTTTGTAATATTTACCATCATCAATTTTCAGTGCATCTTCTGTGATCATCAATGGCCTGAAGGTATCGATCATCACTGCAAGTTCTTTTGTTTCTTTTTGTCCTATGCTGCGTTCCATTGAACCTGGTGCTGGTCCATGTGGGATGCCTTTGGGATGTAAAGTGATATAACCTTGTTTGATATCATTTCTGCTCATAAAATCTCCGTCTACATAATAAATCATTTCATCGCTATCAATATTACTGTGGTTATATGGTGCAGGTACTGCTTGCGGATGATAATCGTACATACGTGGACAGAAAGAGCAAACGACCAATGCATTGGTTTCAAAAGTTTGATGCACCGGTGGTGGTTGGTGCACCCTACCTGTAATCGGTTCAAAATTGTGAATGCTGAAACCGAATGGGAAATTATATCCATCCCACCCCACCACATCAAAAGGATGCGTAGCGTAAATAAAATCATGCAGCATATCCTGCTTTTTTATTTTAATTAAAAATTCACCTTTTTCATCATATGTCTCTAATGTTTGAGGAAGTTTAAGATCACGTTCGCAGTAAGGCGAATGTTCAAGTAATTGCCCCGATGCATTTTTATAACGCTTTGGTGTGTAGATGGGTGAATGCGATTCCAAATACAACAAACGATTATCGCTTGTATTAAATTCTATCTGATAAATAACACCACGGGGAATGATCAGGTAATCTCCATATTCAAAAGGAATATTACCCATAAATGTTCTCAGCGTGCCAGCGCCTTTATGAATGAACAACATTTCATCTGAATCGGCATTCTTATAAAAATATTTTGTTAGGGATTGTTTTGGTGCTGCTAGGCCAATTACACAATCGCTGTTTACCAGCATTGGTTTTCTGCTATCAAGAAAATCATCTTCAGGATCGACATTAAATCCCTGTAGTAAAAGAGCTTTGATGTTTTTATCCACCGCAATTTTTGGCGCAACATTTTTTGAGCCTAAAATTTCTTTTACCTGTGTTGGCCTGTGTGTATGATATAACAATGATGCATGCCCGTGAAAACCTTCTGTGCCGAATAATTGCTCATAGTAAAACGTATCGTTTTCAGATTTGAAAACTGTGTGTCGTTTGGCAGGAATCTTCCCGACGTGGTGATAGATTGGCATAGCTCATTAATTTTTTATTTAAAAAAATATGTATCCGTTTTCATTGGTATGGATCTGTCTGCCCCGGGTTTCTAGCCTAACTCAATTCTTCAATAGCAATTTCCAGAGCTGTACGTGTGATCAATTTATTCTGTTTATCTCTTTGGTATATTTTATCTAAAGCTTTATAAATTGTTTTTGAAACATCTTTGAAAATCGCTTCATCGCTGATCGTAACATGCTTATGCATCAAATAAGCAAAAACTCTTGCCATACCGCAGTTGGCAATAAAGTCAGGGATGACAGCAATATTCTCATCTGCTTTATTAAGTATTTTACCATAAAAAATTTCAGTATCGTTGAACGGCACGTTAGCACCTGCAGAAATCAGTTCTATACCCGATTTCATCATTTCATTGAGGTGATGTTCGGTTACAAATCTTGAACCTGCAGCAGGGATAAAAATATCAGCCTTTGTTTTCCAGAATTCAATATTGGCCTGTTCAAATGAAATAAGATCAGGATGATCAAGTTTATTGTTCTTTCTGGTGAGGAATAATTTTTTGATCGTATCAAAGTCGAAACCTTTTTCATTGATCAACGCTCCTGTTATATCGATGATGCCGGTAATTTTCACACCACGTTGTGCCAAAAAATAAGCGGCAGATGCACCTACATTTCCAAATCCTTGAATGATGGCTGTTTTATTATCGAGGAATTCGTCTTTAAATAACTGATAATAATGTCGTACAGATTCTGCAACACCATAACCGGTGATCATATCAGCGATCCGGTACCCTTCCTTTTTTGAAGGCGTATAATCTTCATCTTCGATCAGTTTTGAAACACCCACACGTAACTGCCCGATCTTATTGATCTTATCACGTTCTGTAGGGTGGTAGTGCCCAGTCACAATTCCTTCCTGCGGATGCCAGATGCCATATTCTTCTGTAACAGGAATCACATCGTCAATCTCATCTACATTCATATCACCACCGGTACCGTAATAACTTTTTAAGATGGGTGCCACCACTTTGAACCAACGCTCAAGCACTTCTCTTTTACGTGGATCAGCCGGATCAAAATTGATTCCTGATTTTGCACCACCAATTGCAGGGCCGGACACAGAGAATTTAATTTCCATTGTCTTGGCAAGCGATACGACCTCGTTTTTTGTAAGACCCTTACGCATCCTCAGTCCGCCACCGGCAGCACCTCCACGTAAAGAATTAATGACAAGCCAACCCTGTGCATCTGTTTTTGAATCATTCCATTCAAAAGTGATCTCAGTGGGTTTTTCTTCAAATTTGCGCAAGAAATCAGACATTGAATTAGTTGTTATAATAACTAATCTACTACATTATATTGAATTTCACAAAGATTGTTCAGGTTATTTTATAAGTGGTATGTTAAAACCGAGAAAGGCCGATAATGGGAATAAATGAGATTGATGGCCATAATTTTAATGAATTATGCTTTTTTGGTAGAGAATAATTTATTTTTACAGTTCGTCACAAATGAATCAACTTTCTGTACTTAAAAAGGAAAACCAGCAAATGCTTAATAGAACGATAGCCCCACCAATAAAGGATGCAATAGAATTTGATCTGACAATAAAACCATACAAAAAATTTGTATTAAAGAATGGTGTGCCGGTATATGCAGTTGATGCCGGCGCACAAAGTGTTTTGCAGGTAGAGCTAGTATTTTATGCAGGAAATGTATTCGAGAAAAAGAACGGGGTGGCTGCTGCAACCAATTTTCTTTTAAAGAACGGCACCTCTACTTTAAGTGCTTTTGAAATAAACGAACATTTTGAGTTTTATGGAGCACATATCAACAGGGCGGCTTATAATGAAACAGCTGTTGTTTCGCTGCATACATTGAATAAGCATTTATCAAAATTACTTCCGGTGATAAAAGAGATGATCACTGACTCCATATTTTCTGAAGAAGAATTGAGCATCTATAAACAAAATTCCAAACAACGCCTTTCTGTTAATTTACAAAAATGTGATTTTGTTGCTAACAGAATGATGGATGTATATTTATTCGGCAAGGAACATCCTTACGGAAAATATACAGTGCCGGAAGATCTGGATGCCTTAACTGCAGATGAAATAAAAGTTTTTTTCAAAGAATATTACCTGAACGGAGAATGTGCCATTTTTGTTGCCGGTAAATTACCCGATGATATCGAAGAGCAATTGAATAATAATTTTGGAACACTATCTCTTAAGGAAAGAAAAGAACCGATTCCTCAAATCAACTTTCAACCTGCGGAACAAAAAAAATATAGGATCACCAATGATCCAAAAGGCGTTCAGGGAGCAATCAGAATTGCACAACCGTTCCCTAACAGACATCATCCTGATTTTATGAAAGTGATGGTATTGAACGCAGTGTTCGGTGGTTTCTTCGGATCAAGACTAATGAACAATATCAGGGAAGATAAAGGTTACACGTATGGTATACACAGCCATTTGCAAAATAATATTCAGCAAAGTGCCTGGGTGATCAGCACTGAAGCAGGCAGAGATGTTTGCGAAGCAACGATCGAAGAAGTGTATAAGGAAATGAAGGTATTGAAAGAAGAATTGATTGGCGAAGAAGAGCTGTTGTTGGTGAGAAATTATTTGATTGGTACATTATTGGGAGATCTTGAAGGCCCTTTTCAGATCATTGCAAGATGGAAGAATTTACTGCTGAATGGGCTCGACGAAACCTATTTTTATGAGTCAATCAAAACAATCAAGACCATTGATGCCGTTGAGTTACAGGCTCTTGCAAACAAATACCTGCAGCCCGATCAATTTTATGAAATAGTTGTGGTTTAATCTAATAACTTTGCCCTTCCAATACCGTTTAAGAATATGAAAAATTGGTTACTTAAAATACTGGTTTGCTCAGTAAATGTTTTTGTGCTGGCATATATACTTCCCGGAGTAGAAATAAAAAATATGCTTACAGCCTTGTTTGTTGCTTTGGTTTTATCTGTGTTAGATGTGATATTAAAACCATTGTTGATCCTCTTGACTTTACCTGCAACAATACTTACGCTCGGACTTTTTCTTTTTGTGATCAATGCCTGCGTTATTTTATTAGGCGAACATCTTGTTGATGGCTTTACCATAGATAGTTTTTGGCACGCCATGTTGTTCAGTATTTTACTCTCTTTCTTTAATGGGTTGGTGAATGGAAGAGTGAAGGTTTCTGTTGGGAAACAGGATCCTAATTCTTCTGAATAGTTTATTTTACAAATTAAAAATCTGTCAGTTTCAGCTTGTTGAAGACGGTTTAAAAAATCCTGATTCAGATAATTAGCTACACCTCATTTACTTTTTTTTCTTGATAAAAAAAGTAACAAAAAAAATCAAGGCCTCATAAAAATGGCTAAAATTTATTGCATTCCGCTACAGCGAAAAAGCTAAATCCCGGCTAAAAAAAATGAAAGATTAGTACTATCATCTGTTTTTTATCTATCATCATTTTCGCTGCTTACGCTCCATTCCATAAATTTCTTAACGCCATTTTTATGAGGCCGTAGAAGCACTTCAATAATCGAAGTTTACTTTTCAATGCACAAAAAGCAATCTCAATTCAAATACTCTTTTCTTCAAGTTATCAACAGTAAATGCATTAGACGCCTATTTTGTTTCGGTACACCGAAGGTGGATTCAAAAAATGCGAAGCATTTTTTTTAAAAGAACCAAAATTAGCGCCGTTGCAGTTATCCCGATACAATCGGGACCGAGTGTGGAGGCGAATAGTAAGTCATTAAAAGAGCTAACTACAAACAAAAGAATATCCTTAAATTTATCCAACGCTAACGAAAGCCAAATGAACTTCGATAAAAAAAATCTTTCCGATCAGGAACTCATCACACTCTATAAAGATCTTCTCCTCCCGAGAATGATCGAAGAAAAAATGTTGGTGCTTCTCAGACAAGGAAAGATCAGTAAATGGTTTAGTGGCATCGGCCAGGAAGCCATCGCGGTAGGCGTTACAGCCGCATTGCAACAAGACGAATGGATCTTCCCCATGCACAGAAACCTAGGTGTATTCACCGGAAGAAAAATGCCGTTGAGTAAATTATTCAAACAATGGCAGGGCAATAAAGACGGCTACAGCAAAGGCAGAGAAAGAAGTTTTCATTTCGGCAGTAAAGAACATTACGTGTGTGGCATGATATCGCATCTTGGTCCGCAGTTAGCCATTGCAGATGGGGTTTCATTAGCATATAAATTAAAACATCAGAATAAAGTATCCGTTGCATTCACCGGAGAAGGTGGTACAAGCGAGGGTGATTTTCACGAAGCATTGAATGTTGCCGCCGTGTGGGACCTGCCCGTAATATTTATTATTGAGAATAACGGATATGGGTTAAGCACACCCGTTAGTGAACAGTTCAGGTGTTTTAGTTTAGCAGATAAAGCCAAAGGCTACGGTATGGAGGGCATCCGAATCGATGGCAATAATATTTTAGAAGTATACGATACAATCAAAGGCGTAAGAGAATACTGTATCAACAATCAAAAACCATATTTGATAGAATGCATGACCTTTAGAATGCGTGGGCATGAAGAAGCTAGTGGTGTAAAATATGTGCCACCGGAATTATTTACACTTTGGGAAAAGAAAGACCCGATAAAGAATTACGAAGCATATCTATTAAACGAAGGCATACTAACGGAACAATCGGTTACCAATATACGCAATGAAATAAAAGAACATATTGAAGCAGAATTGGTGATCGGGAATCAATCTGCTCCTATTCATCCGGATACCGCTGAGGAAGTAAATGATCTATACGCCGTTAAGACAACGGACGATAGACCACCAACCACAGATACTGCGATCGAAATAAGGAATAAGAAAGTGGGGCGCTTTGCAAAAATGACGACCGACAACCGACAACCGACTACAGAAGCCCAATCCGTCGTCCATGGTCCGTCGTCCATGGTCACAGAAAAACGTTTCGTCGATGCCATCTCCGATGCCTTAAAACAAAGCATGCAACTCCATCCCAACCTCATTCTCATGGGACAGGATATTGCAGCATACGGTGGTGCCTTTAAAATAACCGAAGGTTTTGTACAACAGTTCGGTAAAGAGAGGGTACGCAACACACCCATCTGCGAAAGCGCCATTGTAGGCGCTGCACTCGGGTTAAGCTTGGAAGGATATAAAGCCATAATGGAAATGCAGTTTGCAGATTTTGTAACTGTAGGCTTCAATCAAATAATAAATAATCTTGCAAAAATTCATTACCGCTGGGGACAAAATGCCGATGTGGTAATTCGTATGCCAACAGGCGGCGGTGTAGGCGCAGGGCCCTTTCACAGTCAGAGTAACGAAGCATGGTTTGTGCATACACCCGGTTTAAAAGTGGTATATCCCAGCACACCCGAAGATTCGAAAGGATTGTTGATAGCCGCTATTAACGACCCCAACCCTGTGTTGTACTTCGAGCACAAAGCTTTGTATCGCAGCATCAGCGGCCTGGTGCCCGATGATTATTACGAAACAGAAATTGGTAAAGCCCGTACGGTAGACGAAGGCGATGACATCACCATCATTACCTATGGAGCCGGTGTGCATTGGGCAATGGACTATTCTGCAAAACATAGCAACATCAGTATAGAGATTCTCGACCTCCGCACTTTATTACCATTGGATTATGATGCGATAAAAAAAGCCGTACTCAAAACAGGGAAGGTTTTAATATTACACGAAGACACACTCGTCGGCGGCATTGGTGGAGAAATTGCCGCATGGATATCTGAAAATTGTTTTGCTCACCTAGACGCACCTGTTATGAGGTGTGCCTCTTTGGATACACCCATTCCTTTTAATATTGAACTGGAAAAGAACTTTATGGCGTATAGTAGATTGGAAGAAACGATTGAGAGGTTGTTGAATTATTGATCCCTGCTTTCACTTCTCACTTTTCATTTTCCATTTAATGGGGGCTGTGAGTTGTATACCATCACTCAACTTTTGTTCCCGCTATCGCTGCTACTCCTCGGCCTCCTTCGTCGGCCTGTGGGGTATCCGCTCTATCGGGCAGCCGGTGGGCATTTGAATGTTGATTGGGCAAATAGGCAACATTACAAATACAGGAAAAACACTTTTTAAATACAGGAGAAACGTTGTATGGTTTTATTTTATAATACTAACCTTTGGTGTAGACGAAGAACAAATGGATTATTCGGGTTAATAAAAATAAAATTTGTACATTGGTTGTTACCATGAACTACGGAATTAGTAAATTTTTAAATAGAGCTTTTTATAATTTTATAATAATATGAACATTCTTACACTCGACGGCGGCGGATCAAAAGGAGTATATACTATAGGGATTTTAAAAGAACTAGAATTGATGTTTGGTGTGCCATTGTATGAAAAATTTGATTTTATCTATGGCACTAGTACGGGTTCAATTATTGCAGCATTCATCGCTCTTGGATATCCCATGACGAAAATAGAGGCAATGTATACAGATTTAATTCCAAAGATAATGTCGAAAGGAACAGCAAAGAAAAGGACAAGAGCATTGCGTCAAGAATTGCAAGGGGTATTAAAAGAAAAAGAGTTTAGTGAATTTAAAACTGGTATTGGAATCGTTGCCACTAACTATGACAGCGAACGACCTTTAATATTTAAGAATGATGTGCGACAAGCTTTTAAAATGAAGCATAGTTTTAAACCTGGTTTTGGGTGCAACATTGTTGAGGCTTTGATGGCTTCAACTGCAGCTTATCCAATATTTCAAAAGGTTAAAATACATACCGAGAACCAAGGTGATATTGTTGCCATGGACGGAGGATTTGTTGGTAATAATCCTATTCTTTTTGCAATAACAGATGTTTTTGGATCTCTTGAAGCCAAAATAACAGAAGTTAAATTTCTAAGTTTAGGTACTGGCAATTTTATTGAAAAGCCTATTGGTTTTAAGGGTAAGTGCTTTCAATGGCTCTGGTTTTTGAGGCTGTTCGAAAAAATATTAAAATCAAATGTGAACACCACTGATATTTTATCAAAATATCTTTTTCCTAACTTGAACCTTATAAGAATTAATGATAGCTTTAATCAGCCAGAATATGGGACTAATATGGTGGAAAGAAATCCTAACAAACTACAAAGCTTGCAGAAATTAGGAAGGGAATCTTTTGCAAAAAATGAAGATGCTTTAAAAAAAATGTTCTTATAACGGACTAAGAAAATTCAAGATAGTTCCAAGTTTTTATCATAAACTGATTGACATCATAAACAGACCATTTCCTTTGCGAATGAAACAGATAAAGGCATTCTGAAATTTCTGTCCAGCCTTTACAGGTTTCAATATCTTTTGTTTGATTGTAAATATAAATAATAGATTGTCTTAGTCTTTCTGTCCAAGTAAGGTTTTCGTTATAAATATTTGAAGGTACATTCCAAAGTAAACTTTCAAGCAAAAATGAAGTAATATTTGAATTTTCGATAATACCATCTTCAATCATTTTATAACGTACTCGCTTAAAAATTCTTACTAGTCGTTTGAATCTTTTACTGGTATCAAGATTCTTTTTTTTTCCACTTTCAATATGTTGTAACGCAAAATTTTGATGAGCATCAATAGTGTCGCTGATAAATTTCGCCCCTTCTCGCTTTATACCATTTTCAAAATGACGAATATATTTAAAAGTAGGGACTACATCAGCCTGCACTCTATATGAATTACCTTTTATTTCAATGCATTTATCTTTTCTTTTTACCTCGCTGCTTCCAAAATATTTTACAAGAGCATTGAATACATCCGTTTTATATTCTGCAAACTTATAATTTGAATCAGAATATCCATAATCACTCGAGCTTTTACCTACTGGTACATCGACATATATAGTACTTAACAATCTTATATTTATATCAATGTCGCTGTTAAGTCTAACATTTGTATCATTTGCATAAGATCCCTGACCATATATTTCGTATGATAATTTATTGAGTTTATCATCGTTAGCAATGGCTTCACGTATCATTCTTTCTGCATTTGAAAGTTTGGTATCTTCCGTATCGCTAGGCGGCATTCGCCAGATATTAAGCGTGTCTTCAGTAAATTTTGGCATAATTTTATTTTTTAAATTTCCTCTTTTTCTTTTAGATAGTATCGGTTATTCATTAATCGATTTGGAACAAAATTGTCGTGCTTTATCCACATTGTATATTCCCCTGAAGTTTGATCTAGTTTTTCCAACTTTGTCTTCAAAAGATTAATATTGTTACATTCCTCATTAGTGAGATAAAATTTTCTTCTTTGTAGAAGATTCATTATTTCATAAAAAGTTGTTCTTTCAAAAGTTTCGGGGGTGCTTAGTCCTTCTAATATATTTATCAACTTTGTTATTTCGGAATGCATAATCTGTGGCATAAGTGTAGGAATGACATCCACCATACCGTCTTCTGAAATAACTATTATCATAGTAGGCTTTTCCCAACCTCGATGTTCATAATAAGTAATAGCGGAATTATACCGAGATCCACGAGAGGCATCCCCTTCGAAACCTACAACACCATCAAGTATTGCTCCTTTTGCATAAGCAATCCCGTTTCGGTCAACTATCACAGCGCCATCTATAGAAGACAAATTAATTAACAATGCCGCATCAAGTTTTACGGGTTTTATGCCAATACACTGATTATGCAAACGGTTAGCTTCATTTGCCGCATCATCGATGCAAACTAGCATTGAACCCCTATCTTGTTTTGCTAGAATCATCGAAAGATTATAAACATTATTAATTTGGTCACTAGTTATTCCTGGAAATATTCGTCTTGCATCAAGAGCGAAAGATTCTTTATTAAGTTGTTCATTCGTATGATCGGGAGATCCATAACGCATTCGAAGGATTGTGCTTTCATTATGAACAATGTCATAGCAATATTTTCCTCTAAAAAAAACATGAAAGATATCCTCTTTTGCAGGATTATATGTATTCTTTTGCTTGCCCAACCCATAAATTTTATGCCCATCTGTAATAACAGCTAATCCATTACCTGTTAGTTGTAGTTCTTTACGTAATTTCCGATATTCAGTTATTAAAAATGGGCTGTCTATTTCCAGTATCATTTCAATATCTTCATGCTCTTGTTGAGCAATAATCATATAACCTTCATTTTCTGAACGTTCATAAGAAGTAAGACTGACTGCATCACAAGCAGGTTGAAATTTAAAAAGGGCATCACTTCTTCCAACTAATCCAATAGTATATAAAAAATTTTTAGCTGCTAGACGAAGTAATTCTGTGGAGTCTCTCTCTGGACCTCGATCTCTGCCTGCGTTTGGTAAGTGTAAAAGATGTGATTGATTTTCAAGGTAAATATCTTTGGCTGCCTCTATTAATGAAAGATGTTTTTTTAATCGCTCTTCTGGATCAACTTTATGTAGAAAAACATGAGAATTGTAAGCGGTTCTATTCAATTGAAGAACAATAAAAACATCATAACCATTACGATTAACAGGATTAGCAACAAAATGAATTTTATCTGTAAATGATTCAGATTCGTCGAGAGCTCTTTCTATGGCCAATCTGAAATTCTTTCGAACTCGACGATTTTTCATTTCAGCATTCATGCCATCACCTGTATAATACATATTTCTATCAGGATCTTTCGAATCTAACAATTCAGCTAATTCTTTTACTTTATCAATATCGTTTTCGAGGTAATCCATATCCTCTGGCTCATAACAAATAAGAGGGCTTCCTTGATCTTCGGTACTGACCCCAATCATAAAAATAACAGGGTCAAGTTTTCTATTTATCTCGTTAAACAAACTTTCCGCTCTTACTTTTGCAGAAATTAAAAAATATACTTGCCATTCCCACATAAAGTATTTTAGTAGCTGTGGATATCCTGATTTAATTTTAACCATTGAGGTAGTTTAATATAATTATACGAAACAATTTTAGAAGTATTATTTTTTTTTAAACAGATTAGGCAAAACTTTGGGAAGTGAAAACAAATTTAATTGAAATATATTATTCATCCGCTATCCTCTCTGGCGCAAGTCTTCCGATAGGATGACTTGATGCCGACAAGTTCTTCCGGACTTTGACCGGCATTTGAAAAGCAAATGCTAAATAATAATTACAATAGTTGATTTTATTTACATCACCACAAGGAGCCAAGCATACAACAAAATTAAAATCTCTTGGCGCAAGCATCCGCTTGTGCCCGAATTTAAATTGCTAACTATTATCCCGAACAAGCCATTTCACTTTAATCAAAGTAGTTTTCACTTTGATCATCATCAGCCTCACTACTCACATCATCATTTTCATTACTATCAATGACAACATCACTTCTATCCCCGTCCATTTCATTACTCCAAAAATATTTTTCATTACAAGCAACCACCACCTCACTTTTAACGACTAAGTTTTTAATACTCACAACGTAATCATCATTATAATCATAGTTGTTATGCTAACACTTAACCTGGCCCCCATATTTAAGGCAAGAGGAATAGATAGACCTTACAGTACCTTAGTAAAAGCCGGCATCTCAAGAATGTCTGCAGGAAAAATCCTCAATGGCACCACCCGTGTTTTCCGTTTAGATCACATCGAGATCATTTGCACCATCCTCCACTGCGAACCAAACGACCTCCTTCAATGGACACCCTCAGGCCAGACCAATTCCACCACTCATCCACTAAATAATCTCAAACAAACCAGCATATCTTCCAACCTCAAACAAACCCTTGCCACTATTCCTTTAAAACAATTAAAGGAATTTGATAACATCATTGCCAAACAAACTGAAGAAAATTCGTAACTAAAGCACTTTCCAATCCTTAATAATTCAACCTGAAAAAGTAAACTGTAACAATCCTAAGAGTAGAATTACCAATGTTGAAGTCACAGTAGTACAAAAGCCAAATCAAAGAACCAACCGACAAACGGGCCGTAATCTCGTTTGTCGGGGTCTTTTTTTGTTTCTTTTTTAGACAAGTTGTAAATCCCGATTATTTCGGGGCAAAAAAGAAAAATAACAAATCAGTCCACCTTCGACAACACTTCGATAAACTCAGTACAGACTGACAACATTTATAATTGCAGATAAGTATTTTCCCGAGCATCTGCTTGTACCCGAATTTAAAACACTAACTAATTTCCTTTACTTTGTTGGTACAAATAAAATTTTCAAATGACGCCACAAGTAAAGATCCTGCAAACAGAAATATTATCTGATAACTGGTACACCTTAAGAAAAATAACTTTTGAATATGCCAAAAAGAACGGCAGAATAGAAACACAAAACAGGGAAGCCTATGATAGAGGTAATGGGGCAGCGATACTACTCTATAACAAAGAGCAACATACGGTGATCCTTACCCGACAATTTCGATTACCCACTTTTATTAATGGTAACGAAAGCGGCATGCTCATAGAAGCCTGCGCCGGCCTACTCGATAAAGACAATCCGGAAGATTGCATCCGAAGAGAAACAGAAGAAGAAACCGGTTACAGAATTACGGATGTTCGTAAAATATTTGAAGCCTATATGTCTCCGGGATCGGTCACAGAAATTTTACATTTTTTTGTAGCGGAATATCATCGGTCGATGAAAGTACATGATGGTGGCGGAGTTGCCCATGAACAGGAAGAAATTGAAGTATTGGAAATGCCCATTGAACAAGCAATGACGATGATCGACAACGGAGCAATAAAAGATGCAAAGACAATAATACTGCTACAGTATATAAAGCTGCATCATATTTTATAAAGCTCACCAAGTGGGTACAGTTAAGTTCTTAAGAGCAATACCTCAACTACAATTTTACAATATTCAAATACGAATAATATCCTAATGGATTAATCACACTTACAGTAAAAGTGCCTATCGGTATATCATGTTCGGCATTTATTTTAATAACGTCGCCTGCAGTTAGTTTAACCACTTTACTAATTGTGATAAAGGGGTCGAGTAAATAGCTGGCACTGCTTGGTGTGGTTTTGCTATTATATGAACTGGCTAATCTTGCAAAGCTGGGAGAAGACCTTACAATCTCTAATCTGAACTGATAATAATTTGGAGATAAACTACCACCTGCAACACTAAATCTTACCTGCGCCTCTACAAGATAGTTACCATCTGCAGGAGCTGTAAAAGTATTGGTGCTGTTGTTAAAGTTGGTGATTCCAAAGTCGCTGAATCCATCTCCTACATTTGTAAGAAACTTTATGGCTGTAGCGGTATTGGGTGGAATTACCTGATCTGCAGTGAATGTTGCTGTAAGCGATTTTGCATTAGCAGGATCTTGCCAGGTAGCAACTCCTAAGTTGTTACTTGTTAATACTTTTCCCGTACCTTGATTGCCATCAGCAATTCGGATAGATGAATTGGCTATATCAAGATCATAACTCGGGCTTATTCCAATACCTAACCTGGAGCTATTAAGCTGAATATAACTTTGATCGAACACGGCATCACCAACAACCTCCAGTGCATTTTCATTGAGCGGCGCACTTATTTGTAGCTTGGCATTTTCTATTAATACTCTTCTTTTATCTACAGTGTAATCTGAATTGCCCTTGATCACAAGCAATGTTTGTGGGTCTGTTTGGTTGATGCCGACAAAGCCACTATCGGTTATGGATAAACGTTCTTTTAGGTTTGTACTATTGCCGGTAGCGTAAGTAAAAAACCCCAGTCGAGCATAATTGCTTTGTGTATTGATGCTTTTAATGGCACCGGTATATTGTGTGCCGCTTTGAAATAAGAATTCGGTCATGTTGCCGGCTGCACCTGCTGTGGTATTTCGAATGGCCAACAGGTTAGGAGCGTTATGATTGATCACTAGTTTTGCTTCGGTAGGATTTGTAATGCCAATGCCTACATTTTGTGATACTATTTTACCGGATAAAAAAAGGAATACAAGTAAAAGTAAATTTCTCATATAGTTTTTTATAAAAATAATAAAATACTTTTTTAATGAAAATAACTCAGGTTAAATTTTTTTTGAAGGGATCGAAACCTGTACCATGCATGGTTACATCCCGAATGCGTTCAGGGTGCAATTGAATAGTATGTCACTAAAAATAACTAACTATTTTAATAATGAAAGCGCATCTCTATATTCAAGCCCCTGTGCATCGGCAACAGCCTTATATGTAACATAGCCATTCAATGTATTGATACCTTTCAATAAAGCCTCGTTTTCCAGACAAGCATTTTTATAACCCTTATTAGCAATTTCTACTGCATACGGCACCGTTACATTCGTCAATGCCAATGTAGAAGTACGAGGAACAGCACCCGGCATATTCGCCACAGCATAATGCAATACGCCATGCTTTACATAAACCGGGTTATCATGTGTGGTGATACGATCAGTGGTTTCAATAATTCCACCCTGGTCTATAGCTATGTCTACAACAACAGATCCGGGCTCCATTGATTTGATCATTTCTTCAGTAATTAATTTGGGAGCTTTGGCACCGGGTATCAATACGGCGCCGATCACCAGATCAGATTCTTTTACGCACCGGGCAATATTGTGAGGGTTAGACATTAAAGTGGTGATCATACTGCCGAAAATATCATCTAATTGTCCAAGCCTTTGGTGGCTGAGGTCTAAAATGGTTACTTCTGCACCAATGCCGGTTGCAATTTTAGCCGCATTTACACCAGCCACTCCACCACCGATGATAGTTACCTTGCCTCTTTTAACACCCGGGGTTCCGCCTAATATGATTCCTTTACCACCATGCGGTTTTTCTAAGAACTGGGCGCCTATCTGTGTAGCCATTCTTCCAGCCACTTCACTCATGGGAGTTAGTAATGGAAGAGAACCATTTTTTAATTGTACAGTTTCATAAGCAATGCTCACAACTTCATTACGTATAAGCTCCTGCGTTAGTTCCGGCTCGGGTGCTAAGTGTAGGTAAGTAAATAATATCAATCCCTTGCGGAAATAGCTATACTCAGATGCGATGGGTTCTTTTACTTTCATGACCATTTCTTTCGACCAGGCCTCTGCTGCAGTATTCACAATACTTGCACCGGCTGCTATATATTCTTCATCTGTAAAACCCGATCCCATGCCTGCATCTTTTTGTATAAACACTTCGTGACCCGAACGTACAAGGTGAACAACGCCTGATGGGGTCATAGCAATACGATCTTCGTTATTTTTTATTTCTTTTGGAACGCCTATTTGCATAATCATTTACTTATTATACATAAAAGGTAGTACTTTTTTGGTTGATAAATTAGCTTTCTTCCTACCCATTTTTATTATCTTGCTTTAATGAAAATATTGCTATTATTTTTTGGCTTGTCCGTCTCCATAAAATCGTTTTCTCAGAAAGTAACATATGAAGATTTGATTGGAACTACATGGATACCTAATAACTTACCTTCAACAGATAGCTGCCGATATACTTTTATAGATAGTTCTCATTATAAATATTATTATTCCTCAACAATACCGAGAAAAAATTTTTCGTGGAAATTTCCGCAGGGGATGGTATTTAATTATTCTTTGGATACATCTCACAATATTACTTTATGGCATTTGCAAGAGTATAATGACCGGAATGTGAAAATATCCGGGTTAGATAGATATATAAAATTTATCGATAAGAATACATTAGAAGTTAGTTCAACAAAGAAGCGTAAAAAAGTGACAACACTTGTAAGAGCTAAATAATGTGTTTTTTTAGGTCGTAGGGGACTTAAAAAGTTGCGCTTTCTTTTCTTCAAATCTTCACCAGTTAATTCATTAGTCGTCTATTTTGGTTTGGCCCCGACAAAGTCAAAATTCAAAAAATGCGAAGCATATTTTTTGAAAGAAGCAAAATCAATGTCGCTGCAGTTACGAATCCCTGCCGGGAGTGGAGGCAAATGGTTCGTCATTAAAAGCATCAACAAAAAAATAAATTTTTATAAATTCGTTTAAACTAATACCAATAAAAATGGACAAAGAAAGGGTATATAAACTTTTATTCTCCAGCGTATATCCTTTATATATTCAAAAAGCAGAAAGGAAAGGACGAACAAAAGAAGAAGTAGATACCATTATTTTTTGGCTCACCGGTTACAATAAAAAAACACTGCAGCAACAGATAGAAAAGAAGAATGGTTTTAAAACTTTTTTTGAGCAGGCTCCAAAATTCAACCCGAATGCTTCAAAAATTACCGGTGTAATATGTGGGTATCGTGTAGAAGATATTGAAGATGAGATCATTCAAAAGATGCGATATCTCGATAAGCTAATTGATGAATTGGCAAAGGGTAAAAAGATGGAGAAGATATTGAGGGAGTAGAGAGAAACCTATACGATTTTTCTAAGGCTATAACCCGACTAATATATAATACTTTAATCTCCTCCCAGATGAAGTCCGGCAGTAAGCGATATACAACGATTCTTTATTGTGGTATTGCTTTGTTGTGCAATATTGCTAAGGCCATGTTCGTATGCAGCAGTGATATACAATACGCTTCCTAAAGGAATGGATAGTCCGGTTTTAAAACCAAAATCAGTTTTTTTATAATCGTATGTAAAACTCAGATTATTTTTATATCTGGTGCCATCGGTGGCGTATAGTTGTTGTTTGGCAGATAACCCAAAACCATAGTATAACCCAATAAGCACTTCTGTAGGTGCAGATTTTTTACGCTCTTTTTTTCCGAGACATAAACCTAGTGATGATTCGGCTTGTAAATATGTGATCCTGTTTTTTGCTTTTGAATAGCCTGCCGGTGCATTGTTGATGGCTCCTTTACCAATAATGCAGGTTGAAAAATGAAAAGCAATTTTAGATCTTTCAGGATAAAAAGATAATGCCGACCCAACAATACCTCCCGGGTAGATATCCCTTTCACTATCAACACCACCAACGCTAAATGTATATTTTGGCAGACTGGCACCGGAAAATATATCAACGAAAAATAAGCCGTCTTGAGCATATCCTGCGGTAGAGCCAATAAAAAATATTGTTGCCAGTAAGATCTTTTTCATATAAGGTTTTCGTAAAAGTAAAAAATAGTTGATTTCTAAACAATACCATTTTGTGGGTATTTGTGTTTAGTCGTTACTGTAAACAACAGAGCAACTATACGGCTTTACTGTAAGTGTAGCAACAGGACTTTCCGTTACAAAGAGGTTATTGATAATGGCCGTTCTCCAGCTCATATCTTTTGAAATACGAATAACTTGCTCTGTATTTGTACCATTGTACCAAACCTGTATTTGTTTCCATTTATCTCCCACTTTGCTGCCGTTTAATTGAAAGCCAATAACACCTGTTGCATTTGAAGATAGGAAAGATAGATTTTCTTTCAATTGTTTTGTTGTCTGCATTCTAAATGCCGGATGTGCTTTACGCATTTTGATCAGCTGTTGTACATAATCAAACACATCTTTGTTTTTCGTTTTTAAACTCCAGTCAATTTCATTAATGCTGTCCGGTGAATTATAAGAATTTTCTACACCTTTCTTGCTACGCAAAAACTCTGTACCTGCATGTAAAAAAGATATACCCTGAGACGTTAGTACAATGGATAAAGCCAGTTTGTGCATTTCTTTTCGTTCTGCTTCCGTTGCATCGGGAGATGTAATGGCAAGCTTGTCCCACAGGGCATGATTATCATGACATTCTGCATAACTGATAGTACTAGCAGGCGATTTTGCATACGGAGCTTTTATATAATTTACTTTGTTGTAGTTGATGCCGGGGTGTGCACAGCTTGCTGCTACGCCAAACCTCACATCTTCTTCTTTCTTTGTATTGTTGCTTACAAATCCTTTTTCTTTATGATCGTACCAGCTGCCTTTAATGCCATCACGAATATCGTCGCTGAATACAGCGATCTTATTAAGTAAGGAAACATTTTTTTTGATTGCACGTATGCTATCGGGTAATGGAGATGCACCTGCGGTCCAACCTTCGCCATATAATAATATACCGGGATTGATCTTATGCAGTGCAGCAGATATCTGATTCATAGTTTCAATATCATGTACTCCCATCAGGTCAAAACGAAACCCATCTATATGATATTCTTTTGTCCAGTATTCCAATGACTCAATCATAAACTTTCTCATCATAGGCGCTTCGCTGGCCATTTCATTGCCACATCCTGTTGCATCGCTGAATTTTCCATTGGTGTTATGACGGTAGTAATAATCGGGTACCAGTTGATTGAAGTTTGAAGTCTCGGTTGCTCCGGTATGATTATACACGACATCCATTACTACACTCAATCCTTTTTTGTGAAATGCCTGAACCAATTGCTTGAACTCTTTGATGCGTACATTCCCATCTGCAGCATTGGTGGCATACATACCTTCGGGCACATTATAGTTTTGCGGATTGTACCCCCAGTTATAATCCTGTTTATCTACGGCAACATCTTCTTTGGAATAAAAATCAAATGACGGTAATAAGTGAATATGTGTTACGCCTAACTCAACCATATGGTCCAGCCCGGTTGAAAGTCCGTTTGCGTTTTTTGTACCGGTTTCGGTAAGCCCTAAAAAACGGCCCTTAAGCTGTATGCCCGAGTTGGCAGCAATACTTGCATCACGAACATGTAATTCATAAATAACAGCATCAACCGGGTTTTTTAAAACAGGAGATCTGTCCGTTGCCCAACCGGTCGGGTTTGTTTTTTTAAGATCAACAATCATGGCACGTTTACCATTGGTGCCAACGGCTTTTGCGTAAGGGTCGGGAACTTCGTCTAACCACTTACCGTTATGTTCAACACAAAAAGTATAGTATTCGCCAAGATGATTACCGCTAAGGGATGTTACCCATGTTCCGTTGGTTGATTTTTTTAACTCAATAGTTTTTGTTGCAACACCATCAAGTGGTTGTTGGTATAATTTTAAAACTGCTTTTGTAGCAGTAGGTGCCCAAATTTTAAATTTAGATTGTTGGGGTGAGTAAATTAACCCAAGATCTTTACCCTTATATGTTGGATATATTTCTTTTTTCATTTGAGCATTGCTGAAAAGAAAGCCGACAAGTAGTGTTGCTATCAATGTTATTTTTTTCATTTGGCTGAATTGAATAACGAATGTAAATATATCTGTACAAAACAGAAGGGCTTAGTGTATATTATTGAATGAAATAATAAATAAAAATACACTTCCGGAATTGACGGGTATTGCATGTAGAATATTAAGAGTTAATCGTCTTTGCCGCTTTTCTCTCCCACAAACCAATGCTCTTTATCTTTGAACAATACATTAAATGTAGTTAATGACCCATAGCAACGGGTAATATATTGCTGTATGTTCACTTTTTCTTCATCGTTGAGTTTTTTGTTACTGTTGATATTTTGCTCTAAAACTCTCAATCTATCTCTCAGCATAACAATTTTGTGAAAAAAATCTTCCACCGGAATTTCTTTGGGTTTTAAGGTTTTATCGGCAGGTTGCAACAACATGGTGCCTCCTGCCCATTTTTCTCCTAACGGCACTACTTCACTCACCCCGTTCCACAAACGCAATATCTTTAACAGAGACTTTTCTACATCACTGGTGGTTTCCAATTCAAGTGTTGCATTTTCTGCAATGATCTCTTCAAGGTGTATATCTGTTTTATCTATTTCTTTAATACCATAGTTAATAAAAGAAATAATATAGGTAGCATATTTCACTCCAATAATAACCCCCGGGCCGTGTTGAGTATGTTGCAACCTTGTACCAATGCCTAATGTAGTTTGATCCATAAAAATATTTTCACCAAAAATACTCTAATTTGGAGATTTGATGATTTGAAAATTTGAAGATGAGAAAATGTACAATGGTCTACAAATCGTTTTCTTCAAATCAAAATCTGTATTTTTAGATCTAAACCGAAACCAAATTGAAACATTTTCTTTTCTTCATAATTTTTTGCTCCCTCAATTTGATTGGTCAATCGCAGGTTGATACAATGTTGCTTAAAGAGGCAACAGAACTTTTCAATACAGGCGAATACGAACAGTCGCTTACGATCTTTCAAAAAACTTTAAGGCAGTCTTTAGAAAGTGGAGATAAAAAAAGAGCCGTACGTATTTACTTCAACATCGGAAAAATTTACGGACAGTTGGGAAAGCCTTTAGAGTCTTTGCAGAACTATCAGCAATCAGAAAAGTTGGCGGAAGATATAGGCGATCGATCTTCAAAAGCGAAAGCATTGAACAATATCGGGGCATTGTACAGAGAGCAGAAAAATTTTTCGCAGGCACTAAATTATCATGCACAGGCAGAAGAGATCGCTTATGCTATTAAAGATTCATTGACCATTGCAGACTGTGCCAATAATAAAGGAATTGTGCATGAAATGGAAAAGCGTTTTGATACAGCAACGGCATATTACAAAACAGCTTTGGATATTTATAAAAAGATAAACAATACTCAACGGGTGTCTATTGCGTTGAATAATCTTGGAGTAATGTATAAGCAGATGGGCAAATATGCCGAAGCAATAGATTGTTATAAACAGGCACTGGTGATAGCCGAAAGATCAAATGATCAATTTGTAATTGCAGCTAACAATGTGAACATTAGCAGTGTACTTAACAAGATGAATAAATACAGTGAAGGGCTTGAATATAACACCAAAGGTATTGCCATTGCTGAGTCTATTGGTGCTTTGGATATTCTAGTCGCTGCCGCAGATAATATGGCGGTTGAATATGCAGGTATGAATAATTTTGCAAAGGCCTATGAATGGCAACAAAAATATTCCGCTTACAGCGATAGTTTGATCAACATAGAAAGAAACAAACAGATGGCCGACGCTGAAGCAAAGTATCAAACTGCACAAAAAGAAAAACTGATCCAGCAACAAAAATTTCAACTCACAAAAAAGAATTACTGGCTCTTTGGTTCTATTGGTGCATTATCGTTGATCTGTTTGCTCGGATATACCAATTACAGAAGATACAAGTTGCGTCAGGAAACAAAATTGCAGGAAGCTGTTATCCGTCAGCAAGACCTTTCCACCAAAGCAATATTAGAAGCAGAAGAAAATGAAAGAAAACGAATAGCCCAGGAGTTGCATGATGGTGTTGGACAAATGATGAGTGCTGCAAAAATGAATTTATCGGCTTTTGAAAGTGATATACAATTAAAAAATGAGCAACAAAAATTGGCGTATGAAAAAATTGTAAGCCTTGTAGATGAAAGCTGTAAAGAAGTAAGAAGCGTTAGTCACCAAATGATGCCGAATGCATTGCTTAAAAAAGGACTTGCAAATGCTATCAGGGAATTTGTTGACAAGATCGACAGTCGTGTTTTAAAAGTTGAATTGTATAGCGAAGGGTTGAACGAACGGGTTGCCGCCAATACAGAAACAGTGTTGTATCGTGTAGTGCAAGAGTGTGTGAATAATGTAATAAAGCATAGTGGCGCCAATCATCTCGACATTTCTTTGATCAAAGATGCGGATGGCATCAGTATCACTATTGAAGATAATGGTAAAGGGTTTGATGTAAGGTCTAAAGAGAACGAAGAGGGAATGGGGCTTAAAAATATGCGGACAAGAATTGAATATTTAAAAGGAAGCATTGAGTTTGACAGCACCCCTGCTAAAGGAACCTTAGTAGCGATCCATGTGCCGGTGTAATATAGATCACTCTTTCATTAATTGATCTTTTTTATATTGATAAGAGGCGTTCAATATATATTGATAAAACTCAACCGTAGTGCTGTTTTTGGTAAACTCATAATCGGGCCTGTATTGTTTCATAAAATCTTCCAGTGCCGCACCCTCTAATCGGGTAACTCTTTTTACAGTGCTTTTATTAAATCGGTAATTGATATAATTTTCCTGTTCTTGCTCTATCAATCTGTTCTGCATACTGCGAAGCTGACGGTTTCTTTTAAACCGAAATATATTTACGAACTCATCCAGATCAAGCCCGGGTACACCAGAGTAAGACGAAGAGGTTGTGCTGATGCCCGGTTTTGAATAGTCGAATATTTTTGCATACTGTAACCGGTTCTCCACCGAATCCTGTTTATAGGATTTAGAAAAAACGGTTACCTCTTTTAAATGTTTGTATTTATCCTTTACCCGTATACGTAAGGAAATGTCAAAACTGCTGATGTCGTCAATTTGTTTTACTGCAAACTTCACAGTGGGTTTATCGTTATAAAAAAAATGCAAAGAATCGGTGTCGGAAGTAACAATAGAATAACGCCCTGAAGAATCTGTAACAGCAGTTGTTCCGCTATTGCTTTTTATTACCACACCTTTTACAGGAACAATTTTTGTTGAGTCGTATACAGTACCGCTTACCGTTAGTTGCGCCAAGCTGTTACCTGCAAAAGATAAAATGCACAGAAGAATGAAATATGTTTTTAAAAAATGCGCCACCTGTTGTTTTTTACAAAACACAATATTAAACCAACTCATATTCTTATCTCGCCGAAATAAATTCTTTTAACGCTGCTTTTGCATTTGTTCTATGACTTGTGCTGCTACTCTTGGATAGTGCTCATGCTCCAGCTCATGAATCTTTTGAGCAAGTGTATCGGCAGTATCATTTTCAGTAACTACACATTTTGCCTGAAAAATGATATTGCCATGGTCGTACAATTCATCTACATAATGAATGGTAATGCCGCTTTCTTTTTCTTTTGCATCTACAACGGCCTGGTGTACATGATGGCCGTACATGCCCTTACCACCGTAATTTGGCAACAGTGCCGGATGGATATTGATTATTTTATTGGGGAACGCTTCAATTAATTTTTTCGGGATCTTCCATAAAAACCCTGCTAGTATGATAAAATCAATTTCGGCCGCCTTTAATTTTTCTAAATAGGCATCATCTTTAAAAAATCGTTCTTTTTCTATCAATAATGCAGGAATATTATTGTCGGCAGCAATCTGTAAAACTCCCGCCCCCGGCTTATTACAAACGATCAGTCCAATTGTAAAAGAAGGGTTTGACTCAATTATTTTCTTTGCATTACTCCCTGCTCCGCTGGCAAAAATCGCAATAGTTGGTCTTCCATGGGCCATGGCCCATGGCTCATGGACTGTTGTCCCTTGTCTGCCGTCCCTCGTCCTTCGTCCATTGATCCTCCCCCATATCTTCCCAAGGTATCTTTTGAAAAACCCAAACTGACCCAAGGGTATGCTGACCAATAAAACACAGATTGGCCACAAAAGTGTAATTAAGACTATATATACTATAAACCATAGTAGCCCTTTATCTATCGAAACCAATTGAAGGATCTTTCTACCGGCGTATCCACAGAGGCTTCCGCCCAATGCAAAAGTGCAGATGATCAATACCAGATTCAGTCCGTTTACTTTCCAGCGTTGTTGTAGTTTTTCCAGCATTTGGCAAAAGTCATTTAAAAAATTGTGAAATGCGAAGCAATCTTCAGAAAATTTAGAATACAAAAACGAGTTACAAAAATATGACAATGACTTTGGCGAAAATTTATCAATCGGCTGAAACTCACGCCCAATGCGAAAAAATTTTTTTTCAAAATGTTGATATATTGTCAATATCCTGACTTATTTTTGCAGCCAAAGAAGGAAATTTTTCCACACCAAGACATCCGCTATAAACTGTATGAGTCGTTATCGTAAAAGCTTTTACAAAATATTTGCAAGTTTACTATTCGTTGCACTTGTTTCTTTCAATAATTCAACTTTTGCCCAAGACGGGGAAGCCCTTTTTAAAGCCAATTGTGCTAACTGTCACCATCCCTTAGAGGATCGTACAGGGCCGGCCTTAAAAGATGTGCGTAAGAGAACCCCCAATCCTAATTGGGCTTACAAATGGGTTAACAATGTTAACACCATGGTTGAGACAGACCCTTATGCAAAGGCATTGTTAGCTAAGTGGAAATCTAAAATGACACAGTTCAATATGCCTGAAGCGGATATTAAGGCTATATTGGATTATGTAGATGCTTACAAAGCACCAGAAAAAAAAGCTGATGATCCAAATCAGCCCCAAGAAGATAACTCACTGCTTTTCGGAATTCTTACTATCATACTTGCAGTCATTGCATTTATATTATTACAAGTAAACAGCAGTCTTCGTAAATTATCAGACGAAAAAGAAGGTATTTTAAGATCAGAGCCGGTTCCTTTCTACAGAAATAAGAGCTATTTAATGTTGGGTGTTTTAGTATTGTTCGCCGTAGGTGGTTATTTTACTATCAATGGTGCAATTGGTTTAGGTAGAATGAAAGATTATCAACCCGAACAACCCATTTACTACTCACATAAAGTACATGCCGGCACCAATCAGATCAGTTGTTTATACTGTCACGGCGGTGCTCAAGATAGCAAGCAGGCAAGCATACCTTCGGTAAATGTTTGTATGAACTGTCACAAATCTATTAAAGAATACAAAGGAGAGCCGATCGTAAAAGAAAACGGACAACAAGTAAATGGTACAGCAGAAATTCAAAAACTATACGCTTATGCCGGCTGGAATCCTGATAAGCAAGTGTACGATAAGCCGGGCAAAGAAATTCCTTGGGTTAAAATTCACAACCTTCCCGATCATGTTTACTTCAATCATAGCCAACACATAAAAGTGGGTAAACAACAGTGTCAAACCTGCCATGGTGCTATTCAGGAAATGCCTGAAGTAAAACAATTCAGCGATCTAAGCATGGGATGGTGTATTAACTGTCACAGAGAGTCTAAGGTTAATTTCTATAACAAAGAAACAGGCGAAGGCAATAAATTCTACAGCATTTACGAGAAATACCACAACGATATTAAAGCAGGAAAAATGGATAGTGTAACTGTAGAAAAGATCGGTGGAACGGAATGTCAAAAATGTCACTATTAAAATAATTAGCCGATGTGCTAATGTGCAGATATGCCAATGAAATGGCCGAAGCACAATAATTAATAATTAGCACATCAGCACATCAGCACATTATAGTATATTATGGAAAAAAAGTACTGGCAAAATTTTGGAGAGCTAAATCAAACTGAAGCTTTTGAGCAGTCGGCAAAGAACGAATTCAAAGAAGAGTTGTTGCCGATAGAAGAGTTGGACAATGGGATGTTGAATGCAAAAACGCCTCGTAGAGATTTTCTTAAATATCTTGGATTCAGCACTGCTGCTGCAACCATTGCTGCAAGTTGCGAAATGCCTGTACGTAAGGCTGTTCCTTATTTACAAAAGCCCGATAATTTAATTCCAGGTGTTGCTAATTATTATGCAAGCACTTATGTAAGTGAAGGTGATGCGGTTCCGGTTATAGTAAAACAAAGAGACGGCAGACCTATTAAGATCGAAGGAAATGAAGCATCTAAAATAACAGGTGGTGGTACAAGTGCGCAGGCACAGGCTTCGGTTTTAGATCTGTATGATATTACTCGTTTGCGTTACCCAATGCAAAACGATGGTAAAGCATTTAAAGAAGTACCTACTTTCGATGCTTTCGACAGATTGATTAGCGAAGGATTAACTGCTCAGGCAGGGAAACCGGTAGTTGTATTAACTTCTACAATTTCTTCTCCATCTACATTACAGATCATTAGTGAGTTTTTGGCAAAACAACCAGCTGGCAGCCGCCACGTACAATACGATGCGGTGAGCTACAGCGGAATGTTGCTGGCAAACGAAGCTTGTTATGGTAAAAAGGCATTGCCTTCTTATCACTTCGATAATGCTAAAGTGATCGTTAGTCTTGCTGCCGATTTCTTAGGCACATGGTTAAGCCCTGTTGAGTTCAGTGCTCAATATGCAAAAGGAAGAAGAGTAACTGCTGATAAAAAGGAAATGAGCCGCCACATACAATTTGAAAGTGGTTTGAGTTTAACAGGTAGTAATGCAGATGATCGTTTTACACACAAACCATCAGAAAAAGCTGCCGTTGCTTTAGCTTTATTGGCTAAACTAACAGGCACTGCAGGTCCTTCTATTTCAAATCCTGCATTAGCAAAAGGTATTGAAACGGCTGCTGCTGCGTTGGCTGCAAATAAAGGCGCTGCGTTGGTTGTATGCGGAAGCAATGATGTAAATCTTCAGATAGTTGTAAATGCGATCAATGAAGCGATCGGTGCTAATGGTAAAACCATTAACTGGGCATCTACTTCAAACTATCGTAAAGGGATAGACGCTGACGTGGTTAAACTGGTAGATGAAATGAATGCAGGTTCAATTGGTGCTGTATTCGTTTACGATGCTAACCCTGCTTATTCATATTACGACAGCAAAAAATTTGTTGACGGATTGAAGAAAGTTCCTGTATCCGTTTCTTTCAATGCAACAATGGATGAAACAACAGAAGCTTGTAAATATGTTATCTCTTCACACAACTGGTTAGAGAGCTGGGGCGATGCAGAACCTAAAACAGGTTTCTTTGCATTCCAACAACCGGTGATAAACCCTCTATTTAAAACAAGAGCATTCCAAACGTCTTTATTGAAATGGACCGCAGGCGCTACTGTTACTGATTACGAAACTTACTTTAAAACATACTGGACAACTAAACTAACTTCTGCAGATGCTTATAACACTGCATTGCAAACCGGTTTGGTTGAACCTGCGGAAATTACTGTTGCAGCAGGTACATTCAATGCTGCCGGTGTTGCTGCGGCTTCTGCAAAATTAGCACAAGCTAAAGGCGGAAAATTTGAATTAGCGATCTATCAAAAAGTATCGGTTGGTACAGGTAAACAAGCAAACAATCCTTGGTTGCAGGAATTACCAGATCCTATTTCAAAAGTAACCTGGGATAACTACGCAATGGTTAGCCCTGCTTTTGCGAAAGCAGTATTAGGGTTGGATGTGTTGGGTAACCAACGTCAGGGAGATAGCTATGAAGTAACTCCTGAAAAACCAACCATCAAAATTACTTTGAATGGCAAGAGCGTTGAGTTGCCTGTATTGATCATACCGGGTGTTCAGGCAGATACAGTGGCAGTAGCCGTTGGTTATGGCCGTTCAAGCGCTAACAAAGAAAAAACAGCTGAAAATATAGGTCCTTCTGCGAATGGTGCAGGTGTAAATATTTATCCATTGGTTTGGAAAGATGAGAACGGATTCAGATACTCTGCTCCTGTTGATGTTGTAAAAACAGGTAACACTTACGCTGTAGCACAAACGCAGGTACACGGTTCTTCAGAAAGTCGTCCGGTGATCTTCGAAACATCATTGGCACAATTCATCGAAGATCCTACAGAGGTGTTGGCAGAACCTCGTCACGAAAGAGCAATGTTGCTTCCGTACAAAGGAAAAGATTTCAGAAAAGATGCTACTATTTACCCTGATAACATGGAAGAAAAACCTGGTATCAAGTGGGGAATGAATATTGACTTGAATACCTGTACCGGTTGTAGTGCTTGCGTTGTAGCATGTACTGCAGAAAACAACGTATCAGTTGTTGGTAAAACACAGGTAATGAGAGCTCATGAAATGCACTGGTTACGTATCGACAGATATTTTACCGGTGATATGAACAATCCTGATGTTGTGTTCCAACCAATGTTGTGTCAACACTGTGATAACGCTCCTTGCGAAAACGTTTGTCCGGTTGCTGCAACAAACCACAGCAGTGAAGGTTTGAACCAAATGACATACAATAGATGTATCGGTACAAGATATTGTGCAAATAACTGTCCGTTTAAAGTTCGTCGTTTCAACTGGTTAGATTACACAGGTGCAGATAGCTTTAAAGATAATCAACGACCATTGATCGGTGTAGATATGGATGAATCTGTAATGCAGATGAACGATGATCTTACAAGAATGGTATTGAATCCGGATGTAACTGTTCGTTCAAGAGGTGTGATCGAAAAATGTTCTTTCTGCGTACAACGTTTACAGGAAAGTAAGTTGGCCGCTAAAAAAGCAGAAGATCCAACAATGATCAGAACTGTAAAAACAGCTTGTATGCAGGCTTGTCCTACACATGCTATCAGTTTTGGTAATGTACACGATAAAGAAAGTGAAGTGGCTAAATTAAGAAAAGACGATAATCGCACTTTCTATGTATTAGAACAATTGCACGTTTTACCGAATGTTAGCTATCAGGTAAAAATTAAAAATACCGATAGACACGTAACAAACGAAAAACCGAAAGAAGGTGAAGGACATAGTGCTGCTGAGAAAAAAGCAGAGCCGGCTCATCACTAGTTGATTTGAAGATTTGGAAATTTGAAAATGTGAGGATTGGCTCAGCAAAGATAAAATGCTGAAGAGTGCGACGCCAATGAAGTTGAATAAAGAGCAATAGTTCGTAACAAAAGAAAAAATAAAAATTTAAAAATAAAAAAGAGGAAGGTATAAAGATTTCACTTTTGACTTTTCACTTTTGACTTTAAAAGATATGTCATTATTAAAGTACGAATCACAGATCAGGGAACCATTAGTTGATGGTAATAAAGATTATCACCAGGTAACGGAAGACATTATACGTCCAATTGAGATGAAGCCAAGCCGTCTTTGGTATATTGGTTTCTGGATTAGTGTTGCATTGTTATTATTCGGTGTGTACAGTGTCTACAGAGAGGTTACCTACGGTATCGGTCAGTGGAACCTGAACAAGACCATCGGTTGGGGTTGGGATATTACCAACTTCGTTTGGTGGGTAGGTATTGGTCACGCCGGAACGTTGATCTCTGCGATCTTATTATTATTCCGTCAGGGCTGGAGAACAGGTGTGAACAGAGCTGCAGAAGCGATGACAATTTTTGCGGTAATGTGCGCCGGTCAGTTCCCGATCTGGCACATGGGTAGAGTTTGGATGGCATTCTTCGTATTACCTTATCCAAATACACGTGGTCCTTTATGGGTGAACTTTAACTCTCCATTGTTGTGGGACGTATTTGCGATATCAACTTATTTTACTGTATCATTATTGTTCTGGTACTCTGGTCTATTGCCGGATTTGGCAACAGTAAGAGACAGAGCTAAAACTAAATTGCGTAAATTATTATATGGTGTTGCATCATTCGGTTGGAGTGGTAGTACCAAACACTGGCAACGTCATGAAAGTTTATCATTGGTGTTGGCGGGTTTAAGTACACCTCTTGTACTTTCTGTACACACGATCGTATCTTTTGACTTTGCTACTTCTGTAGTTCCGGGTTGGCACACAACCATCTTCCCTCCTTACTTCGTAGCGGGTGCCATCTTCTCGGGTTTTGCAATGGTGCAAACCTTGATGATCATCTTACGTAAAGTATTTTTCTTAGAAGACTATATCACATTAGGCCACATTGAAGCAATGAATAAAGTAATTGTATTGACGGGTTCTATTGTAGGTATCGCTTATATCACTGAGTTGTTTATTGCATGGTACGGACAAAATCCTTACGAGTGGTATGCATTCAGTCAAAACAGAGCGAACTTATTTAGTCCATACGGTTGGAGCTATTGGTTGATGATGTTCTGTAACGTGGTATCTCCTCAAATGTTCTGGGTAAAAAAATTAAGAAGAAATATTGCATTTACTTTCTTCATGAGTATTATCGTAAACATCGGTATGTGGTACGAAAGGTTCGTAATTATTGTTACATCTACTTACAGAGATTTCTTACCATCAAGCTGGAGTACTTATTATAGCCCGAGTGTTTATGAGATCGGTTTCTACTTAGGTACATTTGGTTTGTTCTTTACATGTTTCTTCTTATTTGCTAAATACTTCCCTGTAATTGCTGTTGCTGAAATTAAGAGTGTATTGAAAACAACAGGAGAAAGCTATAAGAAAAAAATGACCGATATAGAAAAAGCGGATGCGGAGAAATTCTATATCGAAGAAGTTGGGCATGCTCATCACTAGAATTAATAATTGATAATTTATAATTAATAATTAAAAATGGCTGGAGGAATTAAAAAATTTGTGGTTGGTTGTTTCGATGATGAACAAGTATTGTTCCCTGCGGTGAAAAATGTACGCAAGGCCGGATACAAAATTCATGATGTGTACACACCATTTCCTGTTCACGGGTTAGACCATGCAATGGGATTAAGAGAAACAAGTTTGCATACTGCAGGTTTTGTTTATGCAATCACAGGTACAACAACTGCATTGAGTTGCATTAGTTGGATATTGACAAAAGACTGGCCTTTGAATATTGGCGGTAAACCACACTTTGCTTTACCGGCATGGATACCTATTACATTTGAGTTAACAGTATTATTTGCTGCAGTAGGTATGGTGCTCACTTTTTGCTACCTGTGCCAATTATCGCCGTTTGTAAAAAAACATGTATTTCACCCAAGAGCTACCGACGATCTTTTTGTAATGGCTATTGAATGTACCGATAAAACAAATGATGCAGAAGTACAAGCGTTTTTACAAAATGCAGGTGCAAAAGAGATCAATGTTCAACATGCAGAAACGGGCTGGTGGATCGGCAGATACGATAGAGAGCAAAAATTATACAGAGACGACGAGAAAGGGTACTAATAAAATTGATAATTGATAATTGATATTTAATAATGAAACGAATCACATATTTAACTGCCGCATTATTCAGCGTAATTGTTGCAACACAAATGAGTTGCGATAGTAAACGCCAGCCGGGGAAAATTTATATGCCCGATATGGCTTACAGTCGTGCGGTAGAAAGTTATGCTTTGCTTGACTCATTGAAATTCACTAATGATCCTACACAAGCAGGACATAAAATATTTTATAACCGTATGCCGGTAAACGGAACCATTGCGGTTGGTGAATTAGCAGCTTATACACTTCCGAATGATTCTGTTGGTTATGCAATGAGTGCATCTATAAAAAATCCGCTTACTACTCCTTTAGTTGGAGCAGATAGTGTAGAAGCAGCAAGATTATTCAATATTAACTGTGCAATTTGTCATGGTGTGGATGCAAAAGCAAGTGGCCCTCTATCTACTTCAGGTAAAATCGGAGCCGTAGCAAATCTTACCATCGATAAATACATTCAAATGGCAGATGGTACAATGTATCATTCAATTTATTACGGATTAAATAACATGGGAAGCTATGCATCTCAATTAGACAGGAAGCAACGTTGGCAGCTGGTTCAATATATAAGAACCCTTCAGCCAAAAGCAGCAGCAGCACCGGCAGGAACAGCAACAAAAGCAGTTGCAGATACAGTGAAAACGAAAAAAGGATAAAATTTAAGAGCATTCATTCAAAATAATATTTAGATGACGACCACAACGAACAATTTCGAATTACCGGGCAGCTATAAAAAGTGGACAATAGGACTTATTGCCGCGGGGGTAATTGCAGTATTATATGGAGTATTCAAATTTCACCCATGGGAAGTTGGACATAATGGAGAGCACCTTGAAAGCACTCGTTTTTGGTCGGTGCTTTTACAAAACAGTGTGTTTTGGTTATTGGTGGTAAATGCAAGCATGTTCTTTATTGGTGTAACTACTTTGGCAATGGGTGGCTGGCAGGTAGCTTTACGCAGGGTGCCCGAAGCTATTTCTAGCGTTGTACCTGTTTTAGGTATCATCACTTTTGCAATATTGATGGCAATTGTTTTTGGAGGCCATCATGATATTTATCACTGGGTTGATAAAGCTGCTGTTGAACATGATCCCATCTTAAAAGGTAAAAGCAGTTTCTTAAGCCCTAAATTTTTCAGTATCTGGAGTGGTATTACAATTTTCCTTTGGTGGTTCCTTGGTAACAAAATGCGTCAATTAAGTTTAAACAGCGATAAAAATGGTCCAATGGATTATGAGACCGGTAAAAAATGGATCGATAAAAACTTTTTATACTCATCACTATTCATCGTATTCTTTGGTTTAACAGTAGGATCAACTATTCCTTGGCTTTGGTTGATGAGTATCGATGCTCACTGGTACAGTACCATGTACAGTTGGTACACTTTTGCAAGTTCATTTGTATCGGGAATGTCTTTAATAGCAATATTTGTTGTGTTCTTAAAAAACAAAGGACAATTAGAATATGTAACTGAAGAGCATTTACACGACGTTGGTAAATTCATGTTTGCATTCTCTGTATTCTGGACTTACCTATGGTTCTCTCAATATATGTTGATATGGTATGCAAATATTCCTGAAGAAACAGGTTACTTTAAAATAAGAGTACAAGGTCCATTCCGTGGAATATTCTTCCTGAACTTAATATTAAACTTTATTGCACCGTTATTGATATTGATGAAACGTGGTGCAAAAAGAAACTGGACCTTACTAACAGTAATGGCTGTATTGATCATTTTCGGTCACTGGATAGATTTTTGGCAAATGGTAATGCCAGGCACATTAAAAGGAGATGCTCATTTCAGTTTGTTTGATATTGGTGTAGCAGCATTGTTTATCGGAATTATCATGTGGAGAGTTGGAGCTTATTTGACCAAGCATCCGCTAACAGCGAAGAACCATCCGTTCTTAAAAGAAAGTATGATACATCATACATAAGAAGAATGCCCCTCCCGTCCCCAAAAGGGGAAACTGGGGAAAGCGTAATTGAAATATTGTAAATAATAAAAGGATATTAAACTTAAAATTCCTTGCCTGTTTAGGGTGCCAAAAGCCCCTTCAGGGGTTGGGGGTAAATAATAAATAATATGAAATCGATTTTGTTGGTAGCGATAGTAGTAATGATATTCGTGATCATTTTTCAGATTGCGAAGGCTAGCGAATACGTAAGTGTTTTAAAAGGAGAAGATAAATCCCGTAAACAAAATAATAAGATCAATGCCTTCTTATTGATTTCATTTTTGGTCCTTGGTTTGATCGGCTGTTGGTGGTGTAATGATATGTTCTACAACAAAACATTATTCCCTCAGGGCGCTGCTTCAGAGCACGGACAGAAAATTGATTTAATGTTATACATCACGTTAGGAGTTACCGGTGTTGTATTTGTAATTACTCAGGTATTATTATTCTGGTTCTCTTTTAAATATCAGGAGAGCGACGATAGAAAAGCATTTTATTTTCCACACAACAATAAACTGGAATTATTATGGACAACAGTTCCGGCTATCTTCCTTACAGTATTAGTTGTATTTGGTTTGAAATATTGGTTTAAAATGACCGGCGAACCACAACTTAAAAAAGGTGAAGAGCTTACTGTAGTTGAAGTAACAGGTCATCAGTTTGGTTGGGAATTCCGTTATCCGGGAGCTGATGGTATTCTTGGAAAAAAAGATTTCAAAAAAACAAAAGGTGCAAACAGCCTTGGTATCGACTTCGATGATAAAGCAAGTTTGGATGATATCCATGTTGCCGGAACAATGCACCTTCCAAAAGGAAAACCTGTAAAATTTGTTATCAATGCTCAGGATGTAATTCATGATGTGGGTTTATCTCATTTCAGATTAAAAATGGATGCGGTTCCCGGTATACCAACAACTTTATGGTTTACACCTTTATATACAACAGAAGAAATGAAAGTGCGTTCAGGAAATCCAAACTTTGTATATGAGATCAGTTGCGATCAGATGTGCGGTAAAGGTCACTATTCAATGAGAGGAATGATCGTTGTAGAAGATGAAGCTGATTACAAAAAATGGTTGGCTACACAAAAGCCGGAGTACTACACTGTATTTCCCGACAAAAATCCGGAAAATATAAAAGCCGCAGCAGCACCGGATACAGTAAAAGTTGCAGCAGCGTTACCTGCAAAGCATTAATATTATTTAGGTTATAGAAAATAATTTTTTAGAAAAATGAGTCACACAGCAGCATTACACGGAGCAGATGTTCATGGAGCACACGATGCACATCACGAGCATCATCACCACGAAACCTTTATCACTAAATATGTATTTAGTCAGGATCACAAAATGATCGCTAAGCAGTTCCTTATTACAGGGATGATCTGGGCAATCATTGGTGGTTTGTTCTCGGTATTGTTCCGTTTACAATTAGGGTATCCTGAAACTACTTTCCCATGGTTGGAAGATATTCTTGGTCATTGGGCAAAAGGTGGTAAGATCGACCCTGAATTTTATTATGCGTTGGTTACCATGCATGGTACCATCCTTGTATTCTTTGTATTAACTGCAGGCTTGAGCGGAACTTTCGCTAACTTCTTAATTCCATTACAGGTTGGCGCAAGAGATATGGCATCTCCATTATTGAATATGTTGAGCTATTGGTTCTTCTTCTTGGCTTCAATCATTATGATGTCTTCTCTGTTTGTACAAACTGGTCCTGCAAGTGGTGGTTGGACGATCTATCCTCCGTTAAGTGCATTGGGAGATGCGTCAAGCGGATCTAAAATTGGTATGGATCTTTGGTTGGTGAGTATGGCAATGTTTATTGTAAGTTCACTATTAGGTGGTCTTAACTATATTACTACTATCCTGAACATGCGTACAAAAGGAATGAGCATGACAAGAATGCCATTGACTGTTTGGGCATTATTCTTCACTGCTGTTTTAGGCGTACTTTCTTTCCCTGTATTATTATCAGGAGCTATCTTATTATTGTTTGATAGAAACCTTGGTACAAGTTTCTACCTGAGTGATATTGTGATCAACGGAAAAATATTACCAAACGAAGGTGGTAGCGCAATTCTATTCCAGCACTTATTCTGGTTCCTTGGTCACCCTGAGGTATATATCATCTTATTGCCTGCAATGGGTATGAGTTCTGAGATACTTTCGGTGAACAGCCGTAAGCCGATCTTTGGTTATATGGCCATGGTTGGTTCAATGTTCGCCATTGCAATTCTTGCATTCCTTGTTTGGGCTCACCATATGTTTGTAACCGGATTGAATCCGTTCCTCGGAGCGTTCTTCGTATTACTTACTTTGTTGATCGCTGTTCCTTCGGCCATTAAAGTATTTAACTGGCTAACTACATTGTGGCGTGCAAATATCAGATTTACACCCGCTATGTTGTTCGCTATCGGATTTGTAAGTTTATTCATCAGTGGTGGTTTAACAGGTATTTTCCTTGGTAACTCTGCATTGGATATTCACTTACACGACACGTATTTTGTAATTGCTCACTTCCATATTGTAATGGGTGTGGCTTCATTCTTCGGAATGTTTGCCGGGGTGTATCACTGGTTCCCTAAAATGTATGGCAGATACCTGAACAATACTTTAGGATACATTCACTTTTGGGTAACCATCATCGGCGCTTACCTGATCTTCTGGCCAATGCACTACGAAGGCTTAGCTGGTATGCCTCGCCGTTATTATGATTACAGCATTTGGGAATCATTTAAAATGTTTGGTGGCTTAAATGAATTTATCAGCTTTGTAGCCGGAATTGTATTTGCTACTCAATTATTATTTGTATTCAATTTCTTCTACAGCATTTTTAAAGGAAGAAAAGTTAAAGATCAAAACCCATGGGGCGCAAATACTTTGGAATGGACCACGCCAATTCGTCCCGGTCATGGTAACTGGGTTGGAGAAATTCCTGAAGTACACCGTGGAGCATATGATTACGGAAAAGACGGAAGAGAATTTATTCCGCAAACAGAGCCGATCGGTGAGAATGAAAGTCATCATTAGTTAATGTGCCGATTAGCAAATGTGCAAATGTGCAAATTGCTGATTGGAGTAGAAAAATAAACGTACGATTTAAATATTTGCACATTTGCACATTTGCATATTTGCACATTGTCAAATAAAATGCAGGATGATAAAACAACCATAACCAATTCGGCTTCGTTTGGATTGGCAAGTAAAGTGAAAGATTATTTTCTATTGATCAAATTCACTTTGAGTTTTATGGTTGTGTTTAGCACCGTAGTAAGTTTTTTAATTGCGCCGAATGAAGATCATTATAGTCGCAATAAAATAATATCAGTTCTTTTACTTTTTGTGGGTGGAATGTTGATCACCGGTTCAGCAAATGCGATCAATCAGGTGTTGGAAAAAAAGTCCGATGCATTGATGAAACGCACTGCCAATCGTCCGGTTGCAAGTGGTAGAATGAGTGCCGCCGAAGCAACAGCGTTTGCGATCATTGCAGGTGCCATTGGTGTATTTATCTTATGGTATTGGTTTAATGTAGCAAGTGCTTTACTGGGGCTATTCAGTTTATTTTTATATGGCTTTATTTATACGCCGTTAAAAAAAGTGAACTCGGTTTCGGTTTTGGTTGGTGCTATTCCGGGAGCATTACCCTGCTTAATAGGTTGGGTAGCTGCAACAGGAACATATGATATTGGTGGTTGGGTGTTGTTTGCAATTCAGTTCTTATGGCAGTTTCCACATTTTTGGGCAATTGCCTGGTTGGCGCATCAGGATTATACCAAAGCTGGATTCAAACTGTTACCGAGTGATGAAGGACCAACAAAATTCACTGCATTGCAAACGATCATTTACAGTGCGTTGATGATACCGGTTGGTTTGTTGCCATACTTTGTAGGCATAACCAATCTTGGAACAAGAGGTATTATAAGCATGGTTGTATTGTTACTTTGTAACTTATGGATGGTTTATGTGAGTGTGCAATTGTTTAAGAAGATGGATGTTGGCAGCGCAAAGAAAGTAATGTTCAGTTCTTATTTTTATTTGATGATCGTATTGTTGGCACTTTTTGTAGGAAGAGCATGATCGTTTGAGGTTTTACGGTTTAAAACGTTAAACTAGAAGTTGAATAACGCTGGAAATGTACAAGTGAGTGACACAACGATGATGCCATGAAAATATGAAGTTGGTTTAATAAAAAACATTTGAATGAATACTGTGGTGGCAATGGAACAAAGAAAAAAAATACATCCGCATAAGTTTACCATGTGGGTAGGCATTGCAAGTATAGTTATGATGTTTGCTGGTTTAACCAGTGCTTACATCGTAAAAAAAAGTCAGGCTAATTGGACAACTTTTGAATTGCCTGTAATTTTTTGGTATTCAACAGCAGTAATCATTGCAAGCAGTGTTACACTTTGGATGGCCTTAAAAGCTTTTAAGTTGAGAGAAATGATAAAGTACAGATCGTTGATCGTTAGTACTTTGGTTTTGGGAGTTCTTTTTATATTGTTGCAAATAATTGGATTCAATCAATTATGGGAAAATGGGTTTACGCTTACAAAAAATGTATCGTTTTCCTTTTTGTATGTAATTATAGGGTTGCATGGTTTGCACGTAGTTGGCGGGGCAATTGCTTTATTGGTTTTATTCTTAAAAGCATTCAGCCGCAAACAAAGAAACTACGATAGTGTACCGGTAGAAGTGATGAGCACTTACTGGCATTTTGTAGATTTCTTATGGATTTATTTATTGATCTTTTTAATAATGATAAAGTAGTAGTAAGGAATAAGTGTTAAGTAGTAAGTAGACTCTTACTATTTAATAAACTTAGAACTTAGAACTTAAAACTTAGAACTTAATATGTCAGCAGTAGCACAACAAGGAACAAAATGGTGGAGCGGTGGTAAAAGCCCCTTCAATGTCAGCTATGGTAAGGTAATGATGTGGTATTTTTTAATGAGTGATGCATTTACATTTGGTGCATTTCTTATTAGCTATGGTACTATCAGATTTAGTGTAAACCATTGGGCAGATCCTAATCAGGTATTTAATGCATTTCCTTTAGCAGGTCATGCAAACCTGCCGCTGGCATTTGTAAGTTTGATGACCTTTATTTTGATAGCCAGTTCTGTAACAATGGTATTGGCAGTACATGAAGGGCACAAAATGAATAAGAAAGGAGTTGAAAAATATATGTTGTGGACCATCTTAGGAGGATTGGCTTTCTTGGGTTGTCAGGCTTGGGAATGGACGCATATGATCACAGGAGACCATGCTGTTTTGGTTAACGGGCAAATTGAACATTGGGGAACTACGGTTACACATAATCCATGGGGAGTTGCCGCGTCACACGAAGAGTTAGCGAAGTTAGGTGTTGCTGCAGGCCAACACGTTACCACGCCGGGCCCAATCGCTTTTGGCGGTTACTTCTTTGGTATTACAGGTTTCCACGGATTTCACGTATTCAGCGGTGTTATCATTAATTTAGTAATGTATATCAAAACTAAAATGGGGCATTTTGATCAACGTGGTCACTATGAAATGATAGAAAAAGCAGGTCTTTACTGGCACTTTGTAGATCTGGTATGGGTGTTTGTATTCTTGTGCTTTTATCTGGTATAAAAAAATTGTTTAAATAAGTAAAGTATAAAAAAATAATTATGTCTTCTTCACCACACGATTTATCTAATGAGATAACAATTCATCCTGAGCATGCAAGTAATACCAAGCATATCTGGAAAACATTTTGGGTGTTATCTGCTCTAACCATTATTGAGTTAGGCTTGGGGTATTTTTTATACCTGCAACATGGTAAAATATCTCCTGCTATGGTGTTGGGAACAAAGATTGTGATCGGCGTTCTTACATTAGCAAAAGCTTATTATATCGTTTCTGTGTTTATGCACTTGGGAGATGAGATCAGAAATTTCATTATGACCATCATTGTTCCATTAACATTATTCATCTGGTTCATTGCAGCATTTTTATGGGATGGTAATAGTTGGAAAACTTTGCGTAACAGATATAACAGAATTGAGGTTAAAACAGAGCAACATGCAGTTCCGGCAAAAGAAGCTGCCGAACATCATTAAAAATATGTCGGATTAAAATAATTATTATGGAAAAACCACTGCAACTTTGCAGTGGTTTTTTTATGGATAGATGCAACGGAAAAATCTTATGCTTCTACCGAAAGTTATAGTATGAACAAAAGAGCAATTTTAGGAGTTTTATTGGCAATGGTATTACCGTTTACAGGATATTATCTTGTAAAGTATTACAGCGAAGCTGCTGTGCACATGCCCCGAAGATATTTTTATGATAGTGTAGCAACCACCAACGACAATGGTAAAATTGCTACGGATACAATTTGGCATACTGTAAAAAACATGGTCTTCACCAATCAGCTTGGAGAAAGAGTTGATCTCGATTCCTTAAAGGGAAAAATATTGGTGATCGATTTTTTCTTCAGCAGGTGCCCATCTATTTGTCCGGGTTTAGCAAGAAGTATGCAACGGTTACAAAATTCATTTGGGAATGGCAAAGACAGTATTGTACAGTTTATCTCGGTAAGTGTTGATCCTGAACACGATTCGGTGCCTCAACTTCGGAAATTTGCTAATAAATATACGTCTAACCACGACAGCTGGTGGTTTGTTACGGGCAATAAAAAAGAGATATATGATTTTGCTTTTAACGAATTAAAGGCAAGTGTTGCTGATACTGAAATAGATACAGCCTTTATTCATACGGAGAAATTTTTTCTCTTAGATAGAAACAGGGTTGTAAGGGGGTGGTATAACGGATTTGATTCGGTAGAACAGGCAAAACTGGTAAGAGACATTCCCTTGCTGATGCTGGAAAAAAATAAGAAAAGAAGTTTTAGTGATTTTTTAAAAGAACTGTTCGGAAGAAGTTAGTATAACAGGAACTTTCAGGCAGCAAAATTGTTATAAAAGAGTCTATAAGACGTAAAGCCTAAACTATGTTGGAGCAATCGATGGTAAAAAATGATAAGAAAGCAAAAACTATTATTTGGATAGTTTCTGTGGTGGTGTTTCTAGTGGTTGCAGCGTTATCAAGAATTAAATTAGATATAGATCTTGGATTCAACCCACATGTATTTGCACAAGCTAACGCCATTATTAATTCCATTGTTACATTCTTATTGATCGCAGGAATTATTGCGGTGAAGCAAAAGAATTTTTTATTGCATAAAAGGATCATGCTTACGGCAATCGTTTTGTCTGTACTCTTTTTGGTTTCATATATCGGGCATCATTTACTGGCAGGTGAAACAAAATTTGGCGGCGAAGGAGTCACTAAAATAATTTACTATATTTTACTTGCTACACATATTCCTTTGGCGGCCATTATTCTTCCGTTTATTTTATTTACTGCCTACAGAGCACTAATAGGAGAATATGACAAACATAAAAAACTAACCAGAATTACATGGCCTATCTGGTTTTATGTTGCGGTAACCGGGGTGATTATTTATTTGATGATAAGCCCTTATTATTTATAGGCTACACTTTTTCCACTACAATTTTTGAATGCCCGAGATAAGTAATGATCACATTAATTATATCTCCGACTTTTACATTTCCCTCTTTTGCCGTTACGGGAATTTTTGCCTGAATTTTCTCACCGACAAGATTAATGAAAACGCCATGATGGGTTACTTTATAAACAGTAGCCTTTATTGCTTCTTTGTTCTTAAAAAGTTTCAACGCTCTCATATATTCAGGAATATAAGTGCTTTTGAAAAGCGAAGCAGTTGCTTTAGCTCCTTTATCGGGATTGTCTAATTTAAAAAATACAGGTTCGTTTAACGCAGCATCGTTAGGAGGAATTTCCCATGGAGACAATAGTAATGGGAAAGGAATATAACTACCGGTTTCTTTTACAAAATAATTATCATCGACTTTTTTAAGGTAACCAACAAACCGGTTTTCAATAACTGCTTTGTTTAATAAAGCATCTAAAGCATTATTGAAAAGAAATTGAATATTGTCTGCCATCATTTTATCACCTCTCGGTGTAGGCACAATAATAAAACTCACTTCATCGCCAATAAGAAAGTGATGGATCTTTTTTATAATCCCACCGGCTTTTAATTTTTGTTGAGTTTGCTCACTGATGTTTCCGTTAATTGATTTTATTTTATCATTTACGGTATATTCTATCGTAGCATAATCTTTATCGTGATGGATAAATGTTATTTTTCCTTGTAGCTTATTTTTATCCATAATTAAAGATTCAATTCTTTTGACGGGTCCCAAAATATTTTTTCAAAGTCGACGATCTTCTCATCTTTAACAACGATCTTTTCTTTCTTTAATAGTTCTTCCATCAATGTTGGCGTTGCAAAATGATGTTTACCCGTAAGCATACCGTTTCTATTTACAACCCTATGTGCAGGTACTTTAGGTTTTGCAGAGCCGGCTGCATTCATAGCCCATCCAACCATACGAGCAGATAATTTGGTACCGAGATAAGTTGCAATAGCACCGTATGATGTAGCCCTTCCTTTAGGAATTTGTCTTACCACATCATACACATCTTCAAAAAAGGAGTATTCTTTAACCGGTTTTGAAATTTCTTTTTTCATGCTACCTTAAAGATAACAACTTAGTTCGTTTTGGCTCGGGAACATTTTTATAATCGTAAGGACAGTTTCTACAGCCATTACCACAACAGTATCCACGGGCTAAAAGATAATCTTCTGTAAACACTATAAGGTTGTCTTCGGCAGAAAATCTTTCTTCTTCAGAAAACTCAGTCTCTTTGATCATAGATTGTAGTTGTTCATCCATATCGGCTATATGTTCCGGCAATTGAAATTTTAAATAGAAGATTCGGTTACTTTGGGCTATATCCAGGCTTTCATAATGTGTTTTTATTTTCAGGTCTTCCCGATCGCTTTTTGAACGTACATCATCGCAATCTTCAATCAAATTCAATTTATAAAGATCGATCACAGTTTTGGTAAACTTATACAGATCGGGGGAATCGGTTTTTAAATGAATACACCCTTCTTTAGAAAGTACTTGTTGATAAAGACGCAAAAATCTTGGATGTGTCAATCGTTTTTTTGCTCGAGAAGTTCTTAGCTGCGGATCAGGAAATGTGATCCATATTTCATTTACTTCATTTGAAGAAAAATAATCAGGCAGCATTTCAATTTGTGTACGCAGAAAAGCTGCGTTATTTATTTTTTCATCCAAACATTTTTTAGCACCAATGTATATCCGGTTTCCTTTAATATCTACACCAATAAAATTTTTCTCGGGATCTAATTTTGATAACCCGACGGTATACTCACCTCTGCCACAAGCCAGTTCTAAAACAAGCGGATGATCATTTTTAAAAAATGCATTCCATTTCCCTTGCATACCTTCAGGATACTCATGCACATTAGAGAAATTTTTAATTGCTGCGAAACGAAAAAGTTTTTTTTGACCCATTGGGCGGCAAAGATATTATAAAATAAAAAAGCCTCCGTTTTTCAACGAAGGCTAAAGCTGTAGGGGTCCCGATAATTATCGGGACACGAAAAGCAGTTAGTTGTAGCACAAAGTTCAGTGGTCGACCCTGGTCGGGATTGCTCCCGGCTCTATGCTATATTTATCCTGTGATCCTCACCCCCGAGACAAGAGGGGCACTGCCGATAATGAATATCCCCAAATAAAAAAGCCTCCGTTTTTCAACGAAGGCTAAAGCTGTAGGGGTCCCGATAATTATCGGGACACGAAAAGCAGTTAGTTGTAGCACAAAGTTCAGTGGTCGACCCTGGTCGGGATTGCTCCCGGCTCTATGCTATATTTATCCTGTGATCTTCACCCCCGAGACAAGAGGGTCGCTGCCGATAATGAATATCTCAAAATAAAAAAGCCTCCGTTTTTCAACGAAGGCTAAAGCTGTAGGGGTCCCGATAATTATCGGGACACGAAAAGCAGTTAGTTGTAGCACAAAGTTCAGTGGTCGACCCTGGTCGGGATTGCTCCCGGCTCTATGCTATATTTATCCTGTGATCTTCACCCCCGAGACAAGAGGGTCGCTGCCGATAATGAATATCTCAAAATAAAAAAGCCTCCGTTTTTCAACGAAGGCTAAAGCTGTAGGGGGAGGGATCGAACCTCCACGAGGCAGTTAGTTGTAGCACAAAGTTCAGTGGTCGACCCTGGTCGGGATTGCTCCCGGCTCTATGCTATATTTATCCTGTTATCCTCACCCCCGAGACAAGAGGGCATGTCTGCCAAAAATTTCATCACCCCACAATTTTTAAGATCTTTCCCTGATTGCTTTCAGGATTGATTATGCAAATCTAAACAAAATGCCAATATATTAGTAATATTTCATAAAATATTTTAAAAATATAGATATTATTCAAAAAAAATAGTATATTGTTTAAAATTTACGAATATAAATTATTTTTATGGCGTCAAAATTAAATCTTGACAAACTAGATCTGCAGATCATTCAGGAGATGATGGAAACTGCAGAGATCTCTTATGCTGACCTTGGTAAGAAACTATTTGTCAGCGGAGGTACCATTCATGTGCGTATTAAAAAACTACAGGAATATGGTATCGTTAAAGGTACAAAATTAGATGTAGATGTAAAAAAAATTGGATATGATATTACAGCTTTTGTAGGGGTCTATCTTGAAAAAAGTAGTTTGTACGATAATGTTGCAGAAGAATTAAAAAAGATACCCGAAATAGTAAGGTTGAATTATACAACCGGTAATTACAGTATGTTCATTGAAATTGTTTGTAAAGACATTTCACAATTAAGACATGTACTACACGATGAGCTACAAAAAATAAAAGGCATTGAAAGAACAGAAACGTTGATTTCTTTAGAGGAAGGATTTAACAGAAATGTGCAGGTAGCGAAGGAAGAAGAGAGTTGATGTTATAAGGCATAGAGCCACAAGCTACAAGACGCAAGGGACAAGCACGTGGTTAACGGCTTCATTTCTATAACGACAAATTGTAGGTTCCAAGAAATTAATTGACTTGTCCTTTGTGGCTTGTAGCTCATATAATTTTCAGTTAAATTAAATCGTCGTCGTACTCCTTACATCCGTTGCATCCCTCAACCCATTTCCCAATAAATTAATAGCTAGTACTAAAAGGATGATCGCAAGTCCAGGTATCAGTGCAAGCATAGGATTATGTGTGATGATGAAATTATAATTCTCTTTTATCATTAGTCCCCAGCTAGGTTGTGGTGGTTGAACGCCGATTCCTAAAAAACTTAATCCGGCTTCGATAATGATAGCAGTTGCAAAATTGCTTGCAGCTATCACTAATATTGGCCCGATAATATTTGGCAGCAAATGTTTTACAATGATTCTAAGATCTGTGAAACCCAATGCCTTAGCGGCTTGTACATATTCTAATTCTTTAATGGCCATTATTTGCCCACGTACCAAACGGGCTACATTTACCCACATGGTTAACCCTACTGCAATAAATATTTGCCAGAAACCTTTACCCAATGCCAGTGTAATGGCAAATACCAGTAATAATGTAGGAATACTCCACACAACATTGATCAACCACATAATAACTGCATCTACCCATTTACGGTAGTATCCGGCAAATGTTCCTAAAATAATACCGATAGTAAGCGATATAACAACAGCAATTAAGCCCACGGCCAGACTAACCCTTGTGCCGATAATTAATCTGCTTAAAATATCTCTGCCGAATTTATCGGTACCTAACCAATATTTTTTTGTAAAGACATGTTCTTTTATTTTTTCCGGATGATTATTGGTAACTTGATTGATTGAATAATATTGAACTACAGATGTATCATCATCAATGAACTTATTTACAATTAAAGAATCGTTTTTTATCTGATAATCTTTTATCGGAATTTCTTTTTGATCCGGTGTTTTCAAAAAGAGTTGAGAGTAACCGGGTTTCTTTGCCTGAATCTCAACCGTCTGTAAATCTGCATTAGGACTGCTATCCGGGGCAATCAAATAACCAAATACCGCAACCAAAAATGCAATAGCAAGAATGATCAATCCGAACATAGCCGACATGTTTTTTTTTAGTCGTTGCCAGATCTGATTTAAATAGGTTTGCTGTTGCATAGTGTAAGATAAAAAACTTCACTTTATTTTACTTGTCTATCTTTCCATTTGTAAGATCCGAATTTGCCCAGCCACCCTGCAATGACAGTATATGCTATATGAAAAGGTTGTGCAATGGGAAACCTACGCAATAATTTTTTACTACAAAAAAATGTTGCAACAGGATAGAGGAAAAATACTTCTATCAATATTTTAAGAACGAATAGCAAAATACATACTTCAATCATTAAGAAAGATGGATCATCAAATAAAAGTATAAACGGCAGTATCAACATCATCACATTTAAAAAATATACCAATATCAATACTGGTAATATTCTCTTGTCATTGTATTTATCTGCTTTGCTGGCCCAGCGAATCCGTTGGTTAAAAAATTCTTTAACAGATTGTACGGGATTTGTTTTTACGATTACATCCTGCGATTTTAAAAATTTTATTTTATCAGGATAACGTTCAAATATTTTATGCATCAATAACATATCATCGCCGCTGGCAATATTATCAATGCCTTTAAATCCGTCTACTTCGTAAAATACTTGTTTGGTATATGCAAGATTTGCACCATTACACATGCTGTGAAATTTTTTATTCACCGATGCTCCGGTAATTCCTTGCAATGTCATAAAATCCAATGCCTGAAAAATTTCTATGAATTTACCTCCACTACTTATTAAAACCGGCATTGCAATAAAAGCCGGTTTTTCTTTTTCATAAAATGAAGCAATGGTTTGTAACCAATTTTTTGGAACAACGCAATCTGCATCGGTTGTTACAATTAATTCTCCTTTGCTATGTTGAATGGCTATTTCAATTGCTTTCTTTTTATAAGAATTTATTTTATCAGCAACAAAGTCTTTCAATGAGATCAATTGTACGTTTGGATATTGTGATACGATCGCTGCGGTATTATCTGCTGAAAAATCATCCACCACAATTATTTCAAATAATTCTTTAGGGTAAGATTGAGCTGTGATTGAGTCAAGACAAACTTTGATATTAGCCTCTTCATTCCTTGCCGGAATGATCACAGTAATTTTGGTTTGAGCCACAGACGACAGACCACTGACCACAGGAATACCTAACCACCCTTGTCTGTAGTAAACAAGAAGGGCTCCGTAAATGATCAGCAGATGTACAACGATAATAATAATGATCCAAGTCATTGTTGCCCAAAGGTATGCGGTACAAGTGTGCGACGCAACAATGTCGCCATGAAAAACTATAGCCGGAAGCAAAAAATAAATTTTGGGAGTTCAAACTTATTTGTAACTTTATATAGTTGCCTAAACAACTATATGCCAAACAACCAATTTAAGAAAGGAGAACTGTACAGCTTTATAACAGGTAAAGCCAGTACTGCGATTGCTAGAAGACTGCAGAAAAATTTTAAACAAGCGAATATTGACATCACCATTGAGCAGTGGAGTGTGTTGTACCATTTATGGAAGGAAGATGGAATGAGCCAGCAGCAATTATGCGACGCAACTTTCAGGGATAAACCAAGTATTACAAGGTTGGTAGATAACCTGGAAAAATTGAAACTGGTAAAAAGGGTTGCTTCAAAAGATGACAGAAGAATTAACCTGATCTATTTAACAAAAGAAGCAGAGGTTTTACAGGAGCAAACAATAGATGTTGCTACACAAACCTTGAATGAAGCATTGGAAGGTGTTACACATGGACAGATAGAGATTGCAAAAGAAGTGCTTCAAAAAGTATACGATAATTTGAAATAGCTAATAGACCATAGACCATAGTCCATGGACTATGGTCTATTCTTAACACAAAAAAAACGATTCCATATGAATACAACATCATCAACCACTATACCACTTAAAGGTGGCGAATGGTTAATCAAAGAAAGCAATGCTTACGATACTTTTACTCCCGAAGATTTTAACGAGGAACAGGTAATGGTAAAAGAAATGTGCATACAGTTTTTGCAGAGTGAGGTTTTACCAATAGTAGATAGAATAGATAAACTGGAACCAGGGCTGATGCCTGCATTGATGGACAAAGCGGGTGAACAGGGATTGCTCGGAACGGCCGTTCCCGAAGAGTTTGGCGGACTGGGAAAAGATTTTATCACAGCAACCTTAGTGAATGAAGGATTGGGTGGCGGTTTTTCTTTTAGTGTTGCGATTGCTGCACACACCGGTATCGGCACTTTGCCCATATTATATTTTGGTACTGAAGAACAAAAGAAAAAATATATTCCAAAATTGGCTACCGGAGAATGGAAAGGATCTTATGGACTAACGGAGCCGAATAGTGGCAGCGATGCATTGAGTGCAAAAACCTCTGCGGTATTATCGGCAGATGGGAAACATTATATTCTGAACGGACAAAAATGTTGGATCACCAATGGTGGTTTTGCAGATATCTATACAGTTTTTGCAAAGATCGATGGTGATAAATTCAGCTGTTTCATTGTTGAACGTGGTATGGAAGGATTTACACAAGGTCCGGAAGAACATAAAATGGGAATCAAAGGTTCATCGACAGTGCAATTGTATTTTCAGGATTGTAAAGTTCCGGTAGAAAATTTATTGGGAGAAATTGGTAAAGGACATATCATCGCTTTTAATATTTTAAATATTGGTAGGTTGAAATTATGTGCTGCTACAACAGGAGCTTCAAAAATGGCATTGACAGATACCATCGAGTACGCAAAAACAAGAGAACAATTTAAAACAGCGATTGCAAACTTCGGGGCTATAAAATATAAACTAGCGGAAGCGGCGATAAAAATTTTTACTTCTGAATCTGCTTTGTATCGTACCAGCAAATGGATCGATGATAAAGAAATTGAATTGCAGAATGCAGGCAAACCTTTTAACGAAGCATTGTTAGGGGCAGCGGAGGAATACGCCGTTGAATGTGCTATCTTGAAAGTAGTGGGTAGCGAAACATTGGATTATGTAGTGGATGAAGGCGTACAAGTACATGGCGGTAATGGTTTCAGTGATGAGTATATGATCACGAGAGCATACAGGGATAGTCGCATCAACAGAATTTTTGAAGGAACGAATGAGATCAACCGTTTGTTGACAGTTGACATGATATTGAAAAGAGCCATGAAAGGAAAGCTTGATCTGATGGGACCGGCAATGGCTGTATCAAAAGAACTAATGAGTATTCCTGAATTTGGCAATGATGATGAAACGCCTTTTGCTGCTGAAAAGAAAACTATTGCTAATATGAAAAAAGCAATTTTAATGGTTGCCGGCGCGGCAGTTCAAAAACTAATGATGAAGCTTTCTGACGAACAGGAAATACTAATGAACATTGCAGATATGGCGAATGAAACATTTGTTGCAGAAAGTACTTTGTTAAGAGTGATGAAATTAACTGACAAACAAGGTGAAGCTGCGGTAACAATACAGAATGATATGTTGCATTGCTATTTGAATGATGCATTGGACAACGTCAACAAAGCAGGGAAAGAAGCCATTAATGCTTTTGCAAGCGGGGATGAACAACGAATGATGCTATTAGGATTGAAACGTTTTACAAAAGCGGCACCATACAATGCGAAAGACGCAAGAAGAAGAATTGCAGATAAGTTAATTGCAGAAGGCAAGTATCATTTATAAGAATTTTTTGTGTTGGTTGATTTGAGAAGCCACTGCGTAGAGCGGTGGCTTTTTTTGTTTAAAAATTATTTTTATTTGTTTGCAACCTTTTTCAAATATTTGCATCTTAACTATATACAATGGTGTTATTTACATATAACACTTAACCTTATCACAAATATTTAAAACTATTAAAATGAAAAAGTACTTAGCGGTATTTATTGTTACAGTTCTATGTATAATTGGCTGTAGAAAAGAAGATATTGAATATCAAGGAGAGGTTGTACGAGGAATTAATGAATGTACTACTCCAAAAGGGTTTCCGTATATAGTAAAATATCAAAATGCAAATGGCATTAAAGATTCACTAATAACTGCATCACTGCCCCCTGCATATAAATTACCAAACACTAAAGTTTTGTTTAAAATAAGAAAAAATATTTCTGCCGGAGAGGAAATGGTATGTAATGGGCTTATACTCCCACTTATTCAAAAATCTATTTATGATATAAAGCCACAGTAATTCTTAAAAATTAATAATATGAAAAAAACTGTTTATGTGTTTATTTTTTTGCTATTTGCGTATACTTCTTATGCACAAAATTTTTACTATTCCGATAACAAGAAAATATATTTAAATGAAGACAGAAATTATATTTTAGTTGTTCCTAACACAGAAATAAATTCATATTTTACAAACGTGGTGCAACCTGTTTATGGGAGCTATTTTAATAATTATCAAATCCAAACAGATTTTGGTGTTATAAAGCTTCAGCTAAAGAATACATCTTTAGGAGCTGCTGCTATAGATGCTTTGAAGAACAATTCTCAAACAAGATTTGTGTGGTATGCCATGTATATGGGTAGTTTAATGCCAATAATCCCAACAAATGAAATTTTGTATAAATCAAAAAACGGCATTACTCCATCATTTGCTACAACTATTGCAGCCCCCAATAATATTATTGATACTTTTTATAAAATCGCTACAGGTATAAATAACGAACAGATTTTTGATTTGGCGAATCAATTTTATGAATCTGGAAATTCCTATTGGTGCCATCCTAATTTTTGGACTCCAATAGAAAAATACACAAACGATCCATTGTTTACTAGTCAATATTACTTAAAAAATACTGGTCAAAATGGGGGTGTTGCAGGAATGGATATAAATGTTGAAGGAGCATGGGCTATGACACAAGGGAACAGTAATATTAAAGTAGCAGTGATAGATCAAGGAGTTGAAGAACACGAAGATATGACAGGAAGAGTATTGGCTGGATATACACCAAGGGATCCTAATGGCAATGGTAAACCGGTTGGAGGAGGAAGTGCTCATGGTCAAGCTTGTGCAGGTATTGTCGCTGCAACAAAAGATAATAATATTGGTATTTCAGGAATAGCCCCATTGGTTAAAATTGTTCCTGTAAACATTTTCTACGGCGGTGAAACGCAAAATGACCTTGCGGCTGCAATTAATTGGGCTTGGAATCAGGGTCAAGCTGATGTATTAAGTAACTCTTGGGGATTTGGAGATCCCTCTGCATATTTTGATGTAATAGCTAACGCAATACAAAATGCAAGAATTAATGGAAGAGGTGGAAAAGGTAGTATTGTTGTATTTGCTTCTGGTAATGCCTATGATAGAACAGCTAGATTTCCTGGAAATGTAAATGGTGTTATTAGTGTTGGTGGAGTCGATAAATCTGGAACATTGTGGAATTATAGTTGCGGAGGCGCATCTTTAGATTTAGTAACTCCTACTGGAGATGTAAATAATTGGGGAGATGTTGCAGCTACTGATAGAATGGGAAACAATGGATATACGTCTGGGAACTATACAAACACATTTGGAGGAACATCTGCTGCTTGTCCACAGGTAGCAGGTGTAGCAGCGCTAATTCTTTCTGCTAACTCAGCTTTAAATGAAAATGAAGTGGCAAATATTTTAAGAAATACAGCAACTGATATGGGGGCATCTGGTTTTGATAATGACTTTGGATATGGACGACTAAATGCATGCAAAGCTGTTTCAAAAGCAATAGAAAGTAATTTAAGTATTAGTGGTGTACCTTCTTTCTGTACACCATCAGAAACATTTACAATCAATGCTCCAGTTGGTACTACTATAACATGGAGTGTAAATCCATCAGGAATTGTAAGCCTAAGTCCATCAGGCAACTCTGTTACACTTACAAAAATTATCAATGGAATAGTAACGTTATCTGCTACTATTGCAAATTCATGTGGGCAAGTGCCGACTCCAATTACAAAAAATATTATAGTAGGAACAGGTGCATTCTATTTCCCTATAGAATCAATAGTATTTGATCCAAATTCTCCCGGTAGTTCAACTAATAATTTAACTTTTAGAGCTAAAGTTAAAAAAGTACCCGCTGCTACCAGTTATAAATGGTACATTAATAATGTGCTTAAACTAACTACTACCGATACCATTGGTTACCCTTTAACTTTACCAAGTTGTGGCACTACAAATCATACTTTTAAAGTAGAAGCAATTACTCCTTGCGGAACAATGACTGTTACAGGGCCGACACTTAAAAGAAGTTGTACAGGAGGTAATCCTCCGGGACAAAGACCGGTTGCTGTAATTAATAATGATAAAATCTTTTTAAAGGGTAAATTATCAAATACTGCAATTAATATTGGTGTCAATATCCAAGATGTAAAAGCGATAAAAGTTATTGATAATTTGGGAAGAGTATATCGGTCACAAAAAATTTCAGCAGATACAAGGCCAATTACAATTAATGTAAATAATATTCCATCGGGGGTTTATGTTTTACAAATATTTGATGGTTTGAAATGGAATAGTAAACAAGTTTTTATAGGAAAGTAATAATAAAAACAAATCGACAAAAAGCCACCGTACATCACGGTGGCTTTTGTTTTATCTTTATCCTATGAAAAGAACCTTTTTCTTACTGATTTTACTGATCTCAATAAAAGTATTTTCTCAAACTGCACCTGTAGTCAATTTAATTCAACCTTACAATACAAACAATAAAGCAATCACATCTAAGCAATTTATCATTGGCAATACTTGCAAGCAATGTAATCTTACAATAAACAGTAAGCCTGTGAAAGTTTACAGTACAGGGGCTTTTGTACATGAGATAAATATTAAACCCGGTGACACAAGTTTTACCATCACTGCTGAGAATGCAGGCAAGTCAGCATCAAAAAAAATAAATTACACTTATACATTACCCAAACCTGCAGAGCCTGTAAAGACGTTGGACATTGAAAGCATTCAAACTTTTCCTGAGGGAGATATGGTTGTGGTGCCCGGCGATGTGATCAAATTTAAAGTGAAGGCATTGACAAAATGCGTTGTAAAAACAGCACAGGGCTGTATTCTATATGAAATGCCTTCTAAAACAATGCCGGGTATTTATCAGGGAGAATATATTGTGAAAGCGACGGATAATTTTTCTAATACAAAAATTCCGATCACTATTATCGACTCTGCAGGAAATACAATTACAGAAACTACAACTTATAAATTCTCGATGTTGTCTCCTCTGGCCTCTACCATTGCCATCACAAAAGGAAGACTGGCACATTTGGAATATGGTTTGGGAGATGATAGGCTTGGCGGTGCAAAAGTGGGTTATCTTGATAGTAATATCCTTTTGAATATTGTAGGAAAAGTAGGCTCACATTATAAAGTACAATTGTCTAAAACACGAACAGCCTATATTCCCGATGAGTTAGTAACCTTATTGCCCAAAGGAACATTTACTCCGGAATCATTAACTGCAAAGTGGAATGTGTATGGAACTAACGGATATGATTATGTGAAAATACCACTCTTTGCAAAACTGCCATATCAATCTTTTCAATTAATTAATCCTTCTAAAATTGTAGTAGATATTTTTGGAGCAACCAATAATACCAACTGGATAACACAATTACAAACGGCTAAAGAAATTAAAAATATCGACTACGAACAAATAGAAGATGATGTTTTCAGAGTGACCATAGAATTAAAACATCAGCAACATTGGGGACATCAAATTTATTATGACGGCAACAACCTAATGATAAAAGTAAAATGGCAGCCTGAAAATTTATCATTGAAAAATTTAACGATCGCAGTTGATGCCGGCCATGGTGGAACAAATGCAGGAGCTGTTGGCGCAACTGGGACTTATGAAAAAGAGATCACATTAGACATCTCATTAAAATTGCAAAAGGCTTTGCAGAAAGAAGGAGCTAAAGTGATCATGACAAGAACCAAAGAACAATTTTTTGATAATAAAGAAAGGATACTTTTTTATAGGGATAGTTTACCCGACCTTTTATTAAGCATTCATCTGAACTCATCGGAAGATCCTTTAAAAACCGGAGGCACAAGTACGTATTACAGATATATAGGGTTTAAAAATTTAAGTCTGGATATTTATAAACGAATGTTGGAATTAGGATTGAAAGAATATGGCAATACAGGCTCTTTCAATTTCATGCTGAATAGTCCGATAGAATACCCCAATGCCTTAATTGAAACACTATTCCTCAGCAACCCCGATGAGGAAGCAAAAATCCTAGACGATGGTTTTCAACAACAGATGGTTGATAAGATTGTATTAGGGATCAAAGATTTTTTAAATGAAGCCGCTAAATAATAGAACACGGATGACGCGGATTCAATGGATATTTACAGATTTGATCCGTGTTAATCCATTCAATCCGTGTCATCCGTGTTCTAAATGGCAACGTTTGCATAAGTTTTAACACATAAATACAGCATAATAGACCCTCTAAAATTGTCAAAATATTCAATTCTGACGTAACTTTGCATCTCTAACAATAAGCCATATGAGTGCAACAGCAACATTAGCGCCGGAAGCTCCGGTAAAAGCAGCCTTAACAGCGAAAGATTTTGCAACCGATCAAGAGGTACGTTGGTGCCCTGGTTGTGGCGACTATTCCATTTTAGCACAAGTACAAAAAGTAATGCCAACCCTTGGTATTCCTAAAGAAAACATTGCGATCATTTCAGGTATCGGTTGTAGCAGCCGTTTCCCTTATTATATGAATACGTATGGTATGCATAGCATCCATGGTAGAGCAACGGCGGTAGCAAGTGGTTTAAAAGCCGCTCGTCCTGACTTAAGTGTTTGGATCGTTTCAGGTGATGGAGATAGCATGAGTATCGGTGGTAATCATACCATCCATTTATTGCGTAGAAATTTTGATGTGAATTTGTTGATATTCAACAACCAGATATATGGTCTTACAAAAGGACAATATTCTCCAACTTCAGAAGAAAATAAAGTAACAAAAAGTACGCCTTACGGAAGTATCGATCATCCATTCAACCCTGCTGCATTAGCAATGGGTGCCGATGGAACTTTTGTTGCAAGAAGTATGGACAGAGATCCTAAACATTTACAAGCAATGTTGCTAAGAGCGCATGCACATAAAGGAACTTCTTTCTTAGAGATCTATCAAAACTGTAACATCTTCAACGATGGAGCTTTTGAAATTTTCACAGAAAAAGGAACCAAAGCAGAAGAAGTTTTATTTCTTGAACAAGGCAAGCCATTGATCTTTGGTGCTACACAAAACAAAGGAATTAAATTAGATGGCTTCCGTCCGGTAGTTGTTGAAATAGGTAAAGATGCAAGCATTGAAGACCTTTGGGTGCACGACGAAAGAGATTTTTACAAAGCTCAGATCCTTACCCGTATGTTCGACAATCCTGCCAATGTTGGTCATTTACCTCGTCCGTTCGGTGTTTTCTACGAAACAGACAGACCTTGCTACGAAGATGTTATGGCACTTCAAATTGAAGATGTAATTGCTAAAAAAGGTAAAGGTGATTTGGATAAATTGTTGAGAGGAAATGAGACTTGGGAAATTAACTAATCACCCCCTCCGCTCCCTAAAGGGGGAACTAAGAACTCGTTAATTTAAATCTTCGAATATAAAGCTCCGTTAGATACGGAGCTTTTTTATTTGGTTACCGGCATTTGTTTTTCATGGCATCATCGTTGTGTCACTCACTTGTACGGAGTCCCATTATTGAACTTTTATTATTTTGGTTAGAAGTTTATTTATCACTTGTGCAACCATAAGACTATTAAATACATCTTATTATAGTAAGTTAATATATGTACAAAAGGCAGAAAAAAATGAAAGTGAAATTCTATTTTATGTTAATTTCTATTGCATGTTGTAACAGTTTACTCGGGCAATCGGAACAATACAATTGTTTAAATACAGCAGAATATCAGTTTTTCAATAAAGCCGCAATTTCTCAATCTAATAGAGAGACAATTGATACGGGTAGAAATATTGTTTTTCTAATTCGTAAACTATACGATTGTACTGCTAATATTTATGATGATCAAATTTCTATAACTGCAAATTGGAAAATCCCGGAAGGGGTAACTAATTATAGTTTTAAAGTTTCTAAAAGTGATAGTATAGATATTCCATTCTTTTACATTGTTAGACAAGGATGGAATATTATTGAAATTGGTAAGTTTGCTGAAGGAAATATTGAGTGTAGGCTTATTGAAAATAAGTGGCAAGTTGAAGGTGATTTAAGTATTAGGGTTTACAACTTAGACACTAAGGACGAAACAACTAAAAGGTTTACTTTTTCAGAAACTTTTGTGAGAAAGAAATTGCCTCGAACTAAAAGAAAATAAAAATCTTAATTATAAAAAAAGGGATACAAATCTTGTATCCCTTTTTAATTTTCGAAATAATTAACTCTATACTCCTCCATCCTCAGTTCCCCCTTTAGGGGGCGGAGGGGGTGTTTTACAATAATCCTTTCTCATTCAAATACTCCGCAATTTGTACCGCATTGGTAGCAGCACCTTTACGTAAGTTATCGCTTACCACCCAACAGTTAAGCGTATTCGCTTGCGATTCATCACGACGAATACGACCCACGAAGGTTTCATCTTTTTCATGAGCAGTTAATGGCATTGGATAAATGGCATTTGCAATGTCATCTTGTAACACTAAACCTGGAGCAGCAGCCAATAAAGCTTTTACTTCTTCAACATCAAAATCATTTTCAAACTCAATGTTCAAACTTTCGCTGTGTCCGCCAATTACCGGTATACGTACAGTCGTTGCTGTTACTTTAATGCTATCGTCACCAATGATCTTGTTGGTTTCTTTGATCATTTTCATTTCCTCTTTAGTGTAACCATTATCAGTGAATACATCTATCTGAGGAATAACGTTTAAATCAATTTGATATTTATAAGCCATTTCACCTTTAACACCTTTTCTTTCGTTGAATAATTGGTCAACTGCTTTAACGCCGGTGCCGGTAACACTTTGGTAAGTAGATACTACTACCCTTTTGATTTTATATTTTTCATGTAATGGTTTCAACACCAATACCATTTGAATAGTAGAACAGTTCGGATTGGCGATGATCTTATCATCAGCCGTCAACACATCAGCATTCACTTCTGGCACTACTAATTTTTTAGTAGGGTCCATACGCCATGCGCTTGAGTTGTCAATTACTGTAATGCCAGCTGCTGCAAATTCAGGAGCAATTGCAAGAGACGTACCACCTCCGGCAGAAAATATAGCAACAGCCGGTTTAGCTGCAATTGCATCTTTATAACCAACGATCGTGTATTTCTTTCCCTTGAATTCAACTTGTTTACCAATTGATTTTTCAGACGCAACCGGGATCAATTCCGTAACCGGAAAATTTCTTTCGGCTAATACTTGCAACATTTTGCTGCCAACCAGGCCGGTGGCCCCTACTACAGCTACTTTCATTTTTTTGAGTTTTTGTTTATTGTGATTAAAAAATTACGTCTTTAAATTATCTTGCCTTTACTCCCCTTTAGGGGATGGGGGCATAAAAATAAAGCCTTCCGTTTTACTGGAAGGCTGTGAATATTGTGGAAACAAACAAAACACTATTAACCCTCCTGCTGAGCAGAACGTTTCTTCGTAGTGGTTGTGTGTTTGTAATTCAATTTCATGCCGCAAAAGTAGGAACAAATCTATTATCAGCCAAAAAATCAAGAAAAATTATTCATAGATAAAACTCTATAGCTATGCGATAAAACATTTATCTTTAAAGACTAAGTTTTACTGTTATGATGAAAAAATTGCTTCTTTTAGTGCCTGTTTTTGCAATATCTGCAATGTGTACATTTGCTCAGTTTACAGAAAATTTTACTGATGGAGATATTACCACAAATCCTGCATGGGTTACAGGTAACGCTGCAGATTGGGTAGTAACAGCGGGACAGCTACAAAGCAATAACACTACAGCAAGCAGTTCTTTCTATTTAAGTACTCCCAGCATATTGGCTACTACGGCACAATGGGAGTTTTATACCAAACTTACTTTCAATACATCTTCTACCAATTATGTTGATGTATTCTTAATAGCATCGGCAACAGATCTTTCTGCAACAGCAACCAATGGTTTTTTTGTGAGAATTGGTAATACGGCCGATGAAATTAGTTTATATAGAAAAGACGGAGCAACTAGTACAAAAATTATTGATGGAGTTGATGCAACAACAAATACAAGCAGCAACACAATACGGATCAAAGTAATTCGTGACGCTTCAAATCAATGGATATTATCTAGAGACCTTACAGGAGGAACAAACTATACAGTAGAGGGATCTGTTACAGATGCAGCCTATCCAACATCCAATTCATTTGGCTTTTTTGTAAAACAAAGTACTGCGTCTTTTTTCCAAAGACATTTTTTTGATGATATAAATGTTCAAACTTATGCGCCTGATGTTACTGCTCCAGTTATTCAGTCTTCAACAGTTTTATCTTCAACAGCTTTAGATGTTTTGTTCAATGAGCCTTTAGATGCAACAACGGCCAATACAATTGGAAACTATTCTGTAAACAATAGTATTGGTGCACCGGCCACCGCTGTTTTGGATGGTAGTAATTCCGCCTTAGTGCACCTAACCTTTACCGGTAGTTTTGCAGATGCAGTTGCCAATCAGTTAACAGTAAATGGCGTAAAAGATATTTCCGGCAATGCGATCAGCAACGGAACAAGCGCATTCACTTATTTTGCTCCATACATTCCTAAACAGTATGATGTTGTGATCGATGAGATCATGGCTGACGAGTCGCCTGTTGTAGGGCTTCCTGCAAGAGAATGGATCGAATTAAAAAATACTACGACCAAAGCGATCACGATAACAGGTTGGAAAATTAAAGATGGCACCGGAATCAGCGGTGCATTCCCTACATATACACTGAATCCGGGAGCATATGTAATTCTTTGTTCAAGTACGGCGGCTCCGGATCTAGCTACATATGGGGCAACATTATCTCCCACCAGTTTTCCGGGGTTAACAAATACCGGAGAATTATTGACATTGGTTAACGAACTTGGTGAAGTGATGCATGCAGTTAATTATAGTTTAGCCTGGTATCATGATGCAGCAAAAGAAGATGGCGGATGGACAATTGAAATGATCAATACAAAAAGTCCTTGTTCCGGTATTTCAAACTGGAAAGCAAGTACGGATATTAAAGGAGGAACTCCCGGCGCTATAAATTCTGCAGATGGCGGTACGCCGGATGCAACAGGCCCCAAACTTTTAAGTGTTTCTGTTACCGATCCAACACACATCACCTTGTATTATGATGAAACTTTGGATAGCCTGAAAGCTGCTACTATTGCAAATTATAGTATAACGGGAGGTATTACTGTTGCCTCTGCTGTTGGCGTTGGTCCTTTATTTGATGCAGTGAATATCACTTTAGGAACAGCTTTATCTACCGGCGTGGCATACACGATAACTGCAGCTTCTGCGATAACGGATTGTTTAGGAAATGCGATTGGAGCCAATAATACGGCAAACATATTTTTACCGTCGCCGGCGGCTAGGTTCGACCTAGTTGTAAACGAAATTTTATTTAATCCCCTACCATCTATTAATGCAGAACCTCCGGGTGTTGATTATGTAGAAATTTATAATCGCAGTAATAAAGTGATAGATCTTGGTAAAGTGTATATCACTAATCGCAGCAGTACTACGGGTAAAGTAGGCACATTGGTTAAGATCAGTTCTACAGGTAGATTGATACAACCCGGCGAGTTTATTGTTGTTACGGAAGATCCTGCAGTAGTGCAAAGAGATTTCGATGTAAAAAACGCTGCTGCTTTTATAACACTTTCAAGTATGCCGTCTTACAGTGATGATAAAGGTTTTGTGATCATCTGCGATATTGATACAAATATTATTGATGAGATCCGCTACACAGAAAAATGGCATTTTAAACTGATAGACAATCGTGAAAATGTTTCGCTTGAAAGAATTAATTACAATGATACCTCCTTAGTTCAAAGTGAACAGGAAAGAAATTGGCATTCTGCTGCAAAGAGCCTTTATCCGGGCTTTGGTACACCAACTTATAAAAATTCTCAAAATGGAGCCGACCAGCTAGTACAAGGAGAGGTGTCTATCAGCCCTGCAGTGTTTTCGCCGGATAATGATGGAAGAGATGACGTTGCTACGGTGAATTATAGTTTCCCTACGCCGGGCTATGTAGGTAATATCACCATTTTTGATGCAGCAGGTAGGCCTGTACGTTACTTGCAAAAAAATGCACTTTTAGGAATGACGGGATTTTTTAGGTGGGATGGCTTAGGCGATAAAGGTCAGCAACTGGCTGTAGGTATTTATGTTATTTATACAGAAGTATTTAATTTGCAGGGGAAGAAAAAATCTTTTAAAACACCGATCGTTTTAGCAAGACAATAAATAATAGTAGTTGTCTAAACCTACTAAACTATGCAGTAAGCAACAAGTTTTTGTGCTATAACTGCTAAACCTTTCTACAATGGATATTACAATTTATTTTGAAGAGGCTGCACAGGTATCTTTCGCATTTGTAATTGGTGCAGTTATCGGACTCGAAAGAGAATTCAGAAGTAAGCCGGCCGGGTTCAGAACAATGATATTGATTTGTGTAGGCTCATGCCTTTATACAATTTTATCGAAGGAAAGTGGTGATAATAGTCCGGACAGGATCGCAAGTAATATTGTAACAGGCATTGGTTTTATTGGCGCAGGTGTAATTTTTAAAGAAGGCATTTCTGTAAACGGACTTACTACTGCAGCTTTGATATGGATCACTGCGGCTCTCGGTATGGCAATAGGGTATCACAATTATCCTCTTACAATTGTGGTGGCGGGTATGGTTTTGATCGCTTTGTTTGTTTTGGAACCGGTACAAAGGTTTATTAACAGATTGCATCGGGTAAAAGATTATCGTATTCACACAGTATCCATTCCTCCAAATTTTAAATATCAGATAGAACAATTTTTTATTGAACATGATATGACATTCAGGTGTATGAAAGTGATCAAGGAAGATAGTGATGCTATCTACATTTATCGAATAGGATCGCCTGATAGAAATTACGACGCCATTAATCAATTTTTGCTGAACCATGTAGATGTAAGAAGCTTCGACGTCTGATTCGGTTTTCCCGTTTAACACATTTTTTACACAGTAGTGCATAACCTCCATTACACCGAAGGTTATTTAGTAATTTTATTGCTAAATTAAACCTATGGTGCTGCGTAATTTGTTGAAACGTTTTTACTTGTCAATCATGCTGTTAAGTGTAATGAATAGTTATGCTCAAACAAGCCTGAAACTAAAGTTTAAAAAGTCGACCGTTTATGCCGGGATAGAAGTGGGTTCAAAAGGTATCAAAATGAGCCTTATAGAGATCAATAACAAATCTGTTACCAATGGCGAATATAATTTACTGAAAGACACCTCAGTAAATACCGATTTTATTTCTTTTTCACAAAGCACCTTTGATGCAACTTTAAAAGGACTTACCGAACTCTACAATGTTGCCAATAAAAAAAATGAGATACCATCCGACAGAATTTTTACGGTTGTAAGTAGCGGGGTGAAAATTCAGGCAGAAAAAGAAAATAAAACGGATCGTATAAATGCATTGATTGATTCTTTTAAAATAAATATTGCCGATCCTAAAAGAAAAGTTGAAGTGATTGATGTGGTCGATGAAGCAAGATTATCTCACCTTGGCATTGTTCCTGAATCTAAACGGTACACAACCTTTTTAGTTGATATCGGAAGTGGAAATACAAAAGGTGGTTATTTCCCCAATGGTAATACCGATGAAATGAAACTGTTTCAATTAACATGGGGAACAAAAAGTATTGCCAATGCAACAGAGAAAAGATGTGATCAAGATTTGAGCATGAGCAATTATAACAAGCAATTATTTCGTGTGCTTTCCGGCACACCCAATTCAGAAATTACTTATGCTATTAATGTTAGCGGCGCTTATAGCATGAGTGATAATATTGCATTCAGCGGTGGTATTGCCTGGTCTGTGGCAAATTTATTGTATCCGGAAATGATCGAAAATTCTGTTGTGCCGGTTACATACGATGAAGTACAAAAGTTCAGTGAAAAGCTGGCCAAGAATTATTCAGACTTCACATCAGATGCCATTGTTAAAAAAATAACCGATAAAGCACTCGATAAAAATTTGATTGGCGCAGAAATCAAAAAAATTAACAATGTGTTTGATCAAAAGGCATTGTTAGCCGGTACGGGGTTATTGTTAAAGATCATGAGACAGTTTGAGGGCATTTATGAAAAGAAACAATTCTATTTGGTTAAAAACGGACAAGTTGGTTGGATCTCGGCATACGTTGATGAGAATATCATCGGTAAATAATAAGCAAACAATATGAAGGATACTAAATTTTATCCGTTACTCACCATATCAATAGTGTTGCTGCTTGCTTCGTTTATAATGCTGTGTTTTTTAGGATACAATTTTTATACAAAGTCGCAGGAAGAAAAAGAATTGGCTCTTCTTTCCGGAAAGAAAAATAGTACGAAAGTAAATTACTCTAAGGATTCATTACAAAAAGTTTACTCAGCTACAGTTGCAAAGTTTCAGATCGATAATTCGACAGATTCAATTTTATTGCAGTCAGACTCTTCAAGTGTTAATTTAGATTCGAAGCTTACTGACTATTTTAAGTTAAGAAACGAAATTGCCCTGCTTTTGAAAGGCAATGCTTCTATTGCAGATCTTAATCTTGCAAAACAAAAAATAGATGAACTGCAATTGAAAGTAGATGAGTTGAGTAACAGAAACACAGATATTGAAAATGAAAACAAAAGATTAAATTCATTACTTGCTCAATACACAGCGAATTCAAATAACAAACAAACAGCAGATAATATCAACAGAACTCCGGTAGAAAAAACCGGCGGGGATGTAATTTTTGCAGCATCTGAGTTACGTTTATCAGCAAACAACGGAAATAATGTTGAGGTTTCTGATGCTGATGCTACAGAAAAAATCACAGGGTCATTTGCAGTAAAAACCAATACTAATCTTAATAATGCAGAGTTAATGGTTGTGGTATTACAACCAGATGGAAGGGTTCTAAAGAATGCCTGGGAGTCCGGCATATTCGATACCAATGAAGGTAAAAAAGTTTATTCCCGTAAGATCAAATTCGATTATTCGAAGGGTGAAACCAAGCGACTTAATTTTACATTAGATACAGATAATGCACAGAAAGGTAATTATATCATGCAGCTTTATAATAAAGGAAAATTAATAGGTAAAACCGTTAAAGCCGTTTCCTGATCATTTCTTCTAAAACATTTCAATGGCCAGAATTAATCCCGATGTAGATATAGTGATGGACATCTTGAAAGCTACACTGGAAGCCAACCCCACATCAACCTTTGTAAGTAGTTTATTATTCCAATATCAGGAAAGAGGCGGCTTAAGCAAAAAGCAATTAGAGGGTTTGCAACATAAAGCACTAAAAGTGCCGACCATTCCCCCGGGTAAAATGGCTACGCTGGAAGCAATCATTTTAAAGAAGCCTACCAAAGAAAGAGCTCCGGCAAAAATCACGGCACCGATTTTTACAAAAGATACAGTATTAGAAAAACTGCTAACAGATATTTTAGAAAAATATCCGCAGCATAAAAGGGTATTGTTTTTAAAAACTAAGTTCGATAATAATGAAGCGATTGCTGCAACGGAGAAAGCAGAGGTTGAGAAGTTTCATAAACTATTGATCAAATGAGAAGGCAATTTATTTATTTACTGCTTATGGTTTCTCTTGCATCTTGCGTTAGCAAAAAGAAAGGTGACAGAAAATTCTATACAGAAGGCATTGAACCAAATGTTATTTTGAAAGACAGTATTTTAACTTTCAAATATAAACTTGATATTAAGGATACCAACATTGTTAATACCACCAATAGAAAAATTGATGTATTATTTAATGGTATCGATGATTTTTTGAAAGGACCTAAGGATAGTGGGGTAAACTTTGATACTGAGTGCATGATGTGTGAGCCTATTCAGGAATTTAGAAATGGGTTACTATTTGCAAAGCGTTTACTAATAACACCAAGGGAAATAAAATTTTATAAATCAGATTTTAATATTTCTGATACAGCCGGAAGAATTGACACAAAAAGCTATTATGGAGAAAAAAGGAAAGTGCAATTTAATTTTGGTGAAGGAGAAGGATTGATTAAATATATCGGACAGTCTTGTTACGATGCAGATTTTAATAATGTCAAGTTCTTTTTTGATAACGGAGAAATAAACATACAGAACATAATCAACGCCACTTTTTTTGAATACGATTTAGATAAGAATGGAGAAAAAGAACAATATGTATTCGGCATAAGGAATTGTACCCAAGAAATAGTTCTCTTAAGAATTACTAAATAACATACAAATAATTACCAACCCATAAACACCATCCCTGCTCCACAAATAAAAATAGTTAATCCACCAATTGCATGAACATACCGTTCTATTTTTTCGGTTTTTACAAACGCAATTCCAAAGTAACCTAACAGTACCATTGTGAGCATAGTTACTAAAGTAAAGAAAGTATAAACTGCAATCAACAATAACATTCCCCACCAGCTATTTTGTGCAGCGGGAAAATAAAGTAAAGGTATCATGGGTTCACAAGGGCCAAGTAAAAAAATTATAAACATTACCCAAGGCGTTACTTTATGTCTTTCACTTGGAGTTATTGCTTCACCATGACGATGTTCATATACATAAATATCCCCTCCATCTTCCAAATCAAAATGTTTGTGCGGATTATTTTTATAGGCTCTGTACAAACCCCAGATACCGTAGAAGAATCCAAATGTTAGCATGACCCAACCTGCTATGCCGCCTCTTACACCTTCCAGAAAATTTATTTTTGACAAACTCCAACCAATTGCCGCACCCCCCAAACCTAGTAACACAGAACTCCAGATATGTCCGCAACCACAAATGATCGTCCAGCCGATTGTTTTAGTTAAACTCCAATTTCTAGATTTTGATAAAGCTACGAAAGGAAGATAATGATCTGGTCCTGTTACGGTGTGTAAACAGGCAACGGATATAGCCGTGATGATCAATATTCCCATTTCAGATTGCATTGGCTAATATTTTGTATGAAGAAATATAGCTTGCAATATATTTTAAACAATCATGTAGCTGTTCGGCTTTTTGTCCCATGATCCTTACGATCAACCCTTTAATAGATAAAGCAGAAACACCAAACTCAATATCCTTTTGCTGAGATAAATGATGAGTAATAAAATCATTCATTGCATTCAGATCAAGATCATTATTTATGACGATCAAACTTCCCTGATGCGTATGCCCTTCTAATTGCCCTATAGCATTGATATTAATTGTTGATGGTTCGATCAACAGATTTTCTTTCACAACTAATTTATTGTTGAGATATATTTCCGTAAGACTATGATATTTAGAAAATCGAAAAATTTCACCGTTTAATTTTCTTCCGCAGGTAAGAATTTCTCCAAAAATTAAGCTGTTGTTGTTAGATAAATAAATTTTGTTTATCGATGTAAAATTAGACTGTTTCTGTGGTACAGCCGGGTGCGGTAAAAAACAAAAAGCAGCATTGTCTGCAAGATGAATATCTGTTTTTTGTATTGCTCCTTGTTTCATATTGAACAATCGTTGATACGATTGTGTAAACAATTGTAACGAAGCATTTTCTTCAACAGAAATTTTTAAATTGTATTCATCGCCATCTAATATTCCGGGAGATGAACTCATCAACATTAAATGTAATTGTGCTTGAGTTTTATCTTCAGTTATGTTCATCACTTTAAAGGGTGGTGAAAAATAACATCTACCTAAATGACTAATGCCATTTCGTGAAACAGCTTGTATATCCAGATCTGCTTTCAAATTATCTCCAAAGTTTTGGTTCGTTTACTTCTTCCAGCAATGCATACTTTTTTATCCAACCGATCACAATATCCAAACCTTCCAGGCTCATTAAATTGGTAAATACAAATGGAGAACCGCTACGCATTTTACGGGCATCTCTTTCCATCACACCAAGGTCAGCATTTACATAAGGAGCCAGATCGATTTTATTAATAACTAACAAGTCGCTTCTTGTAATCCCTGGCCCACCTTTACGTGGTATCTTATCTCCTTCCGCAACATCAATTACAAAAATGGTAAGGTCTGCTAAGTCTGGACTAAAGGTTGCTGATAAATTATCGCCGCCACTTTCAATAAAAATAATTTGAACATCAGAAAAACGATTGGCCATTTCTTCCACCGCTTCCAGATTCATACTGGCATCTTCACGGATAGCTGTATGAGGGCAACCACCTGTTTCAACACCAATGATCCTTTCAGCAGGCAACAAACTGTTTTTTGTTAAAAACTCTGCATCTTCTTTTGTATAAATATCATTTGTGATCACACCAATGCTGTAATCTTTAGCCATTGCTCTTGATAGCCTTTCTATCAATGCTGTTTTTCCGGAACCAACCGGTCCGGCTACACCAATTTTTATATAATTTCTTTCCATAATTTTTTATCGATGGCATGAATGCCATGGCAATTCTTTTTGATATCAACAATTGTTTTTCATGGCATCATCGTTGCGTCGCACTCTTGTGCAGTATATCAATATTCACCGTTTTAATTTCTAACAACTCATAATTCTTAATTCATAACTCTTAACTCATATAAAGTCTTGAATACAATTTCTCATGTTGCATACTTCTGATATCAAAGCCCGTACAACACAACCCAATCAAATTTTTATCGGGCTCTAATGTGTTCTTCACAAGATCTTGTATCAATGATTGCAATGAAAATAATATCTGTTGCCCATCTTGTTGACCAAGCGGAATAAGCTTTACACTGTTTGTAACAAAACCCACAGCAGCATTATAATAAAAGCCATGCAATGCATCTTCTTTGCTGATGCCTAATGCTTGAGCATAAATGCCAAATACAATACAATAATGACCCATAGCACTTTGTGTTTGCATTGCCTCTTTGTATTGATCAGCAATAGCGCTTTTATAAATTGGTTGAAATATTTTCATTAATCGAATACCCAGCTTGTTACTTGCCTGTCTCATTTCTAAAGGAAGTTTTACTGCGGTACATTCAACGTCTAACTCTAATATTTTTTCTATATCATTGGCTACAGCAGCGTCATAAGCTAATGAAACAACAGCTGCATCTGTGTATTGCAGATTTCTTGTAAGCATTTCTGTAATGAATTCTTTAGCAGTAGCACCATTTTTTATAATACCATTTTGTACATATGTTTCCAGTCCGGCAGAATGAGAAAATCCGCCGATAGGTAATGTAGGATCTGTTAGATGCAATAAACTGAGTAAAGCATTATTCATTGGTTGTGGTCAGTTTCAATATTTTAGAAAACAAAGTTTCGCTGCTGCCATGGGGCAACACAGTTGTTTTTAATGGTTGTAATAATTTTCTTTTATCTACTTGTACATTATAGCCTTGTGCTGTCAATAATTTATAGATTGGTTGTTCGAAGGGGATTAATAATTCATCATTTTCATAAAACAAGGGTAAATGTTTGTTGCCGATCTCGTAACAAATACTCGCCATTTCAAACATTGTGTTTGGCTTAATGACAAGTACGTCACATCCTTTTATATCAACCACAATAATTGTTGATTCGTCTTGATAAAGAATATCTCCTTGGGTTAGTTGTTGATTTTCCTGTAGAAATTTTAATACAAGTTCAATACCCGTCTGCGTTTTTTTATGCAATATCCTTTTGTTCGTTTCAAACCATTCCAATTGCAAATGATCAATTTTTTGATTATTTATTGTAAATGAATTGAGGTTGCCAATTTTTTCTTTGATGATCATATTTCTAAAATAAAAAATAACGTTGCGCCAATGGCAACACTTTCATTGGTTCACAAGTGATCACTTCGCCATCAACTTTTACTTCATAATTCTCAGGATTCACATCTATTTGTGGGGTAGCATCATTATGTATCAGGTCTTTTTTGGAAATGTTGCGACAGTTTTTTACGGGTAGAACCATCTTCTGTAACTCATATTCTTGCACAATATTTTTTTCTAAAGATAATTTTGACACAAATGTTGCACAGGTTTTATGCAAAGCTTTTCCGTAGGCGCCAAACATATGTCTGTACACAACCGGTTGCGGCGTTGGAATAGAAGCATTGGGGTCTCCCATTCTTCCGGCGATGATCATTCCGCCTTTAATAATGAGTTCGGGCTTTACACCAAACATGGCCGGCTTCCATAAAACCAGATCGGCAATTTTGCCACTTTCAATTGAACCAACATATTCCGAAATGCCATGAGAGATAGCAGGGTTGATGGTATATTTTGCTACATATCTTTTTGCTCTGAAATTATCATTTTCTTTTCCTGCATCTTCGGGTAAGCTTCCTCGTTGTACTTTCATTTTATGAGCGGTTTGCCAGGTACGTGTAATTACTTCAGATACTCTGCCCATTGCCTGTGAATCAGAACTCATCATACTAAAAACACCCATATCATGTAAAATATCTTCTGCAGCAATGGTTTCAGGACGAATACGACTGTCGGCAAAAGAAATGTCTTCAGGAACATTTTTATCTAGATGATGACAAACCATCAGCATATCTAAATGTTCATCAATCGTATTTACTGTGAATGGCCTTGTTGGATTGGTGGATGATGGTAATACATTTGGGTACATGGCCGCTTTAATAATATCGGGAGCATGTCCGCCACCAGCACCTTCTGTATGGAAAGTATGTATCACTCTTCCGTTAATGGCGCTGATAGTATCTTCTAAAAAACCACCTTCGTTTAACGTATCGGTGTGTATGGCGATTTGTATATCATGCTTATCTGCAATTTTTAACGATGCATCAATAACAGCAGTTGTACTACCCCAGTCTTCATGAATTTTTAATCCCAGAGCGCCTGCTTCAATTTGTTCTTCAAGTGGTTCTAAACTTGCACAGTTGCCTTTTCCAAAAAAACCAAGGTTCATTGGAAAGGCTTCCGCAGCTTCTAACATCTTTTGAATATTCCATGCACCGGGAGTAACTGTGGTAGCGTTGGTGCCATCTGCCGGCCCGGTACCACCACCGATCATTGTTGTAATACCACTAAATAATGCATGGTCTATTTGTTGCGGACAAATAAAATGGATATGTGTATCAATACCTCCGGCTGTTGCTATCAAACCTGCACCACCGTGCACTTCTGTACTGGCACCGATGATCATGTTCGGGGTGATGCCATCCATTGTATCCGGATTGCCGGCTTTACCGATGCCAACAATTTTTCCGTCTTTGATACCAATATCGGCTTTTACAATACCCCAATGGTCGATGATCATTACACTGGTAATAACAAAATCGAGCACACCTTCTTTTCGTGTAGCCGTTGCCGATTGAGCCATACCATCACGAATAGTTTTGCCGCCGCCGAATTTAGCTTCATCGCCATAAACGGTATGATCTTTTTCTATTTCTATAATTAACTCTGTATCACCCAAGCGAACCTTATCGCCGGTTGTTGGGCCATACATGTTTGCATATTTGATACGGTTGATCGATAAACTCATTCTGTTAATTAAATTTTTTGAATTAAAAAATTATTCATTCGGCAAATCATCGTTCTAAATTGAAATCAGCTTCCAATGCAGGTTTAACAGGCGCATTGGCAACTTTCCAACCTGTTCTGTATATCCACTGTGTCATTTTAGTTAATTTCTTATAGTCTATATGCGATGCTTCGTCCATAGGTGTATGATATTCACCGTGTAACATTGTGGTATAAAATATAGATGGAATACCTTCTCTTGCATAAGGTAAATGATCGCTTCTGAAATAAAATACTTCAGGATGTTCGGGCTTGTCCCAAAGTGTATCTAATTTAAAATTGGGGCCTTCTGTATTTGCATCCATTGCCATTTTTACCAGTGCTTTTGAGTTAAGATGTGGTTTTTGTGATCCAAGCAAAGCCGAACTATCGGGATTGTTTCTACCGATCATATCTCCATTCAACACTGCTACGATAGATTCTTTGGATACAGTTGGTCTCAATGAATACCATTTTGAACCTAATAACCCACGTTCTTCCGATCCGTGAAAAACAAAGAGGGTACTACGTTTTGATGGTTGTTTCTTGAATGCTCTTGCAACGGCAAGCATGGCCACACACATACTTCCATTGTCGTCTGCTCCGTTATAGATAGAGTCTTGCCCCTCGGCCATCCTGATACCATCATGATCTATATGTCCGCTGAATAATACATATTCTTTTTTTAGTTTAGGATCTGTTCCTAGAATTTTACCAACTACGTTTACAGATGGATATTCAAAACTTTCTACACCAATGTTAGCGGATAAGGTTAATCCGGATTTCTTAATAAACTCCAGTTCTTTTTTATGTAACCAGATATACGGAGTTCTCGGTTGTACAGTAGCGTTAGGTCCGCCCTCTACATCATATAGTCCTCTTGTTAAGTAAGGAAGATTTTCAGCCCAACTGTCTTCACCAATATCATCTGCAATGAAAATAATAGCAGCAGCACCTTTTTCGAGTAGCCGTACGGCATATTTTGCAGAAACATATCCCAGATATCTTCTATGGGGCAGAGATATATCCAAATCTATATCATCTTTCGATACCTCAATTGCTACTGCTTTTCCTTTAATGTCGATTCCATCCAGATTACTATTAGATTCCGAACCAATAAAAACAACCGGTGCCGATACACTTGCAGGAGCGATCAATGTTATCAAAGCCTCATCCCACAATTTAAAAGAACGATCGCCGATCTTAACACTGCTACTTGGTAAAACTCTTCTTCTGATCAATGAGAAGAACTGAAAAAACGTTCCATCGTCTCCGGCGGGTTGCATTCCTGCTGCTTTAGCTTTATCGGCCAACCACATAGCTGATTTCAATTCATCCAATGTACCTGCTTCTCTGCCTTTAAAATGGTCAGACGAAAGTTCATACAGATCTTTTTTCAGATCTACTTCACGAATGGCTGTTATCCCACTTTGCTTTTGTGCAGATACATTGAAAACAAAACAGAGATTTATTGCAAGGCAAGCAATGGTTTTATTGTATTTCATACTCCATAGTTTAGGTGCTAAATATTGTTTTTGAAATTTGCTTTTATCGATCTGTCAATTGCTGTTTTGATATTTGCGTTATCAATACTTCCATCAACCAAATTATTAAAACCAAAAACTTTTTTATCTCCGCCAAATTCTACCAGTTCAACTTCTTTTTCTTCTCCGGGTTCAAAACGAACGGCAGTGCCTGCGGCAATATTTAAACGCATACCATAGGCTTTCTCTCTGTTGAGTGCCATTTGTTTATTCACTTCAAAAAAATGAAAGTGAGAGCCAACCTGTACGGGCCTGTCGCCTGTGTTTACAACGGATAGCTTTACTGTTTTTCTACCAACATTACATTCGATATTTTTTTTTGCAAGGATGTATTCGCCGGGAACCATACGATTTACGATTTATGATGTACGATTTACGATTGCTTACATTTTGTATCAGCATTCGTTATTCAAGTTATCTTATAGGGTTGTGTACTGTTACCAACTTTGTTCCATCCGGAAAAGTGGCTTCTATCTGTACGTCATGGATCATTTCGGGAATGCCTTCCATTACATCATTTCTGGTAAGAATGGTAGCGCCATATTGCATGAGTTCTGCAACAGATTTTCCATCTCGAGCCGCTTCCAATAAATGACTGCTAATGAGAGCTATTGCCTCGGGGTAATTTAATTTTAAACCTCTTGCCTTTCTTTTTTCTGCCAGTTCGCCTGCTAAAAAAAGCAGTAGCTTTTCCGTTTCTCTCGGTGATAAATGCATGAATAAAATATTAAAAGTTATCTAACGGGCAGGCAATCGGTTAGTAACTGTTAAGGTATGAAAAAAAACTTACAAATTAATTGCAGCTCCTATAAACTGGCAAATTAATCCGACGAATAATCCGGTGTAGATCTCTTTTTGAGAATGATCGCTGATGATTAGTCTTGAAGTGCAAACAATACCAGCAACCAATAGTGCAATACTTAGTGGAAAGGTTATCATCATTGTGTTTTGTTGCATGATAACAAGACACAAACCAATGGCACCGCCAACACCAATGGCATGCATACTTATTTTATAGTAAATATTAGCTATCAATGCCATTGCGGAAGCAATAAAGGCTCCGAACATAAAAGCAACAAGTATTCTCGGAACAAAGTTTTGTTCCCTCAGCATATATTGAGTCCAAAAGAAATAGGTCATTGATGCGATGTATGGAATGATCCGGTCTTTTTGCGTACGTAAAAAGATGGATTCGATAAACCCTAATCCTTTAAGCAACAGAACTGTAATTGCCGGAAACAACACGGCGTTTAATAAGAGAGAAAATCCAACTCTTGTCTTTAGCATATCGCTGAATCCCGAAAAATAGGTAGGGTGTACATACGCAAGGAACCAGTATATATACAAGGGAATGAATAACGGATGGAAGATGTAAGAGAAAAAGTGAGCGAAGACTTTTACCACCACTGACCACTGATCGCTGACTATAGTAGCACCATCCGTCGTCCGTTGTCCGTCATCCGTCGCCATTTCTCTATTGTCTGTTGACTGTAATCTATCGTCCATCATCATAATTCTTTTCTTAATCTTGCCACAGGTATATTTAGTTGTTCTCTGTATTTGGCAACAGTTCTTCTTGCAATATTATATCCTTTTTCTTGTAATAATTCAGTCAATCTTTCATCACTCAAAGGATGCTTTTTACTTTCTCCTTCGATCAGATCACTCAAAATTCTTTTTACCTCTCTTGTACTTACCTCTTCTCCACTGTCGGTTTGTAAACTCTCACTAAAAAAGAATTTTAGTCTGTATGTGCCAAATTCAGTTTGTACAAATTTGCTATTGGCAACACGGCTCACGGTGCTTATATCCAGTTCTGTTTTTTCAGCAATATCTTTTAAGATCATCGGTCTTAATTCAGTTTCGTCGCCTGTAAGAAAAAAGTTGTACTGATAATTCATGATCGCATTCATTGTGCTCAACAAAGTATGTTGTCTTTGTTTAATTGCATCGATGAACCACTTAGCCGAATCAATTTTTTGTTTGATGAAAAGTACTGCTTCTTTTTGACGTTTATCTTTCTTACTGCCTCTGTCGTAATCTTTCAGCATATCTCTGTAACCCTCGCTGATACGAAGATCCGGAGCATTCCGACTATTTAAGGTAAGCTCTAATTTTCCTACATTATTAACGATAAAAAAATCGGGAATTACATATCCTTCATTTCTATTGCCTTCGCCAATATTGCCTGCAGGTTTCGGATTTAATTTAATGATCTGATTGATGACTTCTTTCAGTTGTTCATCGGTTATACCTAATCCACGCTGAATTTTTTCGTAGTGCTTCTTGGTAAACTCATCAAAATATTTTTCCAGTATTTTAATAGCCAATTCTACCGGTTTGCCGCCTTCTGTTCTTCTTTCTAATTGAAGCAATAAACATTCCTGTAAGTTTCTTGCAGCAACTCCGGCGGGTTCAAATTGTTGTATCTCTACCACCAGTTCGGCAATTTCTTCTTCGGTGGTTTGTATGTTTTGTCTGAAAGCAAGATCATCTACAATAGCGCTGATCTCTCTGCGTAAATAACCATCATCATCCAGGTTGCCAATGATCTGTTCTGCGATCTTATGTTTATGCTCATCAAGATTAAGCATACCCAATTGCTCCAGCATCAATTCATTAAACCCGGTTTCTATTTTGTGGGGAATGGTCTTGCCGTCATCAGCCTCGGGATAGTTTTCGTCTTTCATGCGATAGTCGGCAATATCGTCATCGCCTTCCTGTACATAATCGCTGATATCGATATTGTCGTACTCATTTTCACTACCATCCGGCTCGAAATCATCTTCAGTAGTTTCAAACTCTTCGTTCTCAAATTCTTCAGCTTCTTCTTCCTCACCGGTTTCAAGTGCAGGGTTTTCTTCCAGCTCTTCTTTTATCCTTTCTTCCAATAATGCAGTAGGTACCTGCAGCAATTTCATCAATTGAATTTGCTGAGGGGAGAGTTTTTGTAACTGTTTTTGATATAGTCCCTGACTTAAAGCCATAGTTCCGGGTGTTTTAAAGGTAGATTGCATCGTTTTAAGATTTGTTCTGCAATCTCTGACTCCAATAATGTCGTAAATTTACATACAATGACTCCGGAAAATGCTAAAAAAAACTAAAATTTTAATTTTTTGCATGGTTTTTGTGGCAAATGCGACCTTTGCTCAGGAATTAACGCATATTTCCGGGAAGATATTATTGGCTAATTATAGCTATGATATAGCATCAGTAAGGCTTTCACCACAAACTTCAATTGTTGGCACTTCAAAAAGAGTAAATGTAATCCCGGCCGACTTTTATTATACAAATCTTGGATTTTTCTGCAAACAAGAGATCAAAATTGAAAAAGCGACAAAAATTTCACTAAAATTTAGATTAGGCTCTGTTGAAAGTTGTGACAGATTGGAGGGGAAGTTCAGGTACAATTAGTTTCATAGAGATTTATCAGCCTCAAGTTACAAGCCGCAAGGGACAAGGTAACTAATTACAAGCTTCTTTCTTGAAGCTTGGGCTTTTGACTTGCTGCCTTCTGAAACATTACCTTTGCCACATGAAGAGCATTGTTTTAAATAAAAATATCAGTAGAAGAATTGAGAACGGGCATCCCTGGATATTTTCAAACGAAGTAAATACCGGTAAAGAAAGAGATGCCTCTCCGCAACCCGGAGAGATTGTAAATGTGTTGACCTTTGATAAGAACTTTATCGGAAAGGGCTATTATAACCCTAAATCGCAAATATCTGTACGATTACTTACAAGAGATAAAGATGTAAATATTGACGACGCTTTCTTTCATAATAAAATAAAAGAAGCATGGGAGTACCGACAAAAAATAGGCTACTCAGAAAACTGCCGATTGATTTTCGGCGAAGCCGATGATATACCACAATTGATCATTGATAAATTCAACGATTATTTTGTGATACAAACACTGGCATTGGGTATTGATGTTTGGAAACCATCCATTGTAAAAGCATTGAATGAAATTTTTTCTCCCAAAGGAATTTACGAACGTAATGATGTTCCTGTAAGAGAGTTGGAAGGATTGGAACAGCGGAAAGGATTTTTATCTGAGCCATTTGATACCAATATCATCATCAATGAAAATGGTATCAAATTCAATGTTGATATTGCTAATGGACAAAAGACCGGCTACTTTTTAGATCAACAGGATAATAGAAAAGCTATACAGCATATTGTAAAAGGAGCGGATGTGTTGGGAGTGTTTACCTATACGGGTTCTTTTGAAGTGAGTGCAGCGTATTATGGAGCTAAGTCGGTTTTGGGATTGGATATTTCTCAAGGTGCTATTGATATGTGCAATAAAAATGCTGCATTAAATGGCTTGGAAAATATTTGCAAATTTGAATGCGTAAATGCATTCGATGTTTTGAAAGCATGGAGTAAAGAAGAAAAGCGATGGGATGTAGTGATGTTGGATCCGCCATCATTTACCAAAAGCAGAGGTAATATAGACAAAGCAAAAGCCGGTTACAAAGAAATTAATTTACGTGGCATGAAACTCGTAAAGCCCGGAGGGTTTTTGGTAACATCAAGTTGTACCAACTTAGTACAGCCCGAACTGTTTTTAGATATTATTGCCGCCGCTGCAAAAGATGCTAAACGAAAAATTCGTCAAGTAGTGTTTAATGCTCAGTCTGCCGATCATCCTATTATTAGGGGATGGGAGAATACACATTATTTGAAATTTTTGATTGTGCAGGTGTTGTAATTTTTTGAGACAAGCATTTTTGCTTTGGTCATCATCGTGGAGTTTATCCTGAGGAACGAAGGATCACTCACTTGTACGGTATACCGTTATTGGGCTACATTGAAGTGTCTTATATTATTTGTGATAAGATTCACCTAAAATTTCCCCAGAGCTAACATCTAATACATATCGAAAATCTCCTGCATAAACTTCAAGAAGTTCTTTCCCTATATTTTCTTCCTTTTGTAGGTCAGATGTAATTTTACCAAAACCAACAATATTATTATATTGAAACTGCCATTCTAATTTCCCTGAAAATCCATAACAGAAAAGTTCACTAGGATTGTTTAAACAGCGTTCTTTCCATATTTGATGTGTTTCTATTTTGCTCCAATCTAAATCCTTTTCGACGGGTGTTGTATTAAAACAAATAGAATTTTTAAAAAGCTCAACTTTACCTATCCTTGTTTCATTTGGGAATTGGAGTAAATTATTTCCAATTTCAATTTTATTGTGTTCTCTTAGAACGTATTTCATATATGAAAATTAATCGAAAGCTTTAAACAGAAGTAATCACCTTTCTCACAATCGCTACAATCTGCTCACCCTTCGTCTTCACTTGCTCTTCCGTCCAAAGTAAACCAATAGCAGTAGAGATACAACGGCTCATAATTGCATCGCTTGGTGCAAAATCTTTATTCGCATGATGTATCACCGCAGCCTTATGTTCAGGGCTTAAAGCATTGAGTGTAATGCTGTTTTTAAGATGGTCCCATTTGCGAACATAGTGCCAGTTATTATCGAACCAATAAAAATTACCTGCTAGTATGCCCTGTGCTTTTAATTCAGCAACCACTGCCTGTGTGATTTCTGCGGTTGGTAAAAACCAGCTTAAGAAAGTTTTGCTGTCACCTGCTTCATCGGGGATTCTTCGGAAACTAATTTCAGGAACAGTAGATAAAATATTTTTTAACGCAGTATGATTTTTATTTTGGATAGATAAGAAGGTATCGAGTTTTTGTATCTGTGCCAAGCCAACCGCCGCATGCAATTCGCTGATACGGAAATTGTAGCCAACAAAAGGATGCAAATCGGCGCCACGGTCAACACCTAAATGGTCGTGCCCATGATCGGTATAACCATCACATTTCGTGTGTACGTCAGCGTTATTGGTCATTACTACACCACCTTCGGCACAAGTAATTGTTTTTACAAAATCAAAACTAAAAGTACCTGCATCACCAATGGTGCCTAATTTTTTCCCTTTATAAGAGCCGCCGATACTCTGACAAGCATCTTCCAGCAACAATAAATTGTGTTCTTTACAAATTGCCTGCAACGCATCAAGGTCTGCCATGCTACCGCACATGTGCACAGGCATGATGCATTTTGTTTTTGGTGTAATGGCTTTGCGTACAGCCGCAGGGTCTAATGTAAGTGTATCATCCACATCAACAAAAACAGGAATAGCACCAACACTGATCACTGCTTCAAAGCTTGCCACAAACGTGAAAGAAGGTAAAATAATTTCATCGCCATAACCAATGCCCAATGCTGCCATTGCAGTCGTTAGAGCAGCTGTTCCACTACTCAATAAATGAGCATGTTTACTGCCAAATGTTTTGCAGATGGCGGCTTCCATTTCTTTTGCTTTCCAGATCCCTTTACGTGGTCCGTCAAAACCATAACGCATTAAAATACCTGTTTCTAAAACGTCATTTACTTCTTTGCGTTCTTCATTTCCAAAAAATTCTAAACCCGGCATACCTTAATTATTATGAATGATAAATTTTGAATGGCAAAGGTAGATAAAATGTATTTGTATGAAATTAAAAAGCCCGGATATTACCGGGCTATATCAATTATTTTACAAAGATTTATAGATAGCCTCTTTTAATAAGCCAAAGTGCTGTGGCTTTAACATTCTTAAATTTATCGGAGCCCATATCTCCGCTTAGTTCGGTTAAACTAACTAGTACGTTATCCTTAAAAGTCAACAGATTGTTTTTTGCAGCTTTTTCAGTTTCTACTTCAAGTTTAGCTGCTTTTGTTCCGTTTGGGAGGTAGAATGTGATAACCATTGTTTGTACTCCGTCACTGATCTCATCGGCAGTAACAAAAGTGGCAATGGTAACATTATCCTGATCGATACTATTTTCATATACCTCAATTGGTTCGGTAAGGCTTCTTTCTACTACATTATAACTGCCATTGGCATTTGCCTGTACTACTTCATTGTATTGCTCTTTGTCTTCTATTTTTTCAAGAAAGAATTCACGGTTGGTGTTATTGATCTCTCCTTCTTCCAGCAAATTGGCATTATACATTTTTTTGATAAAATCTTTTTGTCCTGATAAAGAAGTAATAGCTTTTTTAATTTTCATTTTACTGCCATCATTCAAAAACGTAACGTTCAGATATTTATCAGTTGCTCTTTTTACATTGATTAGCTCTTTTCCTTCAAGTGATGCAATGGTAAATTCATGTTCACTACTGAAAGCTGCACTGATGCCTGTTTTTCCGATGATCTTACAATAAGGAGAGTCGTTTACAAATACATCTTGCTTTTTAATTTTTACAATTTGAGCAGATATGGTTAGCGGTAGTAAAAAGAAAGAGAGCAGGGTATAGTACTTCATATTATTTTTTGCTAAGTTTTATTAAGCTTCAAATGATATACAAAGTATCAAAAATTTCTTTTAACCGGGGTGTAGTGTTTTTCCCCATAGTGTTAATCGCTGAAGTATTTGGTGTAATTATTCCGACTTTCTTAATTTATCTAACAACTTACTTAATTGTTTTGCCTCTGCCTCGGTAAGTGAGCTTACAATACTGTCCATTTTTTCTTCTTGCTTGTCCAGCTTCGCTAATATCTTTCTACCATTTTCGGTAATGGTTACATCTACCAAACGTTTATCTGTTTTACATACTACTTTTTTAACTAGGCCTTTAATGAGCAGTCTGTCAACAATACGACTGGTATCACTCATTTTATCTAACATTCTTTCTCTTATCTGTAAAGTTGAAAGCGGTTCTTTACTACCTCTTAAAATTCGCAGAATGTTGAACTGTTGCATGGTCAATCCTTCTTTTTCAAAAAAAGGTTTGTGTTGATTCGCTAACCAGTTATAAGTATAAATTAAGTTAATGACAGCTTTTTGATATTCGCTTCTGAATTTGCTTTGGTTAATATCTTTTTCAATGCTCATATTGGTAAAGTAGAGTTATGTAATTGGTGCATCTTTCGCCACACCAAATTCGTTTATGTAAATTTTTATTAAGATAATAAAATAACTGATAAGTAAAGGGCCGAAAATAACTCCCCAAAAACCAAATAAGCCGATGCCTACTATTACCCCAAAAATAGTTATTAATGGATGTACATTAATGAGTTTTTTAAGAATAGTAAGTCTTGCTACATAATCAATATTTGTAATGAGTACTAACGAATAGATCAATAATCCGATACCGGATGAAGTACGATCGATCGCAAAAAAGTAAGCGGTCAGCGGCACCCAGATAATGGCAGTGCCAACAACAGGTATCATAGAACAAACGCCTGTTAAAAATCCCCACAACATAAAATCTGACACACCAAAGATCCAGTAACCGATTGTTGCAACAATGCCCTGCAAAATGGCAAGAATAGGAATGCCTATAGCATTGGCTTTGATCATTGTTTTGGTTTCGTTGCTTAAGAGATCAATATTTTCTTCTTTTAACGGGATAAAACGATCAAGAAATTTTTCTACATCTCTTCCATTACTCAATAAAAAATAAAGCAGAAAGAACATGATGGCAAAATTGCTGAGAATGTTGGCCGAACTGTTCAATATGGTTGGCACTATAGTAGTGGCCTTTTTTTGAAAGGTCATCAGATTTTCATCAGTTAATATTGGAATGCCAATAAGTGACTCAATTTTATGGCCTACAATTTTGGCATTTTCAATAATAGCCGTGGGGTTATTCAAAAGGGTAGAAACTTTATGCGTTACCATTTGTATTGCAAAATAAACAGGTACTGCAATGAGCACAAGTGATGCAAGAATGAAAAGTAAGGCCGTTAATCCTTTATTCCATTTCTTTATTATGGTAAGATGAAAATAATTTTCTCTTAGTAAAATATACAATGTTATGGCACCCAAAAAACCGGGCAGAAAAATGTATAGTTGTTTTAATAAGAGTATAGCAAGTAATACAATTACGAGTAAAAGTAAAATTTGTCGTAGTCGATTGTTAAATACTGTAGCAGACATAAATAAAGTTAATCATCTTTCCAGACAGAAACACCTTCACTACAATTAGCGCAAATATCAATGTTCTTACGGCTTTTCTTTAGTTCCGATCTGAATTGTTTGTAATTATCGTTATGCCAGATCTCTTTAAAAGATTGGTTTTTTAAATTCCCCAATTGATGCAGGGCATCTTTGTCAAAACAACAGGGCACTACTAATCCGTCCCAAGTAATAACATTTGCATGTTGTAATTTCCAGCACCTGTTGGCCAGTTTATTCTTTGCAGTATAAGTGCCATCTGCATTTTTTTTGTACCTGCTGAATTTATCGATGGTAGGTATCAGCTTATTGGGGTCGGTTTCATAGTCGTATACCTGTGCGGTTTTAAATCGTACCTCATCAACCCCTACTTCTTTAGCCAGTTTTTTAATATCTTCTATCTGATGTTCATTTGGTTTTACTACTAAAAATTGAAAAAACACGAATGGGGTTTTGCTATTCAACTCTTTTTTCCACTTAACAATATTTTTAGCTCCTTCAATTACTTTACTAACATTTCCGCCTACACGATATTGTTGATAAACATCTTGAGTAGTACCGTCAATAGAGATGATCAATCTATCCAATCCGCTTTCAACTGTTTTTTTTGCAACTTCATCGGTTAAATAATGAGCATTGGTACTGGTAGCAGTATAGATGCCTTTTGCCGAAGCATATTTCACCATTTCGAGAAAAGAAGGATTTAAAAAAGGCTCTCCCTGAAAATAAAAAATAAGATATAAAAGTTCTTTGTGAATTTCATCGATTGTTTTGCTGAAAAAATCTTTTTGCAGCATGCCTGTAGGTCGTGTAAAAGCTCTTAATCCGCTGGGGCATTCAGGGCAACGAAGATTACAGCTGGTTGTTGGTTCAAAGGAAATGGAAACGGGGTAACCCCATTGTATCGGCTTATTCAATATTCGGGAAACATAAAAACTGCTAAGCACTTTTATGCCATTCCAGAATCTTCGTACGGTTATCTTGCTTAATAAATTTCTTGTATCATTCCAATTCACTTGCGGCATAGCACAAAGGTAGTTTATAAGCAATAAAAATTACTGATTTATAACTACACCTGTGCAATCCTTTTTTTCAATAAAACCAATAAATCTCGAATCTGCGGATTGGTGTCTATTATCTCCTAAAACGAAATAGCAGTTGTTGGGGATTTTTATAGGGCCAAAATTATCAGATGTATAGTTTGTCTTTGGTGATAGCCATTGAAAGGCACTGGAAGTATCTGACTTAATTATCCTTTCAAGCTTGATCTGTTTTTTCAAGGTAAGCATTTCCTTGGTATCGAGATTGATGCGTATGGTCTTGGTAGAATCCGTATTGGTATTATCTTCCAGTTGTTCGAAATTATAGTCAGACTTATTGAGTTCATCCACTGTTGTTCGATAGTATGCTTTTAATATGAGCGACTGATCAAAATTTTGTCCATTCACAAATAACACACCATTTTTCATTTCAATAATATCACCCGGGAGGGCACATAATCTGCTTAAATAACTTTTTATTTTTATTTTTTCAATATCGCCACCAACTTCAATAGAATCTGAGTAACGGTTTTTGAAAACGATGAAATCAGCTCTGGACGGTTCTTTCAGGTTAGAGGCAAAAATTAGTTTTTCTTGTTTTATTGCCGGTTCATTAGCGGTTGTTGGGTTTCTGTACCAAAAAAAAATACCGCTGGTCTTTAAAACAAGCAGCAATATATATCCGGCACCTATTAAAATTCCGAGGCCAATTAGTATTTTTTGTCCCTTCATATTAGAATAAAAATACTTAAATACATCGATACACGGAAGAATATTAGTTGTCTATTTCCGACATCATGTTGTGTTCAAAATTGTCTACCATGATTTTCTCTGGAGCAAATGTGAGGGTCTTTTTAGTGAATTTTTCGTAGTTATGAAAGATAACATTCATTGCTATAAAATTCATTACGTAGTTTCTTGTTTCTTCGGGAAGATATTTTTTTATGTCCCAGAAAGTAGGGTTTGATTTACCGCTTTGTTTCATTGCATTCCAAACATTGCCAATACCACAATTGTAACTTGCTACAACCAGTAGCCAGTTAGTACCTAAATTTTTAACTCTATCTCTTAAATATCTTGCTGCTGCAGCTGTTGACTTATTGAAATTTTTTCTGTCATCCTTCAGTTTTTTCATTGCTTTAAAAATACTATCAGCAGCTTTTGGATTTTCTTTGATCAATTTCTTTTTTTCTTCACTGCTTAATTGTTTTACATATTTCATTCCGTACTCGTTCGCCACTGCATCCATAATTTGCCAAAAACCTACGGCTCCGGCACTTGAGATTGCTTCTCCGTTGAAAGCCGATTCAATTGCCAGCAATACTTTAAACTCCTGTGGTACATTGTGTTTTTTTAGCACAGCAGCGGCTTTAGGCATTAATTTTTTGCCTTTGTTGTACATGCGGATAATATAATCACGTCTATTTGTGCTGAATTTTTCTATATAGCTGATAGCTTCTTCCTCGTTTCCTTTTAAAATGTCAGGGAAAACAATATTAGCGGGTTTTGTTATATAAACAGGATCGACCTTTTTTTCTAGGCCGGCTATAAGTACCTTTTTTGTAGTATCGCCTAAGGCGCCTGCATAGGCATTTACCGATGCAAATACAGATAACCCTAACAAAACTTTAAGAATAGATTTTCGGATATTGGTCATTAATGCTCTATTTTTCATTTAATAAAAACAAGGTTTAATCACAATCGTTTAAAAATCAATATTTTACACTAACGTCTGCTTTGTAAAAAATATTGCCTTTTTGAGCAAAAAATATGCCAAGAAGGGTACTTTTACTTTAAAATATGGGGATGTTACGCAAAGTTATAGCTGCAAAATGGCTGGTTGGTTTTTGGTTGTTGCTGAGTGCTGTAACCGGAGCGGCTTATTATCTCTATAATAAACCTGTTTTTGTTCGTTATCCGGGTTTTGGAATTGATATTCCTCAAAATTACCGAGTGCACGGAATTGATGTAAGTAAATATCAATCTGCAATAGATTGGACTGAGGTAAAGGCTATGAAGATTAAAAACATTAATATTGATTTTTGTTTTATAAAAGCTACTGAAGGAACCGAAAGTGTGGATCATCGTTTTAGAAGGAATTGGTCTCTATCTAAAGAAAACGGAGTTATTCGTGGGGCATATCATTTTTTCAATCCGAGCAAAAGCGGAAAAGAACAGGCAGCAAACTTTATAAAAAAAGTTACTTTGGAGAAAGGGGATCTTCCCCCTGTGCTTGATATTGAACAGATCAACGGAACAAGCATTATTAACTTACAGCAAAGCGTAAACGATTTTTTGATGATGATGGAAGCTGCTTATAAAGTAAAGCCGATCATTTACACTAATGTTAGTTTTTACGAAAGCTATCTTGCCGGAAAGTTTGATGATTACCCCTTATGGGTTGCTCATTATTTGATAAAGGATAAACCCAGGATTGGCCGAGACTGGATGTTCTGGCAACACAACGAATCAGGTCATGTAAATGGTATTGATGCTTATGTAGATTTTAATGTATTCAATGGTAGTGAAATAGCGTTTAGAAAATTACTTTTAAAATAATTGTTATGGGAATGGAGCCGGAAGTAAAAGATTTTTTGCTGCGAATTATTCACTCGCTTTCGATGGGAATGCTCTGGCTATTGATCAATATGACTATCGGGATTTATTTTCAATTTGCTTTTTTTAATGATAAACCATCCGTTGGGAATTATGTTTTTTACAGCTGGTTTTTAATCAGTCTCACATTATTGATACTTTATTTCAGAAAGAAATGGAAGGATAGAATGAGCAAATAGCTACAATGCCTCTTACGAAATACAATTGCTTCATTTGGTTTTCTAAAATTCACCACTATTTTTTAACTGCTATGGTCTGCTACGATAACCCATTTGTTTTTTACTTTCTTAAATAATAAAGTAAAAACGCCGCCAACATCTCCAATACTTCTGGTGAGGTGCCATTTTCCAACAACAAAAAAGTATAGAACAGACAATCTTTTTACTTCAAGAATATCAAAATTCAATTTGCCCATTGCAGCTGTATCGGGATATCCCTTTTTATAGTCATCAAGTGTATTTTGCCAACCGTATGTAATACCGTTATTTCCAATGAACATAACTGAATCGCTTTTCCAGTAGCCCTGCATAAAAGTTTCAAGGTTGCCCTTGTTCCATTCGGCAGATTGTTCTTTTAAAATATTTCTGATAGTTGTTTCATCTTTTGATTGTGCAGACGAGTTCTGTGTGATCAAAAAGAAGCAAATGGAAAGGAAAAGTACTTTTCTCATTGTAATTTATTTTACAACAAGTTAATAATTTATAAAATAAGATTAGTGGCTGTGATGTGGGGAACTGCATTTGCTCCGGTGACAAAGCCTGTAATTGTAGTAATGAGCACTAATGATCATAAGCACCGCAATGATTAATAGCGGAACCTCAATGGTCGGCAGAAATTGTTTAAGTATCAAAAACAAAAAACCGATCGTAAAAATTGCAATTGGTAAAAAAGATCGGTGGTGTTTTATGTGCCCGTGATACAAAGAATAACTTCCAATCGCAAATGCCATGGCGATCATACCCCATTCAAAAACAGCATTATGTATAATATTAACGCCAAACACCGGCAAGCTTGTTGCCATAATGGGTAACACTGCACAGTGTATAGCGCAAGCTACAGAAGTACCAATGCCTAATGCATCCCAATTTAATTTTAGTGCCATTTTGAAGAATGACAAAGGTACAATATTTGCAATAATGTTGCAAAGTTTATTTTCAATTTTTTAAAATTTGATAAAAGATATTTATAGCTAAGTACCTTTGCAAAAAAAGTAGTTGAATGAAAAAGAAGTGGGTTCCGTATATCGTTTTTTTTGGACTGTTACTGACAGGTTATTTTGTTTTCGTTTTTGCAACCAACGATTTTTCTCAGTCTAACCTGCCGGTGATCAACAGCAATATTCCTGTATTTTCCTTTACCAATCAAGATGGCAAAACAATCACTGAAAGAGATGTTGAAGGAAAAGTATATGTGGTTGATTACTTTTTTACCACTTGCACGGGTATTTGCCCAAGAATGAATGGAAATATGCGTAGGGTATTTGATGCGTATAAAAATGAAAAGGATTTTATGGTATTGTCGCATACCTGTATGCCGGAAACGGATAGCGTGTCTGTATTAAAGACCTATCAAATAAAGATGCTTAACGGAGTACTGAATAAAGTAGGAAACTCAAAATATATTGTACAGTACGATAGTAGTATGGGAAAGAATATAACTTCTACCAACTGGCAATTTTTAACCGGTAACAAGGAAGCTTTATACAAACTGGCCAGACATGGTTATCTGATAGACAACAATAAACCTGATTCGGCACAAAATGTCGGCACCGATTTTCTTCATACTCAATTTTTTGCTTTAGTAGATAAACAATCGAGAGTAAGGGGGATCTACGATGGATTGCAGGATGATGAAATTGGAAAATTATTGAAAGACATTAAGGGTTTGCTGGCTGAAAAAACACCCACCAGAAGCTTGAAAGGGTTTTAATGGGAACTGAGATTGTACAGATCTAAGTGAAACAATGCAGATGCGATTCAATTTTGTAATTTTATATTGAAAAAATAATAAAATGGTACTCGATATATTAAAGAGAAATAATCTCAGTGTTACAGACGGACGAAAGAAAATACTGGAACTTTTTTTAAAGAGCGACGGTGCTTTGGAGCATGCTGACATTGAAAAATTTACCGGCGAGACCTTCGACAGAGTAACGGTATATCGTACCCTGCAAACTTTTGTTGATAAAGGTATTATTCATCATATCCCTACCACAGACAATTCTATCTTATACGCTTTGTGTAAAGACAATTGCGAAGCAGGTCATCATCATGACAATCATGTTCATTTTGTTTGTGAGCAATGCAATAAAACAATATGTCTGGAAGATGTGATCGTTCCGCAGGTAAAATTGCCTAAAGGGTTTAAACCAAGTCATGCTGAAATGGTGGTGAATGGTATTTGTGCGGATTGTAAATAACTATAGTTGTAGTAAACCTGCTTTATACAACGTATTTACCGGCTTATTGTCCCAAAATAATTCAAAATCAATCAGGCCAGCTGTTTCATATTCTTCTTTTACTTCCTGCAGCGTATAAGTTTTAATATTATCAACAGATAATTTTTCCAACATAGCTGTCAACCAAAGCCCTTCTTCTTTATCTACTTTAATCTCTAATGTTTCTTTTTTTGTTTCAAAAGATAAAGAACACATTTCCCATTGATTTCCTTTTTTAGCTTTAGTAAAAATTTCAACCGTTGGTTTGTTGCCCAGCCAAACAACTTTTGTATTAGGTTTTGTTGAAAGATATTCTTCTTCTGATAAAAGTTTAGCGATATGATCAGGAGCTATGCTTGTTTTAGGGGTTTTAAATTCAAACCATTCACGTAATGGTGTATCGAAACAAGCACCATGCATATAATTGAGCAAAGATTTTTTTAACCCAAAACCAAAACTTTCATGATTGGCACCAGTTGGGTCAATATGTTCAATGTCATTATTAGCAAAACTTCCTACGAGCTCTGATACTTTTTGTACTTTATATTTTTCAGGGTTCAATCCAACAGGGCTATGTGCTGTCATGGTAAATAAATGCCAGAAAGCAGATTGTAATACACCTGCCTCAAATAATTGTCTCACCATTTCTAACGAATCGATAGTTTCCTGCGCTGTTTGTGTAGGGAAGCCGTACATCAAATATGCATGAACCATTATGCCTGCTTCGGTAAAATGTTTATTTACTTTTGCAACCTGTGCAACAGTAATTCCCTTATCTATCAATTTCAATAATCTGTCAGAGGCTACTTCCAGCCCACCTGACACTGCTATACAACCGGCTTCTTTCAATAACAAGCATAGATCACGGGTAAAACTTTTTTCAAAACGAACATTGGCCCACCAGCTTACCACTAATTTTCTTTTGATGATTTCTAGAGACAATGCTCTCATAAGTGCAGGCGGTGCTGCTTCATCTACAAAGTGAAAACCATTTTGTCCTGTTTGAGCAATGATCTCTTCCATTCGGTTGCAGAGTAATTCTGCTGTGATGGGCTCATACAATTTTATATAATCTAAACTGATATCACAAAAAGTACATTTCCCCCAATAGCAACCATGCGCCATCGTTAGTTTGTTCCATCTGCCGTCGCTCCATAGGCTGTGCATTGGGTTAACTACCTCTATGGCGGAAATATATTGGTCCAACAAAAAGTCACTGTAATCAGGTGTTCCTACCTGGCCTTGTTTATAATCTGTGCAAGCAGTATTATTAATATATTTTACTTCTCCATCAACTAAAGTGAATGTTCGTTTTAGTTCATCGATATTTTTTTCACCTTCTATATGATAGAATAAATTTTCTATTGGCGCTTCTCCATCATCCAGCGTAATAAAATCATAAAACTCAAAAACCCTTTTATCTGTTAAAGAACGTAGTTCGGTATTAGCAAAACCACCACCCATACAGACTTTTACGTCGGGGTAATATTCTCTAATCCATTGACCACATCTCAAGGAAGTATATAAATTACCGGGAAAAGGAACCGAGATACAAACCAGCTTTGGTTGCACCGTTTCCATTTTATTTTGTAAAATATCGATGAGTATGTTATCGAGATAAGTGTATTCTTTTTGTAGCTCTGCATATAATTCATCAAAACTATTTGCACTGCGTCCAAGTTTTTCTGCATATCTACTGAAGCCAAAATGTTCATCAATGCATTCTTTGATGAGGTCTGATAGGTCTTCTAAATAAAGTGTAGCTAAATGTTTTGCCTTATCCTGTATACCCATATTGCCAAATGCCCACACCAGATCATCTGTTTGTGCAAACCGACTTGCTTCAGGTAAAAAATTTCTTTTACAAATTAACGAAGAGAGTTCAGGGTTCTTTCCTTGTAGAAAATGTATAATGGCATCAATGGTATTGATATAATCATCTTTTAAAGCGATGATGCGTTTTGCATTGAGGGATAGTTCTTTAGTCGTATCTATTGATGCGAATAGTTTTTGCAAGCCATTTTTACAAAATAAAGCGAGGGTAACTTCTATGCCAAGGTCTGCCTGAAATGCAGATATGTTCTTTGTATTCAAAAAGCCTTTCAAATAAGCCGTTGCAGGATACGGCGTATTCAATTGAGTAAAAGGCGGCGTTATTAAAAATACAGAAGCACTCAAATGGAAATGTTTAGAGTGTAAAAATAAGCTAATTACTAACTAATTTTTATTAACTCTCCTTCTACAAACTCCATCAACACTTTAATTTTTTCCGGACTGAAATCAAATTCTAATCCTGCAGTTTTATATAACTCAGGTAAAGTTCTGGTGCCACCTAAAGAAAGTGCATTGCAATAATTGTCCATTGCCTTTTCTTTGTTTTGTTTGAATTGCATCCACATGCCAATTGCACCTAATTGAGCAATACCGTATTCTATATAATAAAACGGCACTTCAAATAAATGTAACTGACGTTGCCATGCATTGCTGCGGTATTCATCTAAACCACTGTAGTCGATCACATCGTCTTTAAATTCATTGATGATAGATGTCCATACAGCAGTTCTTTCTTCAATAGTATGAGCTGGGTTTTCGTATACCCAATGTTGAAATTTATCGATCACAGCTATCCATGGGAAAATAGTGATCACTCTTTCCAATTGATGTTCCTTTGCTCTTTTCAGATCTTCGGCATTATCAAAGAAAGTTTCCCAGTGTTCCATGCTGAATAATTCCATAGACATGCTGGCTACTTCAGCAATTTCCATTGGGTATTCTTTAAAACCGTTTAGTTCTAAATGATGAGCAAGGAATGAATGTATTGCATGACCACCTTCATGCACCATGGTGGTTACATCATGCATTTGTCCGGCAGCATTCATGAAAATGAACGGAGCACCGCTTTCTGCCAGCGGACAGTTATATCCTCCCGGAGCCTTACCCTTCCTGCTTTCCAAGTCAAGGTGTTTTAGCTCCTGCATCTTTTTTAAACATTCGCCAAAGAACGGACGAAGCTTGGAGAAGCATTCAATGGATTTATTGATTAGTTCATCACTTGTTTTAAACGGATGCAAAGGCTCAGTGCCTTCAGGTTGTGCTTCAATATCCCATGGACGTAAAGTATCTAATCCTAATTTTTCTTTTCTTTTTTTATAGATAAGATTTACTAATGGAAGCACATATTTTTTTACTGCTTCATGAAAATTAATACAGTCTTGTTTGGTGTAATCAAATCTTCCTAATTCTTTAAAACGATATTCACCATAATTTGCAAACCCTGCATTGATGGCTATTTGATTGCGTTTTTGAATAAGGTTGTTATACAACTCATTCAACGCTTCTTTATCCAATAACCTTCTTTCGTTTATCTTTCTATAAACCTCTTCTCTTAATTTTCTGTCATGACTTTCCAAAAACTTGGTTGCTTGTTGCAGCGTATATTCGTTTCCGTTAACAGTCACGGTCATCTTGCCCGAAATAACACCAAACTGTTGCTGCATTACGGCAAGCTCTGCTTGTAACGGGATGTTTTCTTCCTGAAATAATTCAATATTCTTTTTAATGCTGCGCAGATAAGTAAAATACTTTTCTTTGTTCAACTCTTTAGAGTAGGTATGGTTGATCAGCTTTTTGTTTAGTGCATCTGCAAATGGTTCGATCTTCGGCTGGATCTCCATGCAGAAATAAGTAAACGCTTCTTCCAGTGCTTTGTTCTCTGTATCGCAGGTCATCTTGATCTGACGCCAGCAGGCATCTTCATTGATAACAGCTTCCAGTTCACTTTGATCTTTCAACCATTGCTCTAAATTCGCCATGGTATCAATGTTACGGACAAGAAGATCTTGAAAAAAAGGTTCCAGGTGTTGCCAATCAGTTACAACAAAATTTTTAGGAACAAAATGACGGGGAGTTTTCTTTATATCTGCGGAGAACATAGTAATAATGAAAAATTAAAAATGAAAAGTGAAAAATGCCTCACCATTGAGATTGTTTTTCACTTTTCATTTTTCGTTTTTAATTGATTATGCCATTTTACGTGGCGAATTGATCTTTTTTGGTGGGGCTGCTTTTGCAGTAGCCGCTTTAGGGCTTGCTGCAGGCTTAGCTTTTGCAGTAGTAACTTCAGGAACTGTTGTTTCTTCTTCAACATGCTCTGATAATTTTATCTCAATATTATTAGCTACTAATTGCTGATACCATTTAATGATCTTCTTCATGTCGCTGTTGTACACACGAGTAAAGTCCATTGACGGATACACTTTTTCGAAATAAGCTTTTACCGCTTTTGCATCACCGGCGTCCGGTAGTTTTTCTGAACTGTTTTTTACAGCAGTAAATATTTCAACAAGATTTACATTTTCTCCGGTTGTAAAGATCTCTATGCTTTCTAAATGAGAAAAACTATGAACTCTTGTGCTTACAAATTTGGTACTCTTATCTTCCAAAGAACGAACAATACCTCCATCAGCCTTAGAGGATAATAATTCAAACAATCCACTTAAGCCTGTTACTGAAACTAATTTGTTATAATCCATGTTTATTTGTTTTGGACAGCAAATATACTGTTATGCAGTCATTTGAAATTGCTCCATGAAAAAATAAATTGCTAATTTTGCCAATTAATATTTTGCTATGCAATTACAAGCTGTAGATAAGGTTGAAAACATCAGCCCCGAAGACTTCAAGAAAAACTATTACGATACAATGAAACCTCTGGTAATTACCGGAATGGCTAAACAATGGCCGGGTTATAATAAGTGGAATTGGGACTATTTCATTGATATTGTTGGTGATAAAGAAGTAGGTGTTTATAATAACATCAAAAGTGATGCTTATACGCCTATTAATACAGCAGATGATTACATGAAATTCGGCGATTATTTAAAACAGGTAAAACAAGGTCCGCTTGGCCTTAGAATATTCTTATTTAATATTTTTCAGCATGCGCCTCAATTGGTAAAAGATTTTGCATGGCCCGATGCTTATGCAAAAGGATTTGTGAAAAAATATCCGATGTTATTTGTAGGAGGCGAAGGATCTATTACACATATGCATTTTGATATTGACATGAGTCATATCTTTCACACCCAATTCATGGGTAAAAAAAGAGTGTTGTTGTTTCCTTTTGAAGAGCAACATAAGCTCTATCGCAAACCTTGGGAAGTGTTGAGTGTAGCGGATTATACGAACTATTACGAAAAATTTGATTATACTAATTTTCCTGCAACCAAACTGGCAAAGGGATATGAAGTAATTCTGGAGCATGGTGATACATTATTTATGCCTGCCGGTTACTGGCATCATATGGAGTATATTCAGAGTGGCTTTGCAATGAGTTTACGTGCCATGCAAAGTAGCCTGGGTGGCAAATTAAATGGCGTATGGAATTTATTTGGTATGAGAGGAATTGATACACTAATGAAAAAAACCGTACCTAAATGGTGGTACGAGCGTAAAAAAAAGAAAGTGTACGCCAATGCTGATGAGGCATTGAAGAAAGGCTCTTAGTTTATTCAATTGCCCTATTGATAAAATCAACCAGTGGTTTTATAGCTTCAAATGTTTTGATGATCGCTTTAAAACTTTTCGGGTCTGTTAATGCTGTATCCGAAATCGGGCAACTCACTATAAAACCCTTCATCTTTATAAATTCAATAGCAGGATTACTTTCTTCATAGCCTTTTGGTGGACGAACCAACTTGTCCGGGGATTCGATTCCGTTCGTAAAGTATTTTTTGAATGTTTTATCGTTGACTATTTTCTTCCATTCGTCATAGTTATAATCTATTTCTTGCCTGATATTGTTCAAATCTTCCGGCTCCGGCATATAGCATCCGCCTGCAATAAAACTTTGTCCGGGTTCCAAATGAAAGTAATATCCGGCATCACTTACCTTTTTTCCACCTTTATTGATGGAAGCTCCCATGTTTGTTTTGTAAGGACTTTTGTCTTTACTGAACCTAGCGTCTCTGTTTATACGAAAAACACAATTCTTGGCAATAAGCTCTGAAAGAGAGGGGTCGAATTTTGTCATGCCATTGATCAGCTCATCTACAAACAAAACAAAATCTGTCTTAGCAGTTTCGTATATTTTTCTGTTATTATCAAACCATGGTTTGTTGTTATTCTTTTTTAGATCTTTCAAAAATTTTATTGTGGATGTCTGTATCATCTTTCAAAATTAAAAAATAAAAAAAGGAATCGTGTTCAACGACTCCTTAACTTAAAAATTTATTACTTAAAGTTTATTATTTTACCTTACTCCAATTTTCGCCGCTCTTAATTCTGTACAATGTCATTTCGCTAACACCGTACTTTGCTGCCAATTGCTTGTAAGTAAGCTTTCTTTTTGGATTATTGATGGTGTCCTTAATGGTTTTAACCTGTGTAGCAGTGAGTTTCAGGCCCTTTGTCTTACTTGCCTGTACTTTTTTATACGCAATTTTAGAAGGACTTTTTTGTTGATGGCTGCTCACTTCTTCCAAAGTAGCCCATTTCAAATTCTTATAATTGTTATCAGCTTTTTTATGGTTGATATGAATTACATATTTATGTTTTGGAGAAGGTTTCTTACAAAATAATTTTGCAACCTCTCTGTGCACATAGATAGTGCCGTTACCATCACCAACATGAAGGTTGAGTGTTCTGTAACCTGAGGTTAAAGAACCATTTAATATTTTTCCATCTTCAGTTACTTTGTCTGAATAACTAGCCGCTCTGCCTAATGAAGAGATAGCGTATTTTTTTCGAAGATTTTTATGGCCACTGAAAGTTAATTGCTTCCATGTTTCTCCGGCAATTTTTTTAATCATTGTTGTATGATTTTGGTTGAATTTATATGACTAACAAACAAGGTTTATGCTAAAAATGTTCTGTATTGATAAGGTTCGGCTATAAATATAGAAACTTTTTTTGCTATTTAGGTAGCATTTTTAAAAAATCTTCCTCATTTATGACAGATATACTAGGTATTTTTTTAGCTTTTTCCAATTTACTCCCTGCATCGGCACCTACAACAAGGTAATTGAGTTTGCTGCTTACACCACTTACAATATTGCCTCCGTTAGCTTCTACAAGGGACTCAGCATCGCTACGTTTGAACTGTGTTAATGTACCCGTGAACAAAAAACTTTTACCTCCAAAAGCATCGGATAAGGATACCTGCTTTTTGTCGTTATTCAATGAAATGTTAAGCCCCTGCAACTTTTCAAGCATTTTAATATTGTCCTCGTTCTTGAAGAAAAGCAGGATACTTCCGGCTACTTTTTTACCGACATCATCTAACTGTAATAATTGTTCTTCCGTAAAAGTTGCCAGATCATTTAAGTTGCTAACTGCATGTGCTAGTGTTTTGGCAGTCGTTTCGCCTACATAACGAATTCCTAGGGCAAATATTAGACGATGTAAAGGTTGGCTCTTTGAGTTTTCTATAGCCTGTTTAAGATTATCAATGGATTTTTTTCCAAAGCCTTCAAGTTGACTGATCGATTCAAAGTCTAACTGGTATATACCTGGGATATCCTTTAGTAAGCCGAGTTCATAGAATTTTCGGACATTGGCTTCACCAAAGCTTTTAATGTCCATCGCATCTTTACTTACAAAATGAATGATTCGTTCCACTACCTGTGCTTCGCAGTTGATATTGATGCATCTCCATACCGCTTCGTCTTCAGGTTTATACAATTCATCATTGCATACAGGACATTTTTTGGGGAAGATAATTTCTTCCTCATCACCCGTACGTAATTCGGCTAATGGTTTTACAATATAAGGGATCACATCACCGGCCCGTTCAACTAAAACGGTATCTCCTATTCGAAGATCTTTTTCTCTTACCACATCTTCATTAAAAAGAGAAATAGATGAAACAGTTACACCCCCGATCGGTACTGGTTCGATCTTAGCTACCGGAGTAATACTACCGGTACGACCAACCTGAAACTCTACTTTTAATAATTTACTGGTTGCCTGCCTTGCTTTGAATTTATATGCAATAGCCCAACGGGGATGATGGGTTGTCATACCCAATTTATCCTGTAATGCAAGGTCATTTACCTTTATCACCATGCCATCTATCTCATATGGAAGATCGTCTCTTTTTGCCTCAAAGTCTTGTACATATTGTATGATACCTTCAATACCTTTTACCACTTTCATTTCTTTGACCGGGCTACGAAATCCAAGCTGCCAAAGCATTTCAAGCATGCCATAATGTGTAGTAGGTTGCTGCTTTTCTGTCGTCCGATGTTCGTTGCCCGTTGTCGAATAACTCACATGATACAAAAATGCCTCTAAGTTTCTTCTGCCAACATCTTTTGGATCTTTCATTCTTAAAGAGCCAGATGCAGCATTACGAGGGTTTGCCAGTGGAGGTAGGTTTTGTTCGGCCAACTGATCATTGTATTTTTTAAAATTGTTTTTGTTGATCAAAACCTCTCCTCGAATTTCTATTTGATCAATACCAAATTCAGAAAATTTTGCAGACAGCGGAACTGATCTGATCTGTTTGGTATTATTGGTGATTTCTTCTCCTTCGACACCATCGCCTCTTGTGGCTGCTCTGCTTAGCAGATCGTTTTCGTATATAAGAGAAATGCTTGCTCCGTCGAATTTTGGTTCAACACAATATTCAACAACATCTAACCCGGATAATTCTTTTGCTTTTCTATCCCAGTCCAACAGATCCTCTGCATTGTAGCTGTTTTCTAAACTCAGCATCGGTACAAGGTGCTGCACAGTTGTAAAAGCATTGTTCAAACTACTTCCAACCCTTTGTGTAGGGCTATCGGTTGTAATTAATTGAGGAGCCTCCTTTTCAATTTTCTCCAATTGCTTATATAAACTGTCGTATTCAAAATCGCTTATCAGTGGATCGTTTAATATATAATATCTATACTCATGAAATCTCAGAATATTCCTTAAAGCTTCAATGCCAATGCCTTCAGCATTACTAAGTGCAGATGTTGTCAGACTTTGTAAGTTCTTTGTTTGTTCTATTGTATACATAAAAGTAGTGTCTGCAAAGTTAGCCGGATAGATATTTTAAACGGCATTTTGTTAAAAAACATCACTGTCCCAAAAAATACACAATAATCTTTTGCAATCTCAGCCAATGTGTGTATTTTACACATTAAATTGCTTTTGCCATGAAGAAATATATGCTTCTGTGTGTTGTTTTATTTGCTGTAACGAACAGTTTTTCACAACTCCTTACCTGGTCTCCTCAGTTTCCAACCGAAACATCTACTATAACCATAACTATTGACGCAACTAAAGGAAATCAAGGCCTGCAAGGCGTTACAACCGGAGTATATATGCATATTGGTGTGTTGACCAATTTGAGTAATGGAGCTACTCCCTGGAAATATGTTCCGGCAAGTTGTGTTTGGGGAACAACAACGGCACCGGCCGCTACTGCTGCAGGAACAAATAAATGGAGTTTTACAATTACCAATCCAAGAGCTTTTTTTGGCGTTCCTGTAGGTGAAACAATTCAAAAAATTGCTGTGCTTTTCAGAAACGGACCCGGAGATAAAAAACAAGCGAATACAGATGGGTCGGATATGTACATTCCGCTTTATTCATCGGTAAATAATATTCGTATTACCGATCCTATATCACAGCCAACTTTCAACAGAACTTTAGAGTCAACCCCTCCTGCTATTGGGGCAACCTTACCTGTTTCTGCCGTTGCATCAGTAAGCGGTACATTAACGCTTGCTTTAAATGGAACCGTATTTGCAACCAATACAGGAACTACCGTAAGTGGCAACACAACTGTTGTTGCAGGAAATAATCAAATAGTGGCGTCCTTAAATGGTGTGGCATACGATACAATTAACTTTTTTAAATCGATACCAACAGTAAACGCTACTAAACCGGCAACAGCAGTTGAAGGAATAAATTATTATGATTGTACAGATTCGGTGACCTTGGTTTTATACGCTCCTAATAAAACAAGTTGTATGGTGATCGGTGATTTTCCGGGTAGCGATTGGGCGCCCAAAGCTCAATATCAAATGTATAAGGATGGGAATTATTTTTGGTTAACCATTCACGGGCTGTCTTCAGCTACCGAATATGCGTATCAATATCTTGTTGATAATGCTATTTACGTAGCAGATCCTTACAGTGAAAAAATACTTGACCCTTGGAATGATTCTCATATTAATCCGAACAGTTATCCTAATCTTAAATCTTATCCTTCAAAAGCTTCATCTGGGGTTAATGGTATTGTTAGTGTATTACAAATATGTGAGCCACAGTACAACTGGAATGTAGCTAATTTTCAAAAGCCGGATGCAAAACAATTAATCGTATATGAATTGCTGATCAGAGATTTTGTGAAATTGAATCCTCCGGGAACAGGTTACGATAGTGTAGGAAATTTTCAATCAGTTATTGATTCTATCGGTTATTTTAAACGCCTGGGTATTAATGCAATTGAGTTGATGCCTGTGCAAGAATTCAGCGGAAACCAAAGTTGGGGCTACAATCCAATGTTTTATTTTGCTCCCGATAAAGCTTATGGATCAAAAAATAAATTAAAAGAGCTGATCGATACTTTACATAAGAACGGTATCGCTGTAATACTGGATGTGGTGTATAATCAGGAAGATGCATACAATACACCACATGGAAAACTTTACTGGGATGCAGTTAATAACAGACCGGCAACGAATAGCCCATGGTTTAATCCGACGGCTCCACATCAATTCAGTGTATTCAATGATTTTAATCACAGCTCTGCCGCTACTCAATATTTTGTAAAAAGAAACCTTGAATTCTTGTGCAGTGAGTATAAAATAGATGGGTTCAGGTTCGATCTTGTAAAAGGGTTTACCCAAAACTCAGGTACTGAAAACTCGTATGATGCCAGCAGGGTTGGTTATATCGAAGGATATAAAAATCATGTTAACGGAAAAGGATATACGCCATATTTTATTCTTGAGTTTTTAGGAAGTGTAGTAGAAGAACAGGCTTATGTAACTAAAGGCATGATCCCATGGGTAAATATGAATGGGATTAACAAAGATGCGCTGGCTGCAAGTCCGGCTTCATCTTATGGAGGAGCTATTGCCGGTCCGGCAAATCATGCAAATGGGACAAACACATCTAATCTTTCAAGGATTTTTTATAACAGTTCTGAATTGAACTATAGTGCTCCGTTGGGCATAGGTTATATGGAAAGTCATGATGAGGAAAGACAAATGTTTAGTGCAAAAAACCAAGGCCATACCTTCGGCTCATATAATGTAAAAGACTTACCAACCGCATTGTCGAGAATGGAAGCAGCAGGTGCTGTTTTCTTTACGGTTCCGGGACCGAAAATGATCTGGCAGTTTGGAGAAATGGGATATGATTATTCTATATTTTACAACGGATCCAATGTTTCAAATAAGCCGCCAAGATGGGACTATCTGAATGATGCCAATCGTAAGCATTTATTTGATGCTTGGTCGAAGATGATCAAATTCAGATTAGCGAATCCCACTGTATTTGGCAACGGCAATACTAATTTCACTTTTAGTTTGTATGATAACAATGGTTACTATAAGTCTATTAAGATCGGGGATCCTAATATCAACAGCACTCAAGTTGTTGTAGTGGCGAATTTCGATGTGGTGCAACAAACCAGAACAATAGTTTTTCAAAAAACAGGCAGCTGGTATAATCTTATAAGTAATGGTACCGGTAGCGGTATTAACGGAGCAACAGATGCTACATTCAACCTCACAAACACATCTCAGGGTATTACATTACAACCTGGAGAATATCATATTTATGTTTCTGTGCCGCCGTGCACTTCTGCTAACCCTACAGTTACTACGCCGATATCATATTGTCAGAACTCAACTGCGTCTGCACTAACGGCAACGGGCACAGGGTTATTATGGTACACAGGACAAACCGGAGGTACAGGAGTGGCAACTCTTATTCCGCAAACAACCAATGCAGGTAATGCAATTTATTATGTAACACAAACTGCCGGAGGATGCAGCGAAAGTCAGCGAGTGCCATTAACAGTAAGCATCATTGCAGCGCCGGTGCAACCAACTGCATCCGTAACAACTGTGCCATCCTGTGTTGCACCAACTGGAACCATTACCGTGACAGCACCGGTGGGGGCAAATATTCGTTACTCAATTGATGGAACGACCTATACGAATACAAGTGGAGTGTTTACGGGTCTCACAGCTAATACTACATATAATATCACCGCAAAAGATATCAGCTCAGCATGTGTTTCTGTAGTAAGATCAATACTTGTTCCGGCAGTTCCTGGAGCTCCGGCTTTACCGCAGGTAAATGTTACTCAGCCTACCTGTACCGTTGCTACTGCAACTATTACGATTACATCCGACAAAACGGGATTGGTATTCAGTAATAACGGTGTTGATTATACGAATACAACAGGTATATTTACAAATATAGCTGCCGGTTCCGCATATAGTATAACTGCTAAAACGATTAACGGAGGTTGCATATCATCAGCAGCAACGGGAACAATAAATACGCAACCGATCACACCAGTAGCACCACAATTAAGTGTTGCTCAGCCTTCTTGTACTGTTGCCACTGCAACCGTTACTGTTACATCTGATAAAACAGGATTGATTTTTAGTAGTAACGGAGTAGACTATACGAATACAAATGGCATATTTACTAATATAGCAGCCGGCTCAGCTTATAGTATTACCGCCAAAACGATCAATGGGGGTTGTGTATCTGTTGCATCTACCGGAACAATAAGCACACAGCCAAATGTTCCTGTGCAACCAACAGCATCTGTAACAACCGCTCCAACCTGTGTTACACCAACAGGTACAATAACTGTAACGGCACCAATCGGAGCTAATATTCGTTATTCAATTGATGGGGTGAATTATACAAATACTACAGGAGTTTTTACCGGCCTTACAAATAATACTACTTATAATATCACAGCGAAAGATAATAATTCAACTTGCGTCTCAATTGCAACTGCTTTATTAGTACCTGCCATTCCCGGAGCGCCGCCTATACCACAGGTGAATGTAACTCAGGCTACTTGTACTGTTGCAACGGGAAGCATTACTATTACATCGGATAAAACCGGGTTGACATTCAGCAGTAATGGTGTAGATTATACAAACACAAGTGGAATTTTCTCAAATATAGCCGCAGGTTCTTCTTATAGTATCACAGCAAAAAATGCAAGCGGCTGTGTTTCCTCTCCAGCTATAGGGACATTGGCGGCACAACCGATTACACCTTCGGCACCTCAGGTGAATGTAACGCAGCCGAGTTGTACTGTTGCAACGGGAGCTATTACTATTACATCGGATAAAACCGGGTTGACATTCAGCAGTAATGGTGTAGATTATACAAACACAAGTGGAGCTTTCTCAAATATAGCCGCTGGCTCTTCTTATAGTATTACAGCTAAAACGATCAATGGTGGTTGTGTTTCTCCAGCAACTACAGGTGTGGTAAACGTTCAACCCAATATTCCGGCACAGCCAACGGCTTCAGTAACGGTATCGCCTACATGTATTACACCAACAGGTACTATTACTGTTACAGCACCCACAGGCGCCAATATTCGTTATTCAATTGACGGAACAAACTATACGAATACAACCGGAATATTTACCGGGTTAACTGCTAATACGACTTTCAGCATTACTGCAAAAGATATTAATTCGACCTGCGTCTCTGCCGCTAGGTCAGTATTGGTAAATGCAGTACCTAATGTAACGGCACCACAAGTTCAGGTAACACAACCTACCTGTACTGTAGCTACAGCAACTATAACAGTTACATCCGATAAAACCGGGTTAGTGTTTAGTAGTGATGGAATCAATTATACCAATACAAGCGGCGTGTTTACAAATGTAGTTGCCGGTTCATCTTATAGCATTACAGCGAAAAATACCAGCGAATGTATTTCTCCTGCCGCAACAGGAACAGTTGGTACACAGCCGGTAATTCCTGCTGCACCACAGGGATTAAATCAAACAAATATTACAAATAATGCGGCCGTTGTTTCCTGGTCGGCCACTACAGGTGCGGCTTCGTATACAGTGGAATATAAAGTCGCTTCAGCCTCAACGTGGACAACTGCGGCAATCGGTACAACGTCGCTTAGCACAAGTTTATCTGGCTTAACAGCCAATACGGTTTATGATTGGAGAGTAAGAGGTAATTGTGATGCTTCAACCGGGGGCAATTTTTCTACAGGACAGTTTACAACAACTAATGCAGCAAATATTATTAATATTAAAGATGGATTAGGAATTGCGGTGCTTACCAATCCGGTAACTCCAAACAGCAAGATTTCATACATTGTTCCTGCAGATGGAAACTGTATTATTTTACTGTATAATTCTTACGGACAAAAAATAAAAGTAATTTTGAGCCAAACGATAAACAGGGGCCAATATGAGATCAGCATGACTGACCTTGTACAACGCTTGTCGAGAGGGGTTTATTTCCTTAAAATCAAACAAGGAAATATTTCCAATTTCACTAAATTCATGAAACCTTAACACCTTACATTACATGGAACAGTTAGCGCAAAAAAAAGCAACAGCAAAAAATACCAAAACCCTTCAGATCATTCAGTCTGAATTTGAGAATAGTAACCGTATAGCACTGTCGGTAGACTGTGTGATATTTGGATTTGATGAAAATAAGTTGAAAGTACTATTGATTCGAAGTGATTTAACGGATTATAAAGGCAAGTGGTCGCTGTTAGGAGATTTGGTTGGTCCGGCAGAAGACTTACGTAATGCTGCATATAGGGTTTTAAAACAACGTACCGGATTAAATGACCTTTATCTTGAACAAGTAAAAACATTTGGTACGGTGGGTCGACATCCGGTTGGTAGAGTAGTTACTGTTGCGTATTGTTCGTTGATAAACGTACAGCACCATAAGCTGAACATTTTAGATAATGAATTACACTGGCATGATATTAAAAATGTGACTGATCTTGCATTTGATCATCAGGAGATTTTCGATACCTGCTTAAATCAGTTGCAAAAAAGAGTGCAGGAGCATCCGTTGGGATTCAGCCTTTTACCGAAAAAATTCTCTTTAAGAGAACTTCAAAACTTATACGAAGCAATTCTCGACATTAAAATGGACCGAAGAAACTTCAGGAAAAAATTCTTTGCAATGGATTTTCTTATCGATACCGGAGAAATGGAGCAGGATGTGCCACATCGACCAGGAAAACTGTACAAGTTTAACTATGAGAAGTACGAAAAAAAGAAGAAAAAGTGGAGCGGAATAGATTTTTAAAAAGAAAATTGAATAAATCAGAACAACACCGCCTGTAAATTGTTAATAATGCAGCGGTTCTGTGCTGAGAGTTGTCTTAATACTGAGCATTTTAAACGAACGATTGGTTGTCCATCCCCCAAGAAAATAAAATTTTAACATTTCTTTGAATTTTTAAAAAAATACTTAATATTGTGTAAAATTTACACTTTTACTTAGTGTAAATTTTACACAAATCACAATCAAACAACTTTACAAACGATAATGTTTGATTTTGAAACGATGAAAGCTTGTATATGAAATGGACGCACTGTGCTTGCCGCACCACTCTCCTTCATTTGTAGTTATCGTTTCATCATTCATTAAAAAAGAAAAACTATGCAGATGAGAAAAAGCATGCGAAAATTTATCGGAATTTTTTCGGGAACGTTTGCGTTATTGTTGCTGTCTACAGTGGCTTTGGCGCAAAATGTTGTTACCGGTAAAGTATCGGATTTAAAAGATGGTTCTCCGGCTTCTGGGGTAACCGTAACCGTTAAGGGCACAAATGTTGCTACGCAAACGGCTAGCGACGGAACTTATACAATAAGTTCTCCTACCGCAAATCCTACTTTGGTCTTCACTTCAACCGAGTTCGGCAGACAAGAGGTTAAATCAAATGGTGGCAAAGCCAATGTTAGCCTTACAAAAGCTGTGCAAAATCTGGGTGAGGTGGTTATCATTGGTTATGGTACGGTTAAGAAAAAAGATCTGACCGGTGCTATTACGAATGTAACAGCAAAAGACTTTAACAAGGGTCAAAACAGTACAGCAGAACAATTAATTGCCGGTAAAGTAGCCGGTGTTGCTGTAACATCTAATAGTGGAGCCCCCGGCTCAGGTAGCACCATCCGAATTCGTGGCGGTGCGTCTCTAAATGCAAGTAACAACCCATTGATTGTAATTGATGGTGTTCCTCTTGCCGATGGCGGTGGTGGGGTATCAGGCTCACCAAGTGCATTGGCTCTGATCAACCCGAATGATATAGAATCTTTTAGTGTTTTAAAAGATGCGTCTGCAACTGCTATTTACGGATCAAGAGCTTCTAATGGTGTAATCATTATTACTACCAGAAAGGGTAAAAAAGGTAAGGCCGTATTTAACTTCAGTAGTCAAATGGGGGTGTATACTTTACCTAATAAAGTGGAAGTAATGACAGGAGATCAAGTGCGTTCATATGTAACAGCGAATGGTAAATCAAGTGATATTGCTTTGTTGGGTACTGCAAACACTGATTGGCAGGATCTGATCTATCAAACAGCATTATCTACTGATAATAATTTTAGTGTATCGGGTGCTGCAGGTAAAATGCCTTATCGTATTTCAGTTGGTTATCTTAATCAGGAAGGGGTTTTAAAAACTGGTAAGCTTGAACGTTATACAGGATCTTTCAATATCAACCCTAAATTTTTCAATAACCACTTGAGTGTTGATCTTAATTTTAAAGGCTCATTGAGTCATAGTTCATATGCAAATGAAGGTGCTATCGGATCGGCAGTTTATTTTGATCCAACTCAACCGGTTTACTCCGGTAATGCACGTTACGGTGGATACTGGCAATGGCTTGATGGAGCATCTGAAAAAGGATTGAGAGATTTGGCTACAAGAAATCCGGTTGGGATATTGAATCAAAATTCTAACATCGGAACATCTCGTAGAAGTATTGGTAATATTCAGGTAGATTATAAATTTCATTTTTTACCTGACCTACGTGCTAATTTCAATTTTGGTTATGATGTTGGTCATGGCTTTGGCGGTACTTTTGCTTCAGACAGTGCCGCAACAAGTTATAGAAGATACAAAGATCCAAACGGCAAATTTCATGGAGGATCTATTGGGCAATATGCTGGTCGTAATTATAACACTGTTCTTGAATCATATCTTGCTTATGGTAAAGATTTCGGGAAACAAGGAACCCGTTTAGATCTGATGGCAGGTACATCTTACCAACAATTTCTAAATTATAACTATAGCTTCCAGGATAAAACATTGGATGGTACTGTAGTTAGTTCACCATTGTTTGATGTAGATAGACCAAGAGCAAGATTGATATCATATTTCAGCAGATTGACCTACAACTATTTGGGAAAATATATATTGACAGCTAGTGTACGTAGGGATGGCTCATCTAAATTCAGACCGGAAAACAGATGGGGTACTTTCCCTTCAGCTGCATTTGCCTGGAGAGCGAAAAATGAATCATTCCTTAAAAACTCTAAAACTTTTTCAGACTTGAAAGTTCGTGTTGGTTATGGTATCACAGGACAACAGGATGGAATTGGATACTATGATACCGAACCATTGTATACTATCGGTAACGGACAAGCTCTTTATCAATTCGGCTACAATATCGATGGGTCTCCGAGATTTGATACTATTTACAGACCAAGCGGATATTATGCAAATAGAAAGTGGGAACAAACCGCAACTACGAATGTTGGTGTTGACTTCGGCTTCCTAAATAACAGAATTACCGGTAGCATCGATTACTATTTTAAAGAAACAAAAGACCTGCTTAATACTATAGACGTAACTGCAGGAAACTTTACTAATAAAGTAACGGCTAATGTTGGTACACTTGAAAACCAAGGGGTTGAATTAACCATCAACACACAACCTGTTCGCAATAAAAAAATAACATGGGATCTTGGTTTCAACGTAACCTACAATCAAAACAAGATCACTAAACTAACTATCAACGAAAATCCAAACTTCGTAGGAAACCAGTTTGGTAGTACAGGCGGATTTAATACTATTCAGATCAACTCAGTTGGTTACAACAGAGCAGCATTCTACGCTTTTCAACAAGTATATGATGAAAATGGAAAAGCAATTGAGGGATTATACGTTGACAGAAACAGAGATGGTACAATTAATGAAAAAGATTTGTATCACTACAAAGCTCCTGATGCTAATGTATTTGCAGGGTTAAGTACCGGCGTTACAATTGGAAAAATAAATGCAGGTTTTGTGATGAGAGGAAGTTTCGGAAATTATATGTATAACGGATTACAATCTGGTGCTGGTATCAAAAATACAGTAATCAGTCCTCTAGGTTATTTGCAAAACGGAAATCCATCTTTACTTGAAACTAATTTCACTGGTGCAGGAGATAAATTCAGTCGTTCAGATTATTTTATCCAAAACGCATCATTCGTGAAAATGGATAACATATACTTTGGTTATAACGTTGGTAAAGTTTTCAAAAGCAATGCTAATTTAAGATTGAATGCCGCAGTACAAAATGTATTTATCATCACTAAATACGACGGATTGGATCCGGAAATTAATGGAGGTATTGATAACAATATATATCCACGTCCAAGAACTTTTACAGTGGGAGTAAATCTTGATTTCTAAAATAAACGTAATAATAACTAAGTATAAAAAATAGTATATGAAAAATAATATTTTAAAACTAATTACATTCAGCGTTTTGCTAACCGGTGTAATGGCATCCTGCGAAAAAAAGCTGGATATTAAACCGACCAACGATCTGCAACCTGACGATGTATTTACAAAAGTGGCGGGTTACAGAGGCTCGTTCGCAAAAATATATGCAGCTTTTGCATTAACCGGAAATAGCGGCCCTGCAGGCAATGGCGATGTGCAAGGTTTGGACGAAGGGTTTTCCGATTTTTCTCGTTGCTTATGGAAAGCACAGGAGTTAAGTACAGATGAAGCCGTTATTGCATGGGGAGATGCTGGTATCCAGGATTTTCACAACATGAACTGGTCAGGTGATAATCAATTTTTATTGCCTATTTATTACAGAAGTTTTTACCAAATAACATTGGTGAACAATTTTCTTAATCAATCAACGGATGCAAAATTGGCTGCAAATGGAATTACCAATGCGACCGATTTGGAAAATATCAAAGCTTATAGACAAGAAGCCCGTTTCATCAGAGCATTTCAATATTGGATATTGATGGATCTTTTCGGAAACCCTGCCTTTGTTGATGAAACTACTTCAGAGGCTGTATTGGCAGGAACACTTCCTCCGCAAATATCAAGAGCAGATCTTTTTGAATATATTGAAGATGAATTAATGGCAATCGAACCAGATTTAAAAGCTCCACGTACCAACCAATATGGTCGTGTAGATAAAGCAGCGGTTTGGTCTTTGTTAGCAAGAATTTATCTAAACGCAAAAGTTTATACAGGAACAGAAAGAAATACTGACGCAATTACTTATTCTAAAAAAGTAATTGACGAAGGTGGTTATGCTTTAATGGACAACTATCGCAATCTGATGTTATCTGATAACAATATCGGTAACACAGAGTTTATTCTTACCATCAATCACGACGGATTATATACACAGTCTTACGGCGGTACTACATTTTTAACGCATGCATCAGTTGGTGGTTCAATGCCTGCTATTGCAAGCGGTGTAAATGGTGGTTGGGGTGGAATTAGAGCTACTTCTGCTTTATATGATTTATTTAAAGCAGGGTTCTCTTCAGATCAAAGAGGTCAGTTTTATACCAATGGCCAAAGTGAAGAAATTAAAGACCAAACAAAATTCACTGATGGTATTGCTGTAAATAAATTCCGCAATGTAAAGAGAGATGGTTCTCCGGGACAAAGTCTTGAATTTTCTGATGTTGATTTTCCGTTATTCCGTTTAGCAGAACAATACCTCATTTATGCAGAAGCTGTTATCCGTGGTGGAACAGGCGGAAGCAGTGCTACTGCGTTGGAATATCTTAATAAGTTAAGATACAGAGCATTTGGTGGAGGATACGGTCCAAGTAATATCGGCCAGTTGTACAATTCAGATCTAAATCTTGAAACAATTCTTCAGGAAAGATCGAGAGAGTTATACTGGGAAGGGTTTAGAAGAACGGATCTGATCAGATTTGACAAATTTACCAGCTCAACTTATGTATGGCCTTGGAAAGGTGGTGTAAAAGCAGGTACAGGCGTTGAAGATTATAAAAACCTTTATCCTATACCAACTAAAGAAGTTGTGGGTAATGCAAACATTAAACAAAACGCAGGATACAATTAATAACAATATAAAAATTTATATATGAAACGATTATTTAATAACATATTTATACTGGGTATCTGTTCTGTGCTTTTGTTCTCCTGCAAAAAGGATGATGCCAATCAGGTAACATTGTTGAGTGGCGAAGCTCCGGTATTGAGCGGAACAACCAATACAACAACCAGTGATATTGCCCTTGCTAAAGCAAATGTAGATAAACCGGCATTGGATCTTACATGGACCAATCCTAACTACAAATTTTCAGACGGTATCAGTTCACAAGATGTAAACTATACCATTGAGGTAGATGTGGAAGGATCAGATTTTGCCAATGCCAAAGAAGTAGATGTTGTTGCAAAAAACCTTGGGTCAATTGTTACTCAGGGTAAATTGAATTTTGCTTTAACAAAATCTCTAGGCTTACTTTATGGCAAATCGTATAACATCGAAATAAGAGTAATTGCTAGAATAGGACAAGGTAAAAAGCCGGAAATGATCTCTAATAAGCTATCGTTTACTGCTACTCCTTATCTTGATGTAGCAGTACCATTACCTACTGCAGGAACATTATGGGTTACTGGAAATGCCTTTGCTTCAAACTGGAGCAATCCTTTGGGAGCACCTTATGATGTAACTCAAAAATTCACTCAGGTATCTGAAACTCTCTATGAGTTAACTGTAGAGTTTATTGGTGGAGGCGGCTACAAATTAATCCAAGAGCAAGGTGTTTGGGGATCACAATATCATGCATTGGATGGAACAGCTGCATTATCCGGAAGCTTTGAGAAAAAAGATGCTGATCCGCAGTTCCCAAGCCCTGGTGCAGGATGGTATAAAATATCTGTTGATTTCATTACAGGAAAATATACTTTAACCAAACTGTAAATGTTGCTCACTAATTTAATTCAATTATAAACTTTTTTATATGAAACATTCTTTTAAAATATTTTCGTTGCTTGCAGCAGTTGCGCTGTTCTTTACGGCATGCGATAAGGACAAATATGATAAACTACCGTTTAGTAACGACGGTACTGCTCCTACGCTGAGTGCTACTTCAGCAGTTATTGCGCCGGCATCGACAGATGCAGATAATGTAGTAGTGTCGTACAGCTGGACTGATGCAAAACACGCCACTGATTCTGCACATCAGAAATATGTAGTAGAAATTGATACAGCAGGAGGCAGTTTTAAAAACGCCATCAGAAAAACAGTATATGGTAATTTAAAAGCTGACTTTACAGGTAAAGAGATCAATGCTATTTTATTGGCTTATGGGTTTCCTTTCAATGTAGCGCAAAACATGATTGTAAGACTAACTTCATCTTACGCAAATAACAATGAACAATTTCATTCTAATGTGTTAACTGCAACGATGACCCCTTACAGAGTTCCTCCAAAAATTCCGGTACCGGCGAATTTGTATATAGTAGGTGATGTTAACGGTTGGAACAATAGCGCAGGACTGGATAAGAAATATTATTTCTACAAAACAGATGAAACTACTTATACCGGGGTGTTTAATTTCCCTAGCGGTGGAGGTTATAAATTGATACAGGAACTAGGTAACTGGGATACTCAATATCGAATGATTGCAGGCGGAACCGCTTTTGCAGGAGAATTCAAACAAGAAAATTCAGATCCTACTTTCCCTATTCCGACTCCGGCAGGAGCTTATAGAGTTACGGTAGATTTCCAAACTGGAAAATTCAAAGCTGTAGCAACAGAAGCACCTAGATTAGATGCTCCGGCTGAGTTATATCTTGTTGGAGATATCAACGGCTGGAACAATAGCGGTAGTCTTGATGCTAAATACAAATTCACTAAAGTAGATGATTTTGTATTTACACTAAATGTAGCTTTCACAGGAAGCGGCGGATTCAAATTAATTCAACAATTAGGAAACTGGGATACTCAATTCCGTAAATTAAGCGGAGATGCAGCAGCAGGTGAGTTTGATCAAAAAAATGCAGATCCAACCTTCCCGGTACCATCAGAAGCAGGAACATATAAAGTAACTGTGAATTTTGCAACCAATCAGTATACTATGGTTAAACAATAGTTGTTATATATAGTTTTTAGTTTAGAAAGCGGCCAATTTTTATTGGTCGCTTTCTTTTTGCGCCAAACACTGAAAATTACCTGTCAAAATTTTTACTGAAAATCAGTTTGTTACAAAGGTTCGATAAAAATACTTTGCTATTTTGTAGGAAATTAATATACATCATACTACCTTCGCACTCCCAAAAAAGAACAGGTGATTTTACCTGAGTTTTGGCGGGAGAGTCTTTTGGGATAGCAAAAGCTCTTATTTTATAAAATCATCTGGCCTTAGGCTAGATAAAAAAACAAAAAATGAGTAAACTACATTTCACCACCAAACATGCAAACGAGGCTACCGTTACACACAATTGGTATGTAATAGATGGTACTAATCAAACCGTTGGACGTATGTGTTCAAAAATTGCAGCTGTATTGCGTGGCAAAAACAAAGCCTATTACACTCCTCACGTTGATTGTGGAGATTACGTAATTGTAATCAATTGCGAAAAAGTAAAATTAACCGGCAACAAAATGGAAGAAAAAATTTACGATCACTTTACAGGATACCCTGGTGGACGTAAAGAAGCGGTTGCTAAAGATGTTTTAAAACGCAGACCTGAAGTATTGATCGAAAGAGCAGTTAAGGGGATGTTGCCTAAAAACAGATTAGGTCGTAAGATGTACAAAAAATTATTTGTGTATGCAGGCCCTAATCACGAGCATGCAGCTCAACAACCAAAAGAATTCAAATTCTAATTTAAAAAATTCTAAATCTAAATAAATAGATGGAAAAGCAAAAAAACGCAGTTGGTCGCCGTAAAGAAGCCGTAACAAGGGTTTTCTTAAGTAAAGGTGACGGTAAAATAACTGTTAACGGAAAAGATTACAAATCTTACTTCCCATTAGTATATCTTCAAAATCAATTAGAGTCGCCGCTTAAAACTGTTGAAGCTGCTGATAAATACGACATCGTTGTGAATGCACAAGGTGGTGGTGTTAAAGGTCAGGCTGAAGCTGCAAAATTAGGTATTGCTCGTGCTTTGATCGAAGTAAGCGCAGATTATCGTCCGGCATTGAAAGCAGCCGGTCTTCTTAAAAGAGACCCACGTGCCGTTGAACGTAAAAAACCAGGACGCAAAAAAGCAAGAAGAAGCTTCCAGTTCAGCAAACGTTAATATACAGTTTCGAGCTACAAGCTACAAGGGACAAGCATTATACTTACACCCTTGTAGCTTGCAGCTTGCAGCTTAAAACTAAATTAAAAACTACTTCAATTATAAACAATGGAAAATAACACTTCCTTACAACAACAGCTTTTAGAAGCAGGCGTACACTTTGGTCACTTAAAGAAAAAGTGGAACCCGAAAATGTTGCCATACATTTTTGCAGAAAAGAAAGGTATTCACATTATCGATCTTAATAAAACTGTAGAAGGTTTGCAGGAAACTGCAGCGGCATTAAAATCTATCGCTAAAAGCGGTAAGAAAATAATGTTTGTAGCTACAAAAAAGCAAGCGAAAGAAATCGTTTCTGATTGTGCTAAACGTATCAACATGCCTTACGTTACAGAACGTTGGTTAGGCGGTATGCTTACCAACTTTAACACAGTTCGTAAAAGTGTTAAAAAAATGCAGAGCATCGAAAAAATGTTGAACGACGGAAGTATTGATAATCTTACTAAAAAAGAAAGATTAACATTAACTCGTGATAAAGATAAAATGGAGAAAGTATTAGGTGGTATCGCACAGATCAGTCGTGTACCGGCCGCTATTTTCTTAGTTGATATCGGTCACGAACACATCGCTTTAGCTGAAGCAAAACGTTTGAATATTACCACTTTTGGTATGGTTGATACGAATTGTGATCCTAATAAAGTTGAATTTGCAATTCCTGCAAATGATGATGCTACAAAATCTATTGCGATCATCGTTAACTATTTAACTGCAGCAATCGCTGAAGGTTTATCTGAGCGTCAAGCAGAAAAAGATGAAGAAGACAGCAATGTAGATACAGAAGAAACTGCAGAAGCAAAAGCAGCTCGTTTTGAACAAAAACAAGATGCAGCCGGTGATGATAGAAACAGGCGTGGTGGTGGAAGAGGTGTAGCTTCTCAACCAAAAAGAAGAGTACCGGGTCCGGGTGCCGGCGGTAGAAAACCTGCAGCAAAATAGTTGGAGGTTTGAAGTTGGAAGTTTGAGGTTACTGAAAACTTTTGACGCTTAATTTTTAATTTTTAATTTTTAATTATCATGAGTGCAACAATAACAGCAGCAGATATAAATAAATTACGTCAAACTACCGGTGCAGGTATGTTAGATTGTAGAAAAGCTTTAACAGAAAGCAATGGAGATTTTGAAGCAGCGATTGACTGGTTACGTAAACAAGGACAAAAAGTAGCAGCTAAACGTAGCGACAGAGAAGCAAAAGAAGGTGTGGTTTTAGCTAAAACTACAGCAGATAATAAAGCTGGTATCGTTCTTTGTATCAGTTGCGAAACTGACTTTGTAAGCAAAAACGCAGATTTCGTAGCATTTGCTCAAAGCATTGCTGATGCTGCAATTGCTAATAATGTAAAAACCGGCGAAGAACTGAATGAAGTATCGATCAACGGTGCAAAAGTGGCCGATTTGATCAACGATAAATTAGCAGCGATAGGAGAAAAAATTGCAGTATCTCGTTTTGAAAGAGTAGAAGCTGAATACGTAGCAAGTTATATCCATGGTGCAAATCGTATGGGTGTTTTAGTTAGCTTCAACAAAGAAGCAGCTGATGCAGGTAAAGATGTGGCAATGCAAATTGCAGCAATGAATCCGTTAGCTGTTGATGAAACTTCTATTGCTCCAGAAACAATTGCAAGAGAAAAAGAAATTGCTATCGAACAAATCAAAGCCGAAGGTAAACCTGCTGAAATGGCTGAGAAAATTGCATTAGGTAAAGTAAATAAATTCTTCAAAGAAAATACTTTGTTGGCTCAACCTTTTGTAAAAGATAACGCTAAATCAGTATCTGATTATTTAAAATCTATTGATGCCGATTTAAAAGTTATTGATTTTAAAAGAGTAGCATTAGGCTAAGAAATTAGTACAAATAAGCAAAAAGGCTGTTCATTGAACAGCCTTTTTGTTTTCGTTTCCAATAAGAGTAATTATTTTTTCCGGAAAGTTATAAAGGCCAATGCTTGTTTAGTTTTAGGTGTTTTACTATTTGTTGATACGAACTCAATTCCATCGATTGTTTTCTTGGGTGCAGTATAATGCAATTCCATTATGGTGCCGTTTGAAGCCTCATAGATATCAGTATCATACGAAGAGGTTTTAACAAATTTTGCTTTGATAAATTTCTTTGCAGTTGCCCTGTTGAAAATGTAGGATGAAAGTTGTGGAATAGAAATATCTCCACCATAATATGTATGGTTGTTATGTGTAATTTGAGTAGGATAGTAAATAATATCCGTGACAGTATCATTGTGAGTTTTTACGTTTAATCCTTCTATATGAGAAAAATATTCAGTGTAAGTATTGGGTTTTTCAGGAACTCCGATTTCTGTTAGATCTTTTGTTGCAACAACTGAACTTTTACTTAGCTTCTCATAGAGAAACGATGGAACTGCAATTTCTTTGCTGATAAACGTCGATAGGTCGGTAGTTGTTTTACCTGCAGGAATTATTGTGCTTAAATTAATACTCCAACCAATATTCATTCGTAAAATCAAGGGGTAGTTTGGGTTTTTGAGTACTACAATGTCATTCCTGTTTTCATCCGATAGATAAAAAGCTTCTACTGTTTTGTAATCTCCATTGATCTCAATAGCAAAAATTGTTTCATCAGAATTTTCAAAGACAAACTCTTTATCACCATCCCACAAACTCACTTTTTTATTTTGAACTATTTCTTTGTATGCAGCTTTACTTAATGTAACTGAAGTGGCATCAGTCAATGTCTTGGAGCCATTAATAAAATAGTTATGCATTTTTTTAGAGGTATCCATCGCAGTTGGTGTAACTTCTATACGGCCATAGTTAAAATCTTCATTGGTCATTTGCCATGCAAAAGTAAAAGCAGGGGCAAGAGATTTTATTTTTAGTGTAAAATCGTATTCATCACCTCCCACATTTACTAGATAAATTAGCTTATCATTTATAGTTAAGTCTAGTGAAGATTGAGCTTTGCAAATAAAAAAACTGCTCACGCAAATGACGCAGGTTATAAATGTTTTTTTCATCCAACAATATTAAATTACTTTATTTCAAATTTATACGTGTTGTATAAAATGCTTGCAGTATCCCTTTTAATTGAATCGGGCATAGCTTTGTTGCCATAGTATTTTCGTTTGTAAAATTTTACTTCTGTATATCCGGCTTTAATAGCTTTTTGTATTTCTAAAGTTGTAGAACTGCCACCTGCCATTTCGGGGTCGCTGAATTCTTTACTGGCAACATACTTGAAATAATTCGTATCAATTTCTTTCCAGTAATCAAACTCTTTGTAGCGCTCCCTATCTATACCTTCTACCTCACTGCTTTCCAGAACAAATGTTTCTCCGATCTTCATTTTATTAATGACACTATCTTTTGGCTCAATATGTTTACTTAGCTCATCCTTTATCTTTTCACTTAATGATCTATTGCAAGATACCGTTAATATCAAACTTAAAATGAATAAATATTTCATGAAATTTATTTTACAGTTTCATCTATAAGCGGGGGCGCATCTTCCTCAGTATCCATTGTTAGTATGTTATCAGCCATTTTCCATTTGCCTTTTTCTTTTACAAATGGCACATAATTCCAAACTCTGTCTTTTTCTTCGGCTCCTTCCCAAAGCTCAGAGCCAATTTTTAAAACTGCTGTGTCTCTATTGATCTCTACAATGTATTTGTTTTTGGGAGATGTGTACCATTTATACGTATATTCAATACTCTCCTGTCCACCGGCCCACCGATCGTAATCAAAACCTACGGCAATTTCTTCTTCCGGATTTTCTTTAAAATAATGTTCCGAATCTTTAAAATGTTTTCGTTCTGCTTTGATATAAGCCTCACCAACATACGGTACACTTTTACGCAAGTACGCAAAATATTTTTCAACCTCTTTCCATTGAATTTTAAAGGGCGGTGAATATTCCTTTCCTTGTCCTTTATACAAATGGAAGGAGTTGAATTTCTTTTCGTTTTTTTTATAGAATGCAAGAAAATCGAAAAAGGTCTGTTTGATCTTTTTTTGTTCAGCATTAAGCTGAGCTTGAATATTCACTGCAATAAATGCTGTTAACAATAGGAATAATATCTTCTTCATATAAAAATTATCTGGCGTAAACTCCGTTTGGTGATACAACACTTGCTGGTCCGCCTGTGATGCCCACCGGTGGAATGATAATATTGATCACTTCTCCATTTACTTTTAAAATTGTTTTGCCACAACTCATTTCCACGCCTTGTTGATGAAACGGAGGCATTGCAGAGGGTGTTCTGTTAATAAGATAAGGAGCCGAGAGATCGCTCATTTCTACTTCAAAAGTAAAACCACCCACAACACATTTTGAATAAGCTGATGTAGCAGTAGTAATTATTTCAATCTGAGCATCCAGTACCGGAGCTTGTTCAAAAGGAGTATCTGCAAAAATATTAGGTCCGAAATAGGCACCAACTTTTGGGTTGGTACTTACAAAACCCATTACCAATGGCGCTGCATTTGTATCGGGTTGCCAAAAGATCATTCCGCTTGGGGCATTTCCAACAGGTGTGTTTACCATGCGACCAAGATGTACAATTACATTTGGCATTTGAAGATCAGGACTGGTAACAGCTACCAGATCAACTCCACCTTCCCAGCTCATCCATTTAGTTACATTACTCATAAAATAGTTTTATTTAAAAGTAGCTGATAATGTGTCGAATTCAAATACCCGATAGTGGGTATTTATGAGTTGAATAATAATTTTCTGCTCGCTAAAAAAAATTTAAGATTATGGTGTTTAACTAAAAGAAATGCATTTTACAGAATACTGTTTACATTAATTTGTGTTAACCGTTTTTTTACATTGAAAATTATCTAACCCGTTTAAAATCTATATCTTCGCAGCGAAATCTTAATTCTTAATTCTTAATTCTCAATTCCAGCATGCTTCCTAAATATAAACGTGTACTTCTGAAACTTTCCGGCGAATCTTTAATGGGAGATAAAAATTTTGGTTTGGATAGCGATGTGATTGCGCAATATGCACAGGATATCAAATCCATTACAGAATTAGGGGTACAGGTTGCTATCGTAATTGGTGGAGGTAATATTTACAGAGGAATGAATGAGGCGGAAACAGGTATTGAAAGGGCACAAGGCGATTATATGGGGATGTTGGCTACGGTGATCAATGGAATGGCAGTGCAAAGCGGATTGGAAAAAGCCGGTGTATATACCCGTTTGCAAAGCGCCATAAAAATGGAACAAATTGCTGAGCCATATATTCGAAGAAGAGCAATGAGACATTTAGAAAAAGGTAGAGTTGTAATATTTGGTGCCGGTACAGGAAATCCATATTTTACTACAGATACGGCGGGCTCATTAAGAGCGATAGAAATAAAAGCTGATATAATTTTAAAAGGAACAAGGGTAGATGGTATTTATACAGCTGATCCTGAAAAGGACCCAACTGCCACTAAGTTTGGCCATATAACATTTGCTGATTGTATCAGTAAAAATTTAAAAGTAATGGATATGACGGCTTTTACTTTATGTATGGAAAATGAATTGCCGATCATTGTTTTTGATATGAATAAGCCCGGCAATTTATTAAGAGTAGTAACCGGAGAGAAGGTTGGTACTTTGGTAAGAGGTTAGTCAAAATTTTATATTAAGTGAAAAAGAATCTTTTCCTGTTTTTCTCTTCTTTGCTGATATCCGCCATTGCATTTTCAGCCAAACCTGTATTATCTGCCTCCGTTACACAGCCTGTTTATCCCGGCACATCTAAACCATATCTGAGTATAGTTTCAGGCAGCGGTAAAACATCTTATGTAAGCAGTACGCTGAATGACCCGACAGACCCCGCTGTTTTTTATGGCATTTATTTTACGATTACCAATACCCCTACCTCTATATCTGTTACCAGTAATAAAACTTCAGTTTTACCTAACGCAAATATCAGTTTTGTAGAATCGGGAGGTATCTATACTTTAAAAATTACTCCAATTGCAGTTGGTTATGCAACTGTATCAATTATCGCATCCAATGCAGATGGAAGTTCTTCAACATACAAAGTAACCTATGCAGTTTCTGCAGCATCTGCACATCCTGATAAAACAATTTGGCCGATGAATATGGCTGATGCATCAGGTGCAACTTCTATTGATGATGACTATATGTTTGTTTGTGATGATGAAACCAATATACTTCGCTTGTATAACAGAAAAAACTCAGGGATAGATTTATATAATATAAATATACAGTCTGCTGTTGGAGCATCTGAAGAATGTGATTTGGAAGGATCTTCATTAAGTGTAAAGTATAATACAGGAAAACGGATTTACTGGATCGGGTCTCTTGGTAACAGCAAAAGTGGTAATCTGAAAGCTGATAGAAACAGAGTTATTGCTACAGAAGTAACTGGTGCAGGAGCAAATAGCACATTGTCTGTAAAAGGGTATTCTACAAAATTCAGGGCTGCATTAATAACTTGGGGGGATAGTAAGTCCTGGAACTTTACAGCATCTGCTGCCTCCGGCAAAATCCCAAAACTATTAGATGGGTTTAATGTAGAAGGACTAACGGTTACGCATGGTGGAGATACAGGTTATATAGGTTTTAGAGCTCCGTGTGTACCTGTAAAAGGAACAACACCTAATAGTTCAAATAGAAAATATGCCATAATTGCTCCGGTCACAAATTTTGAAACAATCATGAATGCAAATGGATCTGTGAGTGGAGTGCCTTCTATAGCGGAGCCGATTTTGTTTGATCTAGAGGGACTAGGGATAAGAAGTGTTGAAAGAGTAGGTGTTAATTTATATTTGATTGTTGCAGGTTTATATACTGGCGGTGGAATTCCGGCGGTTTATTTATGGGATGGGAAAGTGCCGACAGATCCAGGAATGAATCCAATTACCACCACTAGTAGCTATTCTAAGTTAACTAAACTTAATTTATCCGGATTAGATCAACTGGCTCAGATATCTTCTAACGGTGATGCAGATGGCCACCCCGAAGCAATGGTTACTGAACAAATAGGGAGTGTTCTATTTATACATTTAATATGCGACAATGGTACAGTTGATTACTATGCCGATGGTACCGAAGCAAAAGTTTTAGATAGCCTTCAGATAAGAAAATTTCGTTATGACAACTTTGCGTATGATCTAACAAACTATACTGCTAATTGTACAAACAGTAGTATAAAATTTGCAACAAATAATACCCCCGGAAATACTTATCAATGGCAAGTTAATACCGGTAGCGGATATACGAATATAAGTAATAGTTCACTTTACGCAGGTGCAACGACAGATACGCTTAAGCTTATAAATGCACCTACATCTATGTACGGTTATTTGTATAGATGTGAGATCACAAATAATTCAAACATTACTTATAGTAATGAAAATATGCTGCAGTTCAAGGGTTACTGGCTGGGTACAGTTAGCAATGCGTGGGAAACTCCTGCCAATTGGGGATGTGGTATTTTACCAGATGCTAATACAGATGTAATAATAAATATCGGTACACCAATTTTAAGTTCTAATACTTCAGTTAGAAGTGTAACTGTAAATCCAAATGCTTCGTTAAAAATTAATTCTCCGAATAAACTTACAATCCTGCATTAATAGTAACAATTTAATAAAGATTGTCTGGTTCAGAAGATGTATTGAATTTAATAACATCGTAAATTGTACATCCCAAATCGTACATAAATTATCTTACAAGAACGACCGGCCCTTTAAGATAAATTTCTTTGCCGTTTATATTTTTTCCTTTCACCTGCCATACAAATGTACCTTCAGGTTGTTTCTCACCTTTGTAAATGCCATCCCAGCCTTTCATCCACTCATTGCTCTCAAATACCAATTCACCCCATCTGTTGTAAACCCTAAACCATTCGAAAGTTACAATGCCAACAGGTATTGGTCTAAATACATCGTTTAACCCATCGCCATTGGGTGAGAATGCTGTAGGCACATAGAATGTAGATTCCTGATAAGCTTTAACGAGAATAGTATCAAATGCTACACAACCTAAATTATCGGTTACTTTCACTACAAACCTGGTATCTCCTGATAAAGTAGCAATCGGATTAGAAATTGAAGAGTTGTTTAGTAAACCGCCGGGGTTCCATTGGTAACTAACACCGCCAGTTGCTGTTAGTTGTAATGGTTTGCCAATTACAGCATTGGTGTCTTTACCGGCAAATGCAGGTACTTTTGGATTTACCTTGATCGTTACAGTTTGGCTTCCTGAAGGACAATCTGTTACTGAACTACTTGCAATAACATTATATAATACTGTTTGTACAACATTGGATGTATTAGTAATGCTATTTGTTATGATGCCGGTTGTCTGTTGAGAAAGCGTTTCTCCTATTGTAGCCGGATTGTCTGAAGCAGCCCAGGTAAATGTTGCAGGAATATTACTTGTCAATTGTATAGTGGCTGTACCACCGTTACAAATACTTACTGTAGCTGGATTTATTTCCGGTATTGGTATAACTGTGATCGTTAACGAAGTAGTTGTTGCACATTCGGATGCAGCAGGAGTAAAAGTATAGGTGGTTGTTTTAGTGTTATCAATAGACGGACTCCAGGTTCCTGTAATGCCATTGACAGATATTACAGGTAATGCATTTAATTGAGCATCTTTACAAATTGGTGCTACTGCATTAAATACCGGAACTTTTTGTGTTGTTACTGTTAATACCAATGTAGCTACAGAATCACATCCGGCAGCATTGGTCAAATGTTTAATGTAAGTACCTGCAGAAGTATATGTTGATCCATTCCAGATAAATGGTAATGCAGATGTACATCTGTTAACAGTCGTTGTACTTGATGAAGTATTCTTAACCGTTAGTGTTAATGTAGCTGCAGAGTCACACCCTGCACTATTGGTAAGCTGTGCTGTTTGAGTTCCTGCTGCATTGAATGTTAATCCATTCCATGTATAAGGTAATGCGGAAGGACAAATGCTCAATGTATTGTTACTTGAAGAATTTGCTTTTACTATTACCGTTAAGGTGGCAGTGGAGTCACATCCTGCGTTATTGATAAAATGTACTGTTTGTGTTCCGGCTGCGTTGAATGTTAATCCGTTCCATGAATATGGTAATGCAGAAGGACAAATGTTTACAGTCGTATTACTGGAAGAATTTTGTTTTACAATAAGTGTTAGTGTTGCTGCAGAGTCACACCCTGCACTGTTGGTAAGGTGTGCTGTTTGCGTGCCAGCTGCATTGAATGTTAATCCATTCCATGTATATGGCAATGCCGATGGGCAAATACTTAATGTGTTATTACTTGAAGAATTAGCTTTTACAATTAATGTTAGAGAGGCAATTGAATCACAACCCACACTGTTTGTAAAATGAACACTTTGTGTTCCAGCTGCATTGAATGTTAATCCGTTCCAAGTATATGGCAATGCTGATGGGCAAATGCTTACTGTATTGTTACTTGAAGAATTTGATTTAACCGTTACTGTTAGTGTAGCTGCGGAGTCACACCCTGCACTATTGATAAGCTGTGCTGTTTGCGTACCGGCTGCATTGAATGTTAATCCATTCCATGTATAAGGTAATGCAGAAAGGCAAATGCTTACTGTATTGTTACTTGAAGAAGCAGCTTTAACTGTAAGTGTTAGTGTGGCTGTTGAATCACATCCTGCTACATTTGTAAAATGCGCTGTTTGAGTCCCTGCAGTATTAAAAGTTAATCCATTCCAAATATATGGTAATGCCGATGGGCAAATACTTAATGTGTTATTGCTTGAAGAATTTGCCTTAACTATCAGCGTCAAAGTAGCTGCTGAATCACATCCGGCAGCATTTGTAAGATGCGCTGTTTGTGTACCGGCAGCATTAAATATTAATCCATTCCATGTATATGGTAAAGCCGATGGGCAAATGCTTAATACATTATTGCTTGAAGAATTTGCTTTAACTATCAGCGTCAAAGTAGCTGCTGAATCACACCCGGCAGCATTTGTAAGGTGCGCTGTTTGAGTCCCTGCAGTATTAAAAGTTAATCCATTCCATGTATATGGTAAATCACTTGTACAAATACTTAGTGTTGCATTGCTTGTAGTATTAGCTTTTACAGTAAGCGTTAGTGTTGCAGCAGAGTCGCACCCTGCACTATTGGTGAGGTGTGCTGTTTGCGTACCGGCTGCATTAAATATCAATCCATTCCATGTATATGGTAATGCCGATGGACAAATGCTAATATTATTATTACTTATTGTGTTAGCTTTTATAATTACTGTTAATGTAGCTGCCGAATCGCATCCTGCTGCATTTGTGAGCAGAGCAGTTTGTGTGCCAGCTGCATTAAATGTCAATCCATTCCATGTATATGGTAATGCCGATGGGCAAATGCTAATACTGTTATTACTTGTTGTGTTAGCTTTTACAATTACAGTAAGTGTAGCTGCCGAATCACAACCTGAACTATTAGGTAGATGCGCTGTTTGTGTACCGGCGTTATTGAAAATTAATCCGTTCCATGTGTATGGTAAATCACTAGGACAAATACTTAATGAAGCATTGCTTGTAGTATTAGCTTTTATAGTAAGTGTTAACGTAGCCGCCGAATCGCATCCTGCTGCATTTGTGAGATGTGCTGTTTGTGTACCTGCTGCATTAAATGTTAATCCATTCCATGTATATGGTAAATCACTTGGACAAATACTTAGCGTTGCATTGCTTGTAGTATTAGCTTTTACAGTAAGCGTTAGCGTTGCAGCCGAATCACAACCTGCACTATTAGGTAGATGCGCTGTTTGTGTACCGGCGTTATTGAAAATTAATCCGTTCCATGTGTATGGTAAATCACTTGGACAAATACTTAGTGTTGTATTGCTTGTTGTATTAACTTTTACGGTAAGCGTTAGTGTTGCAGCCGAATCGCATCCTGCTGCATTTGTGAGATGTGCTGTTTGTGTACCTGCTGCATTAAATGTTAATCCATTCCATGAATAAGGTAGATCAGCCGGACAAATACTTAGTGTGTTATTACTTGTTGTATTAGCCTTAACCGTTAGTATTAGCGTCGCCGCCGAGTCGCACCCAACACTATTGGTAAGATGAGCAGTTTGCGTTCCTGCACTATTAAACGTTAATCCATTCCAGGTATATGGCAAGTCACTCGGACAAATACTTAAAGTTGTATTGCTTGTAAAATCTGTTTTAACTGTTAGCGTTAATGTTGCCGCCGAATCGCAACCTGCAGTATTAGTAAGATGTGCTGTTTGAGTCCCTGCAGTATTAAAAGTTAATCCATTCCAGGTATAAGGCAATGCAGATGGGCATACGCTTAATGACGAACTGCTAGTGGTGTTGGTTTTTACAGTCAGTGTTAATGTTGCGGCAGAGTCACACCCTGCTGCATTTGTGAAGTGCGCTGTTTGTGAACCTGCTGCATTAAATGTCAATCCATTCCATGTGTATGGTAAATCACTTGGACAAATACTTAATGAAGCATTGCTTATAGTATTTGCTTTTACAGTAAGTGTTAAAGTAGCCGCCGAATCGCATCCTGCTGCATTTGTGAGATGTGCTGTTTGTGTACCTGCGGCATTAAATATTAGTCCATTCCATGTATACGGTAGATCAACCGGGCATACGCTTAACGAAGTACTGCTTGTAGTATTTGCTTTTACAGTAAGTGTTAACGTAGCCGCCGAATCACATCCTGCTGCATTTGTGAAATGCGCCGTTTGTGTACCAGCGTTATTGAAAATTAATCCGTTCCATGTGTATGGTAAATCATTTGGACAAATACTTAATGAAGCATTGCTTGTAGTATTTGCTTTTACAGTAAGTGTTAACGTAGCCGCCGAATCACATCCTGCTGCATTTGTGAGATGTGCTGTTTGTGTACCTGCTGCATTAAATGTTAGTCCATTCCATGTATACGGTAGATCAACCGGGCATACGCTTAACGAAGTACTGCTTGTAGTATTTGCTTTTACAGTAAGTGTTAACGTAGCCGCCGAATCACATCCTGCTGCATTTGTGAGATGTGCTGTTTGTGTACCTGCTGCATTAAATGTTAGCCCATTCCATGAATAAGGTAGATCGGCCGGACAAAGACTCAGCGTTGTATTGCTTGTGGTATTAGCTTTTACAGTAAGCGTTAAAGTAGCCGCCGAATCACATCCTGCTGCATTTGTAAGATGTGCCGTTTGAGTTCCTGCAGTATTAAACGTTAATCCATTCCAAGTGTATGGCAAATCACTCGGACAAACACTTAATGAAGCATTGCTTGAAGTATTTGCTTTTACAGTTAGTGTTAACGTAGCCGCCGAATCACATCCTGCACTATTAGGAAGATGTGCTGTTTGCGAACCTGCTGTATTAAAAGTTAATCCATTCCATGTATATGGCAGATCAATAGGACAAATGCTCAATGTGCTATTACTCGTTGTATTCGCTTTTACAGTAAGTGATAATGTTGCTGCCGAATCACACCCTGCCGCATTAGTAAGATGTGCCGTTTGAGTTCCTGCAGTATTAAATGTTAATCCATTCCAACTGTATGGTAAATCGGCTGGACAAACACTCAATGTGCTATTGCTTGAAGTAGTTGCTTTTATAGTTAATGTTAAAGTAGCGGCAGAGTCACATCCTGCACTGTTTGTAAGATGCGCCGTTTGAGTACCTGCTGCATTAAATGTCAATCCATTCCATGAAAAAGGTAACGCAGAAGGACAAATGCTTAACAAAGTATTACTGGTGGTATTTGCCTTTACAGTTAAAGTTAATGTTACTGCTGAGTCGCACCCCCCACTATTTGTAAAATGCGCTGTTTGAGCCCCGGCAACACTAAATGTCAATCCATTCCATGTGTAAGGCATATCACTTGGGCAAACACTTAATGAAATATTATTCGTGATATTGGAACCTACTGACAATGTTAACGTTGCTGCCGAATCGCAACCTGCACTATTTGTCAGATGTGCTGTTTGAGTACCTGCTGCATTAAACGTTAATCCGTTCCAAACGTATGGTATTGAAGAAGGGCAAACACTTAACGAAGTATTGCTTGTTGTGTTGGCCTTAATTGTTAGTGTTAATGTTGCAGCGGAGTCGCATCCAACACTATTGGTAAAGTGAGCTGTTTGTGAGCCTGCTGTATTAAAAGTCAATCCATTCCAGATATATGGAAGTGCAGATGGGCAAATGCTTAATGATGAGTTGCTTGTTGAATTCGCTTTAATCGTTAGTGTTAATGTAGCAGCGGAGTCGCATCCAACGCTATTGGTAAAGTGCGCTGTTTGTGTACCTGCTGCATTAAAAGTTAATCCATTCCATGTATAAGGAAGAGCAGATGGACAAATGCTTAATGTAGTACTACTTGTTGAATTCGATTTAACCGTTAACGTTAGTGTGGCAGCAGAGTCGCACCCTGCAGCATTTGTAAGATGAGCTGTTTGAGATCCTGCAGCGTTAAATGTCAATCCATTCCATGTATACGGTAATGCCGATGGGCAAATGCTTAATGAAGTGTTACTTGTTGTATTTGATTTAACCGTTAACGTTAGTGTGGCAGCAGAGTCGCACCCGGCAGCATTTGTAAGATGAGCTGTTTGAGATCCTGCAGCGTTAAATGTCAATCCATTCCATGTATACGGTAATGCCGATGGGCAGATGCTTAATGAAGTGTTGCTTGTTGTATTAGATTTAACCGTTAACGTTAGTGTGGCTGCCGAATCGCACCCTGCAGCATTTGTAAGATGCGCTGTTTGCGAACCTGCTGCGTTGAATGTTAATCCATTCCAGGTATAAGGCAAAGCCGAAGGGCAGATGCTTAATGCTGTACTGCTTGTTGTATTTGCTTTTACTGTTAATGTTAACGTAGCCGCCGAATCACATCCTACACTGTTGGTGAAATGAGCAGTTTGCGATCCTGCACCGTTAAATGTCAATCCATTCCATATATATGGTAATGCAGCCGGGCAAATACTTAATGAAGTATTGCTTGTCGTATTTGCCTTAACCGTTAATGTTAGCGTTGCGGCAGAGTCGCATCCGGCTGCATTTGTAAGATGTGCAGTCTGCGAACCTGCAGCATTAAACGTTAATCCGTTCCAGGTATATGGTAATGCAGCCGGGCAAATACTTAGTGCAGTACTGCTCGTTGTATTTGCCTTTACAGTAAGTGTTAATGTTGCAGCTGAATCACAACCTGCCGAATTAGTAAGATGTGCTGTTTGTGTACCGGCTGCATTAAATGTCAATCCATTCCATGAATACGGTAACGCCGAAGGACATATACTTAATGAAGAACTGCTTGTTGAATTCGCTTTAACAGTCAGTGTTAAAGTAGCCGCCGAATCACATCCTGCACTATTAGGAAGATGTGCTGTTTGAGTGCCGGCAACATTAAACGTTAATCCATTCCATGAATACGGTAACGCCGAAGGGCATATACTTAATGATGTACTGCTTGTTGTATTAGCTTTTATAGTAAGTGTTAACGTAGCCGCCGAATCGCATCCTGCTGCATTTGTGAGATGTGCTGTTTGTGTTCCGGCTGCATTAAACGTTAATCCGTTCCAGACATATGGTAATGCGGATGGACAAATACTTAATGAAGAATTACTTGTTGTATTTGCTTTTACAGTCAGTGTTAATGTTGCTGCAGAATCGCACCCTGCAGCATTTGTAAGATGTGCTGTTTGTGTACCGGCTGCATTAAACGTTAATCCATTCCATGAATACGGTAATGCAGATGGACAAATACTTAATGAAAAACTGCTTGTTGTATTAGCCTTGACTGTTAGTGTTAATGTTGCGGCGGAGTCGCATCCGACACTATTAGTAAAATGAGCCGTTTGTGAACCAGCTGCACTAAACGTTAATCCATTCCATATATACGGTAATGCCGAAGGGCATATACTTAGTGAAGTACTGCTTGTTGAGTTGGCTTTAACCGTAAGTGTTAACGTGGCAGCTGAGTCGCATCCTGCAGCATTAGTAAGATGTGCCGTTTGAGTTCCTGCTGCATTAAATGTTAATCCATTCCATGAATATGGTAATGAAGCCGGGCATATACTCAGTGTATTGCTACTTGTGGTGTTAGCCTTAATCGTTAGTGTTAACGTAGCTGCCGAATCACACCCACTACTATTGGTAATATGAGCCGTTTGCGAACCAGCTGCATTGAATGTTAGTCCGTTCCAAGAATATGGTAGTGCCGAAGGACATATGCTTAATGAGGTACTGCTGGTAGTAGCGGAGCCTACTGAAAGTGTTAATGTTGCCGCCGAGTCACATCCTGCAGCATTAGTAAGATGAGCTGTTTGTGAACCTGCTGCATTGAATGTTAATCCGTTCCACGTATAAGGCAAAGCCGAAGAACAAACACTTAAAGAGGTATTGCTTGTTGTGTTAGCCTTTACCGTTAGTGTTAGAGTAGCGGCAGAGTCGCATCCGACACTATTGGTAAAATGAGCTGTTTGCGAACCTGCTGCATTGAATGTTAAGCTATTCCATGTATAAGGTAATGCCGAAGGACATATGCTTAATGATGTATTACTAGTAGAAGCAGCGGCAACAACAATATCGATCTTGGCTCTTGGACTTTCACATCCCAATATAGTTTGTGTAACATAATAACTTATTGTACCTGCAGTTGCTGTAGATGGAGTCGGCGCTGTAGAACTGCCTGTTCCCCCTGTTGGCGCTGTATACCATAGTAAATTGGAGCCTGTAGCAGTAAGGGTTGATGCAACATCGTTTTGACAGTAATTAACGGGTGATGTAACAAGTGGCTCTGCAGTAGCGGTAATATTTACTGTTTCAGAAAAAGTAGCAATACAACCCAACGCATCAGTAACCTGTAAGGTTATTGTATAAACAGCCGATGCGGTATATGTATGCGATGGGTTTTGTGATGTAGAAGTAGTGCCGTCTCCAAATTGCCAAAGAAATGTTGAGTTAGATGTTTGACAGGTTTTGGTAAAATTATATGAGCCACATGTTGCAGCAGCATAAGTAAAATCTGCATTGGGTCCAATGGTTGCAGTACCTCCGCCACAAGCCCCGCCAAATGTTAAACTAAATCCACTGTTTGAAGCAACAAAATTATCTACCAGCAATGCATAGGTGTTACCGGCAACAATGTTTACTGTATTGCTTTGGCAGCTAGATGCTCCGCCTCCCGGTGATGACCAGTTACCCCATGCCCTTGGTTTACTTCCCGATCCACAAGGGTCTCCACCGGTAGCTGAGCCACAGTTTTGCCGACCGGGTTCACTGCTGGGGCAAGAACTTATACCGGTTGAACCTGAACAACCGCTCCAGTTACAAGCAATAGAAGTTCCTTTTGTTGTACAACCTGTTGGATTACCTGTAATATTCCAAAGCGACCAGTCGTAATCATCTGAAGAATTTATAGGGGTAATATTGAACTCAAGGGTGCCTGAGCATCCTGCAGTAAACTTAAACCACTTTGATTGACGTTCTCCACCAATTCCCCAACATGAATTAGCTGTTGTAACTTCCTGTGCACCAAATCCGGCATTGGATGCTGCTTGGGAAAACGGATCGGCATTACATAAAATTGCCGCATTGGAACAATCTTGTCCCGGGGAAGGAGGAGGTGTTGTTGTAGTGATACAACTTGTAAATGTTCCTTGTGAGTTTGTAGAGGAAGAAATAGTATAGTAATAGGTAACTCCGGGATCTAACCCATAAATTGTGGTGGACATTGGGGAGGCTCCACAAACAGAACCGGCTAACGTAAATCCTGAAACGCAATCGCCTGAAACAAGAATAAACTCAATATTTCCTGTTAATGTGCCGGCTGTAATATTTGCAGTAAGTGTAGTTCCCGTGGAGACGAATGTATACCATACATCTCTATGGTTATTACCACTTTGACAGCCTACTGTTCCCGACCAGCTATCATTAGCACCTACAGTTGTACCTGCATTACAACTTCCGTTTGGAGTAATTGTAGTAGCAAAACTACATTCGTCATTTGCCGGTTGGGCAAACAATGCCAAACTGAATAGTAAGCCAAGTATGAGTAAGTAAAGTTTATTCATTTCAACTTTTAAAAGTTATTATCGATTTTCTATATCGCTCATTCATCAACATACTTCTTTTCAGGAAGAGGTATAAATTCGGGAGATTCGATATATTCTTTTGATAATATTTTTACCTGCACGGTTGGCGTGAGCCATATGTAAACGTCCTTCTTTTCTTCTCTTTTTCTTTCTATTTCCTTTAAAGTTTCATTTGTGAAAAAATATTTCAGCTTTGATGGATAGTAAATAAACTGGTAAGTGCCGGCTTTAGCTTCTTTTTGTTCTTCCTTTTTTACAAGGTTGTTTTTTTGCTCAATCACCTGTGCCTTTACGGTATAACCACAAGCGGTCACTAAAAAAATAAACGAAGTCAGAATAATTCTTCTCATTATTTTAATTGCATTAAAAATGGCTAAAAAATGATTTTTTTTCAGGAAAAATGGAGCCTAAATACCAAAATATCAGTCTTAGGGGATATGTAACACTTATCTCTAACAATAAAGATAACGTATTTATACGTTTTTTATTGAGGGAAACCCATATATATCAACACTTTTGATCATATTTCGGGTCAATCTGTTTATATGTTGATAAAAAAAGGGTCCGGGTATTTATTCCGGACCAACAAATTATTATTTATTGGCAATGATATATGTGTTTACACCATCACATTAAAGTAATAAAATGACTGCCAAAGTATTGAAAAATAATATTTCAATTCAAAATAAAAATTTGAATTAAAATAAAAATGTGCTTTAAATTTGTATATTGTACTACAAATAAATATGGTCAGGTATCTGACACCTGACCATCTAATCAAGAAGGCTAAGGACTGGCACTTTCAAAGATTTCGGGAGATTTATTGACGTCTAACTCCCTAAGATTGCACCAGCCCCGCCAAATTGAAGTTATACATAGCCGTTCTGAAAAGAACGGCTATTGCTTTGTAAATATAGGGATAAAAATGACACACGCAAAAGACAAATAAATAATGTTTTAAACAAAATTATTAAAGTTTCATAGAAATGTGGATAATGAGATTTAAACTAATTTAAAATATCATTACTTTTGTCCCATGAAATTGCAAATTATAGCCCCAGCCAAACAAGAGCCAATATATAAAGCATCAGTTCATAGAACTGGTAAAATTGGCTTTACTATTGAAACCGCAAACGAGTTCAAAATAAGCGTTGAAAAAAGTATGGTTTTAGCTATTAATCCTGATGAAAGAAAGGGAGCAGCAATATATGGAATACTTTCTCCTTCAAATGATCCAAATGGCTACAAAATACAAAAAGCCGGTAAATATCATTCAGTAAATGCAAAAGGCTTCTTTGAATCCCTCAAGTTTATCTATGAAGAAGGGAATATCACATTTACAGTTACTGAAATAGATGTAGAAGGTACTAAGGCTTTAAAATTTACACCTAAAGAGCCAATTAAGGAACATCTTCCATTTTAGTTTTTATCTTTTTTGGGAGGAGGTACGGCTAAAAGTCCCCTTAATTTACTATCAAAACTATTTGTTTGTTCAAATTTTATCATTTGCGGACTTTCAATTGAATAGGGATAATTATATTCTGATAGTGATTTTAATTGTGATAATGCCTCATTTTTTAATTTATTTAATCTTTCCTTACTAGGTAATCCTTCTTTTAATAATATTGCGTTGTAACTCTCTATATTAGCTAATACAGTTAATTGAGGGATATTTGCAATATCCCTTATATTCAGTCCTTTCAATACTTTATCTGGGTTTTCTTGTTTCCATTTTTTAGAAGTAATGCCAAATACTGCAACATTTAACATTTCCGCTTCATTTGCGTATATATACCCTTCTTCTTCCTTGTTTATACTTGTATATTGAGGTATAATATTGTCCTTTATTGCATCCGTATGAATTCTGTAATTTACTTTACTCAAGAACCTTCTATAATCCCATTCGTTATTTATCAATTTCGCCTCTTGCTCCTTTAATCTTTGAAATTCTTTTATAAGATATAGTTTAAATATTGGGCTAATCCATGTGCCAAATTCAAAAGCTATATCTTGATGTGCATATGTACCCCCATATCTTCCAGTTTTAGCTATTACACCCTTCGCATTAGTCCTTTCATTCCACTCTTTTACACTGATTTTGAAGAAGTTAACTCCAGATTGTTCTCTAATTATGGCGAATTCGCCGTAATTAAAATCAGAATTATGCATTTGTTCCCAAACTGCTAAAAAATCAAGTGTATTTCTATTTCTTAACCAGTCAGTAATAAAGAAATCTCCATCCTTAGCTTTCATCATATCGGTCAAAGAGATATAATCGTGCCCACCTTCTTTTATGATAGTAATATCTATGTCCGTAACTTTTATTTTGCTCATTTTATTAACTCTTGATAGGTTAAGCGTTTATTTGAAATTGCTGATAAAATTAAATCAAATCTTCCTTGTGTGTTGTAATCTCTTGTATTAAATCTTAAAGTAAATTCATCAACGTAAGATTGTAAATGCTCTTTACTGCACCAATGATAAATACCGTCCAACCCTCTCTTTAAATGTGACCAAAAATTTTCGATCCCGTTAGTGTGTGCCATAGCGTTCACATACTCTTTTGCTCCATGATTAACTTTGTTATGAGTGTAGATATGTTTTAAATCATTGTAGGCTGTATATTCATCAGTACACACTTTACTATCTTGTTCAACGTTATCAAAGATAATAGGTAGCAACGTTTCTTTATTACGATTTGGAACTACTTGTGCAATTACAAATCCGTTTCTTTCTCTCATTCCTAAAACTGGTTGCTGTGTGTGCATTGTGCCACCACGTTCATTTTTAACTTTCTTACTGCTGTGTTTATTTTTGCTTTCCCCACCCATAAAAGTTTCGTCAATTTCTACTACATCAATATTGCCTAATGTATTTTTGAAATTAGGATGGTCAAAGGCATAGCATAAACGGTGCAATAAAAACCATGCACTCTTTTGAGTTACTGAAATATCTTTTGCTAATTGGTGGGATGAAATTCCTTTTTTGTGGGAACTGAAAACGTATAAAGCTAAGAACCATTTTTGTAGTGGTATCTTAGTGTTATCGAAGATTGTACCTGTACGTACATTAAAATACTTCCCTGTGTTTTTACATTTGTATTTATTTCCAGCACATTTATATACCTTTGAAACAGCATCAAACGGGCTTACTGGATTACCATTCCAACTTAATCTTTCCAAGTGGTCAATACATGATTGTTCAGTTGGAAATGCTTTAAGTAAATCGAAGATGCTTTTAAATTCAGGTAACATATCTTTTGCTTTTGTAGTGTAAAGATATGCTCAATATTTTAAATAACCAAATTATTTGGTGTAAAATTGTATATCATTGCCTATTTATTTATATTTGATTTATTCTTTAACCATTTTTGAAAAATCGCCATAAATAGCTTCAAAAGTGATCTTTCCGGCCTTATTAAACCAGTCAAACTGCACAAAATTTATAATTAATGTTTCTCCAGTTTTCTTAGATATTCCCGACCATTCCCACCATGATTGTACTATTTTAACATTGCCCTGTACGTATTCCAAATAGTCGGGATAACCAACAGGTTTAAGTTTAATGCTATCGTAATAGTCAAAATCGGTATCCCACATTTTTATGGCTTCTTTTATTCCCATTGGTTTTTCGTTATTCATTGCAGAATACCAGTATTTGGCGGTATCCGCATAAATTTTCAAGTTTGCGGCGTCATCTTTTTTCAAATAAGCCTGCATGGCTTTTTCTACAGTTTTTATGTACGGGTGTTTAATAAAGACAGTACCGTTCTTTTTAATGGACTGTGAAAAAGTAGCAGTAGTCATAAAAAATAGCACTGCCGTAATGAATGTTTTTTTCATAATAAATAGTTTAATGGTAAATGATAAAAATGTAAGGCAGGATAGTTTATATCAGAAGCATTGGAGATAGGCCAATCAAAGTACAAACATTCATTAAAGAATGCAACAATAATATATATAAAGAAGGCTTTCTTTGAGTTTTTAATAAGAAAACCCTTTTGGATAAGGGTTTTAGAAGATGGTAGCCCCGCCAAGAATCGAACTTGGATCTAAAGTTTAGGAAACTTCTATTCTATCCATTGAACTACAGGGCCTGATGGAAATAAGGAATGAAAAACAAGCATGTGTAAAATATTGTTCCAACCTGATTTCTAATTCAAGGTGCAAAAATAGCTATCTGGGATTTAGTTTCCAATTCTGACAGGTTTACAATCTATAAAAATGGTAAATCGTAATGCTGAAATCGTAAATTGAAGTACCTATCTTTGCACTCCAAAAAATAAAGAGTATGAAGTGGTTGAACATCCTTATTAAGTATCGTTTGTGGATAGGAATTGTACTGTTGGCATTAGCTATTTTTGTTAATGTGCAGTCAACTTTTTGGCCGTCATTTGTATTATATCTTCTTGCAGTAATATTAATAGTTGGTCATTTTATTTTTGGCCCGATGCGTTTGATACAATCCTATATGGAAGAAGGCGATCTTGAAGGATCAAAAAAAGTATTGGATTCTATTTGGTTTCCGGGTCTATTGATCAAACCAATTCGTTCGGTGTATTATACTATCAAAGGAAATCTGGATATGGCTGCTCAAAATTTCGAAGGGGCCGAAACCAATCTTAAAAAAAGTCAGGAGTTGATGGGGAATAGTAGTTTATTAGGTGCTCAAATGAAACAAGCAGAGGGTGCCAATAAATTACAACTTGGAATGCTGGCTATTCAGAAGGGAGATATGAAACAGGCAGAAAGTTATATCCGTGGTGCTATAAGAAGCGGCTTGCCTGATAAAGAAAATGAAGCGGCAGCTTATTTACAGTTATCTTCTATTATGATCAACAAAAGAGAATTCAGAGCCGGAAAAGATTATTACAGAAAGGCTAAAGCACTAAAACCAACTACACCGCAAATTGCTGATCAGATAAAACAGATGGAAAAATATATCAGCAGAATGCCGGGATAACTACATTGTTCCAAACAATTCTTCTACCTTTTTAAAGCGGTGGTCAAATATTTTTTTGAGTTGATTTTTTACCAGTATCGCATTTGCAACATCTCCCAAAAACCATAATGGTAGTTTGTAGTGTACAATATCTGTCATCTCAACCCCTCCTGCTATTTCTTTAAAATGATGTTGATGGTGCCATAAACTGTATGGGCCAAATCTTTGCTCATCAATGAAATATTTTTTATCCTCCACATGCGTTATCTCTGTCATCCAATAAATCGGGATACTTAAAATAGGACTCACTTTATATTCAATGATCTGCCCGGCATACATTTTATTTCCATGATGTTTGGAAATTATTTTAAACCCAAGATCATTAGGTGTAATTTTTTGCAAATTATCAGGGCTGCTGAAAAAGTCCCAGGCTGCATCTAAAGAGATGGGGATTTTTTGAATTGTTTTGATGGAATATACTTTGCTCATAAGTTTTATGAACACTTAACAAAATACAGTGTCATTTGTTGTAAAATAATTTAACTTATTCATTTACTATGAATATTGAACAATTAACTTTGATGTATGCACAGCTACAAAGATATTTTGCAAAATAAATTTACTCAGGAGTATGAAAAGCTTAATCCTCAGCAACGCAAAGCCGTTGATACCATCGAAGGCCCTGTAATGGTAATTGCCGGCCCGGGTACAGGTAAAACACAAATTTTAGCGGCACGTATCGGCAAAATTTTATTAGATACGGATGCATTACCGGAAAATATTCTTTGCCTTACTTATACAGACGCAGGTACAATTGCAATGCGTAAACGTTTAGTACAATTCATTGGAGCCGATGCATACAAAGTAAACATTTATACTTTTCATGCTTTTTGTAATGATGTGATACAGGATAATTTATCACTTTTTGAAAAAAACACATTAGATGCAATATCAGAATTAGAAAGTATTGAATTATTTAAAACACTCATCGATAATTTTCCGAAAAACCATTTATTAAAAAGATACAGAGGCGATGTTTATTTTGAAGTAAATAATTTGAAGAGTTTATTTTCTTCCATGAAAAGAGAAGGGTGGACACCTGAGTATATCAATCAAAAAATAGATGAGTATATAGCTGACTTACCCAACAGAGATGAATATGTTGCTAAACGAGCTGTAAAGGAATTTAAGAAGGGAGATGTGCGGACAGACAAAATAGAAGAGGAAAAAGAAAAAATGGAAAAGTTGAGAGCTGCGGTGAACGAGTTTGAAAATTATCAATCGTTGATGCGTAAACGCAATCGATATGATTTTGATGATATGATCAATTGGGTAATACGTGTGTTTGAAGAAAATAAAATTGTGTTGGCTAATTACCAGGAAAAATTTCAATACATATTGGTAGATGAATACCAGGATACAAGCGGCACACAGAATAAATTGGTGCAATTGTTGATTAATTATTGGGATAAGCCTAATGTATTTGTGGTAGGAGATGACGATCAGAGCATCTATCGTTTTCAGGGGGCTAACGTGGAAAATATGCTTGAGTTTGCCAATGCATATACTAAAGACCTGATAACGGTTGTACTCACAAATAATTACAGAAGTACGCAACCTATTTTAGATGTTTCTAAATCTGTCATCAACCGAAATGAAGAAAGGTTGATCAGAAAAATAGATGGACTCACCAAAGATCTAGTTGCAGCTAATACAAAAATAAATGAGTTAAAACATTTGCCGCTTATTTGCGAATACAATTCTGTAAGAGATGAGATGGCCGCAATCACATTTAATGTAGAAGGTTTATTGAAACAGGAAATTCCTCCCGGACAGATTGCTGTTATCTATAAAGAAAATAAATATGGCGAAGAGCTGGCAAAGTATTTCAGGTTAAAAGGGATTCCTGTTTATAGCAAGCGAAGTATTAATATTTTAGATCACCCTTTTATAAAAAAGATCATCAGTCTGCTTTCTTATTTGAATGCAGAGCATGATATCCCTTATGGCGGAGATGAAATGTTGTTCGAGATATTGCATTATGATTTTTACAGCATTCCACCGATAGACATTGCAAAACTTACGGTAGAAGTGAATCAGAAAAAATATAATGGAGAGTTAACATCAATAAGGAAATTATTATTTGATAAATCAAATAATGCCCCTAAAGATCTGTTTGATGCAGGTTTAAACCAACGGCTAAAAAATGTTAGTGCACTATTAGAAAAATTAATTGCAGATGTGTCGAATGTAACATTGCAGCAACTATTCGAAAATATCATTCAATATGCCGGCGTACTGTCATACATAATGAAAAGCAATGAAAAGATTGAATTGATGCAATTACTTACAGCGCTATTTAATTTTATTAAAGAAGAGACGTCAAGAAATCCTTCATTAGATCTTTCAGGATTAATTGCTATCATGGACCTGATGAGAAAGGAAGGTATAGCGTTACCATTAGTTCAAGTGGCTGGTAATGATAAAGGTGTTAACCTCCTGACAGCACACGGTTCTAAAGGCTTAGAGTTCGATCATGTTTTCTTTGCCGGATGTAATGCCGCCAGTTGGGAGAAGAAGCGTAAGCCGGGTGGCGGCTACAAATTTCCAGATACAATGTTCTCTTCTCAACCCAATTCAAGCGATGAAGAAGAATTGCGTAGATTATTTTATGTGGCATTGACAAGAGCGGAAACCAATTTGTCTATCTCTTATGCTAAATATAAAAATGACGGCAAAGAATTGGAGCCATCTATGTTCATAGCAGAAATTTTAGAGCAACATGCAATACCGATTGAAAAAATAGTTTTGCCAAATGAACAAATTGTTGAATTCGAATTATTGAATTTTACTGCACAGGCTCCGGAGATAGAACAGGCTGAAGAAGATTTTATCACTAATCTTCTAAGCAAATTTGTGATGAACGTAACAGCGTTGAATAGTTATCTTGATTGTCCACTTGGGTTCTACTATAAAAATCTGATACGTATTCCGGCAGGTAAAAGTGAATCATTGGTTTTTGGTAGTGCCATACATTACGGAGTAGAGCAGTTGTTTAAAAAAATGCAAGATGGCAAAGAAGATAGGTTTGCTCCCGTTGAAGCAATGATCGCTGATTTTAATTGGTATATGAATCGTCACAGAGAAAATTTTACCAAAGAAGCATTCGACAGAAGAATGGAATACGGCGACGAAGTATTAAGAAATTACTACAATAAATATGTTAATACTTGGAATAAGGTTGTTGCTGTAGAAAGAAACATAAGAGGTGTTGTTGTAAATGGAGTACCATTGAAAGGTAAGTTAGATAAGCTTGAGTTTGATGGTAAAAATGTAAATGTGGTAGATTATAAAAGCGGTGACATTGATAAAGCATTGGCTAAATTAAAAGCACCCAACGAAAAAGATCCAAACGGAGGTGATTATTGGAGACAAGCAGTTTTCTATAAAATATTAATTGATAATTACGGTCAAAAAGACTGGAAAGTCATCAGTACGGAATTTGATTTTGTAGAGCCGGATAAAAAGAAAGAATATCGCAAAGAAAAGATCGTCATTAATCCTCAGGATATTGAAACAGTAAAGCAACAATTAACGGATGTTTGGGCTAAAATACAAAACCGTGATTTTTATACTGGTTGCGGTAAAGAAGAGTGCCATTGGTGTAATTTTGTAAAAGATAACAAGCTAGCCATAGCATTACACGATCTGGAAGAAGAGGAAATCATCGAATAACATCTTAAGTTTGCATATTAAGCACAGCGGAATGAGTTTTATTAAATCTATTTTTCATTTTTCATTTTTCATTTTTTGCCTTTTTGCAATCATTGTTCTGGAAACGGGCTGTGCTCAAACGGGAGCCCCCACAGGCGGAGCCAAAGACACGATTCCTCCCGTATTGGTAAGAGCATATCCTGAACAGAATAGTGTAAATGTGAGTAGCAATAAGATCGTTCTCACTTTTAACGAATATGTAGAAGTGAAAGATGTGTTGAGTAATGTTTTGATATCGCCTTATCCAAAACTAAATCCAGATATTGATTCAAAATTAAAAACCGTAACGATCAAAATAAAAGATACGTTACAACCCAATACCACCTACGCCATTAATTTTGGCAATACCATTAAAGATATCAATGAAGGTAATCCGCTAAAGGATTTTACTTATGTGTTTTCTACAGGAAATACAATTGACTCCTTGCAACTTTCAGGAAAAGTAATTGTTGCAGAAACAGGAAAAGTTGATAGCACCATTTTAGTAACGCTTTACAAATCGCTCGATGATTCAGCCGTACAAAAAACAAAGCCGGATTACATTACAAGGTTGAACAGCGAAGGCGAATTTGTTTTCAAAAACCTAGCTGCCGGAGTATACAAAGTATATGCATTGAAAGATGGAGATGGTGGTAAAACATATAATTCTTCAATTGAACAATTTGCATTTTTAAATGAATCTGTAAATATTCCTTCAGAAAAAAATACGCCTACACTGTATGCTTATGCTGAAGAATCAGATCAGAAAACAACTAAACCGGCAACTACAACAACAGATAAAAAGCTAAAATATACAACCGCTTTATCTGCAAACAGACAGGATCTCCTGACGGATCTTAACCTCGAATTTTCAAAACCCTTGAAAACGATCGATTTTCAGAAAATAATTTTGACCGATACTAATTATAAGCAATTGAATTATAAGATCCTCCCCGACAGTATTCAGAAAAACCTTTCTATTAAAACAAAATGGATTCCGTCGGCAGATTACAGATTGATTGTAGCAAAAGATGCAGTAACCGATTCAGCTGGTAATCAGCTATCAAAATCAGACACCCTTCGTTTTAAAACATATGATGAAATTGATTACGGTACATTAACGCTTCGTTTCACCAATATTGTTAAAAACGATCATGCAGTATTGCAATTCTGTGTTGGTAACGAAGTAAGAAAAAGTATCGCAATTGAAAATACTCAATGGAGCGACAAATTTTTCCCGCCGGGAGAATATGAATTAAGAATATTGTACGATGCCAATAATGATGGGAAATGGACCCCGGGCAATTATTCAAAAAAACTACAGCCCGAAAAAGTAATAACGCTCGATAAAAAATTATCCATTCGAGCCAATTGGGATAACGAACGGGATATACAATTGTAATTATCAATTAACTTCGCCTATGGTCTTTTCGTCAACACTTTTAGAAAATGCGGTCAATGAATTTGCAAAGCTTCCGGGTATTGGCAAAAAAACAGCTTTGCGTTTAGTGTTGCATTTAATTAAACAAGATGCTCATGATGTATCGCAGTTCAGCGATTCAATAAAATTATTAAGACAAGAAATAAAATTCTGCACCCGCTGCCATAATATTTCCGATACTATTTTGTGCAATATCTGTAGCAATCATTCCAGAAAACAAACATTACTTTGTGTGGTAGAAAATATCAGAGATGTGATAGCCATAGAAAGCACTCAGCAGTTTAATGGCATCTATCATGTATTAGGCGGTATCATTTCTCCATTGGATGGCATCGGGCCAGAGCAATTAAATATCGACTCTTTAATTCATCGAATAGAAAAGGAAAAGATAGAAGAGATCATTTTTGCTTTAAATCCCAATATTCAAGGAGATACCACCATTTATTATATTAACAAGAAGTTAAAAAACATACCCGTCAAAATAACCACTATAGCTCGTGGAATAGCCTTTGGTGGCGAGTTAGAGTATGCTGATGAGATGACTTTGGCCAAAAGTATCAGCAATAGAATTGCTATAGAAAACTACATTACTACCCAAAGCTGATTAACTTTATAGTATGAGTAATACCAACAAAATATTATTACTGGCTTTTCTGTTAGTAGCAGTTGTTGCATTGATAGGCATTGTAATGTGGAACAAACCACACAAGAATGTAGAAGATGCCAATACAATAAAAGTTTCTCCCGATGATCTGCTCAATGAATTTATAAAAGATTCTGCTCAGGCGAGAATAAAATATATCTCAAAAGTAGTAGAAGTAAGAGGTGAGGTTGCTAATACATTTGCCAATGAGCAATTTCAAACGGTAATTCTTATCAAAACAAGCACCCCCGGGGTTTCTATCAACTGTACATTTGAACAGAAAGAAGTCAATATAAAAACAGGCACAACTGTTGCTATAAAAGGGATATGTGATGGGTATAATGGAGATGCAGAAATGGGTATACCCGGAGATGTATTGCTGGTTAGATGTTATATCGCAAAATAAAAAGATGAAAAAAATTATTCTTTCTTTTCTCGTATTTGCAATAACTAACGTAAACGTTTATTCGCAAAAATATTTTACCAAAAACGGTTCAATATCCTTTTTGTCTAAAGCTAAACTAGAAGATATTAAAGCAGATAATAATCAGGTATTGAGCGTTATTGATACGCAAACCGGCGATCTGCAGTTTTCTGTACTTGTCAACGGGTTTCATTTTCCAAAAGCTACCATGGAAGAGCATTTCAATGAAGATTACATGGAAAGTAGCAAGTATCCGAAAGCTACATTCAAAGGAACGATCACTAATCTGTCTCAAATAGATTTTGCCAAAGATGGCACCTATAAAGCTACAGTTAGCGGAGACCTTACCATGCATGGTGTTACAAAGAAAAATTTTTCTACAGAGGGAACCATCACCATAAAAGGAGGGAAAATATCCGCCACTTCAAAATTTACGGTAGCTTTAAAAGACCATAAGATAAAAATTCCAAAATTGATGACATCAAACATAGCCGAAAAAATAGAGATAACTGTTTCATGCAGCTATCCGAATAAAATGTAAAGCCATGCCAAAAAAACTAACGCTGCTGTTGCTTGTTGTATTTATTACAACAGCAAAAACTTTTGCTCAGGATACAACTGATGTAATGAGTCAACTTGAGAACGAAACAAAAAAAGACGAGATCATTTATACCACCGGAACCTTTAAAACAACACGTTTAGTAACAGGACAATCAACCGAAAATACAGCACCGGGTGTGCTGGATCTAAGGATCAATCATCGTTTTGGTCAGCTCAACAGTGGTATTTACAACATGTTCGGTTTAGATGAAGCGTCTATGCGTTGGGGATTCGATTATGGCATCACAAAAAATATTATGGCAGGTTTTGGCCGAAGTACTTTTCAAAAAGTGTATGATGTTTTCTTTAAAATAAAATTACTGCGACAGTCAACAGGCAAAATAAATATGCCCATCACATTATCCTATGTCCCCGTTTTTGCAATCAATACACTTAAAACAGATCCTCCAACAACCCCTAAGCCAAGTTTTTCCGACAGGCTGAGTGTTACCAATCAGCTAATTATCGGCCGAAAGTTTTCAGAAGCGTTTTCATTGCAATTAATGCCAACACATATTTATAGAGATAAAGTACCCAACGTTTCTTTGCCATATACTAAAAGAAACAACTTTGCAATGGGCATCGGTGGCCGCCACAAGATATCCCGTAGAGTAAGCATAAATGCCGAATATTATTATCAACTGCCCGAAACACAAGCGTCGTTATCTACTAACGTTCTTTCTTTGGGGGTAGACATAGAAACCGGTGGTCATGTGTTTCAGCTACATTTTACCAACTCCAGAGGCATGACAGAAAAAGCCTTCATTGGCGAAACTACAGGTAAGTGGGACAATGGCGATATTCTCTTTGGCTTCAATATTTCCCGAGTTTTCAACGTCAAAAAGGCCAAAAACCACTGGTAGTATATTTTTGTAAACAATCTACTTATTAGTAACTTTGCAGCCGCATTCAGGGCGGATTTGTTTATTGTTCAGCCTGTATCAGAACTAATAAACGACAACACTTCTATCTTTAGCAAGTCTCCATCGTTTATAAGTTTTTATTTTTTTGAACCAAGCAGTTGTGCTGCTATGATACTTCATTGGCGTCGCACTCTTGTACCGCATTAATTCTATTCAACAAATACCAGTTAATGTTTACTGCATTAATGGTAAAATAAAGGAGGGTAAAATGGCAAACATTAAAGACGAGTTACAAAAAAGAATTTTGATCATTGATGGCGCAATGGGTACTATGATACAGCGTCATAAACTAACCGAAGCAGATTATCGCGGCGAAAAATTCAAAGACTGGCATACTGATGTAAAAGGCAACAATGATCTGTTGAGTATCACTCAACCCGAAATCATCATAGGCATACACAAAGAATATTTAGAAGCCGGTGCAGATATTATTGAGACAAATACTTTCAGCAGCACAGTTATTGCTCAGGCAGATTATGATATGCAAAATGTAGCCTATGAAATGAATGTAGCTTCTGCAAAATGTGCAAGAATAGCTGCCGATGAATACACTGCAAAGAATCCTGCCAAACCAAGATTTGTTGCAGGTGCCATCGGTCCTCTAAACAAAACATTAAGTTTATCACCTGATGTAAACAATCCCGGTTTCAGAGCGGTAACATTTGATGAAGTAGCAGAAGCGTATACTGAACAAATAAAAGGATTAGTAGAAGGTGGCGTAGATGTATTACTGATCGAAACTATTTTTGATACACTCAATGCAAAGGCGGCTATTTATGCGGCAAAGAATTTCTTCAGAAAAAATAATATGCCTGAACTACCGATCATGATCAGTGGCACCATCACTGATGCTAGCGGTCGTACATTAAGCGGACAAACATTAGAAGCATTCTACATTTCTGTGTCACATGCCAATCCATTAAGTGTTGGCTTGAACTGTGCATTGGGTGCAAGTGAAATGCGTCCGCATATTGAAGAGCTATCACAAATAGCAAGTTGTTATACATCAGCTTATCCAAATGCAGGCTTACCAAATGCATTTGGTGAATACGATGAACAACCGCATCAAACAGCACATATTATTGAAGAGTGGGCTGCCAATGGCTGGTTAAATATTGTAGGCGGTTGTTGCGGTACAACACCGGATCATATCAAACATATTGCAGACGAAGTAGCGAAGTTTCAACCAAGGCAAAGGCCTGTGTTGGAGGAAGCACTTTAACCACAAAGAACACAAAGTTTAGCACGAAGAACACAAGGATTTATGACAGAGAATGAATTGTCAAAGATTGTATTTGAATGTGGGTTAAAAGTTCATAGAAATTTAGGACCGGGACTATTGGAAAGTGCTTACGAAGAATGTTTGTTTCACGAACTCAAGAAAACTGGTGTTTATACTGAGAAACAAAAAGGGTTGCCATTGGTTTACGAAGAAGTAAAATTAGATATTGGTTATAGAATAGATTTGATATTAGAAAACAAATTAATAGTAGAAATAAAATCTGTAGAAACATTAAACGATATTCATATCGCACAGTTGCTTACTTATTTGAAATTATCGGGCTGTAAGCTTGGTCTTTTAATAAATTTTAATTCTGTATTATTCAAAGATGGAGTAAAACGAATCATAAACGGCACTTTGTGAACCTTGTGTAACCTTAGTTTCCTTTGTGGTTAAATAATAAATAGAACATGAGTGAACAAACACATATAAAACCTTTTTTACGCCTGAGCGGATTAGAGCCATTGGTCGTTCGTCCGGAAACAAATTTTGTGAACGTTGGTGAACGTACCAATGTTACAGGAAGTAAAAAATTTGCACGCCTGATCAGAGATGGTCAGTATGAAGAAGCTTTGTCTGTTGCAAGACAACAAGTAGAAAGTGGCGCACAGGTCATCGATATCAATATGGATGACGCTATGTTGGAAGGCGTAGAAGCAATGACCACCTTTCTAAACTTAGTACAGGCCGAACCTGATATTGCTAAAGTGCCGATCATGATCGACTCTTCTAAATTTCAGATCATAGAAGCCGGGTTGAAGTGCGTACAGGGAAAATGTATCGTGAATTCTATCTCCATGAAAGAAGGCGAAGAAAAATTCATTGAGCAGGCATTCATTTGTAAAAGTTACGGAGCATCGGTAATTGTAATGGCTTTTGATGAAGTAGGGCAGGCAGATACAAAAGATCGCAAAATTGAAATTTGTCACCGAGCATACAAGATACTAACTGAACAAGTGGGGTACGATCCTGAAGACATCATTTTTGACCCGAATATTTTTGCAGTAGCAACAGGTATCGAAGAGCATAATAATTATGCAGTAGATTTTATAGAAGCCACCAGGGAAATAAAAAGATTAATGCCGCTTACTAAAGTAAGTGGGGGCGTAAGTAATGTGTCTTTTTCTTTCAGAGGAAATGATCATGTAAGAGAAGCAATACACAGTGTGTTCTTATATCATGCTATCAAAGCCGGTATGGACATGGGTATTGTTAATGCAGGCCAGCTGGTGGTCTACGATGAGATCGAACCTACATTAAGGAATCTTTGTGAAGATGTTTTATTGAATAGAAACAATGATAACAACGAAGCAACAGAAAAATTAATTGCTTTCGCCGATACGGTAAAAGCAAAAGGAAAAGAAACAGTAAAAGACGAAAGCTGGCGTTTAGAAACTGTAGAAAAACGTTTATCGCATTCGTTGGTAAACGGAATCACAGAATATATTGATGCAGACACAGAAGAAGCAAGACAAAAATATCCTAAACCGTTGGATGTAATTGAAGGTCCGTTGATGGATGGGATGAATGTGGTAGGAGATCTGTTTGGTGCAGGAAAAATGTTCTTGCCGCAGGTGGTGAAAAGTGCAAGGGTAATGAAAAAAGCAGTTGCTGTGCTTACGCCTTATATCGAACAGGAAAAAGAAGATAGAAAACAAGCGCATTTGGCTGCAGGTACAACAAATGAAGAAGCTGCAGGTGCTGCCAAAATATTATTGGCCACCGTGAAAGGTGATGTACATGATATCGGCAAAAATATTGTGGGTGTGGTATTAGGTTGTAATGGATATGATATCATTGACCTTGGTGTAATGGTGCCAACCGACAAAATTTTAGAAACGGCGATCAAAGAAAATGTTGATATTATTGGCTTAAGCGGATTGATCACACCTTCATTGGATGAAATGGTGCATGTGGCACATGAAATGAAACGTAGAGGGATGAAATTACCTTTGTTGATTGGAGGAGCTACAACAAGCCGTATGCATACCGCTGTTAAAATTGCTCCGCAATACGATGAAGGGGTAGTGCATGTATTAGACGCCAGTCGTAGTGTAACCGTGGCCGGTAGTTTGTTAAGTAAAGAACAAAAGCCTGATTTTTTAAATAGTATTAAAAATGAATACGAAAAATTGGCAGTTGATTTTGGTAATAAAAAATCGACCAAAGCATTTTTGACCTTTGCCGAAGCACAAAAAAATCCGGCAGCAATTAACTGGAATAATTTCAAGCCGGTTGCTCCAACATTTACCGGAACAAAAACATTTAACAACTATGACCTTGCCGAAATAGCTGAATATATTGATTGGCAACCGTTCTTCATTGCATGGGAAATGCATGGCAAGTTTCCTGCAATACTAACGGACAAAGTGATTGGTGAAGCTGCTACTAATTTATACAATGACGCTCAAAAATTATTGACACAGATCATAGCTGAGAAATGGTTGAATGCAAGAGGAGCAATTGGTTTCTGGCCCGCTAATAAGGTAGCTCCTGATTCTGTAGATGTTTTGGCTGATAAAGAAGTGGTAAAACTGGAATTCCTTCGTCAGCAAATTAAAAAGGCAGACGGACAACCTAATTTATCATTGGCAGATTTTATTGCTCCTGCAGAGATGAACTATCAAGATCATATCGGAGCTTTTGCAGTAACAATAGAAGGCATTGAACCGCATATCAAAAGATTTGAAGCGGCTCATGATGATTATAATAAAATTATTTTGCAAGCGTTGGCCGATAGGTTGGCAGAGGCATTTGCTGAAGTATTGCATAAAAAAACAAGGCAAGAGTATTGGGGTTATGCTACAGATGAGCATCTTACCAATGAACAATTGATCAGAGAAGAATATTTAGGCATTCGTCCGGCACCTGGCTATCCTGCTTGTCCTGACCATACCGAAAAATATAAATTATTCAGTTTGTTAGGTGGTAAAGAAGCCACGGGTATTGAATTGACAGAATCTTTGGCAATGTATCCTGCATCATCTGTATCTGGATGGTATTTTGCTAATCCGGAAAGTAAATATTTTGGTGTCGGTAAAATAAGTGAAGATCAGTTGAATGATTATGCCAAAAGAAAAGGTATGAGCATTGAAGACGCAACAAGATGGTTGAGGCCGATTTTGGAGTAGTTTAAGAGGTCAAATAAGTTTAAGAGGTTGAAAAAGTTGTAAACCATTAAACGTTAAACCTTTTAAACGCCTTTAACCTCTTAAACTTACAACAAATGTCAGCAGCAGAAAAACTAAAAGCAATGAGAGATGAAAAAGCAGCAGCTAATTTATTAGCAGGAGAACAATTCCTTGCAGAAAATGCAAAAAAAGAAAATGTAGTAAGTTTACCAAGTGGTTTGCAATATGAAATTTTAAAAATGGGAGACGGCGAAAAGCCATCTTTACATCATACAGTTACCTGCCATTATCATGGTACGGTTATTAACGGAACTATTTTCGATAGCTCTGTGCAAAGAGGCACCCCAGCAAGTTTCCCTTTGAATGCGGTAATCAAAGGTTGGGTTGAAGGGCTGCAACTTATGCCGCAAGGAAGTAAATGGCGGTTCTTTATTCCGCCACACTTGGGTTATGGAGAAAGGCAAGTGAGCTCAGTCATCGGACCAAACAGCACACTTATTTTTGATGTAGAATTAATTTCTTTCCGTTAGACGAATAATATTTTTTCAATGAACATACAAGCAACTCTTTTTAAATCTCTTTTCATTTTTAGTTTTTCATTTTTTACTTGCTCTCTTTATGCACAAAAGAAAAAGAAAGAACGAAAAAAAGAGTTTTATTTTTCCTGGGGTTATAATAAAGAGTGGTATACAAAAAGCAAAGTAAAGATTGATCAACCTTCATTAGGAAATAAATACACTTTTGTTGATGTTATCGGCAAAGATCATCCTGGGTGGAATGAAGATGGCGGGATCTTTAAAAAAGAGCTTACCATACCTCAATACAACTATCGTTTAGGACTTTTCCTCAACAAAAAAAAAGACCTGGCAGTTGAAATAAACTTTGATCATACTAAATTCATTTTTGCTGATCAACGAGTAAGAATAAAAGGAACATTGAATAATGCTCCGGTTGATAGTCTGATAGATTTTAATAAAGCAAACGGTTATTATTATTATCTGAATAACGGGGCTAATTTTCTTTTATTCAATATTGTAAAACGCTGGCATTTGTATAAAAACAATGCCGGAACATTTAAAGTAGATGCATTAGGTAAAGTGGGAATAGGTCCGGTAATACCTCATGTAGAAAATTCATTTTTTGGAAATACCAACACGCCGCATTTTCAAATCGGCGGCTGGAATACAGGCGTAGAAGCAGCCCTAAGAACTACATTCTTTGATTATGTATATCTGGAATTTTCGAACAAAGCGGATTATGCCCGTTATGCTGATTTGAAAATATTTGAAGGAACAGCCAAACATGCTTTTGGAACTTACGAAATGATCCTTAGCTTAGGCGTAAATTTCCCTGTTGGAAGTAAAGTAAAAAACTAAATTTATTTTATGCGTATCATCTCCTATAATGTAAACGGCATAAGAGCTGCTTTTAAGAAAGGTTTTATAGATTGGCTGAAAACAAATCCGGCAGATATTATTTGTTTGCAGGAAACTAAAGCAACTAGAGATGATGTGGATTTTAAACAGTTAGATGAACTAGGATTTCATCATCACTGGTTTAGTGCACAAAAAAAAGGCTATAGCGGCGTGGCTATTTTTTCTAAGATCAAACCCGATAATATTGAATACGGTTGTGGTATAGAATCGAGTGATAGCGAGGGAAGAGTGATACAAGCAGATTTTGGAGACATAAGATTGATCAATGCCTACTTTCCATCAGGTACAAGCGGTGACGAAAGACAAGCCTTTAAGTACGTGTGGTTAGATGAGTTTCATGCTTATCTGAATAAACAAAAAAAGAAATTTCCTAAAATGATACTGGTGGGTGATTATAATATTGCTCACAATGAAATAGACATACATGATCCTAAGGGAAATAAAAATTCTTCGGGTTTTTTGCCGGAGGAAAGAAACTGGCTGACTAAATTTTTATCAAGCGGCTGGATAGATACTTTCAGGGAGTTTCATCCAGAGCCTCATCGCTATAGCTGGTGGAGTCAGCGTTTTCCTTCGGTAAGATTGAATAACAAAGGCTGGCGTATCGATTATATTACAGTAACCGAACCGTTAAAAAAGCAATTGAAAGATGCCGATATTTTTCCTGATGTAAAGCACAGCGATCATTGTCCGATTTTTCTGGAACTAAAGAAATAAGCACAGTACACTTTCTTATTTCTTATTTTACATTTCTTATTCCTTATTACAATGATCATTTACAACGTTACCATCAAAGTACACGAATCTATTCATCAGTCATGGCTTAAGTGGATCAAAGAAGAGCATATTCCCCAAGTTATTGCTACGGGTTGTTTTACACATGCTGTTATTTTACAGCTACTTGAAGTAGATACTTCTGAAGGGCCAACTTATGCCATACAATATCATGCAGAAAGCAAATCGTTGTACAATAACTATATCGAAAATCATGCTTCTATAATGCGTCAAAAATCTTTCGATAAATGGGGAGATAAATTCATCGCATTCCGCTCGGTAATGCAGGTTGTTAACTAAATGTGCAAAACAAAAAAATACATTTTGTTTAATAAAAAAGGTTTGTATATTCCCCAAAAACCGCATGGATAAAGGATTTCGCCCCGGTTCTTCTGAAATGCTTACTGGCAAAGGGTTTTAAGAGATGCTCTTGTATTTTTCATTTTTCATTTTTCATTTTTAATTCAACAAACCCCTTATTCCTTGCGGTTTGCAGCGAATTGTTAAAAATCTTTTTTGATAAAAAAATTTTGTTGCAATTAAAAACCTTCTATATTTGTTACAGTTAAAAATTTTTAAAAAAAATATCATGAACAAAGCAGAATTAATTGCAAAACTTGCAGATGATGCAGGTGTTACAAAAACACAAGCAAACGCCGCTTTAGACTCTTTTGTAGAAGCTGTTACAAAAACTTTAAAAGGTGGTGGTAAAGTTACTTTAGTAGGTTTTGGTACTTTCTCAGTATCTAAAAGAGCTGCACGTAATGGTCGCAACCCTCAAACAGGTGCTGTTATCAAAATCAAAGCTAAAAAAGTTGCTAAATTTAAAGCCGGTAAAGAATTATCAGCTAAATTGTAATGCTTGAGCAAACAAATTAAAAGAGCAAGATGTAATTACTTATGTCTTGCTCTTTTCATCTACATTCATTTATAAAAATATATTATTATGGGACGTGGCGATATCAAAACAAAAAAAGGAAAGATCACTAAAGGTTCTTTCGGAAAAAGCAGACCTGCTAAAGTGAAGAAAGCAGCTAAGAAAAAAGCATAATTCTATTTACGATTTACGATTTTAGATTTACGATGTACTTTTAATATCGGATCAAATCGTAAATCGTAAATCTCACATCGTAATTATCTAGGGGGCTAGCCTTTCTATCTTCCAGCCTCCATCTTCCTGCAAGGTATATAAGATCCTGTCGTGCAAGCGACTAGGCCGGCCTTGCCAAAATTCTACCGTAGTTGGTTTTACTATATATCCCCCCCAATGCGGCGGACGAGGAATAGGATCATTACTAAATTGTTCCTTAAATTTTACCACATTTTCTTCAATTACATCTCTGTTAAATATCGGTAAACTTTGTGGCGATGACCATGCCCCGATCTTACTGGCTTCAGGTCTTGAATTGAAATATGCATCACTTTCTTTTTCACTCACCCTTTCAGTAATTCCTGTTATTCTTATTTGTCGTTCTAATTCTTTCCAGAAAAAAACCAGACAAGCTTTTTTCCCTTCATCTAATTCTTTTCCTTTATTGCTGTTGTAATTGGTGTAAAAAGTAAACCCTCTTTCATCAAATCCTTTTAATAAAACTATCCTGGCAGATGGCGTGCCGTCACTCTTTACTGTTGCAAGTGTCATTGCATTCACTTCATCTATTTCACTTTTAATGGCATCGTCCCACCATTGTCCAAACTGTTGTAAAGGGTCTTGCGACACATCCTTTTCGGTAAGTGTGTGCTGTTGATAATCTTTTCTTATTGCTGCAATTGTACTCATGTTGAATACAAATTTAGGTAAATAAAAAAGCATCCTGAAAAATCAGAATGCTTTATTGTATATAGAATGATGATGAATGCTACTTGAACTTAAACAGATCATCCATTCCCATTGCAAATGGATTACCTACAATACTATATACCACTTTGGTAAGAATAAGATTTACAACAACCGAAACCACAATAATAATCAGGGCTCCCACCACCATATATACTACAACCTGATCCTGGGGTGTTTTCTTTAACTTAGGTAAGCCAATGTAAAAAAGGTAAATAGCATACAATGCAAGGATACCTAAAAAAGACAAAGCCGGTAAAATACTGAAAATACCTGCAACATAAGCTGCTGTTGATGAATAGGCCACCAGTTGTGCAGATTTATTGATGTCTTTTTCCGACTTAAAAGTTGGAGCCAATGCATCAATAACATAAGTAGAAACATAATAGCTAACAATTGAGCCCAAAAAAGACATGATGCCTAAAGCCAATCCATATTTTATTCCGCCTACTTTTATTCCAAAAACATCAACCCCTATTAATCCCATTCCAATGAAGGTTGCAACTGCCGGAATTAAAGCCATTGGAATAACATAGCTTGTAAGTAGCATTGGAGGAGTAGTTGATTCTCCATTAATAACATCCCATTCAGTTTTGGGAGTAATGATAATATTCTTTACTCTTTCAATTAGATTCATATGCGTTAAGTTTTAGATATGTAATGTAAAAAAAGGATTTGATGAATACAACTCTTGCCTGAAATATTTTTACCCAACTTAAGCAGGATTATTCTTCTTCGATATTGGATGCAGACTCATAATTAGCCAAAAGACTTTCCAGCTCAGCAATTTTTGAGTTTTGTTGCACAAGAATAAGATTTCGATCGTTTAGTTCCTGCAATTGATTTTGTAGATCTTCGAGTTGTGTTTGAAGATAAGTGTATTGTTGTTGTACATCTTCTAACCGATGTTCAACACTAACGGAATCGGTTACCTGCTTTTCAAGATCAGATTGAATGGTTTTTGTTCCCTCGATATTATGTTGTAAAGTATCAATATTATTTTCCAGTTGCTGAACTTCTGCCAGATAGCTATCTAAGCTGCTTTGGTAGGCTGCAGATTCTGCCAGTTTTTTTTCAAGACTTTCTATCTTATTCTTACGCATAGCCAATACCTGTTCGCAATCCTGCAATTGCTCTTTCAGGCTCTCATTTTGAGCCATCAATCTGGTAAGTTCTTTAAAAAGTTCTTCTTTGTTAAAATCGGCGTCCATTTGCTGGCTGAATTTTTATAACCAACTGATATTTTACAGGTTATATTTTTTAATTTGTCATATCAGTGTCCTGAAATTAGTTTTTTTTGAATAAACCGTAAAATTTAGCCCGTTTTTTGTAACTTAATAGCAATAAATCCTGCCGGGCAGCGTATTATCTGCGTATAGTATCTGTAAAAAAACGGCTTGATAAAAAAGAAAGGAATTTGACCGAAGAGCAATTGATAAGAGCCTGTATTAAGGAAGATGCCGCTTGCCAAAAAGAGGTATTCAACCGTTATAGCGGCCGTATGTTGGGCGTGTGCCAACGGTATGCCCGTAATGCAGCCGATGCTGAGGATATTTTGCAGGATGCCTTTATAAAGGTTTTCGACAAAATGCATCAGTTCAAATTTGAAGGTTCTTTTGAAGGTTGGATAAGAAAGATCGTGGTTAACACGGCCTTAAAAAAATATACATTAACCCGTTATTCAAAAGAATTATCGGGCTATGAAATAAGGGATAGAGATGAAAGCGTTTTGGATCCATCGGTGTATGCTCATCTAACCCAAAAGGATCTGATGGAACTTATAAATAATTTACCCGATGGATACAGGATAGTTTTTAACCTGTATGTGATCGAAGGATATCAACACGATGAGATTGCTGAAATGCTGGGCATTCAACCCGGAACAAGCAGAAGTCAGTTGGTAAAAGCAAGAATGATGTTACAAAGACAAATAACCGAAATGCAAAAAATTGCTGTATGAGCGAAGAAAGGAATTTTGATAACTATATAAAAAATGAACTCAGTGGATTTTCAACCACTGTGTCTCCGCATGTATGGGATAACATTGTGGCGGCAAGAAAAAATAGAAAGCCCGCCGGCTTTTGGTATAATTTTTTTAATACCAAAAATGTTGCAGTGTTGGTAGGAGGGGTGATTGTTGCATCATTGGCTGCATGGTTATTATCAGGTGGCAATAATTCAAACGATCCACAAAAAGTAAATACAGTGGCTGCTGTTAAAGGTCATCAAAGTGACGATAGTAAAGTTCAATCAAGAGATCAACATATTTCTAATCAACAACAAGCAACTGATTCTAAAATTGTAAACACAGAAAATAGTAATAGCATCAATGCTCAATCGGCTAAGTTTTCATCAGGCAATAACCGGATAGGATTAAATAAAGATCAGGTCTACTTTCCTCTTGCCGATTATAATGATCTTGTGGTAAATGATGATGCACTCGATCTGCAGAAAAAAATAGCAACAAGAAATATTTTGTCCAATAAATTACTGCTGATCGAATTCCCCGAAAGAGCAACGACTTTTTTACAAAACAGAAAATTTCCCAACGTAACAGTGCCTTGCCCCACAGTTGAAGATGGCGCCGCAGGTGATAAAACTTACATAGAAGTTTACGCCGGCCCGGATTTTACCATCAGAAATTTTACAGATACAACACAGTCCGAGTATCTGGCAAAACGTAAAGCAAGTACAAAAGTTTCTTCTGCCTACAGTGCCGGAATAAGAATAGGGAAAGTGTTCAAAAATGGGGTGAGTGTAAAAGCCGGATTGAACTATAGCCAGATAAATGAAAAATTCACTTTCGTACAAAATAATTTGGTACAAGTTACCTATATCATTGATCCTAATACAGGAGATACTACCGGAAGCTACACGGTAACGGGCACACGAAAAAAGACAACCTACAATAAATACAAAACAATAGATATTCCTCTGATGGCAGGCTATGAAATAGGTAATGGCAGACTGCATGTAAATATTAGTGCAGGTGCAATGATAAATGTTTATAGCTGGCAAAGAGGAGAAGTGTTGGATACCAACTACCTGCCTGTTTCCATAACAACAGGCAAGTCAACAACATCTCCTTATCAGTTCCGAACCAATGTTGGTGTTGGTTTAACAGGAGGTATAGGTGTGTATTATAAATTGACAGATCAAATGCATGTTTTAGCAGAGCCATATTTCAGGTATAACTTAAATCCTATGAGCAAAGAAACTCTTACGCTGGAGCAGAAGTATAATACCATCGGACTGCGTTTAGGAATTAGAGTAGATTTAAAATAACAGGCAGCACAATCAAAACACAAAGTATCTGAAAGAAGGACATAGTATAGACAATGAGAAAATTTATTAATTTATTTACGGTATTAGTTTGCGGATTTGTTTTCATCGGCTGCACTAAAGATTCTGATGTATTTGTAATTGATCCCGGACAGGTTACAGGGCCCAGCGATACCTGGTATGGTGATATGAATGAAAATATGTTTGCATCTAAATTGCAGAATGCATTGGTCTTTGCAGCAGATAGAGACAGTATTGATATGGACAATGCTGTTCATACGGTTGCTTTTCCTTCCGGCTTAGTTTGTACTTTTCCTGCAAATGCATTTGTTACATCAGCAGGGGCTACAGTAGATGGCAGAATTGCAGTAGAAGCCTATCTTTTAAAGAAGAAAGGAGATCTTATTAAAATGTCAAGACCAACAATTTCTGACAACAGAATGTTAGTTAATGGAGGAGCAGTATTTATTCAAGGGAAAAAAGAAGGAGAAGTGTTGAAACTGGCTAACGATAAAAAAATTAAAATTCAGTTTGAAAATAATTATGTTTCCCAGGCAATGAAGTTGTTCGATGGTGATAACACAGATCCATATATGTTTAATTGGAAACAATGTGGCGATACGATATCAAACAATTTTAACAGAGTGCTTTTTACTTCAGCCGGGTATGAATTTTATACAAATCGTTTGCGTTGGATGAACTGTAATTATTTTTATGATATTGCAACAGATGATTCTGTGAAAATAAGCTTAATGCTGCCAACAAATTTTACAAATGCGAATACATTGTCTTTTGTAGTGTTCAATGATATTTCAACAGTGATTAAAATGAAAGGAAGTGTTGCGTTGAAAAAATTTATAAGTACGGCGTTACCTTCAGGGAAATCTGTTAGAATTGTGACTTTAACCAAAGAAGGAAACTTCTATTACCTTGGTCATAATGGTTTTGTTACCAGTAAATCATCTGCCGATTACCAAAATATAAATATAAATCCTGCAAGAGTTAGTTTAGAGGAGTTGAAAAGTTATTTAGATAATTTATAGTTGTTCATGATTGCTTGCTATTAAAACGCTTCAGAAATTTCTGGAGCGTTTTTTTATTGAATTAATGTTGAACAATGCTGTATGCGTTTTCAGGTAATATTTTCTCGTGCAGGAAGAAAAAATTCATAATGCCTTTCATACCAACTTTCCATCTTTTTGTAAAAGTGTAATTACTTTTTGATAAATTATTTGCAGCTCTAATGTATGGGACGCTTATACAATTCAATTTTTTTCGAGCAATAATTGAGAGCAGGTAAGGCTTAGATCCCGTATAGGCCAATAGGGGACTAATAGATTCTTTTTTAATGGCAAAAAACATGCATGCGTCGGCAGGCAATCTTTTTTTGCTTAATAAATGCAATATGTATTTAAATGTTTTGGCTGAAAAAAGTTTGGAACTATTTTCATACCGTCCGCTTCTGCCGCTGAAAGCTACATCGACTGAATCATTTATTTTCTCAACAAGTTTGGGAATAAAGTCCGGCCTGTCTTGAAGATCGGCATCCATTGCTACGGCAATATCTCCTGACGCATATTTTAAACCAAGCAACACGGCAGTACTCTGTCCATTATTTTCTTTTAATTTTATTACCGTCGTGTTTTTTTTAATTGACGATAAAACTTCTAAAGAGTTATCTCTACTGCAATCGTCAACAAAAACGATCTCATGTTCCCAGTTATTTTTAAAGCTGCAATCTGCTAATTGATTTGCCAGCGCTACAAGTGTTGCAGCATTATTAAAAACCGGTATCACATAACTTACTTTCATTTAATAACCTTTAGTAATATCAACAATATTTTGCAGCGACTCATTGTTGATGTATCGTTTAAAATTTTCTTCAAAGAATTGTTCGTATTGGAAAGGAGGCTTTAGTTCTCTTGTCCTCGCCATATGTGGCGAAACAAAAAGATTCTTGATTGTCCATGCAGTATGCTCTGGATTCAATGGCTCATCGTCGAATACATCCAATGCGGCTGCATGAATTTTATTGGTATTTAAGTGTTCGTACAAAGCTTTTTCATCAATGGTGCCGGCTCTGCCGATATTGATGAGTATTGCATTTGCAGGGAGCTGCTGTATTTCGGTTGCGCTAAAATAATTGATCGTTTCATTTGTATATGGCAGTGCAAGGATTACAATATCAATTGTCGGAAGTATTTCCTTCCAATGTTTTTTTGTTCCTTTCTCATCAATAAAAAACTGCACTTCAGTATTTACTCCATATATCTTCGTTCCAAACATTGATAATTTTTCACCGATCACTTTTCCTAAACTGCCATAACCGATGATCATTGCATTTTTTTGCGAAAGTAATGGTAGTTGTATCGGTCTCTCCCATTGATGCAAATGCTGAGCATCTCTTATCAGATGAAGGTTTCTATGAAGCGTAAGAACAAGTCCGATCGTATGTTCACAGATCTCATCATTATAAACACCTCTTGCATTTGTAACAATTATGTTTTCAAGAAGAGTGCCGCATCTTTTCAAAATATAATCAATACCAACCGAGTTGGTTTGTAACCACTTTATCTTTTGTTTATTGAGTGGGAGACTTTCGCAAAGATGATGATTGCCCATTACCACCTCGGCATTTTCGATTAATTGTGCAGCAACAGTTTTATCTGTGGTATGCACAATATTCCAATCAGGGGCAATGTTTTGAAGATTGCTTAGGTGTTGCTGACTGACTTTATATAAGAGAAGTAGCGTTCTCTTCATTATAGTTATAGATTAATCTAAGAATGATCTTAATTGTTCGTTTGTTTCTGATACAGTCGTTGGCTTTATTTGCTGTAGACTATTCCTTATTTCACTTACCAATTTGTCAGCTCCATAAATTTGAAGGTCCTTTAAAAATGCTCTTCTTAAAAAACTAAAATTTATATCAAGATTTATATACTGTTGAATTAGGAGTTTTGCAGGAATAGGATATCCTTCATCCGGATGAGTCATACCACCTACACCTACCGGAATATTTTTGAAGGTTGATTTGACTGTCCGTACTGTATCATCCACCAATGGTAAAAACATGTTTGCAGATTTACGACTTATCTGAAGATCGTTTAATCCTACATAAACCCTTGACAGGGGTAGATTATTAAATGTTTCTACTTTTTGTACAGCACTATCCGTTTCAATGAGTATGCCCATTTTGCATCTGTTGTTAACTAGCTCTAACGCATTATTCACCTCACTTTTATCTTCTACCATCGGTAAAAATATTTCGTCGGCACCGCTGTTTATTGCAAGGTCAATTTCAGCAGCAGAATATTCGTGGTTAAATTTATTGATACGGCAGATTATTTTCCCGGAAATATTTTTTCGCATATTGATAAGATCATCAACAGTGTCATAATTTATCTGAGTAGGATAGCCACTCTGTCTTTCGTTCTTTCCCTTGTTTTCCCAATCAATTATAATTGCATCAACACCAGCCTGAAGACACTCTTTTGCTATGTTTATATTTGTTGTAAATAATAAGAGTTCAAAACTATCTTTATTAAATTTCATTATTAGTTTTTAGGTTAAGATTTTGTTGCCACTACAATGCAACTGGTTCCAAAAGGAATACGAATGCCCGATTGTATGCATCTGCATTCCCACTGTAAAAATTTTCCGGCTAATTTATTAAGCCGGGGTGAATTAGATAAATGCTCTTTATTTCTCCTATTATCTTTTTTATTTTTGGTAAAACCAAGCTTTTCAGGCAGCACTCTCAATAAAACAAACGGTAGATAAAGCAAAGAAAAAAAATATGATCTTTGTTGAACTACAAATCCTGCCTCAGTAAGTTTAGCAGACATGTTGCTTGTTGTATATCTTCTGAAATGCCCTATCTCTCTATCAATAGAAGTTGTGATATGACTGAATGCAGGAACTGTAATAACAATGCCGCCTCCCGGTGCAATCTGTTGATACAGTTGTTTAAGCATTGATAAGTCATCTTCTATATGTTCCAGTACATCGGCCAACAAAACAACCGATAGTTCTGTTTTTTTAAAATCCTGTATGGTTGATAATATGGTTGATTGAATACCTCTTTCCTTAGCGATTGTAACGGCATCGGGTAAAGCTTCTACCAATACACAGTTATATCCGTTGTTGATCAGCGCTTTTGAAATTGGCCCGTTGCCACCACCAAGATCATAAATTGTTGGAGTGCCACTAATGTTTTTCTTTATTGCTTTAAGGATAACGGATGTTCTGTGTTGATACCAGAATGAATCATCTTCTATTTTTTTAGTAAGATGATGTGCCTCTACCGGATATGATACTTGTACAGTGTTCATTAAACGTTCAGAGGTTTGGTGGCAGATATTAATTGAAATGCCATAACAGGTGATAATACTGCTGCCTTTGATAGCATATGATCTAGCTTGCCACCAATTTTTTTATTATAGATAGCCGGAGGAAACGCACCAAAGCGATGAATACCTACATTTTCAAATTCAGCAAAATTCAAAGCCTTTGTTATATTTTTTCTTGTCATATCTTTTAATCCTTTCTCTCCTTCGTAGCTCATGCCCGGTGTAAACCAAATCTGCATATGAAATAAAGGATTGTAGGGATTGGGTTCTAGAAAAATTATTTTTCCTCCCGGTTTCAACAATCTGTACATCGATTGAAAACAGGTATGTAAGATGTGAAGATGGTGTAACACCATAAATCCGATCACATAATCAAACTGCTCGTTTAATTCTTCCGGTGCTTCAATGATGTCCGCTAAATGAAGTTTTACAGGGAAACGGTTATCGTTATATCTTAGAAATTGTTGCAATAAAAAAGCATTAAGGTCAAGTCCTTCTACTTTGTACCCCTTTGCCAGCATATTCAATGTGTACTTACCCATGCCGCAACCTACATCCAGTACTCTGTCTGTTTTGGTGATCTTACCGTAATTGATCAGCTCATCCACATGCCGATTTACATAAGGCGTATTAGCCGGCACCATCGTCTTTTTTATTTTCTGACTGAAATACTCAAGCTGAATATTATTATAATACTGTATAGGAGACTTTATGATCGACATCCGGTTCTCAATAGAGGTTTAAGGTTACACGAATTTACTTCATTTTATACAAATAGAGCTTGTAAAATGCATTTTCAAAATGATTCATTAATACAAGTGAATTTGATTGGTCAGAAATTTCTGCTGAAGAAATAATAAAATCGCATTCAAGATTTTTGAGTGCCATAAAATTCCAATGCACTTCCTGTGGGCTTTTCATCGGGTTTAATTTATCGGCTGGAATTTGAAAATCGCCTTTTTCTATAAGACCAACTGTTTGCAAATAACAAAAATGCCCTCTTGTTTCAAATTCATTCGATCCAAATCGTTGATTGATCAACACAAGATCATCTTTGATCACTTCTTTGAATTTATTTCTATAGTCGAGTGGATAATTATTGATGTATCCATCTACTGTATATAATCCATTATAAGATGCAACAGCCGGGTCAATGCCGAATGATGCAACTTTATATTGGTTAACCGGTAATGCAATGGTTTGTTTTATTTTTTCAAACAGATCCGGAGAATAATATCCGTTAAAGGGCCTGTACGCTTTCTGCCATTGCAGTCCTAATAAAGGTTTCCAAAGTGGTGATAGTCGTACTGCAAAAGGAAACATCGTTAGCAATAAAATATAACTGATCCATTTTTGTTTGAATATGGATAATACGAATGCAGCCATGATAGCATAGGCCATTGCCTGAAAGAAAATTTCAAAGACAAACATTTTATAAAAATGATACATCCGAAAAAGCATGAATTTCTCTTGTAAAAATTTTAAAGTATCGCTATTAAGAATAATAACCCTGCATTGAAAAAACACGATGCCCAATGTGATAAATAACAACAATTTAAACTGAGAGGATTTCGATCTATACATTGAGTACAGTACAATTGCACATACGATGAATATCTTACGGGCAAAAATATGTTTTGCAAAAAATGCAAGATTGTGTGGTTCGTCCGCTATTGCTATATTTCCCATTTGATGCGCCACACCGTTCAATACAAACCCTTTTCTATGAGATATAAAGTAACTGTCGAATAACAGATTATTGATCGTTGGAAAATTGTTCAGGTAGTAAAGACCTGTCATTACTACTATCGCAGTCAATAATTTGATGCCGGTCTTTTTGTTCTTGAAAATAAAATATACAGATAACAAACCCCAGGCACTAAGTATAAAAATACCGACCGATTGAAAATTTGATAAAAAGGGATAAGCGATTAAAAATATCCAATCCTTTTTGGTTTCTTTTTCTTGTACGAAATGAATACAAACCATTATCAATAATGGTAATAATGATAAGCTAAGGCCAAATGCATAAGTGTATTCTCGAAATCCAAAAACAACGGCAGCAAGAACAGCTGCTGCTATGTTTCCCTTTGTGAGATATTTAATTGCAAATGCATACATGGCAAAACAACCAACCATGTGAATTAGAAATATGTGGATAGCAGCAGCATAAAAAGAAGAAAAGATCAGGTTCAGTACGAAGAACAATGAATAGCTGTTGACCAAAGTAAATCTTGGTAATCCATTCATGTATTCTGCAATGATGGTAGAAGGTTTACCCCAGGCATATTGTGATTGTGCTACAATTTTATTCCATACGTAATAACAATCAAGGTTGTCAACGATCGGGAAGATGGTGTTCTTGCCATAAATAAAAAACGGAAAGAAATACACCAATCCACAGACTGCTAAAAATAAATAAGCCTTTTTATTATCGTTGATGAATGTCATTAAGGATATAATTCTCTGCAATATAAAAACTATCTTTCGTGAAACGGCAATAACAATGTTGTAGCGAACTAATATTACTCAATTCGTAACACTATCAAACGAGCTATGTTTTAGTGATTTGATAAGAAGTATTTAGTATTTTCACAGAACGATATGAGTTTTACAATTGAAAATAGAATTGAAGACGGCTTCGCTAAGATTATTTTACAGGATAACAACAGTGATACATCTGTTGAAGTAATTCCTGCATACGGAGCAATTTTACATGCTTTCAAGGTGTTGAATAATGATCAAATAATAAATGTAATAGATCATTATGATCATGCAGCAGATTTTGAAGCAAATGTAGCTGCTAAGGGATTTAAAAGTTGTAAACTTTCGCCATTTGCCTGCAGGGTAAAAAATGCAACCTATGTTTTTGGGGATACAAAATATACAATCCAAAAATTCTTGTTAGGTGAGCATGCATTGCATGGATTATTGTATGATGCAGCGTATGAAGTTGTTGCTCAGGGGTCAGGAGACGAACATGCTACGGTTTCAATGCAATATGATTATGAAGGTACGGATGCTGGGTATCCTTTCTCTTATTGTTGTATCATAACCTATAAGCTGCAAAAAAATAATTTACTTACTATCTCTACCGATATTATCAACACCGGAAATAACTTAATGCCGATACAGGATGGCTGGCATCCGTATTTTACATTTGGTAGCAAGGTGGATGATCTTTTACTTGAATTTCAGAGTAAAGAACAAATGATCTTTGATGAAACAATGATACCTACCGGGGAGAAGATTCCTTATCAAACATTTGGCTCTCTTGAAAAGATTGGCAACACAAAATTTGATGATTGTTTTGCGTTGAACTTTGCCGAGTGTCAACCCATGTGTGTATTAAGGGATAAAGAAAGGAAGATGCAAATAGAAATAATTCCTGAGCAGAGTTATCCCTATCTACAAATTTACACACCGGATCATCGCAATAGCATTGCTATTGAAAATTTGAGTGCACCTCCGGATACTTTTAATAATGCTATAGATTTAAAAGTGATTGAACCGAATGAAAAGATCAATTTTACAACCGCTTATAAGATCACCTTACTAACCTGATTCCATGAATGCTATTGCCAACCGAGTTCACAAAATTTTTTCTGAGAGTTTTTCTGCAGAGCCAAGATTGTTTTTTTCACCGGGACGAATCAATCTCATTGGCGAACATGTAGATTACAATGATGGCTTTGTAATGCCTGCTGCCATTGATAAAGGGGTATATTATGCACTGGAAAAAAATGAAACCGACGAATGTCATTTTTATGCTGTGGATTTTGATGAGTGGTTTTCTGTAGCTATTCTATCAATTTCAAAACAATCGGGTTGGAAAAATTATTTACTAAGTGTAGTGAATGAGTTTCTATTGCTCAATAAAAAGATAAAAGGATTCAACTGTGTATTCAGTGGCGATATTCCACGGGGTTCCGGTATAAGTTCGTCTGCAGCTGTAGAGGGAGGACTGGCATTTGCGCTGAATGAAGTTTTTGATTGTGGACTGGATAGGGTTGAGTTGGCAAGATTGTGTCAGAGAGCGGAACATAATTTTCCTAATGTTAAGTGTGGTATCATGGATCAGTTTGCCAATATGATGGGTAAGCAGGATAATGTGTTACTATTGGATTGTAAAAGTTTGGAGCATCAATATTTTCCGTTGCAACTCGATGGCTATAAGATTGTATTACTTAATTCAGGGGTGCATCATTCTTTAGCAAGCGGTGAGTACAATATACGCAGACAGAGATGTGAAGAAGGGATGAGTTTTTTTAAAACGAAACTAAACATACAGTCTTTCAGAGATATACATAATGCAGATAACATACTGCCATATAAACCGGAGATGAAACCGGAAGTATATGATTGCTGCAAGTATGTAATTGAAGAAATAGGAAGAACCAAAAAGGCTGCAACATGCCTGCAGCAAAATGATCTAATTGCATTCGGCAAACTTATGTATGCTACTCACGAAGGGTTGAGTAAATTATACCAGGTAAGTTGCGAAGAGCTGGATTTTTTAGTTGAACAGACCTTAAGCAATGATGCTGTTATTGGCTCAAGGCTGATGGGAGGTGGTTTTGGGGGCTGTACGATCAATCTGGTTGCTGAAAATGCAGTAGATGATTTTATTGCTAAAGCTAGTGGAGCCTATTTGCACAAATTCAACAGAAACCTCGAAGCCTATGTAATGCAAACAGGTAATGGAACAAGCGAAATAAAATAGATCTTTCTTTATTTTAAATATTAAGATATGAAAAAGCTAGCGCCCGCTATAATGTTTTGTGGCCTTACATTGTTGCTGATCTCCTCTGTTATTGGCAAACAAAATCAGCAATCTGGTTATACGCTTGAACATGAAAAAGACATTGTAGTTACCGAAGCCGGTCCACACAGCGGTGGAGGTAGTACTAAGGCCTATAAATTTTTTAAAAAAGAACAGAATTCAAAACTTCAGTTTACAAAGCGTATCCTAAGGCCCGGAGCAGCAATCGGATACCATTTACAAAAAGAAGAAGAGATATACTATATCATAAGTGGAAAAGGAGAGATGATGATGAACGGAGAAACTTTTAATGTAGAAGAAGGTGATGCCATTCTTACACATGCCGGTAGTTCTCACGGATTAAAACAAACCGGGTCCAAAGAATTGGTGATGATCATTAATTACGAGAAAAAGTAGTTTGACTTATATTTTTTCACTCAGCTCCAACCACCTCATTTCTTTCTCATCGAGTAATTGAACAATATTCCCGATCCTTTCAGCAGCTTTCTGTAATTCTTCAAAACCCAATTTGCCCTCGTTCATTGCAGCTTCTAAATCAGCTTTCTCTTTTTGCAACAATGGTATTTCCTTTTCAATCGATTCAAATTCAAATTTTTCTTTAAAAGATAATTTTTGTGAAGGAGCTTTTGTTTGTTTTACCGGAGCTTCAATTACTTCTTCAACTTTAGGTGCTTGTTTGATGATCTGTCTTTCATCTGTAAGACTGCCACTTGCAATAGCGGCCCGGTATTGAGTATAGTTGCCCGGATAGTCTCTGATAACAGCGTTACCTTCAAAAGCAAAAAGATGATCCACCATTCTATCCATAAAATATCTATCATGACTTACAATTAAAATGCATCCCGGGTAATCCATCAAGAATTCTTCCAGTGTACGCAATGTTTGCAGATCAAGGTCATTGGTTGGTTCATCCAACACTAAAAAATTAGGATTTAGAAAAAGTACACTCATTAAATGCAGTCTGCGTTTTTCACCACCACTTAATTTGCTCAGTGGTGTAAATTGTTGCTCTGCCGAAAAACCAAATTTCTCCATGAACTGACTGGCACTTATTTTAGAACCATCTGCCAGCGGAAAAAACTCGGCCATGTCTTTTACATATTCAATAGCACGTTTATCTTCTTTATATACCAACCCTTCCTGACTGAAATTTCCAAAAACTACAGTATCACCATGATTGATTTTGCCGCTGTCAGGTTCTTCCAACTGTAAAGCAATTTTTAAAAAAGTTGATTTGCCTACACCGTTCTTTCCAACTACACCGATACGTTCGCCACGTTTAAATGTATAATCAAAGCCTTTCATAATGTGCAGGTCGCCGTAACTCTTATAAACTTTTTTCAGTTCAAGAATTTTTCCACCAAGCCTTGTCATCTTTACTTGCAGACTAACTTCTTCTACTTCTTTCTGTTGTTTTACTCTGTCTTCCACTTCGGCAAACGCATCCTGTCTGCTTTTGCTTTTTGTAGTACGGGCTTTTGGTTGCTTACGCATCCACTCCAGTTCTTTTCTGAAAATATTTTTATCTTTTTGCAGTTCGCTTTGCTGCACTTCAATGCGTAAACTTTTTTGCTCTAAAAAATTATCATAATCGCCTTTGTACACATATACTTTTTCTTCGTCGATTTCAACTATTTCATTGCACACAGCATCTAAAAAATAACGGTCATGTGTAACCAATAACAAAGTAAGTTTTGATGCCGAAAGATAATCTTCCAGCCATTCGATCATGCTTACATCCAGGTGGTTAGTTGGTTCATCTAGTATCAATAAACATCTTCCTTGATGAAGATCGGCTTCGATTAATGCTTGGGCTAATGCAACTCTCTTTTTTTGCCCGCCACTCAGATTGCCTACTTTCTCATTCAGGTGATGAAGGTTCAACTTTCCTAATATCTGTTTCAAGTCACTTTCAAAACTCCAGGCATTCAGGTCATCTAATTTTGCCATTAGTTCGCTGAGTTTGTCTATGTCTTCAGACCCTTCTTCTAAAAATTGTTCATATTCTTTCACCACTTTTACAACCGGGTTGTCTAAACGAAGCACATTGTCCCAGATGGTTTTGTTACTGTCAAAGTCGTTATCCTGTTGCAGCATTACCACTTTAATGTCCTTATGTACCCATACAGTACCCGTATCAGGCGTATCCAAACCCGTAATGATCTTTAAAAGAGTACTTTTTCCACTGCCGTTTCGGGCAACAAGGGCTATTTTATCTCCTTCTTCTATATTTAAAGTGATATTTTGAAAAAGGGTTCTTACCCCGAAAGATTTACTGATATTTTCTATTGAAGCGTAATGCATGGCCGCAAAGGTAACCTCAAAAGGGTTGTTTATACTAATTTGACTATTAATAAGCTATCAAATCATTGAAGTCTTAAAAATGGTGCTGGCTAACAAAATGGGTAAAATATCAGTAAAATGTTAGTAACTTCGTCAGCAATTTTGCACCTTGATTTTCAATTAAATAAAGGGGTATAAAACTAACTGGTTATGCAGATAATACGATTGGGGTTATTCATTTTTATAAGTATTCTACTTAGCGCTACACAATGCCAAGCACAAACGTTGCTCGATTTTGGAGATATGAGCAGTGCAAAGATCGATTCATATAGCGATGACGAATTAAGGGCTTTTTATGTAAAAGCAATAGAGTCGGGTTTAACAGAGGCTCAATTGTACAAACTGGCAACCGAAAAAGGCCTTTCTGATGCCGAATTGATAAAATTGCGTAACAGGCTGCAAAATATTGCCACAGTAAAAAAATCGACCAGTATAAAAACCACGGATGATAACCAGCTAACCGATACCAGAAAAACTGATTTTCAGCATGAATACGATACCATCAAAAAAAGCCTGCCTTATCAAAGTTTTGAAAATGATACGGAAATATTCGGCTCTGAGCTTTTCACAACAAATAGCACAGCATTTGAACCCAACCTTCGTATTCCAACGCCGGCCGGTTATATTTTAGGCCCCGATGATGAGATTCTATTAAATGTATATGGCGTTAGTGAAAAATCATACAATCTAAAAGTTAATGAAGAGGGCTTCGTATATATTCAAAATGTTGGGCCGATTTATGTTAACGGGCTAAGTATGGATCAAGCAAGTGAAAAGATAAAAGCAAAGCTTGCTTCTACAATTTATCGTGCCATTAATTCAGGCCAAACCAAAGTGCAGTTAACCCTTGGTAAAATTCGGAGCATAAGAGTTACTGTGATCGGTGAAGCTAAAAAGCCGGGAACATTTACGGTTTCCTCACTTACAACATTGTACAATGTGTTATATCTATGTGGTGGTCCTTCAAATAAAGGGTCGTACAGAGAAATTCAATTGATACGTGGTAATGAAATAAAAAGAACAGCTGACCTATATTCTTTTTTATTAAAAGGAAATCAAAAAGACAATCTTTTGTTGCAAGAAGGAGATATCATAAGAATACCCTATTCTAAAAATAGAGTAAGCATCAAAGGAGAGGTAAACCGCAAGGGCAAATTTGAAATGTTGGACAAGGAAAATTTTAGCGATCTATTGGAATTTTGCGGAGGGTTTACCGATAATGCTTATAGAGGTATTGTAAGTGTAGAAAGAATTGCAGAGAAAGAAAGAACAATGATAGATTTGACAGCGGATCATTTTAAAGATTTTAAAGCTAAAGGAAGCGATGTATATACTATAGGTAAATTATTAGATAGGTTTGAAAACAGAATCACTATATCAGGTTCTGTATTCAGGCCCGGCCCTTATCAATTAACTTCAGGTATGACAGTGAAAAACCTTATTGAAAAAGCCGGCGGAATCACTGAAGATGCTTATACATCCAGAGCTACAATCTTCAGAAGTAATATAGACAAAACCCCTACTACTTTATCTGTTAGCCTTGATTCTGTTTTAAGGTTCAATCAAAATGTTTATTTGTTGAAGGATGACTCAATTGCAATACATTCTATTTTTGATTTTAAAGAAAAGTATACTGTAAGAGTAGAGGGGCAGGTTAAAAAAGGAGGAGATTTTAAATGGAGAGAAAATCTGACAGTTAGAGATTTATTAATGTCAATTGGTGGCTTGACGGATTTTGGTGATTCTACGAATATTGAAATTTCAAGAAGGATTAAGAATGCCGATGTGCGTAAAGTTAATCATGAGCAGACAGAAGTTTTTGTTGTAGACCTTACTGCCGGCAAAGATGTGTCCTTACAACCATATGATATTGTGCTTGTAAAAAATCTTCCGGGTTATTCATATCAACGTAAAGTATTGATACAAGGAGAAATTTTGAGTCCGGGTCAGTACAGTTTGAGCAAAAGTGGCGATAGAGTGAGTGATGTTTTTAAAAGAGTAGGCGGATTTAAAGCTGCTGCAGATACATCAGCTGTTACAATCAGACGATATGTTCGTTCCGAATTAAGCACAGAAGAAAGAGAAAGAATATTTAAAAGAGTTTTAAATGTAAATCTCGATACCATTACAACCGACGATAGATTAAAAGGAGAGATATACAAAACTTATGTGATGATAAGTATCGATCTTAGCCAGGCTCTTAAACATCCCGAAAGCCCAGAAAATTTGATTCTAGAAGATGGGGATGTTATAACAATTAATAGAAATAATAATTTGGTGAAAGTGTCGGGGGAGGTTTATTTTCCAACTTTAGTACCATATGATGGCAATGTAAATCTTCGTTATTATATAAAACGTTCGGGCAATTATACAGGAAGGGCCAGAAAGATCAGAACCATGGTAATATATCCTGACGGAAGAGTTAAAACGGTAAAAAGATTTTTATTTTTCAAGAGCTATCCGAAGATCACTCCACGATCTGAAATTTTTGTGCCCGAAAGAATTGCTAAAAACAAAGGAAAGATATCTACAGGCGAATGGGCTCTGATAGTATCTGCGTTAGGGATTGTGGCCAATGTTATAATAACTTCGAGAAACTAAAGCACGACTTAGCGTTTTTTTCGTTTACTTTTTCTTTTTATAAAGTAAGGATACTTTTTTAAATGTATTCCCACTAACAGTATTATTTTGAATGCTATTAGATAGGTTCATTTCATCACCTACAGTTATTCCTGTTCCCACATTTGAAATAGTATTATCTATGCAAATATTACCCTTGGCAGTAAGTTTGTTGTTGAATTTCATGCCATCAGCATAAAAATTCTTATTATTTGCTATCACTTTAATGCCTGTCTGATTGTCTTTTGCATTACCTGTTATGTAATTTTTCTTGATAGTATTGTTATTCGCTCCATGCGATACACGTATGCCGGTAAGTGCAAAGTTTTTTACAATATTCTCGGTTATGATATTATTGTTGCAGTTGATGTATGATTTTATGCCATCACCTTCTACACCTAATATGCCATCAATGGTATTTCTTTTGATCTTATTGTAGTTGCAATTAAACGCCAGGTGTATGGCTGTAGAACCTGAATTAATAATTGTATTTCGTTCAATTAAATTATTATCCGAGCAGGAAATGATTATTATCCCCCTGTTACTGCAGCCTTCAATTCTATTATTTAAAATACTATTGTTGCAACTGTTAGGTAACGAAATGCCATGAGATCCACCCGTGATCGTATTATTCATTATGATATTCTTCTTTGTTTTAGAAGCAACGTAATGCTTGTTTTTTCTGTTTAAAGTAGTAGCGGCACCATTATTCTTATAGCCTTCATATGAAGCAACTTGAATGCCGATACAGGTTTCATTAGATCGCGGAATAATGAAAGGTTCCATTTGTAAATACCAACCACCCTGCATTTCAACAACACAGTTCTTTACAATATTCAAACTACAAGCTTTCCCGGTTTTTGTAGCAAACAGTCCGATGCCAAATTTTTGGGGGTTAATAATTTTTACAGAATCAATTATACAATTCATTGCATTGATCAATCTGATGCCTCCAAGCATTGCAAAGTTTTCTATGTTAAATTCTTTTTCCGGTTTTTGCAGATCGATACTCAGCGATTGGATGGTAATATTTTTTGTAGCTGCCGATTGATTAAGACTGTAAGATCTTTTTCCGGTAAAGATGGCCGTTTGCCTGGCTTCATCTGTTCTTGCCGGTAAATTATTGATCAATCGCAAAATGGTTTTATCAATTCCTGCTCCTGTAATTGTGATGCTATCATTTAAAAGGAAACCTCTGGAGATATAGAATACACCTGCAGGGATCCTTATGTTTTTTATATTATTTTTTTCTGCATGATCAAAAGCTGCATCAAAAAAGGCGTAGTTGTCAACCTGTCCATTGTCTGCTACAATACCAAAGTCTCCAATATCTACCCATTTATTTTGAGAAAGAACCTTACCTGTAAATGCCATCAATCCAAGCCATGCAACTAAAATTTTACAGCATCTATTTATTTTACCGAGGCTTAATACTGAAGATATTTTAATTCTCATCGTGACTGCTTTTTGTTAAATTGCAATAGGTTACAAACATAGAAACAATATGGTTAAAATACACTGATCCAATAATCTGGCCACAATATCTGGTTGGGGACGAAGTGTTCAGGAATACTTATCCCAACTAAATTAAGATTCCGTAATTTGCTGCTTTAAATTTTTTGCCGAATGAGTATACTTAAGAATTCACGGGTAAAAGCTTTGATAAAGATTTGCCTTATTTATGCAATAGCCGGTTTGATAGGAGGTGTTGGAGGATTTATTTATGGGATGTTTGAAAAGATAAACTATCAAAGCAAACTAACATTTGCTCTAGACGAAGGAGGAAGCGGTAGCGGTAGTTCAGGGGGCATTGCCGGCATTGCTGCTCAATTTGGATTGAGTATTGGCGGAACAAGCAATGATGTTTTCGGTGGAGATAATATTGCTGAAATAATGAAAAGCAGGCGAATGGTTGAAAGAGTTTTACTAAGTGTTGATACATTTAATAGTAAGGCCACAACACTTGCCGATACTTATACAGCTGTTTTTGGTAAAACGTGGAAAAACAAAGCAGGAACAATATTAAATATTACCTACCCGGCAGGCATCACAAAAGAAAAATTGAATTACTTACAGGATAGTATTTTGTTCTGTATGTACAACAGTATAGTTAAGGGGTCATTGTCTGCTACGAGACCAGATAAAAAGCTCAACATATTTGAAGTGAATTTTAAAAGTCCCAACGAAAGGTTTACAAAAATATTCACGGATAGAATAGTTCAGGAAACATCGCAGTTTTATATTGAATTGAGAACTAACAAAAGCAAACAAACGCTGGATGTTTTAGAGCAAAGAGTAGCAAGTTTGAAAGGTAATTTAAATAGCAGTATATCTGCAAGAGCATCTACACAGGATGCAAATTTAAATCCTGCCTTTGCTGCCTCACAAGCGCCATTACAAAAGCAACAAGTAAATATTCAGGTATATGGAGGCGCTTACGGAGAGCTATATAAAAACCTGGAATTGGCAAGATATCAGTTTCTGAAAGAGATACCTCTTTTGCAGATCATTGATAATGTAGAGTATCCAATGCAGGTAGTAAAAACCGGGAAACTTAAATATGCAATTTACTACGCATGTATTGCAGTGTTGTTAACCGCAATTGTAATGGCAATTAAAAAAAATATTTACGCTAAAGTTGAAGGATAAAAAAACCAGACGAGCAAAGTTCTTTAATTTGTCTTTGTTGTTAATTCCCGGATTTATTAATTCGGCCCTCTCTTTATTAATAGCAAGTAATCGTCTTTTTCCCGACAAAGTTAGTAGCACCTTTCTTCTACTTAGTATTGTACAAATGCAAAGTTTGGGTATAACCATTGCTAGGTACGGGGCAGATCAAATGATACTTACCCGTTTAGTACCCGGGCATATTTCGATGTTGAAAGATTTTTTCATCAAAAGAGTTTTCCCTTTGTCATTGGCATTTTGTGTATTCTTTATTTTTAATTATAGAAACCTTAGTTCTCTTACTTTTTTACTAGGGATTCCGATGGAAGTGTATGTGATCATTACGATACTGGAATTAAATGTTTCAAAAAAATACTATCACTCTTTGGGGTTGAATTTACTTGGATACCCATTGATTTTTGCTCTCTATATCCTGCTCTCATTACATTATACTTTAGGGATAGACCATATTCTATTGATTTTCCTTGGAACTTCATGTATCCGGTTTTTAGTAGCTTTTTTAGTTCGACGAAACAGAGAAAAACAGCAAGGGGTTTATATCTTATCTAATTATGTGCCCGTTCAACAGGTTACTAATTATTGGTTGTTCAAGGCAGATTATCTGATACTGTCTTCAAATTTAATGAGTACCTCACTCTTTTCTTTTACATTGCCAAACGATTATTTTTTTTATACAAGGTTCACAGAAATTTATACAGGCATTACTACTTCGCTGGCTCCTGTTTTAGCTCAGAAAAAGCTGGGAGAAAATGGCGGGGCGTCGATCATAAAAAATAAATATTATCTGGGAATCGTTTCACTATTTTTAGTGGTTCAATTAGTTGCTTCTCTTTTACTGTTAAGAAATATTGATACATTACATATACTCATGTTGATACCGTTTGCTATTACTACTTTTTTAATAGTTCCGGTTAATATGATTACCTATAATTTTTACCGAAATGATCATGTTAAACTTAGTAGCAAAATAAATATTTTTTGCTTTTTTATTGCTTGTATATTTATACTTATTAATGTGATTTTTAAACTGCCGCTCTTATTTGCATTCATTGTTCCTGTTCAATTGGTGGCATTTATGATAATTAGTAACTACTACAAATCAGTAAAAAATGTTTAGACTTAGGCATTTGTTTTTTTTACCGAGTTTTTATCTATTGGTCACTTTCACAATAGCCTATGTTTTTTATTTGAGTGATGTTATCAATTGGGAGCAACCTCCGGTTGAATTACATTACTGGAGTATCATCACAGTATTATCTGCACTACTAAGCTCCCTTGTTCACTCAAAAAAAGTTAATACGATTATTAATGAAAATACTTTCAGAAATAATATCAGTACTCCATTTCTAACCGACAATACCCGAAAGCTTTTTTTAGCAGGGATATTAATAATAGGATTGTTAGGGGTAGCAAAATATGTTTTAGACTATTCAAAATTTTTAGGTGCATTCGGGGTGTTTTACAGCATTTTTATGGAAGATACCGGTCAGTTGCGTACGTTGGCAGAAAATGTCGAGAGTGTTGGTACTCAGTTGTCCTATTTTTCATGGCTGGCAGCATTCATTATAACTGTGGATGTAGCTGCAAAGAATATCAGTAAAAAATATTTATTCCTTGTTTTTTTTATCATACTGCTAAACTCTATTTTTTTAGATAGAACAAGACCGATCTGGATAATATTTACATGTGCTTTATGCTATTTTATTACTACCTATCAATTGTATTCCAGAAAAAAAATCGTGTATTTTATTTCCGGTATGATAGCATCTTTCGTTGGACTTTTTATATTGATCGGAAGCTTGTTGGGAAAAGGCTCTTCGGATGAAAGCTACACCAAATTCAATTTGCCAAAAGAAGTGCAACCATTTTTTTTATACCTCACTTCTTCATTTGCCTATTTAGGAAGACTGTTTTATTACGATGCACCAAACGACTATTTACCGGTACGTATTGCTTACCCCGTAACAAAGCTGATGTCGAAATTTGGATTGGCAGAAAAGCCCCCTAACCCCATATTGGAATTTTTTACTGTACCACTTTTAACGAATGTGGGCACTTTTTTAGAACCATTTTATCAAGATGGAGGAAGACTTTTTTTAGCGTTTGGTATCATCTTGCACACTTTTCTGTTTGACAAAATAGCGATGTATTTTATGAACAGAATTTCACCTGCATCAATCATCGCAATTTCAACATTGTGCTTTATAAATTTTATTGCATTTTTTGTTCCTAAAGTAACCACGCCGGCAGTATGGCTAATTTTGGCTTTTTGTTTCATCCTTACAAAAATTGATTTCCCTAAAACGGTAAAAGCAACTACATAAAAATTGACATTGTTTTAAATGCCCTTAAAAGCTTTGATCAACTCTTTGTCGTCTAATGCGGTATTACTCTTTTTACCCATGAAATAAAAAATAGAAGCTGCGTCATAACCTCCAGGTTTATCTTTTAATAGGTAGTCGAAATATTTTAGAAAAAATGAGGTGGAATAAGCAAATGTTTTTAAAATATTTTTCATCAAACGATTGCTGGCAAAACTCATAATAAAATAGCTATATGCCCATGCAAGGCTTGTGCCCGGCCCAGCAACACAACCCGATTTCATTTCTGTAAAATTTCTAAAAAGCCGTCTGTGTCCAAGGTGTGTATATCTGGTAAAATCGTATTGACGCATATGAACCTGTTGCATAAAAGGTGTTTCTGCATACACCATAGCGTCTGTGGCAAGTACACGATGTATTTCGGATACACATCTTATTGGATCAACTACATGTTCTAAAACTGCCTGCGCTATAACTAAATCAAAGGTTTTGTCTGCAAAGGGAAGATCGTGACTATCACAAATTATTTGAGTCCTTGGTCCGTAGGATACATCCGTTTCAATAATTTCAATTTGTTTGGACGAAAGAAATTTATCCATACCCCTGCCCGCAATACCCCCACCGATAATGAGCACTTTTTTTACAGAGCCGTCACCATTATTCGCTTTGATCAATTCATTTAATAAATAGGCATAATTTTTTTCAGCAGCAAGATTGTGGCTGATAGATGGAACCAGTTTTTTCATCCATTTTCCAAAACTGCCCTTTCGTTCTTCCGACATGGAAAATGTTGTTTCTTCTGTTGTTTCGAAAGATTGTATAGTAAAAAGACTATTGTCCTCATTAATTAAGATCGGCGTGTTGTTATATACAGGATAGGTTGACTTGCATATGGAATTAGTGCAAACGATTGCTGCATTTATTTTATTTACTGATGATTTACATTTTGGGCAGACGAAAATGTCTAAATAATCTTTCATGAATTAACGGACAACTATTTTTTGAAATTACTATAATTGTGTAAGGTAATATAAAAATAATGGGTAACGTTGTCAATATGTAATAATTCTGCCTTCATAGTTTTTTAGTAACTCACATTTTTTAAAACTGAGTATTTTATTAGTGCCACATAAACGAATGGAAAATAGTGAAATATATCCCAAACCCCTTATCTTTGGCCGAAATTTATATAGCAGGTTATACCATTTACACTAAAATACTTTAGACTATACCAGTTATAGCTGCCAAATCGTAAGCAAATACTTTCGGATGAAAAAAATTCTTTTTGTAGTTCCTTTTCCTAAAAAAATATATCCCTCGGAACGGTTCAGGATTGAGCTTTACGAAAATACTTTGCGTCAAAACAATTTTGATTTTAAAACAGTTTTTTTTTGGGATAATCATGCAAGAAATATCCTTTATAATGAAGGGCGGGTTTTTCAAAAAATGTGGGGGGTGGCTAAAGGGTTTTATCGAAGATTTAAAACACTTTTTTTTGTCAATCAATACGATTACGTTTTTATTCTTAGAGAAGCATCTCCAATTGGCCCGCCAATATTTGAATGGCTCTACGCAAAAGTTTTCAGAAAAAAATTGATCTACGATTTTGATGATGCAATCTGGATACCTCAAATATCAGCCAGTAATTCCTGGGTGAAATCTGCCAAAGCTTTTTGGAAAGTGAGAAGAAATTGCCAATGGGCATATAAGGTATCGGTAGGTAATAGTTTTTTATATAGTTACGCCATTCAGTACAACCACAATGTGATCATCAACCCTACTTGTGTGGATACGGTTAATAAACATAATGTTGTTAAAGAACAGCATACAGACAAGATCGTTATTGGATGGACGGGTTCATTTTCAACATTGCATTACCTAAATGAGATAATATATGTTTTGCAAGAGCTTGAAAAGCATCACGAGTTTGAATTTCTGGTAATTGCAGATCAGAATCCTAACCTGCCACTAAAAAGCTTCAGGTTTTTAGAGTGGAATGAAAAAACTGAAGTAGCAGATCTTATTCATTGTAATATCGGCATTATGCCTTTGTATAATAATGAGTTTACAAGAGGCAAATGCGGTTTTAAAATAATCCAGTTCATGTCTCTTGGTATTCCGGTGGTTGCATCGCCTATTGGTGTAAACGCACAGATAATTGATGAACAAGTAAATGGCTATCTATGTCAATCTAAACACGAATGGCTGGAAGCGTTGGAAAAACTTTTGTCCGATGCTGAACTACGCAAATCAATGGGTGAGGCTGGCCGTAAAAAAGTAGAAGCGGAGTATAGTGAAGCATCTAACAGAGCCAACTTTCTTTCCTTATTTGAATAGTTTTTACAGTGGCTTTAAGCCCCAATGCTCTGTTTTTTAGCCAAATAATGCCTATTTTCGCCCCCTAATAGCATAAATAGATGTCAAGTAGTATTTTAATTACAGGCGGCGCCGGTTTTATTGGTTCTCATTTAGTTAGATTGTTTGTAACCAAGTACCCTCAATATAATATCGTAAATCTGGATAAGCTTACTTATGCAGGTAATCTCGAAAATTTAAAAGATATAGAGAATAGGCCGAATTACTCTTTTGTAAAAGGCGATATAACCGACCTGCAATTACTTAGAAATTTGTTTGCAGAGCATAAGTTTTCAGGAGTTTTGCACTGTGCCGCCGAAAGTCATGTTGATAGATCAATTACCGACCCCTTGGCTTTTGTTACCACTAATGTTTTAGGAACAGCCACCTTATTGCTAGCCGCAAAAGAAGCATGGGACGGTGTTTATGATGGAAAAGTATTTTATCATATTTCAACAGATGAAGTTTATGGCTCTTTGGGAGAAGAAGGCTTCTTCATAGAAGAAACGGCTTACGATCCACGTAGTCCGTACTCAGCTTCAAAAGCATCATCCGATCATATGGTAAGAGCATTTTACCATACGTATCATTTCCCGGTAAAAATTTCTAATTGTTCTAATAACTATGGTCCATTTCACTTTCCAGAAAAATTAATTCCGCTTTGTATTCATAATATCATCAACAATAAATCATTGCCAATTTATGGCAAAGGAGAAAATGTGAGAGACTGGCTTTTTGTTGAAGATCATGTTAGAGCAATCGACGTAATTTATCACACAGGAAAAATTGGAGAAACCTATAATATAGGTGGGCACAATGAATGGACCAATATTGCATTGGTAAAAGAATTGTGCAGACAAATGGACGAAAAGTTGGGTAGAGAAAAAGGGACGTCTGAAAAATTGATCACTTATGTGAAAGACAGAGCAGGTCACGATTTACGTTATGCCATAGATGCCACCAAATTAAAAAATGAATTGGGATGGTTGCCATCACTTCAATTTGAAGAAGGGATTTCTAAAACCATTGATTGGTATCTTGCTAATACAGAATGGTTGAATGATGTTACCAGCGGAGCATATTTGGAGTATTATAATAAGCAGTATAGTTAATTAGTTTAGGGAGTTTAGAGGGTTTAGGAAGTTTAGATGCAACCTAAATGTTAAAGCAAAGGTCTTAATAGATTAGATAATCATTTGATCTGTTAAAATCCGAACTAAAATGAAAATATACTCTTTTGAAAAATTAGAATGTTGGCAACATGCAAGAAAACTGGCAGTATGGGTATATAAGCTAACAAGAAATTTTCCGAAGGATGAACGCTTTGGATTGATAAGCCAAATGCGAAGAGCTGCAATTTCGATTGCATCAAATGTAGCAGAGGGAACATCACGTAAAACAAAAAAAGATCAGGCTCACTTTAGTGTAATAGCATATAGTAGCACAATAGAATTATTGAACGATTTGATAGTATCAAAAGATTTGGATTTTTTAACTGAAGAAATATATTTTGAGGGTAGAGAGTTAATAGAGAGACAAACGTTTTTGATTGCCCGATTGAGAAAATCGCAGCAATTAAGTTCCTAAACCCTCTAAACTCGCTAAACTCCCTAAACCATCTAAATAAAAAATGAAAGGAATAATATTAGCAGGCGGCTCCGGTACAAGATTGTATCCTATTACAATGGGAATTAGCAAACAATTGATGCCCATCTATGATAAGCCGATGATCTATTATCCATTAAGCACATTAATGCTTGCAGGTATAAAAGAAATTCTCATTATTACTACACCTGAAGATCAGGATCAGTTTAAAAGATTATTAAAAGATGGTGGTCAGTGGGGATGCAAGATAGAGTATGCAGTGCAGGAGGTTCCAAACGGACTTGCTCAGGCTTTTGTTATTGGAGAAAAATTTATTGGAAAAGATAGCGTAGCGCTTGTATTGGGAGATAATATTTTTTATGGTAGCGGGTTTAGTAAATTATTGCAGGAATCTGCAAAGGCCGAAGGTGCTGTGATCTTTGCTTATCCTGTTAGCGACCCTGAAAGATATGGCGTGGTTGAGTTTGACGATAAATTCAATGCTATCAGTATTGAAGAAAAACCTTCTGAACCAAAAAGTAATTACGCAGTACCCGGTTTGTATTTTTATAATAACGATGTAGTGGAAATTGCAAAGAACATTAAACCAAGCGCAAGAGGTGAATACGAGATCACTACAGTGAACGAGATATACTTAAAAAACAAAAAATTAAAAGTTGCTGTACTCGATAGGGGTTTTGCATGGTTAGATACCGGAACTTTTGATTCTTTGAGCGATGCTACCGAATATGTTAGAGTAATAGAAAAAAGACAAGGGCTTAAGATCGGGTGCCCGGAGGAAATTGCATACCGCATGAATTTTATCGATAAACAAAGTCTTTTAGAGCTTGCTCAACAATTAAGTAAAAGCGGGTATGGCGAATATTTAAAAAGACTGTTGAATAAATAGTACTTTTAATTAATACCGGTCTTAAGAATCATATCAATTTAATGTCAGGACCAACAAATATATTTACAAGAGCAAAAGGAATTATCTCTGACAAGTTTTTTGCAAACACACATCACCGTGATAAAAGTGTTTTTAAAAATGTTGGTATTGGCTTTGCATCTAAAGGGCTGAGTATTTTTATCAGTTTTTTACAAATTCCCATTACACTAAGTATTTTATCAAAGGCGGAATATGGTGTCTGGCTCACACTTTTTTCAATAGCCGGGTGGTTAGCCTACTTTGATCTCGGATTAGGGAACGGACTTAGGAATAAACTTACAGAAACGCTTGCTGAAGAGAATTTGATCAAGGCTAAAAAGTTGGTCAGTACTGCATATGTAGCACTTTCTACCCTTTTTCTATTTGTCATTATTTTATTTGCAGCCATCATTCCGTTCATCCCTTGGACTAAAGTGCTCAATACAACGGCGATTTCAGAAACAGATTTGCAAATTTTGGTGTATTGCTGTTTTATCTGCGCCATTGTAAACTTTGTTGCTAATTTGATACAAACCATTTTAGCAGCGAATCATCTCTCCGGAAAAGGGAATATGCTCTCACTTTACAATCAGGTATTGATATTGTTGTCAACCTTGCTAATTAAATATCTTCATCCTGATAATGCATTTTTATTTATAGGCATTATTCTTTCTATCGCACCTTTATTTGTAAATATCACGGCCTCAATAATTTTTTTCAAGGGTAGATTTAAAACAATTGCTCCAAGTATTAAGCAGTACGATAGATCATATCTTAAAGAGGTAATGTCAATCGGACTTAAATTTTTTGTGATACAGGTTGCGGTCTTAATTATTTTTTCTACGGATAATATTCTGATTACTCAACTTTATCTTCCCGAAGAAGTTGCGTCGTATAACTTCGTTTATAAATACTTCTCGGTGATCTCTTTATTCTTCGGAATTATTGCAACCCCTTTGTGGACAATGTACACCGATGCGTATAAGAAAAATGATATTGTCTGGATGGAGAACAATATCAAACGTTTATTAAAACTCTTTGTTGTTGCCGTTTTTGGAGTAATATTAATGACTTTACTTTCTGATTTCATAATGCATATATGGTTAGGAAAATCCTATAACTCTACCATGTTATTTGTATTTGTTGTTGGAGTATATACATTGCAAACAGTATGGAATAATATTTTTGTATTGCCGCTAAACGCAATGGGTAAATTAAATTTGCAAATGGGATTGGCCATTTGGGCTGCAGTAATAAATATACCGTTGGCAATTTTATTAAGTCATGTTATTCATACCGTGGTATCAATTGTGATAGCAAATATTTTATCGCTGCTCTTAGGGTCTATAGTATCTTACTTACAGTTCTATAACGAAATGAAGAAACTAAAGGTAACATAGGCTAAGGGCAATAACATCTTAATAACGGGTAAAAACACATGCAAAAATGAATTTTAAACAATTTATTCCGCCTATCATTTTTGATGTTTATCAAAGGCTTATATCTTCAAAGAACACGAAGTATAAAATCGGAAAATACCGAATTGAAATTCCACCTAATTTTGCCTTGCCGGGTTTCCAAAAAAAATTTAAACTATACGATAGGTTTTTGCCCGTTCTGGTTTCTAAGTTTGAACCGGAAAAAACTATTATAGATGTAGGGGCAAATGTTGGTGATACAACAATTGCAATGATACAGAAGTGTAAAAATCGTATAATCTGTATTGAACCTTCTTTGGTTTTTCTGCCCTTTTTAGAAAAAAATCTATCAAAACTACCTTTTGAGGATCAACAGAAAACGGCGATTATAAAAAAGCTAGTTGGAACGGGATCTATATCCGGAGAATTAACACACACAAACGGCAGCACTGCTCATGTAAGAATAGTTGAAGGTGCTAATACGCATACGCCTTTAGATGATCTGATTACAGACATAGCGAATGTTATTTTGTTAAAGGTAGATACTGACGGATTTGATTTTGACGTGATCCGATCCGCCCAAAAAATATTGTCTGCATCAGAACCAATTTTATATTGGGAAAATGAAATAGCTGAAAATTTTCAGTATAAAGGGTTTGATGAGCTTTATGTATTCTTAGCCAAACATGGGTATTGCTATATTTATGTTTTTGATAATTTCGGTAACTTGATAACAGAAGAGCATGACTTTGAAACGTTAAAAAATATCAATACATACATATACAGTATGAAGAAGAATGAGTGTACACGAACGATTTATTATGTTGATGTACTGGCAGTCACAAAAAAGAATTATTTAGTAGTAAAAAATGCAATTGATACATATAAAACAGAATGGATAAAGAAATAATACCGGTTTTGTAAATTGGTATTCTATACTTGATAAAATTGGTATAATAAAATGAGAAAAATATTAGTTACAGGAGTTTCGGGTTTTGTAAGCCAATACTTGCTTAAGTATTTGTCATCACTTGATGGCATTTATGAGATATATGGCATTACAAGAAACAGGATCGATTTCCCTGAATACAAAAATTTACAGATAAAGCTTTTTGATGCAGATCTGCAAAACTCATTATTGCTTAGAGATATAATCGAATCTGTACAGCCGGATACGATCATACATCTTGCATCGGACAGTAGTGTGGCTTACAGTTGGCAAAAACCCATCGAAAGTTTTCAAAACAACACAAATATATTTCTGCATTTAGTAGAAGCTGTAAGGTTGCTTAATGTAAAATGCAGAATATTGTCCATCGGTTCATCGGAAGAGTATGGAGTAGTAACGCAAGATGCACTGCCTTTGACTGAATCATCTCCGCTTAATCCTGTTAGTCCCTATGCCGTTGCAAGAGTATCACAGGAAATGTTGAGTAGTGTTTATGCCAATGGTTACGGATTAGATATTGTTATGACCCGTTCTTTCAATCATATTGGATCTGGGCAAAGAGAAGCTTTTGTTATTTCATCATTTGCAAAACAAATAATAGAACTAAAGCTTGGTAAAAGAGCATCCATTGAAGTAGGGAATGTTGATATAGTAAGAGATTTTCTGGATGTTACTGATGTTGTAAAAGCGTACATTTGTCTCCTTGAAAAAGGGAAAAAAGGCGAGGTTTATAATGTTTGCAGTGGTAAAGGGTATTCGTTGAAAGAGTTAATAGAGATCATGATGAAATTGGCTGGTGTGAATTCGGGCTACAATATAAATGCAAAACTGATAAGACCTTCAGATAATCCGATCATTATCGGCAGTAATAAAAAAATAAAGGAAGAGTGTAATTGGCAACCCGAAATAGCAATCGAAGAAAGTTTATCTAAGATGCTCGATCACTGGGCTGAAAAATTGAAATAATCAATGAAAGTATTGTTCGATCATCAAACATTTATTTATCAGAATTACGGCGGCATTTCAAGATATTTTATAGAGGTAATAAGTGCATTAAAACAAAAATATCCTGCAGATATTGATCTGCCATTGCTGTATTCTCACAACGAACATTTGATCGAGAAGCAAATGAACCCTACAAAACCCATTCTCAAAAAAATAAAAGGTGGGTGGAGAATACAGCATCTTATGGCCCGTTATAACCGAGTAGTCATAAAAAAAAGATTAGCTAAAGGTGTAGATGTTTTTCACCCTACTTATTTTGATACTTATTATTTAAATAGTTTAGGCAAAGCCCGTTTCCTGCTTACTATTTATGATATGATACATGAGAAAAGGCTGGTTGTAACAGATAATACAAAAGCAAACCTGGAGGTTGTTACAAATAAAAAAATATTAGTAGAAAGAGCAGACAAGATCATTGCAATATCTGAAAGTACAAAAAAAGATATTATTGAAATATATGGGACTGATCCCGATAAGATAGAAGTGATCTATTTATCGAGTTCATTGCAACCCGTCAAAGAGTACAGCCCGTCAATAAAAATACCTGAGAAATATATTTTATTCGTAGGTAACAGAAGGAGCTATAAAAATTTTGAGTTGTTTTTTCAATCGGTATCATCTTTATTAAAAGAAGATAAGGATCTGCATATAATATGTGCCGGGGGGAAAAAATTTTCAGAAGCCGAAATAGCTAATATAGAGTCTTTCGATCTTCAAAGCAGAGTATTGCAAATGAATTTTGATGATAAATTACTTGCCTGGCTGTATCAAAATGCAATCTGTTTTGTATTCCCTTCATTGTATGAGGGTTTTGGTATTCCAACATTAGAAGCTTTTGCATGCGGTTGCCCGGTGGTGTTGAGCAATACAAGTTCAATGCCCGAAGTTGGCGGCGATGCAGCAATGTACATAGATCCGTCGAGTAGAGAAAGTATATACAATACAGTAAAAAAAATAATTGAAAGCCCTTCTTTACAACAAGAGATGCGTACAAAGGGCTACGAACAATTAAAAAAATTCAGTTGGCAAAAATGCGCCGATGAACATTATCATTTGTATAAAAAAATAATCAAATGATTTCTCTTTAAAACCAATTCTCTTTTTGAAAAGCCGTGAACAGATAATAATAAGAAAATACTAAAAGGTATATTTATCATGCAGCGGCCCTCTATAAATATTCAACAAGGAGTGAATTTCCCAAAAATATCTATTGTTACACCTAGCTATAATCAAGGAGCCTATTTGGAAGCAACCATACTATCCGTATTGGGTCAAAACTATCCGAATATAGAATATATTATAATGGATGGGGGTAGCACCGACAATTCGGTGGAGATCATAAAAAAATATCAGCAACATTTATATTATTGGCGAAGCGAAAAAGATGAGGGACAAGCTGCTGCCATCAATGCAGGATTTAAAAAAGCAACGGGAGATATTTTAATGTGGCTCAATAGTGATGATATGTTAATGCCGAATGTGTTAAATACAATTGCTACTGTTGCAGTGAATGAAGGAGATAAATTATTTGTTGGTAATTGTATTCATTTTCATGAACAAGATTCAGGGGTTTTAAGATCATGGGGTAGTAGCGTACCGACAAAATGTGTTAATCTTCAACTGGCATTGATAGACTATATCATACAACCCTCCAGTTTTTGGACAAAAGCAGTTTGGAATAAAGTTGGTCCGCTTGATGAAAAACTGCATTTTGTATTCGATTGGGAATGGTACCTTAGGGCCCAATCGGAAAAAGTGGAAATTAAAAGCATTAATTTGTGCTTATCACTTTATAGAATTCACGAAAAACACAAATCATCTAATGGTGGAGAAAAAAAGTTAGATGAAATAGCGACTGTTTATGAAAAATACATTCCTGAAAAATTATCTTTATATCAAAAGCTGAGAAAAAGGAAAAAAAGATTTTTTTCAAAAGCATTTGAAAGGATCTATTTCGTGTCAGGAAAAAAGCATCAGTACGGTGTATGGTTTAAAATTTTTTATCCGCTTCAATTCAAGGGGCATACATCTTCTGAGATCAATATGGTATTGGGGATGTTATAAATATATTCAAAACAAATATGGCAAATCTTATCAGCATAATCACAATTAACCTGAACAATAAAGCGGGTTTATTAAAGACTATAAACAGCATTTTTAGTCAACAATTTCTTGATTATGAACTAATAATTATTGACGGCCATTCTACTGATGGGAGTAAAGAGTTAATTGAGCAAAATCAATCACGTATTGCTTATTGGGTTTCAGAAAAAGATGCCGGTGTTTATGATGCAATGAATAAAGGAATTGGACAGGCAAAAGGGAAATATTTGTTTTTTTTGAACTCGGGAGATTGTTTTACAGACGCAAATGTTTTGAAAGGGATTGCCGATTGTATGTCAACGGGAGACTATGATTTTGTGTACGGCAATGTTATTTATAATAATAGACCGATCAAATATAAAGATGAACTAAGCCTTTATTATATACTAAACATGGGAATGTGCCACCAAACACAATTTTTGAAGAAATTACTGTTTGAAAAGTATGGGTATTATGACACTGCATATAAAGTCACTGCCGATCATTGTAAATTAATCTTATTTCTGGCAAAATATAATGCAACATATAAGCATGCAAATATCGATGTTGCAATAATAGAACCCGGAGGAATGAGTACTGTGTCGATCGACTCAAACAGGCAGGAGAGACATTTGTTTATGCAAAAGGAATTTCCTTTACTAACAGATGATTATATTTTACTGCGTCGCTATAAAAAACTAAATATCTTTGAACGAGCTAAAAATTTAATAATACGAAAATTTTCAGCTAAGTAAAAAGTGTTGAAGAAGATACTACATATCATTGATAATTTTGGCGAAGGCGCAGGAGCGGAACATATATTACTTGGTACACTAAATAATTTAAAGGGCTACGAAAATTATTTGCTGTATTTTAATAAACCGGACGGCCTTCTTCGCAAACTTACTGCTCCAGTAAATATTATTTTCTATCCGGTTAATGGAAAGTTGGATATGGTAAAAGCCGCTTATTATGTAAAGAAAGTTGTGGCGGATAATAAGATAGATATTGTTCATGCTCATCTCACTCAATCGATCATAATCACAAAGTTTGCAAGGCTTAAATCAATTCCTGTTTTTATAACCTATCATTCTATTATTTTTCAAAAATATAAATGGGGGCCAATACCAACACTTCCATATCTGGCACATTTATTAAGCCATAAAAAAAATCAGGTATCTATCGGTGTTAGTAATGCTGTGTTAGATGAGCTGAAAAAGAAATTCGGAGTAAATGAAGACATTCACACTGTACATAATTTCATCGATAAAAAATTTTTTCAATCCAGGCTTGCCTCATCTAAAAAAAATAATGTCTTCAAAATTATTTGTGTAGGCAATATTCGAGTAGAAAAAAATTTTGACCTGATCTTTGATGCTTTCAAAAGTAAATTTAAACATCAACAAAATGTTGAATTGGATGTTTGGGGTGCTAATCGTACATCGATCAATTATCAATCTCAATTGAAACAAGAAGGGGTGCATAATGTACATTTGAAAGGACCCGGCGCTGATATAGCCGAATTAATGCCTCTGTACGATTTGTTTATATCATCAAGTAGATACGAGTCTTTCGGAATATCTGTATTAGAAGCAATGGCTTGCGGAGTGCCTGTTTTGTTGAGTGACATCCCTGCTTTCAAAGAACTGTATACCGGTTATGCAACTTTTTTTAAATCAAGATCTGTTGGAGATTTTACAAATAAGCTCAATGCTATTCTATATGACCCGAAAAATTTAGAGGAAATGAAAACAAATGCATTTAACTATGCAAAAAAATTTTCAGTTCAAAATACCACAAATGCATTAGTGCGATTGTATAAAAATTACAGTTCGGAACTATGAGTAACACAAAACAGATATTATACATTTCTTACGATGGCATGACTGACCCTTTAGGACAAAGCCAGGTATTGCCTTATATAGCTGGGTTATCAAAACATGGCTATCAATTTACATTGCTCAGTTGTGAAAAACCCGAGGCATATAAAATAAATAAAGAAGTGATTGAAACAATATGCAAACAGAATAATATAGATTGGCAACCTGCTTTTTATACCAAAAAACCACCGGTGCTTTCTACCATAAAGGATATCAGGGCACTTTCTAAAAAAGCCTTTCAGTTACATAACCAAAAGCAGTTTGCAATGGTACATTGCAGAAGTTACCTGGCATCATTAATAGGATTAAAACTCAAACAAAAATTCGGAGTAAAATTTTTGTTTGATATGCGTGGGTTTTGGATAGATGAACGGCTGGATGGAAATCAATGGAACTTTAAAAATCCCATTTACAAAATTGTTTACCGCTATTTTAAAAAGAAAGAAAAGCAATTTCTAGAAAATGCAGATCATACCATTTGTCTTACCTATGCTGCAAGAGAAGAGATGTTCAAATGGAAGCACATTGAAAAAGATCCGCTGGATATTGCTGTAATACCCTGCTGTGCAGATGCAGCACATTTTGACCCGGCAAAGATCGATCCACAACAAAAGCAACAACTTCAACATGCACTGGGAATACAACAAAATGAATTTGTGTTATCTTACCTTGGTGGACTTGGATTATGGTACATGTTGAGTGAAATGCTTGACTTTTTTAAAGTACTGCTGGAATTTAAACCCGATGCCAAATTTTTAATTGTTACGGCAAATGATAACAAACAGATATGGGATGCGGCAGCAGAAAAAAATATTCCTGCAGAAAGAATAGTAGTGCGTAAGGCTTTGAGAAAGGAAGTGCCGCTTTATGTGTCATTAAGCACATTGACCATCTATTTTATAAAACCTACTTATAGTAAAATGAGTAGCAGTCTTACAAAACAAGGAGAAATTATGGCAATGGGTATTCCGGCCATTACAAATTTAGATCGGGGAGATACGGCTTCAATTGTAGAAAAGTATGATTCGGGTATTGTTGTTAACGATTTTTCTACCGAAGCGTACAAAAATGCAATTTTAAACTACTTAAACCGTAGCTTTGACCATAATAAGATCAGAGAAGGAGCATTGGATTACTTTGACTTATCAAAAGGTATAACTAAATATAATTCTATTTACAAAATTTTACTATCAGCTTAATTGGAAAAGAATAAGCGAATACTTATTATATGTCCTTATCCGGTAGGGGTAGCCGCCGGGCAAAGGTTAAAATACGAGCAGTACATCGGCGACTGGCAGGCCAATGGCTATCAGATAGATATTTCGCCATACATGCGTATGCCCATGTGGAATATTGTTCACAAAAGCGGCAATCATTTCTCTAAGATTTTATATACGGTTGAAGGAATATTCAAAAGAGCTTTTGAAATATTCAAATTAAGAAAGTACGATCTGATATATGTTCATATGTATGTTACGCCTATTGGCACTTCTTTCTTTGAACGTATATATCGGGTATTATCAAAAAAAATGATTTTTGATCTGGAAGATAATCGATTTTTAGGTGCAAGTAAAGAAACCAGCGGTATTGCACAATTGCTGAGGAGTATTGCAAAGACCAGTTATCTTGTTCGAAAATCAGATCATGTAATTACCAGCTCTCCTGCTTTGAATGATTTTTGTTTGGAGCTGAACAGAAAAAGAAAATGTACCTACATTTCATCCTCCATCAATACAGAAAGATTTGTTCCCAATAATACTTATTCTAATGATCGAAAAATAACTATTGGTTGGACTGGTACTTTTAGTACAAGGCCCTACCTCGATCTATTAAGACCGGTTTTTATTGAATTAAAAAAAATCCGTGATTTTAAATTATTAGTGATAGGTAATTTTGAATATTCTTTCCCGGAAATGGATATCGAAGTACTACAATGGTCTGCCGAAACAGAGGTAGAAGATCTGCAAAAAATGGATATTGGAGTTTACCCGCTGCCAACCGATAGTTGGGTAATGGGAAAAAGCGGATTGAAAGCTATTCAGTATATGTCTTTCGGATTGCCTTGTATTTCAACCGACGTAAGCACCGTACAACGATTTATAAGAAATAATGAAAACGGATTTTTAGTAACAACAGATGAAGAATGGGTTGCGGCATTGGTTAACTTAATAGATAACCCCGATACCAGAAAACGGGTTGGCGAAAATGCCAGAAGAACAGTTTTGGAGAAATTCTCTACTGATGTTGTAAAAAAACAATATTTAGCGGTGCTTAGAAACACTATTTCTACGTGATATTTCCACCATAAATCAGTGGTTTTCTGTTAATTAATTGTGCTTTATCTTTGCAAAAATTTTTGAATGAAAAAGAAGATATTTATTGCCGGAGGCGGAGGGATGCTTGGAGAAGGATTCTATCAGGTGTTTAAGGACGAATACGATCTTCTAATTACAGATATCGATACAAATGAGCCCTGGATATCATATTTAGATTTTAGAGATGCTAATGAGTATAAAAAACAGGTAAAAGAATATAAGGCCGATTTTTTATTTCACCTTGGAGCACATACAAGTCTTGAATACTGCGACAAGAACCCGGACGACGCTTACGAAACCAATACATTGGCTGTAGAGAATGCAGTACATATAAGTAATGAATTAAACATTCCATTGTTATACATTAGTACAGCAGGTATTTTTGATGGTAAGCAGGAAACTTATGATGATTGGGACCTACCTAATCCGCTTGGCCACTATGCAAGAAGCAAATACATGGGGGAGTTGTATGTGAAAGAGAACAAAGGGAAACACATTATCTGCCGTGCAGGATGGATGATGGGGGCCGGTCCGAAAAAAGACAAAAAATTTGTTCAGAAATTAATGGCACAGCTTAAGGAAGGGAAAAAGGAATTATTTGTTGTAAATGATAAATTAGGAACCCCAACCTATACACATGATTTTGCCAGAAATGTAAAATTGCTTTTAGAAAATGAATACTGGGGTTTGTATAATTTAGTTTGTGGAGGAGAAACCGGAAGGTTTGAGGTAGCCGAAGAATTATTAAAATTGTTAGGAAAGGAAAACGAAATAAAATTGACTGCCGTAGATTCCGATTATTTTAAAAAAGAATTCTTTTCTCATCGTCCGGCAAGTGAGCGTTTGATCAATGCAAAACTTATTTTAAGGAAATGCAATATTATCAGGGATTGGAAGACCTGTTTAAAAGAATATATCGATAATTATTATCAGGGGTATTTAGATTAATATTTGCATTCAAAAAAAATATTTTGACGCAATTACCACTTCGCAAAACAGCAATCAATTTCGCCATTCTCGATTCATTGCGGGGGTTAGCTTCTTTGTATGTTTGTATAGCCCATTGCCGGGGTAACCTTTGGATAGGAGGTGAAAAGTATCTTCAGCAACATCCTTTCAATACGTGGAATATACAAGATTGGATCGTGATGTTATCTATGTCTCTCACAAAATTAAGCGGCGAAGCCGTTATTTTTTTCTTCGTGCTTTCGGGTTTTTCTATTGCACATAGTCTGCAATCGCAGCCATCGGTTAAGTTGTTCCTACTCAAAAGGTTTATTCGCCTTTACCCGCCATATCTCTTGGGGTTCCTGCTGGCACTGCTTTCTGTGGTATTATTGAAAACTAATTATGATCTGTATTTATCAGGAAGATACGAAACACATACATTCGATCTTTTTAAAAACAGCGTAGTGTTATTTGAACCTCAAACTATTATTAACACGCTATTATATCAGCCCCTACTTGGCACAGTTATTACGCCATATTGGTCGTTGGTGTACGAAGTGATATTTTATGTAGCTGCAATTTTCTTTGTAAGAAACCTAAAATGGTATTATTGGGCAAGTGTCATTTTTTTTATCGCAGGGATAGTGATAGAAATAACCATGCCTCAATTGCAACTCAACAGTATCTTTCTGAAATTTATTCTTAGATATAATTTTTATTTTATGATAGGTATTTATACTTATCATAATCTGGAAAGACTAAAAGAAATGAAAATAATGAATAGTAGTTACTGGATACCGGCCTTGCTGATCATGTATGCTGCTATGATTGGAGTAGAGTCTTTGATAAAAGAAAGATTCAATTTATCTTTTATTATAGCTGCTGTTTGTTGTGTTACCATGATGGTAGTTTTTCTGAAGAAAAACATCCAGATCAAATTTCTTCAAAAAATAGGACAGTACAGTTATACGCTTTATGTTGTGCACTTCAGTGTAATTACAGCCATCGTGTGGTTTTTGTTTTCTGTAGTAAAACTAACACCTCCCGATCTTAATAATTTCTTCTTGTGGATGCCCGCTGTATTTATTTGCCTGGGAGTTTCTTACCTCATGTACCTGTTGGTGGAAAACCCATCAAAAAAACTATTGAACAAGCTCAGACGTAGGTAATTTCTTCTTTTTACATTCTGCCAGTATCAAAAACAACATCAGTAAAAAAAATGGGAAACATGGGATCTTGTATCGTACCAGTGTTCCGAAATTAAAAGAAGAGATACCCACAAACGTTCCGAAAATTACGCAGTACACAAAACAAAATGTAATGAAAGAATTTCTGATTACCATTGAAAAAAAACGGTATATCCTTGCTTTGAATAATACATAAAGAAATAAAATAAATACTGCTGTACTCTCCAGTGCAGAAAACAGCATGATCGGTTTACGAGATTCCCATAAATATGGCCTGAAGAATGTAACATTCAATGCTGCCGGCATTGTTGATACAAACGACGATATGGTGGCGTCAACATTCCCTATATCGTAGGCCGACCCATCATTTTTTTCGGCTACCCATTTCAGGTATTTACCCGTCATCGTACTTTCTATTAAAACGTCTTCAACTTCTGTTTTTATAATATCCGCACCTACCTGACTTATACCAATTGCAAAAATGGCTAGTATACCTATTGAGATCAATGCTTTTGCAAATAATTGTGCAAATACATTTTTGTTTTTTTCAACAAGAGAAAACAATACCCAGATCATTATTGAGCCCCCAAAACTAAGTAGTATATAAGACTTGATAACAGCCAGCAAATAACCACTGTATAAGCCAATGATCAACCATTTTAAAACCTTTTCTTTTTTAAACAGTATTTGATGGATGCTTACAAACAAAAGCGATAGAGCCGAAATACAAATAGTGTCTTTTAGTATTCCGGAGCCCCATAACACTAAACTCGGCACATAAAAAATTGCCCAGGGTGAGTATTTTTTTATTTGCGGAAATATCTCATTTATTTTTTTATAAAATCTCCACAAACAAAAGAAAGAAATATTTGCAAAAAGCATGGTAGTAACCAGCATACTTCTAAAACAAAAGAACTCTAAAAAAGCGGCAAACTTACAAACCAGCCAAGTATTGGCAGGAATGGCAAACCTGAAGTTTTCAATGATAGGGCGAAGGCTTTCAGACCATGTATCCGGGTCTCCTCCTGTGAAGAACATTTTTAATCCTATAACAGGGTCATGCAAAAAAATAGAATTCAATAATCTGCCATCATTGTAATAAGCAGTTGTATCTCCTCCCGGGTAGTAAATATTAAAAAGAGTTGTACCTACAATGGCTCCAATAAATTTTAAATGAAGACTCCTTTTGGCAAGTTTGATTTCTGTTTCCCCTCTTCTTTTTAAAATACCCATACTGATCTTTGTGAGCAAGATCCAGTATATCGGTACCAATATCAGCTCATAATATTCCAGCATGTTTCGCTGGAAGTTATAGTCTAAATCCGTAAAATTTGGAAGGTTTAAGAACACCATTTGACAAATGTAGTAACTTTGGTTTTTACATCGGATAATACAACCTCAATGTGTGGAATTTCGGGCATTTATGCTTTTAATGATAACGGTAAACAATACATCAATAAACTTCCGCTCTCATCCCGTGCAATAAGCAGCCGTGGCCCCGATTCCGAAGGGTTCTTTTATCACGAGCATGTTGGCTTTGCACACCGCCGGCTTTCTGTAATTGATACATCGGCAGCGGCCAACCAGCCAATGATAGATGCATCGGGCAGGTATCATATTATTTATAATGGCGAAATTTTTAATTACAAAGAACTTAAAGAAAACAAACTTCCCGATTATAAAGCTTCAACAAGTTCCGATACAGAGATATTGTTACAACTTTATATTCAATATGGGGCAGCGTGTTTGAAATGGTTAAAAGGATTTTTTGCATTAGCTATATATGATAAAGCGGAAGATGAATTGTTTATTGCAAGAGACAGATTTGGGAAAAAACCTTTGGTCTATTATAAAGATGCCGATAAGTTTATTTTTGCTTCGGAGATGAAAGCAATACTGGCTTTTGATATCCCTAGACAAATAGATCATGCTTCGGTATATCAGTATTTTCAATTGAATTATGTGCCGTCGCCTGCTAGTATTTTTTTGAATGTAAGCAAGCTTCCGCAAGGATATTATCTTACCATCAAAAAAAATATTTTCAGCATAGCGGCTTATTATTCTATTGAACCTTCAATAAATGAACAGATCAGCTACGAAGCAGCACAAACGAAGTTGACGGAATTGATGGATGTGGCTGTACAAAGAAGATTATTGTCAGATGTTCCTTTAGGAGCTTTTTTAAGTGGCGGTATAGATAGCAGTGTGGTAGTTGCCTTAGCATCTCGGCACACAAACCATCTGAATACATTTTCTATTGGGTATAAAGATGAACCCTTTTTTGATGAAACGAAGTATGCTAATCTGGTAGCAAAAAAATGCAATACCAACCATACTGTTTTTGCTTTGTCGAATGATGATTTTTTACAGCACTTATTTGAAGTGCTGGATTATATTGATGAGCCTTTTGCTGATAGTAGTTGCCTACCTACCTATATTTTATGCAAGCATACCCGAAAAAAGGCAACCGTTGCGTTAAGTGGCGATGGAGGTGATGAGGTTTTTGCCGGTTACAACAAACATGCTGCAGAACATAAAATGCGTCAACAATCGTTGGTTAACAGCATCGTTAAAAATAGTGATTGGCTGTGGCAGTTATTGCCAAAATCCCGTAACGGAAAATTATCTAATCTTTTTCGTCAGTTACATCGTTTTGCAGAGGGTGGTAAATTAAATGAACAAGACAGGTATTATCGTTGGTGTAGTATCAGTACACCCGATGAAGCAATGCAAATGTTTTCTCCGGCATTTCAGCAAAATATCGATCTCAATAATTTTATAAAAAGAAAGAATCTCATTACCGGGTATATCCAAAATGATAAAGACTTTAATCAACTATTACAAGCCGATATGAATGGGATGCTTGTAAGTAATATGCTTTTTAAAGTAGACATGATGAGTATGGCAAACAGTCTTGAAGTACGAAGTCCTTTCCTGGATGCCGATGTGGTTGATTATGCATTTACTTTACCGGCATCTTACAAAATTGATAATAGTTTAAAGAAAAGGGTTGTGCAGGATGCTTTCCGTGGTATACTTCCGGAAGAATTATATAACCGACCTAAGAAAGGCTTTGAAGTCCCGTTATTAAATTGGTTTAGAAATGAGTTACAGTCACTTATTAATGATAATCTTCTGAACGATGACTTTATAGCCGAACAAGGTATTTTTGAAGTTTCATCTATCCAAAAAATAAAGAAGCAGTTATTTTCATCTAACCCTGAAGATAGCCATGCCGTTATCTGGCAACTGATCGTTTTTCAATATTGGTGGAAAAAACACATGATTTTTTGGGACCCACGCAACCTTTTACTATTATAAAACAACTAAAGGAGCAACCAATAGTAATTGTACTGTTTATTTATTTACTTTTGGGGCAATTTAAGGGTAAGGTTATTTTATGCAAGAAAAAAGAGTTGAAATACTGGTAACGGGAGGGGCAGGTTTTATAGGAAGTCATTTGGTAGAGAAATTGATTCAAAATAATTACGCTGTAACAGTTATTGATAATTTCGATCCTTTCTACTCAAAGGAAATAAAGCAAAAAAATATCTCTGCTTTCATTGATAATCCGCTAGTTACATTTGTTGAGGTAGATATTTTAGATGAGGAGGCCTTTCATCAAAAACTTTTAGGAAACTATGAAGTAATTGTACATCTGGCAGCCAAAGCCGGTGTTCGTCCGTCCATTGAAAATCCCATCGCTTATCAGGATGTAAATGTAAAAGGTACCCAAAATCTTTTGGAGTTTGCCAGGCGTAAAAATATCAAACAGTTTGTTTTTGCATCTTCTAGCAGTGTTTATGGTATCAATAAAAACTTTCCATGGAAAGAAAGCGATGCAGTATTGAATCCTATCAGCCCCTATGCCAGCACGAAAATTTCGGGAGAGCTTTTAGGGCATGTGTACAGCCATTTATTTGGCATCAGATTCATTGCGTTACGATTTTTTACGGTTTTTGGTCCCAGACAGCGACCAGATCTTGCCATACATTTATTCAGCAAGAAAATATTGAACAACGAAAAAATCACACTTTTCGGTAACGGAAGTACTCGTAGAGATTATACCTATGTGGCAGATACGGTTCAAGGCATTTTCAATGCCATTCATTATACCCGAACGCCATTTGAAGTATTCAATCTTGGAAATCACCATACCGTTTCATTATCGGAAATGATAACAACAATAGAAGATGTGCTGGGAAAAAAAGCAATAATTCAGCATTTGCCTGAACAAATGGGAGATGTTCCCATTACCTTTGCTGATATATCTAAAGCAGAACAACTGCTGAACTATATGCCCAAAACCAATTTTAAAGAAGGAATCGTTAACTTTAAAAATTGGTTAACCGCACAATGAAAAATATAGCCATAGTATCCAACACATCCTGGTATGTGTATAATTTTCGCAAAGGCTTCCTTAGCGAATTGATACAATTGGGCTATGGCGTTTTTGTAATTGCTCCTAAAGATAAGTTCGTAAAAGAGATAGAAGAGATTGGCTGCACTTTTATTGAACTTAAACAAATACAGAACAAAGGGAAAAACCCTTTTCAGGAAATGTTGCTTACGCTGGAATTGAAAAAATATTTCAAAAAGAACAAGATCAACTTTGCATTATTCTACACGCCTAAAATAAATATTTTTGGAAGCATTGCTACCAAATTTTCCAAAACCAAAGGTATTGCAACCATTAATGGATTGGGTTTTGTGTTTAATGAAGGGCAATCAAAACTGTTGCAAGGCATTGTAAAAAAATTATACGGCTTTGCTTTCAGTGGTTTGCCGGCTGTCTTCTTTCAAAATGAAGATGATAAAGAATTTTTTATTCAATCCAAGATCATCAAAAGCAATCAACAGGTTTATGTGGTAAGAGGATCGGGTGTTAATCTGGCGGAATTTTATCAAAAAACAAATTTCACTTCTACATCGCAGATCACTTTCTTGTTATCAGCCAGGTTAATAAAGGAAAAAGGTATCGGCGAGTATCTGGAAGCAGCAAAGATCATCAAACAAAAATATCCGAATGCAAATTTTGCATTGTTAGGTGTTGTTGCCGATAATCCTTCCGCAATACCAATAGAAATAGTTAAACAATTAAATGCCGAAGGCATAATTGAATACTGGGGCTCAACAGATAATATGAGTGTAACTTTTGATAAAGTTGACGTAATGGTGCTGCCATCCTACTATAGGGAAGGGATTCCTAAGGTTTTGATAGAAGCATTATCTAAGGGTTTGCCTGTAATAACAACCGATAATGTAGGTTGTAAAGAAACGGTCGATGACGGCAAGAACGGTTTTCTAATACCTGTTAAAAGTGTTGATGCACTTGTTTCTGCAATGGAAAAGATCATCAACCTTTCTCCCGAACAGCGTATTGAAATGGGAAAATATAGTCGCCAAAAAGCTATACAGGAGTTTGATGAAAAGAATAATCATCAACAATACATTGATGTTATCCGTAAGATCGGGTAGACATTTTTACTTTCGTTCACTTTTTTCCATGTATTTATATTTTTGTGATTAAACAAAACCTTGTTGTTTTTTGTATAAAAGAAAATATAGTCAATGAATAGTTTTACAATAAAGGATCTGGAAAATTTATCTGGAATAAAAGCCCATACTATACGTATATGGGAGCAACGCTATAATTTTTTAAAACCTGAACGTACCGAAACCAATATCAGATATTACAGTAACAATGAACTTAAGAAAATCCTGAATATTGCTTTATTGAATAAATACGGGTTCAAAATATCTCAAATAGATAAGATGAACTTGCATGAAGTGAATGAAAAAATATTGTCACTTCCGCAAACAGAAGCCAAACAGGAAAGGCTTATCAATGAAGCCATAGGGCATTTGATAGATCTGAATATTGACAAATTTGAATTGTTATTGAATAAATACATTCACTCATACGGAATCGAAAAGGCGATTACTCAAATTGTATTTCCATTTCTTGAAAAAATTGGAATCCTTTGGGTAACCAATAATATCAACCCGGCACAAGAACATTTGGTTTCCAATATTATTCGACAAAAATTAATAGTTGGAATAGATCAAATATCAATGCCAACACAAAAGGGTAAAACAGTTTTACTTTTTCTACCAGAGGGTGAGCATCATGAATTGGGATTGCTCTTTGTAACTTATCTATTGAAACGAAAAGGAATAAATACCATCTACCTCGGTAGTAATATACCTGTGGTAGATGTTGAATACGTTATAAAATTAAAAAAACCAGATCTTATTTATTGTCACCTTACAGCAATTAGCAAAAATTTCAACTTCGACAAGTTTCTGTCTGCATTATCTAGTAAAATATCTCAAACGCCAACTGTAATATCCGGTAGGCTTACTAGTTCCTATACAAAGAAAATACCCCCCAAAATTTCCCTTAAAAGATCGTTTTCGGCCATGATGGAGTTCATAGAATTGCTTTAACAAAAAAATGATGCAAAAATGACTGTGGAAGTTTGTGTATTTAAATATTTTGTTTAATTTTACTGTATAAAAAATTAAACAAAATATTATGTCAGTTTTTGAGTTTGATGAGTTGTTGTTAACCAATACAGAACTGTTAAAGCCATTTGCGGTTTCTCTTACAAGAGATAGCGAGGTAGCAAAGGATCTGATACAGGAAACTGTTTACAGGGCTTTAAAGAACAGAGATAAATATAATGTAGGCACAAATATCAAAGCATGGTTACACACCATCATGCGTAATATTTTTATAAATAATTACAGGAAAAAAGTAAAACAGCAAACGGTGTTGGATAAAACGCCTAATGAATTTTTGCTGAATCATCAACAATCGGCTGTTACAAATGAGGCAGAAAATATTTTAAAGCAAAAAGATATTCAACAAGCAATTCATAAGCTACCTGTAATTTTTAAACAACCCTTTGTGTTATATTTTGAAGGATATAAATATCACGAAATTGCTAAAATTTTAAATGAGCCACTTGGAACCGTTAAAAGCAGGATACATTTTGCAAGAAAATTATTGAAAGAGCAATTAACGAGATTTTAGTTTGCAATAGTTGTATCTTGAAGCATTGAAAAAAGCAATCATTATAGGCAGTGGCTTTGCAGGTATATCTGCAGCATGTTACTTGGCAAAGGCCGGGTGGCAAGTTGTTGTTTTAGAAAAACATGAAACAGCCGGTGGTAGAGCAAGGCAGTTGAAGGAGAATGGGTTCACATTTGATATGGGCCCGAGTTGGTATTGGATGCCGGAAGTTTTTGAAACTTTTTTTCAATCGTTCGGGAAACGGGTAGATGAATTTTACAAACTTCAGCGTTTAGACCCCTCTTACAGAGTTTATTACCAACATGATTATATAGATATACCTGCTGATTATGAGGCATTGAAAAAAACTTTCGAAAGCATAGAACCCGGAAGTGCCGTACAATTAGATCAATTTTTAAAAGAAGCTGCATTTAAATATGAGGTTGGTATAAATAAGTTGGTGTATAAACCAGGGCAATCGCTAACCGAATTTATTGATTGGGACATTATAAAGGGTGTGTTTAAGCTAGATGTGTTAACTGATATGAAAAAACACATTCGTAAGTTTTTCAAAAATAAAAAACTACAGGAGCTAATGGAATTTCCTGTTTTATTTTTGGGTGCCTTACCGCAAAACACACCGGCATTGTACAGTTTGATGAATTATGCAGATATTAAACTTGGTACATGGTATCCTAAAGGTGGAATGTACGAAGTGGTAAAAGCGATGCAATGCCTTGCAGAAGACCTAGGCGTAAAGTTTTATTTTAATCACAACGTTGAAGAAATAAAGATAGAACATGGTATTGCGAAAGGGGTTGTTGCAAACGGTATACTGCATCAATCAGATGTTGTTATAAGTGGGGCAGATTATCATTTTACGGAAACAAGATTATTGCCGGAAAATTGCAGAACTTACTCCGATGAGTATTGGCGTAAAAGAACTATGGCGCCGAGTTGTTTGTTATACTATATTGGTATAAATAAAAAACTGAAAAACACGTTGCATCATTCTTTATTCTTTGATAAAGATTTTGAAGTACATGGAAATGAAATTTATACTGATCCTAAATGGCCGACAGAGCCATTGTTTTATGTGAGTGCAACATCAGTTACAGATAGTACAGTGGCACCAGAAGGTTGCGAAAATCTTTTTTTTCTAATACCTGTGGCAGCTGGATTAAAAGGAGATACGGAGGAATTGAGAGATGCTTATTTTGAGAAAATAGTAGGTAGATTCGAAGCAAAGACCGGTGAAAAAATCAAATCATCGATCATTTATAAAAAATCTTACTCCGTAAGCAATTTCATAAATGATTATAATGCCTTTAAAGGGAATGCTTATGGGTTAGCAAATACTTTGAAACAAACGGCTATTTTAAAGCCATCTTGTCAAAGTAAAAAAATTAAAAATTTATTTTACACCGGACAGTTGACAGTGCCTGGTCCGGGAGTACCACCAAGCCTGATTAGCGGTAAAGTGGTGGCAGAATTTGTCTTAAAGCAATTTGATTAAAAAGTATAAGTATGATAAACTTATTTAATGAATTAAGTCACAATTGTAGCAGAGCTACTACAGAGCGCTACAGCACATCTTTTAATAGTGCAGTTAATTTATTGCATCGATCCATTCAAAAGCCTATACATAACATATATGGGTTTGTTCGTTTGGCAGATGAGATTGTTGATACGTTTCATCAATATAACCAATCGGAACTATTGGCTGAATTTAAAAGGGAAACTTATGTAGCAATTGAAAGAGGTATTAGCCTTAATCCGATATTAAACAGTTTTCAGTTAACTGTAAATGAGTATCAGATTTCCCATGATCTTATTGACGCTTTTTTCAGGAGCATGGAAATGGATCTTAACAAAGTTTCTTACAATGATAAGGAGTATTGTGAATATATTTACGGTAGTGCTGAAGTTGTGGGTTTGATGTGCCTCTTTGTTTTTTGCGATAGCGATAAAGAAAAATATCAGCAATTAAAACCTTATGCCCGGTTACTTGGATCTGCATTTCAGAAAGTGAATTTTTTAAGAGATGCGAAAGCCGATTATCAATTGTTAAGTCGTACTTATTTCCCGGGGGTAGATTTTACAAACTTTACACCCTCTATGAAAAGACAGATTGAAGATGATATTAAAAATGATTTTGAAAAAGCCTACAAAGGAATTATACAATTACCTGTAAAAGCCAGATTTGGAGTATATGTTGCTTACAAATACTATTGGTCGCTGTTTAAGAAAATACAAAAAACAAATGCCGAAAAAATACTCGAACAAAGAATACGTATTCCTAATTTTAGTAAACTATTTATTGTTGCAAAGGCAGGATTAAGAAGTCAATTGAATATTTTATAAAAAAAATATATGCAGGTAATATTGGTTGATGAAAATGATGTACAGATCGGCACTATGGAAAAAATAGAAGCTCATCAAAAAGCACTGCTGCACAGGGCTTTTAGTGTTTTTATTTTTAATAGTAAAGGAGAAATGCTGCTGCAGAAACGAGCCGACTCTAAGTATCACAGTCCCGGACTATGGTCTAATGCCTGCTGCAGCCACCCACAACCCGGAAACGATCTTTTATATTCGGCTACAAAAAGATTGAAAGAAGAAATGGGTTTTGAAACACCATTGGAGAAGATATTCGATTTTATATATAAAGCTTCGTTTGATAATGGGCTTACTGAACATGAATTTGATCATGTATTCATCGGAAAATATGATGGTCCGGTTATACCGGATTGTATGGAAGTAGGTGATTATTCTTACAAGACAATGGAAGAAATTAATGAAGCATTAAATAATTATCCGGCTTCATATACTGAGTGGTTTAAAATAGCTTTTCCCAAATTAGAGCATTATCTTACTCCTCTTTTCAAAGTTGCTACATAGTTTTAATGCAGACAGTTTTATCAAATAACAAAACGGTCATCATCATAGGTAGTGGTGTTGGCGGTATGGCAACGGCTATACGCCTTGCTTCAGAGGGATTTGACGTAGCGATATACGAAAAGAATCCGGTGCCGGGTGGTAAACTTACTGCTTTTGAAATGAATGGATATCGCTTTGACGCAGGCCCCTCACTTTTTACGCAACCTGAAAATATTGAAGAATTATTTGAATTGGCAGGCGAGCCAATTGAGAAATATTTATCTTATAAACCGATAGAAATTGCCTGTAAATATTTTTTTGAGAATGGAAAAACGGTAAATGCTTTTACAGATAAAAATAAATTTGCCGAGGAACTAAAAGAGCAATTCAATGAAGATCCATTGAATGTTATTAGATATCTCAATAATTCTGAAAAGACATATAATAACATCGGTAAAGTTTTTCTGAATCATTCATTGCATAATTGGAATACCTGGCTTCATAAACGCATTTTAAGAGCTTTAGGAGCTACACGTCTTTCGTATTTATTTAAATCATTGAATCGTTTCAATGTTAAAAGTTTTTCATCTCCTAAAACGGTTCAAATATTTAATCGATTTGCAACTTATAATGGTAGCAGTCCTTACAAAGCGCCGGCTATGCTTAGTTTGATCCCTCATCTGGAACAAAACCTGGGAACCTATTATCCGCAAGGGGGGATGATAAGTATTACAAATGCTTTGTATCGGCTTGCTGTATCAAAGGGAGTTCGATTTTATTTTGACAAACCTGTTGAAAAGATCATTCATGATCAAAAAAAAATTATCGGAGTGGTTGTAAATGGAGAAACACTTAACGCAGATATAGTTGTAAGTAATGGAGATATTTATTTCACCTATAAAAATTTATTGAAACAAGATTTAAAGGCTCAAAAGCTTTTAAAGCAAGAACGCAGCAGCAGTGCTGTTATTTTTTATTGGGGGATAAAAAAGCAATTTCCTCAACTGCAATTGCACAATATTTTTTTTAGTGATGATTATGAAAACGAATTCGATAATATTTTTAAGGCAAAAACATTATCAAACGATCCTACGGTTTATATCAATATCACCTCAAAAGTAGAATCGACACAAGCTCCTGAAGGAAAAGATAATTGGTTTGTGATGGTTAATGCTCCGACAAATATTGGTCAGAATTGGGATACATTAAAAAAGCAACTCAAAAAAAACGTTTTACTAAAGCTAAGTAAGATGTTGGGTGAAGATATAGAGCCCTTGATCGAAGTAGAGCATACATTAGATCCCGTATTGATAGAAAAACAGTCTGCTTCTTATATGGGTTCTCTGTATGGTACAAGTTCCAATTCAAAATTTGCGGCATTTCTTCGGCATGCAAATTTTAGTAATGCTATTAAAGGGTTGTATTTTTGTGGAGGAAGCGTCCATCCCGGGGGAGGTATTCCACTTTGTTTAAAAAGTGCAAAAATTGTGAGTGCGTTAATACAAGATCAAAAATGATAGAAAAATTTTCCAAATACCAGATCGCTACTGCTACAGCGATTCTTTTTCATGCAATTGGAGTTGTAGGTATTTTGTTTTCAAATAATTCATTTTTTGCGAATGCTACTCCGATCAATCTTTTGTTATCCCTTGTACTGCTCATCTGGACACAAAAGGAAAGGAATGTTTTTTTCTGGACCTTTTTAATAATAACAATAACAATAGGATTTACTGTAGAAGCTATTGGAGTGAATACAGGCAAATTATTTGGCAACTATACATACGGAACAGTGTTAGGCCCAAAGGTTCTGAATGTTCCGCTGATCATAGGTATTAATTGGTTTATCATTATTTATTGTTGTGGAGTATGCCTGGATATGTTCCTGAAAAATTTATTAAATAAGTATCGACCAAATTCGACGCAAGGCACAGGTAAACTGAGAGTTTTGTCAACTATTATTGATGGAGCTACCTTGGCAATTTTACTCGACATATTGATAGAGCCCGTAGCCATAAAATTAGGAATGTGGAAATGGGGAGGAGATGGGACCGTCCCTTTTTTTAATTATTTAAGTTGGTTTCTCATAAGTTGTTTGTTGCTTACGATTTTTCAATTTTGTAAATTTGACAAGCAAAACAAATTCGCCGTTCATCTGTTATTGATACAAGCTATGTTTTTTCTTATACTCAGAACATTTATGAAATAATGCATTGGTTGATCTTCATATTAATTACTCTTGTAACATTCTTTCTAATGGAAGGGATAACCTGGCTTACACACCGTTTTGTCATGCATGGGTTTCTCTGGTACCTGCACGAAGATCATCATAAGCCAACAGGGCACAAAATCGAAAAAAACGATGCTTTCTTTTTAATATTTGCTATTCCTAGTTGGTTATGTATTATGTTGGGGTTGCAAAACAAAATTTACTGGGTTGCTGCAATCGGCTTTGGTATTGCGCTATATGGCCTGGCATATTTTATTGTGCATGAAGTGATCATTCATCAGCGATTCAAATGGTTTACAAGAAGTAATAATGTTTATATACGAACCATTCGCTGGGCACACAAAATGCATCACAAGCATTTAGATAAACACGAAGGAGAGAGTTTCGGAATGTTGTTTGTTGCAAAAAAATATTGGGATAAAGTAAAAAAGGATAAGCTATCCATTAATATGAAATCCTGATGAATAGTCATTATACCTATTTCCTGATCTTAGCAGCTTCGTTGATTGGCCCGCTATGCTTAAGTTTTGATAAAAAAGTAGCATTCTATAAAAAGTGGAAATATCTTTTCCCGGCAATGCTGCTTCCTGCTTTTATATACATTGTATGGGATATTTATTTTACAGCAAAGGGAGTCTGGAGTTTTAATGAAGATTATATAATCGGAATAAAAATTCAGAACCTTCCAATTGAAGAGATTTTATTCTTTTTTATTGTGCCTTATTGTTGTGTGTTCATTTATGAATGTATGCAAGCATATTTTCCGCAAATAAAAAATATGCATTGGGGCAATAAGGTTTTGAAACTTCTTGCTGCGCTCTTGCTGATTATAGGAATTGTTTTTTATGATCATGCATATACAGCATGGACATTCATATTTTCAGCCTTTTTTATTGCTATTGTAAGTTTTTCAAAAAAATACTTTAAAATATTTAATGCTGCTTCGTTTTTAGTTTCTTATTCAGTAATGTTGATTCCTTTTTTAATTGTAAATGGATTTTTAACTTCTATTCCTGTAGTTATTTATAATAATGCAGAAAACTTAGGCATCCGAATTCTTTCGATTCCTTTTGAAGACACATTTTATGGAATGCTGTTGATATTGCTGAATATTGTAATTTACGAAGGACTAAAAAATAGTGTATGGAATTCGGAAGAGTAGCAGAAACGGAATTGAACAGCATTGATTTTTCATTACCTGCAGAACCAGCTTTCAATAAAAACACATTGAAAGGTAAACCTGCAAAAGATCCTAAAGTATATCTCGGTTGTGCTAAATGGGGCAGAACAGAATGGGTCGGAAAGATATATCCACCCAAAGCAAAAGAAAAAGATTTCCTGAATTATTATGTGGATCATTACAATAGCATAGAATTAAATGCTACACATTATAAGGTATATGGCGATGCCGGCATTCGTAAATGGGCTGAGAAAGCTAAAGGCAAGGATTTTAAATTTTGCCCCAAAATGTATCAAGGGGTAACACATCGTGGAAGCCTTACTAATAAACAATTTATTACGAATGAATTTTTCCGAGGAATAGTTGCATTTGAAGAATTTCTCGGACCAATTTTTATTCAGGTTAGCGATGCATTTTCTCCAAAAAGAAAAGATGAATTGTTTGATTACTTGAAAACATTGCCTACCGATCTGCAATTTTTTTTAGAAGTACGTCACCCCGATTGGTTTAAAAAAGATGATATAACAGAAGAGATGTTCATCAAACTAAAGGAAATGAATATGGGAGCAGTAATCACTGATACTGCAGGTAGAAGAGATTGTGCACATATGCATCTTACTGTTCCAAAAGCATTTATTCGTTATGTTGGAAATAGTTTACATCCGACAGATTATACAAGATGCGATGCCTGGCTCGAAAGAATGAAAGGGTGGCTAAAAAATGGCATGGAAGAAATTTATTTTTTCATGCACATGCATGATGAAGCTACTTCGCCTGAGTTGACTGTCTATTTGGTTGATAAAATGAATAAAGAATTAGGATTGAATTTGATCAAGCCGACATTTTTACCCCCTCCGCCCCCTAAAGGGGGAACTTTAGAGCTCTTTTAAAATCTGAGCATAAAGTTTTATCGATGAGTAAAAAAATCTCTCTGAAGAATTCGACTCTTCCGGTTCCCTCTTTAGGGGGCGGAGGGTATTTTATTTCACTACAAACAATTCCTCCCATCTTGTAGTATATCTTGGGCTCCTCATTTCCATCCTCATCTTCCAATCTCTTGTGGTGCCGGATGCTGCAAATTTTATGATGTCATCTCTCATGGCAAAGTTTACATTGTCAACCATACTCATCAATGAACGGTTATTGTTTTTTTGCTCTTCAAATAAATTACCTTGTATGGTTTCATCGGGTACCAATCCGCTGAGCATTACACCGGCCTTTTTATACCATCTTCCTTTTTCATATAATTTATCAACCAGTTTGACCGCAGGTTTTATCAATTCGTTGGTAGATGCAGTTGCAATGGGCAAAGTGGTATAAGAACTGATAGTAGCCCCACGATTAAAACTCACATTATGATTCTGTTCTTTTGCAACCACAAAAACACTAATAATGTTTGCAGCACTATTTTGCCGGCGTAATTTTTCAGCAGCTTTTGATGTGTAAGTGGCTACTGCTTCTTTAATATCTTTTATATCATTCACAGCACTGCCGAACATTCTTGTAGTCGCAATCATTTTTTTTACGGTCAATTCTTTCTCAATATCCTTAGCCGCTTCACCTTTTAATTCTTTCAACAAACGCACGCCTACTACACCTCCTAAATATTTACGTGCCCACTCTTCTGTTTTTTTTGTGAGGTCATAGGCAGTAAACACTGCGTTCATCTCTGTTAATTTTTGTGCTGACTGATAGCCGATACCCCACACTTCTTTTACAGGAGTGGCCATCAATACCTGATCTATTTTTTCCTTATTATCCAGTACCACTACACAGTTGGTAGCAATTTTATTTTTCTTTGCTAAATGATTGGCAACTTTAGCCAGCACTTTGGTAGGAGCCACCCCTACAGAAACTTTTATGCCGGTCCATTGTTCTACCGTATCTTTTATATCTAGTCCAACTTTATACAAGTCATGTTCTTTAAATCCACTGAGATCTAAAAATGCTTCATCAACAGAATATACTTCTACATTTTCTTTTCCCAATATCACCCGTAATGTTTCCATCACACGCCAACTCAGATCACCATATAAATTGTAATTAGATGAAAACGTAGCGACATTATGTTTTTCAATCAAAGGCTTTGCTTTAAAATAAGGCCCGGCCATTTCAACACCAAAAGCTTTTGCTTCATCACTTCTGGATATGATACAACCATCATTATTGCTGAGCACAACAACCGGCTGATCATCTAAATGCGGTTTAAATAATCGTTCGCAACTGCAATAAAAACTGTTACAATCTACAATGGCTTTCATGATTTTTTTATTATCTCGGGGCTGAAGCCCCGAGCAATTCATTCAGAGTCTTTAATTGTTAAGGGCACTATAACTTGCCTTGGGCTTTAGCCCGAGGACCTAATAATCTCAAATCCATATTTCTCCATAAATTCATCATACTCTTGCAGAAATGTTTTCTTTTTATGATGTATCTCCTGATTCCTTATATAATCTCTTACTTTATTTAGACCTGACTCACTTACAGACACAGCAAAATATTCACCTTGCCATTCAAATTTATCTTTACATAAATTATTCTTATTGATCCAAAAGGCACTCTCGCCTTTTATTAATTGTACGATTTTTGAAATTGTTTGATCTTGTTCCAAAGAAATCAGACAATGGACATGATCAACGTATCCATTCACAAAATCTATATGGATTTTTTTTTCTTTGGCATTTTCTCTGATATGCGTAAACACCTTCTGCCTAATATCTTTCGTTAGAAAAGGTGCTCTATTTTTTGTTGACCAAACCAAATGAATCCAAATTTTAATCATTGGCATAGAAATCAATTTTTATTTTACATGTTTCAGGATTGAAATCCCGTAATTCAAAATCCATAAATAATTTATGAACTCCGCATGACTTACCCTGGGTTTCAACCCAGGGATCTAATAACATAAATAACAACTCCCCACACCTTAAAATCCATAAACTCACTCACCTCAATCGGAGAAAGGTTATGTGTTTCCGGAACCAATCTTAATTTGTTGAATGTTTGCTCATACCGACGGATCAGCATTTCGCCATCAATAACAGCGATCACAATTTTTCCGTTCACAGGTTTTATGCTTCTATCAACGATCACAATATCGCCATCGCCAATACCTGCATTGATCATGCTGGAGCCGCTTACCCTCATAAAAAAAGTAGCTGCTTTGTTCTTGATCAATTGTTCATTCAGGTCTATACCACGTTCCATGTAATCATCTGCAGCAGCACCGAATCCGGTGGCATTAGCGGTAGGCACCTGTTGCTGAGTAAATTTTTTGCTACCACTATAATTATTGGTAAAAAATTGTTCTATCTCCATAAAAAATATTTTGAATTAACTAAATTATTTAGTAAATTTATGCTAAATATATTGGCGAAAAAATTTTTTAACACAAAACCTTTGTTATGAAAAATACGATCAATAGCATGCCCGGTTACAGGGTGTACGAATATCTGTTGGTACTCAATCCTCACGAAGAATTAAGGAATAAGATACAGCATGTAAAACAAGCCTTTCATGATAAATATAAATCAGCATCAGCTGTAGGCGGTAAGCCGCATCTCACATTGGTAACTTTTACGCAATACGGTATGCTGGAAGAGCGGATCGTCAATCGGTTGAAAACAATTGCCATGGGGTTTCATCCCGTAAAAATTGAATTGAAAGATTACGGAAGTTTTCCATCGCATACTATTTATATAAATGTAACCAGTAAAGTGCCGATACAAGATCTGATCAAACAAATACGAAGCGAAGCACAACGGTTGATGAAATTAGATGATGAGAACAAACCACATTTTATCATGGAGCCACATTTCACCATTGCCCGAAAATTACTACCATGGCAATATGAAAAAGGTTGGTTGGAATACAGTCACAAACATTTCACCGGAAAATTTATTGCCGATGCCATGTTGTTATTAAGACGCCCCGTTGGTGAAATGAGATATGAAATTGTACAACGTTTTGAATTTCAAAATTTACCGGTGGGAACGGTACAAGGAGAATTGTTTGCCCCTGTCCCCTAAAGGGGAACTTAGGATATTTCAGTATTAGAAACAGCAAATGTAATAACGTTAATAGAGTATAAATTTCATTTTGACACAAGCATATTTTCGTTACTCAGCTTCATTGGCGTCGCACTCTTGTACTGCAAATCTTTATTCAACTTCTTCAATTCAAAACAATTTTAAAATACAGTCGAACGGTTTCGAATCTAAGAGTAGAGAACAAATGCTGAAGCCACAGTAGCACAAAAGATGCACATAGCTGTACGGCAGGGGCAGGCCGTCATTGCCCCTGCCTTGACTTTTTTTTACGTAAGCTCCTCTCTCGCTTACCTATTTTGGTCAAGGCAAAAAAGTAAATATAAACTAACAAACCATGGAAAATAATAAACTACAACAAGACGCTGTCCCTGTAAACCCAAAACAACAAGAAGAAGTTACTCAATATATAGCAGGCCGCGGTGCACAGATCAACACAAAAAATCGGTTCCTTAAAAACGAATCAACCAAAGAACATATAGAAGCCATCGACGATTGGGAAGAAACAAACATACCAACGCAATACTTAGAGCAACAATCAAAATCGATAGTAAATAAAGTAGAAAGCCCCGATGTAGGATTAAGTTATAGCATGAATCCGTATGCAGGTTGTGAGCATGGCTGTATCTATTGTTATGCCCGTAATGTGCATGAATACTGGGGTTACAGCGCCGGACTCGATTTTGAAAGAAAAATAATTGTAAAGAAAAATGCAGCGCAGTTGTTGCGTAAATTTTTATCCAATCCAAAATGGCAATGTGCACCCATCATGCTCAGCGGTAATACAGATTGTTATCAACCCGCCGAACAAAAATATCGATTGACAAGAGGTTTGCTCGAAGTGTGCAATGAATTCAATCAACCTGTAGGAATACTCACAAAAAATTCTTGGATACTAAAAGATAAAGATGTGTTGCAGGAGATGGCAAAGAAAAATATTGTATCTGCGATGGTTTCCATTACATCATTCAATGAAGATCTTAGAAGGATCATGGAGCCACGTACCACCACTGCAAAACAAAAACTGAAAGTAATCAATGAGCTCAGCAGTGCCGGCGTACGCATGGGCATTATGATGGGGCCGATGATACCCGGATTGAATGAACATGAAATGCAACGAATCATGAAAGCCGCAGCAGACAATGGTGCCACTTTTACAGCTTATACTTTCATTCGTTTGAATGGTGCTATTAAATTTTTATTTCACGATTGGCTATATAAGAACTTTCCAAATCATGCAGATAAAGTTTGGCACCTCGTAGAACAAAGCCATGATGGTAAAGTGAACGACAGTCGCTGGGGTGTACGCATGAGAGGCGAGGGTAACATTGCACAAATGGTAGCACAACAGTATAAAAAATACGGCAAGCTTTATAACATGAATGCAGAAGAATGGCATTTGGATACAACGAAGTTTTTTGTGCCGGGAGCACAGGGAAAATTATTTTAATTTAAAAAGAATCAACATGACATCAATAACAAGCGACTATTTAATAAACATCATCGACCGTTGTATCAGCACAACCATCAGCCAACGACGTACTAACTTAAATAAATACGAAATGCCTGAAGCTACTGTTGCAACTGATGAAGAAATACTGGACTTCATTATTTCAATACCATACTTTGATACAAAGCTCAAAGACTTTATCATCGGCAATTTACCGATGCAGGCCGTCATCATCAGCCAGACATGGGAGAATGAATTTATAAAAAAATGTATGGAATGGCGAGGGAGTAAGGAGTGGATGCATACAGATGTATCTTCTTTTAACAGTGATAAAGAGCAACATAAAAGTTTTTTAATGTTGCCGTATTAGGTATATTATTATTAATTAATAGAATATTGATAACTTTAATTTAGTTTATGAGTAAAGCGTCAAATAAAAAGGTATACCGACTTCCTGCCCATTCGTTAGCTAAGATATCATTGTATAAAAGATATCTATCAATTTATCTGAGTGTTTTGGCAAATACTCCATTTAAGATTATTTATCTCTTGGATTTATTTGCTGGAGAAGGAAGAGATATAGATGGAAATGCATGTAGTTCAATCGCTGCTGTAGAAGCTTTAAAAAATCATTATGATACCGCAAATGTAGTTTGTAAAAAAGTAAAATTATTTTTTAATGATTATGGTAATTCTGTAATAGAAAAGGACTTAAAAAAAATTGACAGAGTTGAGAGATTTGCAAAAGAATTAGCTTTGCCAAGTCATTACGAAACAACTTATTCGAATGAAAATTTCGAAAATATTATTGGTAAAGTAATTAATCGTCTTAATAAATTAGATTCATTAGAAAAAGCATTATGTTTTTTTGATCCATGGGGGTATAAGTATTCTAAGCCACAAGTTCTAAAAGATCTTATGGCAAATGGAAAGACAGAGTTACTTCTCTTTATGCCAATGTGTTTTATACATAGATTTGCTGCAAAGGCACTTAAAGATGAGGATTATGCTGCAGGTCAACATATTGAACAATTTATTACAGAGCTATATGAAAATGAATTCCCGGAAATACAAACACAGGTTTCATTTATTAAAGGGATACAAAAACAATTTAAAAAATATCTTCAAGTTGAATATGTAGATGTTTTATTTATTGAAAAAGAAAGAAATCAATATTTTGCTCTTTATTTTTTTTCAAATAGTAAAAGAGGGTTTCAAAAGATGTTGGAGGCTAAATGGTCTATAGATGAAAAAGATGGAAGATCTTTTTCAGTAAATAAAAATCAATTTACTCAAGATTTGTTTGCAAACGTTGATCATGAAGATTACAGTTTTCTGCTTTATGAAAGATTAAAAGAAAAAAAATCAATGAGTAATCAAGAAATTTTTGATTTTGGCCTCGATAATAATCATCTTCCGAAGCATAGTAAAAAAGTTTTGGATGAATTAAAAAGAGAAGGTAAAATTAAAGTATTAAATGTTGATGGTTCAAATGCTTCTGGATATTATTTGGAAGACAAGCATCATAAACACATTGCAATAAAAATTATTTAAATAAATAATCATGGCACAATCATCAATTGAATGGACTGAAATGACCTGGAACCCAACTACAGGCTGCAATAAAATATCAGCAGGTTGTAAGTATTGTTATGCAGAGGTAATGACAAGAAGATTAAAAGCAATGGGTATTGAAAAATATAGCGAAGGTTTTAAGATTCGTACACATGAAGATGCTCTTTTAACTCCTTATGGTTGGAAATCTCCAAAAATTGTATTTGTAAATTCTATGAGTGATATGTTTCATAAAGATGTTCCATTATCATTTATAAAAAAAGTCTTCAAGACTATGAATGAATGCCCACAACATACTTTTCAGGTTCTTACAAAACGCTCAGATATTTTATTGAAGTACCATAAGGAATTAAACTGGACACATAATATTTGGATGGGAGTTTCTGTCGAAGATGAAAAAGTAAAATATAGAATTGATGATTTACGAAAAACAAATGCTAAGGTAAAATTTCTTTCATGTGAACCATTGATTGGTCCGCTAAAGAAAATGAATCTTAAAAAAATTGATTGGGTAATTGTTGGAGGGGAAAGTGGTAGAACACCTAGACCAATGGACCCAGATTGGGTTTTAGATATTCAAGATCAATGTGCAAAAAGTAAAGTTGCATTCTTCTTTAAACAATGGGGTGGAACAAATAAAAAGAAAGCAGGAAGAGTATTGAATGGACGAACTTATGATGAAATGCCGACAATAGAAGAGTTAGAAGAAGTTGACTATTAATCTACGCTTAGATAAAAGTTCAATAAAGGTATGCCGTACAAGTGAGTGACACAACGATGATGCCATGAAAAACTTCAGCCGGTATCAAAAAAATATTTCCCTATCATTTATGTAATTCTTCAAATCTTCTCATCAAGTACCCAAATCACACTTGTATGAAAAGATTACTGTTTGCCATAGCCACTGCTTTTGTATGTATTGCTGCAACTGCACAGAACGGGCGCTTGTTTGATCAGACCATGATCATTAAAGAATGTAATGTATCGGTTACCACCAAGGGTATGCTGGCTACTACATGGATAGAGATGGAGTTTTACAACAATCGGAATGAAGAGGCAGAGGCTTTATATACTTTTCAATTGAATAGCGGTCAGGCAGTAACAGGATTGCAATTGATGCTGGGTCAGCAATACAGAGAAGGTACTATTGAAGAAAGCTGGAAAGCAAGACAGGCGTACTCTTCCATTGTAGGAAAAAGAATGGACCCGGCTTTGTTGCGAATGGTTGGCACGAATCAATACTCTTTAAATATTTATCCTGTAGCTGCAAAAAGCAGTCGTAAAATAAAGATAAAAATTGAAGAGCTTTTGAAATGTGCTAACGATGGATTCAAATACAGTCTTGATTTTTTAAGCAAGGATAATTTTGAAAAAATGTCTTTGTCTATTGATGTTACAGATCATCCTTATCAACCTATTTTCGAATTTGGGTTGCTTAAAAATGAGAAGTTCACTTCATCGGGAAATAGATATACTTTCTCAAAAAAATATGTTCCTATTAATAAACCGGATGTAATTTCTTTCTTTCTTCCCCAAAAATGCAATGCCTTAAGTGCATGTATGGAGTCTGCAACGGGATCGTTCTTTGTAAAAGCAGAAAACAAACAAATGAGAGATTATACCATCGATATTAAAAAATTAAGAGTGTACTGGGATTGTTCTGCTTCAATGAAAGACGGTGATAACAAATCTTATATAGCTTATCTGAAAAAAGTACTTACTAAATATAATCCCGATGAATTGACCATTGTACCATTCAATCAACAACTGTATGGCGAAAAAGTATTTGCTAAAAATGAGATTCAGCAAGGTAATTGGGAAAGTACGATCAAACAAATTAAAAAAGAGGGTGCAACACAATTTGGGATACTAAATTTTGATACGAATGATGATTTGATACTTGTATTCACTGACGGTTTACATACTTGGGGAAATAAGAAACCGGTTCTTGAAAAAACGCCTGCATATTTTATTTCTACTTACAACTACTATTACAACAACGATTATAATTATTACACTATTGATGGCTATGAAGATTATTATGCTTATTGGAGGCCTGCAATTAATTTCAAAGGATTTCATTTATACAATCAGACGTACGACACTATATCAATCAATTCTCTTTCAAAAATAAATATTTCACTTATTGCGGTAGAAGACGAATCGGGGAACAAAGCTGATATAAAATTACCTCAGGCTATTTCACTATCGATGATGATAACAGGTAAACTGAAGTCAACATCAAAGCAAGTTATTTTAAAATACGGTTATGGTAACAAAGTGTTGTACACACAGCAATACGATCTGCAGACCAACTGTTTTGGCAATGATTTTGAAAAGGCAAAATCACTGGCAAGTTTCGAACAGGTTATGTCGAATAATTACTGGTACCGTAGCCTTGCTTTTGGTATTGAGAATAAAATGGTAACATGGCAAACCTCTTTTATTGTACTCGAAAAAATTGAGGATTATGTGAAGTATAATATTACGCCTCCGGCAGATATTATGCAACAATGTATTGACAAGGGTTATGTAAAAACAGATTACAGGAAAAGATATGAGTATATGCAAAAAACAGACAATGTTGAAATGTTGAAGCAGGTTGTAACTGAATACAACAAGCGATTTGATATGTGGGGTACACAGCAGGATAAGATCAACATTAATGAAGTTGGACAAAGTTATTTGAAGATAGAACAAGATAAAGCAACAGAAAATGCTGAAAAGAAAAAACCGGCGATGCTAAATGCTTCATCGATCGCTATTCAAACTAAGGAAGAAGCTAGATCCATGGATGAAGTAGTGGTAGTTGGTTACGGCACCAAATTGAAAAGCGAGATGACCGGTTCAGTTACATCCATATCAAGTAAACAATTAAAAGATATTTCGATTAATTCTGTAGGCGAAGCTTTAACGGGGAGAATTGCAGGGATGCAGGTTACAACGTCTGATGGTAGTCCGGATGCGGAAGTAAAAATTAGAATACGTGGTGGCACTTCTCTCTCTCAAAGCAATGAACCATTGTATGTTATAGATGGCGTTGCAATAGAAAATGGATTGAATAGTATATCTGTAAACGATATAGAAAGAATTGATGTGTTGAAAGATGCAGGTGCATCAGCCATTTACGGTTCAAGAGCAGCAAATGGTGTGATATTGATTACGACTAAATCCGGTTCATACACTAATTACTATGGTCCTTCTAAACTTAAGAATCAGGAAGATGTAGAATATATTCAGGTGTTGAAGAAAACAGAAAAAAATAAAAAGTATAAAGCGTATAAAAGTCTTGAAGAAGTGTATGGTGATAATGCAACTTTTTATCTGGATATGGCACTGTATTTTTATGAAGCCGGTTTAGTGTCTTATACGGAAGAAATGATCCAAAAAGCTGCAGAGATGAGTAATGGCGATTATACTTCGCAATCTGCAATAGCATTTATATATGAACACATGAAGCAGTTTGATAATGCGATTCAAATTTATCAGAACCTTATCAACGATCAACCTGCAAATATTCGTTTTACCAGAGACATGGCCTGGGCATACTATCAAAAAAATAATATTGATTCGGCTATAAGAATATTGTATAATGGCATAACGAAATATGGGTATAACTGGGATGTACAAAATCTTAAAATGAAAGAGATGATGTTGGCTGATCTAAATATGATGATATCGCTGACCAAAGAAAGTATTGATATCAGCTACATTCCAAAAGAGATCATTAAACCAATTACTGCTGATATAAGAATTATTGTTGAAGCAAGTGCATTCGCTTTATATAATCTTGAGTACAATGTACCCGGGGCTAAAGATCTTAACAATCAAAAATTGAGTAATGCTGCCGGAGCCAGAATGCAAACTGCCGGACAAGATTACATGATATCCGAATTTCAAATGAAACATGCTAAAAAAGGAAAGTATGCTATTACGTTCAGAGATGATATGCATTATAATTACTTCGGGTCCGGATATCCATATTATGCTCGTATTATTAAGATCACTGATTTTGGCAAACCAACTCAATCGATCGATACAGATATAATTTCTCTATCGAATCAATATGGTACTGTAGAGATCGATAGCTTCAAGATCAAAAAAGAGCTTGATTAAAATACCGGAACTTAATATTTATTTGACTTATAAAGGATAAATTAAATTAATTTTGCCGTCAACTATAAGCTATGCAGACGGTAATCAACGAGATAAAAGAATTATTCGAACAATTTAGTAAAGATGAAATTAATGCAGTTGATAAACTGCCACAAAGCGGCGGCGACAGAGTTTATTTCAGAATAACTACTGATAAGACAAGCTATATAGCTACTTTTAATAACAACTTAAAAGAGAATAATACCTTTATCGCATTTAGTGGGCATTTTAAAAAAGCTGGAAGCCCTGTACCGGAAATTTATGCAGTAAATAGTGATAAAACTATTTACATTCAACAGGATTTTGGAAATGCCTCTTTACTGCATCAATTAGAAACCATAGGTTATAAGGATGATGTTTATGCTCTCTATCAAAAAAGCTTGAAAGCACTTGCCAATCTTCAGATCAATGGAGATAAAGGATTGGATTATAATCTTTGTATTACCAGTAAAGAGTTTGGTAAACAAGCCATAATTGCTGATCTGCTTTATTTCAAATATTATTTTCTCGACACATTAAAGATTCCTTACGATAAAGAAAAACTGATCGATGATTTCGATGCATTGAGCACTTACCTCAGTCATGTAGATCACAAGTATTTTATGTTCCGTGATTTTCAAAGCAGAAATATCATGGTAAAGGAAAATGAAATTTACTTTATCGATTATCAGGGAGGAATGAAAGGGGCTTTGCAGTACGATGTGGCTAGTCTGTTATGGCAAGCTAAAGCAGAGTTAAGCGATCAATGGAAAAATAATTTGTTGCAATACTACATTTCTTGTGTAGAAGAAATTTTAAATAAACCTATCGACAAAAATCGTTTTGAAGCACAATACAATGGTTATGTATTGATACGTTTACTTCAAGTACTGGGAGCATATGGTTTCAGAGGCTTGTTTGAGCGTAAAGCACATTTTCTGATAAGCATTCCTTTGGCCTTAAATAATCTGAAACATTTTTTAGCAAACAAACATGTAGGTATTGTTTTGCCTGAGTTTGAAAGATTGTTATCCATCATTATTGAAGATGAAGTTGTAAAAAGATTTCAGCCTACAAAAGCAACGGACAAAACACCGCTAATAGTGAAGATCAACAGTTTCTCTTTTTTAAAGAGCGGCTATCCGAAAGATGAAACAGCAAACGGAGGCGGTTTTGTTTTTGATATGAGAGGTATTTTAAATCCGGGTAGAATCGATGAATATAAAACTCAAAGTGGTTTAGATAAGGGTGTGCAGGATTTCTTAGAGCAACAAACAAAAATGCCGGAATTCTTGAACAGCATTTATAATATTGTAGATATTGCTGTGGAAGATTATATCAATCGCGGCTTCGAAAGCTTAATGATCAATTTTGGGTGCACCGGTGGTCAGCATCGTAGTGTATATGCCGCTGAGCAGGTAGCAAGGCATTTGAAAAATAAATTCAATGTGAAAGTGCAACTGAGTCATATGAATAAAGAAAACTGGAGGACTCTTCTATGAAAGCCATTATCTTTTCTGCTGGTCTTGGCACACGTTTTAAGCCTTGGACGAACTCACATCCAAAAGCACTCGCCGTTGTTAATGAGAAATCACTATTACAAAGAAACATAGAATACCTTCAGCAATATAATATAACCAATGTGGTAGTGAATGTGCATCATTTTCCGGATCAGATCATTGATGCCATTAACGCAAATGGAGGCTGGGGTAGTGATATAGCGATCAGCGATGAAAGTAACGAAGTGTTGGAAACGGGAGGTGGTTTATTAAAAGCCAGACATTTGTTAGAGGATGATGAATTTTTTATTACGCTAAATGTAGATGTGCTGACAGATCTGGATCTGAATAAGCTAATTGCTTTTCATATTGAAAACAATCCTTTGATCTCTTTCGGGATCACAGACAGGTTAACCTCAAGAAATTTTTTATTTGATGAAAATAGTCGTTTGTGCGGTTGGAGAAATAATCTTACTAAAGAAGAAAAAATATCTGTTGCTAAAAAAAATCTTGTAGAAAAGGCCTACAGTTGTGTAACGGTTTTTAATTCATCAGTATTTTCTCTTATTAAACAAACAGGTAAATTTTCATTAACTGAAACCTATCTTGATCTTGCAAAAGATAATACCATTTTAGGGTATAATCACACCGGTGATAAATGGGTAGATGTGGGTAAGCCGGAAAGTGTTGCTGTTGCAGAAAAGCTATTCCCTTAATGTTTGATCTGTATCTTATAAGTATTTACTTCGTTATCGTTTATTAATTTCAGTAAGTACATTCCATCCGGTATGTTTGTTGTTTCCAACCTGTAGTATGAAGGAGTGATCTGTTTACTTAGTATTTTTTGCCCAACTACGTTTATTAGTTCAGCTGTTATATTTCTTGCTGATGAATATGCTTTGTCAATACTGATGTAATTGCTTGCAGGGTTGGGATATATCGTAAAATTATTTGTCGAAGTGTTTTTTACCATCACTATTTTGCTATACACAAAATAACCATTGTTGTCGATCTCTTTTATTCTGTAATATAAATTGTCGGCTGATACATTAGGATGTTCTACACGATAATTTTCCTGATTGTTATCAGTAATGTTCATTTCAGTGAGCAATTTCCAATCAATACCATTGGTGCAATATTCTATTTCAAATTTCTTTGCATTGGTAACAGGAGTAGCTATCTGCCATTCAATAACCGTTGTTGTATTATTTTTCAGATTTGCTTTTACATGAATGAAATTTACAGGTAATAAAATATTATTCCAGTCGAGAGGTGTAGGAATATTTTCGTCCAATTCATTTGCATTTCCATTGTTGTTAGGATCTATGACAGCCGCTGGTCCGTTGTTTGAAGAGTCTGTTACATTAATAAGCGTTTGCGACAATGTTGATCCGATGGAGCCTGATGCAAAGGCAGTGTTGTAATAAATAATATCTGTTCTCAAATTTGTTACCTGACAATCAACTTTTATTTTGAATAAATAATTTGGCGATGCAGAAGTTTGATTCAATAAATTTTGTCCGGTGCTTAATAAATTTATATCACTTACTCCATTGTATCCGCTGTTAAGTGATAATCCGGTCACATTGTAACCCGGATAAAAGCTAGTACTAACATTTGAGATGTTTGCTCCACCAAATACCATAGCCAGATCATCGGCAACATTTATATTTTTTATAATTACATTGCCCATGTTCTTTACAAAGATCTCATAAGTTAGATTTGCTGTATTACTATTAATTTTTGTTACGTTGATAAGTCTTTTTGTAACACCAACAGCAGGAGATATGCTGGTATTGTCAATTGGGGCTTGTTCATTTTGAAATGCTTTTTTTGAACCTAATGCGTTATCACTGATATTATAGTCGAAGTAGTAACAACTGTCTAAAGAGTTGGTTCCTGTAATTTCCAACTGCCCATTCAAATAAGCAATACCAAATGTATTAGATGGCATAGTTTGTAAAAAAGTAGCAGTAGCATTTCCTGTTCCGCCATTGTAGTTGTTGATTTCGTAAAGCTGTGATGGATTTTGCCCGAGCGTAGCAAAAAATCTGCCGTTAGGTAAAATGGCAAGATCGCCAGAGCCAATATCTGTTGGGAAATGCCCGGTAGGAAATTCTAAAGTTTTACCCGATACTACATTACCTGTTGAAAGTTCAAATTGTTCTATGGTACATTGCCCTGTGCTGCTGTTATAATTTCTGATGGCCCACAAATTTCCGCTGTTATCAAATTCGAAATTATTGATAGTGTAATTTAAAACATAGGTTGGGTCGGTCGGAATAAATCCGGGACAAATAATGTCATTAGGTAAACCAATATCTAATTGCCATACTTTTGAATACACGAAATTGCGGGTATCATTTACATATATTTTATTGTCTTTCGGATTGTAAGCAACAAAAACAAAATAGTAAGATGGAAGCTGAGGGCCCATGTCGCAAGTTGAAAATGCTTCCGGGTTTGGGCCTAAAGGATTTTTTATAAGAGAAAGAATTGGATTATCGGGCCTTGCACAATCAAGACTGCCAATATTTACCAGTACAGAGTTTTGGCCAAAGACATTGTTATCAAAACTAAAAGCAAATAGCCCGACAAAAAGGAAGTATTTTAAGACAAGTTGTTTCATCCGGCAATATTTACTGATCAGCTATGCTGTATAACAGATAGAGGAAGAATACATACACTTAGCTGCTTTTAGTAAATATACAAAACTTACTTTTTTTCAAAGAGGTCTTTCTTATCAACCACTTTCACTTTTTCTTTTTCTTTAAGAAGCTTGCTAACAATATCATACGGGCCAGTAACTACTTCTTCTCCCTCTTTCAGCCCTTCGGTGATCTCTATGTAGTTGATATCCTGAATGGATGTTTTTACTTTTACTTTTTTGGTCATATGCTCTTTGTCCAAAATAAATACTACCACATCCAGGTCATCTGTTGAAGAGGGGGTCGATGAGTTTTTTTCATTTTTCGTACTATCAGATTTTTCTCTGGTTGTTACTGCATTTATTGGAATACTCAATACATGTTGATGTGTTTTAGTTTGAATATCTGCACTTGCACTCATGCCCGGTTTAAAAGGAAAAGAGCCTTTATTCATCAGATCCATATAACTATCGGGCAACAACCGAATGTATACTTTATAATTTGTTACATCGGAACTGGTATTTGCAGAAGCTGAAACGGAAGTAGCACCATTATTGCTGCTTGCAATTTGTGTAACAATGCCTTTGAATTTTCTGTCGGTATAAGCATCTACATCAATAACAGCACTATCACCTAAATGCACTTTTGTAATATCACTTTCACCAACATCTACACGAATCTCAATTTTTTGCATATCGGCAATACGCATCATTTCTGTACCCACATTAAAACTGTTGCCGGCAACTTTCTCTCCTTTTTTTACATTCATCAAACTTATTACACCATCCATTGGCGAAACAATAACTGTTCTGCTTAGATCTTTATTGGCTTTAGCCAGATTAGCCTGTGCACTTTTTATGGATGCACTGCCGCTTTGAATATTGTATAATGCAGCATTGTAATTTGCCTGCGCTGTTTTGAAAGACGATTCTGCTCCTTCAAATTCATTCTTGCTGATTACTTTTTCATCGTATAGCTGTTTTTGTCTATTATAGGTTTTTTCAGCCAGATCAAGCTGCGCTTTCAATGCATCTATTGCTGCACGTGAGTTTGCCGCCTGGGCTTCAGATTGTACTACACCACTTGCTGCCTGATTTTTTTGTATGTCATATACATCTGCATAAATACGGGCCAATACCTGTCCTTTCTTTACAGAATCACCTTCTTCTACATTCAGTTCAGTAATTTCCCCGCTGATATCCGGGCTCACCTTTACTTCAATTTCAGGATAAATTTTACCGCTGGCATTTACAATTTCAGTAATGTCTCTGTACTGTACTTTTTCAGCAGTTACTTTCATTCCCTCACTCTTCCCGAATATTCCGGAAGCTTTAGCAGCTATCATTAAAATAATCAATGCCACAGCACTGATCATTATCCATTTCACTTTCTTGCTCATATTATGAGTTTATTATGTTTTATTTTTTTGGAACAAGCATAATGACATTGCTCAACATCGTTGTGAACTATGTTCTGTAGTTTTTTGGCTTTTATTAAAAGTCAAAAAACGATATCACTTGTACCGCATATCTTTATTGAACAAATTATTCAAAAGCTTTTGCTTTTCAAAGTCCTCTCTGTAGGGGGGGGGTATTACAATTTTAGCCCCTGACCTTTGTAAAACTCCAGTACTTTCATTTTAAAAACATAATCAAACTGATTTTGGATCAGTTCAAATTTTGCTCTCAATAAGTTATTCTGATTTGTGATCAGTTCCAGTGTTGTAAGCATCCCGGCATCGTATCTTTTCTTTGCGAAATCATAACTGCGTTGCGATGTTTCAACTGTTTTTTTTGCAGCATTAAATTTTTGCAATGCTACTATAGCTGAGTTGTATGCCTGATAAATATCTTGTTTTAATTTTTGATTGTCCGCTTCCTTCTGTAATTCAAGATTTTTGGAAGTGAGTTTATTTCTTTCCCATCCTGTTCTCAAATTTCCACCACTGAAAATAGGTAGGCTGATACTAATGCCAACTGACTGTCTAAAGTTATCGGAAAACTGAGTGAACAAAGGATTAGATTTTACCGTACCGTTTTTTACTTTTGAGTAGGAGGGAGCGTAGATATCATATTCGATTCCGCCACCAGCATCAGCTTTTAATTCAGTAAGCGCTTTGCCATTAGGCACTAGAGCATAATTCGGAATATTAAAATAGTTGGCATAACCCGAACCAAGGCTTCCATAGGCTGAAATGGAAGGATACATTCTGCCTTTGGCAGCTTCTGTGTTCTTTACCGCGGCTTTCAATTTAAGGTCGTTTATTCTTTGCTGAGGAAGGTTAGCTACCGCTAATGTATAAACGCTTTCAGGTTGAAGAGTTGCTATGTCGTCTATCGGGATAAATTCTACCGGTGGGGTTTCTACATCAAATGCAGTTGCTGCATCCATCGCCATATAAGCTTTAAGATTTAAAACAGCTTGTTCAACATTTCCTTTTGCACTTACGACAGTAGCACTATCTCTGGCTACCTGCGCTTCTAATTCAGCTGCATTCAATTCGGGCAGAGAGCCTGCGTCTACCATCTTTCTTGTATTTCGTAATTGCGATTGCGACTGTTGTAGTTGCACTCCTGCGATCTTTTCCTGCTCCTCGGCCAGTAATATTTGTAAATAAAAATTTGCTACTGCAAGGGAAATATCATCTTTTAATTTATCAGTTGTAGCTTTTGCAGCTTCGGCTTCCCATTTATTAGCCGCAATCGTATTTTGTTTACTGTACCAGTTAAAGATTTCTACACTGCTTTGCAACTGCATATTAGTAGCAAGGTAGCTTTGCGTAATCAAACTATATGTAACCGGATCCTGATTTCGGCCACTATTAAAGCTGGAATTTAAATTATAATTCAAATTAGGATATTGACTCAATTTGCTTTGCTTGTATTGAAGCTCCGATATTTTACTTTGTATATCTGTCTGCTTAATAGAAATATTATTCGCTAAAGCATAGTCAATGCATTTCCGAAGATCCCATTTTTGTTGCGCAATGGTGCTGTTACAGAATAACCCTATTGTAATAAAAAGAAATAAACGTCTGATTAACATGTAACAAAAATAAACTATCAGTCATTATCAATCTAATATCTCTTTGATAAACGGCATTTAATCTGCTCTTATTGGCTGAGTTCAATAAGCAAAAAAGCACTTCCTTTTAGGGAAGTGCTTGATATTATTGTAAATACTTATTACTTAACTGTTACAGCTTGCGGCTTTAATGAGGCAACTCTTTTTTTGATGATCCTCATGGCCAACATAACTCCCATTCCAATTAAAATGACTGTCATTTTTGGATCTAAGGGTACGGCTTGTGGTTCAGCATCAGGGTTATCACCTGGATTTTGGCCAAAAACTATACTAGGAAGTACAAACAAACATAAGGCTACGAATACAGGAATTACCCGCTTTTTTGCTACCAATACCGCTGACTTTAATTGCAATTTCATTGTAAAAATTTTATTAGATTATAGTTTACCCTAATATAATTAGGTGCTAATTTACGACAATTTTTTTAATTTCCGAAATTCTGTTTGGTTTTATGACCTCTAAATGATAAATACCTTTAACGGAACCCGGCAAATTGATGGTTTGTGTACTATTTCCACCTGGATGTTCAAAGCTGGTTTTCAGCACTTCCTGTCCTACAGTATTTAACACCCTTATATTATATCTGCCTCGTTCCTGATTGGTTAAACTCAAGCTGAATCTACCATCATTGATAAAAGTTGAATTCAACGTAATGCTTGGAGCTGACTGACCGTAATTTACTTTAACAATGTAAGTGAATCTTACAGCACCTGAAATATCTATCGTTTTAATGCGATAGTAATTCGTTCCTGCAACCGGTGCAACATCCATAAAGCTGTACACTGCCGAACCTCCATTGTTGGTTGTTGCAGGCACTATACCCACTTTAGTGAAGTTGATACCATTTGAAGAACGCTCTACTTCGTATTGTTTAACTCCGTTTTCAACCGGAACTTTCCAATCTACCTGCATTGCTGTATTTTTTTGCGTTGCATTCAAATTGGTGATCGTTACAGGAGTTGTACCTGCTGCTTTGAACACAATTCTGAACCTGTCTGCAAAAGTTGCAGTGTTGTTAGATACCGCATCAAAATCAACATAAGTGGTTGTGCTCAGATCAATTGCTTTGCTGGTTGATAAATATTTATCTTCCAAGAATGCTGTAAGACCTAAAGCATCCATTGATGTTGGAGCAAACGCTAAACGATATTTAGCTGTTTTTAAACCGGACAATTTATAGAAGATAGAATCTTTATCTGTAATAGCTTGTCTTCTTTCTATTGCTAACAATTTAGTGTTTCTCAACATACCAATGCTTTCGCCGAAGTTGCTTGTTTTAACAGCATCGTTTGCATCGATATCGCTATTGAAATTACTGCTGTATGCTGCAGTTACACCATCAGCATAAACAGGATTGTTGTTTACAATTGGAGAAAGACTTGTTACAAATACACTTGTTCCTCCTTGTGGTCTGAATCCTGTACCGTTAACATTAGCACCATTCGACTTAGCGTCTTCACCAATACGAATTTGTGAAGCACCATTTGATTTTACGATGAACGCCATACCTGATTGTATCTTGGTATTGAATGCACCGTAACTACCAATTGGAGCACCGTTGCGGATACCGCCGTTGAAGTAAACAAATGAACCCAATTTATACAAACCTTCAATGGTTGGATCCCACAATTGAAGTGTATTATCTATGCTACCTGATACTACTTCGATATTATCGAAATCAATTTCAGATGCAAACGGATTACCTACTAAGTTAAATCCATCTACAAGATCGATGAACTGATCTCCCTGGAACAATGGACCGGTGGTTCTTAATTTAGCCGGAGAGTTGGTAACAATATCAGTTGCAGAAACGCCTACGGTTCTATCCCCTCTGATATAGATCATCCAAGCTCTGTCGTTATTTAAAATTGGCAAACCGGTAGTAGCTGCAGTAGCTCCTGACCAAGCCGGTGTTGATCCCGGTACATAGCTTAATAATGACCAGCTCGGTGTAGTTGCATCGTAGCCAGCTGCACCACTTGGGCTAGTTACCAAAGTACCGTAGCCATTATTATTCACTCCACTTTCCTGCCATGATGCAAATACTGATTGAGAAGTTTGTGTAGGTACAGCCAACATTCTCCATCCTCTGTAAGCATTTTGTGCAGTGTATCTTTCAACAGTTACATTGGTTGCTCCCAATAGGCTGCCGCCACCACTGATCTCACCAATAGATCCTGTACCATTTTCAGAAGACTGAATTACTACCGGTTTGTCATGGAAATTTATTGAACCACCGGTTGCTTTTAATTCTACTCCCGGAGCAATAAAAAATGTATCGGTTGTATTTGTAAAATCCAATGATCCGGTAACATCCCAATCTGAATTTAAAATAACATTACCCGTTCCATTACCTAGTGTTACTGATGCAGAAGTGGCAGGAACACCGCAAGACCAGTTGGCTGCGTTGTTATAATCACCGTCGTTAGCAGCGCCGGTCCAAATGCCGCAGTTCAATGCAAAATTTGCTGTAACACTGATATTTGCTGTAACGTTATTGTCTGTTCTTGGGTTAGCTGTTGATGCATCGCTCCAATCAACAAAGTGATAATTAGCATCCGGAACAGCAGTAACCGCAGAACCATTAGCACCATGATTGACAGTTTGTGGGGATGTGCCTGTGATAGAACCATTAGCGCCTGCAGTATAAGTTAATGTGTACGTATTGATTGCAAAGCTAGCCGTAACCGTTAGGTTGGCAGTGATATTGTTATCCGTTCTTGCTGCTGTAAGTACGCCATCACTCCATGAAGTGAAATGATAGCCCGTGTTAGGAACAGCAGTAACAGTAGAGCCATTTGCTCCATTGTTTACAGTTTGTGGTGTTGTTCCTGAAATAGAACCGTTAGCTCCGGCATTATAAGTTAAGGTGTAATTTAAGGGAGTAAATACAAGATTGATATTGTTACCAGTAAAATTAATAGAAAAAGAACCGCCGTTTAATCCATTGGTTAATCCGGTTGTGTTAACAGAAACAAATGCTGTAGATGGAGCACTACCGGTATATGTTCCTATACTCCATGTATAAGGAGTAGCATTTGAAAAACTTGCGATGGTTCCATTTAATGTAACAGTAAAGTTGCCCGATCCTGGTGTAGTTAATGTTCCGCTTATTGTTAATTTATCCCAATCAGTTCCTGCGGTTCCGGAAGATGGAATTTTTGAAATGTCAACAATATATTGTCCGCCATTATTCCAGGTCATTGCACCTGTGCTTAATGTACCATAAGTGCCTGAAGTGTTAGGACTAATAGTACCGCTTACAGCAACTGTACCTGCGGCAGTACCGGTACCTGTTAGGGTTGCTCCGCTTGCAACACTAACAGCCGATCCGGATGCTAATGAGCCGGTCAACCTTAGTGTGCCTGTATTTACAGTTGTAGCGCCTGTATAAGTATTGGTTCCGGAAAGAATTACAGTCCCTCCACTTACAATTATTCCTTTACCTCCTGCCGGGTTTACAATATTACCACTGAAAGTAACTGTGCCCGAACCCCCGGTAGCGATTATATCTCCATCCGGATAGATTTCATTGCTGAATGTTGCTGCTCCTGTTCCATTTAAACCAATAGTACGAGTAGCTCCACTTGTATTTGCAGCTACATATATTGATGGAGCAAAATTGAATCCATTGTTTGCTAATAATGCAACATTGTTTGCCTGAACAACATTATCTACACTTAAACCCAGATCTAATCCTCTGTTACTTGTAGAATTGTTAGTAGTAAGTGCAGTATTATTATCTATGATAACCGTTCCATTACCTAACTTCATTCTTCCTTGATAGGTAGCAGTTCCTGAAAGTGTTAATGTTCCTGCTCCTGCTTTTCCGATCTTTGTCGCCGGGTCACTACCACCATTTTGAGAAAGCACACCTGTCAGTGTGAAGTTTTGTCCCGATGCTACATCAATCACTGCAGCAGAAGAAGCGTTATTTACTATAATGCCCTGGCTTCTGCTTGTAGTACCGGTGACAGCAAAAGTGCCGGATGTGGTACTGTTTCCGATAGTTAAACTACCAGTTCCTAAAGAAAGATTGTTAGCAATAGAAAGTGTACCGGCATTTAAGAAAGTGTTACCGGTATAATCGTTTGCTGTATTAGATAGCGTTAAGGTATTATCTCCATCTTTGATAAGACTTCCACCTGAGCCTGTTATTTTTCCTGAAATATTTACCGCAGAAGTTGCACCACCAACAGTAAGTGCATTAGCGCCTAATGTGACAGTTCCGGATAAGGTTAACGAACCTGCAGCACCTGTTGCATCTGCATTAATTCTTGATGAAGATCCTAGAGTAACAGCCCCTGGCCATGTGTTATTTCCTCCAGTGCTTCTCAATGCACCATTGACGCCACTGGAGCCTGACCCGTTGATTGTAGTAGAATAGGTACTGAAAGTATTGTTTCCGCTTGGAAAATAAAGATTAAGAGCGGCACCGCTTTGTACAGTTACTCCTGAAGTGCTGCCAAAACCGCTAGTGTTCCTTAGTTCTGCTCGTGCATTGGTATTAACTGTTGTGGTTCCTGTGTAAGTGTTAGTGTTACTTAAGTACACTGTTGAACCGGCGTCACCACCAACGTTTACATTATTGGTTGATGAAGTTGAAGTGCTGTTTGCAGCTAACCCGTTTTTAACGATACCGGGAGTATAAGTATTGGGTGAAGTTAAGTAATAACCCAGATTTACAGAACCACCGGCTGCCACCGTTGTGGTTTGTTTCCAATAAATATTTTGATTGCTGGATCCATTATAATCATCTCGAAAGTATAAAGCAAATCCATCAATATTAGTTCCTGCCGTGCCATTCATTGTTAGATTAAATAATCTGCTAAAAAAAGCTCCGTTTACATAATACTCTACATCACAGGTTGTTTCAGAAGTAATATAAACTTTAAACATATAATCTCTTCTTGTTGTACTTACATTATAGCCCAAAGAGTTATTGCCGCTACTACTATTAACATACCATGAACCTGTAGTTCCATCTTCCTGAATATAAAGACGACTGTTACTATATCGATCAGCCCAAGTTGTACTGCCCCAACCGCTTGAGTTTAATGAAAACCCTATTTCTCCAATAGCTGCAGTTGCACTTACAGTAACGGTGAAAACATCTCCAACCTGTAAAGCTCGGGTAGAACCGGTATTGTCTCCAGCTGTTTTTAATGTACGAAATGCAACTACCTGTTTAGGAGCACTGCCCCCATTGGCGTACATTCCCAGTTCTGTATTGCCGGCATTTTGAAATGCTCCAGCACTACCGAAAGTGCGAATTGTATAATAACTTAAATTTCCGCCCAAGTCGTATGTGACCTGGCTTAACACAGATTGTGTAAAGAATAGAAGGCAAACTGAAAGTATTAGTTTGAATGAATGCAAAAAGGAAATTTGCATTTTGTCAGTTATAGTACCGATAGTTTTCCCATCGGTATTATCTACAGTATGTAGTACTCTTTTCATATATATGTATAGTTTATCGTTTTACAAATTCAACTCGGCATAAAAACAATATCAGCTATTCATTTCCGTTAGTTATCAATTTTTTACGAAAACAAATGTGGTACTTGATTCTTTGAGTATACCGATCGGTAATTTCTTGAGGATAAAAGCAATCGTTTTAATGGGTAGTGGGAGACAAAAATAATGGGAAAATTGAATTTAATATGTATAAAATACACATTTTTTGATATTTTTTTTAGTTTAATTCGTATTAAATTTAAAATCAATTTAATAAATATGTTTATATGAGTTACTTTGCGTACTTTTTTGGACAAAAAAATGCCGCAAAATCGAACTTTTGCGGCACAATAATTCTTTATTTAAGGGAGCTGTTTATACCTTAAAACAGCGTCAGGTTGCAGCGGTAAATTGTTTCAAAAATCTTACATCGTTTTCGCTAAAAAGTCGAAGATCTTTGATCTGGTATTTAAGCATGGTAATTCTTTCTACCCCCATGCCAAATGCGAAGCCGGTATATTTTGTGCTGTCAATACCACAGTTTTCTAATAGATTAGGATGTACCATACCACAACCTAAAATTTCTACCCAACCTGTTTTTTTACAAACACTGCATCCGCTACCGCCGCATATTAAACAACTGATGTCCATTTCAGCACTGGGTTCTGTAAAAGGAAAATAACTGGGGCGAAAACGCACTTTCACATCTTTACCAAACATTTCTTGTACGAAAAAATACAGGGTCTGTTTCAAATCGGCGAATGAAACATTTTCTGCTATATATAATCCCTCTACCTGGTGAAAAAAACAATGTGCTCTTGCACTGATCGTTTCATTTCTATAAACACGTCCGGGGCAAATGATCCTGATGGGTAATTTGCCTTTCTCCATTTCACGTACCTGTACACTGCTGGTGTGTGTACGCAGCAACCAGTCGGGGTTTTGAGAAATATAGAATGTATCCTGCATATCACGGGCAGGATGATTTTCCGGTAAGTTCAATGCGGTGAAATTATGCCAGTCATCTTCAATTTCCGGGCCTTCGGCTACAGAAAACCCAAGTCGTTGAAAAATAGAAACCATTTGATTTCTTACCAAACTTATGGGATGCCTGCTACCAAGTGGAAGTGGGTCTGCAGGTAATGAAAGGTCTATTGAGTTGTCTGTTGTTTGTTGTCCATTTTCTGTCGTCTGCTTTAACTCCTCGTACTTTGCTTCTGCAAATAATTTGAATTCATTGAGTAATTGACCAAATTCTCTTTTCTTTTCTGCGGCCACATTTTTCATTTCTCCCATTACCTCTTTTACCAATCCTTTTGTGCCTAAATATTTTATTCTGAAGGTCTCTACTTCTTCTGATTTCTGTGCCACAAAGTCTTTGATCTCCGACTTATATTTTTCTATCTGTTGTAACAATTGTTCCATGCGGCAAAAATACGGAAATGTTTATTGTTGTCGATTAACATCAATCAATACAATTTGCTAAGTTTGCTGCAAATTAACCCACGGATGTACGACCTACACGATTTTTTATTGCCCATACACATTAGCGGAATCAATGATGATAATGGATATAACGACGGACAATTAGCCAAACACATATCTATTTACGAAGATGCGATGCCTGATGTGTCGGAAATGGATATAGTGCTGGTAGGTGTTGGGGAGGCAAGGGGCAGTGGAGAATTTCATGCCGGAACAGCTGCGCCGGATGCCATTAGAAAACAATTATATCAATTACATTACTGGCACACCGAAGTAAAGATTGCCGATCTGGGAAATGTAAAACCGGGTGCTTCATTAAGTGATAGTTACGCAGCAGTAAAAACAGTAGTTGGAGAGTTATTGAAACTTGGTAAAACAGTAGTTATTCTTGGTGGGTCGCACGACATTACTTTGGGTCAATATTTTGCTTATCAACAGTTACAAAAGACGGTGGAAGCAACTTGTATTGATGCTACCATCGACCTTAAAGGTGAAAGCTCTTTACGCAGTGAAAATTTTTTACTGGAAATGCTCACTGGTGAACCTAATTGGGTGAAGCATTATAATCATATTGGTTTTCAAAGCTACCTGGTTCACCCACGTATGCTGGAAACAATGGACAAACTAAGGTTTGATTGTCATCGTGTTGGTATGGCCAAAGAAGATATGGATGGCATTGAGCCGGTACTACGCAATACCAATTTATTAAGCTTTGATATTAGTGCTGTGAAGTACAGCGATGCTCCTGCAAATGAATGTAGCCCGAATGGATTTACAGGCGAGGAAGCATGTATGCTATCCCGTTATGCAGGGATGAGCAGTGCATTGAGCAGCTTTGGTATTTATGGGTACAATCCTCGGTCAGATATAAGTGATCTTACCGCAAAGCAGATATCCCAAATTTTATGGTATTTCATTGATGGTAAAAATCGTTGCAAGCAGGAAGCAGAATTAGAAGATAGAACGCAATTCAACGAATACAATACTGTGTTTGCAGAAGTAGATACTGTTTTCCTGCAAAGCAGAAAATCGGGTAGATGGTGGATGCAAATGCCCGATCAAAAATTCATTGCCTGCAGCTATAATGATTATCTTACGGCGAGTCATAATGAAATGCCTGAACGCTGGTTGAGGGCACAGGAGAGGGGGTAGGAATTAAAAACGAATAATGAAAAAATAAAAATTATGAGAGCCTTGTTTTCTAAAGTATTTTTCTTTTTTCAATTTTCTCTTTTCATTTTTTCATATCCTGCATCGGCGCAATCTGTTAAAAAAATAGCTAAAAATTTATTACAAGACTCTATTATCAGCACCGGTAATATTGGTATCAGTATTTACGAACCGGCGACTGATGAATACTGGTATGAGTATAATGCTACAAAAAATTTTATACCTGCTTCTAATACAAAACTATTTTCGTTGTATGCAGGGATGAAGTATTTGGGAGATAGTTTAATAAGTGGATATTACAAAGAAGATGAGAAAGGGCTAAAATTTATTGGTAATGCCGATCCTACTTTTTTACACCCTGAATTTAAAAATCATCCTGCATATAATTTCTTAAAAAATTACTCGGGGAAGAAGATTACACTTTTTGAACGAATGCCTATATATAGATCTAAGAGCCGGTTTCAACCATTGGGCATAGGTTGGGCATGGGATGATTATAATAGTAGTTACATGACAGAGCGGAACTTTTTTCCTATCTACGGAAATCTGGCTACATTTTCTTTAAACAATAATAAGGTAACGGTTACGCCAGGCTTTTTTTCTAAAAAAATGTTTCAATATTCAAAAACGCTTAATTCTTTTTTTGTTGAAAGAATGCAATACAGCAATTTCTTTTTTATTAACGAAGATTCGTTAAACAATACAACAGCAGATATTCCCTTTAAAACAGGTTGTCAGGAAAATATTGTATCGATGGAAGATAGCCTTTTGACGGACACCTTACATCGACTCGTTGATTATGGAAAAATTACGTTGGTTTCATTGGATGGATATACGAAAATTCATTCCCAAACCTCAGACTCCCTCTTCAAACCCATGATGCACAACAGCGATAATTTTTTTGCTGAACAAACACTGCTCATGGTAAGCAATGAAAAACTGGGCTACATGAGTGATGAAGATATTATCGATACTTTATTGAATAATGATCTTAAAGATATTCCGCAAAAACCACGTTGGGTAGATGGCAGCGGATTGAGCAGGTACAATTTATTTACACCACGATCATTCGTTTATATTTTGAATAAGATGAAAAATGAATTCGGGCTGGAAAGATTAAAAGACATCTTGCCTGCCGGTGGAGAAGGCACTTTAAAAAATTACTATCTTTCAGACAGTCCATATATTTACGCTAAGACCGGCTCCATGTCTAACCAGTCAACGATCAGCGGTTTTTTGTTCACTAAAAAGAATAAGTTATTGATATTCTCTGTTTTAGTGAATAATTTTCAAGGGAAAACGGCCTCGGTTCGTAAAAGTGTTGAACAGTTTTTGGTGACGATCAGAAATAAGCATTAATTTTTTTCGACTCAAGCAACGGAATTAGTATGGAGAGTATCTTTTTTTTGCGACCATAACTGAAAACAAAAACAGATTTAATCCTTTATCCAACCACTAAACGATTGTTATGAAAAGAATATTTTTACTACTAACATGCCTTGTTTTTATTATTGGAACCAATGCACAAACTACTGTTTGTAATGCCAATTTTTCTTGGAATACATCCGGCTTAACCGCTAAGTTTTTACCCGAGATCAATTCAGATGCCAATGGTATTCATCATTACTGGACTTTCGGAGACGCTTCAGGTGGCGTCACAACAGTTTCTCCCTATCATACATTTCCTGCAGCAGGTGGAACTTTTTTGGTAACACACATTCTTATTGTATACAATCCTAATAATGTTCAGGTGTGCAAGGATTCGGTATCTAAAGAAATTTATATTCCTGCCGATTGTGTTGCTCCTAATTTTACCTATTTGCTTGATTACACCAATTTTCGAACAGTAAAGTTTACCAATACTACAACAGGAATACTTTCAACCGATTCTATTGCATGGATGTTTGGAGATGGAAGTACATCCAATGATGCAAACCCTACTCATACTTATAACAATGCAGGAATTTATCATGTTTGTTTGTTGATCAAAAAAAGAAATACGAATGCACCTTGTGTGAGAGAAAAATGTTTTGATGTGGTTGTAACACGTCCATGTGATATGCAAGTGTATTTTAGTTGGCAAAAAGATCCTATAAATACAGGCAAGGTTTACTTTGTAAATCAAACCCTTAATTTCAGCAGTGCTGATAGTACTAAATGGGACTTTGGTGATGGCACCACTTCAACTTCGCCTAATCCGGATCATATCTATACAAGTCCCGGCAAATACAATGTTTGCTTATGGGTGAAAAGAAATGACAATGTGCCGGGAACTGCGGTATGCTCTGCAACTTATTGCAAAGAAATTGAGATAGGCACAACAAATTGTACGTTTACGCCAGATTTTACATTCAGAAACGATTCGGCGATTGGGAATCCTTACAAATATTACTTTGAAAATACAACTCCAGAAATTACTGCATACGATTCGGTTAAATGGACATTTGGAGATGGAACACAATCTTATCACAATGAAAAAAATCCGGATCATACTTATACTGCAACTGGCACTTATAATGTTTGTATGATTATTATTAAGCGTAATCCCAATCTTCAACCTATAGGTTGTGCAAAATATATCTGTAAAACAATTACAATTATTAAGCCTTGCGATTTTGTGATCAACTTTACCGCAACTGCAAGTACTGATAATAAAAGGAAGGTCAATTTTATTGCTACAAGTTCGCTGCCAATAGGAACAACAGGAGAAGTTGGTTGGACTTTCGGAGATGGTTCAGCAGTTGCAACAGGTTGGACAACCGCTCATGAGTATTTATTGCCCGGTAAATATGAAGTATGTTTAAGAGTTCAAAGCGGGCCCAACTGTATCAAGTACAAATGTGATTCCGTTATCGTACAGGAAAATACAACTCCATGTGAATATGTCTCAAGTTATACATGGGCAGCAAGTACCGACAATAAAAAGAAGATCAATTTTACAAATACAACAACGCTTATAACGGCTAATGCATATGCAATTGCAACATGGAGTTTTGGAGATGGTACTGCAAATGTTACAAGTTGGAATGCTACTCACGAGTATGCACAACCGGGTAAGTATTATGTTTGTTTGCGTGTGCAATACAGTAATACTTGTGTTAAGTACAAATGTGATTCAATAACAGTGTTGGATAATCCTGCACCTTGCGATTTTGCAGTAGGTTATACAGCAACCGCTTCAAGCGATAATAAAAAGAAGATCACTTTTACAGCTAACAGCAACTTGCCAAGCGGAACCGCCGCAGAGGTTATCTGGTCGTTTGGAGATAATACAACAGCTACCGGTTGGACAATAGCACATGAATATGCACAGTCGGGTAAATATTATGTTTGTGTGCGAATTCAAACAGGACCAAATTGTGTAAAATATAAATGTGATTCTATTACTGTTTTAGATAATCCTGTGCCTTGCGATTTTGTTGCCAACTACACATGGGTAGCGGATCAGACAAATACCAAGAAAATATATTTTACAAATACCACCCTAACGCCAACGCCTAATGCAATTGTTAAATGGACATTTGGAGATGGCACAGACGCAAGTTCCTGGAATGCCATACATGAGTACGCACAGCCCGGTAAATATTATGTTTGCCTAAAAGTACAATACGGAACAAGTACAAATTGTGTTAAATATAAATGCGATTCAATAACTGTCATTGTTCCACCGACAACAGATTGTAAACAGTTGTCATCGTTTACTTATACGCCTACATCTGTAGCCGGTATATATGCGTTTACACCTGTACATCAAAGCAATGATGTGCAATACACCTGGACCTTTGGTGATGGTAAAGGAAGTCATGACATGATCAGTACACATCCTTTCAATCCCTATGGTGCTTATCAAGTTTGTTTGACAGTGTTTAAAAATACAAATTGTGCATCTACAACCTGTAAGGAAGTAAGGGTGTCTCCTCCGGCAAATTGCGATAGCGTTAAAGTTGCGTATCAGTATTATAAGGATCAATACATGTCCAATAAGATACACTTCTATGCTTATAGCAATACAACTATTCAGCAACAGGTATGGACAATTTTGAAGAGAGGTGCAACAACGCCGATAACCATTACTCAGAATAATCCGATATATGATTTTGCAGATACGGGATACTATTATGTTTGTTTGAAAGTTACAACCAATGGTGGTTGTATAAAAGAATACTGTAGTGTGATACACATAGAAACGATCACCAATTTCTGTCAGTTGGAAACTTATCCAAATCCTGCTATCAGTCAGATATCCCTGTATGTTCAACAGCCAACTGCTGAAACGATACATGCATATGTGTACGACGCAGTGAATAATATGGTGACCGAAAAACATCAGTCGGGTATTGCAGGGTCGAATACCCTAATAATTAATGTTAGTACTTTGCCGGCGGGCTTTTATACAGTAAAACTTATTTATGGTAACAGGGTTTGCTTTGCCAAGTTTCAAAAGATTTAAACTCGGTTTTTAGGTTTCTTAATGTAAGGTTGAGCCTCTGTGATGTCTATTACAGAGGCTTTTTTATCGTCCAAACATTTTGTCCAGATCTGTTTTTTTGAACTCTGTATAAGTTGGTTTACCGTTGGGGGTAGTGTTTGGTGTAGCACAAGCAAATAATTCTTCTACCAACACTTTCATTTCTTTTTGAGAAAGAACAGTGCCTGCTTTAATAGACTGCTGCCATGCAATTGAACGCAAAAGCTTTTCTCTTTTAGAGTATTTTAAATCGTTGCTGAAGTGCTTGTACTGTTCCAGCATTTTTTCTATCGATTGTTTTTCATTTCCTTGTGGTACATCTGCCGGAGTGCCCTGTATAACGAAAGTATTATTGCCAAATGCTTCTAAATGATAACCAAGATCATTCAGGTCGATCAATAATTCATGCATCAATGCAACATCGGCTGCTGCCAACTCCAAGGTTACAGGAAAAAGACTTTTTTGAGTTGAGATAGGTTGCCCAGCAATGGCATCGGCAAATCTTTCGTACAAAATTCTTTCATGTGCATTTTGTTGATGAATCAGAATATATCCTTCAGTTGTCTGAGCAGCAATATAAGTATTATGTAATTGTATAAGTGCACCTATGTCCGTTTGTCTGTCGTCTATGGTCAATGGTCCATGGTCAATAGTTTGTTGATTGTTGATTGTAACCTCTTTTGCAGGCTCATAAAACTCTTTCCAGTGTTTCAGATCACTTTTAGTATCTATAAAATGCGCCTGATTTTTTTTGCTGAAAGTGTTGTATAAAGAAGATGATGCTACGGATGATTTTTTTTCTTCGGTAAACGGCTTATTAATGGCATCGAGGCTTTGAATATTTGCATCCAGCTCAAAATCTAAAGTAGGTGTAATGCTGAATTGTGCCAGTGAATGTTTTACCGCACTTTGTACAAATGCGTAAACAATTTTTTCATCTTCAAATTTTATTTCCTGTTTGGTTGGATGAACATTGATATCGACCTGTGACGGATCAAGATCGATGAACAATGCATACATCGGAAAACTATCTTTAGCGATCATCTCCTGGAAAGCTCCCATTACTGCATGATTGAGATAAGCACTTTTAATAAAGCGATTATTTACAAAAAAATATTGATCGCCTCTGGTCTTTTTTGCAGTTTCAGGTTTGCCAACAAAACCGTAAATGTTCATGTAATCGGTCTTCTCCTGAACACTCACCATTTTAGCATTATAATTATTGCCGAGAATTTGAACAATACGTTGCTTTAATGAACCGCTTTCCAAATGAAAAACCTCTTGTCCGTTAGAGTTGAGTGAAAAGAAGATATCCGGGAATGCCATAGCCACCCGAATGAATTCATCCATAATATGCCTTAATTCCGAAGCATTGCTTTTTAAAAAATTCCTACGGGCAGGTACATTGAAAAATAAATTCTTCATTGCAATGCTTGTACCTTTCTCCATTGCCACGGGCTCCTGCTTTTTTACTACACTATTATCTATTTCAATATAGGAACCAACAGACTCATCTGCTTTTTTTGTTTTTAACTCAACCTGCGATACTGCTGCAATACTTGCCAAGGCTTCGCCTCTAAAACCCATGGTTTTGATATGGAACAGATCATCAATATTTTTTATTTTAGATGTAGCATGACGCTCAAAACTCATCCGGGCATCCGTTTCACTCATGCCTTTACCATTGTCGATCACTTGTATCAATGCCTTGCCTGCATCATTCACAATGAGTTTTATTTCTGTAGCACCGGCATCCACAGCGTTTTCCAGTAGTTCTTTTACAGCACTAGCAGGCCGCTGAATCACTTCTCCTGCAGCTATCTGATTAGCAATGTTATCCGGTAATAATTGAATGATGTCGGGCAAAATCCTTTAATTTAGAAGTTCAAAAATAACACATACTTTTTACTATATAATTTTTAATCGGAAATGAGGAGATGTATCCTGTTTTTTATAGTTTTTCTTTCTGCAAATTCTTATGGTCAGATGAATAAAGCCCAAACTTGGGCCGATAGCGTATATAATACCCTTAATGACGACGAACGTATTGCTCAATTGATGGTCTTACGGCTATCTACGTATGATTTTAAAACTAGAACAGCTACGTTTTTTGATAAAGAGGTTACCGAAGCTGTAAAAAAATACAATATAGGGGCTGTTTGTCTTTTTCAGGGAAATCCTGTTAAACAGGCAACTGTGCTTAATAGTTTGCAAAGTCTTGCTAAAACACCCATTATGACCTGTATTGATGCAGAGTGGGGGGTTGGGATGCGTATTTTAGATAGTGTACAATCGTTACCACATCAAATGATGTTGGGTGCTGTTACCGATCCCAATATCATCTATCAATACGGAGTGTTGGTAGGGGAGCAATGCAAGCGTTTAGGCATTAACGTTAATTATGCTCCTGTTGTTGATATTAACAATAACCCCAATAACCCAGTAATTAATGATAGAAGTTTTGGAGAGGATAAATACAAAGTGGCTTTGTATGGTATTCAATACATGAAAGGAATGCAGGATGTAGGGGTAATGGCTTGTGCTAAACATTTTCCGGGACATGGAGATGTTGCTGTAGATTCACATTTAGATCTGCCTGTGATCAATAAATCGATGGAGCAATTAGATTCTCTAGAGCTCTATCCTTTCAAACAAATATTTAATGCAGGTGTAGGTAGTGTAATGATCGCACATTTGTATATCCCCGCTATAGATAACAGTCCGAACAGAGCAACCTCTATCAGCAAAAAAAATATTACAGATCTGATGAGAGATAGTCTGGGTTATCAGGGGTTGACTTTTACCGATGCATTGGAAATGCAGGGAGTTAAAAAATTCTTTCCTAACGGAGAAGCCTCGGTGCAATCGCTGATTGCAGGCAATGATATGCTTTGTTTACCCGGTGATGTAGAGATGAATCTTAAAAAGATAAAGGAAGCCATCAAAAAGAAAAAATTAAGCTGGCAGGATATTGAGCTGCATTGCAAGAAAGTGCTTGCGGCAAAATATAAATATAGCCTAAAAAATACGGCACCTATTAACTTAGATAATATTACTGCAGATTTGAACACCGGTATTCCTGAAATGAAAAAACTGGTAGCTGAAAATGCGATTACATTGTTGAGTAGATCAAAAGAGAACTTTATTCCTTTGCCAGTAGATAGTAAAGCTACAGATGTAGCGTATGTGGGCATTGGTATTAGCAGCGACAATGCTTTTGCAAAAAGGATGCGTAATGATCACAATGCAGCTGTTTTTTATTTTAATTATAAACAGGATGAAGGTAGGGTCTTGTCAACAGTAGAGATCATTAAAAAGAAATACAAAAAAGTGATCATTGGTATCCATAATTATAGTCGTACACCGGCTAATAATTTCGGTATCAGTGCCTCTGCTGTTGATCTAGTAAACAAATTGCAGGAACAAACCAATGCTGTAACCATTGTTTTTGGTAATCCATATGCTATCAAAAATTTTTGCAATGCCAAAAGTCTTATTGCTTGTTATGAAGATGATTCGTACACTCAAAGTGCAGCAATAGATATTTTGCAGGGAAAAATTGCAGCAAAGGGGAAACTGCCTGTAACGGTTTGTGATCAATACTTGTATGGCAGTGGCATTGTTGAATCTACTACTGTATTGCCTCTTGTCAATCCTGATGAAGTCGGGTTAGATATTGTAGTGTTGAATGAAATTGATTCTGTTGCAAAAGCAGCTGTTAGTAGTGGCGCTACTCCTGGTTGCGTTGTATTGGTTGCAAGGAATGGAAAGATAGCCTATGAAAAAGCATTTGGGTTTTATGACAATAGTAGAACACAGCCTGTTACTGTCGATGCGGTATATGATGTAGCATCGGTAACAAAAATGAACGCCACTACTTTAGCTATCATGAAATTGTATGATGCCGGGAAGCTTGATCTAAAAAAAAAGCTAGGCGATTATTTGCCATGGGTGAAGGGCACGAATAAAGAAAATCTTTCGATCGAAAATATTTTATTGCACCAGGCCGGACTTACGCCATTTATTCCTTTTTATAAAGAAGTGATCAATACAAATGGAGTGCCTGATAAAAAATATTTTTCTGCTGTAAGAAATGATTCCTTTTCTATAGTCGTTGCCAAAAATTTATTCATGCGAAAAGAGTGGTGCGATACAATGTGTAAGAGAATATTGCAAAGCCCTTTAACAAGCCCGGGTAAATATGTTTACAGTGATAATGATTTTATCTTTCTTGGAAAGATTGTGGAAACTATAAGCGGCAAGCCATTGGATGTATTTGTAAAAGAAAATTTTTATGCTCCAATGAAGTTGACAAGCACAGGCTTTAACCCCATCAATACAGTTCCTTTGAATAAAATAGTACCCACAGAAAATGAAAAAGAGTTTCGCTTGCAGTTAATACATGGGTATGTGCATGACCCGGGTGCTGCTATGTTTGGAGGGGTTGCCGGACATGCAGGTTTGTTCAGCAATGCATATGATATGGCTATGATCATGCAAATGTTATTGAATGGAGGAACCATTGGTGGTAAAAGATATTTAAGCAAATCAACGATTGATCTTTTTACAGCTTACCACAGCGATAGCAGAAGAGGGTATGGTTTTGACAAACCTGAAAAAGATAATGATAAAAGAGATGAACCTTACCCATGTATTTCTGCATCGCCGCTAACCTTTGGTCATACAGGGTTTACGGGTACTTGCGCTTGGGCCGATCCAAAAAATAATTTGGTGTATATATTTTTAAGTAATCGTATTAATCCTTCTGCAGAAAATAAGAAACTGTTAAATGATAATGTACGGCCGAAAATTATGGAGACGATTTATAAAGCGATGAATATTCAATAAAATTAAATTTCTTCCGAACGCTCAGGCAATTTATCATATTCTCCCTTCAAAGAATAAAATCCGAATATCATCAACCCAATTGCAATGGGTGTAAAGATTGTAATGATGATCACCCACGGAACCGGATTATTAATATCTTTTTTGCCTGCGCCAATATTATGCACAGCTCCCATCACTAAAAAATAAATGATCACAGGAGCGATCAACATCCACAACAATCCCATTATTCTTTTCAACTGATTCATAAAATATTTTTAATCGTTAATATTTTTATCAATTTTATTATTCAAATACAAAGCCCCAATTACAAAACACAATCCTGCCACACCGATCGGGTACCACAATCCAACCAATGGATCAGAGGTAAATGTTGTTGAAAGTAATGTTGCAATGAACGGCACCAATCCGCCAAACACACCATTGCCGATATGATACGGCAAACTCATTGAAGTATATCTGATCTTTGTTGGAAATAATTCTACCAAAAATGCAGCAATCGGTCCGTACACCATTGTTACAAAAATGATCATTATCCAAACAAGGAAAATGAATTTGTATTTGAGTTCATCTGAAAGAACAATATTTGTATAAGTTGGATTTATGTCAGGAATTTCAATGGATTCTAATTCACTAAGTTTTGTTGGACCTAACCCACTTAGAGGAGGATAAAGAATACCAGTAAATTTAATTGTATCGCTTCTTTTCTCACTGAATCTTGAGTTTTTGTATGTCCATACATTTTCTTTATGGTTAATAATACTCAATAAAACTGTGTCGGACTTGAAATTTTCATTGTATGCCCCATCACCAATATTGCTTTTGTCTTTCATCCATTCCTTTGCATTCGCACTCTTCAACATTTCATTAAATATCGGCCTGTAGAAAATAACACCCAATAACATCCCCGTTAACATGATCCATTTTCTGCCGATCTTATCACTCAACCATCCAAACACTAAAAAGAAAGGCGTTGCCAAACCAATTGCCCATAAAAGAATCTCACGGTTTTGCATGAACTCTATCTTCACTGTATTTTCTAAAAAAGATTGAGCATAAAATTGACCTGTGTACCAGATAACGCCTTGTCCCATTACTGCACCAAATAACGCAAGTAATACCATTTTAAAATTGCCCTTCTTACCAAAACTTTCTTTTAACGGATTTGCAGATGTTTTCTTTTCTTCTTTCAGTTTTGCAAAAATGGGAGATTCGTTCATCTTCAATCTTATGTAAATAGAAACGCCTACCAATAAAATTGATATCCAAAATGGATAACGCCATCCTCCCCATTCAGCAGTAAATGCAGCATCACTCATATTGTTTTTCACTGTCATGATCACACCCAATGCAACAAACAATCCCAATGTGGCAGTAGTTTGTATCCATGCAGTAAAATAACCTCTTCGGTTAGCCGGAGCATGCTCTGCAACATAAGTAGCGGCACCGCCATACTCTCCGCCCAGTGCAAGGCCTTGTACTAATCTTAATAATAAAACCAATAATGGAGCTGCCATACCAATGGCTTTATAAGATGGCACCAAGCCTATTAAAAACGTAGAACCACCCATTAAAACCAGCGTTAATAAAAAAGTAGATTTTCTGCCGATCATATCACCCAATCTTCCAAATACCAGTGCACCGAAGGGGCGGACCAAAAAGCCTGCAGCGAATATTGCTAAAGTGCTTAACAATGCAGCAGTCTCATTTCCTTCAGGAAAAAATTGAACCGAGATGGTTTTGGCCAGCATGCCAAAGATGTAAAAATCATACCACTCTATGAGTGTACCTAACGAAGAAGAAAAAATAACTTTACCAATACCTTTGGTGGTATTTTCATTTCCCATATGTAAGCAATTATATTGTAAGATAACTAACTATGCTGTATTTTAGTTAAATAAATAAACCGATATTTATACATTTAAAAAGATAAATCAACGAGTATGTCATATCCATATCAAATCAAATCTTTAGAAGCATACAAAGAAGCATATAAAAAAAGTGTAGATGATCCTGAAGCTTTTTGGGGAGCAATTGCAGAAAATTTTCTGTGGAGAAAGAAATGGGATAAAGTATTGAACTGGAATTTTAAAGAACCAAAAATTGAGTGGTTCGCCGGCGGTAAATTAAACATCACAGAGAATTGTATCGATCGTCATTTGGCAACAATGGGAGATAAGCCTGCTATTATCTGGGAGCCCAACAATCCTGAAGAGAGAGTAAGAACGGTAACCTATAATCGTCTGCATAAAAGAGTTTGTCAGTTTGCACAAGTGTTGATTAATAACGGTGTAAAAAAAGGAGATAGAGTTTGTATATACATGGGTATGATACCTGAGTTGGCGTATGCGGTTTTAGGTTGTGCAAGGATCGGCGCTATTCACAGTGTGATCTTTGGTGGCTTCAGCGCACAAAGTATTGCTGACAGATTAGAAGATGCAAAAGCAGCATTCATTGTAACCTGCGATGGAGCTTATCGTGGAGCAAAAGACATTCCATTGAAAAGTGTGATCGACGATGCATTGGTTGGAAATAAAACTGTAAAACGTGTGATCGTTTATACAAGAACAAGAACACCAGTTGCAATGCTCAAAGGAAGAGACGTGTGGTGGGAAGATGAAATGGAACATGCTGAAACGCAAATTGAAAAAGATGGTGTGGTTTCTTTTCCTGCAGTAGAAATGGATGCAGAAGATCCATTGTTCATTTTATATACATCGGGCAGTACAGGAAAACCAAAAGGAGTGGTGCATACTATTGGAGGTTATATGGTGTGGACCAATTACACATTTGTAAATATTTTTCAATACCAACCCGGACAAGTACATTTCTGTACGGCAGATATAGGTTGGATCACAGGGCATAGTTATATCGTTTATGGTCCGTTAAGTGCAGGAGCTACATCATTGATGTTTGAAGGTATTCCTACTTATCCCGATGCAGGAAGATTCTGGGACATAACGGATAAGCATAAGGTAGATATTTTGTATACTGCACCAACAGCTATACGTAGCTTAATGGGTTTTGGTGCCGACCCATTGAAAGGGAAGAATCTTTCTTCATTAAAAGTGTTGGGCACAGTTGGTGAACCCATCAATGAAGAAGCATGGCATTGGTATGATGAAAATATCGGAAGAAAAAGATCTCCGATTGTAGATACCTGGTGGCAGACAGAAACGGGTGGTACACTTATTTCAAATTTAGCAGGCGTTACTCCGGCTATACCAAGTTGGGCTACATTACCCATGCCGGGCGTGCAACCAATATTGGTTGATGAACAAGGAAAAGAAGTAACAGAAAAAGATGAACATGGTATTATAAAAGGGAATCTTTGTATCAAAGCTCCGTGGCCGGGTATATTACGTACCACTTATGGCGATCATGAAAGATGCAGAACCAATTATTTTGCTACCTACGAAAATTTATATTTCACAGGCGATGGTGCATTGAAAGATGCCAATGGCAATTACAGAATTACCGGAAGGGTAGATGATGTGTTGAATGTAAGTGGTCATCGTATTGGTACGGCAGAGGTTGAAAATGCAATCAACATGCATACCGGTGTAGTGGAAAGTGCCGTAGTTGGTTATCCGCATGATATCAAAGGACAAGGAATTTATGCCTATGTGATCTGCAGTCAGCATGAAAGCGAAGAACAAACCAGAAAGGATATTTTGCAAACAGTAACAAGAGTAATTGGTGCTATTGCAAAGCCTGATAAAATTCAATTTGTAAGCGGCTTACCCAAAACCCGTAGCGGTAAGATCATGCGTAGGGTTTTAAGAAAAATAGCCGAAGGCGAAATGCAGAACTTAGGCGATACGTCTACATTGCTTGATCCCGGGGTAGTGGATGAGATCAAAAACGGAAGGGTTTAAAATAATGAACAGACCTCTCAAATTTTTTTTAAGAACTGTAGTCATTCTTTTTGTACTGGCTAATTTCATGGTGGCCTTGCATGCCTATAAACTCACTCATGTATATGATGCTTCAACAATGAAACTGAAACATGAAACTGAAAAAACAAGTTGGGATAAAACAAAAGATATTTTGTTCGGGCTCAATGCCACAAAGCTTGTAAATAAATATACCCCCGATTCTACGGTAACAAAAGTGTTACTCACAACAAAGGATAGTCTCAAATTAGAAGGCTGGTATTTTAAAACAGACAGTACCCCAAAAGGAACTGTGATACTCTTTCATGGCCATCATAGCAATAAAACCGGCGTTTTACCCGAATCGGGTAATTTGCTCAAACTTGGTTATAACACATTATTGATCGATTTCAGAGCACATGGCGGCAGTGAAGGGAATACAACTAGTATAGGGTATTACGAAGCTGAAGATGTAAAACTGGCATACGATTATATTCAATCTTTAGGAGAAAAGAACACAGTGTTATGGGGTGTTTCAATGGGAGCTGCTGCTATAACAAAAGCAGTAAATGATCATGCATTAAGACCTTCAAAAATTATTTTGGAAATGCCTTTTGGCAGTCTGCTCGATGCTGTTGAAGGAAAATTAAGTATGATGCATTTGCCTCAGGAGCCATTGGCGACAATGCTTACATTTTGGGGTGGTATTGAACATGGATTTTGGGCCTTCAATATGAAGCCCTCTGCGTATGCAAAGAAAATTACAGCACCGGTTTTATTGCAATGGGGCAAAAATGATCCCAGGGTTACCAAAAAAGAGATCGACGAAATTTATGCTAATATTGCAACCGATAAAAAATTAGTTGTTTACGAAGAGTGTGGTCACGAAAGTCTTTGTGCGAAAGAAAACAATAAGTGGATAACCGAAATACGTCAATTTTTGCAACAGTAATTTAACACATGCATCCTCAACAAATTTCTATAGAAGCATATACTTATCTGTTGCCACAGGATAGAATTGCGGCGCATCCGTTACCGGAAAGAGATGCATCCAAACTATTGATCTATAAAAATGGATTGATAGAAGAAGATGTTTATAAAAATATTGCACAACATCTTCCGGAAAAAAGTTTGCTTGTTTTTAATAATACCAAAGTGATCAATGCAAGAGTATTGTTTACTAAGCCCACCGGAGGTATTGTAGAAATATTTTTATTAGAACCATGGCAAACAGATTATACAACGGCATTAACAGCAACAGCAACCACTCGGTGGAAATGTTTTATTGGTGGGGTGAGTAAATGGAAAGAACAATATCTTGAATTACAAATTGCAGATTGCAAATTGCAGATTGAACTGAAGGAAAAATTGAATGATGCTTACGTGGTAGAATTTAATTGGGATGGGGGAGCAACATTTGCGGAGCTTATTGAAAAGGCAGGAAAAATTCCTTTACCGCCATATATCAAAAGAGATACGGATATAGAAGATGCGGAAAGATATCAAACGGTATATGCCAAATATGATGGATCGGTAGCAGCACCTACAGCCGGATTGCATTTTACTGAAAATATATTTTCATCATTTAACGAAAAAAATATTTCAAAAGTATATGTTACGCTTCATGTTGGGGCCGGTACTTTTAAACCGGTAAAAGCGGCAATAATGCAGGAGCATGAAATGCATACGGAGTGGATAGATGTGTCTGTTCAAACCATCGAAAACATTTTGGCCAATATCGACAACACGATTATTGCAGTGGGTACTACATCTTTGCGTACGATAGAAAGCTTGTATTGGTTAGGGGTGAAAGCAATACTCGAGCCCGGTGCATCTGTTTTGCAACTAACACAATGGGAAGTATATGATGAATTGAATAAAAATGTATCTGTTGAAGATTCTTTAAAAGCCTTGTTACTTTGGATGAACAAAAAGCATATATCCAATCTTTTTACATCTACTCAAATACTGATAGCCCCCGGCTATCAATTCAAAATTGCCAAGGCTATAGTAACCAATTTTCACCAGCCTAATTCTACCTTACTTTTACTCGTAGCTGCCGCAGTGGGTAAGGATTGGGAAAGGATATACCAGTATGCATTAGACAACGATTTCAGGTTCTTAAGTTATGGCGATGGCAGTCTTCTTTTTATTTGAGCCTCAACTCTTTTTTGTTAATATAGTTATATATAACAATTTTTCTTCTATTTAATTCGTTATAATACGTAAATCCAATGGATTTGTTTTTTCGTTTATACTAATCCTAAACTATTACAGATGAAGATTGCGTCTTACCCTATTCCTGCAAATGAGGCCGGTCGCTTAAAAGCCTTATATCAATACGAACTGTTAGATACATTTTCTGAAAAAGAATATGACTTCATTACCAAGATGGCATCGCAGATATGCAACACACCTGCATCGCTGATCACTTTGATCGATGAGAACAGGCAGTTTGTGAAATCGTTTTTTGGGTTCGAATTAAGAGAAACACCAAGAGAGATATCTTTTTGTAATTATACCATTCTTGATCCGCACAATGTAAATGTTGTTCCCGACTTACGGTTAGATGATCGTTACAACACAAACCCATTGGTTACCGGAGAACCGAATGCAGTTTTTTATGCAGGAGCACCTTTGGTAACACCACAAGGGTTTGTGCTAGGTTCTATTTGTGTATTAGGAGCAGAAAGAAAAGAATTGACAGAGGAACAAAAAGAAGCATTAAAAGCATTGGCTCAGCAAACCATTACAACAATGGAATTGAGAAAAAAGAATAAAGATCTTAAAACAGCAAAAGAGAAACTTAAAAAAGTCAATCATAAATTGAATGAGTATGTAAAGATCGTATCGCATGATATGAAAACACCGTTGGCAAATATCACGATGCTTTCAAAAGGTTTCAGAAGAAATTTTAAAGAAGTATTGAATGAACACTCTGAAGCATACATTGAATTGATAGAGAACAGTGCATCCGGATTGATTGATTTTATCAACGACATGTTTGCAAAAACAAAAAAGAAATCACACGATATCGATGAAAACAAAAAAGTTGACACATTAAGTATTTTAAAGAAAGTGATAACACTGGTTGCACCCACAGAAGATATAAAGATCAATATTAAAGGAAGTTTTCCTACTATGCCAATAGATGAGATAGCATTGCAACAGGTGTTTCAAAATTTGATAACCAATGCAATTAAGTACAATGATAAGCCCAAGGGAATTATTGAAATTATTGCTGACTCCGATCATCGCTATCATTACTTTCATATATCTGATAACGGATCAGGAATAGCTTCAAACGATCTGAATAAAATATTCAACGATCAGCAAACACTTGATAAGACCGACCGCTACGGCAACAAAGGAACCGGTATTGGTCTTGCTAAAGTGAAAAACATTGTAGAATCATTTGGTGGTAATATCAGCGTTGCTTCTGAACTAAGTAAAGGCACAGCTTTTAAAGTTTGTATTCCGCTATATGATAACCTGTCGGTTGCAATGTAACAATGTGAATGGTAAATTTTACGGCTGAATAGTAACGGGAGTGCCAACAGGGATATAACTATATAGATCTTTCATTTCTGTGTATTTTACAGAAACGCAACCATCGGTCCAATTGTAATAATTATCAACGGTCCATTCTTCTTCCGGTCTTGTAGCATGTATAGCAATACCGCTACCAATTCTGGCATTTTTTGGAATTACTCCTTTTGCTTTTCTTTCATTGAATTTTTGAATATTGGTAGGGTTTGGATAATCGAGTAATAACTCCGGTCCCCATTTATTGTGGATCTTTTTTAATATCACTTTGTAGTTTCCTTCAGGTGTTTTTTTATCACCTTCTTTCATTTTATCACCAAGGTCTTTGCCACCAAAAACCACCGGATAAGTAGCATACCAACCTTCGTCGTCATATACTTTCAATTCGTAATCACTTTTATCGACAATAATGTAGTAAGGATTTTCAACACTATCTTCTACCGCAGGTGCAGGTTTTGGTTGGGGTTTAGACACAAGCTTAGTTGTGACAGCTTTCTTAACGGTACGTTTCTTTTTTTTCTTTGGAGGAACAAAAGCAAGTAAAGAGATACAGATCAAGAATAAGATGGGTTTTGCAAACCAGGTGTTTTTCATTTTATATCGAACAAATTTTAATAGTATATTTCAAACTTCGTGCCACCAAAAATACAGCTAATTTTTTTTCGATAAGTCTATGTTAAAATCTTCTGAAAAAATTAATAGCTGTTAGGACAGCGATAGCTTTTGATATTAAAAGAAATGCCTATTTCAGCAATCATATACTGATCTTTTTGTTTACTCCAGCCTCTTTGTCTGCCCTCAACACCAATGGCTGTGGGCTGTACCTCAAGGCTTCTATCTTGTAATTGAGTAGCGGTAGGTTCTCCGCCAAATTTGTCGGCACCAACATAAGTAGTACTTACATCATCCAGATAATCAGTTAGTGTTAACCGTTGTCCTATCTGAAAAGATAAATTTAGATTTTTGCTTACGTTGTACTTCACACCAATACCAAAAGGCATACAAACGGCTGTTTTTTTATAAGGTTTGCGTTTTTTGCCGGATGCATCTGCATAGCCGATGTTTTGTCCTTCGGTACCAAGGTCATGTAAATATATTTTGTCGCCATTCAATTCAGTATACGGATTAAAACCAAATACACCTAGGCCAAATGTAATGTATGGAGTGAAGGGGTATGACGGATCGCCGGGTACATATTTATAGAAGTTAAAATCACCATGTATGGCTGCTTCCCAAACTTTGGTTTGAAAACTAAGGTTCCTTGCCTGTTGAAATGGAGCTTTGCTGTCGGCATCGCTAAAGCCAAGTTCCGTATAATGTCCACTGATACGAAGCCCTAAGTAATTGGTAAACTGTTTACGATAAAATATCCCGAAGGCAGGTTTAATATTTTTTATCGAAGACCTTGGATTAAGGTCGCCGAAGTATTGGGAGGCACCAATAGTGAAGCCAATATCTCCCTTTTGCTGAATACTTTCATTCTGAGCAAAAACGGATGGAAAGAGGGCGCCGGTAAAAAGAATAGAAAAAACCGCTTTTTTCATGTTTGCAAAATAAAGCATTGTTTCTTTAAAACGGTGCAAATGGGGTTTTGTTATGCTAAAAAAAATATAAATATGAACTAATACGGTCTCTTAAAACCATTTTTAGACAGCTTATTACTTATGATGGGATAGAAGAAAAAGCACCCTATATACTTATTGTTAAAAATAATTTTCACGTGATGCAACTTTGCCTTCATTTTGTACGACTTGCAAACTAGTATGCGTAAACATTACATCATAAAATGCAATCGGGTTGATATCGGCGTCAGCCACAGCATACGCAATACTATATTTACGATTACCACGCTGCCTCCTGCTGAATAGGTTCTTCTTATTGTAAAAGGAACGATTTTCTCTCATTTTAAACTTCACAAATGCATTTTACTAAAGTAGTTGTTACTATCATTTTATTCTCTATTTTTTGCTTAACTGCACAAGGGCAGGTGAAACTGTTTAGTTCTGATCTTCTGTTATCTGGATTGCATGGGAAACAGGGAGAAAAAATAACTAAAGAAGGTTTTGTTGTTAAAACAAATCTTCTAAATCTGATAATGAGATATCCGGCAATCTCAGTAGAGAAAATGTTCAATGAGAATAACAGCATTGAGTTATCTATTGTAAAAGGGAGAGCTAAGGATTTTATTTTTACTGATTATTACGAGTATCAAGGAGCACTTATAGCTTTAAGGCATTATTTCGATATTCCACGAACAAACAAAACGAACTTTTATGGCGGAGGGTATATGGGTTCATTTAAAAGAATTATTCAAACGACAGGTACAACATTTGGCAGTGGTGGATATTTGGGATATCCATCCAGAGATTTTGAAGGACATTCATTAAGAGTGGGTGGAAGTTTGGGTGCAGCCTATTTCTTTGGTAATAAGATTGTTATTGATGCTAAACTTGGGCTAGGGTATGGAGTTTATTATTCAACATTTGACAAGATTGCTTCAGAAAAAAATAATATAGGTCATTTAGATGCTCAAATATGGTTAAGTGTAGGATATAAATTTAAAAACTAAACGCAATTAATCTTTCATTTTGTATTTCTATTTAATTGACATTTTTAATTCCTCACATCTAACCCCCATGACAGCTTATTCCTCAGCGTTTGTAAAAAATTATTTTCATTCAAACGAATAAGGCTTATTTCGAAAGTTTCTTTTTTAACAGCAAGTTGTACTTCTTTAGGTACCACCATTCTTCTACTGTCGAGTGTACAGATGAAAGAATCTGTACGGCCTTCTACTTCAAAAGAAATGATATTATTATCGGGAACAACAATAGGACGAATATTTAAATTATGCGGTGCAACAGGAGTGATCACAAAACTACCACTGTCCGGGAAAACAATTGGTCCGTTACAACTTAATGAATAACCCGTAGAGCCGGTAGGAGTGGCAACAATTAAACCATCTGCCCAATAGGTATTTAAAAATTCGCCATTCAGATAAGTATGAATTTTTATCATTGACGAAGAATCTTTTTTCTGCAACGTAAATTCATTCAATGCATAAGGCATTCCATCAAACACAGGGATGTTGGCGTCTAAATGTATCAATGTTCTTTTATCCAATACATATGTTCTTTCAACCAACGCTTCAATGGCGGAATGCAATTCTTCTTTACCAATATTCGCCAAAAATCCTAAACGACCGTAGTTGATACCAAGTACAGGAATGGCTTTATCTTTTACCAATGTTACCGTATCCAATAAAGTTCCATCTCCACCCAAACTAATGATACAATCTATTGAATCATCCAGATCATCTGATGAACTAAAAGTGGAATACTTCCCTTTCATCTTTACCGATGAATAAAATTTATTGAAAAAATCCTGCGAAAAAACAGCTTCCACTTTATTGGCATCCAGCTCTTCTAAAAACGCTTCTATATCATGATGCTGATTATTTTCAATACCTCTGCTATAAATGGCTATTCTCATTATAAACGATTTAATATGACCACAGGGCACTATCTGCCTTAGATGTCTATGTGGTTAATTGAATTTAGAATCCCGTTTGAAAACGTAAAAATAACCCGTTTTCGCCTAATTGGTTAAAACTATATTCAAGCTTCAGGCTCGAATCATATACTGTCAGTACATCGATTCCAAACCCACCGGTGTATAAGAACCTCTTATTAAAGTAGGTGTCGTACTGTAATTTGTTGTAAACATAACCGATATCGCTATACGTTTTTGCAAAAATAGTAACCGGTATTTTGTTAAATGTTTTCGATTTTATCGGCAGGTTTATTTTGAATGATACAATTTTCTTCTTCAATGTATTTTTTGCCAATGCATACACAACGCCGTCCACCACATAGTTTTCCATACCTCTTAAAAAAACTTCACCATAACCCAATGCTCTTTGATTGATAAATGCCTGTTCAAAAGGTAATTTTATTTTGGCAGCAGATAAAAGACTGAGGTACCAGCCTCTACGTAGGTGTATGTATTTGCTGGCACCTGCCTCAAATTGCAGTAGGTTAACTCCTCCATTAAACCCGAAGCCTCTTTTAACAACGGTAGCAAAATAATTATCACCAATAAGCGGATAAGCAATATTGTCAACATCAACATATTGATAAGCAAAAGAGAAATCGAAAAGGTGTTGTCTTGCAGCCGTACTATTGAAAAAGTTTGGATTATATTTTGTTGGGATAGAATCGGGAACAGCAAGATTAGAATAGGTAATGCCAAGTGAGTATCTATTCTTTACTCCTTGTCTTTTTATATAAACTGCACTCAATAACCACAGTTTGTTGATGAATCCCCCGGGACGGAATACAAGCAGTTTATTGTTGTAGGAAGTTCTAAAAGCCAATTCTCTTGTTTGTACAAAACCTGAACTGATCGAGAATCCTTCAGTAAGTGCTTTGTTGCTATAAGGCTGTGTATAAGAAAAACTTAGTGAACGGGAAAAGCCATTCAGTGCTGTAAGTCTGAGCTGATCTCTTCTTCCGGTTAAATTATAATGAACAAACTTTATCCCGTAATTTACTCTTTCCAGATCGGCATCATGGTTATTGATCCAATCACTAATACTTCTATCTACCAGTTGAAATTGCGGAAGAGGAAAAATATACCATCGTTCCTTTACTTCTGTCGTAATATCTATCTGGTCGTTCGATAAAGTATCAACCTTTACCGTTACTTCATTAAATAAGGTAGTGTTGTAAACAAATCTACGGGCATCATCTATTCTTTTTTTAAGTAAAACAACAGGAATGGAGTCGCCTTCCTTTATCTGCATTTCTCTGCTGATGATGTAGCTCTTTGTTTTTTTATTCCCTGTAACAAATATTTTTCTGACCTGGATCTTTTTTATTAGTGTATCAAGTTCTGTAGCATCGGGAGTAATAGCATTGGAGATGAGTTGACTGCTTGCTTTTGAAGCAATACAAACAAAAACGATGGTAATAGAAAACCGAAATATTTTTTTGATAAAACTCATTAAGCCAATCCTTCCTTTTTTGAACGATTGTAAAAGTAGCTGTTTTATTGCCGAGTTGAAGTTAAATGTCCAGATATGTCATTAAATGTTGATAGTTGCTTTCTATTTCCTGTCCGAAGCTTTCGTTACCGAAAGTAAAAGCGACATCATATTCATATCTTTCAAAAGAAGCGATGATGGCTGCGATCTCTTTTTTGTTGAGATGCAAGGTTACCGTCAGTTTGCCTGTTTCAGGATCAACAGTGGTATTAAGGTGCAAAATAGTAGCATCATTGCTTTCAACAATTCTGCTGATTTCGGAAATGGCAAATTGAGTACGTTCCATTTCCAGTACAATGATACCGCCAATTTCATTAGCTCCTGAAAAGTTGCCCAATGTTTTTAATAGATCGGCAGTTGTAATAACACCAATGAGTTCTGCCTCTTTGTTTACAATTGGCACAACTGTAGAATCTATTTTAATACTGTAATTAACTGCGTTTAAAAAATGTTCTTTATCGGTAATAGATGCGGTGATGAAATTTTCCTGCAAGGTTTCAATTGTCAATTTTGTGTCTTCAGCATCCAGCAGATCGTCTTCACTAATTAAACCGAGATATTTATCATCAGCAACAACAGGTAAGTGTGTAACTCTGAAATCATTGATCAGCTGCATAGCTTTACTAACACTATCCTGTAGTGTAAGTTGAGGAATATTATTATTTATGAGGTCAGCTGTAAGCATTTACTGTACTTGCTTTTAAGGTTTGTTTCAACCGATTTATTACTTAGACGTAAAAATCAACCAAAATGTTGTTTGGCACTATTATATTTTTGCTAAAAAATCCCCTAATATTCTGTTAAACTCATGAGGTACTTCCATCATGGGGGCGTGGCCGCACTTATCTATAAAGTGCAATTCGCTATTAGGAATCAACTTATTAAACTCTTTTCCAACAAATGGTGGAGTGATATTATCATTGGCTCCCCAAATTAAACAGGTTGGTTGTTTTATCTGGTTCAATTCTTCTCCAAGATTATTACGGATAGCGCTTTTTGCCAGTGCAATGATCTTAATTGCTTTCAAACGGTTGTTGGTAATTTCAAAAATTTCGTCCAATAATTCTTCCGTAACCATTTTAGGATCGTAAAAAGTTAGCTCTGCTTTTTTACGCATATACTCTTTATCTCCACGTTTAGGATACGAATCTCCCATACCATTTTCAAACAAACCCGAACTGCCGGTTAGTATGACTGATTTAATACAATCGGGATTTTTAAGTACATGCACTAAAGCAACATGCCCTCCTAAAGAATTACCAAGTAAGTTTATATTGTTGTAGTTACGATGCTCAATAAAATTCCTGACGAATTTTTGTAAGCCGCCGACCGAAGTATGTAAAAGATCAAGTTCTAAGAGTGGTAACATAGGTACCACTACCTTATGTGTTTTACTGAAATGATCAATAAGGTCCTTAAAATTACTTAATGCGCCAAAAAGCCCATGCAGCAACATGAGCGGCTCCCCATTACCCTCTTCAATAAATTTATATTTCCCGTCTTGTTTTATTTCGTAGCTCATTAGCAGTAACTATGTATAAGATACAGTATTTAACTATATGCTAAAATAATGAATCGGGCTAAAATTACATTAAATAAGATAACGCTTCGCACTTATTAAGAAATTTTGTTGGATACACCCGAAAAAAAACTTTCCAACTCGGCAAACATACCTTTAAATATCGGGATTACTCTACCGAATCCATCGAGTATTTTTGGAGCCCATGGCTTTACATATGGGTAGGTTTGTGAAGATTGTATGGTATTTGTTTCGATCAGATGAATTTTTTCTGCGTAAAACAGCAGAATACTAAAAATGATCGTATACAGTACTGCGTATAAAAGAATACCACCGATCCTGTTCACCCAACCAAGTAATGCCATTTGAACAGTTCTTTCAACCAACTTGGCTCCCAATCTCACCAAAAGAATAATACCGAGAAATACAACTGCAAAAGAAATAACAGGTAACCATTTACCCGATACAGAAGTATGATCTTGTAAATAACCGGCAACAACTGCGGAAAGTTTTACAGCTGCAGCAATACCGATTATAAATGCAGCAACAGAAAAAAGGGCAACAATTAGCCCTTTTTGATAGCCTTTAATAATTGCCATCACCATTAATATTGCAAACAGTATATCGATCAAACCTCAGCGTTTATTTGCTTAATAGTTCTTTTACAATATTACTGATGGTCTTTCCATCTGCCAGTCCGGCCAGTTGTTTACTTGCCACACCCATTACTTTGCCCATATCGGCAGGAGAGGCGGCCCCGGTTTCTGTAATGATCTTAGCCACTGCATCTTTAATTTCAGCTTCGCTTAATTGTTTAGGAAGAAATTTTTCTATTACAGCCATTTCTTCTTTTTCTTTTTCTGCAAGATCTGCTCTTCCTTGTTTTTCGAAGATATCTAAAGAATCTTTACGTTGCTTCATCATCTTTTGTAAAAACTTTTGTTCGGTAGCTTCATCAATCTCTCCTCCGGCTCCCGGTTCTGTTTTTGCTTTAATGATCTCTGCTTTGATGGCACGTAAACCACGTAATACGCCTTCGTTCTTACTTTTCATGGCTTCCTTCATCTCAGCCATTATTTTAAGTTCTAAACTCATTGTGTGTAGATTTATATATTGTTACTGAATAATTGAGCCTCAAGATACAAGCTGCAAGGGAAAAGCAAGATGCTTCAAAGTTTATACTTGTCACTTGAAGTTTGTGGCATGAAGCTTCTATTGTTGTTCCTTCATTTGTATCGCTCTGAATTTATCAAAAAATTCTTTCGCAAATTTTTTCATGTCTGCAGAAAGTTCTTCCTGCTTAGTAGCTCTTTTAAAAGTGTCTGCCATTGTCATCATCATCTGATAATAAAAATCCGCCATTTCATCCATCATCATATCTTTTGTCCAAAGGTCGATACGAAGTGCAGTTTTATCGGCTCCATCCCAAAAAGCCAAACACATTGCTTTTGCTTTTTGGACAGATTCTGCTGTGCTGCCTGTGGCATCCCAGGTTAATTGTTCGGGTACTTTATTGGCGTCTAAATGAACATCTATCGTTATTGTTGATTTATCCATAAATAATTTAATAATTGGGTTGCAAAGATAATCGGTTTATGCTTGCAATGTTGCTTCAAGCTGTAACATCAGGGTAGTTAGGGGCTTATTGGTATTAAGCAATTGCAGTTGTGCAGTTCCGTTCTCAATCAGTTCATTTCTAAGGGTTTCGTCTTTATAAATGAGGATCATATTTTTAGCGATATCATTTAAATTACCAACAGGACTATATAAAGCCGCCTTTCCGCAGATCTCTTTCGTCAGGTCGTTTTCGGTAGTGATAACCGGTACGCCGGATCGCAAATTTTGTAACAAAGAAAGATAACTACTATTGTCGTTAAAGTGAATACAACAATAGGCGGCTTTTGTTATTTCAGGTAGCATTGCCTCATCAAAGTTGATGAGCAGCACCTCATCTTTGTATTTATAATTCTTTAAACTTTTTAGGAAAGGTTCAGGCAAATGAGCTTTTTGGTAAGCAATAATCATTTGTAGATTACTCTTTTGCCATTTTTTAAAAATAGAAAATGCTTTTAAAAGTTGCACCAATTCTTCTTCGGTCTGATCTTCTTCAATAAATAAAAAATATTCTTTTTCGGCTGAATATTTTTTTAAAATGCTTTGTTTTTCTTTCCAATCAACCGGAGAAAATCTGCTGTCAGCTGAAGCATATACTAGGGCTACTTTTTCATCGGCAATTTTATATTGCGTCGTAAGCAAAGTTTTGAAGCTTTGTGAAGAAGTGATTATTTTTTTTGATTGATGAAGTGTTTCCGAAATATTTCTTTTAGTTCCTTTCGGCTGCATATTTATAAAGTGCAACTGTGGTATTGAAGTAGATGTTGTGTTGATGGTATTAATGTGTATTACCATATCTGCTTTGTGTTTTTTTAATAAAGCAGGTAGTTGTATACTATGCCACAGTTTTTCCGATATAACATTTACTGATGCTTTGGTAGATATCAGTGTTATATTTTTTGTTATTTCAAGTTCTTTATTTATAAAAAAAACAAATTGATGCTGAGGGTTAGCTTTTGCAAGCGCTATCAAGATTTGTTCAATATCATTGCCCGAATTGTTTTTTTTAGAAAAGCTTCTGGTATTAACGGCAATGTTCATCTGAGAGAAAAGTTTATTTTAAAACTTTCAGTTTAACCGTTTCAATTCTGGTGTCGCTGACACTTAAAATATCGAATTGATAATTGCCTACAGTGAAAGTTTCTTTTGCAGTAGGAATCTCATCTCTGTTTTGAATGATGAAGCCGCTGAGTGTTTCTGTTCCTTCACTGTCCGGAAATTCAAGGTCGTATTTTTCGGTAATGAAGTCGAGTTCTATTCTTCCGCTGAAAATAAATTCATTTACAGACAATTGTTTTTCTACAAATTCTTCCGTATCGTATTCATCGTTGATATCGCCGAAGATCTCTTCCAGCAAGTCTTCCATCGTTACAATGCCTGCTGTACCGCCAAATTCATCTATCACCCAGGCAATGCTTTTTCTTTCACGGCTGAATTTATTCATGAGGTCGGTTACATTCATACTTTCCGGAATGGTCGGTATTTTTAAAAGAATGTCTCTGATGCTGTTTGGATTTTTGAATATATCTAGTTGATGAACATAGCCTGCAATGGAATCAATATTTTTTTCATATACAACCAACTTGCTCAATCTTGTACTGATGAATTTGTTCTTCACAGTTTCAATATCCGTATTGATATCTACGCCTTCGATTTCTTTACGTGGCACCAGGCATTCACGAATTTTGATCTCACTTAATGATAAAGCATTTTCAAATAATTCTTTATTGATCTCTCCGGAGTCTTCTTCATCATGGCTTTTACTTTGATGAATAAAATGTTCCAGATCTATTTTAGAAAAAGCGTCTTTCTTTTCGTTGATCTTCACATTGAACAAATATTTTAATATCCATTCTGCAATATCAACAAAGAAAGTAGCAATGCCCGAAAATGCGGCGAAGAAGAAACTAACGATGTATGTAAGAAAACCATTGCTTAAAATACTGTCGTTCTTAGCTCTAAAGAATGCTTTAAAAATAAATTCGAAAAATAGTAAACAGAATGTAGAGATGATTGTTTCAACTACAAGTCGAACATAAGGATTGTTGGTGTTAAAGCCTTTCCAGAATTTGAGATCCCAAAAAGGAGCCATAAAGCTACTCCACAGCAATCCATAAACTACCAGTAAGATATTAAAGCCAACCAATGTGGTGCCGATGAAACGGGCAGGATGTTCTGCATATTCGCCCCATGTTTTACCGCTGAAAGTGCCTTGTTTTTTTCTTAATTCTATAGAAAGTTTATTGGCCGATACAAAAGCGATCTCTATACCGGAAAAAAATCCGATAAATATCAATGAAAGTAAAATTGCTAAAATGGTGATCCCTGCCATAAAACTGTTAGTACGAATGTAGTAAATTATAGAGAAATGAACTCTTTTACTATTGTTTCGGCTTCTGCACAGGCTCTTTGCAGTTGATCATTTACGATTGTTTTGTCGAAATGATTTTTGAAAGAGATCTCATATGTGGCCTTGTTTACCCTTGCATCTATTGCTACGGCATTTTCTGTGCCCCTGCTTTCCAATCGATTTCTTAATTCTTCTACCGAAGGTGGGTCAATAAAAATAGTTAATGCCGAATCTGGGTATTGTCTTTTAATATGAATGGCTCCTTTTACATCAATGTCTAAAACCGGTATTTTATTTTCTGCCCATATCTTTTCTAATTCACTCCTAAGTGTACCGTAATATTTACCCTGATATACCATTTCCCATTCTACAAATTCGTTGTTCTGTATTTTTTCATTGAATTTTTCTTCACTCATGAAATGGTAATCCACTCCATCTTTTTCAGCTCCTCTAGCTGCTCTTGTAGCCGCTGAAACAGAAAATGCCAGCTGCGGAAAGGTTTTCATTAAATGTCTGGTGATGGAAGTCTTGCCGGCACCGGATGGTGCTGTTATTATGATGATCTTGTTTGCTAATGCCATGTGCAAAGAAAAGAAAAAAAATCAATATGCTTTTTGCCGTAACATTTCTTTTACACTGCCAAACCATTCTTCTTTTAAGACACTGCATATAACGCTATCTCTTCTGCCTCCTTCATTATTTTGTAAATGTTTACGAATAATACCTTCGGTTACACAACCAATGGCTTTCATGGCGGCGATGGATTTTTCATTTCTTACGTCTGCTCTTAATTCAACTCTTTCAAGTTCCCATTGTTCAAATGCAAATTGAAAGATGAGGAATTTGCAATGTCTGTTCAAGCCGGTTTGTTGGAAATCTTTTCCATACCAGGTATACCCTAATTGAGTGGTTCTGATGTTCGGATGTTGTTGTATATCATAAAATCTTGTGCTGCCTGCATAACGGTTTGTTTGCTTGTCAAAAACAATGAATGGGTATTCTTTTTGATCGATCCTGTTTTGTATTGCATTTACTACATATTGTTCCATAGAAGCAACATCGTATGGAGCTTCACGGGAATATCTCCAGAGAGTAGGTTCTGCAATTACAAACGGAATGAAATGTTCTGCATCGCTTAATTCTAAAGGACGAAGGAGTACTCTTTCGTTTTCAAGAATGATATGTTGAGTGAAGATATTTTCGATCATATTTTTTTGATTCCAATTGCTTTTGTTTTGAAAACGAATTATATCTGTTAGCCGATGAGCGGTAAAAATTATTTAATTTTCTTAAGGTCATAGTTGTTGGATATGCCAGAGATTTTTAATGAAATTTTTAAACTATCGTTAGTTAATTTGTAAATTGATACATCATATCTATGAAAAAAATCTGACGCTGTCATGGCTGAAAATGGACGAGGATTTGAACTTACAAAATTCATCTCCATATTCTTATAATCTTTAGAAAATTTGTAATTAAAATTTATTACTTCTACTAATTTTTTATTATTCAATATCCAAAAATGGCCTGTTCTTTTGTCCTTATTGAAATAGAAACGAGCTGCATCACCTGCTATATCCTGAGATGATTCCCATACTCCTACAATTTTAGAATCAGGAGATAATGTACATGAACCAAGAGTAAGCATTACGCTAATCATCAATGCTGTAATTTTCATCGAATTTATTTCAGCTAAGTATTAAATACGTTTTATATCTGCACCCAAGGCTTGTAAACGAGCATCAATATTTTGATAACCTCTGTCTATCTGTTCAATATTTTGAATAACACTTTTGCCTTGTGCACTTAATGCTGCAATGAGCAACGCTACGCCGGCACGTATATCCGGACTGCTCATCGTAATGCCTCTTAATTGTTTTTCTCTTTCAAGGCCGATAACCACAGCACGGTGTGGATCGCAAAGGATAACTTGTGCCCCCATATCGATCAATTTATCTACAAAGAACAAACGACTCTCAAACATTTTTTGATGAATTAATACGCTGCCTTTAGCTTGTATGGCCGTTACTAAAACAATGCTTAACAAATCGGGAGTGAAGCCCGGCCATGGATGATCGTACATGGTTAATACACCGCCATCCATGTATTTATCTATCTCATATAATTCCTGCGATGGGATATAAATATCATCGCCTCTGAATTCCATTTTAATACCGAGTTGCTGAAACCTTTCAGGAATGATTCCCAAATGTTCGATACCTGCATTTTTAATGGTGATCTCACTTTGTGTCATAGCTGCAAGTCCGATGAAGCTACCTACTTCAATCATATCCGGTAACATGCTATGCTCTGTGCCACCCAAGCGATCTACTCCTTCAATGGTGAGCATATTACTTCCGACGCCGGAAATTTTTGCACCCATGCGATTCAACATCTTGCACAATTGCTGCAGGTATGGTTCGCATGCTGCGTTGTAAATAATTGTTTTGCCTTTTGCCATTACAGCTGCCATCAAAATATTGGCAGTACCTGTAACACTGGGTTCATCCAACTGCATAGTGCAGCCTTTCATTTCTTTAGCATTTAGTTGAAAAAAACCTTCTTCGCTTTCGTAATGAAAGGTTACACCGAGTTTTTCAAAACCAATGATGTGTGTGTCTAATCTTCTTCTGCCAATTTTATCGCCGCCGGGTTTAGGTATGTATGCTTCTTTAAAACGAGCTAACATAGGTCCGGCAAGCATTACAGAGCCACGTAGTCGACCACTTTTTTTATGGTATTCTTTACTGTGTAAAAAATCTACATCTACATCATCTGCCTGAAACACACAAACGTCTCTGCTTACACGATCGATCTTTACCCTCATCTCTCCCAATAATTCTATCAAAAGATTTACATCTATGATATCGGGAATATTTTTTATAGTAACTTTTTCAGGAGTTAATAATACTGCTGAAATAATTTGCAATGCTTCGTTTTTTGCGCCTTGTGGAGTTATTTCTCCGGAAAGTTTTTTACCGCCTCTTACTTCAAATGAGCTCATCGTTATGTTTTTATTACACGAATTTAAAACACGAATTACACGAATTTTAAGAAGATGTGCAAATAAATAAAATTAAAGCCTGATGAATAATGTTCATCAGGCTTTAATTCGTGCAATTCGTGAATTTAATTCGTGTTATTGATTAATATCGTTTTTTAAAATTACGGTTATTGTTATTTCTGTTATCATTACCACGTCCGCCGCTATTATTGTTGCTTCTTCCGCCACCACCGTCTCTTCTTCCACCGCCACCGCCATTGTTATTGCGTTGGCCAAAGTTGCGACGGTTGTTATCTCTTCTTCCGCCACCACTTCCGTAATCATCAGTAGGTCTGTTATCTGTACGGTGTTTTACAAACGGACGGTTATTGAATTCCAATTCGCCATCAGTGATGCTTTGTAGCTCTGATTGAATATTATCGTCATGCACCAACTCTTTATGCCAGTTGCTGTAAGTCAGCTTCATGTAATAAGCAATAGAATTTGCAAACCCCTGACGTTTTTCAGGATTCTCTTCTTTCAATGCTTTATCAATAACTACTTCAATATTTTTTCCTAAATGGTTGAACTTAGGATATTTTTTAGGGTAAGCCAACCTTTCAGGTTTAGCCTTAAGCGTTTCTCTGGTTGGAATCGGGTAAGGACTTTCAACATCCAATTTAAAATCGCTTATTAAAAAAAGATGATCCCATAATTTATGACGAAAATCTTCTACGTTTTTTAAGTGTGGATTTAAAAAGCCCATTAATTCAATAAGGGCATATGCGTTTTTTTGGCGTTTCTCTTTGTCTTCTAATGACAATAAATACTCTACCATTTTTTGAATATGTCTGCCATATTCTCTCATTGTTAAATGATTTCTGGTTGTATTGTACTCCATATTCTCTGTGTCTATCATATAAGCAAATATACAAAAAGGGCTGTAAGTGGCAATATTGCGGTTGTTTTTCCTTTAAAATGGGTTTATTCTCTAATGCTAATAGGAATGCTAGCATTAATAAAGATTCCTAATGATCTATTGTGTGTTTTGGGTCTTTCCCCCCCTACAATTGTATATCCATATCTCTTAATGCCGGTAGTTGACCAAAACAATGCGTTATTATCAATACGCTTTGCTTTTCTGTTTTCAGCATTTGTAAAATCGTATTCTCCAATAATTCCAATTTTTAATTTCCATCCATCAGTAAACTTTAAACAATATGACACTGTGGAATTTATTCCTAATAATAGACGATTATAAATAAATTTATCATAATAGGCCTTGCTATTGTTAACAGAAATAGCTGTACCTGTTTTATTATGCCATTCATATTCAGAGTAGAATCCTGTTGATTTTTGTAAAAAATGTTCACGATAATCAATCAGAAAAGAGGTTAGTAGGCCAACCGACCCTATAAATTGATGTTTAGCATTATTGTTTGTTGAGTATTGAAAATTGATGGGTAATTTCAAATAATTAAATTCGTCTGTAATATTGTAGTATACCAATGGGTCCGGGTCAGCCCAATGTCGTTTAACAAAGAATTCTTGTTTACAATAGTTATATAGTAATCCACTATTAATGCCAAAGTGCTTATTCCAAATGTAAGTGGTAGTAGCTCCTATAGTTATTGTATTCAGTTTTCCTGTTACCGGATAAATTAAAGTAGAATCTGCATTCCAGTCATTTTTATTATATAATTGATATGTTCCGGGGTTAATATGCAAACCAACATACCACGTTCGCTGCGAAAGAGCGAACATGGTATTGGTTAAGCAAATAATTATAATGACTGCTTTTTTTAAAATGATCATACAAAAGATTATTTTTTTAATACAATTTTTTCTTTGATAATGGATTTTTTGTTGCTGAAAACTTCGACAAAATAAATTCCATTCTGCCATTTAGCAGTAGCAATTTTTATACGCTGTTGCTTTGTGCTGCTAGTATATAAAACTTTACCGTTTAAAGCCACCACTCTGATGGTTTTTATACCCTGTTCTTTAGTTTCTATATTAATAACCGATGATACAGGGTTGGGAAATATTTTATTTTCAAGCGTATTGATATTTTCTATTGCTATCGGACGGTAAACCGGAGGAGGTGTTGAGCATAATGTGCTGCATCCGGTCGCAGGCGTGCGGCAAGGTTTATTGCTGCCCCAAGTGTAAGGATAATTTTGCCAGCCATAACACCAGCAATCAGATTCCCTGCTAAACCACACCACAGTAGCAGCTGAACTACCCAGACAATTATTGGCTTTTACACTATAATTACCTGTTGTTTTACATTCATCACTATAAATATTAGGTGGTAGCTGGTTATAATTTAATGTAAGCATATTTACTTTTTGGTTATTGGCATTTTTAAAATACCAGCCTGAAGATATTGTATAAGTAAGGGTCTGTACATCAATGGCAATACTACTTCCCACAAACGGAACATTAGTCCCATTTCTGCAAACATACCAGGCTCCACAATGATAATTAGGTGCATCTGTATTAAATGTTGGTACCTGCGCAGGGCTACCGGTAATGGCAACAATCGGAACACTTAGCGTAGCATTACTACACCCATTGAAAACTGCGGCAATATTTATATTGCCTGAACTAATGGTTGGGCCCGTTGTAACATTAGCAGTAGTTTTATTATTGGTATAACCGGTAATAGAAAATCCAGCAGGGAATTGCCAGGTATAATCCGTGGCGCCGCAAACCGGGTTAATGGAAAACGAGTAGTTTGAATTAGGACAAATTCTGTTTAAAGGGAATTGTGCCGCAACGGTAGTAACAATCGCGTCATTCCTTGTTACAGTAATGGTGGCTACTTTATATATAGGCGGACATGATGTATTGATGCCAACTCTGCAGGTAACATTACCGCCGGTTGAAGCGTCGGGTCTCAAGGTGATTGAATTACCGGATTGGGATATCAATGTCCATCCCGTCGGGTAGGTCCAATTATCAAAACTTGTAGCATCGCCATAATTAGTAACTGAATAAGTAACATTCGAAGTGCAGCACTTTTGCACTGATGTCGGGCCGGTAAAAGCGAGATTGCTCGAAATTCCTTTTAAACAAATAAAAATTGGGCTGCTTGGACCACCTGAGAGATAAAAAGGGTTAGTTTCATTAATCGCTGGCTGAGTGGTTGGTGTTGTATATCTAATTTTGAACATTACCTGTACCGCACAACTCGGTGCAAAAGTATTATCCCAATTCACCCAAAATTCTTTTGTTTTTGCTGTAAATTCAAGGCCATTGCCGGCGGTAACAGTTGTATACACTGGTACTCCATTGTTAATAGCAGAGGCGTATTTTATGTATCCTCCATTAGTGCCTACATATGTAGCCTGCCATTTGTAATCAACAATGGTCCAATCAGACGGAACATCACTAACTGTTGCGGTATAATAATTTTCGCAACCAATGTTTACAGGCTGTGGTCCTGTAATTGATACAGTTTGTGTTCTTGCAATAGTTGTAATGCAAAGAAAGATCGTTACAAACAAAACATGTCTGTATTGTAAAAGTTTTTTAGTCATGTCAAATGTGTTTTTAATTAAAAAATTAATTTAAACGGTATCACATTTGAATAAGGTGTGCTCTCCGCTTTTAGGAGAAAATGTTGATGTACAAAAAATAGCGGTAATTCTAAAAGAGAAGGTTGATAAAAAGAAAGATAAAATAGTAGAAAATTTATTTTACCACTCTTGGCATGAAGTTAATGAATAAAAATATTTATTGAACTTTTTTTCTAAAAATAATAGAGGGTATTAATGCACCAACACTATCGGCTATCCAGTCATAAAGGTCGAAACTGCGGTTGGGGATGTAAAATTTCTGGATAAACTCTGTGGTTATTCCCCAGATAGAAACTGCAATGGCTATGCGTAAAAAATATTGTAATTTTTCTTTTTTATTGAGTGTAGATTTTTTAAAAGGATACATAAATAGGTAGGCCAGTATGCCAAATAACATAAGATGTATTATTTTATCTATGAACAGTTGCTGAAGCCAGGTATCTACTTCGGGGAGGTCTTGTCCGGGAGTACATATTAATATCAACACAAGAAAAAACCAGGCAATGCCTGGTATAAATTTTTTAAAGGAAATATTGTTCATCTTATGATAAATATATTCAACACAATATTAACCTACTAAAGAAGCGTATGCCTCACTGCTTAATAAAGCATCAACGTCTGCTGCATTATCGACGGTCATTTTTATCATCCATCCCTCACCGTAAGGATCGGTGTTCACTAATTCAGGATTAGCTTCTAATGCAGCATTGAACTCGGTAATAGTGCCGGCAACAGGTAAAAAAAGGTCACTTACTGTCTTTACTGCTTCAACCGTCCCGAAAATTTCTTCTGCGGTTAATTTTTTACCAACTGTAGCAATGTCTACAAAAACAATATCACCCAACTCACTTTGAGCAAAATCTGTAATGCCGATAGTAGCAATATTTCCGTCAAGAGAGATCCATTCGTGGTCTTTAGTATATTTAAGATTTGAAGGTATGTTCATTATTATCTATTGTATATTTTTAATATTTTTTTGCCGACTGCAAAAGTAGATGTTTTAAGCAACAAAGCCCAAAACTCAACATTATTTGGCTTCAACAATTTCCATTTTCATTCTAATATCAACAAGCGGTCTGTCTCCCGGATCTTTTGCCGCTGCAACAATTTTGTCTATTACTTTCAAGCCACTTTCTACTTCACCGAAAACAGTATAATTTCTATCGAGAAATGGAACACCACCAACTGTTTTGTATATCTTCCTCTGAGCAGGAGTATATTTAGCACCGATATAATTTTCTATATTAGTAAGATCGACATCGTTGTATTTCTTGCCCTGTACAAGATAAAACTGACAGGCACTACTGGCTTTTTCCGGGTTCTCATCTCTTGCTGCTGCCAACGCACCTCTTTTGTGAATAAGATAAGGTTTGAACTCAGCAGGGATTCTCATCATATCGCTGCCACCCATACCCAATGGCTGACCAGGCTGTGCATTTTTGCTCAACGGATCACCACCCTGTATCATGAATTCTTTAATAACTCTGTGAAATAGCGTACTGTCATAAAAACCTTCCTTTACAAGTTTTACAAAATTATCTCTGTGCAAAGGAGTGCTGTCATATAATCGTACTATAATAATTCCCGAATCAGTAGTTATCTTTACTCTAATGCCGGGTACCACTTTCTTTACTGTTACCTTTTTTGTTGCCCCTCTTTTTACAGGAGCTGTTTTTTTTACAACCTTTTTTGTAGTTTGTCCGTAGCTAATGTTTCCGGTTGAAACTATTAAAGCAAATAATAAAATTGCAAATCCATAAAACCTTTTGATCATTTTAAACGTATTTTAAATGCTTAACCAAATTTTTTGCAAGGCAAATGTAACAAGAATGAAATACGCATTCAAAAATATGAAATCAATTAACTACTTTTTTATTCTTTCGGCCTCCTTGTTGCTTTTCTCCTGTAAGAAGGAAATGGTTCAGTCATCTTCATACAGTGAAGCCTCCTACAACGTAGCCATACAACTCAATTGGAAAACACCTGAATTTACTGTGCCTTCAAATGCCCATGTAACACTGATTGCCGGCATGGTTCATAATGCTGATACCATCATGTGGCAACCGGGTACAAAAGCTTCGCCGGGTTTAGAAGCTGTGGCCGAAGTTGGAGCAATCAATACAATTTTCACAGAACTAGATGAAATTGTAAGCAAACAAAAAGCCTTTTATAAATTTGTGATGCTTGAACCTCCAGGCGCAACGGGGTCGGCACAAACTGCATTGAATGTTAATACAGACTACACTCGTGTTAGTCTTGCATCAATGATCGCTCCTTCACCGGATTGGTTTATGGGTATACATGATCTTGATCTGCGAAAAAATAATGCATGGATTGCTGATACGGTCGTAAATATGTTTGTGTATGATGCCGGGACAGAGGATGGAGATGTGTTTGGTTATTCAAATCCTGCAACAGTGCCACAGCAAAATATTCAATTGCTTACCCCTTCTATGGCAACAGTTTTAGCCAATGGTAATACCACTTTGGCGCCGATTGCAACAATCCGGTTTACAAAAAATTAAATGATTCCCTGCTCCGCAAAATAGAGCAACGCATGGTCTTTTAAAAAATTCTCCTGTTCTATCATATTAAAAGTAGGTAAAGGCTTAAGTTGTCTAAAATGAGGCCATCCGTCTTCATCTCTTCCCTCATTTATGTAATATCCGCTTTGAGCAAGTAAGGTGCATACCGCAATATGCATCAGGTCTTGCTTTTGCTCTTTAGTAAACGTTTGTTTGCCGGCACCCAGTTCCTGTACACCTATCAAGAACAAAACTCCATCCATATCAGGTTTGATCCCAAAATTCTCTTTTAGTTTGATCCTAAGCTTTAACCAGCGTATCTGTAAATCTTCCTGTAGGTGTTGCATCCTGCAAATATAAATGAAAGCGGCTAGCTATAAGGGAGCTGCCTTTTCATATAGAACAATCCCTCAAAAAAAGATTGACCCCTTGCAGCTTGTAGCACACTTCCTTACCTTTGCCAAAATTTTATCAGAGCATGTTACAGATCAGTTTTATACGCCAGAACGTAGATGTAGTTAAAGAAAGGTTGATTGTTAAGAACTTTGGCGATCTATCGTTGGTAGATAAAGTAGTGGAATTAGATGCACAGGTTCGTAAGCTAAAAGCAGAAAGCGAAGCCATACAGGCATCTTTAAATGCTGCCAGTAAAGAGATCGGGATGTTGATGGGAAAAGGCGATAAAGTAGCGGCAGAACAAAAAAAGCAGGAAGTAGCTGCTCAAAAAGATACCATTCAAGAATTGAATGATGCGTTAACTACTGCCGAAAAGGAATTGAACGATGAAATATTGAAACTGCCTAATCTTCCTCACACATCTGTACCAAAGGGAAAAACACCCGAAGAAAATGTGAATATCAAAGAGGAAGGAGCAAAGCCACAGTTATACGCAGGAGCAGTACCTCATTGGGATCTTATTAAAAAATATGATCTGGTAGATTTTGAAACCGGTGCAAAATTAACCGGTAGCGGTTTCCCATTATATAAAGGTAAAGGAGCAAAATTGCAAAGAGCCTTGATCCAGTATTTTCTGGATTATAATATTGATGCCGGTTATACCGAATATTTACCTCCACATATGGTAAATGAGGCAACGGCTTATGGTACAGGTCAGTTGCCCGATAAAGAAGGACAAATGTATCATGTAACCGCAGATGGTTTCTATTTGATACCGACGGCAGAGGTACCGGTTACTAATATTTACAGAGATGAAATTGTAAAAGAAACTGATTTGCCGATCAAGATGACCGCTTATACACCATGCTTTAGAAGAGAGGCAGGTAGCTTTGGTAGCGATGTTCGTGGATTGAATAGAGTTCATCAATTTGATAAAGTAGAAGTAGTACAACTGGTACATCCCGATAAAAGCTATGAAGTACTTGAAGAAATGGTAGCCCACGTAGAAAAGTTATTGCAGGCTTTGGAATTGCCTTATAGAATTCTTCGTTTATGCGGCGGCGATATGAGTTTCACATCTGCACTTACTTACGACTTTGAAGTATATAGTGCGGCACAACAAAAATGGTTGGAGTGTAGCAGTGTGAGCAATTTCGAAACCTATCAAACAAACAGAATGAAGATCAGGTTTAAAGATGCAACCGGCAAAACGCAGCTTTTGCATTCATTGAATGGCTCTTCTCTGGCACTACCACGTATTGTGGCATGTTTATTGGAAAACAATCAAACAGATACCGGCATTCAAATTCCTAAAGTATTGCAAAAGTATTTTGGGGCTGAACAAATTGTCTGATATTTACTAAATCTTACTTTTTATAAGTAAGAAATTGTATTTTCAATATCTAAAAATTATTCAATGAAAAAGTTGATCGTCTTATCCATATTGGCAATAGCTGTTTACAGTTGCAGTAAAAAAGCAACGCCTTCTACAACAGAAGAAAAATCTCCTGCACAAGTTGAAAATAAAGAAGCTCCATCTGCACCCGTAGCAATAGATATCGCAGCAGGTAAAACAGTTTATGAAGCTAAGTGTGGCAGATGCCATGCGTTACCGGTAACAACAGATTTTACTGCTGTAAGATGGGTAGGTATCATGGGTTGGATGGCTCCTAAAGCAAAATTGACTGACATTGAAAAGGCAAATACACTGGCTTATGTTCAGGCAAATGCAAAACAATAACAATTAATTTTTTCGGCACTTTTTCATTTTTTAGAACTACCTCAATGGAAATTAGGTAGAGAGGAGCTGTTGGTAATTATGTCGTAGTAGCGTAATACTGTAGTATCAGACATTTTCTGCCGGTAATTAAACTCTTGCATAATAATTGAGTCTTACACTTGATTTCCTAAATTGAGTAATAAATTTATTGCATGGCCATTTCCAATCGTTTAAAAAATCAGCACTTATTGTGGCGGGCAGCATTTGGTCCCATGGCCGAAATGGCTTCCGATCTGGATACAATGTCTCAAAAAAAATTGTGGGAGTTGTTGTTATCGACGTCTAAAAAAGAGCCGGTAAAACTAAATATTGCATCTAAAGCATACGATGATTATCTGAATGATATGATCCTGATGGGGGGAGATACAAATAAGCTTACTAAAGATCAACGCAAGGCATTGCAAGATCAATCAAAAGACGATTTGAAATTGCTGAATGTTACCTGGATGGGGGAGATGATCAATAGTGAAGCTCAATTCAGAGAAAAAATGAGTTTGTTCTGGCATGGACATTTTGCCTGTAGAGTGATACATATTTTTAATCAGCAGGATCTGCTACATATCATCCGTGCAAATGCGTTAGGGAATTTCGGAGAACTTTTAAGGCAGGTAAGTAAGAGTCCTTCTATGCTTCAGTTCCTAAACAATCAGCAAAATAAAAAACAACATCCCAATGAAAATTTTGCCCGTGAAGTAATGGAATTATTTACAATGGGTAGGGGCAATTATACCGAAACAGATATCAAAGAAGCTGCAAGAGCCTTTACAGGATGGAGTTTTGATGTAAAAGGAAATTTTATTTTTCGTGAAAAGCAACATGATAAAGGAGTTAAAACCATTCTAGGCAAAACAGGAAATTTTAATGGAGATGATGTGATCAATATCTTACTTGAACAAAAACAAACAGCCACCTACATTACAAAAAAGATATACAAATATTTTGTGAACGATGCCGTGGATGATGCAAAAGTAGATTGGTTGTCTAAAAGGTTCTATACAAATGGATACGATATCAAAAAATTGATGGAAGATATTTTTACAAGCGATTGGTTTTACGATGGAAAAAATATCGGAACAAAAATCAAGTCGCCGATAGAATTATTAGTTGGGTTAAGGCGTTTGTTGCCGTTGCAATTTCAAAATGATGCCGCACAATTATTGTTTCAAAGAGCATTAGGGCAAGTGTTGTTTTATCCGCCGAATGTTGCTGGTTGGCCGGGAGGTAAAACCTGGATAGACAGCAGTACTTTGATGTTACGTCTACGCATACCGCAGATCATTACTGCCAATGAAACCATCAATATCAAACCTAAAGGCGATGATGATACAATGATGGGACAAATGATGGAAGAGAAGATAATTAAAAAGCAAAATAAAGAATATGCATCCAAAGGCGGGTCGGCAATTGTTGACTGGGTAATGGTTGTGAAGATATTCGAGAAAGTTTCAAAAGAAGAATTACTTAAAAAGATCAGCGATACGGTTTTACAAACAAAGAGCAGGATCAATAATGATGTGTTAGAGAAATACCTGAATAAAGAAAGCAGGGAGAATTACGTGAAGAGTTCCATCATTAATTTGATGAGCACGCCGGAGTATCAACTGTGCTAGAATGAATTTACGAATTACGATGTACGATTTGCGATTTTTCAAGCTTTGAGGTGCAAGTGAAAATAGTCGCATCTTTAAATTTAATGACATCGTAAATCGTATATCAAACATCGTACATAACCCCAATAATAGTCTGTAATAAATTTAATATCATGGTCATTAAACGCAGAGAATTCATACAACTTGGTTCATTAGCAACCGCTTCGCTGATGATGCCAAAATTCTTGTCAGCATTTCAGCAACCGATGATGGTTCCGCCAGGGAATAAAGTTGTGGTTGTCATTCAGTTCAGCGGAGGTAATGATGGATTGAATACGATCATCCCCATAAGAAATGATATTTATTATAAAGAACGTCCGAAGCTTGGTATTGCAAAAGCAGATGCATTGCAACTAACCGATGAGGTTGGGTTAAATCCTGCATTATCATCGATTAAGGATTTGTTTGATGGAGGTAATGTAGGCATCCTTAATAATGTTGGCTATCCGAATCCCGATAGATCTCATTTTAGAAGCATGGATATCTGGCACAGTGCAAGTAACAGTAATGAATACATCAATACAGGATGGCTTGGCCGTTATTTAGATGCTCAGTGTAATGGTTGTGATAAGCCTACCCAGGCTTTGGAAGTAGATGATGTTTTAAGTCTTGCCCTGAAAGGAGAAAATAATAAAGGACTTGCTGTAAAAGACCCACGCAGATTATACAGCAGTAGCAATGAAAAATTCTTTAAAGATATCAATGCTGCTCATCATCATGAGGAAGCAACAGTTGATTATCTCTACAAAACAATGAGTGAAACATTGAGCAGTGCCGATTACATTTTTCAGCAAAGCAAATTGCATCCAACCGGAGAAACGTATCCTAACACTGAACTTGGAAAAAATTTGAAAACAATTGCCTCTTTAATTTTTTCGGATATTAACACAAAAGTCTATTATGTTTCGTTAGGAAGTTTTGATACGCATGTGAATCAAAATGATAAACAGAAAAGATTGTTCACTGAATTGAATGATGCATTAAAAGCATTTACAAACGATCTGAAAAAGAACAATCGCTTTAGTGATGTGTTGATGATGACGTTCAGCGAATTTGGAAGAAGGGTTTCGCAGAATGCAAGTGGTGGAACCGATCATGGTACAGCAAATAATATGTTTTTCATAAGCGGCGGGTTAAAAGAAAAAGGGATACTCAATGAAATGCCCGACCTTTCTGATCTAAGCGATGGAGACCTGAAACACAAAGTTGATTTTAAAAATGTGTATGCTACTGTGTTGAACAAGTGGTTAGGAGCAGATGATAAAACCATCTTGGGTAAACAGTACGATCATCTGAAATTTATTTAAAGTAGTTAGATAAAAATAGCGGCTAATTTTTAGCCGCTATTTTTTATTTTAGAGATTTTAAGCCTTTCAAGGCTCTTTAGATTCTGCTAATAAGGCAGCGTCTTCATCTTCTCCAACGATATAACTCTTTTCTTTTAATCTGGAAGAAACGAGCAGATACACTATAATAAACCCACTTAATATACCAACATACAACCAGTAATAACTGGCCCCGGTGAATTTTGAAAAATAACCGCCACTTGCAATGTTTCCGTTCATTGCAGCAACAAACAGATTACCAACGCTTACGGTCAACAACCAGATAGCATTCATGGTGCTTTTCATTGATTTTGGTGCTTGTGTGTAAGCGTATTCTAACCCTGTAATAGAAACCAATATCTCACCCACACTTAAAACAAAGTATGCTAATATTTGCCACCAGATAGAAGGATGTCCGCCAGCATCAATTTTTTCCTGAATAAGTGCAATGATCACAAAAGACAATGCAGTAAGAATTAAGCCGGCACCAATTCTTCTTAAAGGGGTTGTTTTTAGTCCGACCCTATCGAAAAAAGGATAAACAAAATAAGTGAACAGTGGAATACAACTCAATACAAAGATCGGATTAACAGTTTGGATCTGTTCGGCTATGTATTTATGTCCAAATACGGTTAAATCCATTTTTTCTGCCTGTATTACCCATTCTGCCAAACACATATCCCACATAGCCCAGAAAATAGGAATAAATGCAAACACTGCTAAAACTCTGAATACTGCTTTTACTCCATCAGCAGATTTTGCAGAATATTTTTGTGCAACGGCTTGCCATACAGTTTTTCCGTTTCTGTTGCTGAAAAGTTGTTTGAAATATTCAATTACAATGAAAAAGAAATTTTCCTTTTTTAAACCTGATGGTGGCACACGAACATATTTTTTTCTTCCCAACCAAAAGGTAAAGGTGGCTATAGCCATCAGTATGCCCGGAACACCAAAGGCGATATCTGCGCCATATTCTTTATACAGGTAAGGAATTAAAATTGTACTGAAAACCGATCCGGCATTGATGCTGAAATAAAACCAACCATAAACCTTACTCATTAAATGTTTGTTGCTTTTATCAAACTGATCTCCAACATTTGCTGATACGGAAGATTTAATACCACCGGCACTGATAGCGATCACAATTAAACCCACCGTAAATAAACTAAGATTATTTGTTGCAAGAGATAATATCAAATGCCCGATCGTATAAAGTATAGAAACATAAAATATCACTTTGTATTTACCGAAAAAAGAGTCTGCCAAGATACCGCCAACCAAAGGCATAAAATAAGCAAGCGCTACAAAATAGTGAACCAGCTCATTGCTTCTGGCTTCTGCGGCAGCGGTAAGGGCGGGATCTTTTGTTGCGTTGAAGAACTGTGCAACTAAGAATGTGCTGAGTATAGCCCTCATCCCGTAATAACTAAACCTCTCTGCCGCTTCGTTTCCTATAATATACGGTACGGCTTTAGGAAATTTTCCTTTCTTTTCTTCGATATCTGTTAATACATCAGTTGTATTCGGCGCCATAAAATATTTGTATTAGTTAAGAAATTTATCACTCAAAGTAGCGAATTTCTTTTTAATATGGTAAATTTTAAAGATATAGTCCATAAGTGGCAAAAAATAAATCCGACCGTTTATAAAATTATTATGGTTTCCTATGCAACCATGTTTATTTTTGCGCCTGAAACATATCCTGATAAAAAAAACTTGACTAATTAAATGAATATTCTCATCATTGGTAACGGAGGAAGAGAGCATGCACTGGCATGGAAAGTGAAACAAAGCAAGCTGTGTAAAAAATTATATGTGGCTCCGGGTAATGCCGGCACCGCCACCACAGCAGAAAATGTAGATATTAAAACAACCGATTTTGAGAGATTAGCAACTTTTTGTTTGTCTAATAAGGTTGATATGATCATAGTTGGCCCTGAAGAGCCCTTGGTAAAAGGGATATATGATTTTTTTAAAAGCAATCCCAAAACATCAAATATCCATGTAATTGGCCCTTCACAAGAAGCCGCTCAATTAGAAGGCAGTAAAGCTTTTGCAAAAGCTTTCATGGATCGAAATAAAATTCCAACAGCCGCTTACAGAGAGTTTGATCATACTAATTACGAAGAAGGTGTAGAGTATATTCGCAATCATGCGTTGCCGATAGTTTTAAAAGCCGACGGTTTGGCTGCAGGCAAGGGGGTGTTGATCTGCAATAATCCGATTGAGGCATTGGCTGAATTTGAGTTGATGATCCGACAATCTAAATTTGGCGATGCAAGTAAAAGAGTTGTGGTAGAAGAGTTTTTGTCGGGTATCGAAATGAGTGTGTTTGCAGTAACAGACGGGGTCAATTATGTATTACTTCCTGAAGCAAAAGATTATAAGCGTATAGGCGTAGGCGATAGTGGATTAAACACAGGCGGAATGGGAGCTGTAAGCCCTGTACCATTTGCTGATGATGTGTTTCTGAATAAAATAATTACCCGTATTGTAGAGCCAACTATTACCGGGTTGAAAAATGAAAATTTAGATTATAAAGGAATCGTTTTTATCGGAATTATAAAAGTAGGCGACGATCCGTTTGTGATTGAATACAATTGTCGCCTTGGTGATCCGGAAACGGAGTGCATCTTACCAAGAGTAGAAACAGACCTGGTAGAAATTTTTTCAGCCGTTGCTTTGCAAAAAGTGAACGAATTGAAAATTAAAATAAGTAAAGATGCTGCCGCAACAGTTGTTGCAGTAAGCGGAGGTTACCCCGGAACTTACGAAACGGGTAAGATCATTAAAGGTTTGGACGATACAAGCTTTGAAGGAACAATGATCTTTCATTCAGGAACGAAAAATGAAGGAAAAGATGTGGTTACAAATGGAGGAAGAGTATTGGCCGTAACCTCTTTTGGGGATACAATTATTGATGCTGCCGAACAGTCGGTTTATATGCTGGAACAGATTTATTTCGATGATATTTATTTTAGAGACGACATTGGTTTTGAGTTTAAATAGGATTGGTTTGCTTTGGACCAGGACGCTTTTGCGACCTGAACCCTTTTAATAGAATTTTACCCTTAAAAATCCTGTTTCTGACTAATTCACAAATTTGCCCCAAATGTTTAAAAATAAAGGGTTTGCCATTGTTAATTCAAATAATTTCCACCACCTTTGCTCACATTGAATAAAATCTTATTTTTTTAAAAATATATGGGCCTTTTTAATTTTTTCACACAAGAGATAGCGATGGATCTGGGAACTGCAAATACCCTGATCATTTTTAACGATGAAGTGGTGGTAAACGAACCTTCGATTGTAGCATTAGACAGAAATAATCCTAAAAATATTTTGGCGGTGGGTAAAAAAGCATTGATGATGCATGAAAAAACCCATGAAAGCATCCGAACCGTCCGCCCGTTGAAAGATGGTGTAATTGCGGATTTTAATGCGGCCGAATTGATGATCAGGGAAATGATCAAAATGATCTACCCTAAAAAACCGCTGTTTGCGCCAAGTTGGAGAATGATGATCTGCATACCTTCTTCAATTACCGAAGTTGAAAAACGTGCTGTAAGAGATAGTGCTGAACAAGCCGGAGCAAAAGAGGTTTACTTAATTCATGAACCAATGGCGGCAGCCTTGGGTATTGGTATAGATGTTGAAGAACCGGTTGGTAATATGATCATCGATATCGGCGGTGGTACAACAGGTATTACCGTAATTGCATTGGCAGGTATTGTTTGTGATCAAAGTATCCGTATTGCCGGCGACGAATTCACTGCGGATATTATGGAAGCCTTACGTCGTTACCATAGTTTATTGATCGGCGAACGAACTGCCGAACAAATTAAAATTCAGGTAGGTGCAGCAATGAAAGATCTTGATAATCCTCCTGATGATATTCCTGTAAACGGTCGTGACCTTGTAACGGGTATTCCAAAACAAGTAATGGTGAGCTATCAAGAAGTTGCAGAAGCTTTAGATAAAAGTGTTTTCAAAATTGAAGAAGCAATTTTAAAAGCTTTGGAAACTACTCCTCCGGAATTAGCAGCAGATATTTATCGCAGAGGTCTTTATTTAACAGGTGGCGGTGCTTTGTTACGTGGGCTTGATAAAAGAATTGCGGCTAAGATAAAATTACCGGTACATGTTGCTGACGATCCACTTAAAAGTGTGGTAAGAGGTACGGGTATTGCTTTGAAAAATTATGACAGGTATCCGTTTGTGATGAGGTAATGGTGTGCCAATAACTTGATGCTTTTATATTTAGTTCTTAGTTTATAGTTTTTAGTTGACGAGCTAAGCATTGAAGTATTCTTTTTTACAAAAAGCATGAAGCTTTTGAACTATAAACAAAGAACTAAAAACTACAAACTTCCTCCAAGTGCGTAATATATTTCTCTTCATCCGCAGGTATTCAAATTTTATTTTCTTCCTGTTACTGCAGGTATTCTGTTTGTATCTCATTGCTCATTACAATCAATACCAAAATGCGGTTACTACATCATACATGACAGAAATTACGGGCAAGATAAATACTGAGCACAGTAAGATCACTTCATATTTCGGATTGAAAAAAGAAAATGATCGGCTTTGGGCTGATAACGAACGCTTGAGAAATTTACTAAAACAAAATTTTGAAGCACCAGATACTATCAATAAAGTTGTTACTGATTCAATCCCTTTCGATACATTGGGTACACGTAGAAAGTGGTTATATAAAATGGCAAAAGTTGTTGCCAACACTGTTACCACTCAGGAAAATTATATTGAATTGAGCAGAGGTGCTAATCAACAAGTAAAAAAAGATATGGGGGTTGTAGATGCCAGTAATGGTGTTGTTGGAATTGTAACAGATGTAAGTGAAAACTTTTCTGTTGTAATGAGTTTGTTGCACAAAGACAGTCATATCAGCGGTAAGCTATTAAAAGGAGGACAAATAGGAACATTGAACTGGGATGGAAAAACGCCAAATATCATTTCGTTGGTTGGTATTCCTAAAAGTGCAAAAGTTGCAAAGGGAGATACTATCATTACAAGCGGTTACAGCACGGGATTCCCTGGAGGTCTCATTATAGGATTTGTAAATTCAGTAGTGCCCGATAAAAGCACAAACAATTATATTATCGATTTCAGAACAGCGGCAGACTTTTACAATTTGCAGTATGTATATGCAATAGATAATTTGCAGAAAGAGGAAATGCAAAAACTGCTAGATAAAGTAAAAAAGCAAAACTAATAGTTCACAAAAAAGCGAATGAGTACACTGGTAAAAAATATTGTTCGGTTTATTTTGCTGATATTATTTCAGGTATATGTGTTGGATAAGATCCATCTACATCAGATGGTGACTCCATATATATATATGCTTTTCATCATCTGGATGCCATTCAAATTATCTCGTGGCTGGCAAATGATATTGGCATTTGTACTGGGATTTACATTGGATAGTTTCCGACACAATCCCGGCTTCCATGCTTCAGCCTGTGTATTGATTGCTTATTTTCGTCCCTTCTTTATTAATATACTTATTCCCCAGGAAGGAGCAGATGCCAATTACGAAGAACCTTCGGTAAAAAGTATGGGGGGATTTCTGCCATATATGATCTATGCTGGTATGTTAACCCTCATTCATCATGGCTGGTTGTTTATGCTGGAAGCATGGCAGATCGGTAATGTCTGGTATTTTATAATCAAAACGCTTACATCAACGGCAATAAGTTTATTACTGATCATAATTACGGAATTATTATTCAGCAGAAAGCAACAGTTCAGAACAAATACGGTGTAAATAAGAAATGATTGCATTATCAGATTTAATAAAAGCGTAAATCGTATATCTCAAATTGTAAATTAAAAGTCAAGTGCCAGCGTTTAATCAATCAAGAAAAAATATCATACGGTTGATCTTTGTTGCAATGTTTATCATCATCATTGCACGTCTGTTTACATTACAGGTTATCACTTCAAAATATAAGATACTGGCTGATGATCAGGGAAAATTCAGAAAAGTGATTTATCCCGATAGGGGTATTGTGTTCGACAGGAATGGTAAAGCGATCTTACAAAATACTACCATCTACGATCTGATGATCATCCCCAATAAACTAAAAGGCATAGATACTGCTGCATTGTGTAATATTTTGGGTTTAGACACGGCTCAATTCAACAAGCGAATAGTAGAAGTGATCATCAAAAATGGTCGCAGTCGTCCATCTATTTTCGACGGATTATTGACCGACGAAAAAATGGCCAAACTGAATGAGGCCATGTATAAGTTTACTCCGGGTTTTTATTTGCAGGAACGTTCGGTAAGAAGTTACCCATACGATGCGGCTGGTAATGTGCTGGGCTATTTGTCAGAAGTAGATACTAATTTTTTAAAGTCGCATCCCGATGATGGGTATCAGATAGGAGACTATGCCGGAAAGACCGGAATGGAACGCACCTACGAAAAAGTATTGATGGGGCAACGTGGTATTCAATATTGGAAACGAGATAATAAAAATCGATTGACCGAAAGGCTGGAAAATGGCCGCTACGATACAACTGCTGTAGCCGGACAAAATGTTTATACTTCTTTAGATATTGAATTGCAAGAGTTGGGAGAAAAATTAATGGAAAATAAATTAGGCTCCATTGTAGCAATCGATCCTAAAACAGGAGGCATTTTGTGTATGGTAAGCAGTCCTACTTTTAAACCAAGATTATTGACCGGTGCAGAAAGAAAAAAACACATTGCGGAATTATTACTCAATCCGGCTTTGCCATTATTGAACAGAACTGTTGGCGCAACTTACTCTCCGGGTTCAACTTTTAAAACACTACAGGCTTTGATCGGCTTGCATGAAGGAGTGATCACAACAGATTTTAGAGTGTCTTGCGGTGGAGCCTTTTATGGTTGTGGTAGTGGAAAGCCAATGCGTTGTTTAGATTACGGAACTTTTGATCTGCGTAATGCGATAAGAATTTCAGATAATACATACTTTGCTACCGTAATGCAACGGGTAATTAATAATCCGAAATATCCTAACCTCGATAGTAGTTTGGCTGCATGGGACAGATATATGTATGAATTCGGACTGGGTCATAAATTAGGTGTTGATGTGCCTTCAGAAAAAAGAGGCAATATTCCTACGCCGGCTTATTACGATAAAGTGCACGGAGCCGGGAAATGGAACTATTGCAGTTTTCGTTCTGTAAGTATCGGCCAGGGAGAGGTAGATGTTACGCCAATACAGGTGGCCAATGAAATGGCGTACATAGCTAACAAGGGCTGGTATAAAATTCCTCATTTGGTAGATTCGATTGAAGGCGGAGATCAATTCGGGATGCTTACAAAATTTAAAGAAAAGCATAACACCACAGCAATTCCCGATAGTGTTTTTGAAGCAGTGTTTGATGGTATGCAGGGTGTGGTTGACAATGGTACTGGTGTTGCTGCAAAAGTAAAAGATGTTGTTGTTTGCGGTAAAACGGGTACAGTGGAAAACTATTATCGTGGGGTAAAACAACCGAACCATGCATTCTTCTGTGGATTTGCACCAAGAGAAAATCCCAAAATAGCCATCATGTGTGTGGTGGAAAATAGCGGCCGCTTTGGAGGCACTTATGCGGCACCGATAGTTGGGTTGATGATCGAAAAATATTTGAAAGATTCAATTACCGATAAAGCAAGGCTAGCAAGAATTGATCAGCTATCTAATTTAAATTTAATTCCGAAAAGAATTTATATTGAAATGCGTCGGCAAGATTCTCTAATGCATTCAAAAGATTCTGCTTATCTTTTGGCAAAAGGGTATATCCAGATCATGAAAGATACCATGGGAGTAGATCAGGATGACGAGGAAGATGCATTGGCTGATCTAAAAAACAATAAAGATCTGACAAATAAAAAACCGGTAAAAGATAGCGGCGATAATAAAATAAAGCCACAAGCAATTTTACCGGATAAGAAAAAGAAACAACAAGAGGAAAAAGACACTGTAAGTAACTAAATGCAATTGTATGCATTAGGATCAAAGTATTAAAATAATAAAGTGAATCAACGCAACCCTGCAATAGGAAAAGGAATAGATTGGCCAATAATCTGGCTGTATGCAGCATTGGTTTGTATAGGATTACTGTGCATATTTTCAGTTGAGTACAGATCAGGAGATGGAGTGATACAAAGCTTTTTAGGATTCAAAAAAAATTACAGCAAACAATTATTTTATTTTGGAGCTTGCATAATATTGGCAACTTTTATTCTATTAACCGATAGTAAATTTTTTACTGCTACAGCTAATCTTTCTTATCTAGTTGGAATACTGCTAATACTGGCAACTTTTGTAGTAGGGAAAGAGATCAAAGGTTCGAAAAGCTGGATACCATTAGGTTTCATGAATTTACAACCCGTAGAACTTTGTAAGGTTTTTACGTCACTGGTGCTTGCAAAATATCTGTCAATGCAAGAAACAGATTTTAGTAAACCCCGATCGCAAATGATCGGTGCAGCATTATCTTTTACACCGGCATTATTATCTATTGCTCAGGGAGAAACCGGGCTGGCATTGGTTTATTTCTCTCTGCTTATTCCAATGTATCGAGAAGGGTTGCCTCCGGGATATTTGATCGCAGGATTTGCAATGGCCATCTTGTTAATTGTTTCACTCTTATTCCCAACCAAAACATTATTGATTGCTTTTGCCGCTGCCGCACTTTTGTTTTGTTATGCAAACCGCAGGCGTATCAGACGTAACAGTAAGATATTATTAATGGTAGCAGTTGTCTGGGGATTTTGTTCTCTGTTTGTTGGTGTAGCAGTGCCTTTTGTTTTTAAACATGTGTTTAAGAAATATCAGGCAGATAGAATTTTCAGTATGGTTGGCGTTGATAATCCTTTTAGCGATGGTAAAACCGCAGCACTCAATTCTGAAGATGAAAAAGCAAAACAAAAAAAGAGTGATCAACAAAACTATAATGTAAAACAATCGAAGATAGCAATAGGCTCAGGAGGATTTTTAGGAAAAGGATTTTTAAAAGGCACACAAACACAAGGAGACTTTGTACCCGAGCAACATACCGACTTTATTTTTACATCCGTAGGAGAAAACTTTGGCTTCTGGGGCAGCACTTTATTAATGTTACTTTATATGGGGCTATTGCTTCGAATAGTAACCATTGCTGAGCGGCAACGAAGTACATTTAGTCGTGTGTACGCTTATTGTGTAGCCGGAATAATTTTCTTTCACGTAGCTGTAAATATATGTGTAACCGTTGGTCTTGCACCGGTGATTGGTATCACCTTACCGTTGTTAAGCTACGGCGGCTCTTCTTTACTTACTTTTACCATTCTCATTTTTATTTTAGTAAAATTGGATGCCGACAGGCAAATGGTGTTAAGATAATTCTATCTACCACATCACAATTTCTTAATCATTCCCTAATGCTGTGTTAATATGCATTGTGTTCTTTTGTAAAACCATATTTTACAATGGAAAAACGCATTGTTGATATTGCAGTATTAAGCGATATACATTTAGGTACTTATGGATGTCATGCCGAAGAAGTAGTAGATTATCTTAAGAGTATCTCTCCGCAAATTTTAATTCTAAATGGTGATATTATTGATGGCTGGCAATTCAGTAAAAGATATTTCCCCGTTAGCCACATGCAGGTTATTAAAGAAATAATGAGCATGTTGAGCAAAGGCACAAGAATCGTATATATCACCGGCAATCACGATGAAATGTTACGCAGATACAGCGATCTGCAAATGGGTAATTTTCTTCTCACAGATAAGTTTGTAATTGAAATGAACGGTAAAACAACCTGGTTCTTTCATGGAGATGTGTTTGATGCAACAACAAGAGGCAGTGCAAAAATATTAGCAAAACTTGGCGGGCATGGTTACGATATGCTCATATTACTTAATCGATTTATTAATGCAACATTGAAATTATTTGGAAGAGAAAAAATGAGTTTTAGTAAGAAAGTGAAAAACAGTGTAAAAAAAGCAGTTTCGTGGATCGGAGATTTTGAACAAACCGCCGCAGAATTGGCCATTAATAAGGGATATGATTATGTAGCATGTGGCCACATTCATCAACCTCAAAAAAGAGTTATTACCGGCAAAGAAGGAAGTGTTGTTTATTTGAATAGTGGTGATTGGGTCGAAAATTTAACTGCACTCGAATTTGTAAATGATGAATGGAACATTTATCAATATGATGAAAAAAAGTTTTCACAAATGCATACCCGTATCATAACCAAAGACAACAAGCTTCCTGAATTGAATGTAATGACCGACGAGGTTTCTCTATTTTTTAATTCCTTATTTGTTCAATAATGAAAATATTTTACGCAGTTCAGGCAACAGGTAATGGCCACATAGCAAGGGCAATAGAACTATTGCCATACTTACAACAGTATGGTGAGGTAGATGTGTTCTTAAGCGGCAGTAACAGTAGTCTAAAAACGGCTACGGCATTGCCGGTAAAATACCAAAGCAAGGGAATTAGTCTTTTCTATTCTAACAAAGGCGGATTGGATTATTTTAAAATGATCAAAAATTTTTCCCCTGTTAGATCATACAGAGAAGCAAGAGACTTACCAGTTGAAAAATATGATATTGTTATCAATGATTTTGAGAGTATTACTTCATTGGCTTGTAAAATGAAAAATATAGCCTCAATTAATTTTGGTCATCAAGCAAGTTTTATGAGCAGTAAAGTGCCTCGTCCGAAAAAAATGGATCTTGCAGGAGAGTTCATTCTGAAAAAGTATGCAACAGCAAAAAAATATATTGGCTTACATTTTGAACAATATGATGATTTTATTTTACCTCCGATCATAAAGAAAATAATATTGAATGCTGAAACAACTGATAATGGTCATATCACAGTGTATCTTCCTCACTACAGCGACTTACAACTTATTAAAAAACTAAAAGCTTTGCATGATCTAAAATTCGAAGTGTTTAGTAAACGGGTTTCAAAAAAAGAAGAAAATAAGAATATAACCTTTATGCCTATTGATAATAATGGATTCAATCAAAGTATGATACATGCTTCTGGTATTATCACCGGCGCAGGTTTTGAAACGCCGGCAGAAGCACTGTACATGGGAAAAAAATTGATGGTATTGCCAATCAAAGGACAGTATGAACAACTGTGTAATGCCTCAGCATTGAAGAATTTTGATGTACCTGTTTTGGAGGAAATAGACATCGACTTTACAAATAATGTTCGATCATGGATGAGTAGTGAACAGAAAAAATTATCACTGGCTTACTGTACAGAGTCGATCGTTTCAAAAGTGATTCGAACTGCTTGTGAAATAAAACAGGAAAAAGGCTGGCATTTGTCAACATGCTTAGATATTCACCCATCATTAAGCCGTTTGTTACTTGACTAAAAACCTAAATCAGTTAAACGCCAATTCTTTTGAAAAAGAATTTCTATGGGGCGTAGCAACCGCTGCAGCCCAAATTGAGGGAGCTTATAATATTGACGGAAGAGGTCTTTCCATTTGGGATGTTTTTTCAAACCGTAGAGGTAAAATAAAAAATGGCGATACGCCCCGTCAGGCTTGCGATTTTTATTATCGATATAAAGATGATTTGCTATTAGTAAAAGCGCTTGGTTTTAAAGTCTTTCGTTTCTCTATTTCCTGGAGTAGAATTTTCCCCGAAGGCATTGGTAAAATAAATAAAGAAGGCGTTGAGTTCTATCATAAAATTATTGATGAATGCTTAAAGCTTGATCTTATTCCTTTTGTAACGCTTTACCACTGGGATCTTCCGCAATCTCTTGAAAAAGAAGGCGGCTGGACATCCGTATTATTCATTCAGTGGTTTAAGCAATATGTAAGTTTTTGTGCAAAAGAATATGGAAGTAAAGTGAAACATTGGATAGTGCTCAATGAACCGATGGGTTTCACTTCACTGGGTTACATGCTAGGCAAACATGCGCCGGGTAAAATGGGCTTAGATAACTTTTTACCTGCAATACATAATGCAATGCTTGCTCAGGCAGAGGGAGGAAGGTTGCTCAGGCATTTTGTAACGAATGCTTATATTGGAACAACTTTTTCATGCAGTGAAGTAAAACCATTTTCGCAAAATCAAAAAGATATTGACGCAGCCAATAGAATGGATGTATTACTAAATCGATTATTCATAGAACCTGCTTTGGGATTGGGTTTACCCGAAGATTATTTTTCTTTAATGGAGAAGATACACTTTCACACAAAGGCCTGGAAAAATAAAAAGAAATTCAGTTTTGATTTTGACTTTATTGGAATGCAAAACTATTTCTCTCTAACCGTAAAACATAATTCGATAGTACCCTTTGTTCAGGCATCTGAAATAAACGCTCGTAAAAGAAGGCTTGCTCATACTGATATGGGTTGGGAAATAGATCCCGAAAGTTTTTGCAGAATGATCAAGCGATTCTCATCATATAATCCAACCGGGGATATTATTGTAGCAGAAAACGGAGCGTACTTTAAAGATAAATTAATTGGTGGGGTGGTTGCTGATAATGAAAGAATAGGGTATTATCAGCAATACATTCATGCCATGAAAGTGGCGATTGATGAAGGTGTTCCTGTTAAAGGATATTTTGCCTGGACATTGATGGATAATTTTGAATGGGCAGAAGGATATAAAGCCAGGTTTGGTATTGTGCATGTTGACTTTCGAACACAACTCCGCACAATTAAAAATTCGGGTTATTGGTGGAGAGATTTTTTGATGGGATAATTCCCGAAATTTGCACCAATGAAAATTATTCCCCTCAGCGAAGGTGCATTCACCGTAGATAGAACCAAGCAATTCATCCCGTTCAATAAAGAAAAAGATGACCTGCAAAAAAGACCGGTCGGTAGTTTATTGGTAGAAGTACAGCCGTTTTGTGTAGTTACCTCAAAAGATATTATTGTAATTGATGCAGGATTAGGATTTACACAGGATGGTGTTTTACAGATACATAAGAACCTGATGGATCATGGGATAGGAGCTTTAGAGGTAACCAAAGTTTTATTGAGCCATCTGCATAAAGATCATATTAGTGGAATGACCATAAAAGATGAACAATTGAATCAATACTTTTTTAGTTTCCCCAACGCTACTTATTATGCAAACAAAAACGAGTTGAAAGAAGCGTTAGAAAAAGGAGAGCCCACTTATGTAGTTGATAAAATAAAATTGTTAGAAGCTTCTGATAAAGTGCATTTAATGGAAGATGAAGAAACAATAGACGGATATATAGATTTTAAAGTAACGGGTGGTCACTCAAAATGCCATGGGGTTTTTTGGATAAAAGAAGATAACGAAATTGTTTTCTTTGGTGGAGATGTAGCACCGCAGTTACAACAAATGAAAAATAAATTTATTGCTAAATACGATTATGATGGAAGAAAATGTATGGAGCTTCGTCAGCAATGGTGGCAGCAAGGGCAGGAGGAAGGCTGGAGTTTTTTATTTTATCATGATATTAAAACACCCGTATTCAAAAAGTAACAGAACAGCTATTTGTTTGTATAGAGATTCACAGTCCAATTAGCAGACCTGTAAAACTCTAATTTAAAAGACTGGTTGTTGGAAAGTGTACAAAGTAATGTGACTGGGAATTTATTCAGCTCATAGCTAATAAAGTATTTATTTGTGCCATTCATTTCTCCTGTTTTTCTGATGAAACTTCCATCCAATGCAACCACATCTCTGATCCTTAATACATATCCGTTAGGACCACCTCCAAATCCGGCTTTACCAATGCCATTTGGAGAACCGGTAGTAGATGAAAGATAGATTGTCACTGAATTACCACTTCTGTCGGATGGCGTAATTTCATATCTGTCAAATTTTGCAATCCCGTCAAAAGTATATGTAATGTATCTCTTGCCTCTGTATATATCTCCACTCCAATAGCCTTTTACTATACTGTCGGGCATCCCGGAGCGTAAATAATGCATTTCACCTTTTCCTTCTTTAATACCCTCTTGAAACATTCCAGAATGATAAATGCTATCACCATAGTAGTAAAGCCCTTTTCCTTCCGGAAATCCGAATTTAAATTCTCCTTTATAACGATCAATGCCGATCGCTTCGCCATTGCCATGTGCAAATCCTTTTTTGCACTCTCCTTTATAGCTACCCACAAGTTTTTGATCAACTACCTTGCAGGATTGAGCACTGTCCTGTGCAGTTAAAACAGTAAAACCACAAAGTGAAAATAACAACGTTAGAAAAAGAGATGCATTGTTCATTCAAAAAATTTGTATCCGAAACCAAATATAGAGGTATTCATTTAATATATAGAGATTGATTCTATTGTAATAAAAAAGCACAGCTTAACTGTGCTTTTTTATTATTGTTCGTTAATCCCCTTTTCTTAACATAGGACGATTCCCTTTTCCTTTCTTTTCTCGAAATTCATTTCTCTTTTTCATTGCCTTGATTAGTAGTTTGTGAAACCTGCCTTCTGCACTATACATCTTATTGGTTCTGTCTAGGCCGAGCAATTTTACAAACTGATCCTTGTATTTCTTTCTGATATTCAACACTTTTTCATCTCTATCTAAAACATCATGATTGTCTTTTACAGCTTTGTGATATTCTTTGGAGTATTGATTATAAATAGGCCAGAATTTTTGAGCTTCATCAGGGGTTAGGTCCAGTTCCTTGCTAATAAAAGCTACTTTTAGCGCTTCTATATCCTGTTGCTTTTTTGAATCAACAGCAGGATCATCTTGAGCGTTTACAATCCCTGTAAATAAAATAAATGTTAGTATAAAGTAAATTTTTTTCATGATGTATTTTTCTTAGTTACTAGTTTGTACTGCATCAAGTTCTTCTAAATAATTTTCAAGTGTTTTTTCATCGGTAAAATAATCATCCTGACTTGGCAAACTATTTTCTTCTATATTAGATGCTAAACTCTCTATCTCTTTTTCATTAAAGTTGGTTTCTAAATATTTTGCAATATCATCTGCCGATAAATTTTCCAATGTTTCATTGAATTGTTTATCATTCATGTCTTTCCCTTTTTCAATAGATGCATCAAGTTTTGCAACAGAAACAATATCATTTGGTTGGGTTGGATTGTTATTGGTGTATTTGTAAACGCCTAATGCTACCACCCCTGTTAATGCTGCAGCAACTGCATACTTAACTATACGGCTGCCGAATGAAATTACTTTGGCAGGTTGTATTGTAACTGTTTTATCAACGATCTCGGTTGATAGGTTTTCAAAATAACCTTGCGGTACTTCAAAAACATTAATGCCACGAATGCTTTGTAACGCCGGCGATAAATCTGTTTCCGCTGCTTCCTGTAATTTTATTTTAGCAAGAATATTATCAGCTAAATGATCAAAATACTTTTCCGGAACATCGCCTAACTCTTTATTCAAAGAAGCTAAAACAGATTCGCTCAACTGATCGAAATATCTTTGCGGCACTTCAAAAACATTCACCTTCTCCATTGCTGCCAATGTAGGGCTAATTGCTTTCAATTCATTCAATATGTCGGTTCTTGTTTCCATCCGGCTGTAAGACCTGTTTTTTAACAAAAAGTTTAATTATTTAATATAAAATCCTCTATTTTTTTAACTGCATGATGATAACTTGCCTTTAATGCACCTTCACTTGTTTCCAATACACGACTCATTTCTTCGTAAGGCATTTCATCATAATAACGCAGGTTAAATACAACCCTTTGCTTTTCAGGCAATTGTTGCATGGCCAATTGAAGCTTCCATTCAATTTTATTGCTGTCAAAATTCTTATCGGCCTTCAAACTATTACTTAACCCGTTTTCTACATCACTCAATGAAACCGAGGTTCTTTTCTTTTTTTGTTCAATAAAAGTCAAACTTTCATTGGTGGCGATACGATATAACCAAGTGTATAATTGACTATCCTCTCTAAAATTCTCTAATCCTTTCCATACTTTTATGAACATGTTCTGCAGCACATCATTCGCATCCTCATGCTCTACCACCATACGGCGGATATGCCAATACAATTTCTCCTGGTATTTTTTGATGATACCGGTAAAGCCTCTTTCTTTGGTTTCGGCTTGGTTGAACTGGAACAAAAGTTCTTTGTCTTCTAAATGTCTATCAGCCATAAGCGTTTGAGCAGCATAAAATTAATAAACCTTTAGTAAGATAGATATAATTGCCCAAGGTTTAATACCAAGCCGGTTTTTTTCTGATCTTACCCGGCAAGTAATTTAATAGTGTAAATTCACATAAGATTTTGATGAACAAAACATACACGATGAAATCAGCTTGCACTTTATTTACTACAGTATTACTGCTAACAAATTCGCTAATGGCACAGAAGAACACAAATGTATTGTGGCAAACAAAGGAATATACGCTCTATGCCGATAGTGTTGTTCAAAACAAGTATAAAGCAAAGGCAATATCGGCTAACGAGATCACATCCAACTATCAAAGTCCGTTAAATGAATATCAGAGCACAAAAATTGAATTCAAGTTTAGTATTAATGGTAAAGACAATGAATTGAAATTTGCCATCAACCATAATTTTAATGTATTGAAAGGTGTTACCGAAACTCCCATTATAAAATTTGGAGAGCAATTAAAAGATAACACCGGCGAGACAAATACATTTATGGAACCCAACACAAAACTTACTATTCGCTTGGATATGAATAGCGTTTTAAAAGATTTGAATACACAGGGGTATTACACAACACTCAATGGTGATAAAATTTTCAAAGAAGATTTTAAGGGTTTGTATCTGGCAGGAGGAGCAGCACCAATGATGTGGGATTTTGATAATCTGCATAACAAACCTGAATTGACATTGAAAGATGATGATGGAGACGGTATCTATGAAACAACGATCACCCTGAATCCTCTAAAGAAAGAAAAAGAAACAGCTTCGCAATGGTTGATGTCGAAAGATATCAGTGCCTTTCCTCAATACAAATCACCTCATGCTATTGCTGACGCAATTTATAATATGTCGATTGAAGAAATGATAAAAGCAGTAGAGCCCGATAGTACTTTTCGGACAGGTAAAGAATGGGCGGGGGTTTGGACGAGAGACATCAGCTACAGTATTATTTTATCAATGGCATATTTGCAACCGGAAGTTGCTAAAAAAAGTTTGCTAAGAAAAGTAAATAAGAAAAAGAGAATTATACAGGATACCGGTACCGGTGGTGCTTATCCATGCTCTACCGACCGAATGATTTGGGCCACTGCCGCATGGGAAATATACAAAGCAACAGGTGATAAAGATTGGCTGCAACAAGCTTATGAAATAATTAAGAATTCAGTTGATGATGATATGAGTAATGCGTACGATGCAAGTACCGGCTTGGTTCGTGGTGAATCTTCTTTTTTAGACTGGCGTGAACAAACTTATCCTAAATGGATGCAACCGGCAGATATTTTCGAATCAGAAAATTTAGGAACCAATGCGGTACACTACCAGGCAAATATAGTGTTAGCAGAAATAGGTAAAATTTTAAACAAACAATCAGATGTTTTAAAATACAAAGCGAATGCAGCAAAAATTAAAACAGGTATCAATAAATATTTATGGTTGAAGGATAAAGGCTACTATGCTCAATATTTATATGGAAGAAACAACAAGATCGTTTCCCCAAGATCAGAAGCATTAGGAGAAGCACTTTGTGTGTTATTTGGAATTGCGGATGAGCCAACTCAAAAAAGAATTATAGAGAGCACACCTGTAACTGATTATGGTATTCCATGCATTTATCCACAAATACCAGGGATTGCTGCCTATCATAATAATGCAGTCTGGCCTTTTGTGCAATCTTATTGGGGCTTAGCTTCTGCAAAAGTTGGCAATGAAACATCTGTGATGGAATCGATAGCGGCTATATACAGGCCGGCCGCATTATTTGTAACTAATAAAGAAAATTTTGTTGCAGACAATGGGGATTTTGCCGGAACGGTTATTAACTCAAGTAATATGTTGTGGAGTTTGTCGGGCAATATCAGTTTGATACATAAGATCATTTTTGGAATAGAATTTCAGGCTGACAAATTAGTGTTTCATCCTTTTGTTCCCAAGGCTTTAGAAGGAAAAAGATCATTGAATAATTTTAAATATCAAAATGCGGTTTTAGATATTTCAATGGAAGGGCACGGCAATAAAATAAGATCATTTATTGTCGATGGCAAAAAAATGGCAGTTGCTCAAATTTCGTCTATGCTTAAAGGTAAGCATATAGTAAAAATTATGTTGACTGATAATGCGATTACAGATAATAAGATAAACAAAGTAGCAAATTATACCACACTTGCCACACCTATTGTTAACGTTCAGAATGATACAATGCAGTGGCAGTCAATACACCGGGCAAAAAAATATCTTATTTTTAAAAATGGGTCGCCGCTGGAACTTACTCGTGAAACGAAGTTCATTATTACTGAAACCTGTGCCGAGTATCAGGTACTGGCAATAGATGCTTTAAATAGAGCTTCTTTTGCAAGTGAACCGTTTATTTTAAAAGATTGTGCTAATATTGGTGAGTATGATATAGCTATGTATGCTATACCATCTACATTAAACTATAAGGGTGCTACCGGGAAGGGGTTTGTAGAGATCAGTAAAACGGTTAACAAGGTTATTAATATTCCTGTAGCTATTGCTGAAGATGGTGAGTATGCGATCAACTTTCGTTATGCAAATGGTAACGGCCCTGTCAATACGGATAATAAATGTGCTATCCGAACTCTTGAGTTAGATAAAAAATTTGTAGGTACTGTTGTTTTTCCTCAAAGAGGAAATGAGGAGTGGAGTAACTGGGGGTACAGTAATTCTGTAAAAGTGAAAATGAAAAAAGGTAAACATACTATTACGCTTGCCTTTCGATCTGCTAATGGAAATATGAACGGAGATGTTAATCAGGCAATGATCGATCACATGCAGTTAGTAAAATTGAATTAAGTAGTAAAAAGAAAAAACCAATCGTACGATTGGTTTTTTCAAAATTTATTAGAAAGGATTAATTTCCTACGATCTCAGTATTTTTTCTTGACAATACTTTTAATGCAGCATCAACAATATTCGGTGCATCCAAACCATATTTCGTTAATAACTCAGCAGGTTTACCACTTTCACCGAAAGTATCTTTTGTGCCAATATATTCAATAGGTATTGGAAGATGTTTAGATGCAACTTGTGCAATACTATCTCCTAATCCGCCAATAATATTATGTTCTTCGCAGGTTACTGCACATTTTGTTTTTTTGATAGACGCTAATACGGCTGCTTCATCCAATGGTTTAATGGTGTGAATATTGATTACTTCCACGCTGATACCTTTTTCTTCTAAAATTCTTCCTGCTTCAACAGCTTTCCAAACCAGGTGACCACAGGCAAAAATGGTAACATCTTTGCCATCTGATAATTTTTGTGCTTTGCCAATTACAAAATCTTCTTCTTTTGTAAAGATCGGCCAAACCGGTCGGCCAAAACGCAGGTACACCGGACCGTTATACTCAGCTATTGCTTTAGTGGCTGCTTTTGTTTGATTGTAATCTGCCGGAACAATCACTGTCATCCCCGGCAACATTTTCATCAATCCAATATCTTCCAGTATCTGGTGAGTAGCACCGTCTTCTCCCAAAGTTAAACCGGCATGGCTGGCACAAATTTTTACATTTTTACCGCTATATGCAACTGACTGGCGTATTTGATCATACACACGGCCTGTACTGAAATTTGCAAATGTTGTTGTAAAAGGAATTTTACCACCGATGGTTAACCCTGCAGCAACACCGATCATATTCGCTTCTGCAATACCACATTGTATGAATCTTTCAGGAAATTCTTTAATAAAAGTGTTCAATTTCATCGAACCCAAAAGATCTGCGGTCAATGCAATGACATTTTCATTTTTCTTCGCTGCTTCTACAATACCATCTCCAAAGCCACTACGGGTATCCTTATTTCCTGTTACAACTATTTCGTTTAGCATATTAATATCTGTATAATTATGAAATGGGCTGCAAGATACTTGCTTGTTTTTAAATTGCCGTATTTTTTAGCTTTAATTCCCACTGCCAAGCGGTATCCATCATATTTTCTAGGTTATATTGCGGAATCCAGCCTAATTCAGTTTTAGCTTTATCGTTATTGGCATAAATGGCAATAACGTCTCCGGGCCTTCTGGGTCCTAAAGTATAGTTGAGTTTAGTGCCGCTTACTTTTTCAAAAGCGGCAATCACTTCAAGTACCGTATAGCCATCTCCTGTACCAAGATTAAATATTTCCGGATTTACTTTATTCTTTCTTTCTATCAAATAATTGAGTGCCAAGGTATGAGCATGTGCAATATCACATATATGAATATAATCTCTGAGGCAACTACCATCTCTTGTCGGGTAATCGCTGCCATGCACCAGCATCGAGGGTAGTTTGCCGATAGCAGTTTGCGTAATGGCCGGTACCAGATTTGCGGGTTTTCCAAAGGGAATTTCGCCGATCAAAATGGAAGGATGTGCACCTACAGGATTAAAATATCTTAAAAGAATACTTTGAATATTATTGGTTTTGATCGTTTCTAAAATGATCTGTTCTCCCATTTGTTTGGTAATGCCATAAGGTGACTCACCCGGTTTTTGAGGAGATGTTTCCGTTACAGGAATCTCATCGGGATTACCGTACACGGTGCAAGATGAAGAAAATACAAAATTAGAAACATTGAATTCTTCGGCGCATTTTAAAATATTGATCAGCGATCCGAGATTATTTTCAAAGTACATTAATGGATTACTCACAGATTCGCCAACAGCTTTATACGCTGCAAAATGTATGATGCCAACAATATCTCTGTTTTCTCTGAAAACATTTTTTGTGTCTTCATAGTTACAAAGATCAATGGAATAGTTGGTAACCTTTTTACCGGTGATGGCTTCAATACCGTTGAGAATATCAACATTGCTTCTTGAGTTATTATCAATAGAAATAACATCAAAACCACTTTGTATCAAATCTACAATTGTGTGTGAGCCTATATAACCACAGCCTCCGGTTACTAAAATCTTATTCATCCTACAAAGAAAGTAAAAAAGCCGATAAGGCGCTAAATAGTTTCAGCATTAAAAAAGAGAAACAATGTAGTATACCAATGCCGCCAGTAAACCGCTAACAGGAATGGTTAAAATCCATGCCCATAAAAGATTGATGGTTACGCCCCAGCGTACTGCACTCAATCTTTTTGTAGCCCCTACACCCATAATAGAGCCGGTAATGGTATGAGTGGTAGAAACCGGGATGCCCATCTGGCCCGTAAAAAACAAGGTAAATGCACCAGCTGTTTCTGCAGCCACCCCTTCGAGCGGAGTTACTTTGGTTATCTTGGTACCCATCGTTTTTACAATTTTCCATCCTCCACTCATAGTTCCTAAACCAATGGCCAGATAGCATGAAATTGGTACCCACGATGGGAGGTCCGAAAAGTTTTGAATTTGTCCGCTGCTGATCAATGCTACACCAATGATTCCCATTACTTTTTGTGCATCATTACCTCCATGACCAATACTGAAAGCAGCGGAACTGAACAGTTGTAATTTTTTGAACATGTTTGCCACTTTATAGGCAGTTGGCGTTCTGTATTTTTCTACATATAAATAGATCAAACAAAATAATATCGACGTGAATACGATACCCCAGGCAATAACTCTGTTGTCTGACTTTTCAATATCTTTTTTAAGTGCATTTTCAATATTGAAGTTTGAGATTTTAGATTGCACTTTTTGTTTATTATAACCCTCTATCGGATAGATATTGTTGAGGGCAATCATTGTACTGTCTAAAGAAATGGTTTTGTTACAGTACAATGCTAATGGACCTTTATATTTTTCAGTAAGCTCTTTGGCTTTTTTATATGCTTCAGTTGCTTCTTTAGAATCAACGGCTCTTGCTTCAAGAATTAAAAAACCGTTAGCATTGCGTACATCGTCTTTTAAACGACTAGCTTCAATATCTTTAAGTAAACCTTTATTGTACGCTTCTTTAGCAATTGCTGTTGCCCCTATTTTATCGTAATCATTTAATAGTGGCTGAAGTTTTTCAAAGTTTGCATTGGCTTTATTTAATTTATCCTCAGCGGTAGCCAGTGTTTTGATCAATGAAGAATCGGTTGGGTTTAATGCCAGCTTTTCTTTTGTATCTTTTATTTCTGTTTTGTATTTGTCGATTTTTAAGAATTTTAGGGAAGTCTCATTTATTTTGCTGCTCTCAAAATTATCAAACAAAAGAAAAGTAAGGAACGTTGTTAGTGCAATTATCCCTATCCGTAACCATACATTTCTCATGATGGTTACAATGGTTATGAATATGGAGATGAACATTCCAATAAGCGGTGCTAAGAAAATGAACAAAATTGTTTTGATAATTGTATCCGATTCAATGATTGTTCCCCAGTTTACTCCGATGCCTTTCATTGCGATTGCGTGTGCGATTGCAGCGCCTGCTAATCCTCCAATAAGGGTGTGTGAAGAGGATGAAGGAATTCCATACCACCAGGTAAGTAAATTCCAGAATATAGCAGCTATTAATCCCGATAAAATTACCGGTAGTGTAATGAATTCTTTGTGTACCGTTTTGCTGATCGTATTTGCCACTGCATGATCCTGAAAAATAAAATAGGCTACACAGTTAAAGATGGCTGCCCATAATACAGCTTGAAAAGGAGTAAGTACTTTTGTTGAAACTACCGTTGCTATTGAGTTGGCAGCATCGTGAAATCCGTTAATGTAATCAAAAATTAAGGCAAGAATGATTATTACTACTACTAAGGTCATTTCTTTAATTTGAAGATTTGGAGATTTGGAGATTTGAAGATTTGAAAATGTTTTATCATCGTTACATCTTCAAATTTTCAAATGTTCAAATTGATTAAGCGTATTTAACAATGATGCTCTCAATTACATTCGCAGCATCTTCACATTTATCGGTTACAATTTCCATTACCTGATAGATCTCTCTTTTCTTGATCACTTCTTTTGCATCGGGCTCTGTAGCAAACAGTCTTTCAATACTCATATCGAAAATATCATCGCCTTGGTTTTCTATGCTATTAATCGCAACCAATGCATCTGTTATTTGACGCATGTTTTTCATATTTCGCAATTCTACCACTGCTTTATGAACATGCACACAACCTGTAGCAATAAGATCTGCTAATTTTTGAATACCAATGTCATTCGGATTTACTCGATAGAAATTAATTTTTTTGGCAGATGCATACATGAAGTCTGCAATATCATCAAGGGCAGATGCCAGATAATGCACATCTTCTCTATCGAAAGGAGTGATAAAGTTTTTACCCAATTCAGTAAATATCTGATGCGTATAGTCATCATTTACATGCTCCATATCTTCAATTTCCTGAATCAGTTGTGCTCTTTTATCGAAGTCCGGTTCATTCACCACCTCTTTTAATTTTTCACCCATTTTCACCAGTTCTTCTGCTACACTTTCAAATAGTTGAAAAAATACTCTGTCCTTTGGTAAAAAGATCTTTAAGATAGAATTTAATCCTGCCATGTTTTGTAAATTTTGAGCAAAAGTAGCTTTATTGGCTTTGCAACAAAGCACTTTAAAATTGATAATAATTAGTTAACATTGAAGTAATGTGAATTTATTATTCCTTTGCCGAAAATTTGCTATTGTGAGTAAAAAAATCTCCTTTTTGCTACTGTTTACAGTGGTTTGTAGCTATTGTAATGCCCAGTTTCTTATGGATATGATCGATACCACGACCGAAAAAGGGAAGGGTATGCTTGCTATCTATAAAAAATTCGACCACCTGCGTATAGGAGGCTACATTCAGCCTCAGTTTCAAGTAGCTTCTTCAAAAGGCGAAAAGAGTTTTGCCGGAGGCGATTTTGCTGCTCAGGTAAGTAACAGGTTTATGTTAAGGCGTAGTCGTATCAGGATAGATTATGCTCACTTTGAGAATGGAAGCCGCCCTGGTGTACAGATCGTTTTTCAGTTCGATGCCAACGAAAGAACATTTACTGTAAGAGATATTTGGGGAAGAGTATTTGAAAACAATCTTAAACTGTTTTCTTTTACCACAGGGATGTTTGCCCGCCCATTTGGTTTTGAAACGAATTTGAGCAGCAGTGATAGAGAAAGTCCAGAAAGAGGAAGAATGAATCAAATACTGATGAAGAGTGAAAGAGATCTTGGAGCAATGGTAAGTTTTGATGTAAGACGAAAAAAGCATGCCCTGAAAAATTTGAAGATAGATATTGGAGTTTTCAACGGACAAGGAATCAATGCAACCGGTGAATTTGATAATACAAAAGATATCATCTCAAGGATTTCTTTAAAACCTGTTCATCTTTCTAAGGCAGTTATGTTTTCTGCAGGAACTTCTTTTTTATCAGGAGGGCTGCAGAACAATACGAAATACATTAATACAACTGAAACTGTAGCCGGAATAAAAAAAGTGGTAACTGATTCTGCTGTAACCAATATTGGTACTGTATCTGCAAGACAATATTTCGGAGCAGACTTGCAACTTAAATATAAAAACAAACGAGGACTTATTTCCGAATTAAGGGCCGAGTTCATTGTAGGTAAACAAACCGGTACATTGAATAACTCTGAAACTCCAACTGCTTTGCTTTCGGGTATTGATGGTTTTCATGTAAGAAACTTTAACGGAGCTTACTTTTATTTTTTACAAAATATTTTTTCTGCACAACATCAGTTGCTTGTAAAATATGATTGGTATGATCCGAATAGTAAAGTAGAAAAAAACGAGATAGGAGCTATAGGTACAAATTTTACGGCTGCTAATATTAAGTATACTACGTTGGGTTTTGGCTATATTAATTATCTAACAGATAATGCAAAACTTATTTTATACTATGATAGAGTGTGGAATGAAAAAACAGCGCTACATGGATTTACGTCAGATGTAAAAGACAATGTATTCACTTGCAGGCTGCAATTCAGGTTTTAAAAGGTCCGCAAAGCAAAATGTATAAATGCCTAGCGGACAATGAAATTATAGCTTAAGTTTTAATCCTCCATTCACAATAAATCCCTCTGTGTGATTCCAAATTGCATCAAAGCTTGGGTTATCATGAGGAAGATTCACTACCGTTTTATATTTGCTTTGTCTTTGGTCGGTAAAATTTTCAAAATTTATAAAGGCTGAAACCTTTCGGAAAGTTTTTTGAGCCATAAAACCAAATTCCCAGAAAGATGGGGTTCGATTGCCATTGTATAAATACTGCTTGTCTGTATAATAACCCTCTATGCCCAATTTAAAGTTATCTTCCTTTTCATACATCATAGTAAGGTTCAATTTGTTTTTTGGTAACAAGGGCAAAAATTGATTTGTTGTTAAATAATTTGCTCTTGCATCAATGAATGTGTAGCCAACAAATAGCTTTAGGTCTTCTTTGTAAATGAATTTCAGATTGGTTTCAAAACCCTTACTGTTAATAGGTTTTGATGCATTTACGAAAAAGTCGTTGACAATAATATCTGATTCCAATATTAACGGATTGTTGATCTGTGTATAAAAGAACAATTGATTGACACTAAAATCCAGATCGGCTGAAATGTTTGTTTTATAATTCACATCAACAGTTGCACCAATACTTTTCTCAGCAGTAACATTACTTAACGCTGTAATGCCCCTATACTGCATACTTTCTGTTTGTTCTGTAAAAACAGTTGGAGCTTTATAGCCTAGTCCTCCGGATATTCTCGAACTCAACTTATTACTAAGTTTAAACAACGCTGATAATCGTGGTAATGCAAATGTTTGATTGTTTTTAAAAATGATACTTTGGTAAGTAATGTTGTCTATCCTCATGCCACTTTCAATTGTTATTTTATCGGCAACATCCCATGTGTCTTGAAAATAGACGCCTACTGTAAATGATTGAGCATTATGAGTGTTTATATTTTCCTGTTTAAATTTATCAAAAATGATATTGGCACCACTGATGAACATGTGTTTTCTCCTCGAGAAAATGTATGAAACATCTGTATAACTATTGGTGTTTAAGCCGGAAAAATTATAATCAGGGATAGTTATATGTCTGTCAAAAAAACTCAGACTTTGTTTTAATTTTATGCTATTCTTGTTTGTAAACTTTTTTTCAAGTTCAAAGATTGTAGTATTTCTTAAAGTCTTATTTTTTTCAAAGTAGGTATGTTCGGATGTGACTTTATTGTTGATCACTTCCATATCTCCACCTGTATTTGTGCTTGTTGTAAAACTGTTGCCCAGCATCATTGTAGTTGATGGATTGATATAATAAAAAAATCTAGGGTTAATGGTAAAACTGTTGCTCTTAGGAAGTTCAGAAAAATCATCCTTATCTACATCATAGGCTTTTTGAAAATTAGCGGCACCTAAAATGGAATAACCGATCTTTTTATTCTTTTTGGAAATGTATGCCCCGATATTCGTCTGACCAACGTTTGATTGATTTAAAATAAAATCTCCCTCAAGTTTTTCCTTTGGCATTTTGCTAATAAAATTTACTATTCCGGCAATTGCACCACCTCCGTATAAAGTTGATGCTGGTCCTTTGATTATTTCTACTTGTTTAAGATCAAGTGGTGGAATTTCTAAAATACTTAAACCACTTGCGAAATTCCCAAAATTCGGATAGCCGTCTTTTAATAGTTGCGTGTATTTCCCATCCAGGCCCTGCATGCGAATACTTGCATTACCACTAGTGGCAGATGTTTGTTGTACCTGTAGTCCAGTGCTTTCATGTAATAACATAGAAACATTCGAAGGTCTCATGTTGTTTTTTTCATCCAGTTCTTCTCCATCAATTGTCTCTATTCTTGTAGGGGTATTTTTTATTGTACGACTAGTTCTTGTACTTTGTACAACAATCTCATTCATATCCTTTTTTTCTGAACTGTCTGCGAATATGGCACGAGTAGGGTTTTGTGCATTGGTATTATTTACAAAGAGTAATGCCAATAGCATTATTATTATTATTATTTGCATTGATAAAATTTGTAGGATTAAATAATATGGTTTTGTATTTTATAGAAATACAAAAATGCCGTAGTTACTTAAACTACCTTGGGAGGTTGCCAAATGCTATCGTAAAATTTAGAAGGCAGATTAGCGTTGCTATAAGCGTTCCATTTTCTTTTGTCTACACAGAGTTTTGTCGAAATGTTTTTTGCTGAATACAAAGCTGTAGCATAAATGCTTCCACAACATGAACAACTGCAAAATGGAGTACAATGTTCTCTGTTGTGCTGATGATCTTGCTCAGTTGTCCGGCAAATTTCAGTCAATTGGCTGTTATAGCATGCTACTATATCGCTGCACGGCAATAAGGGTAACAATAAAACATAGAATGTAAATATGGTATTAATCAATTTCAATGAGCAAATATAAAGTGTTTTGTTATTTGACTTGGTAACATTAGCGTAACATTAGCATAACATAGCCGTAACCTTCCATTCATCTTGTCATAACATACAAATATTCTCTTTGCACTAAATTATTACTGCATGAGATTTTTATCATTGATTATTATTCTGATTGCCACATCGCTTAATCTGGCAGCACAAAAGGGGAAGCTTGAAGGAAAAGTAACAGATGCTAAATCCGGCAATAAAATATCCGGGGTTTCGGTTTCAATAGGCGACAAAACTATAGTTGCTACAAATGTAGATGGAGGCTTTGTTATCACTTTGGAAGCAGGAAAAAAATATATGATCAAATTATCTTCTATCGGCTATCGTACTAAAGAGATAGCAGATGTAGAGGTTGTCGCTAATCAAGTAACAAATATTGAAATTGTTTTAGAGGCTACTTCAAAAGTAGGGAACGAAGTAGTAGTGCAATCATCCTCATCTCGTAAAGAAACAGCAGGTGCGCTGATTTCTTATCAAAAAAATACGACTGTTGTAGCACAGGTAATTAGTGCCGAAACGATCAAAAGAAGTCCGGATAAAAATACAGGTGAAGTTTTGAAAAGAGTTCCGGGGGCATCGGTGCAGGAAGGTAGATATTTAGTCATTCGTGGTTTGGCAGATCGTTATAATCAATCGATGTTGAATGGTATATTGCTGAGTAGTACGGAACCGGATAGAAAAACATTCAGTTTTGACATCCTTCCATCTGCAATGATCGATAACATTATAATCAATAAAGCATTTATACCTGAATTGCCGGGAGAATGGGCAGGAGGTTTGATACAGGTAAATACAAAAGATGTTCCATCGAAAAATTTCTTTAACATTCAAGTAGGTACAGGGTTCAACACTCAAACTGTCGGAAAAGATTTTTATAGTTACAAAGGAAGCAATACAGATTTTTTAGGTTTTGATAATGGAGCAAGATCCTTGCCTGCAAACATTCCTACAAAAGCAAATTTTGCTCAATTGAATAATGAAGAAAAAATTACCTGGGGTAAGCAATTTGAAAATATTTGGTCGACAGATAAAAGTACTGGCACTCAGTTAAACGCAAGTTTTTTGATCAATGGAGGGTTTGCAAAAAAATTCGGAAGCAACAACAAAGTGGCTGTGATACTTGCAGCAAACTATAGTAAATCAAATAAAAGAACTGATTTCGCTAATCAGATAAATACATTCGAAAACAATACTCCGAACTTAAGTTTTGATTACTTCAACAAAAAATATAGTCAAGATGTGTTAGCAGGTGCATTGGGAAATATTACACTTCAATTGGGTAGTAATCACAAGATCACTTTTAAAAATATGTTGAATGTAAATACAACTAATTACACAACATTAAGAACGGGTAGAGATTATGATTCAAGAGGAGAAAACATTAAAGCAACAGAGCTTGCATTTAAAGCAAATACTTTCTTTAATACGCAATTGGCCGGTGATCATAATTTTAAAAAGTACAATACCAAATTTCATTGGTATGGCAGTTTCAATATCTTGGATCAATATATTCCTGATCAAAGACGTATTCAATATAATCAGGAAGATGCTAACGATAACAATTCTGCTTATCTCTTACAGATCGGAGCATCTCCTACATCACAAAAATTCGGCAGCAGATACTATGGCTTCTTAAATGATTATATCTATACAGCCGGAACTGATATTGCTAAAAATTTCAAGATTAAAAATTTATCACAAACTATTAAAGCCGGTTATTTCCTGCAGATAAAAGACAGATTGTTTGATTCAAGACCGTTCTCTATTTATCTGCCTTCAGATAACAGGGCACTAACTATAATGACTGCTGATAAAGTGTTTGCTCCGGAAAACTTTGGTAACGGCACTGATAATAAATTTGCTTTTAATGAATTGTCGGGAGACCGATACAGATATGTTGCCAACTCAATTTTAAATGCAGGCTTCTTGCAATTCGACAATCAGATTACAGAAAAAATAAGAACCGTGTGGGGTTTGCGTATTGAGGATTTCGATCAGGTTATAGGTAGCATGAGAAAAGCAGATCCACGTCATGTGTACAGTAAAGTGACCGATTTTTTACCCGGCTTAAATGTTACTTATAAGATCAATGACAAAACTAATTTCCGTTTTGCAGGGTCGCAAACTGTTATTCGTCCGGAATTCAGGGAGTTGAGCACATTCCAATTCTACGATTTTGATCTTGGGGCTACCGTTGCAGGATATACGAAATTGGTAAGAACCAAAGTAAGCAATATCGACCTTCGTTATGAACTATATCCAAGAGGTGGCGAGCTCTTCACAATTGGTGTCTTCTACAAATATTTCAGAAGCCCGATAGAGTCCGTTTTTAATCCACAATCCGGTGGTGCAAGTACTTATAATTTTATCAACGCAGATAAGGCTAACAGCTTTGGGGCAGAGTTTGAATTCAGAAAAAAATTGGACTTCAATCCGTCTTTAAAAAACTTTACGGTGCAAGGAAATTTCTCTTATATCTATAATAGAGTGATCGATCATAATTCTGCTACCGACAGACCAATGCAAGGACAAAGTCCTTATTTGCTAAATGCTTCGGTTCAATATGATATTGCAAAATACGGCATCAATACAACCTTATTATTTAATCAGATCGGTAGAAGAATATCTTACGTAGGTGGTTCGGGACAGCCCCCGATCTGGGAAAATCCACGTCCGGTGCTTGATTTTCAGTTAGCAAAAAAAGTATTAAAACAAAAAGGAGAAGTGAAATTAAATGTGGCTGATATTTTAAACAATGTAGCGATCTACTATCACGATCCCAACAATTTAAAAAAGTACGATGGAGATAAAACACCCTTTGCCATTAAGAAAAAATTGGGAACAAGCATTGGTGTTTCATTCGGCTATAATTTTTAATTCTATAAAACATAAAATAAATTTTTAAACCAGAATCATAAATCATGAAAAAAATTCTAATTGCAGCTGCGCTACTTACTTCTTTGGTAAATACAAGCTGTAGAAAAATTGAAGTAGATGGAACTCCATCGATTATAACAGAAACACCTGAAAATACAATATTGGAAGGAAGAATAACAGCCAATCGTACTTTAAAAGCAGGTAATACCTATAAGCTTCGTGGATTGGTATACGTTACTAATGGAGCAATTCTTACTATTGAACCGGGTACAAAGATCGTAGGGGAGTTTGGAAAAAATGGCGGGTTGATTATTACACGTAGTTGCAAGATCATTGCAGATGGTACGGCAGATAAGCCAATTGTATTTACATCTGAAGCCCCTACACCTCAACGTGGAGATTGGGCAGGGTTAGTAATTCTCGGAAATGCTCCTACAAATGCATCATTTAACGGAGTACAAGGTGTTGGTGAAATTGAAGGAGGTATCAATAATAGTGATGGTTTAGGTTTGTATGGCACTCCTTCAACACAAGGACAAAATCCGGCAGATAACAGTGGTATCTTAAGGTATGTTCGTATTGAATATGCAGGCTATGCATTCTTACCGGATAAAGAGATCAATGGTTTAACATTTGGTGGTGTTGGTAATCAAACTGTAGTTGATTTTGTTGAAGTTGCTTACTCTGCCGATGATTCTTTTGAATGGTTTGGCGGTACGGTAAATTGTAAACACCTTATTTCTATCAGACCATTGGATGATGATTTTGATACTGATAACGGATATAACGGTAAAGTACAATTTGGAATTTCTTTAAGAGATTCAGCTGTTGCAGACGTTTCTAACAGCGAAGCTTTTGAAAGTGATAATGATGCAGCAGGTAGTTCTTTATTGCCACAAACTGCTCCTGTTTTCAGTAACATGACAGTAATGGGCCCTAAAGAAACTTTAGCAAACACAGGTCATTCAAGATTTGTATGGGGTGCACAGATCAGAAGAAATTCAAGCATGTCGCTTTTTAATTCTGTAATACTCGGTTACCCTAAAGGTTTGTACATAGATGCAACTAAAGGAGTTCCAACAGACAATAATATTCCGGGTTCTCTAATGGTACAAAATAATATTATTGCAGGATGCCCTACACCTGTTTTATACAGCATTACAGGTAATGCTAATGTTCCCTTAACTGTAAATACCTCGGCGACTATTACAGACTGGTACAATACTACCGCTTTTGGTAATAGTATTTTAACCAACAATGCAGATGCAGGAATTACAGCCCCGTTCAATTATGCAACGCCTGATTTTAACCCAACTGTAAGCTCTGTTGCAGTAACAGGTGCAAGCTTCCTGAATTCGAAATTGGCTACAGGATTTACATCTGTAACATATAAAGGTGCTTGTGCAATAGGTGATACATGGTGGAAAGGATGGACTAAATTTTAATGCAGCAATCGTAATCATAAAACAAGTTCCTTAAGCAATAGCAAATTTTTCTCATGCTTGTACCACCCGATAGTCTTATCGGGTGGTTTCATTTTGTACCTTTAAGAAAAATTGTAAGATGAAGCATTTATTATTACTGATTGTACTCTTTTCATTTTTTCTTTCAGCATGCGATAACAGAAACAAAAAGATCACGGAGTATATATCCGGTTCCGATAGTGTGGCAATTAAATATTACACAGGAGATGGGAAGATGGATAATGTTGTTGCTGTTAAAATTATTTCCGACAAGAAAATTATTGAACAATTGGCCGTAATGGTTGGGGCTGATGCAATGAATGAAGTCAATAAATGTGGTTATGATGGTTCACTGCACTTCTTTAAAATGAATCAGGTTATACAGGATATCGATTTTAGAATGAATGATGTAAACTGTATGCAATTCTCATTTATACAGGATGGAAAAATAAGAGCAAGTTCATTAAAGCCCGAAGCTAAACAGCTACTGGAAAGTGTGAGAAAATAATGAGTTTAATCCTTTTTGTTTTCTAAGGTAAACCCAAAAGTAGTTCCAACATCTATAGTGCTTCTTACATGAATGGTTTGGTTATGAGCCTCGATGATATGTTTACATATAGCAAGCCCAAGCCCACTACCACCAACCTTCCTGCTTCTTGCAAGATCGGTCCTGTAAAAGCGTTCAAATATTCTGTCAAGATGTTCTTCGCCGATACCTTCGCCATCATCGCTGATCTCTATCAGCATTTGTTTTCCATCTATTTTATAAGCACTCGCTTCAATCTCACCATTTTGTTTGCCGTATTTTATAGCGTTATCGATTAGGTTAATGAGTACTTGTCGTATTTTTTCTTTATCTGCAAAAACAGATAATGGAAATTCACAACCTTTTTTTATGACAAGTCTGAGTTGCTTTTGTTCTGCTTTAATAGACAAAGATTCAAATACATCTTTTATGAGATCCTGAATAACGAAATTGCTTTTGCTTAATTTTAACTGGCCCATCTCCAGTTTTGATATTTCATCAAGATCATCAACCAGGTTAACCAATCTGTCAACATTACGGGATGCATTTGTTAAAAATTTTTTATTCACTTCAGCGTTATCTAAAGCACCGTTTAATAAAATATCAACGTATCCCTGAATGGCAAAAATGGGAGTTTTAAATTCGTGGCTGAGGTTTTGTAAAAATTCTTTTCTGTAGGCTTCATTCTTTTTCAACAACTCAATTTCCTCTTTGCGTTGTATGGCCCATTCTTCCACATCTTCTCTTACATCATCAATACTCTTTTGCGGTAAGATACTCTTGTAATAAAATTCTTCTCTTTTACTGGCTTTAGTTTGATAAATGAGTTTGTAAATGAGTTTTATCTTCCTGTAAACAAACTTTTGTACCATGAAAAGTATCAGCCCATAACTACTCAAAAAAATAACTGCTAATGAAGTGAGTGCAACCCACCAAACAGGGTAGAAAAAATAAATACCCAATGCTATTGGAATAGCCAGAGCAATTGCCGTAAGGGCAGATAATTGTTGAGGGGAGAAATTTTTTCCTGAAAACATTGGTCAGTTCTTAGTTCCTGGTTTTTAGTTAAACTATATTTCGTTGCTAAAGTAATAACTATTTATTAGGTTTTTGCTTTGGCTAAGAACTATGAACTAAAAACTATGAACTAAAGCTCAAACTTATACCCAACGCCTTTTACAGTAGTAATGCAATCGAGGTTTAATTTTTGGCGGATCTTTCTTATGTGAACATCAATGGTTCTGTCGCCAACAATTACTTCGGTACCCCATACTTGACTAAGAATTTCATTTCTTAAAAAAACCTTTCCTGGTTTGGAAGCTAAAAGTGCCAGTAGTTCAAATTCTTTTCTGGCCAGTATGATCTCTTGTCCCAGATAATTGATAATATATTTTTCTCTATCAATTTTTAGGTCGCCTACTTGTAACAAACTGCTGTCTTCCTTATTCAATCTTCTGAAAAGAGCATTTACTTTGGTAAGTAAGATCTTTGGACTGATAGGTTTAGTAAGGTAATCATCAGCACCCGTTTCTAAACCTTTTACTTCTGTTGCCTCGTCACTTAATGCGGATAGGAAGATGATGAGTGTTTCCTTAAAACTTGGTTGTAAACGTAAGATATTACAAACTTCAATGCCGTTTTTACCCGGCATCATAACATCTAAAATAATCAGGTCGGGTAAGTGTTTTTTAGCTTGGTCAATAGCTTCATTGCCATTTTTTGCAGTAATAACTTCGTAACCCTCGGTTTGTAAATTGAACTGAATGATCTCCAGAATATCCGGCTCATCATCAGCAATTAAAATTTTTTTAACAATATTCATACGCTCTTTGCTATACAAAAGTAGTCTATACCTTTAATTAAAGGCTATTTATGTATTATCAAATTGTTAACCCGCTATAACGGCATAAATAACTAAATTGAGCCCGTGAATTTGTCATATTTACCCTTGGTATAATTTTTGGCATCTTTGCATTAGAAATTTATTTATGAAGCGACTTATACTGTATTTTGTTTTACTGTTTTCAGCTTTCAGCTCGTTTGCATCGACTGATACTTGTACCGTCCCTTTTCAACGACTTCGTTTTCACGACCGGATAAATGAAGAGCAAAAAAAATGCGATAAGGCCGATGGTAAACCTGACGGTCAGATCCGAGCGTCAAAAAATGAAGAAATTAATTTGCAGGTAACTGATGTTATTTTCAGAAAAATAGATGCGCTGCAATGTTTTGTAGAGAATTCCTCAAAGATTATTGGGAATAACGAAAAGATCCGAAACCTTAATTATGTAGAAGATGTTGTAAAAGGGTTTAGGAATGCATGGAAGGCTAAAGTACTCAATGCTGCTTCAACACCTGAATTGATCAATGTATTTGATAAGGCATTAAAAGCAGATATCGACAGCCAAAGCATAGCTCCTATAATTGAAGAAACTTCCTGGGAAGTAGGAAATATCATTACATCTATCTTCAAAAAGAACGCAGGTTACGCAAGAGCTAAGGAGATTTTGTTTTTAAAATATGTTGATCAGAATCCCGATAAGATTCTCACAGATATTGGCCCATATGTGAATACTTCTTTTGCTGATAGTCTCATTGTTGTAGCTTGTAAGAAAGATCCTGTTCAGTTATATTCATTTGCACAGGCAACAAAATCGCAGGTTGGTAAATTGATTCATCGTAATACAGATCCATTGGTTATGGCTGTTGCAAAATTGAGCCAAACCCCCAATGCATTATTTTATTTTCCTTTTTTAGATGATATCTTAAGTGGTAAACAAACCATAGAAGATATCAGGAAATTTGTTGGTGATGGTGTGGTTGGCTACGATAGCGTGGGGTATTATCAATTGCTGGTAAAAACAGAGATACGTTATTATTCAAGATTGGTAGCACTGGATACGCCTATTGCTATGTTTGGTACAAACGGCTTAAGAGATGTATTGCAACGAAAAGCCATACAACATTTCATTACACCGATCAACGAATTGCACGATCAAAGTAATCTGAATGTAAGAATGAAGGCCATTAATCCTTTAACACCACAAGATATTTATTTCATGATGGTCATGGGAGAGAATGATATTTATACATCAAGTTACAAACATAGCTTTTCAAGATTATTACAAAAGCTCGGTCCAAAACCGAGAACAGATGATCTGCTGCTTAGTGTGAATATGGATTATTTCAAGAAGTTCATAAAAATGGCAGCAAACTTTAATCAGTTAGATACATTTTTAAAATTGATGCCTAAGCAAAGCTCATCTACGCTAATGAAGGCATTTGTTGCTAAGCTGGATAATGGAAATAATCTGGAAGATGCAGTGGATGTTGCCGACAGTTACAGTAGCATCAATGATAAAGCTTTGTTGAAAACGATTTTGGATGATGTAAAAGAGAATGAACAGCAAAGTATAGAAGAAGATAATAATCGTGGAAAAATTATTTACGGGTTACTTAAAACGATCTTTCTTTCTTTAGATCCTGTTAATGGTATCGATCTTACAAAAGAAATCGGTATTCCGCCGGTGTATTCTGTTGATTCAAAGTATTTATCAGATGATACCGGTAGAATTGTGCAACAAGTTTTTTTCTATGGAGATGATGATGGTAAAGGAAACTATAATGGGTTTATTAACAGCTTTTCTCCAAAAGAGTGGAAAGTTACTCAAAATGCAGAATGGGTAGAAATAAAATCTCTTAAAGGCAAACGTGTATGGATATACGCTAATAGGCCTTTGGATAGCGATGCAAATCTGGATGATTCTGCCCAGGTGCATTTGAATAATTATCTTAGTAAAAATGAAATTTATCCATCCGTGGTAATTCACCGAGGGCATAGTTACTGGTTGCCTGGTACTATAAAGCGTATGCCCGGTGATGCAAAGATCATTATCCTGGGTTCCTGCGGCGGGTTTAAAAATCTGAATAAGATACTGTCCCTTTGTCCTGATGCACACATAGTTTCTACAAAAGAAATAGGCAAGGGAGATATTAATCGTCCGATATTGAATTATTTAAACACAACATTTGTATCTGGTAAAACTTTAATGTGGAAAGATATGTGGACTGATTTAACGAAACTATTCTCAAAAGATCCAAGTGCGGAAGTAAGAGAAAGTTGGGAAGATTATATCCCGCCATATAAAAATTTAGGCGCAATTTTTATCAAAGCTTACAACAAAAAAATGGATGGAGAATAAATGATCATCCGATAAAATAATTCAAAAGAGAAGGGCTCCGCTTTAAACGGAGCCCTTCTCTTTTGAAAATCACACTATAACCAAGAAACCTACGGTTTAACTTTTAATACCGGTTTTAATTTGTAATCACCTGTACCTTCCAAGTGTATTGATAAACCTGCATCAAAATCAATCAGAACACTATCTATGGAAGCATTCAGTTTTTTATTCAATTTAATTTTTAATCCAGATTCCGAACCACTCGGAATTGTCAGTGGGTAGGTTACACCACCAATAACAATACTGTTATCTGTACCTAACACAAAACGAATTTCTTTTATTGTGCCGGTTGGTATTACTGCTTCTGCCAATAATGTGTCCACACCATTTTGAAGTTCTAATAAATTATATACACCGGCATGTGTCATGAAACTTACCCATTTGGTAGAGTCATTTGTATAATTCGCCTTTACCTCTTTGATCTCAACATTTACTGCAGTTGCATTGTATGGGTTGTCGGTCATACGTACAGAAAATCTTGTGGTTTCTTCATTGTCTTTTGTGCAGGATGAAACTCCGACAATAGTCATAGCTGCCGCTAAAAGCGGGATAAAATGCTTTAAAGTTTTCATAATCGTATATTTTATTCAAATATTGAAAATATCGTGCCAACAAAACTTTACAGGCTCAACAAAATCTTAAAATCAACGTAGTATTTTGTTAATGCAAATAACATTTTTGACAAATCATTGTCCATTAATTATTTAGTAACCACACTGTATCTTTGTAGCATGAGTGAGCAGACAAAGAAAAAAAGGGTTTTCAATTTTTCACTGCTTCGGCGTGTGTTCACATTTGCTGCTCCTTATAAACGCAAGTTTTATTTCTCTGTTTTTCTTGCTATCCTATTAGCAGTACTATCTCCCATACGGCCATGGCTAATACAACTCACTATCAACAAAGGCTTACATCCCAATGCTAACATAGCTTTTTTACATGGAGCAATGCAGGTCATTATTGGTATTACGCTGATACAGTTTGGATTACTGTTGATTGAATCCGTCGCCAGGTTTGTTTTTACTTTTTTTACTGCATCCCTGGGTCAGAGTGTTGTAAATGATATGCGTAATGCTACGTATAATAAAGTGCTGCATCTGAATTTATCTCAGTTTGATAAAACTCCTATTGGCACACTCACTACAAGGACGATCAATGATATTGAATCTATCAATGATATTTTCAGTGATGGATTAATACCGATCATTGCTGATCTGCTGTCGATCATCTCTGTATTGATCTATATGTTCATCGTAGATTGGAAACTGACATTGATCTGTTTGGCTCCATTTCCTATATTGATCTTTGCAACTTTTATTTTTAAAGAAGCAGTTAATAAATCATTTACCCGTGTACGTAATGCAGTAGCTAATTTAAATGCATTTGTACAGGAACACATTACAGGAATGGCAATTGTACAGGCTTTTGCCGCAGAGAAAAGAGAGTTTAGGAAATTTGACGAGATCAATAAGGAGCACCGTAATGCCAATGTAAAGTCTATCATGGCGTATTCTGTTTTCTTTCCGGTAGTAGAATTGGTGTTGGCAATATCGTTGGGTTTGTTGGTGTGGAGAGCAGCTGGTGATCAACACCCTGATGCTGCCGGAACCATTACGGCGTTCATTCTTTGTTTGAATTTATTGTTTCGTCCCTTAAGAGTATTGGCCGATAAGTTCAATGTATTGCAAATGGGAATGATAGCAGGCGAGAGGGTATTTAAAGTTTTGGATAATCCTGATAGTACTATCAACGAAGGAGTAAACGTAAAGCCGGTGATCAATGGAAGTGTTTCATTTAAGAATGTTTCATTTGCTTATATCGACAATAACTATGTATTAAAAAATATTTCTTTCGATATCAAAGCAGGCGAAACACTTGCAATTGTAGGTAACACAGGTAGTGGCAAAACATCGATCATTAGTTTACTCAATCGTCTATATAAAATAAATAGTGGAGAGATTAATATCGATGGAAATAATATAGAAGCGATTGATCTGTATTATCTGCGGAGTAAAATAGCCGTTGTTTTGCAGGATGTGTTTTTATTCAGCGGCTCTGTTTACGATAATGTAACACTAAGAAATCCCGATATAACCAAAGAGCAGGTTATTGAAGCAGCGAAACTGATCGGCATCCACGATTTTATTTTAAAACTACCCGGAGGATATAATTATAATGTAATGGAAAGAGGAGCTACCCTTTCACTGGGGCAGCGGCAATTGCTTTCTTTTGTAAGAGCTTTGCTGTATAATCCGTCCATACTTATTTTGGATGAAGCTACTTCGTCTGTTGATACGGAAAGTGAACAATTGATCCAACACGCTATTGATACCCTTATTGCCGGTAGAACCTCTATTGTTATTGCACATCGTTTAAGTACTATCCGAAAAGCCAATAAAATAATTGTGCTCGACAAAGGAGAGATCAAGGAAAGTGGCTCCCACGAAGCATTGCTGGCCTCAGAAGGTTTTTACAGTAAACTCTATCATATGCAGTATGAGAAAAGGGAAACAGTGCTATAGTTTTACCGGTCACACTCTGAAAATGACAAAAAAACAACAAACAGCGTCAAAAATTGAAAAATAGCCTTAAAAAACTCTCCAAATTGTCAATTATCCTTTAAAAAATTATCCATTAAACCCCTATCTTTGCGGCAAATTTCAGGGAATATATGTCGGCAAAGAGCATCAAATCATTACTGGTAGCGGTTTTAAGTACGTTTTTAGTGCTTTTTTCGGCTAATGTTAAAGCACAGCACGAAGAGCATAAAACTGCAGAAGCACATCACGAAGCAAAAGAAGAAGGGTTTAATGCCAAAAAAGTAATATTTGGTCATATCATGGATGCTCATGAATTTCACTTCTTATCTTATAAAGGAAGTGATGGTGAACATCATGCAATATCAATTCCGCTTCCTGTAATTTTATACTCTCCACAAAAAGGCCTTACTACTTTTAATGCTTCAAAATTTGGTCATCATGGCGAAAATGAAGTGGAAGGATATAAGTTAAATGAAGACGGGAAGGTGATTTCAGTAGATCCTTCTGTTGTTGTGTACGATTTCTCTTTAACACGTAACGTTGTTCAAATGCTACTTGCATTAACGCTTCTTTGTTGGTTAATGATCAGCGTTGCAAAAGCTTACGGTAAAGGACAAGGTGTAACTTCTGCACCAAAAGGCAAGCAAAACTTAGTAGAGGTTTTAGTAGCGTTTGTAAGAGACGAAGTCGCTAAGCCAAATCTTGGTCATAAAGTCAATAAATATTTGCCTTATCTATTAACAGTGTTCTTTTTCATTCTTATTAATAACGTAATTGGTTTAATACCAGGAACGGCGAATGTTACAGGAAATATTGCTTTCACTGCTATTTTAGGGGTAATATCATTTGTTGTAATAATGGCAAGTTCAAACGGTCATTACTGGGGGCATATATTCAATCCTCCGGGTGTACCTCTTGGAGTAAAATTCATTCTGGTTCCTGTAGAATTTTTAAGTGTATTCATTAAACCATTTGCATTGATCATAAGGTTGTTTGCAAACATGGTGGCAGGTCACATTATCATTATTTGTTTGATCTCGATGATCTTCATTTTTGCAGAAAAGATAAATGGCGGAGCCGGCTGGGGAGTATCTCCGGTATCGCTTGCTTTTACAATATTTATTTATTTCATCGAAGTGTTGGTAGCATTTTTACAAGCGTTCATTTTCACAATGTTAACGGCGGTATTCATTGGCCAGGCTTTTGAAGGAGAACATCATGGCGAAGAGGGTGCGGCTGCACATCATTAATAGTTTATTTTTTAATCAACATAAAACAGAAGTATGAGTTTATTAACTGTGTTTTTAGCTACTGCTCCTCTTGCTGCTGCAGGTGGTGCTGTTGGCGCTGGCTTAGCTGCAATCGGTGCTGGTATTGGTATCGGTTCTATCGGTAAAGGTGCTGTTGAAGCAATTGCACGTCAACCGGAAGCCTCTAATGACATTCGTGGTAACATGATCCTTACTGCCGCTCTTGTAGAAGGTGCTGCACTATTTGCGATCATCGTAGGGTTCCTTGCAATGGTATTGTAAGACCAACCACAAGTCTTTACTGCATCCGAAGTACAGGACGGAGGATGCAGTATTTTAGTTTTAATTTTTAGTTTTTAATTTTTTATATATGCAATTATTATCACCTGATTTAGGTTTATTAGTTTGGACGCTTGTAGCTTTCTTAGTTGTATTTTTTCTTTTGAAAAAATTTGCATGGCCGGCTATTATAAAAGGGTTGAATGAAAGAGAAGAAGGTATTGCAACTTCTTTGGCCACTGCCGAAAAAGTAAAGCTTGAAATGGCTCAGTTGAAAAATGATAACGAAGCTTTATTGGTTAAAGCACGTGAAGAAAGAGCAGCTTTGTTGAAAGAGGCGAAAGAAACGAAAGACAAAATGATCAATGATGCTAAAGAAGAAGCAAAAGCGGCAGCAGCTAAAATCATTGCTGATGCACAGGCTTCAATCAACCATCAAAAAATGGCAGCATTGACTGAAATTAAAAATCAGGTAGGAAATTTAGTGATAGAAGTAAGTGAAAAAGTATTGCGTAAAGAATTAAGCAATAAAGCAGAGCAAGAAAGTTACATTAAACAATTAGCTGAAGAAGCGAAATTAAATTAAGCCCCCATCCCCTAAAGGGGAGTATGGTAAGGCTACAATTATTAACAATAATTAAATTAATCCCCCTTTAGGGGATAGGGGTATGAATAATCCACGTTTAGCAGGCAGGTACGCAAAAAGTTTGATTGATTTAGCTACAGAGCAAAATCAATTAGATGCTATTTGTGCAGATATAAAACTGATACAACGTATTTGTAAAAGTAATCCTGATTTTGTAGGTGTATTACAGAGCCCGGTTATTAAACCAAATGTAAAAGGTAAAATAATCGATTCTGTTCTAAGTACACAGGTTAGCAAATTGACAGCAGCATTTATTTCTTTACTGGTTCGTAAAGGAAGGGAAATTAATTTACCCGAGATAGTCAGCGCATTTGTTGAACAGTTCAATAAAATTCGTGACATCCATCAGGTAAAAATTACTACTGCCGTTGCAATGAGTGATGAATTGAAAAATTCTATTCTTGATAAAGTAAAATCTTCTACATCATTAAAAAATGTAGAATTAGAAACAGCTGTACAAGAAGAATTGATCGGTGGCTTTGTTTTAGAAATGGAAGGCAACTTAGTTGATGCTAGCATTCAAAGAGATCTTAAAGACATTAAAAAACAATTTATGGATAATCAATACATCCATAAGATCAGATAAAAACAACTTTTTAAAATAAACAGTTATGGTAGAAATTAAACCGGATGAAATTTCAGCGATCCTCCGCCAACAACTTAGCAACTTCAACGCAGGTGCTAGTTTGGAAGAAGTAGGAACCGTATTACAGGTGGGTGATGGTATTGCCCGTGTATATGGTTTGAACAATGTTAGTAGTGGTGAGCTTGTAGAGTTTGAAAATGGTGTAAAAGCTATTGCATTGAACCTTGAGGAAGATAATGTGGGTGTGGTATTAATGGGTGATAGTAGCGAAATTAAAGAAGGCGATAAAGTAAAGCGTACCAACAAAATTGCATCTATTAAAGTAGGCGATGGTATGTGTGGACGGGTTATCAATACTTTGGGTGAACCTATCGATGGTAAAGGTCCGATCGTTGGCGAAACATACGAAATGCCATTGGAGCGTAAAGCACCGGGGGTAATTTATCGTGAGCCGGTTAAAGAACCATTACAAACCGGTATTAAAGCGATTGATGCGATGATTCCAATCGGTCGTGGTCAACGTGAGTTGGTAATTGGAGACCGTCAAACAGGTAAAACTGCCATCTGTGTTGATACCATCATCAACCAAAAAGAATTTTACGATGCAGGGAAACCTGTTTATTGTATATATGTAGCAATCGGACAAAAAGCTTCTACCATTGCAGGTATCATGAAGACTTTGGAAGAAAATGGCGCAATGGCTTATACTACCATTGTTGCTGCTTCTGCATCTGATCCTGCTCCATTACAGTTCTATGCTCCGTTTGCAGGTGCTGCAATTGGCGAATTCTTCCGAGATACCGGTCGTCCTGCTTTGATCATCTATGATGATCTTTCTAAACAGGCTGTGGCTTACCGTGAGGTATCTCTTCTATTACGTCGTCCGCCGGGCCGTGAGGCTTATCCTGGTGATGTATTCTATTTGCATAGTCGTTTATTGGAAAGAGCTGCAAAAGTTATCGCTAAAGATGATATTGCTGCTCAAATGAACGATCTTCCTGCATCTATCAAGCATTTAGTAAAAGGCGGTGGTTCATTAACAGCCTTGCCTGTTATTGAAACACAAGCAGGTGACGTATCTGCATACATTCCTACAAACGTGATCTCTATTACCGACGGACAGATCTTCTTGGAAGGTAACTTGTTCAACGCCGGTATCCGTCCTGCTATCAACGTAGGTATCTCGGTTAGCCGTGTGGGTGGTAATGCTCAGATCAAATCAATGAAAAAAGTAGCTGGTACTTTAAAGTTAGATCAGGCTCTTTACCGTGAGTTGGAAGCCTTCTCTAAATTTGGTGGTGATTTGGATGCTGCTACTAAAAACGTAATTGATAAAGGTGCCCGTAACGTGGAAATTTTGAAACAACCACAGTACACGCCATTCAGCGTAGAAAAACAAGTTGCTATCATTTACCTGGGTACTCAAGGTTTGTTGAAAGAGGTTGCGGTTAAAAATGTAAAGGCTTTCGAAGATCATTTCTTATTGGAAATGTCTAACAAACACCCTGAAATTTTAGCTGAGTTTAAAAAAGGTGTATTGAATGATGAGAGTTTGAAAAAAATGACAGAGTTGGCGAGCGGGCTTGCTGCTCAGTACAAATAATTAAGAGTTTAAACCTCTTTAATAAAAAGCCCCGACCATTAGGTCGGGGCTTTTTATTGCTCATTAAATTGTCGTCTTTTTCATATGTATTAATATTTAATATGTATAAATATTGATTATTATTTATAAAATTCAACTAATTCGTTAAAATATTTGTTATTTTTTGCGATTATTGGTCATTTTTTGCATCGATGACGAAGAAAAATCATGTTTTTTTAAAGATTATTTAATAAAGTTTATTATTTTCGCAGCGTCGAGCTTTAAAACGTAAAGGTATTGCCGGAAACCTTCCCGGTGGAGGGTAATGCCTTTTTAAAGACTTTGATAAAGCGAAAACGAAACATTTTTTAACTTAAAATAATCACTATGGCATCCTCAAAATTGGAGTACATCTGGTTGGACGGTTATCAACCAATCCAAAGTTTACGTAGCAAAACAAAAATTGAAAATGACTTTTCGGGCAAATTAGAAGACTGCTCAATGTGGTCTTTTGACGGTTCTTCTACAGAACAGGCGCCAGGTGGTTCATCAGATTGTTTATTAAAACCAGTATTCATTTGTAAAGATCCTCAACGTAAAAATGCTTATTTAGTGATGTGTGAAGTATTGAATTCCGATGGTACTCCACATGTAAGTAATGGTAGAGCATTGATCGATGATGATGATAATGATTTCTGGTTTGGTTTTGAACAGGAATATTTCTTATGGAACCCTGAAACACACAGACCGGTTGGTTTCCCTGAAGGTGGTTTCCCTCGTCCGCAAGGTCCTTACTACTGTTCAGTAGGTGCAGCAAATGCATACGGCCGTGATATGGTTGAAGAACATTTAGATGTTTGTTTGGAAGCCGGATTGAATGTGGAAGGTATCAATGCAGAAGTAGCTGCAGGCCAATGGGAATTTCAAATATTTGCTAAAGGTGCAAAAGAAGCTGGTGATCAGATATGGGTGGCTCGTTATTTATTAGAAAGAATCGGTGAAAAATATGGTATCTCAATCAACTGGGAATGTAAGCCATTAGGCGCACTTGATTGGAATGGTAGTGGTATGCATGCTAACTTCTCTAATACTGCTTTGAGAACTAGCGGAAGCCGTGAAGTGTTTGAACAAATTTGCGAATCTTTCAGACCTTTTGTTAAAGAACATATCGCTGTTTACGGACCGGACAATCATTTACGTTTGACAGGTAAACACGAAACAGCTGCTATCGATGAATTTAAATACGGTATATCAGACAGAGGTGCTTCTATCAGAATTCCAATTGGTGCTGTTGAAAGAGGTTGGAAAGGCTGGTTAGAAGATCGTCGTCCAAATAGTGCTGCAGATCCTTATAAAGTAGCTGCACGTATTATCAAAACTGTAAAGACTGCGCCAGTTTCTATTCCGGTAAATGGAAAAGCTAAAGCAGAAGCAGTAGCTTAATTAGTTTTTATACAAATATTTAAAGCCTTCTTGAAAATGGAAGGCTTTTTTATTGCCTTTTTGACAGACTTTTAATTTGGCGTATTGTTTGTAATTTTATTATAAAATAAATCTACAATTATGACAATGGGAATAATGGTTATCTCTTTTGTGTTTATGATTTTAGGAATGCTGGTTCAATTCAGATTGAAAAGTAAATTCAAACAATATTCAGCGGTGCCTACATCATCTCGTTTGAGTGGAAAGGAAGTAGCACAAAAAATGTTGAAGGATAATGGTATTTATGATGTTGAAGTAGTTTCTGTTCCGGGCTTTTTATCCGATCACTACGATCCAACAAAAAAAACGGTCAATCTTAGTCCGGATGTATTTGAAGGAAGAAATGTTGCAGCGGCAGCTGTTGCAGCTCACGAATGTGGTCATGCGGTGCAACATGCAACAGCTTATTCAATGCTGCAACTAAGAAGTAAATTAGTGCCCGTAACGCAGATCAGTACAAATTTATCTCAATGGGTAATTTTGGCAGGTATTGGTTTTATGGGATTGGGAGGAGGAAATCAGACCATACTTCTAATCGGTATAGTTTTGTTTGCAGTTTCTACTTTGTTTACGGTAGTAACATTACCGGTAGAATTTGATGCATCGGCGAGAGCACTAAACTGGTTGAACACTGCCAATATTACTACCAGCGACGAAGATGCAAAAGCTAAAGATGCATTAAAATGGGCTGCCTTAACTTATGTGGTTGCAGCACTTTCATCTATTGCTATGTTGGCCTATTATATTATGGTTTACAACAGCAGGAGCAGAGATTAATTTTTTATCGGAAAGAAATAGGAGTTTGTATAAAAGTAAAAGCCGACAAAATAAATTGTCGGCTTTTACTTTTATACCTTATATCGCCTTCGCGGCAAAAATGTTATAGTTTTATCTCATCATATTTATCATCAAAAAAATGAAACTCTGTAAGATGATAATTTGAATTGGCAACTAACTTTATTTTTTGTTTGTATTTCCAACTCCATTTACGACGTTTACTGATAAACCCTTTGGTTAAATATGCAAATAAGATTGGATGTACTTCAATAGTTAATCCGGTGTGCTTTTGCATTACCAAATAACTTAGATTTTTTTCTATCTCATCTTCCAAAACAAGTGTCGAAGAAATTTTTCCTGTACCATTACAACTTGGACAAACTTCACTTGTGTTGATATTCATTTCAGGCTTCATGCGTTGACGTGTAACCTGCATCAAACCAAATTTGCTGATCGGTAATACCGCATGTTTCGCTCTGTCGGTACGCATGAACTCTTCCATTGCATCAGCCAATCGCTTGCGATTGTCCATTAATTTCATATCAATGAAATCAATAACAATGATACCACCAAGATCTCTAAGTCTCAATTGTCTTGCAATTTCTTCAGCAGCTTCAAGATTTGTTTCTAAAGCATTTTGCTCCTGATTATTGCTTACACTTTTGTATCCGCTGTTTACATCAATTACGTGTAAGGCTTCTGTATGTTCAATAATCAAATAAGCCCCGCTTGGCAGATTTACTGTTTTACCAAAAGATGATTTCACTTGTTTGGTAACACCAAAACTGTCGAAAATTGGAGAGCCATTATTATAGTATGCAACAATATCTGCTTTTTCCGGAGCAATACGTTGAATATAATTTTTTGTATCGGTGTAGATATTTTTGTCATTCACCACAATGCGGTTAAAATCTTCGTTCAACAAATCACGAAGCATACTGGTTGCTTTCGCTTGTTCACTTAAGATCTTTGCCGGTGGTGTTGCATTTTGCAAATTCACTTGAATCGTTTTCCATGTATTTACAAGTGATAACAGATCATCATGTAGCTCCGCTGTGTTTTTACCCTCGGCAGCTGTACGAACAATTACACCGAAATTTTTAGGCTTAATGGCTTCAATAATTTTGTGTAATCTTTTTCTTTCTTCTGCACTGTGTATTTTACGGGAAACCGCAATGATGTCATTGAATGGAGTAATAACTACAAATCTTCCCGGAAGTGATAATTCACAACTAAGGCGTGGACCTTTAGCTGCGATCGGTTCTTTTAATATCTGAACTAAAATATTAGGCTTGCCACTTAGTACTTCAGCAATCTTACCTGTTTTTACAATTTCGGGTTCAACAGAGAATTTACCAAAATCAAAACCACCTTCTGTTTTATCATTAATGGCAATGTTGGTGAATTTTAATATCGACCTTACGTATGGGCTTAGATCTGTGTAGTGTAGAAAAGCATCTTTTTCAAAACCAACATCTATGAAGGCGGCATTCAGGCCAGGGATCAGCTTTTTAACTTTTCCAAGATATAGGTCTCCCACGGCGAAGTTGGCATCAGCTTTTTCGTTGTGCAACTCCACTAATTTTTTGTCTTCCATCAAGGCAATTTCCACGCCCTGTGGTGCAGCATTTATGATCAATTCCTTTGTCAATGCGTAAACTTTTAAGCAGACTTAAACATCATGGAAGGATAACATACAGCATAATAAATACGCCTACCAAAAAATGGCAAACAATCATGTATGCTGATAAATGTGTGTCCCGATGGGAGAATCGGGACACCTGCTATAAAAAGAAACTAATTATTTCTTTTTATGACGGTTCTTTCTTAAACGCTTTTTACGCTTGTGTGTAGCAATTTTATGACGTTTTCTTTTTTTACCACAAGGCATACCTTAGTCTTTTTTTAATGAAAAATAATTTTTTATAATCAGTTTAATTGATTCTACTTTATTTCTTTGATCCTTTCATCTACCTCTTTACTATATTCAGGATCATTCACCATTTCTTTACTTCTTTGATACCATTTTATTGCATTCTGCTTATCGCCTTTACCTGCATATGCATCTGCTAACCATGATATCGCTTCCAAATTATTTGGTTGGTTATTTACAACCGTTTGTAAACGAACAATTGCTTTATCGAATTGCGTAGATATTACGCCTCCGATTCCAAGAACTAATTGTGCCTGCATATTGGTACTGTCTTTTCTCACCACGCCTAATAACAACTGAATTCCTTTCATTGTTTCTTCAGCATTGCCGGCCATACCTTTACCAAACACATAACAACTTCCTTTACCAATTTTTAAACTATCATTGGTTGGATTTAGTTCTATTGCCTTATCAAATAACTCTATTGCCTGTTCTGCTTTCCAGCCTCTTTTAGCTATATCTTGCTCGTTACGCAGGTTTGCTAAAATCAGACGGGCTGCAAAGGTGAGGTTTTTTTCAGAATTTACCAACTTTGCTGCTTCCGAAGTGTAAAAAAGATGCAGGTCGTGGTTATGGACAGAATCTTCCCAAAACACAGCTAAGGTTTCTAAAGACTTGATTTTATCATCAGTTGAGTTGCTTTCGATCGATTTTTTTTCTAATAAGTTCAGATAATCAACACGATAGGGTGCTAATGACTGTTTAGAAGCCTTGATAAGGGCGGAGACAGAAAACTTTGGATCGGCATGAGCGATATGTTCAGCCGTACTAGGTTCTTTTTTTGCAACGGTCCTGCCAAAAAAAAGTAAAAGCGTTAAAAGGCACAAACCGCCTGCAGCAAGTATAATTTGTTGTTTTTTCACTTCAAGAATTGAAGTGCAAAGGTCTATAAAATAGGGTTATAAAAAAACTAAATAACCACTTCAGGTAAATTTTTAATCGTCGAACTTCACATTTTCGTCAAACTTCTTGTTTTTTACTTCCTGCACAAATTCTTTAGCAGGTTTAAAGGCAGGGATATAATGCTCAGGAATCTCTACTGCGATGTTTTTTTTGATATTTCTGCCAATTTTTGCGGCTCTTTTTTTGGTAATAAAACTACCAAAACCACGGATATAAATATTTTCACCATTTATAAGAGACTGTTTTATCTCTTTAAACATGGTTTCAAGACTAACTAATACATCCACTTTCGGGATGCCGGTTTTATCTGAAATTTGATTGATAAGGTCTGCTTTTCTCATGGCTTAAAGTTTTTATGTGTATTGATACACGAAAAGTAAAACAAATAAATGAAAAATGCAACACTAAACATTGATAATCAGGGTATAAGAAGCTTTTTTTTAAAAATCCACAATTTAAAAACATTTAATTATTTGATTATCAATTATTTATGTAATTTCAAATATGATTTTTTATTTAAAAAAGATTTGATTGAGAAGCATATTACACGGATTTTTACATGGCTTGGGTTATTTTAACTATGAAGATCAGTACTATTATCAAATTAATGTTTAAACCTCAATGACCTTTATTATAAAAAACAAACAATTTTTCACTGTACAACTTTTAATGTGGAATGATAAATTTAACAGAAGGGCTATGCCATGGAAAGGAGAGAAAGATCCTTACAAAATATGGTTAAGTGAGATCATTTTGCAACAAACCAGGGTGGATCAGGGCTTGGAGTATTATAATCGATTTATAAAAACTTTCCCGACAGTAGAAAAACTTGCAGTAGCTCCGGAAACAAAGGTTTTCAAATTGTGGGAAGGACTTGGCTATTATACACGCTGCAAAAACTTAATAGCAACTGCAAAATTTATTGCAAAAGAATTGAATGGAAAATTTCCGGATAAATATGAAGATATACTTTCATTAAAAGGTATTGGACCATATACCGCTGCAGCCATTGCTTCCTTTGCATTCAATCTGCCCTACGCAGTGGTTGATGGCAACGTTTTCAGGGTTTTGTCAAGATATTTCAATATTGATACAGCTATTGATAGTACTGAAGGGAAAAAGCAATTCACATTATTAGCAGAAGAGTTGTTGGATAAGGAAAAACCCGGCCTGTATAATCAGGCTCTGATGGACTTTGGTGCTACGGTCTGCAAACCGCAATCGCCAAATTGTTCAGACTGCCCACTGAATAAAACTTGCCTTGCTTTTTCAAAAGGCTGGGTTGATAAATTACCCGTAAAAGAAAAATCAATTACTAAAAAAACACGTTGGTTATATTATTTGGTCATCAAACACAACGATCTGGTGTATGTGCAAAAAAGAGGTGGAAATGACATTTGGGAGAACCTGTATGAATTTTTCCCGATTGAAATGAAAGAGGAATTGACAATGAAAGGAATCAAGGTATTAGATATTTTTAAGGAAGAATCATTCAGTGGTGCTCGTATTAAATATATTTCAGATGAATATAAACAACTGCTTACTCATCAAATAATCAAAGGGCGTTTTATACAGATAGATATGCCGAAACCCTTTTCAGCCAAAGGCTTTAAAGCTATAACAATAAAAGAAATGAGCAAACTACCATTCCCGAAATTTATCACTTTATTTTTAGAAGATAAAAACGTATCTTTAAATTCGTGATATAGCATAATCAGACAATATAAAATTAAACACTATGAGAGGTGTAAATAGAGTAATGTTGATTGGCAACTTGGGTAAAGACCCTGATATGCAGTTTTTGGAAGGTAATATTGGTGTGGCTAAATTTTCGTTGGCCACCACCGAAACTTACAAAGACAGAAGCGGAAAATTAGTTTCGCAAACAGAATGGCATACAGTAGTTTTGTGGCGAGGATTGGCAGAACTGGCTCAGAAATATTTACATAAAGGTAGTTTGGTTTATATAGAGGGGCGTTTGAAAACACGGAGTTGGGAAGATAAAGACGGGAATAAGAAATTTGCTACCGAAGTAGTTGGAGATAATTTAATTATGTTAGATAAACGAACAGACGGCTCTATTCCGGGTCATGAAGGAATTGAAGGTCTTGGTGGAGATTTACCTCCGGCCGACGACGCTCCGGAAAGATTACCATTTTAAAATCAACTAATATTGCTCACTAACATCTATAGTTTTGGATTACCATTCGGTCATTAATTTTACACAGCCTTTTACATTTTTAGCAATAACGCCTGCCGCAAGTGTAGTGCTTATTTTTCTGGCATTTATTTTATTCATCATTTCGTTTTTGATAGCCGGTTCAGAAGTAGCTTTTTTTTCATTGACATATAAAGACATCAATATGCTTAAAACAAAGCAACAGCCTTCGTTTAAGCGTATCGTCACTTTGCTCGATCAACCCAAAACATTGCTGGCATCCATGCTAATTGCCAATAGCTTTGTGAACATCGGTATCATTCTTATCTCAAATATTTTGTTGGATAGCTGGCTGGCGCCTTTTCATCTTGGCCTCTGGGTAGCTTTTTTGATAAAAGTACTGGCTGTTACTTCACTCATTATTTTGTTTGGTGAAGTATTGCCTAAGGTATGGGCAACACATCATAAAGTGTGGTTTGCATCAACTGCCTCTTTGATCATAGAGATATTCAACAGCCTATTTTATCGACTGAGTAAAAAAATGGTTGGCTATAGTGACAATATTGAAAAGAAATTCACTTCAACAAATTCTTCTATGTTGGATAACAGCCATCTTGATTATGCAATAGATCTATTGCCGGAACATGAAGCTACTATAGAAGAAAAACAAATTCTGAAAGGGATTAGAAAATTTGGCGACACTACTGTAAAACAAATTATGCGTACACGTCTTGACGTTAGTGGCATTGAACACAGTAGCAGTTTTGAAGATGTGATTGCAAGAGTTGAAGAATTGCATTACTCCCGTTTGCCTGTATATAAAAATAATCTGGATGAAATATTGGGTGTTTTACATACAAAAGACCTGTTGCCTTTTGTAAATGCATCGAAGCCTGAAAACTACGATTGGCATAGTCTTATGCGTCATCCTTTTTTTGTACATGAGCACAAACTTATTGAGGATCTCTTACAGGAATTCAGAAACAAACGCATACACTTTGCGGTTGTGGTAGATGAATTTGGCGGGACATCCGGTATAGTTACATTGGAAGACATCATGGAAGAGATCATCGGTGATATTAAAGATGAGTTTGATGATGAGGAAAGTGTGAACAAAAAAATTGATGAGTTCAATTATATCTTTGAAGGAAAGACAATGACCAACGATGTTTGTAAAGCCATGAATTTACCGATGGATACATTTGATGTGGTTAAAGGCGATAGTGATTCCCTTGCCGGGTTGGTGCTTGAAATAGCCGGAGAGTTTCCTCAAATAAACGAAGAGGTAATTAGTGGAGATTTTATTTTTATACCGTTGGAAATTAACAAGAACAGGATCGATAAAATACAGATCACCATCAGGCCAAGAAATGAAAAATAATTTTTATTATTCTATATACGAAAACCAGTCATGATTTTACACCACAAAAAAATGCTCACTAAATTTTTCATTTTTCATTTTTCATTTTTCGTTTTTTGCCTACTGCTTTCCTCTTGTAATTCTCCGTACGTTTCAAAAAAGAGAGGTTACTTCAATATCACTCTACCACAACGCAGCTATCAAAAATTTGATAAAGAAGGATTCCCTTACACTTTTGAATATCCAACTTATGCAAATATTGTAAGAGACAGCACTTATTTTGATGCAAGTCCGGAAAACCCGTATTGGGTTAATATTGATTTTCCTCAGTTCAATGGACGGGTTTTTTTAAGTTATAAAATAGTAGGTGGTGCCGCACCTTATAAGATCAAAGACAGCAAAGGAATGTACAAGGATTCCATGGGTATTAACAAGTTCGACAGAATGGTAAACGATGCATTTAACCTTACTAATAAAAATGATGTGATTGCTACTTCTATACGTGACAGCGCCATACATACTGCCAATGGTGTGCATGGCGTGTTTTTTAAAGTTGGGGGAAATGCAGCAACGGCAAAACAATTCTTCTTAAGTGATACTACCAAGAATTTTATACGTGGGGCACTTTATTTTGAAGTAACACCCAATGTTGATTCCTTAAGGCCGGTTCAGGACTTTTTACAAAAAGATCTTGAACATTTGATCAATACTTTTAAATGGCGTTCAAACTAAAAATCAAACAAGGCGGTTTCTGTTGCAGACAGGGTGTCTATATTCATGTCTCTTTCTACGGGTAATTTAGCTCTTGAAAATTTATCAAAAGATATATTTCTTTTCTTAATAGCCTTTGATGTTTTTATTGCTTTCTTTTTTTTCACTGCTTTTGTATTAGCTGCAGTTTTGCTATTTGTGGTTACAACTAATTTTTTTGCAAGTGATGGTTCAGATATTTCTCCTCTTGAATAGTCATCTGCATTGATCGTTCTTTCATCTTCTTCTGCAATGGGGTTTACAGGTTCTTTATATAGATTTAAGAATAAGCCTTGCTTTTTACTTTGATAATAATCTGCTACGCCATATACAGATGCAACAGCGAACAGGCCTATGCCTGCATAAATGATTGCTTTCATGATCGTATTATTTTAAGATGGTTAAATGTGTTCAAATATTTTTTACTTTTTCTGAAAATGAAATATTCAGCAATTAGCATGTTACCTAATACACTTATCCAAAGAGATATTTCATAATTGAACAAATGATCTGCTCCGTAGTAATAGAAAATAATATGGTAAACCCTGAAAGTAACTGCGGTCATAGCCATACTGTAACTTCTTATCATCCAATTTTTATGAGCAAGTATATTTTTTTGTTTGATACTTTGTAAACCTTTGATAGTGGTATATAACCAATACAGCGCCATAAACATGAATAATGCTCTTTCCCAAAAACTGCCTTTTGCAAAAAAGCTCATGTACAAACCTGTTGGAGCACCTAAAACTATTACTACTACAACATAGATCTTCCCCATCCAAATGTGTATAGCCTTACGTTTTTTCAGAATGTATGATGAGAATTGTGTCAGTGCTGCAATAATACAGAACATGCCTGCAAAAATGTGGATATAGAAACTTGCTTTATACGCAGGCTTAAGAAAAAGAACAGCCCTTTCTTCAATAAATGAAAACTGTTGATTGAAAGAAAAATAGGGTAAGGTATTTCGAACCAGTAATAAACTAAAAAAAACAACAGGGATCCAGAAAATGGCGGCAAAAAAATAGCGGATGCTATTTTGAAGAGTCAATTGGCGGCTGTTGGGCATAAAGGCTGGTTTGTAGGTAATGAGGTAAAGACAGAATGAATTTCACAAAAAACAACGTTACAAAATTGTTAAACAGGTTTATTCAATGTTATAACCATGTAAACTTTGAATGTTTTAACTTTGCATTAATGATTGCAATAGATAATATATTGATCAGCGATGAAGTTGTAGAAGAACAATTCGTCTGCGATTTGAGTAAATGTAAAGGCGGATGCTGTGTAGATGGTGATGCCGGCGCACCACTTCATAAAGATGAACTGGCAAAAATAGATGAAGTGTTTGATGCAGTGTTCCCATATTTGACTGAGGAAGCCAAAAATGAACTGGCAAGACAGGGTAAATATGTGTATGACAAAGAGTTTGGTTGGGTAACACCTACCATCAATGGAAGTATTTGTGTGTATGGAATAACCGACGAAAAGGGTATTGTAAAATGCGGAATTGAACAAGCTTATAACGATGGTAAAGTAAATTGGAAAAAACCGATCAGTTGTCATCTTTATCCCATCAGGATCAAACAAAGTAAAAATAAAAAAACCGAATACGTAAACTACGAACCCAGAGAAGATCTTTGTAGTGGAGGATGTAGCTTGGGTAAAAAATTAAAAGTGCCTGTTTACGTTTTTTTAAAAGATGCTATCATCCGAAAATACGGAACAGAATTTTACGAAACATTAGATGCAACGGCAAATCATATAAACTCAAAGAAGCCTTAATATTTCCGAAATGAAACGACTTACTTTCTTATCCCTTATTTCTTATTCCGTATTTCTAATTGCATCTTGTTCAGGAAACAGGGCAGAGATAGATAACAGCTTAAAAAAATATTTCGATCAAAATAAGGTAGAAGGCTGTTTTACTATGCTTAGTAACAGTAGCGGTAAGGTAACGGTGTACAATATGCAATTAGATACTACACGTTTCTTGCCTGCATCAACTTTTAAAATAGTGAATTCCTTGATAGGTTTGGAAACAGGCGTTATTGCTGATGAAAAAATGGTTATTAAATGGGATGGCGTAAAACGCTGGAATGATGATTGGAATAAGGATATGAATATGGTTGAAGCATTTAAAGTCAGTTGTGTGCCATATTATCAGGAAATTGCCAGAAAGATTGGAAAAGATACAATGCAACACTGGCTTGATACTTTGAATTACGGAACAAAAACTATTAATTCAACAATCGATAGTTTTTGGCTTGATAACACATTGAAGATATCACCCGATGAACAATTGGGTATGGTTAAACGTTTATACTTCGATCAATTGCCTTTTCAAAAACGCACACAGCAAATTGTTCGTGACGTTATGAAGCAAGAAGAAAACACTTTATATACATTAAGTTATAAAACTGGCTGGGGTTTTGATGAAAAGAACAACGGCATTGGTTGGGTAACCGGTTGGATCGAAGAGAATAAACATCCTTACTTTTTTACATTATTGGTGAAAACGGCAGATGCAAATGCTGATATCAAAACCATTAGGATCAATATTTTAAAATCGATATTAAAACAATACGGCTTTTTTGAAGGAAAAAAATAATTCCTTGTACTGAATAAATATTTATGCAATTCTATTGTGAATCATTAACGGAATACAAGCGTCTTAAAACGAGAGAGGTTAAGATTGGAAATTTGCTATTGGGTAATGGTCATCCTGTACGTGTTCAAACAATGACCACTACAGATACAATGGATACCCTTGCTACGGTTGAACAGGCCATTCGTTGTATTGAAGCCGGAGCAGAGTTGGTACGTATTACAGCACCATCAAAGAAGGAGGCAGAAAACCTATTGAATATAAAAAATGAAATTCGTAAAAGAGGTTATTCTACACCGTTAGTTGCAGATATTCATTTTACACCTAATGCGGCAGAAATTGCTGCGGCTATTGTAGAAAAGGTGAGAGTAAATCCAGGCAACTATGTTGATAAGAAAAAATTTGAGCAGATCGAATATACCGATGCAGAATATGTGGAAGAAATAGAACGAATAAAAGAACGTTTTACACCATTGGTGAAGATCTGTAAAGAACATGGAACGGCCATGCGTATCGGAACCAATCATGGGTCGTTGAGTGACAGGATCATGAGCCGTTATGGAGATACAGCCATTGGCATGGTAGAGAGTGCGATGGAATTTTTACGTATTGCACGTGGAGAGGATTATCACAATATTATTTTGAGTATGAAAAGCAGCAACCCATTGGTGATGGTGCAGGCTTATCGCTTACTCATTAATCATATGATGGAAGAATTTGGTGAATGTTATCCGTTGCATTTAGGTGTAACTGAAGCCGGAGATGGTGAAGATGGAAGAATCAAAAGTGCTATTGGTATTGGTACTTTGTTGGATGATGGAATAGGAGATACAATAAGAGTTTCATTAACAGAAGATCCTGAGTTTGAAATACCTGTTTGTTTGGATCTGGTAAAGGAATACACCGCCTATGCACCATCGACCATGGATCATAGTTTAGTATTCAATGGTACGTTACCTTATTCTCCTTTTGAATATAAAAAAAGAGAAACATTTTCTATTTCCAATATTGGAGGAAAACATGTTCCTGTAGTAGTTGCTGATTTCATGCAGGCCCAATCAATTGTTCACACAGATCTGCAGGCTATTGGTTATACGTACAATGAAATAACTGATAAATGGAATATTGGTGATGCAGCTGCAGATTATATTTACACAGCAAACAAATTAGTTGACTTTGCCTTACCGGGTACTTTAAAAGTTATTTGTGATCATAAAGTTTGGGTGAATGTAGCCGATAAAGAAAAATATTTCCCGCTTTTTCAGTCCGATGAATATATGGCCGATAATGAAAAGGCAATAATGAATTTTATTGCTGTAGATGCGATAAAAGTTTCAGATGCATTTGTGCAAAAAATTAAAAATGACTCATCGGTTGTTTTGTGTATTTATTCTTCTGCTGAAAATCATATGCAGTCTGTAAGAAGTTTTATTATTCGGTTGATGAAAGAAGTGATTAAATGCCCGGTAATCATATCAGTAGAAAGCCATCATACAACAATAGATGAACAGTTGATCCATTTTTCTTCGCAAAGCGGAGCTTTATTTTTAGATGGAATGGGAGATGGGATCTGGCTTATCAATGACCCATCAAAATTGACGAATCAAAAAGTTTCAGGCAGAACTTATCTTGAAACAAAGAATAATCATCAATTCATTAACAATACATCTTTCTCTATTTTACAAGCGGTACGGACAAGAATTTCTAAAACAGAATATATTAGTTGTCCGAGTTGCGGAAGAACATTATTTGAATTGCAGGAAACTACAGCAAAGATCCGAGCCGTTACCAATCACTTAAAAGGTTTGAAAATTGCGATCATGGGTTGTATTGTAAATGGCCCCGGGGAAATGGCTGATGCCGATTTTGGCTATGTAGGTAGTGGAGTTGGGAAAATAACATTATACAGAGGTAAAGAAGTTGTAAAGAGAAATATTGATAGCGCAATTGCTGTTGATGAGTTGATTAATTTATTGAAGGAGAGTGGAGTTTGGATAGAAGCCTGATAACAAAAAAATATGAAGACAGACTTTTTAGTAATTGGAAGTGGCATTGCAGGGCTTACCTATGCTTTGAAAGTAGCAGAGGATTGCCCGGATAAAAAAGTGACCATTCTTACCAAAGCACAAAGCGACGAAACAAATACGAAGTATGCTCAGGGAGGTATAGCCGGTGTGATGGATTCCGACAATGATAGTTTTGAAAAGCATATTGAAGATACGCTAATAGCAGGAGATGGGTTGTGTAACAAGGAAGTAGTTGAGATAGTAGTGAGAGAAGGCGTTGACAGAATCAAAGAGATCATAGAATGGGGAGCAAGATTTGATAAAGAACCAGACGGGGATTTTAAATTAGGGAAGGAAGGTGGACATAGTGAATTTAGAATTTTGCATCATAAAGATGTAACTGGTAAGGAAATGGAAAGAGCTTTGCTTACTGCTATTGCAAAGCGATCAAACATAGAACTAATAAGCCATTGCTTTGTGCTTGACATAATTACACAGCATCACTTGGGATACTTAATTACCAAATCTACATTGGATATTGAATGTTACGGTGTGTATGTATTGAACCTATCTACCAATAAAATTGAAAAGATCGTAGCCGATATTACGTTACTGGCAACAGGAGGTAACGGTCAGGTGTACCGTACAACTACTAATCCGTCAATTGCAACAGGAGATGGTGTGGCGATGGTTTACAGGGCAAAAGGACGAATTGAAAATATGGAGTTCATTCAGTTTCACCCTACGGCATTGTATGAACCGGGTGTACGTGGACAAAATTTTTTGATCACAGAAGCTGTACGTGGCGATGGAGGCATTTTACGCAACCATGCAGGAGAGGCATTTATGGAGAAATACGATGAACGTAAAGATCTGGCTCCAAGAGATATTGTGGCAAGAGCTATCGATAATGAAATGAAGATCAATGGTACTGAACATGTATATTTAGATTGCAGACATTTTTCTAAAGAAAAATTCACAGAGCATTTTCCTAATATTTATAAAAAGTGTTTGAGTATTGGTATCGACATTACAAAAGATATGATCCCTGTTTCCCCTGCTGCACATTACAGTTGCGGCGGAATTAAAACAGATGAACACGGACGAACATCGATCAAAAATTTGTATGCAGCAGGCGAATGTGCCAGTACAGGGCTGCATGGTGCTAATCGTTTAGCAAGTAATAGTTTGCTGGAAGCAATGGTATTTGCACACAGAGCATATAAAGATGCGGTGAAAGAAATTAATCACCTTTCACTTTCGCATTCGGGCGGAGAAAATGCCGTGCCGGACTGGAAAGCGGACGGTACAAATGCCCCTAAAGAAATGATCCTCATTACGCAGAGTTTAAAAGAAATGAAATTGCTGATGAGTGACTACGTTGGTATCGTTCGCAATAATGAACGTTTGAAAAGAGCAAACCGTCGACTCGATCTATTGCATGAAGAAACTGAGGCATTGTATGAAAAAACTGCAGTATCACCACAGCTTTGTGAATTACGGAATATGATCACGGTGGCTTATCTGATCGTAAAGTGTGCTGAATTCCGTCAAGAAAGCAGAGGGCTGCATTATAATACTGATTATCCTTTCAAGAGTGAAAAAATTCAGAACATTGTTTTATAGATCCTTGTTCAATTATCAAGTATAACAGCTGATGTATTATATCGTTTATTTTTTTCTTTACTTATTTTCCCTGCTGCCTTTTTTTGTGTTGTACGGGATTAGCAGTTTTGTTGCCTTTCTGCTACGAGATGTGTTTCGATATAGGCGTAAGGTTATTCTTGAAAATCTATTGATCGCATTTCCGAATAAAAATGAAGAAGAGCGTGTAGCAATTGCAAAAAAATTTTATCGAAATTTTACTGATACTTTTGTTGAAACGATTAAGACTTTATCAATGAGTGACACAACTTTTGATAAAAGATGTGCTCACAATTTTACATTGATCAATGAAGCAGCTGCAAAAGGTCACAATATTCAATTGCTGGGAGCACATATGTTTAATTGGGAATATGCAAACCTTGCATTGGGCAAATATTTAACTATTCCTTTGATCGGCGTTTATAGTCAGATAGAAAATCAAATGTTTGATAAATTGTTTTTAAAGATCCGCTCAAAGTATAAAACGATATTGGTTCCAACAGGAAAATTTAAAAGACAAATGCATGAATTGATGCAGCATCAGCATTCAATGTATTTATTAGCAGATCAGAATGCAGGGAAAATGACCAATGCTTATTGGGTAGATTTCTTCGGCAAGCCGGCACCATTTATCATAGGTCCACATAAAGCAGCAGCAAAAAATAATACCACTATCATCTTTGTAAATTTTAAAAAAACAAAAAGAGGTTATTATAGTTTTGAAGCAGAGCAGGTAGTAGAAAATACAAAAGAGTATACACCGCAGCAACTAACAATTCTATACAGAAATTTCCTGGAGAATATCATTTCCCGCCAACCCGAAAATTATTTATGGAGCCATCGGAGATGGAGAAGGGCAATGGCCGCAGACATAGGAAAAAATCGTATTGAAGGTTAGTTCAAGGCGCTTACATCTTTTAGTGTCTTTATTTTTTTCTCTTCTTTGATCGCATTCCATCCCCCAATCACAGTTCTGATATTATGAATGCCTTGCTTTTTGAATAATGAGCTTGCTATGATGCTTCTGTAACCACTACCACAGTATAAATAAAGATTTTGATCTTCCTCAAATGCAGCCAGGGTCATTACATCAGTCATATCGCTCAATGGTAAATTGATAGCATCCTTAACATGGCCTTCTGCAAATTCAGTTTCTCTTCTTACGTCTACTACTTGTAAATTTTTATCATGTTTGATATCCATCGCTAATTCATCCACTTCAATATCGATGATCATATCAATAGGCTCTCCCGCATTTTGCCAAGCTTCAAAACTACCATCAAGATATCCTTCAATCTTATCAAATCCTACTCTTGCCAATCTTACAACAGTCTCTTCTTCTTTGCCTATTTCAGTAACAAGAATAATGGATTTGTTGAATGGCAAGATGCTGCCGGCCCATTCTGCAAACCTCCCTTCTAAACCAATGAAAATACTACCAGGAACAAATCCTGCTGTAAAAATATTGCCGGGTCTAGTATCGAGGATCATTGCATCCTGATCAATTTTATCTTTGAAAGTTTTGATGTTTAAAGGAACCAGTGCATTTTTTTTCAGCTTTTCCAAACTGTCATAACCATCTTTGTTGATCTGTGCATTGATCGAAAAATATTTAGGTGCTTCTTCCAGATCTTCGGTTACCTTTTTTATAAAATCTTCTTTTGATTGTTTTTGCAGCGCATAATTATTTTGCTTTTCTTCTGCAATTGTACTAAAGCTTTCAGGCCCTAAATTTTTACCGCAACTACTACCTGCACCATGTGCCGGGTATACCAATATATCATCTGCTAATGGAAGTATTTTATTTTGTATAGTATCATACATTATAGAAGCAAGTTCTTCTTTACTAAGATCTCCGCTACTTAGGTCGGGTCTGCCTACATCTCCCACAAATAAAGTATCGCCTGTAAAAATTGCATGTGGTTTGTTTGATTCATTTTTTAATAAATAACAACAACTTTCAATTGTATGACCCGGAGTATGCAATACTTCAAAAGAAATTTTTCCTAATTGAAAAATTTCTCCATCTGATGCAATATGCACAGGAAGATTTGTTTCAGTTTTTGGACCGTAAATAATAGGGGCGCCGGTTTTTTTATGAAGATCAAGATGACCACTTACAAAATCCGCATGAAAATGCGTTTCGAAAATATATTTGATCTTAGCTTTTCTCTCTTTAGCTAATTGTATGTATTGTTCTGTGTCTCTAAGCGGATCTATGATAGCAGCTTCTCCTTCACTTTCAATATAATATGCCGCCTCACTGATACACCCTGTGTAAAGTTGTTGTATATACATACCTATTTTTTTTATTATACAAAGGTAAAAAAACAAAAGCGTCCCAATTACTATCGGGACGCTTTTTTCTTTTTTGTTAAAGCATTAAGCTACTAATTCATTCACAAATTTGTTAATCTCTTCAATACGTTTGTGATTGATAATGTAATGGATAAATTTACCGTCTCTTTGTGTAGATACTATGCCGGCCTTACGTAAGATAGCCAAGTGCTGTGATGCAACAGACTGTTCTAATCGCAGACGCACATAGATTTCAGTAACGGTAAGTTTTTGTTCCTCGTCAATCAATTTAATTAATTGCTGACGCAATTTGTGGTTCAATGCTCTCAATGTTAAAGCTGCCTTCTTAACATTGTAGTAGTCGATTTTGTTCGCAATCATGTAAGGGTGTTTTTAAACACTTCCGTAAGGAAGATATTGGTTACAGGAAAAGGTTAGGCAAATATATTACATGATTTAATAGTTGAAAGACTTTTTATTGCACAGATAATATTTTTTTTGTGCATATAGTAAAATTACTTTCAGCTACATAGTAAAATTACTTAGGAGTTTCGCTAAAAAACTCTTTTAAGTAGAAAGGCTCTGCATATGCGATATCTGCAAAATTGTTAGAATTGTATTTTTTGTATGATAAATTATTCAGAATTTCTGCTTTGATTTCAATATTCTGAAAATCAACAGCACGGGCACTTTCACAAATGTTGCTCCATTTGCTTGCACCCGAACCAACAAATAGAATTTTGTATGTTGAAAAATATTTTTCGAATGAGCCTGTATTTAACACTAAAGCGTGGGGTTCTAACAAGTTAGTGAGATCGTTTTTATATAAAGCGGTATATACTTCCATTCGTCTGGCATCAATCATCGGACAAATTATCGTTGATGCGTCAACGTTAACCTCGCCTAAAGCTGTCGCTGCTAATGCCTCTAAAGTATTGATTGTAATAAGTGGTTTATTTAAAGCAAAACATAACCCTTTTGCTGCTGCCATACCCACCCTTAATCCGGTATAGGAGCCGGGGCCTTCTGTTACAGCCACAGCATCAATCTGTTGCAAAGTAATTCCTGCAATTTCCACAACTTTTAAAATAGCAGGTTGCAAAAAACTTCCATGATCTTTTGCGTCACGATTGTTTAGCTCATGCAACAAAACACCATTTTTTGACAGACTAACCGAGGCTGATTGCATTGCAGTGTCAATACTTAAAATATAGGCCATAAATGAAATGTATATTTTCACAAAAATACGTTGTTGTAAAAAGATATATTTGTATTTCAATTAAAATAAAATGAATAAGGAAATAATAAATACCAATGGGGCACCCGAACCAATAGGTCCATATAATCAAGCAGTTAAAGCAGGAGGGTTTTTGTTTTTATCTGGCCAGGTTGCTTTGATACCGGGTACAACCGAGTTAGCAAATAAAGACATATCTGAAGAAACGCATCAGGTAATGCAAAATTTAAAGAATGTTTTAGCTGCTGCCGAAATGGATTTTAGCCATGTAGTTAAAACTACCATTTTGCTGAGCGACATGGCTTTGTTTGCAACAGTGAATGAAATTTACGCAAGGTATTTTACAGGAAATTTTCCTGCAAGAGAAACATATGCAGTTAAAGCCTTGCCCAAAAATGCCAATTTAGAAATCAGTATGATCGCCGCTAAGTAGATATGACAAATAGTAATCCGAAAGTAATTATTACAGCAAAGGCGCATCAGTACCTTATTGATACGTTGCAACAGAAAGGTTATAAAGTTTTATATCTTCCATCTATCAGTTATGAAGAGCTGTTTATGTTGATCAACGATGTTGAAGGGTTGATTGTAACAACAAGGTTAATAATAGATAAAAATATTTTAGATAATGCACCGACATTGAAATGGATCGGCAGGCTGGGCAGTGGTATGGAATTGATAGATACTGAATATGCAACATCAAAAAATATTCTATGTGTGAGTAGCCCCGAAGGAAATAGAAATGCGGTTGCTGAACATGTGTTGGGTTTGGTATTAAATCTTACCAATCATATATCCAGAAGTTTTAATGAAGTAAAAAACTTTGAATGGAAACGTGATGCTAATAGAGGTGCCGAGATAACCGGAAAAACTTTTGGCATTATCGGTTACGGAAATACCGGTAGTTCTTTAGCAAAATTGTTGGCACCTTTTAATGTTACTGTACTTGCATACGATAAATATAAATTTGATTTTGCAGATGGGTATATTAAAGAGGCAAACTTAGAGCAAATAACGAAGTACGCAGATTTTATTAGTTTACATGTACCGCTAACCGATGAAACTTTTCATATGGCTAATGAGTCTTTCTTTAACGCTTTGCAAAAAAAACCATACTTCATTAATGCCTGCCGTGGTAAAGTAACCGATACAGCAGCACTGATCAATGCCATCAAGCAGGGTAAATTATCCGGTGTTGCATTGGATGTGCTTGAAAATGAGAAGATTGATGATCTTACAACCATACAAAAAGAAGAGCTACTTTTTTTAACAAATCATAAAGATGTAATAGTAACGCCGCATATAGCGGGTTATAGCCATGAAGCATTTTATAAGATGAGTGCTGTTATTCTTGAGAAATTGGGAATTTAAAAAAATGTTTATATTTGCATTATATACAACGCCTTGGGCATTCCTGAGGCGTTGTATTTTTTTTCTATTTACCTCAAAAGGTTTTTTTATGAGTGATACTAATTATGTAAAGAAAGACACCTTCGAAAAAATGAAGGAAGAATTGCAACACATGAAAGGAGTGGAGAGACCAGCTGCAAGTAAAGCTATTGCGGAAGCCAGAGAAAAAGGTGATCTGAAAGAGAATGCTGAATACGATGCAGCAAAAGAAGCACAAGGTATGTTGGAAGCAAAAATTAAATACCTGGAAGGTGTAATTGCTACCGCACGTATTTTAGATGAAACGAATATCGATACAAGTAAAGTTTCAATTCTTACTAAAGTAACGGTTACTAACCTTGGTACTAAAAAACAAGTTACCTATCAGATCGTATCTGAAAAAGAAGCGGATTTGAAATTGGGTAAAATATCTGTTACTTCTCCGATAGGAAAAGGTTTATTGGGTAAAACAATTGGAGAAGTTGCAGAAGTGCAGGTGCCGGCGGGACAATTGAAATTTAAAATTGAGGATATTACAATTTAACTGCTAATTTTTTTTTAATAATCCCATCTGTAGCAACGGATGGGATTTTTTTTATTAGTATTTTTATAAAAAAACGAAATGACCATCTTTTCAAAAATAATAGCCGGTGAAATCCCTTCCTATAAAATTGCAGAAGATGAAAACTTCTTTGCTTTCTTAGATATTTTTCCTTTGGTGCAGGGTCATGTATTGGTTGTGCCGAAAGTTGAAACAGATAAATTTTTTGATCTCTCGGATGATTATTTAAGTAAGATGCTGGTATTTGCAAAACCAATTGCCCATGCTATTGAAAAAGCATTTGACTGTAACCGCTGTGGCATCAGTGTAGTAGGGCTGGAAGTGCCACATGCTCATTTACATTTAATGCCCATCAATTCAGCCGATGATCTGAACTTTACAAATGATAAATTGAAATTATCCGCAGAAGAATTGAAGGAGATACAAAATGCTATTAAGGCACATTTAGTCTAAACCCAACGCCATGTATGGTTTCTAAAACCACAGACGGATCTGCTTTAAGGTGCTTGCGAAGTTTGGTAATGAATACATCCATGCTTCTTCCTAAAAAATAATCGTCTTTACCCCATACATTCAACAACACTTCTTCTCTTTTTAAAATTTTGTTGGTGTGCTGAGCAAAAAACTTAAGTAGGTCGGCCTCCTTTTGTGTGAGTGATACAATTTCATCGGGGGCATAAATTTTTAATTCGGTGGTAACAAATTTTAATTTTCCGAGATTATATTCCAATTGTGTATCTGAAGAAAGTTTTTTAGATCTCCTGAGAAATACATCCATTCGCATCAGCAATTCCTGCATGCTGAATGGTTTGGTGATGTAATCGTCTGCACCGGCTTTAAAGCCTGTTATCTTATCACTTTCCATACTTTTTGCTGTGATAAAAAGTATTGGAACCACGTCACTTTGCTGTCTTATTTTTTTCGTAAGCGAAAAACCATCTCTTACAGGCATATTAATATCCAGTAAACAAATATCAAATGCTCTTTTTTGAAATTGTTGCCACGCAACTTCACCATCCGGACAATGCGTAACATCATAACCTGCATCCTGCAAATTGTCTTTTATTACAAAGCTCAATGCCAAGTCATCTTCTGCTAAAAGTACTTTTCCTTTGCTCATGGTTATAAAATTTATGTCAGCGGAATTTTCACTATAAAGCTACTACCTTTTCCCGGCTCACTGTTCACAATAATCTTTCCATTATGTGCATCCACAACTTTCTTAACAAAATTCAAGCCAAGACCAAATCCTTTTGTTGTGTGCAGTTCTCCATCAAGTACCCTGTAAAAACGATCAAATATTTTCTTCTTGTTTTCTTCTTTGATGCCAATGCCGTTATCGGTTACCGTTACCAGGGCAAATCCATCTTCTACAGCAGTTTTTATCTGTATAACAGGTTGTTGAGAAAATTTAAGACCGTTTTCTATAAGATTTACGAAAGTTAGCAGCAAATAGGATTTATCTGCACTAATAAAACACTCAGGAGCTGAAAATGTTGTAGTTATAGTAGCATTTTTTTGCTCTGCCAACGGCTGTAAGTCGTTGATGGCCTGATTTATAATTTCGCTGATATTGATCTTTTCTTTTTGCAATGGTAACTGACTTCGGTCGTTATAAGCAATTTCTAATAAACGTTGAACTTGCGACTGTAAATGTGCCGTTTGGTCATTAATAATATTTGCATATGTTTTTAGTCGCTCCGGTTTGGTATAAATATCCGGTTGCTTTAAAACTTCGGCAGCAATTTTCATCACTGCTAAAGGTGTTTTAAACTCATGCGTAAAATTATTGACGAAATCTTTTTGCGTTTCATTCAAGAATTTTTGACGGTACAAGTAAAAAATACTCACACCAAAACCAATTAGCACAAGTAATAATATACCGCTGGACACAATCCAAAAGAACATTTGTTTAATAATGTATTGATCTCTGTGGGGGAAGAATAAAAGAATATAATCGTATTCTTTTTTATAGATAGGTAAAGGGCTATCGTTGTCTTTCGATTGATTTGCGTCCGGAAGATCAATGTATTTTTCTAAGACATACGAGTGGGTGGATGTATGATAAACCCCCATTTTACAATCGGTATAAACATCAAAATCTGTAAACTCCGACTTCATACTCAACCATAAAGTATCTAAGCTGGGAACACAATCTACCCTGAATAGATACACATCCGGATGTGGATTTTCAATGATCGTTTGACGGGTATCGGATACATCATTTACCAGCTCCATATCCTTATATACACCTCTGATACTTTTGGTTACATTGATATTGAATTGCTTTTCTTCATATTTATATACTTTTTGTAGCCAGAATAATTGTACAGCAATGATAACGGCAACGAGTATGGTGCTTATTAATAATACTAACCGAAGTGTTTTAGAGCGAATTGTCATAATGAGATTCTCTGCAAAGTTTTTGCATAAATGAAGGTTGGCAATGTTAATCGGAAGTTAACATCAACAACAGCTTTATTTTAATTTAGTTACTACTTTTATCCTATCCGGATTCTTTTTCAAAAAGTCTTCCCATCCCTTTGCTTTGCTTGTTTGACCACCAAGCAAAGCGTTTTCCTGAAAATAATGACAAACCGCTACGGCCAGTGCATCAGATGCGTCTAAGTATTTCGGATCTTCTTTAAAATTTAATAACCGCTGCAGCATTTTTAAAACCTGTTCTTTATTTGCATTGCCATTGCCGGTTATTGATTGTTTGATTTTTTTAGGGGAATATTCCGTCACATCTAAACCATGCCGCATAGCCGCTGCAATTGCAACACCCTGAGCTCTTCCAAGTTTCAACATACTTTGTACATTCTTACCAAAAAAGGGTGCTTCAATGGCAAATACATGAGGTTTATATTTGATAATAAGGCCGCTAACAGTGTTATATATTAATTGTAATTTCTTATACGGATCATCAACCTTTCCCGGTTTCAAAACATCCATTTCAAGTAGTTTTATTGTGCTGCCATTGATGGAGATCAATCCATAACCCATTACCACCGTTCCCGGATCTATACCTAAAATAATTTTCGACGCCTTTTGCAAGAGAAATTTTGTTTTGAGATTAATGAATAGCCGAATTTTTTAAACTATACTTGTAGTATAAAATTAGTCAAATCAATTTGAACCGATACATCAAAATATTTATCAACTATTTTTTAGGGCCGTTGTTATTTATCATACTGTCGTGGAGTTTATACAGGCAGATCGTCAATCAACCCGATCTGGAAAATCGGTGGAATGAAATTAAAGACAGCTGGTTGAACTGGAAGTTTTGGGTAGTGATTGGATTAATGTTTGTGAACTGGGGAATCGAATCGAGAAAATGGCAGCTTTTGATCGGTAATATTCAAAAATTTTCTTTTCTTAAAGCATTTAAATCTGTTTTGTCAGGTTGCAGCGTAACTATGCTAACGCCTAATCGTGTGGGTGAGTACGGTGGTAGAATACTGTATGTTGAAAATGAGCATAGGCTTAAGGCGATATCTTTGACCATTGTGGGAAGCATTAGTCAACTGCTCGTAACAATGATCATGGGTTGCTTCGGTTTGATCTTTTTAAGATTTTTTTCACAAAGCAATAGCAACGCTTTAAACGTTTTACCTGACTTTTGGAGTAACGTACTTATTTATTTAAGTGTGGCGTTTACTGTTTTTCTGTTGCTATTCTATTTAAGACTAGGATGGTTGGTGAGGATGATGGAGAAAGTACCGGCATTACAAAGAGTTGTTAAACATATTAGTGTATTAGACGAATTTGACAGCAAAGAACTCTTGCATGTTTTGTTTTTGTCATTTTTGCGGTTTTTGGTCTTTGTTTTGCAATACGTTCTATTATTACAGGTAATGCATGTCGGTATTCAAGGTTGGTTATGTTTTTGGTTGATGACGGTTTTTTATCTTGTAATGGCCGTAGCACCTACGTTAGGTTTTATTGAATTGCCGGTTAGAGCAAAAGCCAGTTGGGAGATATTGAAGTTTTATACGAATAACGAATTAGGTGTTGGGGCAGCGGCATTGGGTATTTGGCTGATCAATTTAGTGATACCTGCCATTATAGGAAGTTTATTAATTTTTAGTATTAAAATTGTAAAGGAGAAAAATGAACAGAACAATTAAAGCCTTTTTCTTGATCATAAGTTTGTCTGCTTTCACACCTCATCAAACCGGAGGTGAGTTTTGTGGTATAAAGAATACTGCATTTCAGGCAGGGGAAAGTGTTACACTCAAAGTTTTTTATAATGCGATGGGTGCATACATTGGAGCAGGCGAAGCAACTTTTACAACTGCACTTGAAAAATTCAACGGTAAACCCGTTTATCATTGTATAGGAGATGGTAAGTCGTATCCCTTTTTCGATAATTTTTTTAAAGTAAGAGACAGATACGAAACATACATTGATACAGCAACCATGTTGCCTTTAAAATTTATCAGAAATGTAAATGAAGGAGGGCATAAGATCTATAACAACGTAACTTTTAATCATAGTGCCGGCACAGCTGTTACTACGAATGGAGTTTTCAAAACACCCGATTGTATTCAGGATGTAATGAGTTCCATCTATTATGCCCGTAACATCAATTTTGATAAATATAAAGTTGGTGATAAAATTCCTTTTGATATGTTTATAGATGATGAGGTCAATCATCTTTATATAAAGTATATGGGAAAGGTAAAGATCAAAACACAATACGGAAAATTTAAAGCAATCAAGTTTAAACCTTTACTGATAAAAGGAACCATGTTTAGTGGTGGAGAAAAAATGACAGCCTGGGTAAGTGATGACCCTAATCGTTTGTTGTTGAGAATTGAAAGTCCGATCTCAGTTGGTTCTGTTAAAATAGATATGTTGAAGTATAAGAACCTTCGTTATCCTTTAACGTCGTTGATAAGTGTAAAAGGGCTTTAAAGATCAGTTAGTTTAAATATGTCTTTCGGACGAATGCCTCTTTCGGTCATTTGTAAAGTGCAGCATTCATTTACAGGGTCGTGTTCAAAAAATAGAATGTAATTTTTTTCTAGAGCTTCAGATAAAAATCTCTTTTTTTCTTCCAGTGTTTTCATCGGAAACATATCGTAACCCATAACATAAGGTAGCGGCATATGTGCAATAGATGGCAACAGGTCTGCCATATATACAATTGTTTTGCCCTTGTAATTGATCATGGGCAACATCATAGCATCTGTATGTCCGTTTGCAATAAAAAATGAAAGTTGAGGTAGTCGTTCATCTGTTGTCCATTGTTCGTCGTCCGTTGCCAAGGGTATAAATTTCAGCCGTCCACTTTCCTCTATCGGTAAAATATTTTCTTTTAAAAAACTTGCCTTTTCTCTTTCATTTGGATGTGTTGCCCATTTCCAGTGCCTTTCATTGCTCCAGAATAAAGCATTTTTGAAAGCCGGAATTAATTTTTCTCCATCTCTGATGATGCATCCGCCGCAATGGTCGAAGTGTAAATGAGTCAGTATTACATCGGTAATATCTTCTCTTGTGAAACCATGTTGTGCCAATGATTTATCAAGTGTATCATCTCCATGCAAATAATAATACCCGAAAAATTTTGCATCTTGCTTATCACCCATGCCTGTATCAACCAATATTAATCTGTCATTATTTTCAATCAATAAACAACGTAGCGCCCAACTGCACATATTGTTTTCATCAGCAGGAGCTAACTTGTTCCAAATTTTTTTTGGAACCACACCAAACATGGCGCCACCATCTAATTTAAAATATCCTGCGTTGATGGAGTAGAGTTTCATGATCAATATTGTTTAACCTTAGTTGTTTTTTGGGGTAATAAAAGCGGGGGCGGAGGTGGCGGCGGAGGCAACTCTTCCATTTTTGCATCTGCAGATATTTCTTCTGGCTGCAAATACTCTATCGGAGCCTTTGATATCAATTCTTCTTTCACCGTTTTCTCCTGTGCTGCATCAATAATACTTTGCAATAAAATTACAGAAAACTTGTTATCTGAGAATACCGGAGTAAGTGTAAGTCCTTTTGCTTTTAATAAATTAATTATACCCGTTTTTCCCAATAAATGGCCACAACCTACGGCAAAAAAAGCACTGTTGTTTTCCGATATCTGTTGGATTGAATCAGCCATGCTTATATTTCTATCATCGAATAATATTTTTTTATAAGTGTTATTCAAACCTTCAATCAGATATGTCAGTGAATCAAATAGCTGCTTTTCATAAAACTGTTTCATATTGGCAGCAAGCGCAATGTCGTCATTAAATAACAATGTGGTATCTGTTAATCTAGCGTCAATGATCTTGTAGATCATGTCTATTTGTAGCACAAATGTTTCCAGTCCTTTTGTAGGTTTACCTATGGCTGTAGCATAATCAGCAAGTGCCATATCCAATGCTTTAACTCCGGGGTCAGACTTTATATAATCTGCTAATATTTTTTCCTGAAATTTATTCAGTTGTTCATAATGATCGGGATCGATATTTGCATTGTAAGCTTTATTGATATTGCCTATCAGCTTTTTCCAGGCAGGTGTTTTTTTTGCCGAATCTAAATAATTCTTTTTCGCCAACAAAAAACTATCAGCCTTTCGCATCTCTTTAAACATTCCTTTGTAATCGACCTCATTGTAAAAAAGATCACAGTACTTGATTGCCTGGTATAGCGAATCACTCTGCATCATGAATCTTTTTTGGGGTAGATGTATGGTACCGAAAAGATAAGAGTGATTTTCGTTTAAAGGATTGTTGATTCGCCAAAGAAAAGTGTTGTTTTGTTGCGCCGTGGTTGATTGAGAAATAAACAGGGCGAAAAGAGCCTGTAATATTTTTTTAGACATAAAGAAAATTTAGAATTCTTTCACTGCTTTTTGCTTACGAGCAGTTAATAACAACATAATAAAACCAAGCACAAAAAATACAACCAATGATAAGATTGATTGACGAATACTGCTGATCCCTTCTATTAAACCGAAAGTAAAAAGGCCGACTACTATTGCAATTTTTTCGGTTACGTCGTAAAAGCTGAAGAACGAAGCGGTGTCTTTTGTTTCGGGCATTAACTTAGAATAGGTAGAACGACTAAGTGATTGAATGCCCCCCATCACTAATCCAACAAGAGATGCAATGATATAAAAATGCAGTTCGCTGGTTATAAAATATCCGGTAATACAAATACCAATCCATAATAGAACAGTAAACAATAGCACATTGATGTTGCCGTATTTTTCAGAGAGTTTCGACATCACCATTGCTCCAACAATAGCAACCAATTGAATAATTACAGCCGTAATGATCAGTTTATCATCGGGCAATTTCAATTCTTTAATGCCAAAATCAATGGCAACCAGCATAACCGTTTGCACTCCCATGCTGTAAAAGAAAAAAGCGGATAAAAATCTTTTCAATACAGGCATTTGTTTTACTTGATGTAAAACCAACTTCAATTCATGGAAGCCGTTTACAAGCACATGTTTTTTTGCCTTTCTTTCACTTGCCGAACTTATTGGAAGTCTGTTAAAAGTAATTTGAGCAAAACTCACCCACCATATTCCAACCAATAAAAAAGTTATGGTCAATGCCAGACCTTTATCTTCCATTGTCATAACCAGTGCAAAGCCAACCATCTGCATTAACACGCTACCGATATACCCCATGGTATAGCCTTTAGCACTTACACGATCCATATCTTTTTCTGCAGCTATTTCGGGTAAATAAGAGTTGTAAAATACCTGGCTGCCATAGAACCCAATGCCGGCGAACATAAAGCACATCAGCCCGAGTGTAACATGGTTTTTATCGAAGAAAAAAAGTAACGAGCAGCTCACCGCACCCATGTAACAAAAGAATCGCATGAAATTTTTCTTATTGCCTTTATAATCTGCAATAGAAGATAAGATAGGCGACAGCAAGGCGATTACTAAAAACCCAAATGCTAATACATAATCTTTTAATTCAGTGTTTACAAATCGTCTGCCTAAGAAAGTGATGCCGTCAGGAAAATTGTGAAGTCCTGTAACAGCGGCATAATATGCAGGGAAAAAGGTAGTAGTAATAACAAGATTGTACACTGAATTTGCCCAGTCATACATTGCCCACCCGTTAATTACTTTCTTGGAAGCAGTTTGCATTTGTAATAATTAAGAAATGAAAGTACAGATAAATTCTTAATTAATTAAAAAGGCAAATTGTTTCACAAATGCTTAGACCTGCATTGCGTTTTAGTAGCTCAATATGTAAGAAATTAATAACCTGTGGCTTCATATTATTTGATCCACAGGTTATATTATTAAGATTATTTTTTTCGGCGATTATTGACTCTTTTTTCAATGACTATAGCTATACCTGAAACAACTACAGGAATTAAAATAAAAAATAGAATAAAGTTTATTGCATTTTCTTTGATTTTAATTTTGTCCAATAGTATCATATATAAAATGATAGCAATGAGAGAAATCATAAACCAGCGGTATCTTTTTTTAATAAAATTTTGAAATATATTCATTTGCCTTAATTTAAAACTATGATTAGAATGGCCACCAAGATACATTACAGGATATTACCTGATTTGAAAGATTGCCTAAGGAGGCAACAGCTGAAGTAAGAATTCCTCCGGCAAGAGCTCCGCCTAGTCCTAATGCACTACCTCCCATAGCTCCTTCAACAGCACCTATTGCATCAGCCCCTCCAAGTTTCCATATAGATATGCCGCAAGGTTTTTTTACCCTATCCACATCTATATCTGCTTCTATAGGTTTCGCTACAGTGTTGGCGGCGATTGAACTATTTTCTACTGGTCTACTCTTTATTTTAGGGTTTACTTGAATTGGATTAAGTAGGGTTACCCATTTGTTACCATTTTCATTCCAATATTTATAAGAATATATAGCTATGGATATAGGAACTCCTACCTCAAAAATTTCAGTATGAACATTCAATTTTAAGGCACGTTGTTTCAAGGTAATTAGTTTGTTTTGAAATTTTATATCATAGGTAGTAAATTTCCTAATAGCATTTTGAAAATCGTTTAAAATACTGTTAGCCCCCTCTGACAAATTCTTTTTATCATATTGAAAAGTAAGGTTAGTGGCTTTCCCAAGCTTTAGTGCTGAAACTTGATTGGTAAATTTCATTCCTTTTTCGTCAAAAAAAGATTTTGATTTTTGCAGTACTAAATTTTTAAATGTAGTAGTATCAAGAAATGATGTTTTTGTGTTTAAGATTTCAGTTAATATTAATTCTTGGTAATCATTGTGCCATTTTCCTGCACTATCCAATGCGCTTGAAAATGAAATCCCTTCTAAGCCGTATTTTGTGAATTCTTTTCCGGTAGTTTGACTGTTTAAATTTTGAAAATTGTCATTTTTATTACATGAATAAATTATTGTTGTTATCATTACACTTACAAGTATAACGATACATATTTTGGAACTCAATTTCATTTTATTAAATTTATTTAATAGTTCCTACTTTCAGAATTAGACGCTGTTTCAGAATAGTCCGTCAGCAATAAACAACGATAGTTGAACGAATTGTCTAGAATTTTTCATAAAACTACCCTTTAACTTATCCCAAACATATCAGACATAGGTATATCTCGAAGTTTATGCAAAAATGATCACGATTAAACCAATACGTCTATTGGTATAATAATGTAATATCATTGCTGATATACTTGTGATAAAATAAGGTTTATGAAAAATGCAAAAAAAGGAATGTATGGGAGTCGGAAAAAAGCTGAATTATTTTTGCTAAACCGAATGTAAGAAATTTAATAACAATTTCAAAAGTTTTTTTGGGAAGACAACAATCAACTTATCACTCCTTTCCAGATCAATAACAACAAAACAACACCTACAATGATTCTATATACTCCCCAAACTTTAAATCCGTACTTCTTTACAAAACCAATAAAGAATTTAATTGCTAAAATAGCAACAATAAATGCTGCTACATTACCAATTGCCAATTGTTTTATTTCTACCGATGTAAAGCCGCCAAAATCTTTATAATATTTGTACAACTTATAAGTTGTAGCTGCCAACATTGTTGGTACAGCTAAAAAGAATGAGAATTCTGCTGCAGCACTACGAGTTAAATTTTGTTGCATACCACCAATGATAGAGGCCGCACTACGACTCACTCCCGGCACCATTGCAATACATTGCCAAAAACCTATTGCAACAGCCTTGGGTAATGATATTTTTTCTTCAGATTCGATGGTTGGATGTTTAAACAGCTTATCAATGAATAATAAAATAACTCCTCCAAGTAACAGTGTAATAGCTACAGTAAGAGCACTATCTAACAAGGCATCGATCTTCTTTGAAAAAATAAAACCAAAAACCAAAGCTGGAATAACAGCTGCAGCAAGTTTTACATAAAACTGCCATTGTTTGAAATTGAAAAACTTTTTCCAGTATAGAACAACTACTGCCAGTATTGCCCCTAACTGTATTGCAACCGTAAATACTTTGATGAATTCGGTTTCTGTAATACCCAATAATTTTTCGGTAATGATCATGTGGCCGGTAGACGATATAGGTAGGAATTCGGTTAGCCCTTCTACTATAGCAATGATGATGGATTCAATCGTACTCATAAGTATGTGTTGAACAAAATAAAAATTGCGAAGCATAATACTCCGCAAATTTTTAATTATTATTTTTTATTTTTTAATTGTTCTTCGGTTTTTTCATGATAGCAACGATCTCTATCAAAAAGCCAACAATGATTAGTACCGGAGCAATGGTAATTCTTGTTGCACTGTATATTTCTGCATCATTGAATTTAGTAGGATCCTGACTTTTGCCGCCGGCCATTAAAAAAAAACCAATTGCCAATACTATTAATCCGGCAAGCATATATAAATAATTTTCTTTACCGAAAAGATCGGGAGTAGAAGTAGCCGGCTGTTGTTTTTTTATTGTACTCATATTTGAAAAATTGTTACAAAGTAAATCAATTAATACAGATCATCCAACTTCATTTTAAGGTATTTCAATACCGCACGGTGTGTGCTTCCCAACGAAATTGTAATGCCCAGAACAATGATCAACCCGAATAATAAGAATAGGTTTTTATTGTCATGTAATTGTTTCAGGTCTTCAGCAAAATTTTCAATTAATAGAATAGTGCCCCAAATGGCAACAATGGCTATGATCGATGCAATCAGGCCATTAATAATGGCTCTTATATTGATGGGCCTGGTTATAAAGCCTCTTGTTGCACCCACCATTTGCATGGTTTTAATTAAAAACCGGTTGCTGTACATGGCCAGCCTGATGGTGTTATCAATAGAGAATACAACCAGTATGGTCAATATGATAGCTGCAATCAGGAATATAGCTGCTACTGTTTTTACGTAAGTACTTACTTTTTGTACTGTTTCCGTAGGAAATTTGAATTCTTTGATAATACCCGGAAAAACCGTTTGCAGGTTATCCGATATAGCTGTCAGACTGTCTTTTTGTACATAATTCGCCTGCACATAAAAATCTACACTTGGTGGCAGAGGGTTATAATCCAGCATTTTTTTCCAGCTGCTGTCATTGTCTTTATTCCATATTTCTGCCGCCATTTCTTTTGTAATATGACGAACATCTCTTGCGTATGGGAACGATTTGATATAATTGGTCAAACTGTCAATTCTTTTAGCACCAGCCTCCGGATTAAGAAATGCCTGCACCTGAATCCTTTCTTTAAAGTAATCACCCGATTTACGAACATTCAGGAAGAACCAACCCAGCAGACCAAATAAAAATAATACCAATGCTACACCAATAATGGCATAGGCATAAGTGGGTTGACCTTTTTTGCTGCTTGCTTTTCCGAATTGAGACATAATAATACCGGTTTTGGGTTAGGAATTCAATTTATAGTGCTCTTTGGCAACGGGCAAAAATAATGGTTTTTACCTGCTTTAATGTACTTTTGCCACCTGTAAAAATGGCTCCTTTGCAAATATATTTTTATTGATTGATAGATGAGCAATAAGGGACTGTTAAAATTACTCTTTATCTGAAGTAAGAAGCTACCATCTGGTTCAAAATATTAAATATTCAATAGACAATAGTAAATACAAAATGGAATATAAGTTTAACGAGATCGAAGAAAAATGGCAAAAAGAATGGAAAGACAAAAATGTCTATAAAGTAGACAATAATTCTACCAAGCCAAAATATTATGTGCTTGATATGTTTCCTTACCCAAGCGGTGCCGGTTTGCATGTAGGCCACCCATTAGGATATATTGCTTCGGATATTTATGCTCGTTATAAAAGGCTAAAAGGCTTTAATGTATTGCATCCAATGGGATTTGATAGTTTTGGCTTGCCGGCAGAACAATATGCATTGGAAACAGGTCAGCATCCGGCAGAAACAACCAAGAAAAATATTGCAACATTTAAAAGTCAGTTAGATAAGATTGGTTTTTGTTATGATTGGGATAGAGAGATCCAAACAAGCAATCCGAATTATTATAAGTGGACACAAAAAATATTCTTAGAATTATTCAATAGTTATTTTGATATAAAAGAAAACAAAGCGAAACCTATTGCTGAGTTAGTGAAAGTTTTTGAAACGGAAGGGTCTAAGTCCATGGTCTATGGTCCATTGTCCGTCGACTTCACTGCAGAGCAATGGAAAGCATTTAGCAAAAAAGAGCAGGAAGATATTTTAATGAACCGCCGTTTGGCATTCAGTAAATATGGTGAAGTGAATTGGTGTGAGGCGTTGGGAACAGTGTTGGCAAATGATGAAGTAGTGAATGGTGTGAGTGAACGTGGTGGACACCCTGTAGTGAAAAAGAAAATGCGTCAATGGTATTTGCGTATTACGGCTTATGCCGATAGATTACTGGAAGGCCTGGAAACAGTAGATTTCAGCGAAAGCATGAAAGAAATGCAACGCAACTGGATCGGCAGAAGTGAAGGTGCGGAAATGGATTTCGCTATTAAAGGAACTGATAAAAACTTACGTGTATATACCACAAGGCCTGATACAATATTCGGAGTAGATTTTATGGTAGTAGCGCCGGAGCATGATCTGGTAAATGAAATAAAATCTGCTGAACAAGCAACTGCTGTTGATGAATATGTTGCTTATGTAAAAAGTAGAAGTGACGTAGATAGAATGGCGGAGAAAAAGATCACAGGTTGTTTTACCGGGGCATATGCCATCAATCCATTCGATGGAAAAGAAATTCCTATTTACATCAGTGAGTATGTATTGGCCGGTTATGGTACAGGTGCTATCATGGCGGTGCCTTGCGGCGATGAAAGAGATTTTAAATTTGCAAAACATTTTAATATTCCGATCACTAATATCATCGGAGAATTTTTTAATGGAGAAGAAGCCAACCCTACCAAAGAAGCAACTTTACAAAACAGTGGTTTCTTAAATGGCTTGTTGATGAAAGATGCGATAAGCGTTGCCGTTAGTAAGATAGAAGAGATGGGAATTGGGATTAAGAAGATCAACTATAAAATGAGAGATGCAGGCTTTAGTCGCCAGCGTTATTGGGGAGAACCATTTCCAATTGTTTGGCAAGATGAAACTGCTATTGCATTGGAAGAAAAAGACCTGCCATTGGAATTACCCCATGTAGATAAATATGGTCCGGGTAGAGAGGGTGAAGGTCCTCTCGGTAATTTGGAAGATTGGGTGAACACACCCGAAGGAAGAAGGGAAACTTCTACCATGCCTGGTTATGCAGGCAGTAGTTGGTATTTTTTACGTTACATGGATCCGAATAATGCTGAAGTTTTTTGCGATAAAAAAGCAAGTGATTACTGGAATCAGGTGGATGTATATGTAGGTGGTACAGAACATGCGGTAGGACATTTATTGTATAGCCGTATGTGGACGAAAGTGTTATTCGACCTGGGTTATATCAGCTTTGATGAACCGTTTAAGAAATTGGTGAATCAAGGGATGATACAAGGGAGTAGTAGGTTTGTGTATAGAGTTTCTTGGAATAGATTAGGGACGGGGTCTGATATTAATTTAAAACTTGATAATCTACCTATTGTTTTTTTATCAAAGCCTATCATAGATGAAATTAATGTTGGGCTAACAAATGTTATTAATGACGTTCAATTACAGTTAATAAATATACTAAAGGAAAAATACCCTGGAAACCATGAATTTACTTATTCTAACATTCAATATACACAATTACACGTTGATGTAAATATTGTTGATGGTGTTGAATTAAATGAAGAAGAATTCAAAAAATGGAAAAATGGAGAATTTGCCGATGCCAAGTTTATTGTAGAACATGGGGATGCATACATCTGCGGAGCAGAAGTAGAAAAAATGTCCAAATCGAAATACAACACTGTTAATCCTGATGAGTTGTGTAATAAGTTTGGAGCTGATACTTTTCGCATGTACGAAATGTTCCTTGGCCCGGTAGAGCAAAGCAAACCATGGGATACCAAGGGCATTGAAGGTGTTCACCGTTTTTTACGTAAACTATGGCGTTTGTTCTTTGATGATATCAAAGGCAAAGTATGGACAGATGAAAAAGCTACCGATGCTGAATTAAAAGTGTTGCATAAAACTATTAAGAAGATAGATGGAGATACTGCCAACTTCAGTTACAATACAGCCGTAAGTGCATTCATGGTTTGTGTAAATGAATTGGGAGAATTGAAATGTAATAAGAAAGAAATTCTAGAAAAAGTCTTGATCATTCTTGCGCCTTATGCTCCGCATATTGCAGAAGAATTATGGCATGCTGTTGGAAATACAACTACGATCTTAGATGCTGAATATCCTGCTGTTGAAGAGAAATATTTAATAGAATCTTCTAAAGAATATCCTGTATCTATCAATGGTAAAATGCGTACTACTATTGATATGGCTTTGGATATCACTCAGGAAGATGCAGAAAAAATTGTTTTGGCCAACGAAGTGGTACAAAAATGGCTGGAAGGTAAATCTCCCAAAAAGATCATTTACGTAAAGAATAAAATGGTGAATGTGGTGATATAGTCTCTGGCCAACCCCGTCAGCGGTTGAAAACCCTGACGGCGGTTAACAAAAAGAACTACCTGCCAAAATCAATACTGCTAATATAGATGACGATCGCAATCAGTACGGTCAATAAGATCAGCCCAATAAGCAAATTTTTTTTACCCTTTCTTTTTTTCTCTTCAGAAGAGCTAAAGAATTGAATGCCACCAATAATCAGCATAATTGCAGATGAAATTAACAGTGCAAGAGGAATCAAAAGAAGAATTGCCATATAGTTTAGGTTGACTTGTTATACTAAAAATACTTCCTTCTGAACCTTTTATAGTTAAAAAATGTTTAAACCGTGGCGTTGGTGTCGAAAAATAGTACCTTTGACCGGTTAAATAATTGCATGAACAGTAAGCCCGGCGAACTTCTTAGTAAAATTAACTCACCTGACGATCTTAAAAAGATCAGTAGAGAGGATTTGCATAAAGTGTGCGATGAACTGCGTCAGTACATCATTGATGTAGTGAGTGTGCACGGTGGGCATTTTGCTGCATCTTTAGGTGTGGTTGAATTAACAGTTGCATTGCATTATATCTACAACACGCCATACGATCAATTGGTATGGGATGTGGGCCATCAGGCATATGGTCATAAAATACTCACAGGCCGTAGAGATAATTTTTATACTAACAGAAAATACCAGGGACTCAGCGGTTTTCCAAAACGCAGCGAAAGTGTGTACGATACATTTGGTGTAGGACATTCTTCTACTTCTATCAGTGCAGCTTTGGGTATGGCTATAGCTTCCAAATTAAAAGGAGAGGACAGGAAAAGTGTGGCAGTGATCGGCGATGGTTCTATGACAGCAGGTATTGCGTTTGAAGCAATGAACCATGCCGGTGTTGCTGATGCCGATATGCTGATCGTGTTGAATGATAATGGCATTGGTATCGACCCCAATGTTGGGGCACTCAAAGAATATTTGACGGATATCACCACTTCGCCTACTTATAATAAAGTAAAAGATGATGTGTGGAATTTGCTCGGCAAATTACCTGTTGGTAAACAGTTTACCCGTGCGATGGGACAAAAACTTACCGATGGATTGAAAGGGATGGTCAACGGTCATGCGAATTTATTTGAAGCGTTGAAACTGCGTTATTTCGGTCCTATTGACGGGCATAATATCAGTAAACTTGTTGATACATTACAAGATCTTAAAAAAATACCCGGTCCGAAAATTTTACACATAGTAACGGTAAAGGGTAAAGGATATTCACTTGCAGAAAAAGATCAAACAAAATGGCACGCCCCCGGTTTGTTTGATAAAGTTACCGGCGAGATACAGAAGAAAACATTCGATCTGCCTCAACCGCAAAAGTATCAGGATGTGTTTGGACGAACCATGATTGAGTTGGCAGAGTCGAACGAAAAAGTGATGGGCATTACACCGGCTATGCCAAGTGGTTCTTCATTAAAATATATGATGGCGAAAATGCCACACAGGGCATTTGATGTTGGTATTTGCGAACAACATGCCGTTACATTAAGTGCCGGTTTAGCAACACAGGGCATGAAAGTGTTCTGTAATATTTATTCTTCGTTCATGCAAAGAGCCTATGATATGGTGGTGCATGATGTAGCCATACAAAACCTTCCTGTAATATTTTGTTTAGATAGGGCAGGGCTTGTTGGAGAAGATGGCCCTACACATCATGGCTGTTATGATATAGCTTATATGCGTTGTATTCCCAACATGATCGTTAGTGCACCGATGAACGAAAAGGAATTGCGTAACCTCATGTACACAGCACAGTTAGCAAGTACAAAACATCCGATCGTTATTCGTTATCCACGTGGGGAAGGAGTTATAGCTGATTGCCAGCCTGATAATATGGCTGAAAAATATCCTTTCGAAGTAATACAAATAGGTAAAGGACGAAAAATAAAAGATGGTAAAGAAATTGCTATTCTCTCTTTCGGCCATCCCGGAAACTTCGCTGCTGCTGCAATACGTGATGTAAAGAATGACGGCATTACCCCGGCTCATTATGATATGCGTTTTGCCAAACCTTTAGATGAAGAACTGTTACACGAAGTGTTCAGTCAATACAATAAAATTATTACCATTGAAGATGGTACTGTCGTTGGTGGCTTCGGCTCAGCTGTTTTAGAATTCATGAGCGAACACGGCTATAAAGCTGATGTAAAGATCATGGGTATACCCGACAGATTGGTTGAACACGGCACTCCTAAACAGTTATACGATGAGATTGGTATGGATGCCAATCATATTGCCGATGCGTTAAGGTCAATGGTTGGCGTAAAAGTTCTGCAATAACTCCTCAATCAGATTATTATTCAAATTGTTAAGATTTCTCAATTAACTTTTTCTTGCAAATTATCTCTGCTAAAATTGTATGGAAAATAGGTTTTGTTATATCAAACCTGTTAAAATCCTTCAATGAAATTTTTCCTTAAACTTACAGCAACATTTCTCTTGCTTATCATCAGCATTTCTGCGGTGGCATATTTTTTTTGGTATAAACCAAAGTTCAGTAAACATGCAGATAAAGGCGCATTTGTAATCAAAAAAAATGAGATCGATAAACCAATACTTGCAAGATTAAAAAGTAAAGCAGAAAATATTGCTGCTTATGCAAAGGCAAATCATTACAATGAGCAGTATTGTTTTATGATAGACATGAAGATCGAATCCGGCAAAAAAAGATTTTTTGTTTATGATCTTGATAATGATACAATTGAATTAGCCGGATTGGTTGCACATGGTAGCGGAAAAGATAATACAGATGAGATCAAATTTTCAAATGAACCCGGTAGTTTGTGCAGTTCACTTGGAAAGTATAAAATCGGTAAACCGTATGATGGTAAATTCGGATTGGCTTATAAACTTTACGGACTGGATAAAACAAACAGCAATGCATTCAATCGCTTTGTAGTGTTGCATTCACATTCCTGTATTCCAAATGAAGAAACCGCTCCGGTTCCTATATGTGAAAGCTGGGGTTGCCCTACAGTAGCACCGAATTTCTTACAAACCTTAAGTCAATATATCAATAAAAGTACCGACCCAATATTACTGTATATCTATCAATAAAAGGGTTGGCACAACTGTCAACCCTTTTATAATACTTACGATTGAAAATCCATCGGTACTTCAATAGCCAATAACTCTGCATCTTCACTTGCAGTAATAGTAAAACTATCCGCTTCTATACCAACAGCATCTCTTTTGCCTAATTGTACATCACCAACAGTTACACCGCCATTGATCACTACCAGAAACACACCATTTCCTTTAAATGCGTTTGTATATTCTATTTGTTTCCCAGCAGTTAAGTTGGTTAATGCAAAACGGGCATCCTGGTTGATCCATAATGCATTATCTGCTTCATTCGGACTAACAACAACCTGCCATTTATTTTGTCTGTCATTAGCGTCAAATGTTCTTTGATCGTATCTAGGTTTAATATTTTCAACTTTTGGATATACCCAAATTTGAAACAATGTAACAGGGTCTGTGGCAGAAGCATTGGCCTCACTATGTTGTATACCGCTACCGGCGCTCATTATTTGCACATCACCTGCTTTGATCACACCTTGTCCGCCAGTACTGTCTTTATGCTGAATAGCACCTGTGAACGGTATTGTAACAATTTCCATATTGTCGTGCGGATGCGTATGAAATACACCGCCACCTGCAATGAAATCATCATTCAATACCCTTAATAAACCAAAGTGTACTTTTTCAGGATTGTGATACTGACTAAAACTAAAATAATAGTTGGGCTTTAACCATCCATAATCAGCAGAGCCTCTGTCGCTTGCTTTAAATATTGTTGCTTTCATAATTGTAAATTTAAAATTCAATGTTTAAACATCAAATTTAATGCCATTGAATCAGACTGCCAAAATAGCAAAAAAAATCCTCCCGAAGGAGGATCATATTTTAATTCAGTGATTCTTCGCCTGGTAAGAGTCCAACAATGTCTTCCTCACGAGCATCATTCCATTCAATGATAAAATTATTTCTGCCTTCCCCTACAGCCAATGTCATATATTTCATTTGTACCAGTTCCAGCAAAGAAAGGAACAAGAAGATAGCGTGTATCCTGTCTTCGCAGATATCAAATATCTTTTCAAAAGTTACGGTCTTTTCTTTTCTGCAAGTATCTAGCATAAATTCCCTACTGGCTTCCATGGTGTAATTGTATTGCACCACTGTATGCACAGGTTTATTATTTCTTTCATGTAATTTTTGAATGACCTTTTCAAAAGCCTTCATCAATTTAAATAAAGTAACAGTTTGTATTTCTGTTCCTTCGCCTGCTTCTTCGCCGATCTGTGCCAGTTCTTTTTGCAGATTACCTCTTTTGATCATCAGCATTCTTTCAGCTTCCATTTCAGCCATTCTTGCAGAAGCCTCTTTAAATTTCTTATATTCAAGAATTTTGTTGATCAGTTCTTGTCTTGGATCTATCTCATTTCCTTGCTCATCCAGTTCTTTACGTGGTATCAGCATTTTAGCTTTGATACGCATCAAAGTACTGATGAATAAAATGAACTCACTGCTCAGTTCAATATTCAATTTTTCTGTTTGATGAATAAAATCCAAAAAGTCGTTGGTGATCTTGGTAATAGGAATATTATAAATATCCAATTCATCTCTTTCTATGAAGAAAAGTAACAGATCGAAAGGACCTTCAAATTGATCGAGTTTTATTTGATAAGAAGTTGTATTCGCCACATGTAAATTTTTAATGTAAAAGCCCCCAACAGGTTGGGGGCAAATGTATCAATTAGTTAATAAAATTCAGGCTCAAAAACCTCGAAATAACACCAATGTGTATAAATCCCTCTATAACCTGAAATTAGCCTATAGTTTATAGCTTAAACCCACGCCGATACTGTGTTGGGTTTGAAAACGACCCACCTCAAAATCGTTATAACGGGCATTAAAACTTACTGTAGTGCCAATGTATTTGTTTACGGTGAGGGTAAATAAATTAGACCAGTCCAACACAAGATTGCCCGGTTTATTTAAGTAGTTCGAATAAACGGTTGCTACCGATTTATAGTTAATACCTTTTGCAATGTCTTTATTGTATTTAGCCTGTGTAAAGAAACCCACACCGAGGTCGGTGGTTTTGCCTGAGTCAACTCCAAATGCATTAATATTTTTAAAGGAGGATGCAAATTTCGTTGTAAGGTTCACCATTGCAGGCGAGATCAATAAGTTGAATGCTTCGCTGGGCTTATATAAAACACCCGGTCCTAATTTAATGTAGCCGGGTGTCATCAGGTATTGTTCAAACTGACTTTCTAAACTAAAGAAGCCGGCATAGCTCCATTGTTTACTGAATGATGAGGCGTAAATAGAACTGAAGTTCAGGTAATCGTCATTTTTTAAGAATTTAGAGCCCGTAGAAGTAGCCCTTGTAACGCCGTATCTTGCTCGAAAAGAGTTCAACCAATTTGTTTTTCCTTTCTTTTTATCGAAATTATAATCAAGAATTCCTTTTATGCCTAAAGCAAATTTTTCTCCACCCTTTATCCAGTAATCATTTCTGCCCGATTCATTTATTGCAATATTAATGGTGCCACCTTTGGTCCAGCCATCTTTTAGATCAGCTTTTGTTTTGGTAAGATTAGCAACACCGTCTTCAGCAATTTTTTTTGCTTGATCGGTACTTGTTTGTGCATTGGCAATTGTTGCCGTTAAGAGGCTTAGCGCTAGTAAATAATTTTTCTTCATCTTAATAATTGTTATAAAAAAACGGTCTTGCTAAAAGCAAGACCGCTGCAAAAGTAATTATATATTTTATTTCTTTAAAGCATCTCTGATTTCCATTAATAATGCATCGGTAGATGAAGGGCCGGCAGGTGGTGCAGCTTCTTCTTTTTTCTTTGTTGCGTTTATAGCTTTAACAATAATGAAAAGCACGAAAGCGATTACGAGAAATTTAATTATTGCCGCAAGAAAATTTCCATATTTGACAGCACCCCACGAAAGTTGGGCAATATTTTCTGCATTGGCAGCTTTCAAAGCTGGATTAAGCAACAACGGAGTGATAACATCGTCAACAAGTGATGATACAATGGCACCGAAGGCCCCGCCGATAACAACAGCTACAGCAAGGTCAACTACATTGCCCTTTGTAACAAACTCTTTAAATTCTTTTACTAGTCCCATATTAGTATGTTTTGGTTTTAAATAAAGTTAATAAAAATATGTTTTTTACTTGAATTAAATAATTAATTCTCCGGCACAAAAGGAAAATTATTTTGAAGATAAAATGCATCTTTGCTGACTAATCTTTTTGTGTGAGTAAAAACCTTCTTAACTGGCTGATATTTATTTTTCTGTCCTTTGTATGGGGCAGCAGTTTCATTCTGATGAAGATCGGATTACAAACGCTTAATTCATTTCAGGTATCTGCATTGCGTATAGCATCGGGAGGGCTATTCTTTCTACCACTTGCTATTAAATATATAAAAGATGTTCCTCGTAATAAATTGTTCCTCGTTTGCATAAGTGGTACGATCGGCAACCTTATTCCTGCATTATTATTTTGTTTGGCCGAAGAAGGCATAGGTAGTGCTTTAACCGGGATGCTGAATTCACTTACACCAATATTTGTAATGATCACCGGGGTAATGTTCTTTAATACAAAAACCACCACCGATAAAGTAATTGGTATCTGCATTGCTTTTTTGGGAAGTGTTTTATTAATGCTGAGCGATGATAAAAGTTTACAACAGCAATACAAGCAAATAGGTTTTGCATTGTTTGTAGTATTGGCAACAGTATTGTATGGTTATAATGTGAACCTTGTTGGTAAAAAGTTACATGAAATTGGCTCATTGAGAATTGCATCAATAGCATTGGCTTCAAATGGTATCGTAGCCTTGATCGTACTGGCTTGTACCGGTTATTTTTCTTTACCGCTTAGTAATCATGATCTACTAATTTCATCAGGAGCAGGAATAATATTGGGTGTTGTTGGAACTGCTATTGCAACAGCTTTGTTCTATGTATTGGTAAAAAGAGCCGGTGGTATTTTTGCTAGTATGGTCACATATGGTATGCCCTTCGTTGCAATTTTTTGGGGAATAATTGCAGGCGAAAAATTCGGACTAAAGCAGGTTGGATGTTTATTGGTCATGTTGATTGGTGTGTATATTACCAACAGAAAAAAAAATTAAGCTTTTAGTTCTTCTCTCAGCTCCTTCGCAGTTTTACTGCTTCCATCATGGCTCCAGCCCGGTGGCATAAAAAGATATTTCAATTTTGTAAAGAAGGATGTTTTCTTTTGCAGGTCTTTTCCAATACTTTGCCATTCATGGAAAATTATTTTCAATGGGTGATAGGGATTGTCTAATGATTTTGTTAATCCGTATTTTACCGGTTCTTCAGGAATTTCTTCCTGAAAAGTGCCAAACATTTTATCCCAAATGATCAGGCACATGCCCATGTTCTTGTCAAGATACAATATGTTGCTGGCATGATGAACTCTGTGATGACTTGGGCTTACAAAAAGTATCTCAAACCATTTCGGCATTTTTTTGATTGCTTGTGTATGCACCAGTATTCCGTATATCTGTGTAATCGAATACATGAAAACAATATCTACGGGGTTGAAACCAAGCAATGCTAACGGTATAAAATACACGAAACGATACAATGGTTGAAATACCGATGACCGGAAACCGGTAGTTAAATTGAATTCTTCGGATGAATGATGGGTAACATGTACTGCCCAAAAAACCCGACAGTAATGATCTACCCTGTGCTCAATATAAAATGCCAGATCTTCTAAAATAAACAGTACTAACCAGTATATCCAACCGAATGGTTTAAACGAATAGATAGCATGGGTATAAAACCATTGAAGAATGATGAAGAGATATACAGCCCTGAAAAGAAGGTCTATTCCGGCATTGATCAAAGACAAATAAATGTTTTGAATTACCCCTTTGAGACTATAATATTTTTTTACATGGAGATGGCTAAACAACATTTCAGCTCCTATAACAATAATGTATAAAGGAGTGGTGAGAAGGATTAATGTTGTTTCATCAAACTTAAAAGGCATATTGAAAATTATGAGTTATGAATGATGAATGATAAATTAAAGACATTCATAACTTATCATTCATCATTCATAATTGTTTACACCGCCATGATCTCTTTATCCTTCGCTTCGAGGTGTTTTTCAACCAAGCTGATAAATTTATTGGTAAGTTCCTGTATTTCTGCCTCTGCATCTTTTGCAGCATCTTCACTTAGTCCGTCTTTTTGAAGTTTTTTTACTTGCTCAATTGCATCTCTGCGAATATTCCTGATAGAAACTTTTGCATTCTCACCTTCACCGTTACATTTTTTTACCAGCTCTTTTCTTCTCTCTTCGGTTAACGGTGGTAAATAAAGACGTATAAAATTTCCATCGTTTTGAGGATTGATGCCAATGTTTGCTGCGATGATCGCTCTCTCGATTGGTTGAAGCATATTTTTTTCCCAAGGTTGTACCGAAATGGTACGGGCATCTAATACAGATATATTGGCAATCTGAGCCAAAGGAGTAGGTGAGCCATAATATTCTGCTACAATTCCATCAAGCATGTTGGGGTTGGCTTTTCCGGCACGAATTTTTACCAGTTCAGCCTCTAAGTGATTGATTGCCTTTCTCATGGTTGATTCGGCATCCATCTTTATTAAATCTAATTCTTCTGACATACAATTAAAATTACTTAGTTGCAAAGCTAAAGAAAAGAATGATGCAATGAGGGAGGAAATTTCTGAAGAGAGGTATAATAAATGTGCGATGTACGATTTGGGATTTACGATTTTATTATACTTAATGGTGTTACAATTTTCATTTTCTTTTCAAAGTTTGAAAAATCGAAAATCGTACATCCAACATCGTACATAAAGCTAGTCTGCTTCTACAGCTTCCGAAGCAAGCGTAAAGATCTTACGTGGTTTTAAAACAGCTTCTTCTCTTTTTATTTTCTGATTAGCACCGGAGAGATGCTTTCTGCGAATGTAATAGATCAGCCCGATAATTGCTACAGCTGTTGCCAGTACAATGCTTAATACAATAGTAGTACCTAGATCTCTCAATAAAAATGCCATTGCTATAAAACCAATATTTACACTTAGGCAAACAAAAGTTATTTTTTTGTGATTCAAGCCAAGATCCAATAAGAAGTGGTGTACATGTGTTCTATCCGGACTAAAAGGAGAGCGTCTGTCCAAAATACGTAGCCCAAAAACACGAAGTGTATCAAACAAAGGCACAATCAAAATTGCAAACCCTATTGCAGGAGCAGCTTCGAAGTGAAGTGTTGTAGCAGGATTGCCGGCAACATTAATAAATTTGATCACCAACACCGAATTCACTAATCCGATCAGCAGTGAACCGGTATCACCCATGAATATTTTTGCAGGAGAGAAATTATAAATCAAGAAAGCGATCAAACTTCCGGATAATGCAAATGCCATAACAGCGTACATGCCTTGACCGACATAAAAGAAATATGTTCCGAAAACGAGTGTTGTTAAAAGTCCCAGGCTTCCTGCCAAACCATCTACCCCGTCTATTAGGTTAAACGAATTGGTAATTACTAAAGCAGTAAAAAATGTAAGTGCAAGGCTGGCAGTTTGAGGAATTTCATTGATTCCAAATAGACCATGCATATCGTTTATCTGTAATCTGCCGAACCAAATAATAATGCCACAGGCAATTACCTGTCCGAGAAACTTTTTTGCTGCTGATAATACAAGGATATCATCTTTAATACCAAGGAAAAAAATAACAATAGCGGCTGCTGCAAAAAACTGGAGCTCTCTGCCGCTGGCAGATGGAACACCGATTAAAGTAGCTAATATAAATCCGGCAAAAATACCCAAGCCACCTAAAGTCGGGATAACGACCTTGTGTACCTTTCTTTCATCTGGCTCATCAAAAAGTTTTTTATCTCGGGCAACCTGAATGATTATCGGGATTGCAAAAAATGTAATCAAAAAAGCCAATGCAGCACTAAGCAAAATATGATCCATGCCAAAGGGTATTGTAAACGTAATCAAAAATTCAAATACAGCTTCCGTGTTGCGAAAGGGGTATTTGTACAGTTAGTTTTGGAGCCACAACTTAGCAAAAATTGATGGGGAAAAAAAATTTTAAACTCGAATTTTTTAGAAAACCGCCAGATATCACCACTTATTCTTGAAAATGAGGAGAATGTTGAGAATCGCCCTTTATTTGCCAAAAAATGTAGTTTTTACTTTGGTTAATGCGGCTATTTAAAGTAGGTTTGCACCCACAATAAAAGAAAAATGAGCAAATTACAAGATACAGCTACCCAGATTCGCCGCGATATAGTAAGAATGGTACATGCGGTTCAAAGCGGACACCCGGGTGGATCATTGGGGTGTACAGATTTTTTAACTGCTTTATACTTTAAAGTAATGAAACATAATCCATCTTTTAACATGGATGGAGTAGGTGAAGATGTTTTTTTCTTAAGTAATGGGCACATTTCACCGGTATTCTACAGTGTATTGGCTCGTAGCGGCTATTTCCCAACTCAGGAATTAAGCACTTTCAGAAAGATCAACAGTCGTTTGCAGGGGCATCCTACTACACATGAGCACTTACCGGGAGTACGTATGGCTAGTGGTTCATTAGGACAGGGTTTAAGTGTAGCAGCCGGAGCAGCTTTGGCGAAAAAACTGAATAACGACACAAATTTGGTTTTTTCATTGCATGGTGATGGAGAACTGGATGAAGGTCAGAATTGGGAAGCTGCAATGTTTGCTGCTCATCATAAAGTAGATAATTTAATTGCTACGGTGGATTGGAATGGTCAGCAAATTGATGGCCCAACCGATAAGGTGATGGCGCTTGGTAACTTGGCAGCTAAATTTGAAGCTTTTGGCTGGGAAGTAGTACATCTTGAAAAAGGAAATGATGTGGATGAAGTAGTAGCTACTCTAGAAAAAGCCAAAACATTGACGGGGAAAGGTAAACCGATCGTTATTTTGATGAAAACAGGCATGGGACATGGTATAGATTTTATGGAAGGTAGTCACGAATGGCATGGAATTGCACCGAATGATGAACAATTGGCCAAGGCATTGGCTCAACTGCCTGAAACATTAGGTGATTATTAAAATAGAGATTTCTAAGATCAATACGATTTTTATGAAAGGGCTTTCACTTTGTGAAGGCCCTTTTTTATCTGAGTTCGATTGCCTGATTGGCTGCTTTACGTGCAGGTAAAAAGGATGCTAAGAAGGTAATGAATAAAACAGTGAGCGTTACTAGGGCAAAATCCGTTATCTGTAGTTTCACCGGGAAATAATCTATTAGAAAAGAACTGCCCTGCAAGGAGATTAATTTATATTTCATCTGCAAAGCGCAAATGATCACAGCTAATACAATTCCAGTAGCAGCTCCAATGATACCCAATAATAATCCTTCGCTGAGAAAGATCTTATAGATCATTTTTTTATCGGCACCCATACTTTGTAAGATATTAATGTCTTTTTGTTTTTCTAAAACCAGCATGGTCAATGCACTCAGCATATTAAAAGCAGCTATCAGCAGTATCAAAGTAAGCAGCGCATAAATGAACCATTTTTCTAATCGTAAAGTTGTATAAAGACTTGTATTCTGTTCATATTTCGTTTGAACCTTATAGTTAGCTCCCAGCAGTTTTGACAGATTTTGTTGAATAAGTTTTGGGTTGACACCATTCAGAGATTTGATCTCAAGTGCACTGTACTCATCTTTCTCAAAAGCCATTTGCTGTTTTACAAAATCGATGTTAGTAATGGCATATTTAGAATCGAAGTCTTGTTGGATAGCAAATACACCAGTGGCTGTTGTAACACCCTCACTAAGCGCTTGCAACGGATCGGAGAAAGCAGCATTTCCTTTTTTTGCCAGAATTACCACCGGTTTAGATGCAGGGAAAGCGCCTTCCGTATTTATGAAAGCCGCATTTTGTACGCCATAGCCAACAATAAGTCCGGGATCGTCTATAGTACCTATATTAAATTTCCCTTGAACGATTTTTCCGGGTACACCACTTACTTTTAAAAAATTATTGTCAACTCCTTTTAAATAAACAGCGGTTTGACCATCATCATTTTTTAAAAGTGCTTTTTCTTCAGCTATTAGTGAAACGGCTTCAATGCCCTGTTGTTTTTTTACGGAGGTTAATTGTTCAGGAGTGATGGTAAAAGTTTTTCCTTTAGAAGGAACAACTTTCAGATCGGTATAAAAAGATGCGTACAAAGATTTTACAAGATCTTCAAAACCATTAAAAACACTTAATACTAAAATTTGACAGGCTGTAGCAAAGGCAATTACACCAACTGTAACCCATGCAATAATATTGATGGCATTGGCACTTTTTTTTGCTTTAAAATATCTCCAGGCAAAACGTAGGTACATCTCTAGATAGTCCATGATCCATGGACCATGGTCTATTTATTATTTTCGTCTTTCTTTATTTTATCAAACAACTCTTCCATTTTAAAAACATAATCCAGTGTATCGTCAATAAAAAATTTGAGCATAGGAACACTACGTAATTGATGTCGAACCCTGGTGCCTAACTCCTTACGGATCTCTTTGTTTTTTTCTTCTATGGTATGAAGAGTGGCCTGCGTATCTTTTATTTGAAACATGCTCAGGTAAACTTTTGCTTCAAAAAGATCAGGAGTGATTTTTACGGAAGCGATGGATATCATACCGCCATCCATCATGTTTAAACCCATACGACGAAAAATATCATTCAATTCTTCGTTGATCAATCCGGCCACTTGTTTCTGACGTTTGGTTTCTGCTTGCATTGTATTATAGTTGTGCTTGTAAAGTTAAACTGTTTGGGGCATTTAATTGCGTAAATAGAAAATGGAGAACCACCGAAGTAATTCTCCATTTTTAATTATTAAGTTTTAATTATTTCACCGCTCCCATCTTAGCTTCAATGCTAAGTGTAGCATGGGGTACAGCACGTAAACGGGCTTTGTCTATTAATTTGCCGGTTACCCTGCAAATACCATAGGTTTTGTTCTCGATACGCATTAAAGCTTTTTCAAGATGATCAATAAAAGTGATCTGGCGGCTTGCCATCTGACTTAATTGTTCTCTTTCCATGCTCAGACTTCCGTCTTCCATTGTCATGTAACGATTGTCTGTATCGTCACCACCCATTTCATCCTTACGGGTAATAAGGCCATGTAAATAAGCCAATTCTTTTTTAGCTGCTTCTAACTTGCGTTGAATCAGTTCTTTGAATTCGGCTAATTCGCCATCGCTGTAACGTTGAGATGGAGCTCCCGGATCGGTTGGGGTTTTGTCTAATACAGACTTAGTAAAATCAGGTTGATACTTACGCACGGTTTTAGTTGAGATTTTTGGAATGACTACTGGTTTTGGAGCAGGGACTTTAATGTCTTTTGCTTTTACCGGAACCGATGGTTTTACCGGAGCAGACTTAACTTCTACTGCTTTTTTTGTTTCAATGTTTTTTGTCATAGGTTTTGCTGCCGGCTTAATAATAGCTTTGGCAGGGCTTTTTTTAACTTCTGCTTTTTTGGGAGCAGGTTTAGCGACTTTTTTTGCAGGAGCTGCTTTTTTAGCAACTACAACCTTTTTTGCCGCAGGTTTTGAGGATTTTGGAGCAGGCTTAGCGACCTTTTTAGGGGCAGGCTTTGCAGCGGCCTTTTTAGGGGCTACTTTTTTTACAGGCACAGCTTTTTTAATGGGTTTAGCTGGTTTTTTAGCAGCAGGTTTAGCCACTTTCTTTTTTGTTGCCATACTACTCTCCTTTTTTATAAACGTTGACTTTTAATATGGCTTCGTTCACCTCAACTTCTGTGCCGCCCTTTAAAGAGGGCAAAAAGACAAGCGAATCTGCCAAAATTTCGCCGCAAATATAATCTTTAAATTCAATTAAAGAAGCTTGCAGCCCTTGATTTTCCAATACTTCCACATTTATTTTATCTGTTAGTTCAAAACCACTGTCTTTACGGATGTTTTGAACCTTGTTTACAAACTCTCTGGCATCTCCTTCGCTTTTTAGGGCAGGGGTGATGGTTATGTCCAAAGCTACGGTTAAACTTCCTTTATTCGCTACTTCATATCCCGGAATTTCATCCGTAGTTATTTCCAGATCTTCGCTGCCGATATAAATTGGTTCAACGCCTTCGGCTTCATAATTGGGATTCAGCAGATAAGGGCCTTCCTGTATTTTATCGATAGTAGCGTTGTCGAATTTTGCAATTTCATCCGCAGCCCATTTCATCTTGGCACCAAGTTTTTTTCCAAGGGTTTTAAAATTCGCTTTTGTTTTTTTTCTAATAAAATCATTATCGACGGACAAAACTTCAACTTCTTTGATATTGGTTTCTGCTTTGATGATCTCTTCCACTTGTTTTATTCTTGCAGCCATTTCATTATCCAAGGCAGGGATAAAAACTTTTTGGAGCGGCTGCCGAACTTTAATATTTACTTTTTTATTTTTACGAAGCGATAATATTAAAGACGAAGCATCTTGAGCTAGCAACATTCTTTTTTCAAGATTGGAATCAATGACCGCATCATTAGCTTTTGGAAAGTCTGTATGATGCACCGATTCATTTGTAAATCTTTTCGATACATCATTTAAATTACTGAACAACCAATCTGCAAAGAATGGAGCGATCGGTGCCATCAATTTGCATAAAGTTTCCAAACATTCATATAGGGTTTGATAAGCACAAATTTTATCGTGTTCGTATTCACCTTTCCAGAAACGACGACGGCATAAACGAACATACCAGTTACTCAATAAAGAATCTACAAACTCTTCAATAGCACGACCTGCTTGGGTTGGTTCGTAATCATCAAAACTTTGTTGTGTATTTTTTATTAATGAATTTAAACAGGATAAGATCCATTGATCTATCTCCGGTCTGTCTTTTACAGGGATATAATTTTCTTTAAAAGTAAAGCCATCAACATTTGCATACAATGCAAAAAACTGGTACGTATTATAAAGTGTTCCGAAGAATTTTCTTTGTACCTCTTTGATACCTTCTGTATCAAATTTCAAACTATCCCATGGAGATGCATTGGTGATAAGATACCATCTTGTTGCATCAGCACCATAACTATTGATGGTTTCAAACGGGTCAACAACATTGCCTAAGCGTTTGCTCATTTTGTTACCACTCTTATCCAACACCAAACCATTACTCACTACAGCTTTGTATGCAACAGAATCAAATAACAAAACACCTAATACATGCAGTGTATAAAACCATCCACGTGTTTGATCCACACCTTCGGCAATAAAATCTGCCGGAAAATTTTGTTTAAATGTTTCTTTATTTTCAAAAGGAAAATGCCATTGGGCATAAGGCATAGCTCCACTATCGAACCAAACGTCTACCAAGTCTGGTACACGTTTCATCGGCTTGCCGTCGGTTGATACCAATGTAATGTCATCTACATATGGTTTATGCAGATCGAGTATGCCTTCATGTAAGTAATGCTTATTCGTTTCACCGCCTAATGCCTCTGCTGCCTTTTTAATTTCTTCGTTTAATTCTGCTATCGAACCGATACATTTTTCTTCACTACCATCTTCCGTACGCCAGATCGGTAGAGGAGTTCCCCAATAACGGCTACGGCTCAGGTTCCAATCAACCATATTCTCTAACCAGTTGCCAAAGCGACCGGTGCCTGTTGCCGCAGGTTTCCAATTGATGGTTTTATTGAGCTCCACCATTTTATCTTTTGCTGCAGTGGTTTTAATGAACCATGCATCTAACGGATAATAAATGATCGGCTTATCTGTACGCCAGCAATGAGGATAGTTATGCTCGTATTTTTCTACTTTAAAAGCTCTGTTCTCTAGTTTTAATTTTACGGCTATGTCTACATTTACATCAACATATTCTTTTTCGTCTTTGTAATTTTTTACATAACGACCGCTGAATTCTCCAACATCGTCCACGAATTTTCCTTCTCTGTCAACAAGGGTTAAAATGCCCAGGTTGTTTTTCTTTCCAACTTTAAAATCATCTGCGCCAAAAGCAGGAGCAGTGTGCACAATACCGGTACCATCTTCTGTAGTAACAAATGAATCTACTAATACTCTGAACGGTTTTGCACCAGGTGTGATTTCTTCAATTACTTTGGGTGAGTTGGCTTCGTAAGGAAGGAGTTGTTCGTATTCGCAGCCTTCAATTTGTGATCCTTTAAATTCAGCCAATATTTTCCACGCTGATATTTTCTTCGTGTCTGAGTGGCTAACTAATTTAAATCCGGTTTTTATGGAATTGATATCGATACCAGTTAAATCAAAGTATTTGTTCAATAATTGTTTGGCAAGAATAACATTGACCGGAACGTTCAGGTATGGATTGTAAGTTTCTACAAGAACATAATCGATGTTCGAGCCAACCGTTAAGCCAAGATTAGAAGGAAGTGTCCATGGTGTTGTCGTCCATGCTAAGAAAAAGGTGTCGGAAGTCTGGGGTCTGGCGTCGAGCATCTGTTTGAGGTCTAACATCTGTGTGAAGTCAATCTCACCCATGTTCTCGATTGCTTTAAATAAAAACTCACTCTTTTCATTCCTGATCGCCTTGAACATCACCGTTGCACTCGTATCCTTCACATCTTTATATGTACCAGGCTGATTTAACTCATGAGATGATAAACCCGTGCCGGCAGCAGGAGAGTAGGGTTGGATACTTACACTTTCATATAAATAACCTTTCTTATATAATTCAGATAAACACCACCATAGTGTTTCAACGTAATTATTTTCAAAAGTTACATACGGGTTGTTCAGATCAACCCAGTAACCCATCTTTTTAGTAATATCATCCCACTTGTCTTTAAATTTCAATACTTCCCTACGACAAGTAGCATTGTATTCTTCTACCGATATTTTTTTACCGATATCTTCTTTAGTAATGCCCAACAACTTTTCAACACCTAATTCCACCGGCAAACCATGGGTGTCCCATCCACCTTTACGTTTTACCTGAAAACCCTGCATGGTTTTGTATCGGCAAACCAGGTCTTTTAGTGTTCTGGAAATAACATGGTGAATACCGGGCATACCATTGGCACTTGGCGGACCTTCATAGAAAACAAATGGTGTTTTGCCCTCTCTCAGGTCAACGCTTTTTTGAAATGCATTGGCATCATTCCATTTTTTTAGAATCTCTTCTCCTATGGTAGGTAAGCTAAGTTGCTGATATTCTTTGTATTTGGTACTCATATATTATTCCGGGCATCTAGTCTAACCTTTGGTTTGACCGTTTAAAATGGCTGCAAAGGTAGTGAAATAGGCTTGTTTATGATAATCAAAAGCCTTGGTTGTTTCCCGGAAATTGCAATTGAATTGCGGACTCACAATTTATCTTCCCCAAGTTTTCCACAGAATATTGTTTTGGCATAGTATTGGCTTATTAATTAGAGGTTAGAATGGTTCTTTAAAATGGTATTATAAACTCATTATAGATTGGCTTGAGGAGAGAGAATAAGATTTTGCTAGTTTAGGGTTTTATTAAGGTAAAGACGGGGGTAGTCTTGCTCCCGTCATTTTTTATAACTCTGAATTAAAAACTTTGTACAGTTTCGTTTTAAAATCCAACGTCTTATACCTATTAAAAACCCACATGAATATCTACGGAAAATGCTTGTAAAGTTTATTAGGTTTCAATTCCTTTGAAATTAAAAAAGCCCACTGTTTAACAGTGGGCTTTTACGTTTAGTTGTGTTTTGCTTAGAATTTTGTTGATCCATTGGCTTGTATTGTATAACGAAGTTTGTAAGTGATCAAACTCGGAACCGGTCCTACAAATGGCTCATATATAGTTTGCAATAACTCCATTTTTGCATACATACCTTCTGCTGTACGAATAATAAAGGTTTTACCGGCTTTTGGTACGAATGAATAAGTAGCAGGATTGTAATCGGCCCATAATTTATAACTTGGAACGGCTAGTTTGGATGTAGTGGTGTCGTATGCATAACCTGTTGTTGGAGCCTCGGTAATATCTGCATATATACCATCAGCAACAATTACGCCTGCATTCCCCAAACCAAATGCATGGCTATTGAATATAAATGAGGTACGACGTAAGCCAAAATCCCATTTGTTTGTTGAGCTATCAATATTCGGAATTACAGACCCGTTCTTTAAACTGAAAAATGTATAAGGAGCAGCATTAGAAAAGCTTACGGTTAATGATGTAGTGCTTTCTGAAGCGCCGGGAGTAGTTGCATCTTTTTTGCATGAAGCCAATGATATAATTGTCGCTGCACAGATCATGCTTACAAAAAGGGTTGTTGTTTTTTTCATTTTAATTGTGTTTTATTTTTTAGTAGTTGTTTTAGATTGATGTTGCAGTTAACAAAATATGTACGTCCGAAAAGATTGGGCATTTTAACCCTGTCTGTATGGTTTAAAATATTATCGCTGCCAATCTGTAACTCAAATCCTTTGACAAATGTTTTATTAATACTTAGATTAAGCATTGTATAACCTTTTACATATTCTCTGTCATCATCGAGTATTTGTGAACCGTTGATATCGGCATAACCGAATCGGCCACGGTAAGTTGCTCTGATACTACCTGATATGTTTGTTTTTTTATCGGTATAGATCACCTGAATATTTGCAGAGTGTTTACTACGATTGAATAACCCACCGTATTGACTCATGGTTGTATAAGTGCTGATATAAGTAACAGGATCTCGTTGTATAACTTTTCTGTTTTTAATATTCTTAACAGCGTCTTTATCTTTTGCATCCAGGTATTGGTAGCCTGCGTTGAATGTCCATGTTTCGTTGATATTGTGCTGGATGTTTATATCTAATCCCTGCGTAAAAACTTTGCTGATATTTTGGTAACAGAAAATAGACTGGCCGTTGGTTTTTACAAAGGGCAGATTGTATCTTTCTATCAAATGAGTGATATCATTTCTAAAAATATTGGCAACAAAAATTGTGGTATTGTTTAAATTATAAGTAGCCCCAATGTTAGTTCCGATCGATTTTTCAGGAGATAAACTTTTTTTCCATAAATAAGGAGTGATGTCAACATCTTGTGCAATTTCGCCGTTTTGTTTAAGCTGCTTTAAACCGCTTGCTAATTCCTGCGCTCCCAATAATGTATATCCTATTAATGCATTGTTGAAATACAAGAACTGTTGTCTGAAGTCAGGCGTTTTATATCCTGTGCCAACTGATAGGATCAATTTTAATTTGTGTGTTGGTTTATATGCAAAAGATAATTTAGGATTGATCTGTGCATCGAATAAATTATTCTTGGTGTATCTGGCTCCTGCTGTGATATTCAATATGTTTTTTAATAACCATTCTTTCTGAGCAAAAAGATATGATGTGGTAAGATGTTTTGTAGAAGTGTATCTGCTTGACTGAACTGTTTCGAAATTGCAACCCACACCCGCAATGAATTTTTGATTTTGTTTGTCGCCGATCTCTATCTGTATTTCAGGTTTGTATAAAAACTGATTAAGAAAGTACCGATCAAACAGTGAATTTGTTTTTTGCATATATACATTCGCTTCATTTTTATATCCATTGCTAAAAAAGCGAGTAAAGAGTTTTGTTTTTTTATTGAACGTATGTGTCCATTGGTTATTGAAACTCCAATCAAGTTCGGTGGTATTACCCTTTACAGTATCGGGAGACGCATTTACATAGATGAGGTAATTGTTGAATTGTTTTTGTGTAAATACTCTTGCAGAACTTATGATCTGGTTATTGCTATTGATATCAAAAAATGCTTTTGCGGCAAAGGTGTAATTATGATAAGGGTCTGAGGTTTTTCCATAGATGTTCTTATCAAGATCGTAGCCACTGCTACTGTACCTATTTGCAAAAAGCTGAATCCCCGCTTTTTTTGTTTTGATTGTTTGGTCGGCAGTAAGCCCCCAAGTGTTGTTAGTTGCATGATGTATTTGCAACGCTGTTTTTGTTTCTTTTATTTTTTCTGAGATGATATTGATCACACCGGCCAAAGCATCACTGCCATACAAACTCGTGGCAGGCCCTTTGATGATCTCAATTTGTTGAATATTGCCAACAGCTATTCTTCCTAAGTTTAAGATGCCTGCATTTCTACCGGTCAACGGTTCGCCGTCTAATAATATTAAAGTGTATCCCGGATCAAGTCCTTGCATTTGTATGCCTGTACCTAACGGATTAGGGTACCCCTGTAGTGCCTGGCCGAGCGGATTATCAGAAATAACAAGTCCGGTTTGTTGTTGTAAAATATCGATCAGCTTTTGAGCGCCTGTTTGCTTTATGAATTTTTTAGAGATAACCTGAATTGGAACAGGAATATCACCGATGCTTTTTTCTGTACGGGTAGCCGTAACAACAACTTCTCCTAATACGGCAGTGTCTGAAATTTTTTTTTGTGCAAACAGGGGTGATGTAAAACAAAAAGTGATCAGAAAACAATATAGTTTTGGTGTTTGTAGCATTACTGCTGCAAAGTTCCCTCAGGTGTAAAAAAGTTTTATCATGTAAATGTCATAATCGTTATTACATGACTAAAATCATACTCTTTTTACCAATTGTGCGGTTAAATCAGCTTCTGTGCAAAGCTTATTACCTACATACACACTACCTCTCATGATACAAATACCTCTGCGGATGGGTTCAAGTAATTCCATTTTAAGTAGCATGGTATCTCCGGGAACAACTTTTTGTTTGAATTTACAGTTGTCTATCTTGATGAAATAGGTATCATATTTTCCTTCAGGCATTGCGTTAATACATAGAATACCACCTGTTTGTGCCAATGCTTCAATTTGCAAAACACCCGGCATTACAGGGTTTCCGGGAAAGTGTCCTTGAAAGAAGAATTCATTGAAGGTCACGTTTTTGATACCCACAATCTGCTTTTCGGTGAGTTCAATTATTTTGTCTACCAATAAAAATGGGTAACGATGTGGTAGTGTTTGTTCTATTTGCTGCAGGTTATAAATTGCAGGTTGATTGGGATCATAAATAGGAACATCTTTGGTATGCTTGTTCTTTTTTATGTATTGTTTTATCTGCTTTGCAAAAGCAACATTGCTTGAATGTCCTGGTCTGTTGGCGATGATATGTGCTTTAATAGGGTAGCCTATCAGAGCTAAGTCACCGATCACATCCAGCAATTTATGACGAGCCGGTTCGTTCGGGAAACGCAATTCCAAATTATTTAAATAACCTTCACTTTTTACCTCTACTTTATCTCTACCAAAAGCTTTTGCTAAGCGACTCATTTCTTCATCAGTAACAGGTTTGTCAACTACCACAATAGCATTGTTGATGTCGCCGCCTTTGATGAGGTTATGTTCCAGCAATAATTCCAGTTCATGTAAAAAACAAAAAGTACGACAAGGAGCGATCTCTGATTTAAATTCTCTGATTGTTTTTAAACCGGCGTGTTGTGTGCCTAATACAGGAGAATTGAAATCTATCAAAGTGGTTACTTTAAAATCTGTTGAAGGTAAAGCTGTGATCTCAACTCTTTTGGTTTCATCGTAATAAGAAAAATTAGTATCAATAGTGTACCATATTTTAGCTGCGTCCTGTTCTATTACGCCGGCTTCATCAATTATCTCAACAAATGGATTGCTGCTGCCATCAATGATCGGCACTTCAGGGCCATTTAACTCAATCAAACAATTATCAACTCCCATACCAACCAATGCGGCAAGGATATGTTCAACCGTGCTCACTTTTACCTCATTCACTTCCAATGTAGTACCTCTTGATGTATCTGTTACAAGATCACAATCGGCTTTAATGATTGGCATACCCGGAAGATCGATTCTTTGAAACTGATAACCAAAGCCAACATTGGCCGGTTTAAGCGTCATATCGACATTGATACCGGTATGAAGCCCTGTGCCTGAAATGCTGATAGCCGAAGCCAATGTATGTTGTTTATCGGGATTGAAATTTGCGTCCATGCTACTTGTTTTTATAAAAGAGGGACAAAGGTATTTATTTTTTTGTAAGCCTGCGGAACAAGCCCCAAGCCTCAAGCCGCAAGCGACAAGTCAGCTGATTTTATGTTTCTCTCTTTTTTATTCGTGTATAATAGTTGGTAAGTACTTGTTTATCGGAATAAACCAACAAGCTGGAACTTTATCCCTTGTGGCTTGCAGCTTGTAGCTAATCATTCTTTACCATCAACTCTTTTATCATCAACTCAAGTTCTTTTATTCTTTTTTCCAGATCTGGTAATTTTCTTGCTACCGCCTGACTGCGGAGTGCTGCTGTATAATCGTATGCCGGGGAGCCGGTTACAGCAGTATTGGGAGTTTTAATAGATTTACTTACGCCACTTTGTGCATTTATTTTGCTACCATCGGCTATTTGCAAATGACCAACAATACCAACCTGCCCACCGATCATTACATTTTTACCAATTTTAGTACTGCCGCTGATGCCGCTTTGTGCTGCAATCACAGAGTTACTGCCTACTTCAACATTATGGGCAATTTGCAAAAGATTATCCAGTTTAGCACCCGATCTTATGATGGTACTTCCAATCGTTGCTCTGTCAATGGTTGTATTAGATCCGATCTCAACATTATCTTCAATGATCACATTCCCGATCTGTGGTACTTTTTTAAAACTACCATCGGCCTGAGGAGCAAACCCAAAACCATCGCCACCTATAATAGTACCTGCATGTATGGTTACATTGTTTCCAATAACACAATCATGATAAATTTTTACACCGGGATGAATGATAGAGTTTTCTCCAATTACCACATCGTTGCCTATATAAACATTTGGAAAGATTTTTGAGGCTTTACCTACAATAGCTTTTTCACCGATGTATGCAAATGCACCAATAAATACTTCTTCACCAATTTTTGAAGTAGCGTCGATATAAGCAGGTTGCTGAATACCAACCAATTGTTGTGTTTTTAATTGTTGATATTTATCGAGTAATATCGCAAATGCGCTATAAGCATCCGGCACTCGTATAAGCGTAGCAGTTATGTTTTGTTTTAATTCCTGATTTTCACTTACTATAATTACTGTAGCTTTTGTACTGTAAAGATATTCTTCATATTTCGGGTTGGCTAAAAAAGCAAGCTGACCTTCTTGAGCTTCCTCAATTTTACCAAATGAAGCAACAGATGCATTTGCATCGCCTTCTACTTTTCCGCCAATGATCATGGCTATTTGTGCTGCAGTGAATTGCATAATTAATTTTTAAGCTACAAGCTAAAAGTTTCAAGGGAAAAGCATATAGCTTGTAGACTCGTCCTTTGTGGCTTATAGCTTGCGACTATCTTGTGTAGCAAATGTAATATTTTTTCATCTTGCCCCTGAGGTTTTGGTTGATAAGCGCATTATCAACTTCTGAAATATCTTTTACATTACCATCTTTAAATAATATGTAAATATGTTCATCCTCAAAATTATAGGTGCTGCTTGCAGCTTCTCCTGTAAATACCAACCAATTTGCTTCTTCCTCAGACAGTTGTAATTGGCTGATTGCTGCTTCGGTTTTTTCTTTTAGCAGACTTTTACTTACAGGCTTGGCAAAATACTTTACTTTTAAAAGGTCTCTGTTAATGATTCCTTTGCATAAAAGTGATAAGATTTTATCCGGATGATGGCTCCATTCTTTAATGGCTGTAAGCACATCATTATCATCAATATTACAAAACTCTTCCAATGTTACTTTGTCAACCGATTGGGTAACAAATTTATTTAATAAGGTAGATGAAGTTGCTTTAATGTACTTAGCCCTTTTAATAATTCTTTGCAACATTTGCTCGGCACAGAGCACAGTTTTATGCAGATAAACCTGCCAATACATCAATCGGCGGGATACCAAAAATTTTTCAATAGAGTAAATGCCTTTTTCTTCAACCATAAGTGTGCCTTTGTGTACAACAAGCATTTTTAAAATTCTATCATAACCAATAGTGCCTTCGCTTACACCGCTGAAAAAACTATCACGGGTGAGGTAATCCATTCTGTCAACATCTAATTGTCCGCTGATGAGTTGGTACAAATATTTCTTTGGATATTTATTGGTGAAAATCTTAATGGCTAATTCTAACTTACCATTGAATTGTTTATTCAATTCTTTCATCAACAGTAAAGAAATAGCTTCGTGATGCATGCCTTCTATCAAAACATTCTCCAACGCATGACTGAATGGTCCGTGGCCTATATCGTGTAGTAAGATGGCAATTTTTGCACCTTGCTCTTCTTCCTTTGTGATATCAACCCCTTTACTTTTTAATTCATACAAGGCATTGCCCATTAAATGATAAGCTCCTAAGGAGTGGTGCAATCTTGTATGTACTGCCCCGGGATAAACCAAATGAGCCATGGCCATTTGATGTACACGACGAAGCCGCTGATAATAAGGATGAGCAATTATTTTGAAGATCAGTTCATCGTCAATGGTAATAAAGCCATAAACCGGATCGTTGATTATTTTTCTGAAAGGCATTCTGTAAGTTAATAGTATTTTGTTAAAACTTTTTTTACGATTGCTACAAAGCTACAATTCTGAATGATGAAACCATTATATTTGCTACACACTATTTCTTCTAATACTTATTACTGCGTATAGAATAATTTTACACTACCGGATTTAAATTGCTGAGTAAAGATTTTCAGTACAAGTGAGTGACACAACGATGTTGCCATGAAATACCACAGCCGGTTCACAAAATAATAAAACACACTATGAGCAATATCAAAATTCTATGGGTAGATGATGAGATCGACAGCCTGACTTCTCAAATTATGTTTTTAGAAAGTAAGGGATATGAGGTAGCAACAAAATCAAATGGTTTTGATGCGGTTGAATTTGTAAAAGAAAATATCGTTGATGTGGTGTTGCTCGATGAAACCATGCCGGGAATCACCGGCTTGCAGACGCTGCAACAGATAAAAGAAGCGAACAATAATTTGCCGGTTGTTTTAATTACAAAAAATGAGGCGGAGAATTTAATGGATGAGGCGATCGGCTCTCAAATAAGCGATTATTTAATTAAACCTGTAAACCCAAATCAGGTTTGGTTGAGTTTAAAAAAATTGATCGATAATAAAAGATTGGTGGCTGAAAAAACAACTTCTGCTTACCAACAAGAATTCAGAAGTTTATTCATGGCATTGAGTGATAACCCTGATTACAATCAATGGATGGATATTTATAAAAAATTAGTTTACTGGGAACTGGAGATGAAAAAAAGCGATAGCCCCGAAATGCAGGAAGTTTTTCAAACACAAAAATCTGAGGCCAATACAGAGTTTTTTAAATTTATTTCTAAAAATTATGTGGGATGGGTAAACCCCAAAGGCAATGATGCTCCGATCATGAGTCATACTTTATTAAAGTATAAAGTTTTGCCACATCTTGAAAAAGGTACACCATTGTTTTTTGTACTGATCGATAATTTGCGTTTTGATCAATGGAAAACCATTCAGCCAATATTTGCAGAAAGTTTCAGGATACATGAAGAAGAAACTTTCTATTCTATATTACCTACAGCTACTCAATATGCCCGTAATGCCATTTTTGCCGGTTTGTTGCCTATCGATATTGAAAAGCAATTTCCGGTACAATGGAAAAACGATGATGAGGAAGGGGGAAAGAATTTATTTGAAGAAGAATTTTTTAAGGCACAATTAAAGCGTTTAGGAAAAGCTGATCTGAAATATTCTTATACAAAGATCACCAACAATCATGATGGGCAAAAGTTGGTGGACAATATGCATAACTTTTTGCAGAATGACATTAATATCATCGTTTACAATTTTGTAGATATGCTTAGTCATGCTCGTACAGAAATGGAAGTGCTCAAAGAATTGGCAGGCGATGAAACAAGTTATAGAAGCATTACGCAGAGTTGGTTCGAACATAGTCCGCTACATCAGGCATTGAAAAAAATTGCAGATAAAAAAATTACCTTGATCGTTGGTACAGATCATGGAAGCGTAAGGGTAAAAACACCCACTAAAGTAATCGGCGATAAACAGACAACAGCCAATCTGCGTTATAAGCATGGCCGTAATTTGAATTATGAAGCCCGAGATGTACTGGTTTTCAGAGATCCCAGAGAAGGGGGCTTACCTGTACCCAATGTGAATTCATCTTATATTTTCGGCAAGAGTGATATGTTTCTTTGTTACCCTAATAATTACAACCACTTTGTCAACTACTACAAGAATACCTTTCAGCATGGTGGCGTAAGTTTGGAAGAAATGATCGTTCCTATTGTAAGAATGACAAATAAATAACTTCTTATTAGCGGCTCCTAGCGGAATCGGCACATTTCTTGGACTATTTTAATCCACAATTTGTGGAGAATCTTTTTTTTTATTAATCTGAATATAGTAGAAGTTGCATGTATAAATGAAGCTGAAAAACCATTTTAGGGGTTTGGTGGCGAATGGAGGTAAATATGAAATACACACAAAACAATTTAGATAAGATAGAAAGAATTGCGGAAGAAGCCGGTTATGTAATTCGTTATGAAAGAGGAAATTTTCAGAGCGGATATTGCATTTTGCAGGCAAAGAAAGTAATTGTACTGAATAAGTTTTTTCAAACCGAGGGAAGAATTAATACACTTATAGATCTGATGCCACAATTAGAGATCAACTTTGATGCACTTACACATGAAAGTCAGAAAATGTATGACGAAGTGATGAGTGCGGAAGCACATAAATAAGAAATTAGAAACATAAAATAAGAAATGAGAAAGTAAGGGAGTCTTCAGTTTTTGAAGTCCTTAACTTTCTCATTTCTTATTTCTTACTTTTGCATTTCTCATTATTATGAATTGTCCTCCAATTAAAATAACATTCTTAGGTACCGGCACCAGCACCGGAGTACCGATGATTGCATGTGACTGTATTGTTTGTGCTTCATCAAATTCCAAAGATCAGCGTTTACGCAGCAGTATTTTGGTTGAAAGCAGCGCCACAAGTTTTGTAATTGATACCACACCCGACTTTCGTACGCAGATGTTAAGAGAAAGGGTTAAAAAGTTAGATGCTGTCTTATTTACACATCCGCATAAGGATCATGTTGCCGGTTTGGATGATGTAAAAGCCTTTAGTTATTTTAGTGGTAAAGCAATGGAAGTCTTTGCAAATGCTTTAACGGAAGAGGCCTTGAAAAGAGAGTTTGCCTATGCTTTTGCAGATAAGAAATATCCCGGCATTCCTGAGATCAACTTGAATACCATCGATGAAACGCCATTTATGATTGGAGATATTCCTGTGATACCAGTCATGGTGTGGCATTATAAAATGCCGGTTATGGCTTTTCGTATAGGTAAGTTTACTTATATCACAGATGCCAATAAAATTGATGAAAGCGAAAAGGAAAAAATTAAAGGCAGCGAAGCAATGGTAGTAAATGCATTACGACACAAAGAACACTTATCTCACTATACTATTGATGAAGCTATTGCCTTAGTTAAGGAATTAAAAGTACCTAAGGGCTATTTTACACATATCAGCCATCAGCTTGGATTGTATGAAGATATTAATAAAGATCTGCCATCAGGCATGGAACTTGCTTATGATGGTTTGCAACTTTTTTTCGATTGATTTCGACTGTAAAGTAATGACTCAATTACTTTACAATGAAACAATTCATTTCAGACTATTTTAATTTCACAAAAAAAGAACGGGCAGGTATTATCACTTTACTTATCCTGATATTATTCTTTGTTTTTCTTCCATTGCTTTTTCCGTTATTTATTAAAGACAAACAGCAAAACAGCACTGCATTTGCAAATGAAATAGCGGCGTTGCAAATTAAGAGTTTGGATAGTGGTAAAAGTTTTACCAATCGTGATTTTGATGAGAACAATTATCAAAATTTCTATCAACCATCGGAAAGAAATTATTATGCTGGTCAAACAAAAGGAGACCTTTTTTATTTTGATCCGAATACGTTGGATGAAGCAGGTTGGAAACGTTTGGGACTTAGAGATAAAACAATTGCTACCATCAAAAACTTTACTTCTAAAGGCGGTAAATTTTATAAACCCGAAGATATTAGTAAGATTTGGGGTTTGCATGAAGATGAAATTCAAAGATTAACCCCCTACATACAAATTCAAAACAGCTTTGCTCAAAATAATTATGAGAAAAAAGAGTATGAGCCAAAGACTTATCCAAAATATACGCCATCAATTGTAGACATTAATGCATCAGATACAACTGCATGGATTGCTTTGCCGGGTATTGGAGGAAAATTGGCACAGCGTATTGTAACATTCAGAGATAAACTCGGAGGGTTTTATAAAATAGAGCAGGTAGCTGAAACATTTGGTTTGCCGGATTCTACTTTTCAAAAAATAAAACCACGATTAGTATTGAATAATCCTGTCATCAAAAAAATAAATATCAATACAGCTACGCTGGATGAAATGAAGGCTCATCCCTACCTACGTTATGCTACTGCTAATGCAATTGTTAACTACCGGTTACAACATGGTAATTATGCTTCTGTAAACGACATAAAAAAAATAATGACCATTACAGACGAAGTTTTTAATAAAGTCGTTTTTTATCTGACAATTAATTAAATTGCTGATATAACTGAACGATATGAATTTTGCCCCTGATGAAATTACCCTGCAAGTGGCACAAACTGCCAAAGACTTTGCCAATCAATATATAAGACCGCATGTAATGGAATGGGATGAGTCACAGGAATTTCCCGTACACATTTTTAAAGAAATGGGGAAGTTGGGTTTGATGGGCGTATTGGTACCTGAACAGTATGGTGGCTCTGGTCTCAGTTATTTTGAATACAATGTGGTGATACAGGAAATAGCAAAAGTTTGTGGTTCAATTGGTTTGTCATTAGCTGCACACAATTCATTATGCACCGGGCATATTTTACACTTTGCAAGCGAAGAGCAAAAGCAAAAATATCTACCCAAATTAGCTTCTGCAGAATTCATTGGTGCATGGGGTTTAACAGAACCTAACACCGGTAGCGACGCAGGCAACATGAAAACAACTGCTGTAAAAGATGGAGATCACTGGATATTGAATGGCACTAAATGTTGGATCACTCATGGAAAAAGCGGAGATGTGGCGGTTGTTATTTGCAGAACCGGAGAGCCACGTACAAAAGAAAATTCAACTGCGTTTATTGTTGACCGTGGTACACCCGGTTTTAATGCAGGTAAGAAAGAAAATAAATTGGGAATGAGGGCCAGCGAAACGGCTGAAATGATCTTTGATAATTGTCGCATACCTGATACTTGTAGAATGGGAGCAGTAGGAGATGGTTTTCATCAGGCTATGAAGGTATTGGATGGTGGTAGAATATCTATTGCAGCACTTGCACTTGGTATTTCAAAAGGTGCTTATGAAGCAGCATTACAGTATTCAAAAGAACGTTATCAATTTGATCAACCCATTTCAAATTTTCAGGGAATAAGTTTTAAGCTGGCAGATATGGCAACAGAAATTGAAGCTGCCGAATTATTAATTAATCAGGCCTGCGATTTGAAGATACGTGGTAAACAAATGACCAAGGAAGCTGCCATGGCAAAATATTATGCCAGTGAAGTAGCAGTAAGAGTCAGCAATGATGCAGTACAAATTTTCGGTGGGTATGGTTATACCAAAGACTTCCCTGTTGAAAAATTTTATAGAGATAGTAAACTGTGTACCATCGGAGAAGGCACCAGCGAAATACAAAAAATTGTTATTAGCAGGGAAGTGTTGAGAGGGTTTTAGCTATCCGCCGATCCAAATAAATTGTCAACTGCACCGGCCATCATCGGAAATTTTTCTTTTACAAAATCTTTAATGGTCTCAACTGCTTTAGCAGCTTGTTCAGGAGTAATGCCTGTATTCTCTGTAATTTTTGTAATTAATTCTTGCATGGTATAATTTTTTTAATGATTTTTATTTTTAACTGCAGCTTCTGTGTCTTCAGTGTCGTAACGTTCTACTTTTTCAATGCCATGTAAAGCTAATAAACGATTGCATAGTTCGTCCAACTCTTCTTTATCATGAACAAATATTTTCAGGTTACCCATAAAAATACCTTCTTTCGCTTCAATAGACATAGCCGAAATATTGAATTTCATTTCGCCGCTGATGAGGTTGGTTATTTTATGAATCACACCCACATCATCTACTCCAACAATTTTTAAACCTGTAAGGAAAGATATCTCTTTATTTTTAGCCCACTTGGTTTTTATAACTCTATGTCCGTGGTTGGCCATGAGTCTTGCCGCATTCGGACAATTGGTTCTGTGAATTTTCAACCCTTCACCTGTGGTAACAAAGCCAAACACATCATCACCCGGTATTGGCTTACAACAATTAGCCAGCGTGTACATGATCTTATCGCTGCTTTCTCCGAAGATGATCAGTTCCGCATCCTTTTTATCGAATGGTTTTGTGTCAAAATCATGGTCATGTTTTTCATCAATTTCCGGTTTCACAGGCTTTGGAAAAAACAATCTGTCACCCGATGCGGTAAAATCTTTTAATTCTTTAAGATCAATTTTCTTAGTGGCAATATCATACAGCAGATCAAGCGAAGAATTTACTTTATAGAAAGAAGCCAGTTCTTCCATATTGTGTTGCGTAGCCATACCACCAATGGCATCTAATTTTTTTTGTAAGATGTATTTGCCATCTTCCGCAACTTTTCTTTTTTCTTCTTTAAGCGTATCTTTTATTTTTTGCTTGGCCTTACTTGTTACAACAAAATTCAACCATTCCTGGTTGGGTTTTTGTTTGGCACTGGTAATAATTTCTATCTGATCTCCACTGCGTAGTTTGTGTCCCAACGGCACAAGCTTATGATTCACCTTAGCACCGATCGTTTTACTCCCAACGGCACTGTGTACCCCAAAAGCAAAATCTAATGCAGTAGCACCAACGGGCAACATTTTTACATCCCCTTTTGGTGTGTACACATAAATTTCTTCGGCTAAAAAGGAAGTCTTAAAATCTTGTAAGAAGTCGAGTGAATTAGCATCGTTGTTACTCAATACTTCTCTTATTTGCCCAAACCATTTGTCAAAGCGACTTTCATCGTTCGTACCTTCTTTATATTTCCAGTGAGCAGCTAAACCTTTTTCTGCAATTTCATTGGTACGTTTTGTTCTGATCTGAATTTCAACCCACTTGCCCTGCGGTCCCATTACAGTTGTATGCAGCGCTTCGTAACCGTTGCTCTTTGGATTGCTCAACCAATCTCTCAATCTTTCAGGCGATGGGTTATATTCATCCGTAATCATACTATACACTTTCCAGCAATCTTCTTTTTCCTTTTCCGGCGGAGCATCCACAATAATTCTGATAGCGAAAAGATCATACACTTCTTCAAAACTCACACCCTTCTTTTTCATCTTATTCCAGATAGAGTGAATGCTTTTTGGTCGGCCAAAAATTTCAAAATTGATATCGCTCTTTTCAAGCTTATCTTTTATCGGTCTGATGAAATCATTGATATATCTAGTACGTTCTCTTTTTGTTTCCTGTAATTTCTGAGCAATCATTTTATAATGCTCCTGCTCCAGGTATTTCATGGAAAGATCTTCCAATTCCGTTTTAATGGCATATAAACCCATACGATGGGCAAGCGGAGCATATACATATACTGTTTCGCTGGATACCTTCAGTTGCTTCTCCCGCTTCATACTGTCCATCGTTCGCATATTATGAAGCCGGTCTGCAAGTTTAATAAGTATTACACGAGGGTCATCTGTCAGTGTGAGTAAGATCTTTTTAAAATTTTCTGCTTGTTGACTGGTATTGGCATCCATTACCGAACTGATCTTGGTTAATCCATCAACAATTTTGGCAATTTCGTCGCCAAACTCACGTTTCACATCATCCAATGTAATATCTGTATCTTCCACAGTATCATGCAAAAGGGCGCAAATGGTACTTCTTACCCCAAGGCCGATCTCTTCCACACATATTCTTGCAACAGCGAGAGGGTGCAAAATATAAGGCTCTCCACTTTTACGACGCATGGTTTTGTGTGCTTCGGCAGCCATTTCAAAGGCTGTACGTAATAATTCTTTGTCACCTGTTTTGAGTTTAGGCTTCAATTCTTTCAATAAACCACGGTAATGCCGGAGAATCTCTTTTTTTTCTTCTTCCTCGTTTAAAGTGTACTTGGGTATGGCTGTTGTTGTTTCCATTGTAATAGGTACGAATTTACTTGAAAAATGGGAAAGAACAAACGTTAAGGTGCAAGCTTCAAGCCACAAGTTACAAAGGGACACCCCGAAAATAGCAGACTTATACCTTGCGGCTTGCAGCTTAAGGCTACTTCAAAAAGAAAACAAAACTCTTTCCACTTTTACCAAAATTCCCTACTTTTGCACTCCCAAAACCGGATGTGGCGAAATTGGCAGACGCACCAGACTTAGGATCTGGCGGAGCAATCCATGTAGGTTCGACCCCTATCATCCGGACAAAAAATACCCTCTCGATATGAGGGGGTATTTTATTAAAAGTATTATTCATCAATTTAAAAGGTTCTCAACTCCCCTTTAGGGGATGGGGGCATCACACAAATCATGGCAACAGTTGCAAGAGAGAACATTGGCTTACTAAACGACAAGATCGTAGTAAAAGTTAGCAAGGAAGATTACTTACCTACATTCGAGAAAAAAATAAAAGAATACAGCAAAACTGCAAATATTCCGGGGTTTAGAAAAGGAATGGTTCCAACCGGAATGGTTAAAAAAATGTACGGTCCGGCTATTTATACCGACGAAGTTTTAAGAACCGTTGAAAAAGAATTGTACACTTATCTTGACAAAGAAAAACCTGAAATTTTCGCTCAACCATTGGCGTTAGATGCTGATATCCGTAAAATGGATTTCAATAACCCCGATGAATATGAATTCGGTTTTGAAATTGGTTTGAAACCTTCTTTTGAAATTGCTAATCTTGGTAAGGCAAAATTGACTTTACATAAAGTAAAGGCTACTGACGAACAGGTGCAGGAAGAAGTTACCCGTATGCAGATCAAAGGTGGTAAAATGACTGAGCCTGAAACGATCGATAATGATGAGAACGTATTGAACGTTCTGTTCACTGAAAGCGATAAAGATGGCAATGCAGTTGAAGGTGGTGTATCAAAAGAAAACTCGGTTATCTTAAAATATTTAACTGCTGCAGCTCAAAAACAATTCAAAGGAAAAAAGAAAGATGATACAGTTGTTATCCAATTATCTAAAGCTTTCGACGCAGATAAATTAGAAATGATGTTGCAGGATCTTGGTTTTGCAAAAGACGATAAAGACGCTGCAAGCAAGTATTTCAAGCTATCTATTGCTAAGATCGGTTTAGTAGAAAAAAGAGAATTGAACGAAGAATTCTTTAATGAAGTATTTCCCGGAGCATCAATTGCAACAGAAGAAGAGTTCAGAAAAAAATTAAAAGAAGAGATCGAGCAATATTGGGACGGACAAAGCCGTAACCAATTACACGACCAGATCTATCATTTCTTATTAGATGAAACGAAGATTGAATTTCCTGAAGGATTCTTAAAACGTTGGTTGCAAAACGGTAATGCAGAACAACGCAAAACAGCAGAAGAAGCAGAAAAGGAATTTCCTGTTTTCAGTAACCAATTAAAATGGACTTTGATCAGCGATAAAATTATACAAGACAACAAATTGGAAGTAAGTGCTGAAGATTTGAAAGCTTATATGAAAACTGAAGTAATGCGTTATTTCGGCACCATGAATTTAGGCGATGATACGAGTTGGTTAGATAGTTATGTTGATCAAATGCTGAAAGACGAAAAACAAGTTGATGCCAGCTATAGAAGATTAGTTACTGATAAACTATTTAACTGGGCACAAGATCAGGTAAAACCGGCAGAAAAAACTGTAACACCGGAAGAGTTGAATGCAATGCAACACAATCATCATCATTAATAGATAACTCCACCATAATTAAAGCCGAAGCACATTTGTTTCGGCTTTTTTATTTGTCAGAATCAGAATTCACAGAAATATAGAATGAACAGAATTTTTCAAGTTGTGTAAATTTTTATTTTCATGAAGCTCTTTCGAATTGAACGTACAATAAAGATTAAATGCTGAAACCACAGTAGTACTAAAGATGCACAGAGCTGTTACCGACAAACGGGCCGTAATCGTTTGTCGGGGTCTTTTTTTGGTTCTTTTTTGGACAAGCAAAAAAGAACATTACGGACAAAAAGACATATTTTTTTTCCAGCACAATATTTGGTTTAATCAATCAACTATATTTGTTACTCTAAACCATATACAAATGAATTTTGGAAAAGAATTTGAAAAATACGCTGTAAAGCACCGCAATATCAGCAGCAACACATTAGATAGTTATATCAAACACAACGTAACCAATCTAACCCCAAACATTATTGAAGAACGTCCGATGAACGTTGCAGTAATGGATGTGTACAGTCGATTGATGATGGATCGTATCATTTTTATGGGTTACCCTGTAACTGATGAAGTAGCCAACATCATCACCGCACAATTTTTATTTTTAGAAAGTACCGATCGTACCAAAGATATTCAGATGTACATCAATAGCCCTGGAGGTAGTGTATATGCTGGTTTGGGTATGTATGATACGATGCAGTTTGTAACACCCGATGTGTCTACCATTTGTACAGGTATGGCAGCAAGTATGGCAGCCGTATTGATGTGTGCAGGTGCAAAAGGGAAACGTACAGCATTAAAACATAGTCGTATCATGTTGCATCAGCCAAGTGGTGGTGCAGGAGGACAAGCTTCTGATATTGAAATCACAGTTGCAGAAATAAAAAAATTAAAGAATGAATTGTACGAGGTAATTGCTAATCACACCGGTCAGCCGGTTGATAAAGTTGCTGAAGACTGTAAAAGAGATTATTGGCTTACATCAACCGAAGCAAAAGACTATGGTTTGGTAGATGAAGTTTTGACTATCAATCCTCGTAAAGCAAAGAAAGATTAAATATTTACGATGTACGATTTGGGATGTACGATGTTATTAAACTTCTAAGCCCTAAATTTCCTAAACATTCTAAACAAATAACCAATGAACACATACAACAAAAACATACGTTTCAACGAAGAAGAAGATACTCCTAAAGAAGGAGAGAACCCAATGGAGAAAATGATGAGTGGCTGGCAGTTCGACAAAAAATTTATTGAACAACGTAAAATATTTTTATGGGGTGTTGTAGATGATAAATCTTGCAAAGACCTTACTGCCCGTTTGTTATATCTTGAAGCGATCGACCCTGGAAAAGAAATCACTTTTTATATCAACAGCCCGGGTGGTGTAGTAACCAGTGGATTGGTGGTGTACGATACCATGCAAATGATCAGTAGCCCTGTAAGCACAGTATGTATGGGTATGGCAGCAAGCATGGGCAGCATCTTATTAAGTGGTGGTACAAAAGGTCGACGTTTTATTTTTCCTAGTGGCGAAGTAATGATCCATCAACCAAGCGGCGGCGGACAAGGTGTTAGTGCCGATCTTGAAATTATGGCCGATCAAATTTTAAAGACAAAAAAACAACTCAACGAAATTCTTGCAAAGAATTGTAACCAATCTTACGAAACTATTGTAAAAAACAGTGACCGTGATTTTTGGATGGATGCACAAGAGAGTGTTGCTTTTGGAATTGTTGATGGAGTGTTAGATAAGCTTTAATTCTTTTATCTCTAAAAATAAAATAGATGCCATCTTAAAAAGATGGCATCTATTTTATAAATGAGTTTTTATGAAGCACATATTTCTAATATTATTTTCGCAAACTTTTTTCAATATTTCCTATTCTCAGCAAGTAGAAATGCAAGATTCTGTAATTTCTAAAAGTGATAGTACAGTAAAAATTTATAAAGCAAAAACACTTAAGAAAGGGTTCTATAAAAACCGCACAGAATTTTTTAATAATGCTCCTTCTATAATAATAGATTTTAAAGTGGTAAAAAAAAGTGACTCTAAGAAAAGACAAAAGGCTGGAGTGCTCAGAGTAGATTATAAATTGCCTTCAGGCCAAACGATTGATGACGAAAGTGTTTGGGGGTTTTGCGATGGAGAGTTCGTATATGTAAGTGACAATAATTTTGGACTTGAAAAGAAATACTGGAAATTGGACTGTTTAGGGCCGCATCCTTTTTTTATAAGAGCTTACAAGCCGACACCATTATTGGGTGTTGCAGCAAGTGCACTCAGCAAATCTTTTGAGGTTTTTCTTCTTGGCGAAAAAGAAAATTTCAAGATCAGTATAAGCAATGAAATGATAGATCTGTTTGAATCTGAACAAGATATTCAAGAAGGGTATAAAAATGCTATAGCACCACCGGGAGAGATTGATCCATATATAAACCTTACAGCAATTAAAAGAGAATATTTACATAGATTTAATGAGAGACTTATACAAAGAGGAGAGTAGATCATTCTTTTAGTGTGCACATTGAAGCATTTTCATTTGGGTTCAATTTATAAGCAGTTTTGAAGTGTGTTGTTTTCTTTTGATCGTTTCACTCGTTAATGATTGCTACAAATATTGTATTTTTTTTATCTTCATAAAAAAAATACAATGAAGTATATTTTCTACCTGCTTATTTTTTCAATTAGCTTCTTTATTACCCAAGCACAAAATGTAGGTATCGGAACTACTACACCGCATGCCAGTGCTATACTGGATGTAACTAGTACTAACAAAGGAGTCTTGATACCAAGGGTATCCAGTTTGCCTTTGAATCCTGCAACAGGTTTACTAGTATATTATTTAAATAAGTTCTACTATTACAATGGCACAGAGTGGCTGCCTGTCGGAGAAAAAAGTGAAGCTGCTATTCAATACTTGAGTCCAAAGGATAATTATCCTACAACGGTTGATGCAAATGATTCTCTGGGAGTAAGCATTGCATCGGGTAACAACTATTTTATAGTTGGGGCTCCTGGTGCTGAGCATGGTGCTGCGGTTAAAGCAGGTGCAGTGTACACTGCTTTTTTTCTTGAAAATACCAACCGGCTTGTATGGAACAAAGCAGGAATTTCTGCGGCCGTGGCTCCATTGGCAGGTGACGGTTTTGGTACTAGTGTTGCTGCGTCGGGATATGATTTTGCAGTTGGTGCTCCATACAGAGATATGGGGGGTGTAGATAGAGGTGCGGTTTATGCTGTTAACACAACCAATAACCCTCCAACTTTTTCGATATTACCTGCTCCAACTGTACTTGAGAATAATGATCTGCTAGGAAAAAGTGTGGCACTTGCCACATCAAGTGCAGGAGCAATTGTGGTTGGCGGAGCATCTAATGACGATGGGGGGTATGGAGCTGTGCATACATGGTTCAAACCATCGGCCGGAGCTTATGCGTATGAAACAAGGTTAATTGATGGTGCTAGTATTTCTATAGAAAATTTTGGACATGCTGTTGATGTTACAATGGACAATGATGAAAATGCCTGGCTTTTTGTAGGTGCTCCGTTTGCTAATGCAGCAGGAGCAGCAACTTCAAAAAGAGGTAAAGTGTACATCTATAAACGTAATGTCACAACTAATATCTGGACTTTACATCAAAGTCTTTTAGGGACGGAAGACGGCGGAAGATTCGGTTATTCGCTTAGTCATGCAAAATCGGGTACAAGACAGGTATTAGCCATTGGCCAACCCGGAGAAACATTTATTCCCGGCGGTAGCCCCGGCGGTTCTTCATTTAGTCAGGTACATATTTATAGCTTTGATACTACTGCTAATTTATGGGTGTCCTCTGCCACCATTAACCCCAGCAACTACAATAACGGAGGCGAATCGGTTTCTGTTGTATATGATGGCAGTGTGCCTTATCTGCTAACCGGCCATAGCAAAGGCCTGGCAGGTGGTAGTATTACCACCCCTTTTGGTGTTGCAAATTATTATTATCGAAATGGGGCGGTTTGGACACTCAAACAAAAATATATTGATATAGACGGCAATACCGGTTATGATTTTGGCAGGGCAGTATTTATTAATTCTGCAAGGCAGATATTGATAGGCTCCTCATCGGCACCGATTGATGGTGATGTGCAGCATGGTAAAATAACTGCCATAGATGGAGATTTTTAAATAGATCATGTTTTAAAATAAAAAGAGATTTAGTTGAACAAACTAAATCTCTTTTTTATTCCGATAGAACCGTTTTCATCCGGCATCAACTCATAAATAAATTGGGGTGTTAATCCCGTTTCTTTTCTATGCGATACATATAAAATTGCTGTTGTACTTTCTTCTGCAATTTTATTGACCAATGCAATAAATAATGCGGCATCATGATCGTCTAACCCAACAGTTGGTTCGTCTAAAATGAGTAGCGGCGGATGTTTTACCATTGCTCTTACAATCAATATCAATCTTTGATGTCCGAGTGAAAATGATATAAAAGATTTTTTTCTTTGCTCATATAAGCCGATCAGTTTCAGCCATTGCCTTGCCAGATCAATTTGCCTGTCGGTAGGAATGATATACAGGCCAACAGAATCAAAGAAACCGCCAATGATCATTTTTTCAATCGAGTCTAATCTTGAAAATTGTTGAGATAAGGTGGAAGTGAGGTAGCCGATTTTTTCTTTAATATCCCAAACACTTTCACCGCTACCTTTTTTCATGCCAAATAAGATCAGGTCTTGTCCGTATGCCTTGGTATTATCTCCTGTAATCAATGTAAGCAATGTCGTTTTCCCGGAACCGTTAGGTCCTGTTAATTGCCAGAACTCTCCACTTTTTATTTCCCAGTTGATATTTTTTACAACTGTCCGGTTCTCGTATTTGATAGTTACATTGCTGAATTTGATCAACGGATCTTGTTCGATCTTTAATGAATTATATGGAGGAGGGATTTCATTTACAAAGTAGGGTGTAATAGCAATTGTATTATTTATTTCTTCCGGAATCATTTCATTGCCTTTAATGCAATAAATATTTTTTATAAATGGCAGGATGTCATTCTTTCTATTTGCAAATTGAATGATAACGGCATCCTGGCTTAAACCTGTAAGTGTAGTAGCAATTTCTATTTGCGACCTTGCATCAAGATTATCGAAAATATTATCTACAATAATGTAATCGGGAGCTTTAGAAACGATGTAGGATAACAATGCTTTTTTCTTCTCACCATCCGAGTATTGTTGCAAACTTTTTTTAGGCCCATCAATCACTTCAAAATGTTCATGCTTTATTTCCTCATCAATAAAATGAATAAGGGCAATTTCGGAATATAGTTCGCCTTTTAGTCCTGCAAAATGGTCATTGCTGAGTTGCTCGATCAATCGCTCTTTATTGTCGCTATTGCTAAGATGGAAGGCAATATGTTCCCGAATATTTATCACTCAAAAAATATTTTTTAAAAATTTGGTCGAATTGTAATAATAATGAAGCATTTAGCAATTTCTCCTGCAAATATAAAAGCAACATTTTCATTGATAATATTGTCTTGAAAATAGCGTTCTATATATGATTTAGTATATTTGTACTCTGCTTTGGTGTTACTATCGAGCAATAATTCGTTAAAATGGCAAAAAATCAAACATTACATTGTTCTTTCTGCGGCCGTAGCCGGGATGAAGTAAAGATATTAATTGCAGGTCAGGAAGGGCATATCTGTGAAAATTGCGTTGAACATGCTCAGGAGATCATTGGTCAGGAATTGATGGTTTATCCCGATTCGAAAAATGTTTCCGGCAGCACCAATAAATTAACCGTAAGAAAACCTCAGGAGATCAAACAATTCCTCGATGATTATGTGATCGGTCAGGATGATGCAAAAAAAATATTGGCAGTAGCCGTTTATAATCACTACAAGAGATTAAATCAAAAAGTAGAGAATGATGTTGAAATAGAAAAAAGTAACATCATTATGGTTGGTGAAACAGGAACAGGTAAAACCTTACTGGCAAAATCAATTGCCCGTATGTTGAATGTACCTTTTGCTATTGTTGATGCAACGGTATTTACCGAAGCAGGTTATGTAGGAGAAGATGTTGAAAGTATGTTGAGTCGTTTGTTACAAGCATGTAATTATGATGTAGCCGCAGCAGAAAAAGGAATTGTATTTATTGATGAAATAGATAAGATCGGTCGTAAGAGCGATAACCCGTCTATTACAAGAGATGTAAGCGGAGAAGGTGTACAACAAGGCCTGTTGAAATTACTGGAAGGTACAGAAGTATTGGTGCCACCACAAGGAGGCCGCAAACACCCTGAACAAAAACTTGTAAAAGTTAACACACAAAATATTCTATTCATCTGCGGTGGTGCATTTGCAGGTATTGATAAATTGATTGCACGTAGAGTAAATACTCATGCTATCGGGTTTAATGTAAATAAAGCTGCACAGCAATATCAGGAAGAAAATATTTTACAATTTGTAAATGCACAGGATATGAAAGCCTTTGGTTTAATACCTGAGTTATTGGGTCGTTTACCTGTGATCACTTATTTGAATCCGTTAGATGCACCTACATTACGCAGCATCTTAACCGAGCCAAAGAATGCATTGATAAAACAGTTTACCCGTTTATTTGATATAGAAGGCATTGAATTGAAGTTCGAACCTGAAGTATATGACTTTATGGTTGAAAAAGCATTGGAATACAAATTAGGGGCTCGTGGTTTACGTAGTATCTGCGAAAGTATCCTAACTGATGCCATGTACGAACTACCATCTCAAAAAGTAAAAGTGTTTGATGTAACACTTGAATATGCTCAACGTAAGTTCAACACAAGCAAAATGAGTATGCTCAAAGTGGCATAAAAAATATTTATTTAATTACCCGCCGCAGTTTTGCTAAAGATTTTTTAAAAATCCCACAGCAAAACTGCTTTTATTTTATTCCATCCTCCCCAAAAAGTAACATAAATACGCTAACAAAAAATAATTCCACACAACTCAATATCATTTTAGGTAATTGCTTTTTTTCAATTTATTTTTGCCCGTATTTGAAAACAAGTAAAAATTAAAAAATCAAAATTCAAAAACCAACGAGTTCTCCTTTTGATTTTTCACTTTTGACTTTTCACTTTTAAAAAGCACTAACTAAATAAAAAAATGGTAGATGTAATTCTCGGGCTCCAGTGGGGCGATGAAGGAAAAGGAAAAATTGTAGATTATTTTGCTCCTAATTATGATGTGATTGCCCGTTTCCAGGGCGGACCAAACGCAGGACACACTTTATACGTAAATGATAAAAAAGTTGTACTGCACCAAATACCAAGCGGTATTTTTCATCCGGATAAAATCAACCTTATCGGTAATGGCGTGGTATTAGATGTAGTAACATTCAAAAAAGAATGTGAAACAGTTGCTGCAATGGGAGTTGATTATAAAAAGAATTTGTACATCAGCGAACGTACACACCTGATCATTCCAACGCACAGAGCATTGGATAAAGCAAGTGAAATTTCAAAAGGCAATGATAAGATCGGATCTACCTTAAAAGGTATTGGCCCAACTTATATGGACAAAACAGGCCGTAATGGTTTAAGAGTTGGCGATATCAATAATAATTTTAAAGTTGAATACGACAAGCTGAAAGCAAAGCATCAGCAAATGCTGGACAATTACGGATTTGATGAAGACATTACGCAATGGGAAAACGATTTCTTCGAAGCAATAGAATTTTTACGTGGCTTTAAAATTGTTAGTGGTGAATATTTCATCAACCAAAAAATTAAAGAAGGTAAAAGAATATTAGCTGAAGGGGCACAAGGAAGTATGTTGGACGTTGATTTTGGTACATTCCCGTTTGTAACCAGCAGCAACACTATTTCAGCAGGTGTTTGTACAGGATTGGGTATTGCACCACAACATATCAAAGAAGTTTTTGGTATCACTAAAGCGTATTGTACAAGAGTAGGTAGTGGTCCGTTCCCAACAGAGTTACATGATGATATGGGAGAATTGTTGCGTAAAACGGGTAACGAATTCGGTAGCACTACGGGAAGACCACGTCGTTGCGGATGGATAGATCTTGTTGCGTTACAATTTGCCTGTATGATCAATGGTGTTACACAAATCATCATGACCAAAACCGACATTTTGGACAATATTGCAGATCTGCAGGTATGTAACAGCTATAAAGTAAACGGCGAACAAAAAGATCAGGTTCCGTTTCAGATGAACAATGTGAATATTGAACCGGTGTATAAAAGCTTTGGTGGTTGGTTAACAAATATCAGTGCAGTTGATAATTTTTCGGCGTTACCACAAAAAATGAAGGAATATATTACTTATATCAATGAGTTTTTACAGGTACCGGTAAAATACATAAGTAATGGTCCCGGACGTGACCAGATAATTGAAGCGTAAGAAAAAAATAATATTAAAAAAGTTGCCTTTTTTTTTGGCTAATTAAAAATCTATAAGAAATTTTACAGTACTAATCGGTTAACATATGGCAATCAAATCTGATAAGGTAAAAAAGACCCCTGTTGCAAAAGCTGCAGATGATAAAAAAGTAACAGCATCCAAAGCATCTAAATCTAAGAATGATGACGATGATGATGATTTGGATGATGATGACTTTGATGAGAAGCCTGTAAAAAAAGGTAAAGCATCTAAGTCTAAGAAAGATGAAGATGAAGATGACGACGATGATATAGACGAAAAAGATGATTGGGAAAAAACCGATGATGATGATGATTGGGATCCCGACTTCGAAGAATTTGATGTACCTAAATCAAAAAACAAAAAAGCTCCGGGTAAAAAAGGGAAAGACGAAGATGAAGATGATTTCAAGATAGATGATGATCTTGGTTTAGGCTTTGACGATGACCTTGGCGGCGGCTTTGATGATGATGATGATTTCTAATTTTTTATTACACGAATTTAAAACACGAATTACACGAATTGATTCTATAACAAAAGTGCTTAATTAGTGTAATTAGTGAAATTCTTTTAATTAGTGTAATGAAGAAAAGAACATCATTCCCCATAACAAACTTCACCGAATTCAAAATACAAATGTTGAACTGGGCAAACCGGTTCAACATTTTTTGTTTACTCGATAATCAACAGTACAATTTTGATAAACCTGCTTTTGAGTGTTTACTTGCCGTAGGCTGTAAAGAAAAGATAGAACTTAATACAGGCAATGCCTTTGTACAACTCACTAATTTTTACAGCAATCAAAACGATTGGCTCTTTGGCCATATTGGTTACGATATTAAGAACGAAGTAGAACAGCTCAGCTCCGAAAATTTCGACGGCATTAAATTTCCAGATGCTTGTTTTTTTGTACCCGAGATCATTCTGCAATTAAACAATAAAGAAGTAACTGTTTTGTATGAAGAAGGCACGGCTGAAGCGATCATCGACGCCATAAAAAGCACTTCACCGATCATCAATGCGCTGCCTGTAAAACCAACTGATATCAATAGTCGTTTCAGGCGACCGGAATATTTAGATTCTGTAAATACGATACGCCAACATATTTTACGAGGCGATTGTTACGAACTCAATTTCTGTCAGGAGTTTTATGCAGACAATATTGCCATCGATCCTTTGTCGGTCTATCATCACCTGGTAGATTTTTCGCCCAATCCTTTTTCTGCTTTGTATAAATTGGATGATAAATTTTGCATCTGCGCCAGTCCCGAAAGGTATTTAAAACGTAGCGGCAATAAAATAATTTCTCAACCCATTAAAGGCACTGCAAAAAGAGACTTGAAAGATGCAGAAGCAGATGAAGCCAACAAACAATACCTCATCAACAGTAGTAAAGAAAAATCTGAGAATGTGATGGTAGTTGACTTGGTGCGTAACGACCTTAGCAAAATATGCATTGAAGATTCTGTAAAAGTAGAAGAGCTTTTTGGCATCTACAGTTTTCCGCAGGTGCACCAAATGATCAGTACGGTAAGCGGTGAAGTAACACCCGATACCAACTGGATCGACATCATCAAAGCTACTTTCCCTATGGGCAGTATGACCGGTGCCCCAAAGAAAAAAGTAATGCAGCTTATTGAGGAGTTCGAAAAAACAAAACGTGGCCTTTTCTCCGGAGCTGTAGGTTACATCAAACCTAACGGCGATTTTGATTTTAATGTTGTCATCCGCAGCATTCTATACAATGCTACTGCACAATACCTTTCTTTCCAGGTTGGTAGTGCTATCACTTACTACAGCGATGCTGAGAAAGAATATGAAGAATGTTTGTTGAAGGTTGAGGCGATTGTGAAGGTGTTGGAGTAGTTTTTTCCCACTTTTTATTTAGCAGTTACTTGGATGGCATTCTGCTAGTTTAGTTATTGGCGTTCTTTTTTTATTTCTTCCAATGTTGCTTTAATTTCTTGCAGACTCTTTTGATGTTCTTTTAGCATTGCTTGTTGTTCTTGCACTGCTTTAACTAAAGGCACTACAAAGGTCGAATAACCAATAGTGTAATGATCAGCGTCGCTTTTCGGATGATGTACGCCATCAAAGTTATAACCAATGCTTTTTGCAGCAGCTTCTACTTCCTGTGCAATAAACCCTGTTTGCAATTGTGATGAAACAATTTTTAATCTTTCAAAATATCTTGTTTTTTCAATAGCATTTTTGCAGCTATCCATTCTTTGTTTTATGCCAAGAAATTGATCTATTTTTTTTGCATTCAAGTAATAAGTTACCGGACGCAGTTTGGTTATAAATGCAAGGCCCGGTACATTAGTTTTTACATTCTTCTTAAATCTTCCGTCGGAAAAATTTTGCCATGCTCCATACCCACCGGTAAGATTATTGTTGGATGCAGTGCCAAATACAATTCGATAATCGAGAGCTGGTGCTGCATTATATCCAATAGCAGTTAGCCCAGTTAAAAGACCCGATCCTAAAAAAGATGGTGATGTATATGCTCCTAAACCGGTATTATATGAGCCAGAACCTCCATTGCCATAAAGAGCACGAATACCCATTGCTGTATTATAACCACCGGCGCTCGCAAACTTGAGAGCTTCCGTGCCAGCAGCGGTGTTTACTGACCCGGCATGAATGAATTCCAATGCTTGCCTTCCTATCGCAGTATTGGAACCTCCTGTGGCTCCATGTAATGCGGAAGCTCCAATTGCGGTATTATTAAACCCTGTTGTATTACCACCTAATGTGTAAGTACCCATTGCAGTATTTACCCCGCCAAGTGTATTACTAAACAATGCTTGGTAGCCAATGGCAATATTTATTGTATTGGTATTGACATCACCTGTATGATTATATAAAGCAGAATCACCAATGGCAATGAGGTAGCTGTCATAAAAGTTTTTGTAAAGTGAATATGTACCTATAGCAATATTGTGGATACCGAAACCGTTGGAATAAAGTGCCTTTGATCCTACTGCAATATTATACGATCCCACATTAGAATATAAAGCAGAATCTCCTGCTGCAACATTTCCATCACCGGCAATATTATTATACAGTGCACCTGTTCCAATGGCACAATTGAATGAACCGGTGGTATTCTTTCGCATAGCCTGGTAACCAACGGCTATATTATCGCTTCCAATCGTATTACTGTAAAGCGCTTCAGCGCCAATTGCAGTAATGTTTGATGTAGTTGTATTAATGTACAGTGCATGATCTCCTGCCGCTGTATTGCTATTGCCGGTGGTGTTAGAAAAAAGTGCTGCATTCCCGAAGGCACTATTATAAGCACCTTCAGTATTTGCATGCATGGCATCTCTGCCCGATGCAGTATTTTCAAAACCAGTGGTATTTAAAAGCATGGCATATTCGCCACTGGCTGTATTCGAATAACCGGTAGTGTTTGAAAGCAGTGTAGAGTTTCCTATTGCTACATTATCATACCCGCTGGTATTGCTGTATAAAGCTTTATAACCAAGTGCAATATTATCATACTTACCCAGATTGTTTATTCCCTGATTTAATAAAGCAGAATCACCGATGGCGATAATGCCGGAGCCTTGTGTATTGTTAAAAAGGGTTGCTGCGCCAAAACCAATATTATGAGCGCCGGTTAAATTATTATAACCCGAACGGATACCCCAGAAAACGTTATTGTTATTATGATCTATTTTGCCTGCCTGTACATCAGATACTTTAAACACCAATGCCTGATCATCGGTAGTACCGATAAAATGAATGCTGGTATCTGTACCTGCATTTCCTGTAAGTGACCAGTCGGGGATAGTACCCACTGTTAAAAGTTTAGTCCATACCGGAGATGCCGGAGTGCTGCTGTTAAAATAATAACCCACTCCGAATGTTGCATTGGTGTTATAAACCAGCAGACTCGATGCCGGGGCGGAAATGGTAGACCCATCAGTATAATCTAAAAGGTTAACTCTTGGAATAAGTAAGCCACGGTTAGGTGCAATTATTTCTAATGCGGTACTGCTGTTCGGTGTAGTGGTACCAATGCCGGCAATTTGCGAAAAGATATACTGACTTGAAATCAATAAACAAATGAACAATATACCTTGTTTCTTATATTTAATAATTGTCCTCATAATTGCTTATTGAGTTAATATAGTTGAAAGACGATTTTATAAAAGCTAAAAAATTGAATTACTTATTTTATTGTTCCGGGGTTTTTAATAAGCTGTTTCTTTTTCATTCGTTCCAGTTCTTTTTTTATTTCATCGATTAACTGTTGTTGTTCTTCAATGATCTTTTGTTGTTCCTGCACTGCCTTAACCAGCGGAACAACAAAAGTTGAATAGCCGATGGTATAATTATCTGCATCAGTTTCGGGATGATGAACACCGTCGAAGTTATAGCCGATGCTTTTAGCAGTTGCTTCTACTTCCTGTGCAATAAAACCTGTTTGTAATTGATCGGATACGGTTTTTAATCTTGCTAAATAAGTTGCTTTGTTCTTTGCATTTTTCTCATTGTCTACTTTTTGTGTTATACCAAGAAACTCATCTATTTTTTTTGCATCCAGGTTATACGTAACAGGGTTCAGTTTAGTAATGAAATTTAATCCTGGTACGTTTTCCTGTATATTTTCTTTAAACCTACCGTCAGAAAAAGATTGCCATGCACCATATCCTCCTGTGAGGTTATTATTTGATGAAGTGCCGATCACTATTTTATCATTGGCATTGTAGGTGGCATTGTAGCCAATGGCGGTAGCACCACTCAAATTACCCGGTCCTAAAACTGGTCCTCCGGCATTATTGCCTAAAGCAGAATTGTTTGAACCGGTAGTAGTTGAAAAAAGTGTAAAACCACCAATAGCAGTATTATTTGAGCCGCTGATATTTTTGTCAAGCGCACTTACACCAATAGCAGTATTGTTGTTGCCGTTAGAAGCACCGAGCGATTCATATCCTACGGCTGTATTTTTTTCTCCGCTGACATTCGCAATTAATGAGCCTGCACCTACGGCAGTATTTGCATCGCCACTTGAGTTATTTTTTAATGCCTCAGTGCCTAAAACAGTATTGGAAAGGCCGGTTAAATTTGAAAACATGGCCTTATTTCCAACTGCTACATTCTCAAATTCTCCATCACCATTTACATGTATAGACTCGTAATTGTATAATGAAGAATCACCAATAGCTACAATACTTGATCCTGTTACGTTAAAATTTAGTGCCCTTGTACCAATAGCTACATTACTATGCCCGCTAATGGTTCCTGATAATGCCGATGTGCCGATGGAGGTATTACTGCTGCCATTTACATTAAATGAGGCACCCGAACCAATTGCCGTATTTCCATTTCCGGTGGAATTGCCGAATAGTACGTTAAATCCGATCCCAGTATTGCTTCCTCCCGTAGAATTAAATTGAAGTACTTGATACCCGATTGCAGTATTACCTGGACCAGTAGTATTTTGCCAAAGAGAATTTCTTCCTATAGCTGTATTGAAATACCCGGTTGTATTTTTTTCAAGAGCCTGCTCACCTATAGCTGTATTGTCGTAGCCCGTTGTATTTGCTGCAAGAGCAAAAGCACCAAATGCGCTATTGACTGCACCTGTCGTATTAAAAATAAGTGCATTTCTTCCGGAAGCAGTATTCCCAAAACCAGTTGTATTATAATATAAAGAATAATTACCATTAGCTGTATTTGAATAACCCGTGGTATTGCTATATAAAGCAGAATTACCAACGGCCTCATTTGAAAAACCACTTGTATTAGAGTACATAGCTTTGTATCCAACAGCTACATTATCATAATACCCATTTCCGTTAACTCCTTGATTAAATAATGCAGAGTCTCCGATAGCCATCATTTTTGAGCCTGTTGTATTTTTAAAAAGGGTGGCTGTCCCCAAGCCTGTATTATTTGTACCGGTAGTATTATTTGTGCCTGACAGCGGTCCGAAAAACATATTGCTTTTATTAGGGTCAATAAAACCCGAGCGTTTATTAAAGACTTTAAATACTAAGGGCACATTATCTGTAGTACCGATAAAATTAGTTGATGTATTGGTGCCTGCATTTCCTGCCAATGACCAATTAGCCGAAATACCAAGTGCGGTTAAAAATTTTGTCCATGTCGGAGAACCAGGCGTGCCACTATTATAATAAAAACCTCTTCCAATTGTTGTATTGGTATTAAAGATCAATAAACTGGTGGCAGGTGTAATAATAGTACTGGCATCAGTAAGACTTGTTAATGAAATCTGTGGAATCAACAAACCTTTATTATTAGCATATATATCTAATTTCGCACTTTGATCAGGAGTAGTAGTACCGATACCTATGCTTTGTGCAAGTGTTGGTGCAGAGGGGGTCATCAAAATAATCAATGTGTTTAAACACAGTGTCGCAATACCTTTTCTCATTGTAAGATAGTTTAGGGTGATGTAGGATATTCAGTCAAACAAAAAATGATCAATATTTATTTTGTTTGTGTTCCCACGATCTATTAAAATAAAAGAAGTAAATTTTTTCCGAAGGGTAGAATCTAGTCTGACGTAGGTATTAAGGTACCGCAACATAATAAACAGTTTCAAAAAAAAGAAGTATTTTCTTGTTTTTTTTTCTTTGAAATAGGATTCATTAGCAGTTACAATCTTAAAAAAATCGAGACAGACTAAGAAATAAATTAGGCTTTTTTCTTCTTCGAAGGCTTCTTATAAAGCGTTTTTGTAGGAGTAGGAACAGTAGTACTGTTATACAATACCTGTACACATTCATTCAGTATCTGATATTTGTTTGTAGTAAACAATTGCATTTTTTCCGGAGGTAAACGCAGATCAAAATTACCTGTGGTTGACATGGCATTATCAAAACCGGGGTTATAATGATTGAACAATGTTATATCCATCGACAGATTTTTTGCGATCACCAGTGAATTGTATTTGCCGGAAATACTCAACACTTCAACATCAACTAATTCTTCTTCAGTCAATGCAGGTTTTTTATCGTATGGGTTAATCGATTTACCTGTACCGTTAGGTCCATAGGTAGTACGGGTAAACGCTTCATCAAAAATGGTGAGGTTGCTGTCTGCACTCATGGTATTGCTGCCTTCCATGATATACTGCGTAGCAATAAAACGTTTTACATAAGTTCTTGATTCTTCAGGTAAATGATATTGCAATTGCCAGAAATTTCTACTGCCACTTTTTTTGATGGCATTGTTTACTCTGCCCGGCCCTCCATTATAAGCAGCCATCACCAATAACCAATCATGAAAATCTTTGTAAAGAGTCAATAAGTATTTAGAAGCAGCATGTGTACTTTTATAATAATCCCTACGTTCATCAAATGAATTGGTTACTATCAAACCATATTCTCTTGCAGTATAGGGCATGAACTGCCATGGGCCACCGGCTCCAACACTGCTTGTAGCGGCAGTACTTAAATTAGATTCAATTACGGCAATGTATTTAAGTTCTTTAGGTAAACCGTATTGTTGTAAAATGCCTTCTATCAAGTTAAAATAGGGTTGGCCCCATCCTTTCATTTGACGAAGATATTTGCCATGAGCTTTCATATAATCTCTCGTAAATGCAATTGCATTCGGATTGATCTGAGCATTATATGGCATCGATTCATTATAACCATAGTTAGAAAAAAGGTTTTTAAATCCGTACTTCGTAACCTGGCTGATGTAGGCTATTTTTTCTTTCTTAACTTTTTCGCTCTCTCTCGATTTAATGATCTCATCTATTGTTGCATCTTCCTTTACAATATCTTCTACAATGGTATCTTGTTGATGAATATTTTTCTCAGGCATCGAAAATATTTTACCTACTGCTGAAAAATTCAACATCAATAAAAAAGTTGCTATGGATAATAATATTTTCATCTTAGTAAGATACTAAACAGGTTTATATTGTTGCATCAATAATTCAGAAAATGATAAAAGCGTAGCCTCATCAAATTTATTTGTTAATGCTTGTAAGCCAAAAGGCATACCATTACTGTGTTTGAACAAAGGAACCGATATGCCCGGAAGTCCTGTAAGGTTTGCAAAAACCGTATATATATCTGCTAAATACATTGCAATGGGATCATCTTTCTTTTCACCGATTGTAAATGCTGTAACAGGTGATGTAGGTAAGATGATGGTATCAAAATTTTTGAAGATGTCGACTGTTTTATCAACCAATAATCTTCTTACCTGTTGTGCCTTGCTGAAATAAGCATCGTAATAACCTGCACTTAAAACAAATGTACCCAGCATGATGCGATGCTGTACTTCTTTTCCGAAACCTTCAGTTCTTGTTTTTTTATAAAAATCATCAAGGCCTGTAATAGGTTCTTTGGTTCTATGTCCGTATCTCACCCCATCAAAACGACTGAGGTTGCTGCTTGCTTCGGCAGTGGTTAAAACATAATACGCCGGAACAATATAATCGATCAGATCAAATTCAACTGCTTCAACAGTATGTCCGTCTGCTTTCAATTTTTCTATGAGAGTTAAGATGCTGTTTTTAATTTCTGTATCCAATGATTCATGAAATAGCGCTTCTTTCAAATAAGCGATTTTGTATTTCTTGGTTGGTTGAGTATAGTCCATGGTCCATGATCCATGATCCAATGCAGTACTGTCAAAATCATCCGGTCCGCTCATTACTTCTAAAGCAATGGCAATGTCTGCTATATTATTTCCAAAGATTCCTATCTGATCAAATGATGAAGCATAAGCGATCAATCCATATCTCGATATACGACCATAGGTAGGTTTTATTCCAACAATGCCACAAAAATCAGCCGGTTGTCTTACCGAGCCGCCTGTATCAGTACCCAAGCTGATCATACACATACCAGCTTGTACTGCTACTGCACTACCACCGCTTGAGCCACCCGGTACTTTCGTTTCATCCAATGCATTTAATACATTGCCGTAGGCAGAGTTCTCATTGCTACTGCCCATTGCAAACTCATCGCAATTACAGGTACCAATGATGATAGCTTCTTCATCTAATAATCTTTGAACTGCAGTAGCATTATAAACCGCCGTGTATCCTTCCAGAATTTTTGATGCAGCAGTTACCACATGATCCTTATAACAAAGCACATCTTTGATGGCAATAACAACACCATGTAATTTTCTGATTGTGGCACCCGACTTCCTTTTTTCATCCAACGCTGCAGCTTTTGCCAAAGCCTCTTCGGCAAATACCTGTGTAAAAGCGTTCAGCTTTTTTTGCTCTTCTATCTTTTTTAGAAATACGTTTACGGTATCAACACAAGTAGTAGTGCCGTTAGAAAGTTGTTGATGGTATTGTTGTATTGAACTGGACAATTATCGAAAAGTTTGATTGGTATTTATAAAATCGGCTGGAGTGGAGGACAAAAATAAATGTCTTTCACTACAGCCGTTATTAATCTGAAATATTATTGGTTATTGCTTTTGTTGCAATTGCTCTCTGAGCCTTTTGATCTCTTCGTCTTTATCTTTTTCGTTCATTCCGGCTTCAAATTCACTTTTTACATTGTCTTTTGCATCTTTAAATTCACGAACACCTTTACCGATGCCTTTCATTAATTCAGGAATTTTCTTTCCTCCAAACAATAAAATAACCGCAATAAGAATGAATATCCACTCAGAACCACCCGGCATTCCAATTAAAAAAATTGTATTTAACATGATAAGAATTTTATACCGCAAAGATAATCTAAATATTGTCTTTGCAGGTTTTTTACTTGTTAATAATCAAGGGAAATACTAACGTACATATCTGCCACATTTGGCCTTACCGTTAGCAGCTTCATAGGGTGTAATGCCTCTGGCACACGACATGAACACAAGCACAACAGAAACAAAGAGGGATAATAACAATACCTTTTTCATATTTGTTTTAATTTTTAGGGTAAAACGAATTAATCAATATGTTATCAGAGGTATTGGAAAATAATGCGGTAAAGATAGCTTAATTTTTATGCCTTTTGTTAGGCCAGTATTGGTTTTGGGCTATTTTTAACAAAACGAAAAAAGCGTTCCGATATTGTCGGAACGCTTTTATATAATTTTAAAACTATATTATTTTTTAAGGGCAACAGCCATTCTTTTTTCCTGAATACGAGCACTTTTACCGCTTCTTTCACGAAGGTAGAACAATTTAGCTCTACGTACTTTACCTACTTTATTCAACACAATGCTCTCAATATTAGGAGAATAGAAAGGGAACAAACGTTCAACACCTACACCATCGCTTACTTTACGCACTGTAAAAGTAGCGGTAGCGCCGGTACCCTGACGTTTGATAACGTCTCCTTTAAAACTTTGGATACGTTCTTTATTTCCTTCAACAATTTTATAGTTAACAGTCACATTATCACCTGCTTTAAAGCTAGGAAGTGCTGGTTTTGCTGTTAATTGTTCGTGTACAAAAGCTACTGCGTTCATGATCTTTATTTTTAACGGACGGCAAAGGTAGGGAAAGTTTTTTAGTTATTGGTTTTTAGTTATTAGTTTTTTTTTAAAATTCGAGCCTCAAGCTGCAAGCCACAAGGGACAAGTAAACAAAAAGCCACAAATTATTGGTTTGTGGCTTTTTAAAATGTATCTAAATCTCAGGCTTTGTTCCTTGTGGCTTGCAGCTTGAGGCTTCTATCTGGCAATATTCACCGCTCTTTTCTCCCTAATAACCGTAACCTTGATCTGGCCCGGGAAGGTCATTTCGGTCTGTATTTTTTGAGCTATTTCAAAGCTTAATTTGTCGCTATCTGCATCGCTTACTTTTTCAGCTTCTACTATTACCCTTAACTCTCTACCTGCCTGAATTGCGTATGCTTTTTCAACCCCTTGATAGGCTTGAGCCATGCTTTCAAGGTCTTTGATACGTTGAATGTATTGCTGCATGATCTCACGTCTTGCACCCGGTCTTGCACCACTGATGGCATCGCAAGCCTGAATAATGGGAGAGATCACGTATTGCATTTCCATTTCATCATGGTGAGCACCGATGGCATTCACTACTGCCGGGTTTTCACCATATTTTTCAGCCAGTTTAGCACCCAATAATGCATGGCTTAATTCAGTTTCTTCATCAGGCACTTTACCAATATCGTGTAATAGACCGGCACGTTTAGCCAATTTAGGGTTCATACCTAATTCGGCGGCCATAATAGCACAAAGATTAGCAGTTTCACGACTGTGCATCAATAAGTTTTGACCATAAGAAGAACGGAAACGCATACGCCCAACCATTCTGATCAATTCTTTATGAAGTCCATGAACACCTAATTCCATTGCTGTACGTTCACCGATCTCCATTACCTGATCGTCCAGTTGGCGTTTTGTTTTCTCCACTACCTCCTCAATACGGGCTGGGTGGATACGTCCATCGGCCACTAAACGTTGTAAGGATAAACGGGCAACTTCTCTACGCAAAGGATCGAATGAAGAAAGAACGATCGCCTCTGGAGTGTCATCTACCACGAGGTCTACACCTGTAGCAGCTTCAATGGCACGGATATTACGGCCTTCTCTACCGATGATAGATCCTTTGATTTCATCACTTTCAAGATTGAAAACAGTGATAGAGTTTTCAATAGCCTGTTCTGCTGCAGTACGTTGTATGGTTTGAATAACAATTTTACGGGCCTCTTTACCTGCCTTTTGTTTGGCTTCTTCAATGATTTCCTGTTGAATACCGATCGCTTTGGTCTGAGCTTCTTGTCTAAGGCTTTCGATCAGTTGGTTACGGGCATCTTCAGCACTTAAATTAGCTACTTTCTCCAGACGACGGATATGCTCTTCCTGGTGTTTTTCTAACTCAGTACGCTTCAGATTCACCACTTCTATCTGCCTATTAAGGGTTTCCTTTATGGCTTCGTTTTCTTTTACCTGCTTATCGACGTTCGCTTCTTTCTGATTTAGACTTTGTTCTTTTTGTTTAATTCTATTCTCTCCTTCAACAAGCTTCTGGTTACGTTGCATCACATCTTTATCATGTGAGGCTTTCATTTGTACGAACTTTTCTTTAGCCTCTAATTCTTTTTCTTTTTTAAGATTTTCGGCTCTTAATTCGGCTTCTCTGATGATAATCTGTGACTGCTTTTCAGCTTCCTCGACTTGTTTTTGGGTGTTTTTGGCAAAAATGAATTTACCCAGTACAATCCCTACGATTAGGGCAATTGCACCTACGATGATCGAAATTATATTCGGTTCCATTGAGATTTTTTGTTTTTAAACGGTTCACAATCTTAAATTTTCTCACTATAACCATAAAAAATGGGGGAAAATAGTTAGTTGGCGAAGATAAGCAATTTGTTTGGAGTAAGTTTGCAAACATTAATATAAAATGACACTTAACCACCCCGAGCTAATCGATTTATTACAAAGGGCTTACTCAGCTGAAAGAGCGGCATCGTTTGCGTATCAGGGGCATGCAGGCTCCGTTAAAAACAAAGAAGAAAAAGCAGCTATCCGGCAAATTGAATTGGATGAATGGGACCATAGGGCGGAAGTATTGCAGATAATGAAACAATACGAAGTACCCGTTTCAAAATATTATGAGGTCAGATTTTGGGTCATCGGTAAAATGATTGCTGCCGGTTGTTATGTGATAGGATGGTTCATGCCGTTTTATTTTGCCGGCAGACTTGAAAGCGGCAACGTATGTGAGTACTTCAGGATGAAACAATATTTTAATAGTTTGGGTATTAAAGAGCACGATCGGCTTTTGTACGATATGGGAATGAAGGAAAAGGAGCATGAGATCTATTTTCTGGAGAAAATAAAAGGAAACAAACTACTTCCTTTTTTTGAAAAATATTTTTTCTGGGGAAGCAAGGACAGTTTCAATAATATCGATCTGGAAAAAAAATATCCTGTAGAGGAATCTGATATTTATTGTAAAAAATAACAGTTTAAAATTTTGCAGGTTAGCAAATACGCTTATTTTTATCGGAATTACCACCCTTACATCATTTATGATCAAACTTGTTTCAACCCTGGCGATGAGCATCGCCTTTTTTTTACCAGCATTTGCAATTGAAAAAGACAGCAACGTAGTTATCTCGTCTGCTTACGAAACCTACACTTTTGACTACAGCAAAAAGGATAAAGAGGTTAAGATCAAACAACAATTAACCACTACCTATTTGTGTCAGAACTTTCGTACCTCAATTCCTATTGTTGAGTTTTATGATGACAAATCTACTATTGATGATGTAAGGGTCTATGTAGATGGTAGCAAAGCCAAATACATTACCCCGAGGTATGAATATTATTCTGTGGAGAACATTTTTTACTCCGATGCACATATTTGTTATTTCAATATGCCATTAGAGAAAAAAGGCAGTAACAGTGAAACCTATTTTGAGAAAACAGTTACAGATCCACGTTACTTCACATCTATTTATTTCAGCGGAGAATATGATATTCAGAAAAAGATAGTAACGATCACAGTGCCAAAATGGATGAAAGTAGAACTAAAGGAAATGAATTTTGAAGGATATGATATAACAAAGACGTCGGTTTACAACAGTAAAATAGATGCCGATGAAATTACTTATACCATTAAAAATGTTCCTACAAAAGAAAATGAAGGGCATAGCCCGGGTATATCATATACAGAGCCGCATTTAATGGTGTTGAGTAAATATGCGGATACACCTGATGGTAAGATCAATTATTTTAATACGTTGAATGATCAGTATGCATGGTATCGTACCCTAACAAAAAGTCCGGGTAATAATGAAGCAGTAATAAAAGCGAAAGCACTTGAAATTACCAGCGGAATTGCCGATGACCTTGAAAAGGTCAAAAAAGCATTTTACTGGATGCATGATAATATCAGATATGTGGCTTTTGAAGATGGTATCGCAGGATTCAAACCGGAAAAGGCTGATGAGGTTTTAAGAAAAAAATACGGCGATTGTAAAGGTATGGCACATCTTACCAAAGAATTATTAAAAGCACTTGGCTTTGATGCAAGGCTTTGTTGGATCGGTACAAACCATATTGCTTACACATATGCAACGCCATCGATGGCGGTAGATAATCATATGATCTGTGCACTGATCTATCAGGGAAAGACATATTTTTTAGATGCTACAGAAAATTACATTGGCTTCAATGAATATGCAGAGCGCATTCAGGGAAGAGAGATACTGATCGAAGATGGTGACAAATACATTTATTCTAAAGTTCCTGCAACTACTTACCACCAAAATCTTGATGCTGAAAAATGTGTTTTGTCGATCAATGGTAATAACCTCGAAGGTACAGTATCAAGAGAATGGAAAGGAGAAGAAAAAGAAAGCATTTTCTCACAATTGAATGCTATTAAAAAAGAAAAAAGTTCTGAGGCATTTACCAAATACCTGAGCGACGGATCCAAAGATTATTTGATCACTGATTTTGTTACCTCAGACCTAACGAATTATGATAAACCGTTGAGTGTAAAATATAATTTACAACACGTTAATGCTATTACTTCATTCGGCAACGAATTGTATGTTGATATTGATTACAGAAAGAATTTGAACGCTTTTATTTTTGATCTTAAAGAAAGATCAAATGATTATTGGTTCTCTTATAAAACCAACACCGTGTTAGATGTGCAATTAACCATTCCGGCGGGTTATACCGTTTCTTCAATGCCAACGAATGTTTCGGTAAAAAATGATGATTATGAATTTACTGCAACGCTTACCAAAAAGGACAATAAATTATTATACACCAAGAATATCATAATTAAAAATATTAAGCTGAAGAAAAGCAAATTTGAGCAGTGGAATAAAGATGTAGAAAAATTGAAAAGTTTTTACGGAGAACAGATCGTACTAATCAAAAAATAAGCAACCTATAACACATGAAGCAAATAACCGGAACTATCATTTTAAGTTTTATCTGTGTATCAACTCTTTTGGCACAAGGTGGAGCAAAAGACGAAAAAAAGTATAAAGAAAGAGCTGCAGAAGTGCAGGAAGAAATATGGAGCAGTGGTGGCAAACCATTTGATGTAATAGAGGTACCAAGCGAATATAAAAATGAAAGTGCGGTGGTGTTGGCAAAAATGCTGGAGGTTACCAACTCATCGAAGAAAAAATTAAAGATCAGTTTGTTCGGTCCCGGATTTGCCACGAGGTTAAAGTATTACACTACGTTAAGAGAGAGGGTAAAGATCAATGATAAAGCGGCATTAGATGAGTTTTCAACGCTGGAGTATAAGAAAAACCTGAACAATACCTCTTCGATCTTCATCACAAAAATTGTTGAAACATATAAAACCTATGTAGGGGCTAAGGTTATTAAAACCGATGGCAAACAATTTATTGTAAATGCTGATGAAGAAGTATTAACTAAAAATGAAGCAAAAGACAAAGAAGGTAAATTGGCTATCCCTAATTTACAGGTTGGGGATATTTTAGATTACTATATCCGTATTGAAGAAGTAACCGAAAATGGAGCTGATACAAGAGGCCCGAATGTTTTTCCTCTCGGTGGTGAATACCCGATATTATACTATAACGTTAAGTACACACTCGATAAAAAATGCGGTGCAGATGTAATGAGTATGAATGGCGCTAAACCAATTGCGCAATCGGAAAATGATGACAATGATATAGTATTGGAGTTCACAGAAAAAAATCTACCTAAAGCAAAAACACCGATGTGGTCTTGTTTTGCAAGACAGTTCCCTTATCATGTTATTCGCTATGGATTTCTTGGAGCAAGTATTGTTGCAAGTCCGGGTAATGTAAAAAGAGGTCCGTTTACAGAGTTGTATAAAACAAAATTGAAAAATTATTATACAGATAAGATCAGATTTCGTTTGGTTGATTTTTCCGTTGAGAAACCAATGGAAGAATATTTTGGTGGGAAGAAAGCGATGAAGGAATTGCCCTCAGATAGTATCATTAATTATTTGTATAACTATTATCATTGGTCCAAATATCCATCGTTGACCAACATGAACGTAAGTAACGAAAAGAACAATGGCAATATGGATTGGTACGATATGGCCATTACGTTCAGTGAGGTCTTGAGAGATTATGATATTGAAAATGATATTGTATTGGTTTGTAATCGTTTTTCAGGAAGATTGAATGAAATTTTTGGATTGGGTGATATTGAAACCTTTGTAAAGATCAATCACGAAGGAAAATACAAGTGGATCGCTTTTAATGATTTCTTCCATAATACAGGTCAATTGCCTTCTGCTTATCAGGGAGAAAATGCATTGGTGATCACTCGTGAAGGGAGAGACAGAAAGCCAAAGTTTTCTGACACGGAATTGCCGATCAAATTACCCGTTAGCAAAAGCACAGAGAATGTTATAGCTGAAACCATTAAGGTTGAATTTGGAAAAGAGAATATGCAATTGCTTACTATTGATCGCAGTGTTACCGAATCGGGAGAGATGAAGCAATCTGATCAAAAAAAATTGTTAACCGCACAGGAAGTAAATGATGGCTTTGCAGCATTGATTGGTAAAATGAGTGCAGTAGAATATTTGCTCGATGATAAAAAAACTAAAGCAAAAGCTGCCGAATTACAAACGGCTATTGACAAAGAAAAAATAAATCAAAAAGATTATTTTAAAGATGAGATCAACGCACAATATGATCAGTATCCAAAAGAGTTGATCAGCTATCAAATTGTGAACAATGGCTTTGCTGTACAAAAACCCGTGTTTGAATTCAAGCAGAAGTTTACTATGGAGAATTTTGTTAAGAAAGCAGGTAACAATTACATTTTAGATGCCGGTAAATTAATGGGTACTTTCTCAAAAGTAGAAGAGAAAGATCGTACAAGAACTGTAGATATATATATGTCTGCCGCCCGTACTTTGTCTTATACATTTGACATTACGATACCTGAGGGGTATACTGTTAAGGGATTGGATGAGATCAATAAGAAAACAGAAAATGATGTTGCTTCTTTCACATCTACCGCAAAACAATCAGGTAACATCGTTACAATAACTGCATCACGTACCTATAACAGTAATTATGAACCGGTAAGTAACTGGAGTAAATTATTGCAGGTGATGGATGCAGCTTCTGAATTTACAGAGAAAAAGTTATTGTTGGAGAAGAAAAAGTAATTACAGATTAGAATCGATCTGCGTTTCCAATTTAAGGAGCCCACTTAATATCTCTTTTTCAATTGCAGGATTATTTGTGTCGGTGGTGGCCTGGGTAGCATACCAGATCATTACCATTGCAATGTAATCCTGCATATCTTTTCCTGAGAACTGTGTTTTAAATTCAATGATCTTATCATTGATTGTTTTTAGCGTACGCCTGATGATCTCCTCATCTTCCGGATTGGTTTTAATGCGATAGGTTCTGTCGCCGATAACAATATTTACAGGAATTAATTCTGCCATAATTTTATTCGCTCAGCAAGCCAATGCACTTGTCTATTTCTTTAATATATTGGTTGATGTTTTTTTCGAAAGCTTTTTTTTCTGATTCTGACATTTGCCCGGCAGCAGATTTTAAGATAGCTACCTGTTGTTCTAATTGGGTGATCTTTTCCAAATCGTTTTCTTTCTGCGATCGATGGTTGGACAACATTGTGTTCAACTGCTCGTTCTCTTTTTTGAGAGCGGCATAATTCTTCAGCAATTGCTGAAGCTTGTTGTTGATCCGGGTGATATTTTCCTCTATTGGCGTCAATCTATTTTCTTATTTCTGCATTTAGTTCCTTTTCGTAAGATACAATTATTTTACTCATCATTGCATCAATTTCCTTGTCGGTTAAAGTTTTTTCTTCGTCTAAAAAGGTAAAGCTAATGGCAAGTGATTTTCTGTCGGCACCTAATTTATCGCTTTCAAAAATATCAAACAAATTAACAGATTGCAATTTGCTTATTTTAGCACCATTGGTAGCTTTATGCACATCATCATACTTAACAGATTTATTTACCACAATAGCTAGATCTCTTTGTACTGCAGGAAACTTCGGAATGCCGGCAAATTCGATCTTTACTTTTTTACTTAAGGTGATCAATCTTTCCCATTCAATGTCTGCATATAAAACAGGTTGTTTTATATCAAAACGATCAGCTGTTTTTTTGTTAATAGTACCAACGGTTGCAACAACATCATTCTTGATCTTTAGTTCAAGACAGTTGTCAAGATTTTTATTCGTTACTGTTTCTAAAGAGCCGATCTTCAAACCGAGTAATTGAATGATCTTTTCAGCAACTGCTTTAGCAAAATAAATGTCAGCTTTGTCTCCTTTTCCTTTCCAGCTATCCATTGTTTTTTTACCGGTAATGTAAATGCTCAGGTGTTGTTTTTCTGAATATTTGTTTTCGCCAACAATGTTGTAGGTTTTTCCGAATTCAAAAAATTGGAGGTCGCTGTTTTTTCTGTTCAAATTGTACGCAACACTTTCTAATCCGGTTTCCATCATACTTGGTCGCATTACATTCAACTCTGCACTCAAACTGTTGATCATTTTTACGGTTGTCTGTAATTCTTCCTCAGTATAATAAGCAGCATTGGTAATGCTATTTGTAAATATCTCATTGAATCCAAGTCCTATCAGGTAGTTAGCTGTCTTTTCCTTGTATGTTGCTTCATGAGCAAGGGTTTCAACTGAAGGAGAGATACTTATGACAGATGGGATATCTACATTATCAAGCCCATCAATACGCATAATTTCTTCAACAATGTCTGCAGGTATGCTGATATCGGGCTTACTAAACGGAACGGATATACGAAGATCGTCAATACCTTCTTTAAGAATTTCAAACCCTAGTCCGGTTAAAATATTTTTAACTGTATCGCCATGATAATTTTTACCACTTAATTTTTTCAGGTAGTGATATTTAATAGCAACCTCTGTTTTTTGCTTCGGGTTAGGATAAACATCAATTATATCACTTGCAAATTCTCCGCCGGCAATTTCTTTGATCAACAGGGCAGCACGTTTTAAAACATTTACGGTGTTGCCAATGTCAACACCTTTTTCAAATCTCGTGGCTGCATCTGTACGCAATCCATGTCTGAACGATGTTTTACGAATTGAAATTGGATTGAACCATGCGCTTTCTAAAAAAATACTTGTTGTTGTATTTGTTACGCCGCTGTGTAAACCACCATACACACCGCCAATGCACATTGGTTCTTCTGCATTACAGATCATCAGATCTTCTGCATTTAGTTTTCTTTCTTTTTCATCCAAAGTAATAAAAGGGGTTCCTTCGGGCAGGTTTTTTACAATGATTGTATTGCCTTTTATCGCAGCCGCATCAAACGCATGTAAAGGTTGTCCAGTTTCATGCAATATGAAATTGGTGATGTCAACTATATTATTGATAGGTCTTAACCCAATCGCTTTTAATTTTTGTTGTAGCCACTTCGGGCTTTCTGCAACGGTAACATTTTTAATGCTGATGCCGGCATATCTTTCGCAGGCAGTTGCATTTTCAATGTTTACGGCAATTTGTAAAGTCTTATTCTCAGCTTTAATGCCATTTTTGTATGGCGATTTTACCGATACTTCTTTTTTGTTATGATGCCATAGATACGCACAAACATCTCTTGCCACACCTAAATGGCTCATGGCGTCCATTCTGTTTGGTGTGAGACCGATTTCAAAAATAACATCGTTGTATGGCTTAAAATAATCTGCAGCAGCTGTACCAACTTTTGTATCGGCTGGCAATACCATTATACCTGCATGATTATCATTTAATCCTATCTCATCTTCTGCACAGATCATCCCAAAGCTTTCAACGCCTCTGATCTTTGCTTTCTTCATTGTCAATGGTTCTCCGGTAGAAGGATAGATCGTTGCGCCGATTGTTGCCACTACTACTTTCTGCCCCACAGCTACATTCGGAGCACCACATACAATTTGCAGATTTTCAGCAGCACCAATATCCACTCTTGTAAGACTAAGTTTATCAGCATCAGGATGTTTTTCGCATTCCAGCACTTCACCAATTACAAGTCCTTCGAGGCCGCCTTTCAACTCTTCGTATTTTTCCATACTCTCAACTTCCAAACCAATAGCAGTTAAGATTTTGCTCAGTTTTTCAGGGTCAACTTTTTCGGGAAGATATTCACTTAGCCAGTTGTAACTTATTGTCATTTACTGTAATATTATTATTTGTGTCGGCAAAGATAACTATTGCAATACAAGCGGTAAAATTTACCCGAATTCGTTGCCAAATATGAATTCATTTTCACATAAACAAGTGAAAAAAAAGCTTGCTTAGTGAAGAAAAAAAAAGATTTGGTTGCTATACTGTTAATAAATGAATGCGAATGCCCATTTGCCTGAATAATGCTTGTTAATTACCATGTTTATAAGCCGTGGATAACCTACTTTTACATGTGAATGAACAGTGGAAAATCATTATAAAAAGTTGGGTACAAAGGCATGTGCATAAACCTGAACTTTTTTGAATTTATCTTAGTCTTTCTGCAATACTCAAATGACCATTTTTTTGGTTTTAAACGATGCTAACATTGCCCGTTAAACGAAGAAATCAGTTGAACTGCAGAGGCTTACTACCATTAACTTTTAACTTTATAACCTTACACCGAACATGGATTTTACTAACCTTAACAAAGATAGAAAGACAAGAAGAAAACCCTCACTCGATCTAGGAAACATGGTATTTGGCAAAGTACCGCCTCAGGCAAAGGAGTTGGAAGAAGCTGTACTTGGAGCCATCATGCTAGAAAAAAGTGCCTTTGATACTGTAATCGAAATTTTAAAAGCTGAATGTTTTTATACTGAGGCGCATCAGCGCATTTTCAGAGCATTTACTTCTTTGGCTCAAAAGAGTTTGCCGATAGATCTGTTGACAGTTGTTGAAGAATTAAAGATCAAGGAAGAACTTGATCTGGTTGGTGGTCCATACTATGTTTCCAAATTAACCAATGCTGTAGTTTCATCTGCTAATATTGATGCTCACTCAAGAATCATTCTACAGAAATTCATTCAAAGAGAATTGATAAGGATCAGCGGAGAAATAATCGGCGACGCTTACGAAGATGCAACGGATGTTTTTGATCTGTTGGATGATGCAGAAAGTAAGTTGTTTGAGATCACTAACAATCACCTTCGTAAAAATTTCGATGATATCAATACTGTATTGGTTAAAACCATTCAGAAAATTGAAGATATGCGTAACCGTGATGAAGATATCACAGGTGTGCCAAGTGGTTTTCCTAAATTAGATAAATTGACTTATGGTTGGCAGCCTACAGATCTTATTATTCTTGCGGCACGACCTTCAGTAGGTAAAACAGCCTTTGCATTGAATCTTGCCCGTAGTGCTGCCTTACATCCTACAAAACCTACAGCGGTAGGCTTTTTCAGTCTTGAGATGAGTGCCGGACAATTGGTTACACGTATTTTAAGTGCCGAAAGTGAAATATGGTTAGAGAAGATCAATCGTGGTCAATTGGAAGAACACGAAATGAAGCAACTCTATAAAAAAGGAATTGAACGTTTAAGTAATGCACCTATATTTATTGATGATACCGCTGCTTTGAATATTTTTGAATTGAGAGCGAAATGTCGTCGTTTAAAAAACAAACACAATGTAGGCATCATCATTATCGACTATTTGCAATTGATGAGTGGAGCAGGAGAGAACAGAAACGGTAACCGTGAACAAGAGATCAGCCGTATATCAAGAGACTTGAAAGGATTGGCGAAAGAGCTACAGGTTCCGATCATTGCGTTATCACAGTTGAGCAGGGAAGTTGAAAAACGTAAAGAAGGTGCAAAAATTCCACAATTGAGTGATCTGAGAGAATCAGGTGCGATTGAACAGGATGCCGATATGGTAATGTTTCTCTACCGTCCGGAATATTATGAAATTACTCAGGATGCAATGGGAGAGAGCACAAAAGGTGAGACGTATGTAAAGATCGCAAAACATCGTAATGGTAGTTTGGATACAGTTAAACTAAAAGCCTTGTTGCACATTCAGAAATTTATTGAAGATGAAGAGGATGGCGGTGATTTTGGTGGCGGTAGTCCGGGTGGTGGTTTTAGACCGGTAAGACCTGATGAAGGAGGTGATCCCGGAGCAAAACTATACATACAAAAGGGCAGTAGGATGAATGATGGCGCTTTTGATGAAGAAAGTCCTTTCTAAATAATTGATAATTGTTTTATGAAGAATGAAGAATTAAATTTGATTTTTCATTCTTCTTTTTATTTATGGCTTTACCTTTTTTTTATTCTGAAAATATTATAGCAGGTCAAAATTCGATTGCCCTGAATGAAGAAACGTCTAAACATATTGTACAGGTTTTGCGTATGCAAAATGGAGAACAGTTGCAATTAACTGATGGGAAAGGAAATTTATTTACTGCAGAGATTGTCGACAATAATAAGAAAGCCTGTAGCGTCAGGGTATTAACGACAGACCACAGACCGCCGGCCCCAAGAAAAGTTACTATTGCTATTTCATTGGTGAAAAATACAAGTCGGTTTGAATGGTTCTTAGAAAAAGCAACAGAAATAGGTGTAACAGCAATTGTTCCTCTGCTTTGTACCCGAACTGAAAAACAACATTTCCGTTTTGACAGAATGAAAACGATCTTGGTAAGTGCCATGCTACAATCACAACAAGTTTGGTTGCCATTACTCCATGAACCAACAAAGTTTGTTCAGTACGTTCAACAGCCTTCAACTCAGCAAAGATTTATAGCGCATTGTATAGAAGATGATAAACAACAATTAAGTCATCTTCAAATTCCGAAATTAATGAACCAGCAAATTTGTATCGGCCCGGAAGGAGATTTTACACAAGACGAAATTGACGTTGCTTTGCAAAATAAATATATCCCAGTTGCTTTAGGTAATACAAGATTACGAACCGAAACAGCCGGTATTGTTGCTGCCACTTTATTGGTTAACAGGTAATTGCTTATTCTGATTTTTCTTCTTCCAAAACAGGCTCGTTCAATTCTACAACCCTTTGCTTTTTTTGCCGCTTCATTATTGTCATATTAAGAATTTCTACAGCAAAAGAAAATGCCATTGCAAAGTAGATATAATTCTTCAAGTGAAGCTCATGGGCTTGCTTGCTGTCCCATCCTTCCACAACCAAACTAACACCTATCATTACCAGAAATGAAAGTGCCAGCATTTTTAAAGATGGATGTTTATGTATAAATGAAGAGATCTTAGGACTGAATAAAAACATAATGATCATGGCAATAACGACGGCAGCTATCATGATCTCTACATGCTCTGCTGTACCACCGGCGGTAATGATGCTATCAAATGAAAACACCATATCAATGGCAATGATCTGTGTTACAGCTTGTGTGAAAGATATCTTTGGTTTGTTGCCGGCATGTTCTTCAAGTTCTCCTTCCAGTTTTTGATGAATCTCTCTTACTGTTTTATAGATCAAAAACAAACCTCCACCAAGCATTACTAAGCTTGCAAGGTCGAACCCCTTGCCTGATATAGTGAAAACAGGATTGTCTTTTTGTTTCAATAACCAGCCTAATGCCATCAATAATAATGAACGAACAATAATGCCGGTTATCATCCAAACTCTTCGGGCAGCTTTTTCGCTTTCTTTTGGTAGTCGGTTTATGATGATGCTTACAAAAATCACATTGTCAATACCCAAAACAACTTCGAGAATTACTAGGATAAAAAAACTAATGATAGATTCGGAAGTAAATAAATGTTCCATTGTGAAGATAATAATTTGATGCAAATATATATTGTAGTCAGCAACTCTAAGAAAAAAGCGATAGGGTTACCTATCGCTTTAAGCTTTTGAGGATATCACTGACTATTTTTTGGTCGCCCTTTTTTTTAGATCATCTATTTTATTACTGATCTTTTCTTTTAGACTGACTGATTTTTGTTTTGCTGTACTTTGGGAGCCTTGAATCTTACCTTCAATTCTGTAATATATTCCTCCGGTATTGCCTCCCATTTTCTTTAAAGCTTCTTCAGTTTTATCCTTTAATACTTCTAATCTGTGTTTTAGTTGTTCTAAAACAATTTCATATTTTATACTCTCACTCATCGTATAAAATTTTGATTAAAAATTAATCGTCTATTCATAAGACGCAATAATCAAACCAATTGTTGCAAATAAAATCAGAACTTTAACATATTTCTTGCAAGCGAAAAATATCCTAAAAAAGCAACGGAATTCAAATTCTTCTGCAAAACACGCCTACATTAGCTTTATTTGCACTATAATGTGCCAATGAATTGGTTTTTTGAGATAATAATTGATTCAACTACGGATGTTTTAGCGGAATACATCATATGGTATTAAACAGCATATGAAGATTATTTTTTTACTGCTCCCTCCGTGCCAACTTCGCCTGTAATATCATCTATCTTATCAGCGATCTTTTCTTTCAATTCGCCGGCTTTTTCTTTTGTAGCATCCCAGGCATCTTCAACCTTATCTTCTATTTTTTCGTAAACTTCTTCTGCTTTGTCTTTCAGGTCTTCAAAAGTATCCTTCATTTTATCGAAAAATCCTTTTTCTTGTGGAGCATTTTCATTTTTAATTTCTTCACTCATAAAAATTTAATTTAGTGTTACAAAATGTTTGCACTAAATAGATAAAATTTTTATCTATAGGGTTGCAAGTGTTCAATTAAATTTTTGAGCAAATATTTTTTACTATGGCAGGGCCTTGGTAAATGAATCCCGTCCAGACTTGTATTAACGAGGCACCTGCATCTATTTTTTCTTTGGCATCGGTTCCGGTGAGGATACCGCCACTGGCTATAACAGGCAATTTGCCATTTGTTTTATCGGAGATATATTTTACGATTTCTGTACTTCTTTGTTTTAATGGAGCTCCGCTTAACCCGCCTGCTTCTTTACTCACATCGTTTGATTCGCTACTAAGCCCATCTCTACTAATGGTTGTATTTGTTGCTACCAGTCCATCTAATTTAATTTCCATTGCAAGATCAATTACATCATCGATCTGTGTTAAAGTAAGATCCGGAGCTATTTTTAAGAGAATGGGCTTAGGGTTTAGGAGTTTAAAGTTTAGGTTTTGGAGATTTGTAAGGATTTTTCTTAGTGAATCTTTATCTTGTAATTCTCTTAAGCCCGGCGTATTCGGACTGCTAACATTCACCACAAAATAATCTACATAATTATATAGCGTTAAAAAACACTTTTCATAATCAAGCCATGCATCTTCATTTGGTGTGATTTTATTTTTACCAATATTTCCGCCAATGATCAGTCTTCCGTGGTCTTCGGTCTGTGGTCGATCTTTCCAACTTTTCAATCTATCCGCCACAACATCCATTCCATCATTATTGAATCCCATTCTGTTAATGATCGCTTTATCTTTCGGTAAACGGAATAATCTTGGTTTAGGATTGCCATCCTGTGGCAGTGGCGTAACTGTACCAATCTCTACAAAACCAAAACCTAATGCTTCCAGTTCATTCAGGTATTTTGCATTTTTATCAAACCCGGCCCCTAGGCCTACTTTATTGGAAAATTTAATATTGAATATTGAATATTGTTCTCTTCTTTTCGGCCTGTAGCTTGCGGCTATCCATTTTTTTATAAAAGGAACTTTACATAAAACTTTCAAGCTGTTCATCGAAAAATAATGCACCTTTTCGGCGTCAAACAGGAATAAGAAAGAACGTATTAGATTGTACATGGTGGCGCAAAATTAAGTCACAGTTTTCAGTTTTTTGTTTTCAAGTAGAAATTATAACTTTGATATAGAAAGTTGCATAAACAACTATTGGTAATTAGCAAATGGTTCATAGTTGATAATAATTATTTTTTGCTAATACCGGCCAACTATGAACCATTAACAATGAACTATTTTCCCATGCAAGAAGCATACATAGTAGCAGGTTATAGAACAGCTGTAACAAAAAGCAAGAAAGGTGGTTTCAGATTTACACGACCTGATGATCTCGCCATTGATGTAATAAAAGGTTTGTTGGCAAGTGTGCCGCAATTAGATGTGAAATTGGTAGATGATGTGATCGTTGGTAATGCTGTACCTGAAGCAGAGCAAGGCTTACAAGTGGGTAGAATGATCTCTGCGAAAGCAGTAGGCATTCATGCTCCTGGAATTACCATCAACAGATATTGTGCCAGCGGATTAGAAAGCATTGCAATGGCAACAGCTAAGATCAGAACGGGTATGGCTGAATGTATCATTGCAGGCGGAGTGGAAAGTATGAGTATGGTGCCAACAGCGGGTTGGAAAACTTCGCCATCTTATTCTATTGCAAAAGATGAACCTGATTTTTATTTAAGCATGGGCTTAACTGCCGAAGCAGTAGCAAAAGAATTCAACGTTAGTAGGGAGGATCAGGATCTGTTTAGTTATAATAGCCATTCAAAAGCAGGCCATGCAATTAAGGAGGGATATTTCAAGAGTGGTATTATGCCGATTAATGTAGAAGAAGTTTATTTGGATGAAAAAGGGAAAAAACAAAAAAGAAATTTTACAGTCGATACAGATGAGGGCGTAAGAGCAGATACCAGTATTGATGGGTTAGCAAAATTAAAACCTGCTTTTGCAATGGGAGGAAGTATAACTGCAGGAAATTCTTCGCAAACAAGTGATGGCGCAGCTTTTGTTATAGTAATGAGTGAAAGAATGATAAAAACACTAGGGTTAAAACCGATCGGTCGTTTGGTGAATTGTGCAAGTGCTGGTGTCCATCCACGTATCATGGGGGTGGGGCCTATAGAAGCAGTACCAAAAGTTTTAAAACAAGCAGCAATGAATTTAGCAGATATAGATCTGATAGAATTGAACGAGGCGTTTGCATCGCAAGCATTAGCTGTGATTCGTGAATTAAATTTGAATACTGATATTGTAAATATAAATGGCGGAGCAATTGCACTGGGGCATCCACTTGGTTGCACCGGTACAAAACTCACTATACAGTTATTGAATGACATGAAACGATTGAAAAAGAAATACGGAATTGTTACGGCCTGTGTTGGTGGTGGACAAGGAATTGCCGGAATCATTGAAAATATTGAATAGGATACTTAACGACTGGTTAAACTCCATTTTACTGTGGAGTTTTTTTATTTTAAGAAAGATATTTGCAACATTGTTGAATATTTATATATTTGCAACATTGTTTCAAATTATGATATTTTATGAAATTATTTAAAGTTGCTGCTGCAATAGCGTTATGTATGATTTTAACTATTACCGCATCGGCCGGTAATATTTTAAAAGGCTCTTTTATTGCAACGATCAAAGATGCGTTGACAGGTAATCCTATTGAAGGGGTGTCTGTATATTTTTCTGATGTAAAAGTTGGAGGCATTACAAATGCTAATGGAGAGATTGTTATAAATAATATACCGGAGGGAAAACATTTGATAGAAATAACACATGTTGGATATAACACGATTTCGGAGTATGTTGACATAATTGGTGAAACAAAAAAGGAATATGTTTTAAGTCATACTGTTGTAGAAAGTAATACGGTAATTGTTACCGGAACCACAGGTGCAACACAATTAAAAAAAGTGCCTTTTCAGGTAGCTGTTTTAAATAAAGAAGAATTATTGCAAAACAATGCTACAAACATTATTGATGCATTGGCAAAAAAACCGGGAGTGTCAACTTTATCAACAGGGCCGGCAATTTCAAAACCTGTTATTCGTGGACTTGGTTACAATAGGGTTTTAACGATCAATGATGGAGTGAGGCAGGAAGGGCAGCAATGGGGTGATGAGCATGGTATTGAAATAGATGAAGCAAGTGTAAATAAAGTAGAGATTCTTAAAGGCCCTGCATCTTTGATCTACGGTAGTGATGCAACTGCCGGAGTTATCAATATCATCACCAATGTACCGGTTGCAAACAATACCTTAAAAGGAAATATCTTTTCCGGATATCAAACCAACAACAGATCCACAACGAACAATATTAGTTTGGCAGGAAATAGAAACAACTTGAACTGGAATGTGTATACCTCTGTAGTAAGTGCTGAAGATTATAAAAATAAATATGACGGAAGCGTTTTTAATTCAAAGTTTTCTCAGAAAAATTTTGGCGGTTATGTTGGCTATAATGGAAACTGGGGCTATAGTCATTTGTTGTTGAGTAAGTTTAACTTAAAGGCCGGCCTGATAGAAGGAGACAGGGATAATGATGGCTATTTTATAAAGCCTGTTGCAGGTGGAGGGGAAGAGAGAGCAACGGAAGCAGATTTTAAAAGTCGGATTCCTTTGGTGCCTTATCAAAACATTCAGCATTTTAAAATTGCAACAGACAATAGTTTTAAGTTGGGAAAACAACGTCTATCCATTAACGTTGGATACCAGCATAACCAGCGGAAAGAGTTTGGCAACGTAGATGATTTGAATGAAAGAGAGTTGTTCTTTGATCTGAAAACGATCACTTATGCTGCACAACTTCATTTACAAGAAATGAAAGGTTGGAAAACTTCTATTGGTATTAACGGAATGCATCAAACAAATACCAATAAAGGGTTGGAACAGCTGATTCCTGATTACGACCTGTTTGATGTTGGCGGATATGTGTACACTAGGAAAACGATCAAAAAAATAACATTGAGCGGTGGTGCAAGGTATGATACCCGTAATATTCATACAAGCGATCTGATGAATGGTTTGGATGTGAAAGGCCCTGCAATAAAAAGATCATTTGCTAATTTTTCAGGAAGCCTTGGTATAGCTGCTCAAATAAGCCATAACCTGAATGTTAAATTGAATATTGCAAGAGGCTTCAGAGCACCGAGCATTCCGGAACTTGCTTCTAATGGTGCACATGAAGGAACAACCAGATATGAATATGGTAATTCAGATTTAAAGAGCGAAGTCAGTACGCAAATTGATGCTGGGTTTGATTTCAATACAGAACATGTGTCTTTTGATTTGTCTGTCTTCTATAATAATTTCAGTAATTTTATTCTATATAGAAAACTACAGAATACGGGTGGAACTGATTCACTCATTAATGTGGACGGGCAGGATCTGACAGCATTTCAATTTGAACAAACTAAAGCCTCCTTAACTGGTATTGAAGCAACTGTTGATTTTCATCCTCATCCTTTGGATTGGCTGCATATTGAAAATACATTCTCGTTTGTTACAGGGAGATTGAAACAGTCAATAGAAGGTAATAAATTTCTACCGTTTATTCCTGCTCCAAGATTAATAACAGAATTTAGAGGGAATATTAAAAAAATAAGAAATCATATCAGTAATGGATATGTAAAATTTGAAATAGATAATACGTTTAAACAACACAACATTTTTAAAGCATATAATACAGAAACCGCAACATCAGGATATACGTTACTGAATGCAGGGTTAGGGGCTGATATAGTATCTAAAAAGGGGAATACATTTTTTAGTGTACATCTTATAGCTACGAATATAACAGATGTAGCCTATCAAAATCATTTAAGCAGATTAAAATATGCTGCTGAAAATATGAGTACAGGAAGAACAGGGGTTTTTAATATGGGTAGAAATTTCACTATCAAATTAAATGTACCATTGAATTTTTCGTTAAACGCAGGTCGTTGACCCAACTAAAAAGTATAATGGTGCATCTAACATAAAAATATTCTTATGAATTTACGAATCGGCTTAATGATCTTTGGACCTTTCTTTTTTTCAGTTAATATAAAGGCTCAAAATCTGGATGTTGATATATTAAAGACAATCAATAAAAAGGAAACTACATTTAAGAATAAATATCTTGAACTCTGTGCTTCGTCGGTTACAGTAATGAGTGTTGGAACGCCGGTCACAACTTTAGCAATAGGTTTGATAAGGCATGATAAAAAACTACAGAAAGATGCGTTATATATGTTTGGTGGATATCTTACCTCCGCCATTATTACGCAAGGCACAAAAAAGGTTTTAGATAGAAACAGGCCCTTTGAGGAATATTCTTTTATTATAAAACGGGATGATGAGAGTGGAGGTATGTCATTTCCATCGGGTCATACGTCTGCGGCATTCAATACTGCGGCCTCATTATGTTTTCGTTATCCGGAATGGTATGTAATAGCACCTTCTTGTCTTTATGCAGTAAGCGTTGGCTGGGCTCGTATGTATCAGGGAGTACATTATCCAAGCGATGTTTTAGCCGGAGCATTAGTAGGGGCAGGTAGTGCCTTTTTAAGTTATAAAATACAAAAATGGCACGATAGAAAAGTTGCTAAGAGAAATAAATCATCTCATCAAACAGTTAGCTTGTAAGTTTTTCTTAATAACTTTAAAACATGTTAGAAATTTCAATTAATACTCCAGCTTTACTTTTTCCGGCAATTACTTTGTTGATGCTGGCATATACCAATCGTTTTTTGGCTGTGGCCGGTAGGGTAAGAAAACTCCATGAAGAATATGTAAGTGGTAAACCTAATGAAAGAAATATCTTAGGGCAAATAAAAAATTTAAGAAGCCGATTAAATTTGATCCGTTACATGCAGATGTTGAGTGTGATCAGCTTTTTATTGTGTGTGTTGTGTATGTATACTATTTTCAGAAACTGGATAGAAGCAGCACATTTTATTTTTGCAACAAGCCTCATTTTGCTATTTATATCTATTTCACTTTCATTGATAGAAATAAATAAAAGTACCCGTGCTATTGATCTTGAGTTAAGTGATATTGAAGAACTTTCAAAGGAAAATATTTTTACCGATATTTTCAGACAGCAGGAGTAATTTTATTGATGATGATCAAACTCCTTCGGTTTATGATGCTCATAATCTGCATCATACTTTACAAAAAAGTATAAATAGATTACTCTACTTAAACGCATTAGCCAAGGTTGAATAAGTACAAGTAAAATACAATTTGCTGTAAGCCACCAAAAAATACTATTGTCGTTAAAATTTACTCCAAACAAAACCAACGATGCTATAAAGGTTGTTACAGATACAGCCACAGCCAAAGCATAACTAACATATCCGGTTCCATACCAAAAGCCTGTTTCAAGATCATATTTTTGATTGCAGGTTGGACAAGTTTCAGGCATATCAAAAATGTGAGATAGCTTTAGTTTTTTATACGGGTTAGCATCTTTAAACATAGGTCCACGGCGGCAACGAGGACATTTCATTTTGAATATGCTTAAAAAATAATTGGGAGCTTTTTTCATCTAACACAAAGATAGTTAAAACATCGGAGCACATCAGTTTGGATTATTTTCTTCCACCACCGGCACCCATACTCATAATATCTCTATCGAACAAATACAAGCCACTTCTATCATCGCCGATCATTTCTAATTTAGCATTGCAATCCATCGCTAACTTTTCTTCTTCCATTTGTTCCATTACATACCATTGAAGAAAATTATGTGTAGCATAGTCTTTTTCCTGTAAAGAAATATCTACCAGATCGTTGATGCTTTCACTTACTGCCAGTTCATGCTTTAATAGTTCTTCAAAAGCTTTCTTCAATGAAACGAATGTTAGAGCCGGTTGTTGTAGAGCAGGGATAACAGCAAAACCACCACGTTCGTTGATGAAGTGTATCAGTTTCAACATATGCATACGTTCTTCGTCACTATGTTTGAAAAAAAATGCGGCAACACCATCTAATCCGGGCTGAATCTCGGCCCAGCTAGCCATTCCTAAATAAGCTTGTGAAGACTGTGCTTCCATTAAAACTTGTTTATTAAGCGCTTCGAGTATTTTTTTAGATAACATATAAATATTTTTTTTGGTGAACGAGGACTACCAAGTTACAAATTGATTTTGTAATTTTTACAAATAAAAAAGCCCATACATTTTGTATGGGCTTTTTTATTATCTATAAATAATTAATTCTCTTCTGCTCCTTCAATAAGCACAGTGGTCTTATTATTCAGCACTTCTACAAAACCACTTTGTATTTTGTATGAAGTAGTAGCAGTTTTATCATTCAAGATTTTAAGGCTGCCTGCTTTTAAAGCACTCACCATCGGAGCATGTTTATCCAATACCTCAAATGAACCGCTGATGCCCGGCAATTGAACACCGTAAACATCGCCGCTGAAAATCTTACGTTCTGGAGTTAATATTTCTAGAGTCATTGCTTTTTAAGAATGTGCAAATATGCAAATGTGCAAATATGCCAATTTTTTAATTTTAAAACCACTTTCAATAATCATTAAAAACTAACGACCAGTCATTTGCACATCTGCATATTTGCAAATCTGCTAATTAACTACGCTTGCGCTGCTGCCATTAATTTTTTACCTTTTTCAATTGCATCTTCCAAAGTACCAACAAGGTTGAAAGCTGCTTCAGGATACTCATCTACTTCACCATCCATGATAGCATTGAAGCCACGGATCGTATCTTCAATAGGTACCAATACACCTTTCAAACCGGTAAACTGTTCAGCTACAAAGAATGGTTGAGATAAGAAACGTTGTACTTTACGGGCACGTGCTACCGTTAGTTTATCATCATCACTCAATTCATCCAAACCAAGGATAGCGATGATATCTTGTAATTCTTTATAACGTTGTAAAATTAATTTTACTCTGTTTGCAGTGTTGTAATGTTCGTCACCAACAATTGCAGGAGTAAGGATACGTGAAGTAGAATCCAAAGGATCAACCGCAGGATAGATACCCAAATCGGCAATCTTACGAGACAATACCGTAGTAGCATCCAAGTGAGCAAATGTTGTTGCAGGAGCCGGATCCGTTAAATCATCCGCAGGTACGTAAACCGCCTGTACAGATGTAATTGAACCGTTCTTAGTGGAAGTAATACGCTCTTGCATCAATCCCATTTCTGTTGCCAACGTTGGTTGGTAACCCACCGCAGATGGCATACGACCTAACAAAGCCGATACCTCAGAGCCTGCCTGTGTAAAACGGAAGATATTATCTACGAAGAAAAGGATATCCTTACCTTGACCAGTACCATCTCCATCACGGAAATATTCAGCAATGGTCAAACCACTCAAAGCCACACGAGCACGAGCACCTGGAGGTTCGTTCATCTGACCGAAAACAAATGTTGCTTTACTATCTTCTAATCCTTTTACATTTACTTTACTCAAATCCCATCCGCCTTCTTCCATGCTATGTTTGAAATCATCACCATAGTTCATAATGCCGGCTTCGATCATCTCTCTCATCAAGTCATTTCCTTCACGGGTTCTTTCACCCACACCTGCAAACACTGATAAACCGGAGTAAGCTTTTGCGATATTATTAATAAGCTCTTGGATCAATACTGTTTTACCAACACCGGCACCACCGAACAACCCGATCTTACCACCTTTTGCATAAGGTTCGATCAAATCGATTACTTTAATACCTGTGAAAAGAATTTCGTTAGCTGTACTCAGGTCTTCAAATAAAGGTGGTTTATTATGAATAGGACGACCACCTTCTTTGCTTACTTGTGGTAAACCGTCAATAGCATCACCGGTTACGTTGAACAAACGACCTTTGATGCCTTCACCGATCGGCATTGCAATTGGTTTACCTGTATCAACAACAACAGTACCACGAACAAGACCTTCAGTACCGTCCATCGCAATGGTACGTACGCTATCTTCTCCTAAGTGTTGTTGAACTTCAAGCACCAGTGTATCACCGTTTTCACGTTTTAATTCCAATGCGTTTAAGATTTCGGGAAGTTTGCTGTCGCTGTCGAACTGAACGTCCACAACCGCACCGATAATTGACTTGATTTTACCAGTATTAGCCATATTCTATTTACGATTTTTAATTTGAGATGTACGATTTAGCCTGAGCTGCCTCGTTTCAGGCCGCAAAGGTAAGGGTTGAAATCGGGATTTTGAAATACAATACTGATTTTTTTGTAATGGGCTTTTGATCCCTGATTTGACGACTGTGGCAGAGTTTACCCTGAGGAAACGAAGGGCTCCGCTCAACATTTTGGCTACTATTTATCTTTAATTATGGAGTAGATAGCAACCTAAAGTCGTTCGTAAGCCAACACCGCAAATTTTGAATTGCCGTCACCTGGTCTCCCAACCAGCGACACAATCTGAATGGTTTTTGTAGGATTTTCCAATATAAGCAGTTACAAAATCACCACATTAATTCATTTTTCTGCCTCTAACGAAAATAAAAACTTACATTAGTGTTTCTTTTGTTGCAGATCCAATATCTTCCTCTTAGATAACATCTTATCTAATTTTAAAACAACTGTTATGAATAAATTATCTTTGTTATTTGCAGCTATCTGTATCACTTCCTTTGGAAATGCACAAAATGTAGGCATTGGTACCACCAGTCCAAATGCACCATTGGAAGTAAAATCTACCATCTACAATAATCTGGCTTACTTTAACGGACCGAATAGTATGTATATGGGTATTCTTGAAAATGATATTTACCGTGGTTATTGGGGCTCTTACTCGGGAGCAGATGCAGATATTGACTTTGGTACAGGCTTCGGTACTTCAGGAAAATTACATTTAGCAATACAGGCATCACCCAAATTAACCATTGATGCAACCGGTAGTGTAGGTATTGGCACACAAAATCCCGATGCCAGTGCTATACTTGATATAACCAGTACTAATAAAGGTTTGCTACTTCCTCGAATGACTATGCAGTCAAGAGATCTTATTAGTAGCCCCGCTGCCGGATTAATTATTTATCAAACAGATAATACGCCGGGCTTATATCATTATACTGGTGGTGTTTGGACACCATTACTCGGCTCCAGTGATAATCTGGGAAATCATACACTTACTACTAACCTTATTACCGGTGATAATTATATTTCTAAAAATGGTGCCGCAAATATTGGTATACAGATGCAAGATAATGGAGGAGTAAACGTAAAAACAACATTTTTTGCCAGCGGATCGCCTAAACAAGGAGAATTTAAATTTGATCAATTCGGTAATATTTTAGCAACTGGTTTTGTAATGGATGTAGGTAATACTACGGGTGCTGCTTATCAAATACCTGCTACCGGCCCAGGTACCCGTTTTATGTGGTTTGCTGCCAGGGGTGCTTTGCGTTTCGGACGGGTTCCAATAGGTCAAACCAATTGGGACGATGCTAATATGGACGACTTTACATTTGCCGGAGGAAACCAGGTAACAGCAAGTGGGTATGGAGCATTTGCTTACGGAGATCAGGTAACTGTGAGCAGCACTGTTGGTGTGGGTTTTGGTTCAGGAATAAAAGTGGACGGCACAGCCGGCTTTAGTGCAGGCGCAAGTAATGTAGTAGGAGGATTTGCGGGGGTAGCAATGGGTTACACAGATTCTGCAATGGGGCAGGGAACCGTTGCCTTGGGGTATCGGGTAAATGCCAGAGAAGATTATTCGGTAGCTATTGGCTATAGAGGAAGGGCAATACATACAGGGTCTTTGGTACTCTCTGATGCGTCTGGGACATCCTCCTCACTTTCTACTTACACTACATCCTCTGCCAACAATCAATTTACATCCCGTTATGCCGGTGGTTATAGATTACTTACAAATTCTGCCATGACTTTAGGTGTAACACTTACTGCAAATGGTACAGCATGGGGATCAATTTCCGATTCTACAAAAAAAGAACGGTATATTCCTGCAGATCAGGAGTATTTCCTAAAGGAGTTGTCCGGGTTACGACTTGGCTCATGGAATTATAAAGCTGATGTTGCAAACAGGCATTATGGCCCTATGGCGCAGGAAATATTTTCTTCATTCGGTAGAGATAAGTATGGTAAAATAGGTTGTGATACTGTGCTTACTACCATAGATATGGATGGTATTATGATGATCATGCTTCAAGGATTAGAAAAGAGATCCAGCCTGCAACAAAAAGAAAATGCTTCGTTGAAATCAGAAATGAAAATTTTGAAAGAGGAAAATGCAGCACTAAAAGAGCAAGTGGCTATCATCAATAAATTACAGGAGCAAATGGTAGTATTGCAAAATCGTATTGATGCTAATGATAAAAGAACAAATTCGGCAGTTAGTAGCGTTGCAACTAAATAGCGAGAATTAGTATGATAAATTTATTCCCCGTTTGTATTGACAAACGGGGTTTTTAGTGATAATCTATAAATTTGCTCCACAAACTTCATCAGCAACTGATTCCTTTTAAAGATAAATTAACTGCAAAAGGCTTTCTGGAGGTATCAGCCCAACTCTCCACGCCTCGATTCGTGGCACAGGAGCCTATGTACAATTTGTCCCAAAAAATAAGTGGTTAATCTACTGAAAGTACATAATCTTTTAATTGCTCTACGGCAGCCTTAAAATGAATTTTTTTCATTTTATTCAGAAGTTTTTTTATTTGGGACTCTTTAAAAGTTACAATTATCTGAAGTCGCAACTGACAGTTTGATTTGTTGAGATGTGCGTCAAACATATCATTTGAAACATTAAATGAAAACATATCTTTATATGTGGATGCTGTCATCATAATACCAGTATAATGACTTTCCCGACTATTTGCGGCATGACATGATATAATTAAAACTGGGTGGTAAAGATCGTTGCCGTCAGGTAATGAAATTGGGAAGTCTAATTCTACTAAATCTGCTTGTTTATATGATGCCATTGAACTAAGATAATGAACTCATTGAAAAATGAGTAGCTATTTCTATTAATTCTTTATCTTCTGGGATAGATTCGGCATCGGAATATACTTCCACTCTTAATCGAGCTTCTATCTTATAGAAATTAGTTAGAGTTTTTTCGCATAATTCTTTAGTATGGGAGTTATTGAAAAAATCTATCTTTTCGAAGTTGGTATAAATAAAGGTAAAATGCTTCAAAGCCTTTTCTGTTGATTTATAAAAATGGATTAAATTATCATCCTTTTTTATTTCGCTTTGTTTTAATTCGCTTAATACTCCCTCGGTAGCAAAATAACAACTTGATATGCGTTGGTTAATATTCTCTACAAATCCACTCTTTAATTTCCTCCGTGACAAAAATTTAGTTACAGCTCTTCCTTTAGAGATAACTGAATAAATAAATGTCCAAAATTTATGAGGGATTGAATTATTTATATCGTATAATGCGTAGTTCACTTATAGTATAATAACGACTGTAACACAATATTAGTTTAAAAAAAACTATAACAAAATATATTTTTTGTTAAACTATATAGTAAAAATACTGAAATTATTGAATTTTACTTAGTAAAAGTACTGATGTTTAGTTACTTAACTGTTATTTTTAGATTTAAACAATTCTCCCATTAGTTCATCAAATGTAGCATTTACTTGTAGTTTTTCATCGTATTTAGATGCACGTTCTTTAGGCTGTCTTGCCTTAGATACTTTTTTGGGAGTAGCTTTTTTCGGTGGTGCTTTCTTTGTTGACTTTGCCATTATTCAAATTTAATTCTTCTTTTTTAAATACCCATTGATAATTGTGGGAACGTGGTTGTTTCCCTGTGGCTGCTGCATGGATAGAAGATATTGCATAGCCTGTTTTTGCTGCTGCATCTTTGATAGATTCAAACTCATTAATGATTACACCTTCCAACATCTGTACAATAGGTTTTCTGTTTCTTTTTAAACCTTTTACTTTTGGTTCTTTACTTACCTTTTCTTTCTTAGGTTGTTTTAGCCATTCCCTGCTAATTAAATCGGTGTATTTTAATCTACCTGCTAAGTTCCCTAATACCTTATCAAATCTTTCAGGGTCTTTCAAATCTCTTGTGTTGTAACGTAGGCTTACTTCATCGCAATAGGCTTGTAGATGTTTGGGAGATACACAAATGTAGTTGCCGTACAATGTTCTTTTTAATTGACTGAAATATCCTTCTACTGTATTGGTGTACCAACTATCTCTTACATATTCGTTGTTTCTATGGTTAAGTTGAAAGTGGGAATATAAACTACCTAATTTTTTATAGATGTGGGACGTATCTGTTACTAATACTGCATCGGGTTTTAATCTTTCTTTTATCAATGGATTGATTTGTTCTTTTGTTGCTGCCTGAACGTGCTTTGTTACTACCATGCCGTTCCTTTCAACCATTGTAAAAACTGTTTCTTTTCCCTCTGCATTATCCTTACCGTTAGCAACCCATTCAGCTCTTTTTTTATTGTGCTTATTGCTTACAGACCCACCTACTAAACTTTCATCTGCTTCAACTATTCCACCTAATAACGGAGAGTTATTTTCTTTCAATGCCATTCTAATACGGTGTAACATAAACCATGCAGACTTTTGTGTTATTCCCATATCTTTTGCAAGTTGTACACTTGTTATTCCTTGCTTATGGGAAGCAATTAAATAGATAGCAGGAAACCATGTAGATAGTGGTATGTTAGTGTTTTCGCAGAACGTACCAACCGTTACGCTAAACTTATGATAGCATTGATTGTTTGCACACTTGTATCTTTTCCCTCCTTGAATATTATACAACTTTGTCCCTGCACATTTAGGGCATTTCATTACCCCTCCGTGCATCTTATCTATTAAGTATTGTCTGCAAGTTTCTTCATCTTTGAACTTCTGCATTAACTGTTTTAGGTTGCTAAATTCCATAACTTTTCATTTAGACCATAAAGATAACACTTTGTACCAAGTTCGCCTAATATTTTAACAACTATTTTTTGCCATTTATATAGCGTGGGACAATCTGCCTCTCCGTCCTATTAGCCGTTAATCCTAAAGTATTTTTAATGCTTACTTCTATTTTATTGTTTTGTTATTAAGAAGGCTGAAAAGTAGTTCCCTTAGTTGCAATTGCAAAAGCCTGTCTTAATAGTTTGTTGCAAACTGCTATTAATGCTACTTTAGATGGTTTCCCTGCGGCTTTAAGTCTTTCATATAGTTCTTTACAAGGTTGATTACATTTGATTGCAGTTAAAGAACACATATAAAGCGTTTTTCTCAATTTACTATAACCCATCTTACAAATACCCTTATGACTTGATACAGAAGTTCCGCTTGTAAATTCTCTTGGAGAAGTTCCTGCAAGGGCTATCAATTTTCGGGCATTAGTAATTTTAGTAAATCCATCAGTATAAATTATAAGGAAAGCAATTGCACGTTTACCTAAACTCGGGATAGTGCCTAAATTTCTCTTTAAATCTCCGTTCCATTTATCAAGCTGCATCTCCAATTTTTTATCAAGTTTTTTTAGTTCTTTTTCAGTTTTGTGTAGTATTTGAGTAAGGCTTGTCCTAACATCTTTGTTGATAAATGGATGTTTTTCATAACTTTTTATAGAGTTATTAATTATTGTGATATTACGAGTACATAACTCAATTCCACTCATTAATTGTGAACAATAAAACTGCTCTTTTTGTGGCATATGCCATACTGCCGCCTCCCTTTCCTTACCATATATGTAAATCCATTTTGCGTCCCTTTTATCTGACTTATGCCGTTCCATATTCATTTGTATAAACCGCTTAATAACAAGGGAATTTTCTACTCTTACATCTGCTCCTGCTTTTTTTAATTTTACACATAATTGCAAAGAGTATATTCCAGTACTTTCAATAACGTAAGTACGTTTTATACCGAGTTTTTTTATAAGTGAATTATGCCCGTTTGTATTATTTTTTACCTGAATCGTGTGTAGTTTGTCAAACTTATCATTATAACAAACATCTAAAGTTAATTGGGAAACATCAATCCCACATAGTAATGGTTTAGATTTCATAATTGGTGTTTATGAAAAGAATGAAGGTTTTATTGATACATTAGTTTGTCCATAAAATACCTATAATACATAAACTGTGACTATTATATGACACTAACCATACGTTAAAAACCTCTTTCAGCCTTAATCAGTAATGCAAGTAGTTAACCTTAAAAAACAAGCCTAAATATTTCAATAAAATTCAGAAGTGACTAGTATTGAAAACGCATTTTTTGCAACCGGCTTCACAGCCTTATTCTTCTTCCTTCATTCTTTAGTTAGCACAAAAAAAGAAATTTTAATGATTATTGCAAGGGTTTATAAGTATTTTGGTCTAACAAGTATATAGTTACCGTTAAATTAGTGTATGTAAGAGAAAGGCTTAAATTTACAAAGCCGTCCTTACTTGGGGTAAGAAACGGCTTATTTATTAACTCATAAAAAAAATACAAAATGGAAAAACCAGTAGAAATTTTTAACAATTTCAAGAACCTAAAAAATGACTTTAAGGCAGATACAGGCTTAGATGTCAATTCAGAAAATATGTCAACTTATATTGCGTATTATAACGCAAGAATTAATGATATGAGTTATCAGACGTTAAAATTATTAAATCACCAATTAATCAACAAAATAGACCACCTACCTGATATGATTAGGTTAAGAATAGCAGAAATGATAACAGACCATCCCATTATCAAGCAGTTAACAAAGAAGTAGTCTTAATCTTAGATAAAAGCTCTAATAATACTGTTTCTGCCTCTTTATAGGTTAAGCCATTTATTAACGCTAATGTGGTATCGAATACCTCTTTCTGTTTATCTGAAAGAGTATCTGTATGTACAAAAATTTCAGCCATTCTAAAAATAAAATAAGGAGGATTTTACTCCTCCTTAGTATCTTGTACCAAGTAGTATGTACTCTCCTGGCACACGAAACCGCAGATCTATAGCACAAAAAAAATACATTGTTAAAAATAACCAGTTTAAATATTATTGTTTCGTGTGCCACAAACCAAGGCGAAGACACCAGTTTTTAATTGCTACGGGGTGGACAAAAGATAGAAACCTGGTTTGGCGTTGCTCTTTTTTTATATCAGCTCTTAGTGCCATTGGTAGTATCTTTCTGGTTGAATTATGTTTTTGTAAAAAAGCATAAACAATAGTTTAACGTATTCATGCACGTTAGACTGTAAGGGAAATGGTATTTTTATCCATAAAATATTTATATGAAATTCATTCTTTTCTTTTGTGGTCTTTTTCTGAGTCAGATCGTATTTGGTCAGTTAACGAATGAAGAGATCCGTTATTTAAAGAGTGGCCTCCTGAAACCCGACACCAGTTTTATTTATTCACTTCCATACAGAAGCGGAAGCAGGTTTCTTTTTATACAAGGTGCCAACAGTAAAATGAGTCATAAGAATGAGTTAGCATATGATTTCAAAATGCGAAAATACAGTAAAGTATGTGCAGCCAGAGCCGGGGTGGTTATTGAAGTAAAAGAAGATAGTGATAAAGGTGGACTTAAAGACGAATATCTTTCTGAAGGCAATCACATCATTATTAAACATGGGGATGGCAGTGAAGCACAGTACTGGCATTTATCATTAAATGGATCACTGGTAGAAGTTGGAGACTCCGTTAAACAGGGCCAGGATATCGGCTATTCAGGTAACACGGGCTATACTGCATTTCCTCATTTACATTTTCAAGTTATTGATGCAAATGGAAAAGAAATATTAGTAAGATTTAAAACGAGAAAAGGGATCAAATATATTCGTCCGGGGAAATGGTATAGAGGTGTACGTTAGAACCATTAAATCAATTATATTAGCGGCTCAATAATATCCGTATGTACATAAAATCGTTCTGTTTTGTTATTTTACTCTTTATTTTTTTCGGAGCAATTGCTCAAACAGATTCACTGTTCACGACCGATACTTTCTCAATAGCTATTCCTGCAGAAAAAGTAGTTAACGGAAAGTACAAGAGTTTTGACTTTTTAGATAATAGGAAAGAGGGTATAGAAGATCTTGGGTATATTGCAAAAGATGAAGGACTGACAACAGATGATAAATTATATTTTATCAAAACTCCAAATCCATTAAGTATTCAATTTAAAGAATTGTTTGACTCGTTAAATGCTTCTCCAATCGATTCCGGAAAGCTTTTACTCCAACTAAGCAGATTTAAATTTACCAGCCTTAACATGGAAAATTTTAACAGGTCATTTTTGTTTAGAGCCAATTTGTACAGTGTAACAGAAAAAGGGTATTGCCGAATAGATCATATTGATACAATTGTAAAACTGAAAGAAATAGAATTGTTTGGAGGAAATGTATATAAAAGACTTGAAAGGGCTTATAAGAGAGCTAATAAGGCAATCGTTGATTTTATCAGTAGAAATCTTACAAATTCAGGTAATTCGAATGGACAATATTTTTCACGAAGTGAAGTGATAAATATTGATAGCATTGAAAAGAAAGACATTGCTCTTTATAGTTATGATACGCTTGTAGATGGGGTTTATACTTCCTTTCTCTCTTTAAAACATCAATTCCCCGAGTATACAGATTTTGATGCGAAATTTAAAAAGGGCCGATTGGTAAAGGTTGAAAAGAAGAGTTACTCAGCTGATGATAATATGGATTATTTTATTCCTGATGTTTATGCGGTGGTCAAAGATGAGAAGATATATATCAATATTAACAACACGTATTCTTTATTAGAGAAAAAAGACAACGACTTCTTTTTTACCGGAAAGCTAAATTTAGAAACAGACCATACAGCAAGGTTGGTGATGTGGCTTTTTGTAACTCAATTGGCTGCATTTTTCCCCGGAGAAAAAAGTAATATTAAGTACGACTTTAAGCTCGACCATGTTAATGGTGCTTGTATACCTATACGTTCTTCGAACGAAAAGAAATAGCAGGAATTTTTTCCTTCCCAGCATTCGTATCTCTCATAGCTTAAACTGAGCCGAGGACGTAGCGTCCTATAACTAATACTATTACTTTTATAATTGTCACAACGTCCCGTTCCGGAGATGTTGTTTGGAAGGAATAACCAAAGTGTTAATGACAATTACATAAGAAAAATAGTTTTTGCCATTATCCTTAATTTTGCTCAATGCAATTAATTTCGGTAAACGATACAAACGGAGCGAAGGAGTTTCTGCAAGTTGCTGTAGAACTCTATAAGAACGATCCTAAATGGATTCGCCCTCTTGATAAAGACATCAACCAGGTATTTGATAAACAGAAGAACAAAGCGTTTCGTACCGGCGAAATTGTGCGTTGGATATTAAAAGACGATGCAGGAAACCTCATTGGCAGAATAGCCGCATTCATCAACAAAAAATATAAGAACAAAGGAGATGATGTGCCTGTTGGTGGCATTGGATTTTTTGAATGCATCAACAATCAGGATGCGGCTGATCTTTTATTGGATAATGCCAAACACTGGCTCATACAACATGGTATGGAAGCAATGGATGGTCCCATTAATTTTGGCGAAAGAGATCGTTGGTGGGGTATGGTAACAAAAGGGTTCGATGAGCCTTTGTACTGTATGAATTACAACCCGCCGTATTATGTTACGCTGTTTGAGAATTATGGCTTTCAGCCTTTTTTTCATCAGATATGTTTTGGATTAGAACCCCGTAAACCGCTGATGAAAAAGATATATGATCGTCATGCCGCTCTTACTAGAGATAAAGATTTTTCATCTGATCATATTCGTAAGAACAATCTTGAAAAATATGCAGAAGATTTTACGACAGTGTATAATAAAGCATGGGCGGGGCATGGAGGCTTAAAACAAATGGCCAAAGAACAAGTAGTTATTTTATTCAAACAAATGAAACCTGTGATGGATGAAGGCATTATCTGGTTTGCTTATCATAAAAATGAACCCATTGCCATGTTTGTGAACCTGCCGGATCTGAATCAATGGTTCAAACACCTGAACGGCAAATTCGGCTTACTTCAAAAACTCAAATTTCTCTGGGTAAAAAATTTCAAACCCAATAAAAAATTTACCGGTCTTGTATTTGGAATTGTTCCCGAATGGCAGGGCAAAGGTGTTGATGCATATATCATCGGCGAAGCCGCATATAAATATATGCAGACCGATAAAAGTCCTTATACCCAATACGAAATGCAGTGGATCGGTGACTTTAACCCCAAAATGATCAACATTGCCGAGAGTCTTGGAGAAACTTTCCGTAGCCGTATCCTCACTACTTATAGGTATTTATTTGACAGAACCAAGGAATTTAAACGACACCCTATTCTTTGATACCCCCTTTCTCCTAAAGGGGAAACAATCAAAACTGTTTCTTAACTTGCAGTGTATTCAGTCATAATCATTTAAAAGCCCCTTTAGGGGTTAGGGTAGTATGGACAAATTCATCGTATCAGCCAGAAAATACAGACCGCAGAACTTCAGTACAGTTGTGGGACAGAGCCATATCACCACCACCTTGAAAAATGCCATCAAGAACAATCAACTGGCACATGCATTTTTATTTTGTGGTCCACGTGGTGTAGGTAAAACAACCTGTGCAAGAATATTAGCAAAAACCATCAACTGCGAAAACCAGACAAATGACGGCGAAGCTTGTAACACTTGTAACAGCTGCGTTTCATTCGATGCAGGAACATCTTTGAACATACATGAACTCGATGCAGCAAGCAACAACTCTGTAGATGATATCAGAAGTTTAGTAGAGCAGGTAAGGTTTGCGCCACAAGCAGGAAAATACAAAGTATATATTGTAGATGAGGTTCACATGCTCAGTGCATCCGCATTCAATGCATTTTTAAAAACATTGGAAGAGCCGCCACCGTATGCCATCTTCATTTTAGCAACAACAGAAAAACATAAGATACTTCCAACCATTTTAAGCCGTTGTCAGATATTCGATTTTAAAAGAATTACCAACGATGATACGGTAGAACATCTGCAGGAAATATGCGATAAAGAATCCATCAAAGCAGAAAAAACTGCGTTACATGTTATTGCTCAAAAGAGCGAAGGCTGTATGAGAGATTCACTTTCTATTTTAGATAAGATAGTAAGTTTTACCAACGGAGCACTCACTTATGCCAATACGCTAGAGCACCTGAATATTTTAGATGAAGATTATTATTTCAAATTATTGGAATATTTGCAAGATCAAAATTTAAGCGATGCTTTGTTGATGTATGATGAGATCAACCGCAAAGGTTTTGAAGGAGATACAGTGCTGGAAGGCTTTGCAGAGTTCCTCAGAAATGTGCTGGTAAGTAAAGATGCAAAAGTAGCCATGTTGTTAGAAGTTGCAGAAGATTTCAAGCAAAAATATTTGCAAGCTGCACAAAAAGTTTCAACAGCATATATTGTAAGTGCGTTGAATGTTTTAAACGAATCGGGCATTCAGTACAAGCAGGCAAAGAATAAACGTTTGCATGTTGAACTCACCATCATAAAACTCAGTTATCTGCAGCAAGCAATCGAATTGGTGGGCAATGAAGATGGTCTGAGTAAAAAAAAAATAACTGACGGAGCAAAAGCAATCGCATTCAGAGCACTGCCGGTTACAAAAGCGAAGATCATAGAGCCGCAACCTGCCGCAGTTGCAAAGCCTAAAGTACCTGCAACAGAAGCAAAACTTATCATTCAGGAACCGGCCCCACAAGTAAAGCCTGCTGCAACTGTAAATAAGCAACCAGCTTCAAACGGAGGCACACCTTCATTGGCTTCATTGAATAAACTCAGACAACAGATCAGCAAACAAGCTCAGGCAGGTGATGGAGGCATAAAACCACTGACCATTGACGAATTAACGACCTGCTGGGAAGCATTTATTGAAAAGCTGAAAGAGAAAAAAAATCCGGCTGCCATCACCAATTTCAGAAATGCACAGTTGTCTATTGTAGATGATTATAGTTTCGACATCGTTGCCGACGGCGAACTGCCAAGAAAATTTATTGATAATGAAAGAGCAGAACTGATCACTCATCTGCAAAATCATTTTAATAATAAGCAGTTAGTGTACAGTATTAAAGTAGTTGAAAACAAAGAGAATACACAGCCTGCAGAACGCCAGTTAAACACTAAAGAGCAGTACCAACGCATTGTTGATGAGTATCCGTTGGTAAAAGAATTAAAAGACCGGCTACGATTGCAGTTAGATTATTGAACTAAGCTTGTTTCTTTTCCCTTTTTTGCATTAATTTCGAGCCTCGAATTACACAAACGATAAGCTAACTAATATATTTATGGCAAAAGTAATAAGAATGCCCCTTTTAAGCGATACTATGACCGAAGGGAAAATAGTAGCATGGAACAAAAAAGTAGGCGATTCTGTTAAAAGCGACGATGTGCTTGCTGATGTAGAAACAGATAAAGCTACCATGGAGGTAGTAGGTTACGAAGAAGGAACTTTATTGTACATCGGTGTTGAAACCGGTAGTGCAGCTCCGGTAAATGGTATCATTGCCATTGTTGGTAAGCCCGGAGAAGATTTTAAATCTCTTTTAGATGCAGAAACAGGAGGTGCGGCTGTTGCAAGTCCTGCTGCTGCCGTAGCTGAAGTTGCCGCTGCTGCTCCTGCGGCAAGTGCTGCTAAAGTTGAATTACCTGCCGGCGCAAAAGTTATCAGAATGCCTTTATTGAGCGATACCATGACCGAAGGGAAAATTGTATCATGGAATAAGAAAGTAGGAGATACTGTAAAAAGTGATGATGTATTAGCCGATGTAGAAACTGATAAAGCTACTATGGAAGTGGTAGGTTACGAAGAAGGAACATTATTATATATAGGTGTTGAAGCCGGACAAGCTGCTCCCATTAATGGAATTATTGCTATAGTTGGTAAGCCGGGTACGGATGTAAGCGCTTTTGTTGCTGCTGAAAAATCCGGTGCTAACGCTGCTGCTCCTGCTGCAACAACAGACAACGGACCACAGACCACGTCACAACCTGCAGCTGCGGCAACTGCTGCTCCTGCTGCAAGCACTGCTTCAAACGGAAGAGTGATCGCTTCTCCGCTTGCTAAAAAATTAGCTGCAGATAAAGGCATCGATCTTACTCAGGTGAGTGGTACAGGTGATGGTGGCCGTATCACTAAAAAAGATATTGACAGTTTTGTGCCATCTGCTGCACCTGCTGCAACCCCGGCTGCGGCTTCAAGCCCTGCAGGCAGTTCAAGTTATGTTGCCGGCGTAGAAAGCTTCGACGAAATTGAAATTACGAATATAAGGAAGACGATCGTTAGACGTTTAACTGAGAGTCAATTCAATGCTTTACATATCTTCTTAACTATTGAGATCGATATGGATAATGCTATTGCTGCAAGAGCAGGCATCAATGATGTTGCTGCTCCGGCAAAAGTATCATTCAATGATATGGTGGTGAAAGCTTGTGCTACTGCACTTAAAAAACACCCGATGTGTAATGCATCATGGAGAGGCGATAAGATCGTTGTAAATCACCATGTACACATTGGCGTTGCAATGGCTGTTGAAGATGGTCTTGTGGTACCGGTTGTACGTTTTGCAGATAATAAAACAATGTCTCAGATCTCTGCTGACGTTAAAGATTTCTCTGCTAAAGCAAAATCTAAGAAACTAACGCCTACGGATATGAGTGGTAACACTTTTACCGTATCTAACTTGGGTATGTTTGGTATCGATCAATTTACATCGATCATTAATACGCCGGATGCATGTATCTTATCGGTAGGTGCTATTAAACAAGTGCCTGTGGTAAAAAACAACCAGGTTGTACCGGGTAATATTATGAAAGTAACATTGGCATGCGATCACAGAGTGGTTGACGGTGCTGTAGGTGCTGCCTTCTTACAAACACTGAAGAAGTATTTGGAAAATCCGGTAACGATGTTAGCATAAACAATTAACTATTTTTAATACAAGCCCGTTCATCGGGCTTTTTTTATACATTTATGAGATGAAAATAAATATTGTATTTCTTATTTTTTGTTTATCCGTTACCGTGATCAACGCACAAGAAATTACCAACGTAGTATATTTTGATGATAATGGTGCAGTTATAGAAAAAGCCAAGAAAGCAGCTTTTTTTTCGATCGTATATAAGTACCCCGATCATTTTCAACGGCTCGATTATAAAAAAGCTGCGCCATTGTTGAAAGAAAGAAATTATGCCGATGATTCATTGAAAATATTGGAAGGAAATTATTTTGAATATGCAGCAAACGGACAGTTATCCGTAAGTGGTTATTACAAAAACAATTTAAAAGAAAAAAGCTGGTGGTATTATAATGATACAGGAAAAGCTATCCTTGAAGAAAAATATGTAGAAGGTGTTCTTGTAAAATCCATTAATATGGATACGGTAAAAAAAGATACATTAAAAACAAGTCCATTCAAAAAAGTTGAAGTAGAGGCTGATTTTACGACAGGCGTTAAGGGTTGGGGAAAATACCTGATGAATAATTTAAATGCAGATCTGGCTTCAAAATCAAAAAAAGGAGGTACGGTAAGAGTTGCCTTCGTGGTAGATACTGCCGGCATTTGTAAAGACCTTTATCTACGTAAGTCCGTAGAATATGTGTTAGATGAGGAAGCAAAAAGGGTGATCCGATATTCCCCACCTTGGATCCCTGCAAAGCAGGACGGCAAACTTGTTAATGCCTACAGAATACAACCCATTACATTTGTAAAACAATAATATTTTCAAATATTATTGAAAATTCAAAAACTTTACTATCTTTATGCTGTAAATAAAACCGCATGAAACTTTCCGAAGCAAAACAACAATTTATTAGTAGCTGGGGCGCTTTTGGTACACATTGGGGTATCAATCGTACTATGGCGCAGATACATGCATTGCTGATGGTGAGTGCCGATCCGCTTACACAAGATGATGTGATGGCGGAACTAGGCATCAGCAGGGGGAATGTCAATATGAATATTCGTGACCTCATCAGTTGGGGTTTGGTTGACAGGGTCATTCTTCCCGGAGAAAGAAAAGAATATTTTTCTGCCGAAAAAGATATTTGGAAAGTGGCTACGCAGATCATCAAAGAAAGAAAAAAAAGAGAGTTGGATCCAATGATGAAATTGTTGGCACAATTGGAAAACATCGACGGGGATAAAAAGGATAAAGATGTAAAGCAGTTTGTAAGCACCGTAAGTGGCATTCGAAAATTTGGTAATCAGGCAGATAAAATGCTTGATGTAATGATAAAAGCAGATGAGAACTGGGTATTGAATAACATCATTAAAATCTTCAAATAATGAAAAAGTTTAAAACAGCTGATCTCTATATCAGCATTGCATTGATCATTGGTTTTTTGATTGTAAGTCTTATAAGAAGAGATGGTACATTCGTGGTAGGTTATTTTGTAGTAGGAGGATGGCAGGTTATCAGCATGATAATGCATGTCGTAAATAAATGGTTCACCGAAAAATGGGGTGTACGTTTTATTTATCATTTAATAACGCTTGTTGCGTTGGTTACAGCACCGCTTGGAGGATTTTATGTGTTGTTATTTGTTGCACCATTCATGGCTGTTTTTTATGCATGGATATGTTACAATGAACTACATGTAAAAATGGTAAGGCCGTTGGATCAATTAAAATAAATACAATGACTAATCAACCAATCATACTATTCGATGGTGTTTGCAACTTTTGCAATGGAGCTGTAAACTTTGCTATAAAGCGTGATAAAAAAAGAATTATAAAATTTGCACCCCTGCAAAGTTCAGCAGGTCAGCAATTACTAAAGCAATACGATCTACCCACAGCAACAATGGACTCGTTTGTTTTTATTGATAACAACACTGCTTACACACAATCAACCGCCGCAATAAAAGTATGCAGTTACCTAAGTGGTTTATGGCCATTGTGTAAAGTTTTTTTAATTGTACCTAAATTTATCAGAGATGGTTTGTATAACTGGATCGCTAAGAACCGTTACAAGTGGTTTGGCGAAAGAGAATCCTGTATGATACCAACGCCTGATGTAAGAGCAAGATTTTTAGATTGATCATGGAAAAGAAAAAAACACTTGTAATAGGAGCTTCTACCAATCCGGAACGTTATAGTTTTTTAGCGATCAGTAGACTTATGGCCAATCAACATCCTGTAGTTGCAATAGGAGCAAGGAAAGGAACTGTTGCCGGTGTAACGATAGAAACAGAAAAAAAGCCGTTTGAAGATATTGATACGGTTACATTATACATCAACCCAGCGATTCAAAAAGAATACTATAATTATATAATTTCGCTTCATCCCAAGCGTATCGTCTTCAATCCGGGTACCGAAAATGATGAGCTATACGACCTTGCAAAAGAGCATGGAATTAAGCCGCAAGAGGCTTGTACACTGGTTTTGCTGAGTACACATCAGTATTAATACCCCTCCCTTATCGTAGTTTTCCCATACCGCTGAGTACTTTTGACCATTTTTATTTTTAACGAAATAATATGGAATAAGTGCCGTTTATATTGATGAACGAGTTTTTATTTTTTATCCAATATCCATTAAAAACTTAAAATCCAATATCATGAAACACTTACTTACTAAAAGCCTTTGTGCGGTATTGTTCACCCTTATGACAGTTGCCGGTTTTTCACAAAACCTGCAAACAAAAAAGCCGGCCTTGTTCGGTAAATTGCCCGGTACTATCAAATGCACTGCTGCAGAACTAAGCAAATATTTTGCTGTTGTACAAGGTCAATCTACTGATCTTTCTTTCGACAACAGTTTTAAAGCTAAAGGAGTTGTTGCAAATAAAGTAGTTAAGTTTCAAAATCTGGAAACACTTACAATCAAATTACCTGAATTTAATAATGCAATTTTCGGCTTGTCTAAAAGACTTGATGAAAATAAAAACATTGTTTACTCAGGCAGAATAATTAATCCGGCTAATTCGGATGCCTTTGAACTTAAAAAAATTGACGCTAACAATTATCAGTTAGTAAAAATAAATCTAGAAGACATTTTACAGGATTGTGCACATTAATAAAGTACAGTCGTAAGATCCAATATCCATAGAAATACCAAACAATATCCAAACACACCCGTTAAACCCGGGCCCTTAAAATCTATTTTATGAAAAAGCCAGTTACATCCCTTATGTTGATCTTGGCGCTGTTTATTTCGCTTAGCGGATACAGTTTACCTAAATTAAGCAGCTATCCTGCAGCTCCTGCAACGATATATCTTGATTTTGATGGTGAATATGTTAACAGCCCATATTGGAATGGTGGCATTGCATTCACTTGTACTGCGGCTACTTTATCTGACGCACAGATCACAGAAATATTCAACAGGGTATCTGAAGATTACCGTCCGTTTGAAATGAATATCACTACAGACGAGGCCGTTTATCTTGCAGCTCCTTTAGGAAAAAGAATGAGAGTAATTGTTACTCCAACAAGTGCCTGGTATGGCAATGTTGGTGGTGTTAGTTATGTTGGCTCATTTACTTGGGGAGATGATACACCTTCATTTGTGTTCAGTACATTACTTGGCAACTCAGCAAAAATGGTTGCAGAATGTTGTTCACATGAAAGTGGCCACTCAGTAGGTCTTTCTCATCAATCTAAATACGATGCATCTTGTAACTTATCTGCTGTTTATAACGATGGCGTTGGTACAGGCGAAGCATCATGGGCTCCTATCATGGGAAACAGTTATTACAGAAATATGAGTGGATGGAACAATGGTCCTACACCTTATGGATGTACTTATGTTCAGGATAATCTTTCTATCATCATTGGTCAAAATGGTTTTGGTTACAGAGAAGATGATTTTCCAAACGACCTTACCAATAAGGCAGCGATCGTAGATAGCAAAAATATTAGTGTTGATGGTATCATTACCACACAAACAGATAAAGATGCCTTTCAGATCAACTTTAATAAAAATGCAAATTTCCATGTAGATTTTAAACCATATAGTGTAGGTGCAAATAACAGCGGTGCTAACCTTGATATTAAAGTACAATTGTACAACTCTTCAAAAACATTGATCCGTACATACGATCCTTCAACTTCAATGGCAGTGGTGATCGATACTGTATTAAATCAAGGAGATTATTATCTGGTAGTAGGCGGAGATGGTAATGCCAATACAAGCAACTACGGTAGCCTTGGTTCTTATCAAATGAGAGGTATAGCAGGTTTATTGCCAATACGTGATGTAGCATTGACAGGTAGAAAAGATGTAAATGGTAAACATGATCTAAGCTGGAACATTATTTCAGATGAACCAATTAAATCAGTAGTTGTAGAAAAATCAACTGACGGTATCAACTTCAGCAACGTAAATACATTCTCATCAGCTTCAACAAAAGCATTTGCTTACACTCCGTTTGATAAAGGAGATATTTACTACCGCTTAAAAGTAACCTCTACTTTCAACGAAACAGTATATTCAAATACTGTGGTGTTGAAAAACACAGACAATGCAGGTAAAATGTTCGCAGTATCTACATTGGTAACAAATAACATTTCAATTAATGCCGGTGCAAATTATCAATATGTGCTGAACGATCTTAACGGAAGAGTGATAGCAAGAGGAAACGGAATGCAAGGCTTTAATAAATTAAATATGGATGCTCAATCTAAAGGAATATATGTCCTTCAAATCATTAGCAATAATCAAAGACTAACAGAACGGATTATTAAACAATAGTAAGGTAGATTCATGTGTAAGTAAGGGGTCAGCGTAAGGGGCTGGCCCTTTTTTTATACCCCCTAACCCCCTAAAGGGGGAATTTTGCATTTCATAACTTGCTGCCTCTTTTCAAAAATTAAAAACTTCTTTAAATAATTGGTATCTAAATTCCCCCTTTAGGGGGTTAGGGGGTGTTGTTTTTTTCCGTAACTTTAGAAAACCCCCTTTTTATATGATATGGAGAAAATTCAATGGCGACCCCATTCAACTACCCATAAAAGATGCGGTAGAACAGGCCATCAAAAGAGAAGCCAACGCAGGCCATCACCTTAAGGTTTGTATTGGAACCGACAGCCAGGTAAAAGGAAAAGAAACAGAATTTGCAACGGTGATTGTTTTCTTAAGAGAACATGCCGGTGGATTTATGTTCATTCACAACGAAAAAACATTGGTGAAATACAGCATCAAAGAAAGGATGCTGGTAGAGGTAGCCAAGAGTATTGAAATTGCGTATGAACTTTGTGATCTGTTTACGGAGTTTGATGTTGATATGGAAGTGCATGCCGACATCAACACTAATCCGCAGTTCAAAAGCAATGAGGCATTACGAGAAGCAATGGGCTACATTCTGGGTATGGGCTTTGCCTTTAAAGCCAAACCGGAAGCCTTTGCCAGCAGTAGTTGTGCCAACAAAGTGGTGAACTAAAATTACCCTTTTGAGCCATTAAGTTTGTGGTGTAAAAATCACAGACAGTAGGATTGACTCCTCTAAATATTCATATTTTAATTGTAACTCCGAATTTCTTCTTTCTATTATGGCTTTCTCGATAGTGGATTGTTAAAAAATATTAAATACAATGCAACCGATTTAGACTCTTCTTCATCTATTAATCATACTGGCCTATTTTTTATTTTAATTTTTTAAAATTTATTTTATGCAAAGAATGTTTAATAGAAGTTTAGTTAAATTGGTTTTAATATCATTGATATTGTTGAGAGCAAATTGTATTTCAGCACAAATAAGTCAACCATCAGGGGATTTAAGTTTAAGAGTTTGCGGAAGTGAATTTGCAAAGTATAGTCTGCAGGAAAAAAACCTTTTCACAGGCTTTAGCGTATGTTGGAAAGCTTCATAATGATTATCAAGATACATTGCTAAATTATCTATTGATAAATAATATCAATCTACAGGATACAAACTCTTTGAAAAATATTATTGCAGTAAAGTCTAAAGCTTTTTTTCAATCAAAAGGGATATCTGATAGCGGGTATGTGCTAAACTTATCTTTTAAGCCTAGCCCTATATCTTGGTCTTTAAATGGAAAGAATTATTCTGTAAAAGGTAAATCAATTTTGACAAGTTTGCAATCTACTGTTCAGAAATACGCTTCAAATACAATTAATTCTTATGATTTCGCCAAGGCATTGGATGGACTTCTAAAATCTGCTTTGCAATTACCGGATTCCAAAGAGGTATTTGCGGTTGGGATACCTGTTATTGTTGCTAGCTCATCTATGTCATATTGGAAGGCCAATGGAGATCGATGGATTACGGGGCTTTCCAGAGTTAACAAGCCATGCCGTATAGGTTGGGGCTCTTTAGGTGGGGCAGATATTACAGGTGCGATTGGTGGGGCCATGGGCGGAAGTGCCTTTGGCCCTGGAGGTGCATTAGCTTTCGGAGTATTGGAGTCAGCTATATCATCACTATATGGATTAACTTCTCAAGTAATGTCTTGCAAATTTAGTTGGTGGTAATTTTTAATTTTGATTCTTGAAACATAAAGGGATGGCAAAAATTAAAATTCAAAGGTCTAACGAATTAATCAATCGATTTAGGGATTATCGTATATACCTTGATGGAAAAGAACTTGGAGTAATTGCAAACGGGCAAAATAAAGAGTTTGAAATTGAATCAGGTAGTCATGAAATGATATCCAAAATTGATTGGGCTTCAAGTAATGTTGTAGCTTTTGATATTAAAGATGAAGAAATGAAGAGCTTTTATATTTCGGGATATAAGAATAGTAGCTGGCTTATGCCAATATCAATTATTGCTTTTATAATTTATCTAATCATTGAGAAGATAACAGGATATTGGTACGCTATTTTTTTATTTGTCCCGCCGTTTTTATTGTTAATTTATTACACAACTATCGGAAAAAAAAGGTATTTACGTCTTTTTGAAAAATGATTTCAGAGTATAGTTATTATTCTCCGCTATTCATCTCTCCAATCAAAGCAAGTATCTTATCCTTTCCCATTTTCTTCGCTGCACTAGTAACAAAATGTCGAGGTAAAAACTGCCATGTCTTTCTCATAGTATTCAAAAACAGTTTTACATTTTTGGCTACAATGGCTTGGGTTTCTTTATCGGCTTTCGTAAAAACAAGCGAAAAAGGCACTTGCCATTTATCTAACTGATTTAAGAATTCAAGATCTATTTTTTGAGGTGTATGTCTTGCATCGATCAACACAAAAACCATGGTAAGGTTTTCTCTCTTACGTAAATAATTTTCGATCATTTGCTCCCATCTTCTTCGGCTGCTTAAACTCACTTTTGCAAAACCATAACCCGGCAGATCAACCAGATACCATTCATGATTAATGATAAAATGATTGATCATTTGTGTTTTACCCGGTGCTGAAGAAGTTTTAGCCAGCTTCTCATTATTACACAACATATTGATCAGGGAAGATTTGCCCACATTACTACGGCCGATAAATGCATATTCGGGCATATCCGGCTTGGGACATTTCTCAAAATCCGGACTACTAATGAGGTATTTGGCTGATTTGATGATCATGTTTGCAAAGATAACAAGGTTTAGTGTTTGTAAGTCTATGGACCATAGACCATGAACTATGGTCTTAAAACTTCCATCTTAATTATTCAACCCCTACCTTTGCATGCAATGACTCAATTTGCACACGACACAGTGGTACCAGTTAAAGAATCTGACCTTACAAAAAAAGAGCAGGTAGCTGAAATGTTTGACGACATTGCAGGGAGGTACGATTTTTTAAACCGTTTTTTAAGTGCCGGTATCGATATTCGTTGGCGTAAAAAGGCACTTAAACAACTGGCTGAAAAAAATCCACAGACAATATTAGACGTAGCCACCGGTACAGCAGATCTTGCCATCATGGCATCTGATATTTTAAAGCCTGCAAAAATTGTAGGAATAGATATCAGCAACGGAATGTTAAATAAAGGCAGGGAGAAAATTGCAGCATTAAATTTGCAAAATACCATTGAGCTGTTAAATGGCGATAGCGAAGCAATAAGCTTTCCAGATAATTCGTTTGATGCGGTAATGGTGGCTTTTGGCGTACGTAATTTTCAGGATCTGCAAAAGGGATTGAGTGAGATAAGAAGAGTTCTGAAACCCGGAGGGAAGTTAATGGTGTTGGAGTTCAGTAAACCGAAAGTTATTGGTGTTAGTGCTTTTTATAGGTTGTACATGAATGTTGTTACACCTGCAATTTGTAGACTGTTCAGTAAAAATGTTGGAGCCTATAAATATTTAAACGAATCAATTCAAAAATTCCCTGAGCGAAAAAACTTTACAAATATCTTAGACAACCTTGGATATCAAAATACTTATTACAAACCATTGAGTTTAGGAATATGCAGCATTTATTGCGGAGAAAAATAATTTATGTACTCGTAGGATTTATATTGTTTGCTTCTGAAGGATTCAGTCAGTCAGAAGTAGAATTGAATATGCCCGACTACGACCAGAAAAGAATGCATTTTGGTATTAACCTTGGATGGAACAAATCGCATTTTAATTTTACACATCATCCACAATTTTTAAATCAGGATAGTGTGATGGTGGTTGAGAGTATCAACAATACAGGTATCAACTTAGCTTGGTTGGTACACCTGAATATTAGCGATCATTTTGCAATACGTACATTTCCGCTTGATCTTACTTTCAGTGAAAAAGCATTTGAGTATTCTTTAAAATATCCTGATCTGCCCGGAGGTGAAACACCTGTTACCATAAAAAAAGTACAATCTATTTCTTTGAGTTTACCCGTGCAACTGCAATTCAGCAGCGATCGTATTGATAATTTCAGAGTATACACCATTGCAGGAGTAAAAGCCGATCTAGATTTGGCAGCTAATGCAGGCAAAAAAAATGCAGACGATATTATCAAACTTAAAAAATTTGATTACGGCGTTGAAGCCGGTCTGGGCTTTCATTTATACTTCCCGTATTTTGTTTTAACACCGGAATTAAAAGTAAGTTGGGGACTGAGTAATTTGCATAGTCGCAACCAACAGTTGAAATACTCCAGCAATATTGATAAGATCAATTCAAGAATGATCTCTTTCTCTTTAACCGTAGAATAAAATTATTTACCTTTCTTAACAGGCTTTTGGCTATTCAAAAAGTCGATCACTTTTGTAAATAAATGTATCCTTGCATTATTAGGTGCATTATCGCTGATGTTATGGAAATAATCAGGATAGAACTGTTGTTCAAATTGTTTACGTTCCTGTATCAGCCCTTTACTCAATTCCATACTGTTTTGAAAATGCACATTGTCATCTGCGGTGCCATGTATCAACAATAATCCTTTTTGATAATTCGCTACATAATTTACAGGAGATGCAAGGTTATAACCTTCAGCATTTTCTCCCGGCTGTGTCAATAATCTTTCTGTATATATGTTTTCATATTTTCTCCAGTTGGTGATTGGAGCAATAGCAATTGAGGCATTGAATTTACCTGCATATTTGGTAGAGGCCAATGCAGCAAGATAACCGCCATAACTCCAGCCCATCAAAGTAATGTTAGATGTATCAATTGTGAAATTTGTTTTTAAATATTTCTTTAACGAAATCAGGTCTTCTATCTCAACATCTCCGGGTTTTTTGAAAGTAGCTTTTCTGAAAGCTTCGCCTCTGCCGGGTGTTCCTCTCGGGTCAATACATACAACCAGATAACCTTCATTAGCGATCTGACGCATGGTTAACGTAAACTTATCGCTCCATTGATCTAATACTTCTTGTTTGGTATTACCGCCGTAAACATAGATCAATACCGGTAGTTTTGTTTTTGGAGGATCACTCGGACTAATGAACCAACCTTTGATGTCTTCTTTCGAAGCATTGGTATAATTAAAGAAACCAACGCTCGGAATTTTATATTCACTCATTCTGATCTTTAGTTCTTTATTCTCGATCAGTTTTTGATACAATGCTTTCCCTTCTGTATTGTACATCTGGTAAGATGTTGGGGTATTTATATCGCTGTACTCATCCATGAAGAAACGATTGTTGCTGGTGATCATAACGTTGTGATAACCGTTGCCCTCGGTTAAACGCTTACTGCCTGTACCATTCACATTTATTTTGTACAAGTGTTTTTGACTTACGTTCGATTCATTGGAAGTATAAAAAATATCTCCTGTTCCTTCGTTCACAGATTTAATTTCAAACACTTCCCAGTTGCCTTGTGTTACCTGATTTTTTTGTGCAGTTGCAAGATTGACCTCGTAAATATGTTTGTACCCATTGCTTTCACTCAACCATAAAAATGAATTGCGGCTCGATATGAAATGCATATTATTTGGGTCAACACTTACATAATCGGGTTTTGTCTCGCTGAATACAGTAATGGTATTACCTGTTTTGATGTCTGCCATCAATACATCCAATTTAGTTTGATTTCGATTCAATCTTTGCAGTAAAACATTTTTACCATCAGGTCGCCATTTCAATCCAAATAAATATTGATTGGGATTAACGCCTGCATCTATTGGAAGCATTATTTTATTCTTGATATTGTAGATGTATGCCGTTACTTCGGGTACCATTTCTCCTGCTACCGGGTAGGGTTGTTTCTCTACTTCTGCATAGGTTCTTTCAAAACTTGATATTGGAAATCTCTTTACAGAATTTTCATTGAAGCGAAGCAATGCAATGCTCTCTCCATCGGGGCTCCACTGATAGGCTTGTGTTACTCCAAAATTGTTTTCGTATAAACCATCGGCCATACCATAAATATTTCCTTTTAAAGATCCGTCGTACGTTACCTGTTGTATAATATCTGTTTCCAGATCTTTGATGTATAAATTCCCTTCACGTATGTAAGCAATACGTTTGCTATCGGGAGAGAATGTTACATAACTCTGTTTGCCATCTGCGCAAACCGTTTTCAGAATTTTTTTATTGATATCCCACACATAATTGAACTCTTTGGTGGAGTGTGCAAACAAAGGATCTATTTGTGTTTGCATTAAAATTTTCGAATCGTCGGGTGAAAATTTATAATCCTGAAAGAAAGTAAAAGTAATAGGGGTAGAGTCGCCCGCCTGTTTAATCTGATTTGAAAAAACAGTATCGACTAATTTGCCGGTAGCAAAATCAAGTGATAGAATTACTTCCTGATTGTTTTCCTTGGTAGCTTTGATGAAGGCAAATTTGCTACTTTGGTTAAACAAATGCACTTGCCTTTTTTGCTCATCAAAATAACCACTCCAGATGGCATCAAGGTTAAGCTTAAGTTTTTCTCTCTGCTGCGCTACTGAATTGGTAATAGACAGAATAGCGACAAGGGTTATTATCGTTTTACGGTTCATCAAAATCGGTTAAGATTATTCAATAAAATTTAAGCTGTTAAATTAACAGCAGCCATCTAAGGTTATTAAAAATTAATAACGGGTTAGTGCAGAGGAAGGTTTACAACAGCAAAACTAAATAAAAAACCGACTAATAATCGTACTCTCTTTTAAAAATATTTAATCTTACTCCTGCACTTATTACAGAATTGTTGGTAGATAAATTGTCAAGTTTATATTTTCTATACTGAAATGTAATGTCGAAAAACAGGTTTTCTTTGAATTCATAACTAACCTGGGCAATAGCATTCAGGCAGTTCACTTTTTTGCCACCGGCAACATCATAGCCTTCATCAATATTGTATCTGTCTGTTTCAGAGTTACTTCTGAAAATGTTTACACCTGCATTGTATCCGGTACTGTCAAGCCCCTGATTATAGTAGATAGCCCTGGCCGTGATGTACCATTTGGGTGCCGGTTGATATTTTATAATACCGATAAACTCCTGAAAGTTTGCTCCCAAAGGATGAGCCAGCGGCTGGTTGTAATGAGTATAATTCGAAATTGAATCTGTATGAGAGTAGGTATATGGTCTTACTCTATTGGTTTCAATCTGTACATCTAAATTAGAAATACCGAATGCATCAATATATTTAGCACCTAACTGTAATCCCCATTTATTTGCCCACCAGCCTTTACCTTCTTTTATTTTACTCAGCTTAAATTCATCCAATAAAAATTGTCCGTAAAATTGGAAACGATTCAGGGCATTGGCTTTAAAATTGAATCCTGCAAGAGCATTGTCGGGACTGCCGATGGTGCCTTCAATATGACGAAGGAAAATGATCGGGTTCAGGTATTGAAAATCAAAATGGTTCTTTCTGCCGAAAATAATGCCTTCAAATAATCCAAGCGTAATAGACTTGCTAACGTTAACGCTTAGGTGATGCATGGCAGCGTATTTTCTATCAAGCAATTGATCGCCGGTTATTGATTTGAATTGGGGCATCAATTCCATGAAAAGGTTTTGATAGTTCAGCTTCCATATTTTAGTATTGAGTTTCAGGAATAAATTACTATTACCCCAGTCACTCAAAAACAAACTACGGTAACCATCACCAATAAAATTCTTGTCATAACCAAATTGTATGTCCACATATTTGGCTGCGTTCACTGTAAAATAGCCTCTTCCATCAAAATAATCGTAACCGGTAGTTTTAAAGGGTTTATAAAAACCATTGCCGGGAACAGCTCTTAGTGTTGTTACTTTTTCTTTAAAAAATGATGGACCACGTTCCTGGTTATCGGTAATGGTAGAGGAAAAGCCGATCTTTTTTCCGATCAAGCCTCTCAAGGTTACACCTCTTGTACTTACAAATAATTTTTCATCATTATTCTGTTCTTTTCCAAATTGAAAACCAATAACAGGATTTACCGACAAATAGAAATTTTTATTATCTACTTCATATAAATTGGCCTTGGTTTTATAAAAATTATCCAGCACCGGGGTTTTGCTGAGGAATGATGCTTTGTCGCCGGTGTACCATTCGCTGTTATTCATGTAAATGCTGTTCAGGTTATATATGTCTACCTTACTTTTTGGTGTTTTTCCATTATTGATAAAGGCCGCCTGTTCTACAATGCTTTTTCTGCTGTATGGTTTGATGGTAGAGAAATTCAGTTCGGTATTTACCTGATTTTTGATCTCCATTCTATCCATAAAATGATATATCTTATTTCCTTCGGGCAAATAAGTTGATTGAGCCGTAGCAAAAAACGGACAAATAAAAACAAGAAGTTTGGCTAAGCTTTTAATAATTTGCATCCTAATAAGTTTGTTTTAACTGATATATTATTATTCAAGATATGCAAAAATACCTTTTTAAGAACATTCAGGTTGTAAATGAAGGGCAAATCAGTACCCTGGATGTGTTGATAGACAATGAAAGAATAGAAAAAGTTGCTCGGCTCATCAACATAAAAGAAAATGTGATCGAGATCAATGGGGAAGGTAAATTTTTATTACCCGGCGTTATTGATGATCAGGTGCATTTCAGAGAGCCAGGCCTTACACATAAAGCAACTATTTATACAGAAAGCAAAGCGGCTGTAGCTGGCGGTATTACAAGTTTTATGGAAATGCCCAATACAGTTCCCAATGCTTTAACCATAGATTTGCTGGAAGATAAATACACCATTGCGGCCAATACATCGCTGGCTAATTATTCTTTTTTCATGGGTGTGTCAAACGATAATGCTGATGAGGCGCTAAGAGTAAATGGTTTGAAAGATAAAATTTGCGGCATTAAGATTTTTATGGGCTCCAGTACTGGGAATATGTTGGTAGACAGATATACTACACTTGAAAAAATATTCAGTGAAAGTGAAGTGTTGATAGCAACACATTGTGAGGATGAAAAAATTATAGCTGCCAATGCAGCCCGAATACTAAAAGAAAAAGGCTACTACAGTGTTTCAGATCATCCATTGATTAGAGACGCAGAAGCATGTTTTGAATCTTCTTTATCGGCCATACAACTGGCGAAGAAATTCGATACTCGTTTACATATTCTTCATATCAGTACCGAAAAAGAGTTACAGCTTTTCAGCAATATGTTGCCTTTGAAAGAAAAACGCATCACGGCGGAGGTTTGCGTACATCATTTGCATTTTACTTCAGATGATTATGCGGCATTGGGGTATAAGATAAAATGTAATCCTGCAATTAAAGCTCCCAACAACAAAGCAGCTTTGTGGGAAGCATTGTTAGATGACAGATTGGATGTGATAGCAACAGATCATGCTCCGCATGCTTTATCTGAAAAAGAACCACCTTACGAAAAAGCACATTCAGGTCTTCCATTGGTGCAGCATTCTTTACCGTTAATGTTGCATTACCACAAACAGGGAAAAATATCACTTGAAAAAATAGTGCAGAAAATGAGTCACGCTGTGGCCGATTGCTTTCAGATAAAAGATAGAGGCTACATACAGGAAGGCTATTTTGCCGATCTGGTTATGGTGGATATGAATACAGCCAATACCGTTAGTAAACAAAATATACTCTACAAATGCGGCTGGAGCCCTCTCGAAGGCTTTACATTTCCGGCAACTATAGAAAAAACTTTTGTAAACGGTCATTTAGTTTATGGAAATGATATGTGGAATGAATCACTAAAGGGAAAAAGGCTATCGTTCGACCGATAAGTTAATATTAAATATACAATCTTACATATTCAATACTAATGGAGATAGATAAAGTAACGCTTACCGACCTTTCTATTATGGATGGAGGAGATGATCTTTCTATCTTCAACAAACTTGATTTTTGCAGAACCCTTCCGGGCAGGGAAAAATTATTTGAAAATTTTACTACTCCGCTCAAAACTATTGAGGAGATAGTGAGCATACAGGATACATTGAGATGTATCATGGCAAAAGCAGATATATGGCCAACGCAGATCAGTAATGGGTCAATCATGGTCATTCAGAAATTCTATCATACCACCATTGATCAAATACCGGCCAACCCTTCATCGTTTTCAGCGTATAGTTACAGACTATTACATGGTCCTGATTTTCACCTTGTAAAATATTCGGCGCAACATGCTTTTGATTTTATTAAAGGCCTTCAGTTAACAGTTGCACATTTTTTAAATGATAATACACCGGCTGCATTAAAGAATATCTTACTCAGAGTAAAAAAGATCATCGATAAAGAGCAATTTCGGATCATTGAAAAGCATGAGAAAGTAAGTTCACTAACCTTGGGCCAACAATTGCATTTGGCACACTTTATTCGCTATAATTACAAACAAAATATGTTTGATCTGCTGGATGCTTATTTCCAGTTAGATGCATGGTATGGTATGGCCATGGCTGTAAAGCAGTTTGGTCTTGTATTCCCTGAATTTGTGCATAGCGATGAGCCTGTAGTTAAAGCAAAGGGACTATACCATCTATTGTTAGAAAAGCCCGTTGATTATTGTATAGAGTTGAATCCGCAATCAAATTTTATTTTTTTGACAGGAGCTAATATGGCCGGAAAAAGTACTTTTATAAAATCAGTTGGTTCAGCTGTTTTTCTGGCACATATTGGCATGGGTGTACCTGCACAACAAATGCAATTAAGTTTGTTTGATGGTATGTTAAGCAATATCAATGTTGTAGATAATATTGTAAAAGGAGAAAGTTATTTTTACAACGAGGTACAACGAATAAAAGCTACCATTAATAAAATAACGGATAAGCGTAAATGGTTAATACTGATCGATGAATTGTTTAAGGGTACGAATGTTGAAGATGCTATGAAATGTTCATTAACAGTTATCGAAGGAATGCTGAAGATCAAAAACTCTCTTTTTATTCTGTCAACTCATTTATATGAGATCGGCGAAGGATTGAAAAAATACCCCAACATCAGTTTCAACTATTTTGAAACATCAGTCACGGATAATCAACTGAATTTTAGCTATCATTTGAAAGAGGGGATCAGTAATGACCGACTTGGTTATCTTATTTTAAAAAGAGAAGGCGTAGTGGATATCTTGGATAAACTGTAGAGCACATTTTAAAAATCCTTATCTTACATCACCTTTCCCCTTGATCTTCCTCGATAGTTTATTTTAATTTTTTAAGGATGTTAGTTAAAACATATGGCAGTGCTGTATTTGGTGTAGATGCTATTACAGTTGCAGTGGAAGTTAGTATTAATAATCAAGGTAAATCCGAAGCGGTTATTGTCGGGTTACCGGATAGTGCTGTGAAAGAAAGTATGCTGAGAGTTGAGAGTGCAATAAAAGACAACGGCTATTTTATGCCTCGTACAAGGCTCATTGTAAATCTTGCCCCTGCCGATGTTCGTAAAAGCGGTACTGCGTTCGATCTGCCGATTGCATTGGGTACTTTAGGAGCAAGTGAACAATTGGATAATGCAGAGAAGTTGATCGACTATGTCATTATGGGAGAACTTAGTTTAGACGGTACCGTTAGACCTATTAAGGGGGCGCTGCCCATTGCCATACAGGCTAGAAAAGAAAATTTCAAAGGACTGATCGTTCCCCAGCAAAATGCACGAGAAGCTGCGATGGTGAATAATTTAAATGTGTACGGTGTTACTCATTTAAATGAAGTGATCGATTTTTTTAAAGATGAAAATACTTTAGAACCTGTTATAGTTAATACCAGAGAAGAATTTGCACAAGCGCAAAGCGATTTTGAAATTGATTTTTGCGATGTGAAAGGTCAGGAAAACATTAAACGGGCTTTAGAGATTGCTGCGGCAGGCGGTCACAATGCAATCCTGATCGGCCCTCCCGGTGCAGGAAAGACCATGTTGGCAAAGCGTTTGCCGACCATTTTGCCACCGCTTTCTTTACAAGAAGCATTGGAAACAACCAAGATACATTCTGTTGCAGGTAAGCTTCCTGAAAATGCTACATTAATTTCTAAACGACCATATCGTTCACCACATCATACCATCAGTGACGTAGCCTTGGTCGGAGGTGGAGGTAATCCGCAACCTGGTGAAATTTCTTTAGCACACAATGGTGTTTTGTTTTTAGATGAATTACCGGAGTTTAAAAGAACCGTATTGGAAGTAATGCGTCAACCGATGGAAGAAAGAAGAGTGACCATCAGCCGAGCAAAAGTCGCATTGGACTTTCCTGCAAGCTTTATGTTGGTGGCAAGCATGAATCCTTGCCCCTGCGGATTCTTTAATCATCCGGAAAAAGAATGTACTTGCCCTCCCGGTGCAGTACAAAAATATCTCAACAAAATATCCGGCCCGTTACTCGATAGAATTGATCTGCATGTTGAAGTAACACCCGTAGCTTTCAGCGAATTGTCGTCTGCACAACAGTTTGAGAAAAGTGTAAAGATCAGAGAACGGGTCATCGGTGCAAGAGAAATTCAGGCAATACGATATAAGGACAATGAAGGCGTTTATGCCAATGCACAAATGAGCAGTAAGATGCTGAAAGAAATTTGTGTGATAGATACGCCGAGTCAAAATCTACTTAAAACAGCAATGGAAAAACTGAATTTGAGCGCAAGAGCCTACGATAGAATTCTGAAGGTAAGCCGTACAATAGCCGATCTTGCTGCCAGCGACGAAATTAAGCCCGAACACCTGGCAGAGGCTATACAGTACAGGAGCCTGGATAGGGAAGGTTGGGCAGGGTAAGTGCATTTTTGTTAAGCCAACCTTAATTCGATCCGCTTAACCCAATGATGTAGGTATTTTGCTTAATTTTATGAATTGTAATACTTTAAATTCCAATCAAAACAATAGAATCAATGCTCAAATCTTTTTTTTCTATCATATTATTAAGTCTCTCATTATCAGGTATTGCTCAATCCGGCAACTTGGTAAAATGGAAATTTTCCGCAAAAAAGATATCCGCTACAAAGTATGAATTGCACATGACGGCCAATTTACCTGCCGGTTGGCATATCTATTCGCAGAATATGGCTGATGGCGGCCCCGAGCCGACTAAGTTTACTTTTGCAAAAAATGCATTGGTAGCAAACAATGGCAAGCCCAAAGAAGTTGGTAAAATGATCAAGAGCCACGACGAAAATTTTGGCATTGATGTAAAATATTATTCTACTAAAGTTGATTTTGTACAGACAGTAACATTGAAAGGAAAAATTAATACAAATGTTTCCGGAGATGTGTATTATATGATCTGCAACGATTCAAAATGTTTACCACCAACCACAACTAATTTTAATATTGCCTTAAAATAATGCAATGCGTAAACTGCTAACGGTTGTTTTATCTTTTCTTACTACATTTTTGTTTGCACAAGAGAAACCCGTTGCGTTTAAATTCCTTGAAAAAACAGATTCTGCAGGGAAACACCAACTGGTCATTCGTGCTACAATTGCAAAAGGAGCCAAACTCTTATCTACAAAAGATATTCAAGGGTTCGATGGTGTAAAGACTTCGATTAGCTTTGATTCGTCTTCAATAAAAAAAATGTACGGCGGTTTAATCCTGCTTACAAAACCGACCGAAGAAAAGTCAGTTCTTTTAGGCGAGCAAACAATTGAATACTTTATGGATTCTGCTATTTGGTTGCAAGCTATTAATGTAGCTAAAGGCGATAGCTTTAGAATAAAAGGAGAGATCACTGCTTACGTTTTATCAGGAGAAGACTTGAATAGTTTTTCCTATCCTATCTCAAAGGAATTTGTTTTTAAAGAAAAAGCAATAGCTGTTTCAACGGATAGCAAAACTGTAACAGGATGGTTACTGGCAGGAATATTGGCAGGGCTTATTGCTTTTCTTACACCTTGTGTCTATGCACTTGTACCCATTACCGTTAGTTTATTCTTAAAAAGAAGTGAAAGTCCTGCCCAAGGGAAAACAAATGCCTTATTTTATTCTTTTTCAATTACTGCAATTTATGCTTTAGTAGGGATTCTATCTGTTCTGTTTGTACCGCAAACGGTATGGAACAATATTTCTACAAGCTGGCAATTCAACCTCTTTGTATTTGTGCTCTTTGTTGTTTTTGCTATTTCTTTTTTAGGCGCATTTGAAATAAACCTTCCATCTTCCTGGGCAAATAAGGTTGACAGTAAATCTAATTTCAAATCTTATTCAGGTATTTTCTTCATGGCATTGACATTGGTGGTTGTTTCATTTAGTTGTACCGGTAATTTTGTTGCTTATTTGTTGGGTGTTGCTTCTAAAACAAATAAATATGCAGCAATAGCAGGAATGAGTGGTTTTGGCTTTGGGCTAGCATTACCATTTGCAGTGTTTGCTTTCTTTCCTTCATTAGTAAAAGAAATATCCAAACCGGGGGCATGGCAAAAAAGATTAAAAGTTTCATTGGGTATTTTAGAATTAGCTTTTGCTTTGAAATTTTTAAGTAACGTTGATATACAACTAGGAACTTTCTTACTTACAAGAAATATTTATTTACTCATTCTGATTGGGCTATTCGCTTTTTTAACGCTTTACTTGTTGGGGATTTTCAATAGAAAAGGGGGAAGTATTTTACCCGCTAAAAACGCAGACAAAAAATTTGTACCAATCCCGAGATTTATTTTTGCACTAATATTTTTAGGTATTACCATTTATTTGGTTCCCGGATTATGGGGGGCTCCACTCAATCCCATTAGTGGCTTGTTGCCTCCTTACGGAACTGAAGAGTATGCCATCAATGGTGTGAAAGGTCAATCAAAATATAAGATCAAACCTGTAAAATATGTGAATGAGCTGAAGAAGAATGAATCGGCAGCTGCTACAAGTGCCGGCCTCGAAACTTTCTTCGACTATGATGAGGCTATGGCAGCTGCTAAAGAACAAGGCAAACCTTTAATGATAGATTTTACCGGTATAGTTTGTCCTAATTGCCGAGAATTTGAAAACCGGGTATGGACAAAGCCCGATGTAATGGATAGAATGAAAAATAAGTTTGTTGTAGCTTCTTTGTTCGAAGATTTTAATCAGGAGTTGCCTGATAGTGAAAAACGATTTTCTTCTTTATTAGGTTCACAGCTTAATACCGTGGGTGATAAATTTAAAGAGCTCTCTATTAAACTAACCGGAGGCATATCTCAACCGAATTATGTTTTTCTGTATCATGATGGAACAAAGATCATAGATAAAGGTTATGGTTATGACGATGTCCAAAAAAAGGGAACCGATGATTTTGTAAAACACCTTGATCTGGCGCTTGAAAAATTCCATAAACAGTAAATTTATTTGTAATCGCTTCTTTTTCAATGTTTAGACATTGATTTGCCAATGGATTATTTCCACTAATTTTGCAGCATGAAACTTTTACTACAATATTTAAAGCCATACAAATGGCTGGTAGTGCTTACACTGGTATTAGCTGCTATCAATATCATCTTTTCATTAATTGATCCTATTCTCTTTGGAAGAATCATACAGTTGGCTGAGAAGTATGTTGAGAATGAAAAAACGGCAACTGCTTATACCTGGGATTTTTATTTCTGGGCGGTAATGAAAATATTATTGCTATCTATGGGTACTGCTATGGTAAGCAGAATTGCGAAGAACTTTCAGGACTATTTTGCGAATGTGATCATTCAAAAATTCGGGGCAACTATTTTTACGGATGGATTGAAACATGCAATCAGACTTCCGTATCAGGAATTTGAAGATCAACGCAGTGGCGAAACACTGAGTATTCTTACTAAGGTACGTACAGACACAGAAAAATTCATCAACTATTTTTTGAATGCATTGTTTGCGATCGTTGTAGGTATTGGTTTTGTTTTTGTGTATGCTGCAATCAATATACACTGGAGTGTTCCTGTTGCTTATATTATCGGTGTTACATTACTGACCTGGGTTACCAATGTTCTAAGTAAAAAAATTAAGATCATACAAAAGGAGATCGTTAATAAAACGACTTCACTGGCAGGCAGCACTACGGAAAGTTTGCGTAATATAGAGTTGGTAAAGAGCCTTGGTCTTGCAGATCAAGAGGTAAAACGTTTGAATAACAATACGTATAAGATCTTAGGTTTAGAACTTACAAAAGTTAAACGTGTTCGTAGTATCAGCTTTTTACAAGGAACCATCGTTAATACATTACGTCAGTTTATTTTATTCTTATTAATGTGGTTAATTTTTAAAGATGTAATGAAGCCACATGAACTGGTAACGATGCAAATATTTTCGTTCTTTATTTTTGGTCCGTTGCAGGAAATCGGTAATATTTTATTGAGCTACAGAGAGGCTGAAGCATCTTTAAACAATTATCATAACCTGATGCAAAAAGCTCCGGAAGCAACGCCGCAAAATCCTAAACATTTGGGTGGTATAGAAACATTAGCATTTAATAACGTGGGATTTAAACATCAAACAGCCAGTCAAAAAGCGATCAATGATATTAGTTTTAGTGCTAAGATCGGTGAGACAATTGCATTTGTTGGTCCGAGCGGAAGCGGTAAATCTACATTAATGAAATTGCTGGTAGGTTTATATCGTCCTCAGGAAGGGAAAATACTTTACAATGGTATTGATGAGAATTCGATGGACTTTAATGATCTTAGAAATCAAATAGGTTTTGTAACGCAGGATACACAACTTTTCAGCGGAACAATAAGAGAGAATTTAATGTTTGTGAATCCAAATGCAACTGATGCTGATCTGTATGATGCATTGACCAAAGCATCTTGCGATGGTTTGTTAGAAAGAGCTGAAAAAGGATTGGATACATTGATCGGAGAAGGGGGATTTAAATTATCCGGTGGAGAAAAGCAGAGGTTGTCTATTGCCCGTGCGTTAATTCGTAAACCGCATTTACTAATTTTCGACGAAGCTACTTCTGCTTTAGATTCTTTAACTGAAGAAGATATTACCAATACGATCAAACAAATTTCTGCGCTAAAAGAACAGATCACTATTTTAATTGCACATAGATTAAGCACTATTATGCATGCCGATAGAATTTATGTGTTGGAAAGAGGAGATGTAGTTGAAACGGGCACACACGAAAGTCTGGTTGAAGAAAAAGGGCTCTATTATGCAATGTGGCGTCAGCAGATCGGAGAAAGAAAGAAAATGCAGGTGGTGTAAATTATTTTTTTAATTGAAGATAGGCCCACGCTGTAAATGGAAATATCAAAAAGGTCAATAACGACCACCATCCAATAAAAAAGGAAACGGCGATAGAAATAATTAAAAGATAGATCGGATACAATATCATTAAAAGACTGACTACTACGGAATCGTAGTGGTCATTTTTTTTTGTGGCTTTAGCGGAAAAACTTTTAACAGGCAAATACAATGGCAAATGGAATAAATAACCAATTGCAGCAGGTAAACAAAGCAATATTTTTTTTGTAAGTGAAGCCGGTCTGGCAAAATGTTTTTCAATACCAACAGTATCATTAATATCAAATTCTAGTACAAGTTCTGATAATTGCTCATTAAGTCTACTATTAAAGTTGACAATATCTTTTCCAAATGATTCTGCAGAGTATTTAAAATTCTCTGTACTAATGATCTCTCCAAAGTTTAATTCTATTGTTTTACCAAATCTTTGAAATGAATTGTAATTAATTCCCAACGGTAATATTTTTAACGGAATGCCATTGTCCCAACTGCTGAAAGTTAGTCTGGCTGTACCTTTCTTTAATGGTCGTAAGTGCCATTCATTGATGCATCTGCCTTCGCTGAAGATCAATACAACACCATTTTTTTTAAAGATCTCCTTGCAAGTTTCAAATGTTTTGTAATTGTGCTCTAGGTTTTCTGCTCCTTCACTAATGCGATAAACGGGAAGAATGTTCATAGCATTCAACAGTCGGGTATAAAAATTATTTGCGAATGCATCACCTCTTGCTAATGAATATACCGGCTTTTTAAAGATGGTTGCAAGAATGATGGCGTCTAAAAATGAGTTGGGGTGATTAGCAGCAATTAGTAATGGGCCGTCTTCATTTAAAAATTTCTTTTTATTGATCGTAATATGTTTACAATAAAAGTGTATTGCAATAGCAGCAGGAAGTTTTAGTATTGAGAAGAGCAATGTTTGTGCGTTTTAAGTTGCTAATTTAACTGTGGGTCTGTTGGGAAGTTGACCATTATTTCATAATTACCACCGAGGTGTTTAAGGCTATCTTTCCAAATATCATCGGGGTTGTTGTGAAAAATTAGTTTTCGGGTAGCAGCCACGGTTAACCAGCTTTTTTCATTTAGCTCACCATCTAATTGATCCTTTCCCCAACCGCTGTAACCTATAAAGAAGCGAATCTTACTAAAATCTATCTGATTGTTTTTTACAAGTGTGGTAAGTACTTCAAAATCGCCACCCCAGTAAACACCTTTTATGATTTCCTGTGAATCAGGAATTTGATCCGGGTACTGATGTATGAAATGCACCGTATCCATATTTACTGGTCCGCCGCAATATACGGGTATGGGGTAACCTTCAAAAGAAGTGATTAATTCATCCAGTGTATAATCGAATTGTTTATTAAGAACAAAACCAAAACTACCTTCTTCATTGTGTTCACACATCAACACAACTGTACGCATGAAATTGGGGTCTTTCAGGAAAGGGTCTGCAATCAACAATGTACCGGTTGCTGGTTCAATCATGTACCTAAAGTACTTGATTATTTGCTTCAATTAAAATATTTTTAAATAAATTTTATTCATGCTATGTTGTAAACCTTCGTTAAATTTATATCTTGTATATTAACTGCCACTTTATTAAACCTTAGTGATTTACCTTTGCGCTAATGAGAAAAATTTTTCCCATAATTACTGTATTGATACTGTTTTCGTTACTCGGCATCATTTTTTTTCAAATATTATGGATCAAAGGGGCTTTGGAGTCAGAGGAAAAAAAATTCACAGATCATGTAAGCATGGCCACTTATCAAGCATCAGAAGATCTGGTACAGCATAAAGGCAATCTTTTCCCGAATGATAAATTTCAGTTGGAGTTTTTTAAGCCATCTATAACGCAGCGTTATACAATGGATGAAATTAAAGCCATCATCCGTAGAGCATTTGACAGACAACATTTGCAAAAAATTCCTTTCGAATTTGCCATCAGTTCCAATTCTATTATTGGCGAATCTGTTCAGTCAGAAAATTTTTTTAAAGCCAACGCTGATTCGATCAATAATATGCAACAGGTTATTCCATTGGAGTCGCCTGGTGGTAGTTTAACTGAAGGTATATCTCCGCAGGAATTGTTGATCATTATTGTACCACATGTTAAGAGTTTCATATGGCGTTCTATGACATGGTTGATCGTTGGTGCTGTTCTTTTTACCGTTATTATTATTACAGCATTCTTTCTAACTGTAAGAGCATTATTGAAACAAAAAAAATTGAGTGAGATCAAATCTGATTTCATCAATAATATGACGCATGAATTTAAAACACCGTTGGCAACTATTTCTCTTGCTGTAGATGCTTTAAAGAATGATAAAGTGATCAATGATACTGAACGTACCAATTATTTTACCGGCATCATCAAGGAAGAAAACAAACGCATGAATAAACAGGTTGAAACAATTTTGCAGGCAGCCTTGTTAGATAAAAAAGAAATTCAACTCAACTTAAAGAAAGTGTCTGCACATGATCTGATCACCGGAGCATTAAATAATATTGCATTGCAAATTGCAGAGAAGCAAGGAAAGCTGGACTTAATGCTGGATGCAAAGGATGATCTTATTTTTGCAGACGAAGTACATTTTACAAACCTTGTAAGTAATTTATTAGATAACGCTATCAAGTACTCGAAAGATGAAAATCTTCAGATAAAGATGAGTACACAAAATGCAGGTAACTACTTCAAATTAAAGATAGAAGATAACGGTATTGGTATGAGTAAAGAAACATTGCATCGTATCTTCGAAAAATTCTACCGGGCACATACCGGTAATATCCACAATGTAAAAGGCTTTGGCCTTGGCTTGAGTTACATTAAAACCATGATCGATGCACATCAGGGAACAATTAAAGCCGAGAGTGTATTGGGCAAGGGGAGTACGTTTACTGTTAGTTTTCCGTTGGTGAAATAGTTTTTCAATGCCTGAAAATACGATCAATATCCATTTTTTATTGCTTCTTCTTCAGTTATTAACTCACTAATAAATTCTTCAAAAGAAGTTGCGACAAAAGTATATTCTTGACTTCCATCATCAAATGGATTTAATCAGATTTCTCCATAACTATTTGAGTGGATAGAAACATTATAATCCCATCCCTCAGGATCTGTCGCAAATGGGATAAAGTCTGTTGTGCCATTCTCTAAATGACCATTATAAATAGTTTCAATAGAACCTCCGCCTAAACCTCATCTGTTTTATTCAGCTTCCCTCTATCCACAAGCTATCCACATCAATTCACATATAACTCACATATTCAATTCGTTAGAAATGGCCTTAAAGCTATGCCTATACTCACTATAAGGCACAAAAATCCTTGTGGATAAAAATGTATTACCTAAAAATGCATATAAAGTGGGAAAAAGTGTTATTTTGTGTCAATATTTGTAAGTAAAACACTAAACTCCTGTAAATGATTGGTTTTCTTGGCGAATACGAGGTGACGATGGATGCCAAAGGAAGATTCCTTTTACCGGCCGGCTTTAAAAAGCAGTTGCCGGAAGAGGGGAACAATCTATTTGTAATAAACAGGGGCATAGAGCAATGTTTGAGTTTATATCCGATTAAAAGTTGGGAGCCAATTTTTGCTAACATCAGTAAGTTGAATGATTTCGACCCTAAAGTTAGAGATTTTAGACGGTATTTTTTGAACGGCGCTACACAGGTAGAGCTGGATTCTGCCGGAAGGTTATTGTTGCCAAAAACTTTGATGGAGTATGCAGGGTTAGATAAAGATGTGGTGTTGGCTTCGGCGGTTGATAAAATTGAGATCTGGGATAAAAGTAAGTATAAACAGTTCTTTGAAACCTTTTCACGGGATTCTTTCAGTAGTCTGGCAAATGAAGTGATGAACAACAAATCTTTTAATAATGAATAATTATTAATTGTAATTGGAAAACACGTATCACATACCTGTACTACTAAATGAATCTGTTGAAGCTTTGAATATTAAACCCGATGGGGTTTATGTTGATTGCACATTTGGTGGTGGTGGCCATAGCAGAGCTATTCTGAAACAATTGAATGGCAGCGGCAGACTATTCGCTTTTGATCAGGATAATGATGCAAAGATGAATTTGCCGGATGATGAACGAGTGATTTTTGTGCCGCAAAACTTTCGCCACCTGCAACGCTTTTTACGCTTGCATAAGGTAATGAAAGTAGATGGCATCTTGGCTGATCTTGGCGTAAGCAGTCACCAGTTCGATGAGGCTGAAAGAGGCTTCTCTACTAGGTTTGATGCTGCTATGGATATGCGGATGGATCAACGGCAAACACTCACTGCAGCGGATATACTAAAAACATTTAGTGAATCGCAACTGCATAAAATGTTTGAGCAATATGGAGAAGTAACAAATTCCAAAACGCTGGCAAAGATCATTAAAGAGCAAAGAGCCATTGGTGCCATCAAAACGATCAACGATTTTAAGCAAGCTGTTCAAGCAGCCGTAAAAGGTAATCCTCAAAAATACTTTGCCCAGGTATTTCAAGCGTTGCGTATTCAGGTGAATGATGAATTTGGTGCGTTAAGAGAATTATTGCAACAAACTCCTTCAGTATTAAATCCAGGTGGACGGTTGGCGATCATTACATTTCATTCGTTGGAAGATAGGATTGTTAAAACGTTTTTTAAATCCGGTACATTTTCAGAAACCGAAGCAGACGAGTTATATGGTGGTAAAATTGAAAACCCCTTTACGATCATTACCAAAAAACCGCTTGTGGCAACAGCGGAAGAAATGAAAAGGAATTCAAGAAGTAGGAGTGCAAAGTTGAGAGTAGTAGAGAAAAAATAATACAAGTACATTTTAAAATATAGTGGAAGAACAAGAACAAATACAGGAACAACCAACCAATCAAAAGTTTGACTGGAAGGCAATCTTAAGTCCTAAATGGGTTGTAAGAAATATTCCGTTCTTTTTATTTCTGGGTGTTTTAGCTGTACTATATATATATAATGGTCATTATGCTGATAAGCTTTCGAGAAAGATAAGTGCAACAGAAAAGCACATTAGCGAATTGGAGCATGAGTACAAAACGATTAAGAGCGAAGTGATATTCAGGAGCAAGGCAAGTGAGTTAGCAAAAGCAGTTGAGCCATTGGGGTTAAAAGAACTCACTGCTCCGCCGATCTTACTGGGAGGTGATACGACAGCAGTAGCAAAGTAGAAGATGAATAAAGAGGTGAAGTACAAGAGTGCGACGCCTGTGAAGATGACCAAAGAACAAATGTTTGTAACAAAAAATATAACCACCATTTCTTTTAGAGATACATGGAAATAAAAAAAGACATATTGTGGAGGGTGTATCTCTGTTTTTTAGGAATTGTTTTATTAGGCATTGTGGTGTTAGGGAAGGCATTTTATATACAAAGAGTAGAAGGCAAGTTTTGGAAAGGAATGGGAGATAGCCTTCACTTGAAGTATATGCCATTAGAAGGTCAGCGTGGTACAATTTATAGTGAAGATGGAAATATGTTGAGTACCTCGGTTCCCATTTTTGATGTGTATATAGATTTTGGAGCTGATGGGTTGAGAGAGAAAGAAGGAAAAAGATTTAAAGACAATATTGATTCATTGAGTTTGTCGTTGGCAAATTTATTCAACGATAAAACGGCTGAAGAATATAAACAGGAATTGCAATTAGGATATAAAAATAAAGATCGCTACTACATATTGAAAAAGAAAATTTCATTTGTTGAATACGCTCAGTTGAGAGAGTTTCCGTTGGTAAGACAAGGGAGGAATAAAAGCGGCTTCATTATCGATCCTCGTGACAAAAGAATTAATCCATATGTATTGCTTGCGAATAGAACAATCGGTTTGTCGAGAGAAAATGCAAAACTAAACGTAGGGCTCGAACAAAGTTACGATAGTTTGCTGAGAGGCAATACAGGTCAGCGTTTGATGCGTTATATAGCCGGAGCTTATATGCCGGTAGAAGGAGCTGAAGTGGATGCGGAAAATGGAAAAGATATTATTACAACACTTGATACATATATACAAGACGTAGCAGAAAATGCTTTGATGAAAATGATGGTTGGCAATAACTCGTTGCATGGCACAGTAATCGTTATGGAAACTGCAACGGGTAAGATAAAAGCCATTGCAAATTTGGGAAAACAAATAGATGGTACTTATACTGAAGACTTGAACTATGGTGTTGGTAAAGCAACAGAGCCCGGTTCTATTTTCAAATTGGCAACATTGATCTCTTTGCTGGATGATAAGTATGTAGATATGAATACGATTGTTGATTGCGAAGGTGGTGTAAAATATTTTTACGGGTTAAGGATCAAAGATTCGCATTTAGGGGCTCATGATCTTACAGTAAAAGAAGCATTTCTTCGAAGCAGCAATGTGGCGTTTGCGAAATTGGCAGATCAATTCTATCATAATCAACCCAATAAGTTCATCGATAACCTACACAGGTTTCATTTAGATACTTTAACAGGTATTGATATCACTGCAACATCAGGTAAGCCTACAATTAAAAGGCCATCCAACAGAAGCTGGGCAAATACAACTATTCCGTTCATGGCGCATGGTTACGAAGAATTGGTAACACCGCTGCATATGTTGATGTTATACAATGCGGTTGCCAATAATGGTAAGATGATGAAACCGTATCTGGTAAATGCGGTGAGAGAATATGGTGTTGATGTGAAAACCTTCCAGCCCGTAATGTTGGGTAAAATATGCAGTGATGAAACACTGGTACAGGTAAAAGAATGTTTAGGTGCGGTGGTGGATAGTGCACATGGAACGGGTCATAGGGTTTTGTTTGACAGTGCTTATAAAATTGCAGGTAAAACAGGAACAGCAGTAACGGCATTGGATAACCGAGGATATAACAAAGGCAATAAGATCTATCAGGCTTCATTCATTGGGTATTTCCCGGCGAATCAACCGAAATATACCATGGCTGTAGTGATACAAAACAGTAATGAATCTAGATTGATCTACGGGGCTGATGTGTCGGGTACAGTTTTTAAAGAAGTAAGTGATAAGGTTTATGGAAGATACCTGAGCACTAAAAAATATGTATCTACTAAAACAGTCGACAGTTCTCTTTATAAATATTATGGGTTGAAAACAGAGTTGTCAAGTATTTTTTCAACGCTGAGTGTACCGTATGTTGATTCGATGAATGGTGGTTATTGGAGAGGGGTAGGAATGAAAAATAATGCAGCCACTTTGGTTGATCCGGCAAACAACACTGGTAAAGGGTTGATGCCAAATGTTGTAGGTATGGGTTTAAAAGATGCTGTTTATCTGATCGAGAATATGGGGTTAAAAGTAGCGGCAACGGGTAGAGGTAAAGTGATCAATCAATCACTGGTAGCGGGAACACCGTTTACAAAAGGACAAAAAGTATTGTTGGTATTAAATTAATGTTGAAAGATATCTTATATAAAGTAAGTATTCGATCGGTAAAGGGTGATACCAATATTGAGATAAAAGATCTTCAAATAGATTCGAGAAAAGTGAGTAGTGGCTCTTGTTTTATTGCTATCAAAGGCAGTACGGCAGATGGGCATCAGTTCATTGAAACAGCTATAAATAATGGTGCAATTGCAATCATCTGTGAAGCATTACCCGAAAATATGCAGGAGCATATTACTTATGTAGTGGTAGAAGATAGTGCTATGGCAGCAGGTTATATGTCTCATAATTTTTATGAAGAACCTTCATTGAAATTAAAGCTTGTAGGTGTTACCGGCACAAATGGTAAAACAACTATTGCTACACTGTTATGGAAATTGTTCAGCGGATTGGGATATAAATGTGGCTTGATCAGTACAGTACAGAATCAAATAGGTGATCAGGTTATTTCATCAACACATACAACACCGGATGCAATTAGTGTAAATGCTTTGCTGAAAGAAATGGCCGATGCCGGATGTAAGTACGTGTTCATGGAATGCAGCAGTCATGCTATTCATCAGCATAGAATTACAGGATTACAGTTTGCCGGAGCATTGTTCAGTAATATCACACATGATCATCTGGATTATCATAAAACTTTTGATGAATACATCCGGGTGAAAAAATCATGGTTCGATCACTTACCCGCTAATGCATTTGCTATCAGCAATGCCGACGATAAAAGGGGAGCGGTGATGTTGCAGAATACAGTTGCTAAAAAATATTTCTACAGTCTTAAAACGTTGGCTGACTTTAAAGGAAAGATTTTAGATAGCAGTTTGGCGGGTTTGCATATGATGGTAAATGAACAAGAAGTCTATTTCCGCTTGATAGGTGAATTCAATGCATACAATTTATTAGCTGTATATGGCGCAGCCATTTGTTTGGATCAGGATAGAGATGAAGTGCTGAAACTACTCAGCAACCTTGACACAGCAAAAGGAAGATTTGATTATGCAGTGAGTAAAAATGATAAGATAATCGGCATTGTTGATTATGCTCATACTCCGGATGCATTATTAAATGTATTGGCAACAATAAAAAAGCTGCGTCAGGGAAACGAAAGTATAATCACGGTAGTTGGTTGCGGTGGTGATAGAGATAAAACCAAAAGACCGATCATGGCAGAGGTTGCATGCGAATACAGTGATAAAGTGATTTTTACTTCTGATAATCCACGGAGTGAAGATCCTTTAGAAATATTAAAAGAAATGGAGGCAGGTGTGAATGTGGTTGCAAGAAAAAAAGTGATTACAGTGATGGATAGAAAAGAGGCAATTAAAACAGCTGTTACACTTGCTTCAAAAGCGGATATCGTTTTGGTGGCCGGAAAAGGTCACGAAACCTATCAGGAAATAAAAGGCGTGAAGTACGATTTTGATGATAAGAAAGTTTTGAATGAAATGTTTGAACTATTAGAGCGATAGATGATTTGAAAATTTGATGATTTGGAGATTTGAAGATGTGGAGCCAAGATGTGGTGACCCATTTTTAAAAGATAATTTCCAAATTCTCAAATCTCCAAATCTCCAAATTAACTAAGAAACCTATGTTGTATCACTTATTTAACTGGCTTGCAAAAGAGGGATTTAAATTCCCGGGAAGTGGACTGTTTCAGTTCATTACTTTCCGTGTATTGCTTGCCGTTATATTAAGTCTGGTCATAACAACGGTTTATGGTAAAAAACTGATCAAGTATTTACAGAAAAAACAACTGGGTGAAAGTGTACGTGACCTTGGTTTAGCAGGCGAAAAGCAGAAAGTAGGCACACCAACAATGGGTGGCATTATCATATTGTTAGCAATATTAATTCCAACCTTATTGCTGGCTAATCTGGATAAAGTATATATCCGTCTGATGATCTTATGTACTGTATGGTTGGGTACAATTGGCTTTATAGACGATTACTTGAAAATAAGAGCGAAAAGAATTGCTAAACAAAAAGGAGTTGAATATAAAAAGAGTGATGCAGATGGTTTAGCAGGAAGGTTTAAGATTTTCGGTCAGGTGATGTTGGGGATAATTGTTGGAGCAACATTGTTTTTTAATAAAAGTGTTGCAGTAGAAAGAGAGATACCAAGTATGGCTTTTGCAAAAGATTCTGTTTTACAACGAGGCGAAAAATTGGCGTCAGATTCTATTCATGTGGTAAAGATCGATGGTAAGGAGCACTTTTTCGCAAAAGTAAAAACGCCGATCACAACAATTCCGTTTGTAAAAACACATGAGTTCAATTACGCAAAGTTGTTGCCGAAGAGTTGGGAAGATTATACTTACATACTGTATATCATCATTGTCATTTTTATTGTAACAGCAGTAAGCAACGGTGCAAATATTACAGATGGGTTGGATGGGTTGGCAACAGGTACGAGTGCGATCATTGGAATTTGTTTGGGCTTGTTTGCTTATGTAAGTGGTAACATAAAATTCGCAGAGTATCTCAATATCATGTATATACCCAACCTTGGAGAGTTGTCAATATTCATTGCTGCATTCGTTGGAGCTTGTATAGGCTTTCTATGGTATAATGCTTATCCGGCACAGGTTTTCATGGGAGATACAGGTAGCCTTGCCTTAGGTGGTATCATCGCTGCACTGGCAATTATTGTAAGAAAAGAATTATTGATACCGATTTTCTGTCTTGTGTTTTTGGTAGAAAATCTGAGTGTAATGATACAAGTGGCATATTTCAAATATACTAAACGAAAGTATGGTGAGGGGCGAAGGGTTTTTCTGATGAGCCCTTTACATCATCACTACCAGAAGTTAGGATATCATGAAAGTAAAATAGCAGTCCGCTTTTGGATTGTAACAATATTATGTGTGGTGTTAGCAGTTGTAACACTAAAACTAAGATAAAATCCTTTCTTCTCTAAAGGAAGAAAAGAGTCAATGCTTTTGAGAAACCAAAACCCGTTGTTGTCCGAGGACAGTAACGAAAGTTTCAATTTTTATTGAAATCCTATGTATGAAAGACGTATCCAAAACCTATGCGGACTACGACCTATTAAATTCTATGCTGTTGAAGAACCATTTTTTTTAAGTTTGATTTGGTCAGACTTATGTGTGTAACAAAATTTATTTCATTGTAAGTGATGAAAAAACGGATCGTAATTCTTGGGGCAGGAGAGAGCGGCGTAGGTACGGCGTTGTTAGCCAAACAAAAAGGCTACGATGTATTTGTATCTGACGGGGGGAAGATAGCTGAGCATTACAAAAACGAATTGGCACTGCATGAAATTGATTTTGAAGAAGCACAACACACCCAATCCTATATCCTCAATGCTGACGAAGTAATGAAAAGCCCGGGCATTCCCGAAAAAAATGATCTGGTAAAAAAGATCAGAGAAAAAGGAATACCGGTAATAAGTGAAATAGAATTCGCTTATCGCTATAAAGGTAACAGCAAGATCATTGCAATTACCGGAAGTAACGGTAAAACAACAACAACTTCACTTATTTACCACATGTGTAAACTAGCAGATGTTGATTGTGCCTTGGTAGGAAATATTGGTTATTCGTTTGCAAAACAAGTAGCGGAAGATCCTAAACCATTGTATATAGCAGAGATCAGCTCGTTTCAATTAGATGATATTATAACATTCAGACCGGACGTAGCAATACTTACAAACATAACAGAAGATCATTTAGACAGGTACGAATACAAAATTCAAAATTATATCGATAGCAAATTCAGGATAACAAAAAATCAGCAGCCCGGAGATGTGTTCATATACAATTTAGACGACGAAATAACTATAACAAATATTAATAACTACCCCATTAAATCAACACTATATCCCATTACCATGAGTAAACAACCGCCACAAGGTGCCTATTTGACCAATGCTCAAATGCACATGAAATGGAAAACAGAAGAAATGCAAATGAACATCTCAGATTTTGCATTAAAAGGAAAACACAATCAATACAACAGTATGGCAGCAAGTTTAGCAGCAACAGCGGTAGACATCAGAAAGGAAAAGATCAGGGAAGCCCTGCAAACTTTCGAAAGTCTTGAACACAGAATGGAACCGGTAGTCACCATTAAAGGTGTAGAATTTATCAATGACAGTAAAGCCACCAATGTAAACAGTACCTGGTTTGCTTTGGAAAGTATGGATAAACCAACCATCCTGATATTAGGTGGTGTTGATAAAGGAAACGACTACTCTTTAATAAAAGATCTTGTTAAAGAAAAAGTAAAAGCAATTGTTTGCATGGGTATTGATAATAGAAAAATACATGAAGCTTTTGGCGACGTAGTTTCTCTTATCGTAAATACATCAACTGCAACAGAAGCAGTTCAATCAGCATTTCACTTTGCAAATAAAGGAGATGTGGTATTGTTGAGCCCGGCTTGCGCAAGTTTCGACCTTTTCAAAAATTATGAAGATAGAGGAACTCAGTTCAAACAAGCAGTAAAAGCTTTATAAAACCCCCTATCCCCCTAAAGGGGGAAACGTAGGAGAATAAAGCGAAGCATAAAATAAATAACAATAAGAGTTAACAAACATAAAAAATCTAACAGCCCCTTTAGGGGTTGGGGTACATGGCCGAAGAAATAAACATACGACAATTCTTTACTCCCAACATCAGTAACATGGGTGGAAATTTGGTTAGCAAAACCAAAGGAGATCGTGTTATTTGGGCAATAGTAGTAATTCTAACGCTTGTTAGTTTATTAGTGGTATACAGCAGTACAAGCTCATTGGCGTATAAACATGATAGTTACCCGGAAAGATTCTTGTTCAAACAGTTTGTTTTTATAATAGGAGGCGTATTGATCATTTACTTTGCTCACAGAGTAAATTATACTATTTATTCAAGGATAGCACTCATATTATTTTTAATATCTATTCCGCTTTTGCTGTATACATTGTTATTTGGCAGGGAGCTAAATGGCGGAAGCAGATGGATTATGTTACCTGTGATCAATATGACATTTCAAACGTCTGATCTGGCAAAACTTGCGTTGTTCATGTATATGAGCCGTCAGTTGAGCAGGAAACAAAATGTTATAAAAGATTTTAAAAAAGGATTTTTACAGATTATTGTTCCAATTGCTATTATTTGTTTGTTGATTGCCCCGGCTAATTTATCAACAGCTGTTCTTGTCGCAGGTACAAGTTTTTTATTGATGTTTATTGGTCGAGTGAATACAAAACATATTTTAATAACGATAGGCCTGGCGGCAATACCTGTAATAATATTAATTAGTGTAGCCGCAAAATATTATGATAAAGAAGAGCATAAAACAAAAGATCTTCCGGCAATTTTTGCTACGGGCAGGGTGCCTACATGGATAGGTCGTATTCAAACATTCATGTATAGCAATAAAGAAGATGACAATGAAAAATTGTATCAGATCAACCAGGCAAAAATTGCCATCGCAAAAGGTGGTTGGTTTGGCAGAGGTCCAGGGCGTAGTGAGCAAAGGAATTTTTTACCACATAGCTATAGTGATTTTGTTTTTGCAATAATATTAGAGGAGTATGGTATTATGGGTGGCCTATTCATCATTTTCATTTATCTCTTGTTTTTGTATCGATGTATTCGCTTGTATCGAAAGTGTCCATATGCTTTTGGAGCTTTTCTTGCATTGGCGTTAGGTTTTACTATAGCGATACAGGCTTTTTCTAACATGGGAGTAAATGTAGGAGCATTCCCAAATACCGGGGTTACATTACCATTAATAAGCTTGGGGGGAAGTAGCTTTTTGTTCACCTGTTTGTCGATAGGAATTATTTTAAGTGTAGCAAGAAACGTAGAACAATCAGAAGGAAATCAAACCCCCTCCGCCCCCTAAAGGGGGGAACTAATTATGGAGAAGATTTGTGCAAAAAAATTTGAACTGTAGAATAAATGAGTGATGCAAAAAGCGAAAATACTGCTATGGTTCCCCCTTTAGGGGGCGGAGGGGGTAGAATCATCATAGCAGGTGGCGGAACAGGAGGACATATTTTTCCTGCAATTGCAATTGCAAATGCAATAAAAAAAATGCAACCACAAACAGAAATTTTGTTTGTAGGTGCAAAAGGTAAAATGGAAATGGAAAAAGTGCCGCAGGCTGGGTATAAAATAGAAGGATTAGATATAGCAGGTTTCAACAGAAGTTCTTTGATTAAAAATATTGGCTTACCATTTAAACTGATCAAAAGTTTTTTTCAGGTGAAAAAGATCATCAACACTTTTAAGCCCGATGCGGTTATTGGAGTTGGTGGTTATTCGAGCTTTCCTGTATTGAGATTGGCTCAATCAAAGGGAATAAAAACTTTTATTCATGAGAGTAACTCATTTGCAGGGAAAAGCAATATGATGTTGGGTAGGAAAGCCACAAAAATATTTGTAGCAACCGATGGAATGGAAAAGTTTTTCCCTTCACAGAAAATACAAATAACCGGTAATCCTGTGAGAGCGACCATATCGCAAAGTGCTGTTACAAGAGAAGAAGGAATAAAATTCTTTGGACTGGATCCTGCAAAGAAAACGATCCTTTCTGTTGGTGGTAGTCTTGGTGCAAAAAGTATCAACGAAGCCTTGGATAAAGATATTGAAGCATTTGAAAAAAATGATCTGCAACTAATCTGGCAAACGGGAAAACCTTACGGAGTAAAAGGAAAGCAGAGAGGTGAAGGAAGAAAAAATATTTGGGTAAACGATTTTATTACGCAGATGGAGTATGCGTATGCTGCCGCTGATGCAGTGATTAGCAGAAGTGGAGCAATGGCAGTTACAGAATTATGTGTTATGAAAAAGCCGGTAGTGTTTGTACCATTTCCGTTTGCAGCAGAAGATCATCAAACGGTGAATGCACAAAATTTAGTAAGCAAAAATGCAGCATTGATAATAAAAGATAATGAAGCGGCTGAAAAACTAGTACCGACAATCATCCATCTTATCAATGATGGATCGAAACAAAACGAACTAAAAAATAATATAGAAAAATTGGCAATTACAAACGCAGATGAAATAATTGCAAAAGAAATATTGGATACCTTCTAAATCTCCTTAAAGGGAGACTTAAGAGAATAAAAGTTGAAACGGTTTCATTAAATGAGTGAGTTGAATAAAATTATAGAGTCTTTGCAGTCCACCCTTCAGGGGGCGGAGGGGGTGAGAAGTGTTTACTTCCTTGGTATCGGTGGTATAGGAATGAGTGCTTTGGCAAGATACTTTAATAGCAAAGGCATTTTAGTAAGTGGTTACGATAAAACAGAAACAGTACTTACAAAACAATTAGTTGCGGAAGGAATAAAGATTCACTTCGAAGATAATATAGAGCTCATTGACAAGACTGCAAAACTGGTAATATATACACCTGCTGTTCCTAAAGATCATACAGAGTTGAATTACTATCAGCAAAACAATTACACTGTTGTAAAACGCAGTGATGTATTGGGTGCTATTACAAACAGTTCTTTTAATATATGTATTGCCGGTACGCATGGTAAAACAACTACGAGTACAATGGTAGCACATATATTAAGACATAGTGCTTATGGTTGTAATGCTTTCCTGGGTGGCATTGCGGTGAATTATAATTCTAATTTCTGGCCTGCTCCGATTGTTTCGGAGAGCAGTGATAATAATACATGTGTTGTAGAAGCAGATGAATATGATAGAAGCTTTTTAAAATTAAGTCCTGATGTTGCGATCATCAGTTCAATGGATCCCGATCATTTGGATATATATGGCACTGCAGAAAAAGTAGAAGAAGCATTTATTGAATTTTCGGGTAAGATAAAAGCGGGTGGGTTGTTGCTAAGCAGGTTTGGTTTAAAAAGAACTGCTGAATTAAAAGGAACAATTCATTTAACGTATGGTGTAGATGACCCGGAAGCTGATGTTTATTCTACCAATATCAAAATGGATCATGGCAGTTATCAGTTTGATGTAATAATGAAAGACTGGCAATTGAATGGTGTAGTGTTGAACATGGGTGGCAGACATAATATAGAAAATGTTACGGCTGCTATTGCGGTAGCTCATCATTTAAAAATTGATGATGATAAAATAAGAGCGGCAGTAGCAGATTTTAAAGGAATAAAAAGAAGGTTCGAATATATCATAAAAGAAAAAGGGCAGGTGATGATCGATGATTATGCTCATCATCCTGAAGAATTGAGGGCATTGATAACAGGAGCCAAATCTTTGTTCAGCGATAAAAAATGTACGGTAGTTTTTCAACCGCATTTGTACAGCAGAACAAAAGACCAAGCTGATGGATTTGCAGAAGTATTGGATCTGGCTGACGAAGTTATTCTTTTACCGATCTATCCGGCCAGAGAATTACCAATGGAAGGTGTGAGCAGCGAAATGATATTAGAAAGAATGCATAGTGAGAACAAAACGGTTATGAGCAAAGGGAATTTAATAAAACATTTTTCTCTTGAAAAATACGCTCATGTAGAAGAAGGATATAACGGGCATGTGATTATAACAGCAGGAGCAGGCGATATTGATACGTTGGTTCAACCAATAAAGGCAATACTGGAACAAAATAAGAAGTAATAAAGTTAAAAACACTAAAACCGCTTTAGAGGTTGAAGTAAAATGATAAATAAACAAGCAATAGTAAAATGGTTAACGCTAACACTATGGGTTTCTGTAGGGATAGGCATTGTTATACTATTGGTTGCAGCAATTCAGAAGAAAGATGCTAAACATTGTTCGCAGGTAAACATCTACATAAAAGGAGTAAGTAATAATGCTTTTGTAGATGAGAAAGATATCAGAACCATGATCACAACTTTTGTAGGAGGCGATCCCCAAGGTAAAGCTGTAAGTTTCTTTAACCTGAGAGCAATGGAAGGTTATTTGAAAAAAAATATCTGGGTAAAATCAGCCGAATTGTTCTTTGATAATAATCAGGTATTACAGGTAAATGTTGTAGAAAGAGAGCCAATGGCGAGAGTATTTACAACAACGGGTTCAACTTTTTATATTGATGACTCTGTTGCTATGTTGCCATTGAGCGAAAAGTTTTCAGCAAGGCTACCGGTATTCACCAATTTTCCGTCGGATAATGCGGTATTATCAAAAGCTGATAGCAACTTATTAAGAGATGTACTGAATTTAAGCCTGGCAATTCAAAAAGATTCTTTTGCTATGTCGATGATCGACCAGGTAGATATAACGGTACAGCGTACCTTTTTATTAGTGCCGAAGATCGGAGAGCAAATGATCGTATTTGGAGATGCTTCAAATGCAGAAGAGAAGCTGGCAAAAATGAAATTGTTCTATAAAGATGCAATGACAAAAGCAGGATGGGATTATTACAGTGAGATCAATCTGCAGTTTAAAGATCAGGTTGTAGCAAAAAGAAAAGGTGCAGAAGATATAGCAGCTGATTCGGCAAGAGCATTACAATTGATGCAATTGATTGCTGCGAATGCAGAAAAACAATCAGCTGATTCAATGCAGTTGATGTTGCCGGATAATGATCCTGGAGCATTTAATGATGATCTGATATTGCAGTCGAGAGAACGTGAAGAAGCAGAAGAAGCAGCCGCTGCGGCTGCAGAAAATAATGCGGTGTCACCTGCGGCGGCTTTATCAAAACCATTGCCATTAAAAGCAGTAGTTGGTAAACCGGCAACAACAATATCGGCACCGGTTAAAAAAGCAACAGCCGATAAGAGTGTTCCGACAGTAACAACAAAACAAACAACAACGAAACCAATTGTAAAACAATCAACCGATAAAAAAGTAATTAAACCCGTAGTAAAACCAATTAGTAAACCGCAGGTTAAACCTGCGGTTCCTAAAAAAACTGGTACAACACCGGCAAACGATTATTAAAATAACAACTTAACATATAAAACAATACATACAAAAAATACAAACATACAATTATGAGCAACGAACAAAATCCACAAACAGCTACTGACAACAGCACTCCGGTTGCCAATGAATCAGTTAACAAAAACCCTGTAATTGTAGGGCTCGATATCGGGACCACTAAAATTGCAGCAATTGCCGGTAGAAAAAACGAACACGGCAAATTAGAAATACTTGGTTTCGGAAGAGCCAATAGCAATGGTGTACAACATGGCATGGTGTTGAACATCGACCAAACCATCAAAGCCATTCAACAAGCTTTGGAAAATTGCTATGCATCCAATCCTAATTTGGAAATTGGAGAAGTATATGTAGGTATAGCAGGTCATCATATCAAGAGTTTACAAACTCGTGGCGATATTGTTCGCCAAAATGTTGAAGATGAAATTCGTCAGGACGAGATCGATCGCCTTGTTGCAGATCAATACAGAACATACATTCCCGCAGGAGATAAGATCATTGATGTTATTCCACAGGAATTCACCGTTGATAACTTCCAAAACATTCCAAACCCTATCGGTTACAGTGGTGTAAAAGTGGGAGCAAATTTTCATATCATCACCGGAGATAAGAATGCGATCAGAAATATCAATCGCAGCGTAGAAAAATCAGGATTGATCACAAAAGATCTGGTATTACAACCGTTGGCATCAGCATCAGCCGTAATGTGCGATCAGGATATGGAAGCCGGCGTGGTGATCGTTGATATCGGTGGTGGTACAACAGACCTTGCTGTTTTCTATGAAGGTATTTTAAAACATACTGCAGTAATTCCATTCGGTGGTGAAAATATTACCAACGATATTAAAAACGGTTTAGGCGTTTTAAAAACTCAGGCAGAACAAATGAAAGTTCAGTTTGGTAGTGCTTTAGCAGATGAAGCAAAAGCAAATGCATTTATTACTATTCCGGGTTTACGTGGTATGCAACCAAAAGAGATCAGCGTTAAAAATTTAGCGAACATCATTCAGGCTCGTATGAGTGAGATCATGGATTTTGTAACCTATCATTTAAAACAAGTTGGTTTAGATACTAAATTATTAAATGGCGGTGTAATCCTTACCGGTGGTGGTTCTCAATTGAAACACTTAATTCAGTTAACAGAATATGTAACGGGATTGAATGCACGTATCGGTTTGCCAAACGAACATTTGCAAGGAGGCCATATTGATGAATTGGCAAAACCAATGTACAGTACTTGTATTGGTTTAATATTGAAAGGATATAATGATTACGAAAACAAGAACAGACAATTAGAGCCAAATTTCATCGAAGTAAAAGTGCCTGCAGGTTTGCAAAAACAACAAACTGCTACTACTGAAACTGTTGAAGTTGAAATGGACAATCAAACAGAACCGATCAAAGAAATAAAAGTAAAACAACGTAAATCTTTGAAAGGATTGATGGATTCTATGAAATCAGGATTGATCGATCTGTTCAAAGAAGAAGGCGATACACAATTATAATTACTAAACCTAACTAACTACTAACTCAATAAATTCTAACCACATGATACATTTTGATCTGCCTAAAGAGCAATCGTCCATCATCAAAGTAATTGGTGTTGGCGGCGGTGGAAGCAATGCTGTAAACCATATGTTTTCGCAAAACATCGAAGGCGTAAACTTCATCATCTGTAATACAGATGCACAAGCCATTGCTCAAAGCAAAGTGCCCAATAAAATTCAATTAGGTCCGCACCTTACACAAGGTTTAGGTGCAGGTGCCAATCCTTCTATAGGTCGTCAGGCAACTGAAGAAAGCTTAGAAGAAATAAAACGCATACTTGAAGTGAATACCAAAATGGCTTTCATCACTGCAGGTATGGGTGGTGGTACTGGTACCGGTGGAGCCCCGATACTTGCAAAAATTTGTAAAGATCTTGGCATACTAACGGTAGGTATCGTTACTACTCCTTTTGCATACGAAGGAAAGAAAAGAATTGCTCAGGCAGAAGCAGGTATTTCTTTATTGAAAGAAAGTGTTGATACATTATTGGTGATCAGCAACGACAAACTGCGTCATCAATTCGGCAATTTAAAAATGAAGGAAGCATTTGCAAAAGCAGATAATGTTTTAGCAACTGCTGCAAAATGTATCACAGATGTAATTAATAGTACCGGTCAGATCAATGTTGACTTTGCCGATGTATGTACCGTAATGAGCAATGGTGGTGTTGCTATTTTAGGAAGTGCATCTGCCGAAGGCGAAAACAGAGCACAACTGGCAATTGAAAATGCATTGAACTCTCCGTTATTGAATGATAACGATATCAGAGGAGCTAAATGGATATTGATCAACATCAATTCTGCCGAAGGTGAACATGAGTTTACAATGGACGAGGTTGAAGTAATTCAAAATCATTTAATGGGACAAGCAGGTGAAGATACAGATGTGATCTTAGGTTTAGGGTACGATAATACGTTAGGAAGTGAAATTGGTATAACTCTTATTGCTACAGGGTTTGAGCATAAAGACCCATTTGCAAAAGCAAAGGTGGAAGAAGAGGCGCCGAAAGATGATAAGATAGTAATGCAATTGGCAATGCCTGTAAAAGAAACAGTGCAACCAAAATTATTTGTAGAAGAAAAATCAGAACCCGTTGTAGAGAACACAGCAGTTGAAGAAAAAGTTATAGAAAATATTGCACCTATTGTTGAAGAAAAAACAGCAGAAGATATTTTCATGCCAACATTGGTAGAAAGAAATCCGGAAACGCCGAACGTAGAAATACTAAGTAAAACTCCTGTGGACAATATGGATGAAACTCCGGTGTTTTTTGAAATATCTTCGGCCGCAGATCAAACACCTGTAATTGAGTTTGATATACCGGCTGAACCAACTCCTACCGAAAAACCTGTAGTCAATACACAGGAAACAACTGTATTAAAAATAAATGAAGATGCTAGCGCACCTGTTTCGTCAACAGGTGGATTGGTGAAGCCTTCCAGAATTTATGTGGAAGAACAACCAACACAGGAATCCAAGAAAACTATCGATCAACCAGCCCCATTGCAGATCAACCAACAGGAAGACGAACCTGTAATTGAAATGCAACTGGTGGTTAAGAATGACCATCAAGCGGCGGAGGAACAGCCATTAGTACAACAAACTCAGCCCATCATGATGTCCAATGTTGAGGAGCCTGCAATGCAGGACGAAACAGAGGAGCTTAGGCGCCGGGCTATGGAACGCATTGCGAAGCTGCGTAATTTGTCTTTCAACATCAATGCAGCTGATCCGAATAATGAGTTTGAGGCCGTGCCGGCTTACCTTCGCCGCAATATGGAAATGCATAACTCCATTGCAGACGTAGAATCTTTTTACAGCAACTATACCGTAAAAAACAACGATAACAATCAAGCTGAGATCAGCACCATCAATACATTCTTAGACGGGAAAAAACCCGATTAAATATTTATCTGTTCTCCTATTTTGTATTTGTTTGTATAGCCCCTTGCTTTATTGTGAGGGGCTTTTTTTGTTTTGGGAACCCGGTCTGACGGTCCCCGTCTGACCGCAAGTATAAGGCATTCACATTTGAAATTCTTTCTTAATATTTTCTTCAATTAACTCATTTGATGACCTGATAAAACTATTCGATTCATAACCGCAATATTTTACAGCCAGCTCTTTGTTGCAAAGTGTACCCTTTCTTAATCCGGCATAATCTTTATACGATGAATAGTCCCATTCATCTAAATCTTTAACCAAAGCAGCTTCCAAAGGATTTTGATGTATGTAGAAAAAGCAGTTACGGTAGTAATCCTGCAAACTGAATGTCTGACTTATGTCAACAGCCCATTTAGAGAGGCATTTGTATTTGCTTTTTTGTCTGAATAAGGAACCTGATCGGTTATACAGTTTGTTGAATATTCTTGCATAGCTACTAAGCAATTTTCTTATTCCATTTGTTAATGGATCAATTATAATGCCTCCTTGCTTAATTGATGTATTCACTCTCTCATCAACATAAATTAGAAAATGAAAATGATTGGGCATAAGACAATAAGCTATTATTTCACAATTGGGTAAAATGCACTTTCTTGTTAGCCGTAAAAAGAGTAAGTAATCTTCATTCCTAAGAAATATTGGTTGCCTGTTATTGCCCTGATTGTATATGTGGTATAAGTTGTCTGAAGTAAAATTCATGTATATAATTCTAGCGGTTATTAAATTTGAGGTCAGACGGGGGACCGTCAGACCGGGTCTCTGAGTTTTGAGACGTAAATAGTTTACTTGAAGTTGCATCATTTTTTATAAGGGTCTGCCGATTCCCATCAGACTGAATAAAAAAATCTCCCCACATTCTATTTTTCAATATACATTTGTATTGGCTTAATGCAGTATCTGTAAAAGCAATGCAACTTATCGATACAAAAAGCCATCTTATCAAAAACACCGCATAGTGAGCAAACACGTTAACAAAGTAACAGCCGCCGGCTTAATTGTTGCTTTAGGAATTATTTATGGCGATATAGGAACATCTCCACTGTATGTATTCGACGAAATTATTCATGATAAAATAATTGATGAACTTTTAATTGTTGGTTCTTTGAGTTGTATAATTTGGACGCTAACATTACAGACTACTCTAAAATATGTAATGTTGACATTACAAGCTGATAACAAAGGTGAAGGCGGAATTTTCTCTCTATATACGCTTGTACGAAGACAAAAAAAGTGGCTTGTTATTCCTGCTATGCTTGGTGGAGCGGCACTTTTGGCGGATGGAATGATCACACCCCCAATTTCTGTTGCATCAGCAATTGAGGGATTGAGAATTCGACCAGCATTTGCTGATATCCAACAGTCCACCATTATATATATAGTTTTAGGAATACTTGTTGTCTTGTTTTTTATGCAGCAATTTGGCACGGCTTCTATTGGTAAACTTTTTGGACCAATTATGCTTTTATGGTTTTTAATGCTGGCTGCCTTGGGTATATCACATATAACAGATAGCTTGGACGTTTTTAAGGCGTTCAATCCATATTATGCAGTTAAATTATTGAGTCAGTATCCTAAAGGCTTTTGGTTATTAGGAGCGGTTTTTTTGTGTACAACAGGTGCTGAGGCATTGTACAGTGATTTAGGGCATTGTGGTAAAGGAAATATTCGTATTTCCTGGATATTCGTAAAATCTTGTTTAATACTTACTTATCTGGGACAAGCTGCATGGTTACTTAAAAATCATACTGGGCAAATTTCTCATGCTAAAACTTTTTATGGGGTAATGCCGGATTGGTTTCAAATTCCCGGAATAATTATTGCCACTTCAGCGGCAATAATTGCCAGCCAAGCTTTGATCAGCGGCTCGTTTACGCTTATCAGTGAAGCGATTCGGTTAAATCTATGGCCTAAAATGAAAATCAATTACCCAAGTGAAGCAAAAGGGCAGTTATACATTCCCGGTATCAATACATTATTGTTTTCCGGTTGTTGTTTTATTGTGATCTATTTCCAAACATCCGGAGCAATGGGAGCAGCATACGGATTGGCAATAACATTGTGTATGCTAGCTACTACGATTTTGTTTTCAAACTATATGGTATCTAGAAGAGTACCAGCAATATTGATTTATTCTTTCCTAGGTGTATTCTTAACTATTGAAGTAGGGTTTTTAATTGCTAATTTGGATAAATTCCCACACGGTGGATATATTGCTTTACTAGTTGGTGGAGCTTTGTTTGCAGTAATGTATATATGGTATCGGGCAAGAAAGATCAAAAACAGATATGTTGAATTTGTACGTTTGGAAGAATATATTTCTAAGCTGGAAGAATTGAGCAGTGATACAACCGTTCCGAAATATGCTACACATTTGGTGTATTTGACCAGTGCTAATTATCCAAAAGAAATTGAACATAAAATTATTTACTCCATACTAAGCGGTAAACCGAAACGAGCAGATATCTATTGGTTTGTGCATGTGGATACATTGGACGATCCATATACCTGCGAATATCATGTAGAACATATCATTCCGAATGATATCATTCGTGTTGAATTCAGATTAGGTTTTAGAGTAGCACCAAGATTGAACCTGATGTTTAAAAAAGTAGTGGAAGATCTGGTAGCTAACAGAGAAGTAAATGTTACGAGTCGTTACGAAAGTCAGCAGCGAAATAATGTTGTAGGTGATTTCCAATTTATAGTGATGGAAAAATTCTTATCGCAGGATAATGAATTACCATTCATGGAACGCATTATCATGAAATTATATTTCTGGATAAAAGAAATTTCTTTGAGCGAAGAAAAAGGTTTTGGTTTGATACAAAGCAATGTGCAGGTAGAAAAATTCCCGTTGATCGTTGCGCCGGTAAGCAAAATGAAACTTACCCGTATATATATGGATGACGAGGAAGAGTAGGAAACGATTTGTTGGCAGTTTAAAAAATAAGTAGCTTCATACTGATAAATTTTGTACATGAAAGGTTGTATTAGTATTGTATTCCTACTTCAGTCGGTATTTACTTTTGCACAAAAGCCCGAGGTTATTGAAGAGAAGTTGTTGGCTAATTTCAAACAGATAAATTATTGGGTAGATCATCATGAGTACTCTGATAGTATTCACTCGTATGATTCCATAGGGAAATACAATACACTATTTACTAATGATTTACTTAAATATACTACCGAGTCCCCTTCTACATTTAAATACAAGTTTGAAAAATTAGAAAAGGAAGGTCTCACTATTGTCAATTCGGAGGATAGTATGCTCAAAATTTACTCATGGGATACATGGGAAGGAGGTACAATGCATTTTTTCTCGACTATTTTTCAGTACAGATATGGTGAAAAAATATATGCTAAAGAAATGATTTATGAGAATGATGATCCGGCAGGTTTTTATTCAGAACTGCATACATTGAAAGCGGGGAAGAAAACCTATTATTTGGGTATCAATCATAGTATATTATCTAACAGGGAAGTGTACGATGAAATAAAAGTTTTTTCGATTGAGGGGAAAAAACTTAATGATAAGGTAAAACTCATCAAAACAACAACTGGTTTGCAAAATACAGTAGGTTTTGTTTTTGATTTCTTTTCTGTCGCTAATAGGCCCGAACGTCCGGTTAAATTAATTTACTACGACAAAAAGAAAAGGACTTTTAAAATCCCCGTTGTTCTTGAAAATGGAGTAGTAACAAATAAGTTTATTACTTACTTATTCACCGGAAAATATTTCGAAAAGCTAAAAAACTAAATATATACGAACTTGCTACAAATCATTGTTTACATATTAGCAGGCATAGTATTACTTTCTGTAATAGCTTACTTTGTGCAAGACAAATTTATCTTCAAGCCTGAAAAATTAAAACAGGATTTTCAATACAAGTATGATGCTCCTTTTGAGGAATTATTTTTTGATGTTGAACCCGGTGTACGCATTAACGGACTGCATTTTTATGTAGATCAGCCACACGGTTTGATACTTTACTTTCATGGCAATACCAGAAGTATAAAAGGTTGGGCAAAATACGCAAGAGATTTTTATCGTTACAAATACGATGTAGTGTTGGTTGATTATCGTGGCTTCGGAAAAAGTACCGGTAAGCGTACAGAGAAGGATATGCTGAACGATATGCAGTTTGTATATGAATCACTCACAAAACGTTTTGCAGAAAATCACATTATTGTTTATGGAAGAAGCCTTGGCAGCGGTTTTGCAGCCAAAATAGCAGCAGATAATAAACCACGTTATTTGATATTGGATGCACCCTATTTTAGTTTTAAAAATACCATACAACGTTTTTTACCCATACTTCCGGTGAAATTTATTTTGCGTTATCATCTGCGTACAGATAAGTGGATAAAAAGAGTAAATTGTCATACTTATATTTTGCATGGCACAAAAGATTGGTTGATCCCGATCAGTCAAAGTGAACGATTGCAAGAGTTAAGCCCAAGAAAAATTACCTTGATACGAATACAAGGAGGGAAACACAATGATCTTCCAACTTTCCCCGAATACCATAATTTTATAAGAGATATTCTAAAGGTATGACCAAGGCAAAAATTTTCAGATGGTTGAAAGTACTCACAATAATTTATTGTGTCATTGGCATCGCTTTATATTATCTGCAGGAGAATTTTTTGTTTCATCCCACAGTATTGGATCGTAATTATCAATTTCAATTTAATATGCCGTTTGAAGAAGTGAAAATTCCATTTAGTAAAACCGATACGATCTCAATGGTAAAATTTTTTCCGAAAGATTCGGTTAGGAGAGGAGTGGTTGTTTATTTTCATGGAAATAAAGATAATATTGATCGCTATGCAAAATTCGCCATCAATTTCACCAAACATGGTTATGAAGTATGGATGGAAGATTATCCGGGCTATGGAAAGAGTGTGGGAGATAGAACAGAAAAAAAAATGTATCAACAGGCAGCCGTTATCTATGAGATGGCTGCGTCAAAATATAAAAGTGATAGTATCATTGTCTTTGGAAAGTCTTTAGGAACAGGTATTGCAGCTTATGTAGCATCACAGAAAAAATGCAAGCGCCTGATTTTAGAAACACCTTATTATAGTATTCCGGCTTTGTTTGGTTCTTATGCACCTGTTTATCCAACAACAAGAATGTCGAAGTATAAAATACCAACTTACGAATATTTGCAGGAAGTGAGTGAACCCATTACTATTTTTCATGGAACTAATGACGGAGTTATACCTTATCGGAATGCAGCAAAATTGAAAGCAGTTTTAAAACCGACCGATGAATTTATAACCATTGAAGACGGAACGCATCATAACTTAAATAATTTTTCTTTGTTTAAAAATAAAATTGATAGTTTATTAGATCTCTGATAACCTGACCTGCTTATTGCTTATTGTTAATTCGTAATCAACCCCAACTTTCAATGCATAATTCTCTTTGCTATGCCCCACTGGAAAGCCAAAACAGATCGGATAATTATACTTCTTCACGATATCATTGATGGCTTCATAAACAGTTTTTCCGAATGGCCGTTCGGTATCTTTTATATCTGTAAACCCACCGATGATCAGCCCTGCAAGATCATCTAATTTACCGCTGCGTTTTAATTGATACATCATTCTGTCAACACTATAAATGTATTCGCCAATATCTTCAATAAATAGAATTTTATTTTTTGTATTGATATCTGATGCCGTTCCGATAATATTTACCAGCAAAGCAAGATTACCCCCAACTAATTCACCACTTACTTTACCTTTTCTATTGAGCTCGTGTGCGGCGCATTTGTAATTTCCTTTTTTACCGGTAATCGCTTTTTGTAAGGATTGAATAAACTCATTTGGCCCGTCATTAAATGCTGCAGCCATTGGAGCATGCATGGATGCTATTTTTAACTTTTGATTCAAATGACAATGCAAAACAGTAATATCACTGTAACCGATGATCCATTTTGGTTTCTTTTTAAATTTTGTAAGATCAATTTGATCAATGATCCTGCTTACACCATAACCGCCTCGTCCGCATAAAATGGCATTGATCGAATCGTCATCCAGCATGGCTTGTAATTCATTTCGGCGTTGTTCATCATCTCCCGAAAAATAATTTTTTGATTGACTGCCTAATGTTTTACCTACCATTACCTGATAGCCCCAGCTTTGTAAAGTATCAATACAGGTTTGTGCTTTTTCTTTTGCCATATAACCGGCAGGGCAGGTAATGCCAATAGTGTCGCCTTTCTTTAAGTATGGTGGAATTTTGATCATCTTTTCTCCGTTAAGTTGCATTCAATTGCGTCAATTAATAATGTATGCATCACGCCACATTTTAAAGCCATATTATTTTTTTGATGTCCAACAGGGAAATCAAATCCAACAGGGTAGTTGTACTCTTCAACTTTTTCCAAAACAATCTCTTCCAAAGTTTTTCCAAACTCTTCTCCTTCATCATCTTTCTTTGTTTTAAATCCACCAATAATTAATCCTGCTAAATTAGAAAGTTTACCGGTACGTTTTAAATTCCATAGCATTCTGTCAATACTGTATAAATATTCACCGGTATCTTCTATAAATAATATTTTATTTTTTGTGATGAGATTGCTCTTAGTGCCGGCAAGGGTTTCAAGGGTTCTTAAATTTCCACCAACTAAAATCCCTTCGGCAATACCCGTTTTATTTTTTAAGTTAGGTGTGAAAGGATAATGCATTGTCTTTCCCGATAGGCATTCCTGAATAGAATTGATAGAATCTATTTGAGTTTGCTCTGCCTTACTCCAATCTTCAGGAAAACTATTACACATCTTACTATGTATCGATGCAATTTTAAAACTGCTGTTGATATGACTGTGTAATATTGTTACATCACTGAAACCAATGATCCATTTTGGTGATCTTTTAAAACCGGAAAAATTGATTGTATCAATGATCCTTACCAACCCATAACCGCCTCTTGCACATAAAATTGCTTTAATGTCACGGTCGTCCAGCATTTCCTGCAGGTCGGTCAGCCGTTCTTCATCTGTGCCACCAAATGTGAAATCACGTTTACCGATCGTATTGCCAACTTTTACATTGTAACCCCATTCTTCTAATTTTTTAACGGCCGGTTGTATATCTTCCAAAGTAATATATCCTGCCGGAGATGTAATACCAATTACATCCCCTTCCTGTAAATAGGGAGGAATGGCCTTCACCTTATCGGGAGCAAGCATTTCTTCTCCCTTGGCCACATCGGTTAATATGGCGCCAAAAGGGATTATAGATGCAAGAAATGACTTACGTTTCATTCAAATAATTTGATTGAGTGAAAATAATTATTTTTCTACTGAAGTAGCCCATATGAAATAGTTATATTTATTTTTAAAATTACCCAACCCTTTTCCATCGCTCTACAGTTATATATAGCAGATGGAACCAATTTTAACTAAAAGACGATTTTTGAGTGATAATCTGGACATATTGGTTGAAGGATGCAAAAACAACAATTTGCAGAGCCAACATGAGTTATATAAGCTCTGTTATCCCGACATGATCAAGGTTTGCTTCAGGTATGCACCCGATGCTGATGGAGCCGGTACTATATATAATGATGCCATGCTTAGGGTGTTTAAGAATATTCATAAATATACTGATGAAGGAAAGTTATTAGCATGGATCAAAACAATTGTGATCAATTGCAGTATCGATTTTTGTAAAAAGAAAAATATTTTCAAAGAATCCGTACCCTATGTTTCCCAGGAAGAACCGATGTTGTCGCCGGAAGCCTTTGATCGGGTTTCGGCAAAAGAAATTCAGCAGATGATCGCTCAATTGCCACCAACTACTTCAACCGTATTTAATTTGTTTGTGTACGATGGTTTCACACATAAACAAATTGGAGAGATATTATCCATCAGCGATAATACCAGCAAGTGGCATGTAAGTGAAGCAAAAAAAATATTGAAACAAAAATTAGAAAACCTATCCCAACCCCAACTAAAGACAAATGCAGCAGGATAATAACAATATTGAGAATAAGCTAAGACAACTGGATAGCCAGCAGTTGCCCGATCTCAGCCACATGGATGAGCATTGGCAACAGATGCAGGCTATGTTGCAGCCGCCTTCTTCCGGCATGAAAGTAAATGCTAAAGGAAAATTATTAGGCGGTGGAATTGCCGGGGTTGCAATCATCACTTTGTGTTTTTTAGCTTATCAAAAATTTGCTCCGGTTACTAAAAAAGCAAAACAAACTAATTACGTAGAAAATAATGTGAATGCTGCCAATGCTGTTGACACTCCATCTATAACCGATTCTGCTGTTAAACCCGTTACGCTTACTGCTGGCAATTCGATGTTGGGTGCTTATACCAAACTATTTGTTTTGCCACCGGTACCCAATTTACATGATGACACAAATGTTGGAAATGGTGGTGAAGATATTTTCATCGATTCCGTAAATGAGATCACTGCTCCTCAAAAAATATTGGATCAATCAACTTTACTTACTCAATTTATTGGTCAGCTATCAAAAAGCCCTCAGCAATTTTTTATTAATAATAAAAGAGATACGCTTATTACGGCCTCAGAAGGAACATCGATCTTGATTCCTGCAAATAGCTTTGGCGGTGCTGATAGTATAGAATTGAGGTTGATCGAGTATTACAAAAAATCTGACATGATACTGAATCAACTTAGTACTACCAGCAATGGTAATCAGTTAGAGACCGGAGGCATGATCAATATAACTGCAACGCATAACGGAAAAGAAGTGAAGGTTGCCGGCAATAAACCGTTAACACTTTTTATGCCCGATACAAGTCATATCAATATGACCAATATGGAATTGTTCAATGGCGATAAAAAACAACAATCTATCAATTGGTTGCCAAGAGGCCAGAGTTTTGTCAGAAACCAATGGGTTACCGAAGTTAGAGTGCTAAACATTGTTGATGAGCCATATCATGTAAGAGTAAAAAATAAAGGAGAGATCGGATATTTTCTTTTGGGAGATAGTTTGAAAATGACAAGATCAGAGTTGAAACGAATTGTGAAAGCAAAATATGGTTACCATAAAGTAAAGCTGAGACCCAATTTCAGAGAGGCTTTCTTTACCACTCAGACGGATAGATATTATGATGAAACTTTTGCAAGACGTATTGGTGATTCTGTCTGGATGGATAAAACCATAGCAGATAGATACAAATTGGTTGGAACAGCAACGAGACAAACTTTGCGTCAGGAGTTTAGGCGTTCAAATACTTTTACCAATCTTAATCTCCAAACGAGTAATGCAGTTCAAAATATTCGTGATAAATATAACGTTGATATTACCGAATTAAAATGGATCAACTGTGATAGATATTATGCTGATAGCAGAAAAAAGATTGAGTATAATGTAGATCTTGGCGACACTTCAATAAATTATTACACGGTGTTGGTTTTTGACAAGATCAATTCAATAATGACGGGTAACTGTAGTGGAAACAAAGTGTCATTCCCAAATATACCTGTTGGCGAACCTGTAAAAATAATCAGCATGGGTATTAACCAGTCGGGTGAAACGGTATATTCGATTATAAGTGTTGTAACGGGGGAGGCTGGAGTAACGGGATTACAGTTTGAAAAAACATCTACAATCGACCTGAAAACCTCATTGTGCAAATTAGATCAATAAGCTAAGTAAACGGAACGTTAGAGTACAAATCGCTGCTATTTTTATGGCAGCTTTTTTTTGTAAAAATAGAGGTGTGAACTATAACTTGATGTAGAATTACTGAAGTTGAGTCTACAGTAGCACAAAAGTCAAATCAGGGTACAAACCCAAAATCGGGGCGTAATCGATTTCGGGCGGCTTTTTTGCCTGCCCCGATTATTTCGGGGGTTACTTTTTTTCCGCAAAAAAAAGTAACAAGAGCTTAATTCAAGTAATTTTGCACCCAATGAATAATCCATCAAGATATTTGGTTACAGCGGCGTTACCCTATGCCAATGGCCCCGTACATATCGGGCACCTTGCAGGCTGTTATTTACCGGCAGATATATATGTACGTTATTTGCGTTCTCAAAAGAAAGATGTAAAATTTATAGGCGGCAGCGATGAGCATGGTGTGCCTATCACCATCCGTGCCATGAAAGAAGGCATTACACCACAACAAGTAGTAGACAGATATCATGCGTTGATCAAAGAAAGTATGCAGCAAATGGGCATATCTTTCGATATCTATTCCCGTACATCAAACCCCGTTCATCACGAAACCGCATCAGCATTTTTCAAAAAAATGTACGATGCCGGTTTGTTTGAAGAAAAAGAAACCGAGCAGTATTATGATGAATCTACTAAAACATTTTTAGCTGATAGATATATTACAGGTACATGTCCTGTTTGTGCTAACCCGAATGCTTATGGCGATCAGTGTGAAAAATGCGGTAGTTCTTTATCGCCTGAGCAATTGATCAATCCACGTAGTGCATTAAGTGATGCAGTGCCAGTAAAAAAGAAAACCAAACACTGGTACTTTCCTTTGCAGAATTATGAGACTTGGTTAAAAGAATGGATCATCGACGGGCATAAGGAGTGGAAGAATAACGTATACGGACAATGTAAAAGCTGGTTGGATAGTGGTTTGCAGCCTCGTGCCATGACAAGAGACAGCAATTGGGGAATTAAAGTGCCGTTACCAGATGCAGAAGGAAAAGTATTGTACGTTTGGTTTGATGCGCCTATCGGCTATATCAGTGCAACAAAAGAATTAACAGAACAGTGGGCAGATTACTGGTGTAAAGAAGATACAAAACTTGTACATTTTATCGGAAAAGATAATATCGTTTTTCATTGCATTATTTTTCCGGCAATGCTGAAAGCGCATGGTGGTTTTGTGTTACCGGATAATGTGCCTGCCAATGAATTTTTAAATATCGAAGGAGAGAAGGTTTCCACTAGCCGTAACTGGGCTGTGTGGGTGCATGAGTATATCAAAGATTTTCCTAGCTGTGAAGATGTGTTGCGTTATGTATTGTGTTCAAATGCTCCTGAAACAAAAGACAATGATTTTACCTGGAAAGATTTTCAGGATAGAAATAATAGTGAACTGGTAAGCATCTTCGGAAATTTTGTAAATCGTACATGGGTATTGATGCACAAATTATGCAACGGAAAAGTCCCACCGTTACATGCTGATATTGTAGATGAAAAAGATAAAGCACTAATTGAAGCTATTCAACATTCAAAAACAAAAATTCAAAATAATCTCGAAGAATATAAATTCAGAGATGCATTGTTTGATGTGATAGATCTTGCAAGAACAGGCAATAAATATATGCAGGAAAAAGAGCCGTGGATTGTGGCAAAGCAATTAACTCAAAATCCGGATGCTCAAAAATCGATAGATAATTGTTTGCATTTGTGTTTGCAATTAACAGCGAATCTTGCCATCTTCATTAACCCATTTTTACCGGATACAGCTAAAAAAATGATAGGCATGATGAAAGTGGTAGAGAAAATGCTGGATTGGGAAAATGCAGGAAAGATAAAATTATTGAGTGTGGGCTATAGCTTGAGAGAACCTCAATTATTATTCAGAAAGATAGAAGATGAAGAAATTACCGCACAAATTGAAAAATTAAAAGCAGGATTAGTAAAAGCTGAAACACCGAAAATGGAAGAAAACAAATCTGAAATCTCTAATCTGAAATCTGAAATTGTATTTGATGATTTTGCAAAAATTGATTTGAAAGTAGGAACAATTCTTTCTGCAGAAAAAGTTGAGAAAGCAGATAAGTTGTTGAAACTGGAAGTTGATCTTGGCTTTGAAAAAAGAACGATTGTCAGCGGTATCGCATTACATTTCAATCCAGAAGATATCATTAACAAACAAGTAGTGGTTGTTGCTAATTTGGCTCCTCGTAAAATGAGAGGCATCGAGAGTAATGGAATGATCTTAATGGCAGAAGATACAAGTGGCAAATTACATTTTGTAAAGCCTGAAAATATCATTAATCCGGGTGCAGGTGTAAGCTAAGCTTACCCTGCAAACGGAAATATAATTTTTAGTGTAACACCATTACCCGGTGTCGATTCAATTTTTACTCTTCCATTATAAGCATCTACACGGTTGAATATATTGATAAGACCAATACCTTTTAATTCGGTTTTTTCTTTATCAAATCCTTTACCATTATCTGCTATAGTTAATTGAATGTACTTGTTTACTTTTTTCAATGTAAAGTTTGTAGCTGTCGCATCTGCATATTTAATAATGTTATTGCTTTGCTCCTGCACAATTCTGTAGATCATTAATTGCTGTTCATCAGAAAGTACGTCTATTGCATCCTGACTGAAATCGATAGAAGTTTTGATATTATTCAATTGCTCCAGATTTTTTGCAATATCATTTACGCTGCTAACCAAACCTACGGTAGATACTACGGAAGAATTCAAGGTTCTTGATAAGGCTCTAATTTCTTCAATTGCCATCATTAAATAGTCGGTAGCTTTATCAAGTAGTTCTTCCTGATTTTCTGTCGCTTTTTTCGCAACATTAATATGCAATTTAGAACTCATCAACAACTGATTTACATTGTCATGTAACTCGCCGCTGATACGATCTCTTTCTTCTTCCTGAGCCTCTAATGTAGCCTGATTGATTTGTTTTTGTCTTTGTATTTGTTCGTTCACTAATTCAGCCTGCATCTTTTTTCTTTCAGTGATATCTAATGCATGACCACCTACGAATTTTTGATCGTCTCCAAAAGTTAACAGAAAATAGTGTGCAATAAAATATCTTGTCTGACCGAATTTGTCAACAAATCTGTCTTCAGAAATGATCACTTCTCCGGTTTCTAATACTTTTTTGTTTTTATCCAGAATAGCTGCTGCCACTCTTCGATTTGTTACTTCATAAATGTTTTTACCAATGGCATCCTGTGTAAGTCCAACAGTTTCCATTAAAACAGGATTACCATAAACAAGATTTCCGTCTTTATCATATACCCATCCAAGGTTATGACTATTGCACATAAAGCTTCTGAACATTACTTCATTCTTCTGTAATTTTTCAGTGGCAACTTTAATAGCGGTAATATCTTTAAAAGATGAAATAACGGCATCGGGAGATTTATGTCCGTCTTTATAAATGGCCCTGGTGTTGATCGATAACCAGATCTTAGTTCCATTGCTTTGCTCAACACCCATGATGGTATCATTCGTATCAACACCTGTTTTAAGCGTTACAATTGCAGGAAATTCTTCTAACGGAAATTCGCTGTTATCTTCTCTTGTTGCTTTCCATTTTGGACTAGCAACGACTAAGCCGGTTGCCTCATCATCCGTTAATCCTAAAATTTCTTTTGCTCTTCTGTTAGCTGTGCTCACTGTCCCATCAGCATTGATCAGCATAACACCTTCAGATAAAGATTCAACAACAGTTTGATATTTATTTTCGATCTGAGCAAGCTCTCGATCCTGTTGTATTTTTTCTGAAATATTATGATTCACTAAAACGATCGATGAAACTTTTCCGGCCTCATCTTTCATTAAAGTACACCTTGAATTAAAATATATTCTTTGTTTGTCTTTAGTATAGAAAATAATGTCCCCTGCCCAAAAACCATGTTCAAAAAGACTTTTTAAAGCATCATGTAAAGGCAAACCAACTATTTCAAAATTGATCAACTCAAACAATGATTGTCCGATTGCATCTTTTAACGGCATTCCGTAAATAGCTTCGGCAACTGGGTTGAGTCCGGTAATTTTAAAATTAGGATCGGCTGTAATAACTGCCTCAGGCAGTGCATTTAACAGGTCGCTAACTACTAAAGGGGATTTGTAGCTAACAGATAAGGGGCTAAGGGTAGCTTTAGCAAGGTTCTTCATGCTCAGGTTTTTTTAGGTTTATTGGATTTATAATAAAATAGACAAGGCTACTTTATCTGATTGCTTGTTTAGTTGTTTTTGTCTTTTGTTTCATTAAATCCGGCCTTTTATTCGTATTTCCTGAATAATAAACGTAGAAATACTCGATTTAGTATGTATTATGGACGCTTAGCTATATCTTTTTATAAATAACACGTAAATCTCAACTTAATAGCCATCAATATTTTAGAAAAAATTCTATTTGACTTATGTCAATTGATATGTGTAAGCAAAGTGAACATTATTTTTTCTGAAAGTTTTTCCAAAAGTCTTAATTTCGAGATAGAAATAGTTGTTTAACTAACTAATTTTTAAAAGTACGAATTGCTTAAAATTGATAGTATGAAAAGAACCATAAAAAAAGTAGCTGTTTTAGGAAGCGGGGTAATGGGTAGTAGAATTGCCTGCCATTTTGCAGGGATAGGGTTGCAGGTGTTATTATTAGATTTACAACCCAAGGATTTATTGGCCGATGCAAAACTTTCAGAAAAAAATAAAATTGTAAACGACGCTTTGGCAGCTGCCATAAAAAGTAATCCTTCTCCTGTTTATACAAAAGATGTTGTTAAAAAAATTAAAACAGGAAATTTTACGGATAATATGAAAGATATCGCAGACTGCGATTGGGTAATTGAAGTGGTGGTTGAAAGACTTGACATTAAACAATCAATTTTTTCTGAAGTAGAAAAATTCCGTAAACCCGGTACATTAATTACTTCCAACACTTCGGGCATTCCCATTCATATGATGGCTGAAGGAAGGAGTGATGATTTTAAAAAACATTTTTGCGGCACACACTTTTTCAATCCACCAAGATATTTACGTTTATTAGAAATTATTCCAACACCGGATACCGACAACGCAGTTGTAGATTTTTTAATGAACTATGGAAGTTTACAATTAGGTAAAACAACGGTGTTGTGTAAAGACACTCCGGCATTTATTGCAAACCGAGTAGGGGTGTTTGGTATGATGGCCATTATGAATGCCATGGAAAAGCTGCAATTAAGTATTGATGAAATAGATGCATTGACCGGTCCTATCATCGGCAGACCAAAATCGGCCACCTTCAGAACAGCTGATGTTGTAGGGATTGACACATTGGTAAAAGTTGCAAAAGGTGTTGCCGATAATTGTCCGAATGATGAAGCAAAAGACACATTTACAATTCCATCCTGGTTAAATAAGATGGTTGAAAATAATTGGTTGGGAGATAAAACAGGTCAGGGGTTTTTCAAAAAAACAAAAGGTGCAGGAGGAGAGAAAGATATTCAGGTGTTGAGTCTCTCAACGATGAATTATGAACCAAGAACTAAACCCAAATTTGCAACGCTGGAAACTGCCAAACCTATCGAAGATCTGCATCAACGATTAAAAGCGCTTTGTGTCGGTACAGATAAGGCAGGTGATTTTTATCGTCAGTTCCATTATAGTTTATTTTCTTATATCAGCCATCGTATTCCTGAGATAAGCGATGAGTTATACAGAGTAGATGATGGTATGATGGCCGGTTTTGGCTGGGAGATAGGGCCTTTCGAAAGTTGGGATACATTGGGTGTTGCAAAGACAACAGAAGCGATGAAAGCGGCTGGTTATAAAGTAGCTGCTTGGGTTGATGAAATGTTGGCTGAAGGAAATACATCATTTTATAAAGTAGAGAATGGAAAGCGTTTATGCTATGATGTTAGTAGTAAAAAATACAAGCCCTTACCTGGCGGCGAAGCATTTATTGTAATGAAGAATTTTGCTAATGAAACGGTTTGGAAAAATTCTGCTTGCCGTACCTATCATTTAGGTAATGATGTGTTGGGCCTGGAATGGTACACCAAAATGGGTAGTATTGGCGGCGAGGTATTAGAAGGCGTACAAAGATCCATCGCATTGGCAGAAGAAAAATATAAAGGATTGGTTATTGCAAATGAAGGAAATAATTTTAGTGCAGGTGCAAATGTGGGTATGATATTCATGTTGGCGATAGAACAAGACTATGACGAGATCGATATGGCTATTCGTCAATTTCAGCAAACGGTTATGAGAGTAAGATATTCGAGCATTCCGGTTGTGGTAGCTCCTCATGGATTGGCTTTAGGTGGTGCCTGTGAAATGAGTTTACATGCCGATAAAGTAATTGCGGCTGCGGAAACTTACACAGGTTTAGTTGAAGTAGGCATTGGTGTAATACCCGGTGGTGCCGGTACAAAGGAATTTGTTTTACGTGCTGCAGATGAAATGCATGAGGGGGAAGTGGATACACTTACATTGCAAAATCGATTCCTAAACATTGCCACTGCAAAAGTGTCAACCAGTGCACACGAAGCTTTTGATCTTGGTATATATAGAAAAGGCAGAGATATTATCAGCATTAATCAGGGAAGAAGAATTGCTGAAGCAAAACAAGCAGTGATTGAATTGTACGATGATGGATATGTAATGCCGGTACAACGCAACGATATTAAAGTTTTAGGACGTAGTGCTTTAGGTACATTGTTAGCAGGTATCAATGGTATGCAAACGGCTAATTATGCAACAGCACATGATGCAACGGTGGCTAAAAAATTAGCATATGTAATGTGCGGTGGCGATCTGAGTGAACCGCAATTAGTGAGCGAACAATATTTATTGAATTTGGAAAGAGAAGCATTTTTAAGTTTATGTGGCGAAAAGAAAACTTTGGAAAGAATTCAGTCGGTTTTAAAAAGTGGCAAACCTCTGAGGAATTAATGGTAAATTACCGGTATGAAGAATTTTATAGCAGGATTGTTAGTAGGAGGAATCATAACGGTTTGTTGTTTTGTATTTCTAAAAGAAGGTCCAGCTGTTCAAGTACCTGTTTATCCTGCTGCAGATTCAATTTCTGCTATTGAGGTAATTAATAAAAAAATTGATACCGTTGTTCCTCGTACAATTCATACAAATATTTCATCAGCACAACAGGATATTATAAACAGAGATAGTTTGGTGTCGTTTGCAAAAACATTATTGGGAGTGCCTTATTTATATGGAAGTACTGATCCTTCAAAAGGTTTTGATTGCTCCGGATTTATTACTTATGTTTTTAATCATTTTAAAATAAATGTTCCAAGGTCTTCTTATGATTTTGAAAAAATAGGTAAGCAAAAAGATCTGTCAACTTGCACCAAAGGCGATCTGATATTATTTAGAGGAACCAATCCAAAAGAATTGACCATTGGTCATATTGGTATTGTGATTGATATTATTAATGGCAAACCATCGTTCATACATTCCAGCAGCGGTAAAGTAAACAGTGTTACAATCACTTCAATGGAAAGTGTTTATTATCAAAGCAGATTTGTAAGTGTGATTGATGTATTAACTAAATAGAGACTAATTGATATTAAAGTATGGGAGAAGCAGAATTACTACCACATAAAAAACAACTCATTATTCATTCCGTATTATTTTTTTATGGAGATGCCGCTAACGATCTTTTATCAATTCAAATTGCAGAAGACATACAACAACATTGGAACGAAGCTAACGGAAAAGTGAAGATCAAAAATGATATTTACAAAGTTGTATTTGATATTGAAGGCATTTGGTCAAGATCATTATCTCCTCAAATGGTTTTTGAAAATACCAATCCCAGAAATAATTATTTCAGAATAGAAGAACATGCTACCGGAAATATCTCATTTGTGGATGCGGTGAATTCTAATACCGGTTATTTTAAACTGGATAATCTATTAAATAACTCTACTACCGCTGCTCATGAATATGGCCACACTATTGGGCTCGATCATCCACATGAATTGGATATTAGAGGAATGGGAGCTCCCGGAATTATGTATCCAAGAGGAACCATTACTGATCCTGCATTTCAATATGATCCTAATGCTGAGCCACTAAAACCCGGCGGCACCATGAATCCGTTTACGAGAAAAGTTTTGCAAAAAGATATTGATGATTTGAATTTGCAAAAATTACAATTTGATAGAAATGGATTTGCTGTAATTGGTGGTTTTAGTTCTGTGTGGCATGAAAAACATAATTCCTGAGTAATTGATTTCTTCTTGTTACAACCAATTTATTGTTTTTACAGTCTACAGATTTTCTATGGCTTTATCAATTGTATCAAAAGAAAACACAAACCCTTCTTTCAATATCTTCTCATTACTCACCCTACTACTTTTCAAAATTTCAACACTTCTTCCTCCCAGCATGATCTTTAACACAAATTCTGGAACATGCATCGGAATAAAAAACCTCCCCTTCAATTTTTTTGCAAGCGAAAGGGTAAGTGTTTTATTGGTTACAGGCTCTGATGCTACAGCATTATAAATACTATTGATGTTTTGATTTTCTATACCATAAATAAACAATCGACAAAGGTCATCAATATGTATCCAGCTGATCAGTTGTTTGCCACTTCCTAAAATTGCAGCTACGCCAAATTTTATCGGCTTAATAAATTCTGCCAAAGCTCCTCCATCTTTACTCAATACAATACCAATTCTGAGTTTTGCCACACGGATATTCAGTTGCTTGAATGGCTCAACACTTTCTTCCCAAAGCCGGCAGGTTTCACCTAAAAAACTATCGTCAGCTTTTTCATCTTCTGTATGTAAAATGTCGGAAGGAATATACCAGCCTATAGCCGAAGCACTGATCACAGCTTTTATTTTATGAGTATTGTTTTTTAAAGTATCGATCAATAATTCACTGCTCTTGGTTCTGCTATCTTGTATCTCTTTTTTATAAGCTGTCGTCCATTTTTTATCTACCACGCCGGCACCGGCAAGATGGATGATGTAGTCAGCTTTTTGTACAGCCGTAACATCAATTGTTTTTTTATCAATATCCCATTGGGCATACGTAACATTGCCGGATGAAGGTTGACTTTTTCTGCTTAGGACGATCACGTGGTATCCTTTTTGCAGTAATGCATTAGTAAGTGTTTTACCAATAAGACCCGTACCGCCTGTAATTAAAACTGTTTGCATATAGTTAAATAATATCGCAATCTAAACAAAACAAATTTTATCTTGTTCAAATATTTAAATTGGCTGTTTTAGGTGTAATTTTAAAGAAGAATAATTTGTATGATAAGGTGCCTGTCAACTCTTTTGTTTATTGCTTATTGTTTATTGCCGGTTGTTGGCAATGCTCAACGTATTACTTATACCGAGCCACTAGCAAACGACAATCGTGATATTAATTTTGAGATCATCGGTAAAGTAAAAAGCAATATTCTTGTTTTTAAGAACATTCGTTTTAAATATGCTATTTCTGTGTACAACGATAGTATGGTTTTGAAGGACAAAAAAGACCTTGATATTATAGAAGGAAAAACTTTTAATGTTGACTTTATTACTTATCCTGACTTTTTTTATCTCATCTATCAATATCAGCGAAAGAGGATAGTGTATTGTATGGCGGTAAAATTAGATGCTGAGGGTAATATGATTGAAAAGCCGGTTAAGCTGGATTCCACATCAATCAATGTTTTTGGTGATAATAAAATTTATAGTGTTATTAACAGTGAAGATAAAAAATTCATTTCCATTTTTAAAATTCAGAAGAAAAATGAACGATTGAATTTTTCGACCCTATTATTCAACAACGAATTAAAATTTATCAATAAGGCAGATTATATACTGCCGTTCAATGAAAAGAAAGATATCTATAATAATTTTCTATTAGACAATGAAGGCAATTTTGTTTTTACCAGATCTACTACATCCGGCAATGCCGATTATTCAAGCCAAATGCAGTTGTATGTAAAATCTGTTGCGGCCGATACATTGATGAAACATGATATTGATCTGAATGAAAAATATCTGGACGAAATAAAATTAAAAATTGACAATGTAAATAAGCGCTATCTTATCAACTCTTTTTACTACAAACAAAAAAGAGGCAGTATTGATGGTATCTTTTCATTTATCTGGGATAAGCAAGGAGATTCTTTATTTGTCAATCGTTTTTTATACCTCGATGAAGAGATTAGAGCCCTTGCAAAAAAGAATGCATCCATACGAACAGCTTTCGACAATTTCTTCATTAAAAATATTATAGTAAAAAAAGATGGAGGTTTTATCCTCATAGCTGAAGATTTTTATACTATTAGCCAGGGTTATAATAACAACAATATCTGGAACCGCTGGGATTATTTCTATTCCCCTTATTCTAATCCCTACGGTTATTACTATGATCCGTTTTACAGATCGTTTTACAATAATAACAATGCACCCAATACAAAATATATTTACAACAGTTTACTTGCAATTAGTTTTGATAGTAAGGCCGTTGCTCAATGGAGCAGGATTATAGAAAAAGAGCAATTTGATAATGATAACGATAATTATTTATCCTTCGTTAATTTTAATACAGGCGGACAAATTCACTTTTTCTTCAATCTTTTAGAAAGAAGAAAACAGTTGTTGTCTGATTACAGTATTACGGCCGATGGTAGTGTAACCAGAAATGCGACATTCAGAAAATTAGACGAAGGGTATGAGTTTATGCCACAATTTGGTAAACAGGTAGGAGCAAGACAGATCATTATTCCATGCACTTTCAGAAATTCGTTGATCTGTTTTGCTAAAATAGATTACTAACGAATTTTTTTAAGCCACATTTATTAATCACATTTGCAGAATAAATAATTAAACAGTGACAGGCACATTTAAAGCCAACAATCCCTATAATAATTTTTTACTTTTAGTATATGGGCTTCTGCTGAAGTTGCATATGTTTCTGCATCCTGTTATTCCGGTAGAGCAAAAGACCGACGGATTTTTATTCAAAGCTTTATTAGCACAGTTATCGGCTATTGGTAAAACCATTCCTGCAATCTACCCTATTATAGCATTTGTATTATTGTATATGCAGGCCATTGTTTTTAATAAGTTGGTAAGCGATCAACGCCTCATGCCAAGATCGAACTATTTAACAGCAATGAGTTATTTGCTCGTTACATCTTTATTCACCGAGTGGAATATTTTATCCGCATCACTCATCATCAATACATTGCTGATATGGGTTTGGGCACGTATGAGTGCTTTGTATAACAGCCCCAATCCTAAAACGGCATTATTCAATATCGGTATTGCCATTGGCTTGAGCACATTTTTTTATTTTCCTTCAATTGCTTTTGCCCTGTTAATTGTTTTCGGGTTGGTTATAACAAGACCTTTTAAATTAGCCGAATGGTTGATCGCTTTATTAGGCATTATCACACCTTATTATTTTGTGTTGGCCATTGCATTTTTAACCGATCGGTTGAAGAGCTATACATTCCCCGGCATAGCGTTCAGTTACCCTAAGTTCTATGATTCTAACTGGGCATTAGCTGCCATCATTATTGTTTTGTTTGCAACCATTGTAGGATTGTATTACATGCAGAAAAATTTTCTTCGTCAACTGGTGCAATCACGTAAAAGCTGGCAATTGGTTTTTTTGTATTTTTTGGTAGCCATATTCATCCCATTTATTAATGCCACTTATACTTTTCAGTATTGGATCTTATGTGCCGTGCCGCTTTCCGCCTTTGTAGCCTGCGCATTTTTATACCCCGAAAAAAAGTGGTTTCCCACCTGGCTGCATTGGATAATGGTAGCTTTTGTGGTGGCTTTTAGTTACTTCGTGAAATAATGAAATGAATAATTACCTTTGCGTAAATTTTTGTAACCGGCATTTGTTTTTCATGGCATCATCGTTGTGTCACTCACTTGTACGGCAACTCATTATTCATCAAATACACATAGTAAAATAATTTCACATGAAATTCGGCGTAGTAGTTTTTCCCGGAAGTAATTGCGACAGAGACATGATCGAATCACTTAGAAACGATCTTGGACAGGAAGTAGTAGAACTTTGGCATAAAGATCAGGACATCAGCAGTTTTACAACAGATGATTGCATTGTATTACCCGGTGGCTTTAGTTTCGGAGATTATTTACGTTGTGGTGCTATTGCAAAATTTAGTCCGATGATGCAAAGTGTGATAGAATTTGCAAATAAAGGGGGTAAAGTACTGGGCGTTTGTAATGGATTTCAAATTTTATGTGAAAGTGGTTTATTACCGGGTGCATTGTTACGTAACCAACAACAACAATTTGTTTGTAAAAATGTATTCATTAAAGAAGCAGCAGCCGAAGGCAGTTCTGCATTAAAAATTCCGGTTGCTCATGGCGAAGGAAGATATTTTGCCGATGATAAAACATTAGAAGAATTGGAAATGCATCGTCAGATCATTTATCGTTATTGCGATGAAAAAGGAACGGTTACCTCATCTGCCAATCCAAATGGTGCCACACATAATATAGCCGGTATCTGCAACAAAGAAAGAAATGTATTTGGCATGATGCCTCATCCAGAAAGAGCTACCAGTAATATTTTAGGAAATGAAGATGGAAGAAAAGTGTTTGCACATTTGTTTGGGATAAATTAAATAAAAACTCATCATAAACACATAGCCCTCTTTTGGAGGGCTATTTAGTTGGAAACGATCTAAAACTTGAGGAACCTATTTGGCACCTCAAGTTGGGAGGAACAGGGAATGGCCAGCAACCAAGTGACAGCGTATAGGGAGTATTTATTAATTTTAATGAGATAGTAGGTAAAAGACTTACGGCAGTAAAAAATATTCTTTATGAAGCATCTGATTCTTACTCTCGGACTCATTATTTTTGTTTCGGAATTTACCTTTGCACAAAACCCAGCGATAGATACAATTAAACCGAAACCAATAAATTGGGTTGATGTAAAAACTCATCTAACTAACTTAATGAAATGCCAATGTATCGATGCACACATCGAATTATTGGTTAATCGTCGTGACACGTCAGCAGATCATTTTCAAAGTCCATTGTATCTCGGTTACTTAATTTATGGTTCTACTTTAGAGAGATTTAAGATTGCTGATATATATGCATTAACTGATACCTTTCAAAAAACAGTTGTTGATGTTACTCTAAATGAATTTATAAAATCCTATGAGGGCAATACTAGTATGTTAAACGTGTATTCTTGGTGTGATTTTAATGCTAAGGAGTACATTCGGAAAAAATGGAAATTCATCAAAAAACTTTCAAGAGTTTTTTGATTTCTGTTTTATCATAAACATAAAACCCTCTTCGCCTTGTCCCAGCAACGTCTCCGGCACGGGACGTTGCGTCTAGCATAACAGTTTTTGCAATATACATTTTGATACAACCTTTAGCTGAATTTTTACGTCTAAAGGTTTGTATTTTACAATATCATTAAATCGAGTTGTTCTCCAGAATTATGGATGATATGGATTTAAGTAAATTGTAAGATTATTAGTAATAAGTACGCAAAGCCCCTAAAGGAGACGTTGCTGAAAAAAGATCACTCAATTTTATGGATTCTCGATAAGATACTAATTATTTGATTTTTTACAGTTTAATTTTTATAATATGGTTATTTCAAAGTCATTGGCAATCGGAGCTGCGTTCGGATTAATCATTGCTGGATATAGTTTTAAAACAACTCATCTGTGGTCTACCAAGAATGGTACTATATACCCAAAGGCAATGCAAAGTGATTTTTCCGAAAAAAACACTAAAGAGCCCCTTTATTATTCGTTAAAAAATGATACAATAAACATTAAGGCAAACCTCAATAAAATAAATGCCCTTCAACTGAAATTTGAGATAGTCTTTGTGAAAAACAAAAGAAAAAAAGTGATAAGTGGGGTAGCAAAATTGATCAGATTTAAGAATGAAGAGGGCGGCTGGGAGTTACCGGAAGGCTCTCCAATATTTGATGAAAATAAAAAGGTTGATTATGTATGCGATTCTGTTTATAGTTTCTCGTCAAAGGCCTATAATATTTCTTTAGGCTTTCAAAAAAAGAACAAAAAGAGATTAAGTTTGACAGTTGGGAAATATGATCGTACTACATTCTTAGATGGCGATTTCACTTTGTATAAAAAACAATATGAATATTATAGATAAATCTGCGTTCCTATTTTTCTTAATACTAGTTGGCTGTAAAAATAAACATGCTTTGTCCCAGCAACGTCTCCGACACGGGACGTTGCGTCTAGCATAACATTTTTTGCAATATACATATTGATACAACCTTTAGCTGAATTTTTACATCTAAAGGTTTTTATTTTACAATGTCCAGTAAAACGAGTTGTTCTCCAGAATTATGGATGATATGGATTTAAGTAAATTGTAAGATTATTAGTAATAAGTACGCAACGTCCCTAAAGGAGACGTTGCTTGGAAAAATTTGTATCAATAGAAAAACGACTTAAAGAAATAAACTATGGCAAAGTTTGATAGATTCAAAATAGTATATATTAGAAATATTGTTGGCTTGTCTACACTTATTTTCTATATTATCTTATCAACAATCAGACATTTCTCAGAGAATTCCAAGCTACTGTGGATACCAACATTTTTATTTATTGCAAACTGTCTAATACTTATTGAGGTAATTTATTTATACTATTTCAAGAATACTTTTGTCGACAAAAAAAATATTAGGTTATTGCTTTTACAGCTGGTAATCAATATTGCTTTTTGTTTATTGGGGCTCAGTTATATTTATTGAAAATGAAATGAGTATAAACACAAAGCCCTCTTTACGGAGGGCTTTAATGTTGTTTTGCTAATCAGGGTTTTAATATTCTTCTATAGTGCTATTTGTTTTTCTGTCATCATTCTGCGTAGGTTTATTAAACCATAACGCATACGACCCAACGCAGTGTTTATGCTGCATTTAGTTAAATCTGCTATTTCTTTAAAACTCAAATCAGCATAGTGACGCATAATGATCACTTCACGTTGATCTTCAGGAAGCATGTCGATCAGCTTTCTAACTCTGTCATGACTTTGACTTTGCATGATCTTGTGTTCAGCTCCCGGTTCAGAGAAATTCAACACTTCAAAAATGTCACGGTCGTCGCTGGTTTTAATACTCGGACCACGTTTAACTTTTCTGAAATGATCTACACACATATTGTGTGCAATACGTAATGCCCATGGTAAGAATTTACCTTCGTCTGTATATCGGCCACTTTTTAAAGTGTCGATCACACGGATAAATACATCCTGGAACATGTCTTCAGCTAAATACTTGTCTTTTACAAGTAAATAAATAGAAGTGTAAATTTTGTCTTTGTAACGCATAACTAACGTTGAAAGAGCATCTGCATTGCCGTCCATGTAAAGGTGGATCAATTGCTGATCAGTAAGGTTTGTAAGGTTTTTCATAAACTTGCCAGTTTAAAGATTAAGGATTGTGTGTACCAACATCGTGTAAGGGAAGGCGTGGAAGCACTTAGTAAGACAGGCTCTGGGGCTTTTCTCTTATTGGATATTGGACTGTAAAAATAGAATGCCTTTTTTGATTTTTATAGAGTACAATTGACCATTTTTAGGTCAATTTTTATCGTAGAACTACTTAGTAAAATTTTCAGACCCAGTATTGACGGGCATTACATCGATTTTCAGATATAAATAATAAATCGTGGGACTAACATACTAAATTTGTAATCGCAATAAAATGAAAACAAAATCGATTAGGCAAACGGTCAAAAATTCACCTGCAAATACTACTGAGGGAATTTACATTAAGGGTGCAAGAGTGCACAATCTTAAGAATGTAACAGTAACAATACCACGTAATAAACTGGTAGTAGTTACCGGTGTGTCCGGCTCAGGAAAATCTTCTCTAACTATCGATACTTTATTTGCCGAAGGGCAGCGCAGGTATGCAGAAAGTTTGAGCGCCTATGCCCGTCAGTTTATGCAACGGATGGATAAACCGGATGTGGATTATATAAAAGGCCTTTGTCCTGCCATCGCCATAGAACAAAAAGTAGTTACCCGTACACCTCGTAGTACAGTGGGTAGCATGACCGAGATATATGATTATTTACGATTACTTTTTGCAAGAGTCGGTAAAACCATTTCTCCTGTGAGCGGAAGAGAAGTTAAGAAAGACGATGTAGCTGATGTAATAAAAGCGGTTCAGCATTTTAAAGAGGGCGACAAGGTTTTAATACTCGTTCCTTTCAAACAACATACAAAACGTGAGTTGAAAGAAGAATTAAATATTTTATTACAAAAGGGTTTTACAAGAATTGCATCTCCAACATCTCCAAAAGAAAAAGAACTTGAGATATTGCGAATAGAAGAGCTCTTAGAACTAACTGATAAAGATCTAAAGAAAAGGCTTACATCGAACATCGAACATCATACATCGTACATTTTAATAGATAGAATTGTTGTTAAGACTTTTGATGAGGATGATATACATAGAATATCCGATTCAGTAGGCACTGCTTTTTATGAAGGTGAGGGTGAAATGATGTTGATGGTAAATGATACAAAGACATTGCATTTCAACAATAAATTTGAATTGGATGGAATTGTATTTGAAGAGCCTGTTCCAAATCTTTTTTCATTCAATAATCCTTTTGGGGCTTGTCCTACTTGCGAAGGCTTTAGTCAGATACTAGGTTTAGATCCTGATCTTATCATTCCAAACAAAAACTTAAGTCTATACGAATCGGCTGTTGCCCCATGGAAAGGCGAAAAATTAAGTTGGTGGAAAGATCAATTCATCAAGGCTGCAAAAAAAACAAATTTTCCGATCCATAAACCGATCATTGATCTTTCCGATGCAGAATTAAAATTGCTTTGGGAAGGGAACGATCATGCACAAGGCATCAATGATTTTTTCAAAGAAGTAGAAGCGAATCTTTATAAGGTACAATACAGGGTTTTGTTAAGCAGGTATAGAGGTAAAACAACTTGTACTGATTGTAATGGTTATCGCCTTCGAAAAGAAGCATTGTATGTTAAGATAAATGGAAAGCATATTGGAGAACTATGTGAATTACCCGTAAGAGATTTGAAAGTATGGTTTGATGAGCTGAAATTGTCTGAATACGATAGTAAGGTTGCAAAAAGAATCTTATTGGAAATTCATCATCGTTTAAAAACATTACTAGACGTAGGATTAGGCTATCTCACTTTAAATCGTTTAGCCAACTCATTGAGTGGCGGGGAAAGTCAGCGTATTCAATTAACAAGAAGTTTGGGTAGCAATCTTACCAATTCATTATACATATTAGATGAACCTTCAATTGGCTTACATAGTAGGGATACAGAAAAACTCATTGGTGTTTTAAAAGAGTTAAGAGATCTGGGCAATACCGTTGTTGTTGTTGAACACGATGAAATGATGATGAGAGAAGCAGATCATATCATTGATATGGGGCCGTTGGCAAGTCATTTGGGTGGAGAAGTTATTGCATCGGGTAATTATGATGAGTTGATTGCCAATAAAGAAAGTCTGACAGGAAAATATTTAAGCGGAGCTCTACAAATTGAGCCGCCAAAAAATATACGTAAATGGAATCGCAGCATTAAAGTTGAAGGAGCCAGACAAAACAATTTGAAAAATATCACGGTTGAATTTCCATTGAATGTGTTGTGTGTTGTTAGTGGTGTAAGTGGAAGTGGTAAAACAACTTTAGTGAAACAAATATTATTTCCTGCTTTGCAAAAAATAAAAGAAGGGATTGCAGACAGACCCGGTTTGCATAAAGCTGTTAGTGGAGATATTGATGCTGTTTCACAAATAGAAATGGTAGATCAAAATCCGATCGGTAAATCATCCAGAAGCAATCCTGTTACTTATATTAAAGCGTATGATGAGATAAGAGAGTTATTTGCGAAACAACCATTGAGTAAACTAAGAGGTTTTCAACCAAAACATTTTTCATTTAATGTTGATGGTGGCAGATGTGATACCTGCAAAGGAGAAGGAGAACAAATTGTAGAAATGCAATTTTTAGCAGATGTGCATTTGACCTGCGAAGTTTGCGGCGGTAAAAAATTCAAAGAAGAAGTTTTAGAAGTAAAGTACAACGATAAAAATATTTATGAAGTACTTGACATGAGTGTTGATGAATCCATTGATTTTTTTGCCGATGAGCATGATGTGGCAAAGAAGATACAACCCTTAAGTGATGTGGGGTTGGGTTATGTAAAACTTGGTCAGTCAAGTAATACATTGTCCGGAGGAGAAGCACAAAGAGTAAAGCTTGCATCTTTTTTAGGCAAAGGAAAAGCGCAGGGAAAAATATTATTCATTTTTGATGAACCAACAACAGGTCTTCATTTTCATGATATAAAAAAATTACTCACTTCATTCAATGCCTTGATTGAGCAAGGGCATACCATATTGGTTATTGAACACAATACCGATGTGATCAAGTCTGCAGATTGGGTAATTGACCTTGGCCCAGAAGCAGGCGATGGAGGTGGTAAGTTGGTTTTTGCAGGTAGGCCCGAAGACCTAAAAAAATGTAAAGAAAGTTACACCGGCAAGTTTTTGTAGCGAAGGCATCAATACGGCTCTAAGCCCTCAAACACCTAAGAAAAGCGTTAATTAGCTTTGAATCCCCAATAATATTTAGTAGATTTAGTTAGTTCTTTTTTCTTCACTTCTAAATCTTGCTATATGAATTTAGTACACCGCTTAGAAATTTGGGGCGATAGACATCACCCTAAATGGTTAGACGTAATACGTATAGTTTTAGGCATATTCCTGCTTTACAAGGGCATCGACTTTCTTCGTAATACCAGTCAACTTGTAAGTGTAATGACGGGCAAATCTCAGTTCAACAGTTTTTGGGCTCTCTTATTCAGTCACTATATCGTGTTTGCACATATAGTAGGAGGAGTTTTGATGGTATTGGGCTTTCTCACAAGATTAGCCTGTTTGATTCAGATACCAATTTTGCTGGGGGCATTGATATTTGTACATGCTCACGAAGATATTTTCAGAACCTATTCCGAAATATTTGTAACGCTTATAGTACTCTTATTGCTTGTTTATTTTTTGATCATTGGTAATGGGCCATTGTCGATAAAAATAAAAGAAGAGGAGCGGCCGAAGTATAAAGGTGGGCAGTAATATTATCTCAACCTGTCACTATCCTCAATTATCTTTTTATCATTAAGGATGCCTTTTACAGCCAACACAAAAAATGTTATGATGGCAGGATGAATGATCGCAGTAAGGGAAAGTGTACCCTGCGCAAAGGTTTTTATCTGTCCGTAGTACAACAACAATAATATGATTTCAGCAGCTACGCCACCAACGCAAAGCCATAGCTGTGTATTTCTGTTCTTAAATAAAAAGATAGCAACTGCGGCAAGTAATCCAACAAGTATAGTAAGTGTTAGAATTAAAAATCCTCCCGTAGCACCCGTAAGTTTGGTGTAAGGAACATTATTAATATCGGTACCGCTGTAAGTAGAAAAACGAATTGTACAAAATGCAAAAACCGATGCCAGTAAAAGCCAGATTGATTGAATGCGTTGTATCATTTTCTTAAGTTTAATATGTTTAAAACGTTGAAAAGGTTCAACAAGTTAAACAAGCATTTTAAACTTATTAAACTTTTAGAACCTCTTGAACAATTATCCCAATTCCGGATAAAGTACAAACTGTTTCATAAACTCATTTACATCTCCACGAACTTTTGAGATCAATGCCTCGTCATCAGCATTCATCAACACCTTGTCAATTGAATCAACAACAAAGCTCATATGCTCTTCTTTAAAACCTCTTGTTGTAATAGCAGCTGTACCCACACGGATACCCGAAGTTACAAATGCGCTCTTATCATCAAAAGGAACCATGTTCTTATTTAAAGTGATATCAGCTTTCACCAATGCTTGTTCTGCTTTTTTACCACTGATATCTTTATTACGAAGATCTATCAACATTAAATGATTGTCTGTACCGTTACTGATCAACTGATAGCCTTTATCAACAAACGCTTTAGCCATTGCCTGTGCGTTGCTGATCACTTGTTTTGCATACACGGTAAAGTCATCCGACAGAATTTCTCCAAAGGCAACAGCTTTTGCAGCAATTACATGTTCTAATGGTCCGCCTTGAATACCGGGGAATACAGCCATATCCAACAAATTACTCATCATGCGGATATTACCTTTTACATCTTTCAATCCCCATGGGTTTTCAAAATCTTTTTTCATCAAGATAATACCACCTCTTGGTCCACGTAAAGTTTTATGTGTAGTAGAAGTAACGATCTGACAATGTTCAAACGGAGAGTTCAATAAGCCTTTAGCGATCAAACCTGCCGGGTGTGCCATATCACAATGTACCAAAGCACCAACCTCGTCAGCTACTTTTCTGATTCTGGCATAATCCCAGTCACGGCTGTAAGCACTTGCTCCGCAGATGATCAGTTTGGGTTTTAACTCTCTTGCTTTCTTTTCTAAGGTATCGTAATCAACCAAACCGGTTTCTTTAATAACACCATAAAAATGTGGTTCATATAATTTACCAGAATAATTTACTGCCGAACCATGTGTTAGGTGACCACCCATACTCAGGTCAAGTCCTAATATTCTATCACCCGGTTGTAAAATAGCTAAAGCTACTGCTGCATTTGCTTGAGCACCGCTATGTGGTTGCACGTTAGCATATTCGCAACCAAAAATTTTATTTAATCTATCTATTGCTAATTGTTCAGTTTGATCAACGATCTCACAACCTGCATAATATCTTCTGCCCGGATACCCTTCTGCGTATTTATTGGTCATTACATTGCCCATTGCTTGCATCACTTGTAAAGAGGTGAAGTTTTCCGAAGCAATTAATTCAATTCCATGACGTTGACGTTCTAGTTCCTTACGTATCAAATCAAAAACTAATGTATCTTTTTGCATAATTATGTGGTGTTGTAAATTTTTGCAAATATACAACGGGTATGGTTCATAAAAACAGTCGTGTTTATTCAAAATTCACTACTTTCACACACTGATTTGAGGCGTTTGAAAGTTTATTCTAAATAAAACCTTCCGCTGTAGCGGAACCGGAGTTTCATTATGAAGGCAATTATACCGGTGGCCGGAGCAGGAACCAAGCTGCGACCACATACATATACACAGCCAAAGGCTTTAATACCTTTAGCAGGTAAAACAATTTTAAGCACCATTGTAGATCAACTACTCGATGCCGGGATAAAGGAATATATTTTTATCGTTGGCTATCTCGGTGAAAAGATCCAGGATTACGTAAAGGCAAAATACCCCGAGCTTACCTGTTATTTTGTTTATCAAAATGAACGGTACGGAACAGGTCATGCTATTGATCTTGCAAATGAGATCGTTGGTAACGATGAAGTATTTATTGTTTTGGGAGATACAATAGCTGAGTACGATGTAAAAGAGGTGTTGGAATCGCCATACTCTATGTTAGGTGTGAAAAAAGTAGATGATCCACGAAATTTTGGCGTAGCAGAAATCGATGAAGAAGGCACAATCACAAGGGTAGTAGAAAAGCCATCCATACCAAAAAGTAATATGGCTTTGGTTGGTATTTATAAAATAAAAGAGACAGATTTTCTTTTTAATTGTCTTAAAAAAATAATGGAAGGCGGTAGCGACCGTATGCAGGAGTTGAGTTTAACAGATGCTTTGGAATGTATGATACAGTCCGGTGCAAAATTCAAATCCTTTAAAGTACAGAGCTGGTTCGATTGTGGTAAGAAAGAAACATTGCTTGAATCGAATGCCACTTTGCTAAAAAAATCCGGAGGTAGTTTACCTCAACGCCACAACTTTGAAAACACCATTATCATTCCTCCTGTAAGTATCGGTGAGGGTTGCGATATAAGAAACTCTGTAATAGGCCCCAATGTTACCATTGGTGAAAGCACCATTTTAAATTATACAATTGTAAAAGAATCTATCATTGGTTCTTTTTCGAAATTATTTGATGTAGTATTGGATGATTCTCTGATCGGTAGTGATACAGGCGTAAAAGGAGAGACCCGTTCGTTGAATATTGGAGATAATACGGATATAGATCTTGGTTAGTCTTGAAAGTTTAACAGGTCACAAAAGTTCAATAAGTTTCAAAGGTTTCTTTAACTCGTTAAACCTATTCAACCTCATAAACTTATTAAACACTACACAGTGAAACCTTTCAATAATAGCATAACCGAACTTTTTGGCATAAGTTATCCCATCATACAAGCAGGTATGGTATGGGCAAGTGGTTGGCGTTTATCCAGTGCCGTTAGCAATGCCGGAGGGTTGGGTTTAATTGGTAGCGGCAGTATGTATCCCGATGTTCTAAGAGAGCACATTCAAAAATGTAAAGCTGCAACACAAAATCCTTTTGGTGTAAATATCCCCTTACTGTATCCTGATATTGAAAAACATATTCAAACAGTGATCGATGAAAAAGTACCGGTCGTTTTTACATCTGCAGGGAACCCCAATACATGGACACCTATCTTAAAACAACACGGCATTATAGTAGTGCATGTTGTAAGTAGCAGCAGATTTGCACAAAAGGCCGAAGCCGCAGGTTGCGATGCAGTTGTAGCCGAAGGCTTTGAAGCCGGCGGTCATAACGGGAGAGAAGAGACTACAACTATGGTGCTCACTCCGGCAGTTTGTAATACAGTATCCATTCCCGTTATATCGGCTGGCGGAATTGCTACTGGAAGACAAATGTTGGCAGCAATGGTATTGGGTGCAAGTGGTGTACAGATCGGTAGCAGGTTTGTTGCAAGTACCGAAGCCTCTTCTCATATCAATTTTAAAGAAGCGGTTATTGCTGCTCAGGAAGGTGATACTAAGCTAAGTTTGAAAGCACTTACCCCTGTAAGGTTATTAAAAAATGAGTTTTATATGGCCGTACAGCAAGCAGAATCTAACGGCGTTTCTGTGGAAGCGTTACAAGAATTGCTGGGTAAAGGCAGGGCAAAAAAAGGTATGTTTGAAGGAGATTTAAAGGAAGGCGAGCTTGAAATTGGTCAGGTAAGCTCAATAATAAAGGAAATAAAGCCGGCAGAAGCCATTGTAAAAGAGATATGGACAGAGTTTATGGCTTTATTGGCGCAGCCCCTCAAATAAATAATTAATATATTTGCCCTAATTAATTTGTAAATTAACCCCTAACAAATGCCTTTTAATTTGAAGCTATTGGTCAATACGAAAACAAAACTGCTGCTTGTTATCTTAATGAGTTTTTCAGTTAATGCATTTTGTCAGCCGCCTACAACCTTACCAACAACCGAAGAAATAAAAAATCTTCCTGCAGGAACGATCGATCCTGCACAAATGCCTCCAAAAGTATTAAAATCATATTTCGGCGATAATAATAAAAATGTACAAGCAGGTGCAGACAAAAATAAATTGCCCGAACAGCAAAATGTTACTGTTGTAAAAGATACGATCATAGAAGATAATATCAGAGCGAACAGTTACAAATCGGATGATACATACGGAACAAATATTTTCAAAAACACTGCAATGCTGAATGTTGCAGAACTCTCTACACCTCCCTTGGATTATCCGATTGGTGTAGGAGATCATATTGTTGTAGCATTATGGGGCGGAGGCGAGTATCAGGAAGATTACGTAGTAGCAAGAGATGGTTCTATATTTCCTGCAAGTCTTGGTAAAATAACAGTGCAAGGTTTAACTTTTGAATCGGCTCGTTCGTTGATCTATTCAAGATTTAAAAGTGTTGTACCGGCAACTACGAACATACAAGTAACTTTAGGACAACCACGTACCATCAGTGTTAATGTAGGTGGCGAAGTAAATAACCCCGGGCCGGTAACCGTTTCGGCATTTTCCAATGCATTCAATGTAATTGGTTTAGCAGGTGGTGTTACAAAATATGGTAATTTAAGAGAGATAAAAGTTAAGCGTAACGGTAAAGTAATTGAAACATTGGATGTATATAAATACCTGACATCAGGAGATATTGGCAATCGAATTTATTTACAAAACAATGATTTTGTACTTGTAACTTTTGTAGAGAAGAAAGTGCTGGCAACGGGACAATTTAAACGTCCGATGTATTATCAATTAAAAAAGAATGAAGGAATAAAAGCATTGGCAGATTTTGCAGGTGGCTTTACACCGGATGCTTATACATCAGATGTAAAAATTGTGAGAACTGAAAATGAAAAACAGGTAATACATGATGTGAACGCAACTGCAATATTACATCAGGGTAAACCGGATTTTATTTTGAAAGATGGCGATGTGGTTAAAGTAAATATCATTAACCCAGGAGTCATCAATAAAGTAGAGATAAAGGGAGAAGTTTCTTATCCGGGATTTTATGAAATAAAGAAGGGTGATCTTTTATTTGATGTGATCAATAGAGCTGGTGGTATTACCAAAAATACTTATTTGCCGAGAGCGTATATTTTCCGCAGAGGAGCTGATTCGGTTAATCTTAAAGTAGATAAGATAGAGATCAGTTTGAGAGATATTGAAAGCAACAATAGCGCTGTAAATAATGTTGCACTGCAGCCTAACGACCTTATTCAGTTATTTTCTAACAGCGAATTTGGCGAACAACATTTTGTAGAGATTTTCGGCGAAGTACGCAAGCCCGGCAAACTGAAAGTTTATGGAGGAATGACACTACAGGATCTCATTTATTTGTCCGGCGGTTTAAAGCAATCAGCTGAATTTGGCAGATTGGAAATTTCAAGTATTGTAGATATTGATTCAGCAAAACAAGGGTTAAAGCCAACACAGACTGTAGTAAAATCATATGCTGTATTGCCTAATTTAGAACTTGACCTGACTTCGGCACAAGTTATTATTAAGCCCTATGATCAGGTTTTTGTGAGAAAGAATCCCGAGTTCAAGCTTCAACAAAATGTTTTGATACAAGGGTTGGTTAAATATCCGGGTAATTATCCCCGATTGAATAAAGAAGAAAAATTATCGTCTTATATCAAAAGAGCAGGAGGGGTATTGGATAATGCGGATCTTAGTGGTGCCTTTTTAATAAGAGGTGAAACCGATTTTTTCAGAGATGAATATCTGGCGAAGAAAGTTTTAGATACAAATGGAGTGATAAAAGAAGAGGTGTTGGGTAACATAGGCAAACCCGTTAGTATCGATCTTTTCAAGGCATTAAATGAAAAGGATTCAAAGTATGATATTGTGCTTCAGGAAAAAGATGTGATCTATATTCCTGAAATTAATCCGTTTGTTACGGTGCAAGGGGTTGTGCAGGCACCTGTAAAAACCACTTTTGATAAAGACTATAACAGGTTAATGTATTATGTTGACAAAGCAGGTGGCTTCGGGGTAAAACCATGGCGTAACAGAATATATGTTACATACGCAAATGGCAAGAGCAGACGAACAAGAAATTTCCTTTTTATCCATTTCTATCCAAAGGTAAAAGAAGGTTGTACAATAACGGTTCCTGAAAGAAAAGAAGGCAAAGATGTTGGTAACATCATTATTCAATCTATTACTGCAACGATACCGGTGATCATTGCAAGTCTCATTATTAAAAACTTATAAAATAACTACAGTGAGCACAGCGGATTTTATTAAGGCAATATCAGCCAGATTAAGTAAGGCTAAACTGTTGATTATTCTTGTTGGAATCATTGTGGCTGTTTTACTGTTTTTTTATGCATTTCGTTCCAAGCCGGCTTACACATCAAGAGCCACTGTATTTCCATTGAATAATCAATCGCAAGGGTCACTTGCAGGCAATAGCCTTAGCAGCCTTTTGGGAATGGGAGATGGTTCTAAAAGTTTCAGTAGTGATGCTGCTATAAATATCATCGAACTGGCAAATAGTCGTAACGTAAGAGAAGCAGTAGCCGCTGCAAAATTACAAAGCATCAATAATAAGACCATTGCAGAATTATTGATCAATGAAACAAATAACAACAAGGGTTTGTTCTCTTCTAAGATAAAAATACCTGCTGACAGTGCTGCATTGGTTAGCATTGGAGGTAATATTTTGAAATCGGCAGTTGATGCAAAGATCAATCGTAACGGTGTACTTGAGTTAGCATTTACAAATACGAATGAAAGTCTTGTAAAACCTGTTACAGAAGTGATCATCGCCAAGATATCTGACTTCTATATCAATCTACGAACTCAGAAGGCAATGGATGATTATAATTTTACGGTGAAAAAGATCGATTCTTTGAATCTTGTAGTTAGAGGATTTGACAGCCGTGCTATTGCAATGCAAAATGCTACTTTTTTTACACCCGATAGATTAGAATACTCTTTACCAAAAGAAAATCTTTCGGGAGATAGGGATAGGATCAAAGCACAACGAGAAGCAGCCATTGCTAACAGAGACGAAGCACTATGGACATTACAAAAGGCAACTCCTATTATATCGATTTTAGATAAACCCGACCCTCCGTTTACAGTTGAAAAAAAATCTCCTGTAGTTTGGTCAATTGTCGGTTTTGTATTAGGTGCTATATTCACAGCAATACTTGCTGTATGGGGTGTTTTGTATGGTTATGTAAAATCAGAAATAAGGAAATCGATTTTTGCTGCATGATCATGATTTTCCAAAAGCCCATTTGATCATTTGTTTCCACGAACCTTTTTTACCATAGCTTAAAATACCGACATGGTAAATTTTTGCAGCAAGCCATGTTGTAAATAAAAAACCTGCTATCAATAAAGTCATTGACAGTACTAACTGTGTCCAGGGGACTGCCCCGGGTGCCGGTACAATTCCCATCATTACAATAGGTGAAGTAAAGGGAATAACGCTTCCCCAAAATGCCAAAGAGGTATTTGGGTTTTGAATGGCTTGTGTCAAAATGATAAATGCAAAAATGATCGGCATTGTTATTGGTAATACCAGCGATTGAGCCTCCTGTGGGTCTTCGTTTATAACACTGCCCACTGCTGCAAACAATGCAGCATAAAATAAATATCCTCCTAAAAAGAAAAACAAGAAACTGCTGATTATAAGTGGCCAGTTTAATGAGTATAATGCTTCTGTAGCTCCGGCGATATTTTTAGCTGCCTGACTAATTTGCACAGTATTGCTATTTTGCAGTGCAGGATTATTTTGTAATTGTTCTACCTGTTGTAAAATATCAGCCGGAATAAATAATTGTGCGACTGAAAAAATTCCAAAGATCAAGATGATCCATAATAAAAATTGAGTGATACCTACGGCACCTATGCCTACTATTTTTCCAAGCATTAATTGAAAAGGTTTTACAGAGCTTACAATTACTTCTGCAATACGATTCGTTTTTTCTTCCATTACCCCACGCATAACCTGTGTGCCATAAATGAACATGGTAATGTAGATCAAAATACCACAGAAATACCCGATACTCGCTGTAAGTCCGGAATATATTTGCTGCTTATCCTTTCCTTCGCCTTTTGATTGTATAAGATCGATATTCTTTGCCTGCTTTCTCATGGAGTCGAGCGTAGCCATCGGCATTTTAAAATTGTCTTCCAGCATTTTATTTTCAAGAACAAGATTCATCTGGTTTCGGATATAATCTTCGTTATTAGCACTGATCTGCTTTTTTACCTCAATGGATATTGCATTCTCTGCATTTTTTTGCAGATCTTTTATATGTATGTATGCATCAAATTGACCATTTAATAATTTGCTGACAGCAGTATCGCTTGTGTAAACAAACCGGATAGATTTATCTTTTTTATCTTTTAACGTGTTTTTAAAAATGCCTGTTTCGTCATTCAGTGCAACAATACATTTTTCGGATGCTCCTTTGGTTGAAAGATAAATGGAGCCTGCAATGAAAAGTACAATGACCAACGGTAATAGAAAAGTTGATAATAAGAATGTTTTGTTTCTTACTCTTGTAGTGTATTCTCGTTTTATGATTAACCAGGTTTTACTCATAATATTATTCTTATATATTTTTAAAGCACTAAACAAAAAATAAATTAACAACTATAACACAATCGTACATCCCAAATCGTACTTAATTAAACTGTCTTGCACCGGGAGTTCCTTCTACCAGTTTAATAAAGATATCATTCAGTGATGGGAGTATCTCTGTAAAAGAATTAACAGTAATGTTTTTATTGATCAAATATTGCAGAACATCATTCGTAGTACTATCGTGTTGCAACTTGATTTGTAATTGATCGGGTTGATGTTTGATGACTTCAAAAATGTAGGTGCCTAGTTGCTCCGCAGATGTTGCAGCATTGATCCTGTAGATGTTTTCTTTGAATTGATTTTTGATATCACTCACTGTACCGTCCAGTATCTTTTGTCCCTTGTTTACAAGAATGATATGGTCGCAGATCTCTTCTACTTGTTCCATGCGATGTGTGCTGAATATGATAGTGATACCCTTTTGAGACAGGTTAAAGATTTCGTCTTTAATAATATTCGCATTCACCGGGTCGAGGCCGCTAAATGGTTCATCAAGAATGATCAATTTTGGTTCATGTAAAACCGTTGTAACAAATTGTAATTTTTGGCTCATCCCTTTACTGAGATCCTCTACTTTTTTGTTCCACCAGCTTTGCATCTCAAATTTTTCGAACCAGTATTTTAATTTTTGCATGGCATCGGTTCTGCTCAAGCCCTTTAGTTGTGCCAAATACAAAGCCTGTTCGCCGATCTTCATCTTTTTGTACAAACCTCTTTCTTCAGGCATGTAACCGATCAGGCCAACATCTTCAACAGGATTGAATTTTTTGCCATTCAGATTAATGATGCCGCTATCCGGATAAAATATTCCGGTGATCATTCTTAGTAATGTTGTTTTACCGGCACCATTTGGGCCAAGTAAACCGAAAATACTTCCTTCTTTGATGTCAAAACTGATATCATCAACCGCTTTTTGTGAGGCGAAATATTTTTTGATGTTTTGTAGCTCAAGTAAGTTCATAAAAAATAATTAGGCAAATGTATAGATGTAAGGTTTTAGTAAGCAAGTTATTTTATAAACGGTAGCTTATTAGTTTACATACTCCTTGCTAGGTAATGATATGGATCTGGCAAACCCTTTTTCAAATAAGTATACTTCATTGCAAATGGTCTGCAAATTCTCTATTTTATGAGCAATTAGAATAATAGCTATTTTTGGTTTTAATTTCATAAGCAATTGTAATACAAATCTTTCAGCGTCTTTATCCATAGCAGATGTCGCTTCGTCTAAAATTAGTAATTGTGGTTGATGGTATAATGCTCTTGCAAGTGCAATTATTTGTCGTTGACCGCCTGATATATTTATACCTTCTTCTCCCACTAAAGTAAAATAAGATTGGGGTAAGGACTCGATAAATTGAATAAAGCCGTATTCTTTTAAAAAGTCAATTACTTTTTCTGTTTTAACTGACGCATCTTCAAAAGCTATGTTTTCTAACACAGAGGTATTAAAAAGATGTATTTGTTGCGGCACCGCTGCTACTATTTTTCTCCAATTTACAATAGAAATATCTTTTAAATCTATTCTGTCATTAATGATGATTGAACCTTTTTCATAATCGTAATTTTTTTGTAACAATTGCAGTAAAGTACTTTTGCCGCAGCCATTTTCTCCAATTATTGCGGTGCTTTCTCCTCTTCTAATTTTCAGAGATATATCTTTTAAAATTGGACTACGACCAGCAAAGCGAAATAACAGATTTTGTATGTTTATTGATTGTAGACTTAAGTTAGAGGGTAAATTATTCTCAGCATTAATAATTTCTTTTTCGACACTTGTAAACTCAAACATTCTGTCAAAAGCAATTTTAGCTTCATTAATAGGTAAAAAAACTAATGCTAAATTAGTAACTGGTGGTAAAAGTGTGCTACACATGCCTAATAAAGCCATTAGCTCCCCTAATTTCAAATGATGGTTTATTACTTGATAACTACTATACATCAAAATACTGCATAAAAATAAGGACGCAAATACATTGACAAGAAAGGAGATTTTAATTTTAATTTTACCAAATATTACAATCGAATCTTGATAATGTTTATAAATGCTATTATTTACTGTTGCAAATAAACTTTCTTTATTAAAATTTTTTATGCTGTCTATCCCCTGCAAGCTAGATATGTAGTTACTTTCAACGGTGGCATAATTACTCATGATTGCCCTTTGCTTATCCTGTATTTGTTTAGTCTTCAGATAAATTAAATTATAAAAAAAAGGCATGGTACATAAACAAATGATGCCTACCTGCCAACTGTATATAAAAATAAAAATAAACGAAACAATTACTATCAGGAGATCTATAATGACGTTGCCGGTTAATTGTGTAATTACATTTTGTATTCTGCCAGTATCCTGCAGCCGTGCTGAAAGTTCGCCGATCTTTCGAGTATCGAAAAATGGTTTTGGTAAATGTAATAAATGGTCATAAAAAAATGTTGTAATTCGAATATTGAAATCTTTGGATTGTCGCAATAAAAATAGTTGTCGTAATACGATCAATCCTTCTTTTATAATTAATAATACCAGAAGTAATGCAACTCCTAAGTTCAGTTTTAAGAAATTATGTTGCGGTATAATATCATCAATCAGCCGTTGAGAAAAAATAGCCATCGATAACCCTAATATTGCTATGCCAATGCCAAGTGCAAATGCAATAGATAGTATGGTGGCATCATCTTTTACCAATTGTTTTAACCATAGTATTTTTTCTTTGTTAATTGCGCTTTCTTTTTTGAAGCTTTCATTTGGAGTTAATGTAAGACAGGTTTTGCTTTTCCAGATTTTTTTTAATTCGCTTTTATTTAAATATTCAATGCCTTTTGAAGGATCTCCAATAATAAATTTCAGTTCATTGTCTTTTTGAGTAACTCCATAACAAACTACATAATGCTGTATAGTGTTATCTATTAATAAATGTAAAATGCAAGGATCAGGATGGGTAAGCAATGCCGCAATATCAGCCTCATAACCTTCCGCAGTAAAACCTGATTGATTGGCTGCTTGATATAGCCCAAGTAAGGTGGTACCAGTAATATTGGTGCCGCTTAATTTTCTCAAATTATCAAAAGTATTTACACCACCATAATATTTGATAAGGGATAAAAGACAAGCTACCCCACAATCCTGTTGATCTTGTTGAAGTGTAATAGTTTTTTGAATATGTTTAAGATTGTGGTTATTCAAACGCAATCGTTTATTTTATTAGTAATTTATGGAATGATTATTTTCTTTTTGTAGATTTTCTTGCTAAATAAAAAACAAAGCCTGCATTTCCACTAAACATAATAATACCTGCAATAAATGAATACTTGTTTTCTACTTTATATAACGTCAATAAATTATTTATCACTAGTAATTCAGAAATAATTATAAGTGCCCATAGAAAATATTTTATTTTTTTCATATTTTTTATTTCAATTGGTCGATAACTTTTAGAACGTTTACCTCTCCTTTATAATTTTTTACTAATTCACTCTTGCTGTTATATATGATCAGTGAGGGTACCACAGATGTACCAAATATTTTATAAAAATTATCGGTACTATCTTTTAATAATTTAATAAATGGGTATTGTGTAAGATGATAGATGCTATCAAACTGATTGATTTCTGGATAGGGTTGATTGGATATAAATAAAATATTAGTTGTTTTAAATGCGTTTGCAAACTTTGTGATTTCTGAAGCTTCGTATTGACAATGCTCACAATCTGAATTATAGAGTATGAATAACGTGGGTCTATTTGCTTGTATCGAATCTTTGGTAAATTTTTGCTTTTGCAAATTATAAAATTCAAAGGTGGGTAGCGTAGCAATTTTTTTTTCAATAGCGTTTTTGCTCTTTAATGACTTAGTTATATTGATCAGTAAAAAGGCCGTCGTTGAAATTATTATTGATAAAACCGGGATTATTCTTTTCCATTTCATGCTAAGAAAATTGTAGTGTAAAAAAAACTACTATTAATACCCATATTGCAAGGCCAATTAAATAAGGGATGCAAAACATGGCTGCGGCTTTTGATTTACTAACATTATGTTGTATGGCATACATAGATGTGCCCACAAAACAATATAGAAGCTCCCAAATATTGATAGTTTGTAATGGATATTGATACCATTGCGGTGTGCTACTTATTGGAAATAAATTTGATAATGCACCCGGTACAAAAGCTAAATCATACAAGGTATTTACCGGTTTATAAATTACTAAACAACAAAATTTCACTAAAAGCCTTAATACAAAAACATACTCTGCTTTTAAGCAAATATTGTAATTGTGTTTAAAACTACTTCTTTCATTATTTAATAGGGAGCCTATTGTAACCCAGAAGCTATTGTATAGTACCTTTAAAATCAATGAAATTGGGATAATCAAATAACCTAACCATCGATACTTTTTTTCGCTATCTAATATTTCTTGTACTTTTTCTAAACTTAGCTGTTCAGTATAAGTACTATAATAAACCGAATCAGTATAAAAAAAATACTCGATAAAAAATGTTATTGCATATATAAAAATCGTTATCCCACAAAAATAATTTCTTTTTTTTATTGTAAGAATTTCAATATTGAATTCATTCATTTTTTTAAAAATTGATTATCGGTACAAAAAATATTCTTAGTTATTTTTTATTTTATTTGTTGCATTAATTGAATTATTTATTAGGTTAATCAATTCTTGTTTAATCAAGTTTGCTTTTTTATCGGGTATTATATAAAAAATATCAACTTTTGTATTGCGAATGTTGAATAAAATATTATTGGTATCGAGAATAAAATAAATATCTTTTGAATATACTTTGAATGGACCATATTTGTAAGTGGAAAAAAATATATTTATAGAATTAGTTTTGTAGAGTGGTAATGAAAATTTTTCTAAAAGTTTTGTAATCATTTTCAATTTTTGTTCTTTGGTAAGCGATGTTTCATAGGCACTGAATGAAACGTTTTTTAATAAATATTTATAGTACAAGAGTCCTAATGTAAACTGTAATAAAAAAACCAATAAATAGACGAAGATTCTTATTGGAATTAGATTTCCATAAGAGTCGGCTACTGGGAATATAGAACTAATACAAAAAATAAGGATGAGATAAGTTAAAATGCACAAGACATATAATATATGGAAGTCATACCAATTAATTTTAAATCTTCTTTTTTTTAATATAAAATCAATATCGATTTTTTGATTATCCACTAGCATGTTTAATAAGAATTTTGGTAACGAAATAATATTTCGGGAACTGGAAATTGTTCCCGAAATATTTGTAAATGTGTTTCTTTTAGCAATCTTTCATATATGCTGCATAAAGACCCACAGCTGCACATGCAGCCGCACCACCTGTTATGAAAATCATCCCAAAGGCGAAGATTCCTCCTGCGACCATCGATGATGTACTGCAGCTACCTCCTGCAATTACTTCCATTTCTTGGGAATTTAATTTTTGCATTCCCACATGGTTCATTTTACTTTTCATATTTCTTAATTTAAAATAATGTAATCTTCTTTTTCTCTTGTACTTCGAGTAGGCCTACATTACAATGCTCCCAGTAAGATTGTGTTTGTAAGTTATCTTGTAAAGTAACTTTGAGGATTTTTTAAATATTTAAATGTGATTACAAAAAAAGCAACACTAAAAATCAAAGCAATTATCCCTATTGCTATTGAAATAAATTTTTCGGGATTGGTATTACCCTTGTTAAACTTGGTAAATAAATTTAAAAGGTAATGGTAGCTAACTTGGTTCAACATTTTATTTTTAATTACATCATATAAGCCATAAATCAAAAAATATGTTCCTGCAAGGCAATATAGCATGAGGTATAAAAAATACTTATAGTTAAGTTTTAAAATTATATTTGTAGCACCTGCTATTAATACTATTGATATAAGTATTTTTATAGTCTTTAGTACAAGTGTTAATCTAATTTCAATCTGTTCTATTTTTTTTCATTAGCTATTTTATTATTTATAAATTCAGTTTTTATTTTACTATTTTCAAATAAGAAAAATATAAGCAGTTACTACTTAAAAAATTCAAAACATCTATTTTAAGTTGGGTGCCATTGTATTCAAAATCATTTCGCTTCTTTATTATATCAATCAATTGGTTGCCGGTTAATGCTTCCTCATCAAAATAATACAATAACTCATTCCAACTAGTTAACGGTTTTGTATACAATTCTTTTTCATTATAGCCTAAGGATTGTATCAAAACCATTTGTGTGTTTTTGCTTTCAGTAATAGTGCATTTATCTGTTACAATACTTTCTATTACCTCCATTGTTATCGGGTTTGGATATTGATAACTTAAATAAGCTATTTGACAGATATTTTTATCCAATGTGAATTTTGTGCTTAAAAATGCATCTATATTATCTTCATATAATTTTCTTAAAATCTTTTCTGTTTTTTCTTCTATATTTTTTGTAAAGGTCTCAGGGCTACTATAAAGGGTTTTATGAGTTAAATATTTATACTTTTCTATTTGGTATATATCACTTAATAATTTATAGTGGTTTTCTGTAGAATGTTTATTGTACTCGACTTCAATTAAATCGCAAAGGCTTTCAAATTCAATATTTTTATAATCGATAGTAAGTTTATCTAAAATGATATTTGTATTTGTAAATATTTCTTTAATGTCATAATCCTTATTAACTGTTAATGGAATACTCGTTATTTTTTCAATCGGATATAATGCATTTATGTGTGTATACATTTCCGGAAATTCATATTTCAATCTTCTTTCTAATTGGCTACAGGCAATGGGGTTTTGTTTTGCAAATCCAATTACATGAATAAATTTATTTAGTAACGGCGTGGTATTAAATCGAATAAGATCTGCAGACTCAACAGTTACATTTTCTAATAAAGTGGTAATTGGGATATTTTTATTTTTAGCCCATAAATAGCAGCATAATTGTTCAAAAACAATATTAAGGTCTCCTGCATCTACCCTTGAAATAACCACTGCATTTTTTGTAATAAAATCAAATGCAAATGTTTTGAGCTCTTCGAAAAAGTTATTATTGTGCCCGCCAATAACACCAGCATTAATGCTAATTAATGGTTGATTTGATTGAGCATTTAGTGCTTCCTGAAGTAGGTTTGGTAGATAAGTAAAATGTTCGGCAATTTGCTTTAATGGCTTTTTGTAATAAGCGTAATTTTCTTCTAAATTTTGAACTAATAACTCAGCATTTTCAAATTTATTACTGAATTTCTCCCAGATATATACATCACCATCAACATGTATGAAAGGTTCGGATTGTTTTGCATAGGTGTATATCTTAGGCAAAGCCCATAATAGTGGATTATAAGTATTCAGGCAATCCAGTTCTTTATGAACATTTGTATAAGGCAAATTCAGTTTATCAATCAACCATTCCTTGCCAGTCTTATCCGTGTATAATACTACTTCAGGATAAAACTGTTTTAATTTGGAAATACTAAAAGCCCAACTCATTGCATGCAGTCTTTCGCTAGGCCAGCCACCGCAATTTCTGCCATTGAGGGCATCTTTGGCATTATTCTGCGCAGGTAAAGACCAAAATGATTGAACGATCTTCATAATTAACATGAAATAATTAAACTTACTTAATTAATTGTTGTTTAAGTAGTTGTAAGGCATTCGCAATACTTGCGAGATGGGAAAGTATTTAGAATGGTTGCATGGGTATAAAAAATATTTATGTCCCGGTAGTCATTGTGAATGTTATTTTACAGATTGGTAAGTTTATCAGCCAATTGTTTCGCCACTCTCTCTCCATCCATCGCTGCACTTACAATGCCACCTGCATAACCGGCACCTTCTGCACAAGGGTATAAATTTTTTATTTGTGGATGTTGTAAAGTTTCTGCATCTCTAGGAATACGCACCGGGGAAGAAGTACGACTTTCTGTAGCTACTACTACTGCATCATTGGTGAAATAGCCTTTTACTTTTTTACCAAACTCAATAAATCCTTTTGCCAAAGCACTATAAATAAAATCAGGTAAAACTTCATTCAATTGAGAACTGTTAAGTCCGGGTTGATAAGAACAATCTGGCAGATCTGCTGATCGCTTTTTGTTAGAAAAATCGACCATACGTTGAGCGGGTGCTACAAAATTACCTCCGCCGGCTATAAAACTTTTTTGTTCAACCATTTGCTGAAAACGCATCATTGCTAATGCATCCGCTTTCATCTTTTCATTTTTAATTACGTCGCTTAATTCTATTTGTACAACCATACCGCTATTTGCGTAAGGGTTATTTCTTTTAGATGGGCTCCAGCCGTTTACTACCAACTCTCCCGGAGTAGTAGCAGCAGGGGCTATAATGCCACCAGGGCACATACAAAATGAAAATACGCCTCTTCCATTTACCTGTTGTACTAAACTATACGAAGCCGGAGGTAAGAATTCTCCTCTTGAAGAACAGTGATATTGGACACTGTCAATTAATTGTTGAGGATGTTCAACCCTTACGCCTAAGGCAAAAGGTTTGGCTTCAATTAAAATATTTTTACTGTGGAGTAATTCGAAAATATCTCTGGCAGAATGGCCGGTAGCTAAAATGATGGCTTCTGCCGTGAATGAATTACCATCCGCTGTTTTAACCGATCTTATTTTGTTATCGGCAATCTCAAAGTCAATTACTTTCTTCTCGAATAAGAATTCGCCTCCACAATCGGTAATGCATTTACGCATAGCCGTTATAATATGCGGTAGTTTGTTAGTGCCGATATGCGGATGAGCTTCGTATAATATTTTTTCTTCGGCACCAAAGTGTACAAAGAGATTCAGTATTCTGTCAATATCACCACGTTTATTACTTCTTGTATATAATTTACCATCGCTGTAAGTGCCGGCACCTCCTTCGCCAAAACAATAATTGCTTTCAGGATTTACAATACCTTCTTTATTCAAAGCAGCCAGGTCCCTTCTCCTTGCTCTTACATCTTTACCTCTTTCAAGAATGATTGGTTTAATGCCTTGTTCGATCAACTGCAATGCTGCAAATAATCCTGCTGGTCCGGCGCCAATTATAATAACTGATTTAGATGCATTTTGTACATCCTTAAAATTAAAAGATTGAATTTCTCTTTGATGAAAAGGCTCATCAATAAATGCATTAACTGTAAGGTTAACCCAAATGGTTTTGGCTCTTGCATCGATGGATTGTTTGGCAATAGTATAGCCACTTACAGAAGATAATTTTTTACTACAGCTATTGGCTATGAGTTGTTTTATTACAGCTTCATTGGCTGCTTCGGAAGGAAGTACTTTTAAAGAAATTTTTTGTTGCATATAATAACGCCGGATACTTATCCCGGAAATTTTATTCGCTTAAATCTATTGCATAATCTACCCGTAATCCCCCTTTAGGGGATAGGGGCAAGAGTGTCTTAAAACGGCAGATCATCGATCGCATCAGGCGAAGCTGATGTGAACGTATCAAGCGGTTCTAAATAATCATTATCAATGGCTGCTTTGGCAGGAGCATCAGCACCGGGCTGCAGAATTTGCTCAATACGCCATGCGTCTAAATTAGTGATGTAATTTGTTTTGCCATCTTTTTCCCACTTGGTTCCTTTGATGTTAAAATGAACTTTTATTTCATCGCCAATATTCACTTTATCGATAATGGTTGTTTTATCTTGAATACATTGAAATTTTGCATAATTGGTAATGGTTCTGCCACCAATCTCATCTGTCTTTTCAACAGCAAATTCTCTTGTTTTAAAAGTTTCTGTACGTTGTACTGTATCATATTTGGCAACTAATTTGCCCGTTAATTCGTAGCTCATTGTATTTGTATTATTGGTCAAAAGTAAACTTATTTATTTGTAATTATTTTTCATTTTTTTGACATCATATTAAAAAAAATATACCTACCTTTCGTAGCTCATTTAACCCCATTTTATTCATGCGTAGATCCAATATACTTTTATTGTTTGCGGTAATTTTTTTATTGAATGCCTGCAATACCCGCTATCAACCTCAATCTGCTCAATACAAGGGCTACAAGATAAAGTCTGATGAACGCCCCACGAATGAATTGTCTGTAATGTTGAAGCCCTACAGCGATAGTGTGAATAGTAATATGAATGATTTTGTTGCAACTGCGGGCATGGTGCTTGAAAAAAAATCTCCTGAAGGAACATTGAATAATATTTTGACTGATGCCATGCTGTATATGGCAAAGGAAAAATACCAAATGAATGTAGATGCAGCTTTTTTGAACTATGGCGCCATCAGGCTTCCATCTATTGCCGCCGGTAGCATTACCCGAGGTAAAATTTTTGAAGTAGCTCCGTTCGATAATGTACTTGTTTTACAAAAATTGGAAGGAAAGGTCATACAACAGGTGTTGAATATTGCTGCGGCAAAAGGGGGCTGGCCCTGTGCAGGCATGAGTTATCAAATAAAAGATAAAAAAGCTATCAATATAAAAATAAATGGTGTTGCTTTGAATGAATCGACTGTCTATACAATAGCATTGGTCGATTATATTGCAAATGGCGGCGATGAATGCGAAATGCTGAAAACTATTCCGCAGATCAACAATGGTTATTTATACAGAGATGCGGTGATGGCCTATTTTGCTAAGTTCGCCAAAGAAGGGAAAACAATTATTTCTAAACTTGAAAACAGGGTATCCAATGCACAATAGAAGAAAATTTTTAAAACAATCCTTATTGGCAACGGGGGCACTACTTACTTCCCAAAGCATATTGGCTGAGGAACCGGATGTGGCAAAGAAGCTGACCATATTGCATACAAATGATGTGCACAGTAGGTTAGAGCCCTTTCCAAAAGATGATCCTAAAAACCCCGGATTGGGGGGAGTAGAGGCCAGAGCAGAGGTCATTAAGCAGATTAGAGCCGAGGAAGATCATATTTTGCTATTAGATGCAGGAGATATTTTTCAGGGTACTCCTTACTTTAACATATACAAAGGAGAGCCTGAAATAAAAGCAATGGCGGCGATGGGATATGATGCTGCAACAATGGGTAATCATGATTTTGATGCCGGATTAGAGAATTTTGCTACACAATTACATCATGCCAGTTTTCCCATTGTAGTATGTAATTACGATTTTACCGGTACTCCGATGGAGTTTAAATATCAGCCCTATAAAATATTTAAAAAGGGGAAATTAAAAATTGGTGTTACAGGAGTAGGAATAGAAGGAAAAGGATTGATCCCCGACAACCTTTTTGGCAATACAAAATACCTTGATCCGATAGAAAATGCAAGCAAAATTGCTACCATGTTGAAGAAGGAAAAGAGCTGCGATATGGTAATATGTTTAAGTCATCTTGGGTATAAATATGTTGATAATAAAATAAGCGATATTGTTTTAGCGAAAGAAACAGAAAATATTGACCTTATTTTGGGCGGACACACACATACTTTCATGAATGCGCCGGATAGTTATTTAAATAAAAACGGAAATACTGTTTTCGTAAATCAGGTAGGCTGGGCGGGCATTCAGCTCGGTAGACTAGATTTTGAATTCTCAAAATCATCGAAAAAAAATCTTGCAAAATCCCATACTGTGGTCATAAGTAAAAAAACAAGAGAATAAAAAATTTTTTTTTCAACAATTTATCTTGATATTCGCTGTCCCGCTAAGGAATATTTTAGCAATTTTCAGGAATATTTTACTCAACATATAAAGCGCTTAAGGAATAATGGATAAAGTTTTTGATAAAGTATGGGCTAACTGTTTGGATATAATCAAAGACATCGTAGAATGGCAACATTTCAAAACTTGGTTCGAACCGATAAAACCGGTTGCATTAAAAGATAAAGTTTTAACCATTCAAGTACCAAGTCAGTTCTTTTTTGAGTATCTTGAAGAGCATTACATAAGTTTGCTTGCTAAAACTTTGAAAAGAGAATTAGGCAAGGAAGCTAGATTGGAATATCGCATCATGGTTGATAGCGGTAATAGCAAGAACAAACCTTTAACAATGGATATCCCCGGTCAACAGGGATTTAAATCTTATTCAAACAACGAAATGGATTTTCCTCTAGTAATTAATAATCCTGTTAAGAACCCATTTGTAATTCCGGGTCTTAAAAAAATGCAGATCGATCCGCAACTCAATAATGCATATACTTTCGATAGCTTTATTGAAGGAGATTGTAACAGGGTTGCCCGTAGAGCCGGTAAAACGGTTGCAGAAAAACCGGGAGGTACTTCGTTTAACCCGCTTGTTATATACGGTGGAGTAGGATTAGGTAAAACGCATTTGGCACAAGCCATCGGTAACGAAGTAAAACGCATTCACAGCAACAAAGTAGTGTTGTATGTAAGTTCAGAAAAATTCATCAATCAATTTATAGATCACGGACGTAACGGAGCTATCAACGATTTCATCCATTTTTATCAATTGATAGATGTCTTGATTATTGATGATGTGCAATTCTTCAGCAGGGCAGAAAAATCGCAGGATGCATTCTTCTCAATCTTCAATCACTTACATCAAAGTGGAAAACAATTGATCCTTACCAGTGATAAACCACCAAAGGATTTAGAAGGTGTACAGGAACGACTGTTAAGCCGTTTCCGTTGGGGTTTAAGTGCCGATCTACAATCACCCGACTACGAAACCAAGATTGAAATTTTGGATAGAAAAATGAAGAGTGATGGATTGGAAATGCCGAAAGAAGTAGTGAAGTACATCGCTTATAATATTAACAGTAATGTACGTGAATTAGAAGGCGCATTGATCTCATTATTGGCACAATCTTCGCTGAATAAAAGAGAAATCGATTTGGAATTGGCAAAGAAAGTACTACGCAACTTTGTAAAATCCTCGAGCAAGGAAATTACAATTGATACCATTCAAAAAATGGTGTGTGATTACTTTGATGTGCCTTACGATAAACTACTTCAAAAAACACGTAAACGTGAAATAGTACAGGCTCGTCAGATAACAATGTTCCTTGCAAAAACGTTCACTAAAAATTCATTAAAAACAATCGGCGAACATTTTGGCGGTAGAGATCACACTACAGTGATTCACAGCTGCCAAACGGTTAAAGACCTAATGGATACCGATACTTTATTTAAAGAAAGTGTGGTCGAATTGCAACAAAAAGTGCAATTGGCTGCCATGTAAACCTAAACGATCTAAACGCATTTGAAGTCCAAACCATACGGTTTGGACTTCTTCTTTTTGACCGACTTTGGTACTGCTATTTGGCTGCATTGGCGTCGCACACTTCTACATTTTATCCTTATTCAGCAATACTTTCGGGATTTACAAAAATTATTTCTGCATATTTTGCATTTAGTTTTGGGTATTACGTAGTGGATTAGTATTTTTGCAACCCCTAAGCAATTAGGGCAGGTCAGGAGAGGTGCCTGAGTGGCCGAAAGGAACGGTTTGCTAAATCGTCGTACGGGTTAAACTGTACCGTGGGTTCGAATCCCACCCTCTCCGCAAAAAGCATTTGACTTAAAGAAGATAACCAAGTTCGGGATGTAGCGTAGCCCGGTTATCGCGCCTGGTTTGGGACCAGGAGGTCGCAAGTTCGAATCTTGCCATCCCGACACAACAACCCAGCCCCGTCAATTAAATTTGATGGGGCTTTTTGTTTGAGGTTCTAAACGCAAATTTTCATAGGGTAATGTCGCGATTTATGTTGTCAGCGTTTTTTAAAAATGAATATTAGATTTTAATTGCTTGTGTAATAATCACTTTTAACTTATAAGCTCGCTGTTTTTTAACATTTATATTTATATTGCCCATCTATTAGAACATCCTTTTGTATCAACATTAGATTGAATGCACCACTTAATTAAACCAACGTAAACATGAAACTTAAAAGCTTTTGCTTACTAAGCCTTTTATTTTGTGCCCAAACTTTATTTGCTCAGAACAGTAGCTATGAAAAAGCCTGGCAGGCTTTAAATGACAATAAAAGAGCAGAAGCAGAAAAATTATTAGAGGAGGCCAAAAAAGATCCGGCCACTGCTACCGATGCATATATTACAAATGTTTACCTGCAAACCTATAATGGTAAAGAAAAGTATATAACAGACTTTGGCAATTCATTTTATAAAAAAGCAAGCAATCCATATCCTTACATATACGCTTTATGGTTTAATGAAGCAACACTGGGTAATTATGGAAAGAAAGATCAGGAAAATCAATTAAGTCTGATAGAGGATTTAACTGTTGACCAAAAAGCCCCCGGTACTATTGTAGCTGCGGCTAATTATCAAAGGGCATTGCATTCATTATATTCTAACGAATTTGATCATATACAAAAATATTATGACAAAATAGGTAGCATTAAAAGTTGGCAATATGTAGGGCCATTTGAAAATATATCTAAAAGCGGTTACTTTAAAAATTTTGGTCCGCTTGAACATCCTGAAGAAACAGCAGTATTCAAATCTTCGAATAATGCCGATATAAAATGGTTTACACCTCCTTTTGAAATTAAGGATGGCTGGATACCACTCAGCTATCCTGTTAAAAAATCAACTGCAGTTGTATATGCACAAAATTTTATTACATCAGATAAAGAGCAAACTATTTTTTGTAATGTAGGATTTTCGGGTTCAATAAAAGTTTGGATCAATGATGAACTGGTTATAGCTGAGTCAGATGAAAAAGTTACAGAGATGGATGCTTACACAGTGAAATGTGATCTGCAAAAAGGAGTGAACAGAATTTTAGTACAGTTGGGTTATACAAGTACTAGTTACCCGAATTTTTGTGTAAGGTTTACAGATGAGTATTTGAAACCGATACCCGGTATAACAGGAAGCTCAAAATATGCTGCATATCCTAAAAAGGGATCCGGTGAAACTAAACATGATATCATACCACATTTTGCTGCTGCATATTTCAATGAAAAGATCAATCAGCAACCGGATAATTTGGTAAACTATCTTTTATTAACAGATGTTTATCTACGTAACGGCAAAATAATTGAAGCAAGAAATCTCATCAACACTGCCATTAAAAAAGCCCCGGATAATGCGATACTGAAAATAAAATTAATAGAGATATTAAATAAAGAAGATAACAGGACACTTGCACTTGAAGAAATTGAAAAGATCAAGCAAGTTGACCCTGAGAGCTTGGCAATGCTTGACCTGAACATTAAAGATTATTTCGACAATGAAAAATATGAAGATGCAGCAACAGAGCTTCAGAAAAGAATTGATCTGCATGGTGAAGACCAAAGCACAGAAGCGTATCAATTATTGTTGTTGATACATGATAAGAAATACGAAGAGATGATCAAAGCAGCTGAGAAGATGTACAAAAAATATCCTTCTAATTCTAAGTTCGTTAGCATGATGTACAACATTAAGAAAGATGTTTACAAGGATAATAAAGGAGCGATGAAAGTTTATGAAAACTATCTGAAAGATAATTTTCACTATGATGTATATGAACAATATTCTTCAGCATTGGCAGATCAAGGGAATACAAAAAAAGCCATTGAAATAAAGCAAAAACTGATAGACTTATTCCCGTATGATTCTTATCAATATTACGATATGTCGAAAGAGTTTTATATGACCAAACAATTCGATAAGGCTGAGTCATATGTTAAAACAGCGATTTCTCTTGCACCTTATACGGAAAGTTATTGGGAAAAACTGGGTGACATAAAAATGGCAGAAGAGAAAGAATCTGAAGCTATTGATGCATACAATCGCTCTTTGCAATATGACCCGAATCAGTATTCTATCATAAATAAATTAAGAAAACTGAACGGCAAATCTGAACCGTATAAACTTTTTAAAGAAATTGATATTGATAAAACGATCAAGGATGATAAAGAAGATCAGGCAAAAAATACTGACTACGGCTATTACTATATTCTTGATCAAAAAGATGTGATCCTTTATCCGGGTGGTGCATCTGAGGAATATTATACGATCATTTTAAAGATCACCAACGATAAAGGTGTTGATAAATATAAAGAGTCATCTATCGGTTATGATAATTCGCAAGATCTTTTGATAGAGAAAGCTGAAGTGATAAAGAAAAATAAATCGAGGATAGAAGGTGAAAGAACAGGGAATGAGATTGTGTTCACGAATCTTGAAGCCGGCGATGTACTTGTGTTCAAATACCGTTTGCAACGTTATGTATATGGAAGATTTGCAAAAGAGTATTGGGATAAATATATTTTCGGTGGTCAAATATATTCTGCCATAACAAGGTATAATTTGTTAGTGCCTTCGAATCAAAAAATACAATATGAATTCGCCAATTCAACTATTAAACCTGTTGTAAAAGATATTGAAGATTTTAAACAGTACAGTTGGGAAATGCTTGATCCGGAACCGCAAAAAGATGAGCCTTTAATGCCTGAACTGGGAGATGTTGGTACATTATTACATATATCCACTATAAGTACCTGGAAGGAAATTGCTGACTGGTACAGTGATGTTGCACACAATAGGGCGGAAGAAGATTTTGAGATAACGAATCTGTATAAAAAATTATTTCCTGACAGTAAAAAGTTGATGACGCAATATCAAAAAGCAAAGATCATTTATGATTATATAGAAGCCAATATTCGTTATAGCTCGGTTTCTTTCAGACAAAGTGCATATGTACCGCAACCAGCTGCTACCACTCTAACAACACGTTTGGGAGATTGTAAAGATCTTTCGAGTTTGTTTGTAACGCTTGCAAAACTTGCAGGTATCAACGCTCAAATGGTATTGGTAGATACAAGAGATAACGGAGAAAAGGATATTCTTTTACCAAGTGTTGAATTTAATCACTGTATTGCTAAAGCAATGCTGGATGGTAAGCCTTATTATATAGAGCTTACTGATAACTATTTACCATTTGCAAGTTTACCTAATAACTTAACAGGCGGGGCCCTTATTTTAGAGATACCGGAAAAGAACAGTGCGGTGAAATCAGAACTGCAGGTATTGAATCCGGTTAACAGAGGAAAAGATATCATTAAAAGAATTGTAGATATTAAGCCGATTGACAATGATTTGAATGTGAGTGTTAGAAGCGTTAAGTATGGCAACCCAACTTCAGGAATGAGAAATGATTATTTGCATCAGGATACTGAAAAGCAAGCAATAGCGATGGAGAAAATTGTTGCCGGCAGTTATGTCAACAATGTAAAACTCGATAAGATAAAATTTGATGATCTTGCTCCGTTGAATGATTCCGTAACATATAGCTATAGCTACAAGGTTAAGAATGAGGTTGCAGAAATAGGCAGTTTAAAAACTTTCAGAATTAATTATCCCGACATAGTTGCCTCGTTGGGTAGTTTTTCTGCTGAAACACGTTCTTACCCTATTGAGTACTGGCGCTACGAGGAAATTGATACTTACGAAACGATCGTAAACATTACTGCTCCTGCAGGTAAGAAGTTTGTAGAATTACCTACATCGGAAACTTTAACGATGAATGATATGAAGTTTACGCTTCAGTACACTTTAAAAGCGCCTGACAAACTGGTGGTTACTAGAAAATTCACCAGTAAGCGTAAGAATATTCCTGCAAGTGATTACGCTACGTTTAAATTATTTTTTGAAAAGATCGTGAAAGCAGAGCAGAAGTTTATTGCGTATAAATAGAGCACTTTAATAGGCTTACCAATAAAAAACTCCTTCAAATCTGAAGGAGTTTTTTTATTGACTGACTTGTCATTCTATGTGAATAATACCGTATAATACTGCATTGTGTTACTTGATCTTACTATCTATGCTGGAATTGATAGCAACTGAGCTATTGGTATCGGGAAATACAATGCTGTCAACTATAAATGTAAGTTTCAGTTTTTGCTTATGTTTTTTAACTTTTACTTCTTTATACGCATCGAATCCAAATTCTTCGGAAGGGTACAGTTGTGCAGTTGTTGTTTGAGATAGAAAGGCTATTAATCCCATTAAAAATATTTTCATTAAATCTTTTTTACGAAGATGATGGATTATATTTTATTCCATAAAAAAATCCCCTCTAATTTGAAGGGATTTTTTAGCTATGTATAGGTTATTATTTTTTAATTGCTTCTGCCATTGTTTTACCAATGTCTGCAGGACTTGCAACAACGTGTATACCACATTCTGCCATGATCTTCATTTTAGCAGCAGCTGTATCATCGGCACCACCAACGATAGCACCTGCATGACCCATACGACGGCCCGGAGGGGCTGTTTGACCTGCGATGAAACCTACAACAGGTTTTTTATTACCGGTTGATTTGATGTACTTAGCAGCTTCAGCTTCCATGCCACCACCAATTTCACCGATCATTACGATAGCATCTGTTTCAGGATCGTTCATGAATAATTCAACGGCTTCTTTGGTTGTTGTACCAATGATCGGATCTCCACCGATACCGATCGCTGTACTAATACCTAAACCAGCTTTTGCAACCTGATCTGCTGCTTCGTAAGTAAGTGTACCAGATTTTGATACGATACCGATTCTACCTTTTTTGAAGATAAAGCCCGGCATGATACCTACTTTACATTCTTCGGCAGTTATAACACCCGGACAGTTTGGTCCGATCAGCCTTGTAGTTTTTCCTTGTAAATAATTTTTCACTTTCACCATATCCTGAACAGGAATACCCTCAGTGATACATACCACCAATCCAATTCCTGCGTCAGCAGCTTCCATGATCGCATCAGCAGCGAATGCCGGTGGTACAAAAATGATACTTACATCAGCGCCGGTGGTTTTAACAGCATCTGCTACAGTATTGAAAACAGGTTTATCCAAGTGAGTGCTGCCTCCTTTACCCGGGGTAACGCCACCAACCAGGTCGGTGCCGTATTCGATCATTTGTGTTGCATGGAAAGTACCTTCTGTACCTGTAAAACCCTGTACAATAATTTTAGACTTTTTGTTTACCAGAACTGACATAAGCTTTTTTAAGATTTATCGATTGGTGAATTTTATCGTTAACGTCGGCAAAATTAAGCCTAAATGTTTGAGTAGAAAAGAGAGATTTTGGATTAAATGTGGGAACGTTCCCGAGCCGAATTTTAGGGAGTAGCGGCAAAAGGAGCTTCAAGGGACAAGCATGCAGCATCTAACCTCTTTGCTTCTCCCTTGAGGCTTGTAGCTTGTGGCTTGTATTTAGGGCTGAAGCTATTTAAGTAGCTCGTCCATATTCCTTTCATCACTGATCTTACCTGTGGCTTCGAGCATACGCATTTCTTTTGCATCTTTTAAAAATTCTGATGCAAAAATGAAGGCATTGAGGCGTTCGTTTTTGGAGAAGATGATCTCTTTGTTATTGCCTGCCCATTCTTTTTGACCTTCGTACATATAAAGAATGTTTTCACCGATTTCCATTACACTGTTCATGTCGTGGGTATTGATGATGGTGGTCATATTGAACTCTTTGGTGATATCGTATATTAATTTATCGATGACCATTGATGTTTGAGGATCGAGACCGGAGTTAGGCTCATCACAGAATAAATATTTTGGATTTAGAACGATGGCTCTGGCAATACCCACCCTTTTTTTCATACCACCACTGACTTCGGCAGGATATTTTTTATGAGCATCTTTTAAATTGACTCTTTCTAAAACTTCGTTCACACGTTTTTGTTTTTCAGAATGATTCAGTTTTGAGAACATATCCAAGGGGAACATTACATTTTGTTCAACGGTCATACTATCAAACAGTGCTGAGCCTTGAAATAACATGCCTATTTGCTGACGAAGTTCTTTTCTGTTTTCTTCAGTCATATCAGTAAAGCTAGTTCCGTCATAAATGATCTCTCCCTGGTCGGGTTCAAATAAACCAACCAAGCATTTTTGTAAAACTGTTTTTCCGCTACCGCTTGTACCAATAATGAGATTACACATGCCTGTTTGCATGATGTGGCTTACGTCATTGAGTACACGTTTTTCTCCGAAACTCTTCTCGATATTTTTAAATTCAATCATTGTTTTTAGTAGCCTCAAGCTGCAAGCCACAAGGGACAAGCCTGCTTTTCTTTTGTGGCTGTATTATACTAGTTTACTTATTAAAGCAGTTAGCATTTTTTGAATCTCAATACAAATGTCAATAAAAATTTCACATTGGGCTTTTTCATTTGGATAAATCTCAATTATAGCTAATAATATCGTTTCAACTTCATAAGAACTTCCTAAAGCATTGTCTAAAAATATTTTCTTATGTGCATTGGTTGCTTTAGCACTTCCTTCTGCTATATTTAAAGGTATTGAAAAAGCTGCTCGTCTTAGTTGTGAACACAATTCATACCTTTCTTTTGCTGGCAATTTTCTGCAATGTTTGTGACAATCTATTGCCAGACGGAATCCCTTTTGCCAAACGATTAATCTTTTAAAATCTTTCATTCTATACGTTTTAGTTAATAACGAATAGAATAAGGTTTGGAATAGCTGCAAGTTACAAGTGGCAAGGGAGAAGTAAAGAGGATTGTTGCATTATGATTGTCCCTTGTAGCTTGTGGCTTGAAACTGCTATCTAGAGCAACAACGCCGCCAAAATATAATCCGCAAATAATATCATCACACAACTTACTACTACACTTTTTGTACTACTTCTACCAATTTCCAATGCCCCACCTTTTACATTGTAACCATAATAGGCAGGAATGCTGCTGATGATAAATGCAAAAGTGTAGGCCTTAGCCAACGCAAAAAATACATTGTATGAAACAAAACTCTCCAACAAACCCTTATCAAATGTATCGGTAGACAAAATGTTGGATGCGGATCCGGCAAAACGACCGCCCCAAATGCCTAATACCATTGATAATACAACCAACATTGGGATCATGATCAATGCAGCTAGTATTTTAGGCATTACTAAATATGCTTTTGTATTGATGCCCATAATTTCAAGAGCATCTATTTGTTCGCTTACTCTCATGTTGCCTAACTCGCTGGCAATTTTACTGCCCACAACACCTGCTAAAACAATACAAACAAGGGTAGGGGCAAATTCAAGAATAACCGTATCTCTAACAATTTGTGCAATGGTACTTTTCGGAATTACGGGACTGACCAATTGATACGCCGTTTGAACCGCACTTACCGCACCCATAAAAACAGAAATGATGGCAACAATACCAATAGACCGAATGCCTATTTCTACACATTGATGCATAAATTCTTTCCAATACATTTTGTAGTTCTCCGGTTTGGAAAACATGCCTTTGATCATTAAAATGTAACGGCCTATGTGGGTGAAAAGGGTCATTCTTTGCTAATTTGCTAATGTGTCTATTCGGTTGAAAACAAAATTACTGATTGAATACTATATTTCTTTACAATTTTTGAATTGTTATATCAGCACATTAGCACATCGGCATATCAGTACATTCTTAAAGGTCATGAGATGTTTTTTTAAATCTGGTCCAGCCTTTTATTTTTTTAATAACCTCAGGTGTATTCGATTTGTTTTTCATTTGTGCATCTACAACTGCAATTAGCACCATATTAAAGATAGAACGGATAGAGCTACCAAGCTGCAATACATGCACCGGTTTTTTCAATCCCATCAGTATTGGTCCGATAGAATCGGCCCCACCGACTTCCTGTAAGAGGTTATAAGCAATATTACCTGCCGCCAGATTAGGGAAGATCAATGTATTAACTTCACCATCTAATAATTCTGTAAACGGATAATTTTCTTTCAGAATTTCTTTGTTGAATGCTACAATGCCCTGTACTTCACCGTCACAGATCAAAGAAGGATCTTTTTCTTTTACGATCTCTCTGGCTTTACGCACCAATATAGCTTCCGGCGAATCGCTACTACCGAAATTAGAATAAGAGAGCATCGCAATTCGTGGTTGTACACCGAACATTTTTACTTGATTGGCTGTGAGCAATGTTATCTCTGCCAGTTCTTCTGCCGTTGGGTTGAAGTTAATGGTGGTGTCTGCTAAAAATAAAGGACCTTTTTTGGTGAACATGATATACATTCCTGCAATATGTTTTACACCTTCTTCGGTACCGATGGCATGTATAGCAGGTCGTATTGTATCAGGGTAATTACGTGTCAGCCCACTGATCATGCAATCGGCATTACCGGTTTCTACCATCATGCAACCAAAATAATTTCTGTCTCTTAAAAATTTATTAGCCTCATGTCTGTTTACACCTCTGCGTTGACGTTTTTTGAAGAATAATTCTACAAATTCTTTTCGCATCTCTTCCGACTTATCTCCTTTAGGGTTGATGATCGGCATATCATCAATGTCAATACCATTTTCTTTGGCAATTTGAATGATCCTGTTTTCATCGCCTAATAAAATAGGATAAGCAACACCTTCTTCCTGTGCCAGTTGAGCAACTTTTAAAATTTTGATATTTTCAGCATCTGCAAAAACAACTCGTTTAGGATCTCTTCTCGCTTTACTGCCGATGGCTCTGCTCAATTGATTGTCTAATCCCAATCGTTTATTCAATTCCAGTTCGTATGCATCCCAATCTGTAATTGGTTTCTTAGCAACACCACTTTCCATAGCAGCTTTTGCAACAGCCGGGGCAACGGTGGCCAATAAACGAGGATCAACAGGTTTTGGAATTATATAGCTTGGTCCGAAAGTTATTACCTGATCGTTATATGCAAGGTTAACAATATCGGGTACAGGTGATTTCGCCAATTCAGCCAAGGCTTTTACTGCAGCCAATTTCATGGCTTCATTAATGGTAGTAGCTCTAACGTCTAAGGCACCACGAAAAATATAAGGGAATCCTAAAACATTGTTTACCTGATTAGGATAATCGCTACGGCCGGTAGCCATGATCACATCTTTACGTGCAGCAGTTGCATCCTCATATGTAATTTCAGGATCAGGGTTGGCCATTGCAAAAATGATCGGATGCTTTGCCATACTTTTTACCATATCCTGTGTAACTACATTTCCTTTACTCAAACCAATGAATACATCAGCATCTTTAAAACCTTCGGCTAATGTGTATGATTTTGAAGTGGAGATGAATTCTTTTTTTATATCATCCAGGTCTTCTCTGCCTGCATGTATCAATCCTTTGCTATCGTAAACTTTTATGTTTTCTTTTTTTGCGCCAAGGCTGATATACAATTTCATACAAGAGATAGCCGCAGCGCCTGCACCATTCACTACTATATGTATTTTGTCAATTTTCTTTTTTTGTATTTCAACGGCATTCAATAATGCTGCAGCAGAAATGATCGCAGTGCCATGCTGATCGTCATGCATCACAGGGATTTTTAATTGCTCCTTTAATTTTTGTTCAATATAAAAACATTCAGGTGCTTTAATATCTTCTAAATTAATACCACCAAAAGTTGGCTCCAGCGCTTTTACGATCTGTACAAATTTCTCTGGATCGGTTTCATTGATCTCAATATCAAATACATCTATATCTGCAAATATTTTGAAAAGTACACCTTTACCTTCCATAACAGGTTTGCCTGCTTCGGGGCCGATATTACCTAATCCCAAAACAGCGGTACCGTTACTGATCACACCAACTAAATTTCCTTTAGCAGTGTATTTGTACACCTCTTCAACATTGGCAGCAATTTCCAAACATGGTTCTGCCACACCGGGTGAATATGCTAAGGAAAGGTCTCTTTGTGTTTTGGCTTCTTTGGTAGGAATGACTTCAATTTTTCCGGGTCTGCCTTTGGAATGATATTCTAAGGCCTGTTGTCTTCTTAATTCTTTTGACATCTTTATTATAGTTCGTTAATATTTTTTTGTTACAAGCATTTGAACTCTGTTCAACATCGTTGCGTCGCAATCCTTTCATCGGCATTGCTACTATTTAACTTTTATTAAAGCGTAGTATACAGCTTTTTACTTTGTCAAATGAGTTTATGAAGGTACAAAAAACTATCTTAAGCGGCCTTATTTAAAAGAGAGTAAAAATGGCTTGTTTTTGACCTTATTTGTGATGGTTAGATTGAATTTGAGATTTCCCGTATCATTTTTTACTAAAATATTCGCAGACTCTATTTTACTGAGCAATTTTGAAAAAGATTCAGGTAAGTATTTTAAAAGATCTGCAGGTATCTTATTAGGATCAGCTGTTAAATATGCAATACATTTTACATGTTCGTTATAAGTGGGGAGGCTATAATTATATGAAGTAAGAGAAAGTAAATGCGGATTGGTAATAGCGTATGTTTTTACAAAAGGGATCGATACAAAGAGATTTTGATCATTATTCAATTCTAGATTCTTATTTTTTTTCCAGTAATCAATAAGCCCTGAAAAATCTTCTCCGGTTACATTAAAACTAAAGCTAGGTTCCTGAATGGTGTTAACTACAACTTTTTCTATCTTATTAAAGTCATCATCATATTCATAACTGATTGCAGAATCGATCTTAGTTTTTATTGCTGCAATATCAAGTTGATAGTTTTTATTGGACCGTACAAAGAGCGAATCAACATCGAAATTGAGGGCTGTAGAAACGCCGGATTTATTTTTATCAGAAATTGATCCCGGCACGCCGAAAAATGGCATTTGTGTAAATCCTAAACTTAGTATTGATTGATTGTTGTATTTAAAATCCTCTTCTGTAAAATTATATTTGTTATCTGGCTTTGTTGATGCATCAACAGTAACAGCTCCATTTTTAAAATTACCATTAAAGAGTACTGATCGCAAAGGAAGGTTTTCATTTTCTACATATAATGAAAAATGATTGGGTGCATCTACGATTTTTTTTAGCGTTGCTTCAGCTATGTACGTTTTCTTTTCAAAAATTTCATTTGCTACTGACCGAATCAAATTTTTATCCTTTACTGCAATATTACCAATCAGAACCTGATCCTTACTTTTAATAATATCAACTCCAAGTTTGGTAGAAGCGTATTGAAAAAAACCATTTACCGATTCTCCACTATGAAACTCATTTTCAGCCAACATACTATTGAAGTCTTCTTCATCTGAAATATCTAACACTGTGTAGAAGGCAGATGCAGGTTGTCCTTTGCAATGAAAAATAAAAATATAATCAGGTATTTCTACCGCCTTTTGCCAGCTACCTTTTTTCTTTTTTCTTGATTTAAAAATAGAGTTCAGGTTCCATTCGCCGGGGGTGGTTAGATAATAAGCAAGTATTGTATTGGCATTTCGTTTTACATCAATTGACAATACAGCGTCGGCACTTACGGCAATGGTTGTTTTACTGTAAGTTTTGTAAAACAACAAGTACCAGCCAAAGAGTGCCAAAGCCACTGCAATAATCAAAAACCATTTACGCTTACTCATTTGTCCGTTTTTTATTCTTTCTCGGACTCGTCCATTTGTATCAAGGTTTCCCAGAGGTTGAAAAGATATTCAAGACTGTTCTTATGTTTACCTGCGATGCTTAAAATAGTGTTAGATTGAATAGTGTCGTTTTTGATGCCACTTTCTATTGTAAGGGTGCCGGCATTTGCTTGTAGGTATTCAAGCATCTTTTTATTTCCTTCGTCCGACACACTTAGGGCACAATCTTTAAGAATGTCTTTAATGTTGAATTTGGCGGAGTAGTTATTGTTTAAGATCGATTCTTTAGAACTTGCATCGGCTGTAGTTTGAAGATTGTAATTTGGATTGGCTACAACTTCTTTTGAAGTGGTGATGATGCATTTACCGTCTCTCACCATGAAATACATTTTTTCAAAAAGATCTTTATCGTCCATTGTAAGTGTATAATAGTTTCCGGTTTTAGCATACTTGATCGTACTGTCTTCTAGTGTAATTGGGAGGTGAATCAATTTATTATAGATATTCTCGTTCCTTGTTTCAAATACCACTGTAAAATCAGGAGATGTTTCTACTTTTGTTTTTTCTATTTCTTTCTGAGTATAATTTTCTTTATCATATTCATATGTAATGTACTTAACCGTTCTTGGTTTTACTCCGTGTAAGATAAAAACAGCATTCCCGGTGATCATATCCGATACTCCCTTTTCATCAACACAGATCTCAAGAATATCAACATATGCATCCACAAAAGCATCATATTTTTTTCCATTGTACATGTTGGAGTAAAGTCTCTTAATAACAGTATAATAGTAGTGTGTTAAGTTTTCGGTATTAACCGACATAGATAAATACCCAAGATCTTTCGGACGAACATAGTTGGCAAGTGATGCACTTTGTTTGCTGTCTAATGAAGCTTTCAATAAGTTATTGCCTTTTTCATTAGCTGCATATCCAACCTGACTTATTCTGATACTGTCTTTTTCAAAATAAATATTAATGCCGGAGATGGTGCCGGGCCATCCATTCACATTGAACCTGTTATAACTATACCTTGAGTAAGAGTAAGGGTAGTACATTTTATTCCATAATTTATTTAGGAATCCTACTGAATCTACCCAAATACTTATATCTGCTTTATTATCGATCAAACTACTGAATGGTTTGCTGATTATTGCTGACTTAAAAGTTGTAGTTAAAATGTTTTGAGAAAGCGCCAATCGAACAGAATCGTTATAGATTTCAAGATCTTTATAAAATTTATCTCTAGCTAATCTGTCTTTTTTCTGCCACTCGGTTTCTTGGTATGGAACAGCGGCAACAACAGAGTCAACGGCAACATTCGAATATTCAACATCTTCACTGATTACAGGAGGTGTAAAGCGAATTTCATCCGGTGTTTTTACTTCTTCGTACTTGGCAACGGTATCCGCAACTGCCATTGCTGCGTCTGCATCTGCTGCTGCTTGTGCCGCCGCAGAATCTACCATTCTTGTGATTTCATCAACTGCAACTGATGTAGTGTCGATTTGCGCCATGGCTTCCACTAAAGCAATCGTTGAATCTTCATAAGGTTCTATAGCGCCAACGCCTTCGAACATTTTTGCTGTATCTACCGCCGCAGGTGCGTAATTATAATCTGAATAATCTGATTGATAATATTTGTAGCTTGAATAATCTGCGTTAATCAAAGTGGCTAAGTTTCCATTCCATCCAATAAAAGTAGAACTTGAAACAGCATAAAATTTATACCCGTTCTTTGTATCGAATGCTTTGGCAGGTTTATAATTTCTTTTTATAAGAGCACTGAATTTTGCTTCATCTTTAATACTGAATAGTGTAACTAGAAAACTTGAACTGTCTGTCGATACTACATATTGATATGCATCTTGCTGAAAGTTAATGCCAATGCTAGAAATTGGAGTCTTTCCGCTTAATCCTAAATTTTTAAAGAATTCTTTTTTTACTCTCTTATAGCTATCAAATTTATTAGCAGGAAGTTTTTGCAGCAGGTTAGCACCGGAATATTTTATTACAATATTTGCTTCGGCAGGAATTTTTGAAGCAAGGTTTTGGGCTTTTGCTGCATTGCTCATAAGAACGAGGCAAGTGATAGCAGTTAGAATTGATTTCATTCGTTGGTGAGATTTATTTTATTTTCAATTGATTTTTTTTCGGTAACAACATTCAATGCTGTTTCTTTTAACATCACAGCTTTTTTGCTGGGGGATATTTTAGCTCCTTTATTGCTCACAGTTTTTACATCTACATCAAATTTGTATATAGAAGTGTAATTAGCCGAGGAGAATATTTCCCTATCTGCACTGCTCATTTTGGAATAAATATCTTTTAAACCAAATTTATTTTTACGTTGAAAGGTATTTGTTTTGGCATCATAAGCGTAGTTGTCTGTCAAGGCATCGCCTGTTAGATTTTCTTTTTGTTTGATGGTTTTGATGGCTTTATTTAGTTGAGTGATATTTGAAAAATTGCAACTTACCGTCATGATATAATTATCAAAATCCATAGAGGTTTTTGCATTGGTAATACCTTCGGTTTTGCTGAGAAGTTTTTCTATTTCTTTGAGACGGGCTGTTATTTCCCATTTTTTTGGAACAGGACGACCATTTATTTTTTCCAGTTTCATTATTGAGTTGAGCTTTGTTTTGCTCTTACTCATATTCAATGTAAGTTGAAAATTACCGGAACCGTCTTTTTTGAGTTGAACCTGTTCAATTAATTCAAAACAACTTTGTAAAGTAAATGAGACAATAAGAAGGATCAGCAGATGTACTTTTTTCAAAACCCGTTATTTTGCAGCTAAGATACTATAAGGATCGAGATAAAAACATGCTGCCGTGCCGGTTAGTAGGGAAAAGATTTGCGAATTATCAAATTTTTAGCTTTTTCAGTATTTCGTTGGTCATTGAGTTATCCGATGAGTTCCCAAAACCCGTCACCAGTATTCCCTTTATACCCGATTTTGACTGAATGCCATAAACCGTAGCTTCGTCAGCCGGATCAGAATCTCCTTCATAACGGTAGATCTCAACAATATCGAATTCATCAGCACTGAATTTGTCCGTATCACAAACAATGCAATTTTCTTCCAGATTAAAATCCAGCGTATAACCTTGTTCTCTGAGCTGTTCAATTGCTTCAGTTACAGTTTCGTAATGATAGTGATTTTTCATTTTGTTGATTTACCTCTTCCAATTTACTGCTATTTTTTGTGAATTGGTAATTTGTTATTGCAATGCTGTGTTAAAAAATAGCCTGCTGAAGAAGCAGGCTATTGTATACTGTGTATTTATTTTTTAAGACAGAGAGAACTCAGGCTTGGTAATGCTTGGAGTGCTGGTTTGTTTAGTTGATCTGACAGCTACTTTAGCAACCTTTTGAATTTTACTTAGTTTGTATAGGTAGAAGTTAGAAACTGCCAGGATTGCCAGAAATATCATCGGGGTAATAATTGCAGAAGATGGATCGCCACTACTTGCATGAGCTATTGAAGCTGAAATGAATACGATGCCAAAACCTGCATAAGCCCATTCTTTTATTTTATTTGAAACTTGTGGAATCAATAAGATAGCCACACCTAAAATTTTTGCAATAGCTAACTCAATTCTGAAATAATCGGGAAAACCGAGATGTTTGAAAGCGCCAGCCATTTGAGGGTTTGAAAAATAATTGTACGCACTGAATAACATCATTAATCCGATGATACCTGTTGCTGACCAGTAAATAATTCTATCTTTTTTCATTTTCTTCTTTTTAAATAATAAATAATTTGTTTGACACTGCAAACTTATTTATATTTGCTTACTATTTGTAAGCAGTTACCTTTAAGTAACCAATTACCTGTAGGTAACCAAATTGAAATACAATGGAAAAGATGTGTCATTCAGATTGTCAGTCTTCTTTGCTTCCCATAAGGGATGCATTAGAAGTCATTAATGGTAAATGGAAGCTACAGATCATCGTTTCGCTTTCTTCGGGGAATAAGCGTTTTCGTGAAATTGAAAGAAGTATTCCCAACCTTACATCGAAAGTGTTGGCAAAAGAGTTAAAAGATCTGGAGATGCATCAACTGATCAAAAGAACGGTTTATGATACGTCGCCGGTTACTGTAGAATATGCATTGCTGCCTTATTCGAAAACTTTACACAAAGTAATAGAAGCGTTGAAGGATTGGGGAACGGCTCATCGAAAGAAAATTATGGGGAAATAATTACTCTGCATTCGTAGCACCAAATAAAGCCATCATACCCATGCCAATTTCTATAGCATTTTCATCAATATTAAAAGTAGGAGTATGTACTCCACTGCTGATGCCTTTCGCTTTATTGCCGGCACCTAATCTGAAAAAACATCCAGGTATTTTGTGAGAGTAGTAACCGAAATCTTCAGCACCCATTCTTAGCTCAGTCTCTTCTACATTATCTTTTCCGAGATATGCTTCTGCTTTAGATCTGGCACTTGCAGATAAAGCAACATCATTCAATACAAATGGATATCCAACATCAATTTTAATGTCAATCTGTCCGCCCATACTTTCAACCAATTCAGTTGCCTGTTTTTTGATGAGTTCATGAGCTTTAAAACGCCATTCTTCATTCATTGCCCTGAAAGTACCCATGATCTTTACTTCAGATGGAATGACGTTGGTGGTAGATCCTCCCTGTATAGAAGTGATACTTAATACTGACGGGTTAAAAGGATTATTATTTCTGCTTACAATTTGTTGCAGACCAATCACGAGATGAGATGTGATCAATAATGTATCAACTGTTAAATGTGGAGCAGCTGCATGACCGCCTTTTCCTTTTATGGTGATATAAATTTCGTCGGCGCTTGCCATTACCATTCCGCCTCTGAAACTAAGTCTGCCTGTTTCTAAACCGGGATGTACATGTAATGCAAAAATATTTTGTGGAGCAGGATTTTCGAGTACTCCTTCTTTAATTAATATGCTTGCACCTCCCGGATTTTTTTCTTCACCCGGTTGGAAGATCAATTTCACAGTACCTTCCCATTCATCTTTTGTTTCGCTTAGAATTTTAGCTGCACCAAGCAAACAAGTTGTATGTACATCATGTCCACAGGCATGCATGATGCCGGGCTTTGTAGATTTATATGTAACATCATTTTCTTCCGTGATTGGCAAGGCATCCATGTCGGCTCTTAATGCCACTACACGTTTGTCTGGATTCTTACCCTTAATAAGTCCTACAACACCTGTTGTAGCTTTTATTTCGAAAGGAACATTCAACTCAGTTAGCTTTTGTTGGATGAATGCAGATGTTTCAAACTCTTTATAACTTAACTCAGGGTTTGCATGCAGGTGATGACGAACAGCGATGAATTCATCTGCATATTTTTTAGAAAGCTCTTTTATTTTATTTTGTAGAGAATTGCTCACTATAGATTATTAATACTTACTGTTGGGTTTCTTTTTCTTTTGTGTTGTCGATCTTTATTTCTACCATCTCCGGAACAACATATATATTAGAGGTAACCAGTTTTGCTTTGGCTATATCATTTTTCATCTTTTCAGCATCCGTCTTTTCTAAAAAATTACCAAATTTCAATTTTAGATATGGTGCCTGAAAACTCATATATACTTTTTGATCGGGATAACGTTGTAATAATTGGGATCTTACTTTCATTGCAAAAGCCCTATCATTAGTACTTAATACCATCAACCTAAAGCCTTTCATTGCGTAGGTTCCATTTGGGAGCACATTCTTGTCGTTGAATTCAGCTTCTTTTTTTGCAAGTACATCTAATCTGCTGTCTTTAACAACAGTGACAGTGCCCATGCCTTCATCTGCAGTGATCAAGGTATCCTGAGAAAACACAGTAGAAGAAAACAATACTGCTACAATCAATAATCCGATTTTCATTTGAGTAGTTATTTAGTAACTGGCTTTTGCTCCTCCAATATTTTCTATCGGATGCCATGTTGTTTTTATTTCCTGCAAATCTGTGATAAAATATGGAGACTGACCGTTATCAGTTAGCCAATTTTTTTTATCGTATTGTAAAACACGTTTTACGTTAAGAGAAGCTTTTGTTTGTATCATCTTTTTTAACTCCTTGTCTTTTTCACAAAATACTACAGCATTTACATCCATATGATCTGCAAAGAAAGGAGCTAACTCACTTATTTTTCCGGTAAGAATATTCACTACACCACCCGGAAGATCAGATGAGTTCAACACTTCGGCAAATGTTACTGCACAAAGTGGCTTTGCATAAGATGCTAAAACAATGCATGTATTACCACCGGCAATGATTGGCGCAATGATTGATACCAAACCAAGCAAAGAAGTGTCTTGCGGAGCAATTGCTGCTACCACACCTGTAGGTTCCGGTACCGAAAAGTTAAAATGAGATGATGCCACCGGATTAACCGAACCAAATGATTGTTGAAATTTATCACACCAACCACTGTAATATATTAATCTGTCGATAGAAAGATTCACTTCTTTTTCAGCAGCAGCTTTTGTTACATCCTGTTTGATCAATTCATCGATGAATTGTGCTTTTCTGCCTTCCAGCATTTCTGCAATGCGATATAAGATTTGACCTCGATTAAATGCTGCTCTTGCACTCCAACCGCCAAATGCATTTCTACTGTTGCTTACAGCATCTCTGAAATCTTTACGGGAAGAAAGGCACATGTTTGCCAAGGGAGTTCCTTTAGCATTTGTTGCTACATAGTATCTTCCGGATTCTGTACGAGGGAATTGACCTCCAACGTATATTTTATATGTTTTTAAAACTTCCAATCTTGTTTCGTTTTCTTTTGTTATAGTTGCCATAGTACTTGTTTAATAAGTTTAAGAGGTTTAATAGGTTTAAGAGGTTGAATAGGTTTAAGCGGTTGAATAGGTTTAACAGGTTGAAGCAACTTTTGAAACTTCTTAAACCTATTAAACCTGTTAAACCATTCTACTCTGTTTTTGGTTTAAACTTAGTTCCTTTTATTGTTGTGTTTTCTAAATAATTTATAAATTTTTGTATCAGGCTATTTATTCTCATTGCATGCACTGATAACGATTCAAATTCATTTTGTTCTATAAAATTTCTATCTAAAGCTCTATATAATTGTGATCTTAATTCACCACAAGATGCTTTTGCTATAAATAAGAATTGTATAAATTCTTTATTTCCTCCCCTCTCAAATCCTTCAGCAATATTATCCATTATTGAGCCTGCTGAACCTTCTATTTGATTAATTAATCTAAAACTATTTTTAAATTTTCCTTTATCTATTAGATCTCCAATTGTTTTATTTAATGTTCTTGCCTCTTTCCAAGATAAAATATCTTCAAACCTATTTATTGTTGCCATAACTGAAGTTTAATAGGTTATAGAGGTTTAAAAAGTTAAAGAGGTTGCAAGCACAACAACTTTTTAACGTATTAAACCTTTTAAACTTCTTAAACCTTTTAAACCTTTTAAACTTCTTAAACCTTTTAAACCTTTTAAACGCATTCAACCTCTTCAACCTCTTAAACGTATTAAACGTATTAAACCAAATCAAGGTACGCTGCCAATCCATGTAAGCCACCTTCTCTACCATAACCACTTTCTTTATAACCACCGAATGGAGATGTAGGATCGAATTTGTTATATGTATTAGCCCAAACCACACCTGCTCTTAATTTAGTTGTAAGGTTAAATATTTTAGAACCTTTATCTGTCCATACACCGGCAGATAAACCAAATGGTGTATTGTTTGCTTTTTCAATTACTTCATCATCAGTTCTGAAAGATTGGATAGTTAATACTGGACCAAAAATTTCTTCCTGTGCAATTCTGTTGGATTGTGCAACATTGGTAAAGATGGTTGGTCTGCAGAAAAATCCTTTCTTAGGAATGCTGCAAGAAGACTGGAACATTTCCGCACCTTCTTTTTTACCGATAGCTAAATATTTTTCGATTGTGCCTAGTTGTTCTTTACTATTAATGGCACCAATATCTGTATTCTTATCCAATGGATCACCAACGATGAGTGTTTCCATTCTGTCTTTTAATTTTTGTACTACTTGTTTGAAAACAGATTCCTGTACAAACAAGCGACTACCGGCGCAACATACATGGCCCTGATTAAAGAAGATACCATTGATCACACCTTCAACAGCTTGATCAAGCGGAGCGTCATCGAAAATAATATTAGCGGCTTTACCACCTAATTCAAGCGTGGCTTTTTTGTCAGTACCTGCAATAGCACGTTGAATGATCTTACCTACATTGGTACTGCCGGTAAAGGCTATCTTATTTATATCTGGATGATTAACAATTGCAGCACCAGTATCTCCGGCACCGGTAATGATATTTACAACACCCGGTGGCAAATCAGCTTCCTGAATAATTTCAGCCAACTTTAAAGCTGTTAGGGGAGTGGTTTCTGCAGGTTTTAAGACAACGGTATTTCCTGTTGCTAAAGCGGGTGCAATTTTCCATGCAGCCATTAGTAATGGAAAATTCCATGGAATGATTTGCCCTGCAACACCAAGGGGTTGAGCTTTACGGTTTGGAAAAGCATATTCTAATTTATCAGCCCATCCTGCATAATAGAAGAAATGATTGGCAGCAGTTGGTACATCAAAATCTCTACTTTCTCTGATCGGTTTACCGCCATCTAATGTTTCGATGATCGCAAATTCTCTTGCTCTTTCCTGCACCATACGGGCAATTCTGTAAATATATTTTGCCCTTTCTTTTGCAGGCATTTTGCTCCATGTCTTATTGTAGGCATTTCTTGCAGCTACAACAGCTTTGTTTACATCTGTGGCATTGGCATCTGCAACACTTGATAATTTTTCTTCTGTTGCAGGGTTGATGGTATCAAAATATTTTTTTGACGAAGGCTTTTCAAATTTACCGTTGATGAATAGATCATATTGCGGATTTATTTTAGCAGCACTTTTGCTTTCAGGAGCCGGTGCCAGATTTCTAGCACTATCAAATTTTAATTTTATTGTATTGTTTTTAACTGCTTTTGCCATAAAACTTTTAAGTTTAATAAGTTTAAAAGGTTGAATAGGTTTAACAGGTTGAAGCAACTTTTTATACTTCTTAAATCTATTAAACTCTTTAAACCTTGGTTAATCTACTGAGAAATAATCTTTACCTTGATACACACCGGTCTTTTGTTTCATGATCTGCATCAGCACATCATTTGCTAAACTACTGGCACCAAATCTGAACCATTCGTTGTTCATCCATTCTTCTCCCAGTACTTCATTCAGCATTACGAGGTAATGCAATGCCAGCTTAGCTGTAGAGATACCTCCGGCAGGTTTCATGGCAATTCTTTTTCCCGTTTTATAATAAAAATCTCTGATAGCTTCTAACATTACTAATGTTACAGGCATAGTAGCTGCAGGAGAAATTTTTCCGGTAGATGTTTTGATGAAATCGGCACCGGCATACATTGCAATATCACTTGCTCTGCGGACTTTATCATAAGTGACCAACTCACCTGTTTCTAAAATTACTTTTAGTCTGGCAGTGCCGCAGGCTTCTTTGATAGCTGCAATTTCATCAAATACAAAATTGTATTCACCTTCTAAAAATTTACCACGACTGATCACCATATCAATTTCATCGGCGCCGTTTTCCACTGCAAACTTAGTGTCACGAATTTTTATATCTCTTGGAGCTTGTCCGCTTGGGAAGGCTGTTGATACTGCTGCAATTTTAACACCTGAATTGCCCAGCGCTTTTTTAGCAGTAGCTACCATTGATGGGTAAACGCAAACTGCAGCCACGGTTGGTAAACCAGGGAATGCATCGTGTAAATGCTGAGCTTTGTAGCACATTTGTTTTACTTTTCCTTGAGTATCTTTTCCTTCCAGTGTGGTAAGATCGATCATATTCAGGGTAAGTAACAAACCATTCATTTTGGTTTCGTTCTTAATACTACGTTTGGTAAAACGAGAAGCTCTTTCTTCAACACCTACTTGATCAATTCGTGGAGAACTGCCAAAATCGGGTAAATAACTAATTATCTTTTTTTCTGTTGCCATACAATCTTATTGTAAATATCAAATTTAGGGTTTTCTTTTACTTTTTCTGCAAAAAATGCAATAAATGATGGAACACGGATTACACTGATTTAACAGATCACACTGATTTTTTCTGTAAGTGAGGCTTTGGTAAGATTAAAAGAAGAGTGTTCCTTGCCATTAAGATCTGCAGACAAGTTGGATGCATTGGTTATTCTAGTAGACCAAATATCTTGTCTTGTAATAAGTGAAACCCATTCCACTTATTGTCGCAGTCGGTTTTTGTGATTTCTAAATCGCTTGTTTTTAATGTATAAAGTCCATACCTATGAAAAAATCCACAAAAGTTAATAGTAGATGGTAGATTGTCGAATTCTCTTTTAAATGAATTGAGTTCCTTGATATCTGATTCAAATAGCCACACATTTTTACAAAGCATATATTTTATTGTGTCAGTTAACCACCTCATTGTATCCGAGCCTGTACAAATTAGATTTTCGCAGAAAAGAGAACATTCATAAGTGGTATCATTTTGTTTGATCTCTATCTTTTTCCTATTCGAATACCTATGTCCAACATCAGCATATATGATAGCAAGTGTATCGTTTTTTTTAGTTTGTGAAACGCTTTCTCCAAAAACAAAAAATAATATTCCTAAAAGAAAGATGAATCGAAGTTTCATACAAATAAATTGGCGGTATGTAAATGTATAATATAGGAACTCTTTGAGGGACGAACTGTTTAAACATTAAGATAGATTTATGTATTTGTATTAAAGCTGTTATATCACGTTACCAAGTGTAACTCTAAAAAGAATAGCCCCTAACTTAGTTAGGGGCTATTCTTTTTATTTAATAATCATATCTATGCTTCTTTTCCGTGGCATTGCTTATATTTTTTTCCACTACCGCAAGGGCAGGGCTCATTTCTGCCCGGCATTTTATCAACCCTGATCGGTTCGCTTTTTTTGATTGGATCAGAAGGATCATAATAATCCTTTTCATTTGCCGCATAACTATCGCCGGCTGCATCTATCTCAGCTTTGTTGATATTCATTTTGCTCATGTCCGTCTTTTGCTCTCTGCCTTCTTTGATCTGACCTGCATTGGTTTGTTCCATCGGAATATTGCAATGACATAAGAAACTAACAATATCTTTATTTACCTGATCATCCATTTGTTTAAAAGCATTGAACGCCTCTATCTTATAAATAACCAAAGGATCTTTTTGTTCATAACCTGCGGTTTGAACGCTATGACGCAGATCGTCCATCGCTCTTAAATGTTCTTTCCATGCATCATCTATCAACCCTAATGTAATGCTACGTTCCAAGGCATTGGTTAATTCGGCACCTTCGGTAGCAATTGTTTTATCCAGATTTGCTAAGGCCTGCATTGACTTTTTACCGTCGGTAAACGGCACAGCAACATTTTCAATATGATTTCCTTGTTCCTTCCGGATATTTTTAATGATCGGGTAAGTTTGCTCTGCAATTGCCTTAACCTTTCTATTATAATTCGCTTTTGCTTCGCTGTATAATTTCTCCGATACAGTTGGAATATCACCTTTTTCTAATTCTTCAGGAGTAACGGTTGTGTCGATACCAAAATTCATAATGACCGCTAGTTTAAAATCATCATAACCTTCAGACATTCTAAAAGATTCGATTAGATCTTTAGATACAGAATAGAATGCATTGTCAAGATCAAGTGCAAGACGTTCTCCAAACAATGCATGGTTACGTTTACTATACACCACATTACGTTGTTTGTTCATTACATCATCGTACTCTAGCAATCTTTTACGGATGCCGAAGTTATTTTCTTCAACTTTTTTCTGCGCTCTTTCAATAGATTTAGAGATCATGCTATGCTGGATCACTTCGCCTTCTTTGTAACCCATTCTATCCATTAAAGAAGCAATACGTTCACTGCCGAACATACGCATCAGATCATCTTCAAGACTCACAAAAAATTGCGTACTACCCGGATCCCCCTGACGACCGGCACGACCACGAAGCTGTCTATCTACACGACGGCTTTCATGTCTTTCTGTACCAAGAATGGCTAAACCACCGGCATCTTTAACGCCGGGGCCTAATTTAATATCCGTACCACGACCGGCCATGTTGGTAGCAATGGTAACTGCGCCGGCAAGTCCTGCTTCAGCAACCACTTGTGCCTCTTTGGCATGTTGTTTCGCATTCAATACATTATGAGGAATGTTTTTTTGCTTTAACATCCTGCTCAATAATTCGCTCACTTCAACCGAAGTAGTACCAACCAATGATGGTCTACCGGCAAGGCGTAAACGCTCAATATCTTCAATAACCGCTTTGTATTTCTCTCTCTTTGTTTTGTAAACAAGATCCTGATGATCTTTTCTGATAGCAGGAATATTTGTTGGGATGGTTACCACATCTAATTTGTAGATGTCCCACAATTCAGCAGCTTCAGTTTCGGCAGTACCCGTCATACCGCAAAGCTTATGGTACATACGGAAATAGTTTTGCAAGGTTACAGTTGCATAGGTTTGTGTAGATGCTTCGATCTTTACATTTTCCTTTGCTTCAATGGCCTGATGCAAACCATCGCTATATCGGCGTCCATCTAGGATACGACCCGTTTGTTCATCTACTATCTTTACGGCACCATCCATTACCACGTATTCGATATCCTTATCAAATAAAGTGTAAGCTTTTAGTAATTGTTGTACCGTATGAATACGATCTGCTTTTAAAGAATATTCATTCAATAAAATTTCTTTGCTATGTAATTTTTCTTCTGCACTTAAATTCGCTTTTTCTATGTCGGCTAATTTAGTAGCGATATCAGGAAGAATAAAGAATTCTGTATCCTCACCAGCTCTGGTGATTAGGTTAATACCTTTATCCGTCAAATCAACCTGATTGTTTTTTTCATCAATGTGAAAGAATAATTCTTCATCAACAACAGGCATTTGTTTTTGCTGATCAGCTAAATAATAGTTTTCGCTTTTTTGTAATTTCACCCTCATGCCCGGTTCACTTAAGAATTTGATCAAGGCGCTATTCTTAGGTAAACCACGATGAGCTCTCATTAAAGCAAGGCCTCCGTCTTTAGGATCGTCATTGCCTTCGGCAATTTTCTTTTTTGCTTCAATTAAGAATTGATTGATAGCTTTTTTCTGAGCTTCTACTAATTTTTCGATACGTGGTTTAAGATCAAAAAATTGTTGCGTATTATCGCTGTGGCCAACGGGGCCGCTGATGATTAAAGGCGTACGGGCATCATCGATCAAAACGCTATCCACCTCATCCACCATTGCAAAATGATGTTTGCGTTGTACCATTTCATCCGGGCTATGCACCATGTTATCTCTCAAATAATCGAAGCCAAATTCATTATTTGTACCATAAGTAATGTCGGCATTGTAAGCTGCTCTACGAGCATCGCTGTTAGGTTCATGTTTATCAATACAATCAACTGTGATACCCAACCATTCAAAGATTGGTCCGTTCCATTCACTATCCCTTCTTGCCAGATAATCATTCACTGTAACAATGTGTACACCTTCACCGGCCAATGCATTTAAATAAGCAGGTAATGTACTCACAAGCGTTTTACCTTCACCGGTAGCCATCTCAGCAATTTTACCGGAGTGTAATACTGCACCACCGATCAACTGTACATCGTAGTGTTGCATGTTCCAGGTAACTTCTCCACCGGCAGCTAACCAGGTGTTTTTATAAATGGATTTATCACCTTGTATGGAGATGTGTTGTTTCTTTACAGCAAGTGTTTTATCTAGTTCAGTAGCCGTAGCTTCTATTGTTGTGTTTTCTTTAAAACGGCGGGCAGTTTCTTTTACAACTGCAAATGCTTCGGGTAAAATTTCATTCAGGATCTGCTCAATTTGTGTATCCTTTTCTTTTTTCAGTTTATCAATTTCCTGATAAATAAGGTCCTTAGCGTTGATATCTTCTACAGGTAAATTTTCAGCCTCATGTTGTTTGTTGGCAATTTCAGTTTCGATATTGCTTAAGTGGCTTTTGATACGACTGCGGAACTCTCCGGTCTTGCCTCTTAACTGATCGTTGGAAAGCGATTGATATTGAGAAAAAAAGTTGTTGATGATCGCAACTTGTGGACTGATCTTTTTTACGTCCTTTTCACTTTTGCTGCCACCAAATAGTTTTGATAAAAAGCCTGCCATACATTCAGTATTATTGGGTATTGTATATAAATATTTAATTCGTTTAATTGCATTGTCAAATTTGATGCTTAAAAATTAATGTGGTCAAATTGACAGAGCAAAGCCTTTTACGGGGCAGCAAAGGTAAGGAATAGTTGGTGTTTTTACCTTTAATACTGTATCGTTTAGCGGTTTATGCTTTTGTTAACTAACTTTTTATAGATCCGGATATAAAACAGTAAAATCTCTATTATGAAACATAGCAAAATTCTTCAGATCGCTCTTTTTACAAGTATTATTATTGGATTTACAAAATGCTCAAGCAGTGAGATCGGCAACAGTAAAGATGTGGCTCAGGATAAGATCTATCAATCTTACAGTATCAATTATACCGAAGGGGAAAAGGATTTTACAGCCTGGGCACAGTTTCGTTTTGCAGGAAGTAAAGGAACAACTTTAGAACTTTCGGATCCCTCATATGTACAATTCGATCAGCAACGTATAAAAGTGGATAGCAGCAAGTATTCCGGAGCATATTATGAGCATAAACAAGATGCAGGTTTGATGTTGTCTAGTCATAGCTTTGTTTTCTACGATATCAATAAGAAAGCCTATGAAAATGGTTTTTTTATGAACGAATTCAAGTTGAAAGATGTACCTGCTTCAGCACCAAAAGATCAGCCATTGCTTATTCAGTATGCATTTGAGCCGGCTCTTGAGCTAAAAGGAGATGATTATATCAGGCTATATGCCACTGATACAGATAGCACATTCAGCATAACCGTAAACGCCACAGATTCTGCCAATAAAATTATCGTTCCGGTATCGGAATTAAAGCGTCAAAAGGGAAAAGAATTAACCCTGAATGCAAAGCTTTTCCGTACAGTTCCTTTAAAACAGACCACCCCCGAAGGCGGACAAATGGAAATTCAGTATGCTTTAAAACCCGTAAAGATCAAACTGAAATAAACTTATTGTCAACATTTGACCGCTTTATCCCCTTTTTTTACATATTTTGCCCTACTTTTGCAGCCCGAAAGTGAATATTAATTTTTTAATCGGTTTTAGATATGTCAGGTGCATTAAAAGAAGTACGTAACAGAATTAAGAGTGTACAAAGTACTCAACAGATTACCAAGGCAATGAAAATGGTAAGTGCGGCTAAATTGCGTAGAGCTCAGGATGCCATTACGCAAATGCGTCCATACGCTCAAAAATTGCAGGAAATGCTGAGTAATATTGTAAGCAGCGGAGATGGAAATCTGAATATTGCTTTAGGTGCAGAAAGACCGGTTGAAAAAGTATTGATCATTGTAGTTACCAGTGATAGAGGTTTGTGTGGTGGATATAATAGTAACCTGATCAAATTAGCCAAACAAACCATTAAGGATAAATATGCTGCTCAACATGCAAAAGGTAATGTGCAGATATTACCCATAGGTAAAAAAGGGTTCGAACATTTTACTAAAAACGGTTTTAAAGTAGTTCCTCAATTTTGGGAGATCTTTACCGGTCTTAGTTTTGATAAAGTACAAACAGCGGCTAAATATGCAATGAGTGCTTTTGCAAACAAAGAAGTAGATGCGGTGGAGTTGATATATAGTGAATTTAAAAATGCAGCTACGCAAGTATTTGTTGCAGAACAATTTTTACCGGTGCCAAAAGTTGCTCAGGTAGCAGGGCAAAAACAATCTGATTTTATCTTTGAACCAGGTAAGGATGTATTGGTAGCTGAATTGATGCCAAAGATCTTAAACACTCAATTATTCAAAGCGGTTTTAGATGCGAACGCAAGTGAGCATGGTGCTAGGATGACTGCAATGGATAAAGCGAGTGATAATGCAAATGAATTGTTGAAATCGCTGAAGATCAGTTATAACAGAGCTAGACAAGCAGCTATTACAACTGAGTTGACAGAGATTGTGAGTGGAGCAGCAGCATTAAATGGTTAAATGAGTTAACAGGTTCAATAGGTTTAAGAAGTTACAAATGTTCTTCTAACACCTATTAAACCTCTTCAATTTATTAAACCTATTAAACTTATTAAATGGAACTTTCTCAAATTATACCACATATTGAAGCCTTGATATTTGCAAGTGATAAACCATTGGTGAATACCGAATTGGTTGAATTGCTGAATAATGCAATGGGTTTTATTGAAGATAGAGCAACCATCGAACAGGTGGATGCTGCTATTAATGGGATACAGGAAAAATATGCTGCAGAGTTTTATGCATTTGAATTAAAACAAAGCGGCGGTGGATGGCAGTTCCTTACAAAGAAAGAATATCATAAAACGGTTGCTCAATTAAATGGAGATAAGTTTTTAAAACGCCTTTCTATTGCGGCTTTGGAAACACTTGCTATTATTGCGTACAAACAACCGATCACTAAAAGTGAGATTGAATCTATTAGAGGAGTGAATTGTGATTATGCAGTACAAAAATTATTGGAAAAAGACCTGATCATCATCACCGGAAGAAATGAAGAGGCGGTAGGAAAACCATTGATCTATGGTACTTCAAAATCTTTCATGGATTATTTTGGTATCAATTCTACAGATGATCTGCCGAAGATCAGCGAAGTGTTGATGGAAGAATTAGTGCAGGCTACGATGGTGAATCATGGTGCTGTTGAAGAGATCATGGTGAATGAAACAACAGAAGAGCCAACAGAAGAAAGTATCATTGAATCTGTAGAAAATGCAGACGTGGTTTTAGCAGTAACAACTGAAGGCGAAATTGTGGAAGATAAACAGATAAAGGAAAAGGAAGACGATACGTCCGAATCATAGACTTATGTATATAACTAATTAACTAAGGTATGAAACGGAAACATTTCATACCTTTTTTATTGATCAAAAAATAACAACCTAACAATTAAAACAAAATGTCAAAAAAATTAACGCATCAACAATTGATTGAGATCGCTAACGAGTTTGGAACCCCTGTGTATGTATATCATGCAGAAAAGATTGGAGAACAATACAATAAACTGAAGAAGGCATTTAAAGGTTGTGACGCACATTTTTTTTATGCTTGTAAATCTTTAACCAATATCAATGTTTTAAAATACATTCAAACACTTGGTGCATCGCTTGATTGTGTAAGCATCAATGAAGTTAAGCTTGGATTGATGGCAGGTTTTAATAAAGATAATATCCTGTACACACCTAACTGTGTTGACTTTGATGAGATCGTTGAAGCGAAAGAATTAGGGGTACACATCAATATCGATAACATATCTATTTTAGAACAGTTTGGGAATAAATTCGGAAACAGCTATCCGGTGTGTATTCGTTTAAATCCGCATATCATGGCGGGTGGTAATTACAAAATCAGTACAGGACATATTGATAGTAAATTCGGTATTTCAGTGCATCAGATGAGGCATATTGAAAGGATCGTAAAAACAACCAATATTAATGTGAATGGTATTCATATGCATACCGGTAGTGAGATCAAAGACATCAATGTTTTTCTGGAAGGGCTGGAAGTGATGTTCAGTATTGCAGAACATTTTCCTGATCTGAAATTTATTGATCTGGGCAGTGGTTTTAAAGTGCCATATCAACCCGGAGATGCAGAAACGGATGTAAATACTTTAGGAGAAAAAGTTTCAGTGGCATTAGCTGAGTACGAAAAAGAATCGGGCAGAAAATTACAAATATGGTTTGAGCCGGGTAAATATCTTGTTAGTCAATGTGGTTATTTGATCACAAAGACTAACGTTATCAAACAAACGCCGGCTGCACTTTTTGCAGGTGTGAATAGTGGGTTCAATCATTTGATCCGTCCAATGATGTACGATGCCTATCATCATATTGAAAATATCAGCAATGCAGGTGGGGCAGAAAGGATCTATACTGTAGTAGGTAATATATGTGAGACGGACACTTTTGCATGGGATAGAAAATTAAATGAAGTACGTGAAGGAGATTTCTTAGTTTTCTATAACGCAGGAGCTTACGGGTTTGAAATGTCGTCTAACTTCAATTCCAGATTAAAACCTGCAGAAGTCCTGGTGATCGATGGTAAGGCAAAACTCATTCGTAAAAGAGATGTGTTTGAAGACCTATTAAAAAATCAGGTTGTTGATTGATCATTTAGGTATAAAGAGTTAAATAGCTTCAAGCCACAAGACCCAAGGGACAAGTACACTGGTTAAAATGTTTTTTTATATCAGCAGACTAGTCTCTTGGGTCTTGTGGCTTGTGTCTTTTCGCAAAATTTGTATATCTTATATTACGAAATCTTACTATTTTTAATATCCGTTTATTAACTAAAATTATTTGTTATGCCTTTAGAAATGGTGGACGATCCACAAGACAAAAACGACTACAATGAAAATACGGATAACAACTCCGGCGGTGGTGGTAGAGGCGGTTTTCCGGGAGGAGGGTTGTTGAATTTTTTACCATTGCTCTTTAGTTTGTTTAAGGGTGGTAAGGGAATGCTATTGCTCTTACTGATCGTTGGAGGCGGATATTTTTTAATGCAGAATAAATCCTGTTCAGGGCTAACAGATACGATCTCTCAATTTACAAAAGGCGGTTTGCTCGACGTTAACAAGTTTAAGCAAGCGGATGTATATGAAGGACTGGAAGATGATAAAGGAAAAAATCCTTTACCTGAAAGCGTTTCGTTGGAAAGATTTGCACCGCAAAGATTAAATCAGGGAAAACAGGGAAGTTGTGTTGCTTGGAGTAGTGCTTATGCGGCAAGAACTATTATAGAAAGTTCGAGTACATCGCAAAATCCTAATGAAGTTGCATATAGTCCGGCATTTTTATACAATCAAATTGGTTTGGATGGTTGCCAGGGATCGTACATTATTAAAGCAATGGAATTCATGACCAATAAAGGGTCTGTTCCTTTCAATCAATTTCCTTACGATGAAAATGATTGTCAAAGAGGAGCTGGTACAAGTATATGGAACAATGCATCGCAAAATAAAATGCATGGCTTTAACAGATTAACAGAAGATGACGGTACCGCTTTAAGCATCCGATCTATTAAAGAGCATCTTGCAAAAGATGCACCGGTAGTAATTGGTATGATGGTTGGCGGAACGTTTATGCAGGATATGATCGGTCAAAAAGTATGGCATCCTACCGAAGAAGATAAAGACCAGGTAGGGTTTGGCGGTCATGCCATGTGTGTGATAGGATATGATGACAGATTGGAAGGTGGCGCTTTTCAAATAATGAATAGTTGGGGAACAGACTGGGGGCAAAACGGTATTGCATGGGTTCGTTATGCTGATTTTAAAGTTTTTGTAAGGGAGGCCTATGGGGTAGACCCTATGCCTAAACGTGGTGCTGCATTGAATGTAGATTTTGAATGTAATATCGGGCTGATCAATAATAGTAACAAACAAAACATTCCTTTAAAAGTGAGCAGTGGTAATACTTTCGTAACAACCACACCTGTTGCAAAAGGAACTCAATTTAAGATCGAAATAAAAAATGCGGTAGAGTGTTATATCTATTTATTTACTCCGAATGCGTCCGGCAGTAGTTTTGTATTGTTTCCGTACAACGAATCTCACTCGCCATATTGCGGTATTACCGGTACCAGATTATTTCCTCGTAAACAATCTATACGAGCAGATGAACTGGGCAATAAAGATTTTATGGGAGTAGTGGTAAGTAAAACAGCGCTGGATTATAATGCTATTAATGCTTCCATCAATGCCAGTAAACAATCGACTTTTGCAGGTAAACTAAATGAAGTGATCAATAGTGCCTCCATAAAAAATGTGAGGTATAATAGTACAACAAACGGTAGCATATATTTTAAAGCAGATGCTACAGAAAAAAATAATGTGGTTGGTTGTGTAGTGGAGATCGATAAGCAATAAGAATAATTTATTATGACAGATGGGAAACAATATTTTTTAGAGCTTGTGAAGCATCCTGTTAAATTCAGGATGTTTCTTTTTTCAAAACTTCCTTCCGCTTTTTTCAGCGGAGTAAGGGTATTAGGTATTTCAGAAGAAAAAGCAATAGTAACGGTTCCGTATAAATGGTTTTCGCAAAACCCTTTCAAGAGTACTTATTTTGCCTGTTTGGCAATGGCAGCTGAATTAAGCACAGGTTTGTTGGCCATGATGAATACCTATAAAAGAAACCCTGCTGTTTCAATGTTAGTTGTAAGTATGGAGGCAAACTATTTCAAAAAAGCCACCGGCCCTACAGCATTTATCTGTGAAGATGGGAAACTGATCACCGATACGGTTAACGAAGCCATACAAACAGGAGAAGGGAAGATTGTTAAAGTAAAGTCAACAGGAAAGAATAAAGATGGCGATGTTGTGGCAGAGTTCTATATTACATGGTCATTCAAATCAAAGAAAAATTAATCTTATTAAATAATCAACGATGAAAATTGCTTTCCATGGAGCTGCAAGAACGGTAACGGGCTCAAAACATTTACTTTCATTAACTAACGGTAATAAATACCTGCTCGACTGTGGTATGTTTCAAGGCATGGGAAAAGATACGGATCCACTGAACAGAGAATGGGGCTTTGAACCAAGAGAAGTAACACATCTTATTTTGTCTCATGCTCATATCGACCATAGTGGCCTTATTCCTAAATTGATTAAAGATGGTTTTGATGGAAAAATATTTTGTACGCCGGCAACCAAGGAGTTGACAGCGGCTTTGCTTGAAGATTCTGCAGGCATACAGGAAAGCGATGCTAAATTTGAAAACAAAAAAAGAGCACAAGAAGGGAAACCATATATAGAGCCCTTGTATAATACTGAAGATGCTCTAAATGCTATGGATGCTTTTGTAGAAGTAGAATACGATATCTGGTTTAAGATCGATGATAATATTGAGGTGATGTATACCGATGCAGGCCATATCATTGGTAGTGCTGCGGTACATTTAAAGGTAACAGAGAATGGGAAAACAAAGCGTTTAACATTCAGTGGAGATGTAGGAAGATACCGCGATGTTATATTGAAATCGCCGAAAGAATTTTCACAAGCAGATTATATCATCATCGAATCTACATACGGTAATAGTTTGCATGATGTATCTGTAACTACTCCCGATCAGGTTTTGCATTGGATAGAAAAAGCCTGTGTGCAGAAAAAAGGGAAGTTGATCATGGCTGCATTCAGCGTTGGTCGTACGCAGGAGATATTATATGCGATGAACCAATTAGAAATGGAGGGGCGTTTGCCGGCACTAGAATATTTTGTTGATAGTCCGCTTAGTGTTAAGGCTACAGAAATTGTAAAGCATTATCCAAAATATTTCAATAAAACCATTCAAAGGGTTTTACAAAGTGATAATGATCCTTTCGGATTTAAGGGATTAAAATATATCAAAACAGTTGACGAATCGAAAGCGCTGAATTTTAAAGATGGGCCTTTTGTAGTTATTTCAGCAAGCGGTATGGCAGATGCAGGCAGGGTAAAACACCATATCAGTAATAATATTGAAAACAGTCGAAATACAATTTTGTTTACAGGCTATTGTGAACCACGCTCATTAGGCGGTAGATTGATGGCAGGTAATAAAGAAGTTGGTATTTATGGTGTGGCACATGAAGTAAATGCGGAGATAGGGTCTATCAGAAGCATGAGTGCACATGGCGATTATGATGATCTTTGTCAATTCCTTGCTTGCCAGAATCCGCAGCAGGTTGCTAAATTATTTATAGTTCATGGAGAGTATGATGTACAACAGGAATTTAAAAAACGATTGGCTAAAAAAGGATTTCACGATATTACTATTCCTGAAATGCATTTTGAGGTTGGGTTGACATGATTGATAGAACACGGATGACACGGATTGGATGGATATTAACTGATAAAATTATTTTGTTGGAAAAGTGGCGTAACAAAAATCTGTGTCAATCAGTTTAAACTGTGCCATCCGTGTTCCGTTATCCTTCTTGTGCACAATGCCTGCATCTCGGCTCATAAATATCTTTTTCACCCAATAAAACCTGGCCCTCCTGAGCAGTTTTGCGGTAACTGATATTGGCTATGTTGCCACATTTGACACAAATGGCGTGGAGTTTAGTAATATAGTCTGCTTTGGCTAATAGGTTAGGCATTTGTCCGAAAGGGTTACCGAGGTAATCCATATCCAATCCTGCAACAATAACCCTGATACCTTTTGATGCCAATTGTTCACAAACATTCGCTATTTCAGCATCAAAGAACTGAGCTTCGTCAATACCAACCACATCTACATCCGTAGCCACTTCTAATATTTCACGAGAGTTCTTTACAGGTGTACTGTGAATTGCATTCGAATCATGGCTAACAATTTTTACCTCATCATATCGTACATCAATTGCAGGTTTGTATATCTCAACTTTAAGGTTAGCTATCTTCACTCTTTTCAATCTTCTGATCAATTCTTCTGTTTTACCGCTAAACATACTGCCGCATATCACTTCTATCCACCCACGTCTTTCTCCTTTTAAATTTGGTTCTATAAACATTTATGTAATTTTTTTGAATTGAGTTTGTAACTTTAAGCCACAATTGCAAAGATTATGGTTTTGGTGGATTCACCAAACTAAATTTTAAGACAAACTATTAACATTGTTTTATGGATAGAGTGGAAACACTTTTGCAAAAACTGCAGCAACAATTTAAAGACGGAGCTTCGCCTGAACTGTTACTACTTACGGTGCAAATGATGCAACATGAATTACAGCACTTACAGGGTACGGCACAAAGTACTTCTGTTGCTATATCTATGCCAGTAACAGCTCCTGTTGAAACAAAACCTACTACAGCAATTGAAGAAGAAAGAACTGTCGAAGTGCTACAAATCAATGAAGAAGAAGTAGAAGCAGAGTTGGAGGAAATAAAACGCAATGCAGCATCCATTCAAAGAATGAGCGTACAGAGTAAACCGCAACTTTTATTTGAGTCGATAGATGAAGAAGCTCCTACATTAAGACAACATCAATCCATTACCAAACCTGTTGAAAAAGAGATCAATCAGGCAGTTGCCAAAGAATCTGTTTCGGTAAATGATGTGTTGAAAGAAACAAAAACAGAATTGAGTGAAACATTGACCGATGCTCCGGTAAAAGATCTTAAAAAAGCAATTGGCATCAACGACCGCTTTTTATACATCAACGAATTGTTCAGGGGAGATGAGGCCATGTACGAAAGAAGTATAAAAACGATCAATAGTTTTTCTATCTGGCCCGAGGCTGAATACTGGATCAGAAGAGAATTGAAAACAAAGCTAGGTTGGATCGACAGTCAGGAAACGGTGAAGCAATTTGATCAATTGGTTAAGAGACGATTCTCGTAAATATGATCAACGATCTTCTGGCTGGCTCCCGCTCTTACATAAACATAGTTTTTTGCAATATTGCTTACTCGGCTTAATTCTTCGTCATTCTCCAGCAATCTTTTTAAAACAGTTTCAAATTCCAGTGCATTGTTGATAGAAATACCACCACCACTATAAACAAGCTCTGTTGCTTCCGCATATTTTTCATATTCAGGTCCGTAAATAACCGGCTTGCCATATACTGCCGCTTCTAAAACATTGTGTACGCCATTATCAGTAAATGCCCCGCCAACATAAGTGATGGTTGCATATTTATAAAGTCTGGAGAGCATTCCAACATTATCAATAATAACAATATTGGTTGAGTGAAGATTTGCTTCTGTTAATTCTGAGAAATAAATAGACCCTTTGAATTCTTTTTTTACATCCTTCAGATTTTCAGCATCAATCGAATGCGGTGCAACAATAAATTTAATATTAGGATTGGCTCTTACAAAATGAATCAGTTCCGCTTCATCTTCTTCCCATGTACTTCCTGCAACAATGACCCTGTTATCGCCGCAAAATTTTTCAATCAATTCTATAGGTTCAAAATTATTGGCAATCGTAATTACTCTATCAAACCTTGTATCGCCGCTTACTGTAATGTTTCCAACAAAGCTAATTTTATTCAGAGCATCTTTCGAAGCAGGGGTTTGTACAAATAAATGACTAAAACAGCCAAGCATTTTTTTCCAAATGCCACCATACCATTTAAAGAAAGGTTGATAAGGAAGAAAAATAGCAGAGATCAAAAGAGTTGGAATATTTCTTTTTTTTAACTCGGTAAGATAAAAATACCAATACTCATATTTTATCCAAAGTACCAATGTGGGTTCAATTGTATCAATAAATTTTTTAGCATTGGTTGCAGAATCTATCGGCAAATAAAAAACATAATCGGCACCTGCATAGTTTTTACAAACTTCATACCCACTCGGCGAAAAGAAAGTTAAAACGATCTCAGCATCGGGCTGCTCTTTTTTCAGTTGTTCTAATAGCGGTCTTCCTTGCTCAAACTCACCCAAACTTGAGCAGTGCATCCATATTGTTTTATCCTTGTTAGCAGTATTTTTATTAATGGTAGGGAAAGTTCTTCTACCATTGACCCATAGTCGGGCTTTGGCATTCCAAAGCGACGCAATTTTTATACCTGAAACGTATAAATATATGGCCAGCTTATATATGAAGAAACTCAACTGCGTAAAATTTGGTCAAAAATACGGCTATTGCCCTGTATATCAAGCTATAAATCATCCTTTATAAATAGCAAAGCAAGTATTATCTTTGCCGCTCCATAAAAAACTGAAACGCATGAGGCCATTACAAATGGTAGATACCAAAACCCAGTACAATAAGATCAAGACAGAGGTAGATGCTGCGGTAATTGCTGTATTGGAAAGTTCTCAGTTTATAGGCGGAAAAGTAGTAGCCGATTTCGCCACCCATTTAGCTGATTATAATGGCGTTAAACATGCAATTCCCTGTGCCAACGGCACAGATGCTTTACAGATAGCCATGATGGCTTTAGATCTTCAACCGGGAGACGAGGTTATTACACCTTCATTTACATATATAGCTACAGTTGAAGCAGCAGCAATACTAAAATTAAAGCCAGTTTTTGTTGAGGTAGATAAACAAACCTTTTGTATCGATCCGGAAGCAATAGAAAAAGCAATCACACCAAAAACTAAAGCAATTGTACCTGTACATTTATACGGCCATGCTGCAGATATGGAGAAGATAATGGCCATTGCTGCAAAACATAATCTACATGTAATTGAAGATAATGCTCAAGCCATCGGTTGCAATTATACATTCAGTGATGGATCGGTTAAAAAAACCGGCGGCATTGCACATATCGGAACTACATCATTTTACCCGTCGAAAAATTTGGGGGCGTATGGAGATGGAGGTGCAATGTTTACCAATGATGATATGCTGTCAGAAAAATTAAAAAAGATCGCAGCACACGGACAAGGAGCAAGATATTATCATGATATTGTTGGTTGTAATTCCAGATTGGATGCTGTACAAGCAGCAATACTCGACATTAAGTTGCAACACCTCGATGAGTATATTTTAGCAAGAAGAAAAGCTGCTGATTTTTATGATAAAGCTTTTGCCAATCATACGAAAATAACAACACCCTTCAGAGCAGCATATAATGATCATGTTTTCCATCAATATACTTTGGTATTAAATGGGGTAGATAGAGATGCATTAAGTGCATTTTTAGCTGAACAAAAAATACCGTCGATGATCTATTATCCGGTACCTTGCCACAAACAAAAAATGTTTGAATCCTTTGGTGGCAGCAGTTATGATCTTCCTGTCACCGATTGGTTAACGGAAAGAGTGATCTCTTTACCGATTCATACAGAGCTGGATGAAGAGCAGCAGAGCTATATAGTAAAAAATGTCTTGGGGTTTGCGAATAGATAATTGGTTAATAGTGATTGGTTATTAGTATGGAGAACTTAAAATCGTTTGAAGAATTAAATTGTTGGAAAGAGGCGGTTGTATTAAGAGAAAGTTTAAAAGTATTTTTATCAGGATTACCAAAAAGCGAAGAGTATCGGTTAAAAGATCAGTTAATAAGATGTTTGCGCTCGGTAACGAATAACATAGCGGAGGGATATGGTAGATTTAATTATCAGGAAAATATACAATTTTGTAGAATAAGTAGAGGTTCTTTATATGAGATTATCGATCACTTAATAATTGCAGTAGAAGAAAATTATTTAATTAATGAAGAATTTGTTGTAAGAAAGGAACAGATAATAAAATGTATAACAATATTGAACGGCTATATTGGGTATCTTAAAAAAGCAAAAGATGCCAACAACAAATAACAAATAACAATTAACAAATAACAAAATGAAAATAGCAGTAGTTGGAACAGGGTATGTAGGATTGGTTACAGGTACATGTTTTGCCGAAACAGGCAATAAAGTAACCTGTGTAGATATTGATAAAAGTAAAGTAGATAAGTTGAGTAGTGGAACTATTACAATTTATGAGCCCGGATTGGAAAAGATCTTTTTGCGCAATCAAAAAGAAGGCAGACTAAATTTTACAACATCTCTAGCAGATGGGATTAAAGATGCACAAATCATTTTTCTTGCCTTACCTACTCCTCCGGGAGAAGATGGAAGTGCTGACTTAAAATACATCCTTGGTGTAGCTGCAGACCTTGGTAAAATAATTGAACCGACAGACTATAAAGTGATCATTGATAAAAGTACTGTACCGGTTGGTACATCAGATAAAGTACATGCGGCATTAATTAAAAGTGGTGCCAATGAAAATTCATTTGCGGTAGTAAGTAATCCTGAGTTTTTAAGAGAAGGTGTAGCTGTAGATGATTTCATGAAACCTGATAGAGTGGTGATCGGTACGAGCAGCGAAAAGGCGAAGAAAATATTGAACGATCTATATGCACCGTTTGTTCGCCAGGGCAACCCGATCATTTTTATGGATGAAAAAAGTGCAGAGCTTACAAAGTATGCAGCCAATTCATTCTTAGCAACTAAGATCACATTTATGAATGAAATAGCTCAGCTATGTGAGTTGTTGGGAGCAGATGTTGACTTGGTTCGTAAAGGAATTGGTAGTGATGAAAGAATTGGGAAAAGATTTTTGTTCCCCGGTATCGGATATGGCGGAAGTTGCTTCCCCAAAGACGTTCAAGCCTTAGCTAAATCGTCTAAAGAAGTGAACTACGACTTTAAAATATTGGAAGCGGTGATGGATGTGAACAGCAAACAAAAATTACATTTGTTGCCAAGCATAAAAAAATATTTTAACGGCAATTTGAAAGGAAAAAAAATTGCATTGTGGGGTCTTGCATTCAAACCAAATACAGATGATATCAGAGAAGCACCTGCATTATACATCATTGATGCATTGTTGGCCGAAGGAGCAGCAGTATCTGCTTTTGATCCTGAAGGAATGCCAAATGTAAAACAGTTGTTGGGAGATAAGATCTATTTTGCAAATAATCAATATGATGCTTTGCAAGATGCGGATGCATTGGTGATTGCTACTGAATGGAGTGAATTCAGAACACCGGATTTTGAAAAAATAACAGGTCTTTTAAAAAATAAAGTAGTGTTTGATGGTAGAAACTTATTTGATCTGCAGCAAATGCAGGACTTAGGTTTTTATTATGTAAGTATCGGAAGAAAAGTTATAGGATAAACAACAATAAACCTCTAATGAAAAAAAGAATACTCATCACCGGGGCTGCCGGTTTTTTAGGTTCACATTTATGTGATCGCTTCATCAAAGAAGGCTTTCATGTAATTGCGATGGATAATCTTATTACCGGCGATCTTAAAAATATTGAGCACCTTTTTCCGTTAGAAAATTTTGAGTTCTACAATCATGATGTTTCTAAGTTTATTCATGTTAATGGTGAACTTGATTACATTCTTCATTTTGCCTCACCTGCAAGTCCGATCGATTATCTAAAAATTCCAATTCAAACCTTAAAGGTTGGTTCGCTTGGTACACATAATTGTTTAGGCCTTGCTAAAGAAAAAAAAGCAAGAATATTAGTAGCCAGTACGAGTGAGGTATATGGCGATCCGTTAGTGCATCCGCAAACTGAAGAGTACTGGGGTAATGTAAATCCCGTAGGGCCACGTGGCGTATATGACGAAGCAAAACGTTTTCAGGAAGCTATTACAATGGCTTATCATACTTATCATGGCGTTGAAACAAGGATCATCAGGATATTTAATACCTATGGTCCACGAATGCGATTGAACGATGGGAGGGCTTTACCTGCATTTATCGGACAGGCATTACGAGGCGAAGATCTGACGGTATTTGGTGATGGCTCACAAACGAGAAGCTTTTGTTATGTAGACGATCTGGTAGATGGTATTTATAAATTACTGATGAGTGATTATACATTACCGGTAAACATTGGTAACCCCGATGAAATTTCATTGAAAGATTTTGCAGAAGAGATCATAAAACTTACGGGCACCACCCAAAAAATCGTTTACAAGCCTTTACCTACAGATGATCCTAAACAAAGAAGGCCGGATATCTCAAGAGCCAAATCAATATTGAACTGGGAACCGAAAGTTTCAAGAGGAGAAGGTTTGAAGATCACATATGACTATTTCAAAAATCTGCCTAAAGAAGAATTGTACAAAATGCCAAAAGAGTTTGAAGAAAAAAAATAATTCATCATTCATAATCCTCAATTATTAATGTATCAGGATCTGTTAGATAAGAAAAAACAATTAGCGGTAATAGGTTTGGGTTATGTTGGGTTGCCTATTGCACTGGAATTTGCTAAAAAAATAAAAGTAATTGGTTTTGATATCAATGCTAAACGTGTTGATATGATGCGTAACAAGATCGACCCAAGTCAGGAATTAGAGAGTAGCGCATTTGATGGATGTGATATTGAATTTACAAATAACCTCGATGTATTAAAGAAAGCAAATTTTTTCATCGTAGCAGTACCTACTCCTGTTGATGAAAATAATATTCCCGATCTTACTCCTGTATTAAAAGCAAGTGAAACAGTTGGAAAGGTGATCAAAAAAGGAGATTATGTGGTTTTTGAAAGCACTGTATATCCCGGCTGTACTGAAGAAGATTGTTTGCCGATCATTGAAGATCTGTCAGGATTAAAAAATATAGCAGATTTTAAATTGGGGTATTCGCCAGAAAGAATTAACCCGGGAGATAAAGAACATACACTGGCAAAAATTGTAAAAGTGGTAAGTGGTTGTGATGCAGATTCGGCCGAGGTAATTGCAAAAGTTTATGAGTTGGTGGTTACTGCAGGTGTCCACAGAGCATCAAGTATTAAAGTAGCTGAAGCAGCAAAGATTATTGAAAACACACAACGTGATCTGAATATTGCATTGATGAATGAATTGTCGATCATCTTTGATAAAATGGGTATCAATACATTTGAAGTATTGGAAGCAGCCGGAACAAAATGGAATTTTCTAAAATTTCAACCCGGTCTTGTTGGTGGTCATTGTATTGGCGTAGATCCATACTACCTAACATATAAATCAAAAAAACTTGGCTATGATAGTCAGGTTATTTTAGCCGGACGGTCTATCAATGACGGCATGGCTGGTTACGTAGCTAAAAAAGTTTTACAGCACATCATCCAAAGTAACGGTAATGTAAAAGATGCAAAAGTACTGGTGATGGGTGCAACGTTTAAAGAAAACGTAAGCGATATACGTAATTCAAAAGTGGCGGATGTGGTCAAAGAGTTGAAGTCTTTTTCATTGAATGTTGATCTTACAGATCCGTATGCTGATAGCGATGAATTGTTACACGAATATGGAATTGAATTAACACCGGTTATTGCTAATGATTATGATGCAATAGTAATCACTGTTCCGCACAATGATTATAAACAATTAGATGATGCTTATTTTTCAGGCATTACAAAACCTGCTGCAATGATCGCAGACCTGAAAGGTATTTATAGAAACAAGATCAAGACACGCCATTACTGGAGCCTTTAATACTTTTACGTTTGAGTTTAATTTTTCATACAAAAGATCTAAGCAACAGCAGCTTTCTTATAACGGGAGGTGCAGGCTTTATTGGTAGTCATATTGCTGAATATTTGTTGAAGAATGGTGCAAAAAAAGTGAGGGTATTGGATAATTTTGCCAACGGATTTCAATCCAATATTGATATCCTTAGTACTTATCCAGCTTTCGAATTTATTGAAGGCGATATTCGTGATGCAGAAACTTGTAAGCAAGCTTGCAACGGAATAGACTATGTAAGCCACCAGGCTGCATTAGGCTCTGTGCCACGTTCTATAGCCGATCCCGTTAGCTCTGCTGCTGTAAATGTATCTGGCTTTGTTAATATGCTCAAGGCCGCAGTTGATAATAACGTAAAACAGTTTGTATATGCATCATCATCTTCTGTTTATGGAGATGAAAAAACATTACCCAAAATAGAATCACGTGTTGGCAATTGTCTTTCGCCTTATGCGGTTACCAAAAAAACGAATGAGTTATACGCAGAAGTTTTTGCAAATACGTATGGCCTAAAAATTATGGGCTTTCGTTACTTTAATGTTTTTGGACCACGTCAAGATCCTGATGGACAATATGCAGCAGTGATACCATTGTTTGTAAAAGGCATTTTACATCGTACGCCGGTCTTTATTAATGGAGATGGTAAACAAACCAGAGATTTTACATTCGTTGAAAATGCAGTGCAGATAAACGTAAAAGGTATGCTTACCGATAATCCTGATGCAGTCAATAAAGTGTACAATGTTGCCATTGGAGAAAATTTTTCTGTGAATGACCTGTATAATAAATGCAGAGAACATCTACAAAGTGATTTTGAACCTACTTACAGAGAACCCAGAGCAGGTGATATCAGAGATTCCTTGGCAGATATATCTTTAGCGAAGAGCTTATTGGATTATCAGCCAACTAAAAGATTTCAGGACGGGTTAATAGAAACTATTAATTTTTTTAAAAAGGTATATACAAAATAAAGTTATGATTATTGGTGAGTCATAATTTTTAATTTTTAATTTTTAATTTTTAATTCTTAATGCCGTTTATAAAAACAGATTTGCCCGGATTGATGATCTTTGAGCCAGTTGTACACAAAGACGACCGAGGTTATTTTTTTGAAAGTTATAATGAGAAGATCTTTTCTGCTGAAGGTGTAGAAATAAAATTTGTACAGGATAATCAGGCTAGATCTACATATGGCGTTATCAGAGGGTTACATTATCAATTAAACCCTTACGCACAAACAAAGCTGATAAGAGTACTTAGCGGAGCTATTATTGATGCCGCAGTTGATATTAGAAAAGGGTCGCCAACTTATGGTAAATCATTTTCCATTGAATTATCGGCCGATAATAAAAAACAATTATTAGTTCCCCAAGGCTTTGCACACGGCTATGCTGTTATATCAGAAACGGCCGAAGTAATGTATAAGGTAGATCAGTTTTATAATAAACAAAGTGAAGGTGGTTTGGTTTTTAACGATCCTGTGCTTGAAATAGATTGGGGGGTTCCTGCAGAGAAACAGATCGTAGCAGATAGAGATCGAAACCATCCGCTCTTAAACGATTGTATCAGTAACTTCATATTCGGAAAATAATATGTCAACCATTTTAGTTACAGGAGCCGGCGGACAGTTGGGGCAGGAGATGAAAGCGATAGCTGCTGCATATCCACAGTATGATTTTTTATTTGTTACAAAGAATGAATTGGCGATCGATGATTTCAATGAAGTAAAAAATTATTTCAGTCAACATAAAATTGACTGGTGTGTTAACTGTGCCGCATATACTGCAGTAGATAAAGCAGAAAGTGAAATTGATAAAGCGTATCTGATCAATGCAGATGCAGTTGCAAATCTGGCAGTAGTTTGCAAAGAGTACGGCACAAAATTCATTCATATTTCTACCGATTATGTTTTCAATGGCACCAACACTACTCCAATAAAAGAAGATCAGCTAACAGATCCGATTGGTGTGTATGGAGCAAGTAAATTAAAAGGAGAGCAACTTGCTTTGAAAAATAATCCAGATTCTATTATCATTCGTACTTCTTGGGTTTATTCTTCTTTCGGAAATAATTTTGTGAAAACGATGTTGCGTTTGATGAAGGAGAGAGAAAGTATTAATGTTGTAAATGATCAACAAGGTTGCCCAACTTATGCTGCTGATCTTGCAAGTGCTATTATGCAAATTATAAACTCCAACTTCCAACTTCCAACCTCCAACATATACAACTACTCCAATTCAGGTATTATCAATTGGTATGAATTTGCAACAGCAATAAAGGAGTTGACAGGAAGTAATTGTATTGTTAACCCTATTCCTACTTCCCAATATCCTACACCTGCAAAAAGGCCACAGTACTCGGTTTTAGATACTTCGGCTATTCAGCAAACATTCAATATCTCAATTCCATTCTGGAAAGACAGTTTGAAAAAATGCCTCAGCTTATTGTAGATCTTTATTATTATTAATACTTAATTTTAGATCCATGCATGTATTAATAGTTAACAACAGCGTTATTCCCGCTATCAGATATGGTGGTACTGAAAGAGTTATATGGTGGTTGGGAAAACAGTTGGCAGCTCGTGGGCATAAGGTTAGCTATCTCGTTGCAGCTGGGTCAAGTTGCCCGTTTGCAAATGTGTTGGTTTTTGATCCGACACAACCTTTCAATAAGCAGGTTCCCGATGATGTTGATATTGTACATTTGAATCATGGCGTAAACGAAACTCCTCTTAAGCCGTATATCATTACCCGTCACGGAAATATGCATCAGCAAAAAAAACTTGATATCAATACAGTTTTTGTTTCTGCTGATCATGCAGCAAGATTTGGAAGTAATTCTTTTGTACACAATGGTATTGACCCTGCTGATTACGGAATTCCTGTTTTAGATAATAAACGTACTTACATCCATTTTTTAGGCGATGCTGCTTGGCGTGTAAAAAATGTAAAAGGAGCAATAAAGATTGCCGGTATGGCAAAGCTCCCGATCCATATTATTGGTGGTGTACGATTTAATTTTAATCAGGGTATACGTCTTACATTCACTCCTAATGCACATTTTCATGGAATGCTTGGCGGAGAAAAGAAAAATAAGATCATCAATGATTCAAAAGCATTTTTATTTCCTGTGAGATGGCATGAGCCATTTGGTATTGCTATCATTGAAAGTTTATATTTCGGTTGTCCTGTGTTTGCCACGCCATACGGGTCATTACCCGAATTAGTGAATTCTGAAGTGGGCTTTTTGTCGGATAATTCAGTTGAGTTGGCCAATGCGTTGAAAAATGTTGATGCATTCAATAGAAAGCGATGTCATGAGTATGTGCTTTCTAATTTCTCTTCAACACAAATGTGCGATAAATATCTTTACTATTACAACGAGGTTTTAAATGGAAATACATTAAACGTCGTTCAACCAATGTTGCAAAAAATTCAGGAAGAAAAATTTTTGAAATTCGATTAGCGGAGAGATTGCCTACTTTTGTGCTTCATTATGCACCTTTTCAACATTACAAGTAAGATCATAGTAACCTGCAGCAATCGGTTATCTCCATATCTACAAAAAGAGATAGAAGCACTTGGCTTTGTGCCCGTAAGAGTTTTTAAAACAGGCGTAGAATTAAAGGGTTCGCTGGAAGATTGTATCAAACTGAATCTGAATCTGCGTTGTGCAAGTCAGGTATTATTTTCTGTGAAAGAATTTAATGCTTACAATGCAGATGCTTTGTACAAAGCGTTGATTAATTTTGAATGGGAAGATATCATTGCTCCCGATGGATATTTTTCTATCACAAGTAATGTGAACAATGATACCATCAACAATTCTTTATTTGCTAATGTAAAAGTGAAAGATGCTATTGTTGACAGATTTAGAAATAAAACAGGATCCAGACCCAATTCCGGACCGGAGTTGGATAAAACAGTCATTCATTTATATTGGCAGGAATCTGTTGCTGAAATTTTTGTTGATACATCCGGTGAAACGCTGTCCAAGCATGGCTATAGAAAAATTCCAGGAAAAGCGCCGATGCTTGAAGCCCTTGCTGCATCTACATTGCTGGCTACGAAATGGGATAGACAATCACCTTTTATAAATCCAATGTGTGGTTCTTCTACAGTAGCGATTGAAGCTGCATTGTTGGCAACCAATCGCATGCCCGGGTTATACAGAAGCAACTATGGATTCATGCATATCGTCGGGTATAATGAAACTATCTATTTAAAAGAATGTACACGGTTAGACGAAATCATTATTGAAGTTCCCGGATTGAAGATCATTGCATCTGATATCAGCAGTGATGCAATTAATATTTCAAAAATAAATGCCGGTGCAGCAGGTGTAGAGGATATCATTGAATTCACTTTGGGAGATTTTGAAACTACACCTGTTCCGGAAGGTGGCAATGGAGTTATTTATTTTAATCCTGAATATGGTGATAGGTTAGGAGTGGAAGCTGAGTTGCAATTCACTTATAAACGCATGGGTGATTTTATGAAAAAACAATGCAAAGGCTATACTGGATATATTTTTACAGGTAATTTAGAGTTAGGAAAACGGATCGGATTAAAACCAAGCAGACGCATAGAATTTTATACAAGTAAGATCGATTGCAGATTGTATGAATACGAATTGTATGCCGGAACCAGAACCCCCTCCACCCCCTAAAGGGGAAACTTGGAAGTATGCAACCTTGTAAAATAATTTATCTTTGGTAAAACGATAAAAGCATTTGGATAAAAATGAAATTATTCAATCAAGAATTGAAAAGAACATCAAATAATTTTAAACCAAAGTTCCCCCTTTAGGGGGCGGAGGGGCTATGAAACAATTACTTCAGCAATACGCAGCATATAATGTATGGGCAAATAATAAATTGTTCGAGAGAATATCTTTATTAACAGAAGAACAAATACATCAGGAAGTTCCGAACAGTTTTCCAAGTTTATACAAAACAGTTTTACATTTATTGGATGCAGAATCAATTTGGTGGCAGCGTTTGAAATTGGCAGAGTTTGTAGAAGTGCCGAGTAAAAATTTTACAGGCAATTTTTCGGAGTTAGTAAAACAATCTCAACAACAATCTTTACAATGGAAGGAGTGGGTGGATGCCGCCGGCGAAAATCAATTACAACATGTGTTTGCTTATCAGAATTCTAAAAAGGAACAATTCAAACAACCTGTTACTGAAGTATTGATGCATATGTTTAATCATGGCACATACCACAGGGGACAGATCGTTACAATATTTCATCAATTGGGTGTAGATAAAATTCCCGGAACAGATTTCATCTTATATACCAGAACAAAAAAATAAACAGTAGCAAATTATAAATTAGCACATCTCCAAACTTTCACATCTCCAAATCAATTCGAATCGTACCCCCAGGTAATTAAAGTAGCACCCCAGGTAAACCCACCACCAAAAGCAGCCAATACAAGTTTATCACCTTTGTGTAATTGTTTTTCCCAATCCCATAAACAAAGTGGAATAGTGCCTGCAGTAGTGTTACCGTATTTTTGAATATTCAACATTACTTTTTCGTGTGATAAATTGATCCTATTTGCAGTAGCATCAATGATTCTTTTATTTGCCTGATGTGGAACAAGCCATGCAATATCATCGCCTGTTAAACTATTGCGTTCTAATAACTCAAATGCAGTATCGGCCATACCTTTAACAGCAGCTTTGAATACGGGTTGTCCGTCCTGAAAAATAAAATGTTCTTTTGCAGTAACTGTTTCAATACTTGCAGGTTTTAACGAACCGCCGGCTTTCATGTGTAAGAAATCTTTACCGCTGCCATCGCTTCTAAGAATACTGTCTTTTACACCAATGTCTTCAGTAGTAGGTTCTAATAAAACTGCACCGGCACCATCACCAAAAATGATACAAGTTGTTCTATCGCTGTAATCAACAATTGAACTCATTTTATCGGCACCCACCACCACAACTTTTTTATATCTGCCACTCTCAATAAAAGACGCAGCTGTTGTTAAACCAAATAAAAATCCTGAACAAGCCGCACTCAGATCGAATCCCCAGGCATTTTTTGCTCCTATCTTATCACATATCAAATTAGCTGTAGAAGGGAAAACCATATCAGGCGTAACCGTAGCAACGATCATACAATCTATTTCCATCGGGTCAATGCCTCTTTTTTTACAAATCTCTAAAACTGCCGGTACTCCCATATCCGAAGTAGCCAATCCTTCGCCTTTTAAGATCCTTCTTTCTTCAATTCCTGTTCTCGATTTTATCCATTCATCATTTGTATCAACAAGTGTTTCTAAAACTGCATTGGTCAATCTGAATTCAGGAACATAACCACCTACTGAAGTAATAACGGCATTTATTTTTTGCATCGTATGTAAAATATTTATATATCTTGTAAAGAAAATATGAGTGCAAAAGTAAGGATTCTTACCACAGAGTTACACGGAGTTTTTTCACAGAGGCTCACAGAGTTAGAAAGCATTGCTTAGGTTAAATCTGTGGTTAGTAGGTTTTTACGGGCACCATCAGCCCGGAATGCCTATTTTAACGCTTTCACTCAAAAAATATCCTTATTTTCGCTACTGACTGATATTGAATTATGTACGCATATCTGCAAGGAAAATTTATAGATAAAACCCCTACTCAAGTTTATGTTGATATACAAGGCGTGGGGTACGAAGTAAATATCAGCCTGAACACATATTCTCATATTCAGAATATGGATCAGGGTAAGTTGTTTACCTATTTACAAATTAAGGAAGACGGACATACTTTATATGGTTTTTTTGATAAGGCAGAAAAGGAAATGTTTATTCAGTTGATCGGTGTTTCGGGCATTGGTGCTGCTACAGCAAGAATGATGCTATCAGGCTTGAAGCCCGATGAAATTAGCAGGGCTATCCTGCAAAGCAACGTTAAGTTACTTGAAAGCATCAAGGGTATAGGTAAAAAAACAGCTGAACGATTGGTGTTGGAGTTGAAAGACAAAGTGGGTAAAATATCATCGGATGTTAGTGTACCTTTTGCCCATGGAAATAGTTTACAACAGGATGCTTCAAATGCTTTAATTGCCTTGGGTATATCCCGTTCGCAGGCCGAAGCCGCTGTTCAAAAAATTGTTTTATCTGAACCAAATAATAGTAACTTAGAAGAACTGATTAAAAAAGCCCTAAAAGCCATTTGATACTAATCTACATTAATTGATTTACTGAATGTTTACCACAAAGAACTTAACAAAGCAAAGGGCATGTTTTTGGTTGTTACAGGTATTGTTGCTTACAACAGTGTCTTTATCCGCTACCGCTTCAGATAATACTCCTTCAAATAATTACCGTAATGCAATTGATACTTTAGAACCGGGTAATAACGGAGGTTTGCACTTTCCTATTCACGACAGAAGAGGGGATTTTATTAACGATAAAAAAAGCACTTTCGATTTTAAGAAACCTTCCAATATTACCGATTCAGTTGCCTACGATGCTAAAACAAAATTGTATGTTGTTTATGAAAAGATAGGCGATAAATATTATCGTACACCAACAACTTACACTTTCGACGAGTATTGGCAGATACGCAACAAGCAAACAGAGGCAGAGTATTTTAAAAAACGTGCCAACACTATGAGTTTGCTTAACAGTAAACTAGCCAAGCCTAAACTGAATCTTGTTGATAATTTATTCAATCGTTTATTCGGTAATGGGAAAATAGAAATTACACCACAAGGAAACGTGGATGTAATTGCAGGTTATCAGGGACAAAATATAGCAAACCCTACATTACCAGAAAGAGCAAGAAAGAACGGTGGTTTTGATTTTGATATGAATGCTCAGGTAAATGTGAATGCAAACATTGGCGATAAATTAAAATTCCCGATCAACTATAATACGCTTGCTAATTTCGGACAAGACAATCAGCTTAAATTAGACTATACCGGTGTTGATGACGAAATAATAAAAAGATTAGAAGCAGGTAATGTAAGTTTCCCTTCACGAAGTACATTAATTCCCGGAGCACAACAATTGTTTGGTTTAAAAACACAATTGCAATTTGGTAAACTTAATGTAACGGCTGTTTTGGCTAATCAAAAATCACAAAGACAAAGTGTGAACCTCCAAGGTGGCGCAGCTGCTCAGTTGATAGATCTGAAAGCAGATGACTACGAAGAGAATAGACACTTTTTATTGGCACAATATTTCAAAAGCAATTACAATACAACAATGAAAAATTTGCCGGCAGTAACTACGCCTGTGCAAATATTAAGAATGGAAGTTTGGGTAACCAATAGAAATGGCGCCACCACCGATACCAGAGATGTAGTAGGTTTCATGAACCTCGGTGAAACGCAACCGGATATTGTGAATCCTGTTAACCCCGGGCTTCCGGATAACAATGCAAACACATTGTTTGCCGATCTTAAAGCAAATCCTGTAAATAGAGATCCTGCATTGGTATACAGTAATCTGGTTAATAATATGAACCTGCAACCTGTGCAACAATTCGAAAAAATATTTGCTCGTAAATTAGATAGCACCCAATACATTTACAATCGTCAGGTTGGATTTATTTCTTTAAGTCAGCCGCTGCAAACGGATGAAGTATTAGCCGTTGCGTACCAATATGCTTACAATGGCAGAGTTTATCAGGTAGGAGAGTTTTCTTCAGACCTTCCTCCCGATAGCAATAAGGCTACACAACAAGTATTGTTTTTAAAATTATTGAAAGCAACATCACAAAGAACAAATTTACCACTTTGGAGTTTGATGATGAAGAATGTTTACTCCGTTGGTTATGGTACATTAACACCAACAGATTTTAAACTGAGCATGTATTATCAGGAACCAAGTCTTGGTGTAAAACCTTATGTGCCTTACGGCGACAAAAATCAGGGTACTCCTATTTTGACTTTATTGAATTTAGACAGATTGAATAATCAGCTAGATCCTCAACCCGATGGTGTGTTTGATTATGTTGAAGGATATACTGTGATCTCTCCATACAGCAGGATCATTTTCCCGGTACTTGAGCCTTTTGGTAAAGACCTTGCTGAACAGATATATACCACTATTCCGTCTACCATAAGAGATACCTTGTTTTATGCATTGTACGATTCCATTAAAGCTGTAGCACAACAATACCCTAATCTCGACAGATTTGTGATGAAAGGTTCGGCAAAAACCTCCGGTTCTTCCGACATCAGCATCGGCTATAATATACCTCGTGGTAGCGTTACCGTTAGCGCAGGCGGACAAACTTTAATTGAAGGAGTTGATTATGATATCAACTACGATCTTGGTACGATAAAAATTACCAATCAGGCAGTATTAAATGCAGGGTTACCGGTTCAGGTAAATTTTGAGAACAATGCGGCATTTGGTATTCAACAAAGAAATTATCTCGGACTTCGATTGGATTATATGGCGAAGAATACGGTTAAGGAACAACTTGCGATCGGTGCTACGGTTGTAAGATTGGGAGAACGACCATTCTTTACCAAAGTAAACTACAACGAAGATCCTATCAGAAACACCATGTATGGTTTGGATGTTAACTACAGAAAAGAAGTACCGAGATTAACGAAGTGGTTAGATAAATTACCGTTCTATCAAACTACGGCACCATCTACTATCAATGCGTATGGTGAGTTAGCTATTCTAAAACCCGGTCATGCGCCGCAGATCGGTAGCGGAAGTAAAGGGGCTGTTTATATTGATGATTTTGAAGGCAGTCGTTCAGGAATCGATCTTCGTTTCCCTGCAGTTACATGGACATTGGCATCAACACCTAAAGGTGCAACAGATGAATTTGGTAACGAACTTTTCCCCGAAGCAGGATTGAACAATGATCTTGACTATGGAAAGAACCGAGCAAAACTGGCTTGGTATCAAATTGAACCATCTTTACAATTGTATAAAGGAAATAATAATCCACTAGCAAACAACAGAGAAGAGCTGAGTGATCCGAGAGTAAGAACTGTTTATCAGAGTGAGATCTTCCCACAAAAAACAACCGGCTTCGGACAAAATCAATTAGTAACTTTTGATCTGTCCTATTACCCTACGGAAAAAGGTCCGTACAATTATGCTGATGACGGTGCAAATGTTGCCAGTACCGGTCTTTTGAAAGATCCGAAAAAACGTTGGGGTGGTTTAATGCGTAATATCGATCAAACAGATTTTGAAACTGCTAACATTGAGTTCATTGAATTCTGGATGCAGGATCCTTTTATTAATACACCCCGTAATCCTAACGCATCCAATTCTACCGGAGGTAAATTGTATTTTAATCTAGGAAATATTTCTGAAGATATTTTAAAAGATGGTAGAAGGTTTTATGAAAATGGATTGCCAACACCAAATTCTCCTGCACAGGTTGATACATCTAACTGGAGCAGAGTACCACGTAATCCGATTCAGGTTACCAATGCATTCAGTAATAATGTTGAAGATAGAGAAGCACAGGATATTGGGCTGGATGGGTTGGATGACAACTCGGAAAGAATACAACATCTGCCATATCTGGTGAACCTTCAAGGTATTGTATCACCTGCCGCATTTCAAAAATTCAATAACGATCCGTCATTAGATGATTATGTTCATTATAGGAATGAAGCTTTCACTGAAACGGATGGAATTTTAGCACGGTATAAAAATTTTAATAATCCACAAGGAAACTCTCAAGCAAATACCGGAACAGAATTTTCATCTGCAGCAACATTATATCCCGATGCTGAAGACCTTAACAGAGACAATACACTGAATGAGGTTGAAGAGTATTTTCAATATGTAGTAAAGATCAAACCGAACGGTAATTCTGAAATGGAAGTAGGTGGCAATAATTTTATTGTTGATAAAAAAACGGTAACAGTAAAACCTGCAGACGGAAGTACTCGTGATGAAATATGGTATCAATTCAGAATACCGATCAATTCGTACAATAAAAAAATTGGAAATATTCCCGATTTTAAATCGATCCGTTTTATAAGAATGTTCTTAACCGATTTTGAAGATAGTGTAACGCTTCGTTTTGGTCAGTTGCAATTGACAAGAAATATCTGGCGTCAATTCAAATATAAAGTAGATACTACGGGTAATTATAATCCGATCAGCACAACGGTTGATTTTAGTGTAGGTGGAGTGAACATCGAAGAAAACGATAAACGTTCGCCTTTGCCATACCGTACACCTAAAGATATCGAACGCCAGCAAATACAAAGTAACAATGGTGTGAATCTTTTGCAGAACGAACAAAGTATGAGTTTACGTTTCTGCGGAATGGGTAAAGGAGATACAAGAGGTGTTTTCCAAACATTTGCCAACAGAGATCTTCGTCAGTACAAAAATCTTGCAATGTATATACATGCAGAGAACAGTATTAAAACGCCTTTTGGTATTGCAGATAAAGATATGAATGCAATTATCAGGATCGGTACCGATTTTGTAAACAATTATTACGAAATTAAAATACCACTTTACCTCACAGACCTTGATGATGCAAATCTTAATCCTGACAGTGATGCCTACAATGATTCTTTGTGGAAAGCAATTAATAGTCTGAATGTTGATCTTACAACATTGACAAAACTGAAACAGGAGAGAAATCTTTGCGGCAACTGTTCTGTTACGGATATTTACAGGAAAGCTCAAACTAACGGTCAAACCTATGCGGTAATGGGAGATCCGAATTTGGGTGAGATCCGAGGTGTGTTGATCAGTATTGAAAATGAGAACAGTCCGAGCGCCTGTGGTGAAGTTTGGGTAAATGAATTACGTTTATCATCCATTGATGAACAAGGAGGTTGGGCTGCTATGGGCAGAGTAGATATGACATTGGCTGATCTTGGAACCTTAACAGCCTCGGTATCTACACACAGTCAGGGCTTTGGTACACTGGAGCAAAGAGCCAATGACAGATACAGAGATGACTACAAACAATTTGATGTTGCTGCTACATTGGAATTAGGAAAACTATTGCCTAAAAAAGCAGCTATCTCAATTCCTGTTTTTGCAAGTTACTCTCAGGCGATCAGCACACCTGAATACGATCCGTACGATCTTGATATCAAATTGAAAGATAAGTTGAGTGCAGCATCAGGTGCGGAAAAAGATTCTATAAAAAATGCTGCAGTAGATTTTACAAGTACAAAAACTTTAAACTTTACCAATGTTCGTAAAAACAGAACGGGTACTAAAAAACCTAAGATATATGATATATCAAATGTAGACCTTAGTTACTCCTACATTAATATTAAGGCGCATAGCCCGTTGATAGAAAATAATGAAGTGACCAGACATAGAGGCGGTATAGGTTACAATTTTGCTCCACAGGCTAAATATATAGAGCCATTCAAAAAGATCAAATTCTTTAAAAAGCGTAAAACACATTGGTTCGATCTGATCAAAGATTTCAACTTTAATCCGGTGCCGAGTCAATTGAGCTTTAAGGCAGATATTCATCGCCAGTTTGCAGCGATACGTCCGAGGAGTATTGGTTCTTCAAAATATAAAATTCCTGAAACCTACGATAAATTCTTTACGTTCCAGAGAGATTATATACTCCGTTGGACATTGACACGTTCAATCAACTTTGACCTAACGGCAACAAATAACTCAAGAGTAGATGAACCATTTGGAAGATTGGATACTAAGGAAAAGAAAGATACTGTTCGTACAAACTTCTGGAAAGGTGGTAGAAATACATTGTACAATCAAACGGCTAATTTCTCTTATACCTTACCAACATCTAAATTCCCGTTGATAGACTGGACAACGATCAATGTGAAATATCAGGCAGATTATCGCTGGATCGGTGCATCGAGACTGGCAGTTAATCTTGGTAATATACTGGAGAATGGCCAGCAAAAAGAAGCTACAGCACAATTGGATTTTACTAAGTTGTACAATAAACTGAAATTCTTCAGAGCAATTGATCAACCAAGAATGCAAGGACAATCAAATCCGAAATTGACAAGAACAGATACTGTTTTCAAATATGTGATGAGAGATGGTATAAAAGTGAAGGAAGTAAAACGTGTTAAAGTAAAGAAGATAAGAGATAAGAATGCTTTACCTGATGTTGGAACTGTAGGCAGAGTATTTGGTAAATTGATCACAAGTCTTAAGCAGGTAAATGTTTCTATATCTGAAAATGCAAATACACGTTTACCCGGGTATACAGACAGTACCAAAATAGTTGGTCAGAACTGGAACAGCATGGCACCCGGACTTGATTTTGTGCTTGGTATGCAACCGGATACAAACTGGTTGAACAGTGCCTCCAAAAAAGGATTAATAACGAAGGATGCTTTATTCAATACTATTTTGCAACAATCCTTCGATCAGCGTTTAATGCTTACAGCTCAGTTAGAGCCGGTAAGAGATCTGAACATCAGCGTTAATCTCAGCAAGACATTCAACAAAACATATTCTGAGTTGTTTAAAGATACTTCGGGAACAGGAAATGAATTTGGACATTTAAGTCCGTATGCAGGTGGCGGTTTTGATGTAAGTTATATTGCATATAAAACATTGTTTGGGAAGTTTGATCCTAACAGAGTATCAGAAACATTTAAAACATTTGAGAATAACAGGATCATCTTGTCGGAAAGATTAGGTAAAGGAAATCTTGTAAGTGAAGAATTGGCGAATGGTTATTACAAAGGCTACAATAAATATGCTGTTGATGTATTGATACCGGCATTCATTGCTGCATACACCGGACAAGACCCTAATAAAGTAGGATTAATTAAACAAAGCAATCCTAATATTAAATCTAATCCGTTCCGAAATATTTTGCCTAAACCAAACTGGAAATTAGATTACAGCGGTTTGAGTAGAATGAAAGGATTGGATAAAGTATTTACCAACTTCACTATTTCACACGGTTATAATGGTAATTTGAGCATGAATGGATTTACTTCAGCATTATATTATGCCGATACATTAAACCAGGGAATGCCTACTTTCTTTGATACGGTTTCTCAAAACTTTGTTCCTTATTTCCTAATACCTAATATTACTATACAGGAACAATTTGCACCATTGATAGGAGTAGATATGATGTTCACCAATCAGTTGCAGGCAAAATTTGAATATAGCAAACAACGTATTTTAAGTTTGAGTTTGATCGACTATCAATTAAGTGAAACAAGAAGTACAGAATTTTCTATTGGCGCAGGTTTCCGTAAACGCGGCATGAAATTATTGGGAGGCTTGAAGCTACCTAAATTCTTAAGCAAAAGCGGTTCAGGAAAACTGGATAATGAAATTAATTTTAGATTTGATTATAAGATCAGAGACAATGCAACATCCAATAGCAGGTTGGGTCAGGATAATACAGTACCTACCGCAGGAAGTAAAGAAATTACTTTTTCTCCAACCATTGATTACTTCCTGAACAGCAGAGTGAATATCAAATTATTCTTCGACAGAAGAAAAGTGATCCCTTATGTGCAATCAAGTGCAGCCATTACGAACACGAGAGCAGGTGTGCAGATAAGAATTTCTTTGGCTCAATAATTTAATAGGTCAAAAGTTATCGTAATGAAAAGTAAAGTTCTTTTTAGCTTATTTTTTATTTTGATCTTTTTATCCGCATGCAAGAGATCTACTGGAGAAATGTTTGATGAAATGAAAAATCTTTATAAAAAGAAAGATTATGAGAGCGCTATTAAAATGTGTTCCAAGATCATTAAAAGGAATAAAAAACTTCAAGAGGCGTATTATTATCGAGGATTTTGTTTTTGGGAGCAAAACAAACTAAGTGATGCTTTATTCGACTTTGAAAAAATTTTGGATATGCATATGGCGGCTGGTGGTTTTAGGTTTGAGTTGAGTTCTGAACTTGCTGAATTGAATGAAGAAGCAAGGTATCAAATTCCTTATAATGATGCATTGTATCAAAAAGCTCAGGTAGAATATGAAATGGGTAATCTGCGTAATGCATACAAAGATTTTCAGGATTTAATTAATGAAAATTATGAAAAGAGTAATTGCTTCTTATGGCTTGGAACAATAATGCTCAAATCTGGGGATGAGGAGAAAGCATGTCTGTTTTTCTATCAAGGAAAAGAATCTGCTGATAATGATGGAGACTTTGCTAATGCTTTAAAACTACTTAAACAGTGCGATTCAATAAGCACTAAGACTCTGCAACGATAAAAATTTATTACCAACTACCGCAAATCTTATTGCATTCGCCGTGTTAAATCTAAAAAACATCAACGTGTTTTTACTCTTGCAAAATTTTATATGCTAAACAGTATATTTGATATGCTGAAAAATGTTTTCAAATATCATTGTAAATGAATGTGTTTTTACCTAATGATTGCGGAAACCACTTCGATTAAAAGTTGCTAACAGTAATATTCCTAAGTATTAAAATATGTAAAAAAATGCAAATAAAATGGGTCTATAAAACGTTTAATGAGTTGGAATCTGCAGAGCTTTATGCGGTCATGCAATTAAGAAATGAAGTGTTTGTTGTTGAGCAAAATTGCGTGTATCAGGATGCAGACGGGAAGGATTCACACTCATGGCATTTAATGGGTTGGGTTGAAAATGATCTGGCAGCATATTGCAGGATATTACCTCCCGGGCTAGCATTTTCTGAAGCAAGCATTGGCAGAGTGGTTTCATCACCACGATACAGAAAAGAAGGGTATGGAAGAGAGATGATGAAACTGGCAATTGAAAAAACAATCACACAATTCAATTGCAAAAAAATAATGATCGGCGCTCAATTATATTTGAAAAATTTTTATGCTTCACTTGGTTTTGTTCAGACGAGTGAAATTTATTTAGAAGATAACATAGAACATATAGAGATGGAATTGAGTCGTTGATGTTTTAGAAAATAAAATTGTATATTTTAAAAATATACAAAAACCAATATCTGCTTAACCAATTTTTAAAACCATGAAAAGGAGTTTGCGCTGCTTTGCTCTAAGGAGCATTGCCTCTATACTTTTTTTATGCATGGTCTGCCTTACTGCTACATCCCAACACTTAATATTTGGTAATCCTAAAGCCAGTGTGGAAGTTGGTGTTACTTTTGGTCCCAGTTTTTTTCTTGGCGATCTTGGCGGTAACAAAGGTATCGGAACCCGTTTTCTTAAAGATCTGAATTTGCAACTCACTAAATTAATGAAAGGCGGTTTTGTAACTGTTAATCCGAATGAATGGATCGGTTTCAGACTGGGAGCTCAATACACCTATGTTGAAGGTAGAGATGAGATCATAAAAAACAGCGGGGGGCAGGAGCTTACCCGTAAGCAACGCAATCTTGATTTCAGAAGTAAGGTATGGGAAGCTTATGCTGCAATTGAATTTTCACCAACTGCTTATGCAATGCGTAACACAGAGAATGAATCCAGATTACGTCCGTATTTCTTCGCCGGTGTTGGAGCCTTTCATTTTAATCCGCAGGGTTCGCTTGCCGATGCTGAAGGAAATATAAGATGGTATGATCTGCGGCCACTAAGAACAGAAGGGCAGGGAATGTCGGAATATCCGGATAGAAAGCAATATAAACTAACGCAGATAAATATCCCGATGGGTGGAGGTATAAAATACTTTCTTTCACCTAAAGTAAATATTGGTCTTGAAATAGCTTACAGAAAATCTTTTACAGATTATATTGATGACGTTAGTACGAAATACATCGACCCAAAATATTTCGATAAATATTTAACACCTGAAAATGCGTTGGTAGCAAAAGAAATATATAATAAGATAGGTGTTACTTATTTCAGAGGTACATGGGGTTATCCGGGAGATAAACGCGGTACGGAAACGAATGCAGACGCTTATTTTACCGTTGGATTTAAGATCGGCGTAAGAATCGGTCATGAATTTGAAGGTCCTGAAAGATGGAGAGAACGCAGGCAAACTAAATGTCCGGTGCGATTTTAATTTTTCAATTCAGGAATTAAATATTTTCCTGTAAAACTTTCTTTTATTTTAATAAGATCTTCCGGTAAGCCTTCAAATAAAACAAGTCCGCCACCGTCACCACCCTCTGGTCCGATATCGATGATATGATCAGCAACTTTTATCACATCCATATTATGTTCGATCACTAAAACAGAATTTCCTCTATCAACTAGTTTGTTGATCACTACCAAAAGGTGTTGTATATCCTGAAAATGTAAACCCGTAGTTGGTTCATCCAAAATATAAAAAGTTTTTCCGGTATCTTTTTTTCCTAACTCCGTAGATAGTTTAACTCTTTGAGCTTCGCCACCACTCAATGTTACAGCACTTTGTCCGAGTGTAATATAACCTAGCCCGACTTCTTGTAATACTTTTATTTTTCGGTAAATGTATGGTACCGCCTGAAAAAAATCAACGGCTTCATCCACCGTCATATCTAGTACGTCGCTGATAGATTTTCCTTTGTAACGAATTTCCAATGTTTCTCTGTTGTATCTTCTGCCATTACATTTTTCACAATGCACTTGTACATCGGGCAAAAAATTCATTTCAATGATACGCATACCACCTCCTTCACATACTTCACATCTACCACTCTTTACATTAAATGAAAAACGACCTGCATTGTAACCACGAATTTTGGCTTCGGGTACAGCTGCAAACAATGTTCTAATATCTGTAAAGAAACCGCAATAGGTTGCTGGGTTACTTCTTGGTGTACGTCCAATAGGGGATTGGTCTATTTCAATTACTTTGTCGATGTGCTCCAAACCCTTTACCGTTTTATGTTCTAAAGGATTCGTTTTTGAATTGTAACAATATTTACTCAACAACGGATACAATGTTTCATTGATCAATGTTGATTTGCCACTGCCACTTACACCCGTTACTAAAATTAATTTTCCTAAAGGAAACTTTACGGATACATTTTGCAAATTATTTCCTTTGGCTCCGGTTATCTCAATAAACTTACCATTGCCTTTTCTTCTTTCAGTTGGAACGTCAATTTTTTTATCGCCGTTTAAATATTGTGCCGTATCAGAATTAGAATCGAGTACTTCTTGCGGTGTACCCATGGCAACAATTTCCCCGCCATGTCTGCCGGCTTTTGGTCCTATGTCAACTAAATAATCAGCCGCTAACATAATGTCTTTATCATGCTCTACCACTAACACACTATTACCGATATCTCTCAGGTTTTGCAATGCGCCAATCAATCGTTGGTTATCTCTTTGGTGCAAACCAATACTCGGTTCATCTAAAATATACGTGATGCCTTGTAGCTGTGAGCCAATTTGTGTTGCTAAACGTATTCGCTGACTCTCGCCACCACTGAGGGTTTTGGAAGATCGGTTCAATGTGAGATAAGTAAGACCAACATCCAACAAAAATTGTAGGCGTTCTCTTATTTCTTTCAATACATCTTTTGCAATGGCATTTTGTTTATCGCTCAAGCGTAATTCAATGCCATCGAACCATGCAGCAAGATTATCTAAATTCAAATTGCTGAGCTCTGCAATATTTCTTTTATCGATCTTAAACCATATGCTCTCTTTTCTTAATCTTGTTCCATTACAAGTGCCGCATGTTTTTAACACCATGAATTTTTCTACCCATTCCTGTAAGCCTGCATTGCTTTGCGGAGAGGAGAACCAGCGTTTCAACATCGGTATAATACCTTCATAACTTCCGGTGTAAACCTGTGGAACGGTTTCATCACTGAGGTCTAATTCCAGTGCAGGATTAATTTCTTGATCGCCATACAATAAAAGATCAACATGTTCTTTCGGGAGATCTTTAATGGCTTTATCTAAATTTATTTTATGCTTTTTTGCAAAAGCAGCTACCTGTTGAAATACACTGGCTTCTCTTTCTTCACCTAAGGGAACAATGGCTCCGTCTTTTACACTCTTGCTTGTATCAGGTAAAACAGATTCCATATCGATGGTGTAAACATCTCCCAAACCTTTACAGGTAGGGCATGCACCATATGGACTGTTGAAAGAAAATGCATTTGGAGAAGGTTTCTCATAACTGATACCTGTTTCTTCACACATTAACAATTTACTGTATTGTACAACCTTATCTGTACCTTCTACCAAAACAAACATCAGATCTTTGCCGAGTTGTAATGTTTTTTGTACACTCTGGCTAAGCCTGAAACGCATTTCATCATTCACCGGTAATCTATCCACCACTAATTCTATGTCGTGAATTTTATATCGATCAACCTGCATTTTAGGAGCAAGGTCTTTCACTTCACCATCGATCCTTACTTTTAAAAATCCTTTTTTTCTTACTTCTTCAAAAAGTTCTCGGTAATGACCTTTTCTCCCTCTTACCAATGGCGCTAAAAGATTTATTTTTTTATTGTCAAATTTTTCGAAAATATTTTGAACAATTTCTTCTTCACTGAACTGCACCATTTTCTTTCCGGTGTTGTAGCTGTAGGCTTCGCCAACTCTTGCAAATAGTAGGCGAAGGAAATCATAAATTTCTGTAATGGTACCGACGGTGCTTCGTGGATTTTTATTCGTTGTTTTTTGCTCTATGGAAATAACAGGAGAGAGTCCCGTGATCTTATCTACATCGGGTCGCTCCATATCACCAATGAACTGACGGGCATAGGCACCAAAGCTTTCCATGTACCGACGTTGCCCTTCATTATAAATGGTATCAAATGCTAAAGAAGATTTACCGCTGCCACTAACACCGGTGAATACCACCAGTTTGTTCTTCGGTATATGTATGTCGATATTCTTGAGATTGTGTTCCCTTGCACCAAATACTTCAATAAAATTGTTGTTGATTACTTCTGCCTCGGCAGTTTTTTTTGCTTTTGCCATGAATACTTACTATCCTGTAAATATACTAACAAAACAATTGAGGTTTAGTTGTTAAATTGCAGCATAAATCAACTTTATGTTTTTTAATTTATTTGGCAAGAAAGAAGAAAAATCCGGCGAAGGTGTTTTTGTTGATCGTGTGTTTATTGATGCTGCAGGAAAATGGTATGCCATTTTACAATTAGCAAAACAACAGGCCGATACGGTTTTTATTGCCTGGTTTGCCGATACGCTGAAAACTGCAAAAGAGTTATTTGCGCAGAATGGAATAGATGAAGCCAGAGTATTGGATGCTCGTCATGTTTTTATTACGATGATAGAAAACAAGCAACCGGTTTTTCTGGGACATTATCCTTTACATGAAAAGGAAACAGCTCTGATTAGCAACTGGCCACATACAAAAATTCCTGTATATAGTTCTTTAGACGAAGCTATCTTCAAACATTTCGGTAGCGAAAAAATGATACCGCTAATTAAGATGCTGGGCATGAAAGAAGATGAACCGATTGAACATAGTTATGTAACGCAATCCATTACTAGAGGCCAACAAAAAATAGCAGCATTAGTAACTTTAGAGCAATCTGCTTCGTCGCAACAGGAGTGGATGGAAAGGAATATTAAAGGGTAGTTTTAATTGCAAATAGTTTTACCAGTAGCATAATTCCCTGTATCATATTCAACTTTGGTGATTGTTATTTCGCTTCCATCATCTAAATGGATCATGTAAGAGCCTGACATGACCATATACCCTGTAATTTTTTTGCAATTCGTTGCTTCATCTTTTTTGCATGAAAAAAGAATTGTACTGGTAAAAATGATTAATATTTTTTTCAAGATGCTATAAATTATTATCCAGATACATCTGCAGATCGGCTTCAGTCTTGATCAAAACATCTCTTGCCTTGCTGCCTTGATTAGCACCAACAACACCTGCTGCTTCTAACTGATCCATTAAACGGCCGGCACGGTTATAACCAAGCTTCATGCGGCGTTGGAGTAGGGAAGTACTTCCTACCTGGCTTGCAACAATCAATCTTGCAGCATCTTCAAAAAGTGGGTCTTTATCGCCAAGGTCAAAATCTTTTCCTTCCATTTCTTTTTCATCCACATACTCAGGCAATAAAAATGCTTGTGGGTAACCACGTTGGTCGCCAATGAAATCAACGATCTTATCAACTTCAGGAGTGTCAACAAAAGCACATTGTAAACGAACCAGTTCGCCGTTGTAGCTTACCAGCATATCGCCTTTACCAATTAATTGTTCTGCACCACCTGCATCTAAAATGGTTCGACTATCGATCTTACTACTAACCTTAAAGGCTATACGAGCAGGGAAGTTAGCTTTGATAGTACCTGTGATGATATTTACAGAAGGACGTTGTGTTGCAATAATTAAATGGATACCAATAGCACGTGCCAACTGAGCCAAACGTGCAATCGGCATTTCGACTTCTTTACCTGCTGTCATGATCAGATCGGCAAACTCATCTACCACCAAAACAATGAATGGTAAGAATTGGTGCCCTTTTTCAGGGTTTAGTTTTCTTGCAGCAAATTTTTCATTGTACTCACGTATATTACGGCAACCGGCTTCTTTCAACAGATCGTAACGGTTATCCATTTCAATACACAATGCATTTAATGTGTGTACTACTTTCTTTGTATCCGTAATGATGGCATCGCCTTCATCCGGCAATTTTGCTAAGAAATGTTTTTCAATTGTTTTGTAGATGCTCAATTCTACTTTCTTCGGATCTACCAATACAAATTTTAATTGCGATGGATGTTTTTTATACAATAAAGAAACTAGTATTGCATTCAACCCAACCGATTTACCTTGTCCTGTTGCACCAGCCATTAATAAATGCGGCATGGCAGCAAGGTCAACAATAAAGTTTTCGTTATCGATCTTTTTACCAATAGCGATTGGTAAAGAGAAACTATTTTTCTGGAATTTTTCCGAAGCCAATAAGGTCTTCATACTAACAATTGTCTTCTTCGCATTCGGCACTTCAATTCCAATGGTTCCTTTACCCGGTATTGGTGCAATAATACGAATGCCAAGCGCAGCAAGGCTTAACGCAATATCATCTTCCAAATTTTTAATACGTGAGATACGTACACCTGCAGCAGGAATAATTTCATACAGTGTAACCGTTGGGCCTACAGTTGCGGAAATTTTAGAGATATGAATATCGTAGTTCTTAAGTGTGTTGATGATCTGGTTCTTATTATTCTCCAGCTCATTATTGTCTTGTACAATTTTATCACTGCCATGATTTTCTAAAAGATCAAGCGTTGGATATTTGTAATCTCTCAGATCTAAGATCGGATCGTATGGTGTACTGGTTGCAGTCTTCGGTTTTTCTGTTGCAGCAACAGGTTCGTCAGCAATTTTATCCGGAACAGATTTTATTTCCAGTTCAAGTGGAGTAGGATCTACAGTTTTCTTTGCAACTATAACCGGTTCTTCTTTAATGGGTGCAACAATTGGAGGTGTTTCTTCTTCCTCTTCTTCTTCCTCAATTGGATCTTCTTCTTTCTCAACAATTTTTATATCATGGTTCAATGATGGGTTTTCTTGTGAAGGAATGGCTACCATACCTGCATTACCTTTTAAGAAATTACCACTACCTTCATCCGTTGATGTAGTTGCTTCTTTTTTATCTTCTACGGCTAATTCGATCAATTCAGATTTTTCTTCAGGGATAGGGACTACTGCAAGATTATCATCCGGCAATAATACTTTTTTAGATGGCAGTTTAAACACCGGATTAAATCTCCAGATAATGTATGATAGTACTACCACTGAAAGGATTGCAATGGTACCGATCTTTCCAACAATGCCAAACATCCAATCTCGGATCATATCACCAACGGCACCGCCCCACGCAAACATGGGTTGATTGTTTGTACTGCCAAGGCCTGCAATAACAGATGCGGCAACACTTAATACAACCAGTCCTACAATTACATATTTTACATTACGACCAATGGAAAACACTTTCTTACCAAAAAATAAATTAACACCTACTACAAAAAAGAAAGAACAAATTAAGTAGGAGGCAATACCAAATCCTTTATAAATAAAAAAGTGAGAAAGAAAAGCACCCAATGTTCCAAGCAAATTGCTAACCTTGACGTCTTTACCCAACAAGAGGTGATAATCAAATTGATGTACCGCACTATAATCTTCTTCCCAGGTAAAAAGATAAGACGTGAAAGCAATAAATAACATTGAAGCGATCAACAAAAAAACAGCACCGGTAATTTTGTGCGTACGTTCATCCTTAAGCAGTTGCTTTACTTCTACTTTTTCTTCTTTCTCCGCTTTCAGATCTGTCTTATCTGCCTTAGGAGCTTTCTCTGTTTTTGTTTTACTTGCCATTCTAACAAAGATATAAAAAAGCAATACTGTAAATACCTGTTATACAGCAATGCGGATAAAATTAGTTTTGCCCCGATTTTACACCTAAAGTCAGTAGGATCCAGCCTAAAATAAATAACAAACCTCCAATGGGAGTAATAAGCCCGATGCCATTGTAGCCAATTATTTCAACAGCGTGTAAATAGGTTATTAGATAAAGAGAACCGCTAAACAAGATAATGCCGGCAATAAAAAGATAACCTGCCCATTGCATATACTTATTGGCAAACTCTTTAAATAAAATACCAACAAACAATAATGCAAGCACATGATAAAATTGGTAACGAACAGCTGTTTCGAAAATGTTCAGTGTAGCAGGTGGCAAAAATTCTTTTAATTTATGAGCACCAAAAGCTCCTAATATTACGGTTAAAGCTCCTAACAGGGCAGCAGTTCGGATAAATAATTTGTGCATTAATTTTTTGTTGAAATGATCTCTTTGAAAGTTTCGCTGGTAATGTTATCGGCATCAAGAGTAATATCAGCTTGCGTATAGAAAGGCTCTCTCTCCTTTAATTTTTGTTCAATGAAGAAAAGCAATTCAGCCTCGTTCAATTTTTTTAGCAAAGGTCGTTTGTCCTGTTCTTCCAAAACACGTTCCAGAATTTTTTTAATGGAAGATGAAATGAAAACTACTGTGCCATGTTCTTTCATCCATTGTATATTTTCATGAAAGCAGGGGGTGCCGCCACCGCAGGCAATGATCGTATTTTGTTTATTGGCTAAGCGACGAAGTGTTTTTGTTTCTATCAACCTGAAATAATCTTCACCGTGTTGGTCAAATATCTCAGCAACAGTTTTTCCTTCATTTTTTTCAATGACCTCATCAAGATCAATAAATGAATAGCCGTGGGAAGTAGCCCATATACTGCCCCAATGCGTTTTACCGCTTCCCATAAAACCAATCAGGAAAATATTATGCTGTTTTTCAGAGAGCGTATTTTTAGCAACATCTGTCATTCTACAAATATAATATTATGAGAAATTAGAAAAGCCATAAAAAGCCGAACTTTTCTCTAGAGCCGAAGATTATTTTTTACTCTTAAAATCCCCTCTTTTCCATGCTTTGACAAACTCGTTCCATGCAGAAGGGTTCAGTAAGTTGATTGGAGCGTTTTGGCCAGTATAATAAATTTTATTGCTTTGTTTGATGAGATGGTTTCTGTTCGATTCCTGCCCATCTCTCGGTAAATAAGCCATCAATACCTTACGTTTGGCCTCATCATTATTCTGGCGGGCTATCTCTAAATTATCGGCCGGTACTTGTGTATTTAGGAAATCTCTCTCAAACTGCTCCCTTCTGGGTCTTGGTTTCAGTACTGTGGCAGGCAGGTAAATGGTGTCGGTAACCATTAATTGTATCACACTATAATCGGTTCCCTCAATATTTTTAGGAATGGTTAATTCTTTTGGCTTATAACCAACACTAGAGAAGGTTATTTGGTCTCCCTTTAAAACAACAATACTGAACACCCCCTGACGATTGGTTACAGTGCCTCGATTCTGTCCTTTTACCATCACAGTAACAGACTGAAGCCCTTGCAGACTATCAGCAGTCATAACTACCCCATATAACTGTACAACAGAGTCTTTAATAGTCTCAAACTGTGCACGGGCAGCAGAAGGCAGAAAACAAACAGCTATAAAAGTGTATTGTAGGAATTTCTTCATTTAATAGGCTCTCAAAAGCAGTTTTTCTTAATTAATAAACAAAGTAAAGGCTTCAATGTTTAATTTTGCAGCGCAAACAGGTTTTTAACAATAAATTGAGTTGTATCAGCTTATTTTGTCTGAATCAGGATTTACAAGATTGGTGGATTAGCAGGATTTTTAAATCTGATGTATTTGATATACAGTTTACTCTTCAATTCTAAGAGCAGGGAACTGAAGTTGAGTTTACAGTAGTACAAAAGCTTAATCAGGGAACCATCCGACAAATGGGATGTAATCATTTGTCGGCGGCTTTTTTGGTTACTTTTTTTCCGCAAAAAAGTAACATGAATACTATAACTATTAAAAAAATATTAAAAAATAAATGACACAAGAAGACATACTAAAAGCCCTCAGCAACGTACAAGAACCAGATCTTGGTAAAGACCTTGTAACGCTGAACATGATAAAAGATATTGTCATTGATGGCAACAATGTTGCTTTCACCATAGTGCTCACAACACCTGCCTGCCCCATGAAAGACATGATGCGTATGGCCAGTGAAAATGCTATCAAACTATTGGTAAATAAAGAAGCTGTTGTAACAGTAAACTTTACCTCTAATACAAGTACCAACAGAAAAGATGCTAAAACAGTTTTAGCAGGTGTAAAAAATATCATTGCTGTAGTGAGCGGAAAAGGTGGCGTTGGAAAAAGTACAGTATCAGCAAACCTTGCTTTGGCATTGGCACAAGGCGGAGCGAAAGTTGGGTTGATGGATGCGGATATTTATGGTCCGAGTCAACACATCATGTTTGGTATTAGAGGAGAAAGACCGTTGATGAGAGAAGTAGATGGCAAAGGCATGATAGTACCGATTGAAAAATTCGGCATTAAAACAATGAGTATTGGTTTATTGATAGATGAAAAGCAAGCCGTAGTTTGGCGTGGCCCGATGGTGAGCAGTGCAATTCGTCAATTTACTACTGATGTGGATTGGGGCGAATTGGATTATTTAGTAATTGACATGCCACCCGGCACAGGTGATATTCATTTAACCATTGTACAAACCGTACCTGTTACAGGTGTGATCGTTGTTACAACACCGCAAACTGTTGCATTGGCTGATGCTAAAAAAGGTATCGCTATGTTCGGACAAGCACAATTAAAAGTGCCTGTGATAGGGCTTGTAGAGAACATGAGTTATTTCACGCCGGCAGAATTGCCTGAAAATAAATACTACATTTTTGGTAAGAATGGTGGTAAAAACCTTGCCGAAGAATTTGACATTCCATTCCTTGGGCAAATTCCTATTGTACAATCTATCCGTGAAGGCGGCGATCTTGGGGTACCCATTATGGTTAGTGATGATGAAATAACTAAAAAATCATTCACTGATTTTGCAGGTGCAGCTGTAAGAGGTATTGCAATGCGTAATGCAAATTTGGCGCCGACGGAGATACAGGAGGTAGTAGTTTAGAATGAAAATTCAAAAGTAAAAAATCAAAAGTCAAAAGTGTTAATACTTTTGACTTTTTTGTTATGAACATTTTTGCTTTGGTCACCATTGTTGTGTCACTCACTTGTACGGCATGGCTTTATTGAGCTTTTATTGAAGCGTATTTTGTCTGAACTACGATTTGGAATGATTTATCTAATCATTAAATAAGACTGTTTTCATCTTCAGTTGCTATATACTTATTCAAATAATTTGTACTTTACTTGCTGATATCATTACTTTAACAAGCTAATATTTTTCAATTTTATGGAATTGACAGAAATCTTAAAGGCACTAAGTTCAGAAGAAGGAAAACTTAGAGTATTGAATTTAGCTAAATATGTAAAGGAAGTTACATTTTCAAAAGCTGAGGAAGATTGTCAAATTATTTTTCTAGGGCAAAAATTTCAAACTTATCAAGGTAAGGGATTAGAATTGTACTATGATGTTACAAGTGGGACTATTTTCTATCAAACCATTTTAGTGTCTAATGAACAAAAATTTCTAGGTAAATTATGTGATTTTAATAGAGCTAAAAGTTATATAACTGAGTATTATAAAATTTTCATAAGCGGCGTTTCAAATAATAATTTAAGATTCAAGACGAAATACCTTGTTAGTGATTTTGATGAGATTTACAATAAATATTCAATTCACAAGGTTAAATGTAAAAGCTCTTTGGAAGACGACAATGTTCTTGAATTGAACTATTTTGAAATATTCGATATAGAATTTGAAGAAAATGTTTTGGTAAAGTACCCTCTTAATTTTAATTCGTTATATGTGTATAAAAATTCAATAACTAGGTTGTATGATATAGTTAGTGATTTTGAAAATGAGAATAATCTGCATGATGAGGATTATCGAATTCAGCAAAGTATTAAAAATGGGGAAGATGAAATGTCTTCTTGGGATGAAGAAGGATTTTGGAAGGCAGGAAGAGATGGAGCTGATTAGTTTTTTGAAATTCCATGAATTCTTCAATTCTAAGAGTAAAGATCAAATGCTGAAGCCACAGTAGTACTAAAGTTCCACATAGCTCCTTCCGACAAAGGCGCTGTATATCCTTTGTCGGTGTCTTTTTTTGTTTCTTTTTTGGACAAGCAAAAAAGAAAATAAAACAAGGATAAAAATTTATCTTTGCCCCACATGACACGCCAATCCCTCATCGAACAAATAAAAAATAAACGATCGTACCTCTGCGTAGGCTTAGATACAGACATCACAAAAATTCCCAAGCATCTGCAAGATCATAAAGATGCGATCTTCGAATTCAACAAACAAATAATAGACGCTACAAAAGACCTCTGCGTTAGCTATAAAATAAACACCGCTTTTTACGAAGCCATGGGCCTCAAAGGTTGGGAGGCCATGGAAAGAACGGTGAATTATATTCCCAATGAACATTTCAAAATAGCAGACGCAAAACGAGGAGATATAGGCAACACCTCTTCACAATATGCCAAAGCATTTTTCGAAACAATGAATTTTGATGCCATCACAGTAGCTCCATACATGGGAGAAGATAGCATTCGTCCATTCTTGGAGTTTAAAGGTAAGTGGACGATCGTTCTAGGGCTAACCAGCAATAAAGGTGCAGCAGATTTCGAAATGCTTAAAATTCAAAATGGCAATGAAGAACATTTGAGAAGTGATTTCTTGTACGAAAGTGTAATAAGAAAAGTAGCCTCATGGGGTACACCTGATAATTTAATGTTTGTACTCGGTGCTACTCAAGCAACGGAGTTAGAAAATATCCGCAACATTATTCCTGATTCATTTCTATTAGTACCCGGTGTAGGCGCACAAGGCGGCAGTTTATCAGACGTAACCAAATACGGAAAGAACGATGATTGTGGTTTATTGGTAAATGCATCCAGAGCCATCATCTACGCAAGTGAAAAAGAAAATTTTGCTGAAGAAGCAAGAGCTATTGCATTACAGTATCAAACTGAAATGGCAGGTTATCTTTTATGATTTAGGTTTTTTGGGTTTACCATGTTTAAAACTTCCCATCGGCGAAGTGTACCAAGGCGATACTTCTACAACAAATATTTCTGCAGCAATTGCCGGATCCGTTTGAATTATCCTTTCAACATCTGCTTTTGTTTTGCATTCAGCTGCTTTGCCGTCAAAAACAAAAATACCTCGCCAGTTATAATCATTTTTACCGAAAGGCCCGGCTACTTTTAAAATACCATCGTAATAAAGTTTATTGATATTCGCCATGTGCCCTTCAAAAAGTTTTGCTTTTGTCGCACTGTCGTATGCATTATCTTTCGGCCCTGTTTTTATCATTACAAACCAGTATTGCTCTATGGTATCTTCTGGTCTTACTTTCTTTTTCTTTTGAGCAAAAGAAGCGTTTATTATCAGTATGCATATGGAAAACAGTACAATGTGTTTCATATAAAATGTTTTACTGAAATTAAATCATTTTCAATAAAAACTCACAATCAATACATAAATGATAAGGCTGTTATAGTTTGGTTTTTCATTATCTTTAAAGAAGAAAATCTTAAATCGTACATCACAAATCTTAAATAGTATGGCTGCCAAAACTGATAATTTTCAATCACCCGATTATTTTAATATAGATGAGTTACTTACCGAGGAACATAAACTAATTCGTGAAACAGTACGTAGTTATGTGAAGAAAGAAATATCACCGATCATAGAAGACTATGCTCAACGAGCAGAATTTCCACAAAAGATAGTAAAACAATTGGGAGAGTTAGGCTGCTTTGGTCCAACTATACCTGAGCAATATGGCGGCGGAGGTTTAGATTATATAAGCTATGGTTTAATGATGCAGGAATTAGAAAGAGGCGACAGTGGTGTACGCAGCACAGCAAGTGTGCAAGGAAGTTTGGTGATGCATCCCATCTATCAATACGGCAATGAAGAACAACGGAATAAATATCTTCCAAAACTAGCCAGTGGTGAATGGTTAGGCTGCTTTGGGTTAACAGAACCGAATCATGGTAGCGACCCAAGCAGTATGCTTACTAATATTAAAGATAACGGTGATGGATATGTTATTTTAAATGGCGCAAAGATGTGGATCAGCAATGCCCCCTTTGCGCAAATAGCGGTAGTGTGGGCAAGAGATGAAAAGGATGTTTTTAGAGGATTGATCGTAGAGCGTGGAATGGAAGGGTTTTCTACACCCACAACGCATGGCAAATGGAGTTTGAGAGCAAGTGCTACCGGCGAATTAGTGTTTGATAATGTAAAGGTTCCAAAAGAAAACATTTTACCGAATGTAGAAGGATTAAAAGGTCCCTTAGGTTGCTTGACCAAAGCCAGATATGGTATTGCATGGGGCGTTATTGGTGCTGCGATGGATTGTTATCATACGGCATTACAATATAGTAAAGAAAGAATTCAGTTTGATAAACCGATCGGAGCATTTCAGTTGCAACAAAAAAAGCTGGCAGAGATGATCACTGAAATTACCAAAGCACAATTACTAAATTGGCGCTTAGGTGTTTTGATGAATGAAGGAAAAGCCACACCGCAACAAGTAAGTATGGCAAAAAGAAATGCTTGCGAAGTAGCTACCAATATTTGCAGGGATGCTCGCCAAATGTTAGGCGGTATGGGCATAACAGGCGAGTATCCTGTTATGCGTCACATGATGAATTTAGAAAGTGTGATCACTTATGAAGGAACACATGATATTCATTTATTAATAACAGGTATGGATATTACCGGATTAAATGCATTCAAATAATATGAAGAATATTTCAGTAATTGGTTCAGGAACAATGGGTAATGGGATAGCCCATGTTTTCGCTCAAGCCGGATATGAAGTATCTCTGATTGATATTAACGCAGCACAATTAGAAAAAGCAATTGCAACAATCACTAAAAATTTAGACAGGCAAATTGCTAAAGAAGTAATTACTGAAAAACAGAAAGTAGCCACTTTAAAAAATATTACTGCAACTACCGATATTTCTTCAGGTGTAAAAAATGCCGGCTTAGTTGTTGAGGCTGCATCAGAAAATATAGATCTGAAATTAAAAATATTTCAAACCATTGATGAAACTGCACCTGTCGGCTGTATTTTAGCAACCAATACTTCATCTATCTCCATAACAAAAATTGCAGCAGTTACAAAGCGGCCGCAACTGGTAATTGGTATGCATTTCATGAACCCTGTACCAATAATGAAACTGGTAGAGATCATTAAAAACCCTGCCACAACAAAAGAAGTCACTGAAACAATTGTAACACTAACAAAACAGCTTAATAAAATTCCTTGTGTAGTAAATGATGCCCCCGGTTTTATTGCTAACCGCATTTTAATGCCAATGATCAATGAAGCAATTTACAGTTTGCATGAAGGTGTTGCCGGTGTAGAAGAAATTGATACGATCATGAAATTGGGAATGGCCCATCCGATGGGCCCCTTGCAGTTAGCCGATTTCATTGGCTTAGATGTGTGTTTAAGTATCATCAATGTATTGCACGATGGATTTCAAACACCTAAGTATGCTCCTTGCCCCTTGTTGGTTGAGATGGTTAGTAAAGGTAAATTAGGCATCAAAACCGGCGAAGGCTTTTACGAATATACTACCGGAAATAAAGATTTGATTGTAAGTAAAGCCTTTCAATAATTTTTATTCTTCTCTACAGAATAAAAAAATAAAATTAACAGACTTGTTACTGAAATTTTTACAATCCGATAAAATATTTGATTTTTTTTTTGTGATATCGATTAAAAAAACTAACTCTGCATTATAATGTGTACTTGTTACACATCTAATAAGCCTCATTTTTAGAAATTCCCACCTTCTCTTATCTAAGCCGTATTGCTCATTTTAAAAATTGTTGTATGAAAAAAAATCTATTTTTTATTGCCATTGCTATGTATAGTATGGTAGCTTCTGCACAAACACAATCCATTGTTCTTCAAAAAAACACATTGCCAAATGCCAATCAGAATTTTAATTTCAGTACCGCAGGCCCTGCCGGTTCTGCATTTGCAGCTAATCCTGTCATTACATTGCACGACGAGTTTAGTGCTAAGCAACCATTAGAGATAGGTGCTTCCGCTGCAGGCTTTGGTTACTTAGCTTTCACACAAAAAGATGCGCCTGTAAATGATGTTTACACTTACAGCTCAGGAGATCCTGCCTGGATACACCCGGCAGGCAATAATGCCGTACGTCTTGACATTGAAACCAGTGGTATTAACTGGCAGATCAATGCAGCGAATAATATTTACAGAAACGGTGTTGCTTCCGGTACTGCAAAAGACGTTGGTGTTGGTGCTGATAACGGTGTTTATATCATCGGCACAGATGATAAAATATATAAATGGGTAAGCGGTAGTAGCTATACTGCATTGGCCGGTAGTCCACAACCTACGGGTAAAAGAGTTGATGGTGGACCGGTCGGTACAGCCTGGTATGTAGGTTTGAATAATCATGTTTATGAATATACCGGAACTACAAGTATCAATCATGGTTTACCCGGTGGCCAGGCCGCTAAGGATATTGCAGTTGGTAGTAACGGTACAGCATGGACGATAGCTCCTAATCCATCAAATGTTAATTATGATATTTTGTATTACTGGAATGGCTCAGCCTGGGTGGCCGATGCATTGGCACCCACAGGTACAACCATGTACAATGTAACAGTAGGCGCAGATAATGAACCATTGATGACATTGAGTTTCAACGGTGGTCGTTCTTATTTATTAAAAAGATTATCGGATGGAAGATGGGTAGAGATCGTTGCACAAACTGCCGGTATTAACAATACAATCATTTATTATAATCAACCATCGGGTAATTATTCATTTACAGAAACCGTTGCTGCCGGCTACTATTTACAGGATGTATTAATATTTGGTACCAACGGAGATTCTTATAACACAAATACAGGTACTTCAACTATTTCGCTGGGTTCCGGAGAGCATGCATATATTCAATATACAAATGTGCTTGGATCAAAACCAGCAGCTCAAATAATTTCTACAGCCTGTGGTGGCACTTTTGTTGAAACTTTCGGAACTGTTGTGCCCAATACCGTTAGTTCTCTTCCTGTAGGACAAACTACGTACACATTTAACACAAACCCAATGGGGCATTACCAGGGCAATGGTACTAATGACGGTCAATATGATGTAGTGAGTTCTGTATTTGATGCAACAGGTTATTATTATCAATGGGTATCGGGTCCTGGTGTTGATGGAGCCGCATGTAGTTATAACTGTGATATACATGCAGGTGGCTCAAGAGATGTCAGTGATCATGATCATACGGGTAATACCAACGGAGGTATGTTATTGGTAAATGCAGATTTCTCTTCAGGGGTTTATTACGAAAAAGAATATGCAGGTTTAGTTCCTGGAAACAGTTATCAGTTTTCTGCATGGCTGGCCAATGTATTGCTTGCAGTAGCAACCGATGCAACAGATCCTAATGTGATCTTAAGAGTAATTGATCCAACAACCGGACAAATTCTGTTAGATCTGCCATCAGGAGATATTCCTAAAACAGGTACCACCCTTACATGGATCGAAAAGAAAGGCTCATTCATTGCTCCGGCATCCGGTAATGTAAAAGTATATCTCATCAATAATAAACCGGGAGGACAAGGAAATGATCTGGTATTGGATGATATTTCTTTAACAGCAACTTGCCAGACAATCAGCGGTACAATTTTTAATGATGCCAATGGAATGACTGATGGTTTAGTAAATGGAGTCGGTACAAATACATCTAGTTCACTATACGCTGTTTTAGTAGATGCGTCCAACAATATTGTTGCATCTTCTTTATTACCTGCAAATGGTACTTATAGTTTCAGTAATTTATTTTCCGGTACGTATTCAATAAAAATTACTACTACCGCACCTGGTACAATTGGTGCACCTGCGCCGAATGCAAGTCTTACAGATGGTTGGTTGAATACAGGAGATAGTGTAGGAACAAACAATGGAACGGGTGGAGGTTTTATTACTTCAGGAAATCTGGATTCTATAAATGTTGTAGTAGGTACAGTTAGCGTTACAGGTGTTGATTTTGGGATAGAAAGAGCACCGATGGCAAATGATGTTTCTTCATTAGTTCAACTTAATCCAAATGGCACTGTGCAATTTATAGTCCCCACATTAAAGGGAAGCGATCCTGAACAAGGAACTTTTGGTGGAGTATCAGGATCAGATACTGTTGTTATAAAAACATTACCGACGAATGCTACACTCTATTATGATTTTGGTGCAGGGCCGGTTGCAATTATTTTAGGAGTGAATGATACGATAAAAAATTATGATCCTGCAAAATTAACGATTGATCCGATTGATGGTCCCGTAACAGTAACCTTTGATTACGTTGAATTAGATGCAGCATTGGTGAGCAGTAATATTGCAACAGTAACAATGCCTTTTTCGGTTCCTTTGCCAATAACACTCAACAACTTTTCTGCAAAATTGAATAAAAACAAAATTGATCTTATCTGGAATATTGCTTCAGAAATATCTGCGGATAATTATATCGTAGAAAGAAGCAACGATAATATTGAATTTATTTCCCTTGGTAAAATAATTGCTAAGAGTAGTGCAGGGATAGCTGTAGATTATCAATATACAGATGCAGCACCTGTTGAGGGAGTAAATTTTTATCGCTTAAAAATAACAGATAAAAATGGTAGTGTTTCTTTCAGTAAAGTCATAGCTGTCAGAAATGTTGATGATCATATCTTGATGACTACCGTAAGTCCCAATCCCTTTATGAGTGCGATTAAAATCAATATTGATCTGAAAAGATCAACAACTGTAAATGTTGCGTTGGTTGATGCCGTTGGTAAAACGATAGCTCAAAAAATATTTAAAGGTACGAGCGGATTGAATAAATTCAATATTGCAGATCTGAATAAACTTATGCCCGGTGTATATATTATCCGCATTAGCAGCGATAATATTATAACACAACAAAAGCTAATAAAGCTGTAATGATTTTTTAGGTGTATTTAATAAGTACTATTAGAATAAAAAAAACTCCCAACTAAAGGAGTTTTTTTTATTCTAATATTTTGAGTTAGATTATTCTAAACCGAATATACCGCTATTGATCGCTTGTAATGTTTTTGTTTTAAAACTACTTGGTATCAATATAGAAACATTGTGCTTACTGCCACCGTAGCTTACCATTCTTACAGGAATATCACTCAAAGCAGTGAATAAAAGTTGTTTCAGATTTTTAGTTTCTGTGATCTCATTACCAACGATAGAAACAATTGTCTGATCTTTATCGATCTCAACATTTCCAAATACTTCCAGTTCTTTTATAATTTCAGGTAAGTAAGTATCGCTATCTATCGAAAGAGAAACAGCAACTTCAGATGTTGTGATCATATCAATAGAAGTACGGTATTTTTCAAATACTTCAAATACTTTTCTCAAGAAACCATAAGCCAATAGCATACGGCTGCTTTTAATGTTGATAGCAGTAATACCGTCTTTTGCGGCAACAGCTTTAACGCCATTAGAACCTGCTTCAGATGTAATGGTAGTACCTACTGCATCGGGTTGCATAGTGTTCAATAATTTCACCGGTACTTTCGCTAATTGTGCAGGCCAGATACAAGTAGGGTGCAAAATTTTTGCACCGAAATATGCTAACTCGGCCGCTTCGTCAAAACTCAATTGCTCAATGGCTACAGTTTTATTTACAACTCTCGGGTCGTTGTTATGCATACCATCAATATCCGTCCATATTTCACAAACAGTGGCATTGCAAGCAGCAGCAATCAATGAGGCGCTGTAATCGCTTCCACCTCTTTTTAAATTATCTACTTCACCTTTTGCATTGCGGCATATATATCCCTGGGTAATGAATAATTTTTTGTTGCTATTTACTTTTAAAATTTCAGCTAATTTCTTTTTGATGGTATCTAAATCTGGTTCATCATACTCATCAATCACCATAAAATCCAAAGCTGCTAAATACATATGATCGATACCTTGCTCTTCTAAGAAAGTAGAGAATAGTTTAGTACTTAACAATTCACCTTGCGCAAGAATATCTTTATTCAATGCTTCGTTGAAAGATATTTTTAGGATGATATTTAAGAATTCAAAATGCTCTGCAACAATAGCTTTTGCTTTAGTAAGTGCTGCATCTGTTTTTACCAATTGGGCAATGAAATTTTGGTAATGTGCTTCTAATGCATCAATTTGTTCTTTGGCTTTTACTCTGTCAGATTTTGCCAACGACTCACTGATTGCTACCAAAGCATTCGTTGTTCCGCTTAATGCAGATAATACAACGATCTTACTTTCCGCATCTTTTGTGATCAGTTTAGAAACTTCATGCATTCTTTCAGGCTTACCCACGCTGGTGCCGCCAAACTTCATTATTTTCATCAGAAAAGCTATTTGATTTTTAAATTGGGTGCAAAGATACTTACAGGGAGATAATTACGGTCAAATTTTTGTCTTTTTTGCACCTGGTCTGACGGTCCCCGCCTGACTGCTAATTAAATGGAGTATCGAATTTTTTTCCTAACTCAGTCAAATCTGCTACAACAGATTCGTGCAGAGGTATACCATTTGCTTTTCTTTCAATTTCAAATTCGGCCTCAGGTTCACCCGGAATAAGTACTCTTTGATGATCTTCAACCGTTTTGGCTGTTTTAAAACGATGTATCCACTTATCCATATGCAGTTTAAATTCTGATGCTGGTCTGAATGCATCAATACGCATGGCTCCGAAGAAATGGCCAATACCTTCACCCGGCATACCTTCCGGCATTGGTACATACGCAGGGAAGGGGGGCACCCATGGTCCGTAATTAGCACCGCTTAATACTGCAGAAAAAATATCTACTATTGCACCAAGATTATATCCTTTGTGACTGCTGCGGTCTCTGTCGCTGCCTAATGGCAACAATGCACCACCGTTCTTTAGTTCATTTGCATTGTTTGATGGGAAACCCTCTTTCGTTTGTACCCAACCGTTAGGTGTATCTAGATTTTTACGTTGTAAGATCTCTAATTTTCCATTTGCAGCAGTTGTTGTAGCAAAGTCGGAAACAAATGGTGCTTCATTTCCTGAAGGAATGGCTACGGCAATAGGGTTAGTACCTAATAATTTTTCCGAAGAAAAAGTTGGCGCAACCAATGCAGAGGCGTTGGTCATTGCAATGCCGATCATATCATTATCCAAAGCCATCATAGCATGATAACCGGCAATACCAAAATGGTTACTGTTTTTTACACTTACCCAACCGCTACCAACATTTTTTGCTTTGTCGATGGCTATTTGCATGGCCGCAGGCGCTACTACCAAACCCAACCCTTTGTCGCCATCAACAGTGGCAGTAGAAGGCGTTTCGTGTACGATTGAAATATTTGGATTGGCGTTTATTCTTTCGGCCTCCCATAATCTTACATAACCAACTAATCGGGCAATACCATGGCTATCTACACCACGTAGATCGGCAGAGAGTAACACTTTTGTGGCAGTTTCAGCATTGGCATCGTTGCAGCCAATCTGCAAAAAAATATTTTTTGCGAACTGATATAATTGTTGATAACTATATGTTCCTTCCATTTAACAAAAATAAGGGAATACATAGAAAGGTGCGATATTCTCAAGACCAGAGTATTATAGCGATTTTAACGAGGAGTTTTGATATTCATTATATGCTTTTATGGATAATTCGGTGCCTTCAAATAGTTCCAAGGGATGGCAATTTAATATTTTAGCAATTTTAATGATCCTATCGATATGAACCAAAGGTGTTTTACCGGTTTCAATCAGGCTCCAGGTATTTTGGCTACAATTACTTGCCTCCGCCATTTCTTCTTGAGTGAAATTGTTTTTAATTCTTAATACTTTAATGTTATTATGAATCATAAAAATTTGATTATGATTATATGACGAATTATAGAAAAAAAAGGTTGCTGCTAAAAAAAACTATTTATAGAAATAAATGATAAGATATAGGGAAAACGGTTAGGAACGTCTAAGATTATGTTTGAGATTCGTTAGTAGAAGTGGTAATTACAAGCTTTTGTTCTTTATGGTGGAAAATCCTGACACAGCACCATGTTTTATTTTCTGAAGGTAGGGTAACTTCTTAATTTTTTAAATATGTCTTTTAAAATTTCATTTAATATGCTTTTAACCATTTGCTTAATTAGCTTACTGGTTATGATAAATGGATGTAACAAAAATTCTAGTGCTTCATTTGATGCTGTAAATGAAAATAAGACGCTGAGAAACTTCGATTATGTAGGTAAATCACACAACGATGGGTTGTCTAGTTTCTTTCAACAATTCACGGCAGAACAAGTGAAAGCGGAAAAAAGTAATTTGAATAACCTGAATCAATTTTTAATTAAAAGTTCCAATACTAAAGATCAGTTATTTAATGAAAAATTATTCGCTTCCGACATATTTAACAATTTGCGAAATGTAGGTTCATATGAAATGAGGCAAAATTCAACTTTAAATCAAGTTTTAAGTAGTTTCTTTTTTGATAAAATTGATAAAGTAAATGATATAATTGCAAATTATGACGGAAGGAGTATAAAGCATTTTACTGAACAAATAGAAAACATGGAGAAGGAAATCATTTCATCAAAAAGCGTATTGAAAATTGAAGATGGAATATTATTAAGTGCATTATCTACTGCAAAGTATAGTGGTCAATATTGGACGCAAAATTTCAATTCATTAAGTTTAGGCTGGGCAGATAATAAAAGAAAATTGGCACGGTCGGTAGAAATTGATCGTAATGTTGTAAATATAAATAAAGTAATAAGTTCCGACTTTTCAGGTGCGGTAGGTGGAGGCGTTGCAGGAGCATTAATCGGAGGCACTGTAGCAACACCCTTGGGGCAATACCCGGATGGTTGGGAGGTGCAATTGCTGGAGGTGTTAGTGCTTCGGTAACTCAAGCTGTAGATATACTTATAAATTGGTTATGGCCATCCAAGAGAATAACTGAAACATTAACCGATGCCCAAATAAGAGTATTGTCTACAACTCTAAAGACAAGTATCGAAAAAGTACAACTAGAATTAGTTACTAATCCCTAATAGTATTTTGTAATTTTAATTATCAAATTATTTAAAATGACACTACAAAAAATGATTATATACGCAATTGTAGTAGGAATAATTTTAGGTATTCTTACATATTTAGCTAGAAAGTTCTATGGCTATGATATAAAAGTATATTCCTTGGCAATACAAGTAGGCTTGGTTGTTTTTTTGTTATTAAAAAATAAAAAAGCCAAACAATCTTAAGATTTAAAAAGCCAACCTTTTATTTATTTAATAAAAGGTTGGCTTTTTAATAATGTCTTATGTTATAGCACTAAATACATAAATTCAGAGTGTATTTGGTATAAGTTTTAAAGCATGATCCCAAAAAATTAAAAATGCAAATGTCTAACAGTATGTCCGTTATTCATAATTTGTTTTAAGGAATCGATACCGATCTTGATATGGCGTTCTACAAATTGCGTAGTAACTTTTTTATCACTGGCTTCAGTTTTTACACCTTCTGGTACCATCGGACTATCACTTACTAGCAGTAATGCACCAGTTGGTATTTTATTGTAAAAACCTACCGTAAAAATAGTAGCTGTTTCCATATCTATGGCATAGGCTCTTACTTTTTGTAGATATTCTTTAAACACTTCATCGTGTTCCCAAACACGGCGGTTGGTGGTGTAAACAGTACCTGTCCAGTAATCGCAATCATAATCACGGATGGTGGTACTGATCGCTTTTTGCAACATAAACGCAGGTAGTGCCGGTACTTCGGGAGGGAAGTAATCATTACTGGTACCCTCGCCTCTTAGTGCAGCGATCGGTAGAATTAGATCTCCAATGGTATTACGCTTTTTCAACCCACCGCACTTACCTAAAAACAACACCGCTTTTGGTTCTATGGCAGATAACAGATCCATTATGGTGGCAGCGCCCGGGCTACCCATACCAAAATTGATAATGGTAATATTGTCGGCTGTTGCACACTGCATTGGCCTGTCCTTGCCAATTACTTCTACTTTATTCCACTCTGCAAACAGAGATACATAATTACTGAAATTGGTCAATAAAATGTATTCACCAAAGTTTGCCAACTCTTCGCCGGTATAGCGGTGCAGCCAATTTTTTACGATTTCTTCTTTTGTCTTCATATCTTACATTTTTTATTTCTGTACTGCAAATTCTAAAATTTAAGCCTCATTAAGTTTCAAATTTGTTTCTTTGCCATTGATAAAAGTACAAAATATTTTTTTGATAGCAGATGATAAAGATAGAATACCCATCATATCAGCCCAAAATTAAAGGTGAAAGTAACAAAGAATTTATTTTTGACGAGGTTCGTAAGCAATGGTTAATACTTACGCCGGAAGAATGGGTAAGGCAGAATTTTCTGCAATATTTAATGCAAGTGATGCAGTATCCGGCTTCATTGATAGCTGTTGAAAGAGAGATAAAATTGGGAGAGTTAAAGAAGCGTTTTGATATAGTGGTTTTTGATAAAGATTCAAAACCATGGATGATCGTTGAATGTAAAGAGATGAATGTGGCTTTAGATACAGTTGTATTGAATCAGGTATTGAGATACAATCAAGTACTACAAGTCCCCTTTCTTGTAATTACAAATGGAAGTAATACAGTTGCTTATTCTACAGCAAACAATGAATTGACAGCGTTGTTGGAGTTGCCGGATTTTTAGCCTCAAGCACCAAGCTACAAGGGAGAAGCAAAGAGATTCGATTCCACATACTTGTCCCTTGAAGCTACTAACTTGGAGCTTTCCTTATGGGAAAATACCCAGCTCAGCATAAATAGTTGCTACCTTATTAATAGCACTAACATAAGCGGCTGTACGCATATCAGGTATTTCCGGATTGCTGTGCCAGATATCCATAATTTCTCTTGTGGCGGCACTCATGGTTTCTTCCAAACCACTGTATACAAGATCAACTTCATCTGGTCCGTGTTTAATGAAAGCTCTTTCCTGATCACTTACCTGCTTACCAGTTAGGCCCTCTATTTGAGCAAGGATATGTGTGTTTAAATTTTCGGTAAAACGTTTTTCTAATCTGCCATAACGTACATGGCTAAGGTTTTTTAACCATTCAAAATAACTCACTGTTACACCGCCTGCATTTAGATACATATCCGGTACACATAGTATTCTTTTCTTAGTAAATATTTCATCTGCTTCAGGCGTACAAGGTCCGTTGGCTGCCTCACCGATGATCTTTGCTTTTATCCTTGGTGCATTTTCTGCATTGATCACATTTTCCAAAGCAGCCGGAATTAAAATATCACATTCCAATTCCAATGCATCGGTATTTTTTGCAAGGTTAGTTGCTCCCGGGAAATTTAAAATAGAGCCCGTTTTTTTTCTGTGTTGAAAAACTTCTTCTTCATTTAAACCATCAGCACTGTATATCGCCCCTTCATATTCTGCTAATGCAATCACTTTAGAGCCGTGTTCTCTGAAAAATTTTGCTGTATGATAACCAACATTTCCTAATCCTTGCACCACTATCGTTTTTCCTTCCACACCAACGGGAAGCCCCATGCCATGCATAACTTCATGCATATTACATACTTCACGAATACCATAAAACACACCGAGCCCTGTTGCTTCTTTTCTTCCACGAACTCCGCCTAAGGACACAGGCTTACCCGTAACACAACCGGCACTATCAATTTCGCCGGGCTTTAATGATTGGTAGGTATCTACGATCCAGGCCATTTCTCTTTCGCCTGTTCCGTAGTCGGGTGCAGGTACATCAATACCCGGACCGATAAAATTTTTCTTTACTAATTCAGATGTATAACGTCGGGTGATTTTTTCCAGTTCGTAAGTAGAATAACTACGAGGATTGATTTTCAATCCCCCTTTTGCTCCACCAAACGGAACGTTTACAATGGCACATTTGTAAGTCATCAACGATGCAAGCGCCATCACTTCATCCTGATTTACTTCATCACTAAAACGAATACCACCTTTGCATGGAGATTTATGTTGACTATGTTGAACTCTGTATGCTTCTATTACTTCAATGCTTCCGTCATCTCTCTTTATCGGGAAACGAATTTGATAAACGGCATTACATGCTTTTATTTGTTCAAGAATTCCGGGATCCCATTTGGTAAATTTGGCTGCTTTGTCAAAGCTTTGTTCCACACTATGGAAAAAGCTATACGGCTGTTGTGCTGACATGGATTAATTATTTTATTTAGCAATCGTTATTTGGTTGCAACTGGCAAGCTGCAATTAAAAGTAAATGTACAGAAAGGAGATAAAATGAAAATATAAAAGTTAGTTTCTTTTATATTATTTGTGAAGAATGGTAATTACTGTTGGTCTTCTATTTTTCCTATTTTTCTATCGATACTTACTAAATAGATAATAAGGCCAAAAAGAATGGTGATACAAACAGCCATTACCACATAGATCTTATCGTTGCTACGCATAACGGTTTCCTCAACAGGAGTATTTTGCTGAGCAAATGTTGCAGCAGATATAAGCATCAAATGAACAAATACAAAAATGCGGATAATGAATTTATACATGAATAAGATTTTTATCTTTTATAGAATTTATTCTCACAATCAGGGTGCTGATCCAAACACCTAATAAGATCCAGCCCAATACAGCCGGCCAAAAAACCAAACGCATGGTAGCATCAAGGTCTGCGCCATTTAAACCAGGGTTACCTTGTACGCCTTTCCCTCCCGGATGTAATGACTCAACCAAACGAGGAAGTACCATTATAAAAAGAAGATAAATGAAGTAAGCAAAAATATTATACACCGAAGCCACTTTAGCTCTTCTGTCAATATCAGGCATAGAACCTCTTAGTACCAAGTAAGCCATATATGTAAGCAAGGCAATGGCTACACCAATTTGTTTTGGATCGTTACTCCATGGGGCACCCCAGGTATAGTTGGCCCATATCATCCCTGTTACCAAACCAAGTAAACCCATAAAAATACCCGTTTTTGCAAAAGCTGTGGCATAAATATCATGCTTCAGGTTGAAAGTACGCAGGTAAAGAATGGAATAAACAAGTGAAATTGAAAACAACGCTATCTGCCCAAACCACATCGGTACATGGAAAAATAAATTGCGGATGGTTTCCTTCAAATTACCGATATGGGGCACATGAATAAGAAAGCCAGCTGAGAATGTGTATGTCAATAAAACAACTGCCGCTATTTTCCACCAGATTTTACGCATATAAAAATTGTGTCTGCAAAATTAAAGGAAAGATATTGTTGTACAAATTGTAAAAAAACTATCAATCTTTCCATAAAAAAGGAAAGAGCAAGAGTGAAAGTATCACCAACGAAATATCAAACCCGATGATCAGTGCCGATAGTTGCATAACAGCACCTTCTTTAAATACTTCCCCAAACGCATTTTTCGATAATCGCATCAGCAAGAGCAGATGAGGCACAATGAGCGGAATGCCCAATATTGCCATCATGGCTGCATTCTGTTGTGCTTTGGCTGCAACGGCAGAAAGCAGCGTAAATACAAGGCTTAAACTTATTCCCCCAATGCACACAATTCCAAAAAATACAGCCGTGTTGTTTAACGGGTTTTTAAGGAGTAGAAAGAAAAGTAACAGGCTGATCATACTCATCAATAACATAAGTATGATATTGTACAATAATTTTGCAAGAATAAATTCTCCTGCACTTACTATCGAATAAAAATAGAGCATTCTGCCACGACTTTCCTGCAAAAAGCTTTTTGCCACAGCATTTATACAAACAAACAATTGAATAACCCAGAAAAGCCCGTTCCACACATCCGCTTCAGGATCATTAATAGATAGCTTAACAATGAAAATGGTTGATGCTACGTACAATAATATACCGTAGAGGGTATATTGTTGCCTCAATTCCAATAAAAGGTCTTTTTTTAATAATGAGAAGACAGCTTTATTCATTTCTGCAAGTTTACAATTTATTATCAAAGAGTTGCAATAAAAATTTTGTAGAAATTGATCCAATTTTTGTAAAATTCTGCTCTAAAATTGCTTTATAGTTGTAAATATTTTACCAGCACATGCTGTTTTTGTGGAATTACTTATTATATTTATCTCTAATTTTTATAAACCAAACACCTATCTATGAGAAAAATTTTGTTGTTGACGTTTGCTTTTTTTGCATTAAAAACTGCAACTGCACAGAATAAAAACTTCTGGAAATCAGTCAATGAATCCTCCATTAAAAAAGATCTGTTTGCCAACCGTTACAAACCTCAGGCATACAAGATTTTTGAGCTAAGTGAAGATATGTTTAGCTTAGATCTTAAAAGAACACCTTTGCAAAAGCACATTGCTGCTGCAGCATCTGATTTTATTTTATCTATTCCCAATCCGGAAGGTAAAATAGAAAGATATAAACTTGTTGAAGCTCCGGTAATGGATCCGGCGCTGGCAGAAAAATATCCTGATATTAAATCTTATGCAGGTCAGGGTATTGAAGATCCTACATCGACCATTCGTTGTGATTTTTCTCCGAGAGGTTTTCATGCAATGATATTATCTGTTGACAGAAAAACGATCTACATAGATCCGGTTGATAGAGACAATAAATATTATGTGGTTTTTGCAAGACCAGATGTTGTTGATTATAAAAAATCTTTTCATTGTCTTACTGCCGCCGCGGTTACAGAGCCTACATTAAATGTAGAAACACCAACAAGATTAATGAGAGGCGCTGATGATGGTAGACTCAGAACATATAGACTGGCATTGGCTTGCACAGGAGAGTATGCACAATATTTTTTAAACGGCACAGAAACTACCGATGCACAACGTAAATCGAAAGTGTTGGCAGCAATGGTTACATTAATGACCAGAACAAACGGTATCTACGAGAGAGATTTTGGTATTCACATGAATTTGGTAGCTAACAATGATGCGATCATTTATTTAAATGCATCAACCGATCCATGGAGTACTGAATGGAATACTAAAACACAAACAACCATCGATGCAGTAATTGGCTCTGCTAATTATGATATTGGTCACTTAGTACATAAAGAATCATCAGCCGCAAATAATAATGGTAATGCCGGTTGTATTGGTTGCGTTTGTAAATCAGGTTCAAAAGGAAGTGCCTTTACTTCGCATGTTAATCCGGAAGGAGATCCGTTTGTTGTAGATTATACAACACATGAAATGGGACATCAATTTGGGGCCAATCATACTTTTACATTCAGTAACGAAAGTGGTACGGCAGCACAATACGAACCCGGCAGCGGATCTACTATTATGGGGTATGCCGGTATAACCGGATCAACCGATGTACAGGCACATAGTGATGATTATTTTCATGCAAGAAGTGTAGAGCAGGTTACAGATTATATAAAATCTTCTTCAGGTGGTGGAGCTTGTGCGGTGGTAACAACTACAGGCAATGCAATACCAACAGCCAATGCAGGATCGGATTATACAATTCCGAAATCAACACCGTTTGCCTTAACAGGTGCAGGTACCGATGCTACTGTAGGTGATGTATTGTCTTACACTTGGGAACAATATAATACAGGTACAAAAACAACTACGATGCCGAGTGCAACAGCAACATCGGGTCCGGTATTCCGTTCAAGACCATACAGTACTTCTCCAACAAGAACTTTCCCGATATTATCTTCAATATTAGATGGAACTAACGGTAATACGTGGGAGAAATTACCTTCGGTTGCAAGAACACTAGCATTCAGATTAACTGTAAGAGATAATCATGCAGGTGGTGGAGCTAATCAAAGTGACGATGTAAACGTTACCATTAGCAGTACTACAGGACCTTTTCTTGTTACTGCTCCAAATACTGCGGTTACATACACAGGGGGTTCAACACAAACAATAACATGGAGCGTAAATGGTACAACAGGTTCTCCAATTAATTGTGCAAACGTAAAAATTTCTTTATCTACTAATGGCGGGCAAACATTCCCGACAGTATTAGCAGCTAGCACGCCTAATGATGGTACTGAAGCATTAGTGATACCGGCTACCCCAACAACTACTGCAAGAATTAAAGTAGAAGCAGTGGGTAATATCTTTTTTGATATTTCTAACACAAACTTTACAATTAATGGCGTAGTAGCCTGCGGTAATCCTACAGGATTAAGTTCATCTGCAATTGGCGATAATACCGCAACAGTCAGCTGGGCTGCAGTTGCCAATGCGATCAGTTATGCAGTAGATTACAAATTAAGTTCTTCTTCTACGTGGATAAGTGCTGCAACTGCAACAACTTCAACTTCGCAGGTATTGACCGGTTTAACACAAGGTTCTACTTATGATTGGAGAGTGAAAGCAACCTGCTCGGCAGGAAGCGGAAGCAATGTACAGGCACAATTTACAACAACAGCTCCGGCTGTTTGTAACGCACCAACAGGTTTAGCATCATCTGCGATTACAACAAGTAGTGCAACTGTTAGTTGGGCTGCGGTAAGTGGTGCAGTAAGTTATGCAGTTGATTATAAATTATCTTCTTCATCTACCTGGATAAGTGCAGCTACAGCTACAACTTCAACATCAGTTACTTTGAGTGGTTTGGTTGCTTCATCTGTGTACGACTGGAGAGTGGCTACTAATTGCAGCAGTTTGTCAAGTACGGCAACAACTGCACAATTTACAACAACTGCTGTTGCTGTTTGTAACGCACCAACAGGTTTAGCATCATCTGCTATTACAAGTAGTGGTGCTACTGTTAGCTGGACTGCAGTAAGTGGAGCATCTAATTATACGGTTGATTATAAGTTATCTTCTTCATCAACATGGGTCAGTGCAGCCACCGCAATAACATCAACATCTGTTGCGTTAAGTGGTTTGGTTGCTTCTTCAGTGTATGATTGGAGAGTAGTAACTAACTGTACAAGCGGAACAAGTACAGCCACTGCTGCTCAGTTTACAACTGCTGCTGTAACTACTTCTTGTACTACAGCTTACGAAGCAAATGAAACATTAGCTACTGCAGCAACCATTGCTACAGGAACTGCTATATCAGCTGCAATCGGCTCTTCTACTGATATCGACTATTATAAAATAGTAACTACCGCTGCAGGTAACATAACAGTTGCGTTGAGTAATTTACCGGGTGATTATGATCTGTATGTTTATAATGCTGCAGGTACTCAATTAGGGGCATCAGAAAATGCTAGTACAAACAATGAATCTGTCGCACTTACAAGTCAGGCTGCAGGAACTTATTATATTAAAGTAATTGGTTACAGTGGTGCATTTAGTACAACTGTATGTTATGCATTAAATGCAACAACATCTGTTAGTACAAGTTGTGTAAGTGCTTATGATAATACAACCAATGCTACAACATCGGGAGCTGCACAAATTCCGTTAAATACAAATATTACAGGAACTATTGGCACGTCTACTGATATTGATTACTACAAATTTGTGATCTCTACAGGTGGCACCATCACCATTACTTTAGGCACCTTGCCTGGTGATTACGATGTTAAGCTGTACAGTAGTAATGGAACTACTCAATTAGGTGTTTCTCAAAACTCAAGTACTACCAGCGAAACGATCAATTACACTGCTGCCGCAGGTACTTATTATATAAGAGTATATGGTTATAGCAGTGCTTTCAATGCTACTTCTTGTTACACATTAAAAGTAGCAACAGGCACTGCAACGAAAGGTGCAAATAATTTTGTTAGTGGTAATAAGAGTAAACAAATTGTAGAAGTATATCCTAATCCTGTAAAAGATATAGTGAATATAAATCTTACAGGTTTTGAAGGTGCATCTGAAATACATTTGTTTGATGTGAATGGTCGTCAGGTTATGACAGCAAAAACTACAAAAGTAAATTCACAGATAAATATAGCAGCCCTGCCAAAAGGAGTGTATTTAGTGAAAGTAGTAAATGGTAAAAATCAAATATCAAGTACTAAGATCGTTAAGCAATAAGCATTTTGTAGATTTTCAATAAACAACAATGGGTTACTGATCAGTAGCCCATTGTTGTTTTACCTATAACCGATATAATATTTATCTGTTTAAACAAATGATATTAATTGGACAGAGAATGAATATATTTATTCAACAAAATTTTTGACAGATGCAGCAGCAAACTAAATTCGAAAAAATATTTTTATTGACACTTGTTGTTTTAGGGTGGTTTGCGTTGATCGGACAATTCTATCTGCATATAACACTTGATATTGCATCCAAGCAGGAACTGTTTATAAGATTTTTTAGTTACTTCACTATTCTTACCAATTTATTTATTGCCATTTGTAGTACGGTTTTGTTTCTCAATCCTCACTCGTCTTTCGGCAAATTTTTTCAACAACAACAAACACGTACAGCACTCACAATTTATATAGTGGTGGTAGGAATAATCTACAATACCATTCTAAGGTTTATATGGGATCCGCAGGGTATGCAAAGGGTGGTAGATGAATTATTGCATCTGATCATTCCTGTTTTGTTTTTATTGTATTGGTTGATCATTGTAAAGAAAGATAGCTTACAATATAAAAATGTATTTCCATGGTTATTATATCCCTTTATTTATGCAGTTATTGTTTTTATTAGAGGAGCATATTCAGGATTTTATCCTTACCCATTCATTGATGCCGATAAGTTAGGATGGAATAAAGCCTTACAAAATGCAGGATTATTAACGGTGTTCTTTCTTGCCGTTTCTTTGCTCTTTGTTGCCTTTGGTAAGTTTATAAGTAAACGAAAGCTATCAAATAAGGTATAAAAAACAAAAACCTCAACTTTGTTGAGGTTTTTAGTACCACGTACGGGATTCGAACCCGTGATTCCTCCGTGAAAGGGAGGCGTCTTAACCCCTTGACCAACGCGGCGTTTTTTTCGGACTGCAAAGATACAATTCGGCAATTAATACACAAAATATTTCTGAAAGTATTACGGAAGTAAGTCAGGGCGCTTTTCTGCAGTGTTTTTCAGGGCTTGTTCATGCCGCCATTCCTCAATTTTAGCATGATTGCCACTTAAAAGAATGTCGGGAACCTTCCAATCTCTGAAAATTACGGGCCGGGTATAAACAGGAGGAGCCAGTAACCCATCCTGAAAAGAATCGGTTAAGGCAGAGGTTTCATCATTTAAAACACCGGGTATAAGTCTGCCGATGGCATCAACCAATACAGCTGCAGCCAGTTCTCCGCCACTTAGTACATAATCTCCAATAGAAATTTCTTTTGTAATAAAATGATCTCTTACCCTTTGGTCTATTCCTTTATAATGACCACATATCAACAGTAAATTATTTTTCAACGATAGATGATTGGCCATTTTCTGGTCAAAGGTCTTACCATCGGGAGTGAGATAGATGACCTCATCGTAAACAGTAGATTCTTGTAAACTTTCAATGGCATTCACCAGAGGTTCAACCATCATTACCATACCGGCACCGCCGCCAAACTGGTAATCATCTACCTGTGCCCTGGCATAGGTGGTGTATTCTCTGAGATTGATGCAATTTACCTCAAGCAAGCCTTTATCTCTTGCCCTTTTCATTATTGAATGGGCAAAAGGACTTTCTAAAAGATCAGGAACTACAGAGATGATATCTATCTTCATACCCCAACCCCTAAAGGGGCTTTTAGTTTAAAATTATTGTTGATTCATTTTGTAGAGGTAAAACTAAGTAATAAAGTTTTTAAATAAGTATTTGTCAATTGAACAATCATTAAAATTCGCATACCTCTTCGTGTAATAGTTCCCCCTTTAGGGGGCGGAGGGGGTGTTCATGAATCCGTCTAGATCTCTTTTATCTTTTTTTGTCGGCCTTCCAACTTTGCTCAGCCGTTTGCCGGTATTGAATGTAGCTGCTTCAAATTTAATTCTGTCCAACTCTTCTGCAGGGGTAATATCTGTATAATATTTAATAGCGTCACTGTATTGTACTCTTTTTTCTAATAAACCGGTCACTTTTATTTTCCAACGCTTGGATTCCGTTTTCACTTCATATTCATCATTTATATTCACCGATCTGGCGGCTTTCGCATTGTCTCCGTTTAGTTTCACCTTACCCTTATCGCAGGCATCAGCAGCCTGGCTACGAGTTTTAAAAAGCCTGATAGCCCACAAATACTTATCCAACCGTATTTTTTCTGCAATCATACCCAAATGTAAATTCTTTTATACGAATGGTAATTGCAAGTAATTGCATTTGTTTAATTTAGTTCGATAAATATTGAATATATGCTTACAAAAAAATACAGCTTTTTGCTTGCGATCTTTATTGTTGTGTCAATTGCACAAACTGTTTCGGCTCAATTTCCGGGAGATGGTATCAAGTGGACTGATGATGGAAACGGATATTATAGACTGCAAGGAAAAAGTATCACAAAAGTTGATCTTGCTACAGGTGAAGAAACAGAACTTGTAAAAAAAGAGTTATTGAAAAATTTACCAACTGCAGTAGCAGCTTTTAGTATCAGTACAGATAAAACTAAAATATTGATATTTACCAATACGGCTAGAGTGTGGCGATATAAAACCAGAGGCGATTATTGGGTGTTGGATGTGCCGAATAAAAAACTAACCAAACTTGGAAGATCATTGCCGGCTCAATCACTGATGTATGCTAAGTTATCTCCCGATGGTAGATCAGTTGCCTATGTAAGCGAAAAAAATATTTATACAGAAGATATTGAGTCTAATACAATAAAACAACTAACGTTTGATGGTACCCGAAAACTGATCAACGGCACTTTCGATTGGGTATATGAAGAAGAGTTTCAGTGCAGAGATGGTTTTCGCTGGAGCCCCGATGGACAAAGCATAGCTTTCTGGCAAATTGATGCAACAAAGGTTAGGGATTATTATATGCTGAATACAACTGATTCGGTTTATTCAAAAGTTATTCCGGTAGAGTATCCTAAAGTAGGGGAGTCGCCGTCACCTGCACGAATTGGTGTTGTAAAAGTTGCAGATGCTAAAATTAACTGGATGAATATCGAAGGAGATCCTCAGCAGCATTATATTACCCGTATGGAGTGGAGTAATGCCAAAACATTGGTTGTACAGCAATTGAACAGAAAGCAACAGGTAAGTAAACTATTTTATTGCAACGCTCAATCCGGCGATAGTAAATCGTTCTATACAGAGAGCAACAATTCTTGGATCGAAACAAAAGATTACTGGAATGATGATGACCCTACCGGTTGGGAGTGGTTGAACGGCGGTAAAGATTTTTTGTGGGTAAGCGAAAAGGACGGGTGGAGGCATATTTATAAAGTAAGCAGCGACGGCACTAAGGAAGTGTTGCTCACCGCAGGTAAGTATGATATTGCAAATATTAAATGCATAGATGATAAAGGCGGTTACGTTTATTTTATGGCTTCGCCTGATAATGCTACACAATTATATTTGTATAGAGTTAGGTTGGATGGTAAAAGTAAAACTCCTGAGCCCATATCAAATTTGGCGCTAAAGGGAACAAATGATTACACTATTTCTCCTAAAGCTACGTGGGCTTATCATACATTTAGCAGTCATAAGATACGTCCGGTACAGGAATGGATCAACTTACAAAATAAATTACCTCTTACTTCAGAGGATTTTACCGAAACGCCATTTAGTAATACGGAATTTACAAAAATTACTACAGAAGATGGTATCACTGTGGATGCATGGATAACCAAACCTCTTGATTTTGACAGTACAAAAAAGTATCCGGTATTATTTTATTTATATGGCGAACCCGGTAGTAGCACTGTAGAAGATAAATATGGTTATCAGAATGATGTTTATGGGCTTTACGATGGAGATATGCTTACAGAAGGCTACATACAGGTTTCGGTTGATAACAGAGGCACACCTTCATTAAAAGGAGCAGCGTGGCGTAAAGCTATTTACAAGCAAATAGGAAGAATCAATGTGAGAGACATTGCTATGGCCGCAAAAAAAATTATTGCTAAACCATATATCGATAAAGACCGTGTGGCAGTTTGGGGTTGGAGTGGCGGTGGGTCAACAACATTGCATTTGTTGTTTCAGTATCCTGAACTTTTTAAAACGGGGATTTCAATTGCAGCGCTGGATAATTTATTATCCTATGATAATATTTATGAAGAAAGATACATGGGACTTCCGCAAGAGAACAGAGAGGATTATATAAAAGGGTCGGCTGTTAATTATGCAAAAAATCTGCAGGGAAATTTATTAATAATACACGGCACCGGAGATGATAATGTACATTACAGTAACGCAGAGGTGCTGATCAATGAGTTAGTAAAGTATAATAAACAATTTCAGTTCATGGCATATCCCAACCGTACTCATAGTCTATCTGAAGGAGAGGGTACAAGAGCCCATTTATCCGCATTATATACAAAGTTTTTAAAACAATATTGCCCGCCGGGAGCCAGATAATAAACCCCTTTACATGGATTTAAAGCAAATACCGGATAGGAATTTTTAAATTTGATTTCGGTATTTGTTTTGATTTACCAAAAATCTGTATTAACTTCGTTCTGTTATTCGGAATGGCATTACCGTACCAAAACTCAGTAACGCCGAATACAAAATAACTGCACTCTCCTTTGAAAAATCCCTGAATTTTTAGTATTCCTTTGGTTCATAACCTATTGATCGTCTATCCTTACACGAAACTCCACAAGTCCATTATTATTTATTGAACTCCAACTAAAGGTACCTTAAAAATATTTTTAATACGGCGGATTGCTGCCCACATTCATTCAAAATATATTTTTTTATAAGAGACTTACACTTGAGATACATAACAAAAACAAAACCTTGGATGACGAAATTTAAGAGTTAGGTTTTTCAGGGTATGTTTAATGCGACCTCATTCTTGGGGTCGCTCTTTTATTTTGTACCGTTAGTGATCTTTAATGATATGCTTAAGCTTTTTTAAATAAGATTACAATATGTTAACACAAAAAAATTATGCAACTCATTTGGATTTACTGATTTAAATTGTAACTTAGTGCTCTGATTATTAATCGCATCTGTACCGTTCCCTACTACCAACTATAGTTGTTGATGCTTTTTTTGATCGACTTTACTGCGTGAGCAACAATACATTCTGTAATTCATTTTCCTATCTCGAACACCGTTGATCAGCACTTTGTTGTGTACAATATCATGTGAAGGGCTTTTAATTAAACCTTAAAATAACCCCGTCATGAAAATTTTTACCCAATTGCAAAAAAATGGATTGAGCCTATGTGCCGTTACTTTTTTGCTTTTAACTTCTTTTAGTTCCACCGCACAGGTGATCAGATCGTATGATCTTATTTACTCAAACAATTTAAAAGGTGGTCATACTGCTTTTGGTAACACTGTAATGCAGATGGAAAGTTCTAATGGTACAGTTTTAACAGACCGTCACAATGATTTCGGTTCGTACTCAAATGGAGCCACCAGTCAGTATGGTAATGATGGCTCCAACATGCAGTATGTAGATATTGATGGAGTAAATCCAACTGCTACTTTAGTAAACTATGGATCAAGTTGGACTTATTCCAATGCTAATAGCCAACCTGCAGGTTGGCCAAATGTAAGCTCTCTTCCGGGTGGTCCCGGAGCAGCCCCATTGGGTTACGGTCCTACCGGTACAGTGAATACAACTTTAACGGATAGACGAACTTACTATTTTACACAAACTGTAAATATAAATACGGCTACTTATGAAAACTATACATTCAATTTAAAGATTGATGATGGAGCAGTAGTGTATGTGAATGGTACTGAAGTTGGCAGAATTAATATGGATAATGGAACACCTGATTATAGTACGAATTCATCTGATAATACTGAGCCGGAAGAAATATCAAGTTTTACCGTAAATGCCGGAGCTCCTTTTGTGAATGGCAACAATGTTATTCAGGTAGAAGTACACACATCCGCTAGTAACGAATCAGGTACTGATGATCTTTATTTTGATTTCGAATTATTGGCTGGTGATAATCCTACCTTTAACTCTTCATCTGCTGATCTGATCCTTCCTAGTACAGGCACCAATACAATCAAATTTGCACGTTTGTATTGGGGTGGTAGAGTATCTGCCGGAGCAGGTGTTAATGATTTCATCAATTTAAGGACAATTCAAATTCGTAAAGGCAACAGCGGAGCTTATTTAACAGGCATTGCCCCTTTAGCACAAATTGATAAAGCTAATGTTAATAGTGGTTCTGATACTGTATATCAAGCTTATGTAGATGTTACAGATTATGTAAAAAATAATGGTGCAGGTACATACACTGTTGCCAATGTTTCATGTGCTACCGGATCAATCAGTGGTGGTGGACATTATGGTGGATGGTCAATAGTAGTTGTGTATGAAAATCCTACCTCAACTTATTCAAGTGTTAGAGTGTATGATGGGTATCTTCAGGTTTTTGATGATGGTAGTGCTGTAACTCAATCCATAACATTAACAGGTTTAAATGCTCCTTCAACACCACTGTCTGCATCAGATGCTTATATGACAGCACTTTCGTGGGAAGGTGATGCAAACTTAGCGGCATCATCACAAACACCGGCGGGTGATTATGTCAAACTAAATGGTGTTACCGTAAGTGATGCCCGTAACCCTGCAAATAATTTTTGGAATGGAACGATCTCTAAAAATGGTGCGGATGTAACTACTAAATTTCCGAATTATATAAATCAGTTTGGTTTGGATTTAGATGAGATGGAAGTAGGCACCGGTTATGGAATTGTGCCTAATGCCACTCAGGCAACGGTAGAGTTTGGTACAGAAGCAGATCAGTATTTTCCAAGTGTGTTTGCATTTACAATGAAAACAAAAGAGCCAAGTATTTTTATTGATAAAGCGGTACAGGATGCAAATTTCCCTCTAAATGTTTTAACGCCAAACGAGGTATTGACTTATACTTTATCGGGTTCAAATGTTGGAGTAGGGCCGGCGTACAATTGTGTTATCATTGATACGATTCCGTCAAACGTAATATATGTGCCTAACAGCTTAGAGATAATTAGTTCTCCGGGTGGGATTGTGGGTCCTAAAACTGATAATCCGAATGATGCAGATGAGGCGTTTAAAACTGTAGATGGTGGTAAGTTCTATATTAAATATTTTATTGGAACAGGCGCTACAAGTACACAAGGTGGTGTGTTGCAATCAGGAGAAAGTTATGCGGTAAGATTTAAAGTAATGACACCGGCTGTTGCTAATCAGGTATCGTCGGTTATAAATCTGGCACGTATTGTTGGTAATGGTATTTCAGGCGATCCTTACGTTGATGATGCAACTGCTATCATCGGACCACAAGGCGGATCATTAGCCGTAAAAATATCTAAGTTCAATGTTTCGAATGAAAATGGTAGTGCTGTTTTAAGATGGACAACTGTTAGCGAAGATAAAAATGATCATTTTGACATTGAACAAAGCTTAGACGGTATAAATTTCACAAAGGTTGGAACAGTAACTGGTAACGGCACTTCAACGCTTGTAAACAATTATCAATTCAGCAATTTCTTATGGAATACATCCGTAAAAGTATTTTACTACAGATTGAAGATATTTGACAAAGAAGCAAATGTTTCGGTAACAAACGTTGTGTCATTGCATCTTAACGGAACTACAACGATTAAAAACTTTGCAGTGTATCCTAATCCGTTTATAAGCAACATTAAAATGCAGATTCACAGTGACTTTGAAGAAGCGACAACTGTTCGTATCATGAATCTATCAGGTCAGGCTGTTGTTAAACGTAATATTATCTTGCAGCCAAATGATAATATTGTAGTAATAAAAGATCTGGATGGTTTGTCTAGCGGTATCTACACAGTAGAAGTAGCAACAAGATCAGGAGTGATCACACAAAAGATCATTAAGAAATAGTCCTATATACCAATACAAAAGCGGCCTCATTTGAGGCCGCTTTTTTTATACAATATTAAAATTATTCTGCAAAATATTGATGAAAGTAGGGGATGGTTTCTATACCCTTATAAAAATTTTCCAGGTTGAATTTTTCATTTGGGCTGTGCAGATTATCACTATCTAAACCAAAACCCATGAACACAATTTTTATACCCAGTTCTTTTTCGAACAAAGCACAAATAGGAATGCTGCCACCGCCACGAACGGGAATTGGTTTTTTCCCGAATGTTGTTTCAATTGCTTTTGCTGCGGCTTGATATGCTTTGCTGTTGATCGGTGTCATATAAGCCTCGCCGCCATGGTGTTCAAAGGCACTAACGGTAACGCCTGCAGGAGCAATCGATTTAAAATAATTCAATAATTTTTCCGTGATCTTTTCAGATGATTGATTTGGAACCAAACGGGCAGAAATTTTTGCTGAGGCTTTAGATGGTAAAACTGTTTTAGCTCCTTCACCCTGATAGCCGCCCCAAATACCGTTCAACTCTAATGTTGGTCTGATGCCGGTTCTTTCATTGGTAGTAAATCCTTTTTCACCCCATAACTCTTTAATACCAAGGTCTTCACGATATTCTTTTTCATCAAAAGGTGCAGCCGCCATTAGTTTTCTTTCTTCTTCGGTTGCAACAATTACATCATCATAAAAACCTGGTATGGTAATATGATTGTTTTCATCATGACAACTTGCGATCATCTTTGCTAAAATAGTAATAGGGTTAGCAACAGCGCCACCATAAACACCACTGTGCAAGTCTCTGTTTGGTCCGGTAATTTCTACCTCAATATAGCTTAGTCCACGTACACCAATATCAATGCTAGGGTTTTCCATGCTGATCATTGCACTATCGCTTATTAAAATGCAATCTGCTTTTAATAGTTCTTTGTGAGTGGAAACAAATTTTCCAAGATTAGGAGAGCCTACTTCTTCTTCACCTTCAATACAAAATTTAATATTAGTGGTAAGTGTATTTGTTTTAACCAATGTTTCCAACGCTTTCACATGCATATACACTTGCCCTTTATCATCGCAACTGCCACGTGCAAATATTTTTCCGTCAACGATTACGGGATCAAAGGGGCCGCTTTTCCATAATTCTAATGGTTCGGCAGGTTGCACATCGTAATGCCCATAAACCAATACGGTTGGTTTGGATGGGTCAATTATTTTTTCAGCATACACTACAGGATGTCCACCTTCGATCGGATATATCTTTACAGTGTCTGCACCGGCTTCTATTAAACGTTGTTGAATTGCTTCTGCACACTTGATCATATCATCTTTATGTTCCGATTTAGCACTAATGCTTGGTATACGCAATAGGTCTAATAATTCATTTAAAAAGCGATCTTTATTTTTCTCCTGATATTCTTTCCAGACTTGCATAATAATTAGATTTAGGGAAACGAATGTAAGCGATTTATAACTAAAATTTCAAACAAGATTTCCTGCGATTTTGACAATATTTTTTTGAATTAAACGTCTATATCTAAGATAGATCTCCTATTGAAAAATCAGCCTTTGTTCAGGATCGTTCTTTTTTGAAGAACCCCAAAAACAAAGGCTGAGACTATTAAGGAAGGATCTGTTTTATAAAGTTATCTTTTCATTCCGGGCATTTTCCCCATCGGCATTTTATTCATCATTTTCATCATTCCTTTCATTTGTTCAAACTGTTTTAAGAACTGATTAAGTTCAGCCGTATCTTTTCCTGCTCCTTTTGCAATTCTGGCTTTACGGCTTGGATTGATCAAGTCCGGATTTCTTCTTTCTTCCAATGTCATTGAATTGATCAATGCTTCAATGCCTTTAAAAGCATCATCTTTAATATCAACATCTTTAATTTGTTTGCCTACGCCGGGAATCATACCCATCAAGTCTTTTAGGTTGCCCATCTTTTTTATTTGCTGCAATTGAGTTTTAAAATCTTCAAAATCAAATTGATTTTTTCTGATCTTTTTCTCAAGTTTTGCAGCCTCTGCTTCATCAAATTGCGCCTGCGCTTTTTCTACCAAACTCACAATATCACCCATACCCAAAATACGCTGCGCCATCCTTTCAGGATAGAACACATCAAGCGTTTCCATTTTCTCGCCACTGCTTGCAAACTTTATAGGCTTGTTTACTGTGTATTTGATAGATAGTGCAGCACCACCTCTTGTATCACCATCAAGCTTAGTTAATACAACACCGCTGAAATCTAATCTTTCATTGAATGCGGCAGCTGTATTCACCGCATCCTGTCCCGTCATGCTATCTACTACAAATAAAATTTCCTGTGGGTTAACGGCCGCTTTGATATTGGCAACTTCTGTCATCATTATTTCATCCACCGCTAAACGACCGGCGGTATCTATAATGATCACATTTTTATTTTTTGCCTTAGCTTCTTTGATGGCATTTTGTGCAATACTTACTGCATCTTTATTTTCTCTTTCAGAGAAAACATCCACACCGATTTGCCCGCCAAGTACTTCCAATTGATCGATCGCTGCAGGCCTGTAAATATCTGCAGCAACAAGTAATGGAGATTTGCCCTTTTTTGTCTTTAAATAGTTTGCAAGTTTACCACTGAAAGTTGTTTTACCACTACCTTGTAAGCCGGCGATCAAAATAATAGCAGGGTTTCCATTGATCACAAAATCACTTTCTTTACCACCCATCAGTTCAGTTAATTCATCCTGAACGATCTTTACCATTTGTTGCCCCGGATTAACCGATAACAACACTTTTGAGCCCAATGCCGTTTCCTTTACTTTATCTGTAAATTCTTTGGCAATTTTATAATTCACATCGGCATCCACCAACGCTCTGCGTATATCCTTTACCGTATTGGCAATATTAAGTTCACTGATCCTGCCCTGACCTTTAATATTCTTAAACGCACTTTCTAGTTTCTCACTTAATGAATTGAACATTTTGTATCTCTATTTAATAATTTCCATAAAAAAAGTGAACTTAAAAGTTCACTCTAAAAAGTTTGCAAATGTATGAAATCTTTATGCACCAAGGTAAGTACGAAGCAATTTACATCTGGAAGTTGATCTTAATTTGGTAATGGCCTTATCCTTGATCTGTCTTACTCTTTCTCTGGTTAGATGAAAATGTTCACCAATATCTTCAAGGCTCAAAGGATGGTCTACACCTATTCCAAAGAAAAAACGTATCACATCTTTCTGCCTTTCGGTTAAAGTACTTAAAGATCTGTCTATTTCAGTCTTTAAAGAAGCTTTAAAAGTAACTTCCATATCGGTGCTGTCTGCATTCGGATTTTCCAATACATCAATCAGTGATCCTTCTTCTCCTTCTGAAAAAGGCTGGTCCATACTCACATGACGAGCCGATGCGCCAAGCGTAGCAGCAACTTCCTCAGTTTCAATATCCAGTAAAGTGGCGAGTTCTTCTGCAGTTGGTTCTCTTTCAAATTCTTGTTCTAACTGTTGAAATGCCTTACTGATCCTATTAGTTAAGCCAACTTTGTTAAGTGGTAAACGTACAATTCTTGATTGTTCTGCTAAGGCTTGCAAAATACTTTGTCTGATCCACCATACTGCATAAGAGATGAATTTAAATCCCCTTGTTTCGTCAAACCTTTGGGCTGCCTTTATGAGACCTAAATTGCCTTCATTGATGAGGTCTGATAATGTAAGTCCTTGATTTTGATACTGTTTAGCAACAGATACAACAAATCTGAGATTTGCTTTGGTTAGCTTATCAAGGGCACATTGATCTCCTTGTTTAATACGGATTGCAAGTTTTACTTCTTCCTCCGGAGAGATCAACTCCACTTTACCTATTTCCTGAAGATATTTTTCGAGACTTTGGCTCTCACGATTAGTGATCGACTTTGTGATTTTTAGCTGACGCATACTCATAAGCCGTGAGGTTTTATCGGTTGTTTATAAAAAGGTTAAGGCCTTGTTAAATTTCTTAAACGTAATTTATGCTATTTACAATATGTTTCCAAAAAAAAAATTATGGTATAAACTGCATTCAGCCTGATTTTCATATGAAAACGACCTAATGGTGAACAAAAAATAGTTGTAAAAATATTTTGTTGCCTCGTTTATTTTGTTATTATTGCATCATTCAAGACAGATTTTAAAATATTGGGATGAGTAAGAAAGTTTTATATACGTTGGAGTACCCGGTTAGATGTTCACCAGCCATACTTTATGATTTTTTAAGAACACCGGCGGGTTTGCAAGAGTGGTTTGCAGATAAAGTTGATGAGAGAGATGGTGTTTTTAGTTTTTCATGGAATGGTGATGATGAGAAAGCGGAGTTGTTAGAAACCGAGCAGGACAAATTTGTGCGTTTCAGATGGTTGCATAATGCCAAAGATGAATATTTTGAATTCAGTATTGATAAATCTGAAGTAACCAATCAAACCATTCTTATCATAAAAGATTTTGCCGATAAAAAAGAAATAAAAGATCAAAGTCAATTATGGGAATATCAGGTAAAAGATCTATTTCATAGATTGGGTAATTAGGTTTAGATGCTTTAGTAAAGCTCTTCTAAAATTTCTAAACGATCTTTACTACCAAAGAAAAGCTTTCTAGCAAAAAGTCAGCTACCTCGTCCCACTGCTCTAACGCAATACTTCTACCGATTTTTACAAATGACTTACGGTGTAGTATAACTGCAAATTCATTTAAAGTATATTCTTTCAAAGAAACGTAATTGTCTTTTTCAAAATGGTGTTGCCAGGGAGTTTCGGCAACGCAAATAGCAAAATCTTTTTCTTGTAAAACAGCAAAATGAGTTATCAAATTGTTCAACATTTCTTTTTGATAGTTACCTGATATCAGCAGGTGTATGCTCATAGATTTTCCCCACCAGAAAAATGTTCTTATTGCAAATGTATTTTCAGGCTCAAAGTATCTTGGATAGTCGAGCATAACGTAGGGTAACAATAGGTAGTTTTCGCCTTTAGAAATTTTGGGTGTGGTTTGCTTTATTTCAGGTGACAGATTGCTATTGTTTACCATGGTTTGCATAGAAATCGATAAGTTTCCAAAAACGTTGTAGACTTTTTCAATGATAGCATGTTTCGTTAAAATCCACTCTCTGTTACAAACCAATTCAAGTTCCTTGGCAGAAAGAGTTATTTTTGTATTTTCAATCATGTTGAAAAATAACAAATTAATCCAAATAACTTATTGGGTTAAGCGAATCAATGAAGAAATTAGATAAACTAATACTCAAATCATTTATAGGGCCGTTTTCAGTAACGTTCTTTATTGCCTATTTTGTTATACTGATGCAGAGCTTGTGGAAGTATGTAGATGATCTTGTTGGTAAAGGGTTAGATACCATTACGGTGCTTAAGTTTTTGTGGTATGCAAGTGCATCGCTTTTGATATTAGTATTGCCTATTGCTATATTGATCTCTTCTATCATGACATTTGGCAATCTTGGTGAAAGATTTGAATTAGTCGCCATTAAATCATCCGGTATTTCTTTATTGAGGTTCATGCGTCCGCTTATGTGGGTGGCTTTACTGCTTTGCGGAATCACTTTTGTTTTTGCCAATTTTATTATACCAAATGCGAATGCAAAATTCAGGGCATTGTATTCGGGTATTCTCATAAAAAAGCCTGCATTGGATCTTAAGGCAGGAACATTTTACACTGCCATCCCGAACTATGCCATTAAGATCGCAAAAAAAGACCCGGATGGAATAACCATTCATAATGTCATCATCTATGAACAACAGAATACATTGCAGGATAATTGCATTATTGCAGAAAAAGGTACCATGCAACTTTCGGCTGATGAAAGATATTTGGAGTTTACCCTGCTAAATGGTTTTCGCTATCAGGAGCGTGGCAGAGCACAGATGCTGGACAGTGCTTCGGAATTTATACGACTTGGATTTACATCATATAAAAAATTAATTGATATTGAGTCGCTTAAATTGTCAACCGCACCGGATAGTATTTACAAACAAGATAGTCGAGCTATGAACATACCGGAACTGAGTAAGCGTATTAAAGATCTTGTTGTAGATAATGACAGCATCAGTAAAGAATTTACTAAAGATGTTAATGAACAATTAGTATCTACAAATGTGGCTGATTCTGTATGGGAAAAAATACCAGCTGTAAAGCCTTCGGCCAATACAAAAAACTTTGCCGATCTTATCCCCGATTCTGTTGAAACAGCAGTTAATGACGGAGCGTTAAGAATTGTAGATAATTTAAAAAGTGTTTTGATGTTTAGTGGTAATGAGTTGGAGGGAAAGAAAAAAGATTTGCGTCACAGTAAGCTAATCTGGCAACAAAAATTTTCTATATCATTTGTGTGCTTAGTATTATTTTTTATCGGAGCACCTTTAGGTTCTATCATTCGAAAGGGGGGGCTGGGAATGCCAATCGTTGTTGCTATTGTATTCTTTTTGCTTTTTCATCTGTTGAATATTTTTGGTGAGAAATTGGCAAAAGATGCGGTTATTCCGGTAGTAGCCGGAGCCTGGTTGCCAGTGTTTGTGTTGGCGCCGGTCGGTATCTTTTTTACATACAAAGCCATGCATGATTCTCAACTGTTCAATAAAGAGTTTTATTACCGTTTCTTTAAAAGGGTCAGATCAATGTTTGGAAACTTACTTGCACGGAAATAGTTTGCTATATTTAGTGTCTTAAAATTTTTTAGTTATGAAAACTTCTTCAAGAAGAAAGTTCATCAGTAATTCTGCTAAAGCAGGATTGGCTGCTGTTGTTGCTACACAAGGATTGAGTGCATTCTTATCATCCTGCTCATCCTCAAAAAAAGCTACAGGTACAACTCCGTTGAAAACCGGCTTTACCCAGCAACCGTTAGCATATGCATACAATGGACTTGAGCCGTGGATCGATACGGAAACAATGGACATACATTACAACAAACATGCAGCATCCTATGCAAAAAATTTACAGGATGCTGCCAGAGATGAAGCGGTGGATATGAATAAGCCGTTGGAAGATGTGTTGTACAATATTTCCAAATACTCTGTAAAAATGCGGAACAATGCAGGTGGTCATTACAATCATGAATTATTCTGGAAATTATTATCTGCTAACACCACCACAAAACCACAAGGTTCTTTATTAGCAATGATCGAAAGAGATTTTGGCTCTTTGGAAACAATGCAAAAAGCTTTTAATGAAGCAGCAAAGAGCAGGTTCGGAAGCGGTTGGGCATGGCTGGTTTATACAGATAAAAAGCAATTGCTCATTTGTTCTACTCCTAATCAGGATAATCCCTTGATGAACATTGCTGAGTCAAAAGGAATTCCTTTGATCGGATTAGATGTTTGGGAGCATGCCTATTACCTGAAATATCGCAATAGAAGGGCTGAGTATATTGACAATTTCTGGAAAATATTGAACTGGAATTATGTTCAGCAACGCTTTGATGTTATGAGATAAAAGCCTCATTATCACGTAAGGATGAGTGGTTTAGCAGCAGCTTAATAAAAATTAACATTGAAATTTGGAGATTGAATCTCATAATAGTAACTTTGCTTTCCTTTTTTAAGGAGATTTAGAAACCCTATTTATTAACACCAAAAAAATTTCTATTTTTTATGGCTGTAAAAATGAGACTACAAAGACATGGCTCAAAGAAGAGACCATTCTACTTCATCGTAGTTGCTGATGGCAGAAGCCCTCGTGACGGTAAATTCATTCAAAAACTTGGAACGTACAATCCTTTAACGGTTCCTGCAACTGTGCAGATCGATCGTCAAAAGGCATTAGACTGGTTGCACAAAGGTGCTCAACCAACTGATACCGTTCGTCGCATCCTTTCTTTCAAAGGTGTGTTGTATTTGAAACATTTACTCCGCGGCGTTAGCCTTGGTTTATTTGATGAAGCTGCAGCAATGCAGAAATTTACTACATGGATGGCTGAGCATGATGCTCACATCGCTAAACGCCAGGGTGCTCATAAAAAAGCACGTATGGAAAGTCGTAACAGACCTGTAGTGAAAAAAGTAGCTGAAGCTCCTGTAGCTGTTGCCGAAGCAGCACCTGCAGAAGAAGCACCTGCAACAGAAGAACCTAAAACAGAAGAATAAGATTGCTTTTGTTACTAAATTCTTGAGTCCTGCTATTATTTAGCAGGACTTTTTTTATTTAGCAAACTTCAAGCTGCAGCCACAAGAGACAAGTAAACGAATTACTTGCTTGTCCCTTGCTACTTGTGGCTTGTAGCTTAACTTTGCAACATGAAAGAATATTTCAAAATTGGTAAACTGGCAGCAAGTTTTGGATTAAAAGGTGAATTGGTTTTACAGCATAGCCTCGGTCAAAAAACTTCACTGAAAGGATTGGAAACTTTTTTTATTGAAGAGGGGAAAGATAATTTCATGCCTTATTTTATTGAATCAACCTCCATAAAAAACGATGCAGAGATCTATATAAAAATTGAAGGGATCGATACCAAAGAAGTAGCCCGTAAACTTACCCCAAAAGAAGTGTGGCTGCTCGAAGAAGATTTTAAAAGGTTCGCTGCTAAAGCCTCTCCAATTTTTATGGTGGGTTTTAATTTAGTCAGCGATGGAAAAGATCTCGGTGAGATCATTGAAGTTATTGAACAACCCCACCAAATACTCTGTACCATCTTATTAAATGGCAAAGAAGCACTTATTCCTATTCATCAGGACTCATTGGAGAAAGTAGATCAAAAAAACAGGAAGGTCTTTGTAACGCTTCCTGATGGGTTGTTAGATATTTATCAATAAAACAACACCCCCTCCGCTCCCTAAAGGGGGGAACTGCAAAGAGAAAAATATTTTGGCAGCGTTAATTATAAAGAAGATTAAACAAAATTAATAACCTAACAAAGGAAAGTCCCTTTAGGTGTTTGGGGTAAATTCCCCCTTTGAGGGGGGATGGGATTGCTAATAAATTTAGTATCTTTATTTTGTGAATGACCCTCAACGTATAATTGCTCATTTCGATCTCGACTCATTTTTTGTGGCTGTAGAGATACTCAACGATCCTTCGTTGAGAGGCAAGCCTGTTATTTTAGGGCATAAAGAAAGAGGCATTGTAACCACCTGTAGTTATGAAGCCAGAAAGTTTGGTGTACATAGCGGTATGCCCGGCAATAAAGCGTTTCAATTATGCCCACATGGTATTTTTATTAAAGGCACTTATGGATCGTACAGTAAATACAGCCGCTGGGTTACAGAGATCATTGCATCCAAAGCTCCGTTGTTCGAAAAAGCTAGCATAGATGAATTTTACTTAGACCTAACGGGAATGGATAAGTTTTTTGATCCGCTGCAATGGACGATCGATCTTCGTCAACAGATCATTGATGAAACAAGGTTGCCTATTTCTTTTGGTATGGCCAGCAATAAAATGGTTGCAAAAATTGCAACAGATGAAGCAAAGCCCAATGGTTATTTGCATATACCATTTGGAAAAGAAAAAGAATTTTTAGCGCCGCTTGCGGTCAATAAAATTCCCGGGGTGGGAGATCATACGTATGAAGTATTGAAATCGATCGGTATAAAAACCATCAGAGATGTAAGTTTACGAACACCGGAAGAATTAGAGGCAAGGTTAGGAAAATGGGGTGTTTCATTATGGCAAAAAAGTCATGGGATCCACACCAGAGAAGTAACACAGTATCACGAAGCAAAATCCATCTCAACAGAAAATACTTTTTTTGAGAATGTGACCGATGTGAATTTTTTAATGAGTGAACTAGTCCGTCAAACAGAAAAGATTGCCTTTGAATTAAGGGAGGATGGTAAAGTAGCAGGATGTATTGCAGTAAAAATTCGTTATCCGAATTTTGAAACAACATCTCGACAAACAACCGTTCCTTATACTTGTGCGGATGATGAGATCATTCCCGTTGCAAAAGAACTCTTTCATAAATTATACAAAAAAGGCACACCGGTAAGGTTAATGGGAGTGCGGTTAAGTGAGTTAACCAACAATGCTGTGCAGACAAATATATTTAGCGATGTTGAAAGGAAAACAGATCTCTACAAAGCAATAGATGATGTGAAGAATAAGTTCGGGAAGGTAAAGTTGAAGAGGGCTTCATCAAGTTAAAAATGAAAAGCTAAAAACTAAAAATGAAAAACTAAAAATAAAAAGTTATGAACTGAGTTTTTCATTTTTCACTATTCATTTTTCATTGAAGCTTTTATTGCTCATCCATCAACTCAGCCAACGTCTTCTTCTCTAATATCTTTAAAGTCGCATCTCTTGTAATAGCCATGGCTTTATTCAAGCCGCAGGTAGCTTCATCACAATCCTTACATTTTTCATAGAAGTTCAAGCTTACACAAGGGATAAGTGCAATAGGTCCTCCCACAAGTCGAATAGCGCTGGCTAACGATATCTTTTTAGGCGATTGAGCAAGGTAGTAACCTCCCCCTTTACCTTTTTTACTTTCTAAAATACCGGCTTGTTTCAATTCAAGCAGGATGGTTTCTAAAAATTTTACAGGAATTTTCTTTTTTACTGCAATATCTGAAATTAGCACAGGCCCCTGTCCGTATTTAGTAGCTAAATAGCCCAAGGCTTTGAGTGCGTATTGAGTTTTTTTCGATAACATGCTATAAAGTTAATATAAAATTCAAAAAAAACCGTTGAAATAAGTCCACTTAATTGGTGGACTATGTTTATATTTGCAGTCCAAATTATTCATAACCATAAATTTTATACAACTATGAGTTTACGTTTAGGGGATATAGCTCCCAACTTTCAGGCAAAAACATCGTTAGGGGAAATAGATTTCTACGAATACTTAGGTGATTCATGGGGAATTTTATTTTCTCACCCTGCAGATTATACGCCTGTGTGTACAACAGAACTAGGTCGTACTGCTGCTTTAAAAGACGAATTTGCAAAACGCAATACAAAGGTATTGGCATTGAGCGTTGATCCGGTGGATAAACACTTAGGCTGGATCGGTGACATCAACGAAACACAAAATTGTAATGTTGAATTCCCAATCATTGCTGATGATGACAGAAAAGTGTCTACTTTGTATGATTTCATTCATCCGAATGCATCTGCAACTGCAACAGTTCGTTCATTGGTGATCATTGGCCCGGACAAAGCAGTTAAATTAATCATCACTTATCCTGCGTCTACAGGAAGAAATTTTGTAGAAGTATTAAGGGTGTTAGATTCATTGCAATTAACTGCTAACTACAGTGTAGCCACTCCGGCTAACTGGGCACATGGCGAAAAAGTAATCGTTGTTCCTGCCGTTAGTACAGAAGATGCGATCAAAAAATTCCCTAAAGGATTGGATATTGTAAAACCATACTTGCGTTATACACCACAACCAAATTTGGATTAATTTTTTTTTTTGAGTTTTATAAAAAAGCCGCTATTGTTTTTTAGCGGCTTTTTTATTTATTATGTTTATCTGCATATTTTACACATAAGCTTCAGTTGGCTCACAAGTACAAACTAAATTTCTATCACCATGAGTATTGTTTACCCTGCTAACACTTGGCCAAAATTTATTTTCTTTTACATACGGTAGAGGAAATGCAGCCTGTTCTCTTGTATAGGCTTTGCTCCACTCATTTGCGCAAATAACAGATTGTGTATGTGGTGCATTTTTGAGCAAGTTATCTTTCTTGTCTACTTTGCCTTCTTCGATATCTTTTATTTCATTGTAAATACCGATCATGGCATCACAGAACCTGTCAAGCTCGGCTTTGTCTTCACTTTCTGTAGGCTCAATCATTAAAGTACCGGCTACCGGAAATGAAAGTGTTGGTGCATGAAAGCCATAATCCATCAAACGTTTTGCCACGTCTTCTGCTTCGATGCCGGCACTTGTTTTGAAAGGACGCAGATCAACAATAAATTCGTGAGCCGCTGTTCCGTTTTTGCCCGAATATAAAATCGGATAGAATTTTTCTAATCTTGCTTTCATATAATTGGCATTGAGGATTGCATACTCTGTTGCTTTGCGAACTCCCTTAGCACCTAACATTTTTATATATGCATAGCTGATCAATAAAATACTTGCACTGCCATAAGCTGCTGCAGAAACACGACCACCAATTTTACCATTGATGGTTGTAGGTAGGAATGGTACAAGTTGTTCTGCAACACAAATTGGTCCAACACCAGGCCCACCACCACCATGGGGTATAGCAAATGTTTTATGTAAATTCAAATGGCAAACATCTGCGCCAATCATACCCGGACTGGTTAATCCAACCTGAGCATTCATGTTAGCACCATCCATATAAACTTGTCCGCCATGTTCATGAATAATGTCGCAAATTTCTTTGATGCTTTCTTCAAATACGCCATGTGTAGATGGATAAGTAACCATCAAAGCAGCAAGGTCATTTTTGTGCTCTTCTGCTTTAGCCATCAGATCTTCGTGATCGATATTTCCGGCTTCATCACATTTTGTAACAACAACTTTCATTCCTGCCATTACTGCGCTGGCAGGGTTGGTGCCATGTGCTGAAATAGGTATCAATACTACATTTCGATGAGCTTCACCTCTTGATATATGGTAGTTTCTGATTGCCAACAAACCTGCATATTCACCCTGTGCTCCACTGTTAGGCTGTAAAGAGGTTGCAGCAAAGCCAGTGATGGTGCTTAAGTAATCTTCTAATTCTTTAATGATCTGTTGGTATCCTTCTGTTTGATTAGCCGGGGCAAATGGATGTAGTTTGCTGAACTCAGGCCAGCTAACCGGAATCAATTCAGATGCTGCATTTAACTTCATTGTGCAGCTACCTAAGCTGATCATGGAAGTATTTAAACTTAGATCTTTATTTTCCAATAGTTTAAGATAACGCATCATCTGACTTTCGCTGCGATGTGTATTAAAAACTGCATGCAGTAAAAAGGCAGATGTTCTTGTTAAATTGCCAGGGATATTTTCCAATACAGCTTCATGATTGAAAAGAGCAGAAGCTGTATCGATATTAATAGATTTTGCAAAAATGTGGAGAATGTTAATGATATCCTGCTGCGATGTTGTTTCATCAATAGAAATACCTATATAATTATCTTTGAAGTAATTAAAATTAATTCCCTCTTGTTGAGCTGATTTTAAAATCAAATCAACATCATCAACCTTTACTTTGATTGTATCAAAATAATATCGGTTTTCATTTTTAAAACCAAGTTCATTTAATTCTGTTGCCAGTGTTTGCGTTAACAAACTCACACGTTTAGCAATATTTTTTAATCCCTCTTCTCCGTGATACACAACATACATAGCTGCCATGTTTGCCAGCAAAGCCTGCGCCGTGCAAATATTGCTGGTGGCTTTTTCACGTCGAATGTGCTGCTCTCTTGTTTGTAAAGCCATACGTAAGCATCTCTTTCCCTGAGCATCTATACTTACACCAATGATCCTTCCGGGAATATTTCTTTTGAATTCATCTTTTGTTGCGAAGAATGCAGCATGGGGGCCGCCAAAGCCCATTGGCACACCGAAACGTTGAGACGACCCAATGGCAACATCTGCACCCAATTCTCCCGGAGGGGTAAGTAAAGTTAATGCTAAAAGATCAGTGGCCATAACCACCATTGCATTCACCGCATGAGCTTTTTCAATGAACTCACGGTGATCGACAACCGAACCATTGCTATCGGGGTATTGAACGATTGCGCCAAAATAGTTTTCGTCCAAAGTTGCAGTGGAGAAATCTCCAAAAACAAGTTCAACACCAATTGGCGTAGCTCTTGTAATTAAAATATCTTTTGTTTGTACAAATATGTTTTCGTCAACAAAAAACTTTGGTGCAGTGATATGATCGTGATCTTTATTTTTATGATTGAACAGCATTGCCATTGCTTCTGCAGCGGCAGTGCCTTCATCTAATAAACTTGCATTAGCAATCGGTAAGGCAGTAAGTTCGCTTACCATTGTTTGGTAGTTCAATAAACTTTCCAACCTACCCTGAGATATTTCTGCCTGGTATGGGGTGTATTGAGTGTACCATCCCGGGTTTTCAAAAATGTTTCTTAGAATAACGCTAGGAGTTATCGTATCGTAATATCCTTGCCCAATATAATTTTTGAAGACCTTGTTTTTTGATGCCGTATTTTTTAATTCTCTTAAATAATCAAATTCGCTTACTGCATCCGGAATGGCCAGATCTTCTTTTATTCTGATAGAATCGGGGATTGTTTTGCTGATCAATTCATCTAATGAATCTATTCCAACAACCGACAACATTTTCTTTGTATCATTTTCATTTGGTCCGATGTGTCTGCCGACAAATTCATTCTGTTGCTTTTCGAATAAATTCATTGTATTAATATTTTTTATATCTATATCGTTTAGCTGTTGGTCTTGTATGATTTGTTTCAATTAAGTAGCCTTGGATTTGGGGGTTATTGAATGGTGCAAAATTACGTTAACACCACAAGATAAAATGCCGATTTGTTCGCTACCTTGCATCTGTGGAAAAGTAGGGTATAACCACTAAAATGTATTTATGAGTGAACATTTGCTAGATAATTGGGAGAAAAAGACCATTGAAAGGCAGAAAGCCTATAAACAGTATCTTAACAGGGCAAATAAAAATACTGTGTTAAGAGCTTTGCCGGAATTGCATGATGAGGCGTTTAGCAAAATTGACTGCCTTCAATGCGGCAACTGTTGTAAAGGCTATTCTCCACGATTTAAAACACCAGATATTAAACGAATAGCGAAACATCTTAAAATGAAAGATGGCGATCTGATCAATACTTATTTAAGGGTTGATGAAGAAGGTGATTATGTAATGCGTCAGGCGCCGTGCTCTTTTCTTGGGGATGATAACTACTGTAGTATTTATGATGTTCGTCCGTCTGATTGTGAACGTTTTCCTTATACTGATGAAGATGTGATCTTAAAAAGGCAGCCATTGACATTAAAGAATTCTACTTTTTGTCCGGCAGTTTATTATGTGCTGGAAAAATTAATAGAAATAAAATAGCTGCTTACTTTTCTAAGAAATTCAAGTCCTTTCCAAAACTTTCTTTTGTGTAATAGCCTGCCCAGATTGCCATTGACATAATGATGAAACCAGTGATACATCCTCCTGTAATATAATCTCCTGTAAGAGAACGGATGCCTTTAAACATTAGTAAGATCAGTGGTAGCCCACCCCGTACCATATTAGGTATGGAGATGGCCGCAGAAGCTCTTAGGTTTATGCCAAATTGTTCTGCAGACATGGTGATGTACAAAACCGAAAACCCTGAGCCAAAGCCTAACCCGGCACAAAGCCAATACATTGTTTGTGCCGATCCGCCATGTTGTGTGAAATATAAAATGATAAATACTGTAAGAATTCCGAAGAAAATAAACAAGGCTTTTTTTCTGCTTTTTAAATAATTACTGAGTAATCCTGCCGTTAGGTCGCCAAAGGAAAGTGCAAAATATTGATACATGATTGCTTTACCGGGATCGATGTTTTCGATACCCATTTCTTTTGCAAACTTATCAGAGAAAGTAATAAGTACACCAATTGCAAACCAAACAGGTAAGCCAATAACAACACCTTTGAGGTATCTTAAAAAACGATCTTTATTATTAAAGAACATCAAGAAGTTTCCTCTTTCAACTGTTGTTTTTTTAATGGCATCGTACATACCGCTCTCAAAAATACTTACACGTAAAAACAGTAGCAAAAGTCCCATTCCTCCGCCAATATAATAGCTTAAACGCCAGTCATGAAAGGTTTGATAAACCAGGTAGGCTGCAACGGCGCCAAATACACCAAAGCTTGTAATGACCGATGCTGCGATACCTCTTTTTTCTTTTGGTAACAATTCAGCAACCAAGGTTATACTTGCACCAAGTTCTCCGGCTAAGCCGATACCTGCAATAAAACGTGTGATAACGTATTGCGGAATCGTTTGTACCATGCCGTTAGTAATATTAGCCAATGAATACAGAAGAATAGAACCAAATAAAACATTTAGTCTTCCTTTTTTATCGCCGAGTATACCCCATAAAATACCCCCGATAACAAGTCCGATCATTTGTACGCTAATAATAAATTCTCCCTGGGATAGCACTTGCTCAGAATTTAAGCCTAAAGCCTCAAGACTGGGTTTGCGTACAATACCAAAAAGCAAAAGATCGTATACATCAACAAAAAGGCCGAGGGCGCCAACAATAACCGGTAATGATAGTACGCCTAATTGTTTGAGTGGCGTAGTGCTTTCAACATATGTGGTAATAGGAGATGTATCTTTAGTCATATAAGCAGGTCGTTGGCGAAAGATAAGTAATTATCTAAAACAATGAATATGCTTTAATGAATTATTGAACAATAATATCGCTTGGACTGCTGACAATAATTTCTACTTTCCCTTTATACTCAACAACCGTTCCTATAACACAAATGTTTTTGTTGTTATAAAGTTCTTCAATAGATGGTTTGAAATTCTTTACATCTTTTGCAAAAACAACAATCGTTAATGGGCTGTTTGGGGCTTTAGCTCCCATATTAATAAAGGTTACATTTTCCAAAGATTTTACACCGAATACTTTTGAGCAAGCCGTAATTTTTTTACCGATACTGGCTGCTGCATCTTTCGCATCTATACCATTTTTGTATTTGGCGGCTAATAGTTTTGCATCAACAGGAGCGGCTTCAGGCGTAAATAATTTTGTCAACATATTTGCAAGTCTTACACCTGCTATCAGTAATTGTCTTTTTACAATGGCAGCACTTCTGTCAACATAAGCATCAGTGATAATATACTCGCTGAAGTCATATACTTTGGGTAATAACGAACGTGATTCTTTCATCCATAAAGCCGGATGAATGCCTTCAATGGAATCAATTTTATTTGCATCCATGCTTTTGTAAAGGGCCATGCAATCTTCAAAAGTGATAGATCTCAGATCAATAATATTCTCATCCCAAAAATGGTGCAGATTTGTTTTTAATGTATCAAGTTGTACCGGTCTTTTGTTACCGCCAAGGTCATCATCATAACCGTTATGTAAAGGTTGACTAAGATCACCCATCAAATGTATAAGAATCAACAGATCCATTTTTATTTGTTCATCACAAAGCACATGTTTGTGTCTTAATTCATTAAAGACCGCAATGATCTTGTTTACGCTATTTTCATCAGTAGAAGGAGCATAAATTACATCTTTCCCAAAATCAATATAGTGCCATGGTTTCATGAAATCATAATCCGAATTGGATCTTTGAATATCCATCCAGTTGGCAGCAGTGTCAATGGGCATTCCGTTTAAAACACTCAATACATTTGCTCTAACTTCAGCGCTTAATAATTGCATGGCAATTTGTCCTACAATAGTGTGTCCTTTCGGGCCCCATGCATTAGCATTTTTAGGTGAGAGCGAAAAAAATAAGACAAGCGCTAAAAAGCCGTGACGCACTAAGCGGCACAATGTTGTGTAGAGGTATGATACTTTCATCTGAGGTTTGTTTCAACTCAAATGTACTCTTTTCTATACTTAAAACGGCCGATTTAATATTCTAATTTCTTTAATGAGGGAGCCTTTATCCAGGTTATGATAACTGTTAATACGGTCATGCTGCCGCCAAATACAACAGACGGGATCACTCCCATTAGTCTTGCCGCAACGCCGCTTTCAAATTGACCTATTTCATTGGATGAATTGATGAACATTGAGTTAACACTGAGCACTCTGCCTCTAAGATGGTCAGGTGTTTTTAATTGAACAATATTTCCACGTACTACCACACTTACACCATCTAATACGCCGGAAATAAATAAGGCAACAAAAGAAAGCCAATACCATTTCGAAATACCGAATACAATGATGCAAATACCAAAACCTGCAACGGCCAACAAGAGTTTAATGCCTTGCCTTTTTTTCATTGGCTTGAGTGTGAGAGAGACCACCATTGCTATTGCGCCGATATCGGTAGCTGCATTCAACCAACCAAAACCAATTGGCCCCACATGTAAAATATCTTTTGCATAAACAGGTACCATCGCCACGGCGCCACCAAACAATACAGCAAAAAGATCTAATGATAGGGCCGCTAAAACTTCTTTCGTTTTAAAAACGAACTGAAGTCCTTCTTTGATTGCCTCGAATGTTTTCTTTTCTTCAGATATACCGGGAGGTTTTTCTTCTAATCTGTTCAATAATATCCAGCCGGAAAATATTAATGCACTGATGATGGCAAATGTACCCGTTACACCTAACCAGGCAATTAAAAAGCCTGCCATAGCATGGCCAATAATACTGCCAACTAGCCAAGTGCTTGAACTTAGTTGCGATGCAGTTGAAAGCAATTCTCTCGGAACCAGTGATGCAATGATTGCTCCAAAACTTGGCCCAGCAAAGGCTCTGATGATTCCTGTAAAAAAGATGATTGTATAAATAAGAACGATGATAAGTTTATCGCCAAATTCATAACGAAACCAGTCTGTAGAACTACCGAGTAGAACAAGTGTACAAACGAGATACAAAAATGTTGTAAAAAGCAACAACATTCGTTTCTCAGACTTATCAATTACATAGCCGGCATACAATGATAATGCGACAGCGGGAACAGCTTCCGCAAGCCCGATCATACCTATATAAAAAGCATCTCCTGTTAATTCATACATCCACCAGGCTACCAATGTACCCATCATGCGTAGCCCCATAATAAATACAAACCTACCCAGAATGAAATTTCTGAATTCAGTGATTTTAAGGGCTGTTAATGCATTTAAGTTCAAGTGTAAAGGTTATTCGGGTGAACAAGGTTGAATGCGAAGTTATTTAAACTATTGCAGTTATGGTAAAGTAAGATAGTGCTGGCCTTCTTCAAATTCGGTATTCAATGCATCTGTTATTACTTTCAGGTGTTCATCATTATTTAAAAAGTCTGCATTTGAAGCATCTACAAAAATGGTTTTTATATTATGCTGTTTTATATACTGTGTGTAAGTTTCCTGCAAGGTGAAAAGATATTCATTGGGAATGCCCTGCTCATATTCTCTGTTCCTTTTTTTTATATTCTCTTGTAATTTGTTTACAGGCGTATGCAGGTATATTAAAATATCGGGTTGAACGATCTGTGGATTGATGATCTCAAAAAGCTTTTGATATAATCTGAATTCTTCTTCAGGCAAATTTACTTTAGCAAACAATAAGCATTTAGTGAAGAGATAATCGGAAATAGTAATATGCTGAAACATATCTTTGGTCTGTAATAATTCTTTCAACTGCTTATAGCGTTCTGCCATAAAGAAGAGTTCTAGCGGAAATGCGTACTGCTCCTGATTTTCGTAAAATTTGGGTAAGAAAGGATTGTCTGCAAACTCCTCTAATATCAGTCGGGCATTATAGTGTTTGCTTAATAAATGCGCTAGCGTGGTTTTACCTGCCCCGATATTCCCTTCTATTGTTACAAAATTGTACTTCATACTTATTGTTGCAAAATAAGTTGAAAGCGTAGTTGAACAATCAAAACTTTTTCACATTCAGGCTGTCTTTACAAATCGTTAATAAGTGGTGAATAGATTTGTTTAATATGGGGTGTTTAAAGTTGGGAGATAACTCATTTAGAGGTATAAGTACAAATTTTCTGTTGGCAATTTCAGGATGTGGTACTATCAGATTTTTTTTATTGATGATTGCTTTTTCGATAAAGAGAATATCAATGTCAATGATCCTTGGAGCATTTTTTATGGTTCTCACTCGACCCATTTTTTCTTCAATGTCAAGAATTTTTTTTATCATTTGCTCCGCAGATAATTTTGATTCCACAATAATTACCTGATTTAAAAAATCCGGTTGGTCGGTATTGCCCCATGCGGCAGTTCGATATAAAGAGGATTGTCGCATTAATTTTCCTATCTCTTTTTGTATATGTTTAATAGCAACAGATAATTGTGTTTTACTGTTGCCCATATTGCTGCCAAGAAGTAAATAGGTTTTTATGATCATATACTAAAGAGTCTTTTATCGGGCCAGAAAGACTTTGTTTTAACAAGTTTTACTTTCTTAAAATCAGGATGTAATGGATTAGCAAGATAATTGTATTCTTCATTTATCACTACTGAGGGGACTTTTAATAGCAACGCTTTGTTTTGTTTGATGAACTCGTCTCCAATATATCTTGTGAATTCAATATCTTCTCTCCAGTTTGATTTTAATTTTTCTAATTTTATTTCAGCGATAGAAGGTTGAGTAGGCAATTGAATATACATTAGATCCAAAGGAATAGCATAATCTTTAAAGTTAGTATTTACCAGCATTTCCAAAACTGCCAAAGAAATAAATTGTGATGTATATAGCATAGGCACGTCTACAGAGTTCCATCTGGCACCCTTTAATTTTGCACCAGTACCACTGATATCATCACTGAATGCGGAGTTGCTGATTCTGTACACTGTCATGCAAAAATTCCATGTTGAATTCTTCCCAATTGTGTTAATACTTTTTCAATGCCATCATAACTTGTAAGCGAATTGAAAGATAAGTTTCCTTCAAGCATATATGGATTACGTTTGATCCAAGCATAAAATTTTTCGACAGAACCGAAAGTGATCTTTGCTTCTTTTAGAACCTTAGCAATTTGCATGGCTCGTTCTGCATTAATAGCAGCAAAGCTTCCATTGTTTTTGGCATAGCGTTGTAAGGTACGTTCGCTGAGGTGCAAAATAGTGGCCCATTCGGCCTGTGAGAAGGGAGCTTTATCGGCAATTTTTTTAAATTCGGCGTATGTGAAATCTTTGGTAACCGGCAGTGTTCTTATGTTTTTAGAAAACACAGGAATAGATTCTTCAGCCTTATTTAAGGCTTCATTCTCATTTGGTTTATACTGCTTTATGACTTTCTTTTTTTTCATACCCGTCATTTGTCTTCAAATTTACGACAAATGTCGCTAATTTCAAATTTTTTTTATCGCTTTTACCAATAACTTTGCCGTCTCAATGTAAAATCTGTATGAAAGGATATAGCCAGTTAAAAGCAATGTTGGCAATAACAAAAGCCAGTGTCAGGGCAATCTTCAGAAGTCCGTCAGCTGTCGTATTTGGATTTGCTTTTCCTTTTATATTCATTCTGGTGTTTGGTTTTATAGGCAATAATGGAGGGGTGCCGGTATATAAAATAGCCTTAGATAAGCATTGCGATACTACAAATGCACTGTACGATTCATTAAAAACAAATAGCCGAATCAAAATTGTACGTTTTGCAGATGATAAAGAATTAAGAGCAAGTTTGGTAAAAGGGAAAATAACTGGAGTGCTTAGTATTGTAAAAAACACGTCACAAATACCGGCTTATACATATTCAATAAAAAGTACTACTGCAAGCGGAGATAAATGGCCACAATTTTTACCGGTTGTAAATGCCATCGTAAATAAGATCAGTAATGAAAAATATGTGAACCGACCAACGTATGCAGTGGCAGATTTTAACTATGAAAGAGATATAGAAAAAATAAGGGAATATAAAACGATCGATTTTATTTTACCCGGACAATTAGGATTCTCATTGTTAAGTTCAGGTGTTTTTGGTGTTGCATTCATGTTCTTTAATCTAAGAAATACATTAGTACTTAAAAGATTTTTTGCTACACCAATTAGTCGTACGTATATAGTTTTGGGAGAAGGTTTGGCAAGAGTACTTTTTCAAATGATAACGGCTGTAGTTATTATTGTAGTAGGAAAGTTTGCATTTGGTTTTACACTGGTAAATGGTGTACAAACTTTGTTTGAAATGCTTTTTTTGAGTTTCGTTGGATTATTGGTTTTTATGGGATTTGGTTTTATTGTTAGTGGCATCGCAAAAAGTGACAGTACTATTCCTCCAATAGCAAATATTATAACATTGCCACAGTTTTTATTAGGTGGTACTTTTTTTAATGCAGATGTTTTCCCAAAATGGTTACAGCCAATATCAAAAGCAATGCCGCTCACGCATTTGAACAATGCCATGAGAGAAGTTGCATTTGAAGGGCAAAATTTATGGGATGTAAGAAATGAAATAGGTATTTTATTGCTGTGGGGTGTGGTAGTTTATGCAGTTGCAGTTAAAGTTTTTAAATGGGAATAATATGCGTTTAGTAAAAGGATTTTTATTTGTTTCAATTGTTTTGTTTTTAGTGATAACATTGTTTTCACTATTAATTCCATCAACTGTAAGGATATCGAGAGCCACTGTTATTAACTGTAGCAAGAGCATTTTATATGATCATTTATCTAATGTTAAAAAATGGCATGAGTGGCATCCGGGATTACAAGCAGATGGTACAGTGCTTGCATATTGCGATGACCCTGCAGTATACAGCGGAAAGTGTTGCGATGTAACTTACATGGGTAAGACAACACATATACGCATTACAACTGCAGATTCTTCATCCATAAAATTTACAATGCAGGCACATGGAGATGATCCTATAGAAAATGAACTAAATATCATTCCTGTTCAGAAGTCTGGTCAGCTGCAGGTAGAATGGAGATCACTTACAAAGCTACATTGGTATCCATGGGAAAAATTTTATGGTATTTTCATCGATAAAATTTACGGCCCGGGTTATGAAACTACACTGGAGAGTTTGAAAAAATATGTAGAAGCCTTATAACTATTATTGTTGTATAAATTGTAGGTTTCTTTTAATTCCCTGCCATTTACTTCTTTTTAAAGGAGAATGTCTGAATATTTTTTTAAAAGATTCCTCCGTTAATTCTTCCCAATCATTAATAGAAAAATTGAGCACTTCACGGATAGGTGTGAAGTTGGCTTCTTCGGTTGATTTTGAAAATCTGTTCCAGGGACAAACATCCTGACAAACATCGCAGCCAAACATCCAGTTGTTAAATTTGCCTTTCATGGTATCGGGGATCAAAGCATCTTTCAACTCAATCGTAAAATAGGAGATGCATTTGCTGCCGTCAATTACTTTATCCGGTAAAATAGCTTCTGTTGGGCAATGATCAATGCAATTTGTACAAGTACCACAATAATCTTTCGCATATGGGTCATCGTAAGCTAATTCAATATCTACGATTAGTGTAGCAATAAAGAAGAAACTGCCACTTTGCTTATTGATAATGTTTCCGTTTTTTCCGATCCAGCCAAGCCCTGATTTTTGAGCCCAGGTTCTTTCTAGCACAGGAGCGCTATCAACAAAACCTCTGCCGTTTATTTCGCCGATATCTTTTCTCAGTAAAAGCAAAAATGTTTTTAATTTTTCTCTGATCACTTCATGGTAATCCTTTCCCAGCGCATATTTGGCTATTTTAGGAGCGTTGCTGTTTTGCTGCTCATTTGGGAAGTAATTTAATAATAATGTAATTACAGATTTGGCGCCGGGTACTAATTTATTCGGATCGGTTCTAAGATCAAAATGGTTTTCCATGTATTGCATATTGCCATGCATACCCTTATTCAACCATTTTTCTAAACGACGGGCATCTTCGTCTAGCCGTGCAGCTTTAGCAATACCGCAATGAGTAAATCCCAGATCGGTTGCTAATTTTTTTATAAAATATTTTTTTTCAGAAATATTCATTATTTACTTTCAGATATATTCAGATTTACTAAATTTAGCGAACATAAAATTAAAATTTGTACTTTATGAAGTTTAAGTTTTTTATTCTTTCCGGACTTTGTTTCTTATTTATATCGAATAGCCTGTATGCTCAGGATAAATTGCCCATAAAGTTTGGACGAGTTTCTGTTGAAGACTTTGATATTACAAAATTAAATGTTGATACAACCGAAGGTGCTGTTGTAATTGCAGACGTGGGTATTAGTTCGTTTGAAGGAAACACAAAGGGGTATTTTACATTGGTATTTAAACACCAGCGTCGTGTAAAAATAATTAATAAAAATGGTTTTGATCTGGCCAATGTTGAGATCCCATTATATGTTCAAGGAAATAAAGAAGAGAGTTTGGAGAAGATCAGTGCAATAACTTATAATCTTGAAAACGGTAAAGTAGTTGAAACAAAACTGGATATGAAGTCGGTTTTTAAAGATAAGTATGATAAGAACCATGTGGTCAAGAAATTTACATTGCCTCAGGTTAAAGAAGGTTGTATAATAGAATATTCATACACTATTAATTCTGATTATTTGTTTAATCTGCATGCGTGGAATTTTCAAGGCTCTTATCCGAGGGTTTGGAGCGAATACACAACCAAAGTGCCAGAATTTTTTGAATATGTTTTTCTTTCACAGGGCTATCACCCTTTTTTCAAAAAGAATAATAAATCATATCACGGCGATTACTACGTTACCGTTGATTACAATGGCGCTTACGGTAGCCCGGATCATTTAAAGCTGAGTGGTACAGAAACAGAAAACACATGGATCATGAAAGATGTTCCGGCACTTAAGGAAGAGAAATACACATCCTCAATAAAAAACCATATAGCTAGAATTGAGTTTCAAATGTCGGGTTACAAATTTCCTAATCAACCTCCGAAAAAGGTTATGGGAGATTGGATCACTGTAAGTGACGAATTAATGCAAAGTGATGATTTCGGAGCCAAAATAAATAAGGAGAATAATTGGCTGGATGATGATATTAAATTGATAATGAGCGGAGCTTTAACGAAAATTGATAAAGCCAGAAAGATTTACGAATATGTAAAAAAGCAAATAAAATCAACGGGTGACAGAGGTATATTACTGAGCAAACCATTGAAGGATGTTTTTAGCTCTAAAAGCGGATCTGTTGCAGAAATTAATGTATTGTTGATTGCTATGCTCAAACATGAAAACCTGTATGCCGCTCCTGTTATTCTAAGTACTACTGATCATGGTTATATCAATAACATTTATCCTCTACTCGATAGATTTAATTATGTGGTATGTAAATTAGACATTGATAGTACAAATTATTTTTTAGATGCATCTAAAACTAAAATTGGCTTTGGGCATCTTCCGTTATTTTGTTATAACGGAGATGCAAGGGTAATCGATAAAATTCCTTTAGCAATTAATTTTTCACCAGACACTTTAGCTGAAGCCAAATACACTAACATCATGCTTTTCAATGATCAGAAAGTAAAAGGTAAATGGGAAGGAAATCTTAGTTCCAATTTGGGGTATTACGAGTCGTATGATATAAGAGATGAAATTGCACAGCATGGTATTGGGCAATTTGAAAAAGAATTGTCTTCTTCTTACGCTGAGAACTTTGTTGCTAGGGATATAAAGCTTGAGAATCTTGACGATTGTGAAAAGACGATTAACTTAAAATATAATTTAACGATAGACAATTCAGGTAATGCAGATGTAATTTACTTCAACCCGATGCTCAAAGAAGGTTATACCGAAAATTATTTTAAATCGGCAGAAAGGAAATATCCTGTTGAAATGCCTTATTTAACAGATGAAACGGTAGCGTTATATTTAGATATACCAGAAGGATATGTTGTAGATGAAGTGCCGGCACCAACTAAAGTTACTTTTAATGGAGAAGAAGGGTACTTTGAATATCTGATATCTGTTGGAGAGAGTTCAATTAACTTAAGATCAAGAATTAAACTCGAAAAAGCAACTTTCTATCCCGAAGAGTATGAGGCATTAAGAAGCTTTTTTGACTACATCGTAAAAAAGCAAAGCGAACAAATTGTTTTTAAATTAAAGAAATAATGATCTTTAGAACAACGATATTAATTCTTGTGTTTTTTTCTCAGGCCCTAAAAAGTCAGGCACAAAAAAATAATTATTCTATATGTCTTGTTACAGCTGGCCTGTTAAAAAATGCAAATGCAATTAAGCGGTTTGAAGAAGTAAAACTTGTAATTGATGATATTGGAAAGGCAACACTTTATCATAAATACGCCATTACAATTTTGAACGAGGCTGCTGATCATTATGCAGGTGTTTATGAATACTATGATAAATTGCGAAATGTCAAATATATAGAAGGTGAATTATTCGACGCTTTTGGTGAAAGAATCAGAAAGCTGAAAAAATCGGATATTCAAGACATAAGTCTTGCAGGGGGTTCTAGTTTTGTTTCTGATAGCCGGATTAAGTACTACAATTTTCAGAATAAAAATTACCCATACACCATACAATACGAAACCGCCATTGATTTTAAAGGGATTTTTTATTTTCCGGATTGGATGCCTGTGCAAGGAAGTAATCTATCAGTAGAATTAAGTAAGTTGATTGTAGAAACACCGGTTGACTATGGCCTCCGTTATAAAATGTTCAATATAAGTAAGGAGCCTACTATCACTAAGAACAAAAATAATAATGTATATGAATGGCAGATAGAAAAATTTAGTGCAGTAAGCAAAGAAATTTTATCTCAGGAATGGTATGAGTTAACACCAACAGTTTTTTTAGCACCAACAGATTTTGATGTAGAAGATTATAAAGGTAATATGAGTACTTGGTCTGGATTTGGAAAATTCGTTTATTCATTAAACGTAGGAAGAGATCAATTGCCCGAAGCTACAAAAAACATGGTGCATCAATTGACCGATTCAATTCATGATGATCGGGAAAAGATTCGAACACTTTATAAATACCTGCAAAACAATACTCGTTATGTTAATATTAAATTAGGTATTGGAGGATGGCAGACATTTCCTGCGGAGTATGTTGCACAAAAGGGCTATGGTGATTGTAAAGCATTGAGCAATTACATGTGTGCCATGTTGAAAGAAGTAGGACTTAAAGCTTTTTACACACTTATAAAATCCGGTGACGACGATAAAAAACTATTGGTTGATTTTCCCTCAACACAATTCAATCATATTATTGTATGTGTGCCCTTACAAAAAGATAGTGTTTGGTTGGAATGTACCAGTCAAACCTTGCCAATGGGTTACTTAAGTTCGTTTACTGCAGACAGATATGCCCTATTAGTAGATGAAAATGGAGGTAAGATTGTACGGACACCCAAATATGATATTGATGATAATATTCAGGTTAGAAAGATCAATGCGGTGCTGGAAGAAACCGGTGATTTGAATACAAAAGTTAAAACAACTTATGCAGCTATGCAGCAGGATAACCTGCATTCAGTGATCAATAATTTATCAAAAGCAAGTGTAACAGAATATCTGAAAGAAGTAATCATGCTTCCAAGTTTTGATATCATTAATTATTCATTCAAAGAACAAGCTGGTAAACTACCTGTAGTTTACGAAGATCTGGAGATCAAAGCCAGGAATTACGCTCAGGTGAGTGGTAAAAGATTATTTATTTCTCCGAATGTTTTATCAAAAACAAAAAGACGTTTAAGTACCGATACTGCAAGAATAAATTCGGTAGAACTGAATTTTGAATACCATGATATGGATAGTGTTATTATAGATTTCCCTGCAGGCTATCAGGTTGAGTCGCTTCCGGGAATAACAAAAATTGAAAATAAATTCGGAAAATATTATGCTTCTTTTGTTGTGAAAAGTAATCAAATAATTTATTACCGAAACAGGGAACAATTCAGTGGTAATTTTCCTGCTGCTGATTATTCTGAGTTGGCAAAATTTTATGCTGATATCTATAAAGCAGATAGGCTGCTTGTGGTCTTGAAAAAAAGTGAATGATAATTGATCGTCGTTTTTCAACCGCATTACTTTTATCCCGTAATTACCGCTCCATTTTTTATTACATTATTGAGTTTAAAACCTGCAACAATAGCAGAAAAATATTTGCTGTACTGCATTTGCGGCAGCTACCTATGCATTTATACGCCATAATTGCTGAATTTATCATTTGGATTGGCATTTGCACTGAACTACTAAAATTAACACATAAAATAACGATATGAATCTGAATAATTTCACCATTAAAGCACAGGAAGCAATTGCTCAATCTCAGCAGTTGGCATTCAATAATGCCAATCCGAATATTGAGACTGAGCACTTGTTAAAAGCATTACTCAGCGAAGATGATTCGCCGATAGAATTTCTATTGAAAAAAAATAACGTCAACGTAAATTTTGTTGAGAGTAAAGTAGATGAGAGTATTAATAAACTACCAAAAGTTCAAAACGGCGAACCGGCTCAAATGGTTAGTCGTGATATGAATACTGTTATCTTAAAGTCGTCTGGCATTTTAAAATCATTTGGCGATGAGTTTGTAAGTGTAGAACATTTATTGATCGCTTTACTTCAAGGTAATGATAACAGTGCAAAAATTTTAAAAGACGCAGGTCTTACAGAAAAAGGTTTAACCGCTGCAATAAAAGATCTGCGTAAAGGATCTACAATTTCTTCTCAAACTCAGGAAACACAGTTCAACGCATTGAATAAGTATGCAAAGAACTTAATTGAAATGGCAAGAGCAGGGAAATTAGATCCCGTCATCGGTAGAGATGAAGAGATACGCAGAACCTTACACATTCTTTCTCGTAGAAGTAAAAACAATCCCATTTTGGTAGGAGAGCCCGGTGTTGGTAAAACAGCCATTGCCGAAGGTTTAGCCATGCGTATTGTAAATGGCGATGTTCCCGAGAATTTAAGATCAAAAATTATTTATGCTTTGGATATGGGGCAATTGATAGCCGGCGCAAAGTATAAAGGAGAGTTTGAAGAAAGATTAAAATCCGTTGTAAAGGAAGTTACATCAAGCGATGGGGAAATAATTTTATTCATCGATGAAATTCATACACTTGTTGGTGCAGGTGGAGGCGATGGAGCCATGGATGCTGCTAATATTTTGAAACCAGCTTTAGCTAGAGGAGAGTTGAGAGCAGTAGGAGCAACCACATTGAATGAGTATCAGAAATTTTTTGAAAAAGATAAAGCGTTGGAAAGACGTTTTCAGAAAGTAATGGTAGATGAACCTACTGTTGATGATGCCGTTTCCATTTTACGTGGGTTGAAAGATCGTTATGAAACCTATCATCATGTTCGTATCAAAGATGAAGCGATCATTGCTGCAGTAGAATTATCTCACAGATATATTACCGATCGTTTTTTACCGGATAAAGCCATCGACCTAATTGATGAAAGTGCTGCTAAGCTTCGTTTAGAGATGAACTCTATGCCCGAAGAATTAGACAAGTTAGAAAGACAAATACGCCAACTTGAAATTGAAAGAGAAGCGATCAAGAGAGAAAGTGATGAAGTAAAACTGAAGGAATTGAATACAGAGATATCTAATCTTGCTGTACAAAGAGATACATTCAAAGCAAAATGGCAACAGGAAAAAGAGGTAGTTGAAAAAGTACAAAATGCAAAAGCCGAAATAGAGAACTTAAAATTGGCTGCAGAAAAAGCAGAACGTGAAGGTAATTACGGTAAAGTAGCCGAGATCAGATATGGTAAAGTACAAGAACAAGAGAAGATCATTGCAGAGCAAACACAATTACTTGATCAGATCAGTGAAAAACGTTTATTGAAAGAAGAGGTTGATGCGGAAGACATTGCTGAAAATATAGCGAAAGCAACAGGTATTCCCGTGATGAAAATGTTGCAAAGTGAAAGAGAAAAATTGTTGAATCTGGAGGAAGAATTGCATAAAAGAGTTGTTGGACAAGAAGAAGCAATCGAAGCTGTAAGTGATGCCATTCGCAGAAGCAGAGCTGGATTACAAGATCCTAAAAAACCGATCGGTTCTTTTATTTTCCTTGGTACTACCGGTGTGGGTAAAACAGAATTGGCAAAAGCGTTGGCAGACTATCTCTTTGATGACGATAGTATGATGACCAGAATTGATATGAGTGAATATCAGGAAAAACATTCTGTGAGCAGATTGGTTGGTGCGCCTCCGGGTTATGTTGGTTACGATGAAGGTGGCCAGTTAACAGAAGCAGTACGACGTAAACCATATAGCGTGGTGCTTTTAGATGAAATTGAAAAGGCCCACCCTGATGTGTACAATGTTTTACTACAGGTTTTAGATGATGGAAGATTAACAGACAACAAGGGTAGGGTGGTGAATTTCAAAAACACCATCATCATCATGACAAGTAATATGGGCAGCCAGATCATTCAGGAGAATTTTGAAAACATCACCGATAAGAATAAAGAGGAAGTGGTGGAAAGTACAAAAGCCGAAGTGGTTAATTTATTAAAACAAACCATTCGTCCGGAATTTTTGAACAGGATTGATGAGATCATCATGTTCCAGCCTTTAATGAAAAAAGAAATAAAGGGGATCATCGGTATTCAGCTCGACAACCTGAAAAAATTGGTGGCAGAAAGCGGTATTCAATTAACATTTAGTGATTATGCTTTGGATTACCTGGCAGAAAACGGATATGATACCCAGTTTGGTGCAAGGCCCTTAAAAAGATTGATTCAGAAAGAGATCGTTAACCAATTAAGCAAACGGATTTTAGCGGGAGATATTGACAAAACCAAGCCGGTTTTGGTAGATGTTTTCGATGGTACGGTAGTTTTCAGAAACGAGTCGGTTTCGGAGAAAAAAAGGGAAACTAAGGCTAAATCTGTGTAAATGTCTTGTTAAGGATAAAAATTAAAATTTTATAACTCATTGATTATCATCATTATTAATAATGAATAAAGGAAATATTCCTTAAATGGTAGATAAAAAATGGCAAAAAATAGTACCTTTCGTCGCTTGGTAATCCTTCTGAACTGACATTTTATACTTATCTAACTAGCATAATCCACAGTTTACAGAACAAGAAATTGCAGCAATTCGGTAGAATTTTCTACCTAAAACATATAAAAAAAGGAGATCATTATGGCATTTAAGAAAGATGTGGTTGAAATTATAGAACCGAGAGATGTATTTGTAGGAAACAAAAATGCGTTGGTAACATTAGAAGAGTTTGGTGAATATGAAAGTGAAGCATGTGCAAAAGCTAACGAGGTAGTTAAACAATTGTTGGAAGAATATGAAGGTAAGATCCGTTTTAATTTCCGTCATTTTCCTTTAACTAATATTCACCAACGTGCTTTAAAGGCGGGTGAAGCGGCAGTTGCTACTGCACAAGACGGTAAATTCTGGGAAATGCACAATATTTTATTTGCAAACCGCAGAAATTTAGGAACCACCAGTTTAAAATTACATAGTAAAGAAGCAGGCGTTAACAACAAACGTTTCTTAGATGAGTTGGTAAATGCAACTTATGGCTGGCAGGTTCAGGGAGATATCAGAGAAGGAAAAGATAGAGGTGTTACAAATGTTCCTACATTTTTTATTAATGGCGAACGATACAATGGTAAGATCACTTTCGATGAATTGAGTAAAGCCATCGACGGTACATTAAAGAAAGTAAAGAAAAAAGCTCCGGTAAAACAAAGAGCTTAAATGAAAAGTCCTCAATGAAAATTGAGGACTTTTTTTATCTACATTTTTTATTCTAATTCATATGTTAACCTAACAGTAATACGAGCTGTTTTAGCTTTGCTGTATGTATCATTATTGCCACCATAGCTGTCTTCTTCAACCGATCCTTTTCCGGTGATCTGAAATACACCCATGCTGGCATCTTTTAATTTACCCAGATCCCCTTCGCCTGTCTTTACAATCTTTTGTGCTCTTTCTTTTGCATCCTGTGTTGCCTTTTCTATCAGGTTGTGTTTCAAACTTGGTAGGTCAGAATAAGTATATTGAACCGAATTACTGTTGAACTGAATACCCGAGTTGATCAATTCTGCTGTATGATCTATTACATTTTCTATTTTCTTCATCAACTCAGGATTTTTTATGCTGATGAAATTTACACTTTGCGTGGCTGTGTAACCGTCGAATATCTGTTCGGTCTTTGTAGTATTTCCATCAGTTTCAATGGTGATGGTACGGTAAGATTGATTGAAGTTTACACCGCCAAATGAAAATTCATTTTCTTTGAAGCCTTTCGAAATAAAAAATGCTTTTACTTTTTCTTTGTCGTCATTGATAAGATTGTATGCATCTTTAGCTTCCATCGCTTTGGTGTTGAAACTACCCGACCAGGAAATTTCATCTGAAATAAAATCTTTGGAACCCAACCCTGTTACTGAAATTGAATCGTCGGTAGCATTTCGATTTTTAAAAGCACTACCGAGGATAAATGCAGTTAAAATAATAGCCAGGCCGATGATGGCTGGCTTCAGAAAAGAGTTTTCTTTCATTTTGTTTTAAATTTATAAACCAAATGTAAATACGAAATGATACTCCTTGTATAATAAAGTATTGTTAAATCGTTTATTCAACCACTTCTGCAAAATAAGCAAGTACAGGTTTATTGTTGATCAAAACGGTAACAGGGTAGGTATCTTCCTCATCGAATTTATAACTGAACAAAATTTTACCCTCTGTAAAAGTATAGTCAACTGTTTTGGTTTTTTTCTTTTTTTCCGGACCAATTACAAGCGATACAATTTGCACATTCACTGTGTCAGAAATTTTTATAGAGAACTGAACTGCTTTACTCGATTTGGTTTTAATGTATCCATTGTCGGGAGCGTAAGAACTTAATCCAACATTATATGCCGTTTCTTTTACTAACGGTGTATTGATGAATTCCTTAATGTTTTTTGATCCGTTACCTAATTGCCAGGCCATATTATCGGGAAAATGTTGAAAGTTGAAAATGGTTTTGTTGGCGAAGAAATAATTATCATTAAAACTTTTAGTGTAGGTGGTCATTTTTTCATCGGTGTAGCCACTGCCCCAGGTAGGATCTACATAAAACCATGTTTCCGGGCTCTGCCCTAATTGTACCACTGCCCATGTGTGATTGAACTCATCCGGCTTTTCGCCAATTTGTTCAACATTATTTTTTACCCAACCATCAACAGTAAGGCATCTTATTTTTACCACACTGCACATATCCTGAAACAGTGCGGCATAACCTGCTGCTGTTGCTTTTCTTGTTTTTAAAATAATATCCGAACCGCTTTTATCATTATTATTTGCTTTTGCAGCTTTAAGATCGAAATTGATATTGTATGCTATCCAGTCAAAAATGGCTCTCACTTTATCTAAATTATCAGGAAACTTTTTTGTAATTACATAACTAATGGTACCCATATTTAATGTATCAAGTGAACCCAAGCTTTTTACATAATTATCTACCGCAGAAAAATCTTTTTTCTGTGCAGATACCTGCAAAGCTATAATTGTAAAAAATAGTACGGAGAGTAGTTTTGTAAAGTTTTTCATGTACTAAATATATGAATTGAAAAGTTAATAAAAGATCAATAATATGGGATTCACTATGATTCCAACAGTTCAGTTTAATTTACGATTTGGGATGTACGATGTACGATTTCATTAAATTAAAGCTGGTTCTATTTGTGCTTATCCTTCAAAGTTTGGAAAATCGTAAATTAAACTGCTGGTTCTTGCTGGCTCAAACAATGAAAACTGCCCAATCCCCAAATGATCTCGGTAGAATCAATACCAACAACTGCTCTGTTTTTGAAACAAGATTGTATGATCTGTAACGCTTCGTCATCTTTTTTACACCTGAACGTAGGAACGATCACTGCATGATTGGCAATATAGAAATTGGCGTATGATGCAGGTAGCCGTTGGTTTTCATATATCACCGCATCGGGCATGGGTAGTTCAACAATATTCAATTGTTTGCCATTTAATAAACGCATTTTTTTTAGTTGATGCAAATTGTCTTGTAACAGTTCGTAATTCTCATCTTGTTTATCTGTTTCAATAACAGTCAATACGGTATCTTCATTTACAAAACGAACGGTGTCATCAATATGGCCATCGGTATCATCACCAACAATACCTTCATCCACCCATAAGATCTGTTCAGCGCCATAATAATCATACAAGTATTTCTCTATTTGTTCCTGATTTAAATGCGGATTTCGATTCTTATTTAATAAACATGCTTTCGAAGTAAGTATAGTTCCTTTTCCATTAAATTCCACCGAACCGCCTTCCATAACAATACCCGGATGATATACCGGTATATTAAAATGTTTACCGATCAGAGTTGGCACCACATCATCCAGATCGAAAGGTGGATATTTATTTCCCCATGCATTGTAATTCCAATCAACAATTATTTTTTTTTCTTTTGCAGATGGGTTAATTAAAAATGCCGGTCCGTGATCTCTGCACCATGCATCATTGGTAGGGTGAAAATAAAATTCAATTCTTGAAATATCGGCAGCAGCTTTTTTTAAATGACCTAAAGCAAATTGTCTCATGGCTTCATCAGCCACATTGATACGTACTATTTCGCTCTTGCTTACCTCTTTTATAAATTCGCAATAGTAAGGATATATTTCAGCGATCTTTCCCGGCCATGATGCTTCTTTATGAGGCCAGCTCAACCACATCGCTTCATGCAGAGCAAATTCGGCAGGGAAGTAGTAGCCTAGTTCAGCAGGAGTTTTGCCCCCGTCCCCTAAAGGGGAGTTATTTGACGATTCTAATTTATTTTTATTCACTTATTATTTTGAGATTTTTATTTATTTGATTACCCTTTCTATAACTCCCCTTTAGGGGGCGGAGGGGGTTAATCCTCGTCAATAAATCTTTTTGTAATTGGTTGATAGCTGTCAATTCTTCTGTCCCTTAAAAAAGGCCAGTGTGTCCTGTAACTATCTGTTTTAGCTGTATCAATTTCTACAATTGCAACTTCTTCCTCTTCGTGAGATGCTTTGTATAACAATGTGCCAAACGGATTCGAAACAAAAGATCCACCCCAGAATTTCATAGCGCCATTCTGTTCAAAACCAACCCTGTTAACACTTACCACATGCACACCGTTTGCAACAGCATGACTGCGTTGTATGGTTTGCCATGCATTGTATTGCTCGGTATTCGTTGCTTCATCTTGCGAAGTAGCCCAACCAATTGCGGTTGGATAAAATAAGATTTCAGCTCCCATCAAAGCCGTAATTCTTGCAGCTTCCGGATACCATTGATCCCAACAGATCAACACACCAAAAGTTGCAAATTTTGTTTTGAATATTTTATATCCAAGATCACCCGGAGTAAAATAAAATTTTTCGTAAAAAGCCGGATCATCAGGTATGTGCATTTTTCTGTACTTCCCTAAATATTTTCCATCAGCGTCAATAACAGCAGTTGTGTTATGATACAAACCTTGTGTTCTTTTTTCAAAAAGCGATGCAATAATTACAACCCCTTCTTCCGCAGCTACTTTGCTCAACGCATCGGTAGATGCACCAGGGATAGATTCTGCTAATTTAAAATGCTCGTAATCTTCCGTATCACAAAAATATAATGAGGTAAAAAGTTCCTGCAGACAAACAATTTGTGCTCCCTTTTTTGCAGCTTCTTTTACCTTAGCAATAGCCTTGTTTAAATTCGTTTGCTTATCGGCCACACAGCTCATTTGTACCAATGCAATATTTACTTTTGCCATATCATTTTTTTAAGATGACAAAGATATAGCTTTGTTTTTTACGTCAATAATCAATGTAATGTCATTATGGTAAAATTTACAACGACCATTTTGCAGTTTGCGAAGCAAGGAGAAAAGACGGGCTGGACATATATTACCATCCCCGCAGATATAGCTGTTCAGCTTTACTCCGCAGATAAGAAAGGGTTCAGGGTAAAAGGTAAGTTAGACGATTTTGCTTTCAATGGTATTTCTTTATTACCCATGGGAGGAGGCGATCTAATAATGCCTTTAAATGCGGCTATCAGAAAAGGGATCGGTAAAAGAAAAGGGGCTATGTTGAACGTACAATTGGCATTGGATAAAACAACTTACGAGCTCAATAGAGAATTTATGGATTGTTTGGAAGATGATCCGGATGCCTTGGCATTTTTTAAAACACAAACAAGGTCTATGCAAAATTATTTCAGTAAATGGATAGATGCTGCAAAAACCGACGCCACAAAAACCAAACGTATTGCAATGGCAGTATCCGCTCTGTCACAAAAATTAAATTACGGTGAAATGATGCGGAACAGGGAATCTCGATAGTCGAAAACTTTATTGAGCTTGCAACTTGCCCGAATTAAAGTAACACTCGTAGCAGCAGCGCAAAACCATTATCCTCTTTTGGTTTGTCAGTGATAGTTACAATGTGCAGCCCAATATCTGTCCATACTTTAAATATTTCTCCTTTTTTGTGTGTAGCTATAGCATCATCTAATTGAGGGAGCATAAAACCTCTTATAAACCAACCCAAGTCGCCGCCTTTGCCAGATGAAACATTATCGGAGCTGTAAGTTTTGGCCATATTTGCAAAAGTTGATCTGCCGGTTTTTATTTTACTAATGATCGTATCAGCTAAATTTTCAGCAAATTTTTCTCTGAAGATAGCCGTGTCTAATACAATATGGCTAACATGATAAAATGTGTTGGGCAATTTAGCAAGCACTTTTATCAGATAATTTCCTTTTTTAAAAGGCCCGTAAACCTTACCCACCTTGCCTTTGTAAGCAAGGCTATCGGCAACGCCGAGAAACTCTGTTGTGCTTAAAACAGTAATAGTGTCTATCACATATTTTTTCTTCAGTTTGTATTTTACGTAACCAAGCGGATTATCGGTTGCCTCCAGTTCTTTTTTTATAGTGGCCAGATTTTGAGAAAAAGTATTGCTGCATAGTAATACCAATACAAATAGTACGAACAGTTTTTTCAAAATTTATAATTTGAATTTTTTGATCAATGAGTTTATTTTCTTTTTTGTTTCATCCAGCTCAGCCATTTCCTGTTGAATAAATGCATTGTCTTCCAATCTGCCAATTACTTTATTCATTTCCTCGGTTGTTTCATATACCATTTTTCTAAAGTCGCTGCTGTAGTCTTTTGCACGACTATTGTAAATGCTTTTGCATAAACCTTCTTTTGTTCTCACATACTTCAGCAGTAATTGTTTAAACAATTCCGGTGTAAATTGTTTAGGCGTTATTTTTAAAATTTCCAATAACGAAGTGTAAGCATGATCAAGTTTATCTTTTGAATAAGCGGCGCCTTCTTTTCTATAAAAATTATGCACATCATCCCAGCCTTTTATCTTGTCTTTTTTTACGTTTATCTTAAAAGTATCCACAACTGTTTTTTGTATCAATTGCCCGCCAATGTTTAACCAGTCGCTTCTATGAATTTTTGCAGACAGTGTTTTCTTTAATTCATCAAAGGTTTTGATCTTATTGTTTTCTATATGATTGAATATTTCGTTCACACCATAATATTCTATCAGTGCCGTAAATACCTCAATAGCTTTCGGAACTTTTATGATCAGTGTTTTTCTGTCGGAATTTTCCCAGTTAGCAACTTCTGCCGTACCATTACTATCAGGCTTTAACGATTGTAATAGTTTCAAACTGTCAAACATTTCATTGACCGTATCGGGAGCCAGATAATCGAATTCGATGTTTTGTATCTTTTCAGTGCGTCTGTCCCTGTCTATATATTTTTTCGAATTGCGTTCCAGTGCATACATATTATACAGGAACCAGTAGCCCGGCAGTATCACTAAATTATCTTTCGATACATCATTTACCACCAAACTAAACGGAACGGGTATATTCACTTCTGCAGGAAAATCTCCTTTAGCTAAAATGGTGAACGAAGCAAACTTCGAATTGTGCTTCAAGCTAACGCAAAGTCCCGGCCAAAAGCCACGACCGGCAATGATCTCACCATCTGCAGCACGACTATTATGATTACTGCCAATGGTAGCACCCGCCGCCATATTACTTTGCCCCATGATCAGCGAAGCACATAAAAATGAATTGTTATGGTGTTGTTCGTGTGCCGGAAATATCAATGAGTTCAATACCTCACAACAGGAAATGGTAGAGTTGTTGCCAAGATAAGAGTTCAATAATCTTGCACCATATTTTAATTGCGAATGTGAGGCCATTACAAAACGCACCGCCTTTACACCATAAAAAATTCTGCAACCATAACCAACAATACCATTCACCACTTCGCAACCTTCACCAATTTGTGTAGTGCGGTTTTTATCGCTGTTAATGGTAAGATTTTTTAATTTATTCGCCCCTTTCAAATACGCATCACTACCAATATTCACATCTTTAATGATCTTACAGTTTTTTATAACGGTTCTGTCTTGTATTCTTCCGTAATAACCCCTTCTTGTATCAAATTTGTTTTCGGTAAATTTTTTAAATTTTTCCATCAGGGCCACATCGTCTCTATACCGGCTCCACAGGTATGCATCACCTGTAAGCATACCGTCGAACAAAATCACTTTTCTACCACCATTCTCATTGCACAATTCCATCCACACTCTGTATTTCTCATCTTCACCATCATTTAAAATGCCATTACCAAATTTTGCTTTATCGGTAGTAGCCAGTTCATTTACATTAGCGATCATTACATCGTTACCAATAATGTATCTACTCAAACAGTTCACATTATCAATACAAACATTATCGCCAAAATCGGAGCTGATGATGGTACTGTTGTATAAACCAACCGGCATACGCAGGTTATGAAATTCAAGATACAGCGGTTCTAATTTACCAATGCGTATCAAACCGTAAAACTGACAATTCTTAACCAGTTCCGGATTAAATTTTTCCGATACAAATATTTTATTCCAGTCGTCGGAGGTATTTCTGTTTCTAACCAACACCTGAATTTCAAGCGCAGTTAATTTTCTGTAATTGCCCGATTTGCCATTTTGAATATTCCTGAGGTAGTACTCATCTTTCCCTTTGGGAATGAACTCAGGATCAACAAACCCATAGCCGAGTTGCTCTACAGGTTTCTTCTTAATAATATTCATTGCTTCGTAAAATAATTATCGACTAAAATAATGAAATTTCAGCGAATATGCGTTTTTCGGTAAGGTTGGAGTGTTTTTGTACGCAAACTAATACCGCTGATCGGCTTTGGTCCTGCTATTCGCTGCTACTCCGGCACCGGCCCGGCTGCAAAACCTTCACCGGGGTATCCGCTGCTATCAGGCGTAGCATTTCGGCGATAGAATATGAATGAACATTGATGACTCATTACAGCCTTTATTTGATTGTGTTTTTTAAATGCTAGCAAACCCTACGTGCCGAAGGACCTAAGCCACAGAATGAGAGAGGGTTTTATTGATCAACTTTTTCGGGCTTGGCGAAGGTGGTGATTTTCAGCACAAATATTGATGCGGAGAACCAAACTTTGATTAACCACAAATGTGTCTGCGGAGCACTGAACCGCCACTTTTGCCAAACCAGTGTTATGCCCAGTGTTTTTGTCCATTCGTTGCAATTAGTTTGTTTACTTGTTCAACTGCCTTTTCAAATCTCTCGTCCCAGTTGCCCTTTATTTCTAAAATGTCAATGTTATGGTCTGTCAAAACTTGTCGGTGTGAAAGGTCTAATAAATTTCTTTCTGCTTCACTCAATCGTGTTCCGTCTTGCAGATATTCAACATCGTTATTGAGGTAAAGATAAATATTTGCTCTATTGGAATTGTAAATATCAGCACTTATTTCAAGTTCTTTCTCAAAGGTGAATCGTGAATAGGATTTTGTTGTGTGAATATCGGTGTCTATAATTACAAGCGGACTGTCGGCTAAACTAGTTTTGCCAATTCTCTTTGCATGTTCTGTTGCTACAAGATGTAAGTCGTCAAAGCTGAAAGAGTTTGAGTTAGCAATAATTTCTCTTGCTGCTTCTAAAACCAAATTGCAATTGAAATGCTTTGCAAGTTTTTCTGTCAAGGTTGTCTTGCCTGTTGATTCAGTTCCCAATATCACAACCTTAATTGCAAAGTCGGGCTTCACACTGTCGGGCAAAAATTTCCAATTAGCAAACACATCTTTACGAACAGCAGTGGCCGAAACAGGAAAAAGTTTTTTAGGAATGTCAAAAGCAATGTGCTGAATATTCATAAAGGCGGCAACGAAGTTGCCGTATTCTTCTGATGTAATCAGAAGAGAATAATCAGGCAATTGCTTTTTGAAAATGTCCGCCCAAATTTTTGAAACTGATTCGGAAGTTTCTGATGTGTTTGGCAATTCACTTTCCAAATAGTTAAAGGTTCTTACTTCAACTCTCTTTTCATTTTCAAATGTCTTTTCAATCCATGACTTTCTAACTGTGTCGGGAATATTTTCTTTGTCGCTGCAACAAACTAAAACTGTGAGAAAGTCGCAATTACTCAAAGCGAAATTTATCATCGCTTCATGTCCTTTGTGAAAAGGCAAAAACTTACCGAATACAAATGCTTTAGTCATTCCTTAATTGTTTTCTCCAGTGATAAAGTCCGTAAGATGCAAGTCCAAGAAAAATAAAATATTCAAGTGAGAGAAAGTAAACTCCTTTTTTGAAATAGAGAACAACACAAACCAAATCAACTGCAATCCATAAATACCAGTTCTCAATTTTCTTTTTTGCAAGTAGGATTGTAGCAACAATACTTGAAACCATTACAAACGAATCGATGAAAGGATAAGCCGCTTGTATTTTGAAATACGCTGGCAAATACAAATGAATATTGGTTAAGAGAAAACCCGAAATCAATGTTCCGATTAGAATGGTAACAGCAAGAGATATTTTGTTTCTGAAACTTATTTCAGATAATTTGTTTTCACTTGTCTTTGTGTTCCATTTATACCAACCGTAAAGCGTTACAACAAAAAAATAAATTTGCAGAAACATATCTGCATACAGTTGAATTTGAAAAAACAAAATGAAAAGAAAAACTTCATTCACTATTCCTGTTCCCCAAGTCAGAATGTTTGCCCTTGAAGCAAAGTAAACAGAAGCCAAACCAAACAATGTTCCTATCAACTCAACATAGCTGATTGGGTAACCCAATATTTTAAAGGCGATATTTTCTATTTCAAAGAAGTTCATCAGAAGCTATATTTTATTGAAGCATAAAAATTTGACGGTGCTTGCACAAAATACTTTTTGCTGCCGTCAAAATCCACATAGCCGTTGTTGAAATATTTTGAGTTGGTGATGTTGTTTGCGAAAACACAAAACTGAAAACCTTTGATGTCATAACTAACTCGTCCATTTAAAAGGAAATAACTTTTTACAGTAGAAGTGTTTGCAAAGTCAATGTATGATTTGTCTTGATACCTTAATGAAACTGTAACTGAAAAACCTTTGTATGTATAAACCGCTTCTTGACTGATGATTAAAGGCGGTGTGAGAATAGGAGTGAACACTTCCTTTTGTTCTTTGATGCGACTGTAATTGAAAGAAGGATTATTTATAAGTGAAAAACATTTGCTGACTTTGTAAGTAACACTTAACTCAATTCCTGTTCTGAAACTTTGCTCACTTTTATTTGTGAGTGCTAAACCATTTGGTCCAAATTTCCCGTCAAGCACAATTTCATTTTTAAAATCCATGTAGTAAAGATTCAAATTGAAATTCAATTTCTTTGATTTGTGTCTAAAACCTAACTCATGATTGAGAACATATTCAGGCGTTTTGATTGAAAGAATTGCATTGCCTAAACTGTCTGCTAATAAATCATCATTGCCTCCAAGCATATCGTTTCGTGTTGGCTCTCTGCCTGTGCTTCCAATGCTGTAATAAATTATAGAGTTTGGTTTTACTTCAACACTCAATCCTGCTTTTGGATTGATGAAATGCCATTGCATTTTATCAAATGTAACTGTTCCTTTATAGTCAAACGATGAATAACGATATTGAATGTCGGCAAAGAATGTAAGCCACTTGAAAGTGTAATCTGCTTTTGTAAAAACACTCACTTCTTTTTTGTAGCCAGTGTTTTTGTAGAGCTGTCCTAAAGTTTTTTCGCTGCCGATATGTTGACGGTCATAAATATTTCCGTGAATTCCAGTTGTCCAGTTGAAATGCTTTTTTGAAAAAGTGTAGTTGCTGAAAAAGCCAATCAAGGTTGATTTAAAAGCATAATTGTAAAGTTCGTTTGTGGTCGGCAATCCTAAAAAGTTGTTCAAATTGAAATCGTAATTGCCGTTTAAGAAAGTATAGTAAACACTTGATTGAATTGATGAAAAATTATTGGGTCGCCAACCGTTTTGAAGCTGTGCTAAACATTGAGTGAACTGGTCTTTCTCATTTTTGTTTGCGTTTGTTTTTCTATCTGTTTCAATCAATGAATCTGAAACGCCAATCCATGCTAATTGATTTTGTTGGTGTCCGACAAGCAAATTTATTTTCCAAGTTGATTTGTCATAGAACAAACCGCCACTTATAAAAACAGATTGTGAGTTGTTTGAAGAATTGTATTTGTAGCCGTCAGAAAAAACTTCTGATGCTCTTGCGTAAATTGCTTTATTTTTTTTTATTCCGCTATTGTATTCGCCAAATGCTCTCAAACTGTTGAATGTTCCATAACCAAAGCCAAGAATTGTTTTGGTTGAATCGTAAAGGTGGGGAGAAAATAGTTGAATACTACCGCCATAACTTGCTACTCCATTTTTGGAAGTACCTACACCCCGTTGAATTTGAATTTTACTTACTGAATTTAAGATGTCAGGATAGTTAGAAAAATATGCTCCTTGATCTTCGGGTTCGTTTAATGGAACTCCGTCAAGTGTCATGTTGATTCTTGTTTGGTCAATGCCTCTCAATCTGAAATAGGAATAGCCTTGTGAGTTTCCTGCGTCTGAATAATTCGTGATTGATGGAGTTTCAGAAAGCAAGAACGAAGGTTCTTGTCCTGTTGACTTTGTCTTGAGGTCTTTAGAACTTATGTTCTGAAAAGTTATTGGAGTAAGTTTGTCGGCTTGATAAGTTATAATTACTTCTTTCAACTGTTGTGTTGTATCAAGCCGCAAGGTGTCTTGAGCTTTAAGTTGTCTGCTGGTTAGAATTATTAAAAGAAAAAATGTAAAATATTTCGTCATTTGTGGTCTATCTAATCTCATTTTCTATGTGCGTTGATATTCGTAGGGTGTGTTATAGTATTGGGCATAACGGGCAGGGCTTGCTGCAGGTTGGGAATTAGTATTCCGTCCGCCGACAACCGCTGGTGATTGAAAATATAAAGTTGAAATTAAGAATTAAAGTTCAAAGTTGTTTGCCCAGCCCGAACCAAAGCTTGGATATGCAAATGGTTGATGTTTGCTGGTCATGCCCAAGTTGCATAAAACCCTATTTTGCCTGCAGTAGTTTCACTTGCATACTTCAAGAATTTGTGTTTTTGAAAGACTGTCTCCATAAAATGCTCCTTGTCTAAATGCTTCACAAGCTTTGTCTTTTTTGTTTGCTGTCAACCAACAAAGTCCAATCATATAATTACTTTCTCCTAACTGATATTTTTGGTTGATGCAATTTTCGAAGTCATAAAAGGCTCTTTTTATTTGTCCAGTCGAATAATATGCTAAACCTCTTTCATAATATATTTCATAAGATGCAACATCAAAAGTGGCTTGCTCACCAAGTATTCCATTTTTGTTGAGGTCGAGTACAAATTGTGACCTTGAAGTGTCTAACGGATTTGAAATTCCTTTTGTAATTAATGCATTGTTATAGAACTCAATTGCTTCTTCAAATTTATTTTGTCTGTATTTACAAAGTCCAATGTAATAAAATGCAGTCGTGTTTTTATGGTCAAAGCTCAACAATTTTTTATAGTCGTTTATTGCAAGACTGTCTTCGTGAATGTTTTCATAACAAAGTCCACGTTGAATATAAGCCTCCTTCAATTTTGGATTTTTTTGAATTGCTTTGTCAAAAATTGGAATTGCAGCTTTATAATTTCCAGTCAAACCAATGTCGTGACCTTGCTTTAAATAATCGTCAGCAGATTTAAAGTCACAGCTTGTTAAAAAGATTATTGTCAGTATGTATAAATATGAACGAGGTGTCATTTTACTATTGTAGGCAACGACAGGGCTTTATGCAGGTTGGGAATTAGTATTCCGTCTGCCCATAACCGCTGCCGATTAAAAATATGTTGATGAAGTTAAGTACAAAAGCTGATAGATATTCGTCTGCTGGAACTGAAGATGGGATTTGCAAATAGCTGATGTCACAATGTCAAGCCCAACTTGCATAAAACCCAATGTTAGCGGAAGTTTATAAACTTGAAGCCATTTCCACTAAGTCTAAATATTTGGTCAATTTGTATAAGCGCTGAGTCCACAATAAGAAGCTTATAGTCTTCGACAATAAAATTGGTTGTTACATCACTATCACTCACAGTTATTGCAAAGGAGTTACATTCAATGTTTTTAGGTCTATAAACCCACTCTCGATCTGTACTCGTTGGTCCAGCCCAATGTTGAATCAAAATAGTTCTGACTGTATCCAGAGGTAGGTATATCCATTTCCTCTCTCTTGTATTAATCATTTGCTCCTTCCGATTGTTGATTCTAATACTTAGTCCAGGATAATACTTTTTGCCTTTATTAGTATAATTTAACTTAACCTGAATATGTTTATGATCTACCTTTTTCTCTTTAACTTTTATGAAAGCGCTATAAGGTTGATAACTGTCGAGAATTAAAGTGTCGTTTATCCTTTTCCATCGACCTGCAGCTGATCTCTTTAATCCAATAGCTGTCGTTGGATACGGAACAGGAAATTCTAACAAAAAGGTACCACTGCTGTCTAAGGTCAATGTTTTTTTCCCCCAAGTCTCGTTCATTCGGTCAACTTTGCTTGAAGTGTCGTTTACGTGTTTGAGATATCTTATTTCAATTCCTTCATACCTCCCATAAAGTAAGCTTGGTTGATTTGACTGACTGAATGAGCTTTTTGTAGAAAGTTCCAAAAGCAATAAAATGAGTAGATGTTTCATTCAGGAGAATTTCCGCTAACGTTCGAGGCTTGCCGCAGGGCTGGAATTGTTACTGTGTCTGCCCGGCAACTGAAGCCGATTGAAAAACTAATGTTGAAGTTAACAACTAAAAGCCAGATAGAATTCGGTCAAGCCCGATATTAGTTGATAGTAGTACAACTGCTGATTGTTATTCCGTCCGCCAGCCTTGCGGCAAACCTTTTGTTAGCCACAGTAGTTCTTGATTACGCTTGCCGCTTCACTTTTATAATCGTTATACTTTTTTTCAAAGAGTTTTATTTTATCCTGTGCATTTTCTTCCTTTGAATTAATACTTCTTGTCCCTTTGCCTATAAAATAAATGTAGTCGCTGCTTGTAATTACATAGCTTTTGAGTTTGGTATTACTAAAATCACAAAGAAATGTATTCGGCTTGGCTACTTCAAGAAATGCAAATTCTTTTGTTGAAAAGGTAGATAAACTTGCCATAATCTTTTTCAATTTTGTCAATTTAAGAACTGGCAAGAGTGCAGGGAATTCTGTCTTATTTGTTATAAACCCCAATGCAAGAACTTCTAAGTTTTCAATACCCTCTAAAAAATTAAAGTTTTCAATTGGTTGGCTCCAATCAAGAGTTCCGTCTATTTGTAAGTATCTTAAACTTTTCAATCCTTTAAGTCCGTCAAAATTTGAAACTCTGCGTAGATTCACCAATTGCAAAGATTTAAGTTTGTTCAACTTTAATAAAGGTGTCAAGTCTGAAAAGCCTGAAACATATTCAAGTATCAGTTCTTCTGTGTTAATTAAGTCTCCAACAAATTCAATGTCAACCGCTCTGAAAAAAGTCACTCTTAACCGTTTGAGATTTGTCAATTTGCGAATTGCTTGAACTTGCTCTTTACTGGGGTCTTGAAGTGTCAACTCTTCAAGGTTTGGGCAATCAAATACTTGTTCCCAATATTCTTTATCTTGACTTTTGCTGATTGTTAGGATTTTTATTTGGTCTTTATTTTGAATTTTAGAATTCGCAACAAAGGCGTATCTGTCTCTATTTGGAATTGTTGTCCAATAGTCCGCAGTCCTGTCTAAAAAATCTCCAAAGTGATATTTCATAATTTGTAGGGTGTCGCTCTACTATTGTGGCTAACACATAAATATATGATATTAAAAGTTACTGTCAAAAATCATAAAGGGTTAAAAACCAATTTTTTAGTGTTATACATTTTGTATTGTTTATAGCGCCAATCATATTTACCATTTCAGGTTATATTTCTCCAGAACCTATTCCCCATACGTTCAATATTGATGCCATCAGGTTGTATAGCCTAATCATCATAGGCATACATACCTATGGGTTACTACTTTGCCAACCCGTTCTTTATAGGCTCATTCGAAGTGTTTATTAGGTTCCTCCACCTATGAAGAATAGGTTTTTAATAGATGGGCAATAGGCTTACTTACCGATTTCGTATACGTTGGAGAGATCTGCAAACCAACTTAGCCAACCTATTGGCTACCAATAGAGGTGTAGCATGTTGTTATTTCAAAATAAGTAATTTATTAATTAAATAAAAAACACCGAACAAAGTCCGGTGCTAAAAGGTAATCAGGGAAAATAATTTATAATGTAAAACCAACCGCAAATTCAAAAGCCTGGTTTTTCCAACTCGTACTATTGTCTGCTGCCGTTACTTTACTCAATCCCATTTTATAACGGCCGCTGATATTAATAAAAGGCAATTGTATCCATAGGCCGCCAATGGCACTTAGTTCGCCATTTTTATATAGGTTGGTAACGGTATTGTTTTTAATGTTCTCTTCGTTTTTATTTAGTAAAATATTATACGCAGGGCCAAACTGTAGTTTTACATGCCTGCTTTGTCCAACATTCATATTGATCAATACAGGTATCTCTAAATAATTGAACGGTCTTCTGATCTGTACACCATCACGAAATGCATCGTTGAATATGGTTGGCAATTCATTGCCCTGCTCTGCAGTAGCCTGCACAAAATTTACTTCGGGTTGCACACCAAATCGTCTGCTGAAATTGATCTGTACAAAAGCACCTAGTTGATAATTATAATGAAAACTGTTTTTGAAAGATTGGTTCGGCGTTTTATTTACATTGAAACCGAGTTTTCCGCCGGCACGTAAAAAATTCTCCGTGTCGAGGTCATCTACCTTATTGCGTTGAGCAAAGCTGTTAAGTGTAGTAATGGCACAAAGTGCAAATGCGATCAGGAATTTCATGATATTGGATTTTAGTCTGCTCCCACGAATCCAAAATCGTACCAAAAACAAAAATTGTTAAAAAGTTGCGGCTATTTGTTGTGTATCATTTTGGGAACATAGCATAATGTAGAATTACTGATGTTGAGTTTACAGTTTGCAAATCCCGACTCGGCGGGAAGTAAAAAGCTTAATCGGAGTACCAACCCGAAATCGGGATGTAATCGATTTCGGGCGGCTTTTTTATCGTAAGCTCCTCCCTCGCTTACCTCTTTTTCCGCAAAAAAAAGTAACAATAGAGATACTTCGTTTGAATAATGCAGTATTTATATTGCCGATAATTTTTATTTAAGCTGATTAGCAAGAATATACCTTCCTGCACGTACAATAATTACCGAAAAGATTAACTACTTTGTTGGCTCAATAATTTGAGTATGAAAAAATTTATTAGCATTATTACTATTCTGTTTTTGTGTAGCCAACTGTCTGTTTCCGCTCAGGAAAGGCAAATTGGTAAAGGCACGTCTTTTATTTATGCAGTTAAGGAAGGTGCAAAAGGCTATAAAGTGGAAGCCACTGTTAAGGAATGGAACGAAAAGGGCAATGTTAGGATAGATTGGCGAGTGGTGGACTCAAAAGCAAAACCAAAAAGTTCGGTATTCCCTTATACTGCTGTTATGGAGTCCGGCTCAATTAATATTAAACCAACATTTGTAGATGAAAAACTCGGGAAATACGAAAGCCGCTGGCTGCTAGGTTATAATTTCTTTTACGATATGTACGACCTGGCTTTAGACATGACCGTTAGTGTAGATGGTGTATCCCGAACTTTTTCTCCTGATGAATATGAAACAGATAAAACGATCACCTATAATGGAGAAGATTTGTCGATGACCTATGCATTAGGGGTGTATGATCCGGGAGATACAAAAATTACACTTGGCTTGGTAGAATTTAATTATTCAACTGCATTTTTAGGTTATTATGCGGATGATAAGTTTTCTATTGAATTGCTTTCAATAAAAAACCCATTTGTAAAAAAAGAAACTCCAAAAGTAAAAGAAGAGCCGGTAAAAAAAGATGAAGTAAAAAGCAAAGAAGTTAAGCTTACCAAGATGGATGCGGCAAAGTTTGCAAAAGTGAAAATTAAATATCCACTTTTGTCGAAAGTTGATACTTATGACGCAACAGATGGAGGTAAGGTATCAAAGCCAATTACAGAAACGTATGAATATCGTATCACTTCGGGTAAAGCCAATCCGCCTTCTTTGATAGATTGTTTAACAGCCGATCTTAGAATTATTTATAAGCAGGCCAAGAACTTTAGTATTACCGATTTGGAGGCTATTGATGAAAAGTCATTTCCTGCGTCGGCGGTTAAAAAAATATTGAATGTATATATTACTATAGACTATATGAAAATACCCGGCTACAGGCCCTGGAGTAACTGGCGCTTTGTAAGAAGTTTGAAAGAAAAACAACTCGATCAACTTTCAAGAGAAGTAGAGGGTTATATTGCAAAATATGGGTTCCTTGAAAATTTATAGTAAGCCAATAAAAAAGGTTCGTATGTTTTACGAACCTTTTTTGTTTTATGATTTGGTGTTATTCTACCGTAACACTTTTTGCCAGATTTCTTGGTTTGTCTACATCAACCCCTTTTGCAATACCAACATAGTAGGAGAGCAGTTGCAAAGGAATGCAGCTTAATAAAGGAGCTATCAATTCATCTGCAGGTGGTACATAAAAAACATCATCAGCTAATCCGGGAATTACTTCATCGCCTTCAGTAATGATGGCAATTACCTTTCCCTTACGTGCTTTGATCTCTTGTATATTACTTACAATTTTTTCGTGATAACTATCTTTAGTAGCAACAAATACTACGGGCAGATCTTCGTCTACCAATGCAATAGGGCCATGTTTCATTTCTGCAGCAGGGTAACCTTCTGCATGTATGTAGCTGATCTCTTTTAATTTCAATGCACCTTCTAAAGCAATTGGGAAATTATAGCCTCTTCCTAAAAATAAAGAACTGGTAGCACCTTGATATTTAAGCCCGATCTTTTTAATGTCTTCTGCACTTTTTAATAGGGCTTCTACTTTTTCTGGTATTGCTTCCAGTTCAAATAATAAAGCATTGTATCTCTCCTGGCTGATCGTATTTTTCTCTCTGGCAATTTTTAATGCCATCATCATAATAACGGCCAACTGTCCTGTAAATGCTTTTGTTGATGCAACGCCAATTTCCGGTCCGGCATGCGTATAAGCACCACCGTTACTGATACGTGCAATAGAAGAGCCTACCACGTTTACAATACCAAAAATAACCGCACCTTGTTCTTTAGCATTTTCAATAGCTACTAAAGTATCTGCCGTTTCGCCACTTTGCGATATAGCAATTATGATATCGCCTTTATTGATGATGGGATTTCTGTATCTGAATTCAGATGCATATTCAACTTCTACGGGTATGCGGCATAATTCTTCAATCACATATTCTGCCACCAAACCTGCATGCCAACTGGTACCACAGGCTAAAATAATAATACGTTTTGCTTCTTTAAAAGCTTCCATATTATTTTGAATACCACTCATGGTGATGGTGCCTGCATTTGCGTCTAATCTGCCACGTAAGCAATCATGTATGGTGCTGGGTTGTTCAAAAATTTCTTTTAGCATGAAATGATCGTAGCCGCCTTTTTCAATGGCTGCTAATTCCATATCCAATTTGGTAATGAACGGTGTGATCTTTTCATTGCCTAAATTTTTAAGTACCAATGAATCAGGTTTTACAACGGCTAGTTCATAATCGTTTACATACACTACCTCTTTAGTGTATTCCAGCATTGGTGTGGCATCGCTGCCTAAAAAATGTTCGCCTTTACCAACACCTATTACCAGCGGACTACCTTTTCTTGCGGCAATAATTGTTTCAGGATCATCTTCATCAATTAATAAAATACAATAGGCTCCGGTGATTCTTTTTAATGCACTTCTAACAGCATCTTCCAGAGAGCAATCATTGTTTTTACGGATCTCTTCAATAAAATTCAATAACACTTCAGAATCCGTATCACTTTTAAAAGAATAACCTTTATTGAGTAATTCTTTTTTTATCTGTGCATAGTTTTCAATGATACCATTGTGTATCATTGCTAATTTACCACTTGCAGATTGATGCGGATGAGCATTCTTATCATTGGGTTCACCATGGGTAGCCCAACGTGTATGGCCTATGCCTATATTAGAGTGAAGGTCTTTGCCCAAAACAAATCCTTCCAGATCAGCAACTCTGCCTTTCTTTTTGTAAACTTTTAATCCGCCATTTAATAAGGCAATACCGGTACTGTCATAACCACGGTATTCTAATCTTTTCAAACCATTAATAACGATCGGGTAAGCCTCTCTTGGTCCCGTATAGCCAACTATTCCACACATATAATAATTTTTTTGAACCGAACAATAGTAATTTTAATCAACTTCATTGGCAGCGTTTATGCTGAGGAACTAAGCATATGCTTGTACAGTATAACTTTATCCGCCAATTATCGCCTTGCAAAATAATAAAAATGTAGCCAACTAATTGATTTTATGCAAAACAAGTAGCAGTAATTAAAGCAGTACACCTTTTAAAAAGGTATATGCAAAAGAAAAATATATGATAAGCCCGGTTACATCTACCAAAGTTGCTACAAATGGAGCAGATGAAACAGCCGGATCAGCACCTAGTTTCTTTAAAATAATGGGCAACATAGATCCGGTTAAAGTGCCCCACAAAACCACACCCAGCAAAGAGAACCCAACAGTGAAAGCTATTAAAACCTCATGGGTTCCATACACACCATGCAGAATATTTGCCCAAATGATCACCCTTATAAAACCAATAAGCCCTAAAACGGCTCCCAGCATTAAACCTTGTATGATCTCCCTACGCATTACCCTCCACCAGTTGGCAATGGTAATTTCTCCAACTGCCATTGCCTGAATGATCAAGGTAGATGCCTGTGAGCCGGTATTACCACCACTTGATATAATTAGCGGTATAAACAACACTAACACTACTGCTTTGCTTATTTCATCTTCAAAGAAACCCATTGCGGTGGCAGTAAGCATTTCTCCTAAAAATAAAACTACCAGCCAGCCGATGCGTTTCTTAAACAATTTGAACAAAGGCATTTCTAAATAAGGTTCATCCAATGCTTCGGTACCCCCGATCTTTTGTATATCCTCACTGAATTCTTCATTAGCTACCCAAAGTACATCATCGATGGTAACAATGCCCAACAATTTATTTGTCTTGCTCACTACGGGTAAGGCTACACGATTATTCATTTTAAAAGCCTCGTTGGCAACTTCCTGATCGTCTTCTGCAAATAATGTGATAGCCCTGCCATCCATGAGTTCATTTACTTTTTTATCAGGCGTAGCCATGATAAAATCTTTGATCCTGATATCATCTAAAAATTCGCCATGCTCGTTGATCACATAGATCACGTCAATGGTCTCACTGTTCTTAGCATATTTTCTGATGGTATTCAATACATCTTCTACCGAATCATTTTCATATACGTAAACATAATCCGGCGTCATCAACCTACCCACACTGCCTTCAGGATATCCTAATAATGATAAAGTAATCTTTCTTTCATCGGGATTCAATGCTTTTACCAACTCTCTTACGGCGCTACTAGGCAATTCACTTAAAAATGCAGTACGGTCATCTGCAGGTAATGCGTTCAATAATTCTGCAGTGGTAAAGGCCGGCAGATTTTTTATGATCCTTTTCTGATTGGAAAGCTCTAATATTTTAAACACACTGGCAGCCCTGTGAATAGACAAATGTCCCATGATCTGGGTCTCGTATTCTTCATTTTCATAGATCAATTCAGCCACATCACTGATATTCTGATGATTCAGGAATTCCTGTATCTTCAGTTTATCTTCTGAGGCAATTACTTCCTCAAAGTGTTGTTGTATTGATATTTCTTCTATTTCTAATGACATGACCGTGTTGTGCTTAATTTTGTCAGGGAAACGAGCCGCAATTTAACTCATTTAACTTTAATCAAACGTTATGATAAAATCATATTTGTACGTTGATAAAACTGACAATATGGGCAGGGGCGTTTTTACCCATGAACGAATACCCGCCAACACGATCATCGAAATGTCTCCGGTAATAGTGATGACCAAGGATGATAAATTGCACCTGGATAAAACATTACTGCATGATTATATTTTTGATTGGGGTAAGCAGCAGGATAAATGTTGTATGGCTTTGGGGTTAATTCCTATGTATAACCACAGCTATAAAAGCAATTGTGAATACATAATGGATTATGAAGATGATGTTATCTTTATTCAAACCGTTAGGGCTATAGAAAATGGTGAGGAGCTTACCATTAATTATAATGGAGATTGGAACGATAGTACCAAAGTGTGGTTCGACGTTAACAACTAATATACCTGCAAATCAATTTTAGAAAGTTAAATTTGATCATAATTAATAACGATGCCGGAAATATTTCATAATAATTATGTGCAGATCATTTTACGCTGCATTGCTGTGTATTTTTTTGTGATCATTGCCATTCGTGTTTTTGGGAAGAAGGAATTAGCACAATTATCAGTGATCGATCTGGTATTTATTTTATTGATCAGTAACTCGGTGCAAAATGCCATGGTAGGACCCGATATATCTTTGGCAGGAGGTATCATAGCTGCTACGGCATTGTTTGTAGTAAATTTTATTTTAAAGAAGATATTGTATTCAAATAAGAATGTGAATGAACTGCTGCAGGGTAAAGCAATTTTGCTCATTTATAAAGGAGAAATACAAACAGACAATCTCAAAAAAGCGGAGATAACCCTTGAAGAGCTGGAAGCTGCTGTAAGGGAGCATGGTGTAAAAGATTGTCAGCGAGTTGACCTTGCCATGCTGGAAGTAGATGGGAATATCAGCATCATATCAGATGATTTTCAAAATAAATCTGTACAGCCCTGTGCTGCAATGGGGCATAGAAAGAAACATAAATTCAAGGGAAGGCTGGGGCAGAATTAGAAAAGTGACTTAAGCTACAAGCTTCAAGCCGCAAGGGATAAGCAAAAGAGCTACAATCAGCATACTTGTCCCTTGCGGCTTGAAGCTTGTAGCTTTTTTGTCCCTTGCAACTTGCTGCTTGAAGCTATTACTGTTGTTCTATCAACTGTATCTCTGCACTGATCCTTACTTCGTCGCTAACAACAACACCACCTGCTTCTGTTACTGCATTCCATGTAAGTCCGAAATCTTTACGGTTGATCTTGCCATTGATGGTAAATCCTGCTTTTGTATTTCCGTATGGATCTTTTACAACGCCACCGAATTCAACACTTAATTTAACTTGTTTGGTTACATCTTTAATAGTAAGATCGCCATACAATTCATAAGAACCGTCGTTGTCTACGTTCTCGTATTTTGTTGCCACAAATTTTAATTTCGGATAAGTTGTTGCATCAAAGAAATCTGCACTTTTTAAATGTGCATCTCTTTGTTCTACGCCGGTATTGATCGAATCAATATCAGCAGTAAAACTGATGCTTGCTTTAGTAAAATCCTCATTATCGGTTTCTACTGCTGCATTAAAAATATCAAAACTACCTGTCACATTAGTGATCATAAGGTGTTTGATCTTGAAAGTTACTTCGCTGTGTGTTGGGTCTATAGCCCATTTTTTAGTTGCCATGATGTTTAATTTTCATGCAAGATACAAAAATCAATGTTTAAACATCGAATTTTTAATAAAATATTTGTTAACATTAAAAATGTGCTCTTTTTTAGAGGGTTATTGCTGCTTTTATTTGATTGCTTTGAATGGCCGTTTCAATGATCCTCATTACATTAATGCCGTCGTCAACCGTTACGGGCATTGGGTTTGAAGAGGAGAGGCCTTTGTACACACCATCATAAAAGTCGTAATAATTGCCGTTTAATGTGGGGATTCTTTCACGAATAATTTTTCCGTCTTTTTCTGTATGTAATAAGCCTTGTTCACTTTCCGGCTCCGCTCCCCAGTCGGTTGTGTTAGGCTTCATGCCTTTTAACAGAGAGGGTTCCTGAATATCCCCACGGCTTTTTAAGAACGAACCTTTTGTGCCGTGAAAAACGTAGGAGGGTAGTGGTTCTCTTACAATATAACCTGCCTTTAATCTTATTCTGAATGTTGGATAGTATAATAAAATATCGATCCAGTCATCTACTGAAGATGTTTCTCTGGTAATGCGGATATCTGCAAACAATGATTCCGGCATTCCGAATAAACATAAAGCCTGATCAATTAAATGTGGTCCAAGATCTTTTAATATACCTGCACCGGGGCCGGGTATTTCTTTATGGCCTTTTGGGCTTAACGCTAAATTATATCTATCAAAATGAATTTCGGCTTCATTTAATTTACCCAACAATCCATCCTTTAAAACTTTTTGTACTGTTTTAAAATCGCTGTCCCATCTTCTGTTTTGAAAGACTGCAATTTTTTTATTTTGTTTTTCAGCAATGGCTTTTAATTCTTTCGCTTCTTCCACCGTTGTAGTAAATGCTTTTTCTACAACGATATGTTTGCCTGCTAATAATGCTTGTTTTGCATAATCATAATGTGTATACGTCGGTGTATTTACTATGATCAACTCTATTGTTTCATCTGCTAATACACTTTCTAATGTTGGATACGATATAGTTGAAGGATAATGTTCCTGAATACCTTTTGTACTTCTTTCCCATGCACCTGCCAATTTAAAGCCCGGATGTAATTCTATAAAGGGAGCATGAAAAACCCTGCCTGACATACCGAAAGAGAGGATTGCAGTTTTAATTGTTGTCATCATAATTTATTTTATCTGCATCGGATGGAGGATAAAAGAATATTTGTAGTCCAATGCTACTTTTAAAAGGGTAATGCTAACTGTGTTCATTGCAAAATAATCTTCAGACATATACAAATAACCTTTTGACGGTCCGATTTCTCCCCACGAATTTTTGACTTTATAAAATGTTTTGCCTTTTTTCGTTCGCACAGTACCAATGATATGCATTACATGATCTACCGTAGTAGTTAAATTCTGATATAATCTTGTTCTTTCGGTTTCATCCCATTTGATCTCTTTCATATCAGGATTGATGTTGTCATACTGCAAAGAGTCATCAAGGTTCAATGCTAATCCACTATATGGCATAAAATGATTATTTGACACATCGCCATTCCATAATACAGTATATCCATGATGGATGGCACTATTAGTAATATTGAGTAATGTTTGTAATCCTACATTATAATATAATCCGTTACTCCAGTTATAAGGGCTTTCAAGAACAAATGAATTATAGTAAAGATGATGTGTGAAAGAAGTAATTGTAATATAATCTTTAGGATCCGCTTTTAGATATTCTTCTGCGTATGAGAGGGCAGTATACATTTTTCCTCTGTACCAAAAATCTCCAACAGGAGCTTTGCCTAATTTTTTATCTAACAGATCAATGTAATGATCTAACCAGTTGTCGGGAATAGGTTTGTGCTCAATCAAACTGTCAAGGTATTTTTTTAATTGATTGTACAATGAGTCGTGATTGAAAAAAGTTTCTCCATTTTGTAATCCAGGATATATACTTCTTGGTACTGCACCGTATTTACGGTATGAATTGAGCAGGTCATGTGCTTGGCTACCCTGGCTGAATTGAGTTGCTCCCTGACGTAAAATGTAGTTCTTAGCTTTTTCAATATAGATATTTCTTGCAGTGAACATTTCACTTACCTCTACTGTCGAATCTTTATTAATACAACTGCTTTCTATAAGCGAAGTAGCTGCAAAGCTCCAGCAAGTGCCACTTTCGGCCTGGTTTTTAATTTCTGTGGCTTTATTGATCTTGCTCGGAATAAAATAATCGTCCAGTTGTTTTTGAGCAAAAGCATTTATAGAAATTATTGTAAAAAGAATAGTCGTTAATTGTCTGATCATTCAACAAATTTTAATAAAACTACAATTTTTTAAAATAGTGTGAGTATAAAATGACACGTACAATGGAATGTTAATATCGAAAAAGTGCATAAATTTTACTTGACCAGAGCTATTATGTTTTGTAAATTCATAGTAGTTATTCATTACAAATTCATCTGTTATGAATCTGTTGAGTCAAATAGAAAAATGGAGTTCTACACATCATCCTAAATGGTTGATATTTTTAAGGGTGATATTGGGGCTTTGCCTCTTTGCAAAAGGCATTTCTTTTTTGGGCAACGATGTTCTTCTGCGTCAAATAATGGAGGGAAGCGGATTAGGGACCAGCCCTTGGTTAGCACAATTTATTGCATGGGCGCATTTACTTGGTGGTTTCCTTATCATTGTAGGATTGTTTACAAGAATGGCTTGCCTGATACAAATACCAATATTATTGGGTGCAGTTCTTTTTGTACACTCTAGATCCATTGTGATATCGAGTAGTACTGAATCATTGTTGAGTATAATTGTTTTATTTCTATTGGTCGTTTTCTTTATTGAAGGAGGAGGTTGGATATCGCTTGACCGTCATTTTAATTTTAACAATGCTAAGGATAAATAAAAAAGGCTATCAAATTTGATAGCCTTTTTTATTATAAAATTGTTGCTTAATTGTTTGAAGCAGCAAATTCTCTTCTGATAATGTTTAATGCACCACCAGCTTTAAACCATTCGATCTGTTGATCGTTATAAGTATGATTTACCTGGATGGTTTCACTGCTGCCATCTGCATGGTTCAATACCAATTGCAATGGTTTGTTTGGAGCAAACGCTAACAAACCTTCGATGTCAATGGTATCATCTTCCAAAATCTTATCGTAATCTTCTTTGTTAGCAAAAGTTAATGCCAACATACCTTGTTTTTTCAAATTGGTTTCGTGGATACGAGCAAAAGATTTTACCAATACAGCTCTAACACCTAAGTGACGAGGCTCCATAGCTGCATGTTCTCTTGATGAACCTTCGCCATAGTTTTCATCACCAACAACGATAGTGCCAACACCGGCAGCTTTATAAGCTCTTTGTGTGCTTGGCACAGTTCCGTATTCACTGGTCAATTGATTTTTTACGCTGTCAGTTTTTTCATTGAAAAAGTTAACCGCACCGATCAACATATTGTTGCTGATATTATCCAAATGTCCACGGAATTTTAACCATGGTCCTGCCATACTGATATGATCGGTTGTACATTTTCCTTTTGCTTTGATCAACAATTTTAGTCCTTTAAGATCAACACCTTCCCATGCAGCAAATGGATCTAGCAATTGTAAACGTTTGCTGTCAGGAGCAACTTTCACTTGAACACTACTTCCATCTTCAGCCGGTTTTTGATAACCTGCATCTTCAACAGCAAATCCTTTTACTGGTAATTCAAATCCTGTTGGCGGATCTAATTTTACTTGTTCGCCTTTATCATTTGTAAGCGTATCTGTTAATGGATTGAATCCAAGATCACCTGCAATAGCCATTGCAGTAACGATTTCAGGAGAACCTACAAACGCAAAAGTATTAGGGTTACCATCAGCACGTTTTGCAAAGTTTCTGTTGAAACTGTGAACGATGGTGTTTTTTTCTTTTTTCTCTGCACCAACTCTGTCCCACATACCAATACATGGTCCGCAAGCATTTGCAAATACTGTAGCACCAATTTTATCAAACACACCAAGGAAGCCATCTCTTTCAATAGTGTAACGAACTAATTCGCTACCCGGAGTAATTTTAAATTCTGCATTTAATTTTAATCCTTTATCGCTTACCTGTTGCGCTAAACTAACAGCACGACTGATATCTTCATAAGAAGAGTTTGTACAACTACCGATCAAGCCAACTTCAATTTTTGTAGGCCAGCCATTCTTAGCAGCTTCTTCTTTCATTTTAGAAATAGGCGTAGCAAGATCCGGAGTGAATGGTCCGTTTAAGTGTGGTTCTAATGTATTCAGATCGATCTCAATTACTTGATCGAAATATTTAGCCGGGTCAGCATATACTTCAGCATCACCGGTTAAATGTTCTTTGATAGCATCTGCAGCAGCAGCAATATCTTCTCTGCCTGTAGATTTTAAATAACGGCTCATGCTATCATCGTAACCAAATGTAGAAGTAGTAGCACCGATCTCAGCACCCATATTACAAATGGTTCCTTTACCTGTACAGCTCATGCTTGTAGCACCTTCACCAAAATATTCAACAACAGCACCAGTACCACCTTTTACAGTAAGGATACCGGCAACTTTTAAAATAACATCTTTAGGAGCAGTCCAGCCATTTAATTTACCGGTTAATTTTACACCGATCAATTTTGGCATTTTAAGTTCCCATGGTAAGCCAGCCATTACATCACAAGCATCAGCACCACCAACACCAATAGCGATCATACCAAGACCACCAGCATTTACAGTGTGGCTATCTGTACCAATCATCATACCACCCGGGAAAGCGTAATTTTCCAATACTACCTGATGAATGATACCTGCACCCGGTTTCCAGAAACCAATGCCGTATTTATTACTAACCGATGCAAGAAAATCATATACTTCACTGCTTTCGCTAACAGCTCTTGTAAGATCCGTTTTGCTATTCTCTTTAGCTTCGATCAAGTGATCACAGTGTACCGTACTTGGTACAGCTACTTTTGCCCTTCCACTTTGCATGAACTGCAATAAAGCCATCTGAGCAGTTGCATCCTGCATGGCCACACGGTCCGGTGCAAAATCAACATAATCAGCACCACGGCTGTATGCTTTGCTGGCATCACCTTCGGTAAGGTGAGCATATAATATTTTTTCTGTAAGTGTTAGAGGTTTACCTACAACTTTACGGGCAGCTGCAATTCTGCTACCGAAGTTGGCGTATACCTTTTTGATCATTTCGATGTCAAAAGCCATAGCTAATTACAATTTTGGGATTATGATTTGAAGAATAGATTGGAAAAAACAGGATACCTGCTTATTTCATTTTGCAAAATTACAACAAAACAGTCAAGCTAAGACAGGAAATTTGTAGGTTATTTCTATTATTTTTTGTAAATTGGGCTATGAATCGATTGAAGCATTTTATCGAATGGCATGTGTTTGGAGTTTGTTCGGCAATCGGTGAGCGGATGGGTATTGCAACTTCAACCATCAGGAAATACTTTATATACATATCTTTTATGACGATGGGGTCGCCCCTGATAATATATTTATTCATCGCTTTTTGGATGAACATTAAACGATATATCCTCAATGCAAGACGCAATCCGTTAAGATACCTTTAACAGTTCAGGTCTCATCAGTTTCTACCTTCAACTTTTTCTCATGGTTGTGTTCAATATACATCATACCAATTACCAAAAGCTGTTGAAAGATCTTGCTTTCACCTTAGGCATTCCATATAAGAATGAGGATTTTGTAATTGTGAATGAGCCGGTTGGTAAGGGTGTGATCAAGGTCTTTAGTTTATTCGATGAATTGCAGGTTTTTTTGATCGATGCAGTTTTCAATAATCCAATATTAACCATACGAGAAAAGTCGGATGAGCAATATTATATTCTTCATTTTGATGATATGAAGATCACCGATACATTTAAGTTTACGGTTGAAGAAGAAATATTGCAAAAAACAAATACGGTACATTCAGTTGCAAGGCTTACCAGTAATCTTTTTAAAAACACAGAAGAGATTCCGGCTGGCATCAATATGAAATCCGTTAAAATACTTTTCAACAGAAAGTGGCTTAAAAAATATTTGGGCTTAGATAGTGATGCAGAGGTTTTACAAAAATATCTATCTCTTAAAACAGAAAGTTTTGATATTGAAAAATTAGATAGTGAATATCAAAAATTATTGAATGACCTATGGCGGATAGAAAAAGATAATCCGCTGAAAAATGTGTTCTTACAAAACAGGGTATCGTTGCTAGTTGAACGTTTTTTTTCGAAATTATTTGATAAAATGTCATTACTGCAGGGCAGATTTGATATAAACCAAGACGATATCAATCGTTTGATAAGAGTGGAGCAAATACTGGTAAATGATTTTAGCGAACAGCCTCCTACAATCGATGAGTTTTCGAGATTGGTATCGATGAGCACAACTAAGTTGAAAAAGAGTTTTAAAAATTTGTATGGCGATAGTATCTATGCATATTATCAGAAACTGCGACTGCAAAAAGCCAAAGAACTATTGGTTACGGGAAAATGCAATGTAAAAGAAACAGCAGAAGCTATAGGTTATAATAATCCTTCTAATTTTATTGTTGCATTTAAGAAACAATACAAAATATCTCCTGGAGATATTGTTGCAAATAATTAATACTGTTGTAACATTGCTCTTTTATGTTTTATCTCAACTATACACATAAGGATTATTATGCGTTTTTGGCCGATCTGGCAAAAGCGGTAGGCGCATCCGTTAGTGAAGATAACAGATTAGACTTTCCGACTTCTTTTGCCGATGGTTACAATAAGGTAATTACTCTACCTAATGGTTTACAGGCATATATTATTAGTGTTACATTGAATCAGGATTTTTGTATAACAAGAACAAAATCACCCGATGAATTTTATGCATTGAGATTTGATGAGATAAAAATAGCGGATAAACTAACGGTGAAATTCGGCAGAGAAGAATTGTCAAGTTCAGTTTGGCAGAGCCGATCGGCTGTTTTACTAACCAGTTCTTTACTCGATTTTGGTTTTGCTTTAAGTAAAGGAAGCGCTATTAAAAGTATCAACGTACTTATCACTAAAGAATGGCTTGCCAAATATTTAGGGATAGACTCCAACGACAATGTGATACAGAAATATCTTTCTCTGAAAACCGCCAGCCTTAATTTTGAACCATTTGATACAGAATACCGTTTTCTTTTGAATGAGGTACTGGAAGCGGATAGGAATAATAAACCGTTGAAAAGTGTAATTATTCAAAACCGAATAATGCTTTTAATAGAAAGGTTTTTTACACGACTTTATGAAAAGATCGACCCTAAAAACTTTCGTAGCAGCCTAGATGATGAAACGATTCAACAATTAATGAATGTAGAGTCGGCATTGGTAAGAGATTTTTCTGTGGCCCCACCCACTATTGCACAACTGGCGAGACAAGCTGCTATGAGTGAAACTAAACTTAAAACGCTTTTCAAAAAGATATACGGATTAAGTATATATGAATATTATCAAAAGAACAGGATGCTAAAAGCAAATTCTCTATTGGTAACTCGTAAATATTCTGTGAAAGAAGTTGGTTTAATGTTGAATTTTAAAAACCTGAGCAACTTTACGATAGCTTTTAAAAAAGAATTTAATATTCTGCCCAGCGATATATAAAACCTATATATTTTACCGAGAACGTTTGCATTAATATGACCTTTGCAATTATTGAACTGTCTGAATAAGGTATTTTTTAGAAGTACACTTAGTGTACCTTGCACACGAAAGAAAATTGCTGCCAGCAAAAAATATTTCCGCTTTTATTCAGTCTGTGAATTACCAATAGATTTTTTGATTATTGATGGTTTTTGATGTAAGAAATTGTCCTGCCCTTGGCGGGACAATTTAGTTTACAGCCTTTTTTAGGCGAACCAGTTTTTCCAATAATGGTTCGAGTAAGTTTAAAGGCAACATATTGGCACCATCACTTTTGGCGACCGACGGATTGGGGTGTGTTTCAATAAACAAGCCATCTGCCCCGGTTGCAATAGCAGCTTTAGCAATGGTTTCAATTAATTGGGGGTTGCCACCTGTAACGCCGCTTGTTTGATTGGGTTGTTGTAAGCTGTGTGTGCAATCCATTATTACAGGTACATTATTTTCTTTCATCCAGGGAATATTTCTGAAGTCAACTACAAGATCCTGGTAGCCAAAAGTATTACCTCTATCTGTTAGCATTATTTTATTATTACCTGCATTACGTACTTTGTCTGCAGCGAATTTCATTGAGGGGCCGCTTAGGAACTGTCCTTTTTTTACGTTGATGATCTTTCCTGTTTCTGCGGCTGCAATTAAAAGATCGGTTTGTCTGCAAAGAAATGCAGGGATCTGAAGAATGTCTACATACTGAGCTGCTAAAGCAGCTTCGGCAGCGGTATGAATATCTGTAGTTGTAGGAAGAGAGAACTTTTTTCCCGTTTTTTGTATCAGTTCAAGTGCTTTTTCATCCCCAATTCCGGTGAAAGAATCGGCACTGGTTCTATTAGCTTTTCTGTAAGAGGCTTTAAACACATAAGGTATCGATAATTTTTTGCAAATACTCGAAACTTTATCGGCAATTTCCATTACTACCGTTTCATCTTCTACCACACATGGCCCGGCAATTAAAAAAAAGCTATTGCTATCATATGTTTGGGCCTCAAATAGATCTCCTAGATATTTTTCCATGCGTCAAAATTACTGATTTAACCTGTGAAATAATTGTACCCGGTCAATATAGCTCGGTATTAATTAGGCGCTTTATAACTAGCGCTTATTTTATATATATAATTTTATAAATATGTTTTTTTTATTTAATGCAACTTTTCAACAAATGCCATTTTTCTGTTGAAAACTACCAAAAATTGATCTTTATACCCACTTTAGGGTATAAAGATGATATAAATTATATTAATCTTTGCATATTGCTGCATATCGAAAACAACCTCATGGGTTTGCCGTAAACTTGCAGTAATGATTTTACACATTAAAAACCAAAAATCAAGTAACATGAAAAAAGTAATCTTAAGTTTAGCGATTGTGGCTTTGGCTACAGCAAGTGCTAATGCTCAAACCGAAAAAGGAACCTGGTTATTAGGCGGTTCTGCAAGTTTTGCATCTGAAAAACAAAAACCAGCTGATGCGGTTACCCGTGTAAATATATCTCCGGCAATTGGTTATTTCGTTGCTCAGGATATTGCTGTAGGTGCAGGTATCGATTTGTCATCAGTAAAAGATTCTTACACTCAATTTGGCTTTGCGCCATTTGCACGTTATTATTTCTTACCAATTGGTACTAACGCAAAATTATTTGTGAATGGTAAATTTGGTTTCGGTAGTTGGAAACCAAAAACTGGTGATTCAGAAAGCTTTACAAATTGGGAATTATCAGCTGGTCCTGCATTCTTCTTGAACAAAAGTATAGCTTTAGAAGTTGCACTTGCTTATGGTTCAGAAAAATGGAAATCAGATTCAGATCCAACAAACTCTTTCGGATTAAAAGCAGGTTTCCAAATTCATTTAGGTAAAAAATAATTCTACCTATTAATAAAAAAGCCCTCTGCATTTACAGAGGGCTTTTTTATTTTCTTAAGTTTATGCAGTAAAGGCTGCTTTCATCTTATCTATTAATGCTTTTTCCAGCATTCGTTGTGCGGTCATGATCATACTTTTAAACGCTATTGCATGAGAAATACCATGTCCGATGATAACGGGTTTGTTTACACCTAATACCGGAACACCTCCATACATTTCGAAATTAAATCTTTCAAAATGTTCGTCGTGTATGCCTCTGCGTTGTACTATATCATGAATACTTTCGGCCATTTTCAATACTACATTACCTGTAAAGCCATCGCAAACCATTACATCGGCTTTGTCTATTAAGATGTCCCTTCCTTCAATATTGCCGATAAAATTTATTTGTGTATTTTCTTTTAGTAAAGGATAAGTAGCTTGTGCCAAAATGTTTCCTTTACCTTCTTCTTCTCCTAAATTGATAAGACCAACTTTGGGATTGCTGATGCCTAAAACATGTTCTGCAAATAATGATCCCAATATTGCAAACTGATTCAGGTTTTCAGGTTTACAATCTGCATTGATACCTGCGTCGAGCAATACCCCTAATTTTCCATTTTCTCTTGGCATATAAGCACCAATGGTAGGGCGGCTTACGCCTTCAATAGCTTTTATGCTGAACAAAGAACCCACCATCATTGCACCGGTATTACCTGCGCTAATAAATGCATCTATTTTGCCGGTGGCCAATAAATGAAAACCGATAGCGATGGATGATTGTTGCTTTTCTTTTAATGCCTTGGTAGGATGCTCCTGCATTTCTATTACCTGTGATGCATGAACAACTGTAATATTTTTGGGGTCGATGGAATTTAATTCAAGTAACTCATTGAGTTTTTGCTCATCCCCAATTAGGGTGAGTTGTACAGATGTCTGCACATCATTCATGAATAATGAAATTCCTTTTACGGCTTCTAAAGGGGCGTAATCGCCACCCATCATATCAATACCTATATTCATGGGATAAAAGTAACGAATAAAAAAATTCTAAACCCCAAACTATTTTAGTCTGGAATTTAGAATTTCGGAATTAATATTTTTAGGAAATACTAAGCTTTTAATGGAGCTTTTTCAGCTACAACCTGTCCTTTGTAGTACAATTTACCTTCACTTACATGAGCACGGTGACGTACGTGTGTAAGGCCGGTAGTTTTATCTACAGTTAAAGTAGTTTCTGATGCTTTATAATGCGTCCTTCTCTTTGCACTGCGTTGCTGCGAATGGCGTCGTTTCGGATTTGGCATGACTTCTTATTTTACGTTGTTAATTATTTAATTTTTGTTTTCTTTAAATTGATCAAGGTCTTTCCAGATATTATCGGCATTTTGGCCGCTGTACTTAACCTCCATTTCTTTTAGCTTTTTCAATACTTCCAAATTGCATTTCTCACCTCCAAACTCTTCTTCACTGCATTTTTTTTGATTGGGAATACTCAGCGTTACAAACTCGAATATCCAATCATTTAGCTGCAAATGGCTTTCTGTTCTTGAGATGTAAAAAACATCCGGATCATCTTCCTGATCGTTCATCTCTTCAGGATTATCAACCATTTTAACCAGCATATTGAACTCATCCCAAAGATCTTTGGTAAGGGTGTTGCCGCATTTATCGCAAACAACATCTGCTTTACCGCCAATTTCAAACTTGAGTAAAAAAAAGCTATTCTTTTTATCTAACTGAAGCTTTACCGTTGCATTGCAATTAGCAAAGTCTCTATTGTCAATTTCGCCAAAGAACTCATCATTCACTTCGTACGTAAACTCGTGAATACCAGGCTTTAAACCTACAAATGCTATCTCAAATGCCTTTCTTTTTCCCATTTCCGCTGGTTTAAAGGACGGCAAAGGTACAAAAAAAATTGAATTATAAATTTTGAATTTTGAATTAAAATACAAAAAGATAACTTAGCTTGATACTTTGGGGATTAACCTCTTTTAAATTGGGCTTTATTCATTGTTATTCAGGTATATATGAAATATAGAACTAAATGGTTTGTACTTGTTTTTTTGGGGATGGTAGCTATCCTCATTAAGTTGTTTTCCATGGATGGCGATCGGGTAGAAAATTATTACTCGGCAGGCATATATCCGGTAATAAGTAAAATTTTACGTTTTTCGTTTGGATGGATCCCCTTTAGCCTGGGAGATATTATTTACGGAATTGCCGTAATTTGGCTATTGTGGACTTTGGTAAAATTTATGAAAGCTGTTTTCCAAAAACAGATGAATACAGAACGGCTTCAACTTGTTTTTTATAAGTTGCTTGTTCTTTCCTTAATTCTATACTCAGCCTTTAATATTTTTTGGGGAATCAATTACAATAGAAAAGGTATTGCATCGCAACTTGGTTTAAGCGTAGAAAAATATTCTGTTCCGGAATTAAAAATGATTGACTCTATTTTGTTACAAAGAGTGAATGAAAGCAAAATAAGGTTATCAAAAAAAACGACTGACATTTCCCACAAAGAAATTTACAGAGGAGTTCTTGATGCTTATGCAGCACTTAACAAGCGGTATAGTTTCCTAAATTACGAAACACCATCCGTTAAAAAATCTTTATGGGGATGGGTGGGTAATTATCTTGGTTTCATTGGTTATTATAATCCGCTTACCGGCGAAGCGAATGTGAATACAAGTGTTCCGATTTTTTTGCAGCCCTACACAACTTGTCATGAAATGGCCCATCAGCTTGGCTATGCAAAAGAAGATGAAGCAAATTTTGTTGGATATTTAGCTGCATCCGGATCAAGGAGTTCCTGGTTTAATTATTCGGTATACGTTGATCTTTTTACATATGCTAACAGAACCTTGTATAGGGTAGATAGTGTTACAGCAATACAGAATAAAGCAAAACTTTTACCTGAAGTGAAAGCAGATCTGCAACAATGGAAAACATTCATGGAACAGCACAGAAACCCGGTTGAGCCTATTATCAGATGGATGTACGGAAAATTTTTACAAAGCAATGATCAACCGGCCGGTGTTTTTAGTTATGATGAGGTGACAGGGCTGCTAATAGCGTACTATAAAAAATATGGGAGGATATAGAAGGGCAAGCTACAAACTGCAAGTCACAAGGGAGAAGCATATTGTTAGCACACTTATCCCTTATAGTTAATCCATTGAAGTTGTTCTAAAAACTGTTCTTCCACATCATGCTCTCTACCGGCTTATTAGGCTGGCCACTGTATTTGGCGTTTTTCTTCTGATTGTATTTTACAATGATCTCACCATCGGCAGGGAAATAAATTAATTGACCGATTGGCATCCCTTTATACACTCGTACGGGTTTTTTTACAGAAATTTCTAAAGTCCAGTTACCACAAAATCCAACATCACCTTTGCCGGCGGTAGCGTGTATGTCAATACCCAAACGCCCAGTAGAAGATTTGCCTTCTAAGAAAGGAACGTGTGCATGTGTTTCAGTATATTCTTCTGTAACACCGAGATAAAATTCGTGTGGTTGTAAAACAAAACCTTCGTCAGGTATTTCAAAATGCTCAATAGTGTTGTGTGCCTTAGCGTCTAATTCTTTGTTGGTATAAGTTGCAAGGTGTTTCCCTAAATGTACATCATAGCTGTTACTGCCTAAACATTCTCTGTTATAAGGTACAACTTTGATGGTGCCTTTTTCAATTTCCTCTAAAATGCGTGAATCACTAAGTATCATTGTTCTTAATTATTTATGTAATGTTAAATGGTTTAATCGTTATTTTGTAAAAGTAAATTTTTCATTTTTCATTTTTCATTTTTCATTGTTTCTATGCCTTTGGTTTATCAACAAAATATCAACGAGGCCACTAAATTGGCTATTTGGCATATTACCGAATCGGAAGATTTTTTTTTATTGCAGGTGCCTTTACAAAGGAGCATCACCCATCCACACAAGCGTTTGCAGCATTTGGCAGGCAGATTTTTGTTAAAAGAATTGTTCCCTGATTTTCCTCACAGTTTAATTCAGGTAGCCGATACGAGGAAACCTTTTTTGGTAGACGAAGCGTATCATTTTTCCATATCCCATTGCGGAGATTTTGCAGCAGCAATTGTTAGTACAAAGAATAGGGTAGGTGTAGATATTGAATTATATACAGATAAAGTTGAACGAGTAAAGCATAAATATTTGAGTGAAGCAGAACAAATACTTTTGCAAAATAGTAATACCACAAATGATCTGCCGCTCATTCAATTATTAACTTCGGCTTGGAGTATTAAAGAAACTATTTTTAAATGGGAGGGAAAAGGTGAACTGGATTTTAAAGAACATATGCAGATAAGGACATTTGATTTTAAAAATTTAGAAACTGCAACAGCATCTTGCATATTATCAAAGTATGATGCAGTTTCGTTAAACGTAGAAGTTAAATTTTTCAGTCAGCTGGCATTAGCTTGGTGTGTGAAATAAATTAGAATATGACAATAACAAACCCAAAACTGGAACGGCACTTAGGACTTTTTCAATCTACCGTACTCAATATGATCGATATGGTGGGGATCGGTCCGTTTGTAACCTTGCCGATAGTAATGGGTTTAATGGGTGGAATGTTTTTGTACGCATGGATAGCCGGTGCTGTACTTTCTTTGATAGATGCAATGATATGGAGTGAATTGGGAGCAGCCTATCCATTAGCCGGCGGTAGTTATAATTTTCTTAAAGAAGCCTATGGGAAAAATGGAGCCGGGAAGATGATGAGCTTTTTGTATGTATGGCAAACCGTAATACAAGCTCCGTTGGTTGCGGCTTCTGCAGCTATAGGTTTTGCTCAGTATTTAGGATACTTAGTAAACTTGGATGTAATTCAACAAAAAATGGTATCCGCCACCGTTATAGTGTTTGTTACTTTTTTATTGTATAGAAAGATTGACAGTATTGGTAAGATCGGTGTATTGCTATGGAGTGGTGTACTGCTTACATTAGGTTGGATCATCATCGGTGGAATAGCACATGGTAATTTTTTACAGCCTTTAAAAGATATTAATGCAGATTTCAGCTGGGGACAGTTAGTATCATTTGTATTTGGACAAGCTTGTGTAAAAACGATCTACAGTTATTTGGGATATTATAATGTTTGCCATTTAGGCGGGGAGATAAAAGATCCGGGTAAAAATATTCCACGGAGTATGTTCATTTCTGTAATTGGAATTGCCATTTTATACCTGGCGATGAATGTAAGTGTAAGTAGCGTTATATCTTGGCAGGAAATAAAATTATGGCAAGATGCAGGACAAAATAATTTTGTTGTGAGCACATTTATAGAACGGTTGTATGGTACAGGTGCGGCACAAATAGCCACGGTGATGATATTGTGGGTAGCACTAGCCTCCTTATTTGCCGTAATGCTGGGTTATTCAAGAGTACCCTATGCAGCCGCTGTAGATGGGGCATTCTTTAAAGTATTTGCCAAATTACATCCAACCAAAAACTTTCCCTATGTGTCACTATTGGTGTTAGCTGGGTTTGCTTTTATATTCAGCCTGCTGTTTAAAATGAAACATGTTATTGATGGAATTCTTGCCATGCGTATCATGGTGCAGTTCATCGGTCAGGCTGTTGGTGTAACGTTATTGCGTAAACGAAAAGGAACGGTAGGGCTTCCCTATAAAATGCCCTTGTATCCCTTGCCGATAATATTGGCAATAGCTATGTGGTTATTTATTTTTTATGCAACGGGGCTTACAATTATTGTTTCTTTCTTAATTGTGTTTGGTAGTGGGCTATTGGTATATTTTGTTTTAGCTAAAATAAGAAACCAGTGGCCTTACAAAACACAGGCCGATTATAATTTAGAAGACAAAATAAATACCATAGGAGAAAATTGATTATTCAGATAAAGGAGAATCGGCACCAATGGTTGTAGCTTCCCAGGTATCAAAATCATTTTTCAATTCAGCTAATTTGATACGTGCATTTTTTAATGCTGCGGCACCCAACAATAAATGCAATGGCGGATTTTCAGATTCAACTGCTTTTATAATAGCTGCAGCCCCTTTTACTGGATCACCCGGTTGATGGCCACTTGCTTTTCTTAAATTAGCTCTGTTTGCACCGGCAGTCGGTGCATAATCATCAATTACAATCGAGCTTTCTTTTGCTGAACGACCTGCCCAATCGGTACGGAAACCACTTGGGGCAATGATGGTTATTTTAATGCCTAAGTGACCTGTCTCTTTTGCAAGAGATTCTGAGTAACCAACCACAGCGAATTTCGTGGCATTATAAAAACTTAAAGCAGGAAAAGCAAAGAATCCTGCAATGGATGCAATGTTCACTATATGTCCGTTTTTTTGCTTACGCATAACGGGCAATACTTTTTGAGTAAGATTAACCAATCCAAAAAAGTTCACTTCAAACATATGACGAAATTCTGCTTCTTCACTTTCTTCAGCAGCACCAAAATAACCAATCCCGGCATTGTTCACCAATACATCTATACTGCCGAATTTTTCTAATACCTGTTTTACAGAAGAACTGATCTCATCAGCTTTGGTAACATCTAACTTTACAGCAAAGGCAGTTTCAGGATATGCTGCTACAATATCTTTCACATCTTCTGTATTACGAGATGCTACAGCTACTTTGTAGCCTAAGGCCAATGTTTGTTGTGCCAATTCTCTCCCAAATCCGGTTGAGCAACCGGTGATAAACCATACTTTATTCATTGTAAATAATTTTACTACTGCAAGTTAGCAAAATAGACTATAAAATATCTTTTACAAAAAATCTATCGGTTACCAAGAATTTAGTGATTGCTGTTATTGTTTGAAGAAAACCAATAATTTTTTTCATAGACATTATTAGAATTTAAAGCGGAGTCCGGTAGATAATCCGAATGAATTTGGATACGATCGTACACTTACATTTTTATTGATAGCACTTAACGCAAAACGGACTGTTGGATTAAATGTAATTGCCCACTGTTTGTTTAAATTATAGGCAGCACCAATGCTTGCTGATCCGGAGAAATACGTTTTTTTCAACCCTTGAAGTTTGTATTTTTTATCATGATCATCGTCATCACCACTGCCTTCCAACGAAGTTTGTATTTTACCATTGATGAGAAAATTTGCAGTTGCTCCGGCAGACATATTCAATTCCCATTTTTTATATGACAGTGTATATTTTAATGCTAAAGGCACTCCAATATACTTTATGGTATGTAATGCGGATGACGCTTCGATACTATCGCCTACAGATGGTGCATTACCTTCCGGAGCATTTACAAAGGTATATCCCGATGAGGCATTGTATCTATATTTGATGTTTCCTGAATTATCAGTTTGAGCATATATCTTTTTTTCATCGCTCCTGATCGTAGTTTTTGAAAAAACAATACCAGATTGTATGGTCCAGTGATCATTCAAATTGTAGTCGAACAAAATGCCGCCGGTGAAAGCATTCCCATGCTCTTCATTGTCATTGAATTCATCTTCATTTTCTCCGCTTTGCTGATTGTTATTCTCGTCATTTTGTAAACGATAAAAAGCAAAGTCCGGCGAGTAGAAAAAATTTAGAGCAAAGTCGGTTTCTTTTTTCTTTTGGTCTTTCTTCTTTGCCGGACTGGTTTTCCCCACTTCTGTTGGCTTAGTTGCTGCTACTGCCAAAGAAGTTGCTTTATTACTCTCAATAGTAGAACTATCTTTAATTTCTTTGTTAGTTGAGATATTGGTTTCGTCAACAGCGGAACTAAGTTCTCTGTCTTCATCACCATCAAAATTGTCTGTTGCTTTGTTGGTGGAAATTTTTACAGAAGCTTTTTTAGTGGTCGTTTTTCGACTTTTATTAATATTACCGGAAATATTTTTGTTCTTTACCGGATTATTTTTACTACTTCTTTTTAAAGTAGCAGTAGTTTTGTTTTGATCGCTAATTGCTTTTCCAGTAGCAGCGTTAGCGGTATTGTTTGTTTCCAGGGAAGAACTATTTTTTGCTTCGGCGACGTCAGCTTTTTCGATTGTTTTTTTTGCAATCAATTTATCTTTTAAAATATCTGCAGTATTCTTTTTTGCAGCTATGTTTTTTTGCGATTGATCGGCAACAGGATCGTTTGGTGTTGTTGTGATTTGATTAGATGAAACCGGTTTGTCTTTTTGTGTGTTCAGTAATAAATAAACGCTGATACCGGAAAGGAGTAATAATAGCAATACCGATAATCTTTTTAGCCCACTATTCTTTTTTCGGAAATCTATTATATCATTCTTATCCAGATTTTTTTCAAGATTGTTCCATACCTCATCAGAAGGCATTTCTTGATGCTCATTAATAGCCGATTGAAATAATTTATCTATATCGTGTAGATCTTCTTTCATATTGGTTTAATGTTTTCTTTTAAAACTTGTAAACTATTCTTCACTGCTTTTTGTAACAGTACTCTTGCATCCGACAGGTTTGATTTTGAAGTGCCTTCTGAAATCCCTAAATGGGTTGCAATTTCTTTATGCTTCATTCCTTCAAAAACATATAAGTTAAATACCATTTTATATGCAGGTGGTAATTGTTGTACCATATTCAGTAGCTCTTTAACTCCGATTCCGGAAAGTATATCCTCACTGCCTATAGGCTCAAGATCGCTGCTATCTATATTTACAACTGCATGCAATTGAGGTTTACTTCTGTATCGTTGCAGTGCACAATTCACCATTATTTTTCTCACCCAGCCTTCAAAAGGACCGGCTGATCTGAATTGATCGATGAACGAAAAGACCTTCATAAAGCCTTCCTGAACAATTTCCTCGGCCTCTTCTTTGCTTTTTGAATATCGTAAACAAACAACAAACATCTTGGGTGCTAATAACTTATACAACTGGCTTTGGCTATGCCTGTCTCCTTTAATACATCCCTGTATAAGTTTTTCGGTGATATCCACTAAATAGCTGTCGTTTGCCAAAATAGATGCTGGTTTTGGTAGAAATGGTTGGGTTACAATAAATATTTATTTTTTTTAAGTTTAACCCAACCTTTTGGTTTGAAATATACATCTACCATTTTGAACAAAAAATTTTATCATCAAACTATAATTCATTTTTTTATGAAAAGTACAAAAACAACTTTGGTCGGCCTGGGGCTATCATTGTTCTTGGTTATGCTGATCTTCTCTGCTTGTAAGAAAGACACGGCAGGTTCTTCAGGCGCTCAACATTTATCTCTTTATTTAACAGACGATCCTGCTCCGATTGTGTTTGATTCAGTTTTGATTGATATTCAGCGTGTAGAAGTAAAACTTGATTCAAGCGAAGAGCATGAAAATGATGATGACTTTGGTGATAATGATCATGATGGAGATGATGATCATCAAGATAATGATGCGTTCGGATATTGGGTTGATCTGTCGATGACTCCGGGTTTATACAATGTTTCTGCATTAAGAAATGGCGTAGATGCTTTGTTGGCTTCAGGTACAATTCAAGGAGATGTAAGAAAGATTAGGGTTTCATTGGGTGCAGGTAGTGTTGTTTATGTGGGTGGAGTAGCACATACTTTATCTTTAGCGCCTGGAGTTGACAATTATCTTTATGTAAAAATTCATGATGAAGATGAGCAAGGTGGGGATAATGAAAATGATGGAGATAATGAAAATGAAGAGGATGATACGCCGGTTAATATCTGGTTAGATTTTGATCTTGGCCGATCTATTACTTTAGACGGAGGACAATATTATCTTACGCCTGTTGTAAAACCTTTCTGCGACGAAAATTCAGGTAGTGTAGAAGGGAAGGTTCGTCCGGTTGATGCAAAAGCATTGATTACTATTTTTAATGCAACTGACACTGCAACAGCAATTCCTGAATACGATGATGATGGCGAATATAAAATAAGGGGTTTAAATGAAGGTACTTACAGTATTACTTTTAAAGCTTTTAATGGCTATAAGGATACAACGGTTAATAATGTCGTTGTTCTTAAAGGTGTTGAAACACAAGTAGAGCCGGTAACACTCTATAAATAAGGAAGTATTCAGTTGGTTTGACCTCAACAAAGTATCTTTGGTATACTTTGTTGAGGTTTTTTAGGGTAAATGATTTATTTCAATAGTATATGAAAATTCTTTCCGTTTTATTGTTTTCGTTATTGATGTTTTCCTCATCAGTTTGGCTAACCAATTTTGATGATGCTCAAAAAATAGCAAAGGAAAAAAATCAAATGATCTTATTGAATTTCTCCGGCTCAGATTGGTGTATTCCTTGTATTCGTTTAAAAAAAGAAATTTTTAACAGCGATACATTCAACAACTTTGCTAATACAAATCTTGTATTGGTAAATGCCGATTTTCCAAGAAACAAAAAAAATAAATTAGACAAGGCTCAGGTAAAACTAAATGAGGCATTGGCAGATAAATATAATCCCGAAGGAAAATTTCCTTACACCTTGTTATTGGATGCGAATGGTAAAATTTTAAAAACCTGGGATGGGTTGCCGAAGGAAAATTCTGTTGACTTTGTTGAAACAATAAGAACTGTTATTAATGGCAGCAAATAATGCTACAATACACAAATCTGTACTTCGTTTGATGGGTAACCGTTTTGAAATAAGTGTCGTGTCTGATGATGCTGCATGGGCTTATGAAAGAATTGAAGAGGCTATTACAGAAATAAGCAGGATCGAAAAATTGCTCACAACATACAACGACGAAAGTCAGACAAATCAGATCAATGCAAATGCTGGATTGGTGCCGGTTAAAGTTGATAAAGAAGTTTTAGATCTGATCCAACGTTCCATAAAAATATCTGATATTACACAAGGTGCTTTTGATATTACTTATGGATCGATCGATAAAAGTTTGTGGAACTTTGACAAGACAATGAAACATTTGCCGGATGCTGAGCAGGCAAAAAAACTAGTAAGATTGATCAACTATCGTAACGTGATCCTAGATGAAAAAAAATGTACTGTTTTTTTAAAAGAAAAAGGAATGCGAATTGGATTTGGAGGAATTGGTAAAGGATATGCGGCAGAACGAGCAAAGATGATCATGAAACAAAAAGGTGTTGAGAGTGGTATTGTAAATGCTGCCGGCGATCTTACAACATGGGGTTATCAACCTGATGGGAAACCATGGACCATCGGTATTTCTGATCCTGATAATGCACAACATGCATTCTCTCATGTAGAGATCACTGATATGTCAGTAGCTACATCAGGCAATTATGAGAAATTTGTAATGATCGATGGGAAAAAATATTCTCATACCATCGATCCTAAAACGGGCTTGCCTATTACCGGTATCAAGAGTGTAACGGTTATTTGTCCGAATGCAGAAATTGCAGATGCAATGGCAACACCCATTGCAATCATGGGCATCAAAGTAGGGATCGATATGATCAATCAAATAAAAGGAATTGGTTGTATCATCATCGATGATGAGAATAAAATGTATACATCAAAAAATATTAATCTTATATGAAAGGAAAAATGTTTTTACTCGGCGCTGTCATTATTACAATGAGTTCATGTGCTTCGGTAAAGCCGTATCAAAAATCAAGATTGAATGATGCTGAAATGGAATTATCTGCAAGAAAAGTTCAAAAAACCGAAATGAGTTTTCAATCTTACCGTGAAGGAGCATCCGGTGCTAATGGCGGTAAAGCCGGTGGTGGCTGCGGTTGCAATTAATACAATTCAAAATACGAGCATGAAGAAAATTTGTTTAGTTGTAGTAGGATTGTATGTCAGTCTGCTCAACGCTTTCTCACAAACTACAGATACGGCTCAATATAAAAGCCGTACCTTAAAATTGGACGAGGTAAATCTTGTAAGCAGTTATTATCATCAGGATGGAAATAATTCGTCAGTGACAGGTGGCATTGGTACCGAAAAGCTTAGCGATCTTGCTAATTCCATAGATGTTAAACTAAGCTTGTATGACAAACATGGCCGCAAACACGGCTTGGATATAGATGCCGGTGTTGATTATTATACTTCTGCATCTTCCGATAAAATAGATCTGAAAGCAAACTCTTCTGCATCTTCTTCCGACGTACGTTTTTATCCATCAGTTTCCTGGACAAGAGAAAATGAAAAGAAAGGAACAACGATAGGACTGAATGCTTCTTATTCAACAGAATTCGATTACCAGTCTTTTGGAATTGGCGCAAGTGTTTTTCAAAAATCGAAAAACAGGAATGCGGAGTTTGGTTTTAAAGCGCAGGCTTATTTCGATGCAGTATCTATGATACTACCAACAGAATTAAGACAAGGTGGCGGTCGGCATGATGACGATGATGATGATTATCCAACAAGCGCAAGAAATTCATATAGTGGAACATTTTCCTATTCACAAATTGTGAATCAACGTTTGCAGTTAATGGTGCTGCTGGACATTGCTTATCAGAACGGATTTTTAGCATTGCCTTTTCACAGGGTTTATCTGAATAACAATGCGGTGAGATCTGAACTACTTCCGTCATCACGATTTAAATTACCGGTAAGTCTAAGAGCCAATTATTTTTTGGGTGATAATATTGTCCTTCGTTCTTTCTATCGTTTTTATCATGATGACTGGGGTTTGAATGCCCACACAGCAGAACTGGAAGCTTCTGTAAAGATCAATCCTTTTTTATCTGTTGCTCCTTTTTATCGATATTATACACAAACTGCTATTGATTATTTTGCAGGCTACAAAGAGCATACCACTGCGGATAATTTTTATACAAGCAATTATGATCTGTCGAAATTCAACAGCCAATTTTTAGGTGCAGGTGTAAGGTTTGTACCTCCGAAAGGCATATTCGGTATTCGACACTGGAATATGGTTGAGCTGCGTTACGGGTATTACAAACGCAGTAATACATTGCATTCGAATATTATTACACTGAATTTGAAATTTAAATAGCCGGTAAGTCGGGAAGACGATAAGTATTTATTTAATTTTCGTTTTCCCGACTTACCGGCAAAAAACATAACCTTATGTTTAATGTGGTTGCTGAAATAAAATGAGTATGCTGGTTAAGACTTCGGCTGTTGGTCGGGAGACACAACAGCGGCGTGCTGAATAGGTTGAAGTTTGGCGAAAACAACAACGATAAATTATGTCATATGCAACCATTCATTTGAATTTAACATCTATACTTAAAATTAAGTATGAGATTTTTCTTCCTTTCAATTTTATTTATTTTTTCATTTTTGCACAGTTGGTCACAGTCACTTTCAGGGGAATGGAAAGGTAGCTTTACAGATGATCAAAATTTAGATAAAGAATTTCCAATTAAATTATATTTCCAACAGGATAAAGATAGTTCTTATAATATTTACAGTTATTCAAAAGGCATTGATACAATAGTGGTTTGTAGTATGGCTTACACCTTTTCGGGTGATTCTGTTTTTCTTCAAGAAAAAGAAATATTGAAGCCTAAAAAGGTCAATGCTGTTTGTCTTCAAAAAATGTTTCTCAAGCTTAAGAGCAATAAGAGCGGTTATACTTTAGAAGGTAATTGGGAATGTTTGTTAGGTAGATCATACGGGTATGGTAAGATTTATTTTACTAAGAAGAAAACTGTCAAATAAGCTTTAGTCCGTTTTACATAGATTTCTCATTTATAAATAATTTTTACGTTGTTGGTCGCCTGACCAACAACATTCGCTTACATAAAAGCCCAACAATAGTATACCGTACAAGAGTGTAATTCTTCGTTCCTCAGGATGAACACCACGATGATGACCAAAGCAAAAATGTTAGTAATAAAAAAATCCCACCTGGTTAAAAGTGGGATCGAATAAAAATATTTATAAAATCTTATACTGCTTTCTCCGCCATATCAGGAATATCAACGGCTTTATAAGCACCTGCATCTAATTTTTTCTTTGTTTCTTCAAAAGCTTTCAATGTTTCATCAATATCATCGAAGCTATGTGCAGCAGTAGGAATCAGGCGATAAATGATATCTCCCTTTGGTATTACCGGATACACAACAATTGAACAGAAAATATGGTAGTTCTCTCTAAGGTCCATCACCATTGAAGTAGCTTCAGGTACATCGCCTTTCATATAGATCGGTGTAACAGGAGAGTTGGTATGTCCGATATCAAAACCTCTTTCTTTTAAACCATTTTGTAAACGTTCAACATTAGCCCATAATTTTTCTCTCAACTCAGGCATTGTCTTAACCATTTCCATACGCTTTAGCATGCCATCAACAATAATTAACGGTAAGCTTTTTGCGAAGATCTGGCTACGGGTGTTGTAACGCAAATATTTGATAACAGCTTTTGGTCCGCTGATGAAAGCACCAATGCTGCCCATGCTTTTTACAAATGTGCTGAAGTATAGATCGATACCGGCCTGGCAACCTTGTGCTTCATCGGCACCGGCACCTGTTGGTCCCATGTATCCGAAACCGTGAGCATCATCAATTAATATTCTGAAATCAAATTTCTTTTTAAGTGCAACAATTTCTTTTAAGATACCTTGTTCGCCATCCATTCCAAAAACTCCTTCGGTGATCACTAAAATACCACCACCTTGTTTTTCTGCCATCTTTTCGGCACGTTGCATTTGCTTTTCAAAATCTTCAATATCGTTGTGTTTGAATGCATAGGTATAACCCATGTGTAAACGGATACCATCTACGATACAGGCATGAGCTTCCGCATCATAAACGATCACATCTCTTCTGTTCACCAATGCATCGATACAACTCATGATACCTTGATAACCGAAGTTCAACAACATGGTATCTTCTCTACTTACAAATTCGCTGATGATATTTTCTAGGGCTTCGTGTTTGTCGGTATTACCACTCATCATCCTTGCACCCATTGGGTTACCCATACCGTATTTTTGTGCAGCTTCTGTATCTGCTTTTCTTACTTCAGGATGATTTACTAAACCTAAATAATTGTTCAAACTCCAAACGATCATTTCTTTACCACGAAATTTCATTCTTGGCTTTAATTCGCCTTCTAATTTCGGGAAAGCAAAATAGCCGTGTGCTCTGTCCATGTGCTGACCGATAGGGCCGCCATCTTTTACCAGTTTTTCAAAAACATCTGCCATGTAGAATTACGATTTTTGATTTACGATGTGCAAAATTAAGGTTTTGAGCCCAAAATCCATAACATGAGGTTAACAGCCTTTTTATGTCAGACAACTGTCTTAATTTTAACTACTTAAATAAAATAAATGATGCGTCGTTCATACTTTCTTATTACATGTTTCTTATTACTTATTTCTTATTCAGTTACGGCACAATCTTCCAAACCAAAGTTGGTAGTAGGTCTGGTAATTGATCAAATGCGTTGGGATTATTTATATCGCTATAATAATTTGTACAGTGCCAATGGATTTAAGCGACTACTAAAAGAGGGTTTTAGTGCCGAGAATACACTCATACCTTATACGCCAACCTATACAGCACCGGGGCATACTTCGGTATATACGGGAAGTGTACCTGCTGTGCATGGTATAGTTGGAAACAACTGGTATGACAGAACTTTAGGCAAAAATGTTTATTGTACAGATGATTCAACTGTATCAACCGTTGGTAGCAATACCAATGCAGGGAAAATGAGTCCGGATAATATGTGGACCACCACTATTACGGATGAATTAAGATTGAGTAATAATTTTAAAACAAAAGTTATTGGTATTGCTTTGAAAGACAGAGGAGCTATTTTACCTGCAGGTCATAGTGCCAATGCAGCTTACTGGTATGATGATAAAGTGGGCAAATGGATCACTAGTAGTTATTATATGAAGCAATTGCCTACATGGGTTGATACATTTAATAATAAAGATCTGGCTGCAAAATACATGAGTAAAGACTGGAATACTTTATTGCCGATAGAGAAATATGATCAGAGCACTGATGATGACGAACCTTATGAGGATAAAATTGAAGGATTGAAGGCATCTACTTTCCCACATAAACTTTCTTCATTAACCGATACAAAATACCAGGCTTTTAAACGAACGCCATTCGGTACAACTTATACATTTGATTTTGCGAAAGCAACCATTCAAAATGAAGACATGGGGTCTCATGCCGGAACAGATTTTCTGGCGGTGAGTATTTCTTCAACGGATTATATAGGGCATGCATTCGGCCCTAATTCAATTGAGGCAGAAGATGCTTTTTTACGTTTGGATAAAGACATTGAAAATTTCCTTTTGTATTTAGATACAAAGATCGGCAAGGGTAATTATATGTTGTTCTTAACAGCAGATCATGGTGCGGCACATGCACCGGGCTTTTTGGCACAACATCAAATACCCGGAGGAATGTTTGAAGATAAGGATCTGCAAAAAGAAATGAATGATATGATAGAAAGAAATTTTGGGGTAAAGAATGGTGTTGTCAATTTACAGAACTATCAGGTTTATTTAAATACTACGGAAATTGAAAAGCAAGGAAAAGATATAGATGCAATTAAAAAAGCTGTTATTAAATCGCTTAAACAAAAAGTGTATATCGTTGAAGCATTTGAATTAGATGAATTGTCTGAGACTACCATTGCTGAGCCTCAAAAATCGATGATGACAAATGGGTACAATCCTAAACGCAGCGGCGATATTCAGTTTACACTTCGTTCGGGCTATTTTGACGGGTGGGGTAAAGGTACCACACATGGTTTGTGGAACCCGTACGATGCACATATTCCCTTATTGTTTTTTGGTTGGGGTGTAAAACCGGGTAAGACTAACAGGGAAACATACATGACAGATATTGCTGCAACAGTAGCTGCAATGCTAAAGATACAAATGCCGAGTGGGTGTGTGGGGAAGGTGATTACGGAGGCGGTGAAATAAAAGCTACAAGGGATGAGCTACAAGGGAGAAGCAAAAGAATTACGAACGGTATACTTGTCCCTTGTGGCTTGTAGCTTGTAGCTTTTTCTGTGGCTTGTAGCTCTTGTTTATAATTTCACGAATTTACTTTCAGTGATACGTACATCAGGTTTACTGATCACAACAAAATAATTGCCTGATGCTAATTTTGAAACATCGGTAGTGATCTTATTTTCTCCCGGCTTAAAATTGACGGCAATGTTTTTTACTTCTCTTCCTTCGGATGAATAGATCTTACAGGTAATTTGCTCTTTATTCTTTGCAGTACAAATGATGGTTAATTGATCAACTACAGGATTAGGATTGATCTGAATGATTTTTACAACAGGGTTGTTAAAATTAATTGCAATGGTAGATGAGTACACAAAACTTCCATCACCATTGATCTGTTTTAACCTGTAAAAATTCAAACCATTAACGGGTTGTACATCCGTAAAACTATAGTTTGTATTATTCGCCGTCAATTCACTTACAAAAGAAAAATTGGTGCCGTCTACACTACGCTCTACTTCAAAATAATCTACACTGTAATCAAGCGCTGTAGTCCATGAAAGATTGATCTGCTCGTCTTTTTGAATACCATCGAAATCAATCAAATGTATCGGTGTAGTATTTAAATTTCTGTAGATCCAAATTGGAGCGGTCCAGATAATATCACCATCTGCCTGTATCACTCGTACAAAATAATAAAATTTATTACCGAGTGTTGTAGTATGTGTATAGTTTAAAACACTGTTGTTGGTAATAGATCTTAAGCTTGTTGGGTTCAATCCGCTGCCGGGTACACCATAATAAATATCAATTCTGCTAACATTATCGCCTGCATCCGGATCTACAACAGAAACCTGTATTGCTGAATTAGATGCGGCTGTTGTATCGGAACCCATAAAAAATCCATTGACCGTAAAATTCACTTGTACATTCCAGTCGTCAGATGCATAGAAGCGCATTGCTCTGTAAGCCGCCATGATACTATCTCTTTTCAAACTCTTTGCCAACACAACTGTTCTCATTTTGTTGGTTCTTCCAAAGTTGGTGTAGTGGTTGTCCTGATCGCAATTAGGGCCTACATGAAACCCTTTTCCCAATGCTTCATAATAAACAGATGAATAACTTGATGGTACAGCATCGGAATAATCTGTAGTTGTAGAAAATGCGGCACCACTTCTAACGGCTACGCCTACCACAGCACTATCTGCAGATGTATTCAATGTGCCTTCTATCAAATTATTATAATCAAAATCCTGTGGATGAGCCAGCGTACAAAAAGCATTTGGATAGGAATTAACGATCTGCCAGAATTTTGAATAATCAGTTTTTGCACAAAAAATATTGTAATTATTTGTTGGTCCCCAGCCGCCACTTCCGCTTTCCCAGCCAACCAACCCAGGTATACCGTAAGTTACCAGATGCCCGCCATTATCAATTACACCCCATTCCATTCCGTACATACAAACAAAAGTTCCTTCATTGTTTGCTGTATCTGCCTGATAAACGCCTTTTGCATAATCTGCCAGATGCATTCCCGGATTATTAGCACTTGAAAAGTGGTTGTGTTCTGCAATGCCTAAAAAGTCCATATGATAGCTGCCCTTTGTGTACGCATAACTTTGTCCGGGAGTTTTATAACCCGTTGTAGCACTGTCTTTATTTCCGTCCGAATAAGCAGTATGAGAATGCAGGTTGCCGTAATAAAAATTATATTGGCAATAGGTATTGGAGCACAATAGTAGTGCAAGGGCAAGCAACAAGCTTTTCATTAGTTGGAAAGGTTTAATACGCTTTGCTAATGCCTGTTATAAAATTTATTTACAACAAATTTTTTAGCAAGAACGAAAGTAGCTGCAAATTTAGATAAATATTTATTCTTTATCTAAAAAAGCACAAGATGATTGTATGATTTAACAAATGCAATAAGGAGACTAAGAAAAAAGTTTTGATTTATAAATTCCCCATTTATGTAAACGGAATAGCAAACCGTTTTTTAAACAGCCTAATCCGTATTTCATACTTCTTAAAAAATTGATGGAAGATGCGTCTTCAAAGTATTTGGTAGGACAGGTAATTTCTCCAATTTTGAAACCGTGAAAGATCGCTTGTGATAAGAATTGGTTATCAAACACAAAATCATCGGAATTATTTCGCCAATTTAATTTTTCTAATACTTTTCTGTTGTATGCTCTGTAACCTGTGTGATACTCCGACAGCTTTGCACTCATTAAAATATTTTGAGATAAAGTAAGTATACGATTAAAAAAATATTTATAATAAGGCATACCACCACTTAACGCTTTTCCTCCAAGGATCCTTGAGCCGAGTACCACATCAAATTCTCCCGACTCAAGCAAATAAGCCATGGCGCCAATAAGTTTTGGAGTATATTGATAATCCGGATGCAACATGATAACAATGTCTGCACCGGTATTTAAAGCAGCCGTATAGCAGGTTTTTTGATTGCCGCCGTAACCGAGATTTTTTTCGTGGATATGTAATCCGATATTTAACTGTTTTGCTATTGTAGAGGTTTCGTCTTTACTAGCATCATCTACAAGCAATACTTCATCAACAATATCGAAAGGAATTTCATTATAAGTTTGTACAAGGGTTTTTGCTGCATTATATGCAGGCATTACAACTACTATTTTCTTATCTCTTATCATAAAAAACAAATTTGCCGGGTGCTTATCTTAACGACAATATTTTTCACTCAATTTCAATGTATCCGAATAGCCTAAAGAGTACGATTCATACCAGTCATTACATGCACCTTTAAGATCATTTACTTTTTGTTTTGCTATGCCTCTTTCGAAATATGCTTGCGAAAATTTCTTGTTGAGGTAAATAGCTTTATCGAAATAATAAAAAGCCGAATCATATATATTCAATTCTCTATATGCATGCCCCAGGTTATTATAAACAATTGGAGAAGGTTTTTTTTCCATCAATGCAAGCGCTGTATGGCAATCGGTAATAGCACTTTTAAAATCATTTAGTAAAATAGATGCATAAGCTCTGTTATTATAAACATCGGCAAACTTTGGCTGTAATTTTATCGACTTCGAAAAGCTGTTAACTGCTTCCGCATAGTTTTTTACTTCTATAAATAAATTACCAAAAGTGTTGTACACTTTTGGATTTGTTGAGTCAAGTGTTGCTGCTCTGAAAACGTCTCTAAAAGCACCTTCGTATTTTTTTAAAAATCTTTTTTCAACAGAACGAGCCAGTAACGCATCAGCAAAATTCGGTTGTAGTTCTAATGCAAGTGTAAAGTTCTGTTCAGCTTCTTCATGCTTTTGAGTTTTCGACATGATCTTTCCTCTCTCAAAATACATCGTAGCATCTTTGTTATTAAGTGCAATTGCTTTGTTAATATCAATTAGTGCATTTAAAGTATCTCCCTTTTTCAAATACTCGCCGGCTCTGCCCGATAAGCCCGAAGGATTATCGAGTTTTGCAGCTCTGTCTCTAACTGTGAAAGAATTTTTATAATCTCCTGCATGTCTTACAGCTAAAATACCGAATACGATCAGTACAGGGATATAAACGGCCGCAAATATTTTTTTTGCACCTGAAAATTTCAATGCCTCATTCAGAAAAAAACTTAGTATGATCACAATGCCGATCATCGGTAAATAAGTACGATGTTCGAGGTAGTTAAAAAAAGTGTCGGCGTTTTGAAGTCTGTAAATAGTTGGTGGTACTGCAAAGAATAAGAACCACAATAAGCCTAGCAACACTGCCCATTGTTTTTTTGCTGAAAAATAAATGGTAATAAAAACTATGGCAATTAGAAAAACACTTCCAATAATCGTATCGAAATTATTGTATAACGGAAAAGTAGAAAGGTTATTCGGGAAGAAAAACTTGCCAATGATTGTTGGCACTACTGTATTGTTTTTAAAGAAGGGAATAATGCCGAGTACATCTGCCGTAGCTCCGGTATTGGCCACTACATTACTCCGCATCATAAAAAAGAAAATCGTAGCAGCGGCCCATACAACAAGATAGGGGAGTAAGCGCAAGGAATGATACATTATTTTTTTATGATTCGGTAAAGGATTGATCACTAGGAAATAATAAAAGATCAATAGTAATGGAAAAAGGATGGTTGTTTCTTTCGTAAATAAAATGATCAAAAAAGTTAAGGAGTGTAAAAAGAAGTATACTACACTTTTTTTAACGATCTGATGATGAAATGTAATGAACAAAAGTACTCCAAGTAGTCCGATCAATATATCACCTCGTGAAGGTACCCAGCCAACGCCTGAAGCAAAAAGAGGATGTATAGAAAAAAGCAATGCTAAAGAAAATGCAACTAGTCTGCTTGGCTGCAACAATAGCAGAAAAAAATACAATGCAATACCGGTTAAGATATGTATCACCAAATTGCTGATATGAAACATCCACAGTTTATCTCTGCTTACCTGAGCATCTAGCATAAATGTGATGTTTTGCACGGGTCGGTAAAAGTCCCCGTTTTTATTAAAGAAGGCATCCACCTTATAAGCTGTATCGATTTTTTTTATGTCGCCAACAATATCAAATTTTTGTTGAATGATACCATTGTCATCAAAATTGGTATAATCAAATTTGACACACTGTATGTAAACAAGTATAGGCAATATAATTAGCAATGAAATTTGCAGCCACTTATTGTTTTTTAAATGCCACAAAAAGCCCTGTGCAGTAAACATTTTTTCTCCCATAACCATTCAAAGTGTTAGTACAATTTTTAACGACAATATTTTTGTATGGTGTCTTGTGCCATATCAAAGCCGAGTTTAACAGACTCCTGCCAATCATTACAGGCGCCGGTCATATCTTTCTTTTGCAGTTTAGCCATACCTCTGTAAAAATATCCAAAATAAAAGTTGTTGGCCAGGTTCAGTGTAATGTCAAATTGCTTAATGGCAGAATCGCTTAACCCTTTTTCATACAATATCATTCCTTTATTGTAATAAGCGTTTAAAAACAACTGATTTCGTGCAATCGCTTTATCACAATCAGCTAATGCATCATCAAATTTTTTCAATCTGTAATTCACGAAAGCCCTGTCGTTGTATGCTTCTGTATAGTTGCTGTCCAGTTTAATTGCTTTTGAAAAACTAACAAGTGCCGGTTCAGGTTGCTGCGAAGCCACAAATACTTTTCCTTCGGTATAAAATATTGTAGGATCATTAGGGACAAACTGTTTTGCTTTATTCAGATCATCAAAGGCACCGCCGATGTTTTGTGTTTGTATCCTTGCTTCAGCACGTTTGATATAAGCCTGAAAAAAAGTTGAGTCCAGTGCAAGCGTAGTAGAAAAATCAGCATCTGCATCAAAATATTTTTTTTCATAAGTAAGGTCAATGATACCTCTTGAAAAGAATGCCGGAGGATATTCGCCATTTGAATTTTCTATGCCTTTTTCTATCTCGGCACTGGCACTTACAATATCATGGGCATTGATATATTCTTCGGCAATTTTTATAGAAGCTCCGGGATTATTTAATTCGGCAGCTCTTCCGAAGAATTGCATGGTATTTTTAAAATGATCGCTATGTATGGAGGCAATTGGCGTAAATAACACAATAGCTACAACAGGCAACCAGATAATATTACCGGTTTTTGATTTAGAAAGTATTTCATTGAAAAGGTAGCTTAGTAAGATAATAACACCTATAAAAGGTAAGTAAGCCCTATGTTCATAATATTCCAGTAAATATTTACTAAAAAATAATTTGAAAAGTAAGGGAGGGGCAATAAAAAGTAGGAACCAGGAAAATCCGAACAAGGGCAACCATTCTTTTGATCGTATCTTTTTGTAAACCATCAAACCCATTAGCAATAGAATAATACATCCGATGATGGTAAACGAATTTTCGAACAACGGCATCGTTGATAAGTTAGCCGGTAAAAAGAACTTTGCCAGTATGATCGGTATGGTTGGAAGATTTAAAAGAAGTGGCTTCAACCCGAATATAAAATCCGGAGGTGTGCCGCTTACAACCTTACTTCTCATGTATAAGAAAACAATACTAACGGTAATCCATAGTAGAAAAAATGGAAGCAGCTTCTTCAGTGAAAACTTTTCTTTCGCTATCAAAAAATAATAAAACAGCAACATTAACGGAAACACCAATGTAGTTTCTTTGGTAAAAGCTGCGGTTAAAAACAAAAGCGCATGCAATGCAAAGAAATGCCATTTGCCGGAGCGGATATACTTAGCAAAGGTGATCAGCATGAGTATGCCGAATAGCCCGATCAGTACATCACCTCTTGCCGGTACCCAGGAAATTGCTGCGGCCAGTACAGGATGCAAACTAAACAGCAAACTGAAAATGAAAGAAACCATTTTCTTTATTCCTAAAAAAATAAGCAGGTAATACAAGGCAATTACGGTAAGCAAGTGATAGATCAATCCTGAAAAGTGATAGATCCATGGGTTTTCTTTTCCGATCAGTGCATCTATCATGAAAGATACCGTTTGCACCGGCCTGTAAAAATCTCCATGAGCACTCAAAAAAGCGTCGGTTTTAAAAGCTATACCAATATTCTTTATGCTACCAAGTATATGAAAGTTATTTTGGATAATGGCCACATCGTCCATATTGATGAACTCAAACCCGGTAATCTTAATGAAAATAAAGAATGGCAACAATACCAATACAATGATATGCCAGAGTGATCTTTCACCAAATACGGTAATAATTTTTTGTGCGGCAGTTGGTTTGTCTATTTTAGCTGCAATGGTAGTCTTACTATTAGTTTTTGCCATTAAAATTGAATGGTTTAGTATTAACGGCTGTAAAGTAATAAAAAATAACCTCACATTGTTGTTGGATGGCGATTTTAGAAAAAGCAATCGTAAATGAGCATAAAATACCCATTATACATATTAAATACCGAATAAATATGACACATATCATAAATGAGCCATCATAGTATAAAAATGCATAAATTATTCATTTTATCCCCACAAAATAAAAATTATGCACTTTTTTATTCATTTTTTGATTTTTTAACTTTTTGTTCATACTTTCACAAATTAGAATCGGGTTTAATTTATACTAAAGCCTTTTTTAAACGCCACTCCAATATAATATAGAAAAGTTTTTGACCTTGTTTGTCCGCTTTCAGCTAACGACTGAGGGCTTCGTCTAAACTAAACGGTTAGTAAATAATCGTTTAGCCAAATTTTAAAACTGAACAATTAAAAACTGATCTATGTTATTGATGCATTCTACCCCCTACAAAAACAAATTGCTTCGATTTGCAGGCTCCGGATCACGTAATCCATAGCTGCCACTACATGAAAAAATTGTTGCACAAGGCAACAATCAGTTTTTATTTTGATAACATTTAGTTTATAAACAAGCATTTTCTTTGGCTCTTTAGAAATAAAAAATATAAAATTTACTTTATATGAATTGTAATTTAACTCTGACTTCTTTTAAGAAAAATTTATTGAGATTTAGTTTCCTTTTTGTTGCACTTGTTGCAATTGCTAGTTCAGGTTTAGGCCAAGCTGCATCAGGTACTTGGGCTTTAACGGCTAATGCTAACGCTGCTATTGTTGGTAATGTTGCTGGTGGTGCTCAAACTGGTGGTAGTGGAATTGGCGCAATGACGTTTACTGCTAATGGTGTTTCATCTAATGGCTGGGGCTCAACTGGATTGGATGCGAATGACTATTATCAATTCTCAATTTCACCAACAGCCGGGAATGATTTCACAATTTCAAGCATTGCTGCTACACATAACCTATCTAGTCAAACAGCAACTGGTCAAATACAATATTCATATAGTTCTTCATTCACCTCGCCTTCGATAGTAGGTAGTACTTTTGCTTTATCAACTACAGCTACAACAACTACTGCATCTTCTTTGTCAATAAGTGTAACAAATGGTCAAACATTATATCTTCGCTTCTATGTTTATAACAATGGATCTGGAAATACAATCACCAATTCGCAGACAGTTAGGTGTAGAAATTTTACAGTAACTGGTACAACAGCTGCAGCTGTTACAACAACAAATTTCTATTCAAAATCAACGGGTGATTTAAATTCAACTGCTAACTGGGGTACAAGTACAGATGGTACCGGTACAGCACCAACAGACTTTACCACAAATGGTCAAATTTTTAATGTAAGAAACAACGCATCACCAACTATAGGTGCAGCTTGGACAGTGTCAGGTACAGGATCTAAAATTGTTGTAGGTAATGGAACCAACGCATGTAATTTCACTATTCCTTCAGGTTTCGCTGTAACAGGTACGATAGATGTGAGCGCCGCGGCAACGCTTACCATTGCAAACACAACCAATCCTACTTTAGGAACATTAAATGCCACAAGTACTGTTGCATTTACGGCAGCGGGTGCTCAGGCAGTTCCGGCAGCTACATATGGCAATCTTTCAGTGTCAACAACAACTGCTAACGCTACAGCAAGCGGTGCTATTGCAGTAGTAACTGCTTTAACGGTTGCAAACGGTTCTACTTTCGATCTTGGAACGAATGCTTTAACCGGGGCTTCACTCACAACAAGCGGAACGGGTATTATAAAAACACAAAACACAACTGGTACACCAATACCTACCGGTAGAACATGGTCTCAGGAATTACAATATAACAGTTCAAGTGCACAAACGGTTGTGGCAGGTACATATTCAAATCTGAATATATCAGGTGGTAACAGAACTTTAATTAATGGTGGAACAATCAATGTTTCCGGAACATATACTCCGGGGGCAGGTACACTAACGGTAACGTCTAATACATTTAATTTTAACGGAGCAAACGGACAAGTTATTCCGGGAGCTACTTATAATAATTTATCTTCTTCAAATAACACTAGATCACTAAGTGGGGTCATTAAAATTGCCGGAACATTTACACAAGGAGGCGGCAATTATACAATTGGTACAAGTACGGTTGAATTTAACGGAAGTACGGCACAAACCATACCGGTTCTTGCTGTTGCAAGCGGTAGTAACTATTATAACTTAACGTATAGTGGAACATCAATAGCTACTTTGGGGGGGACAATGACTGTAGGGAATGATCTAAGTGTGTCGGGATCAGGAGGTAGCTTAAGAACAAATAACGGAACTTCTTTTATTCTTACTGTAAATGGTACTACGTCGATCTCAAATGGTGGATTTATTGATCTGAATGGAACTGGTACCAATAATACTACTATACAACTTAAGGGTAATTTGAATATCTCCGGAACAAACGGAAGGATTACTACAATTGGTAGTTCTGCTCCTAATGGTACGGTGGTATTTAGTGGAACGAGTCAAACCTATACTTTTACAGCTACTGGTACAGTAGGGTATGCGAATTATGAAATTGGTGATGGGACAAATCTTACTACTGTTGTATTGAATAACAGCATAACCTTGGTGAATGACGCCGGGGCTGGTTTTGTGGGAACTTTGACCATTAAAGATAAAGGAACACTTAATGTTGGTACAAATAATATCACTAGTAATGGTACAACTGCTGCAGGAACTACATTTGTTATCAATTCCGGTGGTACACTTGTTACATCAAATACAGGCGGTATAGTAGGTACAGGTACTTCAGGAACAAATGGTACTATTAATAGTACCAATGTTCAAACTAGAACATTTAATGCTGGTGCAAACTATACTTTCAATGCCGCTACAACAGCACCATTCCCTACCAGTACACTAGGGAATCCCGCTGATGTAACAATTGGAGCTGCCGTTACCCTTAACCGTGCTATAACGATGTCGGGTACACTAGCTTTATCAGCTGTTTTAACTACTACAGGTGCTAATACTTTAAATCTTACTAATCCTGCAAGTGGTACAATTACCGGTGGTAGTACAACTGCTTATATCGATGGTGCGGTTACAAGAACTTTAGGAACTACATCTACAGGGTTGTATACAATTCCTTTAGGTAAATCATCTAAATATTACCCGTTTGCATTTACTGCCGGAACAATTGCAAGTGGAACGCCTACAATCAATATTGAAGCCTTTGCAGCGGCTCCTGCAGGAACAGCTAACGGAACAACTGTTGCAAGTATCAGCGGTACAGAATACTGGAAAGTAATTACTACCGGCGCTACATTTGCAGCTACTAATTTTTCTATAGGTAGATCAACACCTGCTGTACCTGCCGGACGTATCATTGCAGCTAGCCCATCAGATGCAGCTTCATCTTATGCTTCAATTGATGGTACTGTTGGTACATTAAGCAGCCAACCATCTGTAAATACAAGTAGCAGTGGTTTATCGGGTGCAGGTACTTTGTATTTGTCAATTGCAGTAAGACCAACTTTTACAGTAACATACGATGCTAATGGTGGAACAGGCTCTGTTCCTACCGATGGTAATACATACAATTATAATGATCTTGTAACTGTTCAAACCAACTCGGGTGGTTTAACAAAAGCAGGTTTCACTTTCGACGGTTGGAATACTGCTGCTGACGGATCGGGTTCAAGTTATCCTGCTGACAATAGCACTACTTTCAATATTACAATCAATACAACTTTATATGCTAAATGGCTTTCAGTTGCAACATACAATATTACCTATGATGCTAATAGCGGAACAGGTACACCTCCTGTGGATGGGAATGCTCATAATTCAGGAGAGGTAGTTACTGTGCTTGCTAATACCGATCTTGCAAGAGCAGGTTATGTATTTGATGGCTGGAATACTGCGGCCGATGGTACAGGCACAAATTATGCTGCAACAGGCAGCGCTACTTTAATAATGCCTGCGGCTAACGTTACCCTATATGCGAAATGGACATACACTGTAACATACAGTGCGAATGGTGGAACAGGTACAGTGCCTACAGATAATGTAAAATATTTACCAAATGCGCTTGTTACAGTATTAGCAAACGCTGGCCCTGTTACAAAAACAGGTTACACCTTTGGCGGATGGAATACACAGTCAGATGGATTGGGAACAAATTATACAGCAGGTAGTGGAACTTTCAACATAACAAGCATTACTACACTATATGCAAAATGGAACATCAATCAATATGCGGTTAGTTATGATGGTAACGGAAATACAACTGGTTCAGTTCCGGCTTCATCAACAAACTATGATTACAACGCTACTGTAACCGTATTAGCAAATACTAATACGCTGGCGAGAACGGGTTATACATTCAGCGGTTGGAATACAGCTGCAGATGGTTCAGGAACAGATTATGCAGCATCAGGAAGTGCTACTTTCTTAATGCCTGCAAATGCGGTTACCTTATATGCTAAATGGACGGTGAATTCGTATTCAGTTATTTATAACACTACGGGAAGTACCGGTGGTACAGCTCCGGGTACAACTTCACAAAATTATGGTGCAACCGTTACCGTACTTGGTAATACCGGCAATCTTGTGAAAACAGGTTATGGTTTTGCCGGATGGAATACTTTGGCAGATGGTACCGGTACAGATTATGCTCCGGGTGCAACTTTTACAATGGGGGATGCAGATTTTAACTTATATCCTAAATGGGCTCCAACTTTTGTTGAAGATTTCAGTTATGCAAATGGTACCGGATTAGTTGCTGGTACAGGAGGTGTATGGACTGCAACAAGCGGTACAGGTACTAATAACTTAACTGTAAATGGTGCAGGTTTAACTTATGATGGTGCAGTACAGTCAGGCATTGGCTTAAGCTTGCCTTTGGCAAATAATGGCCAAGACGCAGTGAGATTAACTGGAAATACCGTATCATCAGGCGCTGCTTATGGATCATTCCTGGTAAAAATAACTGCAGCTCAGACAAACGGTGATTATTTCACAGGATTAATTAGCGGAACCAGTACTTTTGCTACAAGAATTTATGCAAAATCTACTTCTGGTGGTTTCTATTTCGGTGTTGGTAAAACCAATGCTACGGCTGTTTATGAAACAGGTACGGCAAGAACACTGGGAACTACTTATTTGGTTGCAATAAAATATGCGTACAATACAGTAAGTGGTACAGATGATATTGTTAGCCTTTGGGTTAACCCGACTTTAAATGGTTTAGAGGGTACTGCAACCTTAACTACAGGTAGTGGAACAACTGATCAGGCAGCGATGACTGGTATAATGGTCAGACAAGGAGCTTCTGCCGATGCACCAACTGCAGAAATTGACGGTTTCAGGGCTGGCTCAAGTTGGGCAGAGGTAGTACCTGCTGGTGCGTATACACTTACCTATAATATCAATACAGGATCGGGCTCTGCTCCAAGTGCTGCTACATATGCTGCCGGTGCAACCGTTACTTTACCTGGTGTTGGTGCTATGACAAAAACCGGTTACACATTTGCCGGATGGAATACACAGGCAGATGGTTTAGGAACAAATTATACAACTACCTATACAATGCCTGCAGCAAGTACAACCTTGTATGCAAAATGGACGATCAATTCTTATACAGTTACTTATAGTGGTAATGGTAATGACGGTGGCTCTGTGCCATCAGCACCAACCAGCCATGATTATAATACAATCGTAACGGTACTGGCTAATACAAATACACTTTCTAAATCAGGATATGTATTTAGTGGTTGGAATACACAGGCGGATGGTAATGGAACGAATTATGCTGCTACCGGTAGCGTAACATTCACGATGGGTACTGCTAACGTTACTCTGTATGCGAAATGGGTAGCCAATGTTACTTATACAATTACTTACAGTGCAAACGGCGGAACAGGTACGCCACCTGTTGATAATAATACTTATTTAGAAGCAGCTGTGGCAACTGTAGCAGCCAATACAGATCTTGCAAGAGCAGGTTATGTATTTGACGGATGGAATACTGCGGCCGATGGAACAGGTACAAGTTATGCTGCAACAGGTAGTGCAACTTTAACAATGCCTGCTGCTAACGTTATCCTGTATGCGAAATGGACATACACTGTTACATACAATGCGAATGGTGGAACAGGTACAGTGCCTACAGATAATGTGAAATATTTACCAAATGCGCTTGTTACAGTATTAGCAAATTCAGGCCCTGTTGCAAAAACAGGTTACACATTTGGCGGTTGGAATACACAGGCAGATGGTAACGGAACAAATTATACAGCAGGTAGTGGTACATTCAATATTACAGGTATTACAACCCTATATGCAAAATGGAACATCAATCAATATGCAGTTACTTATAGTGTTAACGGCGGAACAGGTTCTGTACCGTCAGCACCGGCAAACTATGATTATGCTTCAACAGTAACTGTATTAACAAATTCAGGCAATATTGCACTAACCGGTTATACATTCAGCGGTTGGAATACAGCTGCAAACGGTTCAGGAACAGATTATGCAGCAACAGGAAGTGCTACTTTCTTAATGCCTGCAAATGCTGTTACGTTATATGCTAAATGGACACCTATTAATTATACAGTTACTTACAATGGTAACGACAATACCGGTGGTACAGTACCATCAGCCCCGGCAAACTATGCTTATAATTCTTCAGTAACTGTATTGGCTAATACAGGGTCATTGGTTAAAACAGCTCATACTTTTGTTGGATGGAATACAGCTGCAGACGGTACAGGAATAAATTACGCAGCAACAGGTAGTGTAACCTTCACAATGGGTGCTGCTAACGTTACCCTGTATGCGAAATGGACACCTGCTCCTATTTTTTCTGAAAATATGGGTACTCCATCTGGAACAACTATAATTGCAACTTATGCAGGTGGTACAGCTCCTGCCACTTTCCAAAATAAAGGAATTTTGACTTTTGGTATTGGAGGTCAGACAACATCTGATGTAAGAACTACAGGTGCATCTTCGGGTTATACAGGTGCTTCTGGTAATGGTAATGTGTTCTTTGCAACATCAGGAACAATTGGTTTCTCAATTGAAAGCATTAACGCAGCTAATTACACGGGTCTTTCATTAAGTTATGCTTACAGAAAAGAAAATGCTGCGGCACATGCAACATTTGCAGTTGATTACTGGAATGGTAGTGCATGGGTTTCTGTAGCAAGTACTTCTACGGCTTTATTTAACGAATCAGGTACTGCTTCTGTAGCATGGTATGCGGCGAAAACACTTAGCTTGCCTGCAGGTGCACAGATAGATGGTCTTAAAATTCGCTTTGTAAAAAGTGGAAGCAACTCAATAAGAATTGATGACGTAATTTTAAACGGTACACCGAAATGTGGTTTATATACAGGTACCGATGGCAACTTTAACAACCCGGCTAACTGGTTCTGCGGATCAGTGCCTACATCCGCATCAGATGTGATCATTCCTGCAGGTAAAGGTAAAATAACCATCAGTTCAGATCTGAATGTTACGGGTACTTTCGATTATCAAGGTTCAACAGCAGGTGATACATTGATCATTGCTCCCGGTGTAGAATTAAAAGCTACAGGTGGTATCATTGATTTCAACAGTAATCCTGTTCTTCTTCAATCTACAGCAAGTGGTACAGGAACTATAGGTGCAGTAACCGGTGGCGGTGGTATCTTAGGTGCTGATAACATTATTGCCGAAAGATTTACAACCCAACAATTGAACAGAGGTTGGAGAATGTTGGCTTTACCAGTAGCAAGTACACAAACGATCAGAGCTTCATGGCAGGAAAATGGTATCAACGATAACGGATTCGGTACCTTGATCACTAGTCCAACAGGTGCTGCAGGTTTTGATGCAACAACACCGGGTTATTCATTGTTGAGCTATTCTCCAGGTACTAACCCTGCATGGGTAGGTATGGGTACAGCAACAACAACAACAAGTATTGCGAATGCTCATAATGCCTGGATGATCTACATCAGAGGTGATAGAACCAAAGGTGTAAATGCAAGCAGTACAACAGATGCATCAACCGCCAGATTAAGAGTTAAAGGATCTTTACGTA